>NZ_LRPC01000012.1 GCF_001592965.1 Roseivirga spongicola | reverse complement strand
CATCCTAACATCTTGTGAATCATGATTCTGACGATACTGGCGAGTCAATTCCTAATTCAGCACAGTAGTTCGCTATTTTTTGGTCAAGAGCACCCATCTGCTCTTCTAAGTCGCTTAACTCTTTGCTTACGGCTTGTAAGTCAATGGGTTCTTCCTCTTCAAAGGTGTCCACATAGCGTGGGATATTGAGGTTGTAGTCATTCTCTTTGATCTCGTCTAGTGTGGCGATGTAAGCATACTTGTCTTCAACTACGTAACCTTGACCCCCTTGACCCCCTCGGCCTTCGGCCACTCCCCCTGAATCAGGGGGAGAGTAGGTGCCAGCGTTATAATTGCGGTAGGTATTAATGATCTTATCGATGTCTTGCGGGCGGAGGTAGTTCTGGTTCTTGGCCTTTTCAAAGTGTTGGCTAGCATCTATAAACAAGACCTGCTCAGGATGTTCCTTGCACTTCTTAAACACCAGAATACTCGTGGGGATAGAGGTACCATAAAAGATATTGGCGGGTAAGCCGATCACGGCATCCAACCAATTGCGGTCTTCTATCAAATACTTTCTGATATGTCCTTCGGCCGCCCCTCTAAACAATACACCATGAGGCAATACACAGGCCATGGTGCCATTTTCATGCAGTTGATAGAGCATGTGCTGTACAAAGGCAAAATCGGCCTTAGAGCTCGGTGCTAGCTTACCATATTGACTAAAGCGGTCGTCCGTCATGTGCAAGCTACTCGCAGACCACTTAGCAGAGAAGGGCGGATTAGCCACTACCGCCTCAAACTGAAGGTCGGTGTGTTGCGGATGTTCTAAAGTGTCTTCTTGCCTGATATCAAAATGCGCAAAGTGTACATCGTGGAGGATCATGTTCATCCTCGCCAAATTATAAGTGGTGCGGTTCATCTCCTGACCATAGAAGTGGCCTACTTCCTCCACCTCTTTGGCTACACGCAATAGAAGCGAACCGCTACCACAAGTAGGATCATATACAGATTTGAGTCTTTTCTTTCCGGTAGTCACCAGTCGGGCCAAGATGGTAGAAACCTCTTGAGGGGTATAGAACTCCCCTGCCTTCTTCCCTGCTCCAGAAGCAAACTGCCCAATGAGGTATTCATAGGCATCACCCAATACGTCAGACTCGCTGTCTTCCAACTTAAAGTCTATTCTATCTAAATGGCCAAGTACCTTTACGATCAAGTCGTTCTTGGCTTTCTCTGTTCTACCTAATTTGGTGGAGGTCAAGTCGAGGTCTTCAAAAAGCTTATTAAAGTCGTCCTCAGACTCTGTACCCATGGTACTCTGCTCAATGTAGTTGAGGATCTGTGTGAGCTCTTCGAGGATAAAGCTGCTATCGCCCTCCTCGGCTTTGCTTGCTCCTTTATTGGCAATGGTGCTGAACAACTGTGAAGGCTTGAGGAAGTAACCAATGCCTTCCAAAGCCTCCTCTTGCAGGAACTCAAGCATTTCATCGCCATCTGTTGTTCCTTCAATGAGTTGCTCATATTGGAGCCCATCTTCTTTGAGTTGCTCATTGGCAAAGAGGTACATCTTTTCAGAGAGGTACTTATAGAAGATAAAGCCCAACATATAGTCTTTGAACTCATCGGCATCCATCTTGCCTCGTAGTTCATTGGCAATATTCCAAAGATGTTGTTGTATCTGTTTTTTCTGGTCTTCTGACATTTGTGATGACAGGTTAATATTTATGGTATAACTAGTACTTCTTTAATGATTACTTGAAATCAACATTCGTTTCTAGGAAGACAAAAGCTCTTTTAGTTCTTCAATAACTTCAAGCCATTGTTCTACTAGACCATCTAGTTTATCAAGGTCAAAGTCAATATGGTTCAAGTCATAATTTTTAGTTGCGACTCCAATCCAATTTCTCCCTTCCTCAGAATACAGTGATATTTTTTTCTTACTCAAAAACGATTCAAAAGACTTCAATTTTGCGGTTTTTCTTTTCGAAAGAATTGATTTGTACTCAGTCTTTAATTTACCATATAAGAAGATGTAAATTGAAAAATGCTCATTTTCTAATTCTTCATTGAAATAGATTTGAAGACCTATATTTTTAATTTTCGACCTTTTTGATGTACCAATGCTATACTCTCTATAATCTTTTGACCTTTTTGAGAGTATCTCAAAGCCTCTAGATTCACCTATATTATTGACCTCGTTCATAAAGGCTTCTTTTACCCTAAAATGAAGCTCGACAACTTCATTTATCTTTTCCTTATGCTCAGCGTAAAACTTCAGTAACCCAGGTTCATGACGTTGATTCATAATTTGATAGTTTATATTGAGGAGCAAGTCTTTTAAAATGAAAACATCTCTGCTCTGTGAAAATTCTAAATATTGACCCTGAAGGTTCTTTACTTCTTCGAAAAACTCAGAATGCGTGATATTTATAAAACCGTTGTGCTTTGGCTTTTCTTCAAATAGACTTAAAACGACACCAACTTTTCTATTTGTCTTATCTATTGACCAGTATGTATCTAAATCATTATTCAAGTAATGAAACATCTTGTTTTCTACAATCACATAAGACTCTTCATTACCACCGATCTCTTTTAATAATATGTCAATGCGCTGTTTCTTGACTGGCTCTTCTCGATAAACCTCCCATTCATTCCAATCTGCGAGATACTTCAACTTAGGTTTAAAACTGGTATTTCTTGCCTTCTTTTCGATTGCAGAAAAAAGTGCTCTCAAGTATAAATCTTTGAATCCATGAGAGCGTTCTTTATCAAAGTAATAGGCGTAAATGTTTGAAATGACATTTTCATAATGTGGGAATCCTGCGATATCTAAGAAGGTCCAAACCTCTTCAGGAATTTCAGGAAGTGGCTTTTTAAGGAATTGCTCTAAAGATTTTAAATCACTCTCAATCATTAGCTTCATTTGTTCTTTGGCAACTTGTTCTTTTACCGAAAATCCTCGGCATCCATCTTGCCTCTTAGTTCATTGGTACTGTTCCAAAGCTGTTGTTGTATCTGTTTTTTCTGGTCTTCTGACATGGGTAGTTTTGAAAAGATTTGAAACTACGGCTTTGCAGAATACTAAGCAATAAAGATTTTTCAGAAGTATTTAAATAAGACACTAACTCTAAAACAACAAAAAGGCCGCCCTTTCGGACAGCCTTACGCACTTTTAAAACTCCTCAACCAACTTCTCATTCAACACACAACATCACGCTTATTAAAGTGCTTCAATTGCTTTTTTAAGATCTAGTAAAACCAAATCCATCTTTTTAGCATCGCTCATCATTTCGTCTAACACGTCCTGATGCTTTGCAATTTTAAAAGGAGCTGAGCCCATAGCTTGAGCTTGCTCTTTTAATTGCCCCCAGGTGAAAAGGAGTTGCTCTGTTAACTTTGTAATCTCTGGTAGAGCATCATCACCTTCAGCCCGATCATCATTATGATTCAACTTCACGCGTTCCCCCTCCTCAATCACGCAGCAAAATTAGCAGAGTGGATTTCAGTAAACATTCGAGAAACACGTAATCTAAAAATTAGGTGTTACACCTATATTCTTACAAATGGGTAAAAATCTGATTCTCTAATGCAAATATTACCAGGCCGGCAACATTCTTACTTCCAGTCTTGGAAAGCATATTCCTCTTATGGGCTTCGACAGTTCGGCCACTAATGAACAGCTCTTCTGCAATCTCTTGATTGCTTTTTTGAGCTAGAATTAAAGCGAGTATTTCTTTTTCCCTATCGGTAAGGTCTGCTGCACCAACAGGCAACTTTTGGTCTACTCCGCGCAGCTTATTCATCATTACCTCGGTAATCTCTTTTGAGTAAAAATGCCCTCCATTGGCAACGGTATTTAGGGCATTATATAGCTCTGTCCTATCTATATCTTTAAGCACGTAACCATCTACCCCGAGCTGCAACAGTTTCTTAATATAAGGCGCATCGCCAAACATTGTCAACACAATAATCTTCTGATCTGACCTTTGCTTCTTGAGCTGCTCCGTAAGCTCTATACCGGAAATTCCTGGCATTTGAATGTCGGTCATCACAATATCGGCAGATACCTCTTTAAGTTTGGTTAATGCCTCTTTGCCCGAAGAAGCAGTACCAACAACTTCAAAATCAGATGACTTATTGATGTAGGCATTCAACCCATCTACAATCAGCGGGTGGTCATCTACAATAAATAGGCTTACTGGCTTATTCATGTGCACCTGCCTCCCTTGGCAACCAAACCACTAAACATGTTCCTCGACCCGGACGTGAGTCGACTGTTAATTGACCAGATAACGCAACAATTCTATTTTTCATGACAGTAAGTCCAAAACCTTGTCTATAAAGATCAATTTTATTCTTGTCAAAGCCAACTCCATTGTCTTCAATCATCATTTGAAATTCATTTTCGTTAGAGATTAATTGCACACTCACCTTAGTGGCTTTTGAGTATTTTGAAATGTTATTGAATGCTTCTTGAATAATTCTGTAGAAACTCAGCTCTATCTCCTTACTTGGCTTTTCTTTGAGGTTGTCATAATAACTGATCTCAATTCCTAAATTTTCTTTTAACTCATCTAGCAACTGTTGAATGGCTTGGTTAAGGCCTAGTTGGTCTACTTCATAAGGCATTATTTGATGTGCAATATTTCTACTCTCTTGAATACCTTGCTGCAAATATTGCAAACTCTTTCGATAATGTTCTTGTGCCGACTTAGACAACTTCTTTACCTCTTCTTCTATATTCTTGAGATTGAGAGAACTAGCCCCAAGTATTTGCTGAACACTATCGTGTAAATCTGAAGCAATACGTGCCCTCTCTCTGTTTTCTGCAGCATAAATAGCCTGACTGAGCCTTTCTTGGTTTCGTATAATCGGACTGATATCAAAAACACAGCCTTCTAAGCCTATATTTTCTCCTTTGGCATCAAAAACCCCAACACCTTGCTCCCACATCCATTTTTGAGTACCATCCTTAGCTTTTATTCTATAGGTAACCCTGAATGGCGCCTTTCTTGAAACACTCTCTTGTACCTGATTCCAAACCTCGTCTCGCTCTTCTGGCACTATCAGCTCTCCATACCTAACATCACTCGGAGAACCATAAAACTCGGCCTGTTTAAACCCAGTAATTTGCTCACAGGCCGGGCTTATATAATCCATTGTCCAATGTAGGTCATTGCGGCACTGATAAACAATTCCGGGCATATTGCTAATCAGATTATTGATTTGCCTATAACTCTGCTGAAGCTTTACTTCCGCCTCCTTTTGCTCCGTAATGTCTGTAACAATAGCCATTACAAGTGTTTCCCCCTCTAGACTCACAGGACTCAGACCTACATCTATAAAAAACAAATGACCATCTTTTCGCCTCCCCTTTAAGTTCAAGTCTCTTTCTGGAGAATATGTATAAGGTTTCTCAAAAAATGACTGCATAAAGTCAGTGTACTCCTTACGCTTATCCAAGGGGAGCAACTCTTCCAGCTTCATACCCTTCAACTCAGTGTGAGAATACCCAAACACTTCTATAGACTTATTGCTGTGCAGCAGTATTTCATCTTGCTGGTTGATCAGAAATAGAGCATTTGGATCGTCCCTGACCACCGCCCTAAACCGCTCTTCTTGCTCAGCCAATTGCTGGGAGTAAATTTTTCTTTCATGAATATCTGCATGGCTCCCAACCACTCTAAGTGGCCTTCCGTGCTCATCCCAAACAGCTTTGCAAGTAGCTTTGAACCAATGATAATCTCCATTCTTTTTCAGGAGTCTAAACTCCATAATGTATGGCACTCGATTATTTAGGTAATCATCGAACCTTCTCCTAGCCTCTTCTCGCTCATCAGGATGAATGAGATCATAAAATCCGTCAATCAAGTCAGAGAGCTCACCCTGCTCGTAGCCTAAATTGGCATACATTTTTTCCGACCAGAAAATTTTATCGCTTTGAGGCTCCCAATCCCATATTCCATTCTGAGTACCCTCAACCGCCAATTGAAACCGTAGCTTGCTATCCTCTAGTTCGGCAGTTCGCTGCTTCACCTTTTCTTCTAACCCCATCTCCAAATTTTCTCTCTCTACTGCAGCACCAATAGAATTTGCTAACGAAAGAAGTAGCTTGGTTTCTGATTCGGTCCAAATATTTTCTTTCTCCATATTAGAAAGAGAAAGCGCTCCCCATAGTTCATTCTCTACTAAAATGGGGAATAAACCAACGGCCTTTGTACCATCTACGGCCATATGGTTTTTAAGCAAAACAGGAGCTTGAGTGTATGTGGTTAAGAATGGAAGACCCGAAAGCAGGGTCTCATATAAATTACCATAGTATTGAAAAGCGACATCTTGATTATTGGGAATTCTATGCTTTTGGGGGGCATTTGAACTAAAAGCATTGAGCGACATCAACAACTCTCCATTATCTGCTTTGTGAGTCCGATATAAGCAAGTAGAGGTAACCTCCAAATTATCGCAGAGAGTTTTTAAGGCAATAGCAGTACCCTCTTCCAAATTAAGGGAGATTAGTGCGTTGGTTGCTTCGGCTATGCCTAAAAGGAAGTTATCTATTCCTTTTTGGTTCTTCATATTGATAATACTGCTATTACCAATATAAGAATTTCAAAATGCCCATCTAAATGAGAGGCAAACAAAAAGGCTTTCCCGTCTGGAAAGCCTTTTTTGACCTAAACACTAGATGTGTATACTACTTTCTTATAAGTCTTGCTGATAATTGTGAACTGGCCAATGTTTTACCCATTCTATAACTCAGCTGATCTTTGTCTATTACTACATAATTGTGAGCACCGTCATCTTTCAACCAGAGGAACATTTTCTCTCCCATTGAAGATTCTCCAATAATCGGATCTACATACCCATCATATTCCCAGTTAAAATCATAGTAACTAGAAGGTATTACTCCTGGTGCAGCTTCAAAACCCATATTTGAAAGCAATGCTTTCATATCTGAGCTTGTTGGTAAATTCCAGCCTTCTGGCTTTAGCGATTCAACTTCTTCATAAGTCAACAACTCATCGGCAGTAAGCTCTGTAACATTAGCTAAGTTGCTAGTCATCCACTCGGCAGTCCCAAAAGTAGCTGTAGTAAATTCAGCTTCTTCTGCCAATACATCAGCATTCGAACTCTTATTAGATAGTGCCAGCTCAATAGGCATATAGAGCAATGGTACCGAAAGAATAAAAGCGAATAGTGACTTGAGAGTTTTCATCGTTCTTGATTTACATTTCAAAGATGTGACTTCAATACTGTCTGACTATTGGTAATTCTCTGCACCGATAGAAATAGGTAATTCTCTTAGACGAATACTTTCATGGAGCTTAACAATCTTTAACGCTTGATTTTCCGTAGCAGTTGATGAATGGCATTACATACTTCCATTACTTAATTATATTTGAACTTTGCGATAGAAAATGACTTGGTTTAAAAGTATAGGTACAACAGAGTTAGTTATTATAGGAGTGTTTTTGGTGGCCTACGCCATTTACATTTCACGTTTATTGGTAGTGGCCAAAAGAATGAACACCACTTTTAGGCCTTTAATTTTTAAAATACTAATAAGAAGCTTAGCTCTTGCCTTTCTAATTGTAGCACTTCTTGGCCCATCATTCGGAGAAACCACCAAAGAGGTTAAATCTGAGGGCAAGGACATTTACATAGCAGTAGACCTTTCGCAATCTATGAATGCCTTCGACATTCAACCTACTCGATTAGAAAAGATCAAGTTTGAACTAAAGAACATTGTCGAAGCTTTTAGCTCAGACCGTATCGGACTCATCATTTTTAGCTCAGAGGCATTCGTTCAGTGCCCTCTTACCTACGACCAAAGCGCCCTGAGCCTTTTTATAAGCACACTTAACACAAGCCTTGTACCGAATGCTGGAACCGACTTTGGTGCTCCGCTAAGCATGGCTTTCGATAAACTAGATGAAACTGAATCTCCCATTACTCAGCAAAAAGCCAAAATTGTATTAATGATTAGTGATGGTGAAGATTTTGGAGATGAAACTCAAGAGGCCGCAGAACAAATTGTAAAAAGTGGTATTCAGTTGTTTGCTTTAGGTGTCGGTACCGAAACAGGTTCTAAAATAAGACAAGCTAATGGGTTTAAAAGAGACAGAGAAGGTCAGGAGGTAGTAACAAAGCTCAATAGCAAATCGTTAAGGAAACTGGCAGTAGATACAGGCGGTAAATACTTTGAGATTAATGAAAACCAAAATGATGTTGAGCGCCTAATAAGAGCCATAAACGAAGTAGAGGGCGAAGTAAGAGACGCCAGAACAATAGACGCTTCAGCCAATAAATTTTACTTCTTTCTGCTAGGTGCCATTGTGCTACTAGCGTTAGATGCTTTAATAAGAAGAAAGACTTTAAGAATATGAAGTACCTAATTGGTGTATTAATCTTAATAGCGAGTATCACAGACCCGGTAACTAAAATTGCCAAGTCCAACAAGCTAAAGAGAACCGCAGAATCTGCGTATGAGGCAGAAAACTATGCAGACGCTGTTCAGGCTTACCAGCTCTTGTTAGACTCTATGCAGGTTGAGGATGACAAAGCAAGACTCAACTTAGCGAATGCTGCCTACATTATTTCGTACGGTGGTGAAAACATGGGCTTACTAAGCGACATTAGCAGCGGAAAGACTAAAGTTCAGGATAGCTCTCAGCTAAATGCCATCAGTGATGATCTTCGATATTTTGACCTTGCCGAGAAGAACTACAAAGCGGTAAGTGCTTCAAACGACAACAGTCTGGCTTCTTCAGCACATAATCAGTTAGGAATTATCTCCTATAAAATGAGTGAGCAATCGCCAGATGAAAAGGAATCGTTTATGCAGGGTGCACTGGGCAACTTTAAAAAGGCGCTCTTGAAAAACCCTACCAACGAACAAGCCAGATATAATTATGAATTGCTAAAAAAACTGATTCAGCAGCAACAAGAGCAAGAGCAGCAAAATCAGGAACAGAATCAAGATCAGCAGCAACAACAAGATCAACAGAACGAAGACCAGCAACAGCAAGATCAACAGCAGCAGCAAAAAGATCAAGAACAACAACAAGATCAGGAGCAGCAACAACAAAACGATCAAGAACAGCAGCAAGATCAAGAGCAAAAAAACGAGCAGCAACAGCAGGAACAAGAACAGCAAGAGGGCGAACAAAAGGAAGACCCTATGGAAAAGCTGATGGAGAAGCTCAAAGAAATGAACATACCGCTTGAGAAAGCGCAAATGATTCTTGAGGCTATGAAAAATAATGAGGTGCAGTACGTTCAGCAGAAAAAGCGCAAGGCATCACAGAAGAAAGATTCTAGCAAACCAGATTGGTGATTTATTAGCAAAAGGTTGGAAGATGGATACGGAAACTCAAGACAAGAAAGCAAAAATCTCTCTTGAGTCTATTGGCTGAGGTCTGACATCTACTATTGCAACTCTCCCCTTTCATTCTCCACCTCATTTCTTATATTTGCTAACGATCGTTAGGAAAACTATAATTTGATTATGAAGGAAGTATATATAGTATCGGCTGGGCGAACCCCAATCGGTAGTTTCGGAGGTAAATTAGCAGGTTTCTCTGCTGTTCAATTAGGTACTTTTGCTATCAAAGGAGCCTTAGAAAAAGCTGGAGTTAGCGCTTCAGAAGTTCAAGAGGTATTTATGGGCAATGTAGTTTCTGCTGGTTTAGGTCAAGCCCCTGCTCGTCAGGCAGCATTAGCCGCAGGTATTAGCAATGAAACTCCTTGTACAACTATTAACAAGGTTTGTGCCTCAGGTATGAAGTCCGTAATGCTAGGTGCCCAATCTATTATGTTGGGACTTCAAGATGTTGTGGTTGCAGGTGGAATGGAAAGCATGTCTAATATTCCTTACTACATTCCAAAAGCCAGATATGGTTACAAATATGGTAATGGCGAACTAGTAGACGGACTACTTAAAGACGGTCTTTGGGAAGCTTATCATGAGTTCCCAATGGGTAACTGTGCCGACAATACCGCCAAAGAGATGAACATCTCTAGAGAAGAGCAAGATGAATATGCTATTAACTCTTACAAAAGAGCAGCCGCAGCTACTGAAGCAGGCAAGTTCAAAAGTGAGATAATTCCGGTGGCTATTCCTCAAAGAAAAGGCGACCCAATTATTATGGATGAAGACGAAGAGTACAAGAACGTCTTCTTCGATAAAATTCCTGCACTGAGACCAGTTTTCAGCAAAGAAGGAACAGTTACAGCGGCTAACGCCTCTACTATTAATGATGGTGCTTCTGCCATGGTATTAATGAGTAAGGAAAAGGCAGAAGAACTAGGCGTTAAGCCAATTGCTAAAATTCTAGGCTTTGCCGATGCTGCTCAAGAACCACTTTGGTTTACTACAGCTCCATCAAAGGCTATTCCTAAGGCTATGAGCGTAGCAGGAATTAGCAAAGAAGATGTAGACTTCTACGAAATCAACGAAGCTTTTTCTGTAGTAGCTTTAGCTAATAATAAAGAACTAGGCCTAGACCCTGAAAAAGTAAATGTTAATGGTGGTGCTGTTGCTCTTGGTCACCCTCTTGGGGCTTCAGGAAACAGAATCGTTACTACACTTTGCAATGTACTAGAGCAAAATAATGGCAAAATTGGTGTTGCTGGCATCTGTAATGGTGGCGGTGGTGCTTCTGCCTTGGTCATTGAGAAAATGTAAGATTATTATACTAATTGTGAGAGCCTTACGTAATTTTACGTAAGGCTTTTTTTATGAAAAGAACAATCTACACCATTGCATCACTAGGTGTTTTAGCATTCAACACACTTGCTCAAGACACGGTTACTAAGTTCTACCCACCAGAATTCAAAACTGTAAAAGAGAGGTATACCATTTTAGATGGCGACTCTACCATGATTCATGGTGAATACACCAAGTATTTTGAAGAAGGAGAAGTTGCAATGAAGGGCAAGTTCGTTTCTGGTAAACCAGATGGCCTTTTTGTGGAGTATTACGAAGATGGAAAAGTACTCTCCAAAACCACATACGAAAACGGAAAAAAAACCGGCCCTTTTGAGGTATTCTCGAAAAGCGGAAAACCAATTCAAAAAGGTGAGTATGTAGATGGCGAGCTTAATGGACAAGTAAAGACTTACTACGAAAATGGTGACCTTAAAAACAACATCAACTTTGATGCAGGTGTGCCCAATGGAAAAGCTGTAGAATACTTTCCAGGAGAAATAAAGAAGCAAGAATTCACTTACCTCAACGGCAAGCAACATGGCGTTGCAAAAACCTATTACAACAATGGAGAACTCTCTTCAGAATTCACTTATAACAATGGAATTATTGAAGGAGCATACCTCACCTATTATAGTAATGGCGAAAAAGAATGGGTCTATAACTATGTAGGAGGATATAAAAATGGACCTTACAAAAAGTACAACCCAGAAGGCAAACTCATTGATGAAGGAACTTACCTAGATGGAATTTTCGATGGACTAAGAAAAACCTATTACGACAGCGGAAAACCTAAAGAGGTTCACAACTATCAGAGAGGAGCCAAAATTGGTAAAAACATCACCTATTTTGAGACAGGCGAAGAAATGTGGGTAGAAAACTACACCAAAGTAACCAAAGATGGCACCATCAGAGAGTACTATAAATCTGGTCAGCTTAAATCTGAAGAAATCTATGTAGAAGGAAGAAAGAGTAAAGTCTGGCGTACCTTTTACCCTAACGGCCAAGTAGAGTCTAAAACTCCTTATGAATCCGGAGCAATCAATGGGTTTATTGAGCTATATACTGAAGAAGGAAAACTCACCAAGACTATTCCTTACAAATTCGGGAGAAACACAGGTGTAGAGACGGCATATTTTCCTAACGGTAAAAAGCATACAACCACTACCTATTTGAATGGTCAAAAATCTGGAGTCTACTATGAATATTTTGAATCTGGAGAGGTAAAAGTGAAAGGCAACCACCTCTATGATGTAAAGCAAGGTAACTGGACTTATTACAATAAGGCACAAAAAGCGATCAAAGGAGAGGTTTACAACAGAGGCAAACTAATTAGCTCAACAGAAAATTAACAAGCCTTATATCGAGAATCGATTTTTGACTATTTTTACCCGATGATCGAAGGTATCAAGGAAACGAATTTTCATTTTCCTAATCAAACTGGTTTTTACAGCGGAAAAGTAAGAGACATTTACTTTTTTGAAGACAAGCTGGCCATGGTGGCCACAGATAGAATTTCGGCATTCGATGTCATTCTCCCACGCCCTATTCCTTACAAAGGTCAGGTACTTAACCAAATTGCACAGAAATTTCTGAAAGCAACAAGCGATATAGTACCGAACTGGATAAGCGATGCTCCAGACCCAAATGTGAGTATAGGGCTTAAGTGTGATACTTATGCGGTTGAAATGGTAATAAGAGGCTATTTGGCTGGTCATGCTTGGAGAGAATATAAAGAAGGAAAAAGAGTGCTCTGCGGAGTAGCGCTACCAGAAGGACTGAAAGAAAACGATAAGCTTCCAGAACCTATTATCACTCCTACTACTAAAGCTATGGAGGGGCACGATGAAGACATTTCCAGAGAAGAAATTCTTGCCCAAGGTATAGTTCCAGAGTCTGAATACATTCAGCTTGAAAAATATACAAGAGCTCTCTTTCAAAGAGGGACTGAAATAGCCGCAGAACAAGGCCTCATTTTAGTAGATACCAAGTATGAGTTTGGTCGCTTCAACAATGAAGTCTATCTTATCGATGAAATTCATACGCCAGACTCATCTAGATACTTCTACAAAGAAGGCTACGAAGACAGACAAGCTGCCGGAGAAAAACAAAAGCAACTATCGAAAGAGTTTGTAAGACAATGGCTTATTGAAAATGGATTTCAAGGAAAAGAAGGCCAACAAATTCCGACCATGACAGACGAAGTGGTGCAGTCAATATCTGACAGATACATTGAATTGTATGAAAAAGTGACAGGCGAACCTTTCGAAAAACAAAGTGGAACGAACGTTGCAGAACGCATCCAAAAAAATATTAAGAACTATTTAGCAAAGCATTAATATGAAGTTTTCTATAGAAAAAGAATCTCTTTACACCGTCTTCAAACTAGAAGAAGAAAAGCTTGATTCAACCCTTTCTCCTGAACTAAAATCTGAATTGGTGGCCCTGCAGGCACAAGGAGTTAACAACCTTATTTTAAACCTTTCTGCAACTAAGTACGCAGACTCTTCTGGCCTAAGCGCACTTTTGGTAGGTAACAGAGCTTACACCGAGAACGGTGGTGCATTTATTCTTAGCGAGGTTACTGCATTTGTAGATAAGCTATTGACTATATCTCAGCTTAACAACGTGCTGACAGTATTAGCTACTGACGAAGCAGCCAAAGACTTAATTTTGGCTAACAGCCCAGAAGAGGAAGAAGAGTAATTCTCCAATTTTGAGCATCAGAGTAAAAATATTAGGCTCCAATTCAGCCACTCCTGCACATAGGAGACATCATACCTCTCAATTAGTAAATGTAGAAGGCAAATACTACATGATTGACTGTGGTGAGGCTACCCAATTGCAGCTGAAACGCTACAAACTTAGAGCTCAAAGAATTAATAATATTTTCATTTCTCACCTTCATGGTGACCATTATCTAGGTCTGATGGGGCTTCTTTCTTCTATGCACTTAATGGGCAGAAACAAGCCTCTCAACCTATATGGCCCAAGAGGTCTTTCAGAAATAATTACGCTACAACTTAAGTATTCAGATACTGCTTTTAATTATGATGTAGCTTTTCATGAAGTCGACACACAAAAGTTTCAATTGATTCATGAAGACGAGTTAATTTCTGTTCATTCCATTCCTCTAGACCATAGAATACCTTGTTGTGGTTTTCTATTTGAAGAAAAGCCTAAGAATAGACGCCTAATTAGAGAAACTATTCCGGAAGACTTATCTGTAAGGAATATCATTAGGCTCAAAAAAGGAGAAGATATATTTGATGAAGAAGGCAAGCTCCTCTTCAAAAATGAGGACATGACTCTTCCGCCAAGGCAATCTTTCAAATATGCCTATTGCTCCGACACTAAATATAACGAGTCTATAATCCCGATTATAGAAGACTCAGACATGCTTTACCACGAATCAACTTTTCTGGAAGAGCACAGAGATAGAGCACATAACACCTTCCACAGCACAGCCAAAGAAGCTGCAACTATTGCTGAAAAAGCAAAGGTTGGTAAACTGTTACTCGGACATTTTTCTGCTAGGTACAAAGAGCTAGAACCTATTCAAGAAGAGGCAAGGCTTGTGTTCCCAGAATCTCATTTGGCTATAGAGGGCGAAGAGTATATCTTAGATAGCTAGGCGTTATGGTCACCTCTATTCTTAAGGACAAAAAGAACAGTTTATTCATTATCCTAAGCGGCATATTTATTACCAATGCCCTTATTGCTGAACTTATAGGCGGAAAAATATTTTCAGCCGAAAAGTCATTAGGCTTCCAACCTTTAGACATTCCCTTATTTGGAGATTTCTTGCTACAGTTCAACCTCACTGCTGGAGTAGTGCTTTGGCCAGTAGTTTTTATTACCACAGATATTATCAATGAATATTTCGGCAAAAAAGGAGTCCAGAGAATAACCTTTATTACGGTTGGCCTCATTACCTACGCCTTTTTGGTGATTTACTTAGCAATGAAATTAGCTCCAGCCGACTTCTGGTTATCTGTAAATGCTACCAATGAGCAAGGGCAAGCTTTCGATATTAATTATGCCTTTGAAAAGGTGTTATCCCAAGGGCTCAACATCATTTTTGCATCGCTTGTAGCATTTGTTATTGGTCAACTGGTAGATGTATCTGTTTTTCATCGATTAAGAAAAATGACAGGACCTAAAAGAATCTGGCTACGTGCAACGGGTTCTACGCTCATCTCTCAGCTGATAGATAGTTTCGTAGTGCTTTTTGTGGCATTTTACTTTCTTGGGCCTTGGAGTATTACTCAGGTATTAGCCGTTGGCCTTACTAATTACATTTATAAGTTTCTTATTGCCATTTTGCTTACGCCAATTCTTTATGTAGCTCATTACCTAATTGATAATTACTTGGGTAAAGAAACAGCAGAAGCTATGATGGCCGAAGCAAGCTCACAAGACACCTAATTTCGAAAGAAGTTATCTAGAACAACAGCAGTAGCAACTCCTACATTTAGAGACTCAGCCCCACCTCTCCCAGGTATTTTAATAGGATCAGTAATTAATTTCCTTAATTCTTCTGATATGCCATGAGACTCACTACCCATCAGTACTATCCCAGGTTTCAAATCACTTTTATAGATAGATTGTCCCTCTAGCAAAGCACCATAAACCCTACAATCTGACTTAGCTATAAACTCCTTTAATTTCCCATATGATACCTTTACTCTTGTAAATGACCCCATGGTAGAATTGATCACTTTAGGGTTATAAACGTCTGCTGTATCTTCACTGCAAATAATATTATTGATACCATACCAATCTGCAATTCTGATGATTGTTCCTAAGTTTCCAGGGTCGTTGATGCCATCTAAGGCTAAAATCAATTCATTTTTATCAGCACTTAGTTGAGACTGAACAGGGATTTTCACCACAGCCAAACCAGCTTTGTTCGTCTTGAAGGTACCAACTTGTAATAAATCGGCCTCCTTTGCTTCTATCACCTCATTAGCTCTGGATTTTACGCTTTCAGACAAACTGTGTAGAAACTCGGCAGTACCCAATAAGCTCTCAACTTGGTAGCTAGATCGAAGCACTTCTTCCACTCCTTTGGCTCCTTCAACTAAAAACTTACCTTCTAGCTGACGATATTTTTTTAATTGCAGAGATTTAAAGTACTTTGATTGTCGTTTAGAGAGCATATTGATTGTTGTTCGTGAAGCTAGGAATCCGATTATTCTTACTGTTTTTCATTACCCTTTTTCTTGCAAATTGCACCGGAGTTAAATACCTACAACCCGGTGAAAAGTTGCTATATAAACAGCGTATTGAAGGTGTAAAAAAAGCAAATAAAAATGACATCGCAGATCAGATTCTTTTAGAACCAAATACAAGATTCCCTATTCTTGGTCCCGTTGGTGCCCACATCTACGAAACTGGTGAACGAGCATTCGATTCTGCCAAAGTAGCTAAAAGCCGAGCTGAGTTCATTGAAAGAATAGATGCAAAAATCGAAGAGAAAGAAGCTGAAGGAAAACGCATTGACCGATTAGAATGGCGCAAACAAAGGCGTCTAGAACGCTACGATAAGCAATTAAGGTTAGGTAATGGCAGAATGCGCACTGGAGACCCTCTAGCCATTTATGATAGCACACTGATTGCCCAGTCAACTACAAGAATTAAAAACTACTTACTCAGTAAAGGCTTCAGAAAAGCCGAAGTAGAAATAGAAAAGGAGGAGAAAGGACGCAAAGTAATCCAAACCTTTATCATCACTGAAGGGGAAAGAAGTTTTCTAGATAGCTTAAATCTAAGGACAGGTGATACCACCATCACCAGAATAATCAATGAATCTAGAAGTGAATCCTTCCTCAAAAAAGGAGAATACTATGACAGGGAGAACTTAGCTGCCGAACAAAACCGAATAGACTTACTCTTAAGAAATAATGGCTACTTCGCCTTTAGCAAACGCTATGTGGAATTTGTGGTAGAATATGCTCCAGACTCTGAAGATATGTGGTTAACCACCATTGTAAATAAACCTGCAGAAAGAGATTTTCATGAACAGTTTGAACTAGACTCCATTATTGTAAGCGCCAATGGTTCCGAGCCCGTTGCTACACAAGAACAATTCTTAGACGTTACATACAACTATGGAAGCACTTATTACAAACCATTAGTGTTAGACACTCGCTTAAAATTAGAGCCTTACGAAAACTACAGATACTCTGACGTAGTAAACACTCAAAGACAGCTTCTGAACATGGATATGTTTAGGTTCGCCAATATTAACTTCGACACAACCTTAGTAGAGGGAAAATTCATCGCCAATGTTTACACTGCTCCCCTACAGAAGTTTCAGCTCACACAAGAGCTAGGAATAAACTTTACCGAAGGTAGACCAGGCCCTTTTTACAACCTTTCGCTTAGAAATAGAAACACATTTAAAGGAGCTGAAATAATGCAATTTACAGGCTTTGTCGGTTCTGATGGTGTCTCTGCTGCAACAGACCAGAGTGGAGCATTGAGTAACCTTCAATATGGTGGCTCAGTGAGCCTAACCTTTCCTCGCTTTGTAACTCCTTTCAACTCTAGAGAACTCAGTAGACAGTCTTTTAACGCAAAGAGTGCGCTCACTATGGGATATTCTTTTACTTCTAGAAGAGAGTATTCAAGGAGTAACCTCAACGGATCTTATGCTTACTCTTGGCAAAACGAACAAGGAACCAACTCTTACAGGCTTACAGTATCAGAAATAAACCTGATCAACACTACTAAAATAGATTCTGCATTTAACCGCCAACTGCAAGACTTAGCCCTTCAGGGAAACACTCTAGCCCTGGCTTTCGATAGGTCTTTTGTGTCTAACACCTCGTTCAATGCTGTATTCAACTCCAATTATGGAACGCTAGTAGAGCCTTCTAACTACTTTAGGGTCTATCTAGAAGCTGGTGGAAACATATACAACTTTGTGGGCACAGGTTTGCTGGAAAACAATGACCTAACTTTTTATAAATACGCAAAGGCACAGTTAGACTTCAGAAGACACATCCCTCTGTCGGAAGAAAAGTCTTTATCTATGCGGGCAAACGTAGGCTATGCCAGGCCTTATGGTGACAATGAAGCACTTCCTTACGAAAGATATTTCTTCAGCGGTGGTAGTAGCAGCAATCGTGCTTGGTTACCTCGAAGATTAGGCCCCGGTTCTGCGCACCCTCTAGCCTTAGATGAAGACGGGTTCAACATAATTGAAAATGGCGAATATGTATCGCTTATTGCCGGAGCAGATAGCTATAGGTTCGAACAACCAGGAGAGATTTTGCTAGAATTGAGTTTGGAATACCGAGCTAACATTACTGGCTTTTTAGACTGGGCCTTTTTTATTGATGCTGGCAATGTCTGGAGGTTTAAAGAATTTATAGATGATTCCTCACCATCTTCTAGCACACGCTTAAGGTTATCTAGTGGTGGAGCATTCGAATTCAATGACTTCTACAAAGAAATTGCCGTTGGCGCAGGCCTTGGCTTGCGCTTCGACTTCAGTTTCTTAGTATTCCGATTCGATGTAGGCCATAAAATAAAAGACCCAAGATATCCTGAAGGTCAACGTTGGAGAAGACCTTTTTTCAAGAGCTCACAAACCGTTTGGAATATTGCTGTTGGCTTGCCTTTCTAGTAATTCAATAAAGTCTCTATCTGCTGCTCCACCTTCTCAGGAGTTGGAAGCATTGCCTTTTCCAAATCTACATTGAGTGCAATTGCAGGAAGGTTCTCTGCTCCATAAGCCATTACGGGGGCATCTAATATTTCGAAACAGTGTTGAGATATTCTACCGGCCAATGACTCTGCAAATGAATTCAACAATGGTTCTTCGGTTAGAACTAGCGCTTTGTTATGTCTTGAGACTGCCTCTTTTATAGCATCCCAATCTATAGGGTTCAATGTCCTCAGATCTAGTATTTCTACTCTACCTTCAAACTTCTTACTAGCTGCTTTCGCCCAGTAAACTCCCATACCATAAGTAATCACCAAGCAAGATTCTCCATTTTCGATAGCTTCCTCATTAGCCTCCTGATCTACCCTAGCCTTACCCAAAGGCACAATGTATTCAGAATCTGGCTCAAACGTTTTTGCCAATTCAGTACCAGGCACTTTCGACCAATAGAGCCCCTTATGCTCTAACATCACTACCGGATTAGGGTCGTGAAAGGCTGCCTTAATCAGGCCTTTCATATCAGCAGCATTTGAAGGGTATACCACTTTAATACCTCTGATATTTAACAAAGTGGATTCCACACTACCTGAGTGATAAGGACCTCCTCCGCCATAAGCACCAATTGGCACTCTAATTAGCGATTGAATTGGAAACTTACCTTCACTCAAATAACAGCTTTTGGAAAGCTCTTCTACCAGCTGATTGATACCAGGCCAGATATAATCTGCAAACTGAATTTCAACAATTGCCTTAGCACCAACTGCCGACATTCCTGCTGTTGACCCAACAATATATGCTTCCTGAATAGGTGTGTTAAATACCCTACCATCACCATATTTCTGCGCAAGTGTGGCCGCTTCTCGGAAAACACCTCCAAGCGTACCTCCTACATCTTGACCATAGAATAGAGCTTCTGGATAGTTCTTTAAAATATCGTCTACTGCATGAAGAGCTGCATCAACCATTACCACTTTTTCCGCACCCCTAGGCTTTCTCTCACCTTTTTCTTCAGTTATAGGAGTTGGAGCGAATTCGTGATTTAATACAGTTGAAGGGTCTGGATCATCAGCATTCAATGCTCTGGCATATTCAGACTGTACAAATGCCTTCGCTTCGTCTTCAAGCTTAACTAAATCGGCCTCTTTGAACTTAGCCGACTTCAATGCTTTTCTCAATTTCGGTATCGGATCATTGACCTGATGCTCATCTAAATCATGATTTCCTCGATACCATTCTTTTCTTACACCTGATGTGTGGTGTCCAAGCAATGGCGTTTTAGCATGAACCAAAATTGGCCCTCTATTTTTTCTTACGTATTCAAAAGCTTGGCTCATTCCTTTGTAAGAATCTACAAAATCAGAACCATCAACTCGCATACGTTCCATTCCTTTAAATCCAGCTACAAATTCATACGCATCCATAGCCCTCATCTCTTTCCCTGTGGCACTAATTCCCCAATCGTTATCCTGAATTAGGTATACAATTGGCAATTTATGCAACACGGCCATTTGCATGGCTTCAGATACTTCACCCTCGGTAACAGAACCGTCACCTAGTGAACACAAGACAACGGGGTTATTATTTCCACCTAAAAGACCTTGCCCCTCTAGGTAGTGAATTCCATGTGCCATACCTGTGGCAGGAATGGCTTGCATTCCTGTGGCCGAACTTTGATGAGGTATAGTCGGGAAACCCTCACGCTTAAGAGAAGGGTGTCCGTAATAGGTTCTCCCCCCAGAGAAAGGATCGTCCTTTTTACCCATTAACTGCAGCATTAACTCGTAAGGCTTCATGCCTATACCGAGCAAAATAGATTCATCGCGATAGTATGGTGCAGCAAAATCGAACTCTTGAAGTTGAAAGGCCGCGGCTAGCTGAATAGCTTCATGTCCACGAGATGTACTGTGAACATATTTACTACATACCGCACGGTTTTCATCATACAAAACAGCCATATTATAAGCTGTTTGCATGAGGCGGTAAGCCTTTTCAAGAATATTTTTTGGGACTTGTATGTTTTTGGACTGTTGTTCTTTCTTAATCTCTTCTCGCGTCAAATCCATTAGTCTTTATTTCTATTCAAAGTTAGTCAATAATTCAAACCAAATCAGAAAAAACTAACAACCATTAGTTTTTTTAGTTTAACTGGTATTTTGCTCGCGTGGTTACATCATACAATCCCTATTGTTGCTTTATACTTAGAGTTAAAAAGCTAATTTTGCAGCATGCCACAAGTCAACAAAGAAGACATATCTGCAGTTTTTAAAAACATTCAAGACCACATTTGTAAAGAGCTCGAAAGAGTAGATGGTCAGGGAAAATTTATCGAAGATAAATGGCAAAGACCTGGCGGTGGCGGTGGACGAAGCAGAGTTATTCGGGCTGGTAATATCATAGAAAAAGGTGGAGTAAACTTCTCGGAAGTACACGGCAAAACTCCGGAGAAAATATTGAGTTCTTTCGGATTGACTGAAGGCGACTTCTTTGCCACTGGTGTATCTATAGTACTTCACCCAGAAAACCCCTGGGTACCTATTATACATATGAACATCAGATACTTCGAAATGTCTAATGGAACCTATTGGTTTGGTGGTGGAATTGACCTGACACCGCATTATGTAGATACTGATGATGCTAGAACCTTCCACCAAAAACTAAAAGCGGTTTGCGACAAGCATGATACCGACTACTATAAGGAGTTCAAACCGTGGGCAGACAATTACTTCTACATTAAGCATAGAAAAGAAACTCGAGGTATTGGCGGCATATTCTTCGACCACCTTTCGGAAGACAAGAACAAAAGCAAAGAAGACATTTTCAATTTTGTGAAAGATGTGGGGTTAATATTCGCACCTATATACACTCATTTCATGACCAAGAACTCAGTGAAGACATACGGTAAACGCGAAAAAGATTGGCAAATGAACAGGCGTGGAAGGTATGTGGAATTTAACCTAGTGCTAGACAGAGGAACTAAGTTTGGCTTAGAAACAGATGGCCGAACTGAATCCATTCTTATGAGCTTACCTCCAATGGCTGGCTGGGAGTACAACTACCAACCAACAGCAAACTCCCTAGAAGCCAAAACTTTAAGCATGCTAAAAAAAGGTATTAACTGGGTGGAATGATAGAACAACTTGAAATTTGGGACAAGGCGCTTTTTCAATTCCTTAACGGTCAGCATAACAGTTTTTTTGATTGGCTCATGCCATGGATCAGCGATAAATATGTATGGATACCTTTCTATGCATTGCTATTATACCGGATGATTAAAAAGTCTGGATTCAGATGGTGGCAAATTATAATTGGTATAGTAATTCTGATTCTTATTAGCGACCAAATAGCCTCTGGTTTATTAAAACCATGGGTGGAAAGGCTTAGACCTTGTTACGACCCCGAATTGGAAGGCACAGTTCATCTTCTCAAAGGGTGCGGTGGCAGATTCGGATTTGCATCGAGCCACGCTAGCAACTCTTTTGCAGTTGCCATGTTTGGCTGGCTATTATTAAGAGATAGCCTGAAGCATGTCTGGTTGCTTTTTGTTTGGGCTTCTTTAGTTGCTTACTCTCGGGTCTATTTAGGCGTGCATTTTCCTGGAGACATTTTGACTGGAGCATTGATTGGCATCTTCAGTGGCTATGTTGTTCATTTTGTGCTAAAAAGACTGAAGTCATGAGGTTTATAAAACCACTAGTCTTTACTGCCATACTATGTATTATAAGCACTAACTCAGCGCTTGCTCAATTATCTGAGGATTGGCACGGCAATTTTTCTGGAGAAGTGAGTATTTACAACGAAAAAGGTCTATCTCAAAAAGTGCATATGCGGTTAGAAATAAAACCACTTTCTGACAGCACCTATCAATGGTAGATTACCTACGGTGAAGGAGCCAATGCAGACATAAGAGATTACAGAGTTCTTAGCAACCCTGAAGATCGAAATCAACTAATTTTAGATGAGCTTAACGGTATTAGACTTTACTTGAGCTACATAAATGAAGGGTTATATAGCTGGTTTGGACTGAACAATTCGGAGCTACTACTGAGGTATGAGCTTAATGATAACCAAATTCAATTTTCGGCTATTAGCTCACAGAATAATAAACTACTAGAAAGCGGGGGTTCGAACGAAAACACTCCATCAGTAGTTACTCAACCAGTGCGGGTTGTTCAAAAGGCCACACTAATTAAAAACTAATGGGAAAGAAAGACGCTATTGTATTTAAATATTTTAAACGCGTATTTGACGATTATCAGGTACTTGTTTCTGTTAACCCTATTGACTTTTCAGGGACAGAATTAATCATTCACCCTGACGGAAGAATTGAAAAAACTGACATCCAGTTTGACGAAGACATCTATGAAGATCTAGAAGTAGATGAGTTCAAAGAAAGCAGCCCGTTGGAGTTTCAGCTTTACATGAAAAAAGACTTCTTCACTAGAGAAGATTAGCGCTACTTCTATTGCTAACTATCTGACCACAGCTAGTGGTCAGACGGTTATAAAAGATTCTTTTCAAAAGCGAAACGCACTAGGCCAGCTAGGTTCTTTACCCCCAACTTATTGATGATATTCTTTCGGTGTGTATCTACCGTATAAGCACTAATCGAAAGTTTCTCCGCTATTTCATTGGTAGTGTTTTCAAGGGCTATGAGCTTTACTATTTCTACTTCTCGTTTAGTTAATTGCACCTCATCAATTGCCTCTTGAGTTTTATCCAGGCTCTCTTTTAGTGAATCTGTTACGGCTTCTGAATAGAAGGACCCTCCATTGTTCACTTCAGTAATCGCCAAGATAAGATCCTTCTTACCTGCATTTTTTAACACACAACCCTGAACTCCTTCGGCAATTAGTTCTTTAGTAAACTGAGGGTTGTTGTGCATAGTGAGAACTAGCGTGTTTAGCGTCCTCCCTTTTTCCTTAAGCGCTCGAACCAACTGAATACCGTCCATTTCTGGCATATTGATATCTAAAAGAAGTACATCTGGAGACTCTGTTTCCAACTTTCTAAGCGCCTCCAAACCATTCAGAGCACTGCCAATAATCTTTATTTCTTCAACCTCTGAGAGAATAGAAGAAATACCATCAATCACAACTTGATGATCGTCAACTATAAAAATCCTAATCATTTTCTACTGGTATGTTTACTGAAACCGATGTTCCCACGCCTTTTCCTGAGTCTATATGAAAGCTTCCCTGGAGTTTATTTACTCTAACCTTTAGGTTGCTAAGCCCAATTCCACTAGAGGGTGAAGGCGTTGAAGGATCGAAGCCTTTGCCATCATCCTCTACAATTAAATTAACTATCTTCTCATCTTTATTTCGGATCAATTGAATAGTAGCCTCTTTAGCATCAGCGTGTTTTAGAATATTGCTGATCAACTCTTGAACTATGCGGTACAGCTGTAACTCTTGCTCACCGTCTAGTGCATTCTCCACATTATGGTGAATTAGGTTGAGTTTAATCTCACCAGACTCATTAATTCGATCAGTTAAATCCTTTAAAGCTGGTAAAAGTCCAAATTTGGCCAACACTCCAGAAAGTAGGTTGTGAGAGATGTTTCTAACTTCCCCTGCCGCTAAATCGAGAAGTTCACTAGCGGTAAGAAATTTCTTCTTTTCAGGATTATCTTCTGGTAGCTTCTCTTCTACAGCACTGAAATGGAGTTTTACCATAGAAAGAATTCCCCCTAATCTATCGTGCAAGTCTATAGCCACACGCTTTCTTTCCTGTTCCTGTCCTTCTAAAACACCCTGAAGTGAAGCGATCTCTTGTTCTTGGAGCAATTCATCTATGCGCTGTTTATTAAGCTCATCGTTTTTAGCTGCAATAGCTTTAATGTTCTTCCTCTTCTGATCTAGCAGGTAAAGCCAAATAAAAAGAATAACCAAAATTGCAGCCGCCACAATAAACGTGACTCTTCTATCCCTCTCTAAAGATAACGCTCTACTTTTCGCTTGTTCTGCTTCTAGCTCTGCCGAAGCTGTTTGATACTGCGCCCTTAGCTCTAACACCTTATCGTCATAGTTTCGGGAGTAAATTTCTTCTAATAGAGAATCAACATTTATCCTATAAAGGTTAGAATTCTTCTCATCACCAACATACTGATTGATTCTCGCTAACTTCTCACTTGCCGCCAAAGCAACCTCGGTCATTTCCTTTTCTGTACCGAGAACAAGCGCTTCCGTTAGATATTTTTGAGCACTATCTAGATAACTCAGGTTTGCTTCATACTGAAACAGATAGGTTTCCCCTAAGGCCTTAATATTATCTATTTCATAAGTGGCATAGCCTGCTTGTCTGTATAATTTAATCGTTTGTCTTCGCTCTTCAATAGACTTTAAATACTCCTTCCTAAAATCATAATTGGCAGCGTAATTATTAGCTACTGTAGCCAACATCAAGTAGTTATCTGGTGTGTTTTCTTGATAATATTTTCTTGATTTATCGTAAAAAATGAGAGCCGAATCTAGAAAAGCAAAGGCCTTAATGCTGTCATAATTTTCACTATTTCTATCTAAGGCTGATCCAGCAAGGTTGTCATAAACAATCCCTTTTGCTAAATCTGCACGAGCCACAAAACTCTTATTCCCCCATAGTTCTGCTGTTCTTCTTGCCTTTTGATATACCTCAGAGGCCAAATCCATTTTATTAATTCTATAATGAACACCAGCCATGGTAAAATAGGCGCGAGTAATAAACTCATAATTCGATTCTCTTTCTGCTGCTAGAGCGATATTTTGGGAAATAATAAGTGCCGAATCGTACTTAGCTGCGGTACTGTATTCATCCGCTTTCCTTATAAGCCTCAGCCATTCCTCTTCTTGTGCAGTACGTTCATCATCCTGCCAAGCATGTGCATCAACAGAAAACAAAAGCAGCACTAAGAAGAGGAAATAGTTTCTTGAATTCATGGCTCAAAAATAACAGAACTAAGTACCACTGCCAGGAGGAGGGGTATTTGTTTCTACTGCTCCATCTTCATCAGGATCAGGATTTCCCGGGTCGTCTGGATCAACAGGATCATCTGGATTTGGCATTCTACTTACAAAATTGAAATTAAGACTCTTAAAAAGCACTCTTTCTGAAGTGTTGAGTTGTTTTAACATCGGACTGTTGTTTTAGTTAAAGAAATCCTTCAAAGGAGGTTGCCAATCCAAAAGTACCGTCCATGCTCTTTGGTTGAGTATCGTGTGAGGTTTAAGACAAAAAAACCTTTATTTCCGATTCATGAAAATACCTAATTCTCGGTATTTTATTCTTTTTTCAATAACCGTTTTCTCATTAATAAATTCTTAATACCTTTGCCCCCCAATGGCAGAGGGATGCGACCAGCTCCTGCTGAACTCCCCCAGGCTGGGAACAGAGCAAGGGTAGGCGGTTGTAGCGGTGCGACATCCTGATGCCTTTTTTTATTCCCCTCTTTATTGTAATATCAAGGTAAACTTTTTCTTATGTCTGTTTACCTAGCTGAGTTTATCGGCACCGCAATTCTCCTTTATTTTGGCAATAGTGTAAATGCAGCCACCACCCTTAATTTCTCTTATGCAAAAGGTTCGGGCTGGATTGTAACCGCTATTGGCTGGGGCCTCTCTGTTACTTTTGGAATTTACGCTGTGGGCAGTATTAGTGGCGCGCACATAAACCCAGCGGTTACCACATCTTTAGCAATAGCCGGTGAATTAGAGTGGACCTTAGTACCAGGATATATTATAGCTCAAGTTTTAGGTGGCATTTTTGGCGCCACACTTACTTGGCTTCAATATTTACCCCACTGGAGAAAAACAGAAGATAAGGCAGCGAAGCTAGGTGTTTTCTGTACTGCGGGAGCAGTAGACCAAAAAAGCGCTAACCTAGTGAGTGAAATAATGGGCACTATGATCCTTATGATGGGCCTATTAATGATAGGTGCCAACGAGTTTACTGAGGGCCTCAACCCTCTCGTAGTTGGCGGATTGATTACTTTAATAGGAATGGCTCAGGGAGGAACAACAGGCTACGCCATCAATCCAGCTAGAGATTTTGGCCCTAGGATTGCGCATTTCTTGTTACCAATCAGTGGGAAAGGTAGTTCAAACTGGAGTTATTCGTGGATTCCAATCTTAGGCCCAATCATTGGAGGAGGCTCAGGAGCAGCCCTTTACTACTTAATATTTAAAGATGGCACAAACATTCTCGGTTGGATCGCCATAGCTGGAACACTTTTGGCAATTGCTTATGCTGTAGCCGTTGAACTGAAAGCTGATAAAACAACAGCATAGCACCAACAAATCTCTCGAAAGCCACTTCGAGTATTCCCAAATACTATAGTTATTCCCATAACGGGACTACCCATTCCTTAAAATCGCTGTTTTTGGACAAATTTCGATATGGTAGGTGTTTTGCCTAAGAAATAGGCAAAACACTGATTTGATGAAAACTTATAAGAAAATGACCAGCGCCAATAAAACATTCATACTTGTCTTTGGTATGATGGCCTTATTCATGAGCTACCAAACCATTACCAATCTATTCATTGTATAGATGTCTCTTCCTCATTGAAACAACTATTCCTTTTTGCCACCAATCATGAGCAACTCATTCAAGTTTATTTCGGTAATGAATCTTCTCTCACCTGAATTAGTTTCATAGCTTCTATGCGTTAACTTCCCTTCTAAGGCCACCTCCTGTCCTTTAGTAAGATACTCTCCGGCAATCTCCCCTACTTTACCCCAAGCCACAATATTATGCCACTGCGTTTCCTCAACTTTATCTCCACTAGAGTTTCTATAAGAGTCTGAAGTGGCAATAGAAAAGGTAGTTAGTTTCTTTCCACTTGTTAATGTTTTTACTTCAGGATCCTGACCCAATCTTCCAATTAACTGTACGCGGTTTCTTAAATTTTGCATGACTATAAAATTTATATGTTGAAAATTCTTTGCTGTCGTTCGGTTATCGAATTGACAATGCCAAAGTAAAAGCAAGCTCAAAAAGAGAGTCGGTTGTTAAACAGTTGTAATCATTTGTAGTCGCTTACAAACGGATAATCCCTGTTTTTCGCTATTTTGAGAGGATTGTTAAAACACACATTATGGAAGAAAGAACTTGTTTAGAATGTGGTGAGCCACTAAAAGGCAGAGCAGACAAGAAGTTTTGTGACGATGCCTGCCGCAATTCCTATAACAATCGGCAGAATTCAGATGCCAACAATTACGTTCGCAATGTGCATTATGTGCTCCGAAAAAACAGGCGGATTCTGGAAGAACTCAACCCAGAAGGAACCACAAAAGCCCACCGCTCGAAACTGGTAGAGAAAGGCTTTGACTTTGATTACCACACCAGCATGTACACTACCAAAGCAGGAGCGACATATTTATTTTGTTATGAGTACGGATACTTACCCATTGAAGGTGATATGATGGTTTTGGTTAAGAAAAAAGAGTACGAGAATTGAGCTTCAACCATATCTTCTTCTGGAACGAAAAGCTTCATTAACACTGAAGGCCGGATGGACTATCAGAAACTTTCAATTGCTATTTAACGCTTCTCAAAAAACACTAGCTTTGTAGACAATCATAAACCCAAAAAAATCGAAAATGAAGTTCTTTATTGATACTGCGAATTTAAGTGACATTCAAGAGGCTTACGACCTTGGCGTTTTGGATGGGGTAACTACCAATCCTTCACTTATGGCTAAGGAAGGAATTGCCGGACACGACAAAGTAATGGCACACTATAAGGCAATATGCGACATTGTTGATGACAATGTAAGTGCAGAGGTAATTGCTACCGATTTTGACGGGATAATTAAAGAAGGTAAGGAGTTAGCGAAAATTGACGACAAGATTGTTGTTAAAGTTCCTATGATCAAAGATGGAGTGAAAGCAATTAAGTATTTTACTTCTGAAGGAATTAGAACTAACTGTACTTTGGTATTCTCTTCTGGCCAAGCTTTGCTAGCTGCAAAAGCAGGAGCATCTTACGTATCTCCATTTATTGGAAGACTAGATGACGTTGGAGCAGATGGCCTTCAATTAATTCAAGACATTGTAGACATTTATGACAACTACGGCTACATCACAGAAGTATTAGCTGCATCTGTTAGACACACCATGCACCTTATTCAATGTGCAGAAATTGGTGCCGATGTAGTTACTTGTCCTCTGAATGTAATTACCAGTCTTTTGAATCACCCATTAACAGACAAAGGATTAGCTCAATTCTTGGCAGACCACAAGAAAGCCAATGGATAAAACATTAACTACTGCTCCGGGTTATTCAAATATCCCGGAGCTAACTTCAAAAATGTATATCATCAAGGTTAAAGGCAAGGCCAAAATTCCAGATTACATACAACTGCGCGATGAGAACTTTGTGCTCATTGCCTACTTTAGAGCAGATCGTCCATTAAAAAATCTGGATAAATATGGACTTGATGGCAAAGAATCTGCGTTAAAGCAGTTAATTACCGATTTACCTTTTGGTAAACTTCAAAAACTAGAAATCTAAATGACTTTTTCCGGAGAACCCATTGTACGCATTGTTGAAGCCAGTATTTTTCAAGAAGACACTACCGTACTAAATAATATTGACCTTAAAATTGAAAAAGGTGAATTCGTTTATTTGGTGGGCAGAACCGGAAGTGGCAAAAGTTCGCTGTTAAAAACTTTATATTGCGACCTTCCCCTTTATATGGGAAGCATTAGAATTGCAGGTTTCGACATTGAGAGCATTAAGCGAAATCAAATCCCTCTATTAAGGAGAAAGCTAGGCATCATATTTCAGGATTTTCAGCTTCTACCCGATCGAAACGTAGCAGAGAACATTTATTTTGTTATGCGTGCTACTGGCTGGAAAGACAAAGCAAAAATGAAAAGTCGTTTAGCTGAAGTATTGATGCGAGTGGGTTTAGGCGCAGTATCTAACAAAATGCCGCATCAGCTATCTGGCGGAGAACAACAAAGAGTTGTAATTGCCAGAGCACTCATAAACGAACCAAGCCTTTTAATTGCTGACGAACCTACGGGAAACTTAGACCCCGAGGTATCTGATGGAATCTTTAAAACTTTCTTAGAGATCAATAAAAGTGGAACAGCTGTATTAATGGCCACTCACGACTTCAAGCTGATCGAGAATTACCCAAAGAGAACTTTACGCTGTGAAAACGGAAAGGTAATAGATTCTGCAGCACAAAAAGTAGAGCCTACTATATAGAAGAATCCATTAGCTCTTCTTGCATGCTTTCAGGAAGCTTCTCTCTTTCTAATATCTCTAACTGCCCATCCATCACTCGCAATTTCTGTCGTAATAGGTGAATTAACCTTTCCATGACTTGCTCAGAAGGCTGGCTTTCTAAGAATAATTCTTTAAGGTCTGCATAAATATCATCGAGCTCCTGCATCTCTACTTTCAGGTTTACCGTGGCCACTTCAGAATCTAACTCTGACTCCAACCTCTCCTTTTTATTGGCAATAAGTGAGGTATAGAAAGTCTCTAACTCCTGAAACTTCTCAACATTAGAAGCTTCTAGGTCATTCGTAGGCTGAACTTCATATCTGTCGACAAGCAAATAGCCTACTGCCCCTAACAGCAAAAACACGGCTGCTTTCCAATACCAACCTACATTAGGTTTAGAAACAGGCTGAGCTTCAAAATTCAACTGAGACTCAATGCGAGTCCAATTGTCTTCTTTTGGTTCTGAAGCATCAAAAGCCTCCCTGTTCTCTATTATAAATTTCTCTAGTTTATCCTTACCCTGCATATTTCAATTCCTCCTTCAGTATTTCCCTCAACTTCTTTTTCGATCTATTGAACTGAGATTTAGAAGTAGATTCAGTAATATCTAGTATCTGCCCAATCTCTTTATGGTCATATCCCTCTATTAGATAAAGTGTCAGTACCAATCGATACCCCTCTGGCAGCTTACTTATGCCTTCCTTCACCAAGCCTACATCATAAGAGAGGTTGGCTTCTTCTACAGGTTCTGCTATTGCACTCTCATCTTCTTTACCATCTACAGACTCAAAATTCATTCTCCTTTTTTTGACCGCATTGATAGCATTATTAACCACAATTCTCTTTAACCAACTTCCAAATGAGGCCGAGCCCTTAAAACTAGAGAGGTTCTTAAATGCACTTACAAAAGACTCTTGAAGCACATCTTCAGCATCCATTTCATTACCGGTAATTCTAAGGCACGTGTTATACATTGCTTTAGAATAAAGCTTGTAGATTTCATAATGAGCCGTACGATCTCCTTGTAGACAACGGTCAATTATGGGTTGATGAATATTATGGTAACTAGTATTCAAATCTTATAAGATCATGCTAAAGACAACACTCTTTTAAGTGGGTTGCATGTAGAAAGATAATTATTAAAAACCAAAGCGAGAACACTCAACTAAAAGGCATAAAAAAAGCACCATTTCAGGTGCTTTCACTTAGAATCTTATTGAAGCCTACTTGAGGCCGTTAAGGCTATTTTGCGCAGCTTCAAATTCAGGGCTTATTTCCAAAGCTTTGGTAAAGTGTCCCCTAGCCTTTTCTTTATTTCCTTGATCTAAAGCAATAAGGCCCTTAAGGTTCTCTACAGCTGCTGAAAACTTTACTTCCTGAGTTGAACCATCTTCTTTAGCCAAACCGATAACCTCATCTGCTGCCACCTTTCCAGTAAGAATACCTAGGTTAGAATTTGCCTGGTCATACCTATCTAGTAAATACTGTAAGTAAGAAACCTGATATAAAATGGTTGAATTATCAGTAGCTAACCACATGGCCTCATACTGTTCAATGGCCTTATCGTAAAGCCTTAAATTTTCATAACTAACCGCAGCAACCTCTAAAGCAAATAGATTATTTGGATGTAGGTTGATCATATCCATGGCTACCATGGCACTAGAAACGAACTGACCATTTCCGAAGTAAATCTCAGCCAAAGACTTTAAAACAGAGGTATCGCCAGGGTTAAGCAAAGTCATTTCTAACAAGGCCTGCTTACTAACGGTCAAATCGTTGTAACGTTGGGCTCGGTTATACAAGGCCATAGCCTTAGCATATTCATTATTTACATAAGCACTATCCTGAGCCATAGCTTCCTGACCTACAAAACCTAGAAACAAAGCCAGAAACAACAGTTTTATCTTTTTCATTTTATGGTTATTAATTCTTAGTATCTTCAACAATTAAGCCCCGCTCCTCACCTAGCTTAAGTAAGAATTTAAAGGCATTCTCATATTCGTTTTGAATTTCACCTTCTAATACCGCCTCTTTCAACGCCTCTTTTAATTCACCAACTTCTTTTCCTGGCTTCAAGCCGAAAGTCTGCATGATGATTTCTCCGGTGATAACTGGCTGGAAGTTACGAATTTTATCCTTCTCCTCTACTTCACGCATTTTTTCTTCAACCTTATCAAAGTTGTTCAAAAAACGCTGAACCTTTTGATTGTTTTTGGAAGTAATATCTGCCCTGCAAAGCATCATTAAATCATCAATATCATCGCCTGCCTCATAAAGCAGTCTGCGAATAGCTGAATCAGTAATTTCATCTTTAACCAATGCTATTGGTCTTAAATGAAGTCGCACTAGCTTTTTCACATAGCGCATTGGCTCGCCCATTGGTAGCTTCATTCTCCTGAAAATACCCGGAACCATTCTGGCTCCTTTGTCTTCATGGCCATGGAATGTCCAGCCTACCTTTTTGTTAAAACGCTTAGTGGCAGGTTTGGCAATATCGTGCAATATTGCAGCCCATCTCAGGTATAAATCATCCGTATTTTCACTGATATTATCTAGCACCTGAAGCGTATGGTAGAAGTTATCCTTATGTGACTTATCTTCTATAGTTTGCACCCCTTGAAGCTCAACCATTTCTGGGAAAATTTCCTTCAAAAGACCTGTATAGTAAAGGAGCTTAAACCCATAAGAGGGTTTTTCAGACATGATGATCTTATTCAGCTCTACTATAATACGTTCGGCAGAAACTATAGAAATTCGATCTTTCATCTGCTGAATACCTTCAAAGGTATCCCCATCAATATCAAAATTCAGCTGAGAGGCGAAACGAATAGCACGCATCATTCTAAGAGGATCGTCCGAAAAAGTAGCTTCAGGAGCCAATGGAGTTTTAATGATTTTCTCCTTTAGGTCTTCCATTCCATTGAATGGATCTACCAACTCCCCGAAGCGATCTTTATTCAAACAAATAGCAAAAGCGTTGATGGTGAAGTCCCTTCTATTCTGATCGTCTTGAAGGCTGCCATCTTCTACAATGGGCTTCCTTGAATTTCTTTGGTACGACTCTTTTCTGGCGCCAACAAATTCTAGTTCCCAGTCATCTTGCTTAATGTTGGCAGTACCGAAGTTCTTAAAGACGTTAAAAGGTAAATTACCTCCCAATTCTTTGTGCACCGCCTTAGCCAACTCAACTCCACTGCCTACACAGACAAAGTCAATATCCTTGCTAGATCTTTCCAACAGAATGTCGCGCACGAAACCTCCAACAACATAGGTTTCGAGGTCAAGCTGGTCGGCTACCTTTCCTACGGTTTTAAATACGGGTTCCGTTAAATGCTTAGATAAATTCATGGTACTTTCTGCCAAAAGGCTGCAAAGTTAGGGCTTTCTTCAGGCCTATTCAAAAAGTAATTTAGGGCATGCCTAGAAAGAATATATTTGTCGGGCAGGTTTAAGCACAAAAGTCTTACCTTTGTATCCCATAAGTTAATTTCTGTTTATCCAAACTTATGGCATCAGCTAAATACATCTTTGTTACCGGTGGGGTAACATCTTCCTTAGGAAAAGGCATCATTGCGGCATCGCTGGCTAATTTATTGCAAGCCAGAGGTTACCGTGTGACCATCCAAAAATTCGACCCGTATCTCAATGTAGATCCTGGAACCTTAAACCCTTATGAGCACGGTGAGTGCTACGTAACGGATGATGGTGCCGAGACCGACCTTGACCTTGGTCATTATGAGAGATTTTTGAATACCCCGACCTCTCAGGCCAACAATGTAACTACAGGTAGAATCTACTATAATGTAATTACCAAAGAAAGAAGAGGCGATTACCTCGGGAAAACTGTTCAGGTAATTCCTCATATTACTGACGAAATAAAGCGCAACTTCTTCAAGCTTGGAGAAACTGGCGACTACGATATTGTTATTACTGAAATTGGTGGTTGTGTAGGCGACATTGAATCGCTTCCATTTATTGAGGCTGTTAGACAGGCCCGATGGGATGTTGGCGAATCTAACTGCATGGTAATTCACCTTACTCTAATTCCTTACCTAAGTGCAGCCAAAGAGCTTAAAACTAAGCCAACACAGCACTCTGTAAAGCAACTCCTTGAAGCAGGTATTCAGCCAGATATATTGGTGTGTAGATCTGAGAAGTCTCTTCCTAATGACATTAGAAAGAAATTGGCACTCTTCTGCAACGTGCAGCTCAATTCTGTTATTGAAGCATTAGACGCAGACACCATTTATGATGTGCCAATGCTTATGAGAAAAGAAAAACTCGATGAGCGTGTACTAGCGAAGTTCAGGCTTCCACACAAAGAACAACCTCAAATAGATGAGTGGAGAAGATTCTTAAGCAAGGTAAAAAACCCAACCAATGAGGTAAATATTGGCCTTGTGGGTAAATACGTGGAGCTACCAGATGCTTATAAATCAATTGCAGAGGCTTTCATCCATGCAGGTGCCCATTTAGAATGTAGAGTGAACGTTCACTGGATATCTTCAGAAACTATCACCTCTAAAACCGTAAATAGAACACTGAAAGACATGGATGGTGTTTTAGTGGCTCCAGGCTTTGGAGAAAGAGGCTTTGAAGGAAAAATTGAGGCCATTCGCTATGTAAGAGAGAACGATATACCTTTCTTTGGCATTTGTTTGGGAATGCAGTGTGCTGTGGTAGAGTTTGCTAGAAATGTATTGGGTCTTGAAGGCGCCACCTCTTCTGAGATGGATAAAGAAACTGCTCATCCGGTTATAGACCTCATGGAAGAGCAGAAGAACATTCAAGATTATGGCGGTACTATGCGACTTGGTGCTTATGACTGTAAGTTGAAAAAGAACTCTAGAAGTTATTCGGCTTATGGTGATACAGAAATTAAAGAAAGACACCGCCATAGATACGAGTTCAACAACAAGTACCTGAAAGATTACGAAGCTGCTGGTATGAAGGCTGCTGGTACAAACCCTGACTCCGGACTTGTAGAAATAATGGAAATTCCGAAACACCCTTATTTTGTAGGTGTTCAGTTCCACCCAGAGTTAAAAAGTACAGTTATGACCCCGCATCCTCTATTCATAAGCTTTATAGATGCGGTAGTTAAATCGAAGAAAAATAAATTGAATTAGAAATATGGACAGAAATCAGGCCATTGGCCTTGTCTTAATTGCCGGAATACTGATAGTATATTCATTGGTATTCAGGCCACCAAGCCCTGAAGAAGCAATTGTTTCAGGAGCTGACACTACGGCTGTAGTTACCCCTGAAGAGAATCAGCAATTGGTTGATAACACTCAGGCAGAAACCACTCAACCAGCCAATCAAGACTCTCTTTTAAACTCTAAGTATGGTGCTTTTGCTTCAGCAATGTCTGGAAACGAAGAGACCTTTACTGTAGAAACCGAGAAAGCTAAGTATAACTTCAGCACTAAGGGTGGAGCTATTAAATCAGTAGAATTAAAGGAATACAAAACTCATTTAAAGGAGCCTCTAATTCTCTTCGATGAATCTAGCAACAGTCAACAATTACAGATTGGTACTACCAATGGCATTGTAGATTTAGCTTCACTAAACTACAAAGCTAATAAAGGGACCCTTAGCATTAGCGAAGGAGATTCTACTACCATAGCTTTTGTGGCCACATTAGCCGATGGCTCTAGTGTTGAACAGTCTTACACCATCTTTAACGATAAGTATGATCTAGACTACAGCATTAAGCTAAACGGACTAGAGAATAAGGTGCTAACCAATGACATGACTATTGTATGGGAAGACAATATGAAGCGCTTTGAGCACAACCTAGAAGATGCTAGAAACAAGACCACTGTTCGTTACTATACTTTAGAAGAAGACTCTGATAACCTAAAGGAAATTGCCAACGATCCGCAATCTGAAACCGTTGGTGAAGGCGTTAAATGGGCATCGTTTTCTCAAAAGTTCTTCAACGCAGGTATTATAGCTGATAAAGGCTTTAGCAGTGCTACTTTCGCCACCATTCCTGTTGCAGATAGCAGCCATGTAGAAATTGGTAAAATGGAACTGATAGTTCCGATGAGCGACCTATATTCTGGCGCTGATTTTACTTATTACTTCGGACCGAACAGCTACAAGGTACTTAAGAAAGTTACTGACGGATACGAGGACAACGTATACATGGGCTACAAGCTAGTGAGCTGGGTAAATAAGCTCATTATTGTTCCATTGTTTAGCTTCTTGGAGCAGCACATTGCCAACTATGGTGTAATCATCATCATTATTGTGTTGATCATTAAGCTAGCGCTATTCCCGCTTTCTAGAAAGTCTTACCTCTCTATGGCGAAAATGAAGGTTTTAAAGCCTGAGTTAGATGCCTTAAAAGAAAAGACTGGTGGAGACATGCAAGCTCAGCAACAAGAGCAAATGAAGCTATACAGAGAGATGGGCGTTAACCCTATCAGTGGTTGTGTACCTCTCCTACTTCAGATGCCTTTCCTTTTTGCCATGTTCTTCTTCTTCCCGAATAGCATTGAGTTAAGAGGAGAATCTTTCTTATGGGCTCACGATCTATCAACTTATGATGTATTGATTAACCTTCCATTCACCATTCCATTCTATGGCTCTCACGTGAGTGGTTTCACTCTATTGATGACGCTTTCAACTTTGGCTATTACCTGGTCTAACAACCAAGTAAGCTCAGTTCAAGGCCCAATGAAGAATATTGGTTATTTCATGCCAGTTATCTTCATGTTTGTGTTGAACAGCTACTCAGCAGGTTTAAGTTTCTACTACTTTGTTTCCAACCTAGTGACTTTCGGTCAGCAAACATTGATTAGAAGGTTTGTTGATGAAGATAAAATCAGAGAGCAACTGATGGAAAACAAAAAGAAAGCTGGCACTAAAGGCAAGTCTAAATTCCAGCAACGATTGGAAGACGCCATGAAGGCCAGCCAAGAGGCTCAACGACAAAAACAGAACAAGAAGAAAAAGTAAATATTAAAGCCCTCAACCGAGGGCTTTTTTATTATAGCTCATTAAGTTGAAGGTTATCAATACCTTATAAAGTTATCAACGATTAAGGTTCTTTTTGTGTTAATAACCTTTGGATTAATCTTTCACCTATTCTTATATATTTGTAGCCTCTAATTAGAAGATCAAAAGTCAGGCGAAATATGAAATTTACTTATTACGGACACTCGGCATTTATGATCGAAACCATGGGCAAGCAATTGCTTTTCGATCCTTTTATTTCTCCGAATGAGCTAGCTAAAGGAGTGAATATCAGCAAAATTAAACCAGACTACATTATTCTGAGTCATGGCCATGGAGACCATGTAGCCGATGTTGAAACCATATATAATCAGTCTAACGCTACGCTTATTTCTACTTTTGAAGTAGTTGGCTGGTTTGGTAATAAGGGCTTAGAAAGAAACCATCCTATGAACCATGGAGGCGCCAATACTTTCGACTTTGGCACATTAAAACTGGTCAATGCTGTTCACTCTAGCTCAATGCCCGATGGCAGTTATGGCGGTAACCCAGCAGGAATTGTCATTAAAAATGAAGAAGGTTGCTTCTATTTTGCTGGCGACACGGCCTTAACCAAAGACATGGAACTGATTGGTGAAGAATTTGATCTCGATTTTTCAATTATGCCCGTTGGAGACAACTTTACTATGGGAGTAGCAGACGCCATGAAAGCCTGCAAAATGGTGCAATGTAATAAGCTAATAGGCGTACATTTCGACACTTTCCCATATGTTGCCATTAACCATGAAGAGGCATATGCAATAGCCAAAGAAAATGGCGTTGACTTAACGTTACCCGAAATAGAAGAAATCCTTTCACTCTAAATTTTTACATGGGCAAGATTATAGCCATAGCAAACCAAAAAGGTGGTGTAGGCAAAACTACAACAGCCATGAACCTAGCAGCCAGTATGGCTGTGTTGGAGTATAAAACGCTAGTGATCGATGCCGATCCACAGGCAAACACAACATCGGGTTTAGGGCATAATCCAAGAGAAATAGAAAAAAGTATTTATGAATGCATGGTGGGCAAAGCCGACATTCGTGAGTGCATTATAGAAAGCGAAGTATCATTTCTACACTTGGTACCCTCTCATATTAACCTAGTAGGTGCAGAAGTAGAGATGGTAAACTTGAGTAACCGCGAAGAAAAAATGCGTGAGGTACTCAAGGAGGTGCAAGATGAGTATGATTTTATACTGATAGACTGCGCCCCTTCTCTAGGTTTAATTACCGTAAATGCCCTAACCGCTTCTAACTCTATAGTAATTCCGGTTCAATGCGAATACTTTGCCTTAGAAGGGCTTGGTAAGCTCTTGAATACAATTACCATTATTCAAAAGCGTTTGAATTCTAAATTAGAAATTGAAGGTATTCTACTCACCATGTACGATGTAAGGCTAAGGCTGTCTAATCAGGTAGTAGAAGAAGTTCAGACACATTTTAAGAATATGGTTTTTGATACCATCATTCCAAGAAATGTAAAATTGAGTGAGTCGCCTAGCTTTGGTGTTCCTGCCATTGTGCACGATGCCGAAAGTAAGGGCTCTTTGGCTTATTTAAGCCTAGCAAAGGAAATAGCAGACAGATATAATAAATAAGAATGGCAGCAGCTAAATCTCCAAAAAGGAAGAATGCATTAGGAAGAGGGCTTGGAGCACTTTTGGAGGATTCTTCAGATAACATTTCATCAGATGTTCAGAGCACAGGTGGCAATATGAATGAGATTCTTTTGAGTCAAATTCAGGTAAACCCATACCAGCCTAGAACGCATTTTGATAGAGAAGCACTTGAAGAGCTAGCTGAAAGTATAAAGGTTCAGGGAATCATTCAGCCTATTACTGTTCGTAAACTGAGTGAAAATGAATACCAGCTCATTTCGGGTGAAAGGCGTTTTCAGGCCTCTAAGATTGCCGGCCTAGAGTCTGTTCCAGCTTATGTAAGAACTGCTGATGACCAGCAAATGCTGGAAATGGCCCTAATAGAAAATATTCAGCGCGAAAACCTGAATGCCATAGAGATTGCCCTCAGCTACCAAAGACTATTAGAAGAGTGTGATCTTAAACAAGACCAGCTCGGAGAGCGTGTTGGCAAAAACAGAACTACAGTCAACAACTACTTGCGTTTGCTTCGCCTGCCGCCAGATATTCAAGCAGGAATTAGAGACCAGCAAATTTCTATGGGTCATGCCAGAGCGCTGATTAACATAGAAGATGTTGCTAAGCAGCTTTATCTGTTTAAAAAGATTGTAGAAGAAGGACTTTCTGTTAGAAAAGTAGAACAGCTGGTACGTGATTTGATGTCGAAAAGCGTTGACGATCCGAAACCAGAGAAGAAAGGCAGCTCACAACATAAGAATTATGAAGTGCAGCAGGTTCAAACAAAACTTTCTTCGCACTTTGGCACAAGGGTGAGTCTAAAGGCTGACAACCAGTTCAGAGGAGAAATAAAAATACCTTTTGTTTCTACCGAAGACCTGAATAGAATTTTAGAAATCATAGACCTATAATGCGTTCTGCGCTCTTTGCTTTTTTATTTCTTGTTTTAGTTTTTTCTGCTAACGCTCAGAACAGAGTAATCGCAGTTCAAGACGATGTAATTCTTGGCGATACTGTTAAAATAAAAAGAAACACTGGCAAGTATTACGACCCTAGAAAAGCAGCCAGAAGATCTGCCATAATTCCTGGTTGGGGACAAATTTATAATGACAGTTGGTGGAAAGTACCAGTGCTCTATGGAGGTTTTGGTGTGGCAGTTTACTTTGTATTCCTGAACGATCAGTACTTCCATGAGTTCAAAACTCTACTGGCACAAGAAAATAGTAAAGCTCCGCAGGACAGGAATGAAAATCTAATTAGGACTTATAGCAGAAAAGCTGATACCTGGCGAAATAACAGAGACTTGGTGGTACTTACCATGGTTGGCATTTACGGTCTCCAGATTATTGATGCCACAGTAGATGCACACCTTAAAGGATTTAATGTAGATGAAGATTTGGCATTGAACCTAAAACCCAAGTTTGGTGTCATTTCTAACGGAACGCCATTTATTGGCTTCAAACTAACCTTACCCATAGGGCAATGAAAATATTACTACTAGGCTACGGCAAAATGGGCCAGCTTATTGATAAACTGGCCACAGCAAAAGGACATGAGATTGTTGGTAAAATCAATATCGACAACCGAAATGAACTTGACCAATTCAACTCATCTAATGTAGATGCTGCCATTGAATTCTCTCAACCAGAAGCTGCGGTGGAGAATATTAAATGGTGCTTGGAAAGACAAATTCCGGTTGCAGTAGGCACCACAGGTTGGTTAGACAAAAGAGCCGAAATCAACAGTTTCTGTAAAGCGAACAACGGCACCTACCTTTTTGCCTCCAATTTTAGTATTGGGGTAAACATCTTCTTTAAGCTGAATGAATATTTGGCTCAAATGATGGCCGATCAGGACTACTCTATAACCACCAAAGAAATTCACCATACATCTAAAAAGGATGCCCCAAGCGGCACTTCCATCACTTTAGCCGAAGGCATTTTAAAGCATGTTACCTCTAAAAAGAGTTGGGTAAATCAGAAAACCGACAATGCTGAAGAACTAGAGATTATCTCCGAAAGAATTGATCCTGCACCAGGAACACACGAAATCACTTACTCCTCTCCTGTCGACACTATTGAAATCTGTCACACAGCGCACTCCCGTGAAGGCTTCGCCAAAGGTGCCATCGCTGTAGCCGAATGGCTCAAAAACCAAAAAGGCGTAAAAACCATGGATGATTTTTTGGAGAGTAGGTTTTAAGCTCAACGGAGTTACTTAACCAACCCTCTCCCTTTCTTAGTTTTACCTTAAGAAAAATTAATTTAATTATATAATATTTTCTGAGTAGTATAGGGTAAACGACACACTTTGAAAGTCTCCCTTTTTCTATTCGCTCTTCTGTTCTGCCATCAACTTTGGCCTCAAACTGACCCTGATTTTGAGCACTACCAAATAGACATTCATGGTGAAAGAACCAACTTGTTCGATATTATTGAACATGTGGAAATCATTCCACTAGAAGAAACTGAAAACTCTTTACTTAAGTTAGCGGACAACTACTTTAAAACCCCTCTTGGGTTTGCTATTCCTCAAACAAAAAAGATATTTCTGTTTCATGAAAATGGCGAATTTCATCGGGTAATTGATAATTCTGGCAATGGTCCAAATGAATACGCCAACATAAGTTCATCTTGGTATAAAGATGGTCATATTGAATTATTCAGTGGCTTATCTCGAAAACTCCAGAAATACACACTAAATGGAGAATTGAAAGAAACTATAACAGCTAAATATTCAAAAAATATTATTGGCGGCTCGATGCATCCGTTTGAAAATGGATATGTATTTCAACCACTAGATCCATCCCCAAATAATAAAGCAGAGCTGTCCCTCGTGTTCACAGATTTAGAGCTAAATCAAATAGGCGATATAGGTCTAAAATCACCACCACACCCCTTTCCTCTTAATTTGGGCAAACGCTTCACCTTACTTAATACCGGTGAGTTAATTTATAGGCGCGTATTATCAGAAGGGGCATTCTTAGTTGACCTAAACCACTTAACCCCCTACCTTAATTTCGATTATGGAAACGACTGGATTTGGAAAAACCCAAAGAACACTAGCTCTATTAAAGTTGCATCAAAAGCCATTTTCGGTGAGAAGGGGTTTTTCGAAGTAATTCCTAACTTTTCAGAATCATTCATAACCTTTACTTTTTATCACTCTAACCGGACTACCACCAAAGGAATTCTCGACAGAAGTACAAAAGAATATTTCAATTTAAGGGTACGAAAGAGTGACAGGTCAGTTTTAGAGATGAATTTCATTAAATGGGAGAACCATCGTCTGGTTGCCTCTATGCATACATCGGAGCTTGAAAACATATTATCTAACCTCAATCCTAATCAATACATCATTAGAGGTAATCTGACCCCGAGTGACTTTAAATACTCTGAAAACCCTGTCTTACTTAAAATCAAATTTAAATAACATGAGGCTAGCACACACACTCTTATTCCTTCTTCTCTCAGTTAGTCTCAAAGGACAAACTCCACCCAAATTTGAGCACTTTAAAATTGATGTTGACGCTCCAAGAATCAGCTTTTTTGATGCCATTGAGCATGTTGAAATTATTCGGTTTGAAGAAACCGACCACTCACTTTTACCAAAAATAGAGTGGTACTTTGAAACACCTCTGGGTATTGCTGTTCCAATTGCAGAAATCAATAAACCGAATTCCATCCCACTATTTGATCCTAAAGGCAACTATCTGGGTGTGATTGAAAAGGAAGGCCCAGGACCGGAAGAATATAAAAACATCACTGACGCATGGTTTCATGAGGGTGTCATAGAGCTTTATAGCAGTTTTTCTCGGAATCTTCAGAGATATACTCCTCAAGGCCAATACATAGAAACAAAACGGTTCAAAGAAAAGGTTTTTGGCAAATCAATGACTCCATATCAAAATGGTTATCTGTTCCATCAAAGAAATTCTGCTCAATTAGGCAAAGAATCATTCTATCATGAATTGGCATTTATGGATAAAAATCTAGGAGTCAAAAAATGGGCTGCACCCAGGTCAAAAATCAACCCCAACCCTTTTAATCTTGGCTGGAACTTTAGCTCTTTGGGAGAAGAAATATTCTACAGGAAACCATTAAGAGACACAGTCTACCAAATTATTGGTCAAAAGCTTTACCCTCGCTTCAAATTTGATTTTGGAGATAAATGGGTATGGAACGAACCTAATAGCACTGAAAACCTGAACAAGGGAATCAAATTGATGCTCGATACAGAAAAGGTAATTGAGGTTCTTTCAACAATAAGTGAACAATATATATTTCTCACCTACATCCACTACGAAGATAGAATTGGAAAATTTTCAAAGGGATACATCAACAGAAAATCAAGCGAGTTCTTTCGTTTCGATTTGCGAAAAAAAGACAAGTCTAACTTCGAATTAGAATTTCTTAAGCGGGACGGAGAACGTTTGGCGGCTTCACTGGCCGCCTACGACTTTGAAGAGTTTATAGAAAACTTAGATGAAGACCAGTGGACAGTAAGAGGCGGCTTTAAACTTAGAGAAATACTGTACTCTGAAAACCCTGTCTTGCTCAAAATCAAATTCAAAGAATCGCTTAGATAGTCTACCAAACAATTTCTCCCACCCCCTTCTCAGCCAAATACTGGTTGGCTTTGCTGAAATGACCATTACCAAAGAAGCCTCTATGTGCAGAAAGCGGACTCGGGTGTGGTGATTTGAGCACTAAATTCTCCTTAGGGTCAACTATGGCAGCTTTCTTTTGGGCATAGCTCCCCCAAAGCATATAGACCAAATTCTTCTTCTGAGAAGCCAAGGCCTGCACCACTGCATCCGTGAATGTCTCCCAGCCTTTCTTCTGGTGAGAACCTGCTTGATGTGCTCTAACAGTAAGTGTTGCATTCAACAGAAGCACCCCTTGTTTTGCCCAACGATCTAACGAGCCATGAGGTGGAATGTCCTTGCCTAAATCGTTCTTTATCTCCTTGAATATATTTACTAATGAAGGAGGAAAAGTAATGCCTTCATGTACCGAAAAACAAAGTCCGTTTGCTTGCCCAGGGCCATGATATGGATCTTGCCCTAGTATCACCACTTTAACCTCATCGAATGGGCATTCATCGAAAGCTCTAAAAATATCTTTCCCTTTCGGAAAAACAGTTTGGCTTGCATATTCGGCTTTTACAAAAGCTATAAGTTCTTGAAAATAAGGCTTTTCAAACTCTTCACTAAGTACATTACTCCAACTCTCCTCAATCTTTATAGCCATCTAAAATTCAATTTTGGTATTAGCAATTTTAAAACGAATCCTTTACTTTGAAACACGATAGTAAGAGATTTGAAAGAGATATTCAATCAAATATGGTTTTCAATTCTTTCCCAACTCTTCCCGAGACATCGAGAGGGTGGAATTGAAAATTCGCTTGCTCCCTTTAGAGTTAGAGGTAACAAGCTATATTCTTACTTGAGAGCTTTATAAGCAATGATTGTAACTGCAACAACAAAAGGCATAAAGGTTTGTGTAGAAACCACCTATCAACCGGAGTACTCCAGTCCTGGGCAGTTGCACTTTGTCTTTACTTACCGCATCACCATAGAAAACAACGGTGACTTTACCATCAAACTTCATCGTAGGCACTGGTTTATTCACGATGCGAACAACACCGTTCGCGAAGTAGAAGGTGAAGGCGTTGTAGGTCAACAGCCAATATTAGAACCTGGTGAAAAACATGAATATGTCTCGGGTTGCAACCTTCGATCTGGCTTTGGCAAAATGTATGGTACCTATTTAATGGAGAAAATAGCTGACGGACGTGAGTTCGAAGTCAAGATTCCTGAATTCAACATGGTGGTTCCATTCTTACTTAATTAAGTTTTCACAGCCTATTAATATTTTCTACCCCTAAATCTCTTGAAGGGGACTTTTGTCATTCAGAAACGGATCTCTTTCGGTCACCCTCCCGATGTCTCGGGAAGTTCAGGGGTCAAAAGTTGATTTATTGAGCGTTTGCTTAATAGCCATTCAGGTGCCAATTCATTAATTTCGAGCTAATTTTTACTCCATTTTGTTTCAGGTTCTAGCATTTCTAAAATATTGGTTGCTTCAGGCAGATGAGCACTCGCTTCATTCTCCGTTTGTTTTTGACCTATACAACAATGTCATTAAAACTGCCTCTCGATCAGTAAATCCGAAAATAGAAGAACTAAGAAATAACTTCTTGACTGACCAAACCCCTATTGAATTAGTCGACTTTGGTGCAGGTTCAAGAGTTAAATCAGGCAATCAACGAACGGTCTCAGAGATCGCAAAAAACTCAAGCACTCCACCTAAATTCTCCGCCTTACTAAAGTCACTTGCCGAACACTTAGAGTTGAAGAATATAGTGGAGCTTGGCACTTCACTAGGTCTGAATACGCTCTATTTAAGTGAAGTGGAAAATTCTAAAATCACAACTTTTGAAGGCGACCCATCCTTATCAACTAAGGCTAGAAAAACCTTTTCAGATTTAGGAAAACACAATATCCGACTAATCGAAGGCGATATTGATAAGACTCTAGCTTCTGAGATTAATTCTATCGACCGAATTGACATGGCATATATTGATGCCAACCACAGATATGAGCCAACTCTACGCTATTACGAAACCATTCTAGTCAAATGTAATGAGAGCAGCCTAATTGTTCTGGACGACATTCATTGGTCGAAAGAAATGAACCAAGCCTGGACTGAGATTAAAAGCCGACCAGAGGTCATTGTTTCTATCGACCTTTTTGAAGGTGGCCTGCTATTTTTCGACCCTAAGCTCACCCGTGGAGATTATGTCCTGAGGTTTTGAAGTTGTGAGGTTGAGAGGTTGAGAAGGGTGACTGCCTTATCCGCATTATCAAGAGTGTGCTAAAAACAACTAACGTTGATATTTTAAGTCCCCTTTAGGGGATCTAAGGGTGTCAAATCACATTGAACCTAGAACTTTAAACTTTGAACATTTTTATGAACAACTCACTCCCTTGCCTTGGAGGAATACTATTATAAGCTGTCTCCATATTGATGTTCTGAAATGATTTCTCAAACAGGTTGAGGTATTCTTCTCTACTTCCTCCAAAAGGTGGCTTATTATCATTTAAAGGAATTTGAAATAGCAGACCAACCAACTTACCTTCAGGTTTTAAGAGTTCAGCAATTTTGTTCAAATAATCGTTCCTCAGCCTTGGTGGTAAAGCACAAAAGAAAGTCTGTTCAATAATAAGATCATATTCTCCCTTATGGTCGAAAAAGTCTGCATGAATTAGTTGAGAAGATGGAAACTCAGGAACCCTTTCTTGCAAGTGCTTCAATGGAGGTTTGGAGATATCGAGCACCCATACATTTTTGAAGCCATTATTCCATAAGTATTCCGCTTCATGGGCATTTCCAGCCCCTGGAATAAGAATCTTAAGTTCTTTATCCTCCAATTGATCGACATATTCCTTAATCGGTGTAGAAACATGGCCAATATCCCAGCCAGTTTCTCCCTTTCCATAACGTTCCGTCCAGTAGTTTTCTTCTAACACTATTTGATCATCCATCCCGCTCAAATTGAATATTTTAAAAAAGTTTAGCTAATTCGCCCAATAATTAACCGCAAGGTCGTTAAAAAGTTGATTCAAATTTAGGGAAAGCATGAGTGAGGCATCATCGGGAAAAAGCAAAAGAGATCAGATTAGAATTATACTAATCGCTGCAATAGCAATTATTGTATTAGGTTCTGCTTACAAAATTTACACTGATCATCAAGCCAAAGAAGCCTTACAAGCTGAATATGATGCAACCAGAACTCAGCTGACAACCAAACTCGACAGTATTTCAGGTCAATTAAGTGACCGTATCTCAGAAATTGCCCGACTAGGAGGAAACATTGACTCTTTAGTTACCCTGAAAGACTCTATCACCTCTGAAAGAGACCAGCTCCAAAGAACTAGAATGGCCAATAAAGCCTTGATTCAGAGACTAGATAGAAAAGTAACTGGCTATGAAGAATTGCTAATTGCTAAAGACGATGAGATTGCCGAACTGAAAGAGCTCAATACGCAACTGTTGGACGAAAACAATACGCTAAAAGAAGAGCAAAACGTTCTGAATAAGACAATCAATGAGGCCGAACAAAAACAAGAGCAACTTCAACAACGCATTAATCTTGCTGCAAAGTTACAGGCTGAAAACATTCAGGTGTTCAATGTAAATAGCAGAGGTAGAGAACGTGAAGGTGACTTTAGACAACGCCAAGCGCAGAAAGTGAAAGTGACTTTCAACCTTGCTGAAAACGAAGTAGCTCCTGCTGGAGGACACAAAATAATGATTCAAGTAGTTGACCCTGCTGGCAATGTAGTGTTCGATGTGGCTCGTGGCTCTGGCTCTTTCAAGATTGATGGTCGCGAGCAATTCTACACCTCTATGCAACAAATTGTGTTCGATAACTCAAAACAAGAACTGAGCTTCGTATACGATAAAGGTTCTGACTTTGAGGTTGGAGATCATAAAATCATTATCTGGGCCGACAACTATGAAATTGGGCAGGCGAGCTTTAATGTGAGGTAAGAAAGACTACAGGTTTCAGAATTCAGATTTCTAGTCTTTTGCTTTAAGGTTGAAGCTTCCAACTTCAAAAAACAATCTTCTTCATTAGTTTGACAATGAACTAGGAGTCGAATGTTTACATTGAGATAAATCTCAATAATATAGATCCCCCTAAACACTAAGCAATGACTGAAGAATTACTGATCGGCCTAATCGTTCTTTCTATTATCAATATAGCCCTGCACTTCAGAAAGAAGTCGGATAAAAGTGGTCAAAATGAAAGACTAAAAAGCATTGAAAACGCCATCATTAAGTTCGATGCATCTCTAGATAAAAATGAGAAGTCCGTTAAAGACGAACTTCAAAGGAATAGGCTCGAAAGTGGTCAGGCCGCTAAAGAAAATAGAGAAGAACTAAGTAGAAATCTTAGGTCGTTTTCCGAAATCAATAGCACCAATAATAAAGAGCTGAATGAGTTGATTCGTCAGAAATTCAGCGATTTCAGCAAGCAACAGACAGAGCTCAATAGACAGTCGACCGAGAGCATAAAGGAAGTCAAAGAAACAATTGAAAAACAGTTAAAAGCCATTCGAGAAGATAATTCACAGCAGTTGACAGAAATGAGGAAAACTGTTGATGAGAAGCTGCAAACCACCCTTGAAAAACGATTGGGAGAATCATTCAAACAGGTAAGTGAACGATTGGAACAAGTTCATAAAGGCTTGGGAGAAATGCAGACATTGGCTACCGGAGTTGGTGATCTAAAAAAGGTACTTTCTAATGTAAAGACTAGAGGTGTTTTGGGAGAATATCAACTTGAGAACATTCTCGAACAGTTGCTCACCATTGACCAGTATGCTAAGAATGTACCAACCAAAAAAGGGAGTCAGGCTCATGTTGAGTTCGCCATCAAATTACCAGGCAAAGAAAGCGATGAAGACGTATGGATGCCAGTGGATTCCAAGTTCCCAATAGAGAACTATCAGTTGCTACTAGACGCCTATGAAGAGGGAGACAAAACCAAAGTTGAGGGATCTCAAAAACTACTTTTAAAATCTGTGGAGAGTTTTGCGAAAGACATAAGCGACAAATATCTAGACCCTCCGCATACCACAGATTTTGCTATTATGTTCTTGCCTGTGGAAAGCCTCTATGCTGAAGTATTGCGCCATCCTGGCTTATTTGAGAAGCTTCAACGTCAGTATAGAATTACCATTACTGGGCCAACCACACTTTCTGCACTACTCAATAGTTTACAGATGGGCTTTCGAACCTTGGCTGTTCAAAAGAGAAGCAGTGAAGTCTGGAAGATTCTAGAGGCGGTTAAAACTGAGTTCAACAAATTCTCTGAGCAACTGGACAAGGTTGATAAGCAGCTCAATACGGCTTCAAAATCTTTGAATGATCTCCGTTTAACCAGAACCAATATGATGAGTAGAAAGCTAAAAGATGTGGGTACTATTGAGGCTATAGAAGCTAGTGAGGTACTGGAACTTCCTTCAACCCAAAACAACTTCGAATCAGAAGAATAAAAACACCTGACCACAAAGGCGGTCAGGTGCTAATTCATATACTATATGTCTCGAATGACTTTAGCCATTCGCTTGATTATAATCATATAAATCTGGCTTGATGCTGACCATAGGGTTATAACCTGGGGAATTCAATGTCCCTCCTATTGATTGAATCAGTGAGCAAGCTGCATTCATTCCTGTCTGCAAGGCTCCTTCTGTCCAGCCTCCTGTCCAGGAAATAGAATCTCCAGCCAAATACACCTGACCAGCATTTGAGTCTGATTTCTCCAAATAATGGAAGAAGGCCGACTGCACATAATGGTCTTGCCCTGGTCTTGTCAACTTGAAAGCACCATAGTAATGTGGCTTCAATTCCCAGTCTATAAACTGTACATTCTGATCGTAATCGTCATTCAAAGGATTCAAATGCTCGATAAAATCAGGAGCGAAAGGCGCCAAAGCCTCCTTCAACATGGCCAATCTCTCTTTTGGGTTCTGGAAAGAAATCTGCTTGATAGACTGATCGCCCCAAACATAGCTTACCAACACTACACCATAGTCCCCGCCATAATCCAGCGTATAAAGGTTAGCAGAAAGCGAGTCGCTCAAAATACATCTCGTACCTTCTTTCAAACTGGTCCAGAACTTGTCTTTGGTTCGAATAAATACCTTCGATGAATTCATAATATGAATATCTCGAATTGACTGAGCCACTTCTGTCGGCATAGTCGGTTCTACGTTACCAACCTCCGGCAAAGTAAATGGATCGAATAAACCGAGATTCGAATCGATCTCCATAGAGCGTTGAGTAGTGGCCACAATAACTCTATCGAAAGGAGAACCAGGTACTTGTTTGCCCGATTTGTCTAACACCACAATCTTATCACCAGACTTATATACCCCTCCAATTGGACAGTTTCTGGTTGTATTATCTGACACCTTAGCTGTTGTGCCATCTGGCAATACCACTTCTTCACTATAAAGTCTATGCGCCACCGTTTCAATGCCTTTCGGAACGAAAACCTGACCTACTTCAAGCCCGTTAGTGATCAACCTCATGATCTCTAAGAAACCTACCTGATACAATGGACCGAAGCCACCAAAACCGGTTCCCAAAGACGCGAATCGCTCGTAGTCTTCAGGATAATTCCAAGCTTTACCTCCTGGAGGATTTGATCCGTTGAAAATGGTTACTAATCCATCAAACAGACTCTTATTCAGAAATACCTCCATGTAGCTTTTCCAAGCCTCCACTGGATCAACTTTGGTGCTTTTCGGATTTCCATCTGCATCAATCATTAAGGCATCTGCAATATCATTAGGAGCCGCTAAAGTCACCTTTTTTTGAGTTCCTGTATGGTCGGTATACTCAATGGTGGCTCCGTTTTCAGCGAAGTCATTCCACCCTGCATGAACCGTATCGAACTCAGCCGGAATATCTCCATTAGCAGGCACATTGTAAGTATTGTTCTTGTAGCTAATGAGCGTATTGACCGTTAGCGGATCTGGAAAATCAGGAGTAGTGGCAATCTTGAACTGATTGAAATAATCGAACAATAGCTCTTCGGAAGGAGGAAATCTCATGGCACCGAGCTCCGCTATTTCAGGATCTGATTTGGAGAATTTCTTGCTATACAAGCGACCGCCAATTCTATCACTAGCTTCAAAAAGCGAAACTTCCACTCCGCATTTCAGTAACTCATAAGCCGAAGAAAGACCAGCCAAACCAGCACCTATAATTGCTACTTTCTCGGTTGGCTTAGTGTCAAAAGTGGCTATACTACCACCCGCTTTATGTTTCCATAGTCCGTATGAGAAGTCGGGAGTATCTACATATTTGTAATAGATTTTTTCTTCTGCTGAAGTATCAGCAGCCAACATGAGCTTTGCCGCCTTACCAGCAAGCGTGTCTTTTTTAATCGATCGATTGGGAATTAACCAAGGCATGTGTTTTTGTTTAGTTGGAAATTGATTTGATGAGAGGCCTTTGCCCCTCTAAAAGATTCCAAAAGTTACAGGTTTCGTATACTGGAAGACACCGTATTTACACCTGTTTTGTACATTGCTAATGAAACTTCATACAATCAGGGCAATGGCCAAATCATTCCAAATTAGCTACACCGAGCCTTTCAGTTATGAAAAGTGCTTTAATGCGCTCTACCGGTCGGAAGATGAAATTCTTTACAGACTAGAGCATCAAAGAATCTACAGGCTGATCAATGTTGGCGGAAATTACATTACTTTAGTAATATCAGAAAGTGCTGATCATATTCTTGTGGAAACAGAACATGAAATGAAAGAGACAGAGATTTCCTATCTGACTCATTACGTTCAAAACTGGTTCGATCTAAATAAAGACCTCACTCCGTTCTATCAGCTTCTTCAAAAGGATAATCGTTTAGCTCATCTGCCTGAGCAATTGCATGGTTTGCGAATTGTTGGAATCCCTGATGTTTTTGAAGCCATTTGCTGGAGCATTATTGGCCAACAGATTAATCTCACTTTTGCACACAAACTAAAAAGGCGGCTTGTCGAGCATTACGGAACCAAGGTGCAGTGGAATGGAATAGAACTTCACCACTTCCCTAGCCCTGAAGCCATGATGGAAATTGATGAAGTATATTTGCATAGCACTCAACAATTTTCGCGCAGCAAACTCAAGTACCTTAAAAATGTAGCTGAGGCTTTTAGCTCAGGAGAAATCAGCAGGAAGAAACTACTTTCACTCCCGACCTTCGAAGAAAGACAAAATCTGCTCACCTCAATAAAAGGCATTGGGGTTTGGTCGGCCAATTATACGCTAATGAAAGCCTTGAATCAGCCAGAGGCAGTCCCCTATGGAGATACTGGGTTGAGTCAGGCGCTCTTTAACCTAGGCATCATTGACGACAGAAAAGACATCAAATCGATGGAAAGGTTTTTCGAAGATTTTTCCGGTTGGGAAGCCTATCTGGTATTCTACCTTTGGAGCAGTTTATAGCCTCCTCTTCAATAAAAGAGAAGGCTTTATTCAATTATTCTGTGCGTAAGGTCTGAGCAGGATTCATTCTCTTCACTCTTCGGATTTGCAGGTTCAGTGTAAAGAAGGTCACCAGCAATAAAATTAGTACCGCAATACTCAAAGGCCCCGCCCCTATATTTGGAGCATAAGCATAGATGTCGTTAATCAGCATATCGACCAATAGTACTGCGACAGGACAGCCGATGAGTATAGCAAAGAGCAACACAAACCTGAATTTCTTCACTACGGTAGATGTCAAATTCATACCTGAAGCGCCCAATACTTTTCGAATACCAAAGTCTTTGATTTGACTCGATACGTTGATGCTTACCAACCCATAAAGTCCCATTGCTGCCAGAAGAATTGAAACTGATGCCGTAAACAACATTATGTTTCTAATGCCCTTCATTTCTTCATAAAAGCCTTCAAAAATCAACTCCTGGATTCCCACGTAAACTGTTTTTTCTTCAACCAATTCTTGAAGCTGTGATTGTAGCTTATCTCTTTGATCGAAAATATTACCCTCATTCATTTCCACCAGATAAGAAGTAAACTCGTTGGCAGGAATCGCTTTCAAAGCGGCCCCTCTAATTTTCTGCCCTGGGTCCATATAATGATAATCTTCAACCACCCCAATAATGGTATACTCCACAGAATCTTGAAGAATCTGAATTCCATCGGCATTAAACTCAAGCTGATACTGCTCTAAAAAAGATTCGTTCACCACCAGTTTCCTATCCAAGTCGCTTTCCAAACTTGGATCGAACATTCTGCCGGCCACCAAACTCAAGCCTAAAAGCTCTGGGTAATTTCTCCCAACCTGAAAAAGCTCAGCATAAGATTTTACTTCACCATTTTTAAACTGAACTCCGTTCAAATCTTGACCAATATTCGACCTGGTGCCCGCATATCTCGCAATATTTGGCTCAGCCTCTAGCACATCTCTATATGCATCAAGATACACCTCACCCGGAATTCCCATCACAAGTTTATTGTACTGATCGTAGCCCCAGTCCATGCTTTCATTGACTCTATTGGTGTGCACAAACATGATGGCCGTTACCACGGTAATCATGGCCAGAATCATCTGGAAGGTGAGGAAAATATTACTAAGCCACCTTCTACCACTCTTTTGAGTGGCTTTTCTAAGAATGGAAATCGGCTTGTAAGAAGAAGCTACCACAGCTGGATACAGGCCTGACGCCAGAGTGATAAACAAGAGCAATCCAATGAGAAAATACCAAAAATTTAGATGGCTCCATAAGTCTAGCTTAAAGTCTCCACCTGCTATTTCATTAAAGCCTGGTAAGAAAAATGAATGAGCCAGCAAGGCACCTAGAAACATGGAAAAGCTGCAAAGCAGAAAATTTTCAATCAAAAACTGAGTGACCAACTGCTTTCTCTTGCTACCAATTACCTTTCTGATCCCGATCTCCTTCAGCCTTTTCATAATCATGGCTAGAGAAATATTAACGTAGTTGAGGGTGGAAAGAATAAGCATAAAAACTCCAATAGCTGAAAGTGTAATAATTGGAGCCATATTTGGCCCAGAACCAACACCATTCATCATTTCATATGAATTATTGGCCATAGTAGATAATGGCTCTAGCTCAAAGTATGTGATGGCATACTCTTCGTTATTCTTGTTATAGACTGGCAAAAGCTGATCCATTGCACTAAGCAGACTGGCGGGCTCAACGCCATCTTCACGCTGAATAAAGAAATTCGTATTCCATGTAGCTCGGTCTCTAAATTCTTGCTCGTAGTGAACATAGTTGACAAGCATATTAATCTGAATACTAGAGTTGTTTGGCTTATCGCGATAAACCGCACCAATGGTAAAGGTCTTCCAATTTTCACGAATCTTTAGATCCACTTTTTCACCAACCGGGTTGGCATCACCAAATAGACTAATTGAAGTGCTTTCATCTATGATTATCTCACCCTCATTATAAAGCGTGTTGGGGTTTCCATAGAGTAAATCGAAGGAAAACATGTCCATAAAGGCTTCATCCACAAAGAGTGCTGCTTCATACTTGGTCTTATTCCCGTAGCGTACTTCAGGTTGTCGATAATTGTATCTGGTTGACGCCTTGATTCCCGGAACAGACTTAAGAATTTCTCCGACTAACTGGTTATCTGTCCCACCATTTCGACCCTTGTTAGATTCTAATTCTTCCCAGTGAGTTACCAGAAAGAGATCGTCTTTATTTTCGTGAAAATCGTCTTTCACGTAGTTGTACTCTACAAACTTAAAAGCTACAATAGAGCAACCTATGGCCAGTGAAAGTCCGATAATATTGATAGCACTAGGCATGCGCTGCTTCCATAAATTGCGCAGCCCTATTTTGAAATAGTTTTTAAAGATTCCCATGTTGTTTCGATTTTGAGATTTATTTGACCGTTTAATATTTGACCATTTGAAGAGGCGAAGAACATCCCAGATAAATGACCGCCTGGCTTTGCTCTCTCCTTTTTCTTTGATTCTCCAATGATAGAGCTCGTGAACATCGCCCTGAATCTGCTCTAACAGTTTAGGGTTGCAGTACCAAGCCAAAAACCTATCTGCCCATTTGGGTGGAGATTTTACAGGCTTCTTTTTCATGATGAAAAAGAATAAGACACACCTACCGGAAGCTGACCGTACAATTGATCTCTTTGAGATTTCACCTCATCGAGCATTTGCTTACCTGATGCCGTGAGTTGGTAAAATCGTTTCCTTCTTCCTCCTCTTTCTTCTGTTGCTCCTCCCATATTAGAAGACAGCCATCCTTTTTCTTCCAAGCGATTAAGCACGGCATGTATGGCACTAATATTCAGCTCCCTTCCAGTTTGATCTTTCATTTCTTGAAGAACAGAAACAGCATAGGCATCATCATTCAAAATACCCACCAGCAGAAGCACCAGCTCTTCTAACTCACCGATATAATTACCTTTTCCTTTCATAATTAATATCTACAAACATAGAACAAATATATTATCTCTATTCTTGTAGAACAAATAAATATTTTAATAGAGTCTTTGAAGATAGGTCAAAAAAGACGGGCAAAAGATTAAAGCCAAATAGGAATTAGGCTTTCAACAGCTCCAATTAATAGACTTATAACCAAGCCCTTATAAGACAACTTCTGTGTGTCGAATAAATTAGAATGGGCAATCCACAAGGCAGGGATTGCAGCAGTGAGCAAAACCACCGTAGCTATGGTTGAGATATTCGGCAAGGTGATTCCTATGAGGTCGAAGAGAATTTCTAAAACCAGCATGTAGCCGAAGATTGCCAACATTAAATTAGCCTTAGGTAAACCTTTCAGAAGCAAAATACCGGCATTAAGTAATGTAAATGCAATTAGAATGGCAGAAAATTTCAGATAGTATTCCGGCTTAAAATAAGTTTCGAACTCTACCTTAATTTCAGTATTGAGTAGAAAGTGAATAATAACAAAGAGAGCCAAAACAATAAAAACTCCAGATACGAAAAGTCTGTTCCTTTGCATGTAACGAATTGAAATTAAATCAGAAGGTAGTAATAATTCAGGGAGTATCAGGAAAGACAGCTCTCACAAATATTATTAACTTAAGCCAAGTGGTGAAAACTGTTCGTATGGAAGCAACTTCAAAAGAGCTAATCGACCGTAAGGTTTCAAAGCTTCAGAAACATTATAAAACAGGATCAGCCAAGTCGGTTGACTCTAGAATATCGAACTTAAAACGATTCAAAAAAGCCATTCTTTCGAATGAGTCTAGTATCTATGAAGCCCTCTACAAAGACCTAAGAAAGTCTGAAGAAGAAACACTGCTTACTGAAATTGGCCTCGTCATTAAGGAGATTGATCACCACATTAAGTACCTAAGAAAGTGGTCGAAAACCAAAAGAGTTTCGACACCTTTATACTTACTCCCATCCTCTAGTCATTTAAAACATGAGCCTCTGGGTGTGGTCATGATTATTGCCCCCTGGAACTATCCTTTTCAGCTTTTGATGAATCCTTTGGTTGGTGCAATATCAGCTGGCAACTGCGTTATGCTTAAACCTTCCGAATTCTGTATTCATACCAATGCGGTGATGGAGAAAATAATTGAGGAGGCATTCGATACGGAGCATGTAACTATGGTTCATGGCGGGAAAGAAGCCAACCAAGAGTTACTCTCTCATAAGTTCGATAAAATCTTCTTCACTGGCAGTCCGAGGCTTGGCAAAATAGTCATGAAAGCTGCTTCAGAACATCTTACTCCTGTTGTGCTAGAGCTTGGAGGAAAAAGCCCTTGTATTGTAGACAAAGATGCCAATATAGACATTGCGGCAAAACGCATTGCTTGGGGAAAAACCATTAACCTCGGGCAAACCTGCATAGCCCCAGACTATTTACTAGTTCATACCGATGTAAAAGAAGAATTGCAAAACAGAATAATTCATTATTGGGAAGAAACATTTGGAAAAACCCCACAAGAAAGTGACTGGCTGCCACGAATGGTTACTCAAGAGGCTTTCGATAGAGTTTCAGGGTATCTCAACCAAGGCAGAGTTGTTTATGGCGGAAAAACGGACAGAGAAGACAAGTTCATTAGCCCAACATTGTTGGACAATATTGATATTTCAGCACCGATAATGGAGGATGAAATATTCGGACCTATTTTGCCCATTTTATCATTCACAGATATTCAGGAGGCGATTGATTTAGTCAATGCTAAAGAAAAACCATTGGCCTATTACTTTTTCGGGGCGAGTTCAAAAGCCAAGCAAATGCTAAATGCTAACACCTCTGGTGGGGCATGTATCAATGATACTATTATGCATATTTCTAACCACAAACTACCGTTTGGAGGAGTTGGCAATAGCGGAATGGGGCATTATCATGGCAAGTATAGCTTTGAGGTTTTCTCACATCAACGTTCGATTGTAAAATCGCCAACTTGGATAGATCTGCCCTTCAGGTATGCTCCTTTCAAGCACTTCAGCATAGTTAAGAAGCTGCTCACTTAATTTTGATCGAATTGAACGACTGACCTGAAACTTCTGTTTCGGCTTGAGAAATTAGTGTATGATAAAGCAATTTGGTGGTAAGCTCACAAAAGAGCTGATTGAAAGGTATAGCCAGTCACCCAACTGGAAAAACGGAAAATTCGAAAACCTAGAAGATACTAACATGAGCATCAGCTTGGCATCTATGCCTAAGCTACTCTACAAGCAGTTTTTCGAGAATAAGGGTAGAATGCCAGAAACACCAATTTCCGTCATTCCCTTCAATAAACAGGAATTTTTAAAACCTTCAGACAAAGCTAAATTTATCTGGTATGGTCACTCTGCGATACTGATGAGAATGAATAACAAAACCATTCTTATTGATCCGATGCTCGGGCCAGATGCTGCACCAATCGCTCCTTTCAAAACCGCAAGGTTTTCGAAAAACACGCTCAACTTAATCGATGACTTCCCTGAGATAGACCTACTCTTACTCTCACACGATCACTACGACCATCTTGATTTAGCAAGCATTGAAAGGCTGAGACCAAAAGTAAAGCAATATTATACTGCCCTTGGCTGTGGTAGACATTTAGAGCATTGGGGAATTGACCCAAGTATAATCGAAGAATTCGATTGGTGGGACACGAGCGAATTTGAGGGAATTGAAATCACCTTTACCCCTTCTAGGCACTTTTCTGGCAGAGGACTAACAGATAGGTTTAAATCACTTTGGGGTGGATGGGCATTCAAAACAGAAAGTGAAAACATCTACTTCAGTGGAGATGGCGGCTATGGCAAACACTTTAAAGAAGTGGGAGAAAGACTCGGACCATTCGACTTTGGATTCATGGAATGCGGCCAATACAATGAACAGTGGCATCAGATTCACATGTACCCAGAAGAAGCTATTCAGGCTGCACAAGACGCCAAGGTTGAAAAAGTAATGGCGGTACATTGGGCTGGCTTTAAACTGGCCCAACATACTTGGCAAGAACCAATAGAACGGTTTTCAGAAGCTGCTCAAATCAAGTTAACAAACCTCACCCCACAAGTAGGTGAACTTTGTAACTATTCGGAAAACTTTACAGAGCGTTGGTGGTCTTAGCCTCAACAACCCCTTGTCTTACAGCACTTTAATTTCATTACATAAATTTTATACCTATCTTGTAAGACTATGAACAAGCTCAAAACCTCATTATTCGCGCTGGTAATTCTACTTTTGGCTACATCAACCTTTGCTCAAACCAAACGAGTTACCGGGAAAGTCTTTGCATTTAAGGATACTCCTATTGCCAACATCGAAATTATTTCGAAGAAGTCTAAGCAAACCGTCACCACCGATGAAATGGGGAATTTCTCCATTGAAATCAATGCAAAAGACAAACTGGTCTTTGAAGGAAATGGATTTCGAAAAGAAGTTCGAAAAGTGGTAGAAGGCCAAAAGCTCGATGTAAAAATGTTATTCTTAGAGGGCGAAAACAATGAAAAAATAGCCATCGGATCAGGGCATCTTACCGAAGAATCTTTATTCTATTCTAAGTCTAACTTTTTAGAGTATAACAATGACTATCATACCTACCCAGACATTTTCACTCTTTTACAGGGTAAATTTCCTGGTGTTAAAGTTTACACCGAGCTAGGTCAAAAAAGAGTTGTAATACGAGACATAGGATACCTCAGTGGTAAAGACAACACTGCTCTTTACATGGTAGATGGGCAAATTTGGCAAGACATATCTGTTCTAGCCCCAGAAGAAATAGTTTCAGTCAATGTAATGAAGGATGGTGCTCCATTAGGCTTTAGAGCAGTAAATGGAGTGGTAATTATTACAACCATGGTTGAGGCTGGAAAAACCCGGCCCAATGGTTTAGAAAATTAAACAGCCGTAGATTTTAAGAATATAGCAAGCCATTCAAATTGAATGGCTTTTGTTTTGATCTACCCCATAAAGAAATAGCTAACCGCTATCAAAAAAATCTTTGTTTCCCTACTTTGATTTCCCCTAATTCACGCGCAAATCCTCTAACTCCACAATGCTTAAGCAAACATTCACTTTTTTCGCTTTCCTAATCTGTTTTTCTGCAAACCTTAGATCACAGACTTATAGCTATCCGGTTGCACCAAAAGACAGCATTTTCGATAAATACTTTGATACTCTAATCTACGATCCTTATCAATGGATGGAAAATCCTAATGATCCTAGGTTGTCAGAATGGCTAAGTGAACAAAAGAAAATAACTGATAAGGAAGGCAGGCAGCAAACTTACAAAAGAACTCTTCAGGCTCAGATTGGAAGCATTTACTATGATGTAAAAGAAGAGTCTACAGAGTCTTTCAAACAATTGATTGAAAAGGAACGCGTTGAGAAGTTTCAATTCAAATTTGAAGCTAAAGAGTCGTTCAGGTCTGCTGATCTCTTGTACAAAAGAGGAAATGAAACCAACTGGAAGTATCTAATTAAAGCAAGAGATCAGCAGGAAACAAAAGGTGAATTTGTATCTGTAGATGATTATTACCTCAATGAAGAAGAAAGCCTTGTTGCTGTAACAGTTTCTGTAAATGGCTCTGACTGGCGAAAAGCGTATGTCTTCAACCTGCTCACAGGAGAGATGCTTCCAGAAAATTTACAGTTCTTAAGGATGAGCAGCAATATAGTATGGAATGGCCGATCTTTCTTCTACGATCGTTATTCAGCACCAGCTGAAGGTAGAGAGTTATTAGACAAAGCTACAGGACAAGCACTCTACGTTCATCATATTAATCAAAGTCAGGAAAAAGACGAATTAATCTATCTAAACCCAGATAGAACAGGTACTAATTCTTTCAACTTTTTTGAAGCCAATGATGATGTGCTGATTATGAATCATTTTGGGTATAGATCTGGAAAAGCTTTTAAAGCCATTTCATACATCCGAAAAAGAAGCAACTCAGGATTTTCTTTAAACAACTTTTTAGCTATCCCTAACGACCAATCTACTTTTACAATTGAAGAGGTTATAGGAAGTCAGGCCATCATCAGAACTACACTAGGTGCTCCCAATGGTAAGGTCTTAGTGGCAGATATTAACCAAGTGAATCAATTGGGGGAGTTAGTACCTCAATTCGATGCAAACCTTCGAGAAATTAATCAAATAGACACCGATAAAATAGCCTGTATTTACAGACAAGACGATCAGTTTCTTGCACTAATTTATAACCTAAAGGGAGAGCTACTGAAGACTATCAATGTTCCTAAGGGTAAAAGGATTAACGGCCCGTTTAAACCAAAGACTGACACCAATTATACGCTATTCAATATCAGCTCTTTTTACCACCCAGACCTTTGGTACAAATTAGATTTAGAAACTCTGGAGTTTGTCCCCATAGAAGAAATAACGGTTCCTTACAAAGTAAATGACATTGAAACTAGGTATGTAAAGTTTCATTCTAAAGATGGCACCGAAGTACCAATGTATATCACCTGCTCTAAAGAGACGAAACTGGATGGTAAAAACCCTACTCTAGTATACGGTTACGGAGGTTATGGAATAACTGTAGAACCTGGCTATGATGAGAGCTTAGCATTATTTTTAGCCCATGGAGGTGTTTTAGCAATGCCTAATATAAGGGGTGGAGGAGCAGAAGGTGACTCGTGGGCTTTAGAGGGAAGGCGATTGAAAAAGCAAAATGCTATAGACGACTTTATTTCAGCCTCAGAATACCTTATAGAAAAAGGGTACACAACAAGTGGTAGAATGGCTATCAATGGAGGTTCTCATGGAGGAATGTTGGTCTTGGCTGCTATGGTTCAAAGACCTGAATTATTCAAAGCAGTAATAGCAGAAGCAGCACCAACCGATATGCTTAGAAAAAGCCTGTTCACAACAGCTGGCACAAGTATCAATTTGTTAGAATATGGCTCAGCAGAGTACGTGGAAGATTTCGAAAATCTGATTTCCTATTCTCCACTTCATAATATTAAAGAGGGTGTTGAATATCCTAACCTATTATTGATGACGGGCGAAACTGATGATAGAGTCGTACCTCAGCATACTTACAAGTTTCTTGCGACCATTCAAGAAAAGGCAAGTAACGAATCTCTATATCATGTGTATGTAACGCCAAAGTCTGGACACGGAGGAGAATTAACTCGAAATGACTTTACAGATAAAATACTGTTTAAATACTACTTTATTTTTGACCAGCTAGGCATTAAGCTCTAGTTCTCCCGAAACAAAGTAACAGCTAACATTTGATGATGAAGTTCGGCTAAACCACGTTTGGCCGGACATATTTCTCCGTAGCTATAAAAACCACCAATAGGCACTTCATTTCCTAATACGGATTGAGTCGATGCTATTTCCTCCTCTATCTTTCTATCGAATAAAAGTTTTCTCCCAATGCAGCTTATTACTAGACAAAACTCTGGTACTCCATTAAGGGTGCTCAGCGCCTTTTGTACTGCCTGAGATGAGCCGTTTAGTAAGTCATCGAACTCAGCCTTCATAAAGCGAATTTCTGTACCAACAGGAATTTCTTGCCCAACAATTAAATGACCTAAAACTTCGTCTACTGAATAAACCGTCCTTACCAAGGGCGATTCTGATTCAGGAATAACAACAGATAATGGATATAACAATGCAGCCCCTGGCAATCCATCCGCATCATCTCCCATAAACTGTTTGTATAAGCTTAATGGAGACTTTCCATCTAAAGTCTTTATCACCCTCCCTTCTGTGGCCGTCACAATATGAGAATCTCCAAAAACATCCCAGCCTCCGTGCGAGCCAAAGCCTATTTCAATCTGCTGACCATAAAAGCCAATTGCCACAACTTGTCCTTCATCAATTTCTCCATTTAGCCCAACCAATGTTTTTGAGAAATTGGCTCCATCTCCAGCCAAACCTCCACTGATTAGAACATCTCTACCTAAAGCCCCATACATTCCCTCAAGCAATTCTACTCCATTAATGAGCCAGCCATCACTAAAGACCAAAACATGCCTGAGGTCGGTCGAAGTAAAACCAGCAGAAAGCCTCTCCCCTAGTGCTTTACTGCTATCTCCATCTTCAAGTTTCATAGAGTGGATTTCTACCGAAGACTTCTGTAATGCTACGGCCATTCCTGTAACTGAATTATCTAAAACTTCAGATAAGTAAACCTCTCCAGAGCTAGAGCAACTAACAATATCTGCCTGCGGATACTTTTCACTAATACCTTTTAACCAACCTTGAGATTCCATCTCCTGCCTAGGGGCAAAAACAAGAACAAAAGAAACCGAATTCTTATCTTCTATATTTTCATGAGAGTATTTAAATTCATCGTCCTTAAACAGGAACTGGTCGACTTTCATTGGTTTGTGTTTAGCGCTACTTCAATAATAAGCATGTAATTACACTTCTCTACTAATTAATTGTGATCAATCAAAAATCTATAGCCGTATTACCCTTCAACAATATAAGTGGAGACCCTGACAATCAATACTTTGCCGATGGCATTTCGGAAGAAATAATCAACACCCTCTGCAAAATTAAAGGGCTTAAAGTGACAGCCCGGACCTCTTCTTTTAGCTATAGAGACAGACAGGTAGATGTTAGACATATCGGAAATGATTTGGGAGTAAGCACAGTTTTAGAAGGAAGTATAAGGCGAGCAGCCAATAGAGTAAGGATATCTACCCAGCTGATAAGAACAGACACTGGTTTTCATATTTGGTCTGAGAGTTTTGATAGAGAACTGACAGACATCTTCAATCTTCAAGACGAAATAAGCCGACTAATCGCAGACAGAATTCGAGAGCAGTTTGGCCACTTTGATATACAGGACGATTTTGAAACTCCTAAAACTTCAGAAACTAGAGCATACCAAGCCTATCTCAAGGGAAGGTTCTTTCTTTTACAATGGACCGTTGAGAGCATTCAGAAAGCGCAAGAGAGTTTTAAAGAGAGCATCTCTTTAGACCCAGAATATCCTTTACCATATCTAGGTTTAAGTCAGAGCTTTGTCCATCAGGCGGCTTGGAATTTGGCCGATAGAATGAAAGCGCTTTACATGGCCCACCACTTCATTAAGAAATTAGGAGATAAACAAACAGAACTCGCTGAGTATCATTACACCAAGGGGCTGTATCACTTCATTGGTAATTGGGACTTTGAGAAAGCCCAATCACACCTCAATCAGGCATTGAGGATTAACCCAAATTTCTCAGATGCTTTAGAATTTAAAGCAGAACTACTTAATGCCAATGGACATTTTGACGAAGCCAAACAAAGCATAGATAGAGCTATTGAATTGAACCCAAATTCTCCCAATCACTTTTACATCCTTGCCTGGAATCATTATCTACAAGAGCAATACAAAGAGGCTATTACAAGTATAGACAAGGGCTTAAGCATCAATGAAGGTTGGGAAATGGCACTAGAGTTAAAAGCTATTTGCCAAATACAACAGAATGAAGAAAATGAGTTCATAAATACAACAAAGCAATTCGCTTCCGATAAAAGAGAAACGCTACTCCACCTATGGAAGACGATAAAACAAGGAGAACAATCAGGCCTAAGTTTGAACGAAAGTTCCACGTTTCACCTACCCGTTTGTACCTATTTAGCCTGGTATGGCGGTACAAAAGACAAAGCAATTGAGCTTCTCATAAATGCCTTCTACGACAAATCTGGTCAGCATATTAATTTCAGATTCGATCCACTCCTTGCCCCTTTAAGGCAAACAGACGAGGTGAAAAAACTAAAGTTTACCTATTCCCTTGATTCTGTAAACTCTTTACATGAAGAGATAAAGGAAAGTAAAAGTGAGACATTATCGGAAGAAGAAGTAACCGACTATTTAGAATTGCTAAATAGCTCTATGAGTAAAGACTTGCTTTATTTAGACTCTCACTTAAGCTTACGTGAGTTAGCCATAAAACTAAACCTACACCCAAATAAACTCTCTTGGCTGCTAAACAACAGAATTGGCAAGGGATTTAATGAATTCATTAATCAACATCGTTTAGCCCACTTCAAAAAAATAGCGTTAAAACCTGAAGTACAACACCTCTCTATATTGGGCATTGCTTATGAAAGTGGCTTCAACTCCAAGTCAGTTTTCAATGAGTTTTTCAAGAAAAACACTGGCACCACCCCAAAGGCCTGGGTTAAACTACAGACCAGCAAACAAGCCTTTTAAAAGCTCCGAAAAAAGTCCGGAAACTCACTTTGCAGTTCTGAATTACACAGCCGGACGAAAGCCTACTGTCAGTAGCTCATCTTTACAGAAAAAACAATGGAAGGAAGAAGAGTAATTGTAGCTGGAGCCTCTGGGTATTTAGGAAAGCATATAATAAGGGAGTTACAAATTAGAAAGATAGAGTTCGGGGCAATTGTGAGAAAGAAGGAAAGCGTTTATGAACTAAACCTAACCGACAAACAGCTGATTGAAGCAGAAGTAACAAAGCCCAACACGCTAAGCGGCATCATAAATAATGGAGACGTACTGATCAGCTGTGTAGGTATTACCCGTCAAAAGGATGGCTTAACTTATAAAGATGTAGACTTTCAAGCTAATGTCAACTTACTAAATGAGGCGAAAGCATCTGGAGCTGTTAAAGTGGTTTACATCTCCGTTTTGAATGGAGAATTGATGCGCCACCTAAAGCTAGTTGAAGCAAAAGAGGCTTTTGTTGATTACTTAAAAACGTCAACTCTCAACTACACTGTCATTCGACCTAATGGATTTTTCTCTGACATGAAAGACTTTCTACAAATGGCTAGAAAAGGTAAAGTATTCTTATTCGGGAAAGGTCAGTTTATGCTAAACCCAATTCATGGAGCGGATTTAGCTAGGGTTGTGGTTGACTCTATCGAAACTTCTACAAATGAAATTGAAGTAGGAGGTCCGGATATTTTAACTCAAGAAGAAATAGCTGAGTTAGCACTAAAAGCATTCAAGTTTGAAATAAAAATAAGCCATATACCCGACTGGGTTAGGAAGAGCATATTAGCCTTACTTAGAGCCTTTACCACCTCCAAAACCTACGGACCTTACGAGTTTTTTCTGAGTATGATGGCTCAAGACAATATTGCACCACGGTATGGTGTACATCGGCTTAAAGATTTCTTTCAGGAAGAGGCAGATAAAATTAATACGCATAAAAAAACACCAAAGGAGATATAGTCCCTTGGTGTTTTTGTAATCAACCTTTCGATCTACCTTCTTCCCATTCTTAGCTGCTGATACGGGAAAACCACTGTAGATTCATTTCCATCTTTACCTACCGCTGCAACTCCGAAGTAATAATTATCTATCACTATTCCTTCTAAAGTATACTCATTCGTTCCGCTTACGTAAATAAAATTATCCCAAGTAGGAGAAGTAGTTAGCCTCCAGTATAGCTTATAACCTGCTATGTCAGGATCGTTAGACTCTGGCCATTGCAATGTGGTAGACGGCTGAACAGCTCCACCAATTCTCACATATTCTGGAGCAGGAGGAGCCCATGCAAGTCCTGCTAAAGAAATAGCGTTAACTGCTGTAAGTTTCTTAGCGTACTCAAAATTCACTCCTTCTATTACGTCACCATACTTTATACCATTCTCTTCCCTTATATCTTGGTGCTGGCGCACATAATTTTCATGTGCTTCCATTATTCTCACACCTGGGTAACCTAAATCATTGAATGGTCGATGATGCCCTCCTCTTCCGAATCGGTCTAACCTGTAAATCATCATAGGGTTCATTTCTGGCATATAGGTCAACACTTGGTTGTGAATGTACCTAGCCAGTTGTCTAGAGTTTCCATCAACCTCACCGCCAGTAAATCTTCTAGAAGCTCTAGCTCTATCTGACTCATTTGCTGGAGTAGGTTCAGAAAATATTCTAAAGGTTCTGTTATCTATTACACCATCTACACCTTCAATATTTCCAATCATATCGTTGTTCAACACACCAAGAATATTCCATTTATTCTCTTTGGCGTACTTAGCTAAACCAGCACCTCCAAAAAGGCCTTGTTCTTCTCCAGAAAGACCAACAAAAGCAATGCTATTCTTAAACTTATATTTAGAGAGTACCCGAGCCGCTTCTATAGTACCAGCCATACCTGAGGCATTATCATTGGCTCCAGGAGCATCGGTTGTAAAATCCATTGTATTAGATGCTCTGGAGTCGATATCTCCAGACATCATCACATAATTATTTGGGTTGTCTGTTCCTCTAAGTACAGCCACTACATTCACCACATAAGCGTCATGAGGCACTCTTCCACCCATTTCTTTGGTTACCAAATCTTTCTGATAAAAAACCTTCAAGCACCCCCCGCACTCAGCAGAGATTTTCTCGAACTCCGCTTTCAGCCATCTACGGGCAGCACCAATTCCTCTGGTCTTAGAAACCGTATCGGAAAAGGTATTTCTAGTACCGAAGCCAGCCAATGTTCTTATATCTGCTTCAATTCTCTGAGCAGAAACACCATTGATAATTTCGTACATTCTAGTGTCTACTTGAGGAGCTGCTTGTTGCGCTGGTAGACTCATGGCTCCTAGCAACATGAAGCCGAATAAGGATATTGTAAGTAGTTTAGTCATATTCATCAGGTTATATTCTTGGGAATTTACTAAAGATTCTAAGCCGTCAAAACTGTTAAATGACCAGTGGAAATTTTTATTCAAAAACTGAATCCTTTTGATAGGGGTTTTACGTTCATTAAGTGTGTAAATGATGAGACTTTTCTAAGACAAAAGAATAATATCTGACGACTGTAACAAACTTGGTACAATCATTGTCTTAAACAGGGAGATCACAAGAAAAATGAAAACGAAAACTATTTTACTCACAGCTGCAGTTGTTGCCACCGGTCTCGGTATTTATAGTCTGGCAGGAAAGAAAATTGCGTTACCTAAGAAGAAAGGTGCGACAAAATAAATTACTTCACCAAAAGCGTTAAATACTGTTAAGTAGTTAGGCCTCGGAAAAACCGAGGCTTTTTAGTTTCCAGAGTTTATTATTTTTGAGCTGATATTTACTTATGAAGAGACTTACATTCCTCTTAGTACTGTTTGCATCTTGCTCTTTTATAGCCAATGCCCAACAGAAGGAAGACCCCAGAAGATATATAGATAGTGCAGTGCATTACATGGACCTTGAGCAGTATAGCAAGGCCGATGGATATTTTATGGCTGCGCTAGATAAGATAGACGTACTCTCTGCCGACTTCTGTTTTTACTTCGGTAAGAATTCATATTACATGAATAAGCATACTCAGAGTATTGACTGGTTGAATAAGTACCTTGAACTGAAGGGAAGCCGTGGACAGTTCTCAAAAGAAACGCTAAACTTATTGGAGCTGGCCGAAGAAGCATTTAGAAACAACAGAGGCACCACATCTAGCGCAGATGTTAACTCTAAATTCTTTTACCTAAATACCATAAAGTGCGATAGCGATGATTTGATTACTTGCCCCGTCTGCAAGGGCGATGATGTAATTACCACAAAGAATAGGTTCGGTGAAACGCTTTACAAAACGTGTCCATACTCTCACAACGGAGTACTCACCTGTGTTGAATTCAATTTGTTAATTCAAGGAAACCTAAAACCTAAGAATAAGTAAGCTTCTCTAAAACTAGCTGAATAAGTCGCTCTACAGTTTTTTCATGATTGGATGAAAAAGTCTGATTGGCTCTGTTAGCTATTAGCGCATTCAGGCTTATCATTTCATGTCCTAACAGCTCGGCCATTGCATAGTAACCAGCAGTTTCCATCTCAAAATTTGTAAACCTTCCGAAACTGGTTGGGGTATTGGCTAGAGTATCAATAAAGCCTGTAATTTTTGGTTTAAGCCTTATTTCTCTTCCCTGTGGAGCGTAAAAACCAGGAGCAGTAACGGTAACACCATGGTGCATATCATCTTTAAATAGATCGAATAGCTGATCGGACCCTTTGGCAAAATATGGCTTAAAAGGTAACTCTAACAATCGCTGAATTTTATTCTCCACTACAGCTAAATCTTCACTCAGACTACGATCATAAAAGCTCATGAGCGTATCGAGTCCTAAACCTGCTCTTGAAACCAACAGCGCATCTAGGGGAATATCAGCTTGCATGCAACCCGAAGTACCTATTCTAATGATATTGAGCTTCTTTAACCTTCGGTTTACCTTTCTAGACTTAAAATCAATATTAACTAAAGCATCTAGCTCAGTCATGAGTAGCTCAACATTATCCGTTCCCATTCCAGAACTAATAATAGAAAGCGGTTTTCCTCCAATTTCACCAGTATGAGTAACTAATTCTCTATTAGACTCTTGGAAATGAATTTTATCGAAGTGCCTACTTATTTTCGATACTCTATCAGGGTCACCTACAACAATAATGGTATCCGCTACCATCTCAGCGGTTAGATTGAGATGGTAGATTCTATCTCCATCGTTCAGAATTAGTTCTGATTCTGGAATTCTTCTGGCAGCCATTAGTCGATTTTAGCTGGCTCTCTTTTCACACCCTTTAAAGGGTTATAGTGATTGGTATTCTTTTGATAGTATCCAGTACCATCGTAAGGTCTTCTTGCAGGATTTTTTCGACACTCATCGGAACAACATCCATCCATTAACCATCCAGCTTCTTCAGTCATAGGAATATGCGCATTACACTCCGGGTTGGCGCAATTCACCATTCTATCCGTAGGTTCACCAGTGATGAAACACTTAGAAACAATGCTTGGATTTACATGATTTACATCGGCAGTAATACGGTTATCGAAAACGTAGCATTTACCTTCAAAATCCTTTCCTTCAGCCTCAATTCCGTATTTAATAATCCCACCATGAAGCTGATAGACATTATCAAAACCCTGCTCTAATAAGTAGGCACTGGCCTTTTCACACTTAATACCACCTGTACAGTAGGTAACCACTTTCTTACCTTTAAGGTGGTCTAACTCCTTCACCTTTTCGGGAAAGTCTCGGAAGTTATCTATATCTAAGGTTAGGGCATTTTTGAATCGACCTACATTGTGCTCGTAGTTGCTCCGAACATCTAGAATAACGGTATCCTCAGGTTGTTCTTCAAGGATTTTTCTAAAGTCTTGCGGTTCAACGTAAGTCCCAGTTTTTTGCCTTGGATCTATATGCCTCAAGCTTGAGTGAACTATCTCTGGTTTTACTCTCACATGAAGTTTGGCGAAAGCCATGGTTTCATGTGCCTCAACCTTGAATTCCGTATCGGCAAATCGAGCATCGGAATGTACATAAGCCATGTACTTCTCACAGTCTTCTTTTAAGCCCGAAACAGTTCCGTTAAGTCCTTCAGGTGAAATAATGATTCTACCTCTTAAGTTGTTTTCAACACAAAAAAGGTGATGTTCTTCTCTGTACGCTTCATAATCCTCGATTTTCGCGTAGCAGTAATACAATAAAATTGAATACTTCTTTTCCATATGTTCTGCCCTATTGCTTGTAGGGTGAATTTCTAGTTGAATATCAGAAACCTCTTCCGCCCTGCGGGCTCCTCCTCCTAAAGAAGATTATCAGAGCATTCTCAATCTGAATTCTAAACTTTAGCAGCTGGATTTCCGAATACTGTTTCTCCATCAGCAACATCGGCAATTACCACCGACCCTGCTCCTATTCTAGCATCTTTACCAACTTTTATTCCTGGTACAATGGTTACTCCGGAACCAATGAATACGTTATCGCCAATTTCTGCCTCGCTTCCCACAACACTACCAGGTCCAACCTGAACTAAGTCTCCAAGTTTGGCGCTGAAGTCTATAGTAGCGTTTGTATGGATCATACAGTGATCGCCAATTTTAGCATTTGCGCCAATGATTACTCCACTATTTATAAATTCTCCATGACCTACACTGGCAGACGGTGCTATTTCAGTATTGCTATGAATAGCATTCACTGGCATCATCTTTCTTCTCTCCTTTATCAACTTTACTAAGCCTTTTCTTAGCTGACGGTCATCAACTCCAATAAAGGCTTCACACTTTTTACCGATAAGTTTAAGAAAGCCATCATCGTCAGTTCTGCCCAAAATACTTAGCTCACCAAGCGTTTGTCCGTGCAGTTCTTCATTATCGTCTAAGAAACCATAAACGATAATATCATTACTTTCAAAAATCTCTTTTGCAGCTCTACCGAGTGCATTTGCTCCAAATATGATTACAGGATTCTCCATAGCTCTTTTTGCGGGTGCAAAGTTAAGCCTTTTCGTATCAAAAAATAAGTATTCAGGCCTTTACCAACTCAATACCAATCTTACATTTCATGCATTTACGAGTTAAACAGTACTCGTTATAAAGCTCGATTAGTCCCTGAGTATCGAAACTAGAGTTTACGTTCCACCCTAAAGTCTGCCACTTTCGAATTATATGATTTTGCTCTACAGGAAGGGTCATTAAGATATTCATGGCCCGATCTAACATATCAGCATCATCTTTATATTCCGAATAAGCCACTAGTAATGGGGCAATGGTATTTATCATAAGTCCTTGAGCAGCAGATTTAGACATTGCCTTATTCTGAAACTTGCTTTTCGCCCCAAAATTCAAATGCGATTTCCAATACTCAGACGGACTAACCTGAAGCAGTTTTTGAAGACTAACTAAATCTGTAAAATGGGTAAATAGACTAAATAAGTTTGGATGGCTATGAACCAACGCTGCGAACTGAGCAATTCTTACTGTAGGAAAGTTAGAAGGACGCACTCCTGAAAAGTGCCATTGATTATAGCTAAGACTTGATTTCACTTCATACTTACGTTCTAAAAAAGCGTATTCTCTACGTAATTCATTAGCGTAGGCATCATTGTCAGAAGCATTTAACAAGCCGCTAGCACCGAACAACAATGCCTCCCATTGTTTTAAATCTGCATGCTTTTGCAAAACTTTGAGGGGCACAGCATTAGCCAGTTGCAGCATGTTCTCTGAATTTGTTTTAAAGCCAAATCCGCTCGCCAACCATTGGTAGGTGCTTTGCTCCCAGTCTTGATTATTGCTTTCCAGAATCTCCTTGAAAAGATCTCCCTTACGTTCCAACCTTCTTACCAAAGTAAACTCTAACATAGAGAGCTTGGTAACCGCCTTAACTTTATGAAATGAATTGCCACATGGAATATCGGTCTGACTTTCTACAATAGTTTTGTACCTAGAAAGGAGGCCTGGTTTAACAAGACCTTTGAGTTCTAATGTTGGAATGGGCTGCCCATCGGCATTCAATATCTCACGGTCATGTGTAAACACCACATGGAGCACAACATTGTCATAGTTGCTATCTCCATCATGTTTATGCGCACTCCAATCAGACGACTTAACGTGAATTTCTACTGAACCTGCCCAAAGAATTCCTTCAAGCTTGATACTAGCCTCCTTAAAGTCTGGGCCTGCCAGATGGTTATGGTATCCAGGCTTCAATACTTCTACCGATTTACCATCGGTAGTAATTAGCTGTTTCGGATTGAAATATTGATGTAGCCAGACGAAATGTAGGAACTCTTCTTGAATCATTTGGTGCGTGTTTACACCAAATAATTTAGCAATATTTTTCTAAATATTTAGACATTTCCTGTTGCAGAGTATTAGCCTCTTGACCCGCAACTTGGGCAAATGCTTCAGAGGAGTCTTTATAAATGATTCCGCGTGAAGAGTTTACAAGCAGTCCACACTCACTATTCATTCCATACTTAGAAACCTCTTCAAGGCTACCGCCTTGAGCTCCTACACCAGGTACTAAAAGGAAATGATCTGGCACAATCTGTCTGATATTCTTTAAAGCCTCCGCTTTTGTAGCTCCAACCACGTACATCAGCTCTTCTGAAGAACCCCACTCCTGACTTTTCGATAGAACTCGCTCATAAACTTCCTCCCCAGAATCTAATGTGAGATTCTGAAAGTCCTTTCCACCCGCATTAGAAGTAAGAGCCAAAAGAATAACCCACTTATTCTTGAAATCTAAGAAAGGTTTTACAGAGTCTTCACCCATATAAGGAGCCACCGTAATGGCATCGCAATTCATTTCTTCAAAGAAAGCACGAGCATACATTTTTGAGGTATTCCCAATATCGCCACGTTTAGCATCTGCAATAACGAAGGCCTCTTTGGGGATATACTCAATGGTTTTCATTAAGCTCTCCCAACCTTTGAGACCGTGAGCTTCGTAAAAAGCTATATTAGGCTTATAGGCCACCGCATAATCTATGGTAGCGTCTATAATTTGCTTATTAAACTCAAAAAGCGGATCGTCCGCTTTTTTGAGGTGTTCAGGAATTTTCTGAATATCAGTATCAAGGCCAACACATAGGTAAGATGATTTAGCCTTGATTTGACCGAATAAGTCTTTTTTGTTCATTAATTACGGAGGTCTTCTTTGTATTGAACAGGGTTTTTCTCTTCGTCAAACTCGAAGAAACCTGGAGGAAAAGTAACATTTGGTTTGAATGAAGATACCTCGAAAGCTGTCTTAGCACCAGCATAATCAATCAAATCCCAAGCCTTTAGATATGAATCTTTCTGGCCTATGTACATTATAACATTAGTAAAATCAGAGTCATCATCCGTAGAAGTTAATTCTACCACGTGCACTAATTCTCCTTTAATGTTATCCTGCCTTTTATAAGCATAGGTAAAACCCTCTTTGTAGATATCATAAACGTTCGATGGGTTTATTACTGCCTCATCTGGTTCAAAATTAGTGATTGTCAACTCCTGAGATTCTACTAAATATGTCCAAAGCACCGTTCCATTACAGTAAATATGCTGTGCCTGAAACTTGATCAAAAACTTATCTTTAGAAACAGAAGCTTCGCCAGTTAACCTATCTACCACTTCAGACTCACTTAAAATTTTCTGAACGAATCCGATCTCATAACCCGGCATTGCCTTATAAACCGAACTCATTTTATCCAAAATTGCTTTTGGATTTTGTTCTTGCCCTACAGCCACCAACGAGGCAGCCATCCAAAACATCACAATTAATATTCTTTTCATTCTTTTCTTAATTACTGAAATCAGTTATCCAGGTTATTCAATAACTGTTCCAAACTATATTCATCGGGCACCAACACCTCTCTTGCCTTACTTCCTTCGAATGGCCCGACAATTCCTGCCGCCTCTAATTGATCTATCAAACGGCCTGCTCTATTGTATCCCAATTTGAGTTTACGCTGAATCAAACTGGTACTTCCCTGCTGATGAGATACTATGAGCCTAGCAGCTTCATCGAACAATGCATCTCTTTCAGAAAGATCTACATCTGCTCGGCTACCTCCTTCATCTTCACCAACATATTCTGGTAATAAGTAAGCGTCTGAATAACCCTTTTGGTTACCAATGAATTCGCAAATTTCGTCTACTTCTGGCGTATCTACAAATGCACACTGAATTCTTATGATATCGGAACCCATTGAAAGCAGCATATCTCCTTGTCCGATCAGTTGATCGGCCCCTCCAGCATCTAGAATGGTTCGGGAGTCTACTTTAGAAGTTACTCTAAATGAAAGCCTTGCAGGGAAGTTAGCCTTTATAATACCAGTAATTACGTTTACAGATGGTCTCTGAGTTGCTACCACCAAGTGAATACCAATAGCACGTGCTAACTGAGCTAAACGAGCAATTGGAGTTTCCACCTCCTTACCTGCCGTCATCATCAAATCAGCTAACTCATCTATAACCAATACAATGTATGGAAGGTATCTGTGTCCCTTTTCAGGATTCAGCTTTCTATCCATAAATTTCTTATTGTACTCCTTTAGGTTTCTACAAGCAGCATCTTTCAATAAGTCGTAACGCTGATCCATCTCAATACAGAGTGAATTAAGCGTATGGATTACTTTTTTAGTATCGGTAATAATTGGCTCCTCATTATCAGGAAGCTTAGCCAAGTAATGTCTCTCAATTTTATTGAAAAGGGTTAATTCTACCTTCTTCGGATCTACCAATACAAACTTCAGCTGGGAAGGATGCTTCTTATATAAAAGTGAAGTTAGTATTACATTTAGTCCAACCGATTTACCCTGACCCGTAGCACCTGCCATCAATAAGTGAGGCATTTTTGCTAGGTCGGTAACGAAAATATCGTTGGTGATGGTTTTTCCAAGAGCAATTGGTAAAGCCATATCGGAATTCATGAATTTATCAGTAGAGATTACCGACCTCATGGACACCATTTCTTTATTGGTGTTTGGCACTTCGATACCAATAGTTCCTTTACCCGGGATTGGAGCGATAATACGAATTCCTAAAGCAGCTAAACTCAGGGCTATATCATCTTCCAAGTTTTTGATCTTAGAAATCTTCACCCCTGCTTCTGGCACAATCTCGTAAAGCGTAACCGTAGGGCCAATAGTTGCTTTAATACTAGCAATACCAATCTTGAAATTGGTTAGGGTTTCAACGATCTTGTCTTTGTTGGCCTGAAGTTCTTCTTTTGTAACCTGAACTCTACCAGTAGAGTATTCATTCAGCAAATCTACTTTTGGAAACTGGTATTTTGGCAAATCTAAAGTAGGGTCATAGTGGCCTGCCTGTTCAACAAGTTTTTCAGAAGCCTCCTTAATCTCTACTTCAAAAGCTGGCTCCTTTTCTTTTGCAGGCTCTTGTGCTACTGGCTTATTAACCGGCTCTTCAACCTCTAGTTCAATAGCACCATCATCTTCTTTTTTCTCTTCGACCTTATTAGGTGTAGATGGTGCGGTACTCAAGTTAATGGCAGAGGCTAACTCTGGCTCCAACTCACTTTCCTCTGGCTCAGACTCTTCATTTTTAACTGTTACCACCCAATCTGAGTCATCAATTTCTTCTTCCTCATCAACCTCTTCACTCTCATCTGATGTAGACTCAACAGGTTGGTTCACTGGCTCTGAATCCTGCTGTTTTTTAGCCTCATCTTCTTTTAGTACAGATGGTTCTACAGTAGCCTTTTTCAGGCTTAAAATTTCAGTGATGTTAAAGAAGAATATTACAAAGACCAGTAATGTAAAAGCTAAGAAAAGGATAGTTCCGTAGCCCAAAAGACTATCGAAGAACAAAGAAAGCTCATAACCCAAGCCTCCAGAATAGAAGCTCCATTCGGAAACTGAGTCGTCTCCTTTAATCATGGAGCCCATAAGCAGGCTAATCCACACCAGAAAAAAGCTGGTAGCCGCAAAAGCCCTAGAAAGTTTCATCAAAGCTTTGCCCCATACAATCTTGTACCCTAGAATAAACAGAAACGGAGGAATAAGGAATGCCCCAATTCCAAACCATGAAAAAATAAGTTTATGGGCTGTTAAGGCACCTAGTAATTTCATCCAGTTAGATGCTTCTCTGCCTAGAGACTGAACTGTTTCACCATCTGAGAAGAAAGCTTCAACCACACTTTGGTCTGCCTTACCTGTGAATAGATAGCTAAAACAAGCTAGAAAAATAAACACCGATGCCAGCAATAGGAAAAAGCCCACAGAAAGCTGCACCCTTTTATCCTTTAGAAAAGGCATACTCAGATTAAAGGAGAGTTTTCTTTTGGTTTTGGGTTTTTTGCCCTGGTTACTTTTAAAGGTATTGGACTTATAGGTGTTTTGGGCCATTGAAAAATTTTAAACCAGTTTGTACGAAGTTAAATGAATTTTAGAAACCGCATAAGCCAACTAGGCCTTGTGCTTTGCTTTTTTCCAACGAAGAATTCCCTTGTTAATTTTCTTAATCATGGCTGGGCCTTCGTAAATAAACCCTGTGTATACCTGAACCAATGAAGCCCCCGCCTCTAATTTAGCAATAGCATCTTCTGCGGTAAGTATTCCTCCTACTCCAACAATAGGAAAGTCCCCTGCAGATTTTTGGTGTAAGTAACGGATAACCTCTGTAGATCTATCAGTTACAGCTGCACCACTTAGGCCTCCAGCCCCAATTTGCGAAACAGTTTGCTTTGGCGTCTTTAAGCCTTCTCTAGAAATAGTAGTATTGGTAGCAATAAGTCCATCAATTCCTGTGTCTTTCACTATGTCTACAATATCGTCAAGCTGAGAATCAGTTAGATCTGGCGCAATTTTCAATAGAATTGGTTGTTTGGCATTTAGCTCTTTCTTCTTCTGCTGAAGTGTATTTAAGAGTGCCGTTAGCGGCTCTTTATCTTGAAGTTCTCTTAAGTTAGGCGTGTTTGGTGAACTCACATTCACCACAAAATAATCTACGTAAGGTTCCAAGGCTTGGAAGCAGTACACATAATCGTCAACGGCCTGTTCATTGGGAGTGACTTTATTCTTCCCTATGTTTCCACCAATCAACACTTGCGTTCGCTTCTTTTTTAGTCGCTCTACAGCCACTTCCACCCCTTCATTATTAAAACCCATGCGGTTAATCAGGCTCATATCATCGGGCAACCTAAATAGACGAGGCTTTGGGTTTCCATCCTGACCTTTGGGTGTAAGCGTACCGATTTCAATGAAGCCAAACCCAAATGCTGATAGCTCATTGAAAAGTTTAGCGTCTTTATCGAAGCCAGCAGCAAGTCCAACTGGGTTTGGAAACTTCAAACCAAAACACTCTACTGCTAGTTCTGGATGTTGAAAGTTGTACAAACCTTTGGCTACAGATGCAGCACCTGGTACTTTAAAAAGCTTTCTAATGAGACCAAAAGTAAAATAATGAGCTGGCTCAGGATTTTTTAGAAAAAGGAACGGACGGATTAAGAACTTATACAAGGGTGCAGATTTCGAGCAAAAATAATTCAGAACTCTAAGAATTGAAATTTTAAACCGCCCTTTCAACTATTTATCTGCTTAGACTTGTCACTTATTGAGATATGTCTGAATTTGAATTAAATTAAAACGAGATGTACGAAAAGATTCTTGTTCCTGTAGACTTTACGGACAAAACGTCTAAAGCTCTAAATGTTGCCAAACAAATTGCTTCCGTTACCGGAGCAGAAATATCACTAATTCATGTAGTTAAAGCGGCCCTTACAGTTTATCTAGATGAATTGGGTTTGTATAAAAGCAAAGCCCCTGGTGGGCAGAAGTTTTTAGATGAAGTAATTGAGAAAAATGAAAAGAAGATGGAGAGGTATGTAGAAAAGCTCTCCAATGAAGGCATTAAAATCTCTTACAAACTTAAGGTTGATAGCTCTCCAGATAAAATTGCCGAATTAGTGGCTGAAGAAGGTTTTGACCTAACCATAGTAGGCAACTATGAACATCAGAGGTTCGATGAATTCTTGAAAAGAACTCACCCAGAAAGAATAGCAAAACTGGCCATGAACCCTGTAATAACGGTAAACCAGAACAAGGAAGATTTTGCACCTAATAAAATTCTTATCCCAACTAACCTAGAAGACGACTGTAGTCAGAGAATGAGCGACCTCTTGGCGCTCGCTGAAAAATTTAACTCAGAACTTCAGTTCGTATATGTAAATACTCCAGCATTTTTCCATACTTCGCCCCAAATTAGAAAGAAGAGCCATTTATGGTTTCAGAGAAACGGTCTAAAAGGGTACGAAATAGAGGTTTTTAACACCAAACAATTGCAAAAAGGAATTCTTAATGCAGCCGATTTTTACGAGTCAGATATGATTGCTCTCTTTTCTAAACATTCGGAGTCTATCAAGGACTTAATTAAAGGAAATATCACCGAGTATCTGATTACTCGTTCAGATATTCCAGTAATGACTTTTAATCTCAATATTGGATAATGGAGGTAAATCTGCCTTTTGATTTTTTACACTACACGCGCTATGAAGCGCTTAATCTGATAACTTATGTTGCCGCCATTCTTGCACTGGCACATATACTCTTAAGAATTTTAAGAGCCATTCTAAAGAAAGCAATCAATAAGTCGTCTGATGAAATTAGAGTAGACCCAACCAAGTATAAGTTTTTAAGCAATGCTTTAGGCTTTATTATTTACACTGTTGCTACTATTCTAATCTTCATTTCAATACCACAGTTCAGAACAGTTGGAGTAACTCTGTTTGCTTCTGCTGGTATCATAGCAGCCATTATAGGTTTTGCTTCTCAAGCTGCTTTCTCCAACATAGTAAGTGGTATCTTCATTGTTATCTTCAAGCCTTTCCGAGTTGGAGACATTGTAAGAATATCTAACCTATATTCTGGAACAGTAGAAGACATTACCCTGCGGCACACCGTTATCAAAGACTTCGAAAATAAGCGCCTAATCATTCCCAACTCCGTTATAAGTGCCGAAACCATACACAACTTTAACATAGTTGATGAAATGGTCTGCAATCATATATTCTATGGCATCAGTTATGACTCTAACATAGATTTAGCTATGAAAATTATTCAGGAAGAAGCCATGGCTCACCCTAACTTCATAGATAAAAGAACTGATGAAGAAAAAGATAAAGGCAACCCAGCAGTGATTGTTAGATTATTAGATTTTGGCGAATCTAGCATCAATCTCAGGGCTCAGGTTTGGGCTGAGGACCCTGGAAAGGGATTCGAATTAAAGTGCGATATTAATAAGTCAATTAAAGAAAGATTCGACCGTGAAGGAATTGAAATACCTTTCCCCCACCGAACTATTGTCTATAAGGAGGCGAAGAAAAAAGAAAGCTGAACCTAGTAAGGTCTCTAAAAAGCTTAACCAAATGCCCGGAGCGCTCATCTATACTGGTGAGCAGCATGTAGAGAATGTAAGGTTAGAGTTAATTCAGTTTAATCAAACTGAATTAAGAGATGAGCACATTACATTAGACCATTTGGCTGAACTGGTTAAACCAGAGTTTACCACTTGGGTGAATGTTGTTGGCTTGCATGATATTAGCGTGGTTCAGAAAATTGGTGAGTGCTTTAATATTCACAATCTGGCGTTAGAAGATATCCTCAATATTAACCAGCGTCCTACTTTCGATGAGTATGACGACCACTTCTTTATAGCAGCAAAAATGTTCCGAACCTCGGAAGAAACTATTATCTCCGAACAATTCAGCATGATTGTGGGCAACGGCTACATCATTACTTTCCAGGAAAAAGAGGGGGATATTTTCGATGGTGTGCGCGGGCGACTCAGAAACGCGAAGGGCCGAATAAGAACCCGAAAGTCTGACTATGTGGCTTTTGCTCTGCTCGATGTAATTGTAGACCATTATCTAGGTATTATCGAAGAATATGGAGACGAAATCAATGAGCAGGAGGCTAGGCTGCTAGGTGATTTTAGGAAAGACATCTTAGGCGATTTGAACCTAAGTAAGAAAGAGGTTAATTACCTGAGACGTTTCGCCAGACCTTTACGCGATACAGTAATCGGCTTTAACAAATCAGACCTTCCGATTATAGACAAAAAGACACGTCCGTTCCTCAAAGACCTCCACGACCACATTACGAATGTGACTGAAACCATTGAGGTTTATAGGGAGACCATCAATGACAACCTCAACACCTACCACACGCACATGACCAATAAGTTGAATGATGTACTGAAAGTTTTGACCATATTTTCGGTGGTTTTCATTCCTCTCACCTTTATGGCTGGGATTTACGGAATGAACTTCGAACATATGCCTGAGCTGAGTTACGAGTACTCTTACCCTATTTTCTGGGGAGCCATTGTTATAGTGGCTTTAGGAATGATCTATTATTTCAAACGGAAGAATTGGCTGTAACCAGTTCAAAGTTTCAGGTTTAATGTTCGAAGTCGGAGTTACATTAGAACCATAAACCAACTACACCCTCTCAGAGTCTCCTGAAAGGGACTCTGAGAACGGCAAGCTCAATCATCAGAGTCCTCTGTGAGAGACTCTGATGGAGTTGAAAATGGTTTTGATTTCTGATTTGATAATAAGTTAATTTGATGATTTGAGAGGATATAATGTTAAATCGCTACAATATCTCTGACACTGATACTGAGTTTGTAATCACCAAAAACCCGACAAGAGCAAAGACCAACTTTTACATATCAGTTTTAATTCTTGTCATTTGGTATGCCGTATTAATTAACAACCATAAAAGCGATGTAAGCAGTCTAATCTATCTGTTTTACCTTCTACCGCTCCTAGTCATTCCTCGAATTTTCAAGTATTTAAAAGGAGGCATTTCTCCAATAAAAATCATTTTTTCTAAAAAGCAGAAAACGATAAAAGTACCTTATCATAAAGAGGTTGATTTTGGAGATGTGCAAAAAGTGGTAATCGATTACCCTAACACATTCGATACACAAGAATGTACTCTGAACTTAATACTATCAGATGGCAAGAGAATTGAAATTGACAAAACTGATGCTAGTTTGAATTCTGAAGTTATTCAAGCAGGAAAATCCATATCACGTCTTTTAGGTGTGCCGATTGAAGACAAACATCCATACGAGGAAAAGCTTTGAGCTACTATAAACGCATTTTTTAAAGAACCCTTAGTGGTCTGAGAATCGAAATTCACTCTTGCATCTGATTTCGGAAGTTCGGTCTTGCTATCCTCAATCTCAGTGTCTCCTGAAAGGGACTCTGAGAATGTTGAATCATCAGAGTCCTCTGTGAGAGACTCTAATGGAGATGAAAGTTTGATGCTTAATGTTTCAAGTCAGAGTCACATTAAACATTGAACCTTGAACTTTAAACTAACTTCTAGGATGGAATTCCTGTATCACTTGTCTTAGGTAATCTCTATCTAGGTGCGTGTATATTTCTGTGGTGGTGATGGATTCGTGACCTAGCATTTCCTGCACTGCCCGGAGATCAGCCCCGCCTTCTATTAAATGAGTAGCAAATGAATGCCTGAAAGTGTGCGGACTGATGGTCTTTTTGATTCCGGCTTTTTCAACCAAAGTTTTAATCACAATAAAAACCATTTGCCTACTTAACTGCCTACCGTTTCGATTCAAAAACATAAAGCTCTCATTGCCCGACTTTATATCTAAGTGAACCCTAACTTCATTTTGGTAGATCTTAATGTATTTCAGCGCCTCCTTACCAATAGGCACCAAACGCTCCTTACTCCCCTTTCCGAAGATCCTCAAGAAGCCCACATCAGAATGCACATTCGACATTTTCAGTCCAATTAATTCAGAAACACGAAGACCTGAGCTGTACAAGGTTTCGAGCATGGCTCTGTTTCGCATTCCTTCTGGCTTGGAGTGGTCAATGGCAGCTAAAATCTGATCTATTTCCTCTACACTTAAAGTATCTGGGAGTTTTCTACCCAACTTAGGAGCCTCCAAAAGTTCTGTTGGGTCAGAGTCCAACTCACCTTCATAAAGCAAGAATTTGTAGAAAGACTTTAGCCCTGAAATGATCCTTGCCTGAGAAAAAGCACTCATGCCCAACTCATTGATGTACTCAATGAAGTTCTGTAGCTCCACCATGCTTACTTGCAAAGGCGTAATATCAGAACCAGAAATTTCTAGAAACTGCTTGAGCTTGGAAACATCACGAACATAGGCCTCCACCGAGTTTGCACTAAGCGAACGCTCTAGCCTTAAGTAGTTCTCATATTCCTGAATGTAAATATCCCAAGCCATTTTCAAGTTTAGTGAATTAGGATATTCTAATATGGCAAACTCCGTATTTTATTTGTTGAACGTCCACCTCCTACCTCTTCTGATGGCCATTATGAGTGGTAATTTAAAGATGGAGGTGTATAATAGCATTCTCCGAAAGCGAATTACAAACCTTTGACAAACATTAGCCTCCCAAACCTGCAAAAACCTAAGAGCTCCCTGGTCTTACCTAGTTTAAGTTTGTCAAAGGTTAGCAGCCTGAAAACGGCATACTGCGTTTATTGCAGAGAATTGGAGATAATCATGTAGTTTTAGCCTCATGAAAATCATCATCATCAACGGACCAAACCTGAACCTGCTAGGAGTAAGAGAAAAAAGCGTTTATGGCGACCAAAGCTTTGAAGAATACTTTGAAGGACTAAAGTCGAAACATCCGGAAGTTGACTTTGAGTACTACCAAAGCAATATTGAAGGTGAGTTGATTAACAAACTACACGAAGTTGGCTTCTCCTATGACGGTATCATTCTAAATGCCGGGGCTTACACTCACACTTCTGTGGCCATTTCTGATGCTGTGGCAGGTATAAAAACTCCGGTTGTAGAGGTTCATATTTCGAACATTCATGCCCGAGAGGAGTATCGACACCTAAGTCTTATTACTGCTAATTGTGCAGGCATGATCACTGGCTTCGGCTTGAAGGGCTATGAAATGGGGCTTTTCTACCTTCAAGATAAATGACGGTTCTGTTCATTACCTTTTTCATAGGTACTGTCTTTATTATCGTTGGAATCAAATTCAACTCAAATTATAAGTACTTACAAAAGCATGGGGTAAGAACCGAAGCCAGAGTTAGAGGTTACACAGAGTCTAAAAGTGGTTCGACCAAAATTTTCTATCCAATTATTAGCTACTACGACCAAGAGAAAAACATATATGAAGAAGAGTTGAGCTTTGGCTTTTCTTATAAGCCTTGGCACAAGGGAGAGAAATTTGAAGTTCTCTACGCCCCAGACGACCCCTCAAATGTTACACAGGCAAAACAGTCCATTCTTAGTCTCGGGCCAATGCTTTTTATCTATATCGGTGTTGGTGTTCTGATCCTAGGTCTCTTGAGCTACCTAGAAGTTCTCTGATTGTTTTATTCGTTTTTCGAAAGTGTTAGCAGGCTAACAAAGACTAACAACGCCTCTAGAAAGCACTAGCCTCTGTTACAAACCCTCTAGTGTAGACAAAAGCTAGAAAACTCGGCAAGAAATAGAGCAGAAAAAGACTATACCTCATTCCTTTCTTTGTAGACTCTTTAAACTCCACCACTATATTGGGCCAAAAAATAAAGAAATAGGTAATAAATAAGCCTACAGTAAGTAGGCCAACAGATAGGTAACTGCCATCAAAATTCTTGATTGAAAAAAGGCCTTCTCCCTCTAACTTACTAAAAGCAATAAACTGATCTTTCAAAACCCAATGCGCCAAACTGGTAATGTACAAACTGGTAGAAAGTGCTACCCAAAATGCCGCTCTAGAGAAGAAAATATTACTATGATCTCCCCTTTGCCTATGTAAAGCTCCGAGTAAAAGGAACTTAAAAAATCGCTTTATCATTACTATACACCATTCCTTTTCTAAAAACTTTTCGGTAATGGAACTAAACTAACAAATACTGTCTGTAATGTTATATTAGACAATGCTTTTCCTACATTCGCGCAAAATTTTTAGGCTATGCTGAATTTCACACAAATTCTATCCGTAACACTTATTCTATTCTCGGTAATTGATATTCTGGGCTCCATTCCCATCATCATCAACTTGAGGAAACAAGTAGGTCATATTCAATCTGGTAAAGCCACTTTGGTTGCCGGAGTTTTAATGATTCTATTTCTCTTTGCAGGAGATAATTTGCTAGGGTTATTCGGTATAGATGTCGGGTCATTTGCCATAGCAGGTTCCATTATTATGTTCATTATTGGTATGGAAATGATTTTGGGCCACAACTTCTTTAAAAATGAGCCAACAGCCTCTAATAATACCTCTGTAGTTCCTATTGCTTTCCCCCTTATTGCTGGCGCAGGAACATTGACTACTCTAATTTCCATCAAAGCGGAATATGATGAATTGAACATTTTGGTAGGCATTATCATCAACCTAGCATTTGTGTATCTGGTACTGAAGTCTACCAACTGGCTAGAAAGGAAAATTGGAGAAGGCGGTATTGGCATTATTCAGAAAATATTCGGAATTATTCTGCTTTCCATTGCCATCAAGCTGTTTAAAGACAATATTGCGAACCTATGATTACCATCTACACAGATGGCTCCTCTAGAGGCAACCCCGGACCGGGAGGCTATGGAGTGGTCATGAAGTTCAGAGAACACCGAAAAGAAATCTCACAGGGATATCGCAAAACCACCAACAACAGAATGGAGCTCTTGGCCATTATTGTTGGGCTAGAGTCCATTAAGGTGCCAAATGCACCAGTAAAGATTTACTCAGACTCTAAATACGTTATAGACTCTGTAACCAAGGGCTGGCTTTGGGGCTGGATTAAAAAAGATTTTAAAGGGAAGAAGAACAAAGATCTTTGGCTTCGGTTTGTAGACATCTACAACAAGCACAGAGTTACATTTCAATGGGTAAAGGGTCACGCAGGAATTCCTGAAAACGAGCGTTGCGACCAGTTGGCCGTAGATGCTGCCGAAGGCTCCAACCTTTTGGTCGATGAAGGCTTCGAGTCGGGGCTCTATTCCTAATGATTAATTTTGAATGTTGAATGTTGAATTAGACTTGATTCAACATTCATAATTAAGCCTTCAACATTCCAATGGCAAACACCTACTTCCAGTTTAAGCAGTTTCTGATTGAGCAGGGCAATGTGGGCATGAAGGTGACTACTGATGGTTGTTATTTTGGTGCAGTTTTTAGGCCCTACTCTACAGGCAGAATTCTTGACATTGGGGCAGGCACAGGCCTCCTCTCTTTAATGGTTGCACAAAGGACTGAAGTAAATATTGATACCTTAGAACTTAATGCTGACGCTTATAATCAAGCCAAGGCAAATTTCAACAGTTCACCTTGGCCGGAACAACTTTCCATATTTCATACATCGCTTCAAGAGTTTCAAGCAGCGATCACCTACGATCAGATCATTTGTAATCCGCCTTTCTTTGTGAACTCACAGGCCGGACAATCGAAGAATAAGAACCAAGCAGTTCATGCAGAAACACTCAGCATGGAAGACTTGGCCTTTCACGCTTCCCGATTATTGAAGGAAGATGGAGAGTTTTGGGTGATGTATCCAGCAGCTGAAATGGAGCAATTCATATCAAAAGCTGAATCCATTGGGTTCAAAGTATCCGAAAAACACGTGCTTCGAAATAAAGAAGGTGGTCCGGTTTTTAGACTAATAGCTCAGTTTAGAAAAGCAGAAGTGAACCTAATAAACACCACCGATGTCTTTATTAAAGAATCAGACGGAAGTTATAGCCAAGCCTTTTCGGCACTGCTTAAAGACTTCTATTTACATTTATGAAAGACTATCAAGTTCCTGAACAAACCCGAATAGGACATGTACACCTTAAAGTTTCTGACCTACAAAGGTCACTCGACTTTTACTGCGGTTTACTTGGCTTCGAGTTGACACAGCAATATGGCAATCAGGCGGCTTTCATTTCGGCCGGAGGCTACCATCATCACATAGGTTTGAACACTTGGGAGAGCCAAGGCCAACCACCTGCTCCTAAACATCACCCTGGTTTATTTCACACTGCTATTCTTTACCCTACCAGAAAAGACTTAGCAGCAATTTTCAAAAGGCTTCAGGATGAAGAGTATCCTTTTACCGGATTTGCAGATCATGGGGTTTCAGAAGCACTCTATTTAGACGACCCCGATGGCAACGGAGTAGAACTATATTGGGATAGACCTAAGGAGGACTGGCCATTAAAGGCGAATGGCGAAATAGATATGTTCACCAAAGCATTGAACCTAAGCAGCCTTTTACAAGAGTTAGATCATTAGAGCTATCAATGATTGCAGACTAATGAGAATTACAATATCTTGATGCCCTTTATTTAAACAATTGTATGGAGATTCTTGGAATAGATGTTGGTGGCAGCGGTATAAAAGGCGCTATTGTAGAAACCGAAACAGGGAAACTTATATCAGACAGAATTAGAATAGCGACTCCTCAACCCTCTACCCCAGAGGCTGTTGCAGAAGTAATTCGAGACATCAAAAACCAACTCAATTGGAAAGATAATATTGGTGTGGCTTTTCCTACGGTAATTGTCAATGGCAAAGCTATGTATAGCAGCAACTTACATAAAAGCTGGAAGGGCACGCAAATAGATGATCTACTGTGTGAATTTTCGGGAGAAACTGTAACCGTTATCAACGATGCCGATGCTGCAGGAATTGCCGAAATGCGTTTTGGAGCTGGCAGACACCATAAAGCCGGACTTGTAATAGTCATTACTATTGGCACAGGGCTGGGCAGTGGCGTTTTCTATGATGGCCAGATTATTCCCAACTTTGAATTAGGTCGTTTATACTATAAAACCGGTGATCTGATAGAGTACTTTGCGGCAGATTCGGCCAGAAAAAGGGAAGATCTCAGCTTTGAAGTTTGGGGCAAACGCGTAAATAAGTTTCTCAAGCATGTAGAGCGCATTATTACCCCAGACTACATTATTCTAGGTGGTGGAGTAAGCAAGCATATTCACAAGTTCCGCGATCAGATTAAGATTAGAACACCCTATGTGGTTTCTGAAAAGCTTAATAATGCTGGTATAATCGGAGCGGCAATAAATGCAGCCGACCATCATAAGTAAGTTCTTTCTTTAAAACGAAAATGAACAAAAGCTTTATTTGAGGGAACATAAAGCCATTCGTACAAGTTTTGTTATTTTGCCGTTGTTAGACAGGCATTCACGCAGCATTAGAGCCTTATGAGCAACCTGGGAAGGTACATTATATTTCTTGGCAAACTTTTTACTAATCCTGAGTCATTTAGAACTTACGTAAAACTCATTTTCGATGAGTGTGCTTACATAGGACTGAATAGTATTGTTTTAGTAGCTATTGTATCGGTCTTTATGGGTGCAGTATCAACAGTGCAAACTGCCTATAACTTAATTAGCCCACTTATCCCTGATAGTGTTATTGGTTTAGTAGTTAGAGACCTCACTATTTTGGAGCTGGCACCTACTATTACCGCTATCATTTTTGCAGGGAAAGTAGGATCTAGTATAGCTGGCAATTTGGGTACCATGAGAATTACCGAGCAAATTGACGCTCTAGAAGTAATGGGGATCAACTCTGTATCTTATTTGGTACTTCCTAAAATATTCGCATCGGTTGTAATGTATCCGTTCTTGGTAATTCTTGCTGGAGCCCTGGCCATTAGTGGTGGTTATCTGGCAGCAGAGTTAGCAAGCGTAGTTGGTTCTGCAGACTATCTAATGGGATTGAAAATGAACTTCAATCAGTTCAGTGTCACCTTCGCTCTTATTAAATCCGTTGTATTTGGTTTCCTAGTTTCTTCTATATCTGCCTATATGGGTTTCTACACCAAAGGTGGTGCATTAGAAGTTGGCCAATCGAGTACAAAAGCAGTAACGGTAAGCTGTATTGCTATTCTTTTAAGTGATTTTGTTTTAGCTCAACTCCTATTAGTAAGATGATCGAAGTAAAGAATTTAACGAAATCATTTGGAGATAAAACTGTTCTTCAAGATATCTCAGGAACCTTTGAACAAGGCAAAACTAACTTGATTATTGGTGCCAGTGGCTCTGGTAAGAGTGTAATGCTGAAGAACATTGTAGGCTTGTTCAAGCCAGATTCTGGTGAGATTCTTTACAATGGCAGGAACTTCGTGAATGCAGATAGAGACACCAAAACTGATATCCGAAGGGAGATTGGTATGCTGTTTCAAGGCGGAGCTTTGTTCGATTCCATGAATGTTGAACAGAACGTAAAATTCCCGCTAGATGTGTTGACTAAAATGCCAGAAGATGAAAAGCTGGACAGAGTAAACACCATGCTTAAGAAGGTAAAACTTGAAAACACGAATAAGCGAATGCCATCTGAAATTAGTGGTGGTATGCAGAAGCGTGTAGGTATTGCCAGAGCACTAGTGAATAGCTCCAAATATCTTTTCTGCGATGAGCCTAACTCTGGTCTCGACCCGATGACCTCGATTAAGATCGATCAGCTGCTTGCAGAAATTACCGATGAATATCAGATTACAACCGTCATTGTAACGCACGATATGAACTCTGTAATGGAGATTGGTGAGTATATTCTATTTATCTCCAACTCTAAAAAACTTTGGGAAGGCACCTCTTCTGATATTATACATTCTGGGGTTCAGGAACTAGATGAATTTGTTTTCGCCAATAAGCTAATGCGCAAGGTGAAGGCAATGAATGGATAATGCCTAAGCTATTCATTAGAATCAACAACTGTCTCTAAAAAAGTGCCGTCACTTGCACTCTTCCTAAGTGAACAACTGGGCTTCCTTCAGACTTTCTACCATCGTAGCGAACCAACAGTTGCAGCCCACTACCAAGTTTTTGTTGCCAATTGAGGTTCCAGGTTAAGTTAGTACCCGGCCTTAAAGCTTCCAGTAATTCATAGCCAACAGGCGAGGTCTCCGTTCCTTCAAATTTGATATCGATATACTTAAAATTGGCGGTAATACTTGTTTGAACTGCCTTTGAAAATCTAGCCCCCAAGCCTAACTCTGTTAATTCTGCTTTTTCTGTAGAAGTTTCTGTAAATACATTACCCTTATCTTTAAAAGCATAAGAAGCTGTAAATCTCAAATTTCTAGAAGGTTGAAGTGTTAATGAGGGATTAAAGTTTTCTGAAACCACCCGATAGTTTCTCTGTGTTAGCACATCAGAACGACTGACTCGCTGACCATCTACAAAGTTCAAATCCAGGTTTAGTCCCCTATTAATGTTCCACCTTAAGTGATATCGAAAATCTTCGCTAAGCCTGTCCTCAAAACCATTAACGAGAAGTTGCTTATTCTCCAATCGAGCAATGCCTACATCGGCACCAAATACAGCGTTAGATTTATTGAAAAACAAGGTAGAACGTAGGTTTTCATTATACCCCAGCACTTCAGCATCGGGCACGTTGGTAGGTAAAAGTCTTTGGCCTAGGTCATCGTCCGTAATTTTAGCATTTAAACCCCATGCCGTTGTGTTTGAAAAGTGTGAAAGCATTTTCCTAATACCCTTCTCTGAAGACCATTGAAGTGGGAAATTTAGATTAAAACGATATGTGATGATGGTATTGAAAGCCTCCTCAAAAGTATCGGTAGGCACAAAAATCTTAGCATAGTTCTTTTCATCTGGGTTCACAGCAAGGTAGAATTCATTCAAATCTTGAACACCATCACCATTATCGTCTCTCCAGGTATGAGTTCCTTCTCCTGTAGGTACTTGAATGAAAATAAACTCCCTTCTCAACTCTCTACTGTTAGCCAAGTTATAGTTTAAATCAGACCGTATGATTCCATCGAAAAATGAACCTGACCAATCAATTCTTCCCATAATGGTTTCATCATTTCTATCCTCTCCAGCTTCGTTGAGGTTCTCTAGGTTACGGTAAGTGAAGAGCATATAGAGTTGATTGGTATTATCGATGTTAGTTCTGAAGAATGCATTGAAGGTCCTAGACTGGTTATTATCCACCAACTCTCCATTAATTGGCAATCGGTCTTCTCTCAATTGGTACTCAATTCCGTAGGTAGTTCGCAACGTGTCAGAATTCCTCAAATAGAATGAATACTCTTCAAAGTTCATGGCAGAACGCACCACTTCACTTGTAGTTGAATTGACTACAGAATTTCTATCTATTCGGTACTTGTAGCCGGGAATCAACCACTTACTCCGATAAGAAAAGTCCAGATTGAATCGGTTCCATTCTGACTTCAAAATCTGCTGATCATTATTCATCAGATAAGCATCTGACTTTAGCTGAAACCTCCCTAGTCTTTTAGATAGATTCAGGTACTGCTGAAAACCATCTACTGCCTCGCCCCTTTTTCTCCTAACCAATTTATAGGAGAGATTATTAGAGGCATCCTTGCTCAAATCGAAGCCAGCATTGAATATGTTCTCTGTGAAACTCTGATTGAAATCTTCCGGATTATAGCTCCAATCTCTATCGAACTCTATGTACCTCAGACGATCGATAAAGGAGAATGACTCACTGTTATACTCATAAGAAAGTGTGGAGTTAAGCTTATAGTTAGGCAGAAAGCTAACTGAGCGTCCTTCTGTTTCGTGGGATACTTTGTAAGCCAAACCGTCATCATCTTCACTATCTTGTTCTGAGTACAGGTTAACATCGTTTTTAGAAAAAGCCACCTCTGCTTGGAGCTCATCCGTTTTATTGAGCTTTACTCCACCTGCCAAAGTCACCATAGACCTCTGATTGGGAGCATTTAAAATAGCAATCGGTTCGTAATTGCCTTGTGCCTGCCCATTGACAGGAGCAACCCAATCATAAATTCTACCATTGGCAGTTGTGTTTCTGAGCACGTAATTACCACCACCAAAACCAACCTCAGTAAACCTGACATCAAAGAAGGCACTATCCGGGTTTGTCGAATATTGGTAGATATCATAATTGACTCCTAGTGCATCTTGCCCCTCTGTTTTACGATAAAGGATTAGGTCAGGATTGTACTCTACACTATCGACACGAGAGGTTACTGCATTGTCCAAATCATCACCAGCATTCGCCAAAATGACCTTTTCTTCATCCGATAAATCAAATAAGAGCGGCTGATTTCGATTATCCTTTTCATTGTAATAATTGAAAGCAAAATTCAACTTATCGTTTCGCTGATAATGACTTGCCTGAATAATTGAACGTGAATAATTCTGATCAGAATACTCATAATCAACTCTAATCCTGGTAAACTTGGTAATCAGTACTTCGTTAGTAAACGTGATTTCTCCGAGATTATAATCTATCACATAGTCATTATCGAAGCCACGAGTCATCTGTTCCCCATCAATAAACACCTTTTCCGAACCAGCCAGAATAATGATAAACCTTTCGTTGTTTGGCCCTTTTACTCGGTACGGCCCTAAAACTCCTTCAATAGGATCGATGGATACAGAGGCAAAGCGGCCTTTGGCTACAGAGCCAGCCACTGTTGTTTCCGCTTCAAACCCGCCAGCCATCTTATACTTTGTAGTGAATTGAGCTCCCTGAACATTCTTATAATACCTTAGAAAATTCGACTCCCCATTTTGAAGTACCACATCTCCACCTTTCAGTCTCCATTTATCCTCGTTGAATAACTCAATAAACACATTATCAAAGTCCTGAATTTGCTGAGTGTTTCCTTCAGGCTGAAAAGGAACATTCCTATCCGTAATAACAGCCCTCAGATTTACATTCTCTGTAAGTTGCCCTTCCATTTGAAGGTTCAGGGTCGAATTGACAAATACATCTTGCCTGTTTCCGAAAGAAACGCCTCTAGAGATACTTCCTGTCTTATAAATGTTTTCTGTACTAATCACTTCTTCCCTTTTAGGTATTGCCAAAGCCTGCTGATAAAGCACCACATCTTTAAACAAAGCGGTAGAATCGTAAATATCGAGTGTCTTATTGGCTTTGGTAGAATGCAAATCAAAGGGCAAGGTTCTGTAACAAACCCTGACCGAATCGAAAGGGCTATTCTGAAAACTGATGGTATTGGTATTGAGGTCGAACTGAAATGCTTGACTGGAATCTGGTTCGGTTATTCGAATTGACTCAGGGAAAACAGTTAGAGAATCTAGAATTTGCGGTGAATCAGTCTTCACCCATTTACAGGCTTCTGAACTAGACTGAGCAGCCAGAGCCGAGCCTATGAGTGTGAGTAAAAGAACCAGTGACCAACGTTGCACACTTAATCAGTTAGCGGAAATTCTAAGAAGAAGGTTGTGCCTTCCTCAGCGGCAGATTCAAACCATATACTCCCTCCTGCGTGTTCTACCCCACGTTTGGCTATGGCCAGACCAATTCCTGACCCTTCTGCTTTGGTGCTAAATTTAGGTATAAAAATCTTCTCTCTGATTTCTTCTGGTATACCTTCTCCGTTATCTGCAAAGGTAATTCTGGCCTTGTTATGCGTCACCAAAAGTTCAACTTCTAACATACAGATCTCATTATCAGGCATGGCCTGTGCAGCATTTAAAATAAGGTTATTGAAAATCCTTCCCAATAATTGATCATCTGCCATCACCCAAACAGCTTGTTTCGGAATATTGGTCTTAATTTCGATGCTATCTTCATTGAACAAACGCACCGACTTCTTAAGTACTTCTACTAGATTAATCCGCTCACTCTTAGGCATTGGCATTTTCGCGAATGACGAGAAAGAAGTGGCGATATCACTCAAAGTTTCTACCTGAGTTAACAAGTTATCAATGGGTCTGTTAAAATCTATTCCAAGATTTGGTGCTTCTGCTAAAACACGCTTTAAGTGTTGAAGCTTCAGTTTCATTGGTGTAAGCGGATTCTTTATTTCATGAGCCACCTGTTGAGCCATCTCTCTCCACGCACTTTCCTTTTCACTCAAAGCCAATGCTCTCTTACTCTTCTCAAGGTTGGCAAGCATTTTATTATACTCCCCTACCATAAGGCCAATTTCGTCATCGGCAGGCCAAGCCAATGGCTCATTTAAGTTGGATAAAGTGGTGGTCTTTATCTTTTCAGTTAAGAATTTGAACGGGTAAGTAAGTATTCTTGAAGCCAAGAATGAAAGCACTACAAAAATGACAAAAATAAAGGTAAAAGAATTGAGAATATTGGAGAGTATATCTCTTTGTTCAGACTTCAATTGTTCCTCAGAGTCGAAAAATGGCATACTAAGCACCCCTAGCAGCTCATTATTCTCGTTAGATCGAATACCGTAATAAGTAGACTTGTAACTCAGATCTAAATTCCCGACACGCTCTGTAAAAAGCTCCTCTTTTACTCCCGACTCAACAATGTTGGCCATGGCCTTAGGGTTAATAAATGGTGCCAACAACTCATTGTCGAAAATCAGTCGTTGGTTGGTTGCTATCAGCCTTCCGCTATTATTGAATAGGTTTATATCGGCACGAGCATACTGACTTATCTCCGAAATTCGGTTTTCGAGCACCTCGTTATTCTCATTTCTTCCTTCTAAAAATAACTGCAACTGATTTGCCAGATTCTCAGCTGCACTTTCTGCTGTAGTCAAATATTGATTCTCAATATTTTCTTCTACCGTAGTGTTTACCAATCTAAGTACCACTATACTGACAATTATAAGAGGCAGGAAGAAGGCAAAATTCAATAGAATCTGAATCTTTGCGGATAGTGTAACAGATTGTTTTTTGGAGTTGAAATAGCCAGTAGAAATCCCAAAAATCAGGATTATCATGGCTACAGTAAATAAGAAAAAGACAGAGAAATTGGTGATTACATATTGTAATGGATAATGCGGGCTAGAGACTACATAAACCTGATCATTGCCCTGATTTCTTACCGCCAAATGATCATACCCAGAAAGTGGCACAGGCCGTTGATAAATGAGTTCTTCACTTAATTGACTCACATCAAAATCTCTCCTGTAGTTGAAATCTCCTACACTATTGGTCAGTTGCCTTCCATCATATACCGCATAATCTAAATGCTGAAGGTTTGTGGAAAGGCCAAAATCTGAAAGCAAAAGCTGGGGTAAAATACTATTATTGAGAATTTCCTTTCTATCCAACCTAACCAATACATAGCCAATTACGGCATCATATCTTCTAATCTCATTGAATAAATAATACTGGTTTAGGGCCACCGGATAGTTAGATCTATAGAAAAACAACCCTTCTATAGCCGTCTGATTTTCTGGTTTTCCGTACTCCGACTTCAGCACATCATAGTTCAGGCTAGTAGAACTATTTACAGGATTGCCGCTACCGTTGAAAATGAGAATTTCAATCTCATATTTATCGAAATAATCGCCCAAGAAAACCCGCTGTATTTTCTGCCTAATAAGGTCTTTAGATGAGAACGGATTGGCAATGTTCGTTTGAATCAGCACATCAGATTCAATTCTTGTTTTAGCCTGAGACAGTAAATATTCCGCCTCAAAATCATTCTCTGATAAAAGCCTTGTTGCCAAGCTGCGCTTATCTTGCAACTGCTCTTTTCTAATATGTTCGCCCAGAAGCACATTACAAATAGTGGCAACCAATAAGGCTGTAGTAAACAAGTAAAGAAAAGTGGCATAATTGGCTTGATAAAGCTGTTCGGCAAAACGAAAACTGAACACAACCAACAGGTATATTGTCAGCACCAGTAATACAATAAGGTATTCGCTTCTAATCAAGTAAATAGTTACGCCCAAGGCCAGCGCAATGAGAATAAACACTATGATTGCAGGCTTCTTCTGTTTGAGCTTCCTCAATTCTATGCTCAGGTATTGCGCTATTAAGAAAGGGATTACACCAATTAAAAAGATCCCTAAATAGGCCATTAGCTTGAAGGAGGAAAAATTAATATCAGACCCTACATCGAAAGACCATTGAGAATTGGCGTAAAGTGATTGTACCTGCTCAGTGAAATAGTACATACCTAATATTAGCAGCAGTACAGATATTATCAGGTTAGACCATTTAGTATAAGCTCTCATCTGCTGATAGGCAGTAAGCTTAATGAAAGCATAAATAACAAAGCTCAATATGGCGAGCTGGTTCAAGAGGAAATCTCCAAGTGAAGGTTGCCATATACTAGCCGCAAAGTAATCTGGCTCGAATAACTTCCATTCTACAACACTCAATGGATATTCATATTTCAACATGAAATAGCGAGCTACTCCAAGAAAGGTACCCCAAAGTAGTATAGATGGAAGAACAAGCTTTCTACTGCCTAATTCTCCTGCATATTGATACCCTCCCTTCAGGAAAAAGTAAATGGCTATCATATACGACAGCACGATGAAAATAGCATAATTGGGGTAGTCAATCTTCATTCGTTGCGTACCCTCAAATGAAAAAAGGAAAATACCCTCGGGTGAATAAATATTCTTTGACTTATCTGGAGACTCTACCTGAGTAAAGGTAAAAGTAGACCTGCCGAATATTTCCCCGTTAAGTCCATAATCACGATAAGAATCATTAAGAGGAACATCTGAACTCAGTGGCAACAAGGCATAAATCTCTACCACCCTATTTTGGGCGCTATTAATCACCTTCCTTTTTACAATATATTGTCCACTTTTGAGGTCGAGGAATTTATAAATATAGGTACCATCCAGCGTACCATACTTCGGTACAAACCGATTAGTACTCCAATAAATCACCTCTCCATCCTCGAAAATAAAGTAAGGGAACTCTTCATTACTAGCGAAACGATTAAACAACCTACTGAGGTCTACCACAGCCACATCACTGATCTGCTGCAGTTGTTGCTCTAACTTATCTAGCTGTTGATGAAGATTATCAGTTATGGTTTGGTCGGGGTTGACCCTTCTCTTCTGATCTGAAAATATTGCCTCATCTATAATGAGGGTGAGCCCCACCAGTAAAATACTGAGCAAAAAAGCCTTGTGCTTAAAAATGAACTGACGGATTTGATTCAAGTCTGCTTTGCCTTTAGGGATATGGGAATCTACTAATAATTTCTCGCTTGATGCGAATTAGCACATTCATAGCAAAAATACTACCTAAATGAAGTTCTCAGAGAGAAAAGCGAATGATTGAAACTACAAACACGAGAGTTGATACTTTGTCCCTCACATAATCACCCTCTTTTTTATTACTATTTAAATAAAATTATATATTTAACGAATCATATAAAACCAATAAACATTAAATATGAGCAGGTTAAAAAGACTTAAAACAAAGAAGGTTTTACTATACATTGGTATAGCTGCATTTTTGTTGATTACTGTTAGTGTAATAGTAGAATGGGATAGCTTCTTAGCTGGTCTACAAGGTGAGCCGATGCTAGGAAATTAAAAGGTTAGAGCTCTAAGCATATAGACTAAATCATCACGTAGGAGGCCAATATTAGAACTCTGAAGTTACGGTGAGAACTACCTTACTTTCTAATAGCATCTTTCTTATTACTTCTTCTTTCCTCCGTATTTCAATTCTCCAAAAATATAGAGGTAGAAAACACGTGAAGAGCGAAAATTATCAAATCAGGGAACTGAACTCATCTGATCTGAAGCACAGCAATGTTGACTTTTGGACGATTGCAGGTAGAATTGCTATAGCTGCTGGATTACTTAGGGCTGCTGAAGATGTTTTTTTGAGGGGCACATAGTTCATTTAGAAATTAAGAGCTTACTGTCAGACAGTATTTTTTTGAAAATTTAAAAACTACTTTAATGAAGGTTTGGATAAAAACACTTTTGATAATTGGAGTAATACTTCTTATCAATTCAATTAGTATTTTTTTCACCCAAGGCGTATCTAAAGATTTTATAATAGATTTTTGCATAGGTGGTATTTGTATTTTCTTATTTTTCAAAATCCATAATAAAATACACTGACGGCCCTTAATTCTTATTAAGAATGAAAATAGATAGGGTAGAATATAGACTGCAGTCATTTAGTTTAAGCCGTGTAGTATCAATTCTTTCAATATTCCAAATTGGAATTATATTTTTATTCTCTTACATCCTAGAATCAATAGATAACTCTTTAACAGAAGTTGATTTTCTACAGAACCTATCACTGGTGAATATTTTTATTCTTAGTGTAATTATAGCTCCAATAGTTGAAACCTTTATTTTTCAATTTTTCCTTATAGAGTTTTTTCAATTCACTCTTAATAAAACCAAATACATAAAACATGTCTCCATTTTAGTCGCAGGTATACTGTTCGGTTTAACTCATAATTACAATATCTATTATGTTCTAGTAATGATAGTGATTGGGGTTTACTTTGCTTGGGTTTACTGGTTTATATCGAAATGGAAAGGCATAAGCAGTGCCTTCTGGAGTGTAACCCTCATACATGCTATTAGTAATCTGATTGGATTTATAGTGGATGAATTAACAATGTGAACGATAGGTTCTTTAAATAATCACAAAAGATTATGATGACTCCGTATAAGCTCAGTTTTAAACTACTATCATTCGAGTAAAGTAAAGAATAAACGAAAGCGGGGTATTAATCTTTATTATTGATGCTGTATTGAATTGGGTCGACAATGCACAAGCCTTTCTGGAAGGCGATCAAGAAGGAAGGAGACGTTAACAACAAATTTACTTCTTCTTTCCTCCGTACTTCAATCCTCCAAAAATATAGAGGTAGAAAACACGTGAAGAGCGAAACATGATTGGGTACAGCAAAACCACCTCTGAAATGATGGCTATCATATAAACGTTTTCCGATACAGGATGAAAGAACATATATATGATAAATGCAGATACAAGAAAAAGACCTACCGATAAGCCATAGCTTATATACATAGCTCCATCAAAGAAACGAGGCTCTCTTTCGAACTTAACTCCACAAGAGGAGCAATGCTCATTAATCTTTGTGAATTTGGTAAGGTTATAAGCAGCATGCGGAAAAAGTTTACCTTCTCTGCATTGAGGGCATCTACCCTGCAAAACTGCCAGTAGCTTGGGTCTTTTTGACATTTTTCTTACTCGCTTTGTACCAGATATAAGCGATTACCGCAGCTAAAACATAAGGCGCAAAAAATAGATATAGTATACCAAGATTTAGATTGGCCGCCATAGAGGTATCTCCAGCACTCACTGAAGACTCTACAGAGCCTCTACACATTGCACATTGTGCAAAGCTTTGACTTGCTGCTAATACTAGCAAAGTCAAGGTCAACAAGTATCTTTTAATCCGTTTTAACATCGCTCAAAGGTAAGTTTTAAACCACTGAAATCCGATTAATGTGCATAATAAGGGCTAATCATTAAGTATACTGTAACTCCAGTTACAGAAACGTAAAGCCAAATAGGAAAGGTGTATTTCACAATTCGCTTATGCCTTTCAATCATTCCATTTAAAGCATAGAAGAAAGCCAAAAGCACCAATGGTACAACTCCTATCGAAAGTAGAATATGAGTAATTAAGAAGAAATAATAGATGTACTTGGTTGTATCATCTCCACCAAAAGCTGTTGATTCAGCACTTGCGTGATAAATTACGTATAACACCAAGAAGATTGCTCCTAGAATAAAAGCTGCACTGTTCATCTTTTTATGAAGTGCGATATTCTTCTTCTTAATAGCCACAAAAGCCACTATTAAACAAATTGAAGTTAGTGTATTAATGGCTCCAATAGCATGTGGCAAATTATATACCCAGTCTCCCAAATCTAACTTGGTGGGTAACGATAGCAATACTGCTACAGCCAATGGGATAGCTATAGATAAAACCCTAATCCATAGCATAGACTTCTTACTCTCCAACTGCTCCGACATTATCTTCTTCGGTTTTTAAAATTCTTAACTCAAGTATGAGCCTGTCTGTTTCTTCACGCTCAATAATATTGTAATATCCCCTTATTCGGTTCTGCTTATCTACCAAAACAACTCTATTATCCAGGTTGGTCATAGCCACTGAGCAATATTTAAGGTTAGCCCAAGCTGTGGAGTCTACTTCATTAATCTTCCAGAATTGATCTTGAAACTGAATTCTCCGGTCATAATCCGTGATATCGCTTAACGCAATACTGGAACCATTAAGATATGTGCTCAGGTTAATTTCGTCATCATTAAAGAACACATCTTGAACCCGTTCTAATTCCTCCAGCCGAGTCTTTAACACAGGCCCATCCAATCTTTCAAAATGAATTATGTTAATCTCTCCTTTTTGAACTAACGGGTTGTTCACCACATACTGCTCTTTAGCCTTATCTAAACAAGGGGTACTTAGTGAGTCTCCAAGTCCTTGTTCGTAATAGACAGGTATTGTAAACTCATTTCTGCCGAATGACTTTAAAAAAAGAAAGATGATAACCGGCAAGGCAATAAGTAAGAAGAGAAAGACAGACTTTTTACGCATACTGTATAAACTAAAAAATCAGGCCAATGTGTTCAGCCTGATTTTGATTTATATAAATCTAATATTTCGCTTAGTGTTCTTCATCTACATGCTCAATACCATCGCCTTCGTAGTCTACAATACCACGAGCGTCTTTAATAGCTGCGCCTTCCAAATTCACCAAGGCCATGATAAGCCATAGAATGAAAATCATTGGAAGAATGATTGAATACACAAGACCCTTTACCTCATGACCCAAGTGCATAAACTCAGCTACAATGTAGAATGCTTTAACAATTGTTAAGCCAATGAAGATAACGTTTCTTAATGCGCCTGCCTCCATTTGAAAGGCGAAGACATATTCTATACCAGTAACCACTGCTAAGATAAGAGCAACTTTCCAGATACCCCAGATTTTAGCCTTATCAACAGGTTGAACTTGTACGTTAGTTGTTGCTTGTTCCATTATAAAAAGTCTTTTAGATCAAGTAGAAGAAAGTAAATACGAATACCCAAACGAGGTCTACAAAGTGCCAGTAAAGGCCTACTTTTTCAACCATCTCATAATGGCCTCTTCTTTCATAAACTCCTGTAGCAGCATTGAAGAAAATAATTACGTTCAATACAACTCCAGAGAATACGTGGAAACCGTGGAAACCAGTAATGAAGAAGAATAAAGCAGCAAATGCTGGCGGTCCGTATTGATTGAAAGTTAAGTTAGCTCCGAAAATCTCATAATTTTCTTTCCAGATACCATTAACCATCACATCACTGATAGTTGCAGTATCGGTACCTGAAATAAAGTGAGACCACTCCCAAGCCTGACAGCTCAAGAAAGCGAAACCACCAATAATTGTCCAAAGCATCCACTTTACTACCGCTTTTTTATCCATTCTATGACCTGCTTCTACAGCCAATACCATAGTTACAGAAGATAAAATGAGAATAAAGGTCATCAGACCAACGAATACTAGAGGAAGTTCAACCCCATGAAAACCAGGGAAAGCCTCATATACTTTTTCAGGTATAGGCCAGTATTCAGTAGAGAAAGTAAATGCTTCAGGGTCTCCATTATACGCAGGAGCACTCCATCTTAAGAAAGCATAAGCAATTAATAATCCAGAGAAGGTGAAGGCATCAGACACGAGGAAAAACCACATCATCAGTTTTCCGTAACTCGCCTTCAGCGGCTGGACAGCTCCACCACCCCATAGGGATCTTTTACTCATTGTAGCAGTAGTTGCCATAGTTTGGGTTAGTTATTAATGATTCAGCAATAAAAATATGAACAAATAAATCCAAAGTCCTCCCAAGAAATGCCACCACGTAGAAGACATCTCCATATTGAGCATATTTTCAGAATGCACTTTATTTCTTAAGGACGAAATTAGCATATATATCAGATATATCACACCGCTAATTAGGTGCAAAGCGTGTATACCTGTGAATATGTATAAAAAGCTTCCTGCAGGGTTTCCAGTAAAGTAAACATTAGCGTCTACCATCTGCTCCCAAGCTTTCAATTGACCAAACAGGAATAAAATTCCTAGAATGGTGGTTATTCCTAAAGCAAGCTTTACCTGCTCCAACTTATCTTTTTTAGCTGCAATGTAAGCCCACTGCATAAATACACTACTCAAAATGATAATTCCTGAAGTGTACCAAAGCATGGAAGGCAGGTCATATATCAACCAATCTCCATCCGCCTGTCTTACAATATGGGCACTTGTAAATGCCGCAAATATCATCACTACGGTAACAATGAACAGCCACAATGCAAACTTCTTAGGGTGCATTGAAAGCGGTTGTTCTACCGGAGCATCTACCAATTTGTAATTTTCTGCCATCATCACTTTACCATATCCAACAAATACGCAATCTGAACAATCGGTAAGTACAAGAAAGAACCAAACATGATTCTTAGGGCTGACTTACGAGACTGATCTTTCATTAACTTAATAGTGGATGCTAAGAAAAGCACCCCACATACCGTGGCTATCACAGCAGAATTTATTCCTGTCAATCCGAAATACGTTGGCAACAAGCCTAGCGGAATGAGGAATAATGTATAGGTCATTATTTGGAAAGCGGTTTTCATATCTTTCTCACCTTTTACAGGAAGAAGTTTAAAACCAGCCTTCTTATAATCTTCATCGGCCACCCATGCAATAGCCCAGAAATGAGGGAACTGCCAAACAAACTGAATACCGAAGATGATTAATGCTTCATGAGAAATGGTACCCGTGGCAGCTGTCCAACCCAATAAAGGAGGCAGTGCACCAGGAAAAGCACCGACAAAAACAGCTATTGGCCCTACTCTTTTTAAGGGAGTATAAACAAAGCTATACAATATCATAGAAAGCACTGACAAACCAACTGTTAGTAGGTTTGTGGAAGCCCATAATAATGAGATTCCAGCAATAGCCGTAAACAATGCAAACCAAAGCGATTCAGAGTTATTCAACCTTTCCGTAGGTAACGGACGGGTTTGAGTTCTCTTCATCAGCTTATCGTAATCTTTTTCGAGCACTTGGTTTACAGTACAAGAAGCTCCACTAATGAGCCAACCTCCAACAAAGAGTGCTGCTAACTGCAACCAGTCAACCCTTCCTCCCATAGCTAAAGTATAGCCGAAAGCAGAAGAAAAAGCTACCAGCAGAGATAGTCTCATCTTCATCAGTTCTACAAAAGACCTAATCTTTTGAGAAACTGACATTCCAACGTTAATATTTACCGAATTCTCAACCATTTTCAGGCTAACTTCAATTCTTTATTTCTTAGTAAGAGCCACAAATAAAACTGGACTCCTATTATTACAGATCCTAATAACAAGTGTATTGGTTGAATGAATGCTGGCACTCCAAAGTATGCCATTAATGCACCACTTACTATCTCCACCACTACAACGGCTAAAAGCCATTTGGTCGGATTCACTAATTCGTTCCTTCTAATTCCTTCCTTCATAAGCTTCCACAATAAATAAACGTGAAGCGCCAATAAAAGCAGCGAATAAGACCTATGAATCAAGAAGCTAGAACCAAGGTTGTCGATCCATTCGGATCTGGCCAAAGCGTTAGATAGTGTGTCAATAGCTTCTCTTACTTGTGTTCCTAATACTATTTGAATAACAGTAAACACTAAGCATAACATTACAATCCATTTTAATTTACCTAGTCGAGCCGAGCTATACTCGGTGTTTCTATTCTTAGACCTATGGTAAACGTATATGAGCAAGCACACTATAACAAGGGCTAGTAACATATGAATCGTAATCATCCACTCTAGTAGGTTCGTACTCACAACAATGGAACCTATCCATCCCTGAAAACCTACCAATACAAATGCAACAAATGAAAGAACGGTAATTAGTTTATCTTCTTTCCAGTACCTAATAGACAACACAGCTGTGCCAAAAATTAGAATACCTATAACCGCACCAATTAAGCGGTTGACATATTCTGTCCAGGTTTTGGCCGCATTGAAGTCCTCTTCAACTAAAATCTGAGGATCATTCAATATTTCATGAGCCAACTCATCGAATCCAAAACTAGTAAGGTAATTAGCGAACCTTACATTCTTTTCAACCCTCTGCTGAACGTAGATGTCTTTATAATCATTTGGGAGCTGAGTTACATCCGTAGGTGGAACCCAACTCCCAAAACATTTTGGCCAGTCGGGACATCCCATTCCTGAGCCAGTACTTCTTACAATACCGCCTACTGCTATCAGCAAGTAGACGGCTATGATTGTAACGGCTGAAAACCGTCTAAATAATCTGTCTTTAGTGTTTGTTTGCATCAACCACAACTATCTCCTCTGCTTCCATCTCCTTCTCTAAAGCAATCTCATCATTCTCATGAGGTAGATTTGACTCCATAGTTTGAGAGAAAGGTACAGTTTGTGGTATAAAGTCTTCCTCGGCACCAGGCTTCGAATAATCATAAGGCCATCTATATACCTTAGGAATTTCACCAGGCCAGTTTCCATGACCAGGAACTCTTGGGGTTGTCCACTCCAAAGTAGTAGAATTCCACGGGTTAGCAGGAGCTTTTCTACCTCTGAAAATACTGTAGAAGAAGTTAAACAAGAAGATGAATTGACCAATGAATGTTGCAATAGCCGCTATTGAAATGAACATGTTCAAATCGGTGAATCCACTGAATGCATCAAAGTTGGTGAATGAATAATATCTTCTTGGGAAACCTGCAATACCAATGTAGTGCATTGGGAAGAACACTGAGTAAATACCAATGAAGGTTAACCAGAAGTGGATGTAACCCAACTTAGTATCCATCATTCTACCAAACATCTTAGGGAACCAGTGATATACACCAGCCAATAAACCGAACGATGAAGCAGCACCCATTACTAAGTGGAAGTGAGCCACTACAAAGTAAGTATCGTGCAACTGAATATCGATAGCCGAATTACCTAAGAAAATACCTGTAATACCACCAGAAATGAATACCGACACCAGACCTATTGAGAACAACATAGCCGGTGTAAATATGATATTACCTTTCCATAGGGTAGTAAGGTAGTTAAATACTTTTACGGCCGATGGTACGGCAATAATCAAAGTAAGGAACATGAAGATTGAACCTAAGAAAGGATTCAAACCAGACACGAACATGTGGTGTGCCCATACAATGAACGAAAGGAATGTAATACCCATCATTGAGATAATCATTGCCTTATAACCGAAGATTGGTTTTCTCGAATTAGTAGCAATAATCTCAGAAGTGATACCTAAAGCTGGAAGAAGTACAATATATACCTCTGGGTGACCCAAGAACCAGAATAAATGCTGGTAAAGAATTGGGCTACCACCTACGTTTGGTAATGCCTCACCTTGAATATAGATTTCTGATAAGTAGAAAGAAGTACCAAAGCTTCTGTCAAATACCAATAATAAAGCCGCTGCGAATAGAACAGGGAATGACAAAATACCAATTACTGCAGTTAGGAAGAACGCCCAAATAGTAAGAGGTAATCTTGAGAAGGTCATACCTTTTGTTCTCAAGTTGATTACTGTAGAAACGTAGTTGATCCCCCCAAGCAAAGAAGATGCAATGAAGAACACCATAGCTACTAACCACATAGTCATACCTAAACCTGAACCAGACATTGCTTGAGGCAATGCTGAAAGTGGAGGATAAACAACCCAACCACCTGATGCAGGCCCTGTTTCAATGAAAAGCGAAATCAACATGATGACACTGGCAATAAAGAAGAACCAGTAAGAAAGCATGTTCATAAAGCCTGAGGCCATATCTCTAGCTCCAATCTGTAGAGGAATTAAGAAGTTAGAGAAAGTACCACTTAAACCCGCTGTCAATACAAAGAATACCATGATAGTACCATGCATTGTAACTAAGGCTAAATAGAATTCTGGATCTAAAGCACCTTCAGCCGAAATCCACTTTCCTAAGATTGGTCTTAACCAACCCAAGTCAGCTTCTGGAAAACCCAACTGTAATCTGAAGATTGCAGAAAGAGCCGCTCCAATGATCGCCCAAATAATACCTGTAATCAGGTACTGCTTAGCGATCATTTTATGATCCATTGAGAAAATATATTTTGAAATAAATGACTGCTCGTGGTGATCATCATGATGATCATCATGGGCATGTACATCAATATGTGCTTCTGCTGTTGCCATACTTTTTGATGTTAATTTCTTATTCGTTAATACCTGCTGTTACTAATGCTAACTCTTTCATGTCTTCTGGCACCTGAGCCATAAAGTCAGGATTCTTAGACAACCAAGATTTCTGCTCTGCCTTCCACTCCTCATACTCTTCTGGCTCTAGCACCGTCACAATCTTCTTCATTGAGAAGTGACCTTCACCACAGATTTCAGTACAAGCTAATTCATAGTTGAAGTCAGGGTTACCCTCTTCAACTCTCATTTCAGCAGTAGTTTTATTTGCTACAAACCAGAACTGAGTTGGCATACCTGGCACAGCATCCATCTTCAACCTCATGTGAGGAATAAACACTGAGTGAAGTACATCTCTTGCTCTAATCTTCAACAAGACCGGCTTTCCTTTAGGGATAACTAGTGAGATATTCTTGAAATCATCGTAGTTGGCTCTGTCAGACATATCCATACCATGATCGTTCACAGCATCAATAAGTCTGTAGTCATAGTCTCCAACCTTGTTATCCATTCCACCATAGCGGATAGACCACTGGAACTGATAACCCATGATTTCAATTTGCTCAGCATCTTCTGGAGCTTCGCTCATAATGCCATCCCAAGCCATCCAACCAGAAATAACTAACCAAGTCAAAACAATGGCTGGAACACCAGTCCATAAGTACTCAAGTTTGTTATTGTGAGGATAGAAAAGTGCCTTTCTATTCTTGTCGTATCTGTATTTATAAGAGAATACAAATAGCAAGATGTTAGTGATCATGAAAACGATACCAGTGATCCACATGGTTCTCCAGAACAATTTGTCTGTCAATTCACCATGTTCTGAGGCTACAGGAGGGTCGTAAGCATCGAAGTTTGCGAATGAATACCATCCAGCAAGTCCGAAGAACAAGACCATAAACACCACCATCATGATAGCGTTAAAGTTGTTGTCACTCTTCGTTGTTTCCTCTCCCGTTCCCTTAACAACATTAACAAGTCTAGATATTCTGAAGATTAACAACAGAATAGCGACTACTAAGAATACTGCAAGTGCAATGTAAAAACCGAACATATCTAGTCTCTAATTTTTTTTAAATATGATGATGCTTTGCCTCTCCAAGCATTGGGTGATTCTTAGGCACAAGGGCATAAGAAGACAACGCTCTGAGTACTACAAATACGAATGCTGATCCGAACATTAAGAACATACCAATTTCAGTGAATCCGAAGAAACCGTTCTGACCCATAGTACCAGGAGTCATCATTAGGTAGAAGTCAATAAAGTGACCAAACATTACCACAATACATACCATCTTCAAGAATACATTCAACCTCTTTGCATCTCTTGTCATCAACACAAGGAATGGGAAAATGAAGTTTAGAATAATATTGATAAAGAAGAATGGTGAGTATTTATCGCTCAAGAATCTCTCTACAAAGTATACTGACTCTTCAGGAATGTTAGCGTAGTAGATAAGTAGGAACTGTGAGAACCATACGTAAGTCCAGAAAATACTGAATGCAAACACGAATTTACCCAAGTCGTGTAAGTGGTTAGATGTAACCTGTGGCAAATAACCTGCTTCTTTCAACAATACAGTTACTAAAGTAATGAATGCCAAACCTGTTACCCACCAGCTAGCAAATACATACCAACCGAACATAGTTGAGAACCAGTGCGTGTCTACCGACATAACCCAATCCCAAGCTGATACTGAAGAAGATACCGCAAAGATCACTAAGAATATTGCAGACCACTTTCTCATCTTGAACCAGTAGCCGTCACCACCTAATTCATCTTCTGCCAAAGACAAGTTCTTCAACTTAGTAAACAACCAAGCCCATAGCACAAAGAAGATTACCATTCTAGCAATAAAGAAAGTAGGGAATCCACCTCCTTCACCGAAGAAGAAGAAACCACTCTTTCCTGCAATTAGCTCATCATAATGACTATCAGTTGGGTCGTAAAGGTTAGAATGAGTCCAGTGGAACACATCATGGTTTACAAAGAACCAAGTCAATAACATTAAAATACCAGCAGGAACAATCCATTGCCCCATAGCCAAAGGAATTCTAACGATGTAAGCAGACCAACCTGCTTGCGCTGCATACTGCAATGCAAAGAAGAAAATACCAATTAAGGCAAGTCCTGTAAAGTAAACATTGTTGATCCAAAGATCTACTTTGAATCTTTTAAACCAACCTGCACCGTGCTCTTCACCAGCCTCAGCTGAATCGGCCACAGTAACAGCCTCAAAGTCTTCAGCACCATTAAAGCTATGGGTATCATCGCCATGGCTATCGCTACCTGCATCGTGGTGCTCCTCAGTGGCATGGTCAGAACCATGATCATCACCGTGGTGCTCATTAGTCTGAGGGAACAACCCTCCTACTAACAACATAACCGCTCCTATTGCGAAAGCAATGAATACTTTCTTTTTAAGACCAGCGCTAAAATCAAATTTTTCGTTTGCCATTTCTTAAAAGTTTACCGGTTATTGTTGTTGTAATGTTTGAACGTAACGAGCAATTTTCCATCTCTTATCGGCACTCATCTGAGAACCGTGAGCTCCCATTCTTCTAATACCATGAGTGATAACATGGAAAATGTGACCTTGAGAAAGATTAGCTTGTGCTGGGGCAGTGTATGAAGGTACACCAGCATATGCAATACCGGCTTTACCATCTCCTTTACCACCTGCACCATGACAATGCTGACAGAATTGACTGTAAAGTCTTTGTCCTTCAGTGATGATCTCTGGAGTAGCTTCAAAAGGGTTTTCAATTAAAGCTGCCTCAGCAACATCGTCCTTACCAAGTCTGTAAGGCATTATGTCATGATTATTTCTTCTCACTGTACCTTCTACTGGTTGTCTGACATTTTGTGAGTGAGGATTGTTTATGTTGGAATTAAAAAATTCTCCTCTTTCATCCTCTCTATTACTCAACCAAGACCCAGCACTTTCGTCCTTGATTTGTGTCAAAGGCTCGTAAGGTACTGAATGATACATTTGAGGGGCATATTCCAAACCAGGGTTGTCTCCATTGGCAGTACAGCCAGAAAGAACCACCACTGCAATGGCCGGAATAATAACTTTCAATTTCTGAATCATATCTCTAGAAGGCTTATTCATCAACGTCTTTATTATTTACTTCAACAGCACCTGAATCTTTCAATAGTGCATTGATTGAGGCTACCTCTACAGCTCTGTTGGTGCCAAGATCGATAGCCATTACGTGCTTATCATCAGTAATTCTGATGTCCAAAAGCTTAGGGTCTTTCCAAGGCTTAAGATCGCTAGACACCAAGAAGGTACCCACCATACCAAAAGCAGCAAGTAATACAGTAAGCTCAAATGTTACAGGAACAAAGTCTGGAAGTGCAACATGGTTCTTACCACCAATAATCATTGGCCAGTCTACACCAAGCATCCAGATTTGCATTACCAAGGCCAATGTGGTACCTAAAGCACCGAACATAAAGGCAGCAATTGGCAATCTAGAGCGCTTATAGCCTAACTCTTCGTCAAGACCGTGCACCGGAAATGGGCTGTAAACCTCATGAATCTTTACACCAGCTCCACGAATCTTTCCTACTGCTTTCAACAATACATCTTCGTCATCAAAGATGCCTAGTACGAATTTTTTAGAGTCACTCATGATTACGCAGCAGTTTTTTCAGATGATGATTTCACAATACTTTTAACTTCAGCCATGTTAATTACTGGGAAGAACTTCGCGAAGAGGAAGAAACAAGTAAAGAACAATCCGAAGGTGAATAAATATACCCCTGCATCGTAAATGGTTGGGTAGAACATAGCCCATGAAGAAGGCAAGAAGTCTCTGTGTAGTGAGGTTACGATAATAACGAAACGCTCGAACCACATACCAATATTTACAATGATTGAAAGGATAAATGTAGCAGCAATGCTTGTTCTAATTTTCTTGAACCAGAAGAGCTGAGGTGAAATTACGTTACAAGTCATCATAGACCAGTAAGCCCACCAGTAAGGCCCTTGCATTCTATTATAGAAGGCATATTGTTCAGCTGGCACACCAGAGTACCATGCAATAAAGAACTCAGTGATGTAGGCAATACCTACAATTGAACCTGTAACAATAATTACAATGTTCATCAACTCAATGTGCTCAATAGTAATATAGTCTTGAAGTTTGAACACCGCTCTTGTTACCAACATCAACGTTAGTACCATGGCGAAACCTGAGAAGATTGCACCAGCAACGAAGTATGGAGGGAAGATAGTGGTGTGCCACCCAGGAATTACTGAAGTAGCAAAATCAAACGATACAATGGTGTGTACAGAAAGTACAAGTGGAGTAGCTAAACCAGCAAGGATCAATGATACTGATTCGTATCTAGACCAAGTTTTAGCTGCACCATCCCAACCTAACGACAATGCACCATAAATTTTCTTTCTAATACCATCTGCTCTATCTCTGATGGTAGCAAAGTCAGGTACAAGACCCAAGTACCAGAACACCAATGAAACAGAGAAGTAAGTTGAGATAGCGAAAACGTCCCACAGAAGCGGAGAGTTAAAGTTTACCCACAACGAACCGAAAGTGTTAGGCAGTGGAAGTGCCCAATAAGCACCCAACCAAGGTCTACCCATGTGAAGGATTGGGAACTGAGCCGCACAGATTACAGCGAAGATAGTCATCGCCTCTGACGCTCTGTTAATAGCCATTCTCCACTTCTGACGGAAGAGAAGAAGTACGGCAGAAATTAGGGTTCCTGCGTGACCAATACCAACCCACCAAACGAAGTTAGTAATGTCCCATGCCCAACCTACAGTTTTGTTCAGTCCCCACATTCCAATTCCTTCCCATACTGTAGCAACAACTGCCACGAGACCAATTAGAAGTGTTACAACTGATATACCAAAAGCCATCAACCAAAGCTTAGAAGGCTTGCCTTCTACCTGCTTACAGATGTCTTCGGTAACATCATGAACGGTCTTACCGCCAGTGATTAAAGGTTTTCTTACGGATGAAGTAACCTGCATGTTCTTTCGGTTTATATTATGCTTCTGTTGATTCTTTAACCTTGTTTCTGATTTTGGTCATGTACCAAATATTCGGATTCACATTTAGTTCTTCCAATACATGGTATGCCCTTTCCTCATTAACAACTCTTTCGGTAGCCTTCTCGCCTTCCTTCTTCTCTTCGATCTGAAGTAGTTGAGAAATTTTAGACTTAGGATCGTTCAAGTCGCCAAAAGTGATTGCATCTGATGGACAAGCTGACTCACAAGCCATGTTGATTTCACCATCAACTGGTCTTCTACCTTCGCGCTTAGCAGCCAATTTACCTGACTGAATTCTCTGCACACACATAGAACACTTCTCCATCACACCTCTTGCACGAACAGTTACGTCTGGGTTCAATACCATTTTACCCAAATCGTTGTTCATAGATAAGTTTTTGTCGAACTGAGTGTTATCGTGGTACTTGAACCAGTTGAATCTTCTCACTTTGTAAGGACAGTTGTTAGCACAATATCTTGTACCGATACATCTGTTGTAAGTCATCTGGTTAAGACCTTCAGTACTGTGCGTTGTTGCAGCCACAGGACAAACTGTCTCACATGGTGCATTATTACAGTGCTGACACATCATTGGTTGGAAAGTAACCTCAGGGTTAGCCGCAGCTTCTTCCAACTCCTTTTTATTTCCAGCAGGATTAGCAGCAGAATAATATCTGTCGATTCTAATCCAAGCCATTTCTCTTCTATTCAGAACTTCTTCCTTACCGACTACAGGAATGTTGTTTTCCGCTTGGCAAGCCACTGTACAGGCAGAACAACCAGTACAAGAGTTCATGTCGATAGTCATTGCCCAATGGTGGTTATTGTACTCGTGACCAGACCAAAGGGTGATTTTTGAAGGCTTAACAAATTCACCTTCTTTATAAATATGCGGATGCCATCTACCTGCACCTGCATCTTTCTTGTACTCATCTAGAGTTGCCTCTTGGATAACATTCTCACGACCCATGTAGGTTTGGTGAGTTTGAGTTTGGGCAATTCTGTATGCTTTACCAGTAGTAGTTACCGAAACACCCGCTAACACATCCATAGTGTTGGCACCGTTCAGTTTTGTAATGAAAGGATAAGCGTTTACACCTACTCCATTACCAACCTTACCAGCTTTAGTTCTTCCATAACCTACTGCTAGACCTACAGTACCAGGAGCTTGACCAGGCTGAACCAAGACAGGCACTTCAATTGATTGATCACCTACCATTAGGTTCACCAATTGAGTTTCACCCTCTGTCATCTTAATTCCTAGTTCATTAGCCATAGCCAATGAAATGGTTAAGTAGTTATCCCAAGTAGCCTTAGAGATAGGATCTGACATTTCTTGCAACCATGGGTTGTTGGCCTGAGAACCATCTCCCATACCAGACTTTTGGTAAAGTGCTAGTTGTAGTCCCGATCCTTGAGTTTTATAATTCTGACCTATGCTTGTTGCGGCTACTGATGCAGCTGCAAAATCATAAGTAAATGCTTTCTCGCTTCCACCAAGTTCAACAATACCATCATATAAAGCTTTATCCCAGAAAGTCTGGAAGCTAGAAATTTCAGATTGTTGAGTGAAGTAAGATTCTTTCCAGTTGTTCTGAAGGTAAGTATAGTACTCAACTGTTTGCCCTGCCCATTTCAAGAAAGACTCTGGAGTCTGTCTAGTGCTGAACAATGGAGCAATAGATGGTTGAGATAGACTCAAGTGACCTTCTCTCAACTCAGCATCATTCCACTGCTCTAGGTAGTGATGATCTGGAGCTACATACTTAACAGCAGCAGCCGTCTCATCCATTCTATCAGAAGTAGAAACAGTTAATGAAGCCTTCGCTAGCGCTGCAGTTAATGCAGAAGCTTCAGCAGAATTGTATAAAGGGTTACAATTAAGGAATATAACCGCAGCTACTCTACCACTATTCAAGTCCTTCACAAAGTTAGACATTGCCATATCGTCTCCTTGACGATAGTTCACTGGTGCAGTAGTATCTATTGTAGTTCCATAATTGCCAAGCATTGTATTAATACCATTAATCAATACTTGAACCGCAGGGTCATTAGAACCACAAACTACTAGAGATTTTCCTCTGTTAGCCCAAAGCTCATTAGCTGCTGCTGTTAGGTGAGCAACATCACCTGCATTTCCGCCACTAACTTTTGCTTGCCCTGCCTTAGCCGCTATTGCATTGTACATTGCAGCAACTAAAGGACCAACCTGAGATGGAAGAATTGGAGTTCTATAATCAGCATTAGAGCCAGTCAAAGAAAGGTTAGACTCAAATTGATAGTGTCTAGACATCTCTCTGTGATGCTCATTGATTTTTCTTGTTTGAGCAAACTGCTTAGAGAATTCAATTGGAGAAATCCATGTTCCTAAGAAGTCTGCACCTACGCTCACTACAGTTTTAACCTTACTGAAATCATAAGAAGGGATCATGGCAGCGCCAAAAGATCTTCTGTTTCCTTCCGTAATACCGTAAGAAGAAATAGGATCGTAAGTTATGTGTTCCGCAGTTGGGTACTTTGCAATAAACTCACCAACCGCCTTTTTAGTAGTAGGGCTTAATACCGTGTTACTAACTATTCTGATTCCTGAACCTTGAGCTTGAGCAGCAATTTTGTTCAGTTGAGAAGTAACTTCTTTATCAAGGGTAGCCCAGTCTGTTTCTGCACCATCTTTCATTGGCCCTACTAGTCTTTCTTTATCATATAAAGAAAGAACAGAAGCCTCAACTTGGGCAGAAGAACCACCTTTAGTAATAGAGCTATACTTGTTGCCTTCAACCTTAATTGGTCTACCTTCTCTGGTTTTCACAACAACACTAACTGCATCACCACCATTTACATAGGTAGAAGCATAGTAGTTAGGTACAGAAGGATCTACATCTACAGGTTTATTCAAGTAAGGAATAGCCTTTCTTACAGGAGCTTCACAAGCTGCTAAACTAGCTGCTGCGATACCAAAGCCCATAAGTTTAAGGAAGTCCCTTCTATTGCTAGACTCTCCACCGGTCTCGCTGATTGGAAGGTACTCTGGAAATTCAGATTCGTTTTTCTTCACGAAGTCAGCATCATTAGATAGCTGCTCGATCCCTTTCCAGTATGTTTTTTGATTTTCTTTCATTGTATATCAATCAGAAATCGCGAATTCAATTAATTAATAGTGGCACTTAGCACATTCCAAACCACCGATATCTTCAACATTCATTGGAGTACCAGAAGTCTTGTTATGTAGTTCTACCAATTTGTCGTAGTAACCATTGCCCTGAGTATTTAGGCTTGTATTTCTATGACAATCAATACACCATCCCATAGTAAGAGGAGCGTGTTGCTTAACAACTTCCATTTCCTGAATTTCACCATGACATGTCTGACACTCAATGCCACCTACCTTCACGTGTTGTGAGTGGTTAAAGTAAGCCAAGTCAGGTAGGTTGTGAATCCTTACCCACTCTATTGGTTTTCCACTCTCTTGAGCAGCATATAATTTTTGAATCTCCGGAGAGTCCGTTTTGATTTGGCTATGGCAATTCATACAAATATTCACTGAAGGAATGTTTGCTGACTTCCCAATTTCTACACCGGTGTGACAATACTGACAAGCAATCTCATACTCACCTGCGTGAATCTTATGAGAAAAAGCGATTGGCTGTTCTGGCTGATAACCTTGCTGAACACCAATAGTATAAAGACCATCAATAACATTCTTCGCTGCCAAGGCAATAACCAAGAATGTAATGATACCAATTACTGTAGGGCTCTTAACAAAAGCTGAGAAGCTGAATTTCTCATTTACTACATCCTTATCGGCCTCATCCAATCCTTCTTTATCCTGAAGGTATTTTTTGAGCACACCAATGATAATCACTAGTACTACCAAAATAAGAATGAGTACAACCACCAAGGCTGCAACAATGATGTTCAAATAGCTGGAAGGAATCCCTGAACCATCTCCTCCAGCAGCAGCACCATCACCTGTGGCAGCAACTTCTGGCATTGGAGGGTTCTCCTCAACATCTCTAACATAGGCTAGAATTGAAAGAATTTGCTCATCTTCCAGATCGTAAGGAGCCATTACCAACTGATTAAACTCATTGTAGAGTGCAGTGGCTTGAGGGTCTCCAGAAGCAATTAAAGCTTGTGAGTTTTTCACCCATGAGTAAATCCATTCAAGGTCTCTTCTATCGTATACTCCAGCCAGGGCCGGACCAACAAGTTTAGAGTCTACCTTGTGACAGGTATTACATTGATACTCATTAAACAGCTGCTCTCCCTGAGAGATTATCTCAGGATCTGTCGGAACAGCATCTCTTTGGGCGAAAACCTGCTTCCCAGAAAAAACAAAACAGCATACAAGAAAGAATGCTGTCGCATAACGGACAATGGTTGTTTTGGCTACCATGTAAAGTCTTTTTTTAATCACAGATTGTCTCAGTTGTAGAAACACGTGGCAAAGGTAGTATTGGAAGCCCTTATTTCAAATAAATTTTTACTGATGGAAACTTGATTTAAGAGTCTCTTAACACCCCTTTAACCATCTGGATAACAGTAATTTACTATACATGTTTCAGAAGATCAATTTATTTAGAATCAATTTAAATAACTCACTCAATGCAATAGAGTGAAACCTTTCCAAATCCGCCTATTTCAACTGTTAAGAGGGGCAGATATTCAAAGTTTTTATAGAAAATATTTCTAATTAAGCTAAGTATACTGTGCATGAATGACTTGACTTAAGAGAAACTCAACCCAATTAAAATCAGAAATCATGTAGGTTCATTAGCCAAAAAAACCTAGACCTACTTATTGCTGGGCGGAATTTACTTTCCATTTTATCATTACTGCTTTCTTAGATCACATAAACAACCCGTACAGTACTTTCTGAATAGAGACAGATCAACTAACCTTAAATAATTTTCAGAAAGAGCAACGCAATTAAACGGCAATTCTTTGGTGGAAGGACATAATCCAAAATCAAATTAAAACTTAGATGGAAAGGTTAACAACAGAGCAGATAGCAAACGTTTTCAATAGCAAAGAATGAAGACCCTTAACAGCTTGGAGTATGCTCCTTTGAAGGCGAGGCCATAAGCGGATTACTCGCTGTTTCAATAATTTTCTTTTCGTGCTCGCGAAGCTCTCCAGAACAATCGGGATCGCTTTCGAACCGCGCGGTCCTTTTCCACTCAAGAAGTCTGAAAACAAAAAAGCAACCTTTTTAGGGTTGCTTTTGGAATTGAGGCGCTGAGCGGATTGCTCGCTATGCTTTTAGTGTTTCAAAGGTGCTCGCGAAGCTATCTCGAACAATCGGGATAGCTTTCGAACCGCGCGGTTCTCATCCACTCAATGAGACTGTAAGCAAAAAAGCAACCCTTTGGGGGTTGCTTTTGGAATTGAGGCGCTGAGCGGATTCGAACCGCTGTACAAGGTTTTGCAGACCTCTGCCTAGCCACTCGGCCACAGCGCCATATTTTGGAAGCGCAAATTTAGGGATATTCATCAATTGCGCCAATAAAAGTTGAACTATGTCAAATAAAAAAGCATCCCGACCAAGCGGGATGCTTCTATATATTCAAAAAGATTAACCTTCAGCAGAGTCTTCTGACTCAGAAGCTTTCTTTTTAGCCTCTGCAGCCTTCTTCTCATTAGCTTTCTTGGTGTTATCTTCCATTTCAGCTTTAAGTGCAGAAAGTGCATCTAAATCACCAAGAGTAGCCTGCTCTACAGGAGCCATCTTAGCTTTAGGTGCTCCACCACCACTCTTCTTCTTAGGAGCTGGTTTCTCAGCAGCCTCAGGATTATGAATGTTAGTGTGAGACATTACAATTCTCTTATCGTCTTTAGAGAATTCTACTACAGAGAAGTCTAGAGTTTCTCCTACTTCTACCATAGAACCGTCTTCTTTCTTAAGGTTTCTGTTAGTTGCAACACCTTCAAGACCGTAAGGCAACTCAAGAGTAGCACCTTTATCGTTCTTAGAGATAACAGTAGACTTGTGAACAGAACCTGGAGTGAATACTGTTTCGAAAGTATCCCAAGGATTCTCTTCAAGCTGCTTGTGACCAAGAGCCAATCTTCTGTTTTCAATATCTAACTCAAGAACCTGAACTTCAAGCTCATCACCTACTTTCACGAATTCAGAAGGGTGCTTGATTTTCTTAGTCCAAGAAAGGTCAGAAACGTGTACCAAACCATCGATACCTTCTTCTAGCTCAATGAATAAACCGAAGTTAGTAAGGTTTCTTACTATACCTGTATGGTTAGTTCCAACACCGTACTTAGTCAATACATCAGACTTAGTCCAAGGATCTTCAGTCAATTGCTTGATACCAAGAGACATTTTTCTTTCCTCTCTATCAAGAGTCAATACTACTGCCTCTAGTTCGTCACCAATGCTGATGAAGTCTTGTGGATTTCTCAAGTGCTGAGACCAAGACATTTCAGAAACGTGGATTAGACCTTCAACACCAGGAAGAAGCTCTAGGAACGCACCGTAATCTGCAACGTTTACGATAGAACCTTTCACTTTAGAACCTACTTCGATAGTAGACTCTAATTTATCCCAAGGGTGCTCAGTCAATTGCTTCATACCCAATGAGATTCTCTTCTTATCATCATCAAAGTCAAGAACAACAACGTTCACTTTCTCGTCAAGGCTCAACACCTCAGACGGATCGTTGATTCTACCCCATGAGATATCAGTAATGTGAAGTAGACCATCAACACCACCAAGATCGATGAATACACCGAAGTTAGTCATGTTCTTGATCACACCTTCTAGTACCTGACCTTTCTCAAGGTTCTCAAGGATTTCAGCTTTTTGTTGCTCAAGATCTTTCTCGATCAATACTTTGTGAGATACTACAACGTTGTCGTTAGAGTAGTTGATTTTCACAACTTTAACCTCCATTTTCTTACCTACGAAAACATCGAAGTCTCTAATTGGCTTCACATCGATCTGTGAACCTGGAAGGAATGATTCTACACCGTAGATGTCCACGATCAAACCACCTTTGGTTCTTCTCTTCACGAAACCTTCAATTACTTTATCGTTATCTAGACCATCTTGGATAAGCTCCCATGCTCTAACGATTTTGGCTTTTCTTCTTGAAAGTACAAGCTGTCCAAGAGCATTTTCTTGCTCTTCGATATATACTTCAATTTGGTCACCAACTTTCAAATCTGGAGTATCTCTGAATTCAGAGGCACTTACCAAACCATCAGATTTGTAACCAATGTTCAACACAACGTCTCTGTCACCAATAGAAACAACAGTAGCCTTAATGGTCTGCTTTTCTTCGATAGAGTTCAAAGTGTCTTCATACATTGAAGCCAACTCTTCTTTTTTCTTTTTAGAGTAGCCCTCACCAAAACCTCTAGTTTCAAAATCTTCCCAGTTGAATTCTTCTGGTTGTTTAGCAGCCTTTGGTTTTGACTCTTTCGCAGTTTCTTTAGAAGCAGGCGCTTCAGCTGCGGCTTGAGGAGTAGCTTGTTCTTCTACTGCCTCAGGTGCTTTTTTTTCTTCTGACATGATATTATCGCTCTGTGATTACTCCATTTCGCTGCCCAGAGCGCTCAGCGAAGGATTTTTGTTCTACATTTCCAACTACTCGGAACCGCCTCTTCTGAAACGGACTGCAAAGGTAAGGATTAATTTGATAATCAGATAATTTGTTGACTTGATAGTAACAGCTGGAAGCGAGAAGCCAGAAGCCAAAAGCGGGAAGCGGGAAGTCGGAAGCAGGAAGCAGGAAGACGAAAGCAATAAGCACAAATACTACAAACAACTAATAAAGTGTTGCCCCTTTAGGGGTTAGGGGTGAAAAAGTAAGAAGCCAGAAGTCAGAAGACGGAAGTCCGAAGTCGGAAGTCCGAAGACGGAGGCCAGAGGTCAGGAGTGAAAAAGTAAGATGCCAGAAGCCCATAGCAGTTTCTCTTACCTATCCTGAGAATAGTTGAAGGATCTAATACTATACTCTCAATTCTTAATCCTTCAATCTCATTCACTAAATTTCTCTAATTTTGCGCATTCAAATCTATAGTAATGTCAGAGTTTCCTCCTTGTCCAGAATGTAAATCTCCCTATACCTACCCTACCGGACAATCACTTATGTGTCCAGAATGCGGTTATGAATGGAAACCGAGTGAAGAGTCTACGGAAGATGAAAATGTAGTAAAGGACTCCAATGGCAACATTCTTGTAGATGGTGATGCTGTGGTAGTAATCAAAGACTTACCCGTAAAAGGAGCTCCCAAACCTGTAAAAGCCGGCACCAAAGTAAAGAACATTCGGTTAGTGGATGGCGATCATAACATTGACTGCAAAATTGATGGTTTTGGCTCTATGGCTTTAAAGTCTGAATTTGTCAGAAAGGCATAAGCCGAAAACAACACGCCTTTGTAAATCAGTAGAAACCAGGCATTGGCTTTACTGGATTTTTGCCCTGCAGTTGGAACATAGATTCACTCAGTTTCATAGGCTCAATACGAACAGCTGTACTGGTAACAGTGTAATCTTCTCTTTCTGATACGAATTTAAGAAGGAGAGATTTCGTTTTCCCAATAACAAAACTCCAATTGCCAAAACTGTGATTGCTATAATACTCAGGGTCTAATGCGAACTGTTCATTGAAGTAATAAGTGGTTTTTCCGGTAGATTCTATCACCTCAAGCACCTTACACTCGTAACCTAATACATTAGCTGTTTCATCTAGAAACCTGTAAGATTTCACTTCAGTATCTTCGAAAGATCCGTCAATCCAATAAAGTGTATCGGATTGCGCAGTTTTATTGTAAACGCTATTCTCAGCATGGATATAAAGTTGCGACTCAAAAAACTCTCCATTGCTCAACATTTTATAGTCTCCACCTTTTAAATAGTACTCATGATCACCTCCCATAAAGGCATTCATCTCCTCATTACTAACTTCAGCTATCTTACTTTCATAAGACACTTGGTAAATAACTCTACCTTCAAAACTCTGAGCATCTAATACTGAGCTTTGTACAGCCATTAACGTTATCAACGCAACGATCAAGAGAAGCTTTACACGTTTCATCTTCATGTGTTATGCTCTTTGTAAGTGCGTTTCTTGATGTTTTGTTTTCAGCCTGAAGAAAAAAAATGGATTATTTTCCAAACAAAACATTTTAACAAAAGTATAAACACAGCTTAGATACTCACCATCCCCAAATTATACACCCACAAAAACGAATTTCACCCCTAAATAATGAAGGGAATGATTGTGTTGTAAAATTTAATAGATGGGAATGTTTGAAGGGTCTTCTGACGGCTGGACAATTGAGGAAACTCTTCTTTCAGAAAGCGCAGCACCAATGTTCTAGTCCGTACTATCAGTATGGACTGATCTTAATTTACGTTTTCTAATTAGTACAAAGTCTATTACCGAAGATAGCACTGGTCACAGATAAAGACCAGATACTACAGCGGAGTAGTGAGCACTTTAGCTTAACAGCCCCATTCACTATTGATCCTTGAGCATTCTACACCTCAATTCACCCCCAAATACTTTAACCACTCTTCAGAGGTGAAGCCACTGAAGTTTCTTACAAACATAATGTAAGAAGGCTTAAAGGGTTTAGCAGCCAAAGGCATTTGGGCTTCTTCTGGAGTTTTATCGCCCTTTAGGGAGTTGCATTTTTTACAAGCAGCCACTAGGTTAGTCCAGGTAGATTTCCCTCCGCGCGACTTGGGCATTACATGATCAATAGTTAAGTCTTTACTCTTTCCACAATACTGACACCGCTGTCGATCACGCTTAAAAACGTTTTGGCGTGTGAGAATTACACTCTTAAAGGGAATAAAAATATACTTCTGAAGACGAATAACTGAAGGCATTGGGTGCTCTGCATCTATAGAGCGGAGCTTAGTTTCCGGGTCGTCATGAACCAGTTCAGCTTTTTGCAGATATAGCAGCAAGAAGGCTCTTTCTGCTGAACAAACAGATATTGGTGAATAGTCTTGATTCAATACCAATACCCGTCTCATACTTTAAGTGATTATCCGTTTGAGTTTATAGAAATGATGAGTATACGCATTTTTCTCCACATTTCTGATTCCCTTCTCATCGAACTCATCTATGCGAACCTTACCGGAAGCGTGGATTATTCTATTTTCATCCATCAGAATTCCTACATGATTCATTTTACCTTCTGTATTGGTAAAGAAAGCCAAGTCGCCTCCTCTCCTATCTTCAAGGCCTATTTCTTTCCCCTTTAAAATCTGCTGTGACGAATCCCTAGGAAGCTTATGACCACCAGTTTTAAAAACAACTTGAGTAAAACCAGAACAATCAATTCCAAAAGGTGATTTACCGCCCCATAAATACGGGGTATTCAAATATTTAGTAGCTTGATTAAGCAGAGTTGTTACTCCCCATTTTTGATATAGAGTTTTAGACATGCCGTTAAATGCAACATTTTCCTCATCCTTAAATATAGGGTTGTTGAGCAGTGGCAATACAGAACCAGCTACAATGTGATTGATTTGCTGCTTGAAAAGAATCTTCGAAATCAAGTCGATGCAAACCTTGTACTCGATTTCGCTTATCTGGTCGAAGTATTCTTTAGAAATATGATGGTGTTGCTGCTTATCAATCCAGCCCTCATAGTTGTCATAGACATTACTGATCTTGAGCCACTTCTTATCTTCAGACTCTTCTAAAACCACGTAATGTTCACCAAAAAGTAATTGAGAAATCATTTCGGATGCATCGGAAGGCTTTGCCCTCATTGGCACCAAACTCAAGCGCTGAACACCGTAATCTATTGCATCCATTAGAACTTCATTCTTTGTAAATCGCGTTTCACATCTTTCTCTTTGATAGAATCGCGTTTATCGTGTATTTTTTTACCTCTTGCCAAAGCGATTTCTAATTTAGCAAAACCTCTTTCATTTATAAACAGCCTAGTCGGCACTATCGACATTCCTTTCTCCTCAGTCTTTGCCAGCAGTTTACTTAACTCTTTCTTATTGAGCAGTAGCTTTCTTTCTCGAGTCTGATCATGATTATAGTGGGTTCCTTGGGCATAAGGCGTAATGTGCATTTGCTTTACCCAAAGCTCCTCGTTTCTGAAATAGCAATAAGCATCGGCCAAAGTGGCCTTACCTTCACGGATCGATTTTATTTCAGTTCCCATCAACTGCATACCCGCTACGTACTTGTCAATAAGCTCGTATTCATAGCTCGCACGCCTGTTTTTAATATTGATGCTGTTAGAAAACCTACTTTTATCTTTATTCGCCATCCTTCTCTAAACTACTGAATATCTCTTTTATCTTATTTTTGGGCAGAATCTTTTGTCCTGTTGAACCGATCGCTACTAGCCGATCTCCACATTTAACCTCAATCTCGCAAATGAGTTCATTTCTTTCGAAAGAACTAACCTTTGCTATGACCGAAATCTTCTGACCTACCAAAGCTGGAGACCTGTGCGAAACATTTACAAAAGTACCGATACCTTCTTCATGATCTTCGGTCATTTCTAGCACGAATAATCGGCTAGACCATTCCATTTCGCGAGCCAAGGTAAATGTTGAACATACCGGATGAACCTCACCTGCCACAAACTTGGCTACATCTTCACTCTTTACGGTGAAATGATGGGTTTTAATATCTCCTGGCTTAAAAATGTTTTTCATGTTTCTTTAAAATGTCATTTCCGTGTAAACGGGAATCTCTAAGATGTTAGGAGATTCCTGCCTGCGCAGGAATGACATAAGCTCTATTAAAACTTCATTCTTGGTAATGCGCTTACACTTTGGTCTACAAATACACCTTCTAAGAATTTATAATGGCCTGCCATGGCAATCATACCTGCATTGTCTGTACAATACTCAAACGCAGGAATAAATACCTTCCAACCTTCTTCAACGGCCATTTCAGTAAGTCTATTTCTCAAACCACTATTGGCTGAAACTCCTCCCGCAATAGCTAACTGATTCACTCTATATTTACGAGCAGCTTTCCTTAGCTTTTGCAGAAGCATATTAATAAGAGTCTTCTGTATGCTCGCTGCTAAATCGGCTTTATTTTCTTCTATAAAGTTCTCATTTTCTTTGAGTTTGTCTCGCAAAAAATAGAGCACTGCAGTTTTAATTCCACTGAAAGAATAATTAAGACCAGCCATTTCAGACTCTGGGAATGAGAAAGCATCGGCATTACCTTGCTGAGCCAGCTTATCTACCATGGGCCCTCCAGGATAGCCCAAACCCATCATTTTAGCCACTTTATCGAAGGCTTCGCCCACAGCATCATCTTGTGTTTCTCCAACAACTTCCATATCCATAAAGCTTTTGACCAATACTATTTGAGTATGGCCTCCACTTACCGTAAGGCATAGAAATGGAAACTTCGGTTTAGGATCGTCAATGAAATGAGCCAAAATGTGCGCTTGCATATGGTTGACTTCAATCAGTGGTACATCTAAAGCCAAAGCCAGTCCTTTCGCAAAAGAAGCCCCTACTAAAAGCGCCCCCATAAGACCTGGGCCACGAGTAAAAGCTACAGCACTAATTTCTTCTGGAGAAATGGCAGCATTTTTGAGCGCTTGATCTACTACTGGCACTATATTTTGCTGGTGAGCGCGGCTTGCCAATTCTGGCACCACACCTCCATAATTTTCATGCACCGATTGCGTTGCGACTATATTATTGAGTACTTTGCCATTGACTGCCAAAGCCGCAGATGTCTCGTCACAAGATGATTCGATGGCCAGGATTTTGATATCAGAGGAAGGCATTGAAGGAGAATATTAAAAGATCGCAAGTTATTAAAAAACGGATTGTCAAATCAATCCTTTGGATCATAGCCTCCCCATTTATCTTATTGGCATTAGTTGCGCTACTCATTAACCTACCGCCAATTCAGAATTATGTAATAGACAAAGCCACTACTTACCTCACGGAGGGAACGGGCTATAGAACAGAAATAGGCTACGCTAACATCAAGTGGTTCAACTCGATAGCTTTAGATAACACCAGAATTTACGATGAAAATGGAGTAACCATGGTTGGCATTGATGAGTTGGCTCTTTCCTTTTCCATCAGCGACATTCTGGGTAAAAAAAATATTAAAACTAAAGAGGCTTGGCTCAATGGAGCAGATGTAAACCTGAGAAACCATGCCAGTGGCGGACTGAATATTGACGAATGGGCCGATAGAATTTCAGCGCTTTTAGCATCTGAAAACACCCAACCTGGGGAACCAAGTATGTTTTCTATCGATCAAATCACGCTGATCAATTCGAAATTCAGTATTTCTGACAGTAGAAAGGATAGTATAAAAGATGGTTTCGACTACAATCACTTTCAACTACTAGACCTTAATGCAGACCTACTAAACCTTAAAACGGTCAGAGACACATTTCAGATTGACGTAAAACAACTCAGGACGAGAGATTCAGTTTCTGGCCTCAGCATTGACAACCTAGAAACCTTCTTCAGAAACTCTAGGTATGGCTTAACCTTCTTCGATTTAGACCTTCAAATGGGTAAAACCCACATCAAAGACTTTGTAGAGTTAAAACGCGATAAACCGAGTCAAATGGCCTCTTTTATAGATAGCGTTGCTATAAGAGCCGACTTTGACAACACCATCATTCACACTAATGAACTCAGCTATTTTGTACCAGAACTAAAAAAATATGATCAGGCAGTAGACATTTCAGGGCTATTTCAAGGAACAGTTAATCGTTTTTACTCCGATAATTTCGCCATTGCCTTTGGCAACGATTCTCGGTTCAAAGGCTCTATTGATATTGAAGGCTTGCCGAATATCAACCAAACCATCTTCAGTTTAAACCTGCGAGAGTCTACACTTAAAGCCACAGACCTGCGGCAATACATGGGTCAGCAGACATTCCGAATTTCCAATAAATTTGGCCTGATTAAAATGTCTGGCAACTTTGATGGGCTACTCAACAACTTTGTGGCCGATGGAATTTTCGACACCCGAATGGGGCATATCGAATCGAACATTAAGATTGAAATTGAGGACAATGAGTTGCCGCAATATTCTGGTGAGCTTTTCCTCAAAAACTTTGAATTAGGCCGATTCACGGAAGTCCCTAACTTTCAAAGGGTAGATTTAGATGGAAGCTTAGCAGGCAAGGGCTTTACACTTGAAACAGCCAACTTTCAACTAGATGCGCTCATTCCAAAGGTTGGCATTAATGGCTACAACTATACCAACATTGAAACCGATGGCACTTTTGCTGAATCGTTTTTCAATGGACAGGTAGATGTTAATGACCCCATGTTTAAACTCTTTGCCACAGGGTCTGTAGATTTAAGAGACAACAATAAAATCTTCAAGCTTCGCGGTCGGCTCGACACAGCCTTGCTAAAAGAAGTAAAACTAACGGAAGAAGACATGGAGCTTTCTACTAGCTTCGACCTAGACATCAGTGGCCTAAAACTCGATAGTATTCAAGGGAAAATAGACCTCACCGAAACTTTCTACAGATATGAAAGCCAAAGTATTGACTTAGACTCAGTTTACTTTGGTGCATCTAGAGGGGCCACAGGCAGAAAATTAACCGTCTCCTCCGATTTATTCTATGCTGATTTCAATGGTGATTTCGAGTTTTCAGAAATTTCGCGTGAGCTCTCCAACATTAGCGAACAGTACAGACTTCAGTTCTCCTCTAGAAGTGATGAGGTAGCACAATTCATTCGTAGAAACCCTAGAACGAGTAATAACTTCAACATGAACTATCAGTTTGAGTTGTACGACATTACCCCGCTCATTCACATATTTGATAGCACAATATATGTATCTAAAAACACCAACATTGATGGGCGCTTCACCAATGAGAATAATGAATCGATAGTACTTAATACTAAGATCGATACCGTACAATTCGGCAAAATCAACTTCTATGACAATGAAGTAAACATTAACGCCACTAATATTCGAGACCAAGAGAAAGTGCTTGCCTTAGGTTACATTTCTAGTGAGAAACAGGTTTACGCCAATTCTACAGAAACAGATAAAATGGTTTTTGAAGCTGTTTGGGACGGAACACACATGGACTTACGCCAAAACGTAACACAGCTAAGCAGTGGTAATTATGCTGAAATAGGTGCCGACTTAAACTTTTTCCCAGACCGAACCGAACTGCGTTTTGGTAATTCCAACATTACCATTCTGGAAGAGACCTGGCAAATCACTGATAACAACGTGGTAGTATTCGGAGATGAAAAAATAACCATAGAAAACCTCAGTGTTTTCAACACAGACCAATCCATAAGTTTTGACGGAAATATTGCTATTGCCCAAGATACCGCTCAAAGCTTATCAATAGAGTTTCAAGAGGTAGAGGTAGCCAATATTAACCCGCTGGCTAATGAGTCTTATACTGGAAGGGTGAATGGCTCTATTCAGGCACAAAACTTATACTACAACCCATTAATCTTTGGAGACCTATCCATTGAAGAATTCAGAATCAACAATTTCTTGGTGGGTGATTTGGAAGGAAGCATGAGCTGGAACGATTATCGAGAACGTTTCGACATAGATTTTGATGTAGATCGACTTGGCAGAAATACTATTTCCATGACAGGAGCCTTCTACCCCTCCAGAGATGAAGAGCAACTAAACATAGATTTACTGTTAAATGAAGCCAACATCAATATTGCCGAGCCCTATATAGATGATTACTTCTCTGAATTAGGAGGTTTTATAGATGGCAGATATAAAATTACAGGTAACACCAATGCACCAGTAATGAAGGGGCTGGGAGCCATCAAAAATGGCCAGATGAAGATCAATTACCTCAATACAAAGTACAGCTTTAATGGAGATGTTGATTTTCAAGAAAGATACATTTCACTTGAAAACCTTCAATTCTTAGACGCAAGAAGTAGACAAGCCCAATTTAGTGGGAGAGTCAGTCACAACTATTTCAGAGACTTTAGGCTTGACTTGATTGGTCAACTGAATCAGTTCCAAGTACTAAATACCAATCAAGATGTTGGAGATGTCTATTATGGAGGTGCCTACGCAACAGGCCAAGTCTCTTTAACAGGAGAAGCTTCTAACCTCACCATATCGGCTAATGTAAGAACGGAAGCCGATACTAAAATCTACATTCCAATTACTGAAGAAATTGAAGACAACGATGTCCCCGAATACATAACGTTCGTAGACCGAACTGTTCAAGACACCACTTCTACCGAAAGCATCATAGATTTAGATGATGTAAACAAGATTAAAATAGAAGGGCTAAAACTAGACCTTGATATTGAGGTAACACCAGACGCTTATGTTGAAATAATTATAGACCCAAAGACTGGTGATATTATTAGAGGGCGTGGAGAAGGGCAGTTAAGGCTTTTGATCGATACACAGGGAGAATTCCAGATGACTGGTGACTTAGACATTACTGAAGGAGCCTACAACTTTTCACTTTACAACCTCATAACCAAAGAATTTGATATAGAACAACCGAGCACCATCACTTGGTATGGAGACCCGTATGAGGCTATTGTAGACATTAAGGGTTCGTACAATCAAAGTACCTCAATTGCCCCACTTTTAGTTGATGCTGGTTTTGTAGAAACCAATGAAGATGGTAGCTCATCGGCCTCTTCCAGAAGAATTCCAACCAAAGTCTTATTGTTCCTCACTGGTCCAATGCTTTCCCCTGAGATCAGCTTTGATATAGATTTTAGCGAAGCCAACATTAACGACTACAATGTAACCACCGCCTTAAATGCATTTGAAGCAAGAATAAACGGAGATGAACAGGAGTTGAACCGTCAGGTTTTAAGTTTAATTGTACTCAATAACTTTCAAGCACAAGGAGGTTTGACAGTGGGCGGAAGATCTTCTACCCAAAACGTAAGCCAGTTACTTTCTAATCAGTTGAGCCAGCTAGTCGCGCAATTAGACGAGAATCTGGAGGTGAATTTTGACCTCGCAGATTTAGACGAAAATAGCTTCAACACCTTCCGCTTAAGGCTAAGCTACACCTTTCTCAATGGTCGACTAAGAGTTACTCGAGAAGGTGGTATTAGCGGCCTGCAAGATATTAACAGTATTGCTGGTGATTGGACAGCCGAATACCTCCTTACACCTGATGGAAAATACAAGGTGCGAGTTTATTCACAAACCAATTACGATTTGGCCAATTTGGCGGTTAACAGAAACGCCACCAACCAAACCACCGGAGCCAGCATTTCGCAAACCACCAGCTTCAACACGCTAAGGGAATTTTTTCAGGGAGTGAATCGAAAACGTCAGGAAAGACAAAGTGATAATTCTAAAGAGAATAATTCCAGAGGATCGAACTAAATTAGATAGCGATAGTTTGGTTTAGAGAATTACAATCCAATGTCTAAAATTTCAATTTTTTGGTTCCGAAGAGACCTTCGCTTTATAGATAATACAGGGCTTTATTATGCATTAAAAGAGACGAAAGATGTGCTTCCTGTTTTCATCTTCGATAAAAACATTCTGGATAAATTAGAAGACAAAGCCGATGCAAGAGTAGAGTTTATTCAATCTACACTTGAAGCCATGAACAATGATTTAGCTTCGAAAGGCAGTGGAATTAAAACCTTCTACTCTACCCCACTCGAAGCATATAAACAGCTTATTGATGAATATGAAATCGAGGCTGTTTACACCAATCGTGACTATGAGCCTTACGCTAAAGACAGAGACAAGCAGATTGAATCTCTATTGAAAGAAAACAACATAGACTTCTTCACCTTTAAAGATCAGGTCATCTACGAATACGAAGAAATTGTTTCTGGTTCAGGAAGCTTTTATAAGGTATTCACCCCCTACAGTAAAAGTTGGAAAGAGAAATACAAGGCTAACAAACCTGAAATTAAGTCTAGTGCATTGCGCTTCGAAAATTGGGTGAAACTTAAAAACAACAAAGTCCACTCGTTAGAAGACATGGGGTTTGAGCCTACCGAGGTCAAGATACCATCATCGAATGTAGAAGAGGAAGTACTCAAACATTACGATAAAAAAAGAGACTACCCTGCGCAAGATGCTACCTCTAGACTAGGCATACATTTAAGGTTCGGAACTATTAGCATCAGACAATTGGCCGAGAAAGCCATCTCCTTGAATGAGACTTTCCTAAACGAGCTGATCTGGAGAGACTTTTACGCCATGATTCTGGCAAATAATCCAAAGGTTGTAGACAACGCCTTTAAGAAAGAGTATGATCAAATACAATGGAGACAAGATGAAGAAGGCTATGAGAAATGGTGTAAAGGCAAAACTGGCTACCCAATTGTAGATGCCGGAATGCGCCAGCTAAATAAAACCGGTTACATGCACAACCGAGTAAGGATGGTTGTCGCCAGCTTCCTGACCAAACACTTACTGATAGATTGGCGATGGGGTGAAGCTTACTTCGCCAAAAAACTGCTAGACTTCGATCTAGCCTCTAATAACGGTGGCTGGCAGTGGGCTGCAGGAACTGGCACTGATGCACAGCCATACTTCCGAGTATTCAACCCACAATCCCAAACCGAAAAATTCGATCCAGACCTGAAATACATCAAAAAATGGGTTCCAGAATACGGCACAGATAAATACCCAGACCCGATAGTCGAACATAAATCGGCTAGGCAACGGGCAATTGACACTTACAAAAAAGCTTTGGACAAATAGAATAAGTATATTTCGGCATGCGGAGATTTGCCATTTTCATCTGCTTACTAATATGTACTTATGCTCAACTCTTAGGACAAAGTGGGATTGCTCACCCGGTGGAAGTTGATTATCCAATCAACCTTAAAAAGGTGAAACTTTACGGAGGAATTGGCTACGCTACCGGAATGCTAGTACTCAGCCAAGCCTGGTATGCAGAAAATGGTCTAGAGCACTTTAAATTCTTTAATGACAATGCCGAGTGGCTCCAAGTAGACAAGCTTGGGCATACTTACGGCACTTATCATTTGTCTAGAATCAATTATGAGCTTTTAAGAAGAACTGAATTAAGCGATAACAAAGCACTACTTTGGAGCTCAGTATTAAGCTCAGCCCTATTTCTCCCTATTGAAATACTTGACGGTTTCTCTCCTGATTACGGCTTTTCATACGGAGACATAATTGCCAATGCTGCCGGATCTGGCATGTTCTACTTTCAACAGAAGGCATGGAACGAACAACGTATAAAATTCAAGTTTAGCTTTCAGCCAAGTAGTCTAGCGGAGTTAAGACCAGAAACATTAGGGAGTAATTTTCCAGAAAGGTTACTCAAAGATTATAATGGACAGAGCTATTGGCTTTCTTTCGATATCCATGCATTCGCCAAAGAATCCAAATGGCCCAAATGGATAAACTTGGCCTTGGGTTATGGGGCACATCAAATGATTTTTGCCCGAAACCGTGAAAATGAAGCTGCTGGCTTCAATAACTATAGACAATATTATTTGGGTTTAGATTTCGACTTAAGCCACATTCAAACCAGCAGTAGATTTTTGAAAACTGTTCTCTTCTTAACCGATTTCATTAGACTACCAGCCCCAACTCTGCAATTGAGTCAAGGTAAAGTAACTGGCCACATTCTTTATTTCTAACACTAAGCTGTTCTTACTTACGTTATTCCATCTGAATTCAATCTAAATACACATGCAAGCTAAGTCTTCAGTAAAGTTCATCATTGTTTCCATACTTGTTTTTGGCTGCTCTAAGGTAAACCCTATCCCTACCGTAGAAGAACAGTTCGACATTCCTGAAGGAGTGAAAGAGCCATTAGCCTTTGAGTTTATGATTCACGATGTTGAAGGAATTGTCTTTAACCTTCTCCACTCTCTTCATGAGCGTGATCAAGGTGTGGTTTCTACCCATGAAGACTACAATGTATTCGCAGGGAGAGGTGAATGTGCCAACCAACAACTTGATACCGACTTAAACATTCTACTATTAAACTATGGTAACGGATGTACTGATGATTCTCAAAAGATTAGACGAGGGCAGATTGAGCTGAACTATTCAGATCCTGATGACAAGATTGGTAACGTTGTAACTGTCGTTTTAAGAAACTATCATCTTAATGGTTTAGGATTGCATGGTCAAATAAGGATTGAAAATATATCTCAAACCAATTCAACTGATACCAAAAGATACAGTCTCTCTTTTTCGAACCTAGAGCTAACTATAAATTCAGAAAGCTCCATTTTCACAGGTAACCGTGAAGTTAACTACGCTAAGAAAAATGGCAGCCAATTCGAAACTACTGAGCTCGATTACTTCGCTTCAAATAATTACAGGTTCGAAATCTCTGGTCAGAAAGCATTCAACTTAAGTACACCTTCCACTTTGTTGAACACATTTAACTGCTGGCTGAATGAAACGTACTTCCCGAAAAGTGGAGCTTTTTCTATTCAAGAAGTAGCTCAAAAAGAAACCACCACCATTGATTTTGGATCGGGAGCTTGTGATTACAGTCTTCTCATTACAGATATTGACAACAATCAGAAAAGCTTTGACCTCTCTGCCATACTGTAAACCCAACCATTCAACTATATTTGCAGCGATATAGACCGTCTTATCGCTGTTCTGAGTAATCAGAAGGGAGGAAAGTCCGGGCACCACAGGGAAGCATAGCGGCTAACGGCCGTCATTCGTCAACTGACGGAGAGGACAAGTGCAACAGAAAGAATGTACAGGTAATGCTGTAGTGAAATCAGGTAAACTCTATGCGGTGAAATGCCACGTATACTTGTGCTTGAGGGTACCCGCCCGATACAAGAGGGTAGGCAGATTGATCCTGATAGTAATGTCAGGACTAGATAAATGATAAGATCATCCCAAAAGGGAGTAGACAGAACCCGGCTTACAGGTCTATATCTTTTTCTTTTTATTGTGTTTGGTGAAGTAAAACCAGTTTATTGGTAATTCACAGCATAAACACTCACCTGTTTTCAATTTTAGCACTATTTTCGCTAGAAGAGTAAAGCACAAACTAATTACCCAATTTACTAATCCACTAATTCACCAGAGATATGGCAAAAATCCTGATCATTGATGACGAGCAAAGCATAAGAAGTACACTCAGAGAAATTCTCGAATACGAGAAGTACACTATCGATGAAGCCAAAGATGGCCAGGAGGGACTTGAAAAACTGATTTCAGATAAGTTTGACATTGCTCTCTGCGATGTAAAAATGCCAAAGATGGATGGTATTGAATTGCTTGAGCGCGTTCAGATGGCAGGCATAGATACTCAGTTCATCATGATCTCTGCGCATGGTACTATTGAAACAGCTGTGGACGCTACCAAAATGGGCGCTTTCGACTTTGTGCCGAAGCCACCAGATTTGAACAGACTCCTGCTTACGGTTAAAAATGCTTTGGACAAGTCATCTTTAGTCACTGAGACTAAAACGCTTAAAAAGAAGCTTTCCAAGAAGTATGAAATGATTGGCGAGACTGCTGCTTTGTCTGAAGTAAAAGAAATGATGGACAAGGTAGGTCCTACTGATGCTAGGGTTTTGATTACAGGCCCCAACGGAAGTGGTAAGGAGTTGGTGGCTAGAGGTCTTCATGAAAGAAGCAACAGAGCCTCTGCCCCGTTCATTGAAGTGAACTGCGCGGCCATTCCTGCCGAACTCATTGAAAGTGAGCTTTTCGGTCACGAGAAAGGAGCGTTTACTTCAGCCCACAAACAAAGAATTGGAAAATTTGAACAAGCCACGGAGGGAACGCTTTTCTTGGACGAAATCGGAGACATGAGCCTTTCTGCTCAAGCTAAAGTTCTTAGAGCACTACAAGAGCATAAAATCAACCGTGTTGGTGGAGATAAAGACATCAACGTAAATGTGCGTGTATTTGCCGCAACCAATAAAGACCTAAGAAAGGAGATTGCAGAGAACAGGTTCAGAGAAGACTTATATCATAGACTAAGCGTAATTGTCATTCAGGTTCCACCTTTGAAAGACAGAAAAGACGACATTCCTTTATTGGTCGATAAATTCTTAGAAGATATTGCCCAAGAATATGGCACCAAAAAGAAGTCGTTGAACGAAAAAGCCATTAAAGCCTTACAAGACTACGATTGGTCTGGAAATATCAGAGAGTTACGCAACGTAACAGAAAGGCTTGTGATAATGTGCGGAGAGGAAATCGGTGAAGAAGATGTAAAGAAGTACCTGATTTAATCAGAACTGACCCTCTTTCTTTTCTTCTTTTTTCTCCTGCTTATCTACTTTTACGTAAGCAGGACATAGTTCTTGAGCGCAAGAAGTGATTCCTAAGAAGGCCAGAGATACTAGCAAAATGATCAGTTGTTTCTTCTTCATGATCTAGAATTGTGGCTTAAAGATAAAAATTCAAATTATTTTTCAGCCTTGTTGATGAATATAATCTTTGATTTAACGGGCTGAACTTCCAATTATTTTAAACTACTAAAAGGTTGCACCCTCTAATATCGGAGTTATCTAACCTTCCCTTTACCTCAAAACTACCATCACTATATACAGAGCCTAGGTCTTTGGTTTCAATGAATGAGCAGGTATAAATGTTAGCCAAGTCAATCACATTCAGGGCCACCGTTTTGTTCTTAGAAGGATAGTTAAGGGGATCATTCATATCTCTTCCCATTACAGCCATAGTATTACTGCACTGAAACACACCCTGTCCTTTAGAATAGCCCTGAGAAAACAGTTCCGTCATACCATATTCTGAATGAATACATACCACTCCAAAAGCATCTTGCAACCTATTATGAACTTCCGAACGCACTAGCTCTTCTCTCCTACCCTTCATTCCACCGGTTTCCATGATAATTAGATCTGGAAAATTTATGGAGTACTCTTCAGCAAAATCCAACAAGGCGAAAGTCACACCCCACAAAATTACTTTCTTACCAGTCTCTTTTAAGCTTAAGAGATGATCATACAACTGCTGAAACTCGTTTAAGTAAAACCCTGACTCTTCCGATTCCGTCTTCTGAATAAAATGATTGACCATTGAAATTAGGCCAGAATTACCTCTCTCTAAATATGAGGGAAGCAAGGCCAGAATCACATAATCAGATAATTCACCGTACTCCTTTTCAAAAGCAGTAACGCAGTTTTCTAGATACAAAGACTCACTGTGTACGAAATGCTTGCTAGTTTCTGAACCAGTAGTACCACTGCTCTCAAATACCAATTGTTCATTCCAACTTCCTGTTCGGATATCATGAGATTTAAAAAACTCTATAGGAAGAAAAGGAACTTGCTCCAACCGCTCAACCAAGTTAGGTGTCTTCTTTAAAGAATCGCACCACTCTTTATAAACCAGATTATGGGTATACTGAAGCTTAAAGATATCTATGGCCAGCGCCTCAAAGGTATTTGGGCCAACTGTTTTTATTCTGTCTATTAAACTATTGAATTGGAGCATTCGTTATACAGCCTGAGGTGATGATTCACTTAGGGCAAATATTATTATAATTGTATTCATATAAAGGTAATCCATGAGATTAAGCTTCTCGAAATCGTTAGTTTTTGCATTTCTTCTTAGTATGGCCATTTTGGCCTGTAACAGACCACCCGATTTGCCAGTAACACCTGAGGTTAGTTTTGCCGATGTGGTATTTGAAGTAAAAAATGCTGGAGACCCACTATTTGAGGAAAACACCCTAAAACTTTCTATCAACATTCAAGATGGCGATGGTGACTTGGGCCTTTCAGGAGAAGAAGCTTCTGGGCCTTATGCTCCATATAACTTGGTTGAAGAAAATGGCGAACTTGTCCAGTTTGGTCAACGCCCAGAAGACCCACCATTCACCTGTCTAGATTACATAGTTGAAGATAAGGAGAACTTAGATGTAAATGGCGATGGTGATTTTGCCGACACCTTGTTGATAAACTTCAATGAAAATCAATTCAATATTGAAGTAGACTTTTTTGTAAAGCGGAATGGAACTTTTGAAGAAGTAGATTTAAGAGCCCAGCCTGCAGGAAGCGCCAACGAGAACACCTTCTGCGGTATATCTTTCGATGGTAGATTCCCTTGTCTATCTTCTGAAGACAATCCTTGTTCTATAGTTAGAAACTCAAACCGACCTATTGAGGGAGTTATCACCTATGATATGGTTTCTGGCATATTTCTACCTCTGTTTAGAACAGATACCATTAAACTGGAATTTAAGATAAGAGATAGGGCTCTGAACACTAGCAATGTAGGTGAGAGCCCTGAATTTACTCTTCAAAGTATTAGACGAGAGGTAAACTAAGCCCCCTAAACTTTAGTAAAGCTTAGGGAACCTATCTGGCTCTACTTCGCCCATTAAATCGTACACCTTTTCAAAGACCGTCTCTACGCTAGGTTTAGACCAATAGTCGCCATCAGATGCATAAGCTGGTCTATGTTCTGCTGCGGTAATAGTAACAGGCTGAGAATCTAAGTGGAAGTATCCATTTTGCTCCTCAAGTACCTTCTGCATCATGTAAGCAGAAGCACCACCTGGTACGTCTTCATCGGCAAATACTACTCTATTAGTCTTCTTCAACGACTCAACAATGGAGTGATGTACATCGAAAGGAAGAAGAGATTGTACATCAATAATTTCAACCGAGATTCCTACTTCTTGCAGTTCTTCAGCAGCTTGCTCAACAACTCTGCACATAGAACCGTAAGTAATTACGGTAACATCTGAACCTTCTTTGATCACCTCTGGCACACCAACAGGCACGGTAAACTCACCAATGTTATCTGGAATTCTCTCCTTAAGTCTATAACCGTTCAGACATTCGATAATCAATGCTGGGTCGTCCGACTTGAGCATTGTATTGTAGAAACCAGCAGCCTGAGTCATATTTCGCGGCACCAACACATTGATACCTCTAAGGCTATTCAAAATCATTCCAATTGGAGAACCTGAGTGCCAAACACCTTCTAACCTGTGTCCTCTAGTTCTAATAATTAAAGGAGCCTTTTGACCTCCTACAGTTCTGTACTGCAGAGTAGCCAAATCGTCACTTAGGGTTTGAATGGCATAAAGCAAATAATCCAAATACTGAATTTCAGCTATTGGCCTCAAGCCTCTTAAGGCCGCCCCAATACCTTGACCAATAATGGTGGCCTCACGGATACCAGTATCAGTAACCCTTAGTTCACCATACTTAGCCTGAAGACCAGCAAAAGCCTGGTTAACATCGCCAATCTTACCAACATCTTCACCAAAAGCAATTACTCGTGGATCTCTGCTTAACGCAGCATCAAAGCAGGCTTGTAGAACTTCTCTACCATCTACCAAAGGAGAAGATTCAGAGAAAGATGCCTTTACCTCTTCAACTTTAAGAGAAGCCTCTTCAGACTCACTCATTACATGAGAGCTAAATCTTCTATAATTCTCCTCATCACTTTTCTTTAACCAAGCAACAAGAGAAGCTCTAGAAGAAGTATTTTCATTTCTGGTTAGGCGTAAAACCTTCTTTACAGCCTTATAAGTATCTAAACGAATTGGGTTTAGGGTTTTCTTAAGCTCAGAAACGATCTGAATTATTTGACCACCATGCTCACTTTCTTGAGCCAGCGCTTCAATAATTTCAACCGCCTTTTCTTGGTCTTTCTTAATATCTTGTAGGAAAGCATTCCATGCAGCCACTCTTGCCGACTTGGCCGCATCTTTTGCTTCTTTCTCCAATTGCTTTAGTTCTTCCTCAGACGCTACATTGTTTTCTAAGATCCACTCCTTGAACTTCACTAGACAGTCGTGGGCTTTTTCCCACTCTAATCTTTCTTTAGTCTTATACCTCTCGTGTGAACCAGAAGTAGAGTGTCCTTGTGGTTGAGTAACCTCTTGAACGTGCACCAATACTGGAACATGCTCTTCGCGAGCCACCTTTTCTGCCTTTTGGAAAGCAGCTTTGAGCCCTTCATAATCCCAGCCTTTAGCCTTTATTATTTCGTACCCCTTATTGTCTTTATCTCTCTGAATTCCGGCTAAAAACTCAGAAATACTGCCTTTGGTGGTATGATATTCCTGTGGAACCGAAATACCATATTCATCGTCCCAAACGGCCATAACCATTGGCACCTGTAGCACGCCAGCCGCATTAATAGATTCAAAGAAGTGCCCTTCTGAAGTTGAAGCGTTTCCGATAGTACCGAAGGCAACTTCATTACCCTTTATAGAGAAATCGGTAAACTGGTGTAGGTCTTGATTTTGCTTGTAGAGCTTGCTGGCATACGCTAAACCAACTAATCTTGGCATTTGCGCTGCTGTTGGAGAAATATCTGAGCTTGAGTTTTTCATAGAAGTCTGAGACTTCCAATTGCCCTGCTCATCTAGCAATCTGTTAGCAAAGTGACCATTCATTAAACGACCACCAGAAGCAGGATCTGCCTCTACAGAAGTATGTGCATAAAGCTGCGCGAAATATTGCTGAACTGTAAGCTCACCAATAGCGAACATAAACGTTTGATCTCGGTAGTAACCAGAACGGAAATCTCCGTTTCTGAAAACCTTAGCCATTGCAATCTGAGGGAGCTCTTTACCATCGCCAAAAATTCCGAATTTGGCTTTACCCATAAAGACCTCTTTTCTACCAATTATACTGGCTTCCCTACTTTCAACCGCTAGTTTATAATCTTCTAATACTTCCTGCGCGTTTATTTTCTTCTTACTAACAGTCTTTGATTCTCCCACAAGCATGAAATTTTAAATTTCTACGTACTATTACGTCTAACAAATGTAACCAGAATAAGAGACAAATCAAATTTGGCAAACCCTTATTTTTCGAGACATTTTTAGAATAAAATACCGCAAAGCGTAATTTTTCATCATTTTTATTGGCCAAAACGAATCTATGACAAATTTTATTTCTTTTAAATATTAGGCTGTAAAAGAAAATTTCATAGTTTTCAACTTTCGAAATACATCATTCTGATTCTCAGTAAAATGGGCGTTTTTAGGCCGAACGGCAAACGTTTGTAATATCCGCTTACTATATTTGCCACTCAAAATTTTAAACTCATTAGACATGATCATTGGCGTTCCAATAGAAATTAAAAACAACGAGAATAGAGTGTCTCTAACCCCTGGTGGAGCACTAGAGTTGATCAAACGTGGTCACGAAGTTTATATACAAACTAATGCCGGCTTAAACAGCGGTTTCCCTGATGAAGCTTATGAGGAAGTTGGTGCCAATATACTACCAAGCATTGAGGCTGTATATGACAAAGCCGAAATGATCATGAAGGTGAAAGAACCTATTGAGCCTGAGTACAAACTCATCAAGAAAGATCAATTGGTATTCACTTATTTCCACTTCGCATCTTACGAGCCATTAACACACGCCATGATTGAAAGTGGTGCTGTTTGTTTGGCATACGAAACAGTTGAAAAAGCAGATAGAAGCCTTCCTCTGTTGATTCCTATGTCTGAAGTAGCAGGTAGAATGGCCACTCAGCAAGGTGCAAAATACTTAGAGAAGCCAATTATGGGTAAAGGTGTTCTCCTTGGAGGAGTACCTGGTGTTTCTCCTGGTAAAGTATTAGTTCTAGGTGGCGGTATTGTAGGAACTCAAGCCGCAAAAATGGCTGCAGGTTTAGGTGCTCAAGTAACCATTATGGATGTGAACCTAGACAGAATGAGATACCTTAATGACGTTATGCCTCCTAATGTGGTTACAAGATACTCTAATGAAGTAAACATTCGTGAGCTTATCCCTCACATGGATTTAATCATTGGCTCTGTACTTCTTCCTGGTGCTAAAGCGCCTAAGCTAATCACCAGAGACATGTTGAAAGAAATGCAACCAGGTACTGTATTGGTAGATGTTGCTGTAGATCAAGGTGGCTGTTTCGAGACTTGTACTCCAACAACGCACGAAAATCCAACTTTTATTATCGATGATATTGTGCACTACTGTGTTGCAAACATGCCAGGAGCTGTACCTTATACTTCTACCATTGCTCTTACTAACGCCACACTTCCTTACGCTATTCAGCTAGCTAACAAAGGCTGGAAGAAGGCTTGTCAGGAAAACAAAGAGCTAGAAAAAGGCTTGAACGTAGTTAACGGTGATGTAGTTTATGAAGCGGTTGCTGAGGCTTTCGATTTAGACTACGTTCCAGTAGAAAAATACTTGGCCTAAGGGTTCAACTTATAGAGATTGAAAAGGGACTCAGTTGGGTTCCTTTTTTTATTTGTTAAATTTCCGAGATGAAGAAAACAGCACTTGTAACAGGAGCTGCTGGTGGCATAGGTTTAGAGTTCTGCAATGTTTGTGCCCTCAATGGTTACAACCTACTCCTTATAGACATCAACTTTCAGTCTCTAGAAATTGCTAAAAGTAGTCTTGAATCATTGTATTCAGTAGACATCAAAATCTTTTCTCAAGACTTATCAGACCCTGAGGCAACTAATAGCATTTGTAGCTTTATAGATAGAGAGCATATTGAAGTAGAGCTCCTTTTCAACAATGCCGGCTTCGGAAATTTCGGTTATTTCGCTCAAAGTAGCTGGGCAAAAGACAAAGCCATGCTTCAGGTTCATATGGTTACAGCCACAGAGTTAATGAAAAGGATATTGCCAGGAATGGTAGAAAGAAAAGTAGGCTACATTCTGAATAATGCATCAGTTGCCGCTTTTGTGCCAGGGCCACTTATGTCTACCTATCATGCCTCTAAAGCCTATTTATTGAACTTCTCACAAGCATTAGCAAACGAGGTTAGGGCTAATGGCGTTCATGTGGCTGTTTTATGCCCCGGTATGACAAGGACTAACTTTGCAAAGTCTAATGGAAATGAAAACCCGAACATAAAATTCAATATTGCCGATGCAAAGAGCGTTGCTGAATTTGGCTATGAAGGATTAATGAGTGGAAAAGTTGTCTTAATACCAGGCTTCTGGAATAAGCTGAGTGCTTTTTTACCACGCTTACTAAGCAGAAACAGAGTGGCCAATATGGTCGGCAATATTCAGCGAAAAAACCATGCTAAACGCATAGACGGAAAAGCTGCCGAACCAATTTCTTTAGAAAAAGCTTCTTAAGTTCTTAAAAGACAGTAGACACACCTTAACCAATCGTTTGGTTGCTAATTTTGTACATTAGATAAAAGAGAGTCTACTGTTGGACCCATGCTATTTGTAAAAGCTTTCATTATTTCCTTGTTGCTAAACTTCTTTAGCCCCTACCAAAACTCAAGGGAAAGAATATTTATAGACGATTCTAGCGATAGGTTTCTCCTCGCATTTAATGATTTACCCATTCTCATAGACAGCACTGGGTCTATGTCTTTTGAGTTAGTAAGAAACTCTCAGAAGCAGTTTCTAATAACTCCTGGCTACAAACCAAAAGATTACTGCACCACCTGCACCTATTGGATAAAGGTACCATTGCTTGTAGCAAGAGACCTTGAAAAGGAATGGATGATAGAATTCTATGACCAAACCATAGACCACATCTGGGCTTACTTTCCTCAAGAAGACGGAACCTACAAACAGTACCATGTAGGAGATGCCATCCCTTTTAAAGACAAATCTTTCAACCACAAAAACTTTCAATGGATAATAGATTCAGAACTAGAAGGTCAGCAGGAAGTCTACTTTAGGGTTCAATCTCACCTGTATGCTGACCTAAGGGTTTCCATCAGAACAGTTAACCAGTTTGTCGGATATGCTCTAAATGAATACTTCTTATACGGCATCTTTTATGGAATGATCTTCATCATTTCCATCTATAACATGTTGATTTTCTTTGCCATAAGAGAACAGAAATACCTCCTCTACACTTTCTATATTTTGAGTGTGGGCGTCTATGCCATGTGCGTAGACGGCATAGCCTATCAATATCTATGGCCTAATTGGCCTCAGTGGAACCAAATTGCTTACGGTACGGCCTTATTCTCGCTTATCTTTTGGTCCTTATTGTTTTCTAGAAGGTTTTTAACCACCAGCACCAAAGCACCTCAGTTAGATAAATTACTACTGGGTACGCTCGCAGTAAGAAGCCTCATATTCCTATATGCCTTAGTTTTCGACCATTCAATTTTTGAATATCGCAACATAGAAATCATTCCCCTTTCTTTAATCTTCTATTCTGGCATTCGGGTATGGTTAAAAGGCTTTAAACCTGCAAGGTTCTTTGTGGTGGCCTATGGTATTCTCTTTCTAGGTTTCTTAACTAAGGCCCTCATCTACCTATCCGTTATACCATTAGTAACCATAAGCTATTACAGCCTTCATATTTGCTTTTTGCTAGAAATGATATTCCTAACGTTTGCACTCAGCGATAGAGTTAGAATTCTTAAGTCGAACAGAGATAGAGCATTACAGAGAATAATAAACCAACAAAAGGAGAATGCAGAGCTGAAAGACAAGGTAAACAGAGAACTGGAAGAGAAGATCAAGGAAAGGACTCGCCAGCTTGAAGAGAAAAACCTTCTCTTGGCCTCTACCAATCAAAAGCTAATTGAGCAAACTAAAGACATCAACGCAATCAATTCAAAGCTCGATTTAGACAACTGGAAGCTAAAGAACAATATAAAAGAAATTCTACAAGACAGACTTATCAACAAGAATCTGAGCTATGAGCAGTTTCAGAAAATATTTCCAGATCAGCCTACTTGCTACAGGTTTCTAGAAAAGCTTAAGTGGGGCGATGGCTACCATTGTGCCAAGTGTAGCAACACAAAATACAATGAAGGAAAGACTAAATTTATGAGAAGGTGCACTAAGTGCGGCTACAATGAATCGGTTACCAGTAACTCCATTTTCCACGGCATTCGTTTTCCAATAGACAAAGCCTTCTTCATTCTGTACGTCACAAATAATAGACAAAAGGAATACACATTAGATCAGCTTTCAGAAATGTTAGACTTAAGGCGTAACACCATCTGGAATTTTAAAAAGAAGATTGAAAACGTTTACGATGGCGATGCCAAAAACTCAACAACAGTTTTGGTTCACAACCTATTCAGCTCACACATAAATTAGCCCCTAATTCAATCTTGTTACCAAAGAGGGATATGCAAACGTTTTCACTGTTTAAACCAAATTAAAGGCCGTTTTTTAATGAGATTAAGGCGCAAAAAACACCTCCCAAAAAGGCCGTTTTAAGCGCATAAAAAAGCGATTTTATTTTCCACTTCTTGACAGTTTTTAACACAACGATTACAATTACATAGTGTAATTCAAACGATTTACTCGCACGACTTTACCTATTACCAAAACAAATGAATAAGGCATGAAGAAAACTCTAAGCTCGTACTTTAAAGTACTTCCTTTACTTCTACTGTTTGCCCTGAGCCAACCTCTCAGTGCGCAGACTGTACAGGTATCAGGAACTGTGTTGTCTGCAGAAGATGGACAACCTCTACCAAGTGTTACTGTCCGCGAAAAGGGCACTAACAATGGTATGACTACTGACCTTGATGGTAAATACCGACTTCAGGTATCTAACAATCAAGCGGTTCTCGTATTTAGTTTCGTTGGTTTTGTTACGCAAGAAGTTCTTGTGGGCAATCAGACCACAATCAATGTTACGCTTTCTCCAAATGTGAGTGAATTGGGAGAAATTGTAGTAGTTGGTTATGGTAGCCAAGAACAGAAAGACATTACCTCCTCAATCTCTACTGTGAAAAGCGAAGAAATCGCTAAAGTACCAACTGCGCAAGCCATGCAGGCGCTTCAAGGTAAAGTTCCAGGACTGCAGATTGTAAGTAGCGGTGCTCCTGGTGCAGCTCCTACAGTTAGAGTTCGTGGAGTTGGATCTTTAGAAGGTAATGCAGCCCCTCTATATGTGGTTGATGGTATGTTTTTTAACAGCATCGACTTTCTAAACACTTCCGACATCGCTTCAATCTCGGTATTGAAAGATGCATCTGCTTCCGCTATTTATGGTGTAAGAGCATCAAACGGTGTAATCCTGATCGAAACTAAATCAGGAAGTTATAATAAGCCCGCTGAAATCGTTTACAACGGATACTACGGTATTCAAACTGCCCAAAACGTATTGAAAGTGGCTAACGCTCAGCAATTCACTAACTATGCTTTAGCTACAGGCTCTAGTGCCGATGCTGCATTTATCGACAATGCCTTACAGAGGTTCGGTAGAAGCAGAATCGATCCGAACATTCCAAACGTTAATACCGACTGGTATGGAGAAGTAATGGAGTCTTACGCCCCTCAGCAAAACCATACGCTTTCTGTAAACGGAGGTAGCGACAACACCAGATACTCTCTTGGAGTGAGCTACTTTAAGCAAGACGGTTTAATGAAGTTTACTAGAAACGAGTATGAGCGTGTAAACTTACGTTCTAAAATCGACTATGATGTAAGTGAAAACTTCAGAGTTGGTGGTAACATCAACATTAGTAACGGAACTCAATATGTTGGCGAAAACTCGGTTTGGTTCAAGAGTTTCTTTGCTGTTCCTATTCTACCAGTTTATGACGACTTAAACACGGCAGCCTCTCCTAACAGGTTTGGTAACGCTCAGGTATTAGGCTACAGAGGTTCTCAAAACCCTTTGTTCGACCTCTACTACAATGACAACAGAAACAAAATCAACAAGTTCTTGGCCAATTTCTATGCAGAATTGGATATTATCCCTGAGACTTTAAAGTTCAGAACAGCTTATAACTACAGCTTCTCTCAGGTAAACTCAAGAAACTTAAATTTCGACTTCAATGATGGTGTAACTGAGCGCGTTTCTTCAATTAATAGAAGCCACGCAACCAGCTTTAACCAAATCTCCGACAACTACTTAACATTCAATAAGCAGTTTGCAGGAAAGCATAACGTAACTGCAGTAGCTGGTTATTCTTACAGATCTGAAACAAGCGAAGGTGTGTTTGCCGGTGGTACCGAGCTTTTCCCTTCTCCTAGCAGATTAAATGAAGAGTTATGGTATATCTCATTAACTCAAACTAGAGATGAAACTGCTTATGGTGACTACGGAAGCAAGCTTTACGGTTCTTCTTACTTCTCTAGACTAGCCTATAACTTTGACGACAGATACCTACTTTATGGAACTTACCGAAGAGATGGTAACAACAAATTCCAGCAAAAATGGGGTGACTTCTTCACAGTTGGTGCTGGTTGGGTACTTACCGAAGAAGACTTCTTCGATGTATCTGCTGTAGACTTCCTTAAAGTAAGAGGTGGTTGGGGTCAGCTTGGTAACGATGGTGTTGCTGCATCAGTTGGTGAGCCAACTATCGATCAGAGATTTGTTGCTATTGATGGCGAAAGAGTATCTGGAAACGTAGTAATCCCAACCTTTGACTATGTAGATAGATGGGAAACTACAGAAGAGTTGAACATTGGTGTGAGTGCTAGAATGTTTAACGAAAGACTTTCTGTAGAGGCTGACTACTTCCAGAGAGATACTAAAGACGCTTCAGTAACTATTATTCTTCCTCTTATTAGATCTAATGTAAGACGTAGTGCAGGTAGCTTCAGAAACGAAGGTTTCGAATTGGCTCTTAACTGGTCTGACGAAATTGGTGATGTAAGATATAGCGTTGGTGGTAACCTAGCTACGTTGAACAATGAGGTATTGAGCCTTGGTGGCCCACAATACTTAGATGCTGGTTCTGCTGAGTTCCGTCAAAGATCAATTATTGGTCAGCCATTACAGGCATTCTTTGGTTATGAGACAGACGGTATTTTCCAAAATCAGTCAGACATTGACAACTATGGTTACACTTCAGAATTTGTAACAGACTCAGGCATTGAGCCAGGAGACTACAAATTCAAAGATCAGAACCAAGATGGTGTAATTGACGACCAAGACAGAGTTGTTCTAGGTTCTTACTTACCAACTTTAACGTACGGGTTCAACTTTGCAGTAAGCTACATGAACTTCGACCTTTCTGCAGACTTCCAAGGAATGTCTGGACATAGCATTCTGAATAGAAAAAGAGGTGAAATCATCTTTACTACAGATACTAACATTGATGCTGAGCTTGCCGAAAACCTTTGGACAGGTGAAGGAACTTCTAACAAATACCCTTCTGCTGCTGGTCTAAGAAAAGGTTGGAACCAGAGCATGAGCGACTACTTTGTAGAAGATGGCTCATACTTCAGAATCCAGAACATTCGACTCTCTTATAACCTAATCAACCAGACTGTTTTAGGTACAGAAATACCTGAAACCCGCATCACGTTCACGGCAGAAAAGCCGTTGACCCTGTTTAACTACAATGGTTTCAACCCAGAAGTAGCTAACGGAATCGATAGACAGACATATCCAATCCCTGCTGTTTACACCCTAGGTTTAAATATCAAATTTTAAGATAAAAGAGATTGAAAATGAATAAGTTACAATATTTCAAAAGTCTATTCGCCCTTTCGCTCACATTAGTGTTTGCAACGGCTTGCGATGATTCATTGGACGATCCGTTGGAAGGTCAAGTGCTTGTTGAAGGTACAGATTACACCTTAACCGAGAACATGCCTTTATTGCGCATTGGAGCATACGATTTGCTTTACGACCTTCAGTGGGAAACCTTCCCTATTATCTCTGTAAGAGGTGATGATGTTAACCCTGCGGGAGATCAGTTTCCTTTAACTGAAACTGACCAGTTCAGATACGATCGTTCATTCTGGATGTACAACTCTACTTGGTTGAACTTCTATGATGACATCATAAAATGGCATGGCGCTATGGAAGAAATTGCCAAGTATCAGGCCAATGCTGCTAACCCAGCAGAAGGAGATCAATACATTGCAGAAATCAAGGTAATGATTGGTTGGGAGTTACTCCAACTTTCAAGATTATGGGGAGATATATTGATTCCTACAAGTTCTCAAACTGATGATCTTTACACCACTCCTGTTTCTTCTCAGCAAGAAGTGATGCAACACATCTCAGACTTAATGGATGAAGCTGCTCCATTATTAGCAAGCATTCGTCCTAACCAGAGAACTGATATCAAAGGTGGAATAACCAAGTACACAGCTTTAGCAGTAAAAGCTATGGCTAACCTTGAAATGAAAAACTACCAGGGTGTGGCAGATGCTACTGGCGAAATCATTAGCTCAGGTGCTTTTGAGCTTTACAATGACTACTACGAACTATTCAAGGTTCCTGGTAAGCTTAGCAATGAGAGCCTTTTAGAGTTCCAGTACTCAGACTTTGGTCAGAGTTCAGGTAATGCAGAGTACTATCTACACCAATTCTTCGGCCCTAATAACTGGACTCCAGCAGTAGCTGGTTCTGGCGCAGGCTGGGGTTTCTGGGAGCCTTCTATGAAGTACATCAAGTTTATGTTAGATAGAAATGAGACTGTCAGACTAGAAACAAGTGTACTCTTTACCAGAGAAGGAATTGAAATGATTCAGTCAGACCCTAATTACACCAACCTTCCTGCTTTTGTGTCTAACACAACTCGCGATGGTGATGTAATAGGTAGAACAGACGCTCAGCCAAACCCAAGAGCTAAATTCTCTAGTGGTAAGCACTACCTTCCATCTAATCAGTTAACTACAGGCAGAGTTCGATACGGTGAAAACAAAAACGTATTGGTGATCAGATACTCTGAAATTCTACTAATGCATGCAGAAGCACTAGTAAGTGGTGCAACCAGTTCTGCAATGAGCGCTGTAGACGCAGTAAACGAAGTAAGAGGAAGAGCTGGTCTTACAGACCTTGCCACAGTAACGCTAGACGATGTACTGAACGAGAAGTTTGCTGAATTTGGTCTTGAGTGGGGAATTCGTTTTTACGATGTAGTAAGAAACGGTCGTACTACTGAATTGAACAGAGATGGAAGAACCTTCGGTACTGACGATCAGTATTTGCCTTACCCATTGGCTCAACTAGACTTGTTAACTCAATTATCTGACAATTAAGAATAAACGATATGAGAATTATAAAATCATTATTTCTAAGCACCTTACTCATCTTCTTAATTGCTGGGTGTAAGGATGCCTTTCTAGACGAAATAAAAACGGTTGAACCAGGAGAAGACACTGCTGCTCCTGAAGTAACCGTAAACTACCCTGCAAATGGTACTGAAATACAGGTTTACGAGAGTGTAACTTCAGTTAATATTGAATTTGAAGCTACTGACGATATAGAACTAGCTACCATTACCCTCACCTTAGATGGTGCTGAAATAGCTAGCTTCTCAGACTTTGTAGATTACAGGAAATTCGTTGGTGAATATACCTATTCAGAATTAGCAGATGGTGACCATACTTTAGTGGTGACTGCAACTGATATTAATGGAAAGTCTACTACTGAAACCATTAACTTCTCTAAGATTCCTCCTTATGTAACTAAGTATGATGGAGAGATCTTCTACATGCCGTTCGACAATGACAATGTTGAACTTGTAAATGTTAGGTTCCCTACTGAGGTAGGAAATATGGGCTTTGCAGGAGAAGGTAAAGTAGGTGGCAATGCCTTGGCTGGAGCTACAGATTCTTACCTAACCATACCAGTTAGCGATATTTTGGATGACGAGTTTAGTGCTGTATTCTGGATGAAGGTGAACGATGACCCTGACAGAGCAGGTATATTAGTTGTAGGCCCGCCAGACACAGATCATGCAAATTACCCTGATGTTCAGAACGACAGAACAAGTGGTTTCAGATTCTTCAGAGAAAATGTAGCTGGTAAACAACGCTTCAAGCTGAATGTTGGAAATGGAACTAGCGATGCTTGGATAGACGGTGGAGCTGCTGCAGATGTAGCACCTAACTCAGGAGAGTGGGTACACTTTGCCTTCACTATATCGAACAGCGAAGCGATTGTCTACATCAACGGTCAGCCAGTTAAAAACACTGCTATTTCTGGTGTAGATTGGACCAACTGCGACATCCTTTCTATTATGTCTGGTTCTCCAAGATTTAACGAATGGGGACACCTATCTGACAGAAGCTTAATGGATGAGCTAAGACTCTTCAACAAAAGCCTTTCTCAGACAGAAATTCTTACCATCATTAACGATGAAGGTGGAACCGTCTATAATGGTGAGTTTGGCGAAAAGTTCTACATGGACTTTGAAAGCAACTACGTAGACGCTGCTTCAGGATTGGCTGCTACTCAAGTAGGTTCAATCAACCTTGCTGGTGAAGGCCTAAGAGGCAGTGGAGCTTTCCAAGCTGCTACCGATGCTTACGCAACCTTCCCATCTAACGGAATTGAATTTGATGAATTCAGCGCTTCTTTCTGGTATAAAGTAAATGCTACTCCAGACAGAGCTGGTATTCTAGTGGTTGGCCCTCCGCATACTGAAAACGCTGACTATCCTAACACTCAAAACTTGCGAACTAGTGGCTTTAGGTTCTTTAGAGAAAATGCTGGTGGCAAGCAGAGGTTCAAACTAAATGTAGGAACTGGTGCTGGAGAAGTTTGGGTAGACGGTGCCGCAGCTGCAGATGTAGACCCTACTACACAAACCGACTGGATTCATATGGCCTTTACTATCTCTGGCTCCGTAGCAAGAGTATACATAGATGGCGTAATGGTTTCAGAATCTGATTTACCTGAAGGCTTCAGCTGGGCCAACTGTGACATCATGTCTATTGGTTCTGGTGCGCCTAGATTTAACGAATGGGGTCATAAGTCTGACCTAAGCTTAATGGATGAGCTTAGAATTTTCGACAAAGCCCTTACTCAAGCAGAAGTAGATGCAATTAAAGCAGCGCGTTAAGCAGCTGACTATCAATTAAGAGTCGATTGGGGAATTTGGCTTCAGCTAGAGTCCCCAATCGTTTCTAAAACCCCAACCAATTAATGAGAATTAGGCTATTATACATCTTATTAATTACTAGCCTTTTAGGCTGTAAATCTGATGAACCTTCGGCCGAGGCACTCCAATTGGAGTCTGCTTTCGCTGGTTCCCTTCAACTTAACCTCACAGGAGATATTACAGCGTCTATTCCTGTAGACCGTAGCATTTCCCTTTTATTCTCCACAGCTTTAGACCCTGCCACTATTGCCACAGGCATTAAATTGTTAGCAGGAACACAAGAAATTACTAAAACCGTATCACTGTCTGCTCAAGGTAAATCTGCCTTGCTTTCGGTAAACGGAATTTTAGAAAACAATACCATATATACCGTTAGCTTAACCGATGAATTAAGAAGTGCCGATGGTGCCACCATCACTCCTACTTCGTTTCAGTTCAGAACTCAAGCCGGAGAGCTAGAGCTAGTTTCCGTATTGATGAATGGAGAAGCCATTAGCAATAATCCAAGGGTTCAAAATGTAGACCCTCAACTTACGCTCACCTTTGAGTTTAGTACACCCATTAATGTTTCAACCTTTGAAACGGCCTTTAGATTACAAGGCAAGTCGGTAAACATTGTCAGTTCTAATGAAGACAAAACAATTACTGTTACTCCAACTACATCATTAGACTACATCAAAAAATACAACTTCAGCATTTCTGACGATTTAGAAAGTGCTGAGGGGCGTGGTTTCGATGGCTATTCTTTAGAATTCTACACCAAATTAGATCCTTCATTTAAATTTCCTCAGATATCTGAGGAAGACCTCCTGACTAAAGTACAGAAACAAACTTTCAAATACTTCTGGGATTTTGCCCACCCAAATTCTGGTTTGGCCAGAGAAAGAAACTCTTCGGACAACACCGTAACCATTGGCGGCTCTGGCTTTGGCGTAATGAGTATCATTGTAGGAATAGAACGAGGCTTCATTACCAGAGAACAAGGTGTTCTCCGACTCAAAAAAATTGTAGACTTTCTTAAAGGAGCAGACCGATTCCACGGGGTTTGGCCTCACTGGATGAATGGAAACACTGGTGAAACTGTACCTTTCAGCGCTAATGATAATGGGGGCGACTTGGTTGAAACGGCCTTTATGATTCAAGGTCTCCTAACTGTTAGAGAATACCTTAACCCGGGCAATACTCAAGAACAAAGCATTAGAAACACCATTACCCAACTTTGGCAAGAAGTTGAGTGGGATTGGTACACTCAAGGCGGGCAAGATGTGCTGTACTGGCATTGGTCGCCAAACTATGGTTGGGAAAAGAACCTTAAAATCCGTGGCTGGAACGAATCATTAATTGTATATGTCTTGGCCGCTTCCTCTCCTACCCATCCAATTTCGGCTAGCGTATATAATGAGGGTTGGGCCAGAAATGGCGATATGGCCAATAATAATGAATACTATAATATTCAGTTACCGCTGGGTAGTTCGTTTGGGGGTCCGCTATTCTTCTCTCACTATTCATTCCTTGGCTTAGACCCGAGAAACCTACAAGATCAGTACGCCAACTATTGGAATCAGAATGTAGCTCATGCTAAAATTAACCACGCTTATTCGGTGGCTAATCCTAAAAACTTTGTTGGCTATGGAGAAGGCGCTTGGGGGCTAACGGCCAGCGATAACCACAATGGCTATTCTGCTCATTCACCTACGAATGACTTGGGTGTAATAACACCAACCGCAGCCCTCTCTTCTTTCCCATATACACCAGAAGAATCTATGACTGCCCTTAAACATTTCTACTACATAATGGGAGATAAACTTTGGGGCGAATACGGTTTTTACGATGCATTTAACCTCACGGAAAACTGGTATGCAAGCTCTACTTTGGCCATAGACCAAGGGCCAATTATTCTAATGATAGAAAACTACAGATCGGCCTTATTGTGGAATCTTTTTATGAAAAACGAAGAGATTTCAGACGGGCTAGACAAACTAGGATTTACAAGTTATTGATTGAAATAAAAGACATAACCTTACTAATACGATGAACAAAAAAACAGTTTTACAAAGCATTCTGGCATTGACCCTCTGTGCGGTCATCATTTCTTGTGGCCAGTCTAGTGCTTCAAGTAATGCAGATGTTAGCAAAAGCGAATCGAAAGAAGATTCTCTACTCAACTTGGTGCAATACCAAACCTTTCAGTATTTCTGGGAAGGTGCCGAACCTAACAGTGGTATGGCCAGAGAGAGATACCATATGGACGATATTTACCCTAGCCATGACAAAGACATTATTACCTCAGGTGGTTCTGGCTTTGGCCTTATGGCAATTATTGTTGGAATAGAAAGAGGCTTTATCACCAGAGAGCAAGGAGTTGAAAGATTTGAGAGAATCACAGATTTCCTAGAAAATGCAGACACCTTTCATGGGGTTTTCCCTCACTGGTGGGATGGTAAGACAGGTAAAGCGAAAGCTTTCAGCCAAAAGGATGATGGTGGCGACCTTGTAGAAAGCTCATTCTTAGCCGCTGGCTTATTGACTGTTAGACAATACTTAGATAAAAACATTGATAGAGAAGCTAAACTAGCAGACCGCATGGATGCTATTTGGAAGAACATTGAGTTCGATTGGCACACCAGAGGCGAAAACGTACTTTACTGGCACTGGTCTCCTAATTACGGCTGGGAGATGAACTTTGACGTTCGCGGTTATAACGAATGTTTGATTATGTATGTATTGGCAGCAGCTTCTCCAGATCACAGCATTGACCCTGCGGTTTATCATGAAGGTTGGGCAATGAATGGAGAGATTGCCAACGATACCGTATTCTATGGTCTTGAAACCGAGTTAAATCACTACGAAACTAACGATTCGCCTGTTGGTCCTCTTTTCTGGGCTCACTATTCGTACCTAGGCCTAAACCCTAAAGGACTTAAAGATCAATATGCTGATTACTGGAAGCTTAACCAGAACCATGCTATGATCCATTACAAATATGCTGTAGACAACCCTAACGAGTTCGAAGGTTATGGACCAAACCTTTGGGGTTTTACCTCTAGCTACTCTATGAGAGGCTACGCAGGCCACCGACCAGACAGAGACTTAGGAGTAATCTCTCCTACCGCTGCGCTTTCTTCTTTCCCATATACACCTGAAGAGAGCATGGCTATGCTTAAGCACTTATATACCGACTTAGATACTTTGGTTGGAGAGTTCGGTCCTTACGATGCATTCAGCTTACAAGAAGATTGGCACTTACCTAGATACTTGGCTATTGACCAAGGTCCAATTCCTGTAATGATTGAAAACTACAGATCTGGCTTAATCTGGGAGCTATTTATGTCTGCTCCAGAAATCAAAGTTGGACTAGACAAATTAGGCTTTACTTATGAATAAGGTATCTCTAGTATTGATAGCACTAATCTGTGCTATCAATATCACCCATGCGCAAAATCCAAAAGATGCTTTTGAACATGGGCAACATGAATTTAAAGAAGGCAGCCTGAACTATCGCGTGCTGTATCCTGAAGGGTTCGATCCTTCTAAGAAGTATCCTTTAGTGCTATTTCTTCATGGGGCTGGAGAAAGAGGCGAGAACAATGAAAAGCAACTGATTCATGGAAGCAAACTTTTCCTGGATGCTCAGAACAGAAAGGACTTTCCTGCGGTAGTCATTTTTCCTCAATGCCCACCAGATGACTATTGGGCCAATGTTCATAGACCTTTAGATGAAAATGGTAAAAGACATTTCACCTTTTTCAAAACAAGTAAAAAGCCTCATCAATCTATGAAAGGATTAATGTCTATGGTAGATTCTCTGAGTAGCGTATCGCACATAGATACCGAAAGAATGTATGTGATGGGTCTTTCAATGGGTGGTATGGGCACATTTGAGCTAGTGAGCAGAATGCCTAAAACCTTTGCTGCGGCAGCACCTATTTGTGGTGGAGACAACCCAAAGAGTGCCAAAAAATACGCAAAAAAGGTTCCGTTCTGGATTTTCCACGGACTAAAAGATGATGTGGTTCCTCCACATTTTTCTCAAGACATGGCCAAAGCCATAGAGGCCAAGGGTGGTAAAGTAAAGCTTACTTTATATCCAAATGCCAACCACAACAGTTGGGACCCTGCATTTGCAGAACCAGAGCTTCTACCATGGCTATTCTCTAAAACAAAGCAATAGAAAGCTATAATGAAAAGACTTAGAATTCAGATAAAATCAATTACTAACCTAGCGCTAATCTTTGCACTAGCAGCAGTTTCATTCACTGCCTGCAACTCTTCTTCTAGCAGCAGTGGCAATTCCGAAATGGATGCATTCATAGATTCTTTGATGAATGAAATGACTGTAGAAGAAAAAGCAGGGCAACTCACCCTATACACAAGTGGCTGGGATGTTACAGGCCCTGTGTTGCGCGATGATTACATGGATGAATTAAGGGCTGGCAGAGCTGGTAATTTATTCAATGCTCACACTGTAGATTACGCCACAAATCTTCAAAGAATTGCCGTAGAAGAGACCAGGTTGGGTATTCCCCTACTATTTGGTCTAGATGTAATTCATGGTTACAAAACCACTTTCCCAATTCCTCTGGCCGAAGCCGCTAGTTGGGACATGGATATAATTGAAAAATCTGCGCATTTGGCAGCAAAAGAAGCCGCATCTGCAGGTGTTAACTGGACATACAACCCTATGGTAGATATTGCCAGAGACCCTCGCTGGGGACGAATTGCCGAAGGCAGCGGTGAAGATCCTTACTTAGGCGGACTTATAGGAGCAGCCAAAGTGCGAGGCATTCAGGGTTCCGACTTAAGCGACCCTACTACTATTCTTGCCTGTGTAAAACACTTTGCAGCCTATGGAGCCTCTCAGGCAGGCAGAGACTACCATACGGTAGATATGTCTGACAGAGAATTGAGACAGAATTATCTTCCTCCTTACAAGGCAGCCTTAGATGCTGGAGCAACTACTGTTATGACTTCATTCAATGAAGTAGATGGTGTGCCAGCATCGGGAAACAAGTACTTAATGACTGAAATTCTTCGCAATGAATGGGGATTTGATGGCTTTGTTGTCACCGACTATACTTCTATCAATGAAATGGTGCCACATGGTGCAGTAGCTAATTTGAAAGAAGCTGCAGAATTAGCCTTTAATGCTGGTGTTCAAATGGACATGCAGGGCGGAGTTTACAGCCAGTATATTCCTGAATTAATTGAGGAAGGAAAAATCAAAGAGTCAGACCTAAATGACTATGTGCGCCAAGTGTTGGAAATGAAGTATAAGCTAGGCCTCTTCGAAGACCCTTACAGATACCTGAATAAAGAGAGAGAGCAATCTACGCTTTACGCTCAGGAGCTAATGGATCATTCACTTTTGGCTGGAAAAGAGTCAATAGTATTGCTCAAAAATGAGCCTGCTGGTAAAAATTCAGAGAACCTTCTTCCACTTTCAAAAAACACGAGGTCGGTAGCTCTTATCGGACCATTGGCCGACAATCAGAAAGACATGTTAGGTACATGGCATGTTGCTGGAGACGAAAGTAAAGTAGTGACTCTATTGGAGGGAATTAAGCAAACTGCTCCTAATGTAAGAATCAATTATGCCAGAGGAGCAGGTTTCAATGGAGACGACAAGTCAGGTTTTGCTGAAGCCATTGCAGCAGCCAGAAGATCTGATGTTGTAGTTATGGCCATTGGTGAAGACTACACCCAAAGTGGCGAAGCAGCCAGTAGAACTGAAATTGGCTTGCCTGGGCCTCAGCAAGAATTAATCGAGGCAATACATGCGCTTGGTAAGCCAATAGTTGCTGTTGTTATGGCTGGCCGTCCGTTAACAATTAACTGGATTGATGAGAACATTCCTGCAGTAATGAATGCTTGGCATTTAGGCACCATGTCTGGTAAAGCCATTGCAGAAACACTATTTGGCGACCATAACCCAGGAGGAAAGCTGACCATCACTTTCCCGAAAAACGTAGGCCAAATTCCTGTTTATTACAACATGAAGAATACGGGCCGTCCTTTCGATGCTAATAACAAGTACACAAGTAAATACTTAGATGTATCGAACGAGCCACTTTATCCATTTGGTTATGGTTTAAGCTACACCACATTCGAATATTCTAACCTCAACTTAAGCAGTAATGAACTTTCAGCCGAAGGCTCTATTACCGTCAATGTTACGGTGAAAAACACTGGCAAGTATCAAGGTAAAGAAGTGGTACAGCTTTACATCCGAGACCTAGTGGGTAGTGTTACAAGACCTGTGAAAGAATTGAAGGGTTTTGAAAAAATAAGCTTAGCCCCAGGTGAGTCTAAGCAAGTGAGTTTTACTATTACTAACAAGGATCTAGAATTCTATACGCGTGATATGACTTTTAAGTCAGAACCAGGTGATTTCAAGGTTTTTGTGGGAACCAACTCTGCGGAAACGCTAGAGGCAGACTTTGTACTTAAATAAAGAGAATGTCCCGTATTTCAGGTCGTGCAATCATTTGACCCTTGTTAAGTTTACTTGTGCTCTTTTTTGTCGATGGGCATGACAAGAAAGATATATCAAAGAATAATAGGCGAAATACACTAGGGACATCTTTTGGGAATAGTCGATGGCAATTCCAACGCGCAGGAAGCCATTGACATTCCCATTATGATTATTTGAATTTCTAAACCATCAACCTCATGACCAGTCAAAAAAGCATTTCTTCCTTCTTTCTTATTGGCCTCATCTTTATTGCATCTTCTTGTACAACTCCAGATACCAACTCAGAAGCAGACGTATTAAAGCTCGATCAAATTGAAGGTACCGAACCGTTGAATGTTATTTACATTTTGAGCGATGATCATAGGTATGACTTTATGGGTTTCACTGGTAAGGTTCCCTTCTTGGAAACTCCAGCTATGGACAAAATGGCCAAAGAAGGCTCGCACATTGAGAATGCCTTTGTTACTACTTCACTTTGTTCTCCAAGCAGGGCCTCCATTCTAACAGGTCAGTTTTCTCATCACCATCAAGTGGTAGACAATCAGTCTCTCATAGCAGACAGCGTGCGCTTCTTCCCTCAATACCTTCAGGCAGCAGGTTATGAAACAGCCTTTATGGGAAAATGGCACATGGGAGAACATCATGCAGACCCTCGTAAAGGTTTCGATCATTGGTTTAGCCTAAAAGGGCAAGGCAACTATTACAATCCATTGATCAATGTTAATGGCGAAGAAAAGGTATTTGGAGACAGCACCTATATAACCGACCTTCTGACAGAAGAAGCGCTTCGTTGGTTAGGTGAAAGAAAGGGCGAAAAACCTTATTTCTTATACCTGTCTCATAAAGGAGTTCATGCCGATTTTAAGCCGGCCAAACGTCATCAGGGGGTATATGCTAGTGGGCAACCTAGCTACCCTCCTACCATGTTCCCTGAAAAAAACCCTGATTACAACTATGAAGATGTTCCGGATTGGGTAAAAAAACAGCGCTACAGCTGGCATGGTGTAGACTATATGTACCACGGCCAAATTAACTTCGATGAGTTCTATCAGCTATATAATGAAACATTACTTTCAGTAGATGAGAGCATTGGAAAGGTATTGGACTTTTTGGAAGAAAGCGGTCAAATAGAAAGCACTATTGTTTTCTACATGGGCGATAATGGTTTTTCATTTGGTGAGCATGGCCTTATAGATAAGCGACAAGCTTATGAAGAATCAATAAGAATACCACTTTTAGTTTATGGCGGCAAAGATCTAATCAAGCAAAACAGGGTAAAGCAGATGATCCAAAATATAGATATTGGCCCAACCATTCTGGCAATGGCAGGTCTGGAGACTCCCGAGAATATGGATGGCGAAAGCTTTTTACCTATTCTGAAAGGGGAAAATCCAGCTGATTGGAGAGAGCGCATCTATTATGAATACTTCTGGGAAAGACCATTTCCTCAAACCCCAACAGTTCATGCAGTAAGAACCGACAAGTACAAATTCATTCGTTACTATGGTATTTGGGACATTAATGAGCTTTACGACATTGAAAACGATCCTTGGGAAATGAATAACCTAATTCGAAACCCAGAGTATGCCGATGTTTCAAAACAACTCCGTGAAGACCTCTTTCAATGGCTCGATGAAACCAACGGTATGCAGATTCCACTAAAAACCGATGGGTCCGGGTTTAGGTTCGACCATAAGTACAGAGGTACCTACTAAATTGTACCGTGGAATGGTCTAATGATATATTGCTGATTATAGGAGGCCTTTTGGCCGGCATAGTAAACACTATTTCGGGAAGCGGAACACTGTTTAGCATGGGAGTGATGACACTTACCGGTATTCCGCTGGTAATGGCCAACACCACCACACGACCAGGTGTATTTTTCCAGAATCTTACAGGAATTCTAGTACTAAGAAGGTTTAACAACTTCACCACTAGCACCATCCAATTGGGTCCAGTTATAGCAACTGTTTTAGGCGCTATGGCAGGTGCTTGGTGTGCTACTGTAGTTTCTAATGCATCGTTCAACCTAGTGGCCTCTGTGGTTATGCTTGGCCTTTTGTTTACCTACATTTTTCCCGCAAGCTTATTTAGCAAACTAAAAATATCGTTCCCTAAGTCTGGAGTACTTTTAGCGTTCTGCTTGTTCCTTGGTGGCTTCTATGGTGGCTTCATTCAAATTGGAGTAGGCATTTTAATTCTGGCCATTCTTTCGAGCGCTTACAAAATGCCGTACAACGAATCTAACACCTACAAACTCATTATCATTTTAATCTATACGGTGCCCACAACACTATACTTCAGCTTTACAGATAATATTCTATGGCGGCCAGCCATTCTTTTAACTGTAGGGCAAGTTATTGGTGCCTTTGGCGCAGCTCGATTTATAAGTAAGAATAACAAGGCTCATCTATGGGCTAAAACAATATCAATTTTAATGATTATAGCCACACTAATAAAGGTGTGGTTTTATTGATTCTAGTGTTAAATACTAAAAGTAATAATCAAAAAAGCGGAAATTCGATGAAAATGGAATTTCTAAAAGGAGTGAAGTACTGTACACAAAGTAAATATTACAAGCTTCATAAGATTACTCATAATTAGGCTTTTACCCCTTAGATTATTATTGTTACATCAATTATTAAAACGATCGCCTGCAAAAATTCGTAGAATATACTTAACACCTAAATTCTAGCATCTAAATACCTAATTTTAAGACGTAGGCTCTATTTTTTCAAGCACGAGAGTCTGCTCAAGTGTAGAGCCTACAAGTTAGATGGATACTGCAAAACAGACTGTTTAAGTCAATTCTCATGTTGAGTTCAACTTGGGCTTACAAATAAACCCATTAGTGATTTGAAGATTATTGTCTTTGGTGCTTCCGGTTCAGGTACTACAACCCTAGCTAAATCATTAGCCGAGCGGTTGAGCTTTCGCCATTTAGATGTAGATGATTTCTATTGGGTGCAAACAGCCGTACCCTTCCAGATAAAAATTGCCAGAAGCCAACGGGTTGCTAACCTTCGAAATGCCATGGAGGCTTGTGACAATGCAGTGGTAAGTGGTTCTTTGATAAGTTGGGGTGATTACTTTTGCGATGCCTTCGACCTCGCCATATTTTTGACTCTTCCCAGAGAAACAAGAATGGAAAGGCTTAAACATCGTGAATTGGACAGGTACGGAGATCGACTTTTCTCCGATCCAGATTTAAAAGCTCAATCTAAGGCTTTTCTAGATTGGGCGAGAGAGTATGATAATCCCTTATTTTCTGGCAGAAATATAGCGAAACATAAAAAATGGGCAGAATCATTAGCCTGTAAATGTGTTGAAATTGGCGATCTAACCAATGAGCAACGCATTGATATAGTCATATCCGTAATTGACCCTAAATGAACTCCGTATATGGCTAGGTTAGAAAACTGACCACATCCACTTTATCAACCTTGATGGAATCGAAAGAGATATGCCAGCTATAGTGCAATGGTTTAGTAATAATTCTTAGACTCCATTTGTTCTATGCACTCAGGTTTTCATCTATTTAACCTACACTTTGGTCGATGTAGCTTATTTAATACCCATTCTTTGCGTTAGCTGAGATATGAAAAAGCTCTTCTTAATCTCTGTACTCAGTATTTCATCAGTTCCAGTCTTTTCCCAAACTCTTGGTGGACCTTGCGAAGGTTGCGAAGCTCTTCTAGAGTATGGTAACAGGCAACTCAGCTCTATAGACACCTTACCAGATTACTCTATAAACGAACCCAAAATGATAGTTACTGGTACGGTCTATAAACTGGATGGAAAAACGCCTGCCAGTGGAGTAATTATCTACGCCTATCACACTGACCGTTCAGGTATTTACCCAACTAAAGGTGATGAGAAAGGCTGGGCCAGAAGACACGGGTATATTCGGGGTTGGACAAAGACAGATGAAAATGGGCAGTATACCTTCTACACCTTTCAGCCAGCCACCTACCCCAGCAGAACCGAGCCAGCACACGTTCACTTAACAGTCAAAGAACCTGGTAAGCAAGAGTACTGGATAGACTCTATTCAGTTTGAAGAAGACGAATTACTGACGAAGAAGGTTAGAGAAAAAATGGGGAACAGAGGTGGTTCTGGAATCGTCAAACTAAAAGAGAAGGGATCCTTTCTACTAGCTGAAAGGGATATTATTTTGGGAATGAATATACAAAACTACCACTGAGGCAATAAGTCTAAAGGGCGATAAAACATATTCAAAGAATTAGCTTCCCTACATCTCCTTTAACTGTTGATGGGTAGGAATTTGATCTAACATTTCCACTTTTTGTCCTTCTCTACAAATTCCGGCATACGTGTTCACTCCGTTGGTAACTATAATCAATGGAGCTTTACAAACTTGATTATAAGAACCAATTTGTTCTACAACGCCATAACCTAATTTCACGTTTGGTGCCTTACATTCTATCAGTACTGAAGGATTCAATTGTTGATCGTAAATAAGAATATCACTTCGCTTCTGAAGCTCATTATATTTAAGCCCCGATTCTACCTTTGTTCTAGACGCGGGGTAGCCAAGGTTATTAATCAAATGATTAAGAATATGTTGCCTTACCCATTCTTCAGGTGTCAATTGAATGAACTTCTTCCGAATGGGGTCGAAAATGAATAACTTGCCAGCTCTATTCTCAAGTCGGTATTGAAAAGTCGGCAGGTTGAGTTTCAGCATTCCGCAAATCTAATGAGACCAAACATTTATTAATGAAGAACAAGCAAGAAATCGTAGAAAACTGGCTCCCCAGATACACTGGTGTAGCCCTTGATGAATTTGGCGAGTATATTCTCCTAACCAATTTCATCTCGTATGTACACATGTTTGCAGACCAATTTGGCGTGGAGGTAAAAGGTGAGGACCGGCCAATGCAAAGTGCTACTGCAGAGAATATCACCATTATCAACTTTGGTATGGGTAGCGCCATGGCAGCAACCGTAATGGACCTACTCTCTAGTATTCATCCTAAAGCGGTACTCTTTTTAGGAAAGTGTGGTGGGTTGAAAAAGAAAACCCAGTTGGGTGATCTCATTCTACCTATCGCGGCTATTAGAGGTGAAGGAACAAGCAACGAGTATATGCCAGCAGAGATTCCTGCACTTCCTTCTTTCCGCCTGCAAAGATCTGTTTCTTCCATGATTAAAAAGCATGAACGGGACTACTGGACAGGCACTTGCTATACCACCAACCGCAGGGTTTGGGAGCATGACAAAGCTTTTAAAAAGTATCTTAGAAAGATCAGAGCCATGGCAGTTGACATGGAAACGGCTACGCTTTTTACCGTAGGTTTTGTGAATGAAATTCCAAGAGGTGCCCTCCTACTGGTTTCAGATAACCCAATGATTCCTGAGGGTGTGAAAACCGAGGCTAGCGACAAAAAAGTTTCTTCAGATTACGTCAATGCTCACCTAGAAATTGGTATCGATGCACTGCGTGAATTAAGAGACTCCGGAGACTCAGTTAAGCACATGAGGTTCGAGTAATTTAACTCTTCAATACTTTAAAAGTAGAACCCTAGTGATCTGATCCGTTACTACCTTCATGAAGCATATTCTTGAAGGTAGTGATGAGATAACTATCCAACTGGAAATTCACTCACCAAAGCCACTAGAGTAAACGATGTTTTCCATCTAAAGGCTCAAATTGCGCTAATACAAGTGTTTGGCATTAGCTAGCAGTGAGCATAATTTCATTAGAAGCTACTAATGCGGCACGTTTACAAGCTCGTGAAATAGCATGTTATGGGTTTCATCTAGAAACCCTTGTTCTTCGAACGAGGAGAAAGCCCAGAATAAAAAAGACACTGAGACCTAATGCACTGTATCGCATACTGCCAGTTAGGTGTTCTATGATTCCATAGGCTAGCGTACCGAAGACGATAGACACGTTGAATGTTACATCATAAAAACTAAAGAACGAAGCATGATCTGTTGTATCAGCCGGAATGAGCTTAGAAAAAGTAGCCCTAGACAAAGATTGAATGCCTCCCATGATTAGTCCGACTAAAAAGGCTAATCCGTAAAACTCAACACTTGTAGAAACGAAGAAGGCTAGCAAACAGACTACCACCCAAATTATAATCATGGTAGCAATTGAATAAATATTCCCTCTCTTTTTAGAAAGAAACGCAAAGCCATAGGCGCCACCTATAGCAACTAATTGAATAATGAGCACTGTCAATATTAATTCTCCAGTAGCCATCTCCAACTCCTTAGCTCCAAAAAGTGAAGCTAAATACATCACCGCCTGTACTCCCGCGTTGTAAAAGAAGAACCCGACAACAAACCTTTGCATATCTGGTAGTTGCCTAATTTGTCTATAAACCTCCTTGAGCTCTCGATACCCATTATAGATCCACCTCCCTTCAGTCTTCTTATTATAAGGATTGGTAGGAAGTCTCCTTAGCGCAAAATTGGAAAAACCTATCCACCAAGCTGCCACGGTAACAAAGGCAATTCGAGCTGGTAAAGAGCCTTCAGGTATTCCGAACCACTCGGGTTTCTCAATCATTAAGAGGTTTAAGATTAAAAGAATAACGCTACCGATATAGCCAAGAGAATAGCCTTTGGCACTCAACTTATCATATTGGTCTACAGTAGCAATTTCTGGCAAGAAGGCATCGTAGAACACCAAGCTACCTGAGTAACCGATACTAGCCAAAACTGCCATCAATATTCCAAATTCAACATTATCTCCAATGAAGAAATACATACCCCCACATGACAGTGCACCAAAATAAGCAAAGGCCCTTAAGAAAAGCTTCTTTTTACCAGAGTAGTCGGCTATTCCAGACAGCAACGGAATGAGTAATGCCGTAATCAAAAAAGATGCGCTTAATGCATAAGAATAGAGTACTGTATTGGGTAGTGTTAACCCGAAGAACTCTACCGTCTTATTCCCACTCTCAGAAGTAGTCACTGCCTCATAGTAAATAGGAAATACGGCTGTGGTAATGGTTAGTGAATACACTGAATTGGCCCAATCGTACATACACCAACCAGTGGTAACTCGTTTATCATTAAGGTGTACAGTCTTCTGCATAATCAGAAAAATAGGCATAAAAAAAGAGACTGTAGTTACAGTCTCTCTTTAACAGTTAAGTAAGTTATTCGCTTAGTTTAGTTATCTTCTGACTTTTGAGGTGTCGCATACATGATCTTACGAGCATTTGCATCTCTTAACTCTGTCTGAATGTCTACAATAATACCCATTTTGGTTTCATTGTCTACTTTCATAGAGACAGTAATCTGATCTCTTTCTGCTTCACTCAAGTTAGACTTCTCTTGGTTAATCCAGTTAATGATACCATCAATACCGATAAATGCATCATTCGCTTGAATGAGGGCTTCAGTACCCATTGATTTATCTTTTGGTTTACCAACATAGAGGTAAGTCACAAGTTTCTTCTTTTCAAGCTTCACTAATTGTTCAGCTCTAGGAATCCTTTGTTCTACCTTAATCTCTGTTTCTCTCAATACGGTTGTTACCATAAAGAAGAACAAAAGCATGAAGATAATATCAGGCAATGCCGCAGTAGGGATATCCTGACTCGATTCGCTCTTTTTCTTAAACTTTGACATATTAACCTCCTTGACTTGACGGTTCTGCAATGGAAATTGCCTTAGGAATACCCATACGGGCTCTGTCGTACATTTCCTTTTCCTTAGGATCGGTTCGGTTTAACTTCCTGAATTCTTCATCAGTTATACCTACTCTTTCACCGTAAATTCTGTTATAAGCCGCATTCAGCTCATCTAGAATCTGTATGAATATCTCGTAACTACTACCACGGTCGGCCTTAAGGGACACAATCGCTGCACCAGGGCCATCAGATGAATCATCTTTGCCAAGGCTTCTTGTAATGTAAGACTTCATAGATGCTGGCAAAGAATTGTAAACATCTACATCACTTACATTATCACTACCTTTTTTGGTACTGCTTGGGTTACCGAAGTTCAACACAAAATCATACACCATATCTCTGATCAGAGTAACATCATCTAAAGGCTCATCTTCTACTAGAAGTAAGTCGGCAGAGTTAATCTGAATTTTGAATACGTTTTTCTGATTTTGCTTGATCTCCAATGGCTCATCGTCCTCATTTTTCGGAGGAAGCAAAAGAGTCAAACCTTTATTTGTGGCAATTTGCGTAGTTACAAGGAAGAAGATCAAAAGTAGGAATGCAATATCGGCCATTGAGCCGGCATTCACCTCTTGACTTCCTTTGTTTTTACTTCTAGCCATAATTTTATCTTACAATTCTTGCAATTGATGAATATACGAGACCAACTACGGCAATTACAATAAGTGCCAAAGTAGTTGTCATTGCACCGCCTACAAGCTTGTAGACAGAAGCAGCTTTTTCGCTAGTCGGATCAATTTTGGCTGCTTCCATAACACTTGCTGTAGAAGAACCAAACTCGGCCGGAGCCATGCTGTACCCGATGAAGAAAATAGCTACTAAAACTAATACTCCAATTCCACCTTTGATCAATGACTTAGGATTTCCAAAGGCATTGACCAGGTTCATTACTATAGCTGCTACAATGGCTACTCCAATAAGGATGTAAGCCGCATATAGCCCTATATCAATCCACTGTTCCTGATCCATATTTAATGTCTTTTAAGATGGAAATTATTTAGAAAGGTTGTGCTTCACTAAAAGGTCTACCAAAGAGATAGATGCATCTTCCATTGAGTTAACAATAGAGTCGATTTTAGAAACACAGTAGTTATAGAACAACTGAAGGATAATCGCAACGATCAAACCAGCAACTGTTGTTAAAAGGGCTACTTTAATACCACCAGCAACCAATGAAGGAGAAATATCTCCAGCTGCTTGAATAGCATCGAAGGCATCGATCATACCAATTACAGTACCCATGAAACCAAGCATTGGAGCAAGAGAGATGAATAGGGAAATCCATACAAGACCTCTTTCTAGTCTACCCATTTCTACAGATCCGTAGGCAATAACTGATTTCTCAACCATTTCAATACCTTCAGACATTCTCATCAAACCTTGAGTAAAGATAGATGCAACTGGGCCTCTAGTGCTCTTAGTTACTTCTTTAGCAGCTTCTACTCCTCCTGACTCAAGAGCGTCTTCAACTTTGCTCAAAAGCTTAGAAGTATTAGTAGTTGAAAGGTTTAAGCTGATGATTCTTTCAATAGCGATTGCTAAACCAAGAATCAAACAGATTAGAGGGTAAACCATGAACGCAGGGTCACCTTCAATGAATTTGTCTTTAACGATTTGATCGAATGATTTTTCCTCTTCCATGTCTGACTCCATGTCATAACTAGGAGATTCTGGGTAGGTGTCCTCAACAGCAGCTTCAGTAGCAGTAGTGTCCGCATCGTCTTGAGCAACTGCATTAAATCCGAAGGCGAAGATACCCAGGATCATCAGTAAAGAGAATAACTTTTTCATAGTCTAGTTTTGATTAATAAAGGTTAAAACGGTTTCTAAATTATTAATAATTATTATTAAAAGAAATTATACTTAAAACTTTAGTTGATAACTGAGGGGAAGGCTCCAAAAACATCTGCTTTATCACCTTGTCCGCCAATTCTCCTCTAATTGCGGAGAGAGAGGGATTCGAACCCTCGATACCCTTTAGAGGTATACACACTTTCCAGGCGTGCTCCTTCAACCACTCGGACACCTCTCCCTTAATCTTCTGACGCTTCTCGCAGGGGAACAAATAAATTAATAATTATCTGTCCATGCAAGCCCATTTTTGTTTTTGTAAGACACAAAAAATCAGTTCATTTCGCCCCTTATGGGAGTCCTCAGGCATTTTTTTGCATCGCGCAGATTAGAGAACCTGGCCAGCACATACATCATCTTTGCGGTGGCTGCTTCAGAGGTAAGATCGTGTCCACTTACCACTCCAATTTTATCTAACTCGCTGCTTGTCTCATACTTACCATGCATAACTCTACCCCCGTTACACTGAGAAACATTGAGTATAAGCTTGCCCATTTTGGCACTTTCTCTTAGCAAATCCAGAAACCATTTCTCATTTGGCACGTTGCCAGATCCGTAGCTCTCAATAATAACACCCTTTACAGCATCGGCTAAAAGAATACTAGCAGCGGTAATTTTATTTAATCCTGGAAACAGTTTTAACACCACAACATTATTGTCCATTTCAGGATTTACCCTTACAAAGTCTTTGGCGTATGGCTTTAAATACGACCATTGATAATCTATTGAAATACCAGCTTCTGCTAAAATCGGGTAATTTTCAGATTCAAATGCATCGAAATGTTGACTCTCAACCTTCTTTGCACGGTTCCCTCTTAGCAATACATGGTTGAAAAAAATGCATACCTCTGTAATAATTGGTTTGCCATTCTTCTTATCTGCAGCAATCTCTAATGAGGTTACCAAATTCTCAGTGGCATCTGAGCGTGGCGAAGCAATTGGCAATTGAGCTCCTGTAAAAATTATTGGCTTGTTCACTCCTTCTAACATAAAGCTCAGCGCTGAAGCAGAATAAGCCATAGTATCGGTTCCGTGAAGAATAAGAAAACCATCGAATTGATCGTAATGGTCATAAATCAATGACGCTAAAAGCTGCCAATGCTCTATATGTACATTAGAAGAATCTATTGGCTCCTGAAAACTGATTACAGAAATATTGACTTGAAGCTCTTTTAGAACAGGAACTCTCTCTAGAATTTGCTCGAAGCCACAAGGCACCAAAGATCCTGAGTCATTGAAGTCCATTCCTAAAGTACCACCAGTATAGATTGTTAAAACTCTGCCTTTGGGACTTTTATGGAAGTCGAAATGCTCAATTGGTTTTACATCAATCATTGAATTGAAAAAGTTTAATGGCGTTAGATGTTGTCTGTGTCTTTAGGTCTTCTAATGACATTTGTCGGTAATCGGCAATTTTCTGAGCAATCAACTCTAAAAACGCAGGCTCATTTCTTTTGCCTCTGTTTGGTGTTGGTGCCAAGTAAGGACTATCCGTTTCGAGTACTATTCTTTCTAAATCTAATTCGGGCACTACTTTATCCATTCCTGCATTCTTAAATGTAGTTACCCCACCTAGACCCAAGTAGAAATCTAAGCCAACAATTCTTTCGGCTTGTTCTGCTGAACCATTAAAACAGTGAAAAACTCCTGTAAGCTCATCGGTCTTAAGAGACTCTACAAGGTCAATAGTTAAGTCTAGTGACTCTCTACAATGAATAATGATGGGCTTTTTGAATTGCTTTGCCCACTCTACCTGAATCTTAAAGGCTTCAACCTGCTGATCTTGAAATGTTTTATCCCAATAGAGATCGGTACCCATTTCGCCAATGGCTACGAATTCTCTTTTGCCAAGCCACTCCTCTATTATATATAGCTCTTTTTCAAAGTCCTTTTTAACCGAACAAGGGTGAAGCCCCATGGTAGCGTAGCAGAAACTAGGGTTTCTCTCTTCCAGCTCCATCATTCCATCTATAGAAGTGTGATCTATGTTAGGCATAACAATTTTCTCTATGCCAGCCTCTTGAGACCGCTCCAAAACGTGGTCTATATCTTCCTTAAATTGCTCTGCATAAATATGGGCGTGAGTTTCAATCATATCAGAACTTCCTTCCTTTCCAGCTTACTTTTCCTTTAAATATTATTCTCAGCAACGCAAAAGTATCTAAAAGGCTGATAAAAAAAGGTTCGTACAAAAAGAGTTTGAACTTTCTATTGGTGTGTTTGTGCATCTGCCAATATTTAAGGCAAGTTGTAAAGTAGGCATAGCTCAAAATGAATAAGGCTAGGTCGATATAAGCAACAAATAGAGTCAGTAAAAAAGGTACTACCCAAAGCCTTGCGAAGAAGGCTGGAACGGCCAATATCCAGTGGTGAGTAAAAACTCCATTCATCCATCGGCAGCGTTGCGTAATCATTTCCGAAAAAGTGAGTTGTGGCCGGGTTTCCGCAAACCCTGTTTGTTCTATCACTTGACTGGTTTGTAGTCCAGCCTTTTGAAACCGCTGCAGCAAGCCTAAATCCTCCACATCGGTTGGGCCTAAAGCTCGAAAGCCACCAACTTGATCATAGGCCGACTTGCGAAAGCCCATGTTGTTACCAAGAATTGAAATAGGCCTAATGGCATCGGCCATAGCTTTCATGCTGTGCAACACAATTTGCCAATCGAAAAACTGAAGATGACTATAACGACCAACCGAGGCAATTTGAGTGTAACCACTAATTAACTGACTCTCTTTTAGGGCACCAACCATAGTCCTTAACCAGTCAGGCTGAACCTCCATATCTGCATCTATGATTACCTGAAACTCGTCATTACTCAGATCGATCAACTGATTTAACACATTGGCCTTGGCAATCAGTCCTTCCTTTTCATTTTCAACCTTTACTCCTTTTATATGGTTGTGCCTTTTTTCGAAATGCTCAATTATATTCCAAGTGCCATCTTCGGAATTATCATCTCCCACCAAAACCTGCATCGTTTCTTGTGGGTAATTGAGTGTTAATATTGAATCGAGACAACGCCTAAGGTTATGTTCTTCGTTTCTTGCACAGACTAAAACAGTCACTTTAGGGAGGTCACTTTCAGCTTTTGTCGAAGTCTTAAACTTCAACCTAAAGAACAGCATAAGGATTAGCTCAACTGTAAACAGTACTGAATAAATTGAAACTAAAACACCTCCTACCACGCTCATAATGCTTCGAATCGATAACCCGCTTTTTCAAAATGTCTCAGATAGGCTGGCAGAACGGCTTTCAGGTTTGCCTCTGCTTTTACATTGTCGTGAAAAACCACAATTGACCCCTTTGAGGTGGCCGCAATGGATTTTCTGAGAATTATACTTGGATCGATGGTTTGATCATAGTCTTGGGTGAGCACATCCCACATTACAATTGTCTTATTTTTGAGTAGCGCTTTACGTTGAGCATTTGTAAGTCTACCATAAGGCGGCCTGAACAAACTAGAATTTGACTTATCAGTATCCAGAGCTTCATCACAAGCCAAAACATCTGCCAGATATGCTTCTGCTTTGCTTCGCTTACCATTAATATGATGTTGAGTATGATTTCCCACTTTATGCCCCTCAGCCAATACTCTATTATATATAGAGCGATTTCTTAGGACATTCTCTCCAACGCAAAAAAAAGTAGCCTTAGCGCCATACTCTTGGAGTACATCTAAAACCCATTCCGTTAGATTAGGAATAGGTCCATCATCGAAAGTGAGGTAAATTACTTTTTCAGTAGTTTTTACTTTCCAGAGCAATCTGGGGTAAATGTACTTGGCTACAAATGGAGTTTTAAACGGAAGCATTATTGACCCTGCAAGATAAGAAAGTCAGGTCGTCAGTAAAGTTGCGCTCTTCAGAGAAGTTATAAAGCTCAGCCAAAAGCTTAGAGTGTAGCTCTGATAATGGAGTATTATAATTTGCCTGTAAAAACTCTTCTAATCTTTCACTACCAAACTCTTCTTCCGCCTTATTAAAGGTTTCGGTAAGACCATCAGTAAACAAGAAAAGTGAGAATTTATCTAAGTCTTCTACCCTTCCCATTTCTATAAAAGGAAGTGGTTCAAAGGCGCCAAGTACCGTTGTACCCACCGTGAGTTTTTCAACTTCTGGCTTGCCATTCATTAACAATGGAGGGTTATGACCTGCGTTGATGTACCTCAGGTCTTTCTTTTTGTAGTCATAAACTGCCAAAAAGAAAGTAATGAAATTCTCTCTATTGGCATTTTTACATAGGTGATAGTTCAGCTCATTAACAACAGAAACAGGATTATCGGCTGTTCTTGAAATGGTTCTTAAAACGGCCTGAAAGTTAGACATCAAAATAGCAGCAGGAATACCTTTACCGGATACATCAGCAATACACACCACAAACTGATCGTCTTGCTCTAGCGTTATATAATCATAATAATCGCCCCCTACCGTACGGCACGGCTGATAGTAAGCCTCGATATGAATCTTATCGTTATTAGGGAGATCTTTAGGGAAGAGGTAATTCTGAACGTTTTTGGCAATCTCCATATCGCGCTGAAGCGCCTGCTGCTCCAACTGCTTTCTGGCTAATCGTTTATTCTCAATGGCCACCAACATGATGTTACTCAAGGCCTGAATAAAGGTGGTGTCGACATTGATTTCAGGTCCTTTAGATTTCACAAATACGAAAGCCAAAAGCCTATCTTTATGTAATACAGGAATGATGATCTCGAACTCTTCGAAGCAAGAAACATCTAAATCCATCTGGTCGATGTAAGTGATTTTTCGAGCGCTCAAACAAGTTTGCCCCATTTTCACTTGCGTAAAATCTTGGGAAGTACCGAACTGCACCTTACACTCCCAATCTTCTTCCATTACAAACAGAGAGAGCTTTTCCATTTGAAGGTTCGCCCTTAGAGTAAATTCAAAGATTTTATAAAGATCCTCTTCCGGTAAGTTATTATTCACCGCCTGAGTGATCTCCATCAAGGCATTTACTTCGAGCTCCTTCTGAAAAAACTTAGTCTGTAATGAATTCTGATCCATTCTTATCTCCCGTTATGCGCCAACAAACCCTTCTTACTTGCCAGATAATAGTAGTCTTTAAACTCCACTTCAAAATTCAGTTTGTCTTCAAACACTTCATCATTCATATTGAATAAGCATTTGATATAGCCTTTCTGGAGAAGTGAAAACAGCACCTGTTTCAATTCTTCCTCCTCCATTTCTAACTCTTCAATTAAAAATGAAAATGGCTGAACAAAGTAAAGTTCATCTAACACATCGAATTCCTGATCCGTCATTGTCATAGTCAAGAATACTTTCTACCCTTCCATTGATATGAACCAAAGTTAGCAGCTATACCTATATAAATGGCATAAAGGGGATAGAATAAAAAGGAAATTATGAACGACAAAAAATTAGTTCGCTGCCCTAAATCGTGCCTTACTTGAAGCAGCAAAAACATCTCCGACATAAACTTGAGCCAAAGTACCCAAATACTCACCCTTGAAGCCATCGGGTCTGTTAAAAAGTTATAAATCAAGAAGCATTGAGCCAAGTTGACCAGCAGAATAAACAAAGCCAACACAATTGTACTCCATCGCTTATTGAATCTCCATTTACTAGCCCAGCGTTTTTTTTGATTGATCATTGAGCTCAATCTTTCAGCCCCTGCTGTCAAAACCACCGCCCGAGAATCTTTAGTAAAACGAATCGACCCTGGGTAACTAAGCTGAACCTTGTGCATGAAAAGCTCATCATCACCCGTTGGAATCTGATCTATCCCTCTATAGCCATCCAGTTCTTCAAAAACTATTTTTCGGAAAGCTAAATTAGCTCCGTTGGCCATAGTAGGCTTATTCAGATATGCACTTACAGCCGTTACGCCCATTAAGGCAGACATTTCAAGGCTTTGAAACTTTTGCCAAAAACCTTCACCAGTTAAAACTACAGGTCCCAAAACCATCTTGACTTCCTCCTCCTCAAACTGGCTTAAAAGTGAAGACAACCAATGCTCATTCATTTGGCAGTCGGCATCCGTTGTTATTATGAACTCGTTCGAAGCTTCGCTAATCCCTAAACTAAGCGCTGCTTTTTTCCCCTCACCTTCGGTTACTTCCAAAACTTCAGCTTGTAGAGAATACTTCTTGAGTGCTTCGCGAAGCAGCTCCACACTCCTATCTTCCGAATGGTCATTCACAAAAATGAATTCGACACTTTTAACTGACTGCCTTGAAAATGCTTTTACCAGCTTGACGAGTGTAGCTTCTTCATTTCGAAAAGGAATAATTACCGAACAAGGCTTATCTACCAATTCGAACTTATTTTTCTGCTTAGCCCATAGTATAAGCACTACGATGAGTAGCACCGACCAAAGGAACAAAACCGAATAAATAAGAAGCATGTGCGAAGAAAGAGCTTTCAATACCAAATTGAAAATTCGTCAGTTTGTATATTCGCTTTTCAGTTCAGAATGAAGCATGACAGGCAAATGTCATATGAATGTCGTGCGGAGAAAACCCTAATTAAAGAGCTTACTAGATACTTTTACAATGCAGACAGAAAAACATAAGATGATTGCTTCTGTAGTAAAAGAAAAGAGAACAGACCTTAACTACACGCAACAAGAGCTGGCCGATTTATGCAAGGTTAGCCTTAGGTCTATTCAGAGAATTGAAAATGGAGAGGTTTATCCGAGACAGTACACTTTAAATGAGTTGGCTAAAAACCTGAACTTCTCTTTAGATATTTTAAGCTCGAAGGAAAAGCCTGTTGAACCTAGTGCTAAAGGAAATCTGGCTAAAAAAAGGATAATCAGCTTAGCTTTTGTACTTGGCACAATCCTTTTATCGGCTGCTTTTTTAGCGCAATCGAGTCAGTTTCCAGAAACGAACTTTGAACTCTATCTTTTCTATACAGGAATACTAATTGTCTTAAGCCTTGGCTTACTCTTTCTGTGGAGAAAAAAACAGTAGCTTAAAATATTCTGACAATGATTGGTATTGTGGTGATTCTGGGGGTCTCTTGGCTTCTACTAGTCTTTATTCAAGAAAAGGGTTTATCGGTTTTAGGTTTTCTTCCGCTTAAGAAAGCTCTAATACAGTTCAGCTATGGACTGGCCTCGGTCATGCTTATTCGCGCGATAATTCTCTTTTTTGAAGCGCAGTTCAAGTCCTTTGAGTTTACCGCTAACCCGGTATTTAATCCAGAAGAGTTATTCAGCTCATTTTGGTATCATTTCAAGTCGGCTTTAACAGAAGAGCTGATGTATAGAGGTGCACTTCTCTACATTCTAATTCAGCGGATAGGGCCTAAAAAAGCCATCTGGATTACTTCGTTGATCTTTGGAGTCTATCACTGGTTTTCCTACAACATGTTTGGTGGCGCTATTGTACCGATGATTTACATCTTGCTTATCACGGGAGTTGCTGGCTTTGTTTGGGCATATGCCTACCACAAAACCAATTCCATGACAATGGCCATTGGCATGCATTTAGGATCCAATTTCTTCCTTAGTCTTTTTCTGCCCAACCAACCTTATGGTGAGTTGCTTTATAGTATTACTGGAATCGCAGAACTCTCGGAGTGGAACCAGCTATACGTGGCACTGTTTTCTGGGTTAGGTCCTTCAATCCTTATGTTTTTTGCCATTAAGCTTTACTTAACGATGGAAGAGAAGTTCAATGAATCGGAAAAAGCATTGACCTAGGCTTTTGCTTATATTGCCACCAATGGCAAAAGCGATTCAGGAAAAGATTATTCTCGGTATTGACCCCGGCACCAGTGTAATGGGTTATGGAGTGATTAAAGTAGAAGGAAAAAAGCTTTCACTGCTTCAATTTGGCGTCATTCACTTGAAGAAATACGTTGGCCATGAACTCAAACTCAAGAAGATTTTTGAGCGTGTCACTTCCATTATAGAAGAATTTCACCCGGATGAAGTAGCTCTGGAAGCACCTTTCTACGGAAAAAACATTCAGTCTATGCTGAAGCTAGGCAGAGCGCAAGGAGTTGCCATGACAGCCGCTTTGGCCAGAGACATTCCTATTACTGAATATGCTCCTAAGAAGGTAAAGCAATCAGTTACCGGAAATGGAAATGCCTCAAAAGAGCAAGTAGCAGCCATGCTTCAAACCTTGCTCAACATTAAAGAGCTCCCGAAAATGCTCGATGCTACCGATGCGCTAGGCGTTGCTATTTGTCATCACTTTCAGAACGGAAATGCTCAATCTCGTTCCGCTAGTTGGAAAAGCTTTATCAGCGAAAATCCGGGAAGGGTGAAGTAGGAAATTGGTCATTAGTTGATTGGTCATTAGTCAATTACTCCTCGATTAATTCTAAGAGTCTATTTTCATCATATCATATGTAAATAATTATTGCAAGCCATTCTGCAAGCAAAGCGCAGTTCCCGGTATATATTCATTCGCAAACTGAGAAGAGCATCATAAGTGTTTACATCATACTAAACTCCTTTCTACCTATTTAAAAGATTAGGGTTGAAAAATCTCAGACTTTAATTTTATTTTAAACTTCAACTAATCATGAAAGGCAGCGAATTGACCTTTTCATTTAAAAGAATCACACAAGATGGCCATCTTCAAACTCAGCGATGAGAAATTAATAGAATTAGAAAAGACCTCTTTTGCCAATGAGCACATTCTAGAGGCAAGGGATCTACAAAAATTCATCATCAATTCAATTGATGCAATAGAGCCAGGACTCTATGTGTTAGCGAGCGAATTTGGAGATTGGGAAGACAGTAGAAGAAAGGTAGACATTCTATGCCTGGATAAAGCAGCGAACTTGGTGGTAGTTGAACTAAAACGCACAGAAGATGGCGGCCATATGGAATTACAATCCATCCGATATGCCTCAATGGTGGCTCACTTAACTTTTGACAAAGCTGTAAAGGCTCACCAAAGTTATCTCTCAAGAAAAGGAAACCATGAAACTAATGCTGAGGCTGCCATATTGGAATTTTTAGAGTGGGATGAGAGTAATGAAGATGCCTTCGGAAATGAAGTAAGAATCATCCTTGTCTCAGCAGATTTTTCAAAAGAAATCACCAACTCGGTGCTTTGGCTTATAGATTTTGAAATAGACATTAAATGTATCCGCATCACTCCTCAAAAAGACGGAGATCGATTGTACCTAGATATTCAGCAGATCATTCCACCCCCAGAAACTGCAGACTATCAAGTTAAACTAAGAGAAAAGACAACAGAACAAAGACAGGCCAGACGTGAAAGCAATAGAGATTATACCAAATTCAATCTCAACCTTAATGGAGTCATTCATAAAAGCTTGAATAAACGAGAAACAATGATCTTAGCAATAAGGCACTGTGTTGATTCGGGAATTGCACCAGCTCTACTCATTGAGTTTACCGGAAAGGGAAGATGGATTTCTGTGGATAAAATTTGTAAGTCAACCCAAGAATTTGAAAAGAAATATATTGGGTTAAATAAGAGAAAATATGATCCAGCTCGGTGGTTTAATGGAGATGATCAATTATTAATATTTGATGGTAAAACATATGCTTTTAGCAACCAGCATGGAAAAGGAACTGGAAAAATGGTGAGCAATATTTTTAGCAAATACCCTGAATTAAACGCTACTATCGAAACCTGTATAGAATAAGACTATGGCCAATACCAACCTTACAGCTGCAAAGAAAGCCAAGAACGATGAGTTCTATACGCAGTACCACGATATAGAAAAAGAAATAAATGCCTACCTCGATTACAACCCCAATGTATTCAAGGGCAAGACCATTCTTTTACCATGCGATGACCCTGAATGGAGCAACTTTACCAAGTTCTTTGCGCAGAATTTTGAGCGTTTTGGGCTTAAGAAACTCATTAGCACCAGCTATGCAGTAGATAGCAAACTCTACAAGAACGGTTACCAAGTGACTATGTTTGAGGAAAGCGCCCCTCAATATGACAGCAAGAAGACACGAAAAAAGGGCAAGATCTTTACGCTAACTCGCGACATTTCAGGAGATGGCAAAATAGATGTGGACGATCTGGAATGGAATTACTTGAAAGGTGATGGCGACTTCAACAGCCCTGAGGTAAAAACCCTACGTAATGAGGCCGACATCATCATTACCAACCCGCCTTTCTCACTGTTTCGTGATTTTTTGAAGTGGATACGGGAAGCAGATAAGCAGTTCGTGATCATTGGAAATATGAATGCCATTACCTACAAAGAGGTATTTCCGTTGATTAAGGAGAACAAGATGTGGTTAGGAAATGGCTTTCATGCAGGCAACGCTTTTTTTGCAACACCATTTGCTGAGGAGTATGGAGAAGGTGTTTATTATCCTGAGACAGGATTGGTCAAATTCCGCAATGTTTGCTGGTTTACTACCATTGACCATGGAAAACGTCATCAACCATTACAATTGATGAGCATGACGGACAATTTGAAATTTCACAAGAAGTTGAAAGGCCAAGAGGCATATGATAGATACGCAAATTTTGATGCTATTGAAGTGCCTTTTACTGATGCTATTCCAAGTGATTTTAAAGGAGCTATGGGAGTTCCAATCAGCTTTCTTGACAAGTATAACCCCGATCAGTTTGAGATACTTGGATCAAGTCGAACACTTGGAGTACCAATCTCACAGATAGCCGAAAAAGGCACCTACATGCAAGGCGGCCCACGTTTTTATATCCCAAATGACGATGGCACATATCGAAGGATGTACGACCGTATCGTTATCAAACACAAAAAACCAGTGAAATGAAAACCACACTCAAAACCGATATTACCATAGCCGCCATTTGCGAGGGATTCCATTATAACGAACTGGAAGGCAAGGGGCTTTTCGGCTTGGCAGGCCAACTGACCATACAGCCCGAATACCAACGCAACTATATCTATGCAGATGGCAAACGAGATGTAGCCGTTATAGAATCCTTATTGAAGGAATACCCCTTGGGGCTCATCTACTTTGTAAAGGTGGCCGAAGACAAGTATGAAGTATTGGATGGACAACAGCGCATTACCAGTTTCGGGCGGTATGTTACCAACCGCTTTGCCGTAAAGGACGAGAATGGCATGGAGCAGTACTTCAGCGGCATTTCCAAAGACAAGCAGGAGCGAATTCTCAATACCAAACTCACCATTTATGTGTGCGAAGGCGAGGAAAGCGAGATAAAGGAATGGTTCAAGACTATTAACATTGCGGGTGTTCCGCTCAATGCACAAGAGTTGCTCAATGCCATCTATTCAGGGCCTTTCGTCACATTGGCTAAGGAAGAATTCAGCAATACGCAGAACGCCAATATTCAGAAATGGTCGGCCTATGTAAAGGGCAGTGCCAACAGGCAGGAGTTTTTGCAATGCGCACTCGATTGGGTGAGCAAGGGCAACATAGACAACTACATGAGCCGCCACCGTAAGGATACCAATATCAACGAACTGAAGACCTACTTCAACAGCGTTATCGATTGGGTCAGTACTATCTTTATAGATGTAGAGAAGGAAATGTGCGGTTTGGAATGGGGTCGTCTTTATGAAGAACACCACAAAAAGCCCTACGACCCGAAGAAAGTATCCGAGCAAGTACAAGCACTTATTGAAGATTCGTTCATTACCGATAAACGTGGCATTTTTGAATACATTCTTGGCGGTTCAGAAGACACCAAACTACTGAACGTGCGTGTATTCAGTGAGGCCACCAAGAAATCAGTATATGCTACTCAGACCAAAAAGGCGGAAGCTAATGGCCAGAGCAACTGTTCTTACTGTGCCATTGGTCATGACTCTAACAAGACCAAGATTTGGGCGCTCAAAGACATGGATGCCGACCACGTAACAGCTTGGAGCAAAGGCGGTGCAACAGATACGAAGAACTGCGAAATGCTTTGCAAGCCGCATAACCGTGCTAAAGGAAATCGTTAAAGAGGAGTTTATAAGAAGTACTAAATCTGAACCCTGATCCTCTCAGCAGCCTGAAATCTGGTCATATAATATCACCAATGATTTAGCCATAGTCTTGGGACTTGCAAAAGCCGACTAATCTTAAAATCAAAAAGCCGTTCCACGAATGCAGAACGGCTTTTCCAACCAAAACAAACTAAAATTAAACTACTAACTATAACTATTTCTTAGTTCCAGCCACCTCCCAGTGCCTGGTAAACATGAACTACGGCATTCATTTGCCTTACTTTAGTCTCTACCAACTCGAATCTTGACTCCAAGGCATCTCTTTGAGTCAGCAAAACCTCCATATAGTCTGCTCTAGCAGATCGAAACAAGTTGTTCGAAATGCTGATAGACTCTGTAAGTGCATTCACCTGCTGCTCCTTCAAGTCATAACTTTGTTGTAGGTTCGAAATGTTGGACAGCTGATTAGCCACTTCTATATAGGCATTCAGAATTGTTCGCTCGTATTCATAAATGGCCTGAATCTGCTTGGCATTTGCATTCTGATATTCAGCTTTAATGGCCTTTTTGTTAACCAATGGGGCCATTAAGTCTCCTGCTAATCCAAAAATCATGGACTCCGGAAAGCTTATCAGATGTTTAGGACTGATCGCGTTGAGACCGATACCTCCTGTTATTCCAAGCGATGGGTAGAAGTTAGCTCTAGCTACTTGGATATCTAGCTTGGCTGCCTCTAATTCCAATTCTGCCTGACGAACATCTGGACGGTTCTGAAGCAACTGGGCAGGAACCCCAGCTTGAATAGTCGCTGGAACCAACTCGTTAAAATCAGCTGTACTTCTCAAAACTGACTGAGGGAATCGCCCAATCAGAAAGTTGATTTTATTTTCCGTTTCAACAATTCGCTGCTTAATATCGAATTGCAAGCTTCTCGTATTGAAAACTTCGGCTTCAAATCGCTTCACCGCCAACTCCGTAACTTTAGCTGCTTGCTTCTGATATTTCACAATCTCCAAAGCGTTACTTTGAATCTGGATGTTCTGATTCACAATATCCAACTGCGTATCTAAAGCCAATAGCTCATAATAAGAGTTAGCGATCTCTGCAATTAGATTGGTCACCATAAAGTTTCTGCCTTCAACAGAAGCCAGATATCTGGTTAATGCAGATTTCTTAGAAGTTCTGAGTTTTCTCCAGATATCTACTTCCCAATTGGCAAAAGCGCCTACCATGTAATCGCCAAGTGGTTCCGGAAACTCCTCTCCTTCATCTACTTCTAAATTATGTTCAACAGCACCATTACGGGTATATCTCCCAACTTTATCAACTCCCAAACCTGCTCCTAAACTCACAGAAGGCAGATACTCCCCCGTTTTGGCACTTACTTCGTTTCGGGAAATTTCAATTTCCTGAAGCATAATGTTCACCTCTTGATTATTGTTCAGTGCTGTATCAATCAACGAGACCAAATAAGGGTCTGTAAAGAACTCCTTCCACTTCATTTGAGCGGTATTCGTAGTATCCTGAGAGCCTACAAAGCTCTCAGGAACTGACGAATTAGCCGTCTTTTCGACCAAAGCAGGAACCCCGCATCCCGATAAGACTAAGGTCAGACAGGCTATTCCTACACATTTATTTATATACTTATTACTCATGATTATCTCTCTTCAGTTAATGGTCTGTCATGTTCATCGTGAATGAGCTTTCTGCCCTCAACCATTTTGGCGAAAATGTAATAGAGACCCGGAATGATGATGACTCCGAAAATGGTACCGAACAACATTCCGCCCATGGCTGATGCACCAATGGTTTTGTTTCCAATAGCTCCAGCTCCTGTAGCTCTAACCAGAGGAATAAGACCAGCCACAAAGGCAAATGATGTCATCAAAATTGGGCGGAAACGTACCTTAGCTCCTTCTACGGCAGCCTCAAAAATGGTAGAACCTTGTCTGTGTTTCTGAACAGCAAATTCCACAATCAATACTGCGTTTTTACCCAAGAGACCAACCAACATAATCAGTCCAATCTGAGCATAGATGTCGTTATCTAAGCCCATAAGCTTTAGCAATAAGAATGAGCCAAACACCCCAACCGGAAGTGAGAAGATCACTGCCAAAGGAATAACGAAGCTCTCATACTGAGCAGCTAAAACCAGATAAACAAATATGAGTACGATGATGAAGATGTAAACCGACTGATTTCCACTCTCTGCTTCATCGTAAGAAAGACCTTCCCAGGCAATGTCATAACCTTTTGGCAGGGTCTCAGCAGCAACTTCTCTAATGGCGGCTACAGCCTGAGCTGTTGTATAGCCTTTAGCCGGAAGCCCCCTAATGGCCGCTGAGTTATACATGTTGAAACGAGTGATCTCATTCGGTCCCTGCTTTTTCTCCAGCTTCATAAACGAAGAGTAAGGCACCATCTCTCCTTCTTCATTCTTGATGTACATATTCAATACATCAGAAGGAAGCTTTCTAAATTCAGGAGCGGACTGCACATAAACCTTAAAGAATCGGCCAAAACGAATAAAGCCTTGCTCATAGGTACTACCAATCATAATGTTCAGGTTCTCCATAGCTCTACCGATGGACACACCTTTCTGCATAGCAGCTTTATTGTCTATAACCAACTCATATTGAGGATAATTAGCAGCGAAGAAGGTAAACAAACCTGTCAATTCTGGTCGTTTCCCTAAGTCTTCCAGAAACTGCTGGTTGATCTTGTCGAAGTCCAGATAATCTGTATTCATGTTCTTATCTAGCAACCTCATGGAGAAACCACCCGATGAACCAAAGCCAGGTACGGCTGGCGGTTCAAAGAACTCTACAATGGCACCCAAACCTTTAGACTCTTCTTCCAGCTCTTCCATAATTTCCTTCACGGAATGTTCACGATCCGACCAGTTCTTCAGGTTGATCAAACAGGTACCGGCATTAGAACCTCTACCTTCAGTCATAATCTCGTAACCAGCCAGTGAGGAAACCGACTCTACGCCTTCAACTTCCTCGGCAATCTTCTGCAGCTGTTGAGCTACCTGGTTGGTACGTTCAAGTGTTGAACCCGGAGGTGTCTGAATAATAGCATAAATTGTTCCTTGATCTTCTCCCGGAATGAAACCTGCTGGTAAAGAGTTGTTCACAAAATATACTCCAGCACAGAAGCCAACTAGAATAATGAAAGTAACCATTCGCTTACTCACAATATTCTTTAGCAAGCCGGCATATCTACCGGTAAACCTATCGAATCGTCTATTGAAAGCATCGAAAGCTTTGGCCATAGGACTTTTCTTCCGCTCTTTTCCATGATTGTTTTTCAGAATCATAGCACACAATACTGGAGTAAGAGTAAGGGCTACAATACATGATAATACAATAGAAGAAGCCATAGTGATTGAGAACTGACGGTAGAAAACTCCAACCGGACCTGTCATGAAAATCAATGGCACGAACACCGCTGTCATTACCATGGTAATGGCTATGATGGCTCCGCTAATTTCATGGAGAACCTCTTGCGTGGCCTTATACGGACTCAGGTTCTTAGCATGCATTTTTTCATGCACAGCCTCCACTACTACAATAGCATCATCTACCACAATACCAATGGCCAAGACCAGAGCGAAAAGTGTAATTAGGTTAATGGACAGCCCAAACATCTGCATAAAGAAGAAGGCTCCTACCAGCGAAACGGGCACCGCTAAGGTTGGGATCAAGGTTGAACGCCAGTCTCCAAGGAAGACGAATACCACAATTGCCACCAAAATAAAGGCTTCTCCAAGGGTATGAATTACCTTTTCTATAGAGGCATCCAAGAACTGAGAAACATCATAACTGATTTTATAATCAACACCCGGAGGGAACGTTGCCTTCATTTCTTCCAGCAGATCCTTCACCTCATCGATTACTTCACTGGCATTACTACCATAGTTCTGCTTCAGTACAATTGCGGCTGAAGGGTGACCATCCAAATTTGAATAGATATCGAAGAATTCACTACCTAACTCAATCTCCGAGATATCGCCAAGTGTAATACTTTCCCCCTCCGAGTTGGCTCTAATGATAATGCTCTCGTATTCTTCCGGCTTATTATATCTACCCTTATAGGTCAGTACATATTCTAGCGACTGTGCTTCAATACCCGAGCTTTGCCCTATTCTACCCGGCCTACCAAGAATACTTTGTTCTTGCATGGCCTCCATTACCTCTTCAACAGAGATATTATAAGCTCTCATCCTATCTGGGTTCAGCCAAACACGCATAGCGTACCTACGGCTACCCAAAATTTGAGCTCTAGCCACACCATTAATCCGCTGAATTTCAGGAATCATGGATACTGTAGCATAGTTGAAAAGGAACTTCTCGTCTATCTGCTCATTATCTGCATACAAGTTCACATACATAAGCATACTTGGCTGAATCGGTGTGATGATTACCCCCTCTCGCTGAACTAGTTCCGGCAAGAGGGGCATTACCTGATCTACCCGTGTCTTGACTTGTATAGTAGCCATATTGGGGTCGGTGCCCGGTTCAAAAATCACATTCAGTGTTGCCTCACCTGCACTGGTGGCATCTGTAGACATGTATCGCATACCAGGAACACCATTAATGGCGTTCTCTAGCGTAATCAGAGTAGACTGAACCAAAACATCGGCACTTGAGCCCGGATAGGCTATGAAAATACTGACAGTTGTTGGTGCTATTTGCGGGAATTGGGAAATGGGCAATTGCTTGATTGCCAGAGACCCAACAAAAAGTATTACGACCGAAATCACGACAGCGAAAACCGGCCTGTGTAATATTCTATTAAACATCTTTAAGCTTTTTTGGTCTCCGAATTATTCTGAATAGAGTTCCAGGTTTGATATGGCCTTAATTGGCTCAATAAAGTCAAAGTGGATTTCATCGTTTTCACGAACTAATCTCAGCCCTTCAAACAATATTTTCTCATCTTCAGCTATACCACCATTTACCACAAACAAGTGTGGTAATTCTGCCAAAACACTGATCTGTCTTGAACGCACCTTGTTTTCGTGATCTATTACATACACATATCGCTTATCCAATATTTCGAATGTGGATTTTTGAGGAATTAGCAGCGAATTTTCGAGAGGAACTCTCATAAGTATGGAGCCAGTTTCTCCATGTCTCAAAAGCCCGTCAGGATTAGGGAAGGTTGCTCTAAAAGCGATATTACCCGTTTCATTATTGAATTCTCCGGTAATAGTTTCCACTTTTCCTGTCTCAGCAAAGACTTTTCCATTGGCCATTAACAAATTGACTTCAGCCATATTGCCTTTCTTAGCATTGGTCTGAAAATCTAGATATTCAGCCTCAGGTACGTTGAAATAAACCCACATTTTACTGTTATCAGAAAGAGAAGTCAGTAATTCGCCTTCTTCTAAAAGGCTACCTTCTCTAGCTTCCAAACGATTCATAATTCCATCGAAAGGAGCTTTAATAACAGTAAACCCTAAGTGTACTTCTGCTAAGGAAACTTCAGCTTTTGCCTTATTATAGTGTGCCTCTGCTAAGGCCAACTCATTCTGAGAAATGATATTTTGGTCGGCCAAAGACTTAGCATTCTGATATTCAATTTGGGCTACTTGCGCTTCTGCCTGTGCTTTTTTCAGCTCGGCTTCATAAAGCATTGGCATAATCTTAAACATCTTCTGGCCCTTCTTAACAAACTGGCCTTCATCGACATAGACTTCTTCCAAATAACCTTCTTCCAGGGCTCTTAGCTCAATGTGTCTGATAGAATGAATCTGACAGACATAGTTTAACGTTTGCGTGGTGTCCATTCGAACAGGGCTAGTCACTTGAAATGTCGCATCTAGGTGGCCATGATGCCCTTCTTCATGTTTTTCTGATTCACAGCTTGTATACCAAACCATGGTACACAGGCTTATGACAAAGAGAATTCTCTTGTTCATTATTTTACTTTTTTAAATGATTTTGATTTTGGGGTTCTAGAATTGCGTAAACACAAGAGATAGGGTGTGACCAAGCACACTAATCTTAGGCTTTAGCAATAATTCGGGATTATTGAGTACTCAGAAAGAGCTTCTCAATTTCTAAATGGTATCATATTCTGAACACTTGGAACAGAACACACCATTTGAATAATGAAAAATGGTAGGATTGCTCGTTAGAAGGCGAGCGAAGCTTAATTGGATTGTGGTAATACCCCAGAAGAAGGGCTAAACATAGCACTAGAAGATATTTACTCGTGCTAGATGCTCTTTTTAACAGACTTGACCGTTCATCATCATCTTCTTCCAGCTCAATTTCATATGGTTCCAAATGATGTTTCGACTTAGAAACATAGAGTGTGGCAGCTATTTCATCGGATACATTATGAAGCAGATGTTGCTCTTCTACAGACGCTTGATCTGTTTGATCAGCAGGAGCTTTCTGATTTAGTGGCAAAGCATAAATAGATACACTCAGAAAGAGGATCAATACTGCAAGGAAGTATTTTATGAATGCCTTAACCATTATTGGTGCAAATGTATGCTACAACTGAAAACCTGCAAGAACAGTTCGGTTACTATTGGCTAAATATAGTCTGAAAGAGTATATAAATTGATGGTAGATAAAATACTATTTAAGCAAACGATTGAAAATGTAGAAATTAAACAAAGAGTTCCTGAACCTTCTTCATTACCCTGTTAATAACCTCCCTATATCACTCAGAACATTTAACTTTTATACATAAAACACATGCGAATTTGGTGATGATGAAGGAATACCAAATAGAATTTGAAAACTTCTCATGTGCAGTAAGACTACTATAATAACTTGATCGCTCTATCCCCTCTAAAAACTTTTTTGTTTAAGATTCTCTAAAACCGAAACAGATCAGTCTAATTCAAAAAACAGAATAAAACATGTTAACTACAGTCTATTCATTCTAAAAAAAATGTGCTAAAAAAGCCAAACATATGTACATACATCTTGTTGACAGGACATCTATAAAACTAAATGCATTATTATGAAAACAAGTAAAATAAATATTAAAATATGGTCTTTCCTTTTAGCTCTAGTGTTCATTGTAGTTGCCTGTGACGATGATGATCCGTCTACTCCAGGTTCAGAATCACAGACCATTACAGAAATTGCAGCATCGAACGATGACTTCACCATATTAACTTCTGCATTGATCAAAGCAGACCTTGACGGAGTACTTGACGGAAGCGGTTCTTTTACAGTATTTGCCCCAACCGATGATGCCTTTGAGCAAGCAGGTATTACCAACCTAGATAATCTAAGCGCTGAAGATTTAAGACCGATCTTATTGAACCATGTGGTGGCCGGCACTATTTTATCTACCGATTTACAAGCTGGTGACAACTATGTGAGTTCAGAGAATGCCACTGGCCCTAATGAAACTAAGCTATCATTATATATAAATAATGGTGATCAAGTTGTTGTGAACAATAACGCAACTGTTACCACTCCAAATTTAATGGCTAGTAATGGAGTGATTCACGTAATTGATAATGTGATCAGTGCCGATGTAGACGTTGTAGATATTGCTATGCAGAACTCTAACTTCAGCGAATTAGTTGGTGCACTTCAAGCAGCTGAGGGTAACTTAGTAGCTACTCTTCAAACTGATGGTCCTTTTACAGTATTTGCTCCGACTAACGATGCTTTTGAGGCCATTGCTGGTGTAACTGCACAGTTAAGCGCTGCTGAATTGGCTAACGTGCTAACCTATCATGTTGTGGAAGGAAACTTTCAATCGTCTCAATTATCAGACGATATGTCTGTTGAGGCTCTTAACGAAAACACTTTCACCATAGATTTGAGTGGTGCTAACCCACAAATTTTGGACGCATCTGGTGCAGTGGCTACAATTGTAGTTACAGATGTACAAGGTAAAAATGGTGTTGTACACGTAATCAACAAAGTATTACTACAAGAGTAATCAGATTAAACGTTATTGTTAAAGGAAACAGGGCTACAAGAAATAGCCCTGTTTTTGTTTTAGTTGAGTCAATTAACTAAATACAAAGTGTAGTTATAAGAGAACAGAGCACATAACATCGCTATAGAATTACTATCCTAAACCTAATCTAATTACTCTTTAAGAGTTGCGATGTCATGTACCTGCTCAACGAGATAAATATCATTTACTACAACCAACCAAAGGCTGCATTGAGTTCTTTGCTTTTTGTTCTTTCACATAATTAGCATAAGGACCAGAGTCGAAAGGCCGATCACTTACAGCAAACATTACATCTGTACATCTAATATTGGCATACTGGCTGTTGCCAGCTGAACTTTGCATGTGAAAGATTCTGCTGATATAGCTGTCATCTTTAGCATCAATAAATCTACCGACATCATTCCCATAGTTACCTGGCTTTCTCCAGTCTGGTGAAACCAGCTTATTATTCACCCTATAATTTTTAAGTTGAATAAAGTTGGACTGTAAGATGCCGTCTGTAGTATTAAAAGGCTTAAAATCATTGGTATGATCACTTTTAGTGATGTTGTTATTCGGCTGAATGTATAGAATCACTTTCCCTAGTAGTCCACCTTCTTTCGACCCGTTCTCATCCATATAATACAAAGTCTTTCCATCTACAATCTTACTGGCCTCCACTAGCTCTTCATTGTAAAAACCGCTTGAACTATGATACCTCAACTTCTCACCAAACTGTTCTTGCATTAACTTTATAATATTCTGCCATTTGGCACCGGCCATCCAGTGTTCATATTCTTTCAGCTCTGTCATGATAAAGAGCGGCTCATGATTAGGATTTTCATCGCTCCAATTGGCCATATAGCTGATCCAATCTTTCAGTAAAATTGAACTTGGGTTATCTACGGTAAGGTCTACCTCATCTCCTGGCGCATCATGACCAAGAACCAAATCTCCAATATTCAATTTTGCTAGTTGCATTTTGTTAGACTGCTTTAACTGTGCATAAAAACCACTGTTAGCAGCGAAAAGCTCAACATTAGCTCCAGCTAAAAAGTCTATCTCCCCATTGTATTCCTCCACAACATTGGGCTTTCCATTATCAAGAATAAACTGAAAACTATTCATTTGCCCGCTCGCCAAATACGCATTCAAAAACAGCTTTTCACCGGAATAAATAGCATTTACTTTACCCACAAGCTTAGAAGAATTACCGCTTACTTCACCTTTTTGTGACCAAGTAGAAGTAGATGTTTCAATCGGTGTAATGCTAAAGCTCGAAACGTACTTCTGATTGTGCTTAAATATATGCAGCTGCTCATTTTGTACGAAAGGAGTAACTGTCATATCAGCACTAACCCCATCGATAATGAGCTTCCGATTTCCTATTAGCGGCTCTGCTCCCTGAGTACTGAACGGATACAAGGAAACAGTTTGATCATCTTGATTGTGAAGAGATAAGTAAAGCTGATTTTGAAAGGCGAACAATCTTAATTCCGAATCTGAAGGTGTTAAACGCTGCTGCTTCACCAAATTTAAACCGTTGTCAGAAAAGTCATAAGCCATCAACTCTCCCGACTGACTATAATAAACTACCAAATAAGTTCTGCCTTGAAAATTATAAGTAATAACCTCCGCTTCACCTGCGGTCCATAGGGCACTAGAATTCTCATAAACCTGCTGACCAGTTGCTATGTCTTTTATGCTTACCAGGCCAGTGGTTTTATCTAGCGAAAAGAGGTATGCTTTCTCATTGTGCTCTAGTGTTAGGTGCTTAAAGTTTGTTGTGGTTTCCGTAGAAAGTAATTCTTCGGTATAAAAAGAGAACATATCGAATTCAAAAAACCGAAGCCCTTTGGCCAACTGAGTTTTAATTCCCTCCCTCTTCAATCCATTTTGGTTACCAGAGTATGAATTGTGAGTCCCGGTAAAAAAGAATTGCCGATAGATGGCGTTGGTTGAGTCTCTTGTCTCTACAGGAGTTGCCGGGTCTGGCTCAGCGTCTGGGTTCACCTCCTCAGACTCGCAAGAAGACGCTCCTAACAAACAAGAGAGTAAGTGAAATACTACAAGAATTTTCATGGTTAGACTTTTCATAAAAAATGGAAGCAAAAAAGAGAAGAGGGTAAAAAAGCCCTCTTCTCTAAAACAACTAATCTAATTTGGCCTGCTACAGAAAGCGTTATTATCGAATTTACTCACTAAGAATTGTGGCTTGTGAGCATCTTCCCAGTTAGGGGAATCTGTATCGAAGTCTAGGTTACACTTCACGTTGCTTACGTCCCAACCAGAAAGGTCTTGATTAAACACCTGGTTCTCCTTGAACAAGTTTTGCATGTTAACCACATTGCTTACATCCCACGAGCTAATGTCTTGGTTAAACTTACAGTTCTTACCACCAAACATGGTTTCCATATTGTCCATGCTACTTAGGTCCCAATTGGCAATAGATGCATTATTAAACTCCGCATCTTTGAACATGTCCCACATACTTTCCACTTTAGACATGTCCCAAGCACTAAGGTCGCCATTGTAGCTAGAACCACGGAACATCTCTCTCATGGTAACTACTTTACCTAGTTTATTTCCCCATCCTGAAAGGTCTTGGTCAAAGACTTTGTTATCTCTGAAAGTAGACTGGAAAGAAGTAACATTAGCCACATTCCAACTACCAATTGGTTGGTTGAAAGGTGACTTTCTGAACATGTTTTTCATGGTTGTAGCACTGCTTACATCCCAAGAAGAGATATCTTGATTAAAAGCTGACTCACTAAACATAGTTTCGAAAGTCTCAACATTGCTAACATCCCAATTGTCCAAAGGCTGATCAAAGTTTGTTGCCTTATAGAACATGTCCCACATGCTAGTTACTCCGCTAACGTCCCAATGATTAATATTACTATTGAAAGAGCTAGCTTCTCTAAACATGGTTCGGAAGTTTGTCGTCTCGCTCAAGTCAGGGGCGTTGGTGGCGGAAACCTGTAAATTCGAACAACCTCTAAAGTAGCCTCCATTGTTGCCTAACTTCAGCTGACCCCAGTCTGTAATATCAATGATGTTGTCTCTGCTTGCTTTAGTAGCATCAAAATTAAATCCGTTGATATCTCCCCAAATAACTACTTGGTAATCTCCAGCTTCAGCGTAAGTATGAGAGGCAGAAGACAGATCGTAGCCAGCTACGATATCTTCTTCACCATCTCCCCAAAACACTTTAAAATTGTACTCACCATCTTCTTCAAGTGGCAGGGTTATCTCTCCCCCAGCATCTACCCTCCAAACAGAAACAAACTCTTTATCCGATTGAAATGGAGCTAGCACATTTAACTGAATATCGAACTCTTCTTCCAGACCAAAACCATAGGCCAAAAGAGTAGACTCACCAGCAGCTACACTTTGGCCTGAAGCTGGAGTACTTTCAATTCCACTAGGCAAATTGATGGTTAACACCACTTGTTGACCTTCTGCCTCTGGTGGTAAAGAAGCCGTAATTAATCGTGAAGGGTTAACCACTGCCGCTTCGATATCGGCTTCTAAAAAGCTATTATTCTTAGCTTCAATCAATATCGACTCGATGTATACATCGCGATCATCAATATCGAAATCGGTACTATCTACATCGCAGCCAAAAAAGGTCAAGGCCACGGTAAACAAAATGAATTGATATATTCTATTTAAGTTTTTCATGAGTTTCAGTTATAAAGATTAATAACCTGGATTTTGCTGCATAGCAGTAATATCTACCTGAGACTGAGGAATAGGAGCCAAAACCCTAAAGTCTTGCACTACAATGTTTTTACCCTCACTAGCAAAGAAGTTGTTCATAGTGCTAACGGCATTACCGCTACGCAATAGGTCTGCCCATCTGTGGCCTTCACCAAAAAGCTCGAATCTTCTTTCTAGCGCAATGGCATCTCTTAAAACAGCTTGATTGGTAGTGGTAATTCCTGACAACCCTGCTCTGGTTCTAACTGTATTTAAGTGGGTTAATGCCTCGGCAGAACCGCCTGTTTCGTTCAGTGCTTCAGCAAGCATCAATAGCACATCTGCATATCTTACCACATAATGGTTATCGCCACCATCGCCAGTATTGTTGTTGGGAGAAGGTGTCCATTTATTGGCATAGTAGGCGTTATCCGAAACATTGATTAAGTCTCTTCTTTTATCAGCAGCATCGAACAAATTATAGAAGGCAGGCTCCATGGCCATTGCCCCTCTACCTCCCTGATTATCTGGTTGCGTGAAATTGTAGTAATAAGCACTTCCTTCACTGTTTCCATCCAATTCCGAAGCATACTGAATGCTAAACACATCTTCAGCATTACCTTCATTTTCTACCCCGTAAAGGTCATCTAGATCTACTAACGAATATTTGCCGCTACCAACAATCTGCTGTAATTGCTGAGCTGCCTGAGCAAACATACCTCGCTTCATATAGTTTTTAGCGAGAATAGCTCTTGCGGCCTGTTTATCTGCTCTACCCGCAGCATTTGTTACAGGCAATAAGTCTATAGCCTCCAATAAATCCGCTTCAATCTGATCGTAAACTTCAGCCTTAGAAGTTCTTATATCATCAAAAGCATACGATGGATCCGTCACTTTTGTCAGTAAAGGCACATCACCATAAATGGTGGTCAGGTTGTCGTACAAGAAGCTTCTAATAAACAGCACCTCGCCTCTTCTAACATTCTTTACTTCCGAACTACTAAACTGAATCTCATCAATTACCTCTAAGACCATGTTAGTATGGAAAATTCCGTCATAGGAACTGTTCCATATACTGTTAACAAACCCAGTAGTGGTACTCCATGAAAAGTCTTCTAAAGAGCTGACTCCACCATTTGAGTTTGGAGCTTGCACATAAGCGTTATCTGAAGTCACTTCTCCCCAAAGAATCATATAGTAGCTATAAAGTCCTTGCAGGTTGTTGTAGCTTGCTGTAACTGTAGACTCCACGCTTTCTGGAGTATTGTAGTAATTTTCTGTTAGTATTCCTGTTTCAGGAAATTGATCTAAATCATCGTGGCACGATAGGCATAAGCATACCGCCATTGTAAATGCGAATAGTCTTTTTAACATGATTTCTTCTGTTAGAATGTGAGGTTAATTCCGGTAGAATAAATGCGCGGTACGGAAGTAGTTCCGTGAATATGGCCTCTGTTCAATGGGTTTCCATTATCTCCGCCATCAGGGTTCATTCCTCTATAGTCTGTCCAAGTGTGCAGGTTATTTACTGAGAAATAAATTCTGGCTTGTTTCAGTCCAACTCTGTCTAATAGGCTGAATGGGAAAGTGTAGCCCACCTGCAGCCCTCTAATTCTGAAATAATCTGCATCTAGGACATTGTAGTTTGTTGGGTTACGGCTAGCCTGCCTTGTTTCAGTATTTCCGTACGCATCTGGTGCTGCCAAGAAACCATCAGGATTGGTAACCGGATCCCAGTAATTATTGAAATAATGGTAGTTTGTGTTTGAGAATGCTTCCCCATATTCCAAATAGCGAGAAGTCATTTCATCGAAAGCCACTCTACCTAGCGTTCCGTTAAAGGTCATGTTAAAGTCAAAACCTTTGTAGGCAAGGTCTAAACCGAAGCCATAGCTTACTTCAGCATTATAATCGCCTAGTGAGACTCTATCATCAGCGTTAATTACATCATTGCCATCGGTATCTTGGAAAATGTAGTCTCCTACTTCGGCCGAAAGTGTAGTAGACTTTCTAGATAAATATTCATCTACCTCTTCTTGTGATTTTAAAAGGCCAATTATTTTGTACCCGTAAAGGTTGGCTAAAGAGCCTCCTACTTGCGTAATAAATCTTTGGCTTCCACCTTCATACAGTTCTTCGGCACCACCCAATGAAATAATTTCATTCTGGTTGGTTGAAAGGTTGGCATTCAAACCAATCTCTAGCTCACCAACTTTAAGCCCTGCTGTGTTTAGGATAAACTCCCAACCTTTATTTTCCATCTCACCAACATTTTGAAGTGAGCTACTAAAGCCTGTATGTGTTGGCACAGGTCTATCTAGCAAAAGATTGCTAATGTTGGCGATGTAATGATTCACCTCTACATCTAGCACATCATAAATACTGAAATCTACCCCAAAATTGTGCGAAGTATTGGTTTCCCATGTAAGACCAGGAGATGGCGCACTAGATGGACTTGCTCCTGGATGAAGTGCTCCATTAAAAGGATAATCGCGCCCAGTTCCGATTGACGCGTACTGAGCGTAATTCCCGATCTGGTTATTACCCGTTGTACCCCAGCTATAGCGCAGCTTACCAAAGGTTAAGATATCGTTTTGAGGGAAGAAACTCTCGTTGGTAAAAACCCAACCAGCAGAGAATGAACCAAAAGTTCCAAATCGGTTATCCTCTCCAAAGCGGGAAGAACCGTCAGTTCTAATAGAACCTGTTAAGAAGTAAGTGTTTTTGAAGTTATAGAGCAACCTTGAGAAATAAGAGATTTGCACCCACTTGCTTCTTGAGGCATCGGCTGTTTGAATTGTAGATCCATCTATGTTCTGGATAATGTCGTTCGGGAAATCAGCACCCGTTACACTCAAGGATTTGTATGCGCTGCTTTGGTAACTCTGCCCCAAAAGCACGTTGAATGAATGCTCCTTAACATCGAACTTATAGTCTAAGGTATTCTCCCAAAGTACATCTAACCTGTCGTTTCTAGATTCAGAACCTTGGCGAGTATCTCGCTCGCTAATTAGCCTACGGTAAGAACCTGTAAGCATAGGCGCAAATTGATCTGTAAACTTGTTGTTGTAAAGGTAACCCAAAGACGACTTCAACTTTAGGTTGTTGATAGGCTCAAACTCTACATAGGCGTTCCCAAAGGTATTGAACTCTTCTCGCTTGTATTTAGAGAGCTCTGCCATAGCTACCGGATTCTCCTGCATGTTAGCATTGTATGGACGGTTAGCCAGTATTTGCTCTTCTACACTATAACCATGAGCAGCTCCGTTTTCAGCATCGTAAGCCGAAAAGAATGGGAACATATAAACCATGGCTCTTCCAGCGGGGTCTATCGGAAAACGATAGTTGTTACTTCCGTTGGTAAGTCCTCTTTCTGCATACATGCCATTTACGTTCACCCCAAATCTCACTTGATCACTGATGTCTGTGTTGGTTTTAAGGTTAAGTGTATATCGCTTCTGATCTGCAGTAATTACTATACCCTCCTCATCGCTGTAGCCTAAGGAAACCGAGTAATCCGTACCATCATTTGCTCCAGAAATGTTTAAGTAATGGTTCTGAATATTACCAGTTCTGTAAACAGCATCTTCCCAATCGAAATCGGTAAGCCCTTGTTCGCCATTCAAGTATGGCAAAGTATAATCGAGTAAAAGCTCTCTTACATTGGCTCCTTTTGCCAGACGCTCAGCTTCTGTATCGTTGATATCAGCATCAGGGTGATTTTTTAGATATGCATTGTTTCGGCCATCGGCAAAAAACTTGGCTGCATCATAAGCATTCAGCAAATCATAAGAACCAGAACGCTCTTGCAAACCAAAAACAGAACTAAAATTAATAGTCGGGCCTCTTTTCTTACCTTTTTTAGTAGTAATCATAATAAGCCCATTGGCCGCACGAGAACCGTAAATAGCCGTAGAGGCAGCATCCTTTAGCACATCAACTCGCTCAATATCATTGGTATTAATAATATTCAATGAACTACCTTCCGCTAAGGGAAAGCCATCTACCACCACTAGCGGGTTCGTTTCTCTCGTGATAGACCCTGCTCCTCTAATAGTTATAGTGTTACCATCACCTGGATTTCTGGCGTTGGTAAGGATATCTACTCCAGCAACCCGACCTACAATCGCTTGATCTACATTAGTACTAGTATATTGTTCAATAGCAGTAGCATCTACACTAGAAACAGCACCAGTCATTTTTTCTTTAGAGTTGGTTCCGTAACCTATCACCACCACATCTTCTAAGCCTAGGCTCTCTTCTTTCAAGACAAAATCTAGTTTGGAAGATGATGCCGTAATAGTTCTCTCTACAGTGGTATAACCAACAAATGACACCCTAACGGTGAACGAATCTACTGGTACAGTTAAACTATAGTTACCATTTGCATCGGCTATTACACCATTCGTTGTGCCTTTTTGAAGAACCGAAGCACCTGGAAGAGGATTATTCTCCGTATCTCTAACCTTACCACTAATAGTTGTGGCTAACGCTTTAGATTCATTACCAACCTCGGCTTCATCGGATTTAGTGAGGTAAACCTTATTCTCGACAATTCTAAAAACAGTGTAAGTACCTTTAAAGATAGACTTGAGTACCTTTTCTATCGGCTCATCTTGAACATTGACCGATACTTTTCTATCCAGATCTACATCACTCACTTTATAAATGAACCTGTAGTCTGTTGAGTCTTCTAGAACATCTAAAAGCTTGTTTACTTGTATGCTTTCTAAGTGTAAAGTAACCTTGGCGCCTTGCCAGGTTATATTGGAGGCATTGGCCTTTGAAAAGCCAAAGAACAACACCATAGCTAGTATCTGTAATAACAGGCCTGAGCTGAATTTTGGCCTGAGCTTACAAGGTGATTTGATTTTTTTCATAGTTTTATAATTCGTAATTGGTGGTTGAAAGAAATTTCTTCACATCCCTGAGTCGGAAGATGTCCCCACATTTTCCGATTTGTTTTTTAGGGATATGCTGTCTGATGGTCTTCCTGATTTTACATAGGCATATTTCATTTTGGTTATTGGATCGTTATTTGGTTTTCGTTGATTTCGAATGAAATTTTATAGAGCACGGCTAAATCGTTCATCACTTGCTCTAGAGTCGGATTTTGGCCGAAATTGGCACTAATAAGCTCTCCGTTTAACTCCGCATTAGTATTCTCTATTTCTATGTTGAACCTGCGCTCAAGAATTTTGAGCAAGCCACTAAACGCCATGTTCCTGATGATCAATTCACCGTTTGTCCAAGCCGTGTAGGGAGCAGTTACCGTAGGTTCTGTAGAAAATAGTAGGCTATCTTTATTGAAAGTGGCTTTGAACCCAGGCTTTAGAATGGTGCTTTTGTCACGGGAAAAACTAGTCTCTGTATACAGACCAACTTCTCCTTCAATCAGAACAACTTCGTCAACCTCATTTTCCTGATAGGTATTGATATTGAAAGCTGTACCCAGTACTCTTACTTTGAAACCATTTGCTTGAACTACAAAGGGTTGATCTGCATTCTTGCTTACCTCTAAAAATGCTTCTCCGTTGACGGACACCAATCGGTTCGGACTAGGCAAGTAACTAGTTTGATAGCTAAAAGATGTTCCTGCATTAAGATGAACCTGGGAACCTTCTGATAATTTGACCTGAAATGTTTTACCGTAAGGGACATTTAGTTGATGGGTCTCGATTGGCAAACTTTTGTTTTCATAAACCAGCACCCCATCTTCTACAGAAGCTATAAGCTCACCGTTGACTTCAATAAGTTGCTTTTCGTCTGAGTTATTCAAGACTAGCAAGTCTTCGGTTCCCATTTTAAGGGTAATCTGATTTGAGAAGTCGGACAATGTAGGCTGCGAATACTGCCTAACTAAAAATACTGCCGTAGCAAGCACTAAGAATAATGCTGCAGCGTAACCCCACTTTAGCCAACCAGACCTATTTTTCGAATCAATTTGGTCTATAGATTTATCAATTCGCTTTAAGAGGTTAACTCTTACTTTATTTTTCTCTGATTCACCTAAAGTGGAATTGATCTTAAGCCTCTGCTTAACTTGCACCTTCTCACAGTATGCTATTAGCTGTGCCTCTTCTTGCGGAGAGCACTTGCCTTCGTCATACTTTTTTACCAATTCTAAAAATTGCCGCTTGGTCATTTCTTCTGCTTTTCAGAATAAGGACTGAGCTAGCGACAAGAACTCACACAGATATTTTGAAGGTTTTTGCTATTTAATATTAGGGTAACTTTTGGGATATGAATCGGTCACTTTAGTGCTTAGATGTTAACTCAGAGTAAAGTACCGAGGGGGGGGTGACTGTAGACACTAACAGTTATAGAAAAAGCACTATAAAACCCACATCGCGTACCGACTTTCTAATATGTTTTAGTGCTAGAGAGATTTGATTTTCTACGGTGCGAACGGAAATATTGTAATACTCAGCTATTTCAGAGTTGCTCAATTCTTTGAACCTACTCATGAGAAAAATTTCTTTGCAGCGTTCAGGTAAAGACGCTGCTGCACTTTCTATAACGGCTCTTAAATCTTCTTCATTGAGCTGAGTTTCCCCATCGGGAGCGCTGGAAAGTCCGTCAATTATGACTTCGTCTATTGCTGTGAAGGTCACTTTAGAAAGTTGAGAAATACTCTTATTTCTAACAGCTACAAGAAGATAGCTCTTAAGGTTTGATATTTCTAAAGATTCACGCTTAACCCACAGATTGGTGAACACATCATGCAGTACATCTTCTGCCAAAGACCTGTCATTCAAAACATTGAATGCATAATAGAAGAGCTCTTCCCAAAACTTATCATACAATAAGTTAAAGGCCATTCTATTTCCAGATTGAATTAAATGGATTAACTCCCGGTCCGATACTAATTTAGCTTGCTCTTGTTTCACCAAGAATGTTTTGTCCGAAAGTAAAACATGGCACTATAAAAGACGCCAATAGCGTATTAAGATTGAATTATTTATTCAGGCCTCGGTAGCTACGCCATATTTGATGAGATCTTCTGAGCAATAATTTCGAACTCTTCTTGGCTTAATTTAAGTTTTGGTCTGCCGAAATCAATATCATGCATACCATGAAGCGGGATAAGGTGTATGTGTGCATGAGGCACTTCGAGTCCAATAACAGCTACTCCAACCCTTAGGCAAGGGATGGTCTTTTCAATAGCCTGTGCAACCTTGTGTGTGAATGCTTGTAATTTGAGGTAAGTATCTTCATCCAAATCAAAGAGCTTATCCACTTCTTTTTTGGGTACTACTAAAGTATGTCCCTCATTTAGAGGGTTGATATCCAAAAAAGCAATGGCATCCTCATTCTCAGCTACTATGTAACCAGGAATTTCTCTGTTAATAATTCGGGTGAAGATACTTGCCATAATAACTTAGTCTAGCGTGATGTCTAGAACTTCAAATTCCATTACGCCAGCAGGTGCTTTTACTTCTGCTACCTCTCCTACTTTCTTGTTCAATAGCCCCTTGCCGATTGGAGATTCGTAAGAAATCTTGCCAGATTTAAGGTCGGCCTCTTTTTCAGATACTAGCGTATATTTTACTTCCATGCCGTTTTTCAAGTTCTTGATTTTAACGGTAGAAAGAATTGACACCTTAGAAAGGTCTACATCTTCTTGTTTCTTAATTCTAGCATTTCCTACTAAGCCTTCTAGTTCAGAAATACGCATTTCCATAAGACCTTGAGCATCTTTGGCCGCATCATATTCAGCATTTTCACTCAAGTCGCCTTTATCTCTGGCTTCAGCAATTTGCTTGGCCATATCGGCTCTTCCTTTCGTCTTTAGCTCTTGAAGTTCATCTTTCAACTTCTTCAAACCTTCTTCGGTGTAATAACTTACACTTGACATATCTCTATTATTTAGTGTTTCTACAAAAAAACAACGGTCTCGAAACGAAACCGCTTAAAACAAATAAAATCGCCTCGTGAGCGATTAAGTAGCCACAAAGTTAAGCTATTTTTCGGATAACTGGAAACTACCCTAATTAGCCTCTATGCGGTAGTGAGTCGCTATTTTGCTCACCAATACTTCATTAATTCTCTTGTACGAAGCAAAAGTCCAGCCTGCCACATGTGGCGAAAGCACAACGTTCTTTCTACTGAATAAGTCTTCGAATCGAGTCTTTTCTTCATCAGATAATTGATTGAATTTCTCTTTCTCCAACACATCTAAAGCAGCGCCTAAAACTTTGCCGTCATCAAGTAACTCCAATAGATCTTTGATGGGCAAAATCTCTCCTCTTGCTGTGTTCAATACATGAATATCTTTTCTAAACTGCTGAATGAAATCTTTGTTTATCCAACTTCTAGTTTCTGGTGTCAAAGGCACATGAAGACTCAGAATATCTGTCTTACTAAAGAGCTTTTCTAAACTAACCTCTTCTACCTTTTTTGTTCCGAAACCCTTCTTATACTTATCGTAAACAAGAATTCTACAGTCGAAAGCGCGCAACCTTTGAACAAATGCCTGCCCCATGTATCCGTAGCCAACAATACCCACGGTTTTGTCGGAAAGCTCTACTCCTCTGTTTCCTTCCCTGTCCCAAATCCAGTTTCTTACCTGCTGGTCTGCTGCATTGATATTGTTCAACATACTGAGCAACAAACCTACGGCATGTTCAGCCAAAGCATCCCTATTACCTTCTGGTGCATTTAGTATTTCAATGTTCTTACTTTCTACATATTCAACATCGATCTTATCTAAGCCTGCACCAGCTCTACCTATAAATTCGAGCTTTTGGGCATGGTCTATAAACTCTTTATCTATAGTAGTTTTGGATCGAACCAGAATTCCTTCATAATCACCAACGGTGTTGAGAATTTCAGCTCGGGTCATGCCAGGCGCATAAGTAGCTTCTATACCAATTTCGGCAAGTAGCGACACTATGCTTTCGTGCATATCATCTATAATTAGACACTTTTTATTCATTTCAGGGAAGTAACAAATTAGCAATTGCCAGATAAACGATAATACCTAAAATATCGTTTGTGGTTGTAATAAATGGACCAGAGGCCAAAGCAGGGTTAATACCTAGTTTATCGAGAGCAAGTGGTGTAGCAGTACCCATAAAAGACGCCAGCATAACTACACAGACCAGCGATACAGCCACTACAGTACCAAGAGTTTGATCGTCTTTCCAGAGAAAAACAATCAAGAAACTAATAATAGCTAGAACAACTCCCGTAAAAATAGCCACCAAGAACATTCTACCAATTCTCTTACTGATTGAGTCTTCGAATGCAGAACGATTGGCTAAACTTTGAACAACAAGGGTTGAAGATTGAATCCCCACATTACCGCCAGTAGCCATAACCAAAGGAATAAAGAAGGCCAACGCAGCATTTCTCTCTAAGCTTCCTTCAAAAAAACCAATAGCCCAAGCACCAAGAGTCCCTCCTACTAGGCCAATGAGTAACCAAGGCAAACGCGCTTTAGAAATAGCCCAGATGGAATCATCTTCTTCCACGTCTCCAGATATACCAGACATTAAGGCTCTCTCCTCTTCTGCCTGCTCAGTGATAACATCTACAATATCATCGATGGTAATTCTACCTACCAACTTGCCTTGCAGGTTTACAACGGGAACAGCATCTAAATCATACTTACGCATAATGTCTGCCACCTCTTCTTCATCCATATAGGTTTCTACATGAATGATGTCACTATCGTAAATATCTAGAATTCGCGTATTATCTCTTGAGAGGATAATTTTCTTAACTGAAACTTTGCCTTGCAGCTTATTTTTATCGTCTACAACGTAAACAGAGTATATCTTTTCAACATTTTCTACCTGACGCCTGATTTCATCTATGGTTTGAATAACCGTCCAGTTAATGTTGGCCACAATCATCTCTTTGGCCATCAAACCACCGGCACAGTCTTCATCATAGCGCATGAGCTCCTGAATGTGAGCTGCGCTTTCAGGATCATCTATTGCGGCAATTACCTCTTCTCGAGTCTTCACGGGAAGGTCGTTGATGATATCTACCGCATCATCAGACTCCATTTCTACAATGTATTGAGCAATCTCTTGGGGCTCTAACTCTTCTAGAAACTCTTTTCTTGTATCTTCCTCTAACTCCTCAATTACCTCTGCACCAACTTCATTATTCAGTACATCGAGTACATAGCGAGCTTCATCAGTTTCTACCTCATCGAGCAAAGCAGAAATATCAGCAGGATTCACACCTTCCATAGTATCCCTGATAAACCCAGCATCGCGCTGTTCAACAGCCCGTAAAACGAGGTCTAAATACTCTTTAGAAAGCTCAAATGGTACTCTCTCTAACGACACGCTGAGATTTTATTAGTTAGGTCTACAAATTGTTTAACTGAAAGTGTTTCTGCCCGCAGGTTAAGGATTGGATCATCTGCCAATGCTTCAGGCAAATTTATTGGTTTTAGTGCATTCCGCAACGTTTTTCGCCTCATTTGAAAACCTGCTTTAACTACTTGTTTAAAGAGCTTTTCATCGCAGTCTAGCCTTTCAACATTATTTCTCTTTAGCCTAATTACACCAGAGTTGACTTTAGGTGGAGGGTTGAACACACCTGGCTTTACGGTGAATAAGTATTCGATGTCATAATAAGCCTGAAGCAATACACTTAAGATACCGTAAGTTTTAGATCCGGGAGGTTCGGCAATCCGGTCGGCTACCTCCTTTTGAATCATACAAACTACTTCCGGTACTTCATTTCTGAGCTCCAATATTCTAAAGAAAATCTGAGAAGAGATGTTGTAAGGAAAGTTGCCAATAATGGCCAATGGAGCCCCTGTATCTTTTAAAAAATCGTATTTCAAAAAATCACCATCAATAATTCTGCCCTCTAAGGCTTTAAAGTTCTCTTGAAGATAGGCTATAGACTCCTTATCTATATCAACCACCCAAGTTTCGTAAGCCTCTTTAAGTAAAAATTGAGTGAGTACACCAGTACCAGGCCCAACTTCTAGCACCGAATTGTACTCTCCATGGCCAGTGAGTGCTTTAGCTATTCGCTCGGCAATTGACAAATCTTTTAAGAAATGTTGGCCTAAATGTTTTTTGGGTCTTACTGATGACATGCTCACAAATATTTAAAAAAGCGTAATTTGCGCCCAAAGTTAGAACTTCAATAATAAGAAAAGCGAAATCGGCTTTTGATATGCAGGAGAATAGCAGAGAGACCAAACTTATACCCACTTTAGGCATTACCATTGGCGATATGAATGGAATAGGCCCTGAAGTAATTATAAAATCTGTATTGAATCAGAGAATTTTCGATCTAGTAAACTTGGTGGTTTACGGTCACGGAAAGGTTTTCTCTCATTACAAAAACCTTTTAGGTGTTGACAAATTCTCATTCAACCAAACCAATTCGCCAGACCAGATCAGACATAATAGACTGAATGTCATCAATTGTGTAGAAGATGTGGAAGTTGCCCCAGGTGAAGAAACAAAAGAAGCAGGTGCTCTAGCTCTTGCTGCACTTAGAAGAGCCACGCAAGATCTTAAGGATGGTAAGATTCATGGAGTAGTGACAGCTCCTATCAATAAAAACAACATTCAGAGTGATGATTTTAAATTCCCTGGACACACTGAATTTTTCACAGAGGCATTTGGCAAGCAAGACAGTCTAATGTTTCTATGTGGTGAACAAATAAGAATTGGAGTAGCTACAGGACATATCTCGGTAGCTCAAATTCAGGAAAAACTGAACGCTGACCTTATCAGGAAGAAACTCGATTTGATGTTACAATCTTTGAAGAAGGATTTTGGCATTCAAAAACCCAAAGTGGCCGTATTAGGACTAAACCCACATGCTGGAGAAGATGGCCTTTTGGGGAATGAAGAGATAGAAATTATCCGACCTCTCATAAACGATTTTAAAGAAAAAGGTGAGTTAACTTTTGGCCCCTATCCTGCAGATGGATTTTTCGGAATGGCCAGCCAAACCAAGTTCGATGGTATTTTAGCTATGTATCACGATCAAGGGCTTATACCATTTAAAACCCTGGCTTTTGAAGAAGGCGTAAACTTTACTGCAGGCCTACCAATTGTCAGAACATCTCCAGACCATGGGACTGCATACAATATTGCAGGCAAAGGATTAGCCAATGAGCAAAGTATGAGATCGGCTATATACATGGCCAAAGATATTTTAGCATCTAGAGGAGTTTTGGACTAGTTTTATGCTGTTCAGCATAGTTTATACTATTTTTATCGATATACTTAACCCTTAAGCAGCATCGACCGTTTATTTTGGTTAATCAGAGTACAGTGAAAGGATTTATAACAATCTTACTTCTTATGCTTTTTACAAGCACCTTATCACTAGATGTCTACGCCAAGACAAGCTTTGATTATACAGCCAATTATGAACTAATGGATGTTGAAGAAGATCAGGACGCTGAAGAAGAAGATTCTAAAGAAGAATTTAAAAAAGACGAATACTTCAGCTACCTAGAAAGCTTAGACTTTCTGTCAAATCTGATCGACCTTCAGTTCTCTGAAAGACAATACGTATGGAAACTGGATGTTCAGCAAATATTGCTGCGGCCTCCAATGGCATAACCCCACACTTTTCCATCAAGATTACTTCATTTTTTTTCAAACCTTAATTTGAGCCAACTCCATTGGCTTAAAACATATAACTATGAATAAAGACTTATTTAAAAACCTTAAAGCAGATGCCCCAGCCGGACTGGTAGTGTTCTTAGTGGCAGTACCGCTCTGTCTAGGAATTGCGCTGGCATCTGGCGCACCGCTATTTTCCGGAATTATTGCCGGTATGGTTGGTGGTATAATTGTAACCACTTTTAGTGGTTCGAGCCTAGGTGTATCAGGCCCTGCGGCAGGACTTGCCGTTATTGTACTGGCAGCAATTGAAGACCTTGGCTCATTCGAAATATTTCTAGTAGCTGTAGTAATTGCCGGTGTAATACAGATAATACTTGGCATTCTAAGGGCTGGTATTATCGGATACTACTTCCCTACATCAGTAATTAAAGGAATGCTCTCTGCCATTGGTATAATCATCTTCTTAAAGCAGATACCTCATGCTTTTGGCTATGATGCCGACCCAGAAGGAGATCTTGGTTTCGTTCAGGCAGATGGAGAAAATACTTTTTCTGAGCTAATTAACATGTTAGATTTCATCACTCCTGGTGCTGTAATCATATCGTTTGTCTCTTTGGCAATTCTTATCCTTTGGGAACAAAAGTTCATGAAAAAGGTGAAAATATTCCAGATTATTCAAGGGCCACTAGTAGTAGTTATTCTAGGTATAGTTTTCGGCAAAATATTCGCAGGTAGTAACTTTGAAATAACCAATGACCACATGGTGAGTATTCCTGTCTCTGATGATTTCAGCGGATTTATCGGTCAATTCTCTTTACCAGACTTTTCTGCAATTACAAACCCAGAAGTATGGATTATTGGTATTACCATGGCCATTGTAGCCAGTTTAGAAACCTTACTTTGTGTAGAAGCAACAGATAAGCTCGACCCTCAGAAAAGAGTTACTCCTACCAACAAAGAACTAAGAGCACAAGGTATTGGCAACATTGTATCTGGCCTTATTGGTGGCTTGCCTGTTACCCAGGTAATTGTGCGTAGCTCAGCCAACATTCAGTCTGGTGGTCAAACTAGAATGTCTGCACTCATACATGGTATTTTAATTTTTCTAGCTGCACTAGCCATACCAAATGTAATGAACATGATTCCGCTGGCGAGTTTAGCGGCAATTCTGTTGGTAGTTGGTTACAAATTAGCCAAGCCTGCATTGTTTAAAGACATGTACAAAAAAGGCTTATTGCAGTTTGTACCATTTGTGGTAACGGTTTTAGCCATTGTATTTACCGACTTATTAGTAGGTATCGGAATAGGTATGGCTGTTGCTGTATTCAACATTTTGGTTACCAACTTGAAGAACCCTTACATTCTGAAAACTACGCACGATACAGCCGACAAGCACTATCAAATTGCGCTTTCAGAACAAGTTACGTTCTTAAATAAGGCCCAAATATTAAGAGAACTAAACAAGGTTCCTGATGGTGCTGAACTTTATATTGACGCCTCTAAAACTGTTTTCATAGAGCACGATGTCCTAGAAATCATTGCTGACTTTAAAGAAAATGCCAAGTACAGAAATATTGACATCAAAATAAGCCCACTGAATCATTTAGACCTTAATGGGTTTACACAATCGCTAGAACAATTAGTGGTTGGCACAGATGAGGTGCAGCAAATTTCAACCGCAAAACAATTAAAAGTTATTACCTCTATAGACAAATAATATGACAGCTTTAGATAAACTAAAACAAGGTAACGAAGAATGGGTAGCAGAAATTAAAAAGTCTGACCCTGAATTTTTTGATAGACTAGCAGAAGGCCAAGCACCAGAAGTGTTATGGATTGGCTGCTCAGATTCTAGAGTTCCTGTAAATCAAGTAACCGGTGCTATGCCTGGCTCTATCTTTGTTCAAAGAAACATTGCCAATATGGTAGTTAACACCGATACTAACTTACTAAGTGTAGTATTTTATGCAGTGAAAGCGCTAAAAGTTAAGCACATTGTTATTTGCGGCCATTATGGTTGTGGTGGTGTTAAAGCTGCCATGGGTAATGATAGCATTGGCATGATTGATAGCTGGTTGGTAAACATCAAAAATGTGTATCAAAAGCATGAAAAGGAACTAGAAGCTATTTCAGATGAGAACAAACGTTTTGATACTTTTGTAGAGCTGAATGTAAAAGAGCAAGTTCAAAACATGGCAAAAATTGCTTTCATACAAGAAGAGTGGGCTGCAGGGAACACCCCATCTATTCACGGATGGGTATTCAGCCTAAAAGAAGGCAAGGTGGTAGACCTAAATTATAGCATAGATTCTAAAGATCAGCTAGAAGAAATCTATCGTTACAATTAAATATTTGAACCTTAAGCTAATTATCCAAAATAAGGATGCGCTATGCTTTTACTATTCGAAATGAATTCCATACCTTTGCACTCCTGAATTTTGGGCGGTATCTATGAGAGCCAGAAAGAAATACGATATACATATCTACAAACTTTCAAATGGCGTTCACGAGTACCAGTTTGAAATTGGGAAAGAGTTCTTTGAAATGTTTGATGGAGACTTAGTTGAAAATGGTCAACTCAATGCAGTTGTCAGTCTCAACAAGTCAGACTCTATGATTCAGGTAGACTTCAACATTGAAGGTTCTTTGGAACTGGAATGTGATAGAAGCTTGGAGAAATTCGACTTCCCTATACATATTGATCAGAACATGATTTATAAGTATGGAGAAGAAGACAAAGAGCTATCTGAAGATGTATTTGTGATTGAGAAAAATACCCAAACACTTAACGTAGCGGGTATTATGTACGAATTCATTGGCTTAGAAATCCCTATGAAGAAGCTTCATCCGAAGTTTCAAGAAGAGGAAGATGAAGACGATGAGTCGGAAGGCAGTATGATTTACACTTCAGAATCAGAAGAAGACATCGAACAAAAAGAAGAAGACATTGACCCACGTTGGGCAGCATTAAAGAATTTAAAGAATAAAAATTAGCGAAAGCTTAAAACAGAATAATAATGGCGCATCCTAAACGAAAAACCTCGAGAACCAGAAGAGACAAAGGAAGAACTCACAAAAAACTTTCTGCGAAGACTTTAGTGGTTTGTCCTACAACTGGTGAATTGCACATGCCTCACAGAGCGTTCTGGCATGAAGGTAAACTTTACTATAAAGGTAAAGTTGTGATGGAAAAAGAGGTTTTAGCCTAAGGCTTACCTTTGACAATATTTGCTCCTGGATTAAGATATTCAGGAGCATTTTCATTTATAAGGGTGTAGCTCCTTTCTCATAACAATCTATTATGATTCTGTAGGCATTCCCCTTATATTGGCAGATGTTTGCATCTCAACTCTGCATGTCTAACTAAAAAATAAGCATGAGTCAGCTAAGAGCTCAAATTTCCGGTGTCCAAGGTTATGTTCCAGAATATGTACTAACCAATAAAGAATTGGAAACCATGGTGGATACCACAGATGAGTGGATCACCACCAGAACAGGAATCAAAGAAAGAAGAATCTTAAAAGGTGAGAATCAGGGCACCTCGGTCATGGGAATCAAAGCGATTCAAGGCCTACTTGCCAAAACCAACACTACACCTGAAGAAATAGACTTAATCATCTGCTGTACCACAACCCCCGACATGGTTTTTCCGGCAACGGCCAACCTAATCGGTGATGCTATAGGTGCCAAAAATGCTTTTGGCTTCGACCTACAGGCGGCTTGCTCAGGCTTTATTTATGGCCTAGCTACGGGCTCGCAGTACATTGAAACTGGTAAATACAAGAAAGTAATTGTTGTAGGTGCAGATAAAATGTCTTCTATAGTAGATTATACTGACAGAACCACCTGTATAATTTTTGGTGATGGAGGCGGTGCTGTACTGCTTGAACCTACTACCGAAGAACATGGAATTATGGATTCCATCCTGAGATCAGATGGTTCAGGGGCTCCTCACTTACACATGAAAGCTGGAGGAAGCAGAAAGCCAGCCACACAAGAAACAGTGGCCAACCGAGAGCACTACGCTTACCAAGAAGGCTCTGCAGTATTTAAGTTTGCCGTTACAAACATGGCAGACGTGGCTGCTGAAATTATGGACAAGAACAATCTATCTGGAGATGACATCTCCTATCTTGTTCCTCATCAGGCCAACAAAAGAATTATTGATGCTACCGCCAGAAGAATGAATGTTGGAGAAGACAAAGTAATGCTCAACATTCACAGATATGGCAACACAACTAGTGGAACTATCCCTCTTTGCCTTTGGGATTATGAATCTAAACTCAAAAAGGGAGACAACCTTATTTTAGCCGCCTTTGGTGGTGGTTTTACTTGGGGTTCTATTTGGTTAAAGTGGGCTTACGATCCTAAATAAGAAAGACTAACCTAAATTATTCATGGCTACTACAGCAGATATTAAAAACGGTCTTTGTATTGTAATAAACAATGACCTGTGGATGATCACAGAGTTCCAACATGTAAAGCCAGGCAAAGGACCTGCTTTTGTTAGAACAAGGTTGAAAAACATTAAAACCGGTAAAGTGGTAGACAACACTTTCTCTGCCGGACACAAAATTGAAACCGCCAGAGTTGAGAAAAGAACTCACCAGTTTCTGTTTAAAGATGAATTCGGCTTTCACTTCATGAATACATCTACTTTTGAGCAGGTTATGATACCTGAAGAGATGATTGAAAATTCCGACTTAATTAAAGACGGACAGGAAGCAGACATTCTTTTCCATGCCGAGACTGAGCAGCCTCTCACGTGCGAGTTACCTGCTTACGTTGAGCTAGAAATTACTTACACGGAACCTGGGCTTAAAGGAGATACTGCAACGAATGCCAGCAAACCAGCTACATTAGAAACTGGTGCTGAAATTCAAGTACCATTATTCATTAACTTAGGAGATAAAATTAAAGTTGACACTAGAACTCGCTCTTATGGAGAGCGTGTAAAATAAACCTTAACTCATTATGAACCCGAAGGAAATTAAAAACATGATAGACTTTATTGCTAAATCTGGTTTAGCAGAAGTCAATATTGAAACGGAAGAATTCAAAATTAAGGTAAAAAGAGACACTGAAGCACAAGTTATTGCTTCTGCTCCTGCAGCCGCCCCTGCCCCAGTAGCGGCTCCTGCACCGACAGCTCCTGCTTCAGCAGCAACTGAAGCTGCTCCAGCTCCTGAAAAAGCAGCTGCTAAAGATGATTCGAGCAAATACGTTGAGATTAAATCTCCAATGATCGGTACTTTCTACAGATCTCCTAAGCCAGAAGATCCTGCATTCGTAAATGTTGGAGACACTATTTCCGCAGGAGACAAAGTTTGTATTGTTGAAGCAATGAAGTTATTCAACGAAATTGAGTCTGAAGTTTCAGGTACAATCGTAAAAGTATTGGTTGATAACTCTTCTCCTGTTGAGTACGATCAGCCTTTGTTCTTGGTAGACCCGGCTTAAATAGCCTTACCGCTTATTGAGTTTTCAACCTAAAAGAGCAAACGTGTTTAAGAAAATATTAATCGCCAATAGAGGGGAAATTGCCTTGCGTGTTATTAGAACATGTAAGGAAATGGGTATTAAAACTGTAGCCGTTTATTCTGCTGCAGATAAAGACAGTTTACATGTTCGCTTTGCGGATGAAGCTGTAAACATTGGCCCTGCCCCATCAAATCAGTCTTATTTAAAAATACCTCATCTCATTTCGGCTGCAGAAATCACTAATGCCGATGCGATTCACCCAGGGTATGGTTTCCTTTCTGAGAATGCTGAATTCTCTAGGGTTTGTGCCGAATATGGCATCAAATTCATTGGAGCTTCTCCCGATATGATCGATAAAATGGGTGATAAGGCTACTGCTAAAGCTACCATGAAAGAAGCAGGTGTACCAACTATCCCTGGTTCTGATGGCCTACTAGACTCTGTTGAGCAAGGCATTAAGCTTTCCAATGAAATGGGCTACCCTGTAATTCTTAAAGCAACTGCCGGTGGTGGTGGCCGAGGAATGAGGATTGTGAAATCTGACAAAGAATTTCAAAAAGCTTGGGACGATGCCAGAATGGAATCTGCCGCAGCTTTCGGAAACGATGGCCTTTACCTAGAAAAATTCGTTGAAGAGCCTCGTCACGTAGAAATCCAGGTAGTTGGAGATAGCACAGGTAGAGCTTGTCACCTTTCAGAAAGAGATTGTTCTATTCAGAGAAGGCACCAGAAACTTGTAGAGGAAACTCCATCTCCTGCCCTAAATCAAGAGCTAAGAGACAGAATGGGTGAGGCCGCAGTAAAAGCCGCAGAAGCCATTGGATATGAAGGTGCTGGAACGGTAGAATTCTTACTAGATAAGCATGGAGACTTCTTCTTTATGGAGATGAATACTCGTATTCAAGTTGAGCACCCTATTACTGAAGAAGTAACAGATTTCGATCTGATTAAAGAGCAAATTAAGGTAGCCGCAGGTGAGCCGATATCAGGTAAAAACTACTATCCTAAGCTTTTCGCTATGGAGTGTAGAATAAATGCGGAAGATCCATCTCATGGGTTCAGACCTTCTCCAGGAAAAATCACTAACCTTCACTTACCAGGTGGTCATGGGGTTCGTGTAGATAGCCATGTATATGCTGGTTACTCTATTCCTCCAAACTATGATTCAATGATTGCTAAACTTATTGTTAGCGGTCAATCTAGAGAAGAAGTGATTGTGAGAATGAAAAGAGCTTTAGAAGAATTTGTTATTGAAGGAATTAAAACCACTATTCCATTCCATATTAAATTAATGGAAGATGAGGGCTTCAAATCGGGTAACTTCACCACGAAATACTTAGAAACCTTCGATTTCTCGAAATTATAAAATAAAAAAGCCGGCAAAAGCCGGCTTTTTTATTTCCCTTCAATCTCATTACATAACTCCTCATACCAAGCCTCTCCATATTTTCGAATCAGAGCGTCTTTCAGAAATTTGTAAACTGGTACCCCAAGCTTTTCTCCCAATGTACAGGCAGCAGAACAGATATCCCAACGATCGTAGTTTAGCGCTTCATAGTGGTCGTATTTTGAAATTCTGATTGGGTAAAGCTCACATGAAATTGGCTTCTTGAAAGTAGTCTTTCCATCCCTATAGGCCTGTTCTATACCACATTTCAGAATACCCTTTTCATCATAAATAGCAAAAGCACATTCCTTACCGCCAATGGTTGTGGTTGAATAATCGCCTTCAAAGTCCATTATATAAGTACCCTCTTTCTCAATAGCAGCAATTCCTTCTGCTGACAAATAAGGTTTTACTACTTCGTATGCATTTTCCAACTCTTTTAACTCATGCTCCTCTAAAGGGGCACCTAAATCACCTTCCACACAGCAGGCACCTTTACACTTCTCTAAGTCGCAAACAAAGAATTGCTCTTTTATGTCGTCACTTATTACTGCATTATCAACTAAAATCATATCCTATCCTTCGCTATAGCTTCTCCATTTTTAATCAACTGAATCTTCAAGCCTCTTGAGTAGACATCATATGCGCTCAAAATTGCGATATGAAAACCAACCTTCCCATTTAGAAATCCAAACCTCACTAGGTACTCATAAATAAAGCGCCAAAATGGCTTAATCACTGTCGTAACAAAGAATCCGGTTGGTTTCCCGTTTTCTATTTTGTCATAGGCCTTCCAGGTAGAGTACCAATTTACCTTAACAATAAACTCATTGATTCCTTTCCACGTGTAGTGCCTCAGATGGTTATTGAGTATTCCAATTTCCCCTTCCGTTTCAATCTCTGAATGAACCTTTTTGTCCTGATATCTGCATTTATCCCTCAAAAACAACCTCACAACTTTATCACTTCTCCAACTCCCATATTTCACCTCTTCCCCCATAAAAACAGTCCTTCTCTTAATCCAGTAGGCTGTTTTATTTGGGTTTCTCAATGTATTTAATATTTCTTGCTCTAATTCAGAAGTTACTACTTCATCAGCATCTAGAATAAAAACCCATTCATGCTTAGCCTGAGGAATTATCCAATTCTTTTGAGTTGCCGAATTCACATACTCATGTTGAATAACATTCACATTATCATAACTCTCCGCTATCTCCACCGTTCTATCTTTGCTAAAAGAATCAACCACAATAATTTCATCCGCCCACAAAACCGATTCAATAGCCTGTCCAATATTGACCTCTTCGTTATATGTAGGTATTATCGCTGTTACTTTATTTCTTGTTGAAGTCATGGTACAATGAATTATGGCATTCAAAATTAGCAAAAGACTTAAATAACAACGATCTCTGAGCAACAAACACTCTCGATTTCATACTTTTGCCAGCCAAATGATTAAGTCAGGTTCAATGAAAAACATTTGTTTTCTAAATACTACGAGCTTTTGGGGTGGTGGAGAAAAGATACACTTTGATTACGCTAGCAAATTTAAAGAAAGAGGCTATACAGTCTTTATTGCAGCAGATAAGCGTAACGAACTATACTCTAGGGCAAATAAAGCTAATATTGACACTTTTGCCCTGAGGCTTAAAAACCTATCATTTCTAAACCCATTTAAATACATTCGACTCTATAGGTTCTTTAAAAAGAGCAAAATAGATACAGTTATTATTTCTACGTCACACGACACAAAGGTTGGTGTCTTAACAGCCAAATTAGCAGGGTTAAAAAGGATAGTTCTATACAGGGCTTTGGCAGCACCCGTTAAAGCAAGTAAAATTAATCAGTATTTGTACAATAATGTAATAACTCATCTGATAGCCAACTCTTTAGAAACAAAACGCACAATGTCAATGAATTTTGGCAATAGGTTGAAACGAAACATCCAGATCATTTACCAAGGTTTAGACTTTGAAGAAATGAGTAACAGAAAGATAAATAGACATTCATTTGACAGTGAAAAAATCATTATTGGAAACGCTGGTCGGTTGACAATTCAAAAAGGGCAACATCATTTCATAGAAATAGCCAAAATCCTAAAAAAGAAATCAGTCAATTTCAAAATTGTGATTGCTGGAACTGGAGAGTTAGAAGAGCAACTATTGAAAGAAATAAAAATAAATGAACTTCAAAATGAAGTTGAACTACTCGGCTTTGTGGAAGATATGAGTTCATTCATGGAATCCATTGATATTTTTGCACTCACTTCTGAATGGGAAGGCTTTGGCTATGTCATTGCGGAGGCAATGTTTGCCAGAAAACCAGTAGTTGCGTTTAACATCACGAGTAATCCTGAGTTGGTAAAAACAGGTTTCAATGGATATCTGGTACCTTTTGAGGATTTAGAACTATTTTCAGAAAAGCTGGCTGAATTAACGAAGAACAAAGAAATAAGAGAAACACTAGGCTCCCAAGGCTGCAAATTTGTTCAAGAGAACTTTAGCCTTGACAACATAATTGATCAATTTGAAGAGCAATTAGCCTCCTAAATCTCTCCTTTTAACCGCCTTTACAATCAAAGTTTCTCCAAAAAGAACGTTCTTATTGAACACTTGGGAGAGCATACTCCTGTTAACTTCTACCGTTCCTTCTCTTGGCCCTGTTTTTTTATAAATCCAAATTGTTGATAAATAAACCCAAGGAACAAAGACCATGTATAGCCAACTAATAAGTTTAATTCTATTTGTCGAAATCTGCTCAATTTCAAAGCCTCGAGTATGTAATAGATACCTAAGCTCATGGAATGATATCATTCCTACATGATGAAGAGGTGTCGGATTTCTTTCATCTAAAGGCGAACTGCATTTATAATGATGCCCTGTCCAGAACCACCTCCACCTAGAACGAATGCTTGATATATTTGGGGTTGATATTATAACTGAACCTCCAACTTTAAGACTCCTGTTTACCTCCTCCACAAAAGAGGCTTGACCATAGATGTGTTCAATTCCATCTATGCAGACGACAATGTCTTTACTAGCCGATTCTAAAGGCAATCTTTTAGTCATATCACCTAGAACAAAATCGTCATGTTCTATTTGTGAAATATCTTCGATATCCACCCCAGTTACATTGCTAAAGCCATTATCCTTTAACCGAAGAATAAATGCACCACGTCCAGATGGAATATCAACAACAGATTTCTCTGTATCATGTTTTATTAAATTATAAACCTCTTTATGGGTACCTTTTGTGGTATTTATAAATATTCCCTTGTACGAGTCAGGCATATATAAACTAAATTTGGGTGTTCTTTCTGAAGCCTCCAAAAATAGTAAGTAATAGATATGATTCTTAATAAAAAAGAGATAGTTGAATTTCAGTGGACTCATTCACGTTCTGCTTCGTATCTGATATTTGCACTCATATCTCTCCTATACTTCTATAACTTTCATGTTAATGATATATGGACTCCGAACGAGAGTTTTTATGCAGAAGCTGTTCGTGAAATGTTTGAGTCTGGCAATTTTGTTGATATTAAATACAACTACGAACCTCGATATAACAAACCTCCTCTCACCTATTGGGCGATTGCCGCCAGCAGTGCCATTTTCGGACTCAATGAGTTTGGTATTCGCCTGCCAATTGTTTTGATGGCCCTTGGCTCTATCTGGCTTACTTATTTACTGGGAAAACGTATGTATGGCCAGTCTGGTGGTTATTATGCCATGATAATAATGGCTTTGGGTTTACAACTCCTTGCAGTAAAGCAGTATGCCTCACCAGAAGTTCCTCTCACCTACTTTTTCACACTTACTATGTATTGGTTTTACAGAGGATATGAAGACCGATCTACGAAATATTTAATACTCAGCTACATTGCCCTAGGACTCACCGTGTTAACTAAAGGGTTTCCATACATTATTGTGCTTGGTGGCATTGTAGGGTTCTACATATTGCTAAAGAACTGGGGGCAGTGGAAGCAACTCTGGAGAGATATAGTTTTTCTAAAACTGCCATTAGGAATATTAATTATTGGGGTGATTGGCCTGAGTTGGGTGATTTTTATGTACGTAAAAGATGGTCAGGAATTTTGGGATATTTATTATACCGAAACATTCGGACGAGCTCTTCAGAAGAAATCAAATGGTATGAAGCCCTTCTTCTACGTAGGAGTTCTGAGCTGGACTATTATACCATATTCGTTGACATTCTTTTATTCCATTGTGTATTGGATAATGAACCGAAAGGAATCGAAAAAAGTACTTTTTCCAATTGCATGGATTACTGTAATGTTTGTGATTTTCACCGTTTCAAAAGGTAAAATACCAACTTACATTATACAAGCACATCCAGCCTTAGCTCTTATGATTGTACCAATGTTCATTGGAGATAAAGTACCGAAACTAGCAATCAAAACTATTCATTTCATCATTTCAGCGTTACTGATAAGTGGAATGACCTACCTTATTTTTGAGTTGAATCTATCTTTGGCATTCTATCTTATACCTTTCACCTTAGTTGTAGTTACCATATTATTTATATTGAAGAAAGACGGATTTAGGTTTAGTCTAATTTTACCGTTTTGGACCATGTTTGGTTTTATGATTGTATTCACTTCTTTTCTTCCGAGAATGGAGGCATTCAGGGCTTATGATGAAATAGGCAGAATTGTAACTGAAAACGAACAGATTGACAAGAACACACCATTGCTACTAGATGCTTGGCTTATTCAAAACTTACCTTACTATACCGAACGAAAGAATTTAAGAGATTTTTCTCCAGCGATGATAAATGAGTATGCTGAAGGAAATGAAACACTGGCATTATTACCTAAAGACCACCTTAAAGAAATTAACTTTAAACATGACGTACTATGGGAGGGGCTAATTTACAGCTTCGCTTCAGAATCGCAGTTCTTCAAATTTACAGTAGCCGTAAATCAAGCATTAAAGGGCAATACGGAAAAGTTTGAAACCTACGTACTTATACACAAACCTTAAGAGGTTTGCAGCCTAAATGGCTTTGCTTTCTTACCCATTAGAAACTTGAACTTAAAAAAGTTTGAAACCACACTATCCTTTTTCCAAAGAGCTGCATGCTGCTTTAGACTCACCAATTGAGTCACATCTACATCATTCGAGGCCAGACCTAATCCTCCTGCCGTTTTTCTAAAATCTTCTAGAATAAACCAATATTTGAACTTCTTGATATGATCATGATATTCCTTACGATTACTATCATGAACCACAACTATACCATTCTTATCTAACAATTCATGCGCTAATTCTATGCAGTTCTCTCTTCTTATTCCATCCACCAGAATAAAATCATAAGGAGCGAATTGCTTAGGGAAAGTGGCATACAAATCATCTTCTGGAACCTTGGGATCATTACCTTCAACTTCTACAAAATGTAAAGATAAATTAGGTCTATCGATTACTTTTGAAATCTTATCGAACCAACCTTTATGGTGTTCAATTGAAACCCATTGAGCTCCATCTGGCAAATGGCTCATATAATAAGGAGTACTAGTTCCGCAACCATACTCCAAACACTTATTTGGTTGAAACTTGGCAAATAGCTCTTTAAAGAAATCAATCTCTTTATATTTCATGTATGGATCCTTAGAATCCATTCCCAAAAATTTCTGGAGCTTTCTTAATGTCCCCTTAGTGTAAATGCTTGCTAGTGTTTCCATAAAAAATTAAAGACGAAGATATAGATTAAAAAAACACTCTTTAGAATGGATTAGCAAAAGAACTAATCTATTTAAACAATCAAGAGAAACAGGGCTCGATTATCTCTTTGCCAAATGTAAGAATTGACTTAAGGAGCATTAAGTAAGTCACCATCATATCTTTTATAAAAAAGACAACTAGAGTAATTATGTAAATCCCTTGCATAAAAAAAGGCTCCAAATTGGAGCCTTTTAATCATCTTTTGTAAGACTTAATATCTATAATGCTCTGGCTTGTAAGGGCCATCCACAGTTACACCAATGTATTCGGCTTGATCTTCTGAAAGCGAATCCAATTCCACTCCAATCTTAGCCAAGTGAAGAGCAGCTACTTTCTCATCTAAGTGCTTAGGAAGAGTATAAACAGCATTCTCATAAGCATCTGTATTAGTCCACAACTCAATTTGTGCCAAAGTTTGGTTAGCAAAAGAGTTAGACATTACAAATGAAGGGTGGCCTGTAGCACAACCAAGGTTTACTAATCTACCTTCAGCCAAAACAATGATGTCATTTCCTTCAATGTTGTAAAGATCAACCTGAGGTTTGATTTCTACTTTAGTATCACCAAACGTTCCGTTCAACCAAGCCATGTCAATTTCATTGTCGAAGTGACCGATGTTACAAACGATGGTTTTATCTTTCATCGCTCTGAAGTGTCTTTCAGCAATGATATCTTTGTTACCAGTAGCTGTTACAACAATATCAGCTCTCTTTACAGCATCATCCATTTTCTTCACCTCGAAGCCGTCCATAGCAGCTTGCAATGCACAGATTGGATCAATCTCCGTAACGATTACTCTAACACCAGCACCTCTCAAAGAAGCTGCAGAACCTTTCCCTACATCGCCATAACCAGCAACAACAGCAACTTTACCAGCTAACATAACATCGGTTGCTCTTCTGATAGCATCTACCAAAGACTCTTTACAGCCGTACTTATTGTCGAACTTAGATTTAGTAACTGAATCATTCACATTGATGGCTGGCATTGGAAGAGTGCCTTTCTTCATTCTTTCGTAAAGTCTATGAACACCAGTAGTAGTTTCTTCCGAGAGACCTTTAATAGCAGGTACTAACTCCGGGAACCTATCAAGCACCATATTGGTAAGATCACCACCATCATCTAGAATCATATTCAATGGCTCGCCACCTTCAAAAGCGTAAAGTGTTTGCTCAATACACCAATCGAATTCTTCCTCGTTCATTCCTTTCCATGCGAAAACAGGAATTCCAGCTTTAGCTATCGCAGCAGCCGCATGATCTTGAGTTGAGAAAATATTACAAGAAGACCAAGTAACCTCAGCACCAAGCTCCACCAATGTTTCAATCAACACAGCAGTTTGAATTGTCATATGAAGACACCCAGCAATTCTAGCCCCTTTAAGTGGCTTACTAGCACCATACTCTTCTCTTAGAGACATCAAACCAGGCATTTCTGCCTCTGCCAATTGTATTTCTTTTCTACCCCACTCAGCGAGGTTTATATCTTTTACCTTGAATTTTACTCCTGTTTCTTGCATTGAATGTCAATTTTTCGAGGCGCAAAGGTAACACCTCAAGCATTGCAAATCAATAATTTGAGTCAATTCCAGATGAATTCTATCTCCTTGAAATCGAAAAGCTTATCTCCTTGCTGTGTTGCTAATTTCAGTTGACCAGAATCTAGAACATCTACGATTTGACCATCAAATACATATTCAGATCTATATTTTCGCCACTGATTAAATCCAATCAGGTTTTGTAAATACTCATCTTTTATTTCGGAGTATCTCTCGGCTTTCAATTTCAAATACAATGCTTCAAACTGACCTAATAGCTTCTCAAAAACAGATTGAAGAGAAAAGGCAATTCCTATCTCATTAGACATAGAAGTTGCCGTGGCCAAGCCAAATGCCTTTTGATTCACATTTAAGCCAATCCCTACCACGGAATGCTCTAGAAACTGTCGCTTTATGCCATTCTCAATCAAAATACCGCAGACCTTTCTGTTATTTAAAAGAACATCATTCGGCCATTTGACTTGACTATTAGCATCTGGCAACCTATCATTCAGAACACGTTTCACAGCAAGGGAACTAATCATATTTAGATAGAACTGCTTGGAAACCGTAAGGAAATTGGGCTTCATAATTAACGACATTGTCAGGTTAGCACCCTCGGCACTAAACCAAGAGTTACCTCTTTGCCCTTTACCAGCAGTTTGATTATCGGTTATGACAACAGTGCCCTCTGACGTGTCATGCTGAAGGAGTAATTCTCTAGCACTGTCATTAGTAGAGTGACAGGATGGCATATATTCTACCACCTTGCCGACAAATAAGGTATTAGCAGGAATTTTGTACAACAGTTTTCGTAGTTTTACGCGTAAAGAAATCAAAAATACTTCACTAAACTCATTAATGAATTCGGAAGAACTGAGCAATGTAGTTGTTAAGGGAATGGAGGAGAGAAAGGCAGAAGACATTGTCGTTATGGATCTCCGTAAAGTAAAAGGCTCTATCTGTGACTTTTTCGTTATATGTTCCGGTAACTCAGACACCCAAATTGAAGCAATTGCCAAGTCAATTGAATCTGAGGTTGACAAAAAAGATGAAAAACCCTGGCGAAAAGAGGGTTTCACTAATAGAGAATGGATTCTAATTGACTACGTGAGTGTTGTAGCCCACATATTCAGAAAAGACAAGAGACAGTATTACGGCTTGGAAGATCTATGGGGCGATGCCATAATTACTTCTAAAACTCACAACGCTTAATTAACCTTTATTGTGGCAAAGCGTTATAATGTAGATTTTAAAAAGACTCAAAAAATTTAATAATGCCAGATAGTCCAAGAAAGAAAAACATACTGGGCAAACCAGCTCCAGGAGGAGGCAAAAAACCAAATAATCAAATTTGGATATTCGTTTCCCTAATCATTCTGTTTTTCGCAATTTCATTCTTCACCAACTCAGGAGGGGGAATAGCAATTACCAAAGCTAGATTCGAAAACATGGTAAAAAGCAACGATGTTGCTAAAATTCTCTATGTAGAAAATCAGAATATTGTTGAGATTACTTTGAAGTCAGAGGCACTTCAAAATGCGAAATACAAAACGGAGTTAGAGAACCAAAACTTTTTAGGTTTTGGAACTGGCCCTCATTACAAGATCGAAAAGCAATTCTTTTCAGCAGAAGACTTTAGAGGCTACTATCAAGACTTTGTCACCGACACTGACATTCCGAGTAACCAGCAAGTATCTATTGAGTTCGATAACAGAACTACGATTATTGAATTCCTAAGCACTTGGGGCTTCCTAATCTTAATTATTCTGTTCTTCTGGCTTATGATGCGTAGAATGACAGGCAATGCAGGCCCTGGTGGTCAGATTTTCAATATTGGAAAATCTAGAGCAGCCTTGTTCGATACTGAAAACAAAGTGAAAATCACTTTCGACAATGTTGCAGGACTTGACGAAGCCAAAGAAGAAGTTGCGGAGATTGTTGAGTTCCTAAAGAACCCTTCAAAATTCACCAAACTAGGAGGAAAAATCCCTAAAGGCGCCTTACTTGTAGGCCCTCCAGGTACTGGTAAAACATTATTAGCGAAAGCCGTAGCAGGTGAGGCAGCTGTTCCTTTCTTCTCGCTTTCTGGTTCTGACTTTGTTGAAATGTTTGTGGGTGTAGGTGCTGCCAGAGTTCGTGACTTATTTAAGCAAGCGAAAGAAAAGGCTCCTTGTATCGTATTTATTGATGAGATCGATGCAATCGGTAGATCTAGAGGTAAAGGTCAAATGCCGGGATCTAACGATGAAAGAGAAAACACGTTGAACTCTCTCTTGGTTGAAATGGACGGTTTTGCTACTGATTCTGGTGTAATTATCCTTGCGGCTACCAACCGACCAGATGTACTTGATAGTGCGTTATTAAGACCGGGTAGATTCGATAGACAAATCAGTATCGATAAGCCAGATATTGTGGGCAGAGAAGCCATTTTCAAAGTTCACCTTAAGCCTATTAAGCTAGAAAAAGATGTTGATCCTAAGAAGCTTTCAGCTCAGACCCCTGGTTTTGCTGGTGCAGAAATAGCCAATGTTTGTAATGAAGCTGCACTAATCGCTGCCCGTAGGGATAAGAAAGCAGTAGACATGCAAGACTTCCAAGATGCCATTGATAGAGTAATCGGTGGTCTTGAGAAGAAGAACAAAATCATCTCTCCAGAAGAGAAAAAGATTGTGGCATACCACGAGGCTGGTCACGCAGTAGCTGGCTGGTTCTTAGAGCATGCCGACCCATTGGTAAAGGTATCGATTGTACCTAGAGGTGTTGCTGCATTAGGATATGCTCAGTACTTACCAAAAGAACAGTTCTTATACCAAACTGAGCAGCTGATGGACGAAATGTGCATGACCTTAGGTGGTAGAGCTGCCGAAGAAATTATTTTCGGTAAAATTTCTACAGGTGCATTAAGTGATCTTGAGCGTGTTACCAAAATGGCTTACAGCATAGTTAGCGTTTATGGTATGAACGATAAAATTGGTAACATTTCATTCTACGATTCTAAGCAGAATGATTACAGCTTTAACAAGCCTTACTCAGAAGATACAGCTAAAATTATTGACCAAGAGGTTAAAAAGCTGGTAGAGCAAGCTTACCAGAGAACTAAGCAGCTCCTAACGGATAAAAAGGAACAATTAGAAATTCTGGCCAAAGAATTACTTGACAAGGAAATCATTTTCCAGTCCGACCTAGAAAACCTAATTGGAAAAAGACCTTTTGAAAAGGAGACTACCTACCAAGCTTACACTAACGGCAATGGAAAAGTTAAAGAAAAAACCGCTCCAGATGCTGATACTAAGCAAGAAGAGGTAGTTGAGCCACAATCAGAAGGAACGACCTCAGAAGAACAAGAAAATAAAGAGTAAGCGTCTATAAGGCCTACAATACAAAATCAGGTTTAACGACCTGATTTTTTTTGTTTTGGTCATTGGCTATCTTTCACCATTCAATTGAAAGCATGAAGCTTAATATAGCAGCGTCTAAAAAAGTATACTTCGCCTCAGACTTCCACCTTGGAGTTCCAACTGCTCAAAAGAGTAGAGAAAGAGAATTAAAAATAGTTCGCTGGTTAGATGAGTGTAAAAAAGATGCACAGGCCATCTTTCTAGTTGGAGACTTATTCGATTTCTGGTTCGAATACAAAACCACTATCCCGAAAGGTTTTTCTCGTTTTCAAGGCAAACTAGCTGAGTTAGTTGATGAAGGTATTGAACTGCACGTTTTTACTGGTAATCATGACTTATGGATGTTCGGCTATTTTGAGCAGGAGTTTAACGCCCGAGTATACAAAGAGCCGTTAGAATTAGACATAAATGGAACTTCGCTTTTTGTTGCTCATGGCGATGGACTTGGCCCAGGAGACAATGGCTATAAATTTCTAAAGAAGGTATTCACAAACAACTTCTTTCAATGGTGCTTTCACTGGTTACATCCGAATGTAGGTATTGGCCTAGCCAATTTTTGGTCAGGAAAGAGCAGAGCTCAGGCCAACAATACAGAGCAAAGATTTTTAGGAGAGGAAGAATGGTTATGGACTTTTGCTAAAGAACAAGAAAAGATAAAGCATCACGATTATTACCTATTTGGACACAGACATCTTCCGCTAGACCTAGAAGTTGGCGATAGCAGCAGGTATATCAATTTAGGTGAATGGCTGAACTATTATACTTACGGGGTTTATTCAGATGGTAAAGTAGAACTAAAAACATTTGAAGGCTAGAATAACCATAGCAGCCTTATTCTTTCATTGCTTGCTTTTTAGCCAAGAAGCCAAGATTTTAGAGAGTTTTTCCATTCCATTCGAACCTGTAGCCGCATCAATTGACAGGCAAGGGTTCCTCTACTTTGCATCATCTGATGGAGTTATTGAGAAATACGATAAAAAGGGTCAGCTTCAGTACCACTTTTCGCCTCAGATAAAGGCTACTCCTAGTCTATTAGAGGCATGGCAAGGTTTGCGAGTTTTTGTTTACTACCAAGGCTTTCAGGAGTATTTATTTTTGAATAGGTTCTTAGCCAACTCAGAAAGATACAACCTCAATAGGTTCAACATTTCACAAATCAATGGTATTGCTACGCTATCAGCAGATAACAACCTGTGGTTATTGAATACCAGTAATTTAACACTCAGTAAGATTGATGTAAATAGCGGTGAGTTGCTCTTAGAGAACATTCTCAGCCTAAGCTTAGAAAACAAGAAACTCAACCCTAGCTTTATCAGAGAATACCAGAACTTGCTTTTTATAAGCGATTCTAAAGGTTATATCCTTGTTTTCGACAATCTTGGTAATTTCGTTGAAGAAATTAATGCGGCCAATAACGGGTTCTTCAGTTTCAGTAAAAACTGGTTAATTTCTTCATCTCCTGAGCAAATTGTTTTGACCGATATCTATTCTAAAAAAACAAAGGAGATCAGCTACGCTAATCTCCCTTATCAATTTGTGTTTATGGAAAACGACCTTTTGTTTGCCATTTCAGGCAAACGAGTAGATATTCTGAGTATTAATTAGTTCCGGGCTCCATTAACTCACCCTTATAAATATCAAGAATGAACTGCCTAAGTAGTATGGAATACTTGCTTCTTACAAGCTCCAAATCTCCACGATTCTTAGCAGTCAAACTCTGTAAATAAGTCACAAAGTCTATTGTGCCATTATCATATCTATTTTTGGCAAAATCAAATGACTGATCCAAACTCAACTTACTCTCTTTAGCTGCAGCATAAGAAGTCTTAGCATTTAGTAAATCTAAGTAGGCTTGCTGGACTTGATTTGTGAGATCGTTCTTAGCCTGCTCCAAAGCCAATTGAGAGTTTAAGACCTGAATTTTAGAGGTCTGCAGTTGTGTTCTATTTTGAAACCTACTGAACAAAGGAATGCCTAAACTTAAACTAGCTGATTTTACTCTATTTCTATCTAGCTGAGTTGACAAGTCTACAACCGAGCCATCTCCCTGATTTCTCAGGTTTGAACTCCACCCAGTGCTCCATCCTGACCTCAAGCCTAAAGTAGGCATCCAGTTAAACTTTGATATTTGAAGATTTTTTTCTGCTGCATCTAAATTAAGTTCAGCAGATTTAACAGAAGGCGAGAAATCCATAGAACTGCTATAAACAGTGTTGTAATCCTCTAACTCCTTATTAAGTTCAGCATCATTCGAAGTAATTCCTTCAAACTGATAATCTTCAGCAGGATCCAAAAGGAGCAGCTGAATAAGGCTCAGCTTGGCAGATTCAAGCTGATTATTTTGATTTACAATAGTGAGCTGCTGTTGAGCAACTTGAGATTGGAAGTTATAGACTTGCTCCATATTTCCAACACCTGCGTTTTCTCGCTTCCTTTCTCTATCCAATTGCTCATTCAATAAAGAAAGCGTTGCTTCATTCATTTTCAAACCTTCTTTAATAGTTATAACCTGCAAAAAGGCACCAACTATTTGAGCTTGAATAGACTGAACAGTTCCTCTCACAGCCTCTTCTGATGCCTGATAACTAGCTTTCGCTTGTTGCTTACCATACAAATTAGAGAAGCCATCAAACAGTGTCAAACTTGCATCAATGGACATCCCTCCACTTAATGCTGTTGTATTCACTAAGTTACCAGTAGTCTGGTCAAACTGAAGTCCCTCCCTCCAAGAGTGAGAAGCTCCTGCACTTAGAGAAGGTAAAAAGTTAAACTTACTTTGGGTGTATTGAGCTTTGGATATTTCTGCTTGGTTTTTAGCTCTTTTTATACTCAAGTTGCTCTGCAATGCTATGTCTATACATTCCTCTAACGTTAGCACCCTCTGAGCCCAAACTGTTGAACTGGAAAGCAATGCTAACAGAGCTATTGTGAATAATTGTTTCATACTAATGTTTTCTATCCTTTGGGCAATATTTTTCTGGAAGAGCTGTCCCAAGCTCTTCAATATTTGCCCACCTACCATTTTTGGCAAGTGGACTTTTAACCTTTACAAATGCTTAAACTAGCGAGTTCTCTTTTGAATTGATGTTCTCAGATACTACCTGACCATCGAACAAGTTCACAACTCTATGAGCATATTCTGCATCGGTAGCAGAGTGAGTTACCATAATCACAGTTGTACCATTGGCATTCAAATCACTCAAAAGAGTCATTACTTCTTGACCATTAGTTGAGTCCAAGTTACCAGTAGGCTCATCCGCTAGAATTAGGTTTGGCTTAGCAACTACAGCTCTTGCCACCGCAACCCTTTGCTGCTGACCACCAGAAAGTTGTTGAGGGAAGTGATCTTTTCTGTGCATAATTTGCATGTGCTCAAGCACCTCTTCTACTCTTTGCTTTCTTTCAGAAGCAGGATACTTCAAGTAGATTAAAGGAAGCTCTACATTTTCATATACAGTAAGTTCGTCAATGAGGTTAAAGCTCTGAAACACGAAACCAATGTTTCTTTTTCTAAGCTCTGCTCTCTGTCTTTCAGAATATTTTGAGACCTCTTCATCGTAGAAATAGAATTCACCTTCAGAAGGATTATCTAATAGACCAATGATGTTTAGAAGAGTAGACTTTCCGCAACCGGAAGGTCCCATGATAGCAACAAACTCACCTTCAGCGATCTGAAGATTCACGTTATTCAACGCTGTTGTTTCAATTTCATCTGTGTAGTAGAACTTCTTCAGTCCCTTAGTGGTGATGATACTTTTGTTGTTTCCCATAATTGTAAAAGTTAATTAGTTGTTTGAATTAATTATTTCTTAATGACGAGTTTATCCTTATCGTCATAACCTTCATAAGATGAAAATATCACTTTTTCTCCAGGTTGTAAACCTTCTAGCACCTCATAGTTTCTCGGAGTCTGGTTTCCAATGCGGATATTTCTTCTAGTAGCTTCGGTTTGATCTTCATTTAGAACGAAAATCCAGTTACCACCAGTGGTTTGGAAGAAGCTGCCTCTAGGTATTTGAATAGCATTCTTTTCTTCGCTCAATTGTAGTCTAATAGAAAGGGTTTGACCTCTTCTTACTCCTTCAGGAATCTCCCCTACCATTTCTACTACGAACGTTCCATTATTAATTTCAGGGAACTTCTTTCTGATCTCCAATCTATATTCTTGGCCAGCGAAATCATAAGTACCTACCAGGCCCTCATAAACTCTAGGCAAATAGTGCTGATCTACATTAGCAGCAATTTTGAATCCATCTAAATCATCTATTTGAGCGATAGTAGTACCCTGACCAATAGACTGACCAATCTCAGCATTCACCGTAGAAAGTAATCCATCAATTGGAGCAGTGACCCATAGATCTTGTAACTGACCTTGAACTATTTTCAAACTCTCCTCTGAAGTAATTAACCTTTGTTCGTTTTGTGTTACCTGACTAACAGCATTGATGGAATCGAATTCCATTTGCTTGACTATATTCTCTCTTGATGCCCTAAGTCTATTATACCTTCTTTTAGAATTTAGGTAGTCTTGTTCTGAAATTACTTTATCCTTCCAAAGCTGCTCATTTCTAGTAAACTGATCTTTTGCTTCATCAATATCAAAATCGATATTGATTACTTGAGCACGAGAAGTGAATAGCTGTTGTTGCAACCTATTGTTCGTGTTTTCAATGTCATTCCTTAATCTATTGGTCTGGGTTTGCTCTTGAATGTAACTCATTTCCAAGGCTCTATTTTCCAACTTTAAGATTGTATCTCCTTTTTTAACCTGAACCCCTCCTTCAAGGAACTTATCTTCTACATTTCCACTCACTTTAGAATCGAGGAAAATAGTTGTCTTGGGTTGTACGGTACCTTCTAAAGGAATGTATTCTTGAAATGGGCCTTCAACCACATCACCCACACTGATTTTTTCTAAGTCTACGTTGAGTTTTGACGCATTGTCTGCAAAGACGAACACGTAGAGTATCAGAAAAAGGATACCCCCACTTCCAAGAATGGTTACTATTCGTTTAGTAGTCCATGTCTTTTTCTTAATCTTTCTGTCCATTGCTATTTAGTCTAGTCGTGTTTTCTAATCCGTCCTGCAGTTGACAACAAGGATGCCACTTTTATAAAACACTAAAAATCAACAGAATAGACTCAACTGATATTAATTAGACTACCAGCAAGTGTACAGTATTAAAACAAGGATTGAACGGAATCGAACACTTTTAGAGTCTCCATGAAAACCTTAAGCACAAAAAAAGGCTCAGCGTGGTCAGCACTGAGCCCAAAGGTCAAAAACTCAAAATATCTGAATTAATCTTTACAATTAATTCAAAACAACGAGTGCAATATAATGACTTTCAGTTCATCTGCAAAACCTATTTTCAACATAAGTGTGTCTTTAATACACAATGGGTCATATTTATATGTTTGTACTTACTTTTAGCAAACTTCTCCTTAATTTAATTCAAAATCATTCTTTATATAAAAAGGAAGAAGGCTTTATGAGCACTGCAATTAGCTGTACGATATCGTTCTTATTTATGTACTAATTCGGACAGTTTTTAGACAGAATCTTCTAAATTGAGCCGTAATGCCTATTGGCACTATTTCAGTTGATAAACAGCAAAACCCAAGCTTGTGGAGAAAGAATTAGGAAAAATTTTGATCATCGATGACGATGAAGATGTACTCATTGCGGCTAAACTACTATTGAAGAAACATGCCAAAGAGGTCATAATAGAGAAAAACCCAAAGAAGATTCCATTCTTAATGAATAATGGAACTTACGATGTTATTCTTTTAGATATGAATTTTAGCCATGATACTACTAGTGGTAAGGAAGGGTTTTATTGGTTGCAACAAATTCTTGAAGCCGACCCAAAAGCGGTAGTAATTCTAATCACAGCTTTCGGAGATGTAGAAATGGCAGTTAAAGCACTAAAGGAAGGTGCTACAGACTTTGTATTAAAGCCTTGGCAAAACGAAAAGTTAATAGCTACACTTTCATCGGCCATAAAACTTAAGCAAAGCTATAAAGAGGTAGAAAAGCTTAAGAGTGCCAAAAAGCAGCTAGAAGACGATATTAACAAACCGTTCAGTGATATCATTGGTGATAGCCCTGCAATGAAGAATGTCTTTAGCATTATAGATAAGGTAGCTCAAACAGATGCAAACGTCTTAATTCTAGGGGAAAACGGAACGGGTAAGGAACTAGTGGCTAGAGCACTTCATAAACGATCCCTCCGAAAAGACAATGTTTTTGTAGGTGTTGATATGGGTGCTATTACTGAAACGCTCTTTGAATCGGAGCTATTCGGACATAAAAAAGGTGCCTTTACAGACGCTAAAGAAGACCGAGCAGGAAGGTTCGAAGTAGCCCAGGGAGGCTCTCTCTTCCTAGATGAGATAGGAAACCTGAGCATGCCGCTTCAGTCTAAATTATTAACGGTTTTACAAGGCAGACAAGTAACACGAATAGGAACTAACAAACCTATAGATGTCAATATCAGACTGATCTGCGCCACTAACATGCCTGTATACGACATGGTGGCTGAAAACACTTTCAGACAAGATTTACTCTACAGAATTAATACTGTAGAAATTCATTTACCTCCTTTACGAGAGCGTCAAGACGACATTAACCTGTTGGCCGACCACTTTGTGAAAATATACTCAGAGAAATACAGAAAGCCACAGAAGAAAATAGCTCCTTCTACTTATAAAAAGCTTTCTAAGTACTCGTGGCCCGGAAACATCCGAGAATTGCAGCATGCCATAGAAAGAGCCATTATCATGAGTGAAGGCAATGTACTTATGCCTGACGACTTCTTCTTTTTGGTTCAGAAAGCAGATAATCAGAATGAAGCAGCCGACAACTTAAACCTAGATGATGTTGAGAAAAATGTAATTCTCAGAGCCATCAACAAGCATTCAGGAAACATTTCTAAAGCTGCCAAAGAATTGGGCCTAACCAGAGCTTCTCTGTATAGAAGACTAGAAAAGCATGGGCTTTAAAAACTTAAGATTTGTCATTCTTATTAGAGTAGCACTACTGGTTCTCTCTATCTTTCTTTTGGCCTATATCATATATGAGGTTCCTAATACTGTGAACTCCGTTTTTATTGCAGGCCTTATTATTGTCCAGATTTACTTTCTGGTGCGAACACTGGATAAGACGAACAGAGAGATAGCCTCGTTTTTGAGCTCAATCAAATACGATGACTTCACAACAACTTACCCCTCTTCAGGGAGAGGTAAATCTATGAATGAGCTGTATAATGAGTTCAATACAGTAATTAGAAAGTTTAGGGAAATCAGGGCCGAAAAAGAGGCTAACTATCACTATTTCAGAACAATAGTACAACACGTAGCCATTGGTCTTGTTACATTCAATAAGCTAGGAGAAATTCAGATTATTAACAGTGCGGCCAAAAAACTGATTGGTGTAGACTCATTAAATAGCATCTTTGAGCTGAGCAAAGTAAGTCCTAAACTCGTTGAATCTCTAGTTAAGCTTAAAACTGGAGGTAGTGCGCTAATTGAACTTACCAACGAAGGTACCCGAACTCAGCTCTCCATTTATGTGATAGAGTTGGTTTTAAGAGGTGAGGAATTCAAACTAGTATCTATTCAAAACATTCAGTCAGAACTGGAAGAAAAAGAAATGGACGCTTGGCAGAACCTGATTAGGGTACTGACCCATGAGATCATGAATTCCGTTACCCCTCTCTCCTCTTTGGCAAATACCGTTGAAGTAAATCTGGTAGATAACATTGAAGATGATGTACCTATAGAAAAAGAGGAACTGGAAGATATTTACCTAGCGGTGCAAACTATTAAGCGCAGAAGCGAAGGACTAATCCGTTTTGTGTCAGACTTCAGAAATCTCACCAGAATTCCAGAGCCTAAAATTCAGGAAATTGAATTCAGTAAGGTAATAGACCATATCAAAGTGCTTCTGGCTCATGAAATGGAAACTCGAGGTATTCAGTTTGTCGTGAATATTAATCCGAAAGACCTGAAAATTCATGTAGACAAAGAGTTAATAGATCAGGTATTAATAAATATAGTACAGAATGCTATGCATGCCTTAAACGAGAATGAAGAGGAAAAAATGATCATTATTAACGCTTTTGTAAACGAATACGGAAGACCAACTATGAAAATCAGAGACAATGGATCTGGTATAGATGAAGAAGCTTTAGGCAAAATATTTATTCCATTCTTTACTACTAAAAAACAAGGTTCGGGGATTGGCTTGTCATTATCTAAACAAATAATGAGAAAGCATGGAGGTGCAATCACCGTCCGTTCAGTACTTCAAGAGGGGACAGAATTTACTTTAAGGTTTTAGTTTTTATTGAAATGGCTTAACTTCCGCCATCTAATTGACCACTAATCGAATGAGCAATACGCTAGAAAAGGTTACTCAAATACTTGTTGAAAAAATTGGAATTGCACCTACAGAGGCCACCCTCGATGCCAACTTTATAAAAGACTTAGGAATTGATTCGCTAGACTATGCGGAGATCGTAATGGAGTTTGAACAAACTTTTGATATACGAATTCCCGATAGTGATGCAGAGAAGCTTCAAACCGTTGGCCAGGCTGTCAAATATATAGAAGAGCAAACCAAATAATTTCTGGTATTAAGCCAGTTTTACCTTAGTATTTTTTACTCTACCTAATTATTACATTCTAATAATTCACTGGTCACAGAGGGGTCACACAAAAGGGTGATATTGTATTAACCCGAACCCCAAATACCCAGACAGTGAAGAACGAGTGTAAAACCATTATTGTGTCCGATGTGCACCTCGGAACCAAAGGCTCCAAAGCCAAGGAGCTGGTTAGGTTTCTGAAGCAATATCGGTGCAAAAACCTTATCCTGAACGGAGACATCATAGACGGATGGCAGCTTCGTAAATCAGGTAAGTGGAAACGTAAGCACACGCGCTTCTTCACCAAAATCCTCAAAATGATTGAGGAAGACGGCACCAAAATCACTTACATCCGAGGCAATCATGATGACTTCCTAGATCAGGTTCTACCCTTCACTGTAGGCAACTTGAAGATTGCCAGAGACATGATTTATGAGTCTAACGGCAAGAAGTACTACATTACTCATGGCGATGTTTTCGATTCGGTAACTTCTCAATTTAAGTGGATTGCAAAGTTAGGAGACATTGGTTACACCTTTCTGCTTTGGCTAAATAGGCAGTACAACTACCGAAGAATGAAAAAGGGCCTCCCCTATTTTTCTCTGTCTCAAAAGGTGAAAGGCAAGGTGAAACAAGCAGTTAAGTACATAGACGATTTTGAGACGCAACTGGCCTCAATGGCTCGCTACAAAGACTGCAACGGCATAATCTGTGGTCATATTCATCAACCTGCACTGAAAGTGATTGACGGTATTCACTATATGAATTCAGGAGATTGGGTTGAGTCTATGACTGCCCTTGTTGAGGACATGCAAGGCGAATGGAGCTTGGTTTATTATACTGAAAGCGATCAGAAAGAGAAGCAAGACAAAGAGTCTGAAAGCAAAACCATTGCGCTTAAAGACTATTTCGAAGAAGGTGAGGCAGAATCAGAATTGAAAGTAAATAAAGCTTAGGTATGAAGGTAATGTTCATCGTTCAGGGCGAAGGCCGTGGACATATGACTCAAGCATTAGCGCTAGAACAGATACTATCAAATGCAGGACATACGGTAAGTGCTACGGTTATAGGTACTAGCAATAGAAGAGAAATACCAGCCTTTTTCAAACAAAAAACCTCTGCTGAACTTCACCCAGTAAAAAGCCCAAATTTCTATTACGATAAGAAAAGCAAGTCTATTAATGTATGGAAGTCATTGCTTTTCAACTTAGTTCGAATTCCAGTTTTCATTAGACAGCTCAATAAGATCAATCGAGCAAAAAACGTACATCAACCCGATGTAATTGTCAATTTCTACGATGTTATGGGTGGCTGGTACTTCCTTCTTTTCAGACCAAAAGCCAAACGCATAAGCATAGCTCATCAATACTTGGCAGAACATCCTGAGTTTCCATTTGCCAAAGGCTACAGCACACAAAAATGGGCTTACAGAATCAACAACAAAATCACTTCATTTAATACTCATAAGAAACTCGCTCTTTCATTTAGAAAGCTAAAAAGCACAAATAATAAACTGAGCATTGTACCTCCACTTTTACGGACTGAAGTATTAAAGCTGTCTCCTGAAAACGAAGATTACATCTTAGCTTATGTAGTAAACAAAGGCTACAGCGATGAAATAATTAAATGGCATTCGCGAAACAAGAAAATCAAGCTTCACTGCTTTTGGGATAATAAAGAGTTTCCAGACGAATGGTCTCCAAATCCCAACCTCACTTTTCATCATATTAATGATCAAAAGTTCCTAAAACTTATGTCGGGCTGTATTGGCTATGCATCTACCGCTGGCTTTGAGTCAATCTGTGAAGCCATGTATTTAGACAAACCAGTACTGATGGTACCAGTAAAGGGTCAATACGAGCAGGCATGTAACGCAGAAGATGCCAGTTTAGCCAATGCCGGCATCAAAGCCAGAAAGTTCAACATTGGCTTACTTTTAAACTACATTACCAGAAAACATCAAGGAAATAGTGATTTCAGAACATGGATGGAGGGCTATGAAGAGCTATTCATTCAAGAAATAGAGCAGTTAGAAGCAGAGGCTCATCGACTGAAAAAGAACAACCCGATAAGTTTTATTCCTTCGTTCAATAATAAATGACACCTTCTTCAACTAGTCCAGATCTTTGAGTCTTTTTCTGAAGAAAACGTTGACCTATTTCTAAGCAAAGTAGTGCGTCCATATCATGAGAAGATAATATTTCAGCTGTTGCAAATACTCCTCCTAATTTGTTAAGTATGGCCTTAATATCGGGCGTTTTGCCTCTGTAGCCAAATTTATGCAACTCCAGAGCCTTCGCTCTAAACACTGGGTAAGCCTCAATAATCTTAATTTCAGAAAGCATCGCCTTCAATTTCATGGCTCGCGCAGTTAAGCCACCCAAAAACATGGGCGACATAGCCTTTAGCTCCTTATCACAAACACGGTAAAAGTAATCTTGAAAACCATCTTTTGCGGAATAAACTCCTGGCAATGACAATGGTGCGTCTAATGCGATTAACTCGGGCTGCTCTCTCTGACAAAAAGCTAGAATCATGGCATCAGCATCTTGCTTTTTAGTCGATCGCTCAATTTTTACCACGCCTTCCTTTATATAGCAAACACTCGTTGTACCTGCCATTTTACTACCGTAATCTATCCCACAAACCATAGTTTTAGACTTTTTGCCGAATGTCACCTAAGTTACATTCCGAATTTCTAGATGGAACCATAACCACTCTATACTCCTTATTGATTTAGAAAATGGAAGATATGAAAACGAAACAATTGAATTTAGCAGACTTTGAAACCAAAGTCTTTAATTATAAAACAGAAAAAGAATGGAAGTTTGCTGGTGAAAAACCAGCTATTATCGATTTCTATGCCGACTGGTGCGGACCATGTAAAATGGTGGCCCCTATTTTAGAAGAATTGGCAGCCGAATACCCTCAAATAGACATTTATAAGGTAGATACTGAAGCCGAAGAGCGATTGAGTGCCATGTTTGGTATTCGCAGCATTCCGAGCTTGCTATTTATTCCTGCAGACGGAAGAGAACCTATGATGCAAGCTGGTGCATTGCCAAAAGCAACAATGAAAGAAGTGATTGAGACAGAACTTTTAACACAAAATAAAGAGTCATGAACACCATAAGCCGAAACTTTGAAGGATTTGACGAAGTACATTTAGAAGAACTTCTCAAGTCTAATTTTAAAGAGATTGGCTTTGGCGTACTTCATGAAATAGATTTTCAAGAAACACTGCAAAACAAGATTGGGAAAGACATCGGGCTTTATAAGCAGCTGCAAATTTGCAATCCGAGCCTAGCCTATGAAGCTATTCAACTAGACCCGACCATTGGTATTCAGTTGCCTTGCAATGTGGTGATTAGAAAAGAAGAAAACGGTCTGGCCGTAGACATTCAAAGCCCTCTTGATTCTATTCCCAATAATTCTCCTAAAGATTTAAGGGATATGGCCGAAGAGCTAACCCAAAAAATTGAGAAGCTATTGGAAGAAATAGACAACTAATTGGGTAGTTAACAAAAACATCTAACTTAAAGGAATGAAACACACATCATTCCTTTTTTTGTGCCTATTGATTTTGTTCTCATGTTCTGACAAGCCTTCAGAAACTGCCATTGAAGAGAAAGAAAAGCAGAATCAGATCACTCTAATTTTTAAAAACCCTGTCCAGAATGGTGCATATTATAAACCCAACGCTACCAAGCCTTCTTTCTATACCACTCAAACTGGCGATGAGATTGAGTTTATAGATGACAACCTAATTACTCAACGACTTCATATCGACTTTGAAGCAGAAATCGATACAGTTATTATTCTCAGCAGACGAGAATGGGTAGAAGTAGGCCTCTACTATAAAGGTGTAGATCAGCTTAAATATCTTTTCCAAAAAGGAGACACCGTTTTATTCGATTATGAAGGCAGCAAACCCATCGCATATGTTCAAAATAGATCGGAAGGATTCCGTGTTACCAACTTTGACTTAATTGAACGTGATAGTATTGCGACTTCAGAATTCACAGCAGCCATGTTCATTGAAAAACAACCCTTACTGAACTATTTCGGAGAGAAGGGAAAGAATCTTGAAGAGTACAAACAGATCAGGAAGAAAAAAGAAGAAGTCAATCTCAAGAACTTCACTCAAGAGTTTGATAAAAAAATGGAAATGCTTCAGTCTCTTAAAGCGAAAGGGCTTATTGATAAAAGACAATACCAATACCGAGTCTTGAATCAATACTTCCAGCTTGCAGAAATCATAGCCGTTGAGAACAGATTAAATCCCGAAATAGAGGCAAATGCAACTACTATATACACAGAAGCAATAAACCGAGTAAGAAATGAGCTGCCAACTTCTTTCAATTTAAGAAACGATTCGCTGCTCTACTCCAACCGCTACACTTCTTACTTTATCAGTTCTATACGTGCCGAATTCAACAAAAAAGCAGATTATTACGAGTATAAAACTGAAGCTTCCGGAGGTAGAATTACCAACTATCCACAGGCCTATGATTCGGTTCAGGTGGCAAGACATTTAAGCCAAATAGAAAAGATGAAGGCTCAGTATTATTATGTCGAATATATCTTCAAAGATGCTGGTTATTTCCCAATTGAGACCCGATGGGAATACCTCAATAAGTTCAAGAATCAATATCAAGATACAGCCATGTATAATCACTTGATTGATAAGTATAACATCAAATTCTCTATTGATAACGATTTAAAATTGATAAACACAGAAGGGGAATCAACCTCTTTGGAAGCTTTAGTAGCCTCTAAGCAGGATAAAGTAATTTATGTCGATTTTTGGGCTAGTTGGTGTGCCCCTTGTATTAAGGAAATGCCTTACTCCAAAGAGATTCAAACTGAATTTGATTCTGATCAATTAATCTATGTTTATCTATCTGCCGATCGTAAAGACTTGCCATGGGAAAATTCCATGAAAAGACACGAACTAAACACCGGACTTCATTTTAGAATAGATAATGCAGGATATACCACAAAAATGGAAGAACTTAACATTCCGGCTCTTCCACATTATATGATCTACCACAATGGTCAGCTAGTGAATAAAGATGCACCACGGCCTAGCGAAAAGGATAAGCTAATTGCAGAGTTTAACCGATATTTGGGCGATCAATAAACTTTCTGGTGAAAGTACTTGTTCCTTTTGCCATAAACCGATTGCCTATGCTTACCTGGTCAGATGTTATCAAATTTGCCAACAATGGAAATCCTCAACCCGACAGAAGAGTCGAAAAGACTGATGCTGAATGGAAAGAGATTCTCACTCCCGAGCAGTTTCAAATTGCCCGCTTAAAAGGAACCGAAAGAGCCGGAACCGGAGAGTTTTGTGAGAGACATGAACCCGGGCTTTACGGCTGTGTTTGTTGCGGCACTGCCCTTTTTGATTCCAGAGTAAAGTTCGAGTCAGGTAGCGGTTGGCCAAGCTTTACTCAACCTGTAAAGCAAAATGCCATCAAATACGAAAAGGACACAACCTACGGCATGATTCGAGTTGAAATCATGTGCAATACATGTGATGCTCATCAAGGGCATGTTTTCCCTGATGGACCAGAACCCAGCGGATTACGTTATTGCGTCAACTCAGCTTCAATGAAATTGCTTTCAACAGAACTAACGGAAGTTACTGCTATTGTTGGCGGAGGCTGTTTCTGGTGTACAGAAGCCGTTTTCCAAAGAGTAAAAGGGGTTAGCAAAGTAGAATCGGGCTTTGCTGGTGGACAAATCAGTAATCCAACCTACAGAGAAGTTGTCAGCGGTAGAACCAATCATGCCGAGGTCATTCAAATTACCTACAACCCGAAAGAACTCTCTTATGCCGATTTATTGAGAATTTTCTTCTCTACCCACGACCCTACTACGCTCAACAGACAAGGGTATGATATGGGAACTCAATATCGTTCTATCATCATTGCAGCCGATGAAGAGGAGCTTAAAATAGCTGAAGAAGTAAAAGCAGAAATGGCTCAGTACTTTGACGATCCAATTGTTACAGAAATTACCGGACCAGCTGCATTCTACAAAGCCGATGAAAATCATCAGAACTTCTATAACGACAACCCAGAGCAACCTTACTGTCAAGCCATCATCACCCCAAAAGTGAATAAGCTAAGAGCGATGTTTAAGGATAGGTTGAAGGATTAAGTCGGAAGTCAGAAGACGGAGGACGGAAGTTTGAAAGCCGGTCATTGCATCTGAACCGTTACAGTGCTGCCCCTTTAGGGGTTAGGGGTGATAATAGTCGGAAGTCAGAAGACCGAAGACCGAAAATCAGTTGATCAGAAAATAGGAAGGCGACCGCTGTAAGCGTCACTCAGAACGTAAAGAGGTCCGCTGATAAGGAAGACCGATTGTAGCGAAGAGTCTCCAACAGGATCGATGCCGTAATTCCCCTTTAGGGGTTAGGGGTGAAATAGTCGGAAGTCAGAAGAGAAATCAGAAAACAGAAATCAGTCAATGCAGTTCTGGTAAGCGTCACTCAGAGCGTAAAGCGGTCGGCTGATAAGCAAGACCGCTTGTAGCGAAGAGTCTCCAAAGGAACTGACGAGGTTATCCCTAGGAATAAATCACACGAAGTCTGAGGTCGAAAGTTTCTTTGCGTTCTTAGCGAAGTCTGCGGTAAATTTTAAACCGCCAAGGACGCGGAGAACGCAAAGGGTAAATAAAAGAATTTATATTAATCCTCCTCCGTTCTGCGGACACCTCCTCCAGAGGAGGACATTCTTGCAGTCGGCCATCGCATCGGGCTCATTGTCCCCCGCTGGCGGGGGTAGCGAAGCAGGGGGTGGACTAACACTAGATTTCTCATCAACCAATCACTCTTCACTTTTCTTCAACACCTCAAATCTCCTTACCAACTCATTCCCTAAATCATCAACCAGTACCAGTCGGTGGTTGCCATTGTTGGGCTGGAACGACATAACATGCTCACTTTGGGTATAGCCCTGGTATTCACCATCCAAATGCCAGTGTACTTTGGTGGTTCGGTTTTGATGGGTAGCTTCAAAGACTATCTTACCTAATTGACCATCCTGCTCCACCGGCAGGTAGAATGAAGCATTTGGCTCAGGATAAATCATTTCCATAGCTTTCAGTCTTGTCAATTGAGTCTCGCAACCCGGCATAAAAGGAGGCGGTTCGGCATAAGTCGGGTTTTTCATCTTGTAGTAGTAGGCCAGCTTAGGCGGTAGCTCAAACCAGCTCTTGGTGACCATTTCTGACAAAGGCACACAACCTGCATTTACCTGAAATTTCTGTGATGCATCCAGATGCACCAGTTGATGGAAAGGTGAAGAAGCAGTGCGCAAACCCACTTTTGGGATAAAAACAGTATCAATCTGGCTGGAATAAGGCGAAGCGAGATAGCCACTTTCCCTGTCTACCGCGGCTGTAACCAGCTCCGCTCTCGGCATGTTGAACCAAGTGGTTTCAGGCAATCGATCAAAGATATCGAACATAATGGGCGCTGCGGCCTTGATCCCTGTGAGACCCGGGCGGCCTTCTCCGTCCGCATTGCCAACCCAGACACCAACCACATATTCAGGGGTAATACCAATGGCCCAGCCATCGCGGTACCCAAAGCTTGTCCCTGTTTTCCAGGCAATTTTGCTGGCGCTGGAATACAGCTTCCAAGCAGCATCCTCATTCGGACGATAAACCTCCAGCATGGCTTCAAAGGCAAACCAAATGGAAGCGGCAGAAAGATGATTTGGAATGTCATTCCCATTTTTTGATTTGTCATTCCCACGTCCCGAGGCATCGGGAGCGGAATCCCTCGCGAACTTAGAACTCTGTAACCTAGCAAACTCAAAATCCCCTTCCCTATACCGCTCTCTATTGAAATGGCTCAAAGTGCGGGACATGCCAGCATACATGTTCGTTAGGTCCCAAAGTGTGCCTTCAGAACCTCCAAGAATTAGCGATAATCCGTAATGTCCTGCCGGACGATTGAGCGTACTCATTCCCATGTCTCTGAGCTTCTGATGGAATTTCGGATAACCATACATCTTCAGCATTTCTACCGCAGGAATATTCAGGGAACGGGCAATGGCCATATCGGCATGAACGGCACCGTCATAGGTTCTGGAAAAATTCTGCGGAGCAAAATCTCCAAAGAACATGGGCACATCGGGAATTAGTGTTTGGGGCAAAATCTGACCTCCATCCAGAAGACTCGCATAAAGGATGGGTTTTAATAAACTACCCGTACTTCGAGGAGCCTGAATCACATCTACAAATTCCTGATGCTCAGAACCAGCACCCATCACATTTCCGGCATAAGCCAGTACTTCATTCCTTTGAACATCGAGCACAATGGCAGAAGCATTATGAATTCCTTCAGTTTTCAGCAATTGATGGTGCGCATTCAGAATATTCACTACATCTCGCTGCGTATGAATATCCAGGCCAGATTGTATCTGCTTGCCCTCCTGACCAGAACTGATCAGGAAATTAGTGTAATGACTCGCCAGTTGAGGCAAATCCTGGGGTTTTCTCGGTAGAGGTTCTGATAGAGCCAACTCAAGATCGGTTTCATCCATCTCACCTCCTTCAAATAGTTTTTGGAGTAATCTATCCCTTTTGGACTTGAGCGGATCTACACTTTTACCCGGATAGAGCATAGCAGGTTGATTAGGCAACACCGCCAACAGTGCCGCCTCCGCCCAGGAAAGTTGTGCCGGATTTCTTTCGAAGTATCGCCAGGCAGCGGCATTAAGCCCCACTGTATTACCTCCGAAAGGCGCATGTGAAGCATATAGTCTCAGAATCTCTTCTTTGGAGTATCGCAGCTCCAATCGGGTGGCCAGCACCATTTCAATCAACTTCTCAAAAATCGACCTATCCTTCCCTTTTCTATGCAGTCGGATGACCTGCATGGAAAGCGTACTGCCTCCACTGACAATTCTTCCAGCCTGCACATTCTGCTTAATGGCCCGACCAAATGCTAGCGGATCAACTCCAGGGTGATAATAAAATCTCTTGTCTTCAAAACTTAGTAAAGCCGTGACATACTTTTGAGGAAGGGAGTCCAGTTCAGGGAATCGCCATTGACCGTCATTGGCAATTCTGGCTGAGAGCAGCGCTCCACTTCTGTCGTTAACAACAGTGGCATAAGGATCATCGAACAGTGTTTTCGGCAAACAGAAATAGTAGCCCACTCCCAGTATGAGCAGGGTCACCATTAATGCTTTTCGATATTTTTTGATTCGTTTGATCACAATTCCGTTTTTAGCCTCACCCCTAACCCCTCTCCTTGGAGAGGGGCACTACCAACTGCCAGAATTGACTGATAATATCAACTCTGGCAGTCTGCTAAGCCTTCCCCCATGAGGGAAGGTTTGGATGGGGGCTTTCTTAATCACTCTAGCACTGAACTCAACATTCATCATTCAACATTCATCAATCCAAAATCAATTCACTCCTCTCACCTCAACCCATTTACCTGCCTCACGGCCATAAATAGTATTATCATACATAGCCTCAACCGATACTGCAGGTAAGTAATACCTTCCTCCATAAGTGGCATTGAGATTCACCTTGAAGGTTTTGGAATCATTCGCTCTCAAGTCGAAATAAGTGTAGACCCTGTCGTCCCGGATATCTCGGTAGGTATAGTTATTTGCAGTTGAAGCACCTGGGATTTCATTCAACCTGTCATTCAGAATTTCCCAACCTGAAGGAAATATCTGAGACAAAGCCAGGTCGCGGTAGACTCCCTGACTGCCGGTGCTGTAAACTGTGATCTCAGCTGTAAAGTCAGTTCCCTGGGCCAGATTAGAAGGATCAATCGGCACATTATTTCTATCGAAATAGTTGACCTGAAGTCGCAGTCCGGAACTACCGCTGGTCTCATTGCCGGTCAGGGGCTGGCCTCTTTGAATCACCCTGACAAAGAGTATAGACTGACCATTGTTTTTTACATTCACCTGACCGCTTTGCTGGTCATTGGCTAACTCGGCCACTTTAATAGGCTTGGCCGTGTTAAGCGTTTCCTTTCTCCCTCCACTCACCGTGTACTCAGCTTGAAGGCTATTTCCAAAAGCAGAACCATTCAGGCCAACAAACTTGATAACTCCCAATAATCCATAAGCAGTGGTCTGGGTACTCATCCATCGGTCTTCGCTTAATCCTTCTGCAACAGATCTGAGAAGGTTCATTCCTTCCTGCTGCATATTCAATAAACCCATAGCTTCCAGAATCATGGCATTATCGCGCAATACAGAACCATAGTAATAATAGTAATCCTTCTTAGTCGAACTTTTAGGCAGGCTGTTGATCATCTCCCTGGCCACCTGAGCTCTTCCAGTGAGCGCATAGGCTGCGGCCAATCTCCATTTGGCTTCAAGACTTAGATTCGAATCTTCACGTAGGCGGTTCATAGCTCCCAATTCAGGGGATTGTGCCTTGGCCAAGGTATAAAGTCTGTATGCCTGAACGATGTCATCATTATACTGACCATGTCGGGCCCAGCGTCTGGCTCGTTTGCCCTGATAGCTTTTCCAGTTATTGAAAAGGGCCGTGGGAATATTATATCCCTTGTCCTTTGCTTCCAGCATAAAATGTCCTGCATAATTGGTACCCCAGTCATTATCATCGCTCTGACCCGGCCAATAGGCAAAGCCTCCCTCAGCAGTCTGAAACTTGCTTAGTCTGTCGATAGTGGCAATAATATTTCGCTGTATCTCCTTTTGCTTACTTTCACTCAGATCCATGATATCTGAAAGGAATAGCTGCGGAAAAGCGGAAGAAGTTGTCTGCTCAATGCATCCATGCGGATAGCTGATCAGATAATTCAGTCTTTTACCAAGGTTAATTGGAGGAAGAATAGAAAGTTCCAGCTGAGTGGAATTGGTACCATTCATTCCTATCGCTTCGTAGGTCTGTTGCCAGCTCTCCCCTGGTTGAATAGAGGCCTGAAGTACATATGTAACTGGTGGATTCGGATTTCTCACCTGAATCTCAATGGTGTGAGTAGCCACTTCTCTTCCTGATCTGGCCGTAATTTCCACCTTTCCAACGCCAAGTTCAGGCTTCACTTCCAATCCAAAATCGATCAGTTCATCACCCAAAACTGCGAAAGTCAAAGTTTTCTTCGCGGCATCAGCCAATTGTAATGGGCCGCTGACTTTCACTTCCACTTCAGCTTCCTTCACAAAATCTTCCAAAGCGAAGACGCTCACAGGCAGGTTCAGTTGTTCACCAGGACCCAACACACGAGGAAGTGTACCAAGTACCATTAAGGGTTTTCTCACCGGAGTAGCCTTTTCAGTATTTCCGTAGGCACCATTATCTCCAGCAATCACCATAGTTCTGACGGAACCAATGTAATTCGGCATTTGGATGGTGTGACTTGCGGTTTTTCCTTTCTCCAGTTTGAATGGACCCAAATGTTTGACAACGGGCTTGAATCTGTTTGCCTTCGCACTTTCAGGTTTGGCCCCTGAACCATCGCCTCCGAGCGCCAGGAGTCTGGACAAATCTCCATTAAATGCTCCGATGACTTCATCATACACGTCCCATGACTTCACACCCAAAGCCTGACGGGCATAGAAAGTGCTCCACGGATTTGGGGTCTGGAAACGGGTGATATCTAACAAACCTTCATCGACCACAGCAATAGTATAAGTCATCGGCTTGCCATTGGTTTCTTTTACTTCCACCTTGAATGATTCTTCCGGCTTCAATACATCGGCCATTGATATTTCAGGTCGAAGAACGGTTTTGTCGTCTGTTACATTAATGGGCACAATGCCATACAATCGGATGGGCAGGTCATTTCTGGTTTGCGCATGAGGTTGCAGCAAAGTGGCATTCACATAGACATTGGGCGCCATTTCAGGAGTGACTTCGAAGCTGAATTCATTCGATCCATTCTTGGTCTCCACCCAATGCGCATCAATCACCTTGCTTCCATTTTCAATGCTGACTAGAGCACGTCCTTTGGTACTTGCCGGAATTCTTAGGGTTACTTTTTCACCTACCTTATAATCTTCCTTGTCGGTTGAGAAATTAAGCAATGATGCCCCACCCGGACGATTATTAGCTTCTGCCCAACCCGGCCAATCGAAGTAGACTGTAGAACCAGCAGAATGACCTGATTTGGTATCTCTTACCCGGATATAATAGCGGCCCCAGTCATTATTTGGAATGCTCAATTGCACCTGAGCTTTACCATTTTTGGTAGTCACTTTTTGTCTGAAATATGGACTGTTTTCATTTCTGCTCACGTAGTAGGCCAGATTGTCGCCTGACCTATCCCACCACCAGCGCCATTGCAGCTTGAAGGCTTCGACAATCAGATCGGAGCGATCTATAGGATTACCTTCTGCATCTACTGATACAATGTCCATTACATGTTTTTTATCAGTCAGCAACTGACCTCTTCTATCGCCTTCAGGTTTTTTGAGACCTACAAAATGAGTGTATGGATAGAAAGGCACCGAAAACTGATCGATGCTGAAATCTCCTCCCGGCTCATACACTTTTCCGCTGAAAGTAGCCATCAGCATACCGGGAGCATTGGGCTGAGTAACGAGGCTAATCGGCACGTTGGCATTGCCCGTAGCATCCACTCTGCCCTCAAAAATGCGCTCTGTTTCCGGATAGTATTCCTTGGCTTCATCGTCAAAGGAGTAGCCGGAGAAATCCTTGAAAGTAGTTTTGGCTGGATTCAGATAGAGGTCGAACTCCGCCTTTAAGCTTTTCGCAGTAGCACCAGTTAACCATTTCACATTGAGTTTAGCATTCACTTCCTGAGTGCCCGCAGTGATTTTATCTTTACCCAAATCGAAATTAATCTTGAGTCGATTAGGTTTGATGGTTTCAATTTTCACCCGTTTATTGAAGATAGAGCCTCCCACATTCACCCGTGCTAGCCAGTTTCCGGTCGGGTCATCGTCTGATGTCTGTAGCTGAAAATGATAGAAACCTCCAACTGACTGAGTGCTGACTTTTCTGTCTTTCAGGTTTCCAGATGGGTCGAGGAATTCCAGTACCACCGGATGATCATCGGGAATATTATTGTCTTTGTCTTCGAGAATGAAATCGAGGTAAATCGGGTCTCCAGGTCTCCACACGCCTCTTTCTCCATAAATAAAGCCCTGAATACCTCTTTCAACCTTGGCTCCACCTACATTGAAATTGCTGACAGAGAGTGAGGTTCCATCAGTCAGTTTCAGGTAGCCCTTTTCGACACCTCGGATAGCTTCCAGCAAAAATGGTTTCCTGTCAGTATCCAGTTCAATCTTTCCACTGGCATCTGTCTGTAGGGTTTGCAACACCTCCTGCTGAAAGTCATAGACCTTCACCTGAATACCTGACACAGGCTCGGTGGTTTTCAGATCGGTTACAAAAGCAGTGAGCTTTCTGTCATTGCCTAATTTGGCGATCAGCCCTAAGTCTGAAGCCAGAATATTGGTTGAAACCATCCTTTCGGTTCCGGCATAATAGCTCTCATGGCAGGGGTTATCCCGCTCGCGCCAGTTGTAATTTCTTCCGTAATTGTAGTTGTAATAGCTATCGTAATCTCCATGATCTGAGATGTCAAATTCATCCCAGTTGTCCTCTTCAATTTGTCCTTCCAGGCTCAGTTCAGATTGTTTTTCGCCACAGTTATACAGAGAATATTCTTTACGAATATTCACCCGAACCTGATAAATAGCACCTCTCTCCGGGTTGATCATATTGGCCAGATCGAGAGTAAATCGGTTCCATTTACTGAAATCAGTTACTCCTGCTTCATCTAGCAAGACAGCCCTATTCACAATCGGTTTACCTACTCTTCTTAGTTGTTCGTTTCCACCTAATTGGTTCACTTGCAGAAACTGGAAAACATTGGATTCATTGATCTTGATGATGGTCACGTCAACGGCACGGACATTCACCGCATCAAAAGGGAGAATAAGTCCATCGGAACTAGGCAAAATGGTACCGGAATGGGTCAGTCTAAGGGCTGGTTTAATCTGGCTGAAGTTGACGACTTGCTGATAACCCTTCGCCATCTTAAAATCCAGCTGGTTGCGAATGCCCTCATAGACTTGCACCAACTTATCTCCATTCAGGTCGGTGGAAGGGTATACCCTTACCTCGTTGCCTTCAATTGAAAATCTTGGATTGTTGTCATCTTCCAGCGTAATGAGTCCTGTAAGGTCCTGACGCTCATTGAGCGGGTCGGAGAAGTTCAGTACCACATAAGGATCTCCGCTTTTCTGAATCCGGGTGCTGATGACCGAAAAATCGTTGAGAGAAGGAATATTAATGCTTCCATTACGACTCCTATTCGCCCCAAAGCTTTTACCATCTACCTTAAAATCTACTTTGGAAGCTTTGTCCTTTCTATCGACAGATAGCACGGTAAAAGAGTGATTTTTACCAGTGGTTTCATCGAACTCCCAATTAACCTTTAAGCTCTTCCCCTCCTGCTTAAAAATAACCGCCTTGGCCAGCGCAATGGTATCAGCAAAATCGGCTGTGGTGAAAGTACCCTTAACCACCTGCTTGCGCATAGGATCGGCCTCATCGCTGTTGATGCCCGTTATGTCCAAATCATAATCCTGCTCAATGATGTCGAAGACAAACTCGAAAGGTTTCAGGTTGGTGGCTTCTTCAATACCCAATCCATCCAGTTTCAGCGTGCCGACATAAGATGCCCCATTAGGCAATGGATTGGCTGGTCTGTATTCCAAAACCTTTGGTGTCACCCAACGCACTTCACCTTTAATTGAAGGTGAGAAAGAGAGTACATCCTTCTTCTGGTTAGAAGGTTCGACATTCTCAGCCAATTGCAGTGTAATCACCGATCGACTGGAAATTTTACCTGAAGTGTAGGCAGCAATAACTTGAGAGTACTGCTCATCTGCCACCCGGTCATAGGCATCCGGTGCCTTTTTACGGGTTTGACAAGCAGCTAAAAAAACGAGTAGAGAGAGGAGACAGAGGGTTCGGACAAAAGTGATTTTGCTGTGCATTTTACAAAAATTTGGAGGACGATTAAGAGAAATCAAGGTAGGCAAAAATGCCCACCGATTTAATAACTAGAATTGTAGTTTTTATTGTCTTCTAGTTACAAGATTATTTAAGTATTTTCCATATCAAGCTATATATTGAATAATGAATTGGCACAGGCCCACATTTCTGTTCGTTACAGCTTTGGCTCTTACATTTATTGGTTGCTCTCCAACAAGGTACCAAAGATCAGGATATGATATTAGAACTAAGATGGAACAAACCTCCTTTTACGATAAGGGACTTAATGGAAAATCCAAAATCAGCGGACTTGTCTATTCAAGAACAGATAGTACATTTTTAGAGGAAGCGATTATTTTTTATGATAAGTCATCCGCTACTCCCACAAATGACAAAGGCGAGTTTTCAATAGATTTAGCTCCGGGAAAGTATATACTTACTTTTCGATATCTCGGGCATAATACTTATGTAACGAAGGCGTTGAAACTTGAACAAAATGAGCATCTAATCATACTTTTGAGGTTGGGCACATCAGTAATAGAGTAACTCAAATGAAAATTAAAATCATAAAAGGAGATATAACCCAAGTCGAAATAGAAGCAATAGTCAATGCCGCTAATACTTCCTTGCTCGGAGGTGGTGGCGTTGATGGGGCAATACATAAAGCCGGAGGAAAAGCAATTTTAGAGGAATGCATTGCCATTCGAAACCGTCAGGGTGGTTGCAACGTGGGTGAGGCAGTTATAACCACTGCTGGAAATATGAAAGCCAACAAGGTAATCCATACCGTAGGCCCTAGATGGAATGGAGGGAATTCGAATGAAGCAGAGAAGCTTAAAAATTGTTACATCAACTCTTTGCAGCTTGCTGAACAAAATGGGTTGAAGTCAATAGCTTTCCCAAATATCAGTACAGGAATCTATGGCTACCCGAAGGAACAAGCTGCAAGAATAGCTCTAAAGACAGTTGAGGAATATCAATCAGAGATTATCGAAGAAGTTCTCTTCGTGTGTTTCGATGAAGAGAACTATCTGTTGTATCAAGCATATCAATAGCTCCATTCCAAATGAACTTCATTATAGTCAAACCACAACTTTCCAAGGAAGAACTCATTGAGCTAATCATCAAGGAATTTCCACCCACTAAGGAGGATATTTTAGATGAAATTTATGAAGGCTTAATTCATCTTCAGGTTGGGGTTTTGGCAGACTATACCAACCAATGCATTCAGAAGAGCAGGTTTGATGAAGTATCCAGAATATTCCAATTCTTTGATGCAGTTATTGACAAAGTTGACTCTGAAACTGACAATGCCTTTTATGTATCCTTCCTAGAGCATATTGACATGGATGACGGAAGCAATAAACAAAATGAGGCTATCAAACTCTTGCCTAAAAAATACCTGGAAGCCTACAAAGGGCTAAGGAATTTCTCTTAATCCACCTTCGCCAAGGAGGACATTAGACGATGCATTTCCGATACAAGCAAGCTCCAAGGAAACTGATTCAATAAGATTTATTATAAAAGTTGCGGCTCTCCCTTTCTGATAGTAACCCTTGAGAGCATTAATCCTTTTACAGACTTTCTCTCTTGCACTATTCTAACTACTCTTCATACCACTCTTCGTATTCCCGTGGCTTGTAGCCATACTCCTTTCTTCTTCGGAAAAAGTGTTTGATTCCAAATTGGAAGCCATTAGAGTAATAAAGTGCCTGATTAAAGTATTCGAACTGACCTGTTACGTAGGTGAATTCCTTGATTGGAAAGGCAAAGTTCCCCGTAAAACGGATGAAATTATCAGTATAAGAATCATAGAACGCACCGGCTTCTAAGCGAACATATAGTTTACGTGATTGAACTTGACCATAGGTCCAAGCAAGACCACCACCACCATAGAATCGGCTATCGATGATCCAGTATGGATTCCCATCTTCTTGGTTTTCATTGGCGCCCGAAACGAAGGCTTCAGCATAAGGAGAAAATCTTGAGCCCGTTCCCTTCTTTGTATTGAAGAAAAAGCGACCTGTTAATGCTCCTTCAACAGCCCCAGTTGTGTAATGAGTCAGCACCGGAGAGAAAGATGTCTGGAAAGTTTTTCCATAACCACTCTCGTAGTAGCCAACTAACTCGCCCCAATAAACTTCTCTACTGATTGCAGGGCCTGTTTTAACAGGGCTAAAAGTATAACCTAAAGACTTAAAATTCTTCTGATTTGACTTAGAAATCCCTGCTCCAATTGTAAAAAAGGTAGTGGACAGGTCGTCCTGCTCAAGGCCACCTAGAGCATAGAAAATCGGTTTCTCAGTGTTTCCTCTAGTTTGGTAGCGATACCTTAAACCATAAAGGCTATGAGAGACATTATTCGCATCGAAATTATTCAACACTAAATCAGAGATATCACTGTAAGTGACCGACAGACTATGCTGATTGAAATTCTTTGTCTTGAGATTATATGTAACGGAATTATTCCAAACCGACTGCTTAAAATTATCGACTACATAGTCCGTATTGTATTGGATAGAATTGTTCTCATTATACCTCATCTCCTTTTGTAAGGCACTGAGCGTATCGGGATAATAAACCGATGGTGTTTTAACCATCAGGAATTTCTGAACATCTGGCTCAAAGTATCTGGCATCGGTATTGAACTGCTTCTTAAAGTTCACTTTTGAAGTATCAGCTTCTGGTAGTCTTTTCGCAATCAACGAACCCCTCTCATATTCTCCAATGTCGTACCAGGCTTTGCTCACAAAGGCCATTACCTCATAATCCAACGGATTGTTCTTGATATATTCCAGGTAGACAGATTCCATTTTGTTGTAAGCTTCCAGATCTACCCACCACTGAAGCTTGGTTTTCATATCGATTTCTGAGCTATAATCTGCCCATGTTAATGCCTCCTGAATCATTCCTGAATCTGAAAATGCATAAGTGATACCAGTGGCCATTGGGTACAATAAAGGATAGCTCGAAGGAGCTTTGTTTTTTAATTCTACCGTTACCTCATCAACCTCAAAGTCTAGCAAATACCTTATAAACATTGCATAGGCTTCTGCCGAACCAGTTGCTTCATAATGTCTTTGAATAACTCTCCTTAGCTCTGCCTGATACTCGGTAGAGTAAAACTGGCTGATATACTGCCTTACTAAATCAGTGTTAGCCATATCATTTTCAATCATTCGGCCTAACCAAAGTCTGTTCAGCTCTTCATTTGGATAGTACTCTTCAATGAGATAGTGATTGACATAATCTAGGGCCAGTTGCTTAGACTTCTCCGAATAAACCTCTTCGAAAAATGACCAAACTTCGTTTGCCCTTTCCTGATAGGCAAGGTATAAGGTATAGTCATTAAATATTGCTGTATCCATCTGATCAAGCTTATCAAGTCTTTCATAAAGCATATCAGTAGCACCCTTCAGGTTTTCGTTTTCTACCAACCATGCTACCGAGTCTTCCACCACTTCTGGCTGCTCTGGCTCGTAAGTTTCTACATATAAATCGCCACTAGATGCGGCTGCCCTATCAATAGCATATTGATCTAGTTGCTTCTTCACTTGGCTATAAACCTCGTCTAGAGAATATTCTGAACCACCTTGAAATTCTGGATCTTTGGAGAAGATGAACTCCGGATTAGGTGTTTCAATGGTGTATAAGAAGCCACCAAAAAATGCGGTTCTAGAATAATTAACCTCAAGCATTTCCAATTCTTGAATAAGTTTGGTTTCATTATTTTTTTCCACATACATATTCCAGAAATAGTCTCTATGTCTCCACTGGTTCTTACTGCTCTTTTTTACATTAAAGACACTTCCATTCTCTTCATACTCATAGTCACTCTGGCGCCAATCTTTGGTAATTGTGGCCCCAGTATAAACATCTAAAAATCTAGTCGAAGGATGTGTTTCTACTACAAACTGTAGGTAATCATTCCACTGATGGAACATCCCTTTTTTACCATTATTAGGTTTATACCAATTTAATCTTTGAGCATTTCTATATCCATAATCTCCTGCAGAAGTATTACTCGCAACTGGCAATTGATATACATCGTCCGGGTGAATAAAATGACTCCAGATACCTGTGAACAGATAAAGAGATTCTTGATTGTAGATTTTAAAATCGTTGAAAGTATAACCACTGCTCACTCTAGGGAAATCGAAAAGCCTAGGTTCAAACGGGTCTACATCATATTCTCGCCCCCCACCTTCAGCCAGCTCACCCTCGTAAATAGAACACATAAACTCCATCTCGGGCATAGCATTGGCCAAAGCCACTAGGCCAATACTATCAATATCATTAGATGGTGGCACATAAGTTTTAGGAAACGGCCCAAAACGATTGACCTTCCACTTCTTTCTAGCGGCAATAAGTGCGCTTTCCATATATTCTTTACCACCCCATATACTATCAATTAGAGATTCATGATTATAGCCATGAAATGCCATTTCGAATTGGTTTTCAAGAACCTGTTCCATTAACCAATTCGAACTAATCACCTCTTTTTGAGCTCTTTTTGAGCGGTGTCTATCCCACTCTGTAAATACAAATGGAGGCTCCTTTATTCTGTCATAATTGAAACAAGGGTATACGGAATAATCAATATCGAACTTCTCAGCTACTTTAAGCATATCAGGCCACCACACATCCATCACATATTGGGCTTGTGTTATTCCTAATTCAGATTTTATGGGCTCAGGCTCAACATCATACACTGGATTAGGAAAATCATCTATCATTATGGTACTAGCGTTTACTATGGGGTAAGGCACTCCTTGCAGCCCTTTCAGAGCTGCCGCATAAAGCAGCCCTCTATCTGGCTTCTCAAAAAGAATACTAGTATTAAAGTGTATTACTTGTCCGTTGCCAATTTTATTTTCAAGTATTACAGGGTGCGAGGGGTCAGATGTAGAAGTAGCCAAAACAATTACATCTTCTTTAAAATTGTCTCCCTTAAAACTCAGGTTAGTTTTTAGTGGGTAAATAGATTTCCCTTTTACTCCTGGCAAAATATTAGCCTTAAAGGTTATACCTGTAGCCTCACTATCGTAGATATAAAAAGCATCTGGTTTAATGCCTGACAAAAACCCTGCTTCTTGATCTTCATTTACACTAGGAAAGACTAGAGTTCCTCCTTCGGCAACAAACTCTAAAAGGGCATCTTTGGCTTTAGCGTTAAGTGGTTCTGTGTTATTGACATAAATTACCCTTAATGCCGACTCGTAGTATGGATAGCTATTAAACTCCTGAACTGTCTGTATTTCATAAGGAATTTTAGTGTAATCGAAGACTTTTGCCATGTGCTCCGAATAACTTAAGCTAAACTCCATTTGCTCATCTACTAAATAGATTACGAGCGGATCTTGCGCAGCTTTAGTTACCGCCCCTTCGCTCTGTCCATTGTCCGAAGAGCATGAAAAACTCATGGTTACAAGAAGCAACACACACCAAGAGAATATATAAGAGCTATACTTACTTCTACCCATTATAATAACTCATCAATTTTGGCTTCACCTGGGTTATTCACTATTTCATAAACCCTGAGATTATCTTTCTTATAAAACAATCTTACCTCTCTCCCCTTCTTTCTTAGCCTATCGATCTCAATCAGTACATTTTTATTAGTTTCCTTACTTACTCTTACTTTAGCTGCAAACTCTGAAGAAACATTTTCATAGATAAAAATCAATAGACTATTGGGGAGAATGTATTCTGTATTTCTTACCAAAAAGTCTTTATCATCTTTATACTGAAAGTAGACCGAATCCCTTTCTGGATAGTTTTCTACAAAATCGTTGTAAGAGATAAAGTGATGAGAACCACGACTAATAGGTATTAAATTATTAGCATTAACCACCGCATATCCATAGGGTATATAGTTATCTTTCACCTTCTCGTAGGCTTCCAGAATATTCTTACTTAGCGTGCCTCGCTTTTGTGTTCGCTGTAAAAGAGGCTGCTGTGTGAAATAAGCTAAAGCAAAAAACAGGATGAATATAAGAGGTGCAGAAACTGCATCCGAGATCTCGACCCTGATCACTTTAGAGTTCAAAAAATAATAGGCTATATAAAAGACAAAGCTCAAGGAGCAAGCCAAAAGCATGGGTGATATCTCGTTGAGCAGGTCATTATCGAAATAGATGAAACCCGTTTTCCCCCAAAGCACTAATGCGTTTACGTAAATGATAAATACCATAGGGCTTACCCACTTTCTGCTATTGTTTCTGTAGAGAAAGAACATAACTATAACGGCCACAAGGCTTAAAACCTGAAAGGCAAAAACAGTTGAATCATAATCTAGAGCCATATTTACGGTAGTAGTACTAGCCGAAACCGACAATAAGTTAGACCTAATGAAAAGGCCGTAATCAATACCTTTCTCATAAGCCGAATAAGCGTATGACAGCAATACCAGTGAACTACTCAAAACGTATGCTCCAAGTGCTTTAAAGTAATATTTAATGTACCGTTTTCGAGTGAAAGGCAAGCTTACCAAAAAGAAAGGAGGCAAAAGAATTACCAGTGTATAAAGGTCTATTAACGCTATGGCAGCAAATATGCAGACCATTCCAAAGAAGTAGCCATTGGGTCTTTCCTTATATAACTTCCAAGGCTTCCTGATGAAAATTATAGCGGGCAACAGAAAGCTCATGGCCATAAAAGTGGACTTGCTGTGCGTAATTTGAGCCATGTTAGTGGGAGCCAAATTAAAAAACAGTGCAAAAGCCAGTGTACCTAAGAGTGGAATGGTAACCAATGAGTTGGTCATAGCATCAATAAACCAGAAAATGACAAAACACAGAATAAACACCTGAAATAAGGCAAAAGACTCTAAAGCCATTTCTGTGCTAATACCTGTAATTAGACCGTAAAAACTCATGAAGGCATATTGCCCTGTAAGCACCAAGTTACTTCCGAACCATTCTTGATCTTCTAAAGCTTTTAGAATATTCAACTCTTGAAACCAAGCGGTAGAAAGTTGATAATTATCGTACTGCATTAGGTAAAATCGTGCTGCTACTGCCACAATAGAAGCAGCTGTAGCCACATAAAACCCTGTTTTAACACTGAACCTTTTAGACGCCTCAGATTTTCTCACGTCTATGATTGGATCTTTATCTTCTACATTTTCTATAACGTTCAGTAAAATAGTTCTCCGCTTTCTTACCCAAGACTCTCCTTTAAATCTTAGGTTTTCAAAACCCACTAGCCGCATGACCAGAAAAACGAACATCAAAGCCATTACTGTGAGCAAGTCATAGCTATTGAATTGTACCAACAGATAAATAACAACAAGCACTATACTACCGTAAAATGCCCAGAGATTACCCATGGTCTTCACCTGATTCTGAGATGGTTTCCCTTTAAAAAAGAGCCTTTTCAGAACGTATAGGAAAAGAATCCATAAGAGCATTCTTATGATTCCGAGAAAAATGGTATCGGTATAGGGTATATTCATTTAAACTTTGGCAAGCTTTCCAACCCAATATTTCCAATAAAATAGTCCCACTTAAGGTTTATGGCCTGTGTCTTCACCTTATTGAACATAGACCTACTATCTGCATACTCGATAAGTATAATCGGCAAACCGTATCTCTCATTAATAGTGCTTAACTCAATAGCCTTTTCTTGAGTCTCTCTAGATTTACGCATTTTGTATTGATCTCTATTGAAGTTGTAGTTGGTTATAACCGACTCAATGGCAATGGAATTTATCTCATTTTTTACCCGTGGCACTATTTCCAGCCCCGCGTTCTGCATTAAATGGAAATCAGGGTATTTCTCTTTAATGAACTTTATGAGTTTGGCATAAGCTGCTTCTTGCTTGGCCTGTGGGCCCCATGGGCCATAAACATCAACAGTATCCAGAAAAACACCATCAAACCCCTTTCCCTTTATTTTATCTACAAACCCAACAATAGCCGCTTGAGTAGTTGAGTCTTCTAGGTCTAAGTAATAGCTATCCCAAATAGGGTTTTTACCCACTGTCTTTTCTCTAATACTCTCAAAATAAAACCGACTAGGGCTCACCTCTCCCATGCTTATGTAGCCTAAAACCAGTTCATTGTTTTCTTGTAGAAGTTTTACATCGAATGGATTATAATGTTCAGACTCCAGTATTACATATTTATAACCCCGAATCTTATCTGGGTTTACATCTCCATAGCAAACAAGTACAGTAGCCTGCGCTATAGTTTCTTGGCAATTGATGCTGGTAAATGAAAATAACGCCAGCAATGATGCAATTCTTTTAATAGGCTGCATAATAGAAATAATCAAGATTTTTAAAGAACCTTAGAGTACTCCTCAAGGTCATGATCATATACACTGCCGAACCGACAGCAAAACCGACAACACTATATTCGTATGATATCAAACGACTGGCTATCAGACCTACAAACACATTTACCAACCATGCCACTAGAATAGCATTTAACGGTTTGGCGGGTTTATTTAAGGTAAAAAGGTATAGTGAATTAAGCATACCCCAAGCCACTAAAATATAACCTAACCCTCCTATTATACTCACCTTCACGCTGATGTAGTTGAGTCCTTCATCAAACGCCCTTTCGTAACCTAATCTTTCCCAAATAATGAGGTAAAGGATAAAGACCATAACTACTCCAACAATTAGCAAAATCAAGACATGCTCCCAATACATGTTGAGCGACTTTCTATTAAAGACGTGGGCTTTATTGTATGCCACTTGTTTCTGTAATATATCCGTAAACGTACTGAATGAGGCAATGCTAAATTCCAAAACACCTACTAGTAGAAAGAAGATAAGAATGGCTATATCCATGCCTATCTCATAATTCTTTTCGTAGTATAGAATGTAAGGTAAGGCTCCATCATTAGCGGTAGACCAAGCTAAAAATCTATCTGTGAAGATGAAAACAAAGAACACCAAGCCATAAAAGAAGTAACGGTAGTTTCTGTAAACCATAGCCGCACTTTTAGAGGTGGCTCTACTAAACGTTTTTATACTCTTTACCTTCTTTTTGAAAAACCACACCAAATAAGCCAGCATCAGACCTATAGCAGTCCAAATACCTATCCAATGAGTATAATAAGTTTCTAATGAGGTATAGAGGTGAAGAGTAAGAGATAAACTTGCAGCCAATATAAAGGCCACCGTAATAACCCAGCGTTCTTTCAAGGGGTGAAAAACTGCTGATAACAAAAGTAAAGTGCCTATTGAAAAGGCATAAGCGTAAACTAGCCAAAGAAATTTATATGGATAGAAATTGGCAAAAAAGTTGAGTATCAAAGCCAATAAGCTCAATACCCCCATAAACAGCAGTCCATCTCTTATTACCATGATGGTACTTCGCTTAGCCTGTTGAAAATCATTGCTAAACCAGTAGTGAGATACTTGCCTACCTATTACCTGAACAAAGCCTCCCGTTCCTATAAGTCCAAAAATCACCCCTAATACTACCGCAGTAGACTGCAGTTGATTAAAGCCTGTATAGGTCCACATGGAGTATCCAAAAGCAATTATTGTGGCTATTTGCAAAAACACCGGCACACCATGAAAAAGGCCTAATGGATAGTAATAAAAAAAGTATTTAGTCTTGATTTTAAGGTAGTCTGAAGCCGAAGTAAGGTCTGATCTAAATTGCTCGTTGACTGGTAAATCACTCGGGTTTTGTTCCAGAAAACTTGGCGAAGTTATTTGATTGTATACCAACTTTGCCAAGTCTTGCAGATCGTTTATCCCGTAGTCTTGTTTGGCATCAATGGTTCTAATACTCATAGATTCCAGCATAGCTCGAACCACATTCTCATTCACTGGCTTACCTATTTTATCATAGACATCGTAACCAAGTTGCTCTATTTTCTGAGTTTGGTTCATTGCAACAACTCCTTCAATTTACGTTGATGGGCCTTATAAACACCTTCGTATATTTTTTCATAAGAGTCTATGAAAATATCTAGAGTAAAATTGTCAATCACTCGTTGTCGTCCATGTTCACTCATTCGCTTCCTAAGATCAATGTCTGATAAGAGCTTTACTACTTTTTCTCCAATTGCCTTAGGGTCTCTAGGCTTGCAAACAAAGCCAGAGCCTTCATCTATGGCCTCTGCCACACCTCCAACATCAGTTGCTACAACTGGCACTCCACAACTCATTGACTCTAGTACGGTGAAGGGGAAACCTTCTGATATAGAGGTTAATATGGAAATATCGCCCTCACTAAAAATAAGGTGTGGTTGGCTATGATAACCTTTCAAAAAGAAGTTATTCTCTAACTTGAGCTCTTTAATAAGTTCCTCACACTGCTTTGTATATTCAGGCACGGCATTCTTATCTCCATAAACCAAGTACTGAACATCAGGAATCTGCTCTCTAACCACGGCACAGGAGCGAATCATAGTGAGTACATCTTTAAGCTCGAAAATTCGGGCCGCAGCCACAACTGTTGGTATCGCCTTGAGGTGATCTGGTTTTTCTCTGGGGGCAAACTTTTCATGATCTACACCATTGTAGGTTATCTCAATCTTATCTTCTGTAGCTCCATACATCAACTCCCATGTTATATTGAATTTATTGACAGAAAGTATTTTATCTGCCTTATAATAAGAGAGTCTGGTAACGCTTTCTGTTAGTTTAATCAGAAAGTCTTTGATAAAGTAGCTGTAATCAGATCTATTAATATATAATAAGCGTTCACGCACATATACACCGTGTTCTGTAATCATTAACGGTGTTCCGTACCTGTACTTTAAAACCAATGCTGGGATTAGCGGAAAGCCAGAAAGAGTAATATGGCAAAGGTCTGCCTTGGGAATTGGAATAGAAAATGGGATTAGAAAATGGGATTAGAAAACGATAAAGCCACCGCAGGCCAACAGTAATATCAAACAGTGTAGCTGTAAAAGAGCCGTCCGCTTCGGTTTCTTGAGTAGCCTCTTTTTTAAAAGCCTCCCAAACCGCATAATCTTGCATAGTTTCTTTGTAGTCGAACTTCTGAAAGTACTCCCACATATCATAGAAAACCACGTCTAGCATTCGCATATCTTGGGTTCCATGATATACGGCCTGAATGAACCTTTCAAAGATGGGCACAAACCTCTCCTTAATAATCATAGGAGTAGTATGTTCCTTCTTGTTAACTACTTTATAGTAGTCTTGGCTAAAACTCATGTAGTCTTGAGGCTCATCTGGCGCCCATAAAGGCACCTGAATCACTTCCTTAATCGATGGGCTTAAGTCAAAGATTGGCTTGGGCTCAAACCCAGCATTGATAGAATACAAGGTCCACTCTACATTAGACACTCGCTCACACAACATGTGACTCCAAGTGGAAATACCTCCTCCATAAAAAGGGTAAGTTCCCTCTGAAATGAGAAGTACGTTTAGTTTGTCTTTAGATGAATTTTCCAACCTTTAAAAAAGTCGCGCTAGTTACAAATTGTTTATTTACTAGGTAGCTCTTGCTTAAAATATTTTATCGATAAGATATTGATCATGAAGCGAAGTGCAAAATAGAAAACCTTATATTGGTGAATCACCTAGGTAGAGTAATCTACTCTACCTAAGCTGATAAGTCTATTACTATTTTTAACTTTAAATTGATTCCAAAAAACTCTCTAAGTCTATCTATCCAATGAAGATCAATCGTACTTTTAATACTTTTTCTAAGACAGAGTATTTGGAAATTGTACCCGAGCACAAGAAGTACACTGACTTCAATACTCTTGGACTTTACAGGTCTATTCTAGAAAATGAAAATTTGAATCTTGACGAGAAGTTCGAGGTATTTGAATTAGCCAACAAACACTTCCAAAAGACCTTCGATTTTCTGGTACTCAAAGACCCAAGCACTTGGTTTCAACTAAGTCATTTGGGCAAAGAACTCAGTAGAGGTCAGGAATGGGATTTATGGAATGAGGTAGAACAACGGCAGGAGCAAATACTGAAAGACAAAAGGTTTGACCATCGCAGTTTCGGCACCTACTCCAAGCATAATTGTGGCGTACCTCATTGTCCTTATGATGGATTGATGGTTCACCCCAAGTCACCATTAGCCGAAAGCCATATTCACTTTGACTCAGATAAGAACCCTTACTCAGGGAAGCAAAAAGCCCTGAAGAGAAAAGCCGATCGAAAGAAACGCAAACAAATTATTGATAGAGATGAGGAGTTGGATTGATGTTTTAACTTAGCAGTAGCTGAAAGAAACCAAACAATGAAACCTGAAGAACTTTCTCAACTAACAGATGAGCAATTGCTAGAGTTGGCTAAGCAGAATAAACCCTCGCCTGTAATAGATGCCTTTTTCATAGGTTTTCTTATTGGCATAGTGGTTTATGGCGCTATTGTAAACGCTTTGGGCTTTCTCAGTGTAATTCCCCTCTTTCTGATTTATAAATTCTTGAAGAAGCCGCAACAGCACAAAGACTTAATGAATGAAATCGAGAAACGAGGTTTAAAATAATACTGTCAGCCCTTTGAGGACTGACAGTATTAAAATCATTTTTCAGAAATCCTCCTCTATCCCCCGAAGTATCGGGGCAGACATCTCCTCAGCGGAAAACAGACTCAATACTACCCTTCCAACTCCACTACTAAATCATCTTGCTCAACCATATCTCCACCATTTAGGTAGACAGCCTTTACCGTGCCTGCCTCTGGCGAAGAAACTGTAGTCTCCATTTTCATGGCTTCAATGACAAACAGTGCTTGATTCTCTTTCACCTTGTCTCCTACTTTTACTTTCACTTCAGCAATTCGGCCTTGAAGTGGTGCTCCTACCTGATGTTCTCCATCAACTTTACGGTTGGTTGGCTTGGTAGACTTCAGGTTTTGGTCGCGCACATCAATGACTCTGGTTTGTCCATTCAGCTCGAAGTAGACTTTGCGCATTCCACTTTCATCAGCATCGGCTATATAGAGCATCTTTATAATGATGTGCTTACCCTTTCCAATTTCAACAAAGACCTCCTCATTCTGCTTCAGAGCAAAGAAGAATGCCTTGGTTGGTAGTTGCCAAATAGCTCCATATTTCAACCAGCTATTGTAAAAATCCTTGAATACTTTCGGGTACAGCTTGTAAGAAAGAAAGTCTAGTTCATCGCAGTACACATCGAATTCTTTTTGAAACTCTTCAAATTCCTTTTCGAAATCTACCGACTCTAAATGTGCATTTGGTCTTTCAGTATATGGCTTTTTATCCTTGAGAATAATTTTTGAAAGTTCTTGAGGGAATCCGCCAGGCATCTGCCCTAAATCTCCCTTAAACAAACTAATTACAGACTCTGGAAAGGAAAGGGAATGCCCTCTCTCCATTATATCTTGAGGTGTCAGATTGTTCGAAGTCATAAAAATGGCCATATCACCTACCACCTTACTCGATGGCGTTACCTTCACAATTTCTCCAAACATTTGATTCACCAAGGCATAATTTCTTTTCACCTCCTCGAACTTATGTTCTAGGCCTAAAGCAGCTGCTTGAGGTCTAAGGTTGGAATACTGACCTCCAGGAATCTCATGATCATAGACTTCCGCTGTACCTGCTTTCAAACCACTCTCAAACGGATAGTAGTACTCGCGGACATCTTCCCAATAAGTAGAGTATTTATTCAAGTTATGAACATCAATTTTCGGATCGCGCTCATGACCTTGTAAAGCAGCCGCTAACGAGTTAAAATTCGGTTGGGCTGTCAGTCCAGACATTGAGGCAATCGCCACATCAACGATGTCTACCCCTGCCTCAATAGCCTTGAAGTATGTAGTGGCTTGCATGGAAGACGTGTCATGCGTATGTAAGTGAATTGGCAGATCGGTAGCATCTTTTAGCGCACCAATTAGCTCTGTAGCAGCGAGTGGCTTCAACAGACCAGCCATATCTTTAATACAAAGCATGTGAGCTCCTTCATCTTCTAAGGCCTTGGCCATATCCATGTAATACTGAAGGTTGTATTTGCTGTTTTTATCTAGCACATCACCAGTATAGCAGATACAAGCTTCTGCTACAGAATTAGTCCTTTCTCGAACTGTCCTGATGCTCACCTTCATGGCTTCTACCCAGTTGAGGGAATCGAAGATTCTGAAGACATCCATTCCATTTTCAGCAGACTTCTCAATGAATCTCTCAATCAGGTTATCAGGGTAAGCCTTATAGCCCACTCCGTTTGAACCTCTGAAAAGCATCTGCATTAGAGTATTTGGAGCTGCCGCTCGCATCTTCTTCAGTCTGTCCCACGGGTTCTCATTCAGGAAACGCATACTTACATCGAAAGTAGCACCTCCCCACATTTCCCAAGAGAAGACATTTGGATGATTCTTGGCAAAGCCTTCGGCCACTTTGAGCATATCAAGCGACCTCATTCTTGTCGCCAAAAGCGACTGGTGTGCATCTCTCCAAGTGGTATCGGTCAGTAAAATTTGTTTCTGATCTTTAACCCATTTGGCCAAACCATCAGGTCCTTCCTTCTCTAAAATCTGTTTAGTACCAGCAGGGAATTCTCCAAGCCTATCGAATTCGGGCACTTTAGGAGTCCTAAGCTTAACGCTAGGATCTATCTTTTTTACGCTCGGGTTTCCGTTGACAGCCACCTCTCCCAGGTAATTCAAAATTTTGGTTGCCCTGTTCATATAACGAGGCATCTTGAACAACTCTGGGTGGTCTTCAATGAATTTCACGGTAGCCTTTCCTGTATAGAATGTCTCGTGATTCAGCACATTCTCCAAAAACCCTTTGTTAGTGACCACTCCACGAATTCTGAATTCTGAAAGTGCACGTTGCAAGCGCTGAGCTGAGCCTTTCAAAGTTCGGCCAGTGGCAGTGATTTTTACCAACATGGAGTCGAAGAAGGGAGAAATGGTAACTCCGGCATAGCAGTTACCCGCATCTAATCGAATACCGAATCCTCCTGGAGAGCGGTAAGCAATGATGGTTCCGTAATCTGGCTTAAAGTTGTTTTCAGGATCTTCAGTAGTGATTCTACACTGAATGGCAAACCCATTCATTTGAACATCTTCCTGACTCTTGATAAATATTCTTGGGTGATCTAACGGGTAACCTTGAGCTATTTCTATCTGAGAACGAACAATATCGATACCCGTAATTTCTTCTGTAATGGTGTGTTCTACCTGAACTCTAGGGTTTACTTCAATGAAGTAGATATTCTCTTCTGCATCAACCAAAAACTCTACCGTACCTACATTGTTGTAATTTACCTCTTTGGTAATTCTCAGGGCATACTTATAGAGTTTCTCCCTTGTTTCATCTTTCAGACCAATGGAAGGAGCCACTTCCACCACCTTCTGATACCTTCGCTGTACAGAGCAATCTCGCTCATACAGATGAACCAGATTGCCGTAATTATCGCCCATAATCTGCACTTCAATGTGCTTAGGACTATCAATGAACTTCTCAATAAAAATGGTATCGTCTCCAAAAGCCTTTTTAGCTTCGCCTTTAGCCTCATTGAAAGCCTTTTCCAATTGATCTTCGGAACGGACAACGCGCATGCCTCTACCCCCTCCACCAGCAGCAGCTTTCACCATTACTGGGAAACCGATTTTCTGGGCTTCTGCTAAAGCGATGGAGCTATCTGCAAGATCTACCTTACTATCTTCTATCAAAGGAACCTGGGCATTTCTTGCGACTATCTTGGCCTGTACTTTATCGCCCAAACGCTGCATTACTTCTGGCTCTGGGCCAACAAAAGTGATTCCTGCTTCTTTACAAGCCCTAACGAAGTTTACATTTTCCGAAAGGAATCCATAACCCGGATGTATAGCATCAACGTTTTCTCGCTTTGCCAGTGCTATTATTTCAGGAATATCTAGATATGGCTTCAACGGATCGTCATCTTCACCAATCTGATAAGCCTCATCGGCTTTGTAACGGTGCAAAGAGTAGCGGTCTTCATACGTATACATGGCCACAGTTCTGATCTTCATCTCAGAAGCCGCTCGTAATACACGAATGGCTATTTCTCCTCTATTGGCAACAAGTAGTTTCTTAAACTTTCGAATATTTGGCTCCATAAATAAAAAGTTATGCTTTCGGAATTTAATGGTTTGACAACTGCGTTACAAATCCCATTGCTTAACGAATATGATATCCAAATTCGTGATTTTTCTGACTCTTTTATATAGGCTGAAAAAAGATTTCGAAATTGCAGGCTCAAGCTATCAGCACCACTATTATTAACACCAATGCAATCAAGAAGTTATCAGATAAAAAAGGTTTCTACAGACGAATTAGAAGAGCTAAAAAAGCTATCTGTAGATACCTTTAGCGATACTTTTACCGAGCAAAACAATGAAATCCAAATGAAGGCTTACCTAGAAAAAGCCTTTAATACAGATCAGTTAAGAAGTGAGTTATCTAACCCAGAATCCTTCTTTTACTTTGTTAAAGAAGAAGACAAAATATTGGGATACTTAAAGCTGAATACCAAAACTGCACAAACAGACCAAGTATTGGATAGCTCCCTAGAAATTGAACGCATATACCTCACTCAAGAAGCTCAGGGCAAAGGAATAGGCAAGTTGCTGATGGACTTCTCCATAGCAGAAGTAAAAAGAAGAAACTTGCTGTGTTTGTGGTTAGGCGTGTGGGAGAAAAATGAAAAAGCCATAGCCTTTTATAAAAGCTATGGCTTCGAAGTTTTTGCCGATCACCCGTTCAAACTAGGTGATGAATCTCAAAAAGATCTGCTCATGAAGCGGTTTGTTTGATCAAACACTACTTACTTGATCTGTCCTTGAATCCACTTACTTACCAAGTTCAATACTTGTGGAGACATAGTTTCTTCAATTGAATTATATTCATTCATCTCACCAGTTTCCGCATCTTGAAATAGGTGATTCTTCCCCTCTAGCAACAGCACTTCATAACTTTCTGTCTTGCCATTCTCTAGTGCTTTCTCCAGACCCGACTTATTTGGCTCTGGAAATACTTGAGTATCCTTCTCTCCAAAAAGAGCCAAAACAGGGCATTTCACCTTCGAAAACATATCGGCTGGATTATAATTATAGAAGTACCTAGCCCAAACCGTGGTTCGTTGTTCAACCAAACTTTTCAATATCGCAGCTTTATCTGCATCTGGCGGAACAGACTGATTAAAGAACGTAGATGCCAAATAGTACTCAGAAAGCTCCTCTCTAATACTTTCCAAATCACCTTCTTTTGATGCAATATCTAGGGCACCTTTTATAAAGTCATTGTATTGATCAAGGTTCGGAACAAGGTTTCTAACCTGATGTAAACCTTGCAACCTATTGGTTTCATAACCAGAGACTCCAGTTCCTGCAAGAGACACAATAAATGCAATATCTTCAGGATGCTCTACAGCCACTATAGGCGCGATAATTCCACCTTCACTGTGCCCAACAAGACCTATATTGCTTTTATCGATGTCATTTCTAGACTTCAAAAACTCAACCGCAGCCGATACATCTGTTGCAAAATCGGCTGTTGTAGCTTCAGCATAATTACCTTCAGACTCATTTACTCCTCTGTCATCGTATCGCAGTACTGCTATTCCATTTCTGGTCAGGTAATCGGCCAAAACCATAAACGGTCTATGTCCAAAGATTTCTTCATCCCGATTTTGAGGACCACTTCCTGAAATGAGAATCACTGCAGGTGATGGCTTTGAAACTTTGGGCAAGGTGAGCGTTCCGGCCAACTTAATTTTCGCCTTTTTATTCTCGAACTTTACTTTTTCGGCCAAATAAGGCAAGGGCAACTTTGGTTCTTGCGGACGCTTTTTCTTTACTTCTGGAAGCAGAGCTCCTTTGGAAAGATTCAGAGGCAGCATATTCACTCCTTCCTTAAAATGCCCTTCGAAAGTTTGATTGGATGGATTATAAGTGGCTTTATATTGCCAGCCATTATTACTTCCATCAATCAACAATTCTCCATTGGCAAAAGTGGTCTTACCCGCTTTCATATTTCTGAGGTTTCTAGCAGGAATAGCCATACTCCCTTCTAGCCCACTTTCACTTTCCTGAATGGTAAAAATGAAACCTATTTCGGTTTCACCAGCTTTAAGTACTCCCTTCCAGTCTCCAGTAATCTCTTGTGCCGACACAAGGACTGAGAAAAGAATAAGTAGTTTGATTGTTATTAGAGTTTTCAACATGATATTTTGATTTAGATTTTTGACATAGGGGATCTGGCAAAGCTTTCACTTTGAATATTAACCCATTGATTTTATGTGATTTAGATAACTACCTGAACTTTATAGCCCTGTTTCTACATTGCCCTGTTCCTGAAACTGAAGGAGCTTTTTTCGCACAGATTCGAGGCTACGTTTTTGAGAAACGTAGAAGGTTTTATGCTCCCAACGAGCAGCGAAATAGCCTAGAATAAAGAAGAGCGTAACTAATAACCCTTTCCACCATTCACTGGCCTCATTGAACACGCTGAGTACGGCAAAAACCGACACAGTCAGGTATAACCATCGGCTCGATTTTGACAAAGCTACTTGATAGCTAGCGTTGGCAATAGCCTGATCGATATCGCCTAGCATGGTATTCTCGAATCCATTTTGCCAAGACATTCTCTTTCTTCTCCCTAAAAAAATTGCACCTGCCACTACTAACATAATACCCGACAAGACCAGAGACGGAAGTTCATAGTTGGCCTTAAAAATCATTGCAGACCAAATTATTCCACTAGCAAAGAGTAAACTAAAAATCAATATACCTTCCATCTTACTCGCATTTCTAGCAGCTTTATTCCTTTTACTAATTACTCTGTTATGAAGAGCTTCCTCATCTATAGCATACATTGCTACATTGCTCTGAGTATCCCATATTTTTTTCATTTCATCGAATTCCATTGTTCTACATCTTTTTAGATTGTTCGGTGAGATGTTTTTTGATTCTGTTAATCTTCACACCCACATAACTTTCAGAAATACCTACAATCGAAGCCATTTCTTTATAGCTAAAGCCATCGAGCATGAGCAGACAGAGAGAGCGATCAACCTCATCGAGCTTTTGAATTTGCTCATACAACCAAGCCAATCTTTCATCTGGCTTTTCTTCTACAGGTTGAAGCACCTTAATGGCTTCTTCGTCTGACTCTCTTTCTTGTTGCTTTCTTACTTTTAAGCTCCACTTAACCGCTCGATTTAAAGCAATTCTGTAAATCCAGGTAGAAACTGCGCAGTTGTTCCTGAAATTTGGAACCGACTTCCATACGTTCACAGCAATCTCCTGAAACAAGTCTTCTTGGTCTTGAGGCACGGCACTATAAGAGCGAACTATTTTAAAGAATATGCCCTTATGCTCTTGGAGCCAGCTTTCAAAAATTTGTTGTTGCTGTGAGTTTGTCATTTCAATCAGTCAACCCATTAGTACCAACCAAATGAAGATTTATTACAGACTAGAAATTTTTAATTAAAAAATTGCTCAAAGCTGGTCTTTATTCGTTTGTATAAAAGATTCTTTTTCCGCCATTCTTAAATGACGGGCATTGAGCAGTAAAACCAGTAGTTACCATGAATAAACTTATTTTTTCTGAGAAAGACTTTCAAGAACTGTTTACGGACTTACATGCTTCTGGCTTGTGGCTCGATGGCAAAGAGCTTTCCGATGCTGTAACTATTGAAAGCCCAGAAGAAATTCTTACAACCTATCGGAAACAAAAAAGCAACAAGAACTTCGACCTAAAAAAGTTCTTTGAAACATACTTTTACCCTGCTCCAACCAGAGAGGTAAACTATCAAAGCGACACTTCGAAACCTGTAGAAGATCATATTGAGAAGCTTTGGCCTATTCTTTCTAGACAACCAGAAGAGCAAGAGTTTTTCTCTACCCTTATCCCTCTGCCCCACCCATATGTGGTTCCTGGAGGACGGTTCAACGAAATCTACTATTGGGATAGCTATTTTACCATGCTTGGCCTGGTTGAAAGTAGGAGAATTCAGTTGGTAGAAGATATGGTGAAGAATTTCTCTTATATGATTGAGAACTTTGGTTTTATACCGAACGGCAACCGTACTTACTACTTAGGCAGGTCTCAGCCTCCGTTTTTCTCTTTGATGGTTGCCCTTCTGGCCGAACAAAAAGGTGATGATAGCATTGTGGAGTTTCTACCTTCCATGGTCCATGAATATGAGTTTTGGATGGAAGGCTCAGAAAGTCTATCCAAAGAAAAACCTCATCACAAGCGAGCAGTGCTTCTTTCGAGTGGTGAAATATTGAACCGCTATTATGACAATGTGCATAGTCCAAGGGCAGAAATGTACCAAGACGATGTAGACTTAATTCGTGAAAAAGGAAGTGATGGAGAGCAAACGCTTCTCAACATTAGAGCAGCCTGCGAATCTGGCTGGGATTTCAGCTCTCGCTGGTTTGAAGTCCCCAATGAATTAGGGACTATTCGAACTACAGACTTGGTTCAGGTAGACCTCAATTCTTTGCTTTATCATTTAGAGCAAATGATTGCTAAAGGCTATAGAATCAAAGGTGAAGAAAAAGAAGCCAACATGTATTTAAGTTTGGCCGAAAACCGAGCCAAGGCCATCCAGAAGTATTTCTGGAATGAAGGGTCGGGCTTTTACTTCGATTTCAACCACCAATTAGGTGCACAAGCTTCTAGCATTACGGCCGCAGCAACTTTCCCACTTGCCTTAGGTATTGCTTCTAAAGCTCAAGCCGAACGAACTGCTCTTGTTTTAGAAAACGAACTTTTAATGGAAGGTGGTTTATTGACTACAAACTACCAATCTGGCCAACAGTGGGATGCTCCAAATGGATGGGCGCCTTTACAATGGATGGCTATTTGGGGCTTAAGGAACTACGGCATAAATGGTCTGGCTAATCAAATTAAAGACCGTTGGGTATCTCTTAACATCAAAGTGTTTAAAAACACTGGCAAGCTGATGGAGAAGTACAACGTAGTAGACACCTCTTTACTGAGTGGTGGCGGAGAATACCCAGTACAAGATGGGTTTGGATGGACAAATGGAGTTTTATTGAAATTATTGAATTCATAAGAAAAGGCCACTTAAGACAAGTGACCTTTTGATATTACCGGTTTAGTTGAGTTTATTCTTCTTCATTGTTAGCATCTGATTTTGGAGGATTTTTGAGTCCTTCCTCAATAGCCGCCTTTTCCTCTTCTGGGGTCATTTTAGGAACTGGTTTCATGTTTTCTAATTCAGTCTTAATTCCAGCATACATTTCTTCAGTAATATAATCTGGAGCCTCTGCCTCCTTTACCTGTTGTTCAAGGCTAGGCGCCTCTACTGATTCCGGGGCATTTTCAAGGCTTTTAAGAAAGTCGTCTTTAAGTTCTTGAGTTGGTAAGCTGTCTAAAATGAAGTTTTTATTAGCCTCTAGACTCTGTTTGATGGCCATAACTGTGGTGTTTTAAAGTTTTACTTAAATTTTAAATAAGTTAGAATATTTTTGATGGCTTTCCCAAAAAAACCATTGACTTATACAATAGAACTTAACTATAAGTCTATAACAGAGCGAAAAAAGGCTTCTTTAGACTTCAATAATGCCCTCCTTGATAGCCTTAACAATTAGCCCAGCCGTATTTTTCACCCCTAATTTTTCAATTAGGTTCTTTCTGTGCCCTTCTACCGTACGATGACTAATAAAAAGCTTCTCCGCAATTTCCTTAGCTGTATACTCTTGACAGATTAACTCTAACACCTCTATCTCTCTAGTGGTTAGCGTTTCAGTATCGTTAAGGGTAGGCTTTTTCTTAGACTGGCCCTTTAAGCCCGTCAACATTGCTTGAGAAACCATTTTATTAAAGTAGAAACCCTCCTGAATTACACTAGATATAGCCTTTCGAAACTCTTCTGGACTAGTATCTTTAAGCAGGTAGCTATTAGCACCCAACTCCATTAAATAGGCTACCATTTTAGAGTCGCTATGCATGGTAAGTATAATGATGCCGAGGTTTGGAAACTTTGGCCTCAGCTGCTTTAAAGCTTCTAGCCCATCTACCTCTGGCATATCCAAATCTAAGAGGAGTACATCTGGTTCATGATTCTCCATTTGCTCTAACAACTCTTTTCCGTTAGATGCTTCGAAAACTACTTCCAAATCATCCATCTGATCCATTAGAAAGCGTAAGCCTTCTCTGAAAAGTTTGTGATCATCGGCTATAGCAATTTTAATCATGTGTTTACGGTTTTAACTTTGATTTCAAGACTACTTCAAAGCCTTGTTCTTTCTGTTTAATATTCATCTCTCCCTGCATCAGGCCTATTCTACTCCTAATATTTTGCATTCCTAAACCGCTAGCGGTATCACTTTCAGGAGTTAGCCCCTTACCATTATCTGAGTAAGTTAGCCAAAGTTCTCCTTGCAGTGTTTTCAAGTCTAAAACTATCAAAGTAGCATCGGCATGCTTAAGCGTGTTATTGATTAACTCTTGAACTATTCTATACCAATTTAATGAGTACTCAGCATCTGGTTCTGTTGAAAGAGAGTGCTTAAATTCGATCTTAATCTGATCGCTTTGATTTATTTTATCTACAACATTAAGAATAGCTTCAACTAGTCCAAGTCTTTCCAAAACCACTGGCCTAAGATCGTGAGAGACCCTACGTACGGTGGTCATTGTCTCTTCCAGTAAGCTAAAGGCTTTACTTTTAATTTCGGCAAACTTCTCCTCCTGCGTATTCCTATCTAAATGTTGAAAATAGAGTTTAGTGGTAGTTAACAAGGCGCCAACCTCATCATGTAAATCTTTTCCGATTCTGTTTCTTTCTCTTTCTTGACTTTGAAAGTTGGCCCTAAGCAACTGCTGTTGGTAATCGGCCTCTTTCTGTTGGTGACTCTGTTGCTGTCTCAACAACCTCCTCTGATACACTACAAAGAAAATTACAATACTCAGGGACAGTAGAAACATGCCCAGCATGGAGCCTATGAGAAGTTGTTCAGCACTAATCGGGGAGGTTTCACCCATAAGGCTATTAGATAAGATGTAACTAAAACTAGATTAAAGAAAACATTTAAAATCGAAACGATCACAGTGGCCAACTTTTCTTCTTCCAAAGACCTATAAGACACCTCCAAATTTGAGAAAACTAAAAGAAAAATTAAAATTGTACTTGAATAATACATTATCACACCTGAAGTAAACCAAAACACAGGCTCCTTCTCTAATGACTTAAACTGGGTTTGCTTTAAAAGGGAGTAGAAGTAAGAGAAACCAAACATTATAAAGACACCACTGATAACAAAAATCCCATTGGATGGCACAGTCTTTAAATCTTGTATAAATAGGCTATTGACAATAAAAAAACTAAAACAAACGCCTAATAAAAGATTGAAAAAACCTCTAAAAAAAATCTTCTCTAGTTCGGCCTTATAGAGCCTCCATGTTAACCAAAATATTAATGGTACATAGACATGAAAAACCCACGCATTATTATGATCAGTGGCTACACTTCTTACTATCTTGGAGGCCAAATGATTAAGACCGCTAAGTAAAGTAATATAGAATATAAGGACTTGTGGCTTATTCAATTTTTTGAAAAAAATAAGTCCGACTAAAACAGGCACGAATACATACCAGCCATAAATGGCCACCATTAGACTTCTAGTAGACTCATTGAATAATTCACTCATCCTTATACATCATCAAAGATCACAAATCTCCGTCTGGGCAAGTTGGAGGACATGGGTCCACAAAGTCTAGGTATGTAGAACCTGGATCATCCTCATCTGTAGTACCTTCTAACATTGGAGTATAAACTTGAATCAACGGCACAAAAGGAACCATTTGTCTTGCCGCATCTCCGTAATTCACACCGTAGTGTACAAGTAAGCTTTTCTCGGTAGAGCAAACTTTCTTCATTACATCAATATCATCTTGAGGTATAGTAAAGCTCAATACTCTTCTCGGTCTACGCAAAAACAACTCAGAGCCATGTGATTTAAAGTTGTTGTTTTCCATCTCTACAAAAAAGATGGCATTCATTTCAAAATAAGAGATATTGGCCCAATTACAGCAAACCTCATTTTTATAATTAACCGACTCTCCCATTCTTGGCTGAGTTGGTCTATAGTTAGAAGAGATGTAAGTCAGAAACCTATCGCCATCACCCTTGATGTAGGTTTTCTCGTTTCCTAGTCTAAACTCCCAAAAAACCTCCGCATGTTGCGTATTCTCATCAATACCCAACACTAAAGAGAGTCCATCAGAAGGAGAATCTCCTAATTTTTTAATAGAATCCATGAATTCTTGCGTAATAGCACCGAAGTCTCTAGCGGTAATTCTGTCGTACTCACCCTCTTGTTCATTAAATACTTCAAAAGAGGAAATAATGTGTTCTTGCCTTTGTCTTTGCCAGTTAGTCTTAATAAGCGTGGCTTCTTTCTCTGAAATAACTTTCATGGTTGAGATGTTTGGTTATAGTTGAATCTGATTTTTATTGACTGTGGGTGCTATTAATATTGATGCTTAAATATAGTTTCAATTCATAGTGGCCTCAAAGTTCTTCGTCAATGAAAATTAAAGCCCCATCCTTTTCAGGACAGGGCTATGTTTCTCTCAATTATAATTTATCGCTCCTAAAAGGACCGACATGGCTGTATGTGTGTTATTCGTGCGTATTCATCATTGAGAGAAACTCCTAGTCACCTAGACCAGAACTGTTAGACTGTGATTCAAAGGTGGCAGGTTTTGAATTGGTCTAGCAGAGCCAATTTACCTGTTCTTTACAAACACGTATTTTTACGCATATCGATTTTCAGGCTTCTATGCTCAAGACAAATGACAAATCATGGTAAACTAGCTGCACTTAAACCCAAATCTTTTTCTAATTTTGCGCGGGTAATTCGTACCCAAAAGCAATCGCTCAAATGATTCAGTTTTTTGATGCCGGACACGGCAAAATCTACGCTGTAGGTCTCTCTCAGGAACTTCCTCAACAAGATATTCCCAAACTACTTTGGCTCTTCGGAAATGCCAAAACCATAGACAGTCAAACCCTTAATGGGAATTTTATTGGCCCAAGAAAAGAGATGATTACCCCTTGGAGTACCAATGCGGTAGAAATAACCCAGAATATGGGCATTTCTGGAATCCAGAGAATTGAAGAGTTCGAACAGGTGGAAAGCGACAATGTGGCCTATGACCCCATGCTCCAGGTATTGTATAAGTCGTTAGATCAAGATCTTTTCACCATCAACGTTGAGCCAGAGCCAGTAAGGTATATAGAAGATATTGCCACCTACAATACGGTGGAAGGACTAGCGCTAAGCGAAGAAGAAATTGATTACCTAAAAGATGTTAGCCTTCAATTGGGTAGAAACCTAACCGATGGTGAAGTATTCGGTTTCTCTCAGGTGAATTCAGAGCACTGTAGACACAAAATATTTAATGGAGTTTTTGTAATCGATGGGCAAGAAATGCCATCATCGCTGTTCAAGCTGATCAAGAAAACTTCACAAGACAATCCTAACAAGCTAGTTTCTGCCTATAAAGACAATGTTGCCTTTATTGAAGGCCCAGTTGTTGAGCAATTCGCACAAAAGACACAAGACAAAGCCGACTGGTTTGAAACTAAAGATTTTGAATCGGTAATCTCTCTAAAGGCTGAAACACACAACTTCCCTACTACAGTTGAACCATTTAATGGTGCTGCTACTGGTTCTGGTGGGGAAATAAGGGATAGAATGGCTGGTGGAAAAGGATCTATGCCTTTAGCTGGTACCGCTGTTTACATGACTTCTTACTCTCGTTTGGAGGAAGGAAGAGAATGGGAAGCCAACATGCCTGAGCGCAATTGGTTATACCAAACCCCAATGGACATTCTGATCAAGGCATCTAACGGTGCTTCCGATTTCGGTAACAAATTTGGTCAGCCACTTATTGCTGGTTCTGTACTCACTTTCGAGCATGAGGAGAACGGAAAGAAGCAAGGCTTTGACAAGGTGATCATGATGGCTGGCGGAATTGGCTATGGTAAAAAAGATGATGCCTTAAAAGACACCCCAGAAACTGGCGATAAAGTAGTGGTGATGGGAGGCGACAACTACCGCATTGGAATGGGTGGTGGTGCTGTTTCTTCTGTAGACACTGGTGAGTTCTCTTCTGGTATTGAGCTAAATGCCATCCAGCGTTCCAATCCAGAAATGCAGAAAAGGGTTTACAATGCCGTTCGAGCCATGGCCGAAATGGAGAAAAACCCAATTGTTTCAATTCACGATCATGGTGCCGGTGGACACCTTAACTGTCTATCTGAGCTAGTGGAAGAAACTGGTGGAGTAATAGATGTGAAGAAATTGCCTGTGGGCGACCCTACCCTTTCTGACAAAGAGATTATCGGTAACGAGTCTCAGGAGAGAATGGGGCTTGTGATGAAGCAAAAAGACATTGACTACATCCAAAAAGTAGCTGAGCGTGAAAGAGCTCCTATCTATGTGGTGGGCGACATCACTGGTGACCATAAATTCAAATTCGAGAATAAAGAAACTAACCAGCACCCTATCAATTGGGACTTGGCGCACATGTTTGGTTCTTCTCCAAAAACCATTTTGGAAGACAAATCGGCCAAAGCCAATTACGCTGAGGTTACTTACGATATTAAGAAACTGCAGGAGTATCTAAACGGAGTTCTTCAGCTGGAAGCTGTCGCCTGTAAGGACTGGTTAACCAACAAGGTAGACCGTTGTGTAACTGGTAGAGTGGCTAAGCAACAAACTGCAGGACCAATTCAGTTACCTCTGAATAACGTAGGTGTAATGGCGCTCGATTATCGTGGTGAAAAAGGAATTGCCACCACCATTGGTCATGCACCTGTTTCAGCCTTGATTGATCCAGTTGCTGGTTCTCAGCTTTCTGTGGCTGAATCGTTAACAAACATCATCTTCGCTCCTATTTCTGATGGCATTAAAGGTATTTCCCTATCTGCTAACTGGATGTGGCCAGCGAAGAACGAAGGAGAAAACGCCAGGCTTTACGAAGGTGTTAAAGGGCTCTCTGACTTTGTTTGTGAATTGGGAATCAACGTTCCGACTGGAAAAGATTCCATGTCGATGACGCAGAAATACAAAGACGATGTGGTCTATGCCCCAGGAACGGTTATCGTTTCTGCCGTAGGCGAAGTAAGCGACCTGAAACAAGTAGTTGAGCCTGTACTTCAACCTAACTTTGAGTCGACTTTGCTTTATGTCGATATGTCGGGTGATAGCTTCAAGCTTGGAGGTTCATCTTTCGCTCAGGTAGTGGGTAAAATCGGAACCGAAGCACCAAGCATTAAGAGTGCTAGCAACTTTGCTGCAACCTTCGACTACATTCAGCAATTAATCAAAGAAGGTAAAGTATTGGCCGGTCACGATGTATCTGCTGGTGGTTTAATTACTGCATTGCTCGAAATGACCTTCGCTCAAGTAGACTTGGGTATTTCAGCCGACTTAAAAGACATTAAAGGTGCTGATGATATCTCGGTGTTCTTCTCAGAAAAACCAGCTTTAGTACTTCAGGTTGCTAATTCAGATGTAGATGGAATTATAAGCCAACTCCAGACACTAGGCTCTGGGCACTATGTACTAGGGAGCCCAATTGGAGAACCAATTCTTTCCGTTCAGACCAACACGCAAAGCTATTTGCTAGACATTGAGTCATTGAGAGACACTTGGTACAAAACCTCCTACCTGCTAGACCAAAAGCAGTCTGGTAAGGAGCTGGCTACCGAGCGTTTTCAGAACTATAAAAAGCAACCACTTCAGTTTAAATTCCCTGAAGGTTTCAGCGGTCAATATGAGGCGCTAGGGCTAGACCCGAATAGAAAGTCTTCTACCGGAATCAAAGCAGCCATTATTCGTGAAAAAGGAGTAAATGGCGATAGAGAAATGGCCTATGCCATGCACCTAGCTGGTTTTGATGTAAAAGATGTTCACATGACTGACCTGATTGCAGGTCGTGAAGATTTGAGTGATGTAAACTTCATTGCATTCGTAGGTGGGTTCTCAAATTCAGACGTATTAGGTTCTGCCAAAGGTTGGGCTGGCGCCTTCCTTTATAACGAGAAGGCAAAAGCTGCGTTAGACAACTTCTATGCACGCGAAGACACCATTTCACTAGGTATCTGTAACGGTTGCCAGTTGATGGGCGAACTCGGTTTGCTCTACCCTGAACACAAAGTACATCCGAAGTTAGACCACAACATTGCTCATAAGTTTGAGTCTGGTTTTGTGAACGTTACCGTTCCTGAAAATAACTCTGTGATGCTTGGTTCACTAGCTGGTACAAGACTGGGTATTTGGGTAGCACACGGTGAAGGCCGTTTTAGACTACCAGAAGCTGAAAGCGATTACCATGTAATTGCTAAATACAGCTACGAGGCTTACCCTGCTTCTCCTAACGGATCTGACTACCATGTAGCAGGTTTGGCCAGTAAAGATGGACGACACTTAGCGATTATGCCTCACTTTGAGCGTTCTATCTTCCCTTGGAACTGGGGTAATTACCCTGCGGAGCAAAAAGCAGACTTACTAAGCCCTTGGATTCAGGCATTTATCAATGCTAAGAATTGGGTAGCTGAGAAGGTGTAAAATGAAACAGGCCTTAATGATACATTAAGGCCTGTAAGAGAAGCCATGGTGAAGATCATGGCTCTTTATAATTCTCCTCTATCTTAAGCATTCACGGTGATCTGAATAAGTCTAAAGGTAGATCCGCCAGAGGTAACGAACGGGATTGATTTTTCAAATTCGGTGCCGCTCACCTTAACACTGTACTTGTCACCATTGACTAGCCACAACTCAAATTCATCGTTGGTTGTAATTTCTGCAGTAGATGAAGGATTGCTCGGATCAACTAGCTTAAAACGCTCGTAATCTTGAGGGGCATTCATAGTAGTGAGTGCCATAGGTGAATAGCCATTGTAACCAGAAAGGTAAGCCGAATCATATCGTTCGCTGCTAAACCTGACGTAATCACCAAACTTTATATTGGCTGTTGAACTGTTGTCACTCACTAGCTCAGTTTTCCACTGCTCATTTATATTAAGCCATGGTTTTGTCATGCAAAGGGTTTGTTTTTTACTTCCGTTTGCGCTTATGAAATTGCAGTATTCGGAAGACTGAATCGCTACTACCTGTTGATATTGAATTTTCATGTTTATTGGGTTTAAATTACCTACTCTTAAGGCTTTTCGGTTTCCGCCTTCCAGGTCTTTACCTTCTGGAAAAGGCCGTTGTTTTTAAGTGGGTTCTGCTCCACATTTCATATCTCATTAAATCACAGGGGCCTCACATTGGCATCTGCTTTAAGATTTAAGAAGATCACTACTCCTTCATTGAAAGGTTGACTGAAACATACAATCATTCAGGAGTAAAGACACTCAAAGCTGAAGAGTTTGCTTGCGTGACCTTCAATTGATCTCTAATGGAGGAATAACCATTTGCGATTCTCCATTTAGATCTAAGAAGCTAACTAAAACAGCCCCACCGCCAGACATGTTAGGCGCATGCTTAGTAAAAGCTCCATCCACTGGTTGAACCTTACAAAAAGTATCTCCACCGTCAATAGAAACCGTGTAACACAGTCGGTTAGAGCTATCATTAGCAACCCATGCTATGAAAAGTCCTTCACCTATACTGGCCACAGCGGGCATCTGACCTGATGTAGCATTGGTGACAGGGATTTCTGGACTCCAAGTCTCCCCCGCATCCATACTTTTTCTGATAAAAACCTGTCCATCCGTATGGATTCCGGCAATTACGAATTCATCCGGATTAGTGTAAGTCAAAGTTGGTAATGTACGTTGGGAGTTTGTTGGTAAATTTCTAATTGGAAAAAAAGGCATGTTTATTAAAGTTTAGTTTTGTGCCTACTCATAAGGTTTTTCGGCATACACCTTCCCAATTAACCTTCGGGAAAAGGCCGTTTTTTCAAGTGGGTGCTGCTCCACATTTTGTCTGAATGTTTATTTTTTCTCCATACCTGTAAAGAAGTACTTCACACTAGTCCCACCTTGTCGCAAGTCTACGAAAAGCGAACTTTCCGAGGAGTCAACAAAGTTTCGTACTAAAGCGATCTGACCATTCACTTTGGTGAAAAGTGTATTCGAAGACAAAACCATTTCACCATGAATCATCAATTTGGATGGAGCTGGAGGGCTCACCAAAACCGCACCAGGCAAAGCTCTACCTGTTAAATCAGTTGGTGTCAGATTGCTTCCTGAGTCGATTTCAAGAGAATAAGCTGACAGGTTATTCTTAGGCGCGCTTTCAACCAGAATATTGAGTGGCTCGCTACCTTCGATTGATCGCAGCGTAACCCTGTCAGGGGTAAAAGCTACCACTTCCAAAACAAAAGGCTTCGCACCTTCTTTACTTTCTTGCATTGCATGAATGGGTTGTCCTTCTCTCCATTCACCAAAAAACTGTCTTAAGTCCATTGTAATTGTATTTGTTTATTGTGCTCTACTCTGTTCAGGATTTTCGAGATACTCCTTTTGTCGCTGTTGACATTTCAAAGGTGAAGGATTAAAAAGAGGGTTTGATACCACCAAATGCGAATATTAAAAGTACTCCTATGGGGCTAGGCAGTGGTATTTGATGAATACCCCCATGGGGGTAGTAGTAAACCGGGCGGCTCTTCTATTTTTGATGTATCATTAACACCAAAACCAAAATAATTATGAGCAATTCTATCAAAATAGGATCCAAAATGAAGAAGCTTGCTTCAGTCAATATTACCTACAATACCATATCAGCAGGCAATAGTGTAGGGGTTTATCCCTCTTCTGAAGATAAACTATCGCTTTCACACCTCATATTAAAACCGCTTTCACATTTTCGTTTCAAATCACCAACTGAATCAAATGCAGGCAACTATGAGCTCAACATCAACGTGCTCGCAGATACACATCATTTACCAGATGAAAACAACTTTGTAGAATGTAAAACAGTAGGTAAGAACATTCTAGTGTTCCTTAACTTCAGCCAAATTGGTGATGCCATTAAGAGCACAAATTACCTCAATTATCGTTTCTGCATTGAGTTCAACGAGTCTTACAACAGCTTTATCAAAGGAAAAGAGATAATCATTGTTACCGCTTCGGGAGATCCTGAAGAAGGTGACGCTTCTAAAGTAATTGTGGAAGACGAAGACGAAATATGATATAATCTCATAATTCATTAACATTAAAAGTGAACTTATCAAAGTTATATTTTCATATAACACTATTAATCATCGGGGTAAGCTTAACTCGAACTGTACTTGCCCAGGACATTCCCGGGCAGGTTACTTTGCTTCAGCAGAAAGCCGAAAGTCTAGCTCAATCACACCCCGACTCTACTTTTCTTTTGCTAGAAAAGGCAGAAGAACTTAGCCCGAAAAGAAAGCTCAAGACAGTAATGGCGGTAAACAATTGGCTCAGAGCTAAGACCATGTACCTTCAGAAAGACTATGACAGCACCATCTATTACGGCCACCAAGCTATAAACCTTGGCAAAGAGACTCAAGACCATATAACACTATCGGCCATCCACAATTTGCTGGGAGTTCTAGCCAAAAGACAAGGCCAATTTACAAAGAGCCTTGGTCAATACGATCAAAGCATGGTTTATGCACAACTTGCAAAAGACTCGGTCACCTGGGCCAAGGCCCTACAAAACATGGGAAATGTGTATAGACAAATAGGACAGGCTGACAGAGCTTTATATTATTTCGAACAGAGTATAGCTATCAAAAAGCTCTTGGGAGACCCACTTTCTACAGCTAAGACCACACTCAATCTGGGCAACTACTATTTCGCTGTTGGTGAATTCCGAAAGGCCATTGATTATTACCAGCGTACAATACCGCTTTATGAAGAAGCTGAGTATAATGAAGGAATCGGCCGCTTGGCCAATAATCTGGGAGCAACCTATTATAAGTTGGGCTTTTATACTCTTTCAGCATCCCACTATGTTAAGAGCCTAAAAATTTACGATTCACTGCAACTTGATGATATGCGCATCAATACTCTAATCAACCTTGGGGTAGTATTGAAAGATTTGGGCAGAACCATTGAGGCAAAAGACTATTATGAACAGGCCTTGAAAAGCGAAGCAGGAATTGGGGAAATAACCACGAAAGCAAATATTTATAGAAACCTTGGAGAAGTCTTGGAGATCAACAATGAGTGGCCGAAGGCACTAGAATCTTTTCAAAATGCTGCCACCATTTATGAACAACAGCAAAGAGTACAAGATCTTTCAGAGTCTTACTTCGGAATGGCGCGTTCCTTTGCCGGTCTCAGAAAAACAGCACTGGCAGAGAGATATTTTCAAATGAGCCTAGAACTAAAAAGAGAAATCAAAGACGATCTGAACTTGGGTAAGGTACTCACTAGCTTAGCAGTATTTCAATACGAAAATGGTCAATACAACGATGCACTAAACAATTACCAGCAAGGACTCCAACTTGCTAGAAAGTACGAACTACCACAGCTATCTCGCGCCAACCTACTCGGGCTATCAGAAGTGTACGAGCAACTTGGAAGCCCTAAAAAAGCACTTGACTTTAGGCTTCAGTATGAGACTGTAAAAGACAGCCTGGATAACTTGGAAAAAGCCAGACAGATAGCAGAACTACAAGAGCAATACGAATCGGTACAGAAAGACAAACGCATTAGCGAACTGGCCTTAGAAAACGACCTAGCAAAAACAGAAATTGAAAAGAACGAGGCGATAGCTGAGCAGCAAAAAGCCAAAAAGACAACCTACTTGGTGGCTACTATCGCCCTATTTACACTGGCCTTAGGACTATTTCTTTACTATAGGCAGCGCCTTTCACTGGCCAGCCTTAAGGAAAAAGAAGAGCAGGCTAAACACCAACGCAATATAGAATCTCTTTTGGATCAGCAGCGCACCAAAAACCTAGAAGCTCGCATAGCAGGTGAAGAGCAGGAGCGCCAGCGATTGGCCAAAGACCTGCACGATCACCTTGGCAGTATACTGGCAACTGTCAAAGTTAACCTTCAAGGTATTTTTGACAGAGAAAAGTCACTGAAAGAGAACGAACAAGTACAAACAGTGAATACCCTAGTAGATAAAGCCTGTGAAGATGTGAGAGGTATTGCACATCACCTGCATATGGGCATATCCGAATCTTTTGGTCTTGTCAGCGCACTCAAAGATCTGGCTCAATCAGTATCTAGTACTAATGGCATTACCGTACAGGTAACCGCCACTAACAGTACCGATCGTTTTGACTCTAACATGGAGGTTTTTATTTACCGTATGGTTCAGGAGTTATTGAGTAATGCCCTAAAACACTCTCAGGCAAGCCTTGTCTCCATTCAGCTTACCAGTTTGGAAGAACTTGTTAGTATAATTGTAGAAGATAATGGCAGAGGATTTAACAAGGACGATGCTTCAGTCAAACACAAAGGTATTGGCTTAAAAAACCTTATAACACGTATTGAAGGGTTTGATGGAGAAATTACTATTGACAGCACACTGGGCAAAGGAACAACTATTTTGGTAGACCTACCGCTATCTACCCAACCTGAACTGACATACGATGATTAAAGTTTTAGTAGTTGATGATCACCATTTGTTTGCCCACGGGCTCAAAACTATGTTTCAGCCCAAGGACTGTATAGATATAGTGGCTAGTACTACCAACGGACACGAAGCTCTTTCCCTGCTCAAACGCCATGACGTGGATGTAGTCATCATGGACATCAGCATGCCAGTAATTGATGGCATAGACACAATGAAACTGATACAAGATGCAGGGTATGCCACTCCTACACTAATGCTCACTATGCATCAGGACATAAGGCAGATAAAACGTGCTCTGGAACATAACGCAAGAGGTTATATACTCAAAGATGCTTCTAAAACTGAACTGGTAGAAGCTATTCAGAATGTGTCGAAGGGAGAAAACTATTTTCATAAAAAGGTCAATGACCAGCTTTTTGAATTTTTGCGAGGCAACAGAGGGAGTACGGATTCAGATCTTGTCAATCAGCTTTCGGAAAGAGAAGTTGAGATAATTAAGCAGCTGTCTCTTGGTAAAAAAGGTAATGAAGTGGCGGAAGCACTATTTATAAGTCCTCATACAGTAAAAACGCACAGGCGCAATATCATGCACAAGTTAGGAACAAAAAACACAGCCGAGCTAGTTACTTTATGCCTAGAGAAAGGGGTTATCTGAATACCCGAGTGAGTGAAATATACTTTCTCAAAAGGCTCTGGATGTGCTTCGGTAGTATTTCATTCTGCTATTAGAGAATCGGGTATTAACAAATCGGTAAGTCTACATTCCCAAAGCCATAGTTTTGCAACACATCTTTTAGAAAAAGGAGTGGACATCAGGTATATCCAAGTTTTATTGGGACATAACTCAAGTCAGACCACAGAAATTTATACACATATAACACATAAGGGTTGGGAAAAATACAGTCACCTTTAGATAATTTAAACCTGGACGACTAAATTGAAAACATACGATAGCCATCAGAAATGCATGGCTATCGTGCATAAATATTAAATTATATGATTTATATCGTGCATAAAAGTGCACGATAGCTAACGTTGTGCCCCATTTAAAAAGCCAACGCTCAAACAGGCACATTTGCTTGCCCCAGCGCTAAAGGCTGACGCTTCGCAAGCAAAAGAGCCTGTTTTTTCCCTACACACTGAAGATACGATTGACAGCATCACTTGAACCTTTAACAGCATTACTTAAACTAATTCTTGCTTTTTCAGCTTGAACCGCACTGTCGATAATGTTCTGTTTTGCTTTCTTGTCCTTTGGAATAGGAATTATTATTTCATTCTTAAATATTGTCTCTCTGACTTCAGGTTGAGACGCAGTAATTGATAGATAGTAGATTTGCTTTCTGAAAAACTCTGATTCAAGAATACCCCACAATAGATATTTTTCATCTTGACTTTTCGGTCTTAGACCTATAAAGCCTGTAGTGACAAGTTGACCGTCAAATTCACTCGGAATAATTACTGTAGTTCCTCGGCTACTATTATTCTTGGCAAAAATCACATCATCTTTGCGAACCTGAAGCCTTGCTCTCGTAGGTAATGATTCAAAAGGCTCTTCACGATATTTTACAATAGTTCCATCAATTGTTACATCTCCAATTTCAAAATACTTATAGCTATTTCCACCAAAGTTTTTTTCCTGTCTCTTTTTAATCTCAGGTATAACTTCAAAGTCTCGACCATAAAAAAGATCAATTTCACCAGTATCTCTCAGTTCAAATAACTTTTCTCTCGCTTTAACTAATTCAGGAGCATAATAGAAGGCGTCCAAACGCTCTTTATTAAGTTTGTTTGGAGCAACAGTGAAAATCTGCATGGGACAACCAAGCGGTTCATCATTTGACTGATTATCGATTATTACGTCATCAATATCTTCTCCGTTTTGCCACCTTTCATAATATCGAATTATTTCACGAAGGTTGTTTCGATCAGGAGTAGGCTTTTTATGGTCGTCATGGCCAACATTGTTTGCAATCGCCATAAAGACATGACCTTGCTTTTCACCTTCACTTTTCCTCCTCAAATGAACGATTGAAGTCTTTACATTGGCCTCTGCACCGAAAAAAGTATTAAACGGCAAGGAAATCACCTGCACAAGAATAAAATTGTCAAGTAAAAAATCTCGGTATCTCTGACTTTTTTGACCGTTAATTACCGTATCATCAATAACGGTAGACAATTCGCCTGTCCCAGGTTTCAACAAATCAAAGTACCTTTCTAAGAACAGTACATTTGATTTTTCAGAATTTGTCATTTTCGTGCCGACCCTGTTCACTTTTGAGTATTGCTCTAACACAACCTTTTCATTTGGGTCTTTAGAGTCATACTTCATACTGAACGGTGGATTCGAAAGAATGACATCGAATTTCAAGTGATTTTTATTGAACTCGTCTCTTAGCTCTTTCAAACCTTGTTCTTCTTCTTTCGAAATTCCAGCCTCTGATTGAATTAACTTATCAAGGGCATCTGCTTTAAATATTTTGCTTCCACCATCTCCATGCAGGTACATATTTAATCGGGCAATTCGAGAAATTTTTGGGTTTGCGTCTATGCCATATAGGTGATTGTTCTTTGCTTCTTCTAAATATGCTTCCTTCTGTTTATCCGTTAGATTTGTTTTATTGTTTATATCCCTAACGAACTGAGCCATTGCATCAATTAAAAACCCACCACTACCACAGCATCCGTCAAAAACATAAGGAATTGATTCCTCCAGTGATTTCCCCTTGCTCACATTGATGGTTAATGGAGTAGATTCGACCATGTAATGGACAACTCCTCGTGGAGTAAAAAACTGACCTAAGCCCTTTCCTCGAACGGTGGCATTCAAGAATGTTTCAAACATTCTACCGTTAAGGTCTTCATCTATTCCATAAAGGTCAAAGTTTTGTAATTTCTTCACAACCTCATAAACTGTTGAAGCCTTTAGATTTAGACCTTCGTCTTTTTCAAATACTCTTTTCTTTTTGTTCCGTTTTATCTGCTCTTCAAGGTCTTCCTGAACTTGACTAAAAAGAATCTTATCAAAAGGATGTTCGATTCCATTCTTAGCCATCGCATCCAACCAGTGGGTTGAGAAAACAAAATCGTCTTTTGTCAATGAATCACCGTTTGAAAACTTATCATGGATTTTGTTGTCCTCTCGGATTTTAATAAACATGATTTTAGAGAACTCATAGAACGCATCTGTAGGACTGATTTTCTCTTTTTTCCAAATCAAATCATGACAGTCATTAAAAGCCTTCAACAGTGTGTGTAGCGTTGGTCTATCATGTTCAAAAACACCTTTTGTTGCCTTTGCGTGCTCAAAAGCTGAATAGGAAAGCTTAGACCTTAGTTCAATGAAACTCTCATTGTGCGGAGCAAAATCTTCAAACTTTAAGAAATGCTCAGGTTGACTGTTATCCCAAGGGTAGACAATAAGGTATAACCCATTCGTAAGAACAGTGAATATTACGGGATTCTTATCCTTAAACTTTTGGTTTAGACCAAGCGCATATGACGATACTTGATACTGATAATCTTCGATCTTTTCTGACGGTGCTTTAGCATCTATGACAATTATTGGATCACCAGCAGAATCAAACAAAACATAATCAGGCTTATACTTTTCTTTCTTAGAACCCTGACCAATGACCATTTCATCAAGGGAGCGTTTCCGCTTGACCCTATCATCAGGAAAAGAAAAATAGTTTAAAAGTCGCTCAACAAACAAAGCCTCAACATCTGCTTCATTCTTTAAATCAGTTGAATTGCAAAACAGATTTTTCATGACTTCTTTTTTAATTTTTTATATTCTACAGGATTCTCTGCAACCATGCTTATTGGCTCTTCAATCTCAAACTCATAACAACCGATAACATATAAACATTGAATAAAAAAAACAGCAGAAAAAGACCCTCGACTGATTTTATTAACAAGGCTCGTCTTGGACAATTCAACACCGATTCTATCCAACCTCTGAACGAGCTCATCATTCCCGACTCCTCGTTTGACCATCTCGGACTTCAATTTTCGCTTAACATACTCATTCCAAGGCTTCAAAATATCATATTTAAGTTTATAATCGCCAAATATGCGACTTATTATCATAAACAGCAAGTAAACTATTAAATTCGGTGATTTATACCCGCCATACACATTTCCAATTCGCTCACACCCAACGCGCTAAACAAAAATTGTAAATAAGTATGGCTAACTTTCCGAACTGAAAAAAAATAAAAACAAGCCACAATCGAGTAGACGGCCGTGAGCGATAAGCCCACGGTGCGCCTCCCGATGCCTCGGGGTACACCACCCAGCTTGTGTGAGCTACTATTTCGGTACTTTCGTTCTTCCGAATTTAGTAAGATACTGGGCGGTTCATCGAATCAGGCCTTTACTTTTTTGATAATAGCTCATCAGAATTTTCTAAGCTCTTTTTGCTAGTTTATGCCTAGTAAAACTGGTTTCATGCCATTGACGTAAGGATGTCGTTAACTTGGCGTGTTCAGCAATTATTGTTCAGAACTAGATTTGCTGAAATATCAAACATCGTTGAACATGAAAACAAAAAAGTTAGGACAGAAATTAAAGGAACTAAGAGCCACTAGAGGAATGTCTCAAGAGTATTTAGCCGAAGAATCTAGAGTGAGCCTGAGAACCATCCAAAGAATTGAAAGTAACGAATCTGAGCCTACTGGAGAAACAATAAAAAGAATTGCCAATGCTTTAGATGTGCCAATAACCGAGCTTACCAATTCTGGAGCTGTAACAGAAACAAGCGATTTAAAAGCAACAATTATCTACCTCAAGAAACAGCTTTCTAAAACCAATGAAAAACCCGAAATCAAGGTTTTTGAAAAATTCATTGTGCTTCTTGAAAGACTAAAGGATAAGGATTTAAGCATAGAGCAAACTGAGTCAATTGAAAGTTATCTTCGATACTTAGAACTAGAAAAAATCCCCTCTTTCAACAACGAGATCTATAAGCAGAAACTAGCGAAGCTAAAAAGGCACCTTAGGAGCAAGTTGGGGTTCGTTCCAAACAACCATTACACCACTTGGACAGCCAGCTTTTCCCTTTCTTTTGCCATAGCCTTCGCTATTCAATCAAACATTGATGCTTACTTAAAATTAAGTGTAGCTTCGGTGGCTCTATTCATTGTAGGTGTTGGTATTTTTATAGATATGAGAATGAGAAGACTAGAACGAACCTTTAGTTTTTGATGCCCAAGGCATGCTTATAGGCTTTGAAAAGAGAAGTTTCCACTACTTCTAGAATCTTTCGCCTAGTCTAAGCCTTGAGAATGTTTGCCATGATTATCTACTTATACCAAAAGGTTTTATTGTATCCAATAAAAGACTTCAAATCGAGAATTATAACTCTACAAATCTACTTTCTTCGTTTTGCAGCTCTATTGAACTCATATCTTTGCAGCTGGTGTTAAGCATCGGAAGACAAGCAATGAATTATACTTAAGAGTAGAATCGAACCTATGGAAAACAACAATATAAAAGCCTATTTAAGTGATGTGTTAAAAAATATGCCTGACGATTGGGTGAGGCTAACCACACATCGCCTAGATATTTATGATGAATCGAAAGCCAAAACGCAATTCATTGAACAATTCGAAGGGCTTTTCAATAATATAAATGCCAATAAAGAGTCATTGGCTGCCTTGCCTACGGCCTTCGACTATATCCGTTTAGGCCATCCACTTTCATGTGTGTTAGAGTGGGCCGTAGCTAAATTCAATAACCTGCCAACCGATGGAGTCATTAGCTTTGCTTCTTCAACCATGCCAATAATGGCCATTTTGCGCAAAAATCTATTTACCCAAAAGGCCACCAGAATTGTTTATACCGATAGCCTTCCACAGCACTTCGATGCGGAACGAATTAAAACCGTTTACGGCTACAACTTTGAATTGCAAAAGGTAGGTTCCATCAATGAAGTTTCCGCCTTTCAGGGAAATACCATTTTCCTTTGTCAGCAAGAAGCACTATTCGACATTTCTTTAACTGATGAAATAGACTTCTTTGTGAGCATTCACCCTCATTTAGGGAGTTTGATTTTAGTGAATGGAGAAGCCAACCAAGAATACATTGGTGAGATTCAACATGTTCGAAGAAGGGAATCCATCGCTATGACACCTTCTAACTGTCAAGTAGCACTGCAACTGCTGACTGAGCAACAAACTGAAGAATCTATTGCGAATCCTTCGGAACAAAAACAGGCAGTCTTGAGCTGCATTAAAGACATTACAGGCTCCAATACCAAAGCCATTGTCGGTTCTAGTGGCCTTTCCGTTCAATATGCCCTAATGATGGGACTCATTGACTATTCTCAAACAGAATATGCGGGCAAAGCCATCAAGTTTGTGGTACCTCCAAACTGTTACGGAGGCACTAACGACCAAGCAAGACGTGTTGCCGCATGCTCTGAAAACATTGAGGTTGTAGACCTTTTGGTAGACAGTGGCAATAACATGGTAGACAGCCTAGATAGTGTATTAGGCAAAATTGCTCAAGAAGATGCTGTTGCGTTTATTATAGTTGAGATTCCTACTAACCCTAGGGTTGAAGTTCCAGACTTAGAGAAGTTAAAGCAGGTACTCACAGAGAGCAGAAAAACAGCTAATGGCGAGCAAGCTGTTGATCCAGTTTTTATTATCGATCAGACATTTTGCCCGAATGTTTCTTTCTTAGGTGAAGAGGATATTCTTTCAGAAGTTAGAACCATCTCATACGTAAGCGGTTCTAAATTCCCTAGCGGAGGACTGTGTACCGCTGGTTATGGCTTAGCCAATAAAAGAGGCGCAGCGCTAATGGATAAAATCGAGGAGCATCTGCTGCTATGCAATAATGAGGCTACTGACCTTCAACTTGCGTTGCTGGCGCAGCAAATGCCTTCTATGATTCAAAGAATTGCAGATGCTTATGTGAACACTAGGGCCTTTGTGAATTTCATAAAAGAGCAACTGCCTGAAGCCAAGATTAATTTTGTGTCTGAAGAGCTGGCTCAACAAAGCTTCACTCCTTCCGTGTTTTCATTGGATCTTCCCACCAAGGGAGATACGGCTGAAGAAAGAGAAACCTACAAACGCGGTTTAAACAACAAACTCATCAACATGATGATTGGTCAAATTGCAGAAAGTAAATACTGCGTGAGCTACGGTCAGCTGAAAGGCGTTTATTGGACTATTCCGGCTACGTCTACACAAGGCACTACCAAAGAAGAAGACAAAGACTACATTGCTCGTGTATCGTGCTCTCCAAATATGGACTTGGAAAAGCACCGACAAGTATTTCGACAGTTTGTAGAAGAGATTCAGTAGCAGCAAGAGGCTATCTCAAAAGTAATGAAGCTCGTCATTTCCTGCTTCACTAGGAAGCTCAACCTATGAAGCAGGATTAGTTAGATTCTCTCGCCATTTATCGTAAATGGGGGCGGGATAGAATGTCAATTAGCTTTTGAGATAGCCTCTTTATTATTTGGCATTAAGTCTTTACAACTCCCCTCCTTCGCAGCAGCTAGCCATACTGGATTCGCTTTTTAGTAAAGTACGCCTTTCATTTCACCCTTTTGGCTAGAAAATCTCACCCAAACCCTCAGATTTCTTCAGTTTTTTTGAACCTATCCCTTTTGATAGTTATTGTAATCATATCTAACGATACTTAGTTTTGCTACTATATATTTTATAGTTACTACAAAAACAATATAATGAATATTACTGAAGCATTGGATTGGAGATACTCCACCAAAGAATTCGACCCAACAAAGAAAATCTCTGACGAAGACTTTCAAACCATTAAAGATTTACTTAGAAAAAGCCCTTCTAGTACAAACTTGCAGCCGTGGCATTTTGTAATTGCCTCTACTGAAGAAGGAAAAAACAGAGTAGCCAAAGCCACTGAAGGTTTTTATCAGTTTAACAAAGCCAAAGTGGTTAATGCATCGCATGTAGTGGTTTTCTGTACCAAAATAGATGCAGACCCAAAGCATATGGCCAAAGTGCTGGAGAAAGAAGATCAAGACGGTCGATTTGCTACCACAGAACACAAAGACGGAATGAACAACGGCCGAAATATGTTCGCCAACATTCATCGCTACGACCTTAAAGACATGACCCATTGGCTGGAAAAACAAGTTTATCTAAACATGGGCTCATTACTTCTAGGCGCTGGGCTAATGGAAATTGACGCTGTACCTATGGAAGGCGTAGATGCTAAAGCACTAGACGAAGAGTTCAACCTAAGAGAGAAAGGGTTCACTGCCTTTGCTGTAGTTTCATTAGGCTACAGGGCCGACTCTGACTTTAATGCTAAACTGCCAAAGTCTAGACTAGCAGAAGAAGAAATAATTACTGAAATATAAGAACTATGGACTCAGGCCAGAACAAGCAAAATGCTATAGCTTTCTACAAAACGGCTTATGAAGGTAACCCTCGATTGGCTGTAGAGAAATACGTTGGCTCCGAATACATTCAGCACAACCCCGATGTTGCCAACGGAACAGAAGGCTTTATTGAATACTTTGAGCGAATGCAGCGCGAGTATCCGAATAAAAGCATTGAGTTTGTTCGCTGTATAGCAGAAGGAAACTTAGTAGCTCTACATACTCACCAAGTATGGCCTGACAATGACCAGTATGTAACTATGGATTTCTTTCGCTTCGATGCTGACGGTAAAATAGTTGAGCACTGGGATTCCATCCAACAGATACCTGAGTCTTCAAAAAATCCCAATACAATGTATTAACTATTTATTGGTGATATTTCAAATTGTTGTAAATGTTAGGGGAAGTCAGAAATGGCTTCCTTTTTTTATAAGGTTCTGAAATATTCTAGCACCGCCCTGGCCTGTGCCTCAGAAAGACCCATATCAGACATTGGAGATCCGTTAAATTCCATGAACAAATCTTTCGCCAATGGATCTTCTTTGAGCATTTTCGCTGGTTCTAAAATCATATTCATTACCCACTCAGGGCTCCTTCTATCTAATACACCCTTCATGGCTGGCCCTATAAACTTATCGTTCACTTTGTGACAGATAACACAATACTGATTAAAAAGTACCTCGCCTTCCTTCGCTCTATCTAAGTCTATTTCTTCGGCCAACATTACGTCCTGTATTGGACCTACTCCCTTATTCTCCAAATCAATACGCTCAGAAGCCTTTACCTGACCGTCCTCTTTTCTTGTAGATTTATTGATATCGAAATTGTCTGTATTGTCCTTTTGACCAGAACAACTGGCTAATAACAGCCCTACAGCTAGTAAAATAAGGTTGAAAATAGTTTTCATAAGCTTCGCGTTTCAAGTTTAAGGTTCACAAGAAACTAGAAATCAGATTCAAAAAAAATCATTAACTAGAAGTCTCGAATTTTTCTGGAAGCTTCAATCCTGCATTTTTTACAAGACATAGGGCTGAACTGCCAAAATCTATAATAATTCGCTTTTACTAACACTTAACAAAATGAAAAGAAACGCGCTATTATTCATTTTGCTCTGTACATCCGTTTGGAGCTGCCAGTCGAACGAGGGCTGGGAAACACTATTCGATGGAAAAACTTTAGAGGGCTGGCATATTTATGGTCATGGTAAAAACTATAACGGTTGGTATGTAGATGAAGGCGTTCTCGTGTTCGATCCCGAAGAAAGAACAGAAGCATTTAATGCCAACCTCACTACAGACAAACAGTACAGTAGCTTTGAACTTTCTCTAGATTGGATGATCTCCGAACATGGTAATTCAGGCTTAATGTGGGGTGTGGTTGAAGCTGACAGCTACGAGCACCCTTACCAAACTGGTGCCGAAATTCAGATTTTAGATGATGGTTGGTCGGAATATGTAAACGAAAGAGGAGATATCAATAGAGCAGGCTCTCTCTACAACCTGATGCCACCAAGCAAAGTGGTAAGCAAAGGTGCAGGCGAATGGAACAGCTACCTGCTACATATAGACCACGACAAAAATGAAGGTTTTCTCGATTTTAATGGCAAAAGGGTGTTGGAATTTCCCGTGAATGGCTCTGAATGGAAAAACCTGATTGAGCAGTCACCTTTTAGCGCTTGGGAGGGCTTCGGCTCATCTAAAAAGGGTCATATTTCTCTTCAAGAACATGGTGGCAAGGTAGCCTTCAGAAGATTAAAGATCAGGGAGTTGAACCAATAAGCCGTCTTATAAACTTAAAATCAAACACAAGAATATTCTGAGCGTATGACAGATCTGGAAAAACAATTAGACTTTATATACGAAATAGACAAGCTCAAGTACATAGAGCGAATGACCTGCCTTTTCAACAGCACCAGAAATGAAAATGATGCAGAGCATAGCTGGCACTTGTGCATGATGGCCCTGGTTCTTCATGGTCAGTCAAATGAAAAGATCGATTTGTTGAAAGTCTTGAAAATGCTTCTCATTCATGATATTGTTGAAATTGATGCCGGTGACACCTTTCTCTTCGACACCAAGAAAAATCATGACAACACCGAAGAAGAACTAAAAGCAGCTAAGCGAATCTTCGGAATGCTCCCTGAAGAACAAGGGGTTGAACTGATAAAAGTATGGCAAGAGTTTGAAGCCGCTGAAACAGCAGAAGCTAAATTTGCTAAAGCCATAGACAGACTAGCCCCAATGATGCAAAATGCTACAAACAATGGTGGTACTTGGGCACAGCATAATGTTTCTTATGAAACTGTAATAGAGAAAAAGAAACGAATTAAAGATGGCTCTGAATCGCTCTGGAATTACGCTAAAGGTCTAGCTGACAATTATTACAAAAAGGCTTAGAGGTATTAACCTCTGGTCATGCTTTCGCTCTGCTTAAGCTCGATTGATAAATTTGACCAATTGAGAGAGTGGGTTAAAATTCACTCCTGCTTGCTCCATGAGCAACCTGTACTTTTCTGCCAAAACATGGTTATCAAGCCTGATGCACTGACGGTACTCATAATTGAGCCTTTCCTGTAGCGCTTTTCTTTCACTCTTAGTCCGAACTAGGTGAAATGCCTTTTCACAAACTTTAAACACAGAATTCATCTGCTCATTGAAATGAAATCTATATCGTTGACTGCTCATACTACTCTGGAGCTTCCGCTTGTTCATGAGCACTTCGTTTAGATAAGCGTACTCATAAAACCTGCTAGACCTTACCCAAAAGTCAAAGTCTTCATAAGCCAAGCTTTCATCATACCCCCCCAACCTATCAAACACTTCTCTTTTGATAACCATAGTTGGAGTGCAAATGAAATAACGTTTAAGAATCCACTCGAAAACATCACCTGTCGGCACTTCCTTGATCATGCCTTTCTTCATCAGGCTCTCAGTGTGGTTTTCAATTACTTTTCCTGCTCCATCTATATAATCCGCATTGGAGAAAATCACACCCACTTTGTCTGAAACAGCTTCGAATTTTTCAATACTCTTTTTTAAAAAGTCTGGTTTCATTACATCATCTAAAGCAAAGTCTACGATGTAATTGCCAGAGCTTAAGGCGAGCCCCTCATTGAAGGTTTTAGTATAACCTTGGTTTTTACCATGAAAAACCGTTTTAACATCTTTCCCTTCAATAGCACTCATTATGTTTTTCACGCTTTCATCGGTACTTCCATCATCCAAAATAATCACCTCTACGGAGTCATAAGTCTGACCGAATAGGGAGTTTAAGGCCTCGTTTACATATAAGGCATGGTTAAATGAAATACAGATTACAGATACCGTAGGGTTCATCTAAAGAGGGTTCTTCTATTAAAGATGAGCAGAATTATGAAAAAGCCAATGTACCTCCACATGTAGCCTAAAGTTAGTGCTTCTAAGTCGTGAGTTTTTAACAGTAAAGAAATCACGCTCACGTAAATGAGTGCCGAAATAAGCTGAGCCGCTATGTACTTCATGGTCTGCACTTTCGCGCTAAGCAAATAGGCCAAGAGGTAAGCCAAAATACAGAAGAAATCTCCCACTACTTGATATTGCACCAGGTATGCAGCTCGCTCAAAACCATTGTCGAAGAATAGTTTGAGAATAAACTCTTTATTTAAATAGTAAACCCCTAAACACAATACCGAAACAAAGGCTACAAAGCCCATCACCTTCAATACATAGCTTTTAAGTGCTACTTGATTATGAATGAGAGAAGCCATTTTAGGATAATAAACCACACCTACAGTACCCGTAAACACCAATAGATAACTGGTAGACATTTTTGCAACAGACTGCCAAAGGCCAGTTCTATCGAGTCCGTATAAATCAATGACGTAATCGCGAACACCAAAGTCTAAGAGCCTACCAAATATGATGGCGCTTATGGCCATTGCCACGAACTTCCCCACTTTCTTAAGCGATTCGGCATCTGGGCTGCCAAAACTTAACTTAATGCTTCGCCTTTTAAACATTAGGTAAGCAAAAGCCACAATTGCCATTAAACCGTAACCAGCAGCAAAGCTCAAAAGAGCCTCATCTACCGAACCATGCTTCACCCCCAAGTACACCAATCCAACCAGCACAAATAGGCTAGTGATGTTGATTATCGCATAAACTTTTACCTTCCGTAGTGCCAGAATAACCGAGTTCAGGTAGCCTGACATTAGCATTAGTAAGATGGATGGAATAAACAGCAGTAGAAATTGCTGGGTGGTCAATTCAACAATGAACCGATTGAAAAAATACTCTCCTTGCCAGAAGTAAAGCAAACCAAAAGAAAGGGCAAAGATGAAGAGTGTAACCCATAAGCCGGTTTTAAAGATTCTCTTCTTTTGGTCTTCTGTCATCTCCGCATCCGACCAATATTTCATTATACTTCTGTTTACACCCTCATTAGGAAGTAGCGTAAACAGCGCTGTTAAATTCTGAAAATGAGAGAGTAAGGTAATGCCAGAAGTACCTAGCAGTACTGCGAAGAGTTTATTTATTGTTAGCCCTCCTAAAGCTCTAAAAACCACGGCTGTGAAAGACCAAGAAGAACTTCTCAGAAAATTAGACTTCAATATTTGTGTCTTTCCTTCTAGCTTATCTTTTTCCTCCAACTCCATGCCCTATATACCTTTCCGCCTAATCTTTCCTTAAACAATCTTAACCCTGTATTTACATTTTTATGCACATATGAGGTACCTAAGTCCAAGTGAGTAAACCCATTAGCCTGACCCCATTCGTAGATTTTATTGGTCAACATAACCATAGGGCTATACGCATTATACGCGTCATAACTGGCGGGAAAGAAATTATACAATACCCTATCACTCACCTTTACTACAATAGACCCAGCTATCATCAACCCATGTTCGTTCTCTATGCCGAACGCGTGATATGCTTTTGGGTTTCTTTTGTTAGAATTATGCAAATCGGCCCATGTCATTGACAGGCCTTTGTCAGCTGCGGTTCTCCATCTATCTATCTGATGGAAAGCCCCGGCCAGCTCGCTCTTCCTATATTTCTTATAAGTAAAACCGGATTTCTCACACTTTTTGAGTCTCCGTTTTTGCATATCTACCATTTTCTCTGACAACGGTAAGCCATCAATGTCAATTCCATGATAGTCCCTTTCTTGAATAATGTCATACTCTAACTCTAGTAAGACATCGTTGATGGTATCCTGTAGCTGATAGTTTTCTGGTGGCTGATGTAACCTGATTTCCTGAATTCCTTCACTGGCCAGTGTGCTTTCTACAGCTTTGATGAAGTTTTTTAAATCTGCGGCAGATAAAGAATCTTCAAATTCAACCCCTCCAAAAGGAGCCTTTAGCGGACTGACAGCGATATCACCATCAACGCTCACAGCCAAATGTGCTAGATATTTATTACTGCTCTTATTAAAGAAATAGAAATACTTTTGTGGCAGATTATTATTGGCCTTCAAAAATGCTGGAGTGCTGTAAAGCAGCTGAGGGTAATTATACTCTCCCCCATCTATTGCGGAATTATGCAGCTCAAACTGCTCCATTAAAGTCTTCTTTATTTCGAATATAGTCTTCTTCAGAAAACTCATCTGAAGCCAAACCGAGTAATTGAGCTCCTCTGCTAAACAGCATTTTCCCCCACCACATGGCAGGAATGTATAAGCCCTGGTTTGGCTTATCTAAGGTATAATTCAGTACCCTACCTTTTCCGTCATCCAATACTGCCTCAATTATTCCATTAGTACATACAATCACTTGTTCGCCAGTTTTATGAGCATGACCGCCACGTACCTGTTGATCTGGCACTTCCGTAAGCCAGTAGACACGTTTCACCTCAAAAGGAATATCTCTTAGTCCCTCTAAATAGTTCAGTTGTCCTCGTGCCTCTGAAACACCCGAAAACATAAGAAAAGCTGGCTCTTTATTCATTGATTAAAATCTCTCTAGGGAAAGTAACTCATCTACTTTTCAGCGACAAGAAACTAGTTCAGTTTATGAGCTATAACTCTAAATTCAACAGCTATTTCTCGTTGCCATTAGTAAAGCTAAATAACCGATTATACAAAATAAAACTAGGTACTGAGCTAGTATCTACCGCCTGTTTTCAAGGGAATAAAGACTCCTATAAGAAGCTCAATTTCTGCACTTTATCCTGTCAAAGAATATTGACATTTCTATCAAATTCTATACGCCTGATTCGATGTTATGAATCAGGTGATCCGTTCAAGATTTATTACTTATCTATATCAACATCAAAAAACTTGATGTCAACCTCCTCCTTCAGCTCACCCTCTATATACTGTTGCACCAATTTGGGATAAATATCTCTTAACCTGAACAGTATGTCAAAAGCCACTAAAACATGGTGTCTATCACCTCTTCTTTCATTAACAATAGATCGGATTGTGGCCTTACTGAGCCCTAAAGCCTCAGCAACAAGCTCATAATCCCCATCTCTCTTACGCTTTTTTATTTCTTTAAAGCTACTCATATTCGTCACGATATCGCGTTACACACCTAGGATTTAACTGAAAATGTCCATCAATTCGAACAACACCTATAACCCATGTCATTTGGAGAAAAACTCAGAAAGCTTCGAGAAGCCAGAGGGTTAAGCCAGGAAGAGCTGGCTAACATGATGAATAAACTATGCACCAGTCAACTCAAACGTAATACCATATCCAACTATGAAAGGGGCATAAGCTTCCCAGACTACCAAAAGCTAACCACCTTAGTCAAAATTCTTGACACCACAAGTGACAACCTGTTAGGCATCTCTAAAAGACCCCGAAAATCTAGGTTAGGTCAAAAACCCTTGGAAACGGCAGCTAATGAAAAAGTAGTTGAGGCGACTTTTAGAAAAGAGTCGGCTGACTCATTTTCAAAAAATTCTAGAGATTCTTCTCCTGTAATAAGTGAAGTTAAATATATCTCTACTAAAGAGCATTATTTCTATGCAAAAAATAGTTCTAACCTAGCTTATATAGCAACACTCCCTACTATAAAGCTGCCATACAACAACGAAAAACAGCTCAGAGCCTTTCAGCTTCCATCGGATATGGAGCATCTGTTTGCCAACATGATTATTAAGTATGGCGATGTATTGATAGGTGAAAGAAATGAGTTAGCTACCATAGATGAAAATGTACTGTGCTACATTACTATATGGAAAGATCAAGGAGTGAAGCTGCTCAAGAAATTCGAACTAAAAAAGGCGTTGAATAACTCCGAAATGTTAGAAGTATGGACGCTCAAAGCAGTAATTACCTATGACGAAACCTACGATCACTCGCACAACTTATAGACAACGGACATCAGGAAGTTTGGCAATAACTTAGATAGCAATTAGTCTTTTGAGCTTCATAAAGAAAAGCTCAATAAGAACAAGTAAATTCGCGGGCTATGCTATATCTCTTGCTAACTATTCTTGCCAATGTGGCCATTTTCATGGCTTTTCGGTCATTCAGCAAGTTCAACATCAATACGCTTCCGGCCATAGTGGTCAACTATGGGGTTTGTGTTATCACAGGAACATTATATGTAGGTACAACTGCCATTAGTAGCGAATTTGCTCCTAACTCTTCTTGGTTTATTTCGGCCATAATACTTGGGCTCATATTTATAAGCACCTTCTTTTTAATGGCACATACCACACAGGTTAGAGGTGTTTCTGTGGCTACTGTTGCAAGTAAAATGAGTTTGGCTATCCCGGTAGTCTTTAGCCTTTTCGTATTTAAATATGCACTAAACGAGCTAGACACTTGGAATTATATTGGCATAGGGCTAGCATTTGTTTCCATTTGGCTAGTTAGTAGAAAAGCCAACAAGACGGCAGAGGTAAGACTTACTTTCAAGTTTCTACTTCTACCCATGTCTATTTTCTTTTTAGGCGGACTTATAGATACCTACCTTAACTACGTAAACCATCACTTCATTACTGAAGAAATAGAGTCAATATATCCCATTTTTGTGTTTGCATCTGCCTTTGTAACGGGCTGTATTGTTTGTTTGGTTAAGGGCGTTAAGTTTGGCAGAAAAGAATTAATAGGTGGCTTATGCCTAGGCGTACCTAATTATTTCTCCATTTACTTCAACCTAAAAGCGCTATCTGCTTTTGATAACAATGGAGCCATAGTTTATCCTGCCCTCAACATCGGAATCATTATTTGCTCTACTCTGCTCGCTATTGTGCTGTTCAAAGAAAAGCTATCTAAACTGAATTACATTGGTGTATTATTGGCATTAGTGGTCATCTTTCTTTTGAGCTATCAAGAGATTTTGAAAGCTTTGTAAAATGCAGGATTCATACCGCACCATTTCCAAAACCTCAGAAAGCTTATACAAAGAAAAGGGCAGTAAGTTCATTGGTATTGCCTTGCCTGCCAGAACTGAAGATGATGTAAAGGAGAAACTAGAAGAGATAAAGAAAACGTATTATGATGCCCGTCACCATTGCTATGCCTACATTTTAGGCGCTGATGGTGCTCAATACCGAGCCAATGACGATGGTGAGCCCAACCACTCTGCAGGCGACCCGATTCTAGGGCAAATTAGGTCGAAGGAGCTGACCAATACTTTAGTGGTTGTTGTAAGATATTTTGGCGGAACCAAGCTCGGAGTAAGCGGACTCATTAATGCTTATAAGATTGCTGCAGCAGAGGCTTTAGAGCAGAATAAAGTAGTCGAAAAACTAATTACTAATTCAGTAAAGTTCATCTTCCCTTATGAAGAAATGAATGAGGTGATGAAGCTGGTGAGTGATTTTGAGTTGGAAATTGTCAGCCAAAATTTTGAAATGGAGTGTGAATTAAAGACGGAAGTCATTGTTTCTAAGACAGAAGAGCTTAGAAACAAAGTAACTTTGCTGCAGAACTTAAGCCACCCAATTCAATTTGATATTCCTGAATGAAACACCGATACCAATTCCCGATAGAAAGCGAACGCATTAGCTTTCGATTATTAACCAAAGTAGACACCAAAGCTTGGGAAGCTTTCTTTACTGACAACCCATATCTGCACTATGTAGGCGTTTTAGATCCAAAAACTCCTGAAGAAGAATCTAAGATTTGGGTGGAGAGGCAAATGAAGCGCTATGGTGAAACTGGAGTTGGAATTTTGGCGGCTTGCCTCAAAGAAACAGGAGAATTGATTGGCAATGCCGGTATTATCTGGCGTGAAGATGTATTGGGTGAAGAGCGTTTCGAAATCGGTTACTCTGTTATTCCCAAATACTGGAAACAAGGTTATGCCTCTGAAATGGCTATCAGACTGAGAGGGTATTTTGAAGAACACAAAATAGACAGCAGTGTTATTTCCATCATTAATATTGACAACATCGGTTCGCAAAAAGTGGCTATGAATAACGGGATGTCAAGAAAGTGTGAGTTCGAATTCCTAAACACACCATGTTATATTTACGAACGCACCTATAATAGGTAAGTAATAACATACTACACACAAACTAACTCATTCATTAACAACACCTAAGTGTATTACCACTGATAGAAAAATCAATAAATAATCAATGATCTTCCTTTGATTCTAGCAGTCAAGCAGCGTAATTCATAAGCCAACTTTTTCAACCTTAGCTTATGAAAAATTTTGTTCAACGCGTTAAAGAACAAAATCGGATCCCTAAATCTGGAGAAATAAAAACCGCTAAAGACAGTTTTTTACGCGGTGCTTTTTGGGGTCTACTCCTACTCTCACTTTTTATAATGGCCTTTGCCGGTTTTTACTTCAGAACTGGCCTCCCTATAGCACTTCAAGTATCTGCCTATGTACTACTTGGTATTTTAGCTTTTTACCTGTTCCGATGGGTAGCTTCTGTACTTAAAGCTATTACCGATCATTTCCCCATTCGGTATTTGTCCATAATTCTCGCTGTCATTGGTATTGTTTTATTAGCACAAGAACTGAGGCTGAGCTGGCCAAACGATGTGCTCAATTATACTTTAGCCGCATTTATTATTGGTGCCATTTTTATTGGAGGAGCTATTTATTCACTCATTAAAAAGCAAGGTTCCATTGCCTTCTGTACCTTCTCAGTTGTTCTAGGCCTTGTTTGTTTTTACCTCCCTCTTCGTCAGGTTATTCCTTCTGGAGAAGACTCGTATCCAGTAGATTTTCAACCTGTAATTAAAAATAGCTTAACAGACCTTGGCATTAGTAACCATTCAGAAAATGGAGACTATAGCTTCAAGTACTTTACTTATGGCAGCGGGAATAACGATAGAAGACCTGAGTTTGGAGATAGTGTAGATTACCAGACGGAAACCGTAGACGCTAGCCTGCTGCTCCCTGATTGGAGTGGCAAAAAGAAAAAATGGAGAGAGCGCTTTTGGGGATTTGGAATTGAAGAAGCCCCTATAAATGGCAGGTTTTGGATGCCTGAAAAAGAGGGGAAATCACCTATAGTACTTATTGTTCATGGTAACCATAGCATGGAGCACTTCTCAGACCCTGGCTATGCCTATTTGGGCGAATTATTAGCTAGCAGAGGTTTTATAACCGTATCTGTAGATGAAAACTACATTAACGGAACGTGGTCTGGAGACTTCAGGGGAAAAGAAATGCCAATACGTGCTTGGTTGCTTCTGAAGCATTTAGAACAATGGAAAAATTGGACTGAAGACACTTCTTCAGATTTCTTCGAACGGGCCGATTTGGAAAATGTGATACTCATAGGTCATTCTAGAGGTGGCGAAGCGGTAAGCATTGCCGCACAGTTCAATGAATTAGCCTACTTTCCAGATAATGCAAACGTTAAGTTCGACTTTAATTTTGGCATTAAAGGTTTGGTAACCATTGCTCCTACAGATCAGCGATATTTTAGAAGAATGGAGCTCAAAAACATCAACTATCTTTCTCTTCAGGGCTCATACGATTCCGATGAAGTTAGTTTCTTTGGCTTGAGGCAATATCAACGCATTAACTATACCGACTCCTTAGAATACTTTAAAGCAGGAGTACTGATTCACCGAGCAAACCATGGTCAGTTTAACTCTATTTGGGGGAGAAGAGATTTCGGAGAACCTTATGGCTGGTTTTTAAATACTGGAGCATTAATAAGCGGTGAAGAACAAAGAAAAGCTGCCAAAGTATACATTTCTGCTTTTGCCGAACGAGTGTTTAATCAAAGAGAAGACCTAGAACCATTGTTTGTCAACTCTGCAACTGCTGCGGATTGGCTTCCTAACACGGTATTCTTAAATAACTACTCTACTTCAAAAGATTCTATTTTAGTGAATTACGAAGAAGATATTGACCTTACTTCAACGTCTATTGGTAAAGCAGCAGGCAATAACTTAATGGTTTGGAGAGAGCAACCACTGATGATGCGCGGTGGAGAAACACAAGGCACCAATGCTGTAATCTTAGGCTGGGACAATGACTCTATCAGCGCCACCGCTGCTTATCAGCTTTCATTAAACGATAGTTTAGATATGGCTAACTACTCGGAATTACTGCTCACCTTGGGGCGAGCTAGTGACAAAGACTTGGAGGTTGCTGACACTACAGACATTGACTTTCAAATACAACTGATTACCGATTCTGACACCTTCGCTACTAGCTTACTACAACACAAAAGGCTTGCTCCAAAGCTTAAAGTAAGGTATATGAAACTCGAAGGAATGAATAACTCCTTTGGAGGAAACTGGGAGATTGCTACTGAATCAGTAAGCATACCACTATCTGATTTTGGAGCTGATTCTACTACCGTGAAGTCCATTAGATTCATATTCAACCAAACAGAAAAAGGGCTAATAGCCCTTGATAATATTGGTTTTAGACACTAGCCAATCCCCTCCTGATTTAAGAGGGGCTAGAGGGTGGTCATTCAGACCTTAATGAGCGAGCAGGATTTGCCAGTGCTGCCCTTCTCGCCTGATTGACCACAACGGCTATAGCAAAAACTAGTGCAACTAGTCCTGTTAACGCGAAAATCCACCAATCTAAAGAGGTTCTAATGGTGTAGCGCTGTAGGTAGCTGCTAAGTAAGAAATACGCTAAGGGAGCAAATATTACAAACGACATTAGTACAAGCTTTGCGAAATCTCGAGACATAAGCCCTACCAAATTTGTAACTGACGCTCCAAGCACCTTTCTTATTCCAATCTCTTTAATTCTCTGTTGTGCGGTATAAGAAGCCAGTCCGAACAAGCCTAAACCCGTAATAAATATGGTAAGCAAAGCAAAAATCATTGACAGTTTCCGGGTCAGGTTTATAGTTGTGTACTTTCTTTCAAAAGCTACATCTACAAACTCATATTCAAACGGATAAGCAGGATTGTATTCTTCAAAAACCTCCTGAACCCCGGCTAATAAAGACTGCATATTATTAGTTGCTGGTAAACGAAGTGTAACTGAACCGCCCCAGTCATCTATTACCATAAACATTGGCCTAACTTCTTCATAAGGAGAGCCCATCATCACATTATCAACAACACCTACTAAGGTTCTTTTTTCTCCCCACAAGTCTAACTGAGTTCCTACAGGGTCACCTTCTATGCCCATCAAATCTAAAGCAGATTTATTGATCACTATAGCTGAAGAATCGGTAGCAAACTCTTTGCTCAAGTCTCTACCAAAAAGCATTTCTGCCCCCATGGTTTCTGCCCAGTCATAGCCTCGCACAACGGTAACAAACATCACCTTTTGACTTTCTGGCTTACCTGGCCACCCCAAAAAATTGTTTGAATTAATACTGGTAACACGGCTATTAGATCGTGTCATATTAACAATCAGGTTCTTCCGCTTAAGCTCATTCTTTATAACATCATAGTTCTCGGATATAGCATCGGTCAAGGTCATTGAAATCAAACCCTCTTGACTGTAGCCAATATCTCTGCTCTTAGCTAGGTCGATCTGCTTGAGAATTACAATAGTGCTGATTATCAAAACTATAGCAAATCCAAACTGAAGCATAACAAGTATTCTTCTCGGCAGGTTGGCATTCTTGCCTACAGATATTTTTCCTTTTAAGGTTTTTACCGGATTGAAGGAAGAAAGGTAAAGAGAAGGGTAGCTACCAGAAATTACACCAGTAACTAAAATAATAGCCAATGAGAACACCCAAAATTGAGAAGCTCCAAAATCAATACTCAACTGCTTATCTACCAAATTATTGTAAGAAGGCAAAGCCACAAAAACTAGTAGTAAAGCGAACAAATAAGAAATTAGGGAGATGAGGACAGACTCTCCATAAAACTGCATAATTAACTGACCTCGTTTTGAACCCAAAGTCTTTCTAATCCCTACTTCTTTGGCCCTTCTTTCGGAGCGGGCGGTCGCCAAGTTCATAAAGTTGATGCACGCTATTATCAAAATGAACAAGGCAATTATGGAGAATAGAGTTACATATTCATGCTGACCGCCCGACTCAACACCATTTTCAAAGCTGGTATGAAGCCTCCATCGTGGCATTGGGTGTAAAAAGAACTCTCTTGGCACATCGGTTTGTCCCTTTTCAGTGAGTATGTCTTTAATGCCTGCTTCTACTTCTGTTTCATCGGTAGTATTGGCCAGCTCTACAAAGACTTGAAATGAATAATTTCCCCAGTTCTGTTCATTATCTCTTACCCACTGCTGTATAGATGCCCTGTGTTTCCACGGAATCAGATAATCAAACTGAAAAGTTGAGTTCTGAGGAATATCTTTGAATATGCCTGTTACTTGAAGTGTACTAGCATCTTCAACCTTTAGGAATTTTCCTATTGGGTCTTCGCCCTCTTCAAACATGGTAGCGGCTAACTTCTCAGAGATAACAATAGAAGAAGGGTCATCTAATACCATACTTCTGTCTCCTTCAACCATAGGAAACTCAAACATATCCAGAAACTCCTCACTTACATAATAGCCCTGAATATTGATTCTCTTGTCACCATTAGCCACTAACCTCTTACCACCCCAGCCAGTTACTGCAGAATTCACAATTTTGGCGTGAGCAGACTTCAGCTCTAAATAAGTAGGTAGAGGAACCGAGTTCCAGGACTGAACACTCCCATCATAGCTGGCATTTACCCATACCTGATGAAGCTTATCTACTTTTGGAATAAACCTGTCAAACGATGTTTCATCTCTTACCCAAAGCAGTATGAGAATACTGCAGGCAATTCCTACAGAAAGACCTGAGATGTTAATTACAGAGTAAAGTGAGTTTTTACGAAGGCTGCGAAAAGCAACCACTATGAAGTTCTTGAGCATTTTGACCTTTGAGTTGATTTGTTAAACAAAGACTTTGGTGCAAGCAATTCGTTACACCAAAGTCTTTACTTTATTTTCTAACCACTGCTCTACCCGACCCTGTAGAGATTCTAATTCGTATGTCTTTGGAGCCAACCTTGGCCTCTTTTACATAGTTTTTTCTACCTCTCCAGCCTCTATCTTCTTCATATTCCTTATCGAAACGAAAAGGAGCGCTGATGTCATCTTTATCTCCAGCTTTCATGTAGAACACACCTTCAATTTCTTGACCATTGAAATCTAAGGTTGCGTTTCCTGAACCTGTGTTGAGAGAAAGGTCGTTGCTTAATGGACTTGCCAGAATAACACGTGCATTACCAGAGCCTGTGTTAAATGATGAGGGACCAGTAATGGTTGCCTCTTCAACTTCTATATTTCCACTACCTGTGTTAAAGTCTAGTTCTCCTTCAACTTCTCTGGCTCTTATGTTTCCACTACCAGTATTGAAACGCGCGCCATCTTTCAACTTTATATTTTCAAGCCTGATAGAGCCAGAACCGGTGTTAGCCGTTGTTCTTCCATCTATATCTCTCAAAGAAATATTGCCCGAACCGGTATTCGCTCGAACCTCTCCTATCACCCTATCTACTTCAATATTGCCCGAACCGGTGTTTGAATTCAGCTCTACATTTATGCCCGATACTTCTATATTTCCTGAGCCAGTTTTAAACTCCAACTCCAGTCCATCAGGTATTTCTAGAGTCCATTCAGAGTATCCCTTTGTCCAACGGCTTCTGCGGAAATCTTCTTCAATGTAAAGTCTGTCACCACTTAGGTCGAACTCAGGCGTATAATCATCCTCATCGTAGGTATATTCTACGGTAACTTTTACCTGATTGGAAGTACTCTTTTTGATTGTCCCATTTCCTGAAGCGGTAGTAAGGCGTATGCTTTTAATACCTGTGAAGGTTTTCTCTACTTTCTCCTGAGCCTGAACAGTTACAAGTGCAGCAAAGAAAATTAAGGTTGTTAATGTTGATTTGAGTTTATGCATCATATTAAGGTTTGTCATAGAGACACCTTAGTTTTTGAAAGGATGCACAGAAATAAAAAAAGAGTCTGTCTTAAATGTTGATTGTTATTCCCGGCCCCTACCAGGAATGACCGTAATTACGTCTTTGTAGTCAGCCTTCTCTCATAAAGCGGCTGTGGCTAATTAGTCCTTAAGCTGGCTTCTAAGCATGTTAGCATAAGTGGCTAACGCACTTTGGCTTTCCTCTAAATTCTTTTTGAAAGCCTCCATATTCTTCGGGTCGATATCTAACACCGTATTGAAAACTTTGCTGTAATAGTCTACCCAAGTATTCAGTATATCTAGCTCAATGGCTTTATCTGCACCACTTGCAATATTACTCTTACTCAAGTTCATTTCTTGCTGTAACCGAATTGTGGCCTTGGTGGTAGTATTCAGCAAAATCATGTTGGCTAAATTATCTTCGTTCTCAGTAAGCATAAGCGCTATGGCCAAAGCACCTGTTCCAACATTATGCATTGTTTCTTTCGAAACTTTATCTAATCTGTCTCCATCAGTATGGTAAAACTGATCGGTGAAGTGCCAGAGTAAAAGTCCAGGGATATTACCCTGAAGGAAAGGAACATGGTCACTACCTCCTTCGAAAGGATTGAAATTGACCTCCCAATTCTTTTGCTCGCCTATATTTTTGAAGACGGAGATAACTAAATCATTAAAGTAATGTGGCTTCAATTGTTCTTTAGTAAGCGGTCTACCACCCCATTCTGAGTGCTTTTCAACTCCTCTTACCCAAATAGCACCTGGGTCAGGCATTTTCTCTATTAGGAATGTTCCGCCCGTTTTTTCAGTGTCTTCACCTACCATATCGAGGCTCATTCCCCACTTAATACCCTTGGCTCGTTCTTTATCTTCTTGTACATACCTTCTGGTAGACACTATCTCATCTCCAAAAAGGTAGGTAATTGTTCTTTCCGGATTTATTTGATTAGCCTGAAGTAATCTGGCACTAGAAGCTGCCACTTCAGCTAAAACACCTACCCCACTGGCATTATCATTGGCTCCAGGTTCTTGAACGTGGGCACTGAAAACAAAGCGTTCTTCTGGCATTTTACTTCCTTTCAGTTCTGCAACCAAGGTAAGTTCTTCAGACTCATAAATACGAGTCTCCACATTGAGAAGAATCTCATTTTGATTCTTGGACGCAGCTTCTTTTATGGTTTGATAAGCTTTTTGCGATAGCAGAATGGCAAATGATTTTGCTTCTTCATTTAAACCGATTCCTGAAAACGATATAGAGTTAACGTGTTTAGTTGGTTGGTTATAGCTTGGAATACTGTAGGCCATCACGCCTAAAGCGCCTCTTTTCACCACTGCTTCTTGAAAGAGCATTCTGGCCGAGCCTGAACCAACCACAACTTTGCCTTTCATGTCGAATTCATCGTACTGGCTGGGTTTTGCATCTCCAACAAACAGCATTTCATACTTCTTTTCTCCTCCCGTACTGAAGGAGTTGATGGCTATCATATTTCGGTTGGTCTCAAAGTTTAGCACCTCTTGACCAGAAGCTAACTTTAGACTTGCAGAAACTGGCTCCCAAGTTTTTCGCTCTAAAGCTCTTTTCTCTATTCTATAAGTAAGTCTGTCATTAGCTTTTGCAACAGATTCCTTTACAAAACCTGCCTTTTCTAGTTTTTTGGCTACATGGTAAATGCTAGCATCAAACCCCTCGTTACCTACTACTCTGAAGTACTTTTCTACAAAGGCCACTGTGCTATAAGCCTCATTTTTATTGAAGGTCTTATCAACCAGATCAATGTATCGTTCTTGAAAATCATCGACCTGAAAGGCGTTGGCAGATAAACTCACCATTAAGGCGAAAAGAAAAAGCACTGTTGTTCTCATAAGAAAAAGTTAAAACGAAAAAGTAAGTATTCTAAAGGTTTAGGATTAGATATACCCCCAGCCCTCTAGCTTCTTGTATATCTCCAGACAAATCCAAGCATCTGTAGCCGCATAATTGAGCTGTTTTTGGGTAAGCTCTTCCACCTCCCAGTTAGACGTTTGGGCCGATTTGGAAATCCGAATCTCTAAAATCATTGCAGCTAAATTTCTAGCTCCAATGCTTTCGGCTCCAAGCTCTTCCATGGTGTCATTGAGGTCTAAAAAGCCTTTCGGCTCAAAAGATCTTAGTCGGTCTAAAAGGTTATAATCATCTTTCAGTCCTATCCCTATTTTTAGAATGTTCTCATTCTGAAGCAGGTCATGAATACAGTCTAAAACTCCTACTTTATGAATTCTAAGTAGAAAGACCTTATTCTCGGTTGCTACCTGAATTAATCCAATATTTCGAATTTGTCCTTTTTGAAAAGTAGGTTTTGCTTCTGTATCGAAACCTACTATTTCAGCCTGATTGATTTCTCTAACAGCATTTTCTATCTGTTCTTCTGTTGCAGCCACCACTATTTTCCCCGTGTAGTGACTTAGGGGAAATTCCATGACCTCATTCTTACTTATGGAAAGTGGAAACATCATAATTAGGCAACTTCTAGCTCTTCAGCTTCTTGCTTGTCTGTTAATTTTCTGATTTTAATATTAAAATAGGCAAATGCAATAGTCATAATTGGGCTTATCAAGTTAAAGAAAGCGTAGAAGAAATAGCTTCCTGTAGCTACTCCCAATACTCCACTGTGATAAGCTCCACAGGTATTCCAAGGAAACAGTACCGAAGTTACTGTTCCAGAATCTTCTAAGGTTCTACTTAAATTCTCCGGAGCCAATTTCTTCTTCTTATAAATATCGGCATACATTCTTCCCGGAACCACAATAGCCAAATATTGATCTGAAGCAGTACCATTAAAAAAGATAGTAGTAGCCGCAGTTGAAGCCACTAATGAACCTGTAGACTTTACTTTAGAAATTACAGCTTCAGCAATTCTCATCAGCAAACCACTGGCTTCCATTACTCCACCAAAAATCATGGCAGAAACAATAAGCCAAACTGTATTTAGCATACCGTACATTCCTCCAGACGAAAGTAATTCATCCACAATTTCGTTTCCTGTAACAATGGAAATGGATCCATAGAGAGACTTCATAATCCCTACAAATGTCATTTCATTGCTTGTGCCTTCCCAACCAGAAACTTCTTTAACAATATCTGGCTGAAAAATAAGCGCAAACACTCCTCCGAGTAGCGCACCTATTAGAATGGCTGGTATAGCAGGCATTTTTTTAACTATAAGGATAATGACCATTAGCGGAACTAAGAACAACCAGCCATTAATATTAAACTTAGAGTCTATAGCCATTAAAATGGCTTCCGTTTGCCCTATGCCTTCAGTACTATTTGTTGTAAACCCAATGATTAAAAAGAGAATAAGCGCAATACTAATAGATGGTACAGTTGTGTAGGCCATGTATCGGATGTGCGTGAACAAATCAGTACCAGCCATTGCTGGAGCTAAGTTAGTTGTATCTGAAAGCGGAGACATTTTATCGCCAAAGTATGCTCCAGAAAGCACAGCACCGGCAATCATACCCTCATGTAAACCTAAAGCTTTACCAATTCCAATCAGGGCTATACCCACTGTTGCTGCAGTGGTCCATGAGCTACCTGTGGCCAAGGAAACAATAGAACACACTATACAAGCTGCAAATAGAAATATTGTCGGATTCAAAATCTGAAGACCATAGTAAATCATGGCAGGCACAATTCCAGAAAGCAACCAAGTACCAGCCAAAGAACCTATTAGCAGTAGAATAATGATGGATGCCATGGCAGAACTAATGCTCTTTACAATGCCATTCTGAATCTGATTCCACTTCATGCCTAACTTTAGAGCAACTAGTGAAGCTACTCCGGCAGATAGAATTAATATAATCTGATTTGAACCATCCAGAGCTGCATCGCCAAAAATCCGAACATTGATAAAAAGTGCAATGACAAGAAAGATAATAGGGATAAGTGCCTGAAAAAGAGATGGCTTCTGAAACTTATAACTCATAAGTGTATTTGGTAAGCTTTGAAGATAACAATATTTAATTATTGGAGCATTAAATCGGCCAGTTCGGAACCGATTTTACTGCCAACGGCAACACCCATTCCGCCTAATCGCACACCAACACTTACTCTATCTGACTGTTTTTGTAGTATTGGTTTCTTATTGGGGCCGAAAGCCATGATACCAGACCAAGCGTGGTCTACCTCAAACTTTTGGTTAGGCAATATCATCTGCTCCAGATCATTTAATAGCTTATCAAGAATGCGCTGATTCACATCAAAATTGGTAGTCTTTTCCGTTTCGAAATCTACATTTCTTCCTCCTCCGAATATGACCCTATCCTGATAGTTTCTGAAGTAGTAATAGCCTTCATCATAATGATAAGTACCTTTTATTTTGAGTCCATCGACAGGTTTAGTAACCAAAACCGCACCTCTACCAGGCTCAATATCCATAGTAGGAAAAAACCACTTGGAGAAGGCGTTGGTACAAAAGGCAACTTGCTGAGCTTTAAACGTTGGGCCGTCTGCAACCGCTAACTCTACCACATCGCCTTTTTCTTCGAAAGCTACTACTTGAGCCCCTGTTATAACTTCCACTCCCTTTTCGGCTGCATACTGATAAAGGTTTTTCATCATCATGCCTGAGTGAATTTGAGCTTCTAAAGGGTTAAACACCATAGCATCTACGGCCTCCTTGGGGAAGTTAAAGTCACTAATTCTATTGTTTTCAACAGAGTAGACTGGCTTACCAAAAAGCGGAAGAAGCAGGTTATTAACTCTATCTAATTGATCAAGTGCCTTGAGTTCATCATTACGCAGTAACTCATAACCACCATAGCTCTTATAGTCTATTTTTTCATCACCTAAACGGCTGCGGAGTAGCTGCAGACCATCCCATCTAAGCTTTACTAGATTGAAAACCTCTTCTTCTGATAGCTTCTCTAAATCGGCCACTATTTCAGATAAGCTACCAAAACAAGCAAAACCAGCGTTTTTTGTACTCGCTCCTGTAGGAAAAATCCCTCTTTCTAGCACAAGCACTCGGCTATTCGGTTGCTTTTCCTTAATAGCTATGGCAGTAGATAACCCCACAATTCCACTACCCACCACAATATGATCATAGGCAATGAAAAAATCCTTTTCCCAAAAACTTAGCATGACGGGAAATTAGTGAAGAATCAATAAATTCAAACAAACAGAAAATATGTTAGACACATCTACCTTATTAGAGCGCGCAAAATCATCTAAGCGGCATTTGGCATTATTAAACTTTGGCTTAGCCAGAATGATCCCATTTAATAAACCGCATGGTTTTAAAATCAAAAACATTGGAGACCACTCTGTAGAAGTATCCATTCCATATAAGAAAGCCAACTTCAACCACATTAAAGGTATTCATGCCTGTGCCTTGGCCACGGCTTCCGAGTACTCTACGGGTTTGGTATTGCTCAACAGCTTAGATTCCAAAAAATATAGAATCATTATGCAGAGAATGGAAATGGACTACCACTATCAGGCAAAAATGGATACGGTTGTCAAATTTGAAATTTCTGAAGAATGGCTCAATAATGAAGTGATAGAGCCATTAAAAGATAAAGAATCTATAGTGGTTTGCTGTGAACCCAAAGCCTATGATAAGGATGGAAACCACCTAACTACAGGCCATATTTATTGGCAAATAAAAGATTGGGCAAAAGTGAAAACAAAGCTTTAACCGCTGAAATAAAAGCGTTTAGTCGAATTTAACCTACTTGCTAACTTCATAAAAAACCATTGACCTTATGAAGAAGCATTTAGCAGCTTACTTGCTTATAGGACTTGCATTTTGCACTTGCAGCCCAAAAGAGCAATCTATAGACAACACTTTCTACTATGTAACCAGGCTAGGAAGCGACACTCTAGCAATTGAAAGAGTAGAAAAACAAGAAAACAGCCTTAGGGCAGATGTAGTCTTAAGAAGCCCAAGAATTAGCCTAACCTCTTACGGCATTAGCTGGGACACCAATAATAAGTTAAAGTCACTGACTGCCGTAGCTTACGAAGGCCTGTTTGGAGAATTCCCTGTAGGCGGTTCTGTAAAACAAAATATTGAAGCCGAAGGAGACAGCTTAGTCTCTGAAAGTGAAGGAAGAAACGGAATGGTGAGAAGCTCAATGCTCAATGACAATACTTATTTACCATTTATTGATATGGTACATTGGCCTTATGACATTGCCTTCAACCGAGCGCACCTATCTGCAGAAGATTCAATTCATCAATACTTATTGACTGGCAGGAGAGCGTCTGATTTCATCATTCATAGAACTGCAGACAACGAATATACCCTGAGACACCCGTCTAGAGGTTATATGTATGTACAAACCGATGATAAGGGCAACATGACTTGGTTAGATGCCAAAGAGACTACCAGAAAACTGATAGTTGAAAGAGTATCTGATCTAGACTTTGAGAAGTTAACAGAGAAGTACATCGAAATCGACAAAAAAGGCTCTCCGTTTGGCACACTTAGTCCGGCTGAAGAGATGGAAACTAGCTTTGGCGGATCCGACTTCAAAGTTACTTTTGGTTCGCCTCAAAAGAGAGGGAGAACAATTTTTGGTGGAATTGTTCCTTATGGTGAACGTTGGAGAACGGGAGCCAATAGCGCTAGCCACTTCTCTACCACCAAAGACATTTACATTGCAGGGAATAAAGTACCAGCAGGCGAATACACCTTGTTCAGCATTCCTGAAGAAAACGGGGGCACCTTAATCATAAATAAACAAACAGGACAAAACGGTCAGTCTTACGATGAAAGTAGAGACCTAATGCGAGTACCCATGATGAGGGAAGAAAACAGCGAAGAAGTTGAAGGTTTTACTATCCAAGTGGTAGAAACAGAAAATGGCGGAAGCATTGAACTGCTATGGGATAGGACTATTTACTATGTGAATTTTAACTTTGAATAGAAGTTTAAAAATCGACTTAGAAACCTCCATTTTTTTCACATACACATAAACGTATTTCAAACTATATAATGGTTTGATCAACTCCAAAAACTGGCTTCTAGAGTAAATTAGAAGCCAGTTTTGCTTTATCTGCTCCTGTTATTTCTAAGGTTCTTTACCTAACTTCACAGAGTCCTTAGGGACAAATTGACACCTAAACATTCAGATACTATGCGGACTGCCGATTGGCCTTGCCTCTCTATATTTAGAAGCAAGAAGAGAAAACTATACTATCTCGAAAAAGAGGATTTCTATCACTCGCTAAATGCTCTTAATGTAGCTTCGGCCTTTAGTTTCAATAAAGAAACTAGTCATGTAGATTTTAGCACCGCAAAACCAATTAGATTTTATAGACTAGAATTTGGGGCTTCAGTTAAGGACGCCAAAAAGCTCTTTGGTAAGCCAAATTTCATTCAGCACAAAAACCTACCACTCAAATCTCAACAAACCTTATTCTATAAATTCAGCATAAAAGGAATTAAGAGTATTATTCAAATGCACTTTTATGAAGATGAATTATTCTTTGCTCAAATTCAGTTAAGGAGTCACAACAACCAGCTTAAAGACATTTTTCTAAACCTATTTAAAATCAAACATGCTTTACATAATCTTGATTGGAATCAGACTGTAAAGGATGAGTCGGGAAATAGGATCATATTAAAGGATGATGTTACACCTAAAGTGAGCTTTGTATCTCATAACCAAGCTTTATGGAATAACATTAATCATGAATTGAACCATCTGGTTGAAAAGAATAATAACTACTCAATATACAACACACCACAAATTGCTCTACGATGGAGTTAGAGTACCCTTACACCTAAACACAACTCACAAAAAAGCTATTCTTCTGGATTAGCTTTTTTTGTGCTTTCGCTTAATAGCTACATCTGCTATCTTTAAGCTCCAAGTAGTGCCCAGTCATGAAAGCCAAACAAAGAAGAAGCACAACCTGCAACAATTGCGGTTCTCATTTAGAGGAAGATTACAACTATTGTCCAAGTTGCGGTCAGTCTAATTCAGACAACAATGTCACCTTCTCCACGCTATTCAAAGAGTTTTTGGATAACTACTTTGGAATAGACTCAAAGCTAGCCCATAGTTTCATTCCTTTTTTATTCAACCCAGGAGCACTTACCAATAGGTTTCATGAAGGTAAAGTGAAGCACTTCATTCATCCGGTAAGGCTTTACTTGGTAATGAGTCTCTTTTACTTTTTCACAATAAGCTATTTATTGTCAGACATCAACTTAAATACTTTTGATGAAGAGGCCGAATATACTACCGCTAGCATTGAGGCTCTTAAAGACAATAGTAGGCTTCAACTCTTATCCGACAGTACCAGGATGGCTTTATTGGAAGACTCTTTAGTGGACCGATACAGTAATATTGCCTCTTTCGACCAACTAGTAGACTCGTTAGATGCAGACTATGGAGAAGACTTCTTAGAAGATTTTAAGGTTTCCTTAAGCTCTGTCTCCATTCCGGATAGAAAAGAAGAAGGCTACATTAATAAAATGCACCGATTGGCCCGTGATAATAGAATTGCCGACTCTGTTTTTTGGGACTCCCTGACCCAAGGAGGTAAAACAAACTTCAAGTTATTCTCCAACAGTGATGAAGCCCATCTACAACAGCAGGTAAGAAAGATATTTAAGAATGATGAGGGCTTTAAAGGCTTTGTACTTGGTAACCTACCACTAATGATGTTTATTCTTATTCCTCTATTCGCAGGAATCTTGAAACTGATTTACGTAAGGAGAAAGCATCTATATATTAAGCATATTGTACATGCACTGCACATACACTCCTTTGCCTATCTGATCTACGGATTAACGCTACTGATTATGTTCAAACTAATTACTGAAGGTAGTTTTCCAGATGGACAAGCAGTAGGCCTAAGAGGCATCTTAGGCTTTGCCGTCTTTGTTGTCACTAGTACGTACGCCTATATTTCCTTTCTAAAAGTATACAAGCAGCAATGGTTTAAGACACTGATAAAGTTTAACATAGTTGGCTTCATCTACGTTTTCTTTCTTCAGATTTTCTTCTCACTAGAAGTACTTATTAGTTTCTGGTATTACTAATAAATACTAGTGAATGGCTTTAAGACTTTCGTTACTGGCCTCAATAATTCTATCGGCTAATGCTGGCGTAATAGACTTAGATATAAACCAAGACTCAAATTGTGATGGCGGTAAGTAGACCCCTCTTTTGAGCATCTCTCTAAAGTATTGTCCAAATAGTTTCAAGTCACATTTCTTAGCTCCTTCAAAGTCAGTCACTTTTTCAGAGGTAAAGAACAAACTAATCATAGAACCTATTCTATTGATAGTGTAAGGTAAACCAAGCTCATCTAAACCAGCTTGAATACCATTCTCTAGTTTAGCAGTGATTAATGCCAAGTCGCTATACAAGCTCTCATCACTAGTTATCTCATTCAACATAGCATGCCCTGCTGCCATAGCCACTGGGTTTCCGCTCAATGTACCTGCCTGATAAACAGGCCCTACAGGAGCTACAAAATCCATAATCTCTTTTTTACCACCATAGGCTCCTACTGGCATTCCTCCACCAATAATTTTTCCTAGGGTAGTCAAATCTGGCTGAACATTAAAAACACCTTGAGCACCTGCTTTAGACAGCCTAAAGCCTGTCATTACCTCATCGAAAATCAAGACAATCCCCTCAGAGTCGCAAATCTTTCTAAGAGCTTCTAAATAACCTTGATTAGGCAGAATACAGCCCATATTTCCGGCAACTGGCTCTATGATTACAGCCGCTACATTATCCTTATTGGCCATAACGGCCTCATGAACTTTATTAATATCATTGAAAGGCACCGTGATGGTATCTCTAGCTGTGCCTTTAGTTACTCCTGGGCTATTAGGTTCTCCCAGTGTAATAGCACCACTACCAGCAGCTATCAGAAAAGAGTCTCCATGACCGTGATAGCAACCTTCAAACTTAATAACCTTAGAACGACCCGTGTACCCCCTAGCCAAACGAACAGCCGACATAGTTGCCTCTGTGCCAGAGTTAACCATTCTCACTTTCTCAATGCTTGGCACCATCTCACAGATGGTCTTGGCCATTTCTATTTCTTTTGCGGTAGGTGCACCAAACGATAGAGAGCCTTTTACGGCCTCATGAACAGCCTCTTCTATTTTTTCATTGGCATGCCCTAAAATCATTGGCCCCCATGAGTTAATCAGCTCGATGTATTCATTTCCATCTTCATCATAAATAAAAGCTCCTTTTGCCTTTTTAATGAAAATCGGATTTCCACCAACTGCTTTAAATGCTCTCACTGGCGAGTTAACACCACCAGGGATATAATTTTGAGCCTCTTCAAAGAGGTTATTGCTTTTTGTAATCTGATGCATACTACTGATCTTCTATCTTCTCTACCTTCGCAGACCTAACCCTTAAATATGGCATGTATCTGTTATCGTTAGAAAGCCTGTATCTAAAGTATTCGGTAAGCTCTCCTTCAATCAAATCTCTTCGCCTTAAACCTACCTGAAAATACTTTCCATATTCTTGCAAAAGTTTTCCAAAGGTTACTACAATATCATAGCCCAAATAGGCATCTCCAAGTCTTTCTTCTTTAACCGGACTTGAAAGAAATCTGTTTATATAATTCTCTCTAAACTCAGCCACTTTTGAAGTAGAGTAATTCATATAATTACTACCCACTAAAATCGCATTCAAACGCTCTAGTTGATCGAAAGAAAGTGATTGCTCCGCTGTCAAAAACCTAGAAGAAGCAAGAAACCCTACGGTATCTGGCCTAGCTGCAATACCGCTTAACGCACTAGTAGAAAGCTGAGAATAGTCAGACGCTATAAAAACATGGCCTATGCTATCTGGTAATATTTTAAGCGTGTCTTTTACAAAGTCCCTCTCTGAGTACTTCTGCCAACGCTGAACCCCAGCAGCCTTCAGCGAGTCCATTTCTTCAATCATTCGATTGACTAAGCTAGAATCTTGGTCAATCTCTTGTTCCTCTACCAACCACTGTTGAATTTTTACTGACTCATTAGGAGGCACACGCTTAAAAATTGGCACATTAAAAGAATCTTTCTCAAGGAGTTCCTTATACAATAGAGCTCGCTCTAAATCGGCATCTCCTGAATAGAATACAGCTGCATTCTTATTTTTCCTAAAGTGCTTAACAGCATAGTCTGCAGACCTAATGGCTATTGACTCATTACTTGGGTAGTATAAAAAAGCAAAAGGGTTTTCTACTAGAATCTCACTATTGGAAGAAAGAGGGTTGATCATGTTAATTCTCTTCTCCTTAGAAAAAGGCGTCATTTGCTCTACAGCCCCCTGAGTTACTGGGCCTATAATAAAGTCTAAATCATCTAACTCTCCAGATCGAATCATCTGATCAAGCCTTTGCCTGCCATCTCGAGTATCTACAGTTATCAGATTTACATTGATGCCTTCACTCTTTAATTTTTCTACACCTAATAATGCACCATGATACATTCTAGTAGTCCAGTTAGACTCTAGTTGAGCTATTCTGGCCGAATCACCTCTATAAGCGAAAGGCAAAAACAATCCGATATTGTAAACTTCCTTTTTTGGAGAAACCTCAATATCGTCTAAGGTCAGAGAAATCTGTAAGTCGTATTGCTCCTGAAGGGAGTTCAATAGCTCCAAATCTTGATCTTGAACATCTAAGCGGAGCATTTCAGATGCTAGTTGAGAAGCAATCAGATTTTCTGGATAATCATTCAGCAAAGCCTTTAAGCGGTCAATATCTCGAATTGAATCAACAGCTTGCTTTTTAAGCGCATTAATTGAAAAGCTAAAGTTATCATCTTCAACCTTTGCCAAGTAATCAAAACCCTCGGCAATCTGCCCCTGCTCAATAGCGATTAAGCCCAACCAGTAATCGATCTCATTGTCGATCTTCCAATTAGGATATTTGCCTTGAATCTGCTTAAAAGCATTTTTGGCTATTACTCTATCACCAGTTTTATAGGCAGAAACCGCATAATAGAAAGAGGCATATTTCACCATGTCATTCTCTTGAGTAAGAGCGGTCAATGGTTCAAACTTTCCAAAAGCCAAGGCATATTGCTCTTGGTCGAAAAGCTGTTTTCCTTCTTCAAATAACTGCTTAATGTTTTGTGCTAATGCAGTTGAAAAACTCATTAGCACAAAAACAACTGCCAGTAAAAATCTCTGCATTATTCCCATTCTATGGTGGCCGGTGGTTTAGAACTGATATCGTAAACCACTCTATTTACTCCTTTTACTTTATTAATAATATCATTTGAAACGTCTTGCAAGAAGTTATAAGGTAGATCTACCCAATCGGCTGTCATACCATCTACAGAAGTAACAGCTCTAAGTGCCACTACTTGTTCATAAGTTCTTTCATCGCCCATTACTCCAACCGAGTGAATTGGCAACAACATAGCTCCTGCTTGCCAAACGTCATCATACAGCCCTTTTTCTTTTAGCCCGTTGATAAATATGTAATCAACCTCCTGAAGTATAGCTACCTTCTCTGGTGTAATATCTCCGAGAATTCTAATGCCAAGCCCTGGCCCCGGGAATGGGTGACGACCTAATATATTCGGGTCAATTTCCAGACTTCTACCAACGTTTCTCACCTCATCTTTGAAAAGTGTATTCAGTGGCTCAACCACCTTTAGATTCATCTTCTCAGGCAAACCTCCAACGTTGTGATGCGATTTTATTGTAGCTGAAGGTCCCTTCACAGAAACAGATTCAATTACATCAGGATAAATTGTTCCTTGACCTAACCATTTTACATCTTGAATCTTGTGCGCTTCTTGGTCAAAAACTTCAATAAACACTCTACCGATGGCCTTTCTTTTCCCTTCCGGATCGGTAATACCTTCTAAAGCATCGTAGAACTGCTGCTTGGCATCTACCCCCTTCACATTTAAACCCATGCCCTTGTAAGACTCAAGCACAGACTCAAACTCATTCTTTCTTAGCAGTCCATTATCAACAAAAATACAATGTAGATTATCGCCAATAGCCCTATTTATTAAAACAGCCGCTACTGAAGAATCTACCCCGCCTGAAAGGCCAAGAACAACCTTATCATTCCCAAGTTTTTCCTTCAACTCAGCAATTGTAGTCTCTGCAAAAATATCTGGAGTCCACTCTTGGGCACAACCACATATATGAACCACAAAATTTCTTAAAAGTATTTTACCTTCTTCCGAATGGGTTACCTCGGGGTGAAACTGAATACCATAAGTAAGCTCATTCTGAACCTTGTAAGCCGCCACGGCAACACTTGGTGTACTTGCTATAATATCGAAACCCTTAGGAAGCTCTTTAATGGTATCTCCGTGAGACATCCAAACTTGAGAATCTAGGCTTATTTCTTTCATTAAGTCGAAGTGAGAGTCCACATGACTTAAGCGCGCTCTACCATACTCTCTAATTTCAGAAGGCAAAACATTACCACCATACTTTTGAGCCATAAGTTGCGCTCCATAGCACACCCCTAGAACAGGAACCTTGCCACGGAACATATCTACATCAACATCGGGAGCATCTTCTTCTCTCACTGAGCAAGGGCTACCGGAGAATATTACTCCTTTTATATCGTCTGTAATTTCAGGAAGGTTATTGTAAGGATGTATTTCGCAGTAGACGTTGAGCTCTCTGACTCTTCGTGCAATTAGTTGAGTATACTGCGATCCAAAATCAAGGATGAGGATCTGTTCTGCCATGCGCAAAAATAACAAAGCCCAATGATTCGCTAAACAAAAAGAACTATTTCTATTCTCTTAGCTAAAATCCCTCACCCTTGTATTTTACTGAAAATGAGCCTATAGGCAGCACCTGCGTTATCAGAACGATATTCTGTATATATCCATAAGTAAAATATTATTCTGAATATGTAACTTTTACAGAACTTTATTCGTATAATTGATTGTATCTCAAATAAAGATGGCAGGATATTCAGGAACACCCTTATTAAAAAAACTTGGTATCAAGGAAGGCTTTGTTTTGCAAACCTATCATGAACCGAGCAATTACTGGGATGACCTAGGGCCGCTACCTGATAACGCTCAGGTAAGTTCCGAAAATCAGTCAAACGAGGTAGATTCTATCCATTACTTCTGCAAATCGGCCGATACGCTGAGGGCGGAAATTCTACAACTCAAATCTTTACTCAAGAAAACGGGACAGCTCTGGATTTCTTGGCCAAAGAAATCATCTAATGTACCCACTGACCTAAGCGACAGGATTGTTCGCCACACTGGTCTAGAAGCAGGGCTAGTTGATGTAAAAGTATGCGCGATTGACGACATCTGGTCTGCACTAAAGTTTGTGTACCGACTAACCAATCGCTAATACCCACCCCAACATTTCAGGAATACTATACACCAGCCGTACGGGCTGAATGGAAGAATTATGTTTAACCTTTAACCAATTATTACTATGACCTTTATTGGAATAATCATTATCCTACTTGGACTTATAACACTCATTGTCAGGCCATTTCTTTCTGAAGAAGACAAATATTCAGAAGGGAAAGACGGTCAGATGATAAAAACTAAATCTAAAGCTTCTCCCTGGCTACTCATGTTCAGTAGAAGGATATCTTTAGCCATAGTGGCTGTTGGAGCTTTTATGATTATGGTACCTTATCTGTTCTTTTGGGCAGAGCCCGGCTACCAGTATTTTGTAGTGTATCCTAACGGTAAGAAAGATGCAGTAATGACCGAGGGAATCAAATTTCGTGGGTTTGCGAAAATTACTCCCTGGCAAAAATTCATCGATGTTAAAGTGGTCAGCGATGGAGAAGATACCGATGAGATCGAAGGAGAAATGGATCCCATTCCCATCCGGTTCATCGACCAAGTTACCGCTACAACAAAGCTTTCAACTCGTTTTCAGTTACCTGCAGACAAGGAGTCTTTCATCGAGCTGGCTATCGAGTTCCGTAGCTTACAAAACCTCGCACAAAACACCTTAATACCTACAGTGAGAGAGGTTGTTTCTAACACCGGGTACATGTTTGCAGCTCAAGACTACATCTCTGGTTCGGCTTCAGACTTTAGGGTTGCCATAGAAGAGCAATTGAAAGATGGCGCTTACAGTGTAGAAAAAACGGAATATAGAGACACTGTTGTGACAGCAATTGAGCAAGAAAACCGTGAGATCAAAGAAGTACAAACTCGCTACGAAGTGAAAAAGCGTGAAGATGGAAATGGTAAATTCATCAGGATACCTCACGATATAAATGAGAACAATATAATAGTAGCACAGGTGATTGTAGACGATGTGATTCTGGAGCAAGTCTTCAAACAAAGACTTGAAGCCCAAAGAGATGAATCTGCCAAAAGGCAATTGGAGCAGCAAAAAATCAAGACTGCGAAAGATGCCCAAGCCAGAATTATTGCAGAGGGTGAGCGCGATAAGGCTGCAGAGAGAGTAACTCAGGAGAAAGAGCAGGTGAAAGCATTGATCTCAATTGAGACCAAGTTGAAGCAGGAAGAGACAAATAAGAAGCTTGCTGCCATAGCACTAGAAACTGAGCGACTTAAAGCAACCGCTCAAAAAGTGAAAGCCGATGCCGAGTCTTATCAAAACGCCAAACTAGTTTCGGCAGGTTTGACACCTCAGCAGAGGGCTGAGTTAGAAAAAGAAATCGCCATTGGTGTAGCCAAGGAGATTGCTAAAATCAAATTCCCAACTACCATGATAATGGGTGGTGGAGATGATGGAGGCGGAACACCACTAGAAGCACTAATCGGTGCAGCGATGACTAAACAATTAACCTCCACCACTAAGGGTGGCAACTAAAGAAAGCGAGCTCCGGCTCGCTTTTTTCTATAATCTAAAAGCTAATTGTCATTATAGCTTCCATGCCGACATATCGGGAGGGAACCTCCCTAGACTGGCTTTGCAGAACTGAAGGGATTCTCAGACAAGCAAGGAATGACCAAATTAGTTGCTTTTGAGATGGCCTCTATTTTCTTGTGCTAATCCAGAAGCTCTAGGATGTAGTACCTAACTCCTAAAGAAAATGTATTCCAGTCCCAAGACTGCAAACCATAATTATACTCTGTTCGCAAGGCCAGTCTATTAAATCTGTATTGAACTTGTGTTCGAAAAAAATGTGGGTAGTCCCTATTCCCTAAATAACCAGTATATCCTACTACATCGCTACTTAACAACCACGATCTGTTTAAATACTCCACACCAAATCCGTAGTAAGGCGCATCATTCTGATTATGGTTAGAACCACCAGGAAGGCGGTTCTTGTTCGTTTGCCAAGTCACAAAACCCAAAGATGCCTTCAGCAGTAACTTCTCTTCTTCTTTTTCTATCATGGTTTTAGAGAAATTTCCTTCCCACTGGTAAAGACTGTTATCGGTAGACCTCGCATTAGTAAGGTTTCCACCAGTGGTGGTTTTAGTATGTAGCCTAAACCCAAAATTGAACGGCAACCAATGTTTTTCTCGAAAAACCTTAAATATCACTCCGTAAGCCACATCACCAGTATTTCCACCTTTTCCACCGAGCCCCATCATTCTTCTTTCATCACGAGTCTCAGGTGTCACCTCCCATGTTTCATATGGAACGCTAGTGATGTAAAGCATTACCCTATCTCTTGCTAACGGAAAATTCCCCTTAAGAAAGAAGTTCTGTGTTTTATCTCCATTACCAGCATGAGTTTGCCCTAAGGCCTGTACCCAAAACTCGTTATCGATAGTCATATTGGGTAAAGAGGGCATAATCATGGCATTTGGCCCTAAATACCCAGGAGATAAGTTGATGTACCTAGACCGATCAGGACCTGCTGCATCAGGATAATTATGCAGCTGATCCCACCAATCTAAAACACCTTGGCCTGAAACTTGAAAACTGATGAATACAAAAAAAATGGCCAGTGCCCTGCGCATAGTCTTAAATGAAGGCCGAAATTATAAAGTTCCTTTGGTTGAAGGAAGCTTATCTAATTCATTTTCATTTCTAGAAACAGCCATTTTAATGGCTTTAGCAAAAGCCTTAAAGATTGCTTCAATTTTATGATGCTCATTATCTCCCTCTACCTTAATATTCAAATTACTCTTAGAAGTATCTGAAAAGGACTTGAAGAAGTGCATAAACATTTCAGTTGGCATATCTCCAACTTTCTCTCTTTTGAAGTCAGCGTCCCAAACCAACCATGGCCTACCACTAAAGTCTATTGCTACTTGAGCCAGGGCTTCATCCATTGGAAGCAGGAAACCGTAACGATTTATACCTTTTTTATCTCCTAAAGCTTTCAAATACGCTTCACCCAGTGCCAAGGCTGTATCTTCAATAGTATGATGCTCATCTATGTGCAAATCTCCTTCCACATGAACCTTCAAATCAGCTCCCGAGTGTTTTCCTAACTGATCTAACATATGATCGAAGAAACCTAAACCAGTCTTGTTGTCACATTTACCTTCACCATCTAAGTTCAATTCTACAAGAATATCAGTCTCTTTGGTGGTACGCTGAACAGTGGCTTTTCTATCTGGCAAGCGTAGGAATTGATAAATTTCGTCCCAGCTAGTCGTAGTTAATGCAGCTCTTTCATCTGCCTCTTCTGCGAGGTAGATAGCCTTAGCTCCTAGGTTTTCAGCTAGTTGAATATCTGTTTTTCTATCACCAAAAACATAAGAATTGGCTAAGTCATAATCACCTTCCAAGTATTTGGTAAGCAAGCCAGTTCCTGGCTTTCTTGTAGGTGCATTTTCATGCTCAAAGGTTTTATCTATGCAGATTTCATCGAAGACAACTCCTTCATTTTCCAAAGTCTTGAGCATCTTATTATGGGCTGGCCAAAATGTTTCTTCTGGAAATGAGTCAGTTCCCAACCCATCTTGGTTAGTAACCATTACCAACTCATAATCGAGTTGTTCTGCAATCTTTCTTAGGTTGCTAATTGCTCCAGGTAAGAACTCTAATTTTTCTAATGAATCTACCTGATAGTCGGTTGGCGGCTCCACTATGATGGTTCCGTCTCTATCTATAAAAAGTACTTTTTTCATGGTTGGTTATAGTGCGTCATTGCGAGGAGCAAGCTTTGCACTTGCAAAAGATTGTGACGAAGCAATCCGCTTATTAACTGACACTGGGTACAGAACAGACAGATTGCTTCGTCATGAAACCTTGTTAACACAGGTTTCATTCCTCGCAATGACGGCTAATTTGACAATTTCTTCAGTTCTTCAATCAGTTTTTTATTCTCCTTTTTCGTGCCGATGGTGATTCTTATTCCATCTTCGCAAAGCACTACTTTTGAGCGATCTCTCAAGATAACTTGTTTCTCTATAAGCTTAAGGTAAACTTCTTTAGCGTCCTTCATTTTCACCAAGTAGAAGTTGGAATCTGTAGGATATACTCGCTTCACAATTTCTAGTGCTTCTAACTCATTCTGTAATCCCTCTCTATTTTCAAGGATTTCAGCAACCATCTGGTCTTTCTTCTCCAAATTATTCAATGCATTTAGCACTGTTCTTTGGGTAAGTCCGCTAAGGTTATAAGGTGGTTTAATTCTATTCAGAATTGCCACTATTTCTGGAGAACAGAACGCCATACCCAACCTTAAAGAAGCTAAGCCCCAAGCCTTGCTCATAGTTTGCAAAACGATAAGGTTCGGAAACTCATTGAGTCGGGTAGTGAATGAAGGCCTATCAGCAAAATCAATATAAGCTTCATCTACCACAACCAAACCTTGAAAGCCCTTAAGAATGATTTCGATTTTCTCTAAACTCACATCATTTCCCGTAGGGTTATTTGGTGAGCAAATCCAGATAATCTTTGTATTAGGCTGAATAGCCGAGAGTAAAGCCTGAGAATCTAAATCGTACTGATTGGTTAGCAATACTTCTTTAGCTTTGACATTATTGATATCCGCACTCACCTTATACATGCCGTAAGTCGGTGGGTTAATAATTACCTCATCAGTTTGAGGTTCGCAGAAAGCCCTATAAAGCAAATCGATTGGCTCATCACTTCCATTACCCAAGAAAATCTGTTCTGCATTTACTCCTTTTATTTCTGCCAACTTTGCTTTTAGCTCCAGCTGATAAGGATCTGGGTAGCGATTCCAATTTTCCTCAGTTATAGAACCAATAGGGTTTTCGTTAGCATCGAGAAAAACCCCATCCTTACCTTTATAATCATCTCTAGCCGATGAGTAAGGCACTAATTGCTTCAAGTGAGGCCTCAGTAAATCAGTAGGGTTAAACATTATTTAATGATTTAAGACGTAAAGTAACTGCGTTTTTGTGAGCTTCCAATTGTTCTGCAGCAGCCATTTTTTCAACCACAGGGCCAAGCACTTTTAATCCTTCGGGAGTAATTTCCTGATAGGTAATTTTCTTAACGAAACTATCTAAAGAGACTCCACTATACATCTTAGCATAGCCATTCGTTGGCAAAGTGTGATTGGTACCTGAAGCATAATCTCCAGCAGATTCTGGAGTAAGGTGGCCTAAGAACACAGAACCAGCATTAATTATTTGATTGGCTATGTTCCATGGTTCATCTACACTTAATATCAAGTGTTCTGCTCCATATTCGTTTAACAATGCGATAGCTTCGATTTCACCTAAAACAACCGCTACACTATTGGCGAGTGCTTTGGCGGCAAACTCTGCACGAGGCAACGCCTTTAGTTGACTTTCAATTTCAGCTTGAACATTTTTCACAACCTCTTCTGAGCTAGCCACGAGTACAACCTGAGAGTCTACCCCATGCTCTGCCTGAGAGAGTAAATCTGCCGCCACGAAACTTGGGTTGGCAGAAGCATTGGCATAGACCGCTACTTCAGATGGACCAGCAGGCATATCTATGGCTAGGCCAAATCGAGTTGCAAGCTGCTTGGCAGCAGTTACATATTGGTTACCAGGCCCGAAAATTTTATTCACCTGCGGAATAGATTCTGTACCAAAAGTGAAGGCTGCTACGGCTTGAGCACCTCCAACTTTAAAAACCTTGGTTACTCCTACTGCCTTGGCGGTGTAAAGAATGGCAGGGTGAATCTTTCCTTCCTTATTTGGTGGGGAACACAATACAACTTCTTGGCAGCCGGCCAACTTAGCAGGTACGGCCAACATCAATACAGTAGAAAACAATGGAGCAGTTCCGCCAGGAATGTAAAGACCAACTTTTTCGATTCCTACAGACCTGCGGTAGCACTTTACTCCAGGCATAGTTTCCACCACAAGCTCTTCTTGTTTTTGAGCTTTATGAAAAGCCTCAATATTAGACTTAGCAGTAAGAATGGCAGTTTTAAGATCAGCCTCCACTAGTGTTTCCGCCTCGGTGAATTCAGCTTCGGAGACTTGAAATTCATCAATAGCCACACCGTCAAACTCTTGTGTGAATTGCTTTAAGGCAGCATCACCTTCGAGCTTTACCTTTTCTATCACTGGCCTTACCCTCTGCTCTATTTCCTCAAGGTCCATTGTTGGGCGTTTGAGCAAATCTGGCCAGGTGGCTTTATCAGGATTTACAAAGACTCTCATTGAATCATTTTTTCGATTGGAACCACTAAAATCCCTTCGGCACCAGCTTCTTTTAGCTCTTCAATAATTTGCCAGAAATCATCTTCTTGAATAACGGTATGCACCGAACTCCATCCCTCCATGGCCAATGGCAATACTGTAGGACTTTTCATTCCAGGAAGAATTTTGATAATCTCCTCAATCTGATCATTAGGCGCATTAAGCAATATGTATTTACTGTTCTTAGCAGCTTGAACTGCATTGATTCTGAAGATCAACTTTTCTAGGATAGCCTGTTTTTCGGCAGAAAGCCCCTTATTGGCAAGCATTACTGCTTCAGACTTAAAAATAACCTCAACCTCTTTCAGTCCATTACTAAGCAAGGTAGAGCCCGAACTTACTATATCGCAGATACCGTAGGCCAAACCGATGCTAGGCGCAATTTCCACCGAACCACTGATTTCGTGAATATCTGCACTAATGCCATTATCGGATAAATAGTCTCCAAGAATTTTCGGATAAGAAGTAGCAATGCTTTTACCTTCAAAGTCTTGCAGGCCGTTGTATTCTTCATTTTTGGCAATAGCCAGAGAAAGTCTACACTTAGAAAAGCCTAAGCTTTTTACTAAGTCTACATCTTTATCTTTTTCATCGGCCTCATTGGCTCCAACAATGCCAATATCGGCAATACCATCTTGTACATAGCCCGGAATATCATCATCTCTAAGGAACAAGAATTCCATAGGGAAGTTAGTGGCTGTTGCCATGAGTTTACCGGTTCCATTATTAACCTTAATACCGCATTCCTTTATAAGCTTCAATGAGTCTTCGCTTAGGCGGCCTTTTTTTTGAATTGCAATTCGCAGATTAGTTTCCATTTGAATTATTCAACTGGTGATTTAAGAAATTGATTGAAAGTATTTGTGAAAAGTACAGCAGCCGCGTAGGCCGCATAGGGGGTGTTGCATTATCTCTCTCAAGAGAGATGATGGAAATGATGAGCGTGGAAATGGGCTACTGTCATTTGCATTGTGTTGCAAATATACTCGATGTGGGAAAGTATGCAAACTAAGGTTTGAAAATCACGCATTTAACATACAGTATTCTGTAAGTTAAATAAGTTTAACTATTTGATAATAAATAAATTACAAATAGACTTTCTACTCAAAAAAGTATGATTTACCTTAGAAATACTTTCACTAACACAGTCCTCAACTTCTATTGTTAATGAGACCTCAAAATCTTTGGGTGATTTATTTTATTCTATTTATACCCTACACTTCTTATGCCCAAAGTGCTCAATTAGTGAGCGCAATGATTAATGGCTGTTCTTCTCCCGATGGTCGAGGAGAATTTATTCTCCTGTATAGCGGAGCTAATTCATTTACAGCTTCACCTACTACAATACGTGTATTTCATGGCTCTAGCTCACCAGCCTCCGATCTACTCACTGGTTCATTCGCAACAAACTCATCTCCATACGTATCTGCTTTGAACAGTCTTTTACCAGTAAGTGGATGTTCTGACCTAAACTTTATCGCAACTATACCTGGTACAACCAACATCCCTAGTGGCAGTCATATTCTAATTGTTAATGACGGATCTACTTATGAATTTGACTTTAGCGGCTGGTGTGGGTCTTCAATTGGCGATGTTTATGTACTCATTTCAACTGATAGTAATTGGCCCAATAGCGGAGCATTTCCAAACAACCCAAGCTCTCCAGATCACCTTCGCTCAACCATTAATGGAGCTACAACAGACTTCACTTATCAAAACCTCTGGCCTTCCAATACCAATGGTAACTATGCTGCCTGGAACAACGGAGGAGGCGAACCCTTTGTATACTCTAACTATACAGACTGTAACCCAACAAATACTCAGTCACTTCCGGTTAAATTGCTCTACTTCAGAGGAGCGCAAATTAATAATGTAGTAAAGCTAGAGTGGGCAACGGCTAATGAAGAGAACAATAGTCATTTTGAAATTCAGAGATCTACTGATGGATTCGATTGGAATCATCTTGCTTTCATTGAAGGTGGCGGCTCTAGTAAAAGTGAATTGACTTATCAATACACAGACCAAGCTCCATTAGAAGAAAGGTCATTTTATCGCCTGATTCAGCAAGACTTTTCTGGCTTGTCCGAAACATTTGAGACCATTAGTATATGGATAGATAAAAAAGACTTCCTACAAATTTACCCGAACCCTGGGTTCGGAGAAATTAATATAGTTTCCGAAACTGAAATCACTCAGGTCACTGCATGTGATTCAAAAGGCAATGTTTTTACTATTCCTGCAATTTCCAGAAATGAGTTTGACGTATCAGCATTAAGCCCTGGTCTCTATTTTCTATCCATAAGCACACCTAATGAAACCCGTCAAAGGAGCTTTATTAAAAGTGACAACTAAGTGTTAACTACAATTAAGGTAAAAATAATTCACCACTATCTTTTCTGCCCGAACAATTAAAACTACATTTAAGGCAAATACTTAATTATGGGGAAACATCATTTAGGTGAATTTGAAGAAGTTGTGATGCTCACTGTAGCCATTTTGCATGGTGAAGCCTACGGGGTTTCTATCATTGAAGAAATAGAAAATAGGCTCAAACGCTCGGTCAGCATGGGCTCATTGCAAACTGTTCTTAAACGATTGGAAGACAAAGGCTATCTGGCCTCTGAATTAGGAGAAGCCACCAGCGTAAGGGGCGGAAAACGCAAGCGCTTTTTCACTGTAACCAACTTAGGTAAAGAGATACTTAAAGCCACCAAAGATCAACGCATGAGCCTTTGGAGTGCCATTCCAGATTTTGCTTAAGGTATGAGGCAAAAATCACCTACCCCGCCTTACTTAATCCTAACCTTCTTCCGCTGGTTTTGCGACCCACGTATGGCAGAAGATATAGAAGGAGATTTGTTAGAAAGGTTCGAAATAAGGTTAACAACCAAAGGTCAGTTTCGAGCCAAACTACTCTTCATAAAGGATGTGCTATTGCTGTTTAGGCCAAGCATGATCCGCTCATTTCAAGGTCAACAAAAACTCAATTATTACGACATGTTCAAGCATAACATCACCATTACCTTTAGAAGCTTTTTGCGCCAAAAAAGCTCATTTATCATCAATCTCATCGGACTTTCTTCTGGCCTCACCTGCGTATTACTCATACTTCTTTGGGTAAACGATGAGCTAAAAACAGATCGGTTTCATGAAAACAGTGACCAGCTTCACTACATCATGTCTAACCACACCGATGCTAGTGGAACCAGAACTTGGAAAGGCACACCTGGCTTGTTGCTAGAAGAGATTGAAGCACAAATACCTGAAATAGAACTGGCAACGGCATATACAGACACTCATGAGTTCACTATTTCCACAAAAAGTGAAACTCCAATCTCATTAAAGGTTGAAGGAAAGTTTGCTAGCGACCACTTCTTAAGCGTTTATAGTTATCCGTTGGTTAGAGGAAACGCCAGCTCTGTTCTTGCTAATAATTCAGAAGCAGTAATCACCAAAGCACTTGCAGAAAAGCTATTCAGTAATGAGGATGCTATTGGGAAAACTATTGAATGGCATTTTGGAGGCAACAAAAAAGCTTTTACCATAAGTGGAATTCTGGAAAACATCCCAAGTCATAGCTCAGAACAATTCGAGCTGCTTTTGCCATGGAACTTTTACCACGATGAACTCATCACCTTTAAACAGTGGGGCAATTATTACGCAAGAATTGCTACGGTTTTACAAGCCAATGCCAATCCTCAATTGGTTACCGAAAAGGTTGACACCATATTCAAAAACAACCTAGAAGACACCAATGTAGACTTATTCTTAACCCCTTATTCAAGCCTATATCTTTACGGAGAATATGAAAACGGCATACAGGCGGGAGGCCGTATTGAATACGTAAGACTGATCTCTTTCATAGCGCTATTGATACTATTCATAGCCTGCATAAACTTCATCAACTTGGCAACGGCTAAGGCCTCTCAACGCATGAAGGAAATTGGTGTGAAAAAATCTATGGGTGCCAGTAAGAGGTCTTTAGCCTATCAGTTTTTAACTGAGTCTATTCTTATCTGCTTAATCGCTTTGGGTATTAGTGGCCTTCTTACGCTTTTATTACTTCCGGGCTTCAACCAAATTACAGAGAAAGAAATAGCACTTCAATTTGATTTAACTCTAGTTCTATCAGTTGTTGGTTTAGTGACCTTAGTTGGCATAGTTGCTGGCAGCTACCCAGCTCTCTACCTGTCTAAAATGGAAGCCCTTTCCATTCTAAAGGGCTTTAAATTGGCCAAAAGCTCTGGCGGCATAGGCAGAAAAGTATTGGTTATTTTTCAATTCACCCTTTCAACCATTCTAATAGTGAGCGTGATGGTTGTTTACCAGCAAATGCAATTGATTCAAAATCAGAACTTGGGGTATAATCGCGATAATCTGATCTACTTCGAAAGGGAAGGCAAGCTAACCGACCAATCAGACGCTTTTATCAATGAAATTAAGAATATTACTGGAGTTGAAAATGCAGCCATATCGGGATTTATGGTAGGCGGCTTAAATTCGACTGGAGGTGTAGCTTGGGAAGGTAAGACCGAAAAGGATCAGATACAGTTTTGGGAGTATAATGTAGGCGCGAATTCAATCGACCTACTGGGTGTTGAATTTATCTCTGGCAGAGATTTCTCCGAAGAATTCGCTACAGATCAAGATGTCGTAATCTTCAATGAAACCGCTATTAAGGCTATGGGAATGGATGACCCTATTGGCAAATCTATAGTCCATTATACAGGAAATAAAAAGATAGTTGGAGTAGTAAAAGACTTTGCCATTGGCTCTCTACACCAAGATGTGGAACCTGCTATATTCCTTAACCGACCAGCATCTGCTAACTTAATAATGGTTAAAATAGACGGAACAAGTACCGCACGAACCTTGCAGGAAATAGAGAGTGCGTACGCTGAATTCAACCCCGAATTTCCGTTTAAACCTGCTTTTGTGGACCAAGACTATCAGGCTTTATACTCATCCGAGCAGCGGATAGCATCACTCTCAAAATATGCTGCCGCTTTGGCGATAATAATATCATGCTTAGGGCTTTTTGGACTTACAGCATTTACCACAGAAAAACGCATCAAAGAGATAAGCATCCGAAAAGTATTAGGCTCAGGAATATGGCGAATTGTATTCCTTTTAACCAAGCAATTCTCTGCCCTGGTAGCCATTGGAATCCTCATTGCATTACCCTTTAGCTATTGGGCTGCCAACCGATGGCTTAATGATTTTGCGGTAAAAATAAGTCTGAGCTGGTGGTTCTTTGCACTTGCCGGAATAGCAACGCTAGTCATTGCTTGGCTTACCGTCTTTGGCCAAACTTTTAAAGCAGCGAGACTGAACCCGGCCAATAACTTGAGAAATGAATAAGAAGTGCTGTCTGAAGTTAGTCGCTTTCGTCAGTCTCCGCTTGGCAGGGAATCTCCATTAGCTTTGAGGCAAAGTTGGGAGATTCCCTGCCGATTTATCGGGACGGAGTCGGGTATGACGTTACCTCTTCAGACAGCACTTTTAAATTCAGGCTAACTCTAACCTAGTTAAAACTCTTCACTAGCTGCAAATTTAAGCCCTCAACAAAGCTTTTGTATTCACTCCAATCTTCATTAAAGAAAGCGTTTAACTGCTCTTTCACTGGCTCCCAGTTTCTAACAAAGTTGGCGTAAGCATATTCCGCAGCCTGAGAAACAGGAGTATAGCTCCCTCCTACTTTTCCCCTTACATTTCTAAGCTGACTTGTAATTGGGCTATCATCTCCACGATTTCCTTGCACAGGCTCTGAGTAGAAAAGCTTTCTTAATTCAGCCAACTTCTGTTTTACTTCTTTAGACTTTGCCTGAAGTTCTTTATTGTCTTCATCTAGCTGCTGAACCTTCCCAACAATTTCCTGCGCCTCATTGAGCCTATCAACGGCCTCAGTTACCTCGTTCGATAAATTATAGTACTTAGTAATAAAGGCCTGCTTTTCTTGCAAAGCAGCAGTATCCCAACCCTCTACTCTTTCATCTCTTAAGAGGTTTATTGACTGAATGGAAGATTGACCGTTATAAGTCAGTTTTACATTGTAGGTGCCTGGCAAAGCATCATAGCCACTTGGTGGAGTCACTTCGTTTCCGCTCGGCTGTCTAGAACCTGGGCTTCGAATTCCATCAGTCTCAAAACCCCAATATACTCTATTCAATCCTGCATCTGGAGTGTAGTATCTGGTTCTCACCACTTTACCAGACTGGTCAGAAATTTCCATTTTCACCTTACCTTTTTTCTCTTTTACGTAGTAGCTAATGGCTGCGCTGAATGGCTTATTTTCTCCAAAGAACATTCCGTTACCAGTACTTCTGTAACCCCAATAAGGCCCTACAATAGCATTAGTGGCATCAGGAATTTCAAACAAATGAACTGTCTGATCTTTCAGTTTCTTCATCCCCATGGTAGTTGCTTCACGAATAGGTCTGATGTCATCTAAAATCCAGATGGCCCTACCGAAAGTACCGATTATTAAGTCATGCTCTCTCGGGTGAATAGCCAAATCCATTGTTGGAACCGTTGGATAGCCATGCGTCCATTTTTCCCAAGTTTCACTACCGTCCATGCTCACATACAGACCGCCTTCGGTACCTAAGAACATCAGGTTTGGCTCAATTGGATCTTGAACGAAAGACAAAGCGAAACCGAACACATCGTCTTCATTTACAATGCGCTTCCAAGTTCTTCCGTAGTTAGTTGTTTGGTAAACGTAAGGTGACCAATTATCTCTTCTGTGATCATCGAAAACTACGAAGGCTGTCGCTTCATCATAAGTACTTGCCTTGATTTGCTGTACCCAAGTGGCCTCAGGTAAGCCCGGGAATTTACCGGCACTGTTTGCCCATGTTTTACCACCATCTCTAGTCAACTGTACATTTCCATCGTCTGTACCGACCCAAATCATACCTTCAGTTTTTGTGCTTGGCTCAATCACGGTGATGGTTGTATGCATTTCTGCACCTGTATTATCATAGTTCAGTCCACCAGTATTGATCTGATCTTGCTTTTCAGGATTGTTAGTAGTCAGGTCTGGTGAAATGATTTCCCAGTTCAAGCCATAATCACTCGATTTGAAAAGGTACTGAGCACCAATGTAAACCGTCTTCTTATCGTGTGGATCTACATTTACTCCAGCATTCCAATTCCATCTTAAGTCTTCACCCTCTGGATGCTCTGGCCTAATACCACGCATTTCTCCGGTTTCGCGATCGTATCTTTGAATGTTCGCTCCTTGGCTTAGTGAGTATCCGTATCTTGGGTTTAGTGGGTCAGGCACCACATCGAAACCATCGCCACCAACAATTCTTTCCCAATAACTATTTCTGATTCCACCTTGCTTCAATAATTGGCTTGGGCCTAACCAAGCACCATTGTCTTGCATGCCGCCCATTACATTGTAGGGCGTTTCCATATCGTAATTCACATGGTAGAACTGACCAATCGGTAGGTTCTCCGAATACTGCCAGCTACCTCCTCTATCGGTACTGATTACCAAGCCGCCATCATTTCCGAGTACTATGAAATTCGGATCATCTGGATGAATGTAATAGGCGTGATTATCTACATGAACATAGCCTGGGTTTACGAAAGTATTGAAGCTCTTTCCGCCATCTTCACTTGAGGTGACATAAGTATGAATGGAATAAACTCTGTTTTCATTCTTCGGGTCAACGTAGATTTCAGCATAGTAAAACGGACGGTTACCAATTCCTCTATCGCCTCTATTAGAGATTCTATACCAATCTACCCCTCCATTATCCGATCTGTAGATTGCATTCTCTTTAGACTCCACATAAGCGTAAACTCTATCGGGCATAGAAGGTGCAATAGCCAGTCCAATTCTACCTAAATCACCCTTAGGCAAACCATCTTCCGATGTCTTTCTGTCCCAGGTTTCACCACCATCGTGAGAGATATAAATACCCGATGCAGGGCCTCCAGAATTGAAAAACCAAGGATATCTGCGGTGCTCCCACATGGCAGCAATCAGTTTATTTGGATTGCTTGGGTCTAGGACCAAATCGGCAGTTCCTACACCAGGACCTCCATAAAGCACCTTTTTCCAGGTTTTACCACCATCGGTAGTTTTAAAGACTCCTCGCTCTTCGTGCTCTCCCCATGGAGAACCAATGGCGCCTACCCAAACAGTTTTAGGGTCGTTTGGGTGAACAATTACTCGGTGGATATTACGAGTCTTTTCGAGCCCCATATGCTGCCAGGTTCTTCCGGCATCTAAGCTTCGATATAAACCATAGCCAGAATTCAGAGAGTTTCTAGGGTTTCCCTCTCCCGTTCCTACCCAGATTACACTTGGGTTCGATGGGTCGATAGCCAAGGCTCCAATAGAAGCTACTTCCTGATCATCGAAAATGGGCTCCCATTCGGTTCCAGCACTGGTAGATTTCCAAACACCGCCTGAGGCAGTACCAATGTAGATGACGTTTCGGTTGTGCCTTACCACATCTATTGCAGTAACACGACCCGACATTCCGGCAGGACCAATAGAACGAGGCTCCATTGACTTGAAAAGTGAAAGATCTGTTTGCGCCTGCGCTAGACTGAACAAAAACAGACAAAACACAGAAAGAGAAAGCTTGAGTATTTTCATAAAACAAAGAATGATTGACTTAAAGATACTCCAAGCCATAGAGTTGACTTAAATGGTTTTCTTTAAGTGGTTAGTGTTTTGGGGAAAGTGCACGTTAGCCCTTGAAAATTGGTTGGCTAACGTGAGTTTTTTATAAATTACTGAGGATAAAGGCGCTTAAAAGAGCGCGGTAGCTAACGTTATCTTCAATTATGAATGAACCACCAAAAAAAATAAAATCTAGGGGTATTGATCCAATGATTTATCTCGATGCGACAGAGTTTTATGAAACTGCTGAACTCATTCAAGAAGAAAATAAAACCAGGGCACTAATTGTCAACTATGCATTCTCAATAGAACTCTATATCAAGTGCTTATTCGTAACAACTGAATTTAACTTAATTGATAAGCCCGGATATCCTGAATATGAACGCTCAATAAGCACGATAAGAGATAATAAACATGACTTGCTGAAACTATTTAAAAAGCTTCCTGATGCAGACCAGTCAGAGATTTCAAAATTATACTCTCATAAATACAAGAATGAAATTTCAGAGCATTTAGATGAAATAAAAGGAGACTTCATCAAATGGAGATATGCTTATGAAAAAGACCAATTAGTTTCAAGCACTGGTGCACTTAAACAAATCTCTCGTACACTGAAAGAATATATTGAAAGCCAAATGAATGAAGGAAAATATAGAAAATAACACTGTATATAGCAAATAGGGCATTCTGTGGTTTAGGAAAGTTCATTGCTATTTACTAACACCGCCAAATCCTTGATTTGGCCTTTAATATGAATAAGATAAAAACAAAATACAACGTTTCGGCTTAGTGCAAATTTGAAAGTTTATTGCTTTCTACTGCCCTACTTATCATATACTAAAAGCTCACATTAGAAAATGAAAGATGAAGACTTAATAAATGCTGTTGCAGATTTTAGGGTTCTTTGTAAGAAACTCATATTCGAATTAGGAGGCAAGTTCGATTTGGATATCCAAGATAGGCAACACTACGATGAGTTGGTATGGGTGGGAAATAAAAACATTCCAAGAACTGGACAACTTAATAGTGAGTGGAAATACTCATTTCATGGCACTCAATGTGGGTTTTATAAGAGAAATGGACAAACAGTTGAAGTTGAATTGTCTGACCATCCAAACTTTAGAGTAGTAGAGCCTTGGTTCTTAAAAGAGTTTATAGATACAACAAGTCTTCACAATTCCTCAATCATGAATTTGACTTGGCAAGCATTAAAAAAGAAACTAGAGGATTCCTATGCCTCAAATCAAATTATTGAAGTTAGAAGTAATTAAAAAAGCCACCCTTACGGGCGGCTTCTTACCTAGCTAACATATCAGTCAAACATGTTTCACCAGAAATTTTATAAGGATGATTAAATAGTGCTCAAGTAAACAACTATTATTTATTCCTTGAGATTCCTGATATTTTTCTTCCATTGCTGAAATTTTGGAAGAAAAATTCTGGAATGACGTTCTAATAATTCTGACCTTCAATGAATTCTAAAGTCTGCTCAATCCAGTCTTTTTCCTGAGTAAGCTGAACATCGGGTTCCACGCCAACTTCTTCATAGTCTATGAATTGCTTTTGGCGCATATCGGTTGGGTAAAAGCTAAACAGTCCGGAAGGTGAGTGATAAGTTTTGCCATAATTAGAACCGTAACTAATAGCGCCATAAGTTCTCTGACCCAATTGAATAGCATCGAATTTCTCCTTTAACCTTACGGTAGTCATTTCAGCATTAGACCCAGTATAGAAGTTGGTAATCACGTAAATGCTAACCGATTTCTTTTTGAGCGCCTTCAATATAGGTAGAGATATTTTGTCCGCTCCTCCACCATTGTTCCGTAAATCGATGATCAGGTTAGATGCCTTTAACTCATTATTAATCTGTTCGATCAGAGCATCTCGCTTTTGAGCCATCTTTGTTCTGCTGAAGCTAGTAAGCCAAACGTACTGAACATCGTCTGCCACGTAAGCCAATTGATAGCCCTCTTCCTGATTCTTTTGGATCAAACTATAGCTCTTCCCAAAGTCTTCTTTAATCACATTAGAAAGCAGCATTCCATTATCAAAAAACTGAGCTTTAGCATACATTAAATTCTTTCGGGTTTGACCATAAACGGCCATATCATAATGAGCTGGTCTATCTGTTTCTTTAATGTAAGCGTAAATATGCCCAGGCTCCCAAATACCTAATTCAGAACTGAGTATTACTCCCACCAAACTATCCGTTTCATTAACTCGATAAACACCCATTTTCATTTTACTACCAATATTATAAATGCCCTCTATGTCATCTACCGCTTTCGTCTTAAGGTAGGTTTGAAGCTCATCCAAGTCACGGTTTATTTTAGGGAAATTGATAAAATTGTCAGAAGCTCTGTACGCTTCAATAAAAGCTGAATCGTAAATTCTCTCTGCCTCAAAACCTGGCTTCTTTCCAAAAATTTCAGCGTGCTTATCATTCACCAAAGACATCAATTGATTGAGTTGCCAAAAGCAATCAGATAGCGTCATCGAGCCTGACATTTGTGTCCTCAAACTCTGGTAAGTCTGTTCAAATTCGTCTCGTCTATCCCCCTTTATCTGATCTTTAAAAGACGAGATATCTTGCATCTGTTCATAGACAAAATCTAACTCAGGTTTACAGTCACATTCGGACTGTGATTGTAGCGAAAGAGTGATGGTAAATAATGCGATTAGTGTAAGTAGCTTTTTCATTTCTGTTTGTTTTTGTTGCGAAACTTCGATTGACTGATGACTCAAACGTACAAACAGAAATCGCCCTTTAAACCTATTTAGAAGGCTTTGGGGCGAAACACCACTATTCTGTGGTAGAATTGACGGCTACTTCTACCGCTTGCTGATAAGTTTTTGAAACAGGAACTTCTAAATCTGAAGAAAGCATCATAAACAACTTTCTATTTCCCGTTTTCCACTGTATAAAATGAGTAGGATTTACTAGAAAAGAACGGTGAGTTCGAATCAACTCTGGCCTATTCGCCTCCACTTCTGAAAGCTTATTTCGGATCAGTTGTTTCTTCACTTCGCCTTGAACTAAATAAGCTACTTCTACATAATTGTCGGCCGACTGAATACAAATGAGATCACTTAAATGGAGCCGCAAACCTTCATAGCTACCTGCGCCCTGAATTTCAATCTTCTTATCTTCCAACTGCTTCTCTTTGTACTTCCCAAATGACCATCTACCTATGGCAATTATTGGGAGAATAGTCGCAATTGCAGGTAAATAAATATGAGTAGCGAAGTATCCAAGAGTATAGGCATTAGGATGAGCATCCATCACTATATAATAGTAGACCAGTCTAGAAACCAGAAAACAAGTAACGGTTAAAAGCCCAAGCTGAAGTACTTCAGCAGTGAGAGACCACTTCTGTTTTTGCTTTCGCCACCACCAGTATTGAAACGGCAAAGTCAGTACGTAACAAGCTGAGTTAAAGAGTCCATAAACAGGCAAGTACAATAACTTCTCTTTGTCGGTAAGCTCACCAACATCTAAAGGCTCAGTAAAAAACAAAAAGGCAAAAACCCATATAGTTAAGCCCGCAGCAATCAGCAGATGGTGTTTAAAAGAAGGGTCGAACGGATAGTGCTTATTCACAAATACTTGAGGCTTTCTTATTTGCAGTTCGAAATATATAAAACCCTAATCTATTCCGAAGCTTCCACTAACTAAATCAGATTTATTACTAAAAAGTAGAACATATCAATTTTACATCTATATATTTGTTCTACAATTTAGTAAGTAACGTATGAAAGAAACTAAACTTGGTGATTTTGAGGAGACTCTACTGCTTTTAGTGGGAATCTTAGATAAAGAAGCCTATGCATTCAGAATTGCGGAAGAGTTTGAATCGCAAACTCAGCGTGCAGTCTCTATAGGTGCGGTGCATTCTACGCTCAACAGACTTGGTGAAAAAGGCTTTTTAAGTTCTGAAATGAGTGGAGCCACAGCAGAAAGAGGCGGAAGAAGAAAACGGATATATACCATTACAGCGTCTGGTCAGCGGGTTTTGGAAGAATCTAGAGACTTTAAAATGTCGCTTTGGAATCAGTTTCCTGCTTTTGCTGGGAATTTGAAGTTCAATTTTTAAACGTCACTGCGAGGAACGAAGCAGTCTCTCTCTTTCAATATGGAGATTGCTTTGTCAGAAAAGATTGTTGCACATCTTTTCTTTCTCTCAATGACGCCTCATAAAAAAATGAAAAACTCTAAAAACCATATCAATTCTGAATCCAACCTTCCCCCTTCTGGGAGAATAAAAGGGGGTACCCCTCCTCGCCTGGCTGAAAAGCTGCTGCTCTGGTTCTTGAAAGATGAACTGGCAGAAGAGGTACTGGGCGATTTGGACGAGAAGTTCTATTCAACAGCAGAAAAACATTCAACACGAAAGGCAAAGCGTAATTATTGGTTTCAGGTCATTCATTACTTACGCCCCTTTGCACTCAAATCAACAAAGTTCAGAAACTTAACAGCAACATTTATGATTGGTCATTTTCTTAAAATATCATGGAGAACTTTACTTCGAAGAAAGGTTTTCTCTTCCATTAAAATTGGTGGTTTTGCTATAGGCATTGCTGCTTGTATTCTCATTTCACTCTTTGTGAGACACGAACTGAGCTACGACAAACACTACAGACATCAGGAGCAGATTTTTAGAATTGCCAATCAATACTCCAATGCGGGAGATTTTGGTCGGTGGACTAACTTACAAGGACCATTCAAGCCAATTCTAGAAGACTATGTCCCCGAAATAGAGTTAGTAGCAAAGACAGTTTTCTGGAAATGGGGCGATGTAGGTGAGAACCACGTCAGAAAGCAAGAATCGGTCAACAACATCTATGAAAGTGGCTTCTTTTATGCAGACCCAGAGCTGTTAGAAATTCTTGAAATACCCTTGCTCTATGGCGACCAAAAGACAGCACTCTCTCAGCCTAATTCAATAGTCATTTCTAAAAGCAAGGCCGAGAAATTCTTTCCAGGTACCAATCCAGTGGGCGAGCAGCTTATTCTAAACGACAACTCAAATCAACCTTACACTATTGGCGGGGTAATGGAAGATCTACCCAGCACAACCCATTTGCAAGGTGACTATATTCTCACTTTAAAAGATCGAAAATCGGGCCCTGGCTCTACAGGATGGTGCTGTTCTAACTATACTTTCTACATAAAAACCATAGCTGGAGCAAATAAGAAAGCACTCGAGCAAAAACTGGTTGAAATTAGAGACACTTATGTAATGGACCTATTGGCTGCGGAAGGTGTGTCTGAATTAGACGACATGCGCAACTACAGGTCGTTCTATTTACAACCCATAGCCAATGTACACTTGAATCCTGAAGAAATTGGCGACTACCAGCAGCATGGACAAGAGGATTTAGTTTGGATTTTTGGAGGCATTGCACTCATCATTCTTGTGCTAGCCTGCCTAAACTTCATCAATCTTTCCACTGCAAAATCTATACAGAGGGCTAAAGAAGTTGGTTTAAGAAAAGTAGTTGGTTCAGTGAGAACAGGACTTATTCGTCAGTTTTTAGTCGAATCAATTTTTTACAGTCTCATTTCAGTCATCCTCGGTTTAGCAATAGCTAGCATTGCACTCCCTACCTTCAACCAATTAGCCGATAAAACTTTAGTATTGCCCGTCAATAATTTCTGGTTTATTCCTAGCCTGGCCCTGGCCGCTATCATTATTGGTTTTATTTCAGGAATATACCCTGCCCTTTACCTTTCCAGATTTAGTCCAATAGATGCCCTTAAGGGCAAAACAAAAACCCGTGGCAAAAATTCTCTAGTTCGAAATGGCATGGTGGTTTTTCAGTTTACCGCCACGGTTATTCTCGTCATTTGCTCATTGGTGCTACACAAGCAATTCAACCATTACATGAATCAATCGCTTGGTTATGAAAAAGATCAAGTAATTAATATTCTCGGCCTCAACACCATAGAAGCATCAGAGCGTGATTTACTGAAGGAAGAATTATTGAGACTTCCGGGTATTTCTAGCGCCACTCTAGCTGACTATTTACCTGTCTCTGGAGGCCGAATAACCAATGCGGCCTTTTGGAACGAAGGAAGAAAAGAGCTAGATCCAAGCTTTGAAGCTGCCACTTGGCGGGTTGACGAAGACTATATTGAGACTATGGGCATGAAACTGACCCAAGGCAGAAACTTCACCAAACAAGCCTCTGACAGTTCAGCCATTATTATTAATGAAAGTATGCTCAATCAACTGCTTTTAGATGACCCCATAGGAAAGCAAGTGGTAGACATGTTCAACAATAAACGAACCATTATTGGCGTGGTAAAAGACTTCAACTTTGAGTCGCTGGCAACTAACGTAAGACCTTTGGCCATGACTCGCGGAAAAGGTTTTAATACTATTTCGATTAAAATAAGCACCAATGAACTCGCTGAAGTTACTAGCAGCATTGGTAAAACTTGGGATAACATTAAGCCTAATCAACCTATCAGGTATTCATTTATGGACGATAGGTTTGAGCGAATGTACACAAGCCTGCTCAAGGCAAAGAACATCTTTATTATCTTCAGTATCCTTTCCATTACCGTGGCTTGCTTAGGCCTTTTCGCGCTTTCTGCCTACACTGTTGAGCAACGGAGCAAAGAAGTAAGTGTTAGGAAAGTGCTTGGAGCTAGTGTGAGCCGGCTTTTTACATTGCTAGCTAAAGACTTCATCAAGCTGATTTTTATTGCCATAGTTATTGGAATACCTGTCGGCTGGGCTCTATCGGAAGAGATTCTACAAGGAATGGCCAATACCATAGACTTGAACTGGTCAATTTTCTTGGTGTCGGCATTGGTTGCCTTTGGTATTGCCCTATTCACCATTAGCTACGAATCGGTGAGAGCTGCAATAGCCAATCCGGCTGAAAAATTAAGGTCTGAATGAAACTGAAACGTCACTACAAGTGAACGATGCTACCTCACAAATCATTCGAGAGTTTGCTTCGTCTGAAAAGATTGTTGCACATCTCTTCTTTCTCGCAATGAAGAAAAACGATGAAGAAAACTAAAAACCATATTAATTCTATATCCAACCTTCCCCTTCCGGATATTCGAACCGCGACAGACGAACTCGCAAGACGTCTTTGCGAGGAGCAAGCTTCGCGTCCCGAGGCATCGGGAGCAAAGGTTGTGACGAAGCAATCTCTCTACCTGGATTTAGAGTATGCTTCAACACAGTACCTAGGGACTTTCTCAACGAAGAGGAGATTGCCGCGTTGCAAAATTCCACTGCGTTTATTTTGCGCCTCGCAATGACGAAAAACGATGAAGAATTCTAAAAACCATATCAATTCCGAATCCAACTCTCCCCCTTCAGGGGGAATACAAGGGGGTACCCCTCCTCGCCTAGCAGAAAAGCTATTGCTCTGGTTCTTGAAAGATGAACTGGCAGAAGAGGTGTTGGGCGATTTGGACGAGAAGTTCTATTCAACGGCAGCAAAACATTCTACGCGAAAGGCAAAGCGCAACTATTGGTTTCAGGTCATTAACTATCTACGCCCTTTTGCTCTTCGATATTTCAAATTCAAAAACTCTTACAACACTATGATCAATCACAACTTTAAAGTGAGCTATCGGCAGATGCTCAAAAACAAAGGCTACTCCTTTATCAATATTGGAGGCTTAGCCATGGGAATGGTAGTGGCCATGCTTATTGGCTTATGGGTAAAAGATGAACTCACCTTCAACCAAAACCACAAAAACTACAATAACATAGCGCAGATGCTTCGTGTGGAATCTGATGGCTTAGGCGGAACAGCAGTAAACAACTCCTTAACTACTGGCATGGGCAACTTGGTACGCCAATCGTTCCCCGATCAAATAGAAGAACTTTTTATGGTGAGAGCCAGAAAGCAAGCACCTATTATTGGTAATGGCGAAAAGAAGTTTAGAGAAGTAGGAATCTTTCTTGAAGAAAACGGACCAAGCGTACTCACCCTAGAGATGATTTATGGCAGTACTAACGGACTGAAAGAAACCCGATCAATTCTGCTATCAGAAACTTTGTCTCAAAAGCTCTTTGGCGAAGAAAATCCGGTCGGTAAAACTGTAAAGCTCAATTCAGACAAAGACCTATTGGTTGGCGGAGTTTATAAAGACTTACCCAAGAACTCAAAGTTCTCTGAAGCCGCATTCTTCTCAAGATTACTATTGCTTTTTCGGGAAAATGAAGAGTCTATGAACGTATGGAATAACTACAACATAGATATCTATGTAAAATTGGCCAACCATGTAAATCATGAACAGCTGGCAGAGCTGGTAACCGAAAAAATTCAAGACCATTACGATGATTGGGCAAAAGAAGCAGGTCAAACGTTTATTCTACACCCCATGAAAGATTGGCACTTGAATTCTGAATGGAAAGATGGTGTGAATGTGTTAAGTCAGGAAAAGAAATTCGTTAGGCTCTACGGAGTCATTGGCGTATTCGTTCTATTACTGGCGTGCATCAACTTTATGAATTTAAGTACTGCCAGGTCTGAAAAACGAGCTAAAGAAGTAGGCATTCGCAAAACACTTGGCTCACTTAGAAAGCAGCTGATCACTCAATTTTACATGGAATCATTCCTCTACACCATTGCCGCATTTGGACTTTCTCTGGTACTGCTTTGGGCACTATTGCCTTGGTTTAACGAAACATCGGGTAAAGGCATAGTTGCTCCTTGGAATCTGACCGAATTCTGGCTGGCAGGTATGGCTTTCATTCTCTTTACTACAGTAGTTTCCGGTTCTTACCCAGCCACATATCTTTCTAGCTTTAGACCAATTAAAGCACTCAAAGGCGGGCTAAAACCAGGTAAAGCAGCATCCTTATCTAGAAAGGTTTTGGTTGTTTTTCAGTTTAATATTTCCATTGCCTTGATCATTGGTACCATTACAGTCAATAATCAAATTCAGGCCGCCAAAAACCGACCTATCGGTTATTCTCCCAAAGGCATGATCGCTTTAGCACCTGGCTCGCCCCGATTTGGCCAGCAAAGAGAACTGATGAAACAGGAGATACTGAATACTGGGATGGCCGATGCTGTTGGCTTTTCCAATTACCCAGTTACAAGTCGGTTGGGGTGGAATGGTGGTTTTACTTGGGAAGGAATGGATCCAAGTTTCGACCAGTCATTCAACACCATCACAATTTCTAATGGTTATGCAGATGCGGTGAATATGGAATTCATTGCAGGAAGAGACTTTGATCCGAACCGTGAGACCGACAAGAACGCCATCATAATCAACGAATCTGCCATGAAAGCCATGCAGTTGGAGAACCCAGTAGGCACGGTGGTTAAATATGACCCAAGTTGGCGAGAAGCGGTAAACTACACCATAATTGGCGTAGTAAAAGACATGATAAAGGGCTCCCCGTTTCAGCAAACCGATCAGTCGATTATGTTTTTAGATCAGGAGTATACTAGCTATATGTACATTCGTTTGAACCCGAATGTGAGTACGAGCGAATCTATTGCTGCCATTGGTGAGGTTTACAGCCAAATTTTACCAGAAGCTCCGTTCGACTATCAATTTGCTGACGATCAGTATAATCAAAAGTTTGAGGCCGAGCTACGCATTGGTCGTCTAGCGAAGTTCTTTACCCTACTAGCCATTCTTATTAGTTGCTTAGGACTATTTGGACTATCATCTTTCTTAGCTGAACAGCGAACTAAGGAAATTGGTATAAGAAAAGTTTTAGGAGCCAGCGTCATTAACCTTTGGAAGTTACTTTCTAAAGACTTTGCTCTGCTTATCATTTTATCTTGTCTTATTGCAATTCCAGTATCCTATAATGTACTGCAAGGATGGCTCGATAGCTATGAGGTACGAACCGAGCTTTACTGGTGGGTATTTGCTGTAGCCGGACTTGGCGGACTTGTAGTTACTTTAGCCACAGTTAGCTTTCAAGCACTAAAAGCAGCTATTGCTAACCCTGTTAGAAGTTTAAGGTCTGAATAGAGCAAGGATGAAACTGGCTTAGCGGAATAACTAAGCCAGTTTCATTTCCTCCAAACATCTATCCAAGCCTTCGGCATTGAACCATTCTTGCTCCCAAGCGATCTCAACCACTTGGTGAATTCGCTTTTGATAGATCGCTCTTAATCCATTGGCCTCAGTAAACTGAACCACCTGCTCAAAAGAGTTATACATACTTTTATAGAAAGCTTCTTGATTGATTCTTTTGGCTTCATTGAAGCGCTGAGCTGTTTCTATATTGAAGAGCATAACATCTGCAATAAGGGCAGCATCCATTTCTAGCAACAGAAATTGCTTAATGTATTTCTGCGCTACCGACCTTCTTGCCCTTGCTCGTTTACGTTTTAAAGGAAAGTACTCATTGGCAATTTTAGCCTTAGCCTCTTCTACCAACTTATCCTCTTTAGGGTTAAAAACGAAGTTGTAATAATCTTTAACAGGTTTAAATCGGCTATATAAATCAAGTACTTGATTTTCCAATTCCTCCTTGGGCAGAGATTGTAAGTACTTGGTGAGGGCTCTTTTGCTCATGGAGTAAAAGTAGTGATTCTGTAATGTAATTTTCTCTTGCTCAGTCCCAGCGTAAATTTAGCTTGGTTTGTCTCTAACAAGAAAAGGGCTTAACTTAGAATAAAACAAATGAACACTAAATGGAATTCTTAGTATTGATCTCGATCGGTTTAACTGTAGTACTTTGGTCTTGGGCTTTGTTTGACATTGCGAAAACCAGAAGACAAGATCCATCTCAAAAATCTATCTTTTTCTTATTGATCATTGCCTTTCCAGTATTAGGCTCAATTCTTTATTTTCAACTCAAAGGAAGAGCACCTAAAAGGAAATTCCAGCCCAAGTTTCGTTAAAGATTTATTGCTCAAGTAGACATGACTATTTAGTCTACAATTCCCATTCTACCCAAATCTAAGTCGATTGTCCTTCCTCCTTCAGCGATAGATTGATAAATGGCTTCGCAGATAATCATATCTCGCTTACCCATTTCTCCAGGGGCCTTATTTGGCGCGCCTTCCAGAACATGAAGAGCAAAGTCATCCATTTGTAGCTTCTGCTGGCTTTCATGAGGGAATTTGATTTCCTCTCCTGTGGATAATCTTCCTGATAATGGCCCATAATTATTGGCAGGATTCAATTCCAGCCAACCATTGTCGAAGGCAGAATAGTGTCGGTTTACATTAGCACTATGAGAGGTAAAGATATTACCAGTGGCTCCATTCGGGAATTTGAACTGAGCTGAGATCGACTCATCAGTATCTTTAAAGTATTCAGGATCAGTACTGAATTCTTGTGCAGAAACTGAAATAGGATTCTGCCCTGTACCATAAATAGAACCTTGAATAGCATAAACACCCATGTTGAGGAGAGCACCTCCTCCAGCAAGTGCTTTATCCAGCCTCCACTGGTCTGGGTTACTTCTCGATCGATAGCCAGCTTCGGCAGAAACATAACGAACCTCACCAAAAGGTTTCTCCCTAACAACTCGCTTAATTTCATTGGTGTAAGGCTCAGATTGCAACCTGTAGCCAACTCCTAACTTTACCCCAGCTTCATTACAAGCATTGATAATATCATCACATTCTTTAACACTGATAGCCATAGGTTTTTCGCAGATGACATGCTTCCCTGCTTTTGCCGCTCGAATACAAAAGTCAGCATGCATGGCGTTCGGCAGCACAACATAAACCACGTCTATGTCTTTATTATCGGCAATGGCATCGAAATTTTCATAATTATAAATATTGGCTGAAGGTATTCCATATTTATCTGCCCATTCCTTCTCTTTAGCTGGAGTCCCCGTAACTACACCCGCCAAGTAGCAATGTTGTGTATCTTGCAACGCAGGAGCCAACTGATAGGTGCTGTAAGACCCCAAACCCACCAAGGCTACTCCAAGTTTTCTCCCTTGACTTTGGCACGCCAAATTGGACAATGGTAAAACTCCCATGGCCGCCATGGCTCCTACTCCTTTTATTGTCTTCATGCTAAAATCTCTGCGTGATAATTTCATAGGTCTGAATTTAACGAATTACCATGCAGCCCGCTCACAAAAAGAGCTAAACATTAGTAGCTTATAATGAGTAACTTACTCATTAACTAATCAACTCTAACTATGAAAAAACTCCAAAAACAAGACATCAACCAAGAGGTATTCGACCTATATGATGAATATGCTCATAATAAAATTGACCGAAGGGTATTTCTCGAAAGGCTTTCCATTTATGCTGTAGGTGGTCTTACAGTTGCTTCTTTGCTCAATTTTATAATGCCTGACTATGTGACTACGGCTACTGTTAACCCAGATGACAAGAGACTAAGCTCAGATTACGTCACTTACAATTCTCCCAAAGGTGGTGGTGAGATAAAAGGCCTTTTCTCAAAACCAGAGAATGCTTCAGGCAAGCTACCAGGTATAGTAGTGGTACATGAGAACCGTGGGCTAAACCCATATATTGAAGATGTTGGAAGAAGGTGTGCCGTTGCTGGTTTTATGAGCATTGCCCCAGATGCATTGACCCCTCTTGGTGGCTACCCTGGTAATGATGATGAAGGTAGAGCCATGCAGCGCAAGCGCGATAGAAATGAGATGCTGGAAGATTTTATAGCAGCCTATGAGTGGTTGAAAGCAAGACCGGAAAGCAACGGCAAAGTAGGTGTAGTTGGTTTCTGCTTTGGCGGCTGGATCTCCAACATGATGGCTGTTCGTTTACCAGAACTTGGTGCGGCAGTTCCTTTTTATGGTAGCCAGCCTTCTGCTGAAGACGCAGCAAAAATCAAGGCTCCTTTGATGCTTCAATATGCAGGACTTGATACTAGAGTAAATGCTGGGTGGCCAGATTACGAAAAAGCATTAAAGGCCAATGGAGTAGAACACCAAGCCTTTGTTTATCCGGAAGTAAACCATGGCTTTCATAATAACACCACACCTCGGTACGATGAAGCTGCTGCTACACTTGCTGAAGACAGAACTTTCGACTTCTTTAAGAAGCACTTGATGTAATTACTTGCGAGTCAAGCAACCTTAGCGATTAAACATTACCGCAGAGAGCGCTAAGAACGCAAAGACTCTTTTTGACAAGTAGTCATTATCCCAGACCTTCCCGAAGCATCGGGAGGGTAAGAGGTTCGGTTTTATAAAATTTTGGAGAGAAACTCAAAGTTTAATGAGTTGGCACCGTTTTAGGGATCGAGGGTTTTCTTTAAGAAGCATTTGATGTAGGTAACCTGTCATTCCTGCGAAGGCAAAATCTGTAGTTAAACGCAATTAATGGAGTTCTTTGACAGCGCGGGAATGACAGCACTTTATACTTACTGATTTAGAAAGCTTCTAACTGATTTATCGAACTCGGTAGGGTTTTCTATAAATGGAAAGTGACCTGAATTTTTGATTACCTCTAGCCTTGAATTTGGTAAGGCCTTCGTCATTTTTTGGGCGTGCAAATTGACTGCAGCCTCACTCTGCCCAAATAGAACAAGGGTGGGTGATTTAATTTTAGATAGATCAGCATATAAATCGTAAGTACCTAAATCTGGCCCTAAAAGCCCGAACACGGCACTTCTCTGCTGAAAATCTTCTGGAATAAAGAGATTGAGTTTGTTAATGTTTCTAGCGTCAAACATTTGAGATTTAAAGGAAAGGAGCATCATTTCCTTAATGTATGGAACAGCATTAGCCGAGCGTAGAAGCCCTGTGCTCACAATAACATCTAACCTTCGCTGATCGGCTGCATTGATGTTCTTAGCAGCTTCTAAATTCTCTTTCTGCCAGTCGACTGCACTTGGTGCCATAGAGTTTGAAAGAATCAAATGATCCACTTTGTCATCATAAGCAATAGCGTATTTCATGGCTATCAAACCGCCCCATGAGTGACCATAGACATTGAGCTTTTCATGACCCAACTTCTGCCTGATTTGCTCAATATCATCCACAAAACCAGCAAGATTCATTGTTGCGGAATCAATTTCTATTGATGATTTCCCGCAAGCACGTTGGTCATAGAAAATCAGCTGATAGTCTTTAGCTAAGCGCTCAAAATGAGGCAGGAAATACGAATGATCTAATACTGGACCACCATGGATAACCAGTAGCGGTTCGCCCTCACCCATAGTTTTGTAATAGACGTCAGAGCCATTCACTATCATATAGCCTTCTTCCACCTCAAGCGGCTTTTCCTTACATGCTCCGAGCAGGAGAAGTAAAAGTATAATGCTATATGAGCGCAAAATTTTAGCCACCTACTTTTTTAGCTCTATATCCTTCTGACTGTAGTATTTCTAACACCTTTGCTCTAAAATCTCCTTGAATTAAGATTTCACCATCTTTGGCCGAGCCTCCAACACCACATTTAGACTTAAGCATTTTGCCAAGTTCTTTGAGGTCGTCTGCAGTTCCAACAAAGCCCTCCACTAAGGTCACTTGCTTACCTCCTCTACTCTTCTTATCGAGCATAACTTTCAGGTTTTGCTCTGAAGGAGATAGGGTTTCTTCCTCGAGTTCACCCTCATAGTCATAGTCATAATCTTGATTAGTCGAATAGACTACCCCAGTTCTTCCTTTATCTCTTTTATTCTTCTTAGACATAATTCGAAATTAGCTATTGACAAGGTATTTAGAAAACAGAAATCGGAAATCAAGTCTATTCAACCTAATTCCCGATTTACCTTTTTCGAATTAGCTATAATATTTACTTCTTCATTGAAAGTGTCATTACCGGAATAGTGGCGTGGTTCACTAAGTCTTCTGCAATGCTTCCTGTTAAGAGATGTAAGAGACCAGTTCTACCGTGAGTGGCAATGGCTATCATGCAAGAACCAAGGTCTTCGGCAAAGTAAAGAATACCATCTTCTTCAGTGGCCTCATTATAGATGTTCACCGTTACCTCTTCTAGCCCATTCTGATCGATAAATTTCTTGAACTTATCTTTCATCTGCCGCTGAGTGTAGAAGTGATTAGGCGTATTCACCTTTAATAAATGAAGTTTGGCACCTGTTAAAGCTTGTATGCTTTTAATATGGCTGATGAATTTAGACTGATCTGTAGTTAAGTCTGTCGCATAAACGATATTCTGAATATCGCTTAAACTTACTTCGTCTTTCACGGTAATTACAGGGCACTTGGCGTAACGAACAACTTTTTCAGTATTCGAGCCTATGAGTATTTCATCTAATCCGCTAGAACCTTGAGTACCCATTATTAGTAGGTCTGCCTTATGTTCAGCAATTACATTACTAATTCCCTGATAAGGGTTTCCCATTTCCAAAATGGTTTCTACCGTTAGTCCCTTTAGCAATTCATCTGCTGCGGAGTCTTTCAAGTGCTGTTTCTGAACTTCAATGAGCTTATTGATGTAGAAGGCCTCTTCACCTACAGGCTCGGCTCCCTCGCCCATAGTGTTAAAAGAGAAGTTTCTAGCACCTTCAATAACATTCACTAGCAATATTTTGGCATTGCCTCTTTTGGCAATTTCAGCCGCCAACTTAGTGGCATTTCTGGCTTGTTCCGAAAAATCTGTTGGTACGAGTATGGTTTTCATGACTATTTCCTTTCTTATTTCTGTCTACTTTTAAATACGAAAAAATATCCGAAGAAAAGAATGATTTAGGTCATGAACGGAGAAGAGTTTCTATGGAGTTTCGCAAACCACAATGTCATTATTCGCGCTGAGCTTAGGGCTTAAATAGGGCACTCCCAAATTGAGCCCTCTGAATATCAAAAGCGCAGCAACCAATAAGATAAAACGAGGCACCCATCGGCTGAACACTTTCTGATTCCATTGTTTCACTGTGTTACCGAAAAAGGCAGCAGCCAACATCATTGGGAATGTACCTAAACCAAAAACTAGCATGTAAAGAGCGCTTCCTCCCAAAGAGGACATAGAAAGAGAAGCTAATAAAGCCATATAAACCAAACCACATGGCAACAGCCCATTGTAAAGCCCCATGAGAGCATTCGATTTGAAGGTATTACCTTGAAGTAGTTTACCCAATCTCATCTTCACCTTGAGCACTAGCTTATTGAGTGGCTTAACGGAAAATGACTGTGGAATTCGGCCTCGAGTAAAAAGCAGAAAAAGAATCATCAAAACACCCGTACCTATTGATAGATATTGCTGAAATCCGACAAAGGAAATCGTTTCTCCCACCAAACCGATAATTAAACCAAGCATGGCATAGGTACTTGCTCTCCCGAGGTTATAGGCCAGTTTATTTCTCCACCAAGCTGCACGTTTATCCTTTTGTTGTGGTAAGGCCCAAATGAGAGGAGCACACATACCAAGGCAGTGCATGCTTCCTAGTAACCCAAATAAAAAGCCAGTCCACAAGAGCAACATCAGATTACAAAGTCTATTTCCTTATAGTATTCTTTATTTCCGTCAGTCCAGAAAAGCTGTAGTTTCCAAGCACCTACCACAAACTCAGAAATATCTTGTTCGAACTGATTGGTTTCATTCAGCTCTAACTCCATTTCTTTATCGTGCCTTGCACTACTAGATCGGTAAAACTTCACTTTTCCTTCTTTGATGTTTTGAGCAACACCTTCGGGGAAAGCAAGCGAAACCTTCAAGCCTGTTCTGTCTATTGAAAACTCAGGTTTTTGGTCTAGAGCATTTACGTTTCTGATTCTAGTGAGCTGATCTTCATAAGCCAACTCTTGCTCGTAGTAATTGTCGGCCACTAGGCTGAATTCAGTATTCATACTGATATAGACGAGCGTGAAAAGCACTCCAAAAAAGAGTACAAAAGCCACAATAATTCTATTTCCCCAATTCATAATTTAAAACTTTACAGGCCCAAGAAAATTAGTAGTAATATTATCGATGATCTGCTCACCAGAGCGCAGCTCTAGCTCTATTTTGGTTTTCGTTTCTGTTAAATCCGCTTCTGGCAGCTTGATGATAAACACCCGGTCTACTTTAGATTTGGCTGGCAGAATTGTGGCACCCTCCCCCACAGATTCAATGGTTCCGTCAACACCAATTAGCGATACATCTAACTGAATATCTTCCGCAGTTTTGTTTAAGAACTGAATATTGTAGATGTTCTGAATCATGCCACCTTCAACCTTCTGATACATCATACCTGGCATGCGCAAAACCGTGGCTTCCACATCAGATCTGCCCGACACAAAAATAGTGAGCAATGTCATTAGCACTACTAATACTCCAGTGTAGCCAGCAACTCTTGGGGTGAAGAGTTTCTTCCTTCCTTCAGCAATAGCGCTATAAGAGGTAGGACGAATAAGCCCAGTTGGCTTACCGATTTTGGTCATTACATCATCACAAGCATCAATACAAGCGGTACAGTTTACGCACTCCAATTGCGTTCCGTTTCTAATGTCTATACCCGTTGGGCAAACGTGAACGCAAAGTTTACAGTCTATACAATCGCCTTTGGTGTTTCGATCTTCGTTACGCTTCATTCGACCCCTTGGCTCACCTCGCAACCAATCGTACATTACGGCCATTGAGTCTTTGACCAAAAGCACACCCTGAAGTCTTCCGTAAGGGCAAATAGCTACACAAGCCTGTTCTCTCAAAAAGGCAAAGACTCCATAAAATATAGCGCTAAAGGCAATTAGCCCTATAAAGCCTGCCAGGTTCTCAGATGGAGGCTGAGAAACAATCTCTTTCACCTGTTCAATTCCTATGAGATAAGCCATCACGGTGTGACCAATAAGAATGGCTATCAGGGCAAAAATGCTATGCTTGAGCAACCTTTTCCTGATCTTCTCAGCATTCCAAGGCATTTTTTTGAGTTTACGTTGCTGGCCAGTATCTCCATCTATCCAGTATTCAATTTTACGGAATACCATTTCCATAAAGAGAGTCTGCGGACAAGCCCAACCACACCAAACCCTACCGAACACTACGGTAAAAAGAATGATGAATACGAAAAAACTGATGGCCATAAGGGCCAAGATAAAGAAGTCTTGAGGCCAAAATACAGCGCCAAGAATAGAGAATTTGCGTTCGAAAATATTGAGAAGCAAGAAAGGCTCGCCACCAATTTTAATGAATGGCCCAGCAAAAAGAATAGCCAAAAGGACAATGGAAACCACTATCCTTTTGTTGTGATATCGGCCCTTCGGCTTCTTAGGGTAAATCCATACCCTTTTCCCTTTCTCGTCTACGGTAGCAATAGTATCGCGATATTGCTCATCGTAATTGTAGAGATCCTTTATTTTATCCTGCTCCATTGACTTTCATTTTTTGTCTCAGTGTGACACCGAGACTGGCAACTTCAAAACATGATCGTCAGTCCCAAGCTGATCGGGAACCTCATGATCACTTGTACAGACCATTTAGAGACTCCCGTTTTCAGGGGGAATGACGTAGCCCTAGTGAAATACTAGGACTAGCTACGTCTATTCGTTCTCCGGCTCATAGAGCTCTCCATCTGGAGGCAAAGCACCAGGAGGGTTCGTTCCTTGTAAGGTCATTACATAAGAAGCCACATTTCTCATTCTTATCGGATTCAACTGACTCTCCCAAGAGATCATGGCTGTGTTCGGCACACCGTTCTTAATCACTTTGTAGATGTTCGAAATACCTCCACCGTTTCTCCAATATTCATCAGTAAGGTTAGGCCCAGCCAAACCTCCACCGTCTGCCTTGTGACAAACTGCGCATTGAGCCTCGAAGAATTTTTGTCCATCAGCCAACTCTGTAGCGTCTGTAGTAGCCGTTACGGTATTCTCATCAAAGTCTACCACCAAGTCTGCTTCTGCATTGGCCTTTAGTGCTTCTGCAGCTGCAATCTCTCTTTCATATTGCTCCTCTTGAAGAGGTGCGGTTTTGAAAACGTGGAAAATGAGAAGGTATACAACGGCATAGACCACGGTTACGTAAAACAAGCCCTTCCACCACGGTGGCAAGTGATTGTCTAGCTCTTTGATGCCATCGTAATCATGGTCTAACAAGAGTTCTTCTTCCTCCTCCATTGGCCTGAAGTCATTCCACTTAGCCCAAAGCTTGGCAAACCAACCTGGTTCGGCTTCTTGTCTGGCCAATTGCTCTTCTGTCATTTCCTTTCGGATAAAGCCTTTTAATAGCTGTAAGACATAAATAGCTACCAAGAGCACCAAAAGAGACACTAGAAACACCAAACCAAAAGTGATGTATAACATGGTTTCTTGACTTATGCCTGAACCTGCTGTGGTTTGGGCATAAGATTTCGTACCCAAGAGCATCAAAATAGCTACCATGAGGGCAGAAGTTTTATGTTTGAATTTTCTTAAAATGTTCATGCTTCTGAATTTATTCTTGGGACTGAAACTCATTTAAACTCTCGTCTGACAAGGGAAGATCTCCCATGTGCTCTACATAGTCTTTGCGCATTTTCCACACGTAGCCAATCAGCCCTACAAAGAACACGAAGAAGATGATGAGCGAAATAATGGGCCAAACCTCCACATTATGAACTTGTTCGAAATAATACTTAAACATGGCTTACTTATTTGCGGTTGGTTCTGCTTTAATATCCGTCCCTAATCTCTGCAAGTAGGCTATTAGGGCTACGATTTCTGCCGTTTCAGGAATGTCGATATTGTTTTCCTTCAAGTCGTTCTTAATGGCCATTGCTTGCTCCTTCAGATCATTATTGGCCACTTCTTCATATCCTTCTTCGTAAGGCACTCCCACCGTTCTTAAGGCTTTGATTTTACCTGCTGTTAAGCCTGGATCTATCTGCTGTCTGTATAGCCAAGGATATGGCGGCATAATAGAACCTGGTGAAGTAGATGTTGGGTCTAGCATGTGGTTGAAGTGCCATACATTGTTGTATAGTCCCCCTACCCTATGTAAGTCTGGACCTGTTCGTTTAGAGCCCCAAAGGAATGGGTGATCGTACACAAATTCACCAGCCTTAGAGTACTCACCTTTGTATCGGACTGTCTCTGAGCGGAATGGTCTTACCATCTGCGAGTGACAGTTATTACAACCTTCTCTGATATAGATATCTCTACCATGAAGTTCCAGCGGAGTGTAAGGCTGAACACTAGCAATGGTTGGAATATTCGACTTGATTAAGAAAGTAGGCACCATTTCAATAACCCCACCAATAAGGATAGCTACCAAGGTTAGTACAGTGAAAATAACCGGCTTTCTTTCTAAAGCACTGTGCCAGTGACCACCAACCACTTTCTTCTTCTCCAATGCTGGAGCTTCTGCAGCTTCTTCGGCCATGAACTTACCTTGCTTGGCAGTTTTCATAAGGTTCACCACCATTATAATCACACCTGAGAAGTAAAGTAGACCACCTATAGCTCTCATCATATACATAGGTATAATCTGAGTTACTGTTTCTAGGAAGTTCGGGTACTCCAAGAAGCCTTCAGCATTGAAGTTCTTCCACATTAAGCTTTGAACAACACCTGCGGTATACATAGGCAGAGCATACACTATTATACCCAGTGTACCCAACCAGAAGTGTGTATTAGCCATTTTGGTTGAAAAGAGCTTAGTACCCCACATTTTTGGTATCAACCAGTAAAGCATACCGAAGGTGAGGAACCCATTCCAACCTAAACCACCAACATGAACGTGAGCGATAATCCAATCGGTAAAGTGGGCAATAGCGTTTACACTCTTGATAGAAAGCAAAGGACCTTCCAAAGTAGACATACCATAAGCGGTAACTGCCACTACCATAAACTTCAGAACTGGGTCTTCTCGAACCCTATCCCAAGCACCACGAAGTGTCAACAAACCGTTGAGCATACCACCCCAAGACGGTGCAATAAGCATTATTGAGAATACCGTTCCGAGCGATTGCGCCCAATCTGGAAGCGAGGTGTACAATAAGTGGTGAGGACCAGCCCAGATATAGATAAATATCAACGACCAGAAGTGAATAATAGATAGTTTGTAAGAGTAAACTGGCCTGTTGGCTGCCTTAGGCAAGTAATAGTACATTAGGCCCAAGAATGGTGTAGTGAGGAAGAATGCCACCGCATTGTGTCCATACCACCACTGTACAAGCGCATCTTGCACACCAGCATACCATGAGTAACTTTTGAATAATGTGACAGGAATTTCGAATGAGTTAACCACGTGTAGTACAGCAACTGTTACGAAAGTGGCTATGTAGAACCAAATAGCTACGTACATGTGGCGCTCTCTTCGTTTAAGAATTGTACCTATCATGTTGATACCGAACACTACCCATATTAAGGTAATGGCAATATCAATTGGCCACTCTAGCTCGGCATACTCTTTAGAGGTGGTCATACCTAGTGGAAGCGTAATAGCCGCAGCCACAATAATGAGTTGCCAACCCCAGAAGTGAATCCAGCTGAGCATATCGCTGAACATTCTGGCTTTGAGTAAGCGTTGCATGGAGTAATACACTCCAGCAAACATGGCATTACCCACAAAAGCAAAAATCACTGCATTGGTGTGCAGCGGTCTTAGTCTTCCGAAAGTGGTATACTGAATGCCGAAATTAAGTTGGGGTAAGAATAGTTGGGTGGCAATAATGAGCCCTACCAACATACCGACAACACCGAATACAACGGTTGCTATCGCAAAGTACTTGACAATTTTGTTGTCATACTTGAATTGTTGCAGTTCCATAGTCACAGCTTGGGTTTTCAAAAATTATGATTCGAAGGTAGCTGTGCGGGGAAGAATGCGACCTGATGGCCATTAGGTAAAAAACTGATTTAAATCATGTTCTAGATTGTAGTTAGAAAAATGGCCATATAACCACTAATACAAAGGCTAAAACCACTTAAATCATTTAATAGAGGTTAGCTAAACCTTAAATCAATAAAAGGAGTCTATGCTCTATATTCACATTAAACTCAAAATCATGAAAAAATTAAGTGCAATTATTCTATTTAGTCTTTTCGCTTTAACGGCAAACGCTCAAATAGAAAAAGGGAAAGTTCAGGTAAGCGGTAGCTTTAACATCTCAAGTATTGAGGTTAACGGAATAGAAACCAACCGTTTTGACCTGACTCCACAAGCAGGTTACTTTTTATCAGACAATATAAGTCTAGGGGTAGTGTTAGGCTACCAATCGGCTGGTAACTCCAATGCAAAAGACAAGCTTTTTAGCTTTGGAGTATTTAGTAGGTTCTATAAGCCTATTGCAGATAGATTCTATTTCTTTGCTCAACCTCAAATTGCTTTTGGAACAGGAGAGACAGCAGCGGAAGCAGATATATCTGCCTTTAGCATTGGTATCAGACCTGGATTCTCTTACTTCCTATCAGACAAAATCTCAATGGATATGTCGGTACAAGGCTTTAATTATGAGAACCGAGAAGAAGGAGCAAACGAAAGAACTTTCACTGGGTTCAGCCTAAACCCTAACACCGTAAATGTTGGCGTAAGCTTCCTTTTTTAAACTAGGAGTTAAACCGCCTAACTAAACACCTTTCCCTCTCTTTTCTTTCCATAATTGGGGTCGAAAAGTAAATAGCTTATTTCTAAGCTATTTCTTGAATATAAGTCGCTAATCATGAATCAAATTATACATCCAGTAGTGTAGACTTAGGCTTGAATAATTATAAGGAAATGGTTATTATGAGAGTAGGAAACACACATTTATGCAGAAAGCAACAAAGTCTTTATATCTTTTTATTATTGCGATTTTCATGTCATCGCAAGTCCATCTCCAAGCACAATTTTTACCGCAAACTGATATTGAAATAAGCTACAATAACGTCAATGCTTGGAGTAAACTAGATGATTTTCAAAACAACAATAATGATGGATATGGTTTTGGACTAGCGTTAAATCATACCCTAAGCAATGATGTCTTAATAAATCTAAAATACAGCCTTAATAATATCGAATATCGAGATTTGGAAAGAAGATATATGAACTCCTATTACGAGCTGAAAACCGGATATGGTTTTCAGCTCTCTGAATTCACTGAGATAATTCCACAAATGGGTTTCGGGGTAACTAACCTTAATCAATATAATAGTATTCAAACTCAGATTGCGGGACAGCCTGAAAGTAAAAGTACAACTCACTACGATAAAGGGGAAAAGGAACCATTTCGAAATTGGATAGCAGGTGCTAGACTTAAGCATAAACTATCTAATTCAATCTTTATTGGCCTGGACATGAATATCTATTATTCATTCAATTTTGACATTGGCAGAACAATATTCTCTCCTTATATCAGCATCTCCCCATTTAAATGAGACGATTCTATTGAAGTTTAACCTAAACCGCCTGACTAAACACCTTCCCCTCTCTTTTCTTTCCATAATTGGGGTCGAAAAGTGAGCAGATATTGCGCAGGTATTGGTTGCCCATTTCGGTTACTGAATACCTGCCCTTTTCTTTTTGAATAAGGCCATCGTTTAGCAGTGTTTCCTGTAAAACAGATTGATCAAGACTTATATCGCTCGAATCGAAATACTTCTGACAGGCTACTTTCAGTATTTGCTCTCTCACTTCTATATCTTCTTGAGACATAAAATGACCTTTAAAAACTGGTAGTTCGCCATTATTCACTTTTTCCATATAGCCTTCTACCGTTTTTACATTCTGAGCGTAAGCCAAGTGAACATCTGAAATAGAAGAAACTCCTAAGCCAACGAGTATTTTACCCGGGTTGGTGGTATAGCCCATAAAGTTTCTATGCAGATCTTCAGTATGCATGGCTTTGAGCAGCGAATCATCTGCCAAAGCAAAATGATCCATACCAATGAGTTTATAGCCTAAGTTCTTTAAGCATTCTTGACCAAATTGATTCAACCTCCGCTTCATTTCTGGCTTTGGTAAATCCTTTTCAGAATATGCTCTTTGACCTGGGCGTTGCCATGGCACGTGTGCGTAAGAATAAAAAGCGATTCTATCAGGCATTAATTCAGACACATAATCAATAGTATCTTGAATGCTCTCAAGGGTCTGAAATGGCAGTCCGTAAATAAGGTCAAAATTCACCGACTTATAGCCTAACTCTCTAGACCATAGGGTTACTTGTTCAACCTCTTCAAAGCTCTGTCTTCTATTGATAGCCTCTTGCACCTTCGGGTCGAAGTCTTGAATGCCAAAACTGACTCGTGTAAAACCAACCTCGGCCAAGGCTTTCAGATGGTCGTAAGTAGTATTGCCTGGGTGTCCTTCAAAGCTAAACTCATATCGCTCGTGCAGGTCTGCATATTCCAGCAGACCTACAATGAGCTCCTTCAGATGTTTAGGTGAAAAGAAGGTAGGGGTTCCGCCCCCTAAATGAATTTCTTTAATGGTTGGCCGCTCTCCTAAAACCTGTAAATAAAGCTGCCATTCCTTAATAAGAGCTTGAATATATGGACCTTCCACTGCATGATTTACCGTAATGCGAGTATTGCAACCACAGTAAGTACAGAGGCTCTCACAGTATGGCAAGTGGATGTAGAGGCTCAAACCATCTTTACCATGCTTGGCAAATGACTGTTGAACTAGTTCTTTATAGCCCTTCTTTGTGAAGGTGTTTACCTGCCAATCGGGCACCGTTGGATAACTGGTGTATCGAGGCACGGGCACATCATACTTTTTCAGCAATTCCAGCTCCTTCTTCATTTTTCTTCTTTTTCTTTTCCTCAAATAACATTCTCACTGAAGGCGAATAGGTATCGTCATATTGCCCAGACCTCACTGCCCAATAAAAGGCTCCTAAAAAGACAATTGCTACAATAATGCTGGTAACAATTAGAACTAGAATAACCGACATATTACAATCCCTTTCTTTTTGCTCTTAACCTTACCATTGCGGTGGTAAAAGCCACCACAGAAATACTACTCAAAGGCATTAGCACTGCCGCAAAAAGCGGAGTAAGAATACCCAATACCGCGAAGGTGATGCCACCCACGTTATACATCAATGAAATGGCCATGCTTGCTATAACCACCGTTTTCCCTTCGGTAATTAATGACAGTAAACTACCTAATTTCTTAAAAGCATTGGCATCCATAATAGCATCACAGGCTGGGCTGAAAGATGAAATATCTTCTGTAATAGCAACACCAACATTACTCTGCTTTAGTGCTCCAGCATCATTGAGGCCATCACCGAACATCATTACCCGATGACCATTCTTTTGCAAAGCTTGCACTTTCTTCAATTTATCGTCAGGCTTTTGTTCAAACTGCATTTCGGTTCCTTTTGGAAACAATTCAGTCAATGCAGCCCTTTCCTGATCATTATCTCCTGAGAGCAGCTTGAGCTCATTCGCCAGAGACAACTCTTCAATCACCTCTTTCAATCCATTTCTATAGGTGTTATTCACCTTAAATACCCCTCTGTACTTACCGCTTATGGTTAAGTAAACAGCACTAGATTTGGCTTCTTCAAGGCTTTCCATTCCTATAAACTTTGCCGAACCTAGCTTCACCTCTACCCCACTTACCACAGCCAAAATGCCCTTGCCAGTAACTTCTTCAAACGACTCAATCTGATAGACATCTGGCTCGGCATTCAAAAATTCTTTGACATACCTGCTTAATGGGTGGGTACTGCTCGAAACGGCTGCCACAACCAAAGAAGCCTCGGCAGCTGTTAATTCTTCGCCCTCAAATTCGATTTGCTTTGCTTTCGGATCTGTGATAGTCCCTGTTTTATCGAAAATGATGGTATCAACCTTTTGTAGATCATCAATTACATCAGCATTCTTAAGAAACAAATGGTGCTTTCCAAGTACTCTGAGAATGCTGCCTTGGGTAAACGGTGTTGAAAGTGCCAAAGCACATGGGCAGGCAATAATTAAGACTGAAGTAAAGACCAGCCATGTTTTTGATGGATCAGTAAACTGCCAGTAAACTGCCGACACAATGGCAATAGCTACTATGGCAATGGTGAAATACTGACTCACTCTATCTATTAGCTTGAGCGATTTCTCCTTCCTTTCGTAGCCTTCTTCATTCCAAAGCGAAGTCAGGTAACTTTGAGAAACTGGCCTTTGAATGATGAACCTAGCCTGTTTTCCTGCAATTCGTCCACCAGCATAGATGTATTGCCCCTTGCTTTTCTGCACAGGTTCTGCCTCACCCGTTACAAAGCTATAGTCGATAAAAGCCTGATCATCGATTAAGATTGAATCGGCAGGGATCAGCTCGGCATTGCGAATAAGCATTTCATCACCTTTCTCCAGATCATTCACAATGATAGGTTTATACTCTTTACCTACCAACTTTAGTACAGCCAGCGGAAAGTAACTCTTATAGTCTCTGTCGAAAGAAAGCGCCTGATACGTTCTGTTCTGAAACCATTTACCAATGAGCAGAAAGAACACTAAGCCAACGAGTGAATCGAAATAGCCAGAACCCGTTTTTGAAGCCACCTCATAGACACTGCGTAAAAACAGCACCACTAGCCCTAGGGCAATTGGCACATCTATATTGGCATATTTCTGACGGATAGATTTGAAGGCCGAAACGAAGTAATCCCAACCACTGTAGAAAACCACAGGCAAAGCCAATACCGCATTTAACCACCTGAAAAAGACCTGATAATTATACTCAAGCGAAGTTATTCCGAGGTAATCGGGGAAGCTCAGTAGCATTACATTACCAAAGCAAAAGCCTGCGATACCCATTTTTATGAGCAATTGCTTATCGAACTGCTGATAAACACTGTTAGACTCTTCCTTCTTCTCTAAGTTAAAAACTGGTGTGTAGCCAATTCTATCTAGTCCTTCTGCCAGTTGGCGCAATGAAATTTCTTGACAGTTGTAATGAACTGTCAGCCTTCTCTGACTGAAATTGACTTTAGAATCTAACACCCCAGGGTTTAGCCTGTCCAAATGTTCTAGCAGCCAGATACAACTACTACAATGGATATTAGGAATGCTTAAAGTGATTCGCTCATGCTTTCCATCAGAGAACTCTAGCAAAGACCTGACAATTTCTTCATTGTCTAAAAAGTCGAAAAGAGCGGTTTTATTCTTTTGTGTTATCCCTGGGTTCTGCTCTAAGGTGTAGTAATCGCAAAGCTCATTTTCAGATAAAATCTCATAAACTGTTTTGCACCCAGTGCAGCAAAAATCTTTTTCATCGGCCGTTATCTGGCCTGTGTAACATTCATCTCCACAGTGATAGCAAGTGGTTTGTTGCTTTTCAATGGTCTCTCGCATGCTCAGTCTTTGAAGATGAAAATTGGATGTTCTAGAATTTGAGTCTCGAACTGTTCGGTGCTCTCTAAAATCTGTCGCCCCAAATCGGTATTGACAATAAGCATTGGTTTATCGCATTCATTCTGTACATACCTGAATAGGCTTGGAAAAGCTTCATCGTATAGGTGTTGGGCACCAATATTCTGAAAGTAAACTTTTAGGTATTTAATGAACACCTTTTCACGCTCCATCTCTAACTCGCTTTCGGGGTCAGACATAAGCAATGAAAGCGGCAGATTTCTTAAGTCTTCATTGAAAAGTTTAAGAAAACCCTTCATCATTTTCACTGTCTCTTGACTGGCATCGTGGGCAGCTACCAAGCATTCTACATCAACATTACCCGGCAACAGTAGCAATGGGCAAGCAGAAAACTCAATAAGATAATTCAGCCAATCAGGTGCACTTTTATGTTGTGCACTTTGAAGATCAATCACCATTAAATCGGCCACAGAACTTTCACTAATCAAAGTTTCCGTTTCTACTTTCTTTAAGGTTTCCACCTCAATTCCATGGCTCTTGGTGTACTCTTCAACACCCATCTCATACTCTACCTGAGAATCTAGACTCTCCGAAACTTTCTTAGAAGTCTGAGCCCCAGAAGACACATGAGCCTTTTCCAATTGCTCAATGAAAAACACCTTACAATACTTCTGATTGATTGGAGCTAACACACCCTCAGTGCTTTCTAGCAGAGGAATTAAGTTAGCCTGTGAGGCTGAAGCTAAGAGTATGGTCTGTTTCACTACCTTAGATTTAATTGGTAATCAAAGGTATGTGGACCGCTAAAAGTTGTGATTGATGGCCATCAGACTAAAACATGATTAAAATCATGTTTACCATTCATTTAGAGTAAGCTAATGGCAGAAACCAGAAAGCTTATCCCTCCTTAAATTTCCCCAAGGGCATAACAGATCAACTAGGACTCTCCTTAAAAGGTCTGGGTAAAAGCGACCAAAAACATCTATAGAGTCTTGTTATCTCTTAAACTCGAAATTGGCTTTTACAAAAGCCTTATGCGTAGAAATCTGCTTCGTGAATTAATCGCTGAGCATCTAGCACTTGTATCTTCTTCCCTTTTAAACCGATGAGTCCATCTGATTTAAAATCGGAAAGCAGGCGAATAACTGTCTCCGTTGCGGTGCCCACTATATTGGCTAAATCTTCTCTAGAAAGTGCTATATCGATTACATCACTACCCTCACCTTCCATTCCGTAGGTCTCTTTCAGCATAATGATGGTAGCAGCCAGTCGCTCTCTTACCGACTTTTGAGCTAGTTGCGCCAATTTCTCCTCCATAACACCAAGTTCATGGCAAACCGCTTTCATTAGCTTTTGAAAGAATGCTGGGTTCTTACTTAAAATAGATAGAAAGTCGCTCTTAGGTATAAAGCATATTGCAGCTTGCTCAAGCACCGTTCCGGTAGCCCCATAAAACTCTTCACTTAGCAAAGACCTATACCCCAGAAAATCTCCTGGCTGAGCAATGAATAGAATCTGCTCTTTACCATTGGAGCCCATTTTGTATACTTTCACCTTTCCGTGATTGATACAAAAAATACCCATAGGCCTGGTTCCTTCATAGAAAAGCGTTTGCCCCTTTTTGTACGTAACACACGATTTATGCGATGAAAGTACTTCTAGGTCGTCCGTAGGTAACTCTGAAAAATGACTATCTCCTCTGCTCTGACAAAACTGGCATTGGAGGTCTATATGGTTAGATTTTCTGGAACTCATAAGCTCAGATTGGAATTACTTAAAATTAATAAGTAGGACATGAAAGTCAAGGAAGGAACACCGATGAGCATTAAATAATTTGCCCAATTCCGAATAATAACACAAAAAGTAAAGTACTTAAGGCCATTTGCTTCAGGAATGGATCCAATCGGTCTGAAGAGGTGTAAATTTTCACAGCCCTAGCATTAATGAAGAGCAATGGACAGGCAAGCAAAAACAGTAATTGCTGGGCACCTTCAAATTGTATTGCAGCAAATACAATGGAAGCTGCAACACCAAGTACTAATAACAGCCAATGGTAAATAACAGCAGCATCTCTACCAATGCGCACTGGCACAGATTTCTTTCCTGCCTTTTTATCAGATTCTATATCACGGATATTGTTCAAGTTCAATACTGCAACAGAGAACAAACCAACACTTATTGAAGGAAGAGCATAAAGCCAATTAATGGTTTGCTCGTAGAGATAGGCACTACCCATCACTGCAACAAAACCAAAGAAAATCATTACACTAATATCCCCCAAACCAGCATATCCGTAGGGCTTTTTACCAGCTGTGTAGGTTATAGCAGCCAGAATACTGAGCCCCCCTAAGCCTAAGAAATACCAAAAGACCTCTCCAAAACCACCAAAGGCTTGCAAGATTAAAGCCACTCCACTTGCCAGTGCTAGCACCGAACATACAATGATTGCTCTGAGCATTGCGCCTTTGGTAATGGCTCCACTTTGTACCGCACGTTGTGGCCCAGTTCGGTCAATACTATCTGCACCATGAATGGAATCTCCATAATCGTTGGCCAGATTAGAAAGCACTTGAAGAAAGAGTGTTGTTAAAGCACAAAGCCCAAAAATACTCCAATCAAAATTACCCGAAGAAGCCGCCAAAAAAGCGCCCATACCAATGGAGGCCATGGCCAAAGGCAAGGTTCTTAAACGGAATGCTTCGAGCCACTTTTTCATGATTAAAGCTTAGCTGTAATTTGTTCGTCTAGCGGATTAACTGATGATGGGTAAAAAGCTAACACCTTTCCGTTCTCATCGAGCAAATATTTACAGAAGTTCCAGTTAGGCTCTTCTCCGCTTTGCTCTTTGAGCCACTTATAGAGTGGATGCTTGTCTTTGCCTACCACTGATATCTTCTCGAACATTTGGAACGAAACGCCATAGTTGGCTTGGCAGAATTCTACTATCTCTTGATTAGTGCCAGGCTCTTGCCCTCCAAAGTTATTTGCCGGAAAACCAAACACCGCTACCTTATTACCGAACTGCTCATGTAGATTCTGTAAGTCTTCATACTGAGGCGTATAGCCACATTCTGAAGCCACATTCACAATAAGGATTTTCTTGCCCTTATAGGCATTCAAATCCACTTGCTCACCATCTATTCCTTTCAGTTCAAAATCGTAAAAGTTCATATTATTTGATTTTAGTGGCCATAAGAGCAATAAAAACAGACTTAGGTATTTCATAGTACTAATTCTTTTATCGCCAAACTCGTTGTCTTATCAGGTTTCTAGTTTTGGTGAGGACACCGAAACTGACACTTTATGCATCGCTGTAAAAACTGACATCTAAACACCTCTGAGAAGACACAGCGGTGTTTTTAGTTGCTGTGAGGAGACCACAACTGGCATCTAAACTAGCGCCAAATCTGGTATCCTCTCCAGATTCATAGCTCTACATTCTGTTTGGCACTTCAATTCCCAATAACCTCATGCCTACTTTGATTGTTTCTGCAGTAAGGGCAGATAGGGCTATTCTGAATTGCATCAGCACAGCATCATCTTCATTGAAAATTGAAATCTCCGTATAGAACCTGTTGTACTCCTTAGCCAAATCATATACGAACTGTGCAATAATGGCTGGAGAGTAAGTTTCTGCAGCCAATTGCAGTTTTTCTTTATACTGACCGATGGCAAAAATCAAATCCTTTTCCGTCTGATGCACTTCACTCACCTGATCGAAATCAATATTCTCTATGCTCACCCCTAGCTGGCTCGCCTTGCGAAGAATTGCACTAATTCTGGCATAAGTGTACTGAATAAACGGCCCTGTATTCCCCTGAAATTCGATAGACTCTTCAGGGTTGAAAAGCATACGTTTTCTTGGGTCTACTTTCATGAGGTAGTACTTCACTGCACCCAATCCAAGCTTTTCGTAAAGCTCAGCTGCCTCTTCGGCAGAGAACCCGTCTATCTTGCCTAGCTCTTCGGTTCTAGCTTTAGCCGTATCTACCATTTCCTGAATCAGGTCATCGGCATCTACCACCGTTCCTTCACGCGACTTCATCTTACCAGTTGGTAAGTCTACCATTCCATAAGAAAGGTGATAGCAAGCATCGGCCCACTCGTAGCCTAACTTCTTCAGAATAAGGAATAGAACCTTGAAATGATACTCCTGCTCATTTCCTACCGTATAAATCAACTGACTTAAACCAGGAAAATCATCGAAACGCATTAAAGCCGTTCCAATGTCTTGAGTCATATAAACTGAAGTACCGTCCTTTCGAAGAAGCAGTTTTTCATCAAGCCCTTCATCGGTTAAATCGACCCAAACAGAACCATCTTCTTTTTTGAAGAACACACCTTTTTCAAGACCTTCAAGCACTCTATCTCTTCCTATTAAGTAGGTATCACTTTCATAGTAGAGTTTATCGAAATCAACCCCCATTCGCTCGTAGGTGGCATTGAACCCATTGTAAACCCAACCGTTCATTTTCTCCCAAAGGGCGTAGATTTCAGGGTCTTTTTCTTCCCACTTGCGAAGCATTTCTTGCGCTTCTAGTAAGATCGGAGCTTCTTTTTCTGCTTGCTCCTTCTCCATTCCATCTTCTACCAGCTGAGCGATTTCAGCTTTATATGCTTTATCGAACTCTACATAATATTTGCCTACTAGGTGGTCGCCTTTAAGGCCTGATGTTTCTGGGGTTTCGCCCTCGCCAAACTTAAGCCAAGCCAGCATAGACTTACAGATATGAATGCCTCGATCGTTAATGATCTGCACCTTTTTCACGTCATTTCCGGCAGCTTCTAGAATTCTGGCCACTGAGTTACCTAAGAAGTTATTTCTCAGGTGACCCAAGTGAAGAGGCTTGTTGGTATTTGGAGATGAATATTCTACCACCACCGTTTTACCCGTAGAAGGAATACTAAATGCTGGTGATTCAGAAACATTTGCTCCATCGAACATTTGAGCAAACTGTTGCACCTGAGAACCCTCAGAAATAGAAAGATTCAAAAAGCCTTTAACTGTATTGAAACCTGAAACAACCGAGGTGTTTTCAACCAAATACTGTCCTATTTCATTGCCAGTTTCTTCAGGATTTTTCCTAGAAACTCTGGCTAATGGAAAGGTTACGAATGTATAGGTTCCTTCAAAATCTTTTCGGGTGGGTTGCAAGGCAATATCATCAGCAGAAAGCTCATGTGAATAAAGTGCTTTCAGGGCTTCCGAAATCCCTTGTTTAATCTGTTGCTCCATGTATTAGAAATTCTCGATCAATGAGTCGGTAGTTGCTTCCAAAATTTCGAAAGCATGCTCGGCCATTTTATTTTCAGTGTCCAAAGTTGGGTTCACCTCTACAATTTCCCAACAACAAACCCTTTTATCTTTAATTAACTCACGGTTTAGCTCAAAAGCTTGTTCTTTCTGCAGCCCGTTTGGAACTGGAGTTCCTGTTCCTGTAGACACACTTGTATCTAAACTGTCTACATCGAAAGAGATATAAATTTGGTCGCAGTCTTTAAGAATTTCCAAAGCCTGACTGGCTACTTTGGCAACCCCAATTTTATTTACTTCTTCAGTAGTGAAGTTTTTGATGCCGTATTTTTCAATTAGGTGATCTTCTGGTGCCTCAGTATCTCGAACGCCAATGTAGACAATATCTTGAGGGTCTATTTTCGGACCATTTCCGCCTACTTGCTTTATTTTTTCCCAAATAGCTTCGGTTTCCTCTTCTACATCATTTACTTCACACTCTTCATTATCCATTGCGCTAGCCATTGCCAAAGACATGCCATGCATGTTTCCTGATGGCGTAGTATATGGCGAATGAAAATCGGCATGAGCATCTATCCATATAACACCTAGCCTTCTATCTGGATGAGCCTTTTTAATGCCACAAATGGTTCCGGCTGCAGTTGAATGATCTCCCGCTAAAACAATAGGAAAAAGCTCTTGCTCACGCAGGCCACCTATAGTTTCACAAACCCTGTCTACCATGGTAAAAACACCTTCGGCATATTTGGCAAACTTAAACTGTGGTTGTGCAAACAGCAGTTGGTTTTCATCCTGAATACTTACAGGCTCAAAACGCATAAAGAAATTTGAGTGCCTTTTAATACTGGCAATTTTCATGGCGTCTACTCCCATGCTTGCCCCTCTAGTGCCCGCAGCAATTTCTGAGCGAACCTCCACTAGTCTTATCTTCCTCATATTCTATTTAATGCTAATTACCAGTCTAATAAGTAAGCGAAAATCAATGGTGCTACAATTGTAGCATCAGACTCTACGATGAATTTAGGCGTATCTATATCTAGTTTACCCCACGTGATCTTCTCGTTCGGAACCGCACCTGAATAAGAACCGTAGCTGGTGGTTGAATCTGAAATTTGACAGAAATAACTCCAGAAAGGAATATCGTGCATTTCCAAGTCTTGATACATCATTGGTACTACGCAGATTGGGAAGTCACCGGCAATACCTCCACCAATTTGGAAGAACCCGACTCCTTTGCCTGCTGAATTATCTTTATACCAACCAGCTAGCCAAGTCATGTATTCAATTCCCGACTTCATTGTAGAAGGCTTTAACTCGCCTTTTATGCAGTAAGAGGCAAATATGTTCCCCATGGTAGAGTCTTCCCAACCTGGAACTACAATAGGAATATTCTTCTCTGCAGCTGCGAGCATCCAACTGTTTTTCGGGTCAATTTCATAGTATTCTTCTAGATCGCCAGAAAGCAACATTTTGTACATGTACTCATGAGGGAAATATCTTTCTCCTGCATCTTCTGCAGTTTTCCACTGATGAAAAATGTGTTTCTGCAATCTTCTGAAGGCCTCTTCTTCCGGAATACATGTATCCGTTACCCTGTTGAGCCCTTTTTCTAAAAGCGCCCACTCTTCTTTCGGAGTTAAGTCTCTATAGTTTGGCACTCTTTCATAGTGCGAGTGAGCCACCAAATTCATAATATCTTCTTCTAGGTTGGCACCTGTGCAGGAGATGATATCGATTTTATCTTGACGAATCATTTCGGCTAAACTCATTCCAAGCTCTGCCGTACTCATGGCTCCGGCCAAAGTAACCATCATTTTACCGCCTTCGGCTAAATGTAGTTTATAGCCTTTAGCAGCATCTACCAGTGCTGCGGCATTGAAATGGCGATAGTGTTTTTCAATGAATGAGCTAATCGGTTTGTTCGACATAATTGTATCTTTTTCCTGTGTTTGCAAAAATGCTAATTTATGGTCATTTAGCTTAAGAATAAAGCTGCTATTTCAAGGTTCGGAATTTCTTCGATGTTTTTTAATTTTAAGCTTATTCGCATTTCATAATTTGTTTTAATCTTTGCGATCTATCATTAGAGAATCCATTTAGATGAAGAGTTATTACGACCTGATTGACCAAACTTTCGATTTCCCTACCAACGAATTCAAAGTAAATGGTAAGTACCTGGAATTTCACGATGTACCCTTAAAGGACATTATCCAAGAACATGGCACTCCCTTGAGGATCACCTATTTACCTAAAATATCTCAGAACATTCAAAGTGCTAAGAATTGGTTCGAAAAGGCCATGAAGAAGCATAAATATGAAGGCTCTTATACTTATTGCTATTGCACAAAGTCTAACCATTTCAGTTTTGTACTAGATAAGGTGATTGAAAATGGTTGTCAGATTGAAACATCATCTGCTTTTGACATTCCTATTATTAGAAGCCTCCACCAAAAAGGGAAAATAAACAAAGACATTTTGGTGGTATGTAATGGATTCAAAAGACCTCTCTATAAACAATACATCAGCGATTTGATCAATGATGGATTCAAGAATTGCATTCCAATTCTTGACAACATGAATGAGCTAGACACCTATAAAGAAGACATTAAAGGAGACTTTAAAGTAGGTATAAGAGTAGCAGCCGATGAAGAACCAAACTTTGAATTTTACACTTCAAGGTTAGGGATTAGATATGGCGACATTAAAGACTACTACAAAGAGCATATTGAAGGCAGTAAGGCTTCGTTGAAAATGCTTCACTTTTTTATTAACACTGGCATTAAGGACACTGCTTATTATTGGAGTGAATTGAGCCGCTTTATCTATAAATATTGCGAACTAAAAAAGGTTTGTCCTACGCTTGACACAATAGATATTGGTGGTGGTTTTCCCATAAAAACCTCTCTTACCTTTGAGTATGACTATGAGTACATGGTAGAGCAGATTGTTGAAAACATTCAGTGGATATGCAACAAAAGCAATGTACCTGTACCAAACATCATTACAGAATTTGGAAGCTTCACCGTTGGTGAAAGTGGTGCGCACATCTACTCAATCCTGGATCAAAAGCTGCAAAACGACAAAGAGCTTTGGTATATGATTGATGGCTCTTTCATTACGCATTTACCAGATGCTTGGGGCTTGAATCAGAAGTATATTTTGTTGGCAATCAGCAAGTGGGACCATCCTTTCCATAAAGTAAACATGGGTGGATTAACCTGCGACAGCATGGACTACTACAACTCTGAGGCTCACTCTTCTGAAGTGTTCCTTCCTCTTATTGAAGAAGACGAAAATCTTTATGTAGGATTCTTCCATACGGGAGCCTATCAAGAATCTCTAGGTGGATATGGAGGAATTCAGCACTGCCTTATTCCTGCCCCTAAGCACGTACTTATTGATCATGATGAAAACGGAAATTTGGTTAATCGGGTGTTTGCCGAGGAGCAAGTAGAGCAAACCATGCTCAACACACTTGGCTATTAAACAATAGCTCAAAAAGATATAGAAGCCTACTCTCTAACAGGAAGTAGGCTTTCTTTTTGTAGAAATTCGATCTCAATTTGAGCCATCCTCAGCAATCTTTATGTTGATGCGGTTCACATTTCATGACAGTATTTAATATAAGTAATTGCAAACCATTATATTAAAGGTACTTTTTATGGAATGGATACACGATACACACGAGAAGCCACTTACTAAAGGCATTTTACTCGGTACAATTCTAATAAGCGTATTACCTTTAATTCTATTATTATCTGGAGTAAACTTTGCTAGCCCAATAGGAACAGCAGAACTGGAGGGTCTTACAAATTTGCCAGAAGACGCCATTCATGACACGTTACTTCGAGCATTTACCGGAGCTTTTGTACACTTAATTCTTGAATGGTCGGGAGTAATTATTGCCATGGCCACGGCAGTATTGGCATTTGTTCAATATAGAATTACAGGCAACTCTGCAACTCCTATAATCGGCATGGCTTTGCTTTCAGCAGGCTTTATAGACGCCTTTCATGCACTTTCCGCAACACAAATCATTAACTCAGTCAGCGATAATTCCGATTTCATCCCCTTTACATGGGGTCTCTCTAGAACCTTTAAAGCACTCATCTTACTAGTTGGAGTAGCCATCTTTATATTAGGTCTCTATAGAAAGAGGCGAAGAAGAAATAGACTAGTTCTTATTTCTAGCCTGGGTTTCTTAATAAGCTCATATATACTTATTCGTATTTGTGCCACTAGCAGCCATTTACCAAGCACACAATTCCCTAATCAATGGATTACAAGACCGTTTGATGTAGCTCCATTGGTACTCTTTATAGTATTGGCTTTATGGGCACTTCCAAAATTTCAGAAAAAGGAGAAAAGCATATTCAGCCAAGCACTTATTTGGAGCATGGTTCCTGCAATAGCCACTCAGTTGCATATGGTATTTGGGTCTTCCGAACTTCACGACTCACACTTTAATATAGCGCACTTCTTAAAAACCATCTCTTATGTAGTCCCTTTTGTAGGCATCACCGTTGACTATCTTTCTACATACAGAACTCAAAAAATAAGACTTCGAGAAATTGCACTTGCCAGAAACAGGCTGGAAGCCAAAAACAAAGAACTCAATCAAATCTCGTATGCCACATCGCACGATTTGCAAGAACCACTGCGTACGCTAGTAAGTATGTGCGACCTTCTTAAAATGGAATATGGAGGTAAGTTCGATGAGCTGGGAGAAGAAATTCTAGGCTACATTACTCAGTCTAGTCAAAGAATGAGCGATTTGGTTAAAGACTTAATGATGTTCAACCAAGTGGGGCAAACTAAAGAGATCTCAAAAATAGACTGTAATGAAATTGTGAGATCTATAAAGGTAGATTTAGCACAAATCATTTCTGAGAATAAGGCTACTATAGAATCAACCAAACTCCCTACAATCTATGGCTACGAAACCGAAATACGCTTACTCTTTCAGAACCTAATTAGTAACTCCATTAAGTTTAAGAACAAGAACAGACCACTTCTGGTAAGTATAGACTCCACAGAGAATGATACGCATTGGTCATTTTCTGTTACAGACAACGGTATTGGCATTGCTCCTGAATATCAAGTTAAAGTCTTCCAGATTTTTCAGAAACTATCTCACAAAGGCGAGTATGATGGCACTGGTGTTGGCTTGGCACACAGCAAAAAAATCATCGATCATCATGATGGAAGGATTTGGGTAGAGTCTGATGGAATAGAAGGCTGTACCTTCCACTTCACTATTCCCAAGAAAAATTGATCTGCTTCTTACAGGTTTCTTAGCACAAACACCTAAGCACCTGAAAACCTTAGGATTAACATCAACCTGTAATCACATCAGCTAATTCACACTCACTAGTACTAGTGATTGCCTATTAAAAGTTCTCCTATTACATTTGTCTTTTAATTAAACTAAGTCTAAATAAAGACAGCCATCAAGGAAGTCTTTCTCTTATTATGAAGCCCAAATCTACCTGGAAAAGAGTTCGAAAATTATTTAACGACATTCATTTATGGATGGGAATTGCAGCAGGACTTATTCTATTTGTGGTTTGCCTAACTGGAACCATCTATACATTCAGAACGGAAATTGAACAGTTTATTGAAAGAGACAAATTCTTTGTAGAGGTACCAGCTAATGGTCAAAGACTTAGCTCCGATGAACTAATTAGCATCGCTAAGAATGAGTTTCCAGAGCAAAACGTATCCTCTATTTCTATCCCTGCCAACGAAAAAAGGGCATACACCATCAGCATTAGAAAAGAAGGAGAAAGACGAGGCACAAACTATTTGATTAACCCATATAATGGAGAAATACTAGGCGACACCTCAACTTCCAGCTCAGAATTCTTTATGACCATGTTTCGTCTTCACCGCTGGTTAATGCTAGATTCCAGCATAGGAAGGCCGATTGTTGGTTGGGCCACCATCATTTTTGTACTACTGACCATAACTGGAATGGTGATCTGGTTTCCGCAAAAAGTTAAGGCATGGAAGCAAGGCCTAAAAATTAAATGGAACGGCAATTGGAAAAGATTCAATCATGATTTGCACAATGCCCTTGGTTTCTATTCTGCCATATTCTTGCTCATTATGGGACTAACCGGATTGCAGTGGTCGTTCGACTGGTACCGTACTGGCTTGTACAATGTTCTTGGCGTAGACAGGTCTAGACAAGCACCGCAGGAAGAACAGAAACCAGAAGTTTCTTATGAAGGCCAAACTCCTCTAACCATAGATGCTACTTTGGCCAAAGCAGGCGAAGTGCTAGATTACGATGGAAACTACAGCATCACAATTCCAAACGATGATGCAACTTCCATATCTATTTCTAAAGCTAAAGTTGGCTTTTTTGCACCATCTGGCAGCGACAGAATCACATTAAACAAATACACTGGCACAGTTGAACAAAAAAATATTTTCTCTGAGAAACCATTTAATGAACGCGTAGGTAGCTCTATAAAGGCACTTCACATGGGTTATGTTTTCGGTACCTTCTCTAAAATCATCTACTTTATCACCTGTTTAATTGCCACTAGTTTGCCAGTAACTGGCACCATTATTTGGGTGAATAAGCTAAAGAAAAAGAAGTCTAGAAAGAAGCGTGGAAAAATTGAGCCAAGCTACACTGAACAACCTAGTAAACTCAGTACTATTTGAGACTAAATTAAATCGAATAAAGAAAGGCTAATCCTCGCTTGGTGAGAATTAGCCTTTCTTTTTTATGACCATACAAACGGAGTATTAAGCTTCACCCTTCAATCAGAGCGATTATTCAAATTATCAAGCATGAAAGCCAGACCGGCCAATTACCCCAATAGCTCCTTTACCTTTTCTGGCGGTCGGCCAATAATAGCTTTATCACCCTTGATAACAATAGGGCGTTCGATCAACTTCGGATTTTGAACCATTGCTTCAATCCACTGATAATTATCTAAGTCTTTACCCTTAAATTCTTCCTTGTAAACAGCCTCCCCTTTTCTCACTAAATCTAAAGGCTCTATTCCCAACATATTGATAATACCTTTTAGCTCATCTTTTGTTGGAACTGTTTTTAGGTACTCTACTACGGTTACCATTTCACCGCTCTCTTCTATCAGCTGAAGGGTTTGTCTACTCTTTTGACATCTCGGATTGTGAAGAATTTTCAACATATCTAACTCTGTATTTTGTTATAATTGGGCATTTCTAGAGATTGACAAACTAAACGATTCAGATGGAGCAAATCAAGTTGAATAATGAGTTAAGTATTTCCCGGTTGGTTCAAGGTGTTTGGCGATTAGCCGATTGGGACTATTCTAAGAAACTAGTTGAAGAGCTTGTTGAGGGGTGCCTAGAGCTAGGTATTGACACCTTTGACCATGCAGATATATATGGAGATTATGCTTGCGAAGAACTTTTTGGCAAAGCCTTACCAAGCAGCCTGAAGCAAAAACTTAAGATTGTCACCAAATGTGGCATCAAGCTGGTTTCTGACAAAAGACCAGATCACTATGTAAAGCATTACGACACTAGTTTTGAACACATAGTTTGGTCTGCCGAAAACTCCTTAAAAGCTATGGGCATTGAGGCTATAGATGTACTGCTCATTCACAGACCCGATCCTTTTATAAATCCAAATGAGGTAGCCAGAGCATTCTCCCAACTTAAAGCTCAAGGAAAGGTAAAACACTTTGGTGTTAGTAATTTTCTTCCGTCACAATTCAAGGCACTTCAAGCCGCTCTAGATTTCAAATTAGTTACCAACCAGATAGAAATATCGGCAATTGCACTACACGAATTCGACAACGGTAGCATAGACTTATGCCAAGAACTCAACATGCACCCAATGGCTTGGTCTCCATTAGGTGGCGGTAGTATTTTCAATGCTCAGACACACAGAATGATGACGTTGAAAAATGTACTCCATAAAATTGGAGATAATCATGGAGCAACTATAGACCAAGTAATGTACGCCTGGCTATTGGCACATCCGGCAGGTATTATTCCAGTTATTGGCTCCGGTAAATTGGCACGAATAAAGGCTGCAGCCGATGCTGTAGAAATTAAACTTAGCCGCCAAGAATGGTTTGAGATTTGGGTAGCCTCAAAAGGGCAGAGTGTTCCTTAATTCGATGTTCGATTACTGGGACTTATAGTGAAGTAAATATTTAAAAGAACCTCATACCGACAGTACTAAATCGCAATATCATACTAAAGTATGAGTACCTTATTCCTTGAAAAGACTTCATTTGAAATAAAAGAACATGGATAAATCAGTAGGATCAATTGGCTGGATAGACCTAACCGTCAATAATGCAGAAGAAGTCAAAGACTTTTATGCTGAAGTAGTTGGGTGGAAACCTGAAGGACTCTCTATGGGAGATTATGAAGACTTTAATATGACAATGGAAGGCACTCCCAAAGCAGGCATCTGCCATAAGAAGGGACCTAATGCGCACATCCCTTCTCAATGGATGATGTACATTAATGTTGCTGACATTGAAGCCAGTAGCAAGGCTGTAAAAGAAAAGGGCGGTAAGCTTCTTACAGAAGTAAAAAGCATGACGGGTTATGGCAAATTCTGCATGATTGAAGACCCAGCTGGGGCGGTATGCACCCTCTTTGAGCACGAGTAGCGGATATTTTCTATTATAGGTTTAAAAGCATAAATTCATGACCCTAATTTCCTATTCATGAAAGCTATTGCCTTATGGTTTTTCTCTCTAGTACCTATGTTTTTCGCTGGAGACTTCAAAGAGTGTGCTCCCTGCAACAGACAAGACACTCAATATTTATGTGCCTCTAACACGCTACCAGTAAATTCAAGGTTGTGCATAGATATTACTGAAGTACCAGCCTACGTATATAAAGACTATCTGGCCTCATTAGCTCAAAAACACGGAAGAGAAAGCGTTGAATTTAAAAATGCCGAACCTAACTACTCACTTTGGGCAGAAGTATTTGAAGGACACTCAGAAGAGGAATTAAAGGAAAAATTTATTGCTTCGGACGAACTGGCTTTAATGCCAATTATGGGGATAAGCTATGAACAGGCCAAGAACTTTGCCGCCTGGAGAACCGAAACCATGCACACCTACCTAAACGAGATGAGCAAAAATGATCGCGCTGCATTTCCGAAAAAATTCAAGTTCAGATTGCCTTCGGAAAATGAGTGGGCAAGAATCCGCTTTTTAATTCAAGACAAGCGAATGCTTAAGCAACTTGAGAAAATTGCCAAGACCAACGAATCATCCTTCAAGCTTTCTAAAAGCGACCTACTAAAAGACAATCCAAAAATTAAACCTGTATACTTCGAGGCTGCTGAAGACATTGGCTTTTACAACGTATTCGGAAACGTAGCAGAAATGACATCAACCGAAGGTGTAGCCATGGGCGGCAGTTGGAAAGTTCCGAATTCAACAAAAGCTTTCGCCCAAAGTTTTTCGTACGAAGGTGCCTCTGCGGCAGTTGGCATAAGGATGATCTTTGAGATTATTGAATAACTAAACCAATCCTGCTATCAAAAAGCCCAGATAAGTTCCTAAGCCAGTTCCGAGTGAACCCGCTAAAATCGCTGGAAGCAATAAATCATTTCGCTTAAAGCTCTTTGCTAGAGCCAGTGCAGTACTTGCTCCTCCAATATTAGCCTGTGACGCAATAGCCACCATAGACCAGTCAAATTTCAGCATGAGGGCCATCGACAGCAGAAAAGCGCCATGAACCAATACAATGGTGACGGTAAACAGAAGAATACTCACCGCATGCTCACCTACTTCTACCAAAGCGGTTACCTCACAGAAAGCTCCTACTACCACCAAAAACAAATAGACTGCAAACATTCCTAACATTTTAGCTCCAGGAATGTCTTGAACTGCCTTTATCTGGGCGAGAATTAAAGCTATGGTTGTTAAAATCAGAACGGAAGGAATAGCGGTTTGCTCAGCCAGCAAATCGGACACCATCATTGCTGCCAATCCTATAAAAAGCATCAAACCAAGTCGCAATGGACCAACATGCTCTCGTTCAGCATATTGGTTCATTTCTCCCCCATTTTTCATTTTTAACTCCTTATGTGGCCTGAGCTTCATCATCAGTGCAGGAAGACTCAAGGTTACCAACATCCAAATAGCAGTAACAATATTATCAGCCACAACTATTCCCGTATAAACCGCTCCCTCTCTTACCACATCGTAATGCAGTGCCACTGCGTTGAAATTTGCACTACCACCCGTATAGGTTCCAGTCATCATTCCGGCAATGGCTTGGTAGTTTTCTCCAAACACAGCTTGGTAGTCTATTACCTGTGATGCCAACAACACCCCCAATGTGGTCCCAACAGACCCTAGCACAAAAGTGATAAGCATAGGAAGTCCGGCCTTCCTTAGTTCCTTTAGGTTTACCCCTAACAATAAATAAAAGATACTTGCTGGAGCTACGTATGTAAAAATGGAATCGTAAACAGGGCTAGCATTAGATGCCGAAGGTATGAAACCAAAGTTGGCTAAAATGGCTCCTAAAATAATCACCAATAACGAACCACTGATATGTTTAAGAAAGGTGTTCTTTGTTAACCACTCACTGACAAAGATCAGCCCACAAAGCACTGTGAGAATGTACAGCGGATTCTGGATCATAGATAAAAGATAGGGAATTATTCAAAACCATGTGAATAAGGTTTACTAAGGATTCAATTTTTGAGCCTAAAAACCTACAGGCAAACATCTATCTATCAACACCTTATAAGGGATATTTCAGACTAGAATCAGTCTTCAAATGAAATAAAAAAAGCCCGACACAGTCGAGCTTTTTTCGTAGTCCGTAGGGGAATCGAACCCCTGTTACCAGGATGAAAACCTGGCGTCCTAACCCCTAGACGAACGGACCATTTTTTACGGTGTGCAAATATAGATTTCACATTTTTAATTCCAAAAACTTTTTGAACGAATTATTTCAAACGTTTCCCAGGGAACCCTTTTCTGTAAGCATTCATTTATATTTGAAATGGTGCCGGGCTTTACTAGTTTTGCGGCACAACAATCACTAATAAAACCGTAAAAGGACATGTCTAAAATAAAAGTAGCCATTAACGGTTTTGGAAGAATCGGACGATTGACTTTCAAAACATTATTGAGCAAAGAAAATGTTGAAGTAGTTGCTATCAATGACTTGACAGACACTGCTACCCTTGCCCACCTATTGAAGTACGATTCAGTACATGGCAAATTTGATGGAACAGTATCTTCTACTGCAGACGGTATCGTTGTCAACGGAACAGAAATTAAAATCTACGCAGAGAAAGAACCTAAGAACTTACCTTGGGGAACTTTAGGTGTTGATGTTGTACTAGAATCTACTGGTAGATTCGTAGACGAAGCCGGTGCTGGCGGACACATTGAAGCTGGTGCTAAGAAGGTTGTAATTTCTGCTCCTGCAAAAGGTAACATCCCTACGGTTGTATTGGGTGTAAATGAAGAAATTTTAACTGGCGATGAGAAGATCGTTTCTAACGCTTCTTGTACTACCAACTGCTTGGCTCCAATGGCTAAAGTTTTAGATGATGCCTTCGGTATTGAAAAAGGTTACATCTCTACTGTACACGCTTACACGGCTGACCAAAGAATTCAAGATGCACCTCACGGTGACTTGAGAAGAGCTAGAGCTGGTGCGGTTTCTATTATCCCTACTTCTACTGGTGCTGCTAAGGCTGTTGGTTTGGTACTTCCTCACCTAGCTGGTAAGTTAGATGGTATTGCTTTAAGAGTTCCTGTGCCAGATGGTTCATTGACTGACCTTACTGTTGTAGTAAATAAAGAAGTAACTGCGGAAGAAGTAAACGCTGCTATGAAAGCTGCTGCTGAAGGCCCGATGAAAGGCATTTTAGAGTACACTGAAGATCCAATTGTATCTGTTGATATCATTGGAAACCCTCACTCTAACATCTTCGATTCTAAATTAACTGCTGCCGCTGGTACTTTAGTGAAAGTAGTTGGCTGGTACGATAACGAAGCTGGTTACTCTAACAGAGCTGCTGACTTGATCGTTAAGATCGGTGGATAATTAAAAGATAATTTCATTAGAAAGCCTTGGTGGAAACGTCAAGGCTTTTTTTGTTGCTAAGAATGTCAAAGCTCATGTCGCTTCTACGAAGCTTGATTTGTTACAAAGATTGTGTTATAACATTTCGCCACGCTGTGGCTTAAGTCTGGCATTATCCTCAAAAACAATACAGATAGCTTGTTTATCGAAGCCTAGTATTGCAAGACAAAAAAACCACCTTGACCTTGGCTCCAGAGGAGCCTAATGTCATAAAAACTCTATATCACTGAAAAGCAAGCTCTAGCGGAGCAAAATTCCCCTTAGCCTTATTATATTGGTGTATGATCAATCGCATACTAATAATCACACTCTTAACAATTACCTCCTTTCAGGCCTCTGCACAACTCATGGAAAAAGAGTTGAGAGAAAGTCTTTCTACAGAATTTAAAGATGATGACGTGGAAAGCATACTGCTTTGTATGGAGTTCTTTGAAAACCAACTTAAGACATTTTTCAACCTCAGTAAAAACTCAGACGAAGACCCAATAGCCAAGTTTATAGAGTATACAGAAGAGAATTACCCTGACTTTGAGATACCTCTAGATTTTACCGCACAACAAGAACTATATCAAAAATTAAGAACGTATTTCTTTATTCAGACTTGGAGCTATGGACTTTTAACGAGAGGGGAAGATCAGACAACCTATATCTCTATCAATTTAAAAGCAAACAGTCCACTAATTAAATACTTAAGAAAGAGATCAAAAAAAGTAAAAGTAGTCACCAAATACTTAGATACACTTGAGGCTGCTGGAGATATTAGCCCTTCAATGGCCGGTACCATGGCTTCATTCATCCCTCTAGAACATCAACAAAATCTCGAATTAAGGATTTTGATTACACTCCACTATCTCACTTTGAACGACAGAATCAAAAGAAGAGATCGTATGTAGAAATGAACAGGGTATTTGGGTTAATTGCCCATTTTGCTACAATGAAGCTTAACTATTCCGAGGCAGCATTTGGTTACGTCATTTCGCCACGCTGTGGCTAAACCATGGCATTATCCTTAGAAACAGAACAGACAAATTCGTTTTATCGAAGCCTAGTATCGCAAGATAAAAAATCTCTTTGACCTGGCTCCAGAGGAGCCTAATGTCATAACAAACAAGCACTCCGAAAGCTAAGCTCCAGCGGAGCGACATTTAAATACTCCGCTCTGAGGAAATAATCTATTCACAAATAATTAATGCTAACTGCATTGAACTAATCTTTCTTCCTACTAGTTTTACAACCGAAATGACAAACCCGAGTCGCTATAAAATGGGGCAATAGTATAAATAAGAGACATCATCTAGTCAGAAAAATCAGATGAACAAAAGAGCCGCTAGAAATAGGGCTTATTTTTTTGCCGTTTTCTCAAGTATCTTGCTCGCTCTCTTAGCCATATCAACCGACTGAAGAATCTTCATAGTCAACTGGGCATTGTAATCAGGGTTATCCACTAGAAAGTTCCCGACAATCTCTACCGCTTCCACAGAGTTGTGATCTCCTAAGGTTTGATCTAGCCAACGCGTTGGGAAGAAAATATCTCCTGTTTGCTGAATCTCTTGTAGCAACTCTAAGCTTGGTTCAATGTATTTAATTGACTCTTTTCTTCTCAGCGGATGATGTAAATTACCCAAAGCACCGAGTACCCATGATTCAGTTTCCCTGTTTTTCTCGTCTTTCAGTGTTTCAAAGAAGTCATCTCTGACTGCTTGCTCATTAGACAAAGTCGGAGCAATAAATTCGAATCTTCTCTTTGAGTCTGGGTTCTGAATGCGTCCCATCTGACTGTCCACTATCTCAGCAGATTTCTCCGGCATCTTAATCGCTAGATTTGATGCCAAACCAATGAAATCATTTTCAGACAGCTTCAATTGATCAATAGACAACTCTTCAGCCCAAATGCTATACAGTCTTTTAAGATTGGCATCAGTGATTGCTACACTGCTCAATGTTCCGAAAAAGGTTTTCTTGATGGAAGGATCATCATGCAAATCGTTCAAGCAGTGGAAAAGTGTCCTCTCTAAATCTGGAGCTACATTTTGTCTTTGATCTGCTGAAAGTAAATTCCAATAAACTGACCTCAGCTGACCTAGTACCTGGCTAATTAGTAACTGATTTTTCTCTCTCACCAAAACCCATTTGAGCAGTTCAAGGTATTCTGTTGGAGTGTACTGTCCTTCCTGACCTACATTTCTAGGCTCCAACAGTGCTTCATACATATTGATGAGTTGAGCTCCCTTTTCAAGCTCAGAAAGCCCTGCCCACTGACTAGCCAGCAAGTCATAAGAAACAGGGAAAAGTCCGTAGCCCATACCATTGGAATTGGCCAGCAGATTGAAGTCCTTCCAAGACTCATCCATTTTAACTTCATAAACCTGATCGGCAGAAACCACCTGCAATTCCTTTCTATCTTTCTTGGTTGTGTTATATAGTTTCAACCTAAAGCTTTGCGGCCAAGACCTTCCTTCTCCACTCATATCAATCTGCTTCAATGAAGCAGTGACACCCTCAGAGCCTTCTTCTACTTTCAGGTCGAAAACAGGTCTGCCAGGCGTATTCACCCAAACATCACTCCAGCGTTTTAGATCTACTTGTGTTCGTTTGTCTAGAATATTAATCAGATCTGGCCAGGTAGCGTTCTTCATAGAAAAAGTACTCAAGTATTCCTGCATACCACTTTGAAAGGCTCTTTCACCCAAAAGCGACTCTAATTGCCTCATCATAATTGGTGCTTTGTTGTAAATGATGGCACCGTACATCTGACCAGCCTCGTTGAGGTTAGGTAAATGCTGACGAATTGGATTAGCTCCCTCAGTTCTATCTACCCCATAAGCCGAAGGGTAATGACGAACAAGGAAATTCAAGTCGTGATTGATTTCAGGGAAACTAGGATTCACCATTTTGGCGGCCATAAAATTGGCAAACACTTCCTTGGTCCACACATCGTTGAACCAGTCCATAGTTACTAGGTTTCCATACCACATATGAGCTACTTCATGCGCAATGAGACTAGCTCTACTCAATAATTGACTCTGTGAAGGATCTTCATCTAGAAACAATGAGTTCGCCCTATACTGAATAGCACCAACGTGCTCCATCCCTCCATATTGAAAACTAGGAATCAGAGCAAAGTCTAACTTTTTGAATGGGTACTTAATCCCTGTATATTCCTCCAACCACTTAATTGAAGCGTTGTGTAGGTAGAAAATGAAGTCTTTATTTCTCTGAACTTTCTCCTCATCAGTTTCTCTGTGAAGCATGGTAAACGTTCTTCCTTCCACGCTTTGACTAATGGTTTCGAACTCACCAGCCACAAAAGAAAAAAGATAGGTACTGATGAGGTCAGACTTTTCATATTGAATATTCTTGCGATTGTTCAGCACCTTCGCCAAAGTTACTGGTGCGTTTGACACCGCATTCCAATCACTCGGCAAGTCTAATATTAGCTCAAAATTTGCTTTGATGTTAGGTTGATCGAAGCACGGAAAAGCCGTTCTGGCTCTGTCTGGAACAAATAATGTATAGAGAAACTCCTCTTTTCTATTGAGGGATGTTTCTCCCGCCCAAAAGTTCACCTCTACTCGGTTGAATCCCTTTTTCAGGTTTTCCGCTTTGAGAATAATGTGTTCGTTGACCAACTCTGTAGGCTGACTCTTTCCATTAACAATCACTCCCTTTAAGTGATCTGGCGCTACTTTAAAATCTAGTGGAATGTCTTTCGAATTGTCCATCAAATTGAAGGTCAACTCTTCTAAAGCCTGAATTTTCTGGTCGAAATTTTCTGGAACTCTAAACTCCAGCCTATAATTGACCATAGATATCACCGACTTCCTGTATTCGGCCATATCTAAGGCCACACCAGGCTCAATAGCCGTAGTTTCCTTTTCAGAATTACACGAAAACATTAAAACCACTAAAGTGGCGAGTAGCGCAAATCTTCTCATTTAGATTAGTATTAAGTCTTTTCTTAGTTCAGGAGGAATACCAAAATGATCGTCCATAAAGCCATCCATTTCATCTTTAGTTTCCTTAGAGAGTAGTGCGTTCATTTCTTCCATAGCCAATTCACCCACCATAAATGGAGGCATAAAATTGGTCACTAGCTTATCTCCTTTAAAACAAGCACCCATCTGGTACTCCTTCATTTCATCTTGAGCCGTTCCTTTTATAAGGCAATGCGACAACCAATGCTCTGGATCATCTGGCTTTTCTTCAATTCTATCTTGAAGCTTCTGAAAATCGGTATTCTCCATCATGTACATGGAAAGATTTTGCATGCTTTCTTGCGACATAGCATCTTTCATTTTCTCATAGCAATTAGAGCAAATAGCATATTCGAAAAGCACTTCGGTTTTATCTAGTTCAGGATACTTTTTGAAAACCTTCTCAATCATGTAGTACCTGTCGCCTTCCAAAACTGGGTACTCACAGTCAATGCATTTATCTAAAGGTGCTCCAGTATCGGTATTCTTAAAAATTGAAGGGATTGGCAAACCCTCCTGCTGTTGATTTTCTTCCATTCTAAAGAGTTTTGTGCACCATGGTTGATGCTACTTGGGCTGTTGGTAAGATTAGCGTATCGGCAATATTTACATGAGCCGGTCGGGTAACAATAAACTGAATAAGATCTGCAATGTCTTGAGCTGTAAGAGGATCATAACCTTGGTACACCGTATCTGCCTTACCCGAATCACCTTTAAAGCGAACTAAAGAAAACTCAGTCTCAACCAATCCTGGGCAAACCTGAGAAACTTTTACTCCAGTACCCATGAGGTCTAAACGCATGCCATTATTTATGGCATCTACAGCGTGTTTAGAAGCACAATAAACATTTCCGTTCGGATAAACCTCCTTGCCAGCAATAGACCCCACGTTCACTACATGACCAGATCCTCTCTCAATCATTTGAGGCACCAAGGCCTTAGTAACATACAATAATCCCTTTACATTGATGTCTATCATGGCATCCCAATCATCGACATTGCCATCTTGAATTTTAGACAAGCCATGGGCGTTACCAGCATTATTGATGAGAACGTCTATGCTTTTCCAGTCTTCTGGAATGGAACCCAAAGCCTCATCTACTGCTTTTCTGTCGCGTACATCAAAAGTCAACTGAAGTGTTTTTACGGAAAGTTTAGAAGCCAACTCTTCCAACCTCTCTTTTCTTCTTCCACAAATAATCAGGTCGAACCCTTTATCGGCAAGTGCCTCTGCTGTTGCCCAGCCAATGCCAGACGTTGCACCTGTTACCAAAGCTATTTTTTGCATTTCTTCTACTTTTTCGGAAAAGCCAAGTTAAAAGAAATCGGACAGATGGCAGAAAGAAATTATCCTAGAAAATGATTAGTCCGAGAAGTGAAGGTATAAGGTGAAGTTATGGGTTGTAATTCGAGTAAGCCCATCATGGTAAATATTGCTAGAGTTGTTCATTACATTCATTAAACCTCTTGCATACCGTATTTCTGGAGCAAATTTGAAGAACTCAAAATACCTTTCTAAGCCAATTCCAAACTCAATTTTGGCGTTCATTCTTCTAATTTCTAATCTGTCGGAGCTAGTTACTAAATCGTCTTTACCGGCTCTTAAAGATGCGCTACCACCAAAGACCATGTACATTCTAAAGTTATTCCTTCTAATGGATCTATACTTCAGATAAATACCTGGCTCAATTCTGGTGGACTCAATCAATTGTTCATCTACAGTCCCATCCGTATAATTATACTCCATGGTATTTTGATATAGACCAATTTTGACCGGAACAGTTCGAATGGTAAACTGATCGTCTAGCCTAAAATTCACCATAAAACCTAAGTTAAAACCAGCGCTTTTCTGCGAAGTAATTGAGGAAATTTCCTCATACTGAGGTGTATCGAAGGCCTCTGAATATTTCACCCCATAGTAATTCTGATGAGCGCCTAAAAAGAACCCGTATTGAATTTTCTTCTTATCACTATCCAACCTATGGAGTGTTACACCAGGAGTTCTAGTTTGAGCATAAAGGCTAGTAGCGCCAAGAAAAACTAAGAGAAAAATTACTTTTGCCCGATGTATATTGAGCTGATGCCAAACGTCAGTGGTATGCATTCTACATTCTTAAATCCAACTTCTGTAAGGATATCGAGAAAGTCTTGCCCGTCAGGGAAAGCCTCCACAGACTCTGGCAGATACGTATAAGCCGATTGATCCTTGGAAATTACCTTGCCAATGATCGGCAGAATCGACTTAAAATAAAAATTGTAAAGTTGCTTCATTGGGAAGCGTCTTGGCCTAGAAAACTCAATGACCACAATTTTACCTCCCGTATTGAGCACTCTGCACATATCGCTGAGCCCCTTTTTAAGGTTTTCGAAATTCCTTACACCAAAAGCAACGATTGCAGCATCGAAGGTATTGTCATCAAAAAGTAGCTTTTCACTATCACCCATTTGCATATCGATGATGTGGTCTACCCCTTTCTTTTTCATCTTCTGCCTACCCATTTCCAGCATACCAGAAGAAATATCTACACCCACAATTCTATCAGGATTAAGGGCTAGTGCCTCAATGGCAAAATCACCTGTTCCAGTAGCTACATCTAGAATTTGCTTTGGCTGATCTTTTTTGAGCAAACGAATGGCCTTCTTTCTCCAAAGAATATCGATACCTAAACTCAAGAAGTGATTAAGAAAATCGTAGCGTTTGCTGATGTTGTTAAACATCTCTGCTACCTGCTCTTTTTTACCTGTTTCTTTCTCTTTGTAGGGTACAACCGCCATCTGCCTCAAATTAGGATGCAATAATACGAAGGAAACAGGGGGATTAAGAAGATTGTTAGGAAAAGCTTAAGGTAAAATGCCATTAGACGGAATATCTTTGAATGCATTCCTCTATTAATATTATATTCAGGTACATGAAAGTTCAGACCAAAAAGCTGTTTATCGAAGGAGTGCTTATTGTTTTCAGTGTTCTTTTTGCCCTATTCTTAAGCCAAGTAGCTGAAAATCAAAAAACTAGAAAAGAGAAAGAAAAAGCCTTGGAATACATACACCAAGAATTATCTGATAATAAAGACATACTTACTAGCTGGATATATTATCACGGCAAAGCAAGAGAGAGGCTAAGAAAAATGGTATCTGATCCAAATGATAGTGTTAGAAGTGAGTTGAAGGCCTCTGGCAGAATAGACTTTGAAATTATAACTGATGGCAATAATTTGATAGACGTATTACTTACCAAAACCGCTTGGGAGGCAGCAAAGTCCACAAACATAGCCTCTGAAATTGAATTTGAACAAGTTCAACAGCTTACCAGAATTTATAGCCTCCAAGATATTCTGATGGAGAACATAACGGGTAAATTCCTTGACATTTATATGGACAGAGACACTCACAAAATTGAAAACCTAGAAACCACCCTAATTCAATTGAATTTAATTATAAATGAGATGGTTGGACAAGAGGAAACGCTTCACACCATGATTAGCGAATTTCAAAAAAAGTATAAGTGAAGCGCATAGAAAAAGCTGCCATAAAATAGCAGCTTTAGTCATATCTGTTTTAAGCTAGACTTAACCAATTTCCACCAACTGGATATCGAAAATCAAGTCTTTACCCGCTAATTGATGATTAGCATCAATGATTACTTTATCTTCTTCAACTTCCTTTACTGTAACAGGTACTTGCTGACCATTTGGCTGGCTCATTGCCAATTGCTGACCTACTTCAGGCTTTAAATCTTCAGGCAAATTGCTCTTCGGCACATCAAAGATTAAATCTTGACGAGCCTCGCCATATGCTTCAGCTGCAGGTATTTCAGCTGTTTTGGTATCTCCTACTTCCATTCCGTCTACTGCGGCATCGAATCCCTTAATCATCTGACCAGCGCCAACCTGGAAAGCCAATGGCTCTCTTCCTTCTGATGAATCGAAAACGGTTCCGTCTTTTAACTTACCGGTATAGTGAACTTTAACACTATCACCTGCTTTTGCTTTAGGCATAATTATCTGTTTTTGATTTCTCCTCAATATCAAGGATTTGCAAAGGTACAGGTTTAAGAAGGAAAGCAAAACTGAGAGCGATTAAGGCTGTGACCTCTTTGGGAGACGTCAGCCCGATAGATTTCTATCTACCTCTGCCAGACCTGTATAGCAGCTTTGAATCAAGGCTTTTCTATAGAATGCATTATGAATAGAGTTCCTCAAAGCTATCGGAGTACAATTATTCATTTAAAACGATTAATAGCCCTAAATTGCAGCATGTTTGAAAAAGCAACATACCTAATCAGTAGCCCGAGCTACAACCAATGCCCAAAACCAGATAAGTTCGAAATAGCTTTTATAGGCCGCTCGAATGTGGGTAAATCATCACTCATTAACATGTTGGCGGGAAGAAAAGGCTTGGCCAAAACTTCTGGAAAACCTGGAAAGACACAGTTAATAAACCATTTTCTGATAGATGAAGAGTGGTACTTGGTTGATTTACCTGGTTATGGCTATGCTAAAACGAGCAAAAAAACTCGTAGCGAATGGGCCATTATGATCGAAGATTATCTGGTACATAGAGAAAGTCTTCAAATCGTTTTTGTATTGATAGATTCAAGATTAGACCCTCAGAAGATTGATCTGGAATTCATCAATTGGTTGGGAGAAAATGGAGTACCCTTCGCTTTGGTTTTCACTAAAGCCGACAAGCAGTCTATAAACAAAGGCCAACAGAACATGGCTAAGTTTAGGAAAGTGATGAAACAGACCTGGGAAGAGTTACCTATGTTCTTCTTAACTTCCTCAGAAACAGGACATGGTAAAGATGAATTGACCGAATACATTCAGACTCTTCTTGAAAATTGAGTTTTTGTTTGAATTTCGGAAAGACTAAAACTTACTTTGCCGCAAAATATATATAATATGAATTTTGGAGAGATAGCAGCAGTTGCCGGAAAAGGTGGATTGTTTAAAGTACTGAAACCATCGAAAGCCGGAGTTATTCTAGAATCGTTAGACGGTAAAAAGACCAAATTGGTAGTTGGTGCCGATGCCCGAGTTTCAATTCTTTCTGAGATTTCGATCTACACTCATACACAAGAGGGTTCTACCCCACTTATTGATGTAATGAGAAAGATTCATGAGGAGTTTGATGGTGACACTGGCTTGACTAAAAACTCTGATGCAGAGGAGTTAAAGTCATTCCTTAAGCACATTTTACCTGATTATGATGAGGACAGGGTGTATGTTTCTGATATCAAGAAATTGATCACTTGGTATAACCTTTTGGCTGAGATTGACCCAGACTCTTTCATGAAAGATGAAGAGAATCAAGAAGCTTCTAAAGAGAAAGAAGCGGAGTAATACCTCATACCTTAAAGCAAATTTAAGGTCACTTAAAAAAGAAAAATCAGCAAGTGCCACCTCAATCGGTGGCATTTTTCGTTTTCTTAATACAGACCTAATCAACAAAAAAGACCTATCGCCTAATTTTGGAAATGCACAATCCTAAAGACATCAAACAAGGACTCAAGCTTTTTGAGAAAGATTTTCAGCTAGATAAAGACTATTTGCAATTGGCAAATAAGAAAGACTATACCTACGATGAAGCTTTTCTAAGCATTATGCGTGTGGTAGAAAACTTATTAGCAAAAGACTTCCCGCAATTGGTTAACGCACTTTACAGGATAGATGTCTCTGAAGACAAGTTAAAAGAAGCTTTGGCAGCCTCAACAGACAACCCGGCATCTGTTATCACTAAAATGATTATTGAGCGCCAGTTACTTAAAGTAGAGTTTAGGAAGAAGTATAGTGAGTGATCAACAAAGAACTGACATCACTGTAAAAATTCATTTCTAGCACTTCACTTAATAGACACTGGAAGCCACTAGCAGCTTTAGAACAAAAGGCTAAGAAGTGATATACCCTAAATCCTCACTCCAAACCAAATCCTAATCTGGTCAAATCTGAGATATCTTCATAAGTAAGGCTTAAAAAGCAAAAAAAGAGCTCCTGGGAACCACCCCAGGAGCCACCAAATCAACCTTAACTATGAACGATTCCCATTTTCAGGGAATCTAATCACCACGTTATTTTTAGTTACAAACATCAGGCCAAAACCTCTTTCGAGTCGCCAGAATGATCAGTCATATCTACAACCGTTACTTTTCCTCTCCACTTATCAATTCGTACCATCATTTTATCTGCTATTAAATAAGCTGTAGGCACAATAATTAGTGTGAAGAAAGTGGCAAACGTAAGTCCGAAAATTATAGTCCAAGACATTGGACCCCAGAAGATCACATTATCTCCACCAACATAGAAATCGGCATTATAGGTCATGAAAGCGCCTATAAAATCTATATTCAAACCTACTGCCAAAGGCACTAGACCAAGAATTGTAGTAACTGCAGTAAGAATTACCGGACGTAGCCTTGTTTTACCTGCAATAATAATAGAGTCTAATATCTCATTCATTGGTAGTCTCGCATCTTCTTCAAGCCCCAATTCTTGACGTCTTCTTTTCCTTGTTAGCTCAATAAAATCAATAAGTACGATAGCATTGTTTACCACAATACCTGCCAGAGCGATAATACCAACCATAGTCATAATCACTACGAATTCCATATTGAAGATAACCAAGCCAAGGAATACACCAACTGTACTCAATAGTACCGAAACCATAATAATGAAAGGAGCGGTGATCTTATTAAACTGAGAAACAATGATTAAGAAGATCATGAACACTGCAATTAAAAGTGCTTTCGAAAGAAAGGCCATGTTCTCTGCCTGTTCTTGCTGCTCACCAGTAAAGGCATAGCTATAACCAGAAGGCATATCGTAATCGGCCATTAGCACCTCCAATTCTGAAGTAATTTCAGTTGCGTTGTAACCAGCTAGCACGTTTGAACTCAAGGTTACCACTCTGTCTAAGTCCTTTCTTTTGATTGAACCGTAAGTAGAACCATAACGAACATCGGCAACAGAAGAAATTGGCACCTGTACTAGCTTTCCTGAACCTTGATCACGGAAAGTGATATTTTTGTTCATTAAAGCATCGATATCATATCTGTAGTCCTGATTCAATCGAATATTTACCTCATAGCTATCTTCACCTTCTTTGAACTTAGAAACCTCTTTACCAAAAAGAGCTGTTCTAATTTCATTGGCTATTGAATAAGTAGACAGGCCGAATCTTCTAGCATTGTCTCTATCAATATCTACGATAAGCTCAGGCTTGCCTAACTCAAGAGAACTCTTTAGTCTCTCAATTCCTCTAATGCCTGAAGCTGCAATTTCTTGCTGAATATCTTCACTTAGTCTAATGAGAGTTTCTAAGTCTTCACCAATTAGCTCAAGGTTAATTGGCTTACCTGTAGGTGGACCAGCCGCATCTTTATCAACCGTTAAGGTAACACCTGGCTGAAGGTCTACCTGAGATCGGATATCGTTCATTACGTCTTTCGTATCGATATCACCTCTTAGCTTACTCTCAATAAAGTTCACAGTGATTCTCGCCTTATGAGGCTCTTCCGACTGACCAACTGCGGTTGGGTCGTTCGGGTCTGCAGCTCCTTGGCTTACGTTTGTAGACACTGACTCTACTACGCTTTCATAAGGCTTTACAATCTCAATTACCTGAGCTTCTATGTCTTTAGCGAAATCGTTAGTGGTTTCAATATCGGTTCCTACGGGGAATTCAACAAAAACATTTACATACTTCGGCTCATTCTCAGGGAAGAACAACACGTTTGGCGAGTTAGCCGCAAAAATTCCCAGTGATACAAAAAGCAACACAAATGAACCTGACAAATACCACCCTGGATTTCTAACTGCTGACTTAAGAATTTTCTCGTATCTAGATTCAATAGCAGGTAAGAAACCCGCTTGGAACCTTCTAGAAATAGGCCCTAAGACGTAAACATTTAGAAGGGTAATGACACCAATTAGCATTAGCAAGTTTCCGAATGGAATAACACCTATTACAAATGCGAATACTAAACCAGCAACAATAGCTATACCCGACCTGATAATAATTTTCTTATGATTATAAACCCTCTTACCATCGAGCCTCATAAAGCTTGAGATGAACACTGGGTTAATTACCAGGGCAACGAACAATGATGAGCCTAAAGTAATAATCAACGTCAATGGTAAGTACAACATAAACTCACCGATAATACCTGGCCAGAACGCCAAAGGAATAAAGGCCGCCAAAGTTGTTGCAGTAGATGAAATAATAGGAAGTGCCACTTCACCCACACCACGTCTTGTAGCAGCCATTGGGCTTAGTCCTTCTTCCATCAAACGGTAAACGTTCTCTACAACCACAATACCGTTATCTACCAACATACCAAGGGCCATAATAAGACCGAAGAGCGTCATGGTGTTAATGGTAATTCCGGCAAGACCTAAGATCATTAGGGCCATGAACATTGACAACGGAATGGCCATACCCACAAAGAGTGAGTTCTTAGTTCCTAAGAAGAAAAGCAATACAGTTACTACTAGAATAACACCGAAAATGATGTTATTACCCAAACTACTTACTTGCTCCCTTGTATCTTTAGACTGATCATTTGTGATGGTAACCGTTGTTGTTTCAGGAATTTGGCCACTCTCCTGCGCATCGGAAATAATAGCCATGATTTTATCTGTAGCAGTAAGCAGGTTTTCACCGCTTCTCTTCATCACGTCAACCTTCACTACAGGGTTAAGATCTAAACGAGCATAGTTCTGTCTGTCTTTATAACCAAACTCAACTGATGCCACATCTTTTAGGTATACAATATTCCCGTTTTCATTACTGATAATGAGATCCTCCATTTCATATGGATCATCATACTCACCAATAATTCTCACGTTTCTCCTTAAGCCATCGGCAACCACATTACCACCAGAAAGCGTAAGATTTTCAGCAGAAATGGCATTCTCAATATCGGCAAAGGTTACTTTTCTTGCCTCAAGCTTGAATGGATCTACCTTAATTTCAACTTCCTTCTCATCTACTCCAACAATGTTAGCTTTAGACACTTCACCTAGCTCCTCAATCTCATCTTCCAGATATTCAGCAATATCATTTAACTCATCTAAGCTCTTGCTAGGGTCGGTTAGGTTGATATTCAGAATTGGGAAGTTCTCAGAAAAACTAAATTTGATTACTGAAGGGTCAGTTTTCAAATCGCTCGGAAGCTCAGACTTTGCTCTATCTACCGCATCTTTCACATCTATTACGGCCTCATCTACATCTACTCCCACTTGGAACTCGATAACAATGGCGGAGAAATCTTGAACTGAAGTAGATTGAATATTATCTACTCCTTCAATAGTATTGATTTCTTTCTCTAACTCTCTAGTAATGAGACTTTCAATATCTTCTGGAGAGTTACCGGGGTGAGCTGTACTCACGTAAACAGTTGGCTGCTCTACTTCCGGAAAATTTTCTTTTGGTAGAGTAATGTATGAATACACACCAGCAGCCACAATAATAAGAGTCAGCACATAGACCGTAATCTTATTTCTTAAAGACAAGGAGGTTAAGCCAAACTCTTTGTCTACGACTCTGTTTTGATTTTCGTTTGACATACTTTAATGGTTAACTCCCAATTAGTTTTGAACACTTACAACCGTTCCGTCTGCAATAATTCTATTGCCCTTATCTACAACAGCTTCTCCACCAGACAATCCTGAAAGTACCTCGGTTTTATTGTCATATGAGTAACCAAGTTTTACGTGTACTTTCTTGGCCTTTTTACCACCTTCTACTAGGTAAACGAAGTTGCCGTCTAGGTCTTCTTGAATAATTCTAGATGGAATTACCACAGCATCTTCTGCCTCATAGTCGGTCATTTTTAGTACTGCTACCAAGTTAGTTTTAAGCAAATCTTTATCGTTAGGCAGCTTTACTTCTACAGTAAAAGTTCTGCTAGCCTGATTGATAACACTACCAATTGAAGCAATAGTAGACTGGTATGTCTTTCCTAGAGACGGAAATGAAACAGTTACTTCATCGCCTCTTTCGAACTTGCCGATGTAAGCCTCAGAAATTTCTGCGTTGATATACATATTCTGATTACTCACTAAGAATGCTACTGGAGTTCCTGGCTGAACAATTTGACCCGCACTTACAGGCACTTCTTCTACGGTTCCAGAAAATGGAGCTTTAATCTTAGTCTTATCTAATTGAGTATTTAACGTTTCGAGAGACTTTTCTAAAGACTCTTTATTGTTTTTGGCTTGCAGATAATCTATCTCGGTACCGATATTTTGCTTCCAAAGTCTTTCTCTTTTTTCGAAAACTGTAGTAGCAAACTCCAACTGATTTTCAACCTCTGCTATATTCTTTTCTATAGACTCTGAATCTATGGTTGCCAATACCTGACCTTTGTTCACGTATTGTCCCTCTACAATATTGAGTGCTGTAAGCTGGCCCATTGTTTCCGCACTGATGTAAACATTGGTTCTAGACTGTACATTACCTCTTACCTCAATTTTATGTTCGAAATCGGTCTTTGTTGCTGGCACTGTGGTTACAAGCTCAGAAGCCTCTTCAGCTTTTCCAAAAGAAGGATCTTCAGCCGCAATAGCCTTTTCTAGCTCCTTTACCTCAGTTTCTAAAGCCCTCATTTCAGTACGAGCAGCCTCAAGTCTAGCTTTTTTACCCTCCAAAGAGTCGGTATCTTTTCCGCAGCTCACTACAACTAGAGTGGCTAGCATGATTAGCGTGGAGATTTTTAATGATTTCATTTCTTTAGTTTTTCTAGTTGTTGTTTTAGTTGAGTTTGCCCAGGGCTTTGTCTAAATCTATTTTTGCTACAATGGCATCGTATAAAGCGGTTAAGTAGTTGATCTCAGCTACTTTATAGGCCTGATCGGCATCTATCAGCTCTAAGTTTGAACCTACTCCTTCCGTAAATTTTGCACGTGTTACATCAGCTACTTCTTGAGCCAGTTCCATATTATCTTCTTGAACAGAAAGTCTCTCAAGGTTCACATCTAGGGCCTTCTTAGCGTCTATTAGTTGCTGTCTTAGGCTATTAGTTAATAGTGAAGATTGATAGTTGAGCGTTTCTAATTGATAGCGCTTTCTTTCAACAGTGTACTTCTTTCTCAAACCATCGAAAACCGGAATACTAACATTGACCCCAACACTGGAATACGAAAACCACCTGTCAGACTCCCAAACACCACTAAACGTTGAACTACCAGTATTTCTACCCCAAGCAGCACTTAAGTTTACTTTAGGGATATACTGAGACCTTACGTTCTTCACATCCAGTTCGGCCAGTCGCTTCAAATATTCAAGCTGCTGAACCTCCAACCTATCGGCTACAGTGTAAGCATCTATCTCTGCTGCAGAGTAATTAAAGTCGAAAGTCTCTAGGTCGTCTGACAATTCAATTTCAGAGTCAACAGGCATACCCATTGTAAGCTTTAGCATATTCTTGCTAGCCAAAATGGCCTGTTCTACCCCACTCATTTCAGACTCCAAATTGTTTAACTGAACTTGTAGACGAGACACATCAATCTTCTCTGCAAATCCGTTTTCATAAAGCAACCTTGTATCTCTTAAAGTTGAATCGAGCGTAGTCATGTTGATCTCGATAAGCTCGGTTCTCACCTGATTCACCAAAACCATATAGTAGGCCTTCATTACTTGCTCACGCACGTCTTGTTCAGCCTTTTGTTCGTCTACCAAAACTTTTTCTCTGAGCATTTTGGCGGCTTTTAATCCTATAAAGAATGATCCATCCCAAATCATTTGCGTTGCATTTATATTCAAGTCTCCTTGATTCTTTATTCCAAAAGCGATTCGGCCTTCAGTTCCTTCAGGAACCGTAGGGTCGAACCTACTGATATCTAAAATTGAACTTTGCAAAGTAGGATTATTCGTATAGCCAAAACGAGCATTGATCTGTGGAAGTCCGTCAGCTCGGGTTTCCCCAACCTGAGACTCTGCATCACTGGTGTTTACTCTGGCTATTTTTACATTCTCGTTGTTTTCAAGCGCATACTTTATGGCCTCTTCAAGAGAAAATAGTTCCTGAGCACTAACCGAAACTGTGGTTAGCAGCAACAGAAGTAAAGCGTTTACTCTCCTAATTGAGCGTTTCATTTTGTTTGAGTTTTTCTTTTGTATACTGGTTAAAAAGTTGATGACCTTCTATGGTGAACAAACCGTGCGCGAAGTGATCGAACAACTGCATTTGCACCTCTGTAAGGGTATATTTTTCTCTCGGAAGAGAGTGTTGATTTAACATTACTGCCTGAACCTGCTCAATCCTCACATAAGCCATCAATTCAGGGTCTAGTTCTTTTCTGAAGTATCCTTCTTCCTGACCTCTAATAATTACCCTAGTAATAGAGCAAAGCATGGTGTCTTTCTTAAAAGACTCATACATTTTCCACGCTTCTGGGTAAAACTTTTGAAGGTCGTTGAGCACATTCAGCTTCATGTCTTTCATAGACTCTCTCAGGCACTGTGAAATGAGCATGAGTGAATGCACGCTGTCTACACATTCAGTTTCTACAGAACCGAACCTATCGCGTTCCATACTCAAAAAAGAGTCAGTAATTTGATTTATAAGGTCTTTCTTGTCTTTGAAATACTGGTAGATCGTCTTTTTGGAAATACCGAGGTCTCTGGAAATATCGTCCATGGTTACCGTCCGCACTCCATACTGAAGCATTAGTTCTCCCGCCTTCTCAATTATTTTATCTCTTACTTCCATCCTAATTAAACCGAGGAAACTTTAGAATTACTCGGAGTTTCCGACTGCAAGATAGACGTAACGAAGTCATAAATAGTTCAAAGACTTCAAGATTTTTTTTCAAAATTTTTCTTTGCAAACGTTTTCTACAGCCATACATAATTCTTATCCACGCAACAAAAACACTCCTCAATAAAATAAAAACAGGAAAAGACCACCTATTCCTAATGTTTAACTGACAGAACAAAGAATTTTATATCACCTATAAAAATCATAACCATGAGCGATTTGAGTTTTATTAAGGGGACAGGTTTTAGTAGAAAAATACAATCGTGCCAGCTAGAAAATCGGTTGATGATTTTGTGACCTTACTGATTCTTCTGAAATTCATATCATGAGACCAACTACTGTAATTTGTATGCTAATTGCATTTATAGCAACAGGAAGCTTAAATGCGCAGCATGTTTATCCAGAAAAATTCGACAATTGCTATTTGGATGAATTCAAATTTGAAGAGACCAGCATTATTGCCGAGATAGAAGACAAAGTTCTAACTCAAGTAATTACTGAGGGTTGGGACGATAAAATGCTCAAAAAAGCTGAGGGTTATTTAGGACTTCAAATTTTGGTAGACAGAAGAGGGAAATCTTGCCTAATGAGTGTGAGAAACGACACGAACATGAAGCTCAAAAAGATGAAACTCAATGAAAACATTGACAACAACTTAAAGTGGAAAGGCCAAGAGGATAAAATCTCAGTAATTGTTCTTTTACAATTTGAAGGAGATCAAATAACGGTGAAAAGGCTTGGCACTACAGACATGGTGAATCTAGTAGAAATCAAAGAGTAATTAATAACCTACATCAATTGTGTAATGGGCCGCTACCTCTTTAAAAGATGCTAGCTGATCTTCAACCCAGTCTTTTTCTTTATTCAGCTCAGCAGCCATAATCGATGCTACTTCTGGAGCAATCCTGAGTGATTCTTCAGCATTCAAAAACAAACCCCTTACCCTTCTGGCCAGAACATCTTCAACAGTTCTGGCCATTTCATTTCTTACAGCCCAAACTACTTGAGATTTTCTCAGAGGAATATCTTCACTTAAGAACTCTGCCAAAGCTGGCTCCTCTTCTTCTAGCTCTAATAATTGATATTTTTCCGTACCATACACAGCCAAGTGATCAGTTGTGATATCTAAATTTTGATCATACCCATAAATTGGCAGGTTAGAGGTAATACATTTTCTTTCTGGTAATGCACCAATTAAAATAGCATTGTCTACAGTATCTTCTGCCATTTTTCGGTAGGTAGTCCATTTACCACCAATAATTGTAATTAGTCCAGACTGAGAAATCATCACCTTGTGGTGCCTAGATATCTCTTTAGTAGACTTGCCCTCCCCTTCTGGTTTAGCCAAAGGCCGAAGCCCAGAAAACACCGCCAACACATCTTCTCGAGTAGGTTGTTTGGCCAAATACTGACCTGCTGTTTCTAGGATAAAATCTACTTCACTTGGCAAAGCTTCTGGCTCAAGTTCAGGCCTTTCTTTCATGGTATCCGTAGTTCCCAAAACTACTTTGTCGTGCCAAGGCACAGCAAACATCACACGTCCATCTTTGGTCTGAGGCACCATTATGGCATATTTATCTGGCAAAAACTCTTTAGAAACCACCAAGTGAATTCCCTGACTTGGCTGAATCATCTCCTTAATGTCAGGTTCATCCATTTTCTTGATCCGATCGGCAAAAACACCTGTCGCATTTATTACCGTTTTGGCCTCTATATTATGAACCTTGCCACTCTCTAGGTCCTTCGCCTTAACACCTGAAATAATGCCTTCTTCATTTTTCTTAAGCTCTATCACCTCAAAGTAATTGAGTACTACTGCGTTGAACTGCTTTGCGGTTTTGGCCAATGAAAGTGCCATTCGAGCATCATCGAACTGCCCATCGTAATAAACTACTCCACCCTTAAGGCCTTTCTGATCGATTGTCGGAATATGTTCAATGGTTTCTTCTTTAGATAGCTTTTTGGACGAACCAATACCCAGCTTACCAGACATGAGGTCGTAAACCTTGAGGCCTACCTGATAAAATGGGCCATCCCACCACTCATAGTTCGGAATGATAAAAGCCTGATTTTTCACCAAATGGGGAGCGTTTTTAATCATCAGCCCTCTTTCTTTTAGGGCTTCTAGCACGAGAGAAATATCGCCTTGCTGCAGGTATCGCACTCCACCATGTACCAGTTTAGTACTTCTGCTTGAAGTACCTTTAGCAAAGTCATGCTGTTCAAGCAAAAGCGTTTTGTAACCACGTGAGGCAGCATCTACCGCTATCCCCAATCCAGTGGCTCCTCCTCCAATAACAACTATATCCCATGGCCCTTTTTCTTTCTTGAGCCTTTTCAGCATTTTCTCTCTTTTCATATCATCTCCTTAACAAGGTGACCAATAACTTAATTTACTAAGCCTTCCATCTTTTAAATAGAATATAATTCCATCGTCAGAGTCTTGAAATCTTATGAGCTTACTATCCGTTGAAGAGTCATGAAACGAACCAAACAATTCCATTCCAAAAACCTCAATAAGTTTATCGAGATCACTATCCATATCCAGTTTTACACCATCATAGGTAAATGACATTCCATAAGTCAGATTAAATTTGTCTATAACGTAGCCATCCTTTTCATTACCTACAAACTGTATTTTTTTATAATCTAAGAGATAAAAGGTCTTGCCTTGTTCAGAACTAGACAGAAATCCGCACTCATAATTAGGCTCACTGATCCGCTTTGGTTCTCCAAACACTTTAACTATTTCTTCTTTAGAAGACCGAAAACCCAAGTCTCCAAATTTGAATTTTTCAGCCTCAATTGTCTGTCCATGAACAGAAAACGTAGTAAGAAAAATCAAAATCAACGTGTATCTCCACATAATTACTCTTCTTCAACCCAAGCCTTTGCTCTTTCAACAGCGCGCGCCCAATTGTGTTTTAATTGGCTAATGTCTTTGCCCGAAGGACTGAACTTCTTATCAACTTTCCAGATGGATTTGATTTCCTCCATATCCTCCCAATAACCAACAGCCAGACCTGCCAAGAAAGCAGCGCCCTGAGCGGTTGTCTCCACAATTTCAGGACGAACAATGTCTAAATCAGTAACATCCGATTGTATTTGCATTAACAAATTGTTGGCAGAAGCTCCACCATCAACTCTCAACTCTTTTAACTCAATTCCAGAATCTTTGGCCATGGTATTGATTACGTCCATACTCTGCAAGGCCATGGCTTCAAGTGCAGCTCTAGCAATATGCCCCTTTTGAGTACCTCGCGTTAACCCGATCATCAAGCCCGTTGAATATTGGTCCCAATGCGGAGCGCCAAGACCTACGAATCCTGGAACAAAATATACACCTCCGTTGTCCTTAACTGTTCTGGCGAGTGCCTCTATCTGAGGTGAATTCTCAACAAAGTGGACATTATCTCGAAGCCATTGAACAATAGCTCCACCAATAAAAATACTTCCCTCCAATGCATACTGCACCTTACCATTCACTTGCCAAGCAATGGTTGAGAGCAATTTATGTTTCGACTTAATGACTTCATCACCTGTGTTCATCACCATAAAACAGCCCGTTCCGTAAGTATTCTTCACCATACCTGGCTCTGTACACATTTGCCCGAACAAGGCAGATTGCTGATCGCCCGCTATCCCAGAAATAGGTATTTCAGCACCAAAATGGCCAGCATCTGTATGCCCATACAGTGCGCTGCTTTCCTTGACTTCTGGTAACATTGATTCAGGTATATTGAAAAGCTTCAACAGCTCATTATCCCATTGCAGATCATGAATGTTATACAGCATAGTTCTGCTGGCGTTGCTTACATCTGTAGCATGAACTTGCCCATTGGTGAGCTTCCATAACAACCAACTATCAACCGTTCCAAAAGCTAGTTCTCCTTTTTCAGCTCTCTCCTGAGCATCATCAACATGGTCTAGAATCCAGCGAATTTTAGAGGCAGAAAAATAGGCATCAATCAGAAGCCCAGTTTTATCTTGAATGGCTTCAGCATGACCATCAGCCTTTAATTTTTCACAAAACTTAGCCGTTCTTCTATCTTGCCAAACAATAGCTTTGTGAATAGACTTACCTGTTTTTCTATCCCAAACAATAGTAGTTTCCCGCTGATTTGTAATACCAATGGCCGCAATATCAGATGCATGAACACCTTGCTTCTCCAGTACTTCATTAACGGTAAACTTTTGGGTCTCCCAGATCTCTAAGGGGCTATGTTCAACCCACCCAGGCTTGGGATAGAACTGCTCAAATTCTCTTTGCGAAACGTTTACTAACTCTCCTTTTCTGTTAAAAAGAATAGCTCTTTCACTGGTTGTTCCGGCATCGATGGTAATGATATATTTAGACATGGATAGTTTCCAATTGGTGAGTTTCCTAAATTATCATTTTTATCGGATCAACCCAGCAAAATGAGAAAGACTATCTACTCTATCTTAGTGATTGTAACACTTTTATGCTCTTGCGGTGATAAGCCAAATCAAACCGAAATAACATATTATCAGTCGGATGAAATGGCTTCTTTGGGGCTGCCTTTTAGCGATGCCGTTCGGGTAGACAACATGCTTTACCTGTCCGGAGTGGTGGGTATGATTCCAGGAAAAATGGAATTGGTTGAAGGAGGATTAGAAGCAGAATCTAGACAGATTATGGAGAATATCCAGAAGGTTTTGCAAGCGAATGGCAGCTCACTAGAAAATGCCATTAAGTTCACAATCTTTATAGATGACATTAATCGCTGGAGCGATTTCAATAAAGTTTACGTAGAATATTTCCCGAACAAAAAACCAGCAAGATCTGCCTTGGGTGTTGAGGGCTTGGCTTTAGGTGCAGCGGTTGAGGTAGAATGCATAGCCGTGATTCCAGACTAAATTCGGTACAAAAAGAAAGAGGTCTTATTAAGACCTCACTCTGACTGGTTGCATTTTTTCTTTCCTGTAGAATTCTCTAAAGCTGATCATTCTTTGTTCTGCTTCATCCCAAAGCTTATTTGTAATTAAAGATAAACTCTGCTTGAAATTGATGGTTGTAGTGTATTTGTTCAACCAAGGGTTCTCTTCAATACACTTCTTCAGGTTATAGTTTGGAATGAACGGATTCAAATGGTGAACATGATGAATCCCAATATTTCCCGTTAGCCAGTTGAACATCTTTGGCACTTTGTAATAAGTACTTCCCCTTAATGCAGAAGTCACATAGTCCCAGTTCTTCATCCATTGTTTATAGGTATACTCATGCTGATGCTGCACATAAAAGAACCAAATGGCGATAATTGAAAAAAGCACCAAAATGGTGAGATGAACGATCAAAAACTTCTCCCAGCCCAGTAAAAAACCAAAGAATAGAAAGATGGCCAGCATAACGAAGTTATTCAACACCAACCATTTTTTAGCTTTCTGAAAGGCAGGCATCTTAATAAATGCTATACGGTTGTGTATGAATAGGTAGTAAACAGGACCAATTAAGAACATCACTATTGGCGATCTGTAAACTCTATACTTAAACCTGCCCCAACGGCTCAATTTCTTGAATTCTTCCACAGTAATGGTGGTAACATCTCCAATATCTCGCATCTCTAACTGACCATTATGCTTATGGTGCACGTTGTGAGATTTAGACCAATAATTGAATGGAATAGCAGAGAAATAGCTACATACATAACCGATAATCTTCTGTGCCTTTCTGTTTCTGAGAAACGACTGATGGCCGCAATCGTGCTGAATAATAAAAATTCGCACTAAGAAAAAGGCATTGACTAAGCCTAGACCAAGTGTAATCCAATAGCTATAGTCTAAGCTAATGTACATTAATGTCCAGATTCCAATGAAGGGTAAAAAGGAATTAATGATTTGAATTGTAGCTTTCGCTTTGTGTTCCTGAGCGTACTTTTTGAGTGCTAAGATTTTCTCTTTCGCCAACTCAATTCTTTCCGAAGGTGAATGCTGCATGTAGCGGGGTAATTCTTATTTGTATTCTGTCAGTAATGTCAACAGCAAATTTAGCCAGTTGATTCCATTCATCACGACCAAAATTTGATTTTTGGTCAATATTAGTTTTCAAAGAAACTCACCAATCACATAAGGTTGCTGATCAACCCTTTAATATTTAGAAACTGAAAACCTCATGTTCTTTGCAATTGTTATAACCCCATGCCATTACTTCAATTTAATGATTCGGGAATATTCTGCGAGCAAGCAAATGTATACATAGATCCATGGAAGAAGGTAGATAGAGCCATTATCACACATGCCCATGCCGACCATTCACGGTGGGGAATGAAGCATTACTTGGCGCATCACATGAGTATTCCTGTAATGAAGCTTAGACTGGGTCAGGACATTTCTGTTCAAGGCATTGAATATGGCGAGAAGCTGATTATCAATGGAGTAGAATTTAGCTTACACCCTGCGGGGCACATTCCGGGTTCGGCACAAATTAGAGTTTCTTACAAAGGTGAAACCTGGGTAGTCTCTGGCGATTACAAGACCGAAGCAGATGGTATTTCAACCCCGTTCGAACCAGTGAAATGCAACACCTTTATTACTGAATGTACTTTTGGCTTACCCGTTTATCATTGGAAGCCTCAAGAGGAAATCTTTAATGAGATTAACCTTTGGTGGAAAAAAAACAAGGAAGAAGGCCTAACAACTTTCATTACAGCATACAGCTTAGGCAAGGCGCAACGAGTAATTAAAAATATAGATGCTTCAATCGGGAAAATCTTTACTCATGGAGCAGTAGAAAACACCAATGAAGCACTTAGAGTTGGTGGTTTGAAGCTTCCAGAAACCATAAGAGTGGAGCGAGGAATGGACAAAAACCAATTCAAAGGCAGCCTCGTTGTGGCACCACCCTCGGCCATTAACTCTCCTTGGATGAAACAATTCAAGCCTGCTTCACTCGGTATCGCCTCAGGCTGGATGCAATTGCGCGGAACCCGAAGGCGGAGAGCTGCAGACCGAGGCTTTGCACTCTCAGACCATGCCGACTGGAATGGTTTGCTTTCGGCTATCAAGGCCACTGAAGCCGAAACCGTGATCACCACCCACGGCTATACCAATGTTTTCAGTAAATATCTCAATGAAATTGGTATTCGTTCTATGGAAGAAAAAACGCTCTTTACGGGTGAGTCTATAGACAGTACTGAAGAAGACAAGCTAGAAGGAGAAGCCGCATGAAAGACTTCGCCCAACTCTTCAATGCGCTAGATCAGACCAACTCCACGCTGAAAAAAGTTGCCGCACTGAAAGAATATTTCGACAAGAGCGATGATTCTGATAAGCTTTGGACCATCGCCATTCTTAGTCACAAACGACCTAAGCGAACCGTAAAAACCACTTTCTTGCGCCAATGGGCAGCAGAACTGGGAGGCATTCCCGATTGGCTATTTGAAGATGCTTACCACACCGTGGGCGATTTGGCAGAGTCTATCGCTCTTATTGTTCCTGAAGCTGAGTCTAGCAATAGCAAAAGCCTCAGCGAGTGGATCGACACCATCAAATCGCTAGATAAAGCACCTGATGAAACTAAGAAAAATACCATCCTAAATGCTTGGAATAGCATGAATACAAGCGAGCGTTTTGTATTTAATAAGCTGATTACTGGTGGGTTCAGGATGGGTGTTTCTCAAAAACTAATGACTAGAGCACTCGCTCAGCATACAGAAATTGAAGAAAGTGAACTAGCTCACCGGCTGATGGGAAATTGGGAACCAAGCTCCACCAGCTTCCATGAGTTGATCTATTCCAAAGACTCAGCTGCAGATTTATCCAAACCCTACCCTTTTTACCTAGCCTATCAACTGGAAGGTGAACCCCAAGAATTAGGTAATACTAAAGATTGGTTTGCTGAAAGAAAATGGGATGGCATTAGAGGCCAACTCATTGTTCGGGGTGGAGAACTCTTCGTTTGGTCGAGAGGAGAAGAACTAGTCACAGACCGATTTCCTGAGTTCGAACCACTGAAAGAAATTCTACCCGATGGCACCGTACTCGATGGCGAAATCATCCCCATTAAAGACGGTCACCCTTTGCCATTTGGCCTAATGCAGAAGAGAATAGGTAGAAAAACCGTTTCGAAAAAAATATTGGAAGAGGTTCCTATTCACCTCATTGCCTATGATTTATTGGAACATAACGACAAAGACCTTCGGCAAGAGCCTATGCACAAAAGGCGCGAATTACTCGAAGATCTGCTAAGTCAGCGAAAGTTTGAAAGGCTTCTCCTATCTGAGTTGGTAGACTTTAATGATTGGCAAGACCTCGCTGAAGTCAGAGAACATTCTCGCGAGCACTTTTGCGAAGGTTTAATGCTGAAAAGAAAAGATTCAGCGTATCAAGTCGGTAGAAAAAAAGGCGATTGGTGGAAATGGAAAGTTGATCCGCTGGTGATAGATGCCGTGATGATATACGCTCAAAAAGGCCACGGACGCAGGGCTAACTTATACACCGACTTCACCTTTGCGGTTTGGGATGGTGAGCAGCTCGTTCCTTTTACTAAAGCCTACTCTGGCCTTACCGATGCCGAAATGCGTCAAGTAGACAGCTTTGTCAAGAAAAATACCATCGACCGTTTTGGGCCTGTGCGAAGCGTCACCCCTGAATTGGTCTTTGAAATTGCCTTTGAAGGCATCAATGAATCAACTCGGCATAAGTCTGGGGTTGCACTTCGTTTTCCAAGAATCAGTCGCTGGAGAAAAGACAAACCTAAAGAAGAAGCGAATACGCTGGAAGATTTGAAAGGGCTTTTAAAAACTTACCCTCGATAGGGAATTTAAGCATAGCATTAATCATATTTGCGGTCAAAATCCATTTTGACACAGTTGAAAACTATAACAAAAACACCCGCAATTTTGATCATTTGTTTTTTAACCTTGGCTAGTTGTCAGAAAAGTGTTTATGAAGCCGTAACATACAATGGTAATACTTTTCAAAAGGCACAGGTTCAAAGAAATAAAGAAGTATTAATAATAGATGCTTACTTCAAAAATGACCTTGATGCTAACATAGTAGTTCAGCATATAAATCAAAACAGGCTTATACTAAACGACCCGATGTTTTCAGAGGAAGAGGAAATGGGCGACTTTATTAATGCTATTTTTCTAATGAGGAAAAAAAAGTATGCGGATGCCTTGTCATATCTAGAAAATTTAGAAGACTCAAAATTCGATTACCAAGTAAGAATGCTGGAACTTGACTGTTATATGGAGCTCAAAAAGTCATTGAATTATCTGTCAGAATATCAGAAAATTTATGATCGCACAAGCAATGAAACTGTGGGCAAAATACTGGTAGAAAGATTTAAATTTGCCCGGTATGAAAACTAAAATTCTTTTTGCAGGCTGCACCCTATTTTTTTTAACATGCCTTTCATGTACTTCCTCTAAATCTATTTACAAACATTTAACCAAGGAACCTGCCACTCTTTCTTACCTTAATGAATCTGCCAAGGAATTAGACAAACTACCTATAAAGGTAAAACTTGACTCATCTTCTGTTTGGTATGAAGTTTACAGTCTTGCTAAACTGGACAAGACTGAATCTAAAGTTGTACCTGCTATTTTCTTTAATAGCTGGAATTACACTTTTAATTATCAAATAGGAAGTAACTCTTACAGGGAAAACATCGAGTTATTCTTTAAAGAAAATGTTGAAAGAGAAATTCAAAGAAGCGGAGTTTTCAATCTAACTCTTGAAGAAAGTGATATTTCAGACTACGAACTATCTGTGTCCCTCGATAGTTTTGGAGCCTCAGGCCCTTTAAAGGTTGATGGAATGTTCTTATATCTTTTTTTAGTTTATTCTATTTCTGAAAATCAACATGCAGGTCCTGGAAATGGATCTTCAAAGATTAGTTACAAGCTATATAAAAAGGGAACATTAGTATACGAAAACCACAAAGACTTAACGATGCAAACAGATATCTTACAAAGTATGTATCAGACTAGTAAGGCATTAAGAAAAGACTTCAATACTAGCCTTGTCGAAGCTGCCTCTGAAAGTCTCAAGTTAAATATTACGCATATGGTAAAAGATCTGAACGTTTTTCTTAAAGAAAATAGATGAGAATTTAGAGGTTTAGTTCTTATCCATCAACCCCAAAAACTTCACCAAAGCCTCGTTTCTATTCTTCTTATGCCAAACGGCCATCAGTTGAGTTCTTTGGCGGAGATGAGCTAATGAGATAAACTCAATATCTAGGTTTACACCGTCTTGCATGGCACTCGGTACAATGGCAACACCCAATTGCTTTTCTACCAAACGAAAAATACTATTGGCCTGAACTGATCTGTGAGAAACCTTCGGTTGAAAACCATGATCAATAAATATGCTCATGATATTATCGTAATACTCCTGACTGTAGTCGTTGGAAAAGAGAATGAATTTTTCGCGCTGAAACTGTTTTAAGCTCTCAAAATTGCTACTTACAATCGGATGCTCCTTTGAAACAACCAAGGAGAAAGAATCTTCAAAAACCACTTTCTTTTCTAGTTCACGTGGCACAGATTCTAGCCTTACAAAAGCGATATCGAGCTTATAATGCAACAAATTATCTAGCTGATCCTTATTGTTCAACTCTTGCAACGAGGTATGAATGCTAGGATGTTTTGTATTCAATCTTTCTAATAAATCGGGGATAACGTTCTGCATAGCCGAACCAACAAATCCAATCCTCACCTCCCCTTCTTCTCCCTCAGCTTTGCGCTGTGTAGCCTCCACCACCTGCTCCAAATGATTAAGAATATATTGAGATTCGTCTAGTAAGTACCTTCCTGCTTCAGTGAGTTTTACATTCCGCTTGGTTCGTTCAAAAAGCTTTACACTCAGCTCATCTTCTAATTGCTGAATCTGCTTACTCAAAGCAGGCTGTGTTATAAAAAGCTTATCGGCTGCCTTGGCAAAGTGAAGCTCCCTGCCCAAGACCACAAAATATCGCAAATGTCTCAATTCCATTAATCACCAAAAGTTATTATTCAATAATAATAAATCATTTATATGAATTAAACGAGAGCGGTAATTTTGATTGAAACTGGTTTTAACCTCAAAGCCACTAAGCCGTCATTCCCCTGAATACGGGAATCCTTATCGGCCTTGGTACAAATCCATGGAGATCCCCTCCTACGCGGGAATGACGTACTCCTGATGGACTTTTGAGAAAACGAGTTAAAGGAAAAAATATGAACCAATTCAGGTACGGAATAGATCAACTAACCACAGGCATTGCGCTGCAGATAGCCAATGGGAAAATCAAAGGAGTATTATCAGAAGCCTCCATTGAGCAAGTCAAGAAAAGTACCCAAGCAGTAGAAGAAATAGTTTCCGGCAGCGAGACCGTTTATGGTATCAACACTGGTTTTGGGCCACTCTGCACCACCAAAATCTCGGCTAAAGACACCAAAGAACTTCAATACAACATCCTCAAAAGCCATAGTGTAGGAGTCGGCAAGCCAATAGATGAAACCATTGCCAAACTGATGCTAATTCTAAAGGTGCATTCTTTGGCTCAAGGATTTTCCGGCATTCAGCTTTCTACACTAGAGAGAATTATCTGGCATATCGATAATAATGCAACCCCCATAGTTCCAGAGCAGGGCTCAGTTGGGGCATCAGGTGATCTGGCTCCATTGGCTCATCTCTTCCTCCCTCTAATCGGGTTAGGTGAAGTATTTTTTGAGGGAGAAAGAATCACCACCGAACAGCTTTTTCAGAAGACCAATCTCGGTCCAATTGCTTTAGGACCGAAGGAAGGTCTGGCATTAATCAATGGCACTCAGTTCATTGCTGCTCATGCCGTAATGGTGGTTGACAAACTGCACAATTGCCTGAGCCATGCCGATATTATTGGTGCTATGATGATTGAAGCACTCATGGGAAGCGCCAAGCCATTCTCCCCTAAGCTTCATGAGATTAGACCTTTCAAGGGTAATCAGCATGTGGCTTTGAGAGTACGAAACCTATTGCAGGGTTCGGAAATTCTCAATTCACACTTAAACTGCGAGCGGGTGCAAGACCCCTATTCCTTGCGTTGTATTCCTCAAGTACACGGAACCTCTAGAAACGCCTGGCTACACCTAAAAGAGCTCCTGGAAATTGAACTTAACTCGGTCACAGACAATCCAATTATCCTAAGTGCTGAAGAAACTATTAGCGGAGGAAATTTCCATGGTCAGCCAATGGCTTTGCCATTAGACTATGCTGCTTTGGCCGCTGCCGAAATTGGCAATATTTCCGACAGGAGAATATACCTTTCTCTTGAAGGCAAAGTGGAAGGCCTTCCACAGTTGCTGATGAACAACACGGGAATCAACTCAGGCTTTATGCTTCCGCAATACACTTCAGCAGCCTTGGTGTCTGAAAATAAGAGCCTTTGTTTTCCTGCTAGTGCAGACTCCATTCCGACCTCTCTTGGGCAGGAGGATCACGTCAGCATGGGTTCTATCAGTGGAAGAAAGGCTCTACAGATTATCGGTAATCTGGAAAACATACTGGCCATTGAATTGCTTTGTGCCGCTCAGGCCTTCGACTTCCGAAGACCTTTAAAATCAGGACCAATTTTAGAAGCCTGCCATGCCTACGTAAGGACTAAAATTGACCATGCGGATGTAGATAGAATTTTTGCAGACGACATTCAAAAAGCGCACAAAATTATTGTAGAGCGAAAATTAAGCTCGAGCACCACGGCTGAAATGAGCCAAATCGAAAGTCCTTTCGAGGCAGAATTTGAACAGTATTAAATCAGCAAAGTATGACTTTTCAAGAGGAACTATTAGAAGGAATACCTTCGGAATTACCCCAGCCACCAAAGTTCGATCCTAAAACAAATAGAGCGCCTAAAAGAAAGGAGGTGCTTTGCCCAGAAGAGAAAAAGCTTGCTCTAAAAAATGCTTTGCGATACTTTCCAGTAGAATGGCACCAAGAGTTGGCTCAAGAATTTTTAGAAGAACTAAAGACTCACAGGCGGATATATATGTACCGCTTTATGCCTCAACACGAAATTAAGGCGAGAAGCATCAGTGAATACCCAGGGAAGTCGGAGCAGGCAAAGGCCATTATGTTGATGATTCAAAACAACCTCGATCATCAAGTTGCTCAGCACCCTTATGAATTGATTACCTATGGTGGAAATGGAGCCGTGTTTCAAAATTGGGCACAATATAGGCTCACCATGAAATACCTAGCAGAAATGACCGATGAGCAAACTTTAGTGATGTATTCAGGTCACCCAATGGGCTTATTTCCTTCTACTAAAAATGCGCCTCGTGTAGTGGCCACCAATGGCATGATGATCCCGAACTATTCTAAACCAGATGATTGGGAAAAATTCAATGCGCTTGGCGTAACACAATACGGACAAATGACCGCTGGTTCATACATGTACATTGGGCCTCAAGGTATTGTTCATGGCACTACTATTACTGTGCTCAATGCAGCTAGAATGAAGAGACCTGATGGAAACTTCAAGGGTTTGCTATTTGTGACTTCAGGGCTAGGTGGCATGAGCGGAGCTCAACCAAAAGCTGCTAAAATTGCAGGGTTGGTTTCCGTTACTGCTGAGATCAATCCAAAGGCTGCTTATAAACGACATGAGCAAGGCTGGGTAGATGTAGTTACTGAGTACATTTCAGATTTGATTGTTAAAGTACGCAAGGCTGTATCTGAAGGAAAAGCCATCTCTTTCGCTTACATAGGCAACATTGTGGAGGTATGGGAGGCCTTTGATGAGGCTGGCGTGAAAATAGATATTGGTTCAGACCAGACATCTTTGCATAATCCTTACGCAGGCGGATATTACCCAATGGGCATGAGCTATGACCAAGCAAACACACTAATGGCAGAAGACCCTAAAACCTTCAAAAATGTAATTCAAACCACCCTAAAAAGACATGCTAAGGCTATTAATAAACACACAGCAAAAGGAACTTACTTTTTCGATTACGGAAATGCTTTCTTGCTAGAAGCTAGTAGAGCAGGTGCAGAAGTAATGACTGATGAAGGAAATTTCAGGTACCCGAGTTACGTGCAGGACATTATGGGGCCACTCTGTTTTGATTATGGTTTTGGGCCGTTCCGTTGGGTCTGCACCTCTGGCAAACCAGCAGACCTAGACAAAACTGATGCCATTGCCGCATCGGTTCTAGAAGAAATGCTCAATGAGGCCCCAGATGAAATCAAACCGCAACTATCTGATAACCTCCATTGGGTAAAAGAGGCCAAGAAAAACGAGCTAGTAGTCGGTTCTCAGGCTCGAATACTCTATGCCGATGCTGAAGGCCGAATGCGCATAGCCTCTGCCTTTAATGATGCTATCAAGCAAGGCGCCATAGGCCCAGTTGTTTTGGGTAGAGATCATCATGATGTTTCTGGAACAGATTCGCCCTACCGAGAGACCTCTAACATCTACGATGGCTCTCAATTTACGGCAGACATGGCGGTACAGAACTTTGTGGGAGATGCTTTCCGAGGTGCCACCTGGGTTTCGTTACACAATGGTGGCGGTGTTGGCTGGGGTGAAGTCATTAACGGTGGTTTCGGCATGTTACTAGATGGTTCTGAAGACGCAGAAGCAAAGCTCAAAAGCATGCTTTTTTGGGATGTTAACAACGGTATTGCCCGTAGAAATTGGGCCAGAAACCCTCATGCTATGAGTAGTATTGAGAGGGCTATGAAAGCCGAACCAAAACTTAAAGTAACAACGCCTAATTTGGTAGATGAGGAATTGCTGAACGACCTGTTTTGATTTAGAATTAACGCTTGAAAACTCTAAATTGAGACAAGCAGTTTATCCATCACACACTCATTAGCCAAATGACTAAGAAAACAGGTTTATCGAAAACAGCAGACTCCAACAAGCTGGCAATTTTTGAAGACACGGAAATCAGAAGGGTTCTTTTCGATGAAGAATGGTTTTATTCCATCGAGGATGTAGTTAAGGCTTTAACCGATTCAAAGGATCCAAAACAGTATATTAAAAAGCTAAGACAAAGAAATGAGGCATTAAAAGAAGGGTGGGTACAAATTGTACACCCCCTTCCTATTTTAACAACAGGAGGCAGGCAAGCTGTCAATTGTGCTAATAATGAAGGCTTACTTCGAATAATTCAAGAAATCCCTTCCAAAAAAGCAGAGCCATTCAAAAGGTGGCTAGCCAGACTTGGGGCTGAGCGAATTGAAGAGATCGAACAACCTGCAAAAGCAATAGAGAGAGCAAAAGGTTATTATTTACAGAAGGGATATACCCAAGAGTGGGTTCAAACAAGAATTGCTGGAATTGATACCAGGGTAAGCCTAACAGATTCATTAAAGGAAAGAGGCATTAAGCCAGGATACGAATACGCTGTGCTGACCAACGAAATGTACAAATCATGGTCTGGTTACACTGCTAAAGAATATAAAGAGCATAAAGGCCTTTCATCCAAAGAGAGCTTACGCGATAATATGACCCCAATGGAATTGGCCACCACTCTTTTTAGTGAAACTGCTGCTAAAGAACTAATAGACAAATCGGACGCTCAAGGTTTTGTTGAAACACAAAATCAAATTCATATCGCAGGTCAGATCACAAAAGAAGCCGTTGAGAAAATTGAAAAGGAGACGGGCAAAAAAGTGGTGACACATAAGAACATGAAAGAACTCAATTCGGCCACCAAACAGAAAGAAATTGTTCAATCCACGGTACAGAAAAAATTGAAGAAATAAACTACAAACCCAGAACATGACCAAAACCTTTATCAATATTTCGCAGCTTGTTCAGGTAAGAGAACAAGGAACCAATATTCTTCGTGGCGCCATGATGGCCGATGTTCCGAGCATTGCTAATGCCTGGCTTAAGGTAGAAGATGGTACAATCTCAGACTTCGGTACAATGGATACCTTTCAACCTGAAGCTGGTGAAGAAGTAATTGATCTAAAAGGCAGAATGGTTACGCCAACTTTTGTGGACAGTCACACTCACTTGGTTTTTGCAGAAGATAGAGATGAAGAGTATGTGATGAAAATAAAAGGAATGGACTACCAGTCTATTGCGGAAGCTGGGGGCGGCATACTCAATTCTGCCAGAAAACTGCAGCGCATGAGTTTAGAAGAATTGACTGAACGTGCAGCAATTCGGCTTAACGAGGTAATTCGTTCTGGCACAGGTGCTATTGAGATAAAGAGTGGTTATGGGCTCACCATGGAAGCAGAAATAAAAATGCTACAGGTAATCAGTAGGCTTTCAGAGATATTCACCATACCAATAAAGGCTACGTTTTTAGGCGCTCATGCTTTTCCAGATAGAGACCAAGAGAAGTACATGAACACCATGATTCAGGAAATGCTCCCTGAGGTCTACTCTCAGCAGTTAGCTGATTACATAGACTGTTTTTGTGAAGAAGGCTATTATACTGTTGAACAAATGGACAGAATATTGGAGGCTGGAGAAAAGTTCGACTTAAAAGGGAAAGTTCACGTGAACCAGTTCAATTCTATTGGAGGCATTGAAAAAGCCATAGAGCATGGAGCTGTTTCTGTAGACCACCTGGAAGTGTTAACTGATGAGGAAATAAGCCTACTGAAAGACTCTGACACCATACCAGTGGCTTTGCCTGGTTGCTCATTTTTCATCAAAATTCCTTACACACCTGGCCGCAAAATAATAGACAATGGCTTGCCATTGGTTATTGCTTCTGATTTCAATCCAGGTTCAGCCCCTTCTTTCAACCTCAGCTTTGCCAATAGTTTGGGTTGCCTTAAAATGGGGCTCCAACCAGAAGAAGCCTTTAATGCCACCACCTTTAACGCGGCCTTTGCGCTAGAGCTAGAAAGCGAAGTTGGTAGCATTACTAAAGGTAAAAGAGCCAATTTCATAATTGCTAAAGCTGGTAAAAACCTCAACTCAATTAGTTATAACTTTGGAGTAGACTGGATAGATGAGGTCTATATTAGTGGTGACAAATTCTAAAAACGGAACACACTAAGCAGTAATTACCCATTCTAAATTTTCAATACTGAAAGCTGTGAACCTTCTTCCGTTCATAAAATTCGCAGAGATCACCTCCACATAAAACACGTAAAAAGACCAACTACAATTACCCGAGTACTAATTTCATTTCCCTATATACAAACCAACTTTTAGCTTAAACAATACGCTGACTGAGGAGATATAATAGTATGATTTCAATATTATCTTTCTTCGATTCGTGTTGATGCGATTGAATATGTTTACTATGTTCAACTCAAACCAATCCATTAACCATGATGCGTACCTATACTTTTTTGTCGAGGGTTCCAGTTTTACAAAACAGGTTCACTCTGAAAATCTTGGCAGTGGCTTTTGTGGGTATCCATATTCCACTTTTTGCAATTATTGGTTACCTACTCATTACTCACCTGCCGCCTGAAACAGCTACACCAATTGCTATTTTGACTTTGCTGTTTACATTAATTGCCACGGGAATCACTTTATTAATCCTTACCAAACTGCTAAAACCAGTTATGTTGGCAAAAAGGGCTCTGAACGATTATATAGAGTATAACAAAGAGCCTAAGCTTCCTATACATTTTAAAGACGAAGCCGGAGTTTTAATGGCAGATGTTCAAAAATCTATAGAGGAATTAAGGCGAAGTGAAGAAGAAAGAACCAATATTCTTCAGATTTTATCTCACGACTTACAAAGTCCAGTAAGAACAGCCTTGGGAGTTACAGGATTAATGAAAGAGGGAAAATCTCAGATAGACGATCATGAGCTTGTATCTATGCTAGAGGAATCTCTCAAGAACCAATTGAATCAGCTCAGGTACTATTTAAACCTAATTAAGGAACAAAAGCTAGAGCTAGATCGGGACATCAAAAAATCCACTATCGGAATACCTGAGCTAATTAAAGAAACAACCGATGAACTAAAAGGTGCATTCAGAGAAAAGAACATCAAGCTGAAAGTTAGCGGTTATCAACAATGTGCCAATATTCCTAAACATTCGTTGCAACGGGTTTTGCATAACGTGCTAGACAATGCCATTAAGTTCTCTCATAATGGAGACACTATTGAGATAAAGATTGAAAAACGTGACAGACTATTAGACATAATAGTAGAAGATTCAGGTAAAGGTTTTCCACCTGATGAGGCCAGCCAGATTTTTAAATACAACTCTCCTCTTCAGAGAAATGGAACTGCCAACGAGGCTTCTTCTGGAGTAGGCATGTTTCTGTGTCAGAATTTAATGAAGAGAATTGGGGGAGAAATTAAGGCTGAAAGTGAGGGAATAGACAAAGGCTCTAAATTCACTATCTCCTACTTAATGGAAGATTGAAGCCAGTCAACAGCATAGAGTTCGTCATTCTGCTTTGAGGCCTCAAAGCAGAATGACGCTAAAAGTGAATAATTAGCACTCTTAGAAAGAGCCAACTAATCAACTTACTTGAATGTGTACCTATATTTTTCTGGACCAATTAGAACTTGTTCAAGCTTAGCATTCTGTAAAAGTTCTTTGTCTTTCACTACCCACTCTAGTTCTATCGCTTTTTCATCAGCATAGTTTTCCATGCCTCTTCTTTCATCTACCAAACCAATAAAACCGTCAGCTGACGTCTGATAAATCTTTGTCCAGCCCTGATCTGCAACCATCTGATAGCCAAAAACCTCATTGTAAAAGTTTTCCATGGCGAGTAAATCTTGATGATAAGTCCAAGTAATAGAAGCATAGAAGTTTAATCCATCAATCTTAGTTTCCATCTTAGGAGTTTGAGCTAAAGCGGCCATAAACAATTCATTTTCTGGATGTTGTTTAAACTGTTCGAATTCTAGCAAATAGCCCTCAGGGTCAATAGCAACAAAGCCATCGTGCGGACCACCCTCTTTAGGTTTGTAAGTATACTTTATTTCAATTCCTTGCTCTTGAACATGGGCGTACCACTCTGGTAGCTGATCAGTTAAAAGTGCAATAGCGGTAGACTTCGGCTGACCAGCAGGGTGAGCATCAGAAACCGGATTAATTTGTATTAAAGCGGAAGAACCAATGAAGAATTGATTATCTCCTCTCGCTTGTAAACCTAGCTTTTCAGCATAAAAGGCTTTAGCTCTTTCTACATTTTGGTAGTACAAATGAGTAATCTGTTCCTCCACTTGATAAGCTGAATAGACTTCGACTTCAGAATTATCCATTAACAACTCATTGATTCCTTGAGGGCTGTAACCAAGCAACCTCCCCATTCTTCTACCCAACTCAACAGGAGTTCCGTTTTCATTGACTACGTCTTCCTTAAGTTGCTTATACTGAACAAACCGATTTTCATCTTTATAAATACCGAAAATGGTTTTCCCTTCGGTAAACTCTCCTGCATACAAAGCTGTAACAGGGAAGGCATCTTCACGAAAAATCTTCAGTCCGCTAGCTTCCGCTATTCGATTAAAATCGGCCTGCAATTCATCAGCTTCGTCAGGTTCAAAAATAGGGCTCAGTGCTATGGGTTTAGCAGTATTTGCTACCATCTCGCAATAGACTTCAAAGGCAGCTAGTGTTTCTTCCTTTTCAGAAGAGCAAGAAAAAAGGATTGGCAAAAGTGCCAAAATCAAAATTTTAGAGTTCAGTTTCATAGGCTTTAAATCATACGATTCACCAAAAGTAAGCTTCTATTTGACTTTCAGAAAAAAAGGTTTCAATATGCTTCTTCAAGCATAACTCACTAACTATGTCCAAACTAGACAGACGGAATTTTTTAAAGAAGACCTCACTTACCGCAGCTGCCTTAGCCACAGCCACTGCTTTCGATAGCTGTGCCGAACAAGAACAAGAAAGACCTACAGGCTCTCAATACATGGGAGACTTTGCCGCTCCTAAACTCGAAACAGTAAAAATTGCCCTCATTGGCGTTGGTGCTAGAGGTAGTGGCCACGCTAGAGACTTTGCCTCGTTAGAAGGGACTGAAATAGTGGCCATCAGCGACTTATACGAAGACTGGGCTCAACGTTCTGCCGATCGCTGCAAGGAAGTTGGCGAGGGGAGGCATCAGAATATCAAACTCTATTATGGTGATGAAAACAAGTGGAAGCAGATGCTTTCTGAGACGAAACCTGATGCAGTAATTATATCTACCAACTGGGCAAACCATGCACCTATGGCCATTGAAGCAATGAAACAAGGTGCTCATGCATTTGTAGAAGTACCGCTAGCCACCACACTTGATGAAATGTGGGCTATTGTTGACACTTCAGAAGCTACAGGAAAGCACTGCATGATGATGGAGAATGTGAACTATGGTCGGGATGAATTGATGTTCCTCAATATGTGCCGTCAGGGATTGATTGGAGACATTCTTCATGGTGAAGCTTCATACATTCACGAACTACGCTTTCAGATGGAAGAGCAAGAGCGTGGAACAGGTTCATGGAGAACCCATCACTATGCTAATCGAAACGGTAACCTCTACCCTACCCATGGTTTAGGCCCTGTTGCTCAATACATGAACTTGGCCAGAAAAGATGACACATTTGGAACCTTAGTTTCTTATTCGACCCCAGCAATGGGCAGAGCTAAATATGCCAAAGAGAATTATGCTGAAGATCATAAGTGGAACCAACTGGATTATAAAGGCGGAGATTTGAACACCTCCATCATCAAAACCCAATTAGGGAGAACTGTAATGGTGCAGTGGGATGAAACCAGTCCAAGACCTTACTCTCGACTGAACCTTATTCAAGGAACAACAGGTTGCTTGGCTGGCTTCCCAACAAGAGTGGCTTTAGAAGGTGGTGTTGAAGGATTTACCTATAATCACCACTCTTGGGCACAAGGTCAGGAAGCTTTGGCTGCATTGTATGAGAGATACGATCACCCGCTGTACAAAAAGCTGAACGAAAGCACTAAAAACTCAGGCCATGGCGGCATGGACGGCATTATGCGTTATCGCATTGTAGAGTCACTTCGAACAGGAACCCCACTAGACCAAAATCTGTATGAAGGTTGTTTCTGGAGTGCCGTTGGGCCACTTAGTGAAAAATCAGTTGCTGAAGACGGTATACCTCAAGCCTTCCCAGACTTCACCCGTGGTGGCTGGAAAGAGACTAAGGAGTTGGGGATTATCTCATAATGTCATCTGATACATGAAAGAGATAGCACTTGAAGACTATATAATAACCTACTATTCTAATCTTCTCACTTTTGAAGAAAACCTAGCTAACAAACATTATATGACTCAGCAAAAACCTATGGATTCTAGCCATAAGCTGAGAGAAATGTTAATGAGTAAATGGAGGACAACAAATAAAGATGCCTTAAAATTATTGGAAGGTGGTTACGATAATTTTAAGAGGAAAGTGTGTGAAAGAGTAATGTCTGAAAGCCCGAGGGAGGTATATATCAACAAGTGTCCAAAATGTGGGAAACTCGCTCGAACTCCATATGCTAAGCAATGTAGATTTTGTAATTATGACTGGCATTAATTGCTAACAACTACTGACCTATGCTCGAGAGGGCTGGGATCAAATCCCGACAACCTTCGGGACGTGACCATCGACTGGAATAACAACTAAGATTGTCAATGTCACTTCGATGGTTTTGATGTTGGTCGCTTTTTCTTTTGTTACTTTTCTTTTGGAGAATCAAAAGAAAAGTAAGTGAAACGAACCTAAGACAGAGATTGTCAGAATGTTTTCAGCACTTGTATTTCACTACTAATCGATTACCACGTCACAATTAATTGTTTACACATTAATTGTTCCTCGTAATGACGGAACCGATAGATAGATTGGTTCTACTACTCACCCCTAACTCATCTTCGTTTGCAACGATGATGTTGGAGCAGTCGATTTGCAATAGACACTCCTTTGTGCAAGCAACAGGCGGATTGCTTCGTCATGAAACCTTGCTGACGTAGGTTTCACTTCTCGCAATGACGGTGCACCGAAATTTGATGAGACATAATCAGGGTTTGACTCAAAGTCAAGCCTTGAATAAAACTAGCCCAAAGCCCTCATCACTTCATCCCTATAACTCTGCCCGATAGAGACCATGCCCTCACCGATCTTGATCTGATTGCCCTCAATATACTCCACCTTGGTTTTATTGATGATGTATGACTTATGGGTTCGAAGAAATATTTGCTCTGGCAATTCAGTAAGTAATTTCTTCATGGTGGTGGTTACAATCAGCACCTTATCGCTCAAATGGACTTTCACATAATCACCCAAAGCTTCGCAGAAGAGGATGTCTTCAAAAGGGGTTCGGTACATCTTTTTATCGGCCTTGAGCATGATATAATCCTGAACTGGAGAACTACTGCTATTCTGCCCTAACTTGTCTTTTACCTTTTGTATGGCCTTGATAAACCGTTCGAAAGCAATTGGCTTCATTAGGTAATCAATGGCATTCAGTTCAAAACCTTCTACCGCAAACTCAGAATAGGCTGTTGTGAAGATTACTTCCGGCTTATTCTGTAGCGATTTATAGAAATTCACCCCTGAGAGTTTAGGCATATTGATATCCAGAAATAATAAATCCACCCCATGCTTCTGCAGAAAGCTCATTGCTTCCAGAGCATCTTTGCATTCTCCGGCTAACTCCAAATCTGGATGATCAGATACAAAGCCTTTCAGCACCTGACGGCTCAATGGTTCATCATCAACGATTAGACACTTGATCATATCAGCTTCAATTTAACTTCAAAAACATCTTCCGTTTCTATCACTTCAAATTCATGAGCATCAGGATAAATCAACTCCAGTCTTCGCCTCACATTTTCTAAACCTATTCCACCAAACTTACCTTTTTCCATATCGTCAACCTGACCTTTGTTATTAACGATAGTGAACTCAATGCCTCTTTTTACATTCAACATCAAGTGAATAAAAGCGGACTCAGAAACACCTTTCACTCCGTGTTTGAATGCATTTTCAATCAATGGGAAGAAGAGCAATGGCGCCACTTTAGTTTCGTTTAGGTCACCCATTATTTCAAACTTCACTTCGGTAGAATCATCGGCCCGAAGCTTTTGAAGTTCAATGTAATTTTCGATCATTTCAACCTCTTTCCTCAAGTCAACTTTTTCCTCAGAAACCTCATAAAGCATATATCTGAGTAAGTTGGAAAGCTCAAGCACCGTCTCTGCGGTTTGCTCACTTTTCGCGAGAGCCAAAGAATAAATACTGTTGAGACTATTGAACAGGAAATGTGGGTTTACCTGAGCTTTTAAAGAGTTCAGTTCAATAGAAAGCTTTTCCTTTTCGACCTGCTGTAGCCTGTACCACGATTTAGAAAGTGTAAGTAGCGTGGTCAACACTAAATAGATTGAAAAAATGGTGAGTAGCACTTCCCAATCAGTGAAAGACACCATGTAAAACTCTGTGGGCAAAACTGGAAGTAAAAGCTCAAAAGTGAACTCATGAATGCCATAAGTAGCCGCAAGAAGCAGAAGCCCTGCAAGTCCGTATAACAAGTATTTACCCTTTTGAAGAAACTTAGGGATTAGTAGCCTCAGATTGATGTAAACCAAAAACACCAAAGGGATATGAAAGAGGAGCGAGTAGAAAAAATCTATAAACTTGAAGAGATTGGAAATGGCAAAATAATTCCCAATCGCATAAATGGACAACACCCAGAAGACCGGGTGCTGAAACCATTTTGAGTTGATGACCTTTAGAAAAATTCTCATTGAACAAGTCTGTTATAAGATTCTACTTCTTCAAAGACAGTCTCATCATTTGAATATTTAGACAGAAACTTTTGAATCTCTTTCGGCTGTGCTGTGATTACAACGTTGCCATCCACGTACTCATGTCTAAGCCTGATAAGATTGCTTTCGAAGAGCTCATTCAACTTTTCTAAGTCAAATGGAATTAAGCTTAATCGATCTCCTTGTACATCTAACTTCATGAAGGTATGAACAGGAAATAAGTTTTCGCTGAAGGTGTTATCAGTAAATTCTGGTAGTGGATACATATCCATGAAATATTCGCTTCCAATTTCTACGATATGAACCATATATGACTGAATTGTACCATCATCAGACACGGTCATTCTGTAGCTCTCCTCAGTACTCACGTAGGCCGTTCCTTTAAACTTAGCTTCCGCTTTCTTTAAAGCATCACCTAATTTACCCAGTCCGTCACCTAAATCGTTCAAGGCCTTATTTAATTTAGATCCTTCAGAATTAGCCGCAGAATCTAGCTCTTTGACCATTTTCCCTAGTCCATTTTTCATGTCAGAATTCAGCGTTCCAAACAATGAATCATAATGAGCCTTAACCTCCGCTTGGTCTGAGATAATTTCCCCATTTTTCTTGATTGTGATTGGATCATCGGACTTTATGCTCCAACTGTCACCACTAAGCTGGTAAGAGTAAGTTTCTTTATCGCCATCACTATCATCATTCATTTCAAACTTAGATGTGACATTGTTTAACTTAACAGTGGCATCTTCTTTTTCAGAGGTAGGTGTAAATTCTATATACGAATTCGGGTCATTAGCATCTAATTGCCATTTTCCCAGCAGCTCTGGCAAATACACCAAAGTGTCTTCGGTATAAATTGGAAACAGAGAATACACACAAGAGCTCATTAAGAAACATAGCGCCCCAAAGGCTACAAACACTTTTAACTTTTTCATGATTTTGAGTTTTTGATTGTTGTTCGTTTTCATGCTCCAAATGTGTTTGAACTCGTAGGTCTACTCAAATTTTATCGGTGAACAAGGTGATTTTCGGGATGAACATGGCTAAAGCCGGTATTGCGTAGTGGGTATTGAGTATTGCGCTTTTGCTGCAGCTGTTTTTCATGGAGCGCATCTGTACTGAAATTGTACTGCCCCTTTAGGGGACAGGGGTAAAAACTTAAATAGAAAAAAGTACACCAATTCATCCTTCAACCTTAACATTCAAAATTTCAGCGACTGCTTCAGTAAGGTCAGAAACCTTAAAGTCGGCATACTCAGAAACTTCCTTGTCTGTCAAATGAATGCTACCTATACCAAGCTTTTTAGCTGGAATTAAGTCTCTTTCCTTATCTCCTATCATCCAGCTCTGAGCCGGATCGATGTTGTACTTCGCAATGGCTTTCTCGAACATCAAAGAATCTGGTTTGCGCAGCAAACTCTTACTTACCGACTCATGCCCTGGCGCGAAATACAAGTCATCCAATATTCCTCCACAAGCCTGCTGAATTCGCTCATGACACTCCAAAACAAAGTCTTCCGTATAGTTGCCTTTAGCAATTCCGCTTTGGTTGGTAATTACTATAAGCAAATAACCGGCTTCCTTCAGTTGTTTTAAAGGCTCTGCAATTCCTTCCTTCACCTTAAATTCTTCTGGCTTGGTTACTTGATACCCCAATTCTTCATTCAAGACCCCGTCTCTATCAAGAAAAACGCATTTCGTCACACCCATCTTAACATCTTTTACAGAAACACTGTCTAACTCTATGTACAAACAGTCGTTTCTCTTTATATTCAATTTTGAGCTAAAATAAGGAAAGTTAATTTCCATCCCTGAATCGCTCATTATTGGAAATCGTTTAGTTTTGCAGCTTCCTATGAGTGATAGTATCGTAATAATCCCCACTTATAATGAAAAAGAGAACATCGCCCTGATGATTGACAAGGTGATGAGTCTCAAAAAAGACTTCCATGTGCTCATCATTGATGATAATTCTCCTGATGGCACAGCCAAAATTGTAAAAGAGAAGCAAGCTCAATTCCCAGACAGGCTTCATCTAGAAGAAAGAAAAGGCAAACTTGGTTTAGGCACAGCCTACATTCATGGCTTTAGGTGGGCATTGAAGAGAAACTACGAGTACATTTTTGAGATGGACTGCGACTTCTCTCACAACCCGGAAGACTTACTGAGACTTTATAAGGCTTGTACCGAAGTTGGAAACGACATGTCTATCGGGTCGCGATACGTGACTGGGGTAAATGTGGTAAACTGGCCAATGAGCCGAGTAATGCTCAGTTATTTTGCTAGCCATTATGTTCGAATCATCACTGGAATGCCAATTAATGACACCACCGCTGGCTTCAAGTGTTATCATCGTTCTGTACTAGAAACCATTGAACTAGACAAGGTTCGTTTTATGGGTTATGCTTTCCAGATTGAAATGAAGTTCTTGGCATGGAAGTACGGTTTCAACATTACCGAAGTGCCTATCATCTTTACTGACAGAACTCGTGGTCAGTCAAAAATGAGTGGTGGAATCATCAAAGAAGCAGTGCTTGGAGTTGTTCAGATTAAGCTGAATAGCCTCTTTAGAAACTTCCGCAAAGAAATGAATCTAGAGCCTCGGCTAGTCGAAGCGAATGGCCTTGACGGGACTAACTCTTGAAATAATTGCGGTAGGCAATACCAGGGTAAGACCTACAAGCACCAAAGTAAGTAGGTTGAGACCAGCAAACTTTACCCAATCCCAATCAATCGGTACATGATCCATGTAGTAAGTCGAAGCTTCTAAAGGAATTACTTTGTAGGTATACTGAACCCAGCCAAATAGCAGGGCAATTGCATTTCCGACCAAAAGGCCTTTCAAAACCAACCTCACCCCGTTAAAGGTGAAAATTCTACGGATGAGTTTGTTAGTAGCTCCGAATGCTTTGAAAGAACCGATCATTGAAGTGCGTTCCATAATAAGAATGAACAACACCGAAATCATGTTGAAACATGCTACAAAAAGTATCAGTCCGATAAGGATATGGACGTTTTGAGCCAGTAAATTCAACCAATCAAAAATATTGGAAAACTTAACATCCATTCGTTCAGTATAGTGCTCAACGCTTAAGTATTGAACGAGATCATCATCGGCCTCCTCTATTTTATCGAGGTCATTGATAAACACTTCATAGCCTCCCACCTGATTATCTTCCCAAGCATTGAGGCTCCTGATCAACTTGATATCACCAATAACAATCTGAGAGTCGAAGTCTTCCAACCCCGAACTAAAGATTCCTTTAACAGTTAGACTTCTCGTTTTTGGCGGATCCATAATGAAGTAAGACACAATTCTATCTCCCACACCCACCTGCATTTGCCTGGCTTGCTTTTCACTAATAATCACCTCATTGGTGAACCGACCTGTATCAGACAACACGGGGAAAGTACCTTCTACCATATAAGGCTTAAAAGCAGTGGTATCGAAGCTTGGCCCCATGCCTTTAAACAGCAGTCCAAAGACTTCATCGTTCATAGAAATAAGCCCTGGCTTATGGGCAAATTCTTGGATATGCCGAACATGAGGGTCTGCGAGCACCATCTCCTTTCGTTCATCATCTAGCACAATTGGCGCTTCTTCATAAGAATTGGTCAGAGTGAATTTCTTGATCTGAATATGACCTGAAAAGCTGTAAATTTTATCCTTGATACTGTTCTGGAAACCTCCCAGAATCATAAAAGACACCACCATAATAGCGATACCCAAAGCCACACTGGCAATGGCTATTTTATGAATAGTACCAGAAAAGCTGCCTTTTTCGGTACTATTGATTCTTTTGGAAACGAAGTAAGGGAGGTTCAAGATTATGGTTATTTTAGCCCCAATTCTCAAAGATAAACGAAGCAAATGATTCGCCTATTCCTATCTCTTCTCATTTTTTCATGTTTTGCCTGTTCTGAAGCGCAAGAATTGAAGCTTGGTGCCGAAAAAATGGACAAATACCTACCACTTTTAGAGGGCAAAAGAGTGGCATTAGTGGTAAACCAAACCTCAACCATAGGAAAAACGCATTTAGTAGACACCCTTGTGAGCAGAGGCGTAAACGTGGTAAAGGTAATGGCTCCGGAACATGGCTTTAGAGGAGAAGCACCTGACGGAGAAACCATAGACAACACGAAAGACGCTAAAACTGGCTTACCCATTATTTCTATTTATGGCAAAACCAAAAAGCCTTCGGCCGAAATGCTAGCCGATGTAGATATACTCCTTTTCGACATTCAAGATGTTGGCGTGCGCTTCTACACTTTCATCAGCACTATGCATTATGTAATGGAAGCTGCAGCAGAAAACGGCAAAAAAGTTTTGGTTCTCGATCGGCCAAATCCCAACGGTATGTATGTAGATGGTCCCGTCAAAGATGACGACATCAACAGCTTTGTGGCAATGCATCCAATCCCAGTGGTTCACGGCCTAACCGTTGGAGAATTGGCCAATATGATCAACAGAGAAGGCTGGCTAGAAGGTGGAGTTAAGGCCGATTTGACTGTCATCCCCATGAAAGGCTGGGATCATTCTCAGACTTATTCCTTGCCAATTAGTCCATCGCCTAATCTTCCAACAGATAATTCTATTATCCTATACCCTAGCCTAGCCCTGTTTGAAGGCACTGTGGTAAGCGTAGGCCGAGGTACTGACCATCCCTTTGAGGTTATTGGCCATCCAAACTACACGCTAGGGTCTTACTCATTTACTCCACAGCCTAATGCTGGGTCGAAATACCCCCCAATGGAAGGCAAAGAATGCTTCGGGCAGAGTTTTGTGGGTACTGAGGCATCTTATGAATTTACCCTCAAATATTTGCTTCAGTATCACCATGAACTGAAAGATGACACCACCTTCTTCAGAGACTATATCGACTTATTAGCTGGCACCAAAGAGTTCCGGAAGCAAGTAGAGTCTGGCTTAAGCGAAGAGCAAATTAGAGCCACCTGGCAACCGAAGCTTGATGCTTACAAGGCTATGCGTAAGGAGTATTTGTTGTATGAGGATTTCTAAAAAAAACACAATTAATACTCTGAAAAATAAAATAAAAGTGATTAATTTCACTTTGTTGGGCTTGCAATCACACTTTAACAAAAAAATATTCTAGCAACTTAGTTTATACTATCTGAAATTTCCTTCATTCATATCAAACTATACTAATCATCTACAATGACATCACTCAAACCAATTAAACAAATAGTCTTATTATTATTATTATTGGTAAGTACATCAATTTGTAAAAGCCAATCCAACCATTTCCCATCATCCGGATTTGTAGGAGTTGGAACAAGCTCTCCTAATTCACAATTGCATATCTCTGGCAATACCCTAAACTATATGGATAGGTATGTCGGGAGTAATGGCTTTATCGCTGCAGCATTTAGATATAGAACGGCAAGAGGTAGCTTCAACTCCCCAAGTGCCAACTTATCTGGTGATTGGCTCGGAAGCCTGAACTTCACTGGATATGCAGGGTCTTCATTCTCTAACTACACTGCAGCCGCTATTGTAGGCTATGCGGCAGAAGACTTTACTACTTCTTCGCAAGGTACCGGGATCAGTTTTTGGACATCTCCTTTGGGCACAATAGGCAGTGTCACGGAAAGAATGAGAATTTTACCAAATGGAAATATTGGAATAGGAACTACTACCACCGGTTCTCATAAACTTGCTGTAAATGGATCTATTGGTGCAAGAGAGATTAAAGTTGAGATGACAAGCTGGCCTGACTTCGTTTTTGGGAAAACCTATAACTTAATGAGCCTTGAGGAACTAGAAGCATTTATAGAGTTAGAGGGGCATCTACCAAATATCCCAAAGGAAGATGATGTTATAAACAGTGGGATTGAATTAGGTGATATGAACAAAAGACTCCTCCAAAAAATTGAAGAGCTTACCTTACACATGATACAGCAAAACAAAGAGTTAATAAAAGTTAACAAAGAATTAGCTGAACTAAAAACAAAGCTCGCAACCATGAATGAAAATAAAATTAGGACTTCGAGAAACTAGTCTTTCAATTGAAGTCCTTGAGGTTTTAACACTCAATAGTAGTCATTTCTTTTTTCTGTTTCTATTTTTATCACCAGAAAATCTCTGAATGAAAGACCTCCGAATTATATATATGGGCACCCCAGAATTTGCGGTACCAAGCTTGCAAATACTAGTTGAAAATGGCTTCAATGTAGTGGCCGTCATCACTGCACCAGACAAACCGAAGGGCAGAGGACAAAAGCTGGCCACTTCTCCAGTAAAGGACTATGCGGTTTCTCAAGATATTCCGGTGCTTCAACCTACCAATCTAAAATCACCTGAGTTTATTGAAGAACTGAAAAGCTACAATGCTAATTTACAGGTTGTAGTAGCCTTCCGTATGCTGCCAGAAATGGTTTGGAATATGCCCGAAATCGGAACTTTCAACCTACATGCTTCTCTCCTACCTCAGTATAGAGGTGCAGCACCTATCAACTGGGCGATTATTAATGGAGAGAAAGAAACCGGAGTAACCACCTTCTTCCTCAAACATGAAATCGACACGGGAAATATCATTTTCCAAGAAAAAGAGCCTATTGAGGAAGATGATAATGTGGGAGACTTGTATGGCAGATTGATGGAAAGAGGGGCCGGTTTGGTTCTCAAAACAGTTCAAGCCATTCAGGAAGATGACTATCCGCAGGACCCTCAAGACCAAAGCGGAGAAATAAAGCACGCACCAAAGATCTTCAAAGAAACCTGTGAAATCGACTGGAGTAAAACGTCTGAAAAAGTGTACAACTTCATTCGTGGGCTTTCTCCATATCCAGCGGCTTGGACCATGATCAACGGAACACAGTTCAAGATTTACAAAGCAGAAAAGCTCGAGTTAACTTCTGCAGGAGAAAAACCAGGCGATTACGCTACGGACAACAAAAGCTATTTGCATATTCAAACGGGAGGTAGTGCTTTGTCTATCAAAGAGCTGCAGATGCAGGGTAAAAAGCGCATGAATATAGAGGACTTCTTAAGAGGAAATAGCTTATGATCAGGACTATAGTAGTAGCCAAATCGAAAAACAATGCCATTGGAAAAGATAATGACCTACTTTGGCGATTACCAGATGACTTCCGCTTCTTCAAGCAAGTCACTCTGAATCATGCTGTGATCTTAGGTCGAAAAACCTTCGATTCCTTACCTGGACTTCTTCCGAAAAGAACCTTCATCATTGTCACCCGACAAGAAGATTATCAAGCTCCTGAAGGTCACTTTGCTGTCAACAGTCTGGAAGCTGCATTTGAATTAGCCAAAGATGAACTTAAAGTGGAAGAGGTCTTTGTGATTGGTGGAGGGGTAATCTACAAAGACTCACTAGATAAAGGCTTGGTAGACAAAATGTATATTACGGAAGTCAACGCCATTATTGATGAGGCAGATACATTCTTCCCCGAGTTCGATCACAAAAACTGGAAAGAGGAAACTCGTGTTCACCACCCTGCAGACGAAAAGCATCAATTTGCTTTTGACTTTGTGACTTATTTGAGGAAATAAATCTACTCCCTCGCCTTCGGCACTCCCTCTTCAAAGAGGGAGATAGTTCGTGCCATCTGTGTGCTGCATCAAAAGCAAACATGGATTCACTTAAGTCTGGGTACAACCGCGCGTGGGGATCCAACATCAGGCAACTATCGGCACGTGACCAACTCCCGGCCTGTCATTCCTGCGCAGGCAGGGATATCCTAATTGAAACGAAAAACCTCATCATTTAACCTTCTCATTTCCGGATTCATTTCTAGAATGATTCTCTCTTTCCATTCCCGCTTCCACTTCTTGAGTACTTTCTCTCGAGCAATTGCAGGCTCAATATGATTGAAAACCTCGTAGTAAATCAGGTCAACACAATTGTACTTCTTAGAAAACCCCTTCATTAAACCATTTTCATGTTGATAAGCTCTGCTTTCCAAATCGGAAGTGACTCCAATATAGAACATAGTTCTATGAGTATTTGACACGATGTATACATAACCGTTTTTACCCATGATTAAATTTAGCCAAATTAAAGGGGGGATTCCTGCCTTCGCAGGAATGACAATAAACGATATGAATCTTCAAAACAAAACCATCTGGCTCACAGGCGCATCTTCAGGCATTGGCGAAGCACTCGCCAAACAGCTTTCCCTGTTTCCAATTAATCTCATCCTTTCTTCAAGAAGAGAAGATGAACTGGAAAGGGTAAAGTTAGAGTGTGCTAACCAAGACAGAATCAAAGTTCTACCACTAGATTTGATAGAGTCAGGAACCTTCGAGAAGAAGGTTCAGGAAGCCATTTCTGCCTTTGACCAAGTAAACATTCTAATTAACAATGGAGGACGCAGCCAAAGATCTTTAGTCAAAGACACGGTTCTTCAAGTAGATCGAGACCTGATGGAAGTCAACTACTTTGGGTCAGTTGGACTTACAAAGGCACTTCTCCCTCATATGCTGGAAAGAGGTTCCGGTCAATTCGTGGTAGTCACCAGCCTTACTGGGGTTTTCGGCACTCCTTATCGATCTGGTTATGCAGCAAGCAAACATGCTCTGCACGGATTTTACGACAGCATGCGAGCAGAACTGGAGGACAGTGGAATCAAAGTAACCATCGCAGCTCCAGGTTTTGTAAAAACCAATGTCAGCGTGAATGCTTTTATTGGTGATGGCTCAGCATTGGGTAGCATGGACAATGCTCAAGCCAATGGTCTGACGGCTGATGAATGTGCGAAGGCCATTGTTAAGGCAATGGTGAAAGAAAAAAGAGAAGTCTATATCGGTAGAGAATCTTATGGTGCTTTTGTGAAGCGTTTCTTACCAGGCCTATTTGCAAGAATGATTAAGAAAGCGAAGGTGAGGTGAGTTTTCAAACTGAGATCCCCGATCAGGTCGGGGATGACGAAAAGGATGCGGATTTGTCATTCCCAGCTTGACTGGGAATCTCCAAAACCTAATTAAAGCAATCAATTTCTTCCCACAAATCTCTAAGCCTTAGGCTGACAGCTGTAATCAACTCCTCCTTCCATGTCCTGTTTCACCTTTTCATTACTCTCTTTTGAATTGTTGGTACGTAAAAGAGATCCCCGATCAAGTCGGGGATGACGTTACCGATACAAAATCTAAAACCTGTACCCTACTGCCTGTTTATGCAATACAAACTTAGAGAGCCAAGCCTAACGGATTCCTCACTCCCAGCTTGACTGGAATCTCCAAATCTTAATTGAAACCATCAATTTCCACCCAGAAATCCCTGAACTTTGGGTTGAAAGCTGAAATCAATTCTTCCTTCTATCTTTTCAGTACTCTCCCTTGAATTGCTGGTACGTTAAAGAGATCCCCGATCAGGTCAGGGATGACGTCACCGATACAGAATCTAAAACCTGTACCCTACTGCCTTTTCGTGCAACACAAACTTGGAGAGACAACCCTAACGGATCCGTCATTCCCAGCTTGACTGGGAATCTCCAAAGCTTAATTGAAACCATCAATTTTCTCCCACAAATCCCTCAGCTTTGGGTTAAAAGCTGTTATCAATTCTTCCTCCAGCTCCTATTCCATCTTTTCAATATTCTCCTTTGAATTGCTGGTACATTAAAGAGATCCCCGATCAGGTCGGGGATGACGTAAAGGATGCGGATTCGTCATTCCCAGCTTGACTGGGAATCTCTAAAGCTTAATTAAAGCCATCAATTTCCTCCCACAAATCCCTCAAATTTGGGTTAAAAGCTGTAATCAATTCTTCCTTCCATCGCCTATTCCACTTTTTCAGCACCTTCTCTCTAGCAATTGCTGACTCGATATGATCAAACACTTCGTAATAGACTAAAAAGTAGCAACGATAGAGTTTGGTAAACTTTGACCCTTCTCCATTTTTATGTTGATAAACTCTCGATTCTAAATCAGAAGTGACCCCGATGTAAAGAACCGTTCGAGTCTTATTAGACATGATATATACGTATCCACCTTTTGGCATTTGTGTATTTATATTGAAAATACGAAAACTGAATGAGATCCCCGATCAAATCGGGGATGACGTGACCGATACAGAATCTAAATCTTTTACCCTGCTGCCTGTTTATGCAATACAAACTTAGAGAGCCAAGCCTAACGGATCCGTCATTCCCAGCTTGACTGGGAATCTCTAAAGCTTAATTAAAGCCATCAATTTCCTCCCACAAATCCCTCAACTTTGGGTTAAAAGCTGTAATCAATTCTTCCTTCCATCGCCTATTCCATCTTTTCAATACTCCCTCTTGAATTATTGGTACGTTAAGGAGATCCCCGATCAGGTCGGGGATGACGTAAAGGATGCGGATTCGTCATTCCCCGGACAACAGTGAGCTTGACTGGGAATCTCCAAAATCAACCAATATCCTTTTCAGAAAAAAGAGATCGACAGTTCTAGGCAAGAATGTTAACTTCAACCATGCGAAATCTACTGATCACTGTTTTTCTAATTTCCTGTTTCACTGTATACAGCCAGGAGCCTCAAGACACTAAAATCATTGTTCGAACCAAGGCCAAGGATGCTAAATTCATAGGCTCCAGCATGGGTGGTTCAATGATCATTATTAGAGATGCTCAGACCAATGAGATATTGGCCAAGGGACTCACTGAAGGTGGCACGGGAAACACAGACGCCATCATGAAAACTGCTCATGAAAGGTATACTCCAATTGCCTACGGAGCAGCGGCCTTTGAAGCGAATATCAGCCTGCAAAAACCTTTATTCGTGACCGTAGAAGCACTCAGCCCTGTTGCACACAAGGAAGCCAAAGTGGCAGCCCAAACACAGCTTTGGCTTATTCCGGGTAAACATATTGACGGTGAGGGACTGATTCTGGAGATCCCTGGTTTTGTAGTAGATGGCCTTTACCCTCAAACACATCAAGGCTTTTCCATTGAAGAGGACAAGACGGTAGAATTGAAGGCCAACATTGTAATGATGTGTGGCTGTACTATTTCTGATGGTGGTCTATGGGATTCAAACGATATGGATGTTAAAGCATCGGTTTATGTAGATGGTGAATTCTGGAAAAACATCCCCATGCAAAACCCTTCAGAAAACACATTCACAGCCAATCTTACTTTAGAGAAAACTGGAAATCACGAAGTAATTATCACCGCCTACCACAGAATATCAAAGAATACTGGAGTAGATCAGCTATATTTCAGGGTATCCAACTAATAGCATGAAAAGACTTTTACTAACCCTGAGCCTATCACTTTTTACCGTTCTTTCATTGGCCCAAAACAATGGCCCTTATATTATTTATAATGCAAAAGGAAAGAAGGTTAGCTATAAGAAAATGATGAAGCAGTTGGCCAAGCAAGATGTGGTCTTCTTCGGGGAGTTACACAATAACCCTATTTCGCATTGGCTTCAGTACGAAGTTACTGCTGAGTTAGGAACAAAAAGAGATTTAATTCTTGGAGCTGAAATGATGGAAGCTGATAATCAGGATGAACTGAATGATTATCTCAGTGGAAAGATTGACCAAAAAGCTCTGGATACCCTAGCCAGACTTTGGAACAATTACGCAACCGACTACAAACCTTTAGTAGACTATGCGAAAGACAATAATCTAGAATTCATTGCCACTAACATTCCGAGGCGGTATGCCAGCATGGTAAACCGAAAAGGTTTTGAGGCATTGGAAAAGCTAAGCGCAGAAGATAAAAGGTGGATCGCTCCTCAACCCTTTCCTTACGATGCTAATCTACCACGATATACCAATATTCTAGAGATGATGGCTGGCCACGGCACTCCGAAAATGGTGATGGCTCAAGCCTCAAAAGATGCTACTATGGGACATTTCATTGCTTCCAATTTTCAGCCTGGAAAATTATTTATGCATTACAATGGTTCTTATCATTCCGGTTATCACGAAGGCATATTATGGTATTTGAACCAATACAAACCTGGTCTAAACATGCTCACCATTACTACGGTAGAACAGGCCGATATAACCAGCCTAAAAGATGAGTTTTTGGGAGAAGCAGACTTTATTATCTGTGTAGATAATAACATGACAAAGACTTATTAATACTAATTCAAACTATTCCTCATCTTTTGAGTATACCTTTACGATTAGTATTAAAACTTTATGAACGACCGTAAAACCACCAATATTCTGCTACTTTTTATAGTAGTCCCATTGGTTTTCTACATTCTCAAAACACTTTCTTTCATTTTCATTCCTTTGGTCTCATCCATGTTCTTGGCATTGATATTCTTGCCAATGATGAGGTGGTTAAAGAAAAAGAGAGTTCCAAAGTTCATCAACATACTTTTAGTTGTGCTGATTATGGCGGCTTCATTTCGAGTGCTTGGAGCTGTAATCCAATTATCTAGCTTAGAGTTTAACCAAACTGACAACGAATATTTCGATGCAGCAAAAATAAAACTAAGTCAACTTGTAGCGAGCTTAGAAAGGTTTTTCGGGGTAGACTTCTTAAAAGGTGAAGACACCCTAAAAGGCCTGATAAGTAAGGAGGCAGTGATGAAAAACTTTATGCCTACCGTAGATTTTGTAAGCGGAACAATTTCTGGAATACTTACTACAATCTTCTTTGTTTTGCTTCTATTGGCCGAGTCTTTCGATGTTCAGAAAGTATTACGCTCAACCGTAATTAAGCAACAATTCACATCGGTAAAAGCATTTAGAAAGATCGAAAAAGACCTTCTAACCTTCATTAAAGTTAAATTCTTTGTAAGCTTTTTGACAGGTCTTGGAACAGGGCTCATCTGTTTATTCTTTGGTGTGAGCTTTCCAATATTCTGGGGTTTGTTTGCCTTCTTAATCAACTTTGTGCAAATGGTAGGCTCAGTAATTTGCGTTCTGGTAGTCACCATATTTGCTTTTGTTGAAATAGAATCTTCTTCCATGTTGTTTTTCTTTTTCTTAAGCGCCACAGGGGTTCAAGCAGTGATTGGAGGAGTATTAGAGCCTATTTTTATGGGAAAATCGTTCTCAATAAATGTGGTAACCATACTAGTAGCGCTGATGCTTTGGGGCTACATTTGGGGAATCCCAGGGCTCATCATGTCTATTCCAATTACTGTATTCTTGAAAATTTTAATGGAACAGTATAAGAACACAAGAGTTATTGCCCAGCTCATGTCAGGGTCGTAACTTCCACTTAACCCAATTCTGATTGTTTTTTAGGAAAGGAAAAAAGTAGCTATATTGCTATTCCTCCCAAAGATTGTTCCCCATTATTCTTCTCTCCTTAATGGAGCCAACCGACAATCTTAAACTATACTAATAACATGAAAGAATTCCAGAAATTTATCTCCAAGGGCAACGTGGTAGAAATTGCCGTTGGTTTGATTATGGCTACATACTTTGGAGCCATTGCCAAATCGTTAGTTAACGATGTAATTATGCCTCCGATTGGGCTCTTGTTAGGTGGGGTCGATTTTTCTACAATGAAAGTTGTGCTACAAGAAGCTTCTGCCGATGGAGCAACTGCTGAGGTTGCAATCAACTATGGTATTTTCTTCAACACGGTGCTTACTTTTGTCATCGTTGCTTTTGCCGTATTTATGATTGTAAAGTCTTACAATAGAATGAAGGAAAGGTGGGAGAAGAAGGAAGAAGCTGCGCCAGCTGCTCCCCCAAAACCAACTAAAGAAGAAGTACTGCTTACAGAAATTAGAGATCTACTAAAAAAATAACAAATGCCGGTTAAACCGGCTTTTTTCTTTTCATTCAACACCGATTATGTGATACTTTGGAAGTATGAAGAAAGTCGCCCTGCTATTACTATCTCTAGTTGTACTACTGGTAGCTTACGTTTTGATTAAAACGTTCACCTTTAAATCTCAGCAGCTTGAGGTTGCTGTGATTGACAAATTACAGATTGAGGATAATTCAGTAACAAACCTGCAGACAGCCCTTAGACTGAAGACCATCTCATTTGAAGATCCGGCAGAATTCGATTCATCTCAATTCCACCTATTCAACACCTTTCTGAAGGATGAATACCCTTTATCAGACAGTCTATTGAACCATCGAATATTCAATGAGTTTAGCCATTTGTATGAATGGAGAGGAAGCAATACAGAACTGAAGCCAATCGTTCTGATGGGTCATATTGATGTGGTACCTATAGCCTCTCCTGATAAATGGTCGGTTGAACCGTTTGGAGCAGAAATTAAGGATGGCAAGATTTGGGGAAGAGGCACAATTGACGATAAATTCTCTGTTATCGGAATTATGGAAGCTGTTGAAATGCTTCTCAAAGAGGACTTTCAGCCAGAAAGAACTATTTACCTAGCCTTTGGGCACGATGAAGAAGTAGGTGGTGATTTTGGCGCTGTAGCCATGGTAGAGCACCTAAAATCTAAGGGTATTGAAGCAGAGTATGTTTTGGACGAAGGCTACGCCATAACCCAAAAACTGATTCCCGGAATTGACACAGACGTAGCCATGATTGGCATTGCTGAGAAAGGCTCAACTACCATAGAATTTACAGTAGACATGGAGGGTGGCCATTCTTCTCAGCCTTCTCCTGAAACGGCCATAGATGTTTTGGCAAAGGCCATTTCAAGGTTGAAAGAAGAACCCATGGAAGCTACACTTTCTGAAGCTATGCAAGGCTTTATGAATCAGTTAGGACCAGAGATGGGCTTTGTGAATAAAATGGCATTCGCTAATAAGTCGCTCTTTAAGCCGATCATTATTGCTACTTATGAAGGTGCTAGTAATGCTGGCAACGCCTTGATAAGAACCACCACAGCACCCACTATTTTTGAGGCTGGCATTAAAGAGAACGTAATTCCAACTACGGCAAGGGCTTTGGTGAACTTCAGAATTATTCCAGGCCAAACAGCGGAAGATGTTATGGAGCATTGTTTGGCGGTGATGGATGATGAAAGAGTAAAAGCTAAGTTTTACGGATTCAATACTAACCCTTCACCGGTTTCGCCAATGGATAGTTGGGGTTATGAAACCATCAACAGAAGTATAAAACAGGTTTTTGAGGCTACTTTTACTGCTCCTAACTTGGTAATTGCGGCTACAGATTCTAGACACTTCAGTCCTATCAGCAAAAACATTTATCGGTTTGTGCCTTATCACATCAACGAGCAGAACATCAATACCTTCCATGGTATTGATGAGCATATTTTGGTGGAAGATTATAAGAATGCTATTAGATTCTACCGTCAGTTAATTTTAAACAGCAATCAGTAGCGGATACTGCGTGAGGGATAGTAGCGATTACCCCACAGGCTGAGGTACGAAGCCGAGGAGTAAAAGCGAATAGCCCGACCCTTTAGGGGCACGCCCAAAAAAGAAAAAGCCTTTGGCATTTACCAAAGGCTTTTAAAACTCTTAAGAAAAATCGATTAAAACCATGCTCCGCCTAAGTTGCGGAAAGGCCATGGAATTGAGGCTAACATAATGATTAGTCCGATTAGGTAGAAGGTGGCAATAGCGCCAAATTTCTTTGAATCGATGGCTGCTTTTTTGGCTTTACTGTGGCCTATGCTGATGAGGGCAATGGCAACAATCATCATTGAGATATGCTCAACCGCATAAAATCTAAGCACATCGTTTTGCATGAAGCCTTCAGTGAAACTTACTTTTGGACTAATGAAATATAGCACCAAGCCAATTACGAATTGGAGGTGAACCATCCCCATAGCCATGGCAGAAAGCTTTCTGTCTTTTGGGGTCCATACGCCAGATTTCTTTTTTGAAAATGCGTTGGCAATGGCAACAATTAAGAAGATTAATACTAGCCATCTGAGGCCTGAGTGAGCATGAAGTAGTCCTGAATACATAAGCGAATGATTGTTAGCACAAATAAACTATAGAATTACTTGAGATACCTAATTGTTGGCGTTTTTCTTCCACTCTGGGTTCTTCAAGGCTTGTAGTTCTTAAAACTTTAATGCTGCATAGCCTTTCAACTGATAGGTAGTCATGGTAGTAAGCATTGATGTGGCCACCTCTACCCCAGGTGCTAGCTTATTATGGTCTATGCTTCTGCCCATAAGTGATTGGGAACAAGCAAAAATCTTTACTCCAGCTTCTTCAAGTTCCTTAAAGATTTTGATATGAGGGTTATCTTCTCCATACTTAGCCTTATAGCTTTCATTGTCTAGAACAGACCAAACTGCCCCTGCATGGATAGCCAAAACCACATGCATATTTTCTTCGGGCACACCACCCATTGCATGCAAATTCAGCAGCCTTCCTACATTCACTAAAGAATACATCGGCTCTTTAGGGTTATTGCTCCCTGTGGCTACATCTATCACTATTTTATATTCCATATTAGAGTCTGGCTTTTCTGTAGCGTGAGGAGCATCCATAATACCAGCAAAGCCTTTCACCACGGGGTTCACCATTTCCTGAGCCTTTATTCCAATAGAGCTGATTAAAAATATGAATAGGATATACTTTTTCATGAGGATCTAATTTATCTCAAGTAACAAATTTTGACGCTTTTATAAAGCCTAGAAATGTTAAAAGGCAGATTTAACAAAAGAAAAACCTAGTATAGCTAGCTGATGGTTTGATTAAAAACATGCTGAATCTATATTGAGAAAAACTTAGCTCCATGACCTCACAACCCATTGATTACGAGAAACACTTTCTAGTTGAAACCTCTTGGGAAATATGTAATCAGTTGGGAGGAATTTATACAGTTATACGCTCTAAGCTCCCAGCTAATATTGAAGCTTGGGGAAAAAACTATTGCTTGCTTGGCCCATTGGTGAACAAAGGCCTGAATGCCGAATTTGAAGATATTGCCGAAAGAGAGTCGACACTTGGCAGAACTGTGGCAGCCCTAGAAAACATGGGCATCGAAGTAAGGTATGGCACTTGGTTAGTGTCTGGCAGGCCCAAAACTGTTCTTCTGAACCCCGACCACAACATTGGCAAACTTCAGCATATAAAGAAACAGCTTTGGGAAGATCATCAGATTCCCATTGGCACTGATGACTCTCTTTACGACATAAGCCTACAGTGGTGCGACTTAGTAGATACTTTCTTTACGTTATTCAGTAAGCATGAGAAAAGAACCATTCTATTTCATGGCCATGAATGGATGGTTTGCCCTGCATTATTGAATACGACTGGCGCTCATAGCAATGTAAAAACCATATTTACTACGCATGCCACTAGGCTTGGAAGAGTACTTGCCGTAAACCATAAAAACTTCTACGACATGATGTATGAAGTGGACGATCAAGAGCTTGCTAAGCAATTCGGAATTCCATCCATTCATCAACTTGAAAGACAAGGGGCTAACAAAACCGATTGCTTTACTACCGTAAGTCAAATTACCGGTCTAGAATGTGAAGCCCTACTGGGTAAACTGCCTGACCAGATAACACCCAATGGCCTCAATATTGAGCGCTTTCAAGATCCGCATCGTATTCAGATCAGGCACGAGAAGTATAAGAAACAGATTGAAAATTTTGTAATCGGACACTTCTTCAACGCTACTCCATTCGACCTTAACAAAACGCTGTTTCTATTTACAAGTGGTAGATATGAATACGAAAACAAAGGCTTCGATATAATAGTAAAAGCTCTCAAAAAGCTCAATGAGAAGCTTATACAAGAGAAGGTTGATGTTACAGTGGTAATGTTTTTTATAACCAATGCTCCAGTAAAATCTTTCAACCCTGCGGTACTCCATTCCAAAGCTTTGTTAGAAGAGGTTAAAAACACTTGCAAATCTATTGAGGGGGAAATTGCTGCTCAACTTTTGGTCAATGCAGCATCTTCGAAAGACGATTTTAAGCTTCCAGACCTAAATCAGTTTGTCTCAGATTATTGGAGGCTCAGATTTAGGCGCTCATTACAGTCATGGAAAACAGATGAGTGGCCTATGATTGTGACCCACTTACTACAAGATGATCATAACGATGCCATCTTAAAAGGGCTGAGAGAGGAGCAGTTGTTCAACAGTCCGATAGACAAAGTAAAAGTGGTGTTTCACCCTGAGTTTATCTCTCCAACCAATCCACTATTTGGTTTAGAATACTCTCAATTTGTTCGCGGTTGCCATATGGGTATTTTCCCAAGCTACTATGAACCATGGGGTTACACTCCTTTAGAATGTATTGCCAGAGGCGTACCAACAATAACCAGTGACCTTTCTGGCTTTGGCTCTTACACAGAAAACATTAATGCCAACTCGCAAGAAACAGGAGTTTACGTATTAAAAAGAAAAGATAAAACTGAAGCTCAATCGGTTGAAGACTTAGCTAAAATGTTGTTGCAGTTCTCTAAAACCAACTACAATTACAGAGCTATAATGAGAAACACTTTAGAGGAGTTTTCAAGAACATTTGATTGGCATAAACTAAGAATCCACTATGACGAGGCCTACGCTAAGGCTATTAAAAAGTAAATACTTATAGACGTGAAAAGACTTCAACCAACCCTAATACTACTATCATTCATTATGTTCATTCAGGCGGCACAAGCTCAAGACTGGGCAAACCTTAAAAAGTATCAACAGCAAAACAGTCAATTAACTCCATTAACTCAGGGAGAAAAGAGTGTGGTTTTTATGGGCAACTCAATTACCGAAGGCTGGAAAAATATTAGGCCTGAGTTTTTTGAAGGAAAGCCCTACGTAAACAGAGGAATTAGTGGTCAAACCACACCGCAAATGCTCATAAGATTCACGCAAGATGTTATTGACCTGAGACCAGAAGCTGTAGTAATCTTAGCTGGCATCAATGACATTGCTGGCAACACGGGGCCTACTACCCAAAAAATGATTACCGACAATATCTTCGCCATGGCCAAACTAGCCAAAGCACATAATATCAAAGTACTGCTATGCTCTGTTCTTCCTGCAAATGATTTTCCTTGGAGGCCAGGTTTAGAGCCTGCTCAAAAAGTAATCGATCTTAATGATGAGCTAAAAGCTTTTGCCAAAGAGCATAAGATAACTTACGTAGATTATTTCTCTGCTATGGTTAACGAACAAAACGGTCTTAAAGCCGAACTAGGGAGCGATGGCGTTCACCCGAACACCGCTGGTTACTTAGTAATGGAACCTATATTGGAAAAAGCGCTAGATAAAACGTTGAAAAGATAAGGCTAGCCATAGCTGCAAAACCCAAGCCCTTACAGTCCTAATCAAGAACACAACTGAGCATTTACTTAGGTTCAGAGACTACTTATTTGCAATTATATACCAATTGGTATATTTTTGTAAATGACCAAAGCAGAGAGAACCCGACAGTTTATAGTAGAAAGTGTAGCGCCTATTTTCAACAAGAAAGGAGCTTACGGTACGTCTCTCTCCGATATCACTGAAGCCACTGGACTTACCAAAGGAGCCATATATGGCAACTTTAAAGACAAAGACAACTTGGCCGTAGCCTGTTTTGAACATAACCTTAAGTTCTTTCAGAAAGGCCTTTTCAAGGCCCTGACTACCACTGATAACTCTTGGAATAAACTGGAAAGGTTCTTCAACTTTTATGAAGAGGGTTTTGAACAGGTGTATGAGAATGGAGGCTGTGCTCTGATGAATAGCTCAGTAGAAGCCGATGATGGTTACCCGTTACTGAAGGAACGCGTAAGCGTGACCTTTACTAATTGGAAGAAAGAACTAGCAGCTGTAATCACTGAAGGGCAAATGTCTGGTGAATTTAAAGCTGAAGTCCATGCCAGTGAAATGGCAAATTTAATTATAGCCGGAATTGAGGGCTCCATATTAATAGCCAAAAGCACTCAAAACAAAAACAGCTTTGGCACTACCCTCAACTACTTGAAAAGCATAATAGAAAAGCAATTAAAACAATGAAAAGAGTTGTAATCACTGGAATGGGGGCATTGACTCCCATCGGAAACAATATCAACGACTATTGGACCAACCTCAAGGCTGGTACTAGTGGAGCGGCAGAAATCACTCGGTTCGACACAAGTAAATTCAAAACGCACTTTGGGTGTGAACTAAAGAACTTTAATATCGATGATCATATCCCGAGAAGCGAATCGCGCAAATACGACCGCTTTACTTCTTATGCCTTAATTGCGGCAGAAGAGGCTGTTAAAAATGCTAATATCGATTTTGAGAGTTTAAACAGAAACAAAATTGGAGTGGTTTGGGGCTCAGGAAACGGAGGCATAGAAACCTTTACCGAGGAAATGATTGACTACGTAAAGCGAGATGAGAATCCTAAATTCAATCCATTCTTTATTCCTAAAATAATAGCAGACATTGCCTCTGGCGTTATTTCCATGAAGTACGGTCTCCGAGGCATCAACTTCACCTGCATATCTGCTTGCGCCTCTGGTACAACCGCAATTATTGACGCCTTCAATTACATCCGTTGGGGAAAAGCCAATATGGTTATTACTGGCGGTTCCGAAGCACCAATAACTGCGGCTGGATTGGGCGGTTTCAACGCTTCTAGAGCCCTAAGCACTAACAATGAGGAAGCCTCTACTGCATCCAGACCGTTTGACAAAACTCGAGATGGGTTTGTTGTTGGCGAAGGAGCCGGAGCCTTAATTCTAGAGGAATATGAACATGCCAAAGCCCGTGGTGCTAACATCATTGCTGAAGTTGCAGGAGGTGGAATGGCTGCAGATGCATACCATTTAACGGGAACTCACCCTGAAGGGGAAGGCGCTTTTCTAGGAATGAATGAGGCACTGGAAGATGCAGGTATAACAGCAAAAGACATTGACTACATTAATATGCACGCTACCTCCACTCCTATTGGCGACCAGAGCGAATTAATAGCCGTGGAAAGAGTTTTCGGTAAGCGCGAAAACCTGAAGCTTTCGGCTACCAAATCTATGACTGGCCACTTACTAGGAGCAGCAGGAGCCATTGAATCTATTGCTAGCATAATGGCTATTCAAGAGGGTGTCATTCCGCCAACAATCAATACTAAAGAGGTTGATTCAGATTGGGGAGATAAATTCGACTTGACTTTGGGCACCGCAGAGAAACATGATGTACGTTACGCTATGAGTAACACCTTCGGTTTTGGCGGTCATATTGCTACAGCCATTTTCAAAAGGTTTGAGTAATCAATAATGAATGTCATCCCCGCGTAGGCGGGGATTTCAAGCTTCTTGCAATTCTTTAGGGGATTCCCGCCTGCGCGGGAATGACGGTTATATTTTTACAGAAAAATTGACCCCGAGTAGTTGGCAGAGAACTTAATAGAAAACAATCTCAACATTAGGAAGACTCTCCAGCAACTTATCAATATCATTCTGACGCAAGCCTGTGTTGAAACAGGTGATTTTCTCAAGATTCTGCAGTCCTGAAAGTCTATCTAACCTAAATACTTTGGTATTTGAACAATCAATTTCCTTCATGTTCTGAAGGTTCTCTAACCCTCTAAAGCGCTTTACATTAGTTCCTGAGCAATTGAGCATTTCTAGTTCAGTTAACCCAGAAAGCGGTCTTAAATCCTCAACAGCCGTATTGGTAATATTCAACCTTTTTAGACTAGGGTATTTTGAGGAAATTCCTGTTAAATCAGCCATAGGCATTTGTAATAAGGCTAAGCTTTCTAACTCAGGCAATTCAGGCAGGTCTGTAATCAAATTCGTTCTCACCTGCTGAAGTTTTAACTCTTTCAATCTAAAAAATAGCTGAAGAGATGCTTCAAACTCAGAATTAAGATTGACTCCATTAAAACTTAAAGATTCTTGCGCAACTAGCGTATGAAGTTCATCTCTATCTGGCTGAGAAGACAGCCTTACATTGTCTCCGAATGCTCGCTTCAAGTTTGGAGGAAGATCTGCCCACCACGTAAGCAATTTATCGGACATAAAACGAATATTCACCTTCGGCCTTTTCTTTAATAGGTCGGCAACCTGTTCAGCAGAAACATTACTTCCATCGGCATCTAGCAATTCTAACTTAGGTAATTCAGCTACTTGGTCTAGATTACGAATGGCTGTATTCTTGGCTTCAAGTCTTTCCAAATTTCTAAGCGAAGACAGATTAGACAACGTATTGATGTCTGTATTATTTACACTAAGCGTCACTAGGCGAGAAGAAAGCTCTTGACCGTTTAGCACACTGATTCGGTTACCATCTAAGTTCAAATATTTCAATGACTGGAACCTAGTAAGTGGAGATAGGCTCTTCAATCCAGACTGACTCGCGTCTAGAGAGTCTAGCCTAACTAATGCCGATAAATCTTCAACCTCTGGGCTGAAAGTGCCCATCACATCTCCCAACTTATTCTTCAATGGGCTCGGCAATTCATTCCACCAAGCCATTAATTGATCTGAATTGGTGATAAGTAGCGCTCTACTAGCCGAATTGAATTTATCAATTGCCTCATCTGTCAATGCCGCTCCATTGGCGTATACCATCTTCAGTTGAGCCAGATCTAATAATGGAGACAAATCAGAAATCTCAGTATTGTCTATTCTCAGGGTCTGCAAACTTTTAAGGTTCTCGAAACCTGCTAAAGAAGTGATTTCTGTTGCAGAAAGATCCAACAAACTAAGCTGGCTCATGGCAGCTATCCCCTGAACAGTAGAAATATCGCTATTCTTTAAATGAAGCGACCTTAAGCTTTTTATCTGACCAAAACTCACCTCATCTATACCTTTGGCATCTTCTAAGCTTAATACTTCAAGGGCATTCAGCCCCTCTAAAAATGAAAGATCAGTACCTGCTATGCCATTCAGATTCAGCTCTGTGAGTTTATCAAAACCTGCTAGCACTGAGAAATCTTCCACATGGCTATTACTCAAATTGAGCTTCCTAATGTCTTTGTGATATTTTAGATATTGTAGATCGAAAACCGATGTATTGGATACATCTAGCGACTGCAATTTATTGATAGACAGCAACGGCTTTAGGTCATTAACCCAAGTATTGCTGATTCTTAAGTGCTTTAAGGAGGTCAGTTGATAGATTGGCTCCAAGTCCAATATAAGGTCGTTGCCTTTCAGGTCTAGAGAATCTATGGTGGCTAAGTTGAATAACTCATCTTTAGAAAGACTGTCATACACCAAGCCTAATTTCTTTTTAAATACCTTTTTCCACTCTAAAGTCAGTCCACTCCACCACTCTCTTAACTGTTTCTCCTTACTGATTTTAGTAGTATAGATGCTAGCAATTTTCAACTCATTGTTGGCGTCAGCATTCAATTCTATATAGCGCTTCTTAGTTGAGTTAATCTCTTCTCCTCCTAGACTTACTGCCTCCAGGTTTCTGATGAGTTCTACTCTGTAATAAGGCTTCTGATCATCTTTCTGAAGCTTCTCTACTTTCTCCACCTCAAAGTCGAAAACGGCTTCCTCAAAAAAGAAATCTATATCCTTCAAGTAAGCCTGAATATCTTTGTAAGTTACTGTTGACCTGTTCTCTTGCAAGTCATCTTCTACTTGCACCTTCTCATTGGCAAAAAGCTTTAAGTAACTGCTGTTAATTATAGTCTCTTTCTCAGAAACCGAGGTACGGGTTCCACCCAAAAGATTGAAATAATAGGCCAATGTTTCTACCATTCCCTTGGCCTGCTCCATCTTCGGATCAGCAGATGCATCAAACTCCTGTGCTTTAGCTTGAAAGAAAACCAGCAGGAAGCAACACCCAATAATGAGTTTATTTCTTATCATAAAGCAGCTTTAACAGATCTTCTTTTTGTTGTGCATTGATTTTCACCAGATCTGAGATGAGCCATCCTGTATTGTAGCCAGGACGATTGAAATTATTCAGAGAGAAATACCATCCGTCTACCGAGAAAAAATGATAATTCAATCTATTAACCGTCTCAAAAGTCAGATTCCCCATTTTTACATCGTAAAGGAACACAGTCAGTAAATCTGGTTCGAAATCGGCCAATGTATATGATTCCGGACTCCCATCTTTCACCATTGCTTTTCTCAGGTTCATAAAATCTAACTCATGGCTCATAGGATGCAGAAACTCTTTAGTTTGCCCTCTCTGCTTATCGAAGAGTGTTTTGTATGGTTCGAAGGAGATATCAGCAATTACCCATTCATAACCCAACCCCTCTTCTTGGATTTGCATATATAGCGTTAGCGGCATAGACCTTCCTTTATACCTGAAAGTGGTATTGACCACCGCAAACCATTCTTTTGCCTGCAGGTCTAGAAAAATAGGCTGATCATCACTGGTAACTTTATTTACAAACTCTTCGAATAAAGATTCAGAAAACCCGGCATTCTCCTCATCGAAGAGAATGCTCAGGAATCTTTTTCTTAATCTTGAATTTCTGTATTGCCTGTCTTCTGGCTCAAACTCTCTCCCCTTGGTATCTTCTTCACCATTGAACCTGCTAAAAAATTGGTTCAGTTGCTTTGTACTAGCCAAAAGCTGACGCTCAATTTCATCGTCTTCTGAGACGATCTGCGCCTGTAGATTACCTTGAATTACTAGAACTAATAAGCCGGAAAGCAGCAAAAATCTTTTGATCATATCGAAGTTTCAGACACACGAATATCACCCAAAATTACATCCCAGAACTCAATAGTTCTACCTGCAATCTGAGTCTCTTTCTTTTCTACGTATATAGTGATGTCCTTTTTGGTTGTATCCTTATACGCTAACTTATCACCATTAGTACCTTCAAACTTCTGATAAATAGTTACTACACCAACATACCTGCCATCAGGCTGTCTTTCAAGGTCAGAAATGTAGTGTACATCGTACCACTCAATGGTTACTTTATCATAATTCAGGGCCATCAACCTACGGAAGTACTCTCTTACCTTGTAGTATTCGATTTCTTCTTTAGCCAATGATGAAACACCCATTTCAGAACCTGGAGCGAAAAGCTCTTCAGCCCTATCCATTACGCGAGTAGCCTCGTTGTATGGAGTGCTCTTATTTCCGATAATTTTAATGTACTTACCGAGATCTTTCACCTTTTCCAAAGCCAATGAATCGATGGCTTTTTCTCTGTTCGGATCTACTGCATTCTGAGCCATTACCGCAGTACTAGTGAAAACTGCAATGAAGGCGATAGCTAATAATTGAATATATCTTCTGTTCATTTTCTTCTTATTTTTTCACCAATACCAATTCCTTAATCTTACCGCTTGGGTCTCTCACTACTTCTTTCACTCTGTGCACATTGTTTCCTGTGTCTTTGATGTAGTTGAGGTATTTAGTGATATCTGTTGGCTCATCGTAATCTTCAGTGCCATTAGCAGCATAGATTATAATAAGAACAGGTGCCGTTCCATTGCTAAATAGACCTAGCGCCTCTCTGATGTTTCTGTTGGCTACATCGTTAGATGAAGCAGAAGCAATAGCAGCGAAGTAATTATTAAGACGAGTATCTAAAGTAGCTTCTGGTGCGCTTCTTACATCTCTTGGCTCAGGTTCTGGCTCTGGCTCAGGTTCTGGAGTAGGAGCCGGCTCTTCCATAGGTTCTGGCTCAGGCTGTGCATCTACAAGTGCTTTCTTGCTTTTACACGAAGCCAATACTAAAACTAAAACCATAAAGAGAGCTAATGATTTAATTGATTTGTTCATCTGGATTAACATTGTTTAAGTTGCTCTTTTTTCATTTTCGAACTGATTGGACAAATAGTGTTCCAATTCGAGCGTTTAACGTAAAACCGTTGAACGCGGATATGTTCGGCAAAAATAATTTTTGAATTGAGAAAAAGCCTCTCAAAATGGCAAGTAAATTCTTAATGACGGAGCTATAAAAGTGTAAGCTGAAATTGACAAGCCCCCCTCATCAGCTTGATTTAACAACTACCCTTTTTTAAAAAACGAAAAAGCAACCTCCTTAACAGAAGATTGCTCTAAACAACCCAGTAAACTTCTAGTTAATAACTTCCTTGATTAATTACCCTCTGGCATATTTGCCACAGACGCTCCCTCAGGCATTTGGAAGTTACTCATAGCCGGATACTCTTTTGAAACTTGAATGTTCTCAAATGTAGTAGCATTACCCCTTGGCTCTCCTACTTCACCATCTGCATAGCTATACCACTGCAAAGAAGTTGGCAACATCACGCCTTCAAAATTTTGCCACCCTTCATACTTTATCAGACTATATCTGTCTTTTGCCCCACCACCAAAAGTAGCTGTATAGAGCAACCAATGCATTTTATTGGTATCAGGATCCGAACAAATAATGTATGAGTCGTTAGGAGAATCTCCCACGCCATTATTGTAAGACACCTTCACAGCATTATAAGTTTTGCCAGCCAACTCCATTGGTTCCATCACCTCATAATTCACTCCAGGGTCTCCTACCACAAAAGGAAAAGCGTAGAAGTAAAACATAAGATTATAACGCATACGCTGCCTATCGGCATTTTCAGAAGCAGGATAAACCCAAACTTGCTCTCCATCAAAGCCCACAGTTTGATTTTCTGACTCAATTCGAGTATACCTATTCTGCAACTCTACAAGTGTTTTACTACCTCCACTATTATAGGAAAGAGATTTTAATGAAGTCCACGTATCGAAGCCTCCGTGAGCATCGAAAACCGCAGTTATTTCAGGAATATGATGTGCTGTATTGCTCGGCTTTACAACCTCTGAAACTTCTTGATTGTCTTTTTTGCCTTCACAGGCCATTAAAAACATCAATAGTGAAAGTGCTATGAGTTCTTTCATGATGGCATTTTTTGTACAAAGGTGAAATTAAAGAATTTAAAATACTGTCAGTTTAAGAACATTTCAGTGCATTACTTAGTCAGCTTTTACAAATTCCTCGATGCAGGCAGCAGTGCCTATTACAAAAATTAAAATACCAATGAGCTTTTAAAAGCCTTACAAAAAGTCAGAAAGACATTTAACTTTGGGCTAAGCAGATTTATATGAATAAAGAGCAGAAATTCGAAACCCAAGCCGTTAGAACTCAAATTGAGCCTACCCATGCCAAGGAGCATTCTACTCCCATGTACCTTACTTCTAGCTTTATTTATGATGACGCAGAAGAAATGAGGGCTTCATTTGCTGGCGAGAACAACAGGCATATCTATAGTCGGTTCAGCAACCCTAACTATCAGGAGCTAATCGATAAAGTATGCTTAATGGAGGATGCCGAAGCGGGTTACGTTTTTGCAACTGGTATGTCGGCTGTTTTTTCAAGTTTTGCTGCTCTAAGCAAAACTGGTGACCACATCATCAGCTGTCGCTCAATATTCGGTTCCACACACACAGTATTCACCAAAATTCTACCGAAGTGGAATATTCAGACCACTTATGTTGAAGTAGACGATCCAGCCAGTTGGGAAAAGGCTGTTCAACCGAACTCTAAGCTTTTCTACCTAGAAACACCCACTAACCCTGGAGTAGACCTGGTAGACCTAGAAGCTGCTTCTACTTTCTGCAAAAAGCACGGCCTGTTAATGATTGTAGACAATTGCTTTGCTACACCTTATCTGCAACAGCCCATCAAATTCGGAGCTGATTTGGTGATTCATTCTGCCACCAAATTTATTGATGGTCAAGGCCGAGTAATGGGTGGAATCACGGTGGGCAAGAAAGAACTGATCGAAGAAATTTATGCCTTCAGCCGAAGCACAGGCCCAGCACTATCTCCTTTCAATGCTTGGGTACTTTCTAAAAGCTTAGAAACACTAGCAGTTCGGATGGACAGACATTGTGAGAATGCCCTGAAGCTAGCAGAGTTTCTTTCTACCCACCCAGAAGTGAGTTGGGTAAAATATCCGGGCTTAAAGAGTCATCCGCAGTACGGTATTGCCCAAAAGCAAATGATTGCTGGTGGTGCTGTAGTAGCTTTTGGCGTTCAAGGTGGACTGGAAAAAGGACGCAGCTTCTTGAACAATCTTAAAATGTGCTCCCTCACTGCCAACCTTGGAGACAGCAGAACTATTGCTACCCACCCTTCATCTACCACTCATGCGAAACTTTCTGAAGAAGAACGTCAGAAAGTTGGCATTACTCCAGAACTCATTCGTATTTCCGTAGGTTTAGAACATATTGATGATATTATTAATGACATACAACAGGCTTTAACCTGAAGTTGCCTAAAATTATAATGAGTAAAGAGAGACATGTAAAATCAAAGAAGAAGGAAACTTGGACAGATTTACGTGCCGTGATAAAAAGACTCTGTGAAAATCTAAACATCTCAACCGATGAATTTTCAGAATTAAACATCAAAGAATGGAAGAAAATTGAGCCGAAAATTTGGACAAGGTTTTCTTCAAGCAAAAACTCCAAATGGATTTGGGAAACCTTAGTAGATTCCTATGCCACTGCTCCAGTTAGCTATAAGACTCTTAAATTGGAAAACTTTATAAATCCAACGGAAAGAGTCTGGTTTTTACTTGACGACACCGTGAATGAGAAAACAAAATTTTGGATTTATGAAGGAACCGTTAAAGCTTTCGAAAAGTTGTTCAGGGAATCTATCTGGACTGATGAAGTATTAATTGTCTCAAAAAAATACGAGTGGATTTTAATAATAAATCATCACGACATTATGATTGGGACAGGAAAACTAAAAGATCGAATCGAAGAATATAAAAAAGAAAGTACGATTGTTTAAAACTCATTAAACAGCGGCTTACACTGAGTGATAAAATGAAGCAAATTTTGGCTGAAATTCTCACCATTGGTGATGAAATACTCTACGGACAAATAACTGATACCAATTCTCAATGGATCAGCTCTGAACTAGACCAACTAGGAATAAAGGTCGTTCGCAAAACGACTGTTGGCGATACTGAAGAAGCCATACTTGGTGCTTTCGCTGAAGCCGAAGCAAGAGCAGACATGGTGCTCATTACAGGCGGCCTGGGTCCCACAAACGATGACCTCACCATGCCAATGCTTGCTCAATACTTCGACAGTGAGATCGTCATGAATGAGAGTGTTTTGACTCACGTTAAACATTTCTTCGAAAGTAGAGGCCGAACTTTTACAGAGCTAAACAAAAGACAGGCTTTGGCTCCAAAAGCAGCCGAAGTGCTACATAATGAACTAGGGACAGCCCCCGGAACTTGGTATGAAAAAAATGGCAAAGTATTCGTTTCTATGCCTGGAGTACCGCATGAAATGAAGAACCTGATGAAGACTTTGGTTCTTCCCAAACTGGCTTCGTTCTTTCAAACCCCAGTTATCTATCACAAGCTGATCAAAACAGTTGGGATTGGTGAGTCTTTCCTAGCCGACAAAATCAAAGACTGGGAAGAAAGCCTCCCCGAGCATATTTCTCTGGCCTACTTGCCAAGCGTAGGTCAAGTAAAGCTTAGACTCACCGCTATTGGAGACAATAGAGAACACCTAAAAAAAGATGTTCAAGAGTTAATTGACGAGTTGATGCCTTTGGCTGGCTCCTATATTTACGGTTACGACAATACTACATTAGAAGAAGCCGTGGGGCAACTTCTAAAAGCAAAGGGAAAAACAATCGCCTTGGCCGAAAGTTGTTCTGGTGGTTACGTTCAGCATAAAATCACAACCATTGCTGGTTCTTCAGAGTACTTTCAGGGAGGAGTGGTTCCTTACCACAACAACCACAAAGTCAACCTACTAGGTGTTAAACCTGCGACATTAGAAGTGCATGGAGCGGTAAGTGAGGCCTGCGTAAAAGAAATGGCAGAAGGTGCTAGAAAGTTATTTAATGCTGATATTGGCGCTTCTTCTAGTGGAATTGCCGGACCTGGAGGTGGTTCTGAAGAGAAACCCGTTGGTACAGTTTGGATTGCTTTTGCTGATGGAAAAGAAACCATCACTAAAAAACTGCAACTAACACAGAATAGACTATTAAATATTGAATTGACACAAATTTCCGTATTAAATTTGGTAAGGAAAAGTTTGAGTCGCTAAAACTTTGATAATATTTGGTAATTCACTTACTTTTGTGGATTAGTGCAAACGTTATAATTCGCTAAAAACAAGGAAATGGCTATAGTAGAAATGGTAATGCCAAAGATGGGGGAAAGTATCATGGAGGGTACTGTACTATCTTGGCTTAAACAAGAAGGCGACACTATTGAGGCAGATGAATCTGTACTTGAGGTGGCTACCGATAAAGTGGACACGGAAGTACCTGCCACACATGGAGGAGTTCTGAAAGAAATTTTGGTAAAAGAAGGCGATGTGGTGGCTGTTGGCGCACCAATAGCCAAAATAGAGACAGAAGCAAGCGAGTCTACCTCTGCGGCTCCTGCACCTGAAGCTCCTACTAGCAGTGGCAAAGCACAAGAAGAAACTAAATCAGAGCCTGCTGCTCCTGCAGCAACAGCGGCAAACAACAACGGACAAACAGCTCAAGTAGCTTCAGATCGCTTCTATTCTCCTTTGGTAATGAGCATTGCTCGCCAAGAGAACATTCCTATGGCCGAACTAGAAACCGTTCCTGGCACAGGTAGAGAAGGCAGAGTAACCAAAAGCGACATTCTTTCTTATGTGAAGAATAGACCTGCTGGTGGTCAAGCCACTCAAACTCCTGCGGCAAGCCCTGCTCCAGCAACAGCTCAGGCAAGTACGCAAAGAGCTCCTCAGCCAATGCCAGTATCTATTTCAGGTGAAGACGAGATCATCGAGATGGATAGAATGCGCAAAATGATTGCTGAGCGCATGGTTGACAGTAAGCGCATTTCTCCACACGTAACTTCATTTGTAGAAGCTGACGTAACCAATGTAGTTTACTGGAGAAATAGAGTTAAAAATCAATTCAAAGAAAGAGAAGGCGAGCCTATTACTTTCACTCCAATCTTTATTGAGGCTATTGTAAGAGCCATGAAAGATTACCCGATGATGAATGTGCAGGTTGATGGCAACAGAATTATCAAAAAGAAAGACATCAACATCGGTATGGCCGTAGCATTGCCATCGGGCAACCTAATTGTTCCTGTAATTCACAATGCAGATCAGCTTAGTCTTGTAGGCCTCACAAAAAGAGTAAACCAATTGGCTAGAAAAGCTCGTGAAAACAAGCTAACTCCAGACGATCTTCAGGGCGGAACCTACACCGTATCTAACGTTGGTTCATTTGGCAATGTAATGGGTACACCTATCATTATGCAGCCTCAAGTAGGCATTATGGCCCTTGGTGCGGTACAGAAAAAACCAGCAGTGGTAGAAACTCCTGCCGGAGATGCCATTGCCATCAGGCACAAAATGTTCCTTTCTCACTCTTATGACCATAGAGTGGTAGACGGATCACTAGGCGGAATGTTTGTTCGTAGAGTAGCCGACTATCTAGAGAGATTCGACTTGAACAGAGGCTTCTGATTCGGAAGGCTTCAGATTGTAGACATTAGATTTTAGATAAAAGACTAAACCTCGACTTGAGCGATCAGGTCGGGGTTTTCTTTTTTATTAAATTGTACAAAACACGCATGAGACTAGAAACCATAGATATTGAGGGAAAGTCATTTTTTGGTATAGCCATGCCCTATGATACAGACCTTATTGCAAAGGCAAAAAAACTCAAAGGAAGGTGGCACCCGAAAAGAAAGCTTTGGCTATTTCCAATTACACCTGAGCGAAAAGAAAAGCTTATTAGAGCCTTCAATTTGCAGAGCTCGAATAAGTCAAAAACACTAATTCTAAAAGAGAAATCTAAAGTCCCGAAAGAATACTTGGAGCAGCTAGAGCGAAGGCGTTACAGCCCCAACACCATTCAAACCTACTTATCGCTCTTTGAAAAATTTCTGAGTCATTTCAATTCAATTGAACCTGAGCAATTAAACGATAGCCACGTGGCCGAATTCCAAACCTATTTAGTGTCAGAAAAAAAGGTATCTACTAGTAGTCAAAATCAATATATCAATGCGATAAAATTCTACTTTGAAAAAGTACTGGGAAGAGAAAGAGGGTACTACCATATTGAAAGACCAATCAAAGAGTTCAGGTTGCCAAAGGTATTGACAGAAAAAGAAGTTTCTGCTATTCTAAATTCCGTTCATAACCTAAAGCACAAGGCAATGCTACTCATGGTATATAGTTCAGGTCTGAGAGCAGGTGAGTTGATCAAATTACATATTGGTGATATAGACAGTGAACAGATGCGTGTATTTGTAAGAGGTGGGAAAGGCAAAAAAGACCGAGTAACGATCCTCTCTCAAAAGGCATTGGTGGTGTTGCGCGAATATTTTAAAAAGTACCGACCAAAGGAGTATCTATTTGAAGGACAAAATGGCGGGCAATACTCTGACTCTAGTTTAAGGAGAGTTTTTATTTCGGCTATTCAAAGAGCCAAGCTTTCGAAAAGAGTTACTCTACATTCTTTGCGCCATAGCTTTGCTACACATCTTTTAGAAAAAGGAGTGGACATCAGGTATATCCAAGTTTTATTGGGACATAACTCAAGTCAGACCACAGAAATTTATACACATATAACACATAAGGGTTGGGAAAAAATACAGTCACCTTTAGATAATTTAAACCTGGACGACTAAATTGAAAACTCACGATAGCCATCAGAAATGCATGGCTATCGTGCATAAATATTAAATTATATGATTTATATCGTGCATAAAAGTGCACGATAGCTAACGTTGGCAGTCATATTGAAAAAAAACACGAAAAAAAGTATCTTTTATGATGTTTATCAGTCTACTTAATGAACGATAAAATTTAAAAGTTATGAATAATTGTAAATGCACTAATTGCGATTGCACTAAATGTAATTGTGGAAATTGTTTGGAAAATAATTGTCCTTGCTCTAAATGTGAGTGTGACAAATGTAATTGTTGTTAATTTCAATAAAGGTTGGTTTCTTGACTAACCTTTATTTATTTTTGATTATGGAAACTCAAAAAATATGGGACAACTTTAATGATGAATTATATTTCTTCATTCTCAAAAAAGTTAAAAATAAAGATGCCGCAAACGATATTTTCCAAAATACATTTTTAAAAATTCACAAAAATTTACCTAAGCTCGAAAAAGAAGAAAAAGCAAAAGCGTGGATTTTCCAAATTGCCCGTAACGAAACGATTAATTACTTTAACAAAGAATCCATTTATGTAGGAAAATTAGATATAAATAAGGAAATTCCTTTACAAAAATTTCAATATATATGTTGCTTTGATAAATTCATAAATGATTTACCCAAAATTTACAGACAAGTAATCGAACTGATTTATATAAAAGGACTAAAACAAAAGGATGTTGCCAAAGAATTAGGAATTAGCCTTGAAAATGTAAAAGTAAGAATTAGGAGAGCAAAGGATATTTTAAAGAAAAAATTCAACGAATGTTGCAAATATGAATTTGATAAAAATGGTAAGTTAATTGGAGAATCGAATTGTTCAATTTGTAAAACAGAATAAAAATACGCCTGCCAACACCGTATAACAACAATTGCGGCTCTGTGTCTTGCGGACACAACCGCGCAAGCATAAAAGTCATTAATTTTAGCTATCTTAGTTTCCAAACAACCCGCAACTGATTGTTATACAAGACCGTTGTGGTTAATGTAAATAAACCGAGAAACTAAATGAATAAAACAATATTTGAGATTACTAAAATGGACTGTCCTTCAGAGGAAAATCTAATCCGAATGAAATTGGACGGAATTCCAAGTATTGCGAATTTGGACTTTGACATTCCCAACCGAAAACTGACCGTTTTTCACAGCGGAGAAACTGACCAAATCGAAAAATCAGTTATCGAACTGAATTTAGGCGGAAAGAAAATCTCGACTGAACAAACCGACCAAACAGAATTTAATGAAAATGCAAACCAAAAAAAACTACTTTGGTCTGTACTTGCCATAAATTTTGCGTTTTTCATAATTGAAATGACAACAGGAATAATCTCAAAATCAATGGGATTGGTTGCCGACAGTTTAGATATGCTTGCGGACAGTTTCGTTTACGGAATTAGCTTGTTTGCGGTTGGTGGAACAGTAATAAAGAAAAAACGGATTGCCAAACTTGCTGGATATTTTCAAATAACACTTGCAATTATCGGATTTGTAGAAGTTTTAAGGAGATTTTTCGGAGACGAGAAATTACCAAACTTTTCGACAATGATTATCGTTTCAATTTTCGCACTTATTGCAAACGGAATTTGTCTTTACATTTTACAAAAGTCAAAAAGTAAGGAAGAGGCACATATGAAAGCAAGTATGATTTTCACTTCAAACGATGTGATTATAAATTTAGGAGTAATAACAGCTGGACTTTTGGTAAACTGGTTGAGTTCAAGCAAACCTGATTTGATTATCGGAACAATAGTTTTTGTTTTGGTAATTCAAGGTGCTTTTAGAATTTTAAAATTGAGTAAATAAATAAAAAAACACTAACCACAACAATGGCTATAAGTAATTGCTTGTTCTTGCCTACTTCTGAAAATCCTCGCGGATTTTCAGTTTGGTGTGTACTTGCAAAGTTAAGTGCTAACCCACGCAACTACTCATAGCCGAGACCGTTAGTCGTAATTGCTTGACCTTATAAAGACCACACACTAAGAAATTGAACAGTCAGAATTTAGAGTTTATTAAAGTAGATCCTGAAAGCCCATTGAATACAGAATGGGTTGAAAGCTTCATCAAAATAGGTAGCGCATGGGAGACATTTACAAAAACTTACAATGGTTCTATTTCTGGGAATTTGAGCGCATACGGGATTCATTTAGAATCTAAGATTGATTTTAAATTTGATTCAATATCATTTGAGGTTTTAAAAAGATTGGCAGATGTAAATGCTGGAAATTTGATGAACGACACCTACACTTATGTGACTACAATCAAGTTCGAAAAACCCATTACAAAATCACAAAAGCCTTTTAAGATAAAGTCAAAGAATTGGCTAAGACTCTTGTTTAATCCTTTTAACGGATTCAAAAAAACAAAATTGCTGAATGGCTTTATCTATTATGCAGATTCTAAAGAACAATTGGATAAGCTAATTGATCTTAATATAAGCGAATACCCCAATTTCGGATGGATTAAAAGATCAAATAGGGATATCATTATTCGATTGTACCATGCTGAAGACTCCTTTGAAGGAATCAATAATTATATTGAATTGCTTAAAAAACTACGACTAACATAACCTATACGCAATGCGGCTGTGGTGGTGCCGAAGCTTCTGTGCGTACACCCCGCTAAAGCTGGGCTTTGCTTTTTAAAAATGTATAACTTAAAATCAAATTACAGCTTTAGCTTACCAACCGTTAGACAAACACCAACCTGCTTGCTCAAATCGGTAGTTTCTTTTTTAGAGCTCATTCCCATTAAAATGACTCCAACAATTCCTGTACATGAAGCTCTTCTTTTCTATCTAAATGGAATTTTTAGACATCAAATCTGTTATGTACGCACTAGTAGATATTTCTAGTAAATAGTTATGACAGAACAATCGAAAGAATTCAAATATTCCATTTTAGAGCTTGCCTCTATGGGAGTAGGTTCAACCCATAATCAGACTTTTAAAAATAGCGTAGAACTAGCCCAAAAGGCAGAAAACTGGGGCTACCATCGCTTCTGGTTAGCCGAGCATCATAACATGGTTAGCATTGCTAGCTCTGCCACAGTAGTATTAATAGGCCACATTGCACAAAGTACAAACTCAATAAGAGTAGGCTCAGGTGGTATCATGCTTCCAAACCACTCCCCGCTAATTGTATCAGAACAATTCGGAACCTTAGGCTCACTTTATCCGAACCGAATAGATATGGGTTTAGGCCGAGCACCAGGGACAGACCAAGCAACAGCGCATGCCATAAGACCTGATAGAATGAAATCTGTGATGTCGTTTCCAGAAGAGGTCGCTCAAATTCAGCAGTATTTCTCACCAGAAAATAGCTCATCACACGTTAGGGCTTATGTGGCAGAGGGCACCAACGTTCCTTTATACATTCTAGGCTCAAGCACCGATAGCGCTCACTTGGCTGCCAAAATGGGACTCCCTTATGCCTTTGCTAGCCACTTTGCACCTGCACAGCTTTTTGAAGCTTTCAGTATTTATCATAATGAATTTCAACCCTCAGAATACCTGAAAGAACCATACACCATAGCCTGTGTGAATGTGATTGCAGCCGATACCAATAAAGAAGCAGAAAAGCTGTCCACTTCTTTAATCAGAATGATGTATGGCGTGTTAACAAACAACATTGATTATATGCAGCCGCCAACAGAAATGACGGCTGACTTAAAAGCATTAGCTGAACACGAAGCTTTTCAACGCATGCTGAAATATGCTTTTGTTGGATCGAAAGAGACGGTAAAAGAGAAAACAGAAGAGTTCATCAAACAAACTGGCATCAATGAAATTATGGTGGCTTCTCACATCTTCGATCATCAAGACAGACTTCGATCTTACCAGATTTTCTCTGAGATAATGTCAGAAATCAAGATATGAAGTTACCCTATAGATTATCGTCATCGCGAGGAAAAAGCTTGACACTTGCCAAAGTTGTGACGTGGTAATCTGTTCGATAAGAGCAATAATGCAAAAAACAAGCAGATTACTTCGTCATAAAAGTTCGCTCTCGCAACTTTAATTCCTCGTAATGACGGTCTGAATTTACTCCTTTCCCCTATCCGGTTACAACATCCTGAGATTGGGTTACTTGGGCTGAACTGAGTTCCACCACCTTTGTTATGAACAAATAGAAAGACCATGACAATGAGAAAAATAGCTTTAATAACTGGTGGCAGCAGAGGCCTTGGCCGAGATATGGCCATCAATATTGCTCAAAAAGGTTTAGATGTAGTAATCACCTACCACAGCAATAAAAAAGCTGCTAACAAAGTAGTAGCGGAAGTAGTCAAAACAGGTAGAAAGGCTTTTGCCCTTCAACTCGACACAAGAGACATTAGCTCATTCGATTCATTTTATACTGAATTAGGAAGCATACTAGAGTCAGAATATGGAAAAAAGCACTTTGACTACTTGGTAAACAATGCCGGAACAGGCATTTACAAACCTTTCGCAGAAACCACAGAAGCAGACTTTGACGACTTAATGAACATTCACTTTAAAGGAGTCTATTTCTTCACTCAAAAGGCGCTATCATTTTTGAACGATGGTGGTGGCATTATCAATATTTCATCTGGCCTAGCAAGATTTACTCTTCCGGGTTCATCGGCTTATGCCTCCATGAAAGGTGCCATTGAGACATTCACAAAGTATTTAGCCAAAGAATTAGGACCAAGAGGCATTAGAGCCAATGTAGTAGCTCCAGGAGCGGTAGCCACAGACTTCGGAGGTGGGTCGAACAGAGACGATGAAAAGAAACGATCGTTAATCTCTAATTTCACAGCCTTAGGCCGTGTAGGAGAACCAGAAGATATTGGCAGCATTGTGGCTTTTCTTTGCACTCACGATGCTCACTGGCTCACTGCTCAGCGAATTGAGGCTTCTGGTGGAACGTTGATCTAAAAGTAGAACGTCATTCCGGAAAATCTTTTGATAAATTTTCCAATCAAAAGATTTATCCGGAATCTCAACCCCATCAGAGTCTCCAGTATGGGACTCTGATGAAAGGGTCAGCTCAGAGTCCTCAAAAGAGAGACTCTGAGTGAGATAAGTGGCTTTTCTATGCACAGACGATGCACATTGGCTCACTGCTCAGCGCATGGAAGCTTCTGGCGGAACGTTGATTTAATAAAGGCAGTTTCTACCCCTGCCCTAAAGGGTGAGAGATGAAAACTTGTCGACTGACGACAAAGTCCCCTTCAGGGCCCAAAGACATCGGGGTTAGGGGTAATACCTCCAGTATGGGACTCTGATAAAAGGATCAACTCAGAGTCCTCAAAAGAGAGACTCTGAGTGAGATAAGTGGCTTTTCAATGCACAGACGATGCTCACTGGCTCACTGCTCAGCGAATTGAAGCTTCTGGTGGAACGTTGATTTAAAAATAGAACGTCATTCCGGAAAATCTTTTGATAAATTTTCCAATCAAAAGATTTATCAGGAATCTCAACTCTATCAGAGTCTCCAACATAGGGCTTTGGTGAAAAAGATCAGCTCAGAGTCTGCAAGAGAAACCTCAGCGAGCTAAAGAGACTCTAAGAAAGTTAAAATGCCCCTTTCAAAAGGAGAAATAGCCCAATAAAAGTAAATTACATAAGTAATATGCATCGCATCAAATCCATAAGCGACTACCATCGGCTAGCCGGATTGCCAAAGCCAGAACATCCTCTAGTTAGCCTGGTTGATTACAGTCAGGTAAATTATCAAACAGAAAATGATGAGATCAGCATGGTATCTCCCTACTATTCCATCGCTATGAAGCATGGAGTACAAGGCAAAATGAAATATGGCCATCAACCTTATGACTTCGATGAAGGCCTGATGTCATTTGTTTCACCTGGCCAAGTAATCAGCGTAAAAGCCAATTATGAAAATGGCAGCAAACCATCGGGCTGGCTTCTTTTTATTCACCCAGACTTTCTATGGAATACGGCTTTAGCCAAGAAAATCAAACAGTATGAATTCTTTGGGTACAAGGTCAATGAAGCGCTCTTTTTATCTAACAAAGAAGAACAGTCAATGATTGGTATTCTAAAGAGCATTGAAGAAGAGTACCACTCCAATATTGATAGGTTTAGTCAGAACATCATTATCTCTCACATTGAAGTACTATTAAACTATGCTGATCGGTTCTATCAGAGACAATTTATCACCAGACAAATCAGTAACCATGCCGTATTAACCAAGGTTGAAGACTGGCTGAACGATTATTTCCAGCAAAAGAACATTCAGAATGAAGGCTTACCTTCTGTGCATCAGCTAGCCGAAGCCATAAATATGTCTCCCAACTACCTAAGTAGCCTCCTCAAAGCTCAAACTGGACAAAACACACAACAGCACATACAGACTAAACTTATAGAAGCGGCCAAAGAGAGGCTCTCTACCAGTCAGTTGAGCATTAGCGAAATAGCCTATGAACTAGGCTTTGAGCACAGTCAATCTTTTAGTCGGTTTTTCAAAAAGAAGGTTAACCTTTCTCCTTCTGACTTCAGGCAATCGTTCAACTAATAAAAAATTGTTGGTGAAAATTGATCGGAGCTACTGGGCAGCCCAACCTTCAACTTAAAGCTCACCTTAATTTACTAACTTCCGTAATGGGAAAAATGAAATCGTACAACACTGTAGAAGAGTACTTTGCCGATCAGTCTAGTGAAGTACTTAACAAACTACAGCAGCTTCGTCAGTGCATTCTCGAAGCTGCCCCACATGCTGAAGAAAAAATAAACTACGGCATTCCCTGTTATGCTCTTATTGAAAATGGCAAGCGCGATCAACAGGTAATGATGGCAGGTTATAAAAACCATATTTCGTTTTACCCATTCCCCACGGCAATAGATGCATTTAAAGAAGAGCTCGCTCCATACACTACAGGCAAAGGCACAGTGCAGTTTAAGATAGAAGAAAAATTACCCTTGGATTTGATCAAGCAGATTGTGATTTTCAGAGTTAAAGAATTAAACTCAACCCCTTAATTACAATATCAAAGCACACACAAATGAAATCGAGCTTCACTCTATTACTTATTATAGCACTAAATATTTCTGTTTTTAGCCAAGTAGCACACAACCGAAATGCAGACACTTTTGCTGAATGGACAGACGTAATTTCTTACTACCAAAAAGCCAATTCTCTTAATGATACTGAGGCTTCTCACTTTTCTTATGCTGGCACTTTTGGCTATATGCTCTTAGCCGAGTATGGCGGAACTATTCGAGCTATAGAAAAAACTGACCTAGAATATTTCAATAAGCTTTTAAGTAGCTTTTTTGGCCAAGATGCTAAAGGCTTATTTAAACATGAGGTACTTTTAAATACGCCTGAAGGCCCCATTTACCTTCCTATTCAGGAGTCGTTGATTACCTATTGGAAACAAGAACTAAAAAAAGGTGACCAAATGGCCGTTAGAATCAGGGCCTATGGTGCATTAAAAAAAGACAATGACACCAAATGGTTTTTTGGAATCAACTCTTACGGATCGGATGAATATGAATACCTATGGGAAACAGCACTAGAAAGCCTGAACCAAGGACGCAAAGAAAATGGCCTAAATTGTATATATAAACTAATGGAATTAGACCCAACTGATGGTCGAAATCATGCAGTAATTGCATATAATTATTACAGTGAAGGATTTCCAGACAACAGGGAACTGATGCTAAAAAGCGACTCTGTCTTTGAGATTTCTCAAAAGCTTTCGCCAGATCATGGATATCATTATTACCAAAGGGCATTGGTGAAAATTAGACTAGAAGAATATAAAGCGGCTTGGAGCAACATAGAAATGGCAAGAAAACTAGGTGTGCCCAAAGAAGAGTTCTACGAACCGATTATGCAAGAACTTGAAGAAGCACTGCCTTATAAACAATACCTTTCAGACAAGAAGAAGTAGCAAAAAAAGAGGCTACCTCAAAGGCTAACTGTCATTCTCGATTGCAATCTGGAACAACGAAATATTAGCTTTTGAGATAGCCTTTATCTATAGGAAGATTTTAGCCTAGTCTGCCTGAGGAGCCCAACTGCTACACAACATGCCTTCTGCAGCTTTTTGAGGGTGAGCACAAGAGTCTGTATTGTTCCTTAAGCAATTATTACAATCTCTATCTAAATCTAGCTTGAAAATAAGCGAGAATCTATCGCAGGTATAATTTTCATTTACTTTCAGTTTATGAACTGAACACATGTTCTCAGTAGATAACGATTCGCAATGAGAACAATTAGAGGCTAATCTTATTGACATATCTTTTTTCCTTTTTAGTTTATTCAATATACGCCCAGAAATTTGTAATTGTTTGACTATCAAGCAATCTCAATTTAGACTGAATTCAATCAAGCTTGTATTGTATTGATTTACAATGGCTAATTGATCACTTTTACCCAAAAGCCCACTATGCCCCCTAAGCAGATTGTTGAGCGTTTTGTTGAACACTTTAACCAAGCAGATGCCAATGCGCTCGCAGCGCTCTATACAGAAGACGCAATAAACCATCAGGTAGCCAACTCACCAGTAAAAGGTAGAGAGCATATCCGTACCATGTTTCAGTCTGAATTTGACAATGCAGAAATGACCTGCATTGTAGAAAACATCTTTGAAGATGAAGATTGGCCATTTTAGAATGGAAAGATCCTTTAGGACTAAGAGGGTGTGGTTTCTTTCAGATTGAAAATGGCAAAATTAAACTGCAAAGGGGCTACTGGGACAAACTCTCTTTCTTAAGAATGCATGGCCTCCCAATCCCTAAAGAATAAGGCTCTCATTTGTAATTCAGGTTGTGTTTCTCATCACTGTTGATCAGCTCATCCTGGCTAAATCATGTATTTGCATAGGCTACATTCATTGGTTATTTTCATTGGATTTTTTCTTCAACACAAATACAACATCATGAATATCAGATTTTTAGCCAAAACCGCTGGCATAAGCTATATAGTAATATTTTTTGCTGCCATTTTTGCCAACTTCTTTGTTTTGGAGGCACTATTAGCTACTCCCTTAGAAACCGTTCAGAACAACGAGATAACCGTAAGGTTCGGAATAGTAGCCTTTCTTCTCACTGTCTTTTTTGATGTTATAGTCGCTTGGGCACTTTTTGAAATGTACAAAGAGCATGTATTTACAAGGTTAAGTACCTATTTAAGAATAATGCATGCGGCTATAATGGGAGCCGCCATCTTTGCTCTTCCTTTAGCTCTAAAAGCAACAACTGCCGATGCCATTTTACATCAGGTTGAAGCATTCAATAACATGTGGCTTATTGGTTTATTTTTCTTTGGAGGCCACCTCATTCTCTTAGCTAGAATTGCCAAGCCACCTAAGTGGATCATGATTTTTCTTACGCTCGCGGGAATCATGTATATGGTAGATACTGTTGCACATTTTATTATGCCCAACTACTCAGAATATGCTGATGTCTTCTTAATGCTAGTAGCCATACCGAGTATTTTGGGAGAAATGGCATTTGCTATTTGGCTCCTACTAAAAGCAGGAAAATGAAGTTTACTTCCATCAAACTATACGACAAAATGGTAAAGCAAGTCTTAAGCGAAGGCTTGCCCAAAGAGGCCATACCAAGTATTCCTTTGGTGGAAGGTAATGAAAGACCGGACGCAGTGCCAGCAGACCTATTCTTTGAGCTTCATGAAATAGCTCATGAGAAATTACCAACCGGGTGTGCCCTCAGGGTTGGGTCTAATATGGAAATGGATGACTATGGAGTATTAGGCCTCTCTTGGAAGACATGCTCTAAAGCACGCGACCTCTTCGATAGAAGCGTCAGGTATTTTAACCTGCTCACGAATACTTATGTATTTGAAGTTGAAGACATTGGAGAACACTCTCGGATCTATCTCCATAGAGAACCCTACAGAATGGGAGTAGCAAGATCTAACGAGGCCACTTTTTCTGCCACAGTTACGGTTGTTCAGGCCATAACGGGGGAAAAATTCTTTCCCGTTGAGGTTTCCTTTCAACACCAACCACACGAAAACCTAGCCCTATACAACGAAACCTTTCGCTGTCCGATAAACTTTGAGCAGCCTCATAATTACATCACATACCGCAGAACCGACCTAAACACCAGAACCGCTAAAGCTGACGAAAGTATTAATCGGTTTTTGAGTGAGCGTATGGACGAAGAAGCAAAAGGAATAGAAATTAGTGCATACAAACTATTGGCAGATATTAAAAAACTGGTGACAAACGCCCTTCCCAGTGGCATACCAAGCATAGAGAGAATAAGCGAGGCCTTAGGCCTGAGTAAAAGATCTTTAAACCGAAGACTATCAGAAAGTGGCTATAATTATAGAAACCTGGTGAGCCAGACACAGCAAGAGATTTCAGAGGACCTACTAAGAAATACCGACAATTCAGTTGGAGAGATAGCTTTTAGAACAGGCTTTTCAGAGCAAAGTGCTTTCAACAGGGCCTTTAAACGCTGGACTGGTACTTCACCAGTAGAGTTTAGAAAATCGCAATAGAAATATCCAGTTGGCACAAAGTGTCAAAAAGCTGGCGCGAAAAATCAATAAAACCATCTATATCAGCCCCAATTTTGCTGCTGTTAAAAAGCAAGCAGCATGGAGCTACCTCTTAGAACAATCATCACTTTTTTAGCCCTACTCACCACAGGGCTATCGGCCGGGCTATTTTATGCATGGCAGGTTTCGGTAATTTCTGGCACCAAAAGAGTTTCAGATCAGAGCTATCTAGAAACCATGCAGCATATTAACAGAGCCATTCTTAACCCTTGGTTCATGTTCATCTTTATTGGTGCTTTGGCCTTTTTAATTTGGAGCACATACCTCCATTATCAGATGGTAGATAAAGGTGTTTTCATACTACTCCTTTTGGCCACACTAAGTTATGCAGGAGGTACGTTCGCAGTGACTGCCGCAGGAAATGTTCCGCTTAACAATTGGTTAGACTCCATTAATCTCACTGCTTTAATCGACTTACGACTAGTAGAAATTAGAGCCAATTATGAGGTTAAGTGGAATAGATATCACCTCATACGAACAGTGTTTTCGGTAATCTCCTTTTCACTTCTCTTAGTAGCTCTACTCACTCAGAATAAAAATTAAAATCAATTATACCTGAGCCGAAAGGTTCATTAAAACTCAAAAACAACAAGGTTATGAAAAAACAAATTTTGGTTATTGGCGCTACTGGTAAAACAGGAAGTAGAGTAGCTAAGCTATTGAAAGAAGAAGGGCATGCCGTTCGAAATGGAAGCAGGTCTGAAAACCCATCATTCGATTGGCAAAAAACAGAATCTTACGAGGCTGCATTGGCCGGAATGGATGCCGTCTACATCTCTTACTATCCAGATTTGGCCGTACCTGGAGCCAAAGAAGCTATTGAGCAACTAACTGAAGCAGCCAAACGAGCGAATGTAGAAAAACTGGTTCTACTTTCCGGAAAAGGCGAAAAAGAAGCTGAGGCTTGTGAACAAATAGTGGCCAACTCAGGGTTGAAACACACCTTGGTAAGAGCCTCTTGGTTCAACCAAAACTTTAGCGAGAGCTTTTTATTAGACCCAATTTTGGCAGGCGAAGTGGCACTACCCATGGCCGAAGCCGAAGTACCCTTTGTAGATGCCAACGACATTGCAGAAGTAGCTGTACAAGCGCTGCTCAACGACAAATGGAATGGCCGAACCTTAACGGTTACTGGCCCAGAAAAACTGAACTTCAAACAGGTTGTGCAAGAAATTGCCAATACCACGGGTAGAAACATCGCTTTTCAAGGAGTGAGCATAGAAGCCTACGCAAAAATGATGAAAGAGGCAGGCTTGCCGCAAGATTACATTTGGCTCTTCTCCTACCTATTTAAAGAAGTGTTAGGCAACGCGGAAAACCAGACCATATCTCACGACATAAATGAGGTTTTAGGTAGGGAAGCAACCAACTTTAGAAGCTACGCAGAAAAAACAGCACGAACCGGTATTTGGAATAAGCCTTCAAAAGTACTACAGTATAAACATTAGAATAATTGTTCTGCCTCAGACCTTTGAGGCAGAACATCCTAAAACAGGCTTACTGTCATTTTCTTTTACAACCAGGTTTAACAATAAACTTTTTCAGACAATATGAAGTTTGCTTTTGTTGTACTTTGCCCTTTCTAATAGGATGGCAAGAACATGAGAGAATTTGACAGTACCATTTCCATTTTTGGTTCTACAGATTTACGTTTAGTAGATAGAAATGAATACTCCATAAACCTAGATGAGCCAACAAACGGATTGGTTATACTCTACATCGATGGAAAATCAGCCGACTTTGTTCACGATGCGCTCGAAGAAGAAGTGAGAGCTATTGACCATCTAATAGACCATCAGGACACGATATTCCCTAAAATTCAAGAAGCACTTTCGCGTATTAACAGAAGTACAAACAGGCTAGGGCTATTCTCGGCTAGCCTTGGAGATAAGCACGAAGAAGGTTACACCTATATCACCTTAAAATTCATTGATCCTGAAGGAGAAACGGTTAAGCTTCTACTCAACAAGGACAAAATAATTTCGGCCTCCAATTAAAGAACACCTCTAATGAACTACATCATTAACACCGTTGATAAAAGCGAATATACAAGCATTATTGAAGTATGGGAGGCATCTGTAAGAGCTACACATCACTTTTTATCTGAAGCAGATATCGCGTATTTCAAACCACTGATTCTCAACCAGTACCTTGACTTGGTAGAACTTAGAAGTCTAAAAAATTCGGATGGTAAAATTGTCGGCTTCTTGGGAGCAGCCGAAGGAAATTTAGAAATGCTTTTTCTTCACCCTGACTTACGAAGAAAAGGTTTGGGGAAATTATTGCTTAACTACGCCATAGAGCAATTAAGAATTCAGAAGGTTGATGTTAACGAACAGAACCCTGAGGCCACGGCCTTCTACCTTAAGCAGGGTTTTGCTGTGATAGGCAGGTCTGAAACCGACCCGCAAGGAAAGCCTTACCCTATTTTGCACTTAAAGCTTAAGTAAAAAAGAGGCTACCTCAAAAAGCTAACAGTCATTCTCTCCTCCACTTAGGTAAATCTTGAGCATACCAAGTCGGCATTCAGGCCCGATGGAGGTTCCCAGCCAAGCTGGGAATGATGAAGACAAGCGTTTTTTTTGAGACAGCCTCTAAACTATTTATAACTCAAGCAGCTAGGCCAAATCGAACCTATCAGCCATCATAACCTTATTCCATGCTGCTACAAAATCATTAACAAATTTCGATTCGTTATCATTTTGAGCATAAACTTCTGCTAAAGCTCTAAGTTCTGAGTTAGAACCGAAAATCAAATCGGCTCGGGTGCCAGTCCACTTCACCTCACCAGTCTTTCTATCCTTACCTTCGAAGACCTCATTGTCATCTGTTTTAGGCTTCCATTCAGTAGACATATCCAGTAAGTTCTTAAAGAAGTCATTTGAAAGTTGACCAGGATTTTCGGTAAACACACCGTGCTTAGAATCATCGTAGTTGGTATCTAGCATTCTCATACCACCAACTAATACCGTCATTTCAGGAGCAGTGAGGGTCAATAATTGAGCTTTATCTACCAAAAGCTCTTCTGTAGACACCTCAAACCTTGTTCTTCTATAGTTTCTGAAACCATCGGCATATGGTTCTAAGTATTGCATAGCTTCAGCATCCGTCTGTTCTTCAGAGGCATCGGTTCTGCCTGGCGTGAATGGTACGCTTACATCGTATCCACCATCTTTAGCCGCTTTTTCTATTGCAGCACAGCCACCTAGCACTATGAGGTCTGCCAGAGAAACTTTTTTATTTCCAGACTGATTGGCATTAAACTCTTCTCGGATGCTGCCCAAAGTATCTAACACTTTAGCCAACTGCTCAGGCTTATTAACTTCCCAATCTTTTTGTGGAGCTAAACGCACCCTAGCGCCATTCGCACCCCCTTTAAAATCTGAACCCCTAAAGGTTGAGGCAGATGCCCACGCAGTAGAAACTAGTTCAGAAATTGAAAGCCCTGAGGCTAAAATATTCCCTTTTAGTTCTTCTACATCTTTATCATCTACCAGCTCATGATCTACTTCAGGAAGCGGATCTTGCCAAATTAGTTCTTCACTAGGTACTTCAGGCCCAAGATACCTAGAGATTGGCCCCATATCTCTGTGTGTCAACTTGTACCAAGCTCGAGCAAAAGCATCTGCAAACTGATCAGGATTCTCTAAAAACCTCCTCGATATTTTCTCATACTCAGGATCCATTCTGAGCGAAAGGTCTGTAGTTAGCATAGTTGGCTTATGCTTCTTGTTTGGGTCGAAAGCATCTGGAATTGTAGCCTCTGCGTCTTTAGCAACCCACTGCTTAGCACCTGCTGGGCTTCTTTCCATTTCCCACTCATAAGCGAAAAGATTTTCAAAGAACTTATTACTCCATTGAGTAGGCGTTTGCGTCCAAGTAACTTCTGGACCACCAGTAATAGCATCAGGACCAGAGCCACTTTTATGTGAGCTCATCCACCCAAACCCCTGAAGTTCAATAGAAGCTCCTTCAGGTTCAGAACCTACATGCTTGCTTGGGTCTGCCATTCCGTGGGTTTTACCGAAAGAGTGACCACCTGCAATTAACGCTACGGTCTCTTCATCGTTCATGGCCATTCTTTTAAAGGTCTCTCTAATGTCTTTAGCAGCAGAAACAGGATCTCCGTTTCCGTTAGGACCTTCTGGGTCTACATAAATAAGCCCCATAACCACAGCAGCCAACGGATCTTCCAAGTCTCTCTCTCCCGAGTATCTCTTATCTCCAAGCCAAGTGGTTTCCGAACCCCAATAAACATCTTCTTCTGGTTCCCATACATCGGCTCTACCACCTCCAAAACCGAAAGTCTTAAAGCCCATAGATTCTAAGGCAACGTTTCCAGTAAGCACCATTAAGTCGGCCCAAGAAATTTTGTTTCCATACTTCTGCTTAATAGGCCAAAGCAACCTTCTTGCTTTGTCTAGGTTGGCATTATCTGGCCAACTATTTAATGGCGCATACCGTTGCTGACCGGTACCTGCACCACCACGACCGTCACCAATACGGTAAGTTCCGGCAGCATGCCAAGCCATGCGAATAAACAAACCTCCATAATGACCAAAATCGGCTGGCCACCACTCTTGAGAGTCGGTCATCAAATCTGTCAAGTCTTTCTTAAGTGCCTCGTAATCGAGCTTTTTGAATTCCTCTGCATAGTCAAAATCTTCACCCATTGGGTTAGATAAAGATGAATTTTGACGAAGGATATTCACGGGTAACTGGTTGGGCCACCAGTCTTTGTTTCTCGTACCACCGCCTGCTGCTTGTTTAGGCGCTGTACCACCAAAAAATGGGCAATCGTTTATATCGCCCAGCTTACCATGAGGTTTGTTACTTTCCATATTGATAATTTTCTTTTACGTTCAACAGTATTAAAGATCCGATATAAAAAGACAATAAACATGTCATTCATATTTATATAATCTATACTCTATCGGACTTAATTATGAACTAGAATTTACACTATTAAGAATGAAAGGTCAAGATTTGTTTAGTGCAGCTGCACCACACATCACTGAAAACCAAAAAGATACATTTTTTCATGAATCGAATTATCCACTAAAAGACCATAGGTAGGTGGAATATATCTACTAGCAGAAGCTTATATACTAATACTTCTCGTACCAATCGAAATGCTGACCGATCAATTGATCTTTGTTCTGCTCTATATGTTCTAAATATGCTTTAGCAACTGGCGATAGGTTCTTAGACTTCATCCAAATGAGGTTCCACTGAGTAATTATTGGTAGGCCTTTTAAGGGGATAATTTCCAACTGATGGCTTTTAAGTTCATTTTTCAGGCCAATTAATGGCATAATTGAATATCCCAATCCCGCAATAACCGCCTGCTTAACGGCCTCATTGGAAGTTAATTCTAGTTTCTTATAGGTAGAAATTGACCTGGACTGAATGAACTCTTCCATTGCATTTCTTGTAGCTGAGCCCTCCTCCCTGTATATGAGAGGATACTTTTTAAGGAAGCCCATCTTCTTGTCTTTAGCCTCTACTTTCAACTGAGGACTACCCACCAAATAGAGTTTATTTTTTAACAGTGGCACCCGCTCGGCCTTTAGCTGATCTGGCACCACAGACACTAACGAAAAGTCTACTTCATTGCGCTCCAAACTCTCAATAACTCGTGTTTTATTGGTAACATCCATCACCAAATCTACTCCCCTATTGTGGTTCATAAATTCAGATAGAAAGTAGGGCATTACATACTTGCCAGTTGATACAACCGACACCTTCAGTCTTCCCGCCAGTTGATTTTTATAAGTGAGTGTTTTGTAGTTTATGGCCTGTACTTCGTTTAGAATTTTCTCTGCTGTTTCTGCAATTTCTTTTCCAAAATCAGTGATATAAAGCTGCCTTCCTACTATTTCAAACAGGGGTACAGAGAACTGTTCTTGAAATTTTTTAAGCTGAATTGAGATGGCTGGCTGGGTTAAAAACAGCTCTTCCGCAGCCTTTGTAACACTCTGAACCTGAGCTATTTTATGGAATATCCTGAGTTGATGAAGTGTGTAATCCATAAATTTTATTTATGCTTTTCATATCAAATATAAATAAAAATTAATCAATGTCGCTACACATCTTTGTGCCCGAAACCAAAGAATAGCAGATGAATAGTTCTACTTCAAAACTTACACAAAAAGCGGCCGATCAGAAGGCTTCTAGCCGACTAGACCAAAGTGTTCAGCAGTACTCTGCAAGAGTCTTATTTCTGGGCATAGTAATTATGGCGTTAGGCTGCTGGCTAGTACCAGTGAGCAGGCTAAGCAGCGCTCTTATTGGCCCAGCACTATCGGCAGCTGCTGTCATATTCTTAGTAGCAATCAATTATGTAATCAGTCCTAAACAGAAGTAAAATGATCAAAGAACAAAAAAACAAGGTGGAGCTTCTTAGTAGAGAGCTTTCTCCAGCAAAAGCCAAAGCGAGTATCAATGGTTTAATTTCAAAAATTAATCAACAATTGAATCAGGAGAGTCTGGAGCAATTTGAAAAAGGCGTAAACGGTCAAGCAGCCTCTTCTCTTCAAGCCCAACTCTCTCAGCTAAAAGTACAACAGCAAGAGCTCAACGACAGAATCGGTCAGGCAGAAGGCCTTGGTTGCGATGTTCAGTTTAGCCTGAAGTTCGAACTCAATCTTATCAAGTAAAACTGCCGTAGCAGCAAAATGGAATTACAGCTTTTACTAGACAACCTTACAAACCCGGCTCTTCTCTTTTTCTTTCTTGGTCTTTTAGCGGTTCAACTTAAGTCAGATCTAGAGATTCCGGGTACTTCTTCCAAATTCATTTCTTTATACCTCTTATTCTCCATTGGCTTTAAAGGCGGGCAAGAACTAGCTCACAGCCAGCTAGACTCAGAAATTATGTGGTCTTTACTTTTCGGCATTCTATTGGCCTTAGTAATACCGCTGTACACATTCTTTTTTCTGAAAAGAAAACTGGGCGTCTGGAATGCTGGTGCCATTGCTGCCTCTTACGGCTCGGTGAGTGCTGTAACCTTTGTTACTTCAGTTTCATTTCTAGAAATGCTAGAAATAGACTTTGGCGGTCATATGGTGGCAGTTATGGCCTTAATGGAAGCCCCATCAATTATTGTTGGTGTTCTATTACTCAACCTATTCAATAAAGAAGTTGAGCACAAAGTGTCTTTTGGACATGTATTAAAGCATGCGCTAACCAATGGAAGTGTTATACTAATTATTGGTAGTTTGATTATTGGTTTTTTGGCAAATGATGCACAGGCACAAGGAATAGAGCCATTTACTACAGACATTTTCAAAGGGTTTTTAGCGGTATTTCTACTAGACATGGGTATTACCAGCGGAAAGAAGTTAGCCTCGTTTCTGCAAAACGGATGGTTTGCTCTGGCTTTTGCCATCATAGTACCACTCATCAACGGATGTGTTGTGGCGGTTATCAGTCAATGGGTTACCAGCTCAGAAGGCAATCAGTTTCTATTTGCCATTTTAGCGGCAAGCGCCTCGTACATTGCAGTGCCAGCAGCCATGAAGTTGGCAGCACCTAAGGCCAACCCTAGCCTTTATTTGCCTATGGCTCTGGCTATTACTTTTCCACTCAACATAACACTAGGCATGCCCTTATATTTATCAATTATCCACGCGTTTTAGAACCTAAGAGCTATAAGCACAGAAAACACATCTAAAAGGCAGAATTAAAGCCTCAAAAGGGGCAATTAGAGGGTGTTTACGGGAGTCTTTTAAACGAAAAGGCCTAATTTCGCCTTGTCACAACACAGGTCAATGAAAAGTAAGTTTGACAGCGCGCAAAAAAGAAGAAAGAAAAGAATCATTCGTCAGTATGCGCTGTTTTGGCCTCCCGCTCTTGTTTTTCTTACTATAGTTAGAAGTATTGGTACCGAAGAAATTGGCTCCTTCGACCCAGGCATTACAATGTCTATTATTCTGGCTGCTACTTTTGGAGTAATTGGAGGTATAATTTCTGGTAGTCTTCAGTATATACTAGAAGAGAAAATTTACGGTAAAGCTTCTGTGCTTAAGCTCGGTTTGGCCAAAGGGGCTTTCATAATTCTCTTCCTGGTACTGTTTATTGTTTTGGCTTTTATAGTCACCAAAGTGGTATTTAAACATAACATAGCATTTTGGACATTTGTAATGGACGAAGGAAGTGGTCCAGTATACTTTTATATTATAACGGTAGACATATTTATGACCCGGCTTCGTCAGGTAAACCTAATGCTAGGAGAAGGCAACCTCACCAAACTCCTGACTGCTAAGCTGTACATTCCGCATGAAGAAGAGCGAATATTTATGTTTTTAGACCTTCAGTCTTCTACCTCAATTGCAGAAAAACTAGGCCATATTAAATACAGTCAGCTAATACAAGATTGCTTTTATGATTTAGGGGTGGTAGACGAATATGAAGCTGAAATTTATCAGTATGTAGGCGATGAAGCCGTGCTTACTTGGGAGTTAAACAAAGGGCTAAATAAAGACCAATGTCTCAACTCTTACTTTGCTTTTATAGAGACTCTTGAACGAAAAAAAGACTATTACTTAAAGAAGTACGATACCGCTCCGTCTTTTAAAGCTGCTCTTAACTGTGGACGAGTTACCGCAACCGAAGTTGGGCGATATAAAAAGGAAATTGCCTACCATGGAGACACACTCAATACAGCTGCCCGAATATTGGCCAAATGCAATGAGTTTAATGAAATGATCCTTATCTCTGAAAACTTAAGAAGACTAGTTAAATCGAGCCATTTTGAGTTCAAATTAATAGGTGATGTTCCCTTGAGAGGAAAAACAGAAACTGTGGAGATATTTGCGGTGAACCCCAAGCAAGCTCAATCTGAACCAAACACGAATATCAACAACCAGAGCTTGTAAAAGCCATAGCGCATTATTGATCTGTCACAATAATGGACATTCTAGAGTTCGAAACTGTTCAGTAAAAAAACACAAAACCTCATCATATTGTATGAATTCAAGCATTTTGTTGCTGGCACAATGCTTGAAAGCATAGTAGTTGGATAGAAAACAATAAACATGCTTAAAAGCTTTCTCCTTATTTCTCTAAGAGGTATGTGGAGCAAGAATAGCACTACACTGTTAAACATCACCTGTTTAGCTTTGGGGATTGCTAGTTGCCTCTTCATTTCAAACTTCATTATACATGAACTTAGCTTCGATAGGTTTCATGCTAACTCAAGTAATCTCTACAGGGTAGAAACCCATAGTTATCATTTTCAAGACATCACCAAAAAAGATGCACTAACACCCTTTGAAGAAGGACCTAAGCTAACTGATGAATTCAATGAAATATCGGGATATTTTAGACTAATCCCTTACTCTGAAAATCGCTCAGTCTTCTTAAAAACCCACCCCAACATCAAGAAGAAAACCAATTATGTTGAAACAGCATACTTTGCTGACCCTAGCATTTTTAGCTTGCTAGACATAGATATAATTGAAAAAAGAGAACACCTTCTAGCCAAAACAAATAACATTGCCATTTCAGCCCAAGTGGCAGAAATGCTGTTTCCAGAAAAATTCAACTCTGGACAATCCATTTTGGGTGAAAAAGTTCGACCCGAATCTCTCGATAAACTTGCTGAGCCTTATGAAGTAGTGGCCGTCTTTAATCAGCTACCTAAAAACTCACACCTACATTTCGATGCACTTTTCTCTATTGAAAGCAGTCATCCTTATAAAGTAGACACCAAGATACTAGACACACATACCTATGTATTACTAAATGAAAATGTAGACTATCGAACCCTAAATAGTCAACTGTATAAAGAAAAAACAGACACCCAAAATCCAAGTGCGTTCTTTAGCAGCTCAGCGCTTTTCCCTTTTGAAAAAATACACCTTGGTCACCAAACGTCCAATCAACCCTCCCCTCCTACAAGCTCAATTCTTCTAGTCTTTTTAGGGGCTATTGGCATTATCGTGCTGTTGCTTTCTACAACCAATTATGCCAATAATTCCATCATAAAAGCATTAGGCAGAGCAAAAGAGGTTGGCATAAGAAAATTACTAGGAGTAACACCTAACAGCTTACGCAAAAGCATTTTTTACGAAGCCCTGCTCATTAACCTTGTTGCCGCAATTCTCGGTACAGTTATATTTATGATTGGCCAAAAGTCTGCTGACCTTTTTATAGATATAGGCTACCCTGTGGGTTTAAACTCTGAACGGATTACGCTTCTGGTATTGATTGTTGCATTTTTAGTAGCCATTAGCACCTTTCTCACGGCCTCCTACCCTTCATATCTACTAAATTCTTTGAAGCTAACTCAAGCTTTAAAAGGCAAGAATTTAATTTTTCAATCAAAACAATCGTCTCGTGGAGCTCGAGTTATGAAAGGCCTGCTTGTCTTTCAATTAGCAATGTGTCTGATATTTATTTCAGGAGCCTATGTAGTTTATAAGCAACTTGAGTTTCTTAAAGAGAAGGATAATAGAAACATAGTGATAGAGGTACTAGGGAAGTTTCCTGGGCTCACTGGGGCAAACGAATATGCTGCCGACTTAAACATGAGTTACCTTTATGAGGCAGTTCTAGAGGAGAAAATTAACTCGTTCAAAGTGTCCAATTTATACAATGGTCAAATTAATATGAGACAAGAAATTGAACCATTGTATCAAAAAGGTGACTCAAGCTCTTTTCAGGGTAAGTTTATCCTTTCTTTAATAGATCACAATTACTGGAAGAACGACACTACCCACTTTATTAGCGGGACTAACTTTAGCTCAAAATTCGGAGAAGATTATAGAGGCATTATTATTAATGAGTCGGCTTTAGAGAAGATGAACTTTCACAACCCAGAAAGTGCAATTGGAGCTGAAGTAGGCAAGTATAATAGCATGCTTACTATTAAAGGAGTTGTCCAAAATGAGACTAAAAATGAACCGCCTATGGTCTATGTTACAGGCTTTAGGTATCCAACCTACTTTAACATCTCCCTAAATGTAAAAGGAAGTTCTGCTGAAAAAATAAACTCCGCATTAACTCAATTTCAAAATGACTTGCAGTATGATTTACCAAAGTTCTACTTCATTACAAGGAGTTTTGAAAACCAGTCTAAATTGGAAAAGAACTTACTAAGTCTGTTCGTACTCTTCACTGCTGTAGCCATTTTCATTGCTTGCATTGGAGTATACACGCTATCTGCATTTACAGCACAAAAACGCACTAAAGAAATAGGAATGAGAAAAATACTTGGGGCTACAGTTACCCAAGTACTGTATATTTTAATCTATGATTTTATAAGACTCATATTTATAGGCAGCACCATTTCCATTCCTCTAATAGTTATAGGAGTCAGAAACTGGCTGAGTAACTTCACTTACCGAATAGAACTACAACCCTTAATGCTCATTGTGCCTATCTTAATTCTCTGCATTCTTTCTGCGGGTCTTATCATCAAACAATCGTGGAAAGCTATTGTAGTAAACCCATTAAACGCTATCAGTAATATTACACACTAGTAGCTATTCAAAAACTCTAAAATTGTAGTGTAAACGTAGTCCAAATCATCATCAGAAATAATGTATGGTGGTATTAAGTAGATCACATTCCCCAATGGACGAATTAAGAGCCCTTTTTCAATAAAGTAAGGGTAAAGGTGATGCCTGGCCTCGTTGAAATATGATGTATCTTTTTCAGTATTGATATCGAAGGCCAAAATGGTACCGATTACCCTCGCGTTTCTAACCATAGAGTGATTCTCTATTTGTTTCAGAAAAGCCAAATGCCTTTGATTGATCCGCTCGCGATTATTATTACAATCATCCGTTAACAGTAAGTCTAAAGAAGCATTGGCTGCTGCGCAGATCATAGGGTTACCAGTGAATGAATGCCCATGAAAAAAAGTCTTCATCAGATCGTTTGACCGGTATGCCTCTTGAATTTTCTCAGTACAAGAAGTTACACCCATTGGTAAAACACCTCCAGTAAGTCCTTTAGACAAACATATAATGTCTGGCTTATGCTCTAGCAGGTCTGCCGCAAAGAGGGGTCCTAATCGGCCAAAGCCTGTCATTACCTCATCTGCAATGCAAATCACATTATGCCCCTGAGCCAAAGCGATCATACGATCGAGCAACTCGGCAGAGTAGAACTTCATACCAGAAGCTCCTTGTACTATTGGTTCGAAAATAAAAGAAGCTACATCTCCAGATTCTACAAGCCCCTTGAAATGTTTCCACACCTCATCTTCCTTATCAGCATCCGGAAAATCAATGAACTCTACCTCAAATAGATACGGATCGAAAGGAGCTGTAAATGGCCCTCTATCACCCACCGACATGGCACCAAATGTGTCTCCATGGTAGGCACCATCAATTGCTATGATTTTCTTCTTTTCAATCCCTTGATTATGAAAGTATTGAAAAGCCATTTTGATGGCCACCTCAGTAGCTGTACTTCCATTATCTGAGAAGAAAATTTTAGACTGGTTATCGGGCAAAATATCAAGGAGTCTCTCCGCTAATCGAATAGCTGGTTCGTGAGTAAAACCAGCAAAGATCACATGTTCAAGCTTATTGGCTTGCTCTGCAATAGCCTGAGCAATATAAGGATGGCTATGCCCATGAATATTAACCCACCAAGAAGAAATTACATCGATAATTTTCTTTCCATCTTTGGTGTATAAATTCACCCCCTCGGCCCTCTCTAACATCTCCGGTTCGGTCATGCCTTTAAGTGGAGTAAAAGGATGCCAGATAGCACTCTTATCTCTTTCTAACCAACTACTCATACCAGCTTAACATCAATTGATCTGCCCAATACTGAATTACTTCTGGCGTAACTTTACCAAGTTTTGGCAAGTGCAATAGCGGCCTATACCCACTATGCTTTAGAATAATCTGCTCACTTTCTGGGTTACCATCTCCATTGAAAATGATGCCTTTCACGTTAAAGTTATTTCGCTTTAAATAGTCTACCGTGAGCAGTGTATGGTTGATACTTCCCAGATACAAATTGGCTACCAGAATAATTTCCATCTCCAATTCCTTCGCAATATCAATTACAAAGTCTTCTTGGTTAATAGGCACCAATACTCCGCCAGCTCCTTCTACCACAATTTCATTAGTAGTTTCTGGCTCCACAAAATCATCCAGTTGAATATGAAGATGCTCGAAACGAGCCGCTGCATGAGGAGAGGCTGGCAACTTTAACTGATGCGTTTCTGGATGAAACTGTGTTATAGAGTTGCTCACCAGTTTCTTAACTTCTTCCGTATCTGTAGGAAAACCAGCTTGAATAGGCTTCCAATAGTCTGCTTTTAAGGCTTCTACCAAAATGGAAGACACTAGTGTTTTGCCACTATCGGTGCCAATGGCGGTAACAAAGTAATTCATGCCTCAAAATTAAGGCTTAGAATTGTGAATGGTCTTATAAGAAGCTATGAGTTTTTCTTTCAGTTCGTTGAAGCGCAAAGGTTTTACCAGGTAATCGTCTAAGCCCAAGGACATTCCTTTTTCAATGTCTCCCTTAAACGCATTGGCGGAAACTCCAATGACTCTAGGTTGGTTTTCCAAGTCCATTTGGCGCACTAGTTTTAGCACTTCATAACCATCCATCTGAGGCATGGCAATGTCTAGGAGAATAACATCGAAGGTCTTTGTCTTAAGCTTTTTAATTACATCTAAACCATCAGACACCACTTCAGGGACATACCCCATTCGCTCCAAGAACAAGGTAGTTAGCTTTCTGTTTACGGAATTGTCTTCCGCCATCAACACACGCATTGGGTAGTCTTCTCCAATAAAATCTTGTTGAGCCTCTTCTTCAGCCTGATCTTCTGGCTTAGCCGGCATTTTACTCGCTAATTTTGCTCGAATACTGAAGGTGAACACAGAACCAACCCCTACTTCGCTCTCAACGCTTATTTTGCCATTCAACATTTTGACTAGCTTCTTTACAATAGCTAAGCCCAAGCCTGTGCCACCAAATTTTCTGGTATGAGAAGAGTCTACTTGAGTGAACTCACGGAATAATCCTTGAAGCTTATCTTTAGGAATGCCAATCCCGGTATCTTTAATCTTGAATAGCAGGTTTACGTTCTTATCAGTAAGCCTTTCAACACTCACCCTCAATACAATTGAGCCATGCTCAGTAAACTTTACAGCATTGGAAAGCAGGTTTAACAGCACCTGACGCAACCTTCCCCTATCGGTACGAATGAAGTTAGGTACATCTTCATCTACCACAGCATTCATGAGAATTCCTTTACGCTGTGCTTCGAACTTAATAAGCCCAATGGAATCATCTATTACCTTTTTCAGGTAGAAAAGAGACTCTTCAAAGGCAAGTTTACCCGATTCAATTCTAGAGTAATCTAGAATATCATTGATTATTCTCAATAAGGTATCGCTGCTAGACTGAATGGTTTCTACAAACTCTTTTTGCTCTTCATTCAAGTCTGTTTCTGCCAAAAGGCTAATCATACCGACCACACCATTCATTGGTGTTCTAATTTCATGACTCATAGTAGCCAAGAAATTACTCTTGGCCTGAGCAGCAGACTCTGCAGCGCTTTTAGCCTTTCGTAGCTCCCTTTCAAGCTTCTTTTGTGGGGTAATATCCCTAGAGATAACAAGTACTCTTTCCTCGTCCAGCTTAATTATTCTGCCTTCGAAGAACTCCTGCTCATCTCCTTCCCCAAAGTCGTATTCCAAGGTTTGAACCTGACCGCTCTCAAACGTTTTTTGTATGGCCTCTTCAAAATAGATTCCTTTTTGTTCAGGCACCACATCTTTAACCCGCTTTCCAATAAACTCGCTAGGCTTAAACCATAGGTCATCTTCCTTAACCACCTGATAATCGCTATAGCATAAATCTCTATTGATAGTGAACATGGGGTCAGGAATTGAATCCAATACCAGCAACTGTTGTCGCTCACTTTCTTTAAGCTCTTGCTGAGCCTTGTATACACTGGTTAAATCTCTGGCTATTCCATTAATGTAATCTACATTGCCCTCGGAGTCTAATTGTGGGGTTTCATAAACCTCCAGCATATGTGTTTCACCGTTACCATCCTTAATCTCTAGAAAATAGGGTTTCAATTCGTCAAACTCTAGATTGAAGAGTTTTTCAATATGATGGTAGAGATTCTGATTAACAGGATTTTCAGTAATAAACTGCCGAAAGTGTAATGGGCCACCTTCTTTCTTATACCCTAGCAATCTCTCTACATTGCTAGATGTATAGTGTACTTCGCCATTTTTGTTATATCGAAAGTAGAAGTCTGAAGAATGCCCCATGAGCAATTCCCATGACTGTCGGAGGGAATCTTTCCTTTTCGTAATAATTTCATTCTCTTGCTCAAGTCGATTTTTACGGTTTCTCTCAATGAACAAAAGAACAGCTAAAAAAATAATGAGCGCACCTGCAAAAATCAGAGCGTAGGTCATGTTAGTTGAGTGTAGTTGTAACGGACGCTCAATTTAGTAATTCATGGCACTTTTTAAAGAGCTTCCCATCTCCTTAAATCGATCTAAAGCCTGATTTAAAAAATTTTCATTCAAAATATCTTCCAATTCTTCTTCAAGCACATCTAACTCACTCACCTTAAAGGTTTGTTCAAAAGGCCCTTCTTCTAGTTTTATTATGTATTTACCATTCCAAGAAAACACAGTCACTTTACAAGGCTTGTCCAAATACTCCTTAACAACTCTCATAGTTGCGAATAAAGAACCAAAAGTATTAGAAAACAAATGGCCATTTATCAGAAAGAAAACCTAACTCTTTCATAATTAAATAAATAAGCTTAAAGTTGAGTTACTTTCTTCAACCTTGAGACTAAAATTTTTCACCCTTCTAGGGTTCTTGGTGTACAGCGGAATACTGGCACAAGAACAAAAGAGCATTCATATCAGAGAAGCTTCTACCCCAATAACGCTTGACGGAGTGCTGAATGAACAAAGCTGGCTTGAAGCCGAAAAGAGTTCTGATTATTGGATGAACTTTCCTACAGACACCCTCCTAGCCTCTACCCAAACCGTACTCATGTTCACCTATGATGATAAGTTCATTTACATTGGTGCGAAGATGTATAATGTAGAAAACCCAGGCTATGTAACCCCTTCTTTAAGGCGAGACTTTAGGGGAGCAGGGAATGACATGTTCACCATTTCGTTCGATACATTTGACGACAACACCAATGCCTTTCAGTTTGGCATTAATCCGTTTGGGGTAAGAAGAGAAGGGCTCGTGGTAAATGGTGGCGCACAGAGAGGGAATCTATCACTAGACTGGGAAAACAAATGGTATGGAGAAGTAACCCGAACCGATGCATACTGGGTAGCAGAACTTGCAATTCCTTTTAAAAGTATCCGGTATAAGGAAGGGAACTTAGTCTGGAATATTAACTCATATAGAATTGACTCTAACACTGGCGAACGATCTATTTGGAATCCTGTTCCACAAAACTTTGCGCTGTACTCACAAGCGCATACTGGTCAACTCATTTGGGATAAAGCACCCAAAAAACCTGGAGCCAATATTTCGGTGATCCCTTACATTTCGGCCAATGCTGCCGCTTCTGGTGGGTTTCTTAATAGAGATGATGGCGTTGAGCTGCCTAGAGATACGGAGTCGGGATTTGATGCTGGCTTCGATGCAAAGATTGCCCTTGGGCCATCTATGAATTTAGACATTACTGTAAATCCAGACTTTTCTCAGGTAGAGGTAGATCAGCAAGTAACCAATCTTGACAGGTTCGAGATATTCTTCCCGGAAAGAAGACAGTTCTTTCTTGAAAATGCTGACCTTTTTGGTGAATTCGGAGCACAAGGCTTACGTCCTTTTTTCTCACGCAGAATTGGGGTTAGCAGAGATGAAAGCACAGGAGTAAACGTTCAAAATAAAATCAACTTTGGAGCTCGCTTGAGCGGGAAGCTGAACAACAATTGGCGACTTGGAGTCTTGAACATGCAAGCTGCAGCACTTGAGAATATCGACTTACCAGAGATCAATTACACGGTTACAGCACTTCAACGGAAAGTATTTTCTAGGTCTAATCTGGGTTTTATTTTCGTAAATAAGCAAGACCTAGCCAATGAAAGCAACTCTAGCTTCAACCAATATAATAGGGTATTAGGACTAGACTACAACTTAGCTTCAGCAGACAATAAGTGGAACGGCAAGTTCTTTTATCACAGGAGCTTTGAGAAAGGTGGGGCTGACGATTCATACGCAGCTTCTGGCAACATACTTTACTCTACAATAAACTGGCAAATAGAAGCACTTTTGCAGTCAGTTGGCGATGGCTATAGTCCTGAGGTAGGTTTTGCTAGAAGAAACGGATATGACCGAAATAGTTTAAGTCTCCAGAAAAACTTCTACCCTCAATCCGAATCGATTCAAAGAATCAGCCCTACAATATCTTATGAAGGTTATGCTAACGAGTCACTAGGATTAACTGATTATCAAATAGGTATTGGCACTGACTTTTCTATGCTAAACACTAGTTCTTTCAGCATTCAAGTAAACCAAACCTACCTCTATCTTTTCAATGATTTTGACCCTACAAGAAATGGTAACCAGAAGCTCCCTGAAGGTACAGATTACCGATACACCAACTTACGGCTTAACTATAGAGGAGACACCCGTAATCCGTTTTATCTTAACTTAAATGCAAATGCAGGTCAATATTTCAACGGCAACAGAATTGGACTAGGAGGAAGCCTGAATTACAGAATCCAACCCCTTGGCCTCATTACTATGGACTTTAATTACAATAGGATTAGGCTACCAGAACCATACGGAGAAGCAGATTTATTCCTTATTGGCCCAAGATTGGATATCACCTTCACCAAGAAACTGTTCTGGACTACCTTTATTCAATACAATAATCAAATAGACAACCTGAACATTAACTCAAGAATTCAGTGGAGATTCAAACCAGTATCTGATGTATTCATAGCCTATACAGACAACTATTTCCCAGATGACTTCATCAATAAAAACCGAGCGCTTGTTATAAAGGTCACCTACTGGCTTAACCTATGAGGTATTAGGCAAAAAACACCCAGGAAGCCATTCTACTATTGAAGGTAGGGTAATCTCAGGTGAAATTCCTAAATAAGTCTTTTTTGAGCCCTTAGTCTCTTATAATCTCGAAAGAGTGTTCAACTTCACTCTTCAATGTTCCGGCAACAGAGCAGTACTTTGTGGCTGCCAAATGTCCGAGCTTAGTAAACTCTTCCATGGTAGCATCTGGAGACTCAAGAATGAAATGCAATTTGATGTGGGTAAAAAAGCGTGGTTGCTCTTCTTGACGAGTACCTTCAGTCTCAATTCTAAGCCCATTCACGGTCTTTTTTCTCTTCTTTAGCATTTGCACTAAATCTACAGAGGCACAGCCTGCCAAAGCAGAAAGAAGTAATTCGGTTGGCGATTGCCCATTCTTCTCATCTGCAGGACGCATATCTATATGCACCTTATTGCCATTAGGGTTAACCGATTCAAACTCGTAATCTCCAAGTAACGTGGTGGTTGTCTTCATATTGCTGAATTGCTAAACGGATGCAAAATTAAATCATTTTCACACCCAACCACACAATACGGAAATAAGTTTCTCTGTTCTTGCGGTATACTCAAAACCTAAGAACCATGAAAATGTCGAACCTCAAAATACTTCTAGCAGGGCTTTTATGCCTTGTTTATTCCTGCTCAGGGAATGACGATACCAGCACAGGTCTAGTGGTAACCATTGAAGATCAATTTGTTAACCTACCTTCTAACGTCTCTGTATTTTTCAGGGTAGAAGATGGGGCAGGGAATGGAGTTGCCGGTTTATCGGAAAGTGACTTTACCATTTATGAAAACGGGGCGAAAATCTCTGAGTTTGAAGCCACAAGAAAGATCCAACCCAATGAACAAGTTTTTGACTACCACATCACTTTGTTGTTAGATCTGAGTGGAAGTGTTTTAGGAGGAGAAAGTTTAAGTGGACTAAAAACAGCCGCCAAGAGCTTTATAGATGAGGTTGTACCTAGCGAAGGTGCTGTTAATGCTCAGGCGGTAAAAATGGAGATTTGGTGGTTCGATGGTTCAGAGAACATTAAGCAGTTACAGGGCACATCTACCAACCGAACTACGCTGAAAGCTGCCATTGATAACATCAGTGCTCAAATGAGCTCAGATAATTCAACAAACCTTTACGGTGCTGTAATACAGGGCATAGGAGTGGCCTCGCAAAAGCTGTCTCAAACCCGTCAATTAGATGAAATCGCCAGCAGCGCTGTGGTCATTTTCACGGATGGAACAGACCAAGCAAACAGAAACACTAAAGGACAAGCGCTAGAAGCCGTAAAAAAGGCCGACAGAGACATGTCTATCTACACCATAGGGCTAGGACAAGAGATTGACGAGCCTACACTCAAGTCTATTGGAAAAACAAGCTTTGTTTCGGCTGTAAATATTGGAGAGCTATTAGACAAGTTTAAGGAAATAGGAGACTTGATTAATGGAAAAGCGAACAGCTATTATTTATTAGAATATTGCTCACCCAAAAGAAACGGAAGCAATCAGCTGACAATTGAAGCTAACAAAGGGGCCTTAAAAGGTAGTTCAAACACCTTTTTTGATGCTTCGGATTTCAACGGAAGTTGCAGTCTAGAATAAACCATCATGGACTGAAAGCACCATAGTTTTAGAAGCAGCTGAAAGTCACTTTGAATGGCGGACTTAGAAAAGGTACGTCCCGAAAGTTTCGGGATTAGATTTACGATTGACGTCAAACAAAATTTGTACATGATAAATTCCAGGGTGCTTTTTAGAAGCTAAAGCGAAATGCACTAAAGTGTATAGTTTTAACTCTTTTTGTGACCAATAAAAGTGATTAAGTGAAGCCTATTGCCCTTTGCTCATAGGAAAAGTAAGGGAAATGGCTTCTTTCTTTAAGTGAGCCTTTGCACCCATCTTCTCTATAACCTCAACAGCATAAGTAGCTACAATAGAATTCTCTATTACGCTGGAGTCGTAGGTGGGAATCACTAAACTAATATCGTTTTCAGTGCTTTCTACTTCAATAGTAAGTACACCTTGAGACCTTCTGTTTAAACACCTAGTTAGAGCTCTCAAGCCTTTCTCTAACAAGCTCATATCTACTTTAACAAGCCCAACCACGGAGGTCAACTCTCCCCTTTTGGTCACCGACACTCCATTGGTACTTAGAAACTGAAGAATAGTATTAACACTATGCAGATCCAGCTTTACGCACTTCATTGCTGCATTCAGCTCTTCCATCTCTTGAAACTGACGCTGCAAGGAAAATATCCCAGTGTCTACTCCTGCTGACTGATTGATATTTGGTTGTTCCATGGCCCTCATTTTCTTCCCCAGATAATACAAATGATGAGCACTAAACTCTCATCTTGACTTATTGAATGAAAAAGATGCTCAGAACATTTCCTATTTATCAGATATAAAAAACCATCTTGAATACGTAAATTAGGTGATACACCTACAAAAAACTATCTTAATGTAAATGAAGGATATGGATTATGAATTAGAATTAGATCTTGAATACCATCATAGAATTCTGAAAGTATCCATAAATTGTCCTATTCCTTCATTTACATGGACTTAAATTGATCCACAAGGTTAAAATCAGGGATAAGTGGTTTGCACGCAACAATACGCTATACACATACATAATGATAGTTTAAGATATGATCTTATATTTATTACAGCTAAAATTGTAGACTTCTGTGAGTCACAGTAATTCAAGCTTTATTTTTTTATCTGCTTTAATTTAATGCACGCAGGCAATGGCTAAGAACTTAGAGATTTTATTAGTAGAAGATAACCAAACGGACATAGTACTTCTGAAAAAAGGCATTGAAGCCGAGAGCCTAGAAGTGAATATTGAGGTGGTTGAAACAGTAGAGGAAGGGATTAATTATTTGCGTAAAGAAAATGGTTTTGAAGATGCCCTTAACCCAAACCTAATTATATTAGACTTGAACCTACCAAAAGACAGCGGTTTGAAGTTACTTGAATTTGTAAAAGCCGATAGCACACTAAAAACCATTCCAGTAATTGTGCTTACCTCGAGTTTTGATGAAAGTCGTATTGACGAAAGCTACCAACGACATGCTAGTTGCTTCATTAATAAACCAGAAAACTTATCGGAATTAACAAATATGTCCAAAAGCATTGTGGATTTCTGGTTAAAAGTGGCTATCCTTCCAAAAAACAACTCCAAATAGTAATGTCAGATAAATCCATCCTCTTAATTGAAGACAATTCCGATGACAGGTTTTTGCTCAAAAAGCTCTTGTCTTTTGGTAGTCTGAGAGACTGGAAGATACTTGAGGCTGTGCGAATTGCCGAAGCATTAGATCTAATTCAGCAACAGACTCCGGACATTATTTTACTAGACTTATCTCTCCCCGATTCTTATGGTGAAGAAAGTTTTTTTAAGGTTAAACGTAATGCAGGGAATATTCCAATAATAATTCTTACAGGCTTATCTGATGTAAAACTCAGTAGAAAGCTCATTCAAGAAGGTGCTCAAGACTATCTGGTAAAAGGAGAATACAATCCGAGGCTGTTGGAGAAATCCATTCAATATTCTATTGAAAGACACAAGCTCATGTTGGAAAACAACAGATCTAAGGAGCGCCTTATCGATTCGGTGCTGGAAGCCCAAGACAGCGAAAGAGCGAGAATAGCCAAAGAACTACACGATGGAGTAGTTCAGAGCCTTACGGTGGTATCCATGAGTTTAGGCATGCTACAAAAAACCATTTCTGAGTTTGATGAAAAAAGCCTTCTACACTATAACAGATGCTCCGAAAACCTATCACTCACCATAGACGAAATTCGTAACATCTCTCATAGTCTAATGCCGAGGGTGATTACTGAGATGAGACTTCAAGAATCTCTTGAGTCTTTAGTGGAGGATATGGAGCAGGCCTCCAATATTCATTTTCACTATTTAGTAAATCTGGAAAATGAACCTGAAGTAAATCTAAAGTTGGCCATCTTTAGAATAGTGCAAGAGCTAGTAAATAATGCGCTAAAACACTCTCAAGCTAATTCAATCTTTATTCAACTAATAGAGTACCCAGATTACATCTCACTAATGGTAGAAGATGACGGACAAGGCTTCGACAAATCTTTAGTGCAAGAAAACAAAAACTGTTTCGGACTCTCCAGTCTTGAGAGCAGAGTAAGTGCGCATAACGGTAGTATAGAAGTAGACTCTAAACCAGGAAAGGGAACAAACGTGTTTATCTCTTTTGAGAAGAATCTATCAAATGAACCAAAGGACTAAACTAACCCTTTCTCAATAGCATAAATTACAAGACCTACAACCCCTTTAGAACCTGTTTTCTCCATTAGATTACGCCTATGGGCGTCTACTGTTCTTGTACTAATGGAAAGCTCGTTAGCTATTTCTCCATTACTATACTCCTTCATCATCAACCTTAAAACTTCTTTTTCTCTCTGAGAAAGAGGAATTTCAACTAAAGCACCTTCGGCTCCCTTACGCTTAGCCAATGATTCTACAATTTCATGAGCAACACTATTACTAAAATAGTCCTCACCATTCATTACCTGAATAATGCCAGCCTTAAGCTCTTCTTTATCACAGTTTTTTAGAATGTAACCATGCACACCAGTCTCCAGCATTTTCTTGACCTGCTGAGATTCGTTAATCATGCTTAAAGCAACAACCTTTAGCTCTGGATATTTAAGCTTAATCTTACCAACCAATTCATAACCATCCATTACTGGCATACTTATATCGGTAAGCACTAAGTCTATTTGGGTATCTACAAGCCTAGCCAATGCCTCCTCCCCATTAACAGCCTCCTCTACTATTTCGATCTGATCGTCATTAACGAAATAATTCTTAATGGCGACCCTTATCATTGTATGGTCGTCAACAATGAGAATTCTAACTTTTTCGGACATTCTTGCTGATGAGTTCGTTCAAAAATAATTTAACTGGGCTTAACTAATTAGCCCAGTTCACTCAGAAGATTTCGGTAGCTTAACGGTTTTAAACCAGAATTTTTCAATCTGCTTAACTAAGTCAAGAAATTCAATAAAATCCATTGGCTTGGAAATGTAGCTATTAGCAAAGCGTTCGTAGCTTTCTTCCACATCTCTTTCGTTTTGGCTTGTGGTAAGCACTACAACGGGAATTGTTTTCAGGTTTTTATCGAATTTAATTCTTTCGAGCACCTGTTTACCATCGACCTTTGGCATGTTAAGATCTAACAAAATAAGCCCAGGAATAACGGCTTTTTCATAAGGCGGTTCTTTTTTCAAAAACTTCAGACATTGTTCACCATCATTCACCACATCTATAATTGCATCTACCTTAGATTTAGCAAATGCCATTTTTGTGAGCATTACATCTTCTTTACTGTCTTCAACCAATAAGATTCTAAACTCCTCTTTCATCCTTTGCTCTTATTTAGCTCAAAGATAAAGGAACTTCCTTTACCATATTCACTTTCAACTCGAATGGTTGAGTCATGTTTACCCACAATCTTCTTACAAATAGCCAAACCAATACCCGTACCTTCATATTCTTCTCGAGTATGTAATCGCTGAAAAATGGTAAAAATTCTTTCAAAATACTCCTCTTTAATACCAATTCCGTTGTCTTTTATCTTGAATTGATATTTCTCCCCCACATCAGACCACTCAATTTCTATTTTCGGATCAACATCAGGTCTTCTGAATTTAATGCTATTCCCAATAAAATTCTGGAACAGTCGTCTCATTCTACCTTCATCACCATAAACTACTGGCAACTCGGGGTGTTTTATCTCTGCATTGGAATCAATTATCTTTAGACTCAGGTCTTCCTTCACTACATTGATTACCTTATTTAAGTCTACAGGAACGGCATCTCTCTGTTTTGTTTCTAACCTTGAAAGTACTAGTAAGTCATTTATCAAAGTCTTCATTCGGGCCGAGGCCTTAATAATACTTTCTATAAAGAGTTTGCCTTCATCATCGAGCAAATGACCATAACTCATCTCTATGAGCTGAAGATAGCTAGTAATAACACGTAAAGGCTCTTGCAAATCGTGAGAAGCTACATAGGCGAAGTCTTGAAGCTCTCGGTTTGAACGTTCTAGTGCCTTAAGAGACTCTTGTAGCTTTTGTTCCTTCAAAGACTCATCTGTAATATCCATTACAATACCAGCATAATATTGCCCCTTGGTGTGTGGCAGGTTGACAAAGACCCCTTTGTCTTTGACTATTCTCACCTCATTACTTTGGTTGATAATTCTATAGCTCAATTCATAATCTTCATCTTTCTCAATTGCCTGCTTAATGGTACCTTCTACCCGCTCTCTGTCTTCAGGATGAACCGAATCCAAAGCTACTTGCAATGAAGGTTCGATTTCCCCTGGTTCGTAGCCCAATATTTTAAACCGGCCATCGGACCAATAGCGCTCTTGCCTATCAAAACTCCACCTCCAATTACCCAATTGCGCCAAATCTTCTGCCTCTTTAAGAGCAGATTCATTCTGAGTTAACTGCTCTTCTTTTCTCTTTAAATCATCAATATCTTGAAAGAGTCCCTTAAGCTTTACAGGCTTTCCATCTTTCAATTCGGCCTTACCTATAGCTCTTACCCATAGTTCATTTTGTGAAGCGGTTATTATCTTCAGTTGAACATCGAAAGGTTCACTGTTTTGAATTGCATTTGTAACTAACTCTGATATCACCTCTCTATGGTCTGGATGATAGAAGTTCAACGCTGAGGCTACATCTACATTACAACCTCTTTCCATCTCGTGAATATCATACACTACATCGCTCCAATACAGTTCATTTGATTCTACATCAAGATGCCAATAGCCCAACCGAACTGCCTTCATCGTATCGTCATACATCTCATTCAGTTCAACGAGTTCCTTGTTTTTTCTCTTCAGCTCATCATTTATATTATCAAGTCGAGAAACACTAGGAAGCTTTAAGGCTTTCGGGTACAGTTTGAAAAGCATTAAAACTGTACCTAAAGAAACCAAGCCCGTACACATTTTTGCAATAGCAGAAACCCTATAGTAGGGCTCCCAAATATTGATAACATCAATAAGGTGGCCTATTCCACAAAAAAAGATAAAGGCAGCAAAGGCTTTAAATACCACTCCAAACCTCAGATCTTCTCTGTTTTTAACAAACTTCCAAAGTAGTATTGGAATGGTCATGTAGGATAAAAAGGTGAGTAAATCACCAATTACTATGGGAATTAGGATGTCTTTTTCCCAGAAATAGCAATGGCCATGAGGCATGAAGTCGTTCTCAAAAACGTGTCGGAGGAGCTCGAGCATTGGCAATAATAGAAAATTACATTCTTTAATATGTAAAGAAATGAGCGTTATTGCCAGAAATAGATTACATACTTAGAAAGGTTCTATAAGGCTCCTTTGCACATTTTGAAATACATAATCGTGTTCTTGAGAAATGCCTAGTTTTTCGAAAACTCTCCAATAAGCTCTAGGATACAGCTTAGAAGTATAAGTGGTAGTTCTGGTCATTTTAGTTTTGGCGGGCGCAAGTGAATCAAAAGTGTAAATAGCCTCTTTAAAGCCTAACCATACTCTTCCCGTCAACTCATAGTCTATCACATCCATTTGTAGCAGCTCGCCAGGTTCATAGGCAGTAACTTTTTCAATAATTCGACCTCCTTCGAAGTAACAGACTCTAAGTGCATTAACTTCTTCCTTTTCTAAAATGCACTTGAAGGGAACGGGCAAATCAAGTTTCATAAGAAAAGGCTTTGCACCATACAGCGTATCTACCGATTTGATGGCATCAAAAATTTCAATGGCAGAGTATGGCAATATGATTTCGGTAGAAACCGATTCTATATGTTGCTCATTTTGAAGCATGCCATTTTCTAAAGGCACTGCTAGAATGAAAATGAGTAGTGGAGACCAAATTACTCTTACCCTTACCTCCTCTTTAACTTTATGATATTTCTCTATCAGGTGAACAATAATTACACCCAGAAATAACGGTACAATAATCAGAGGAAGTAAAAAAATCACACAAACCATTCCTTCAATTCCCGCTATAATGATGAAAAACAGAAAGAGGGCAAGGGCCAAAATGACCCCATAAAACATTGCCTTTTTATTCGGATGAACCCCTAAGCTAAGCCCGAGGATCACGGGAAAGCACAGAAACATTACCCAACCATATGCTGCCCAACCCTGATGCAAAAACAACATACCTAGGCCAAGGAAAACGGTAGTTTGAATTATTGAGACACGGAAGCTTCTGTCTGCCCAAATATGCCTAAACCCAACCTTAGACATGTGTAAGCCTGTTTTCCTTCCCGCTTTTTCGAATTTGGAAGAATACATAAATATTTAGGAAGTGCATTCCGCCTAAAATCAATGTGATTATCCCCACTCTTTTAGACAATCGAATGAAAAGGTCTGATAGATCATTTACAGAGCCTATTGCATCTAGAGATGATACCGCGAAACCTAAGTTGATTAAGTAGAACCCAACTACCAACAGCCTGTTAACACTATTGGCAAACTCCTGGTTACCGGAGAAAATATCGACCAAAAAAACTCTGCCACTTTTGAACAAAGTTGATGCTACCCAAATGGTTAGTCCAATGGTTAAAACTAAGTACAGAACGTAAGATGTAATTGCGTAACTCATGATTGTATTGTTTAAATGGATGATTAGAAATTATTGCATCAGAAGATCTTGTAAGGCCTGATTCAAATCAGGGAACTTAAACTTGAAACCTTCTGCGAGAAGCCGATCCGGTGTAACAAAGCGGCCATAGAGAGCCAATTCTGGATCAGTTTTAAAAATATATTTAGCACCCAAACGAGTGATGAATTCTGGTGCTGAAAGCCCAAAAGGAACTTTCATCGTCTTCCTCAAGGATTTCATGAATTCCTTGTTAGAAACAGGGTTAGGTGAAGTAATATTATAAACTCCACTAAAACCAGAATTCATCAAAGCTTGAAATACAATTTCGTTAAAGTCAGTCTGATGAATCCAGCTCATGCCTTGCTTACCCTCGCCAGCTTTTCCTCCCAAACCCAACTTCACCAATCTGGACAAGCTTTGAAGCGCTCCTCCATTCTTACCGATCACGAAACCAGTTCTTAGAATTACCCCTCTTGTCTCTTTATTCAAATATTTGTCAAATTCTGTTTCCCATGCTTTTCCTACTTGCGGAGCCAATCCGTACCCTAATGGAGCCTCCTCATCACAAAACCTGAATGGTGGATCTCCATAGATATGTGCCGTAGACATTTGAATCCAGACCTTGGGACACGTTTTTGCTTTGGCTAAAGCACACCCAATTATTCTGACAGATTCCACCCGAGATCGGAGAATCAAATCGCAGTTATCAGGAGTCTTTACACAATCAACACTCCTTCCGGCAAGGTTAATAATCCCAAAGGCATCATTAAACTCATCCGCCCAATCACCGAGACTGTGACCATCCCACAGTAGAAGTTTGTGTTGAGTAACCACTCTTTTTCTGGCAACCAAAACGACTCCAAAACTTCTGTCTGTCAAGTAATCAGCCAGTGAAAGCCCAAGGAATCCAGTACCTCCGAAAATGACGACCTTCCTTTTCATGACATAGTCGATTTGATCTGAGAATTAGTTCTTTCCTTGTAAGATTTTTGAACCACAAAACATTGATAAGCCACTATAAACCAAGGCACTACCAATAAGTAAACCCAGTAAAAGTCTTCATGAATTTCTTTGAATCTACTGCTATATAAAGACCCAAGAAATACCCCAACGTTGAAAACCAATAAACTCGAACACCTGCTCTTACTACCTCACTCCTTCTCTCTAGAGTAGTTATAAAATGAAACCCTACAGCTAATTGAAATATCCCCAATGGCATCATGATTAAGGCTACAAGCTTTAATTGACTAAAATCTTCATTGAAAAAAGCCAGCAAAAACAAAAGACAAACTAGGCCGAAAACGATCTTTATAACCGCAGTATAAAATCTATAATTTCTCATACTTTTATTATTTTCAATATTTTATGAAAGTTTGAATCAAATTTTTTAGCGCATCATCTTCATCAGAACTTGAAAGAACCAATTTTTGTCTGAGCGAATAAATTTATCCAGAGCCCCATCTACTTGTTTGGTAAAACCTGATAAATCACCCGTTACTTTCTTGAAATGCTCTACTTGAGGAGTATCCCCTTCTATTTCTTGTACTTCATTCAAAACTCGCATCACTGGCTCAATCTCTCTCCTTCTCCTTTCTCTCGATACCTGCCTGGCCAGTTCTAGAATATCCTTTCCTGTGGTGAAGTACTCTTTCCTCTCTCCAGGCTTTAAGACTTTCTGAACAATACCCCAATCCATCAAAGACCTCAGGTTCATATTGGCGTTACCTCTGGATATTTTCAATTCTTCCATAATATCCTCAGTGGTTAAAGCCTCTTCTGTAATTAGTAGAAGTGCATGAATCTGCCCCATGGCTTTATTAATACCCCAGGCCGACCCTAGTGTACCCCATGCCTGAATGAACTGATCTTTTGCTTTGTCGTATTGCATAGTGCTAAGGTAATAGTTTATTTTTAACTTTCAATACTTTCTGAAAGTTTAATTAATAAATATTAAGAGATTGACTAATTTGAATCATGCACGCACAATCAATTGATGAAGTAATTGATCAACTAGACAGGATAATCGAAGAGTGTCTGGCGGACGATTCTAAACTAGCCTTCTTCCCCATCCTCTACAGAAAGGTAACCATTGCGGTAAAAGAGGGCATTGAAAGAAAAGACTTCGATGACAACGAGCGAATGGAAAAGCTCGATGTAGTTTTTGCTAATCGTTACCTAACCGCTTACCAGCAGTTTAAAGCAGGAGAAAAACCAACAGACTCTTGGCAAATAGCCTTTGATGAGGCACATGCTTTTTGGCCCATAGCCCTACAACACCTATTAATTGGCATCAATGCTCACATTAACCTAGACCTTGGCATTGCAGCAGCGGAAATTGCGGACTCTGATTTGCATTCTCTAAAAGCGGACTTTTACAAAATCAATTCTCTATTGGCTTCTATGGCAGAAGGAGTTCAGCAAGAAATTGGTAGAATTTCTCCAGTTATCGGAATATTGGACCTGCTAGCTGGCAAGCTAGATGAAAGACTAGTAGATTTTTCTATCAAAATCGCACGTGACGGTGCTTGGGATTTTGCCAATGAGTATAATCAGGCAGAAGCTTCACAAAGACCAACCTTGATATCAAAGCGGGATTTTTCCATTGCATGGCTAGGTAAGGACATTATGAAACCCGGCAGGTTCCTTCGAGTAGTTGCTGCTTTTATTAAAGTATTCGAAAGAAAGAAGGTGCATAAAATTGCAAAGGCACTCGAAGGTAATTAGTCTCAATACTTTGTACTATTTAATACCCCTTTATTCCTGCCTCTACCTTTATAGGCAGATAGTTGGCATCAGGTACTTTAGGGCACTCATATTTGTCATTATAAGCGCAGTAAGGGTTATATAGCTTATTGAAATCTACTGTCCAGATTGTTCCTTCAGGAATTCCTTCATAATGCATATAACGTCCGCCACCATAGGTTTCATTGCCAGTAGTTTCGTCTACTAAAGGAAGAAAAACATAGGTCGGCATACCAGGTAAACTGAACCTCTTCTGCTCAACATAAGCTTCAAGAGTGCGGTTTTCGCCAAGTAATTCGAAATGAAGAATCCCTATTCGCTTGTAGATTTTTGCACCACCAGTACTGGTAGCAAGCTGAAAAGGTTTCGAATCTGGAGTCGGCTCAAATTTCGCCTCAATCCTATAACTCTCCTGGACAGGATAAAATAGATGACCCGTAAAATCCTTTCTTTCCTTCTTAGATAAAGGTGACTTAACAGGGTCTAGATACTCTTTATTCAAATCTTCCTGCCAAACCTTAATCTCCTTTAAATAATCAGCTTCCTGAGCGTGAGCCACACCAAGAATAGCGATTAGCGATATCATCAAAATTAATCTATTCAAGCCTCTATACAGTTTTAACAACTCCTTTCCGTTGCAAAATAAGACCTCCAATTATACTTATCACGAAGCCTATCAGAAAAACAGTTAAGAACATCAACAAAGCTTGCCCTTCTATGGAAAACATAAAGTTATTGCCAGAAAGCGCCTCGGCATATTGCTGTTGAAATGTTGGAGTCCCTCTTTCTAAACCCATGGAATACGCAAAATACTTCTCGTTGAACTCAGGGTCGATGAACAAAACATATACCGTATTATACAAACCGAATGCCAAGCCACCAATGGTTGAAATTCCTAGACCAATTTTGAAAGCGTCTCCAAATGATAGCTGCCCACCTTGCTCCTTCCTATAATTAAGTTGGGCTACAATGATTAACAGCATAGCAATAACTATCGTAGAATAGCCTATAAGTTCACCAACTGCAAAACTGTCTGGGCCGAGCCCTACAATAGCAATTGAAAGAAGCGGAACACCTACTATTAAAGAGGCTCCAATAAGTCCGAATTTAATTATCAGTTTTTTCATCAGATATTTTTTTTGTTCTCAAAACAGCCCTTTCTGCTGTAATTAAGGCTCATACTTTAGTATGAAATTACAGAATTCTCGTCATTCAGAAGAAGAACATTTTGATGTTAATCGAAAATGAGCGACTGAAGAATCTCCACTAGTTGCGCACCCAACAAACAGATTCTTCGCTTTGCTCTGAATGACGCATAACCGGAGTTATTGTATAATCCTCAACTCCTTAGCCCTAGTAACCGCTTGTGTTCTGCGTTTTACATCGAGCTTTACAAATAGATTTGATACATGCGTTTTGATAGTATTTTCAGAAACGAAGAGCTTCTCTCCTATCTCAATGTTAGAGCAACCTTCAGCAATATGATGTAACACTTCCATCTCACGTTCGGTAAGACCAAGACTTTGAATTCTGTCATGATCTATTTCTATCGATGGACTTACTTCTATAATCTCCACTTTCCTAAATTTCAAACCGAGATAAACCCCTAGCCCAATGAATGCCGCCCCAACAAGACCAATGGTTAGATCTTGAGACATCTCTGGGATAAATAAAGACATTTTGCTCAGCTGAAAAAGTATAAGCAAAGCTGCTATAATTAACCCAAAACGAAGAATGACTTTAAACATGAATTTGAAACTAGTTATAAGAGACTCAAATCAGAATCCTAATTAAGAATTTTTCATCCCCTGGGCATCTACATGCCGCAGCCATGGGCAGAGATCTTCTACAACATGGCAACAATGAGATTCCCGTTTTCACGGGAATGACGTTCTAAAGAATATTAATTCTGTTTCCTCCACTCAAAAAATTCAGTCTGAATGGAAATGAGAATTCAACTATTTTTAAGAACATCACCCTAATGAAAACCAGAACTTTCTTTCTCCTTTTCGCATTAACCATTATTGCTTGCCAGCCTAAAGAATCTGTAGACATTCTGATTACTCATGCAGAAGTAATTGATGTCGAAACTGGTGAAATTTGGTCTGATCAGATGATTGGAATCAATGATGGAACAATTGTCTTCATCTCGGATGATGACGCAAAAGACTACAATGCAAAAGAAACCATTGAAGCCGATGGCAACTATGTAATCCCCGGACTTTGGGATATGCACATTCATTTCCGGGGTGGAGAAGAATTGGTTGAAGAGAACAAAAGTCTTATTCCACTCTTTCTCGCTAATGGCATTACTGGTGTACGTGAGGCTGGTGGCGATATGACTCAAAAGATTTTCGAATGGCAAGATGCTATCGAAGCCGGAACTATGAAAGGCCCGAAGATTTTCACTTCTGGCCCTAAACTAGATGGGCCTGGTGGTACATGGGCAGGATCTATCCCCGTAACCACCCAAGAAGAAGCTTTTGAGGCAGTGGATTCATTAATCGACCTGGGTTCCGACTTTGTAAAACTTTACGACAGCAGAATATCTCGCGATGCTTACATCTGGATTTTGGAAGAGGCAAAAAGAAGAGGCATTAAAACCTCTGGCCACATGCCATTCAGCGTCTTGCTCAATGAAGCGGTTGAAGCCGGTTTAGGCTCAGTGGAGCACCTTTATTATGTACTTAAGGGGACATCTACCGAAGAACAGGAAGTCACCGATGATGTGATTGCTGGCAAAGCAAGTTTCTGGGGCTCAATGAACAGGTTAATGGCTACTACAACTAAGGAGCAAGAGCAGGCTGCTTTTAACCTATTAAGAGATAACAACACTTATGTTACTCCTACGCTTTATATCGGCAATGTTCTCACTTATTTAAAAGAAGTAGACCACGCCAATGACCAATATTTGAACTATGTTGGCGATGGTATTATCGACACCTATCAGGGAAGAATTAGAAGTGCGTTGAACGCCAATGAAGAGTTCACTCAAATGCGAATTGATCTCAACAATACTTTCGTAAATCTTGTGCCGAAACTGCATAAGGCTGGTGTGACACTGCTAGCTGGCTCCGATTGTGGCGCTTCGAATAGTTACGTTTATCCGGGCGAATCACTTCATGGGGAACTCAAAGCTTTGGTAGATGCGGGGCTTCCAGAAATTGAAGCTCTCAAAGCTGCTACAATAAATGGCGCAAAATTTCTTGAAGTGGATAGTTTCTATGGAAGTCTAAAAACAGGCAAGTCTGGCGATTTGCTAATTCTGAATGACAATCCGCTGGAAGACATTAGCAACAGCAAGAACATTAGTGGTATGGTACTTCAGGGTAAGGTCTATACAAAGTCTGATATGGATGCTATGCTGGAGAGTGTGAGGAAGAAGTAGTTTTGGTTTACGCTGTCATCCCTGCGCAGGCAGGGATCTCCCTATTATTCCGCAAACGACTGAGATTCCCACCTACGTGGGAATGACAGAAGGCTATTTACCAATCCAACTCTGGAGCTTCTTTTCCAGAAACCTTCTTTCTGTAATATTCAAAGCCTGACTGATGGACTTTTGCAGATGAACTCTGGCAGCAGACCAATCACCAATTTCAGCATATAAATCAGCCTTAAGAGCCAGAAAAGACTGATTCCCATTTATAATTTCTTCTAGACCTTCCATTTCGTTTAGAGCGAAACTTGCTCCTTTCACCTTACTCAAAACAAGGACTCTGCTCATTTGAACCACAGGCACTGGCTTCAACTTAACAAGTGTGTCGTATAAGCTTAAAATAGCTTTCCAGTTTGTCTTTTCATGGGATGCCGCAGTGGTGTAATAGCAAGAGATAGCCGCCTCCAACTGATAAACCGATGAGCCCTCAAACTTTGATGAATCGTGCAAAAACTGCCAGCCCCATTTGATATGGTCTTCATCGTATTTGGTTCTATCCTGTTTTTCCAAAGTCAGGAGATTTCCTGCTTCATCTATTCTAGCAGGGAAACGAGCTGCTTTGAGCAGCATCATAGAAATGAGTGCTTTCAGTTCTCCATTGTCACAACTTGGCTCATTGGTTAGTAAGAAGGCTAGTCGTATTGCTTCTTCGCAAAGCTCTTGCTTTATCAGTTGGTTCCCCTCTGTTGCCTTGTAACCTTCGTTGAAAAGTAGATAAATGACTTGCAACACCGCTTCCAAACGTTGTTCCAAGTCGGCACCAATTGGTACTTTCAACTCCCCCACTTCCTCTCTAAACTTAACTTTAGCTCGAGTAATGGCTCTTTTAGTCGCTTCCTCCTGCTTCAAAAAAGCCCGAGCGATTTCCTTCACAGACAAACCGCAAAGGAGTTTAAGGCTGAGCATCAATTGCTCCGTTGGTTTCATGGTCGGATGACAACAAGCGAAAATCATTCTCAGCTGATCATCAACAATTGCCCTCTCCTCCGGAAGTACGTTTTCCTCCTCCTCAATATGATTGGTAGAAATGGCTAAGTCGTATGAAACAGACCGATTGTCCTTCCTCAGATAGTCGATAATTTGATTATTCGCAACTCTGTACAGCCAAGCCGAAGGGTTATCTGGCATGGGCTGAAAAGACCAAAGCTTAGCCGCTTTATACAGCGACTCTTGCACCGCATCTTCTATGGTGTCAATCAGCTCAGGCGAATACTTATTAGCGAACATGGAAACCAGCTTACCATACTCATGGCGAAAAAGATGATCTAGCTTTTGATTGACTGCAGTAGGCATAAAAAAAGTCATTCCCGAAGTCAATTTGCAGCTTTTTAGCCAAACCCAGGAATGACTTGAAAAATTGAGTTTACATATCAGCAATTCCCCTAACCTCAACGTGGCCATCTTCAGCATCGAGGATCGGACAACCTTTGGACATTTCAGTCGCTTCTTCTAGTGAAGTAGCATTGACCATAAGATAACCTCCAACTATTTCAGCACCTTCGGCAAATGGGCCATCAGTTACCACTGAACCACCTTTAGAGACTTGTTTACCTTCAGCTTTCAATGGAAGACCATCGATGAGTTGACCTTTTTCGGCTAGGCCTTCCATCCAAACTCTCCACTCATCCATATGAGCTTCTACTTCGGCAGGAGACATTTCCGCCATTCTGGCGTCACCACCTCTAAACAGGTATAAATACTTTTGCATTGTTCTAAAAATTATGAGTTGATAATTCGTTTTAAAAATCGCGATTTGTGGGTTTGACGAACGTTTTGAGTATTCGGGACAGAAATTAGAGAAAACTTTTCAACTTTATGAGAGAAAGGTCAATACATGAAAACATTCGAAAAGAAGCCCATCAATAAAATTGTTCGTGGTTCGAAAAGAGCCCGATATGATCAGGAGCAAGTCTATAAAATTTTAGACTCACACTTCATTTGCCATATTCCGTATGTTTTCGAAGGAACATCTATTGTCATTCCAACCGCCTATGGCAGAAAAGAAGATTCTATACTTATTCATGGATCGCTCAAAAACCGAATGATGCTTGCTCTTCTGGAACAAGAAAAAGTAAGCTTGAATGTTACTCACTTAGACGGCTTGGTGTTGGCTAGATCAGTCTTCCATCACTCCGTAAATTACCGCTCGGTCAATGTTTTTGGGAAAGCCAGATTAATTGAAGCTGATGATGAAAAAATGGAAGCTTTGGAGATTATCACCGAAAACATCATTGCTGGAAGATGGAATGAAGCCAGAATCCCGAACCAAAAAGAATTGGATGCTACACTAGTGATGGCAATAGACATTGAGGATGCTTCTGCTAAAGTCAGAGAAGTAGAAGCTGCAGATGAAGCAGCCGACATGGATTTAGATATCTGGGCTGGAGTTTTGGAACTAGAGGTTCAACCTGGAAAACTAGTAGCTAACTCAGACAACAAACCGGGTTTAGCCGAACCAGAATCAGCAAAGAACTTTAGGTTTTCGAATAATTCGGTGAAGCGGGGGTAAAGGGTATTGGGATATATGTATTGAGACATAAGTATTGCGTAATGCGACTTGGAATAGAGATTATACAAATCGTATCATTTTCCCAAAATCAACGGTAAAAAGATTATTGGCTCAAATGGTAAAAGCCAATTTGGTGGAGAAGCATGGGGCTGGGGCTGGGACTAATTATTCGATCATCTAAAATTTTGTAAGATTTCACATTGTTCTTACCGAAAAATAATTTAAGATTGTCAGTGATCGGGTATTAACACCCTGATAGAAAAAATTATAAATAAGCCCTTAAAGGCCACCGGAATCCTTAAAAAGAAAGGATTCAAGTGGCCTTTTTTTATTGGCTAAAATTCACAAAAGAATGAAACAACTAACCAATTTACTTCTGATTCTCTATACAGCCACAAGTGAAAAAATGGCTCTTACATTGATTATAATTATTGAAACTATTTTAAGGGTTTAGTTTTGAACTCAAATTGTAAGCATAACTTAATTGAGGGTTAAAGTGTAAAAGCCAAAATCAATTTAGAATTTAACTTTTGAAAACTCCCTGAAAAACATACTCACCTTAGTCACACAGATAAAAATCTTATACACGCAATTTGTTACAGTCAGAGTTGAGCTCCGACCTATGCTTAACCGGATCAACATCTCTGACTTTGACAAAGAGATACCGTTGGGAGACTCCTTAGCCCAAGCCTCTCTTGAATTAATGTTCATTAAGAGTGAATCTGTTATTGAAGAGTACGATCAGATACTCAATCCACAGATTTTTCCTGAACACAGAGAAAGAATACTCCAGTTCAAGAATGAAATAAAACCAGCTCTAAAATTATTCGCAGATGGACTGACAGAAGAACTCACAGAAACACACTTGTTGCTCATAATTTAAGAATCAAAGGTAAAGAGTCTATATTTGACCTTGATACTACTCTTGAGATCAATACACTGACCTTTGACAACGACTTTACGATTCTCTACTATACTCACATTTATATGACTTTTTGCATCGGTAAGCACTTTAGAAATGAAGTTAGAAATATGGATCGTTCGAAAATTGAGGATAAAGTGAACTTCAGTGGGGAATATAAAAGCCTAAAAGATTCACTTCCTGAAATCAAAAAGCTATTTGATCAAAGTGGGCTTACTTTTGAAGAACTAGATCGACATATCGAGTTAGTGAGGGATTCCTGAAGCAAGGCTAGAAGATTTAGAACTTGAAACTGTTTCAAAATACACTGGCTAGATCACTGATTTGTGTCGCCCTTAATTTCTAATTGACTGGTTTCTTACCAACTAAGTGAACTACCCAACCAACTCCTCATTTTTAACAATGACTGCTGAGAAGTCGATTTGCAATCGACATGACTACTTGCCAGCAACAAAGAGGTTACTGTCTATCAAAAAATTGTGTCACTTTTCATCCCTGCAATGATGACATCTGTATGGACATTATCAGTCTAAAGAACATCTCACCCTGGAGGGTCGGTACCCTACATCAGCGTGACCATCGACTAAAGATGTACTTAGAAGCGTTTGGCTACTTCGATGGTTTTGATGTTGGTCGCTTTTTCAATTGGAGAATCAAAATAAGGTATATCTAAAGAGCCAATTTCGCGAGCTTAATGGCTGGCAAATGATAGGTTAAGGTATCTAAAATACGATATTGATTAAAGTATATAGAAATGATAAGCGTAACCAAGCCTTAGGAACTGTTTCTATTTCACCATTTATCGTTATCAATCAGAAACATATATAATTTCTGTTTTCATCAAACATTCAGTACTTTAAACAATTAAAACTAAGGGGTTACACAATTTTCAACTGTATATAAACCAACCTATTTAAACTAAACTAATTATGAAAACGCACTATGTACTCATTGGAATAGGGTTGTTTTTTCTTTTAGCAGCATGCGATGAGAGCGAAACACAAAACATAAATGAGCTCGAGGAGTTAGAAAGCTCTTGTTCAAGCTACATCAACACTACTCAAGCAAATTCTAATTTCTCTCTAGAATTAGAAGGCACACAAATAACTCCTCAAAACGGGCAATTTCATACCCAATTCATCGACAACAATCTCCACATAAGAGCTTTTAATAGCGATTACAGTGTTTCAGTAACTATTCCAAACCCTTCACAGGCGCTCTACAAAAATGATGGAGTAGATCAATTAGAATTTTCTGGAGAAGTTACAGATTTGAAAAACTCAACTTCTTCACAAATTGACTGTGGAGTTTTCAAAGTAACCTCGTTCGATTTAACCAGCCAAACACTCTCGGGTCTATTCCACTTTACAACTACCTCTGTGAACAACCAACCGAGCATCGCTATATCCAACGGAATACTTAACGATGTTTTCATCACCACTTCCAACTTTTGTAAAATGGATTTTGAAGTGGATACTTCAGTAAAAAACATCCAGTTAAACGACACTTGGTGGAAGTTTTCAGCCGCCTATGATAGCTCAGGAGAAATTATTGCCTCACCACTTTGCACCTCTTGGTCTGGCGGTGTGAGTATTTCATTCTCTGAAGGTGATGAGCAAATGAATATTTTCGGTATTAAAAACGTCAAAACATTAGGCTACAATATAGATGGCGGCACAATAGATTTTGCTGATAACCATCTTACCCATTTTGTTAACGAAACACCTGCCGAGACAGAGCTAAAAAGCTCAATTATTGGTAACCTAAAAGGCAATTCTTATTCCTATACAATTAATCACAACGAGCTTACTCTTTCAAGAATTGATGATGGAGTAGTGTTTAAATTCTTTATGTCCGAATAACCCATATAACATGAGTAAAAATATCCTTAAAACTACTTTAGCATTTTTCTTTTTCGCTCTAATGGTCTCGTGTGGAGACGAGGAGGACACCAATCTGTTTGAAGATTTGGAAAGTGATTGCAGTAGCTCTATTCGTAATCCGGTAACATCCGTTCCTTTGAGCATTAAGGTTGATAATTCATCACAGAACCTAAATGAAGGATATTTCAGCATGTATATTAACGACACATTATATGTTGGTGGAGAGAACAAGTTTTATGCTTTCCAAATGATGATTCCATCACCTGAATTAGGAGTGCACGAAATATCAAACACAAGCACTGTAGAGGCCACAATTCTAGACTACTCTACTTTAAAGTACATGTCTGCTAATTGCGGTGCTTTAAGAATAGATAAGTTTGACATTAACAGCACTGAGTTTGAGGCATTTTTTCATTTTACAGCAAGTACTCCATCGGGTGATGCAGAAGCAACTATTTATGATGGGGCAGTTAATGGCATAGACATCTCTTTGGATCCGTTTTGTTCTAGAAATTACTCCATTGTAAAGCAGAGCGAAAGCCTTGATTTGGAAGATAATTATTGGGCACTAGCAGAAATATTAGATTCCAATAATGACCCTACTCTTTTACCCCCATGCGATAGGGTAATTACATTGAGATATACCACTCAAAACAATCAATTACAAATATTAGGCCCAGGTACTAAAATTGTTATGGGTTTAAGTGTTGATGGAAATTCTGTTACTTTTTCAGACTTTAATGTGAATCAAAGCACTGCCACCTCGGAATCCTTAATCAACTTTCAAAACGAACTTATTGCCAAGTTGAGAGGTAACACCATGACCTATTCAATAAAAGAAAATGAATTAACTTTAAACTTTGATTCATCAGGAGAGATTTTCCACTTCTATCATTATCAGTAAGGCTTAAAACTTCTGAATGTAACTTGTACTACTCCCCTTCTACATTCTTTAACTTAAAGGATAAGAAAAAGGCTACCATAAGCATGGCAAAGAAAAAGGCAAACTGAGCGTTTAAGCCAAAGTAATTACCTATGAGTCCAAAGCTAGCGGCAATCAAGGTGAATACTCCAATAGATGTATTGGCTATGGACACGTATGTTGGTCTATCATCTTCTGGTGCGAAGTCTACGAGGTAGGTCTTTCTGGCTAAACGCGCTCCGGCATAAGCTACACCGTTAATAAACAATACGGGCAAGAAATAGAGTACGTTTAGATCTTCCGTGAAATTGCGCATTACAATAGCTGCTACAATCCCCAGCACACCTACCAATGCCGACAACCTCATTAATCTCGGGGAAGATTGATCTGCAACCTTTCCCCATATAGGACTACTGATAATCTGTGCCAAACCACTAACCAGCATCAACAAGCCTAACAAGCTCCAGGTTGATGCCTCAAACTTTTCAGCAGAAAGCACATAAAACGGCTGGATCAAAGGAATAGCCATTAACATAGCCCTGACAATCAGGAACCTTCTAAAATCTACATCTCTAGAAATCAGGTTAGAACCTTCTTTTAATTCATCGATTGGGTTGCGTCCGCCCTCTGTGGCTCCTTTGGGTTCATCGATAAAATAGAACAGCATGGCAGCAGCAAACCATAATATGCTTGCCACCAAAAACAGTAATGCAAACACCTCCGTATTGGCTTTTTCTTTTACGTAGAGAATAAGCAATACACCAGCCGCAAGCCCCATTACGCCACCGAAGGTCGATCTGTAACTCAAGGCCTGTCCCCTCACCTTCTTATCTATGGTTTTAGCCAATACATCTTTGAAACTGATAGACGCAACCCCACTGGCCATGCTGAACACCGCCAACAAAGCGACTAAAAGAATAGGTAGGTTATCTACTTCCTTATAAACGAGAAATGCAGCCACAACCCAACAAACGGCCTGAACAATGGCAGAAACTACCCAGAAATACTTTCGAATACTATATGATCTGATTTCACCAGAAACAATAAGCTGAGGTAACAGTGAACCTGCATCTTTTACAGGAACTAGCATTCCTATTAGCCCTGCAGAAGCCCCCAGGTTTTGCATCACCCAACTGAGCGTTAAATCAGGGCTGATGATCTTTTCCGCAAGCTTTGTGAGCGTCCCGTTAAATACGTTAAGGGTGAAGTTTTTTGGACTCGATTCACATGCTTCATCAGGAATAGCACTGCAAGCCCTTGGCTCGTCCTCTTCAGTTAAAAAATCGTAGAACTGATCTGAAAAATCTTTCGACATAAAGGATTAACTCTACCAATAGTTAAATGTTGGTGTCAATGCAGTAACATACTTGCCTGACCACTTCGAGTGGTCTAACCAGTAGTGCATTATTGACAGATTCCTAATCGATTGGTTACCTACTTTGATCATCTGCTCACAATAAAAGCATACTGACTGAGACTTAACAAACCCAGCACTTCTTAGCTGCCTTATCGTTTAGTAACAGCAATTGATTCAAAGTTCACATCTGGCTATATTGATAATGATTCACAGAACAAAACATCATGGTACATCAAAAAATTGGCTTCTTGACCCTCTTGCTACTATTTAGTTCTTTACTCAATGCTCAGGACCTTATTCAATTTTCATTTAACTCTACACAAGTCAATAAATCCGATATTGAAGAAAAGAACTACAGCAATTCTCACCCTCACATTCTTATCTCCACAAGTGAATTACGAATTCCTTCACCTGAAGAAGTTCCGCCAGGAACATTTCCAGAATTCGGATTGAGAATGGTTTTTTCTGTTGAAAACCACCATGAACTCCCTACTCCTTCAACTCAAAACCCTATAACCATAAGCTATTCAGCATTGCAGTATGGGCAAGATGAGAAAGAGTACAATGAAAAATTTGCCAACTCTAGCGAATTCAAAAACTCTGCTAAAACTGGTCAGGCGATACGTGAGTCTTACAAATCGAAAGAGGAAAAGATTAAAGAACTTTCAGAAAAAGTAGCCAAAGGAGATCAAAAAGCATTGGCCGAACTTGAGGCTCTACTGAATTCCGAGCTTGAAAAAGCAGAGAACGCAAGTGAACAAATGATTGGTAATATCCCAGATTCGCCAACATCAAAAAAGCCATATTTCTCTCTGATTTTCTTTCTCCCTTATGAAGACTCTCATATGGAGTATATGCTAGATATTAAACATGGTTCTGTTACTATAACTAAAATGAATGAATCACGGTTTGAAATGAGTTTCTCAGGCTATGCTGAACTTTATTATGACGATCGTGATATTGATACCATTTCTAGAATCAACCAAGAACAAGGCAAACCAAACTTTGGTAAAGTGCTGAAAGAAAAAGGGCAAGTAAGTGGAAAAGTAATGATCGAATTTTGACTTAAGTGCCAACCTAGTCGGAGTTTCTCCGTGGGCACTAACAAACTAGCATATTGCTACGTTACGATGACAGAATAAGGTTAAGCTTGTCACCCTTATACTGGTCAGACCACTTCGAGTGGTCTGACCAGTAGTGCATTTTGAACGTTTCCTAATCGATCGGCTTCCTACTTTTCTATTTAGGATGAGGAGATTGCCGCTCTCGGTGCCTCGGGACGCTAGAATGACGTACCGAAGACATGATTCCTGATTTCCAACATAATTACCCTCAGTCCCTAAAGGGATGCCCAACAATGAAGTTTTAGCCCCTGATTTCTGATCACCGATTAACTGATCACTTGCGTGGAAACATTACATGTTTCTGCGGTACTGCCCGCCTACTTCAAACAAGGCAGAAGTAATCTGACCCAATGAGCAGTACTTACAAGCTTCCATCAACTCTTCGAACATATTTTCGTTCTGAATAGCTGCATGTTGTACTCTCTTCAGCATTTCAGAAGCTTTATCTTCATTCCCCTTCTGAAGGTTACCTAACATATTGATCTGATATTCCTTCTCCGTTTCTGTCGCTCTAATCACCTCTTTCGGTAATACGGTAGGTGACCCTTTAGAACTCAAGAAGGTGTTCACTCCAATAATAGGGAATTCACCAGTATGCTTCAGCGTTTCATAGTAAAGCGACTCTTCCTGAATCTTGCTACGCTGATACATTGTCTCCATAGCGCCTAGCACACCACCTCTTTCGGTAATTCTATCGAACTCGGTTAGTACCGCTTCTTCCACTAAGTCTGTCAATTCTTCAATGATGAACGAGCCTTGCATTGGGTTTTCATTCTTAGCCAGACCAAGCTCTTTATTGATGATAAGCTGAATAGCCATGGCTCTTCTTACTGACTCTTCAGTTGGAGTGGTAATAGCCTCATCATAAGCATTGGTGTGAAGCGAATTACAGTTATCGTAAATGGCATAAAGTGCCTGTAGAGTAGTTCTAATATCATTGAAGTCAATTTCTTGAGCGTGTAACGAACGGCCAGAAGTCTGAATGTGATACTTCAGCATCTGAGCTCTGGCATTGGCTCCGTACTTATTCTTCAGCGCTTTCGCCCAAAGCCTTCTTGCTACTCTACCAATCACAGCATACTCTGGATCTATACCGTTTGAGAAGAAGAATGAAAGGTTCGGACCGAATTTATCGATGTCCATTCCTCTACTTAAGTAGTATTCTACATAAGTGAACCCGTTAGCCAAAGTGAATGCCAACTGTGTAATTGGGTTAGCCCCAGCTTCAGCAATATGATAACCCGAAATAGATACAGAGTAGAAGTTTCTAACCGCTTTCTGGATGAAGTATTCCTGAACATCACCCATCAATCTTAGAGCAAACTCAGTGGAGAAAATACAGGTATTTTGTGCCTGATCTTCCTTCAAGATATCGGCCTGAACGGTTCCTCTTACAACTGAAAGTGTTTTGGCTTTAATTTCTTGATAAACATCAGCAGGCAGCACCTGATCTCCTGTTACACCAAGTAACATCAAACCTAAACCATCATTACCTTCTGGCAAGTCACCTTGGTAATGAGGTCTTTCAACTCCTTTGTCTTTATAGATTTTAGCAATTTTCGCCTCTACCTCTTTTTCAAGTCCATTTTCTTTGATGTATTTCTCACATTGCTGATCGATAGCAGCATTCATAAAGAAGCCCAACAACATTGGTGCAGGACCATTAATTGTCATGGAAACTGAAGTAGATGGGGCACACAGATCGAAGCCAGAATAGAGCTTCTTAGCATCATCTAAACAGCAAATACTTACACCAGAGTTACCAATTTTACCGTAGATATCTGGTCTGTAATCTGGGTCGTTTCCGTAAAGCGTTACTGAATCGAAAGCCGTAGACAAACGTGCCGCAGGCATTCCTAAACTCACATAGTGGAAACGTCTGTTCGTTCTTTCTGGGCCTCCCTCGCCAGCAAACATCCTTGTCGGATCTTCACCTTCTCTTTTGAAAGGATAGATTCCGGCAGTGTAAGGAAATTCTCCCGGAACATTTTCTTGCAAAGACCAACGAATTACATCTCCCCAGCTTCTAAACTTAGGCAAAGCAACCTTTGGAATTTGAGTATGTGAAAGCGACTCAGTGTGAGTCTTAATTTTAATTTCTTTATCTCGAACCTTGAAGCTGTATACAGGATCGCTATATTTCTTTTTCTTCTCTTCCCACTGCTCAATAATTTGCCAGTTATAAGGGTCGAGATCCATTTTAACTTGCTCAAAAGACTCTTGAATTCCCTTAATCAGTCTGTCTTTATCAGCTACTGAAGACTCCTTTAATGTATCTATTGAGCGCTGAAGTCCATAAAGTTTATCTGCTACTTCTGCTTGAGAAAGTGCCGTTTCGTCATAAGAACGATTACTCTCTGCAATCTCAGACAAGTAGCGAGTTCTCTTTGGAGGAATCACGAATATCTTCTCAGACATCTCATTAGTGATCTCAAAAGTTGAATTCAGATCGGCCTCTGTTTTCTCTACAATTTTATCCATGATAGACTTGTAAAGAGAGTTCATTCCAGGGTCGTTGAACTGAGAAGCTATAGTGCCAAATACTGGCATATCGTCTATGTTGGCATCCCACAAACCGTGGTTTCTCTGATATTGCTTCTTAACATCGCGCAAGGCATCAAGAGCACCTCTTTTATCGAACTTATTGAGCGCAATGATGTCAGCAAAATCGAGCATGTCGATTTTCTCTAATTGGGTTGCTGCACCGTATTCTGGAGTCATCACATATAGAGAAACATCTGAGTGATCTAGAATCTCTGTATCTGACTGTCCAATACCTGAAGTCTCAAGGATTATTAAATCATATTCAGCAGCTTTAAGCACTTGAACAGCTTCGCGAACATGCTTAGAAAGCGCCAAGTTAGACTGGCGAGTGGCCAAAGAGCGCATGTACACTCTCGGATTGTTGATGGAATTCATACGAATTCTATCTCCTAGTAAAGCTCCGCCTGTTTTTCTTTTCGATGGATCTACCGAGATGATACCGATTTTCTTGTCTTCGAAATCGATCAAGAATCTTCTTACCAATTCATCGACCAATGAAGATTTACCAGCACCACCTGTTCCTGTAATTCCTAAAACTGGTGTTTTAACCTGGTCAGCAATTTTATGAACCTCTTCCAGAACAGTTTGAGAGTCTTCTGGGAAGTTTTCTGCAGCAGAAATAATCCTAGCAATTGACTTGGCTTCTTTGTCTTTCAGATGATTAACCTCACCATTAAGGTTTTCACCCGTAGGGAAATCGCAACGCTCTACCATGTCGTTAATCATTCCCTGCAAGCCCATTGAACGGCCATCGTCTGGAGAATAGATTCTGGTAATTCCGTAGTCCATCAATTCTTTGATTTCTTCAGGAAGAATTACTCCTCCACCTCCACCAAAGATTCTGATATGACTAGCCCCTTTTTCCTTTAACAAGTCATACATATATTTAAAATACTCGTTGTGACCACCCTGATAGGAAGTCATGGCAATTGCCTGAGCATCTTCTTGAATAGCAGTATTTACTACCTCTTCCACACTTCTATCATGACCAAGGTGAATTACTTCACAACCAGTGGCCTGAATAATTCTACGCATGATATTGATGGCAGCATCGTGGCCATCGAATAGTGAAGCGGCAGTTACAATTCTAACTTTGTTTTTTGGTGTATAAGGAGCTGCTTGTTCCATAGGTATTTCTTATCTCAGCTTGCAAATTTATGTATAAAACAGTTTTTTCCTAACAGTTGTTAGGAAGTGCAGTTTGGAAATTGATTCCAGACTAGGCTAACGTTTCAACTTCTCTAAAGCGCGTTGGTTATCCACCTGATGAATAGATTCAATAATGTTCTGCTTTTCAAACTCAGTAAGTCTCCAACTGAGCGAAGCCCGATCGTCATCTCCATTGGTATATTCGAATTCTACCCGATTGAGGTGATCCTTAAAAATCTCTTTAGTTAATTCGTACCATTGGTCGTTTTTGATGGTCTGCACTTTATCCCAACTCTTATAAACAGACTGGATAGGTGAAAAGAATCTCTCCATAATATTTTGAGGTTCTGGTGCAGAAAGCTCTTCTTCTTTCACTGAGTCACGGATGGTAATCAATGTTACTTGACTAGTATTCTCCTTAATCCAATCCTTAAAAACATTGAGAAAGATTAGCGCATCTACAATTCCATAGTTATCGGAAATTCCAGCATCAGCTATTTGAATTGGCGGCTCAGTTGGTAGCGTAATTGTTGGCACCACATAAGGAAAGGTAGCACTCATTCGAATAGCCGTTAGAAATCTCAAGCTATCTGGCTGATGATTCTTGAGTAAAGCCCTAAAGTCTACCCCTTGAATAACCGTATTCTTCTCAGTACTGTAATTCAAAAAGCTCACAGGGTGTGGCGATATATATAGTTTTCGGCCATCATTGGTAATCAGGGGACTTAAAAGCAAGGCGGGAATCTCACCGTTAAACTCAGGGTCGCGATAAGCAGCCAAAGGCCTATCTAGAGCTCCATTAAGGTTCTTAGAAAGGTTTTGTTCGAATGTGTAACCTCTCTCTACCTTATAAGTTTGCCCTGCGTAATCAAAATTCTTCACCTTAAAGAAAATATCATTCACCAAGAGCTTAAATATCAGTGGGTTCAATAATTCACTCCCAATCTCCGACCTGTGAATTCTGCGCCTTGGGTTTTCCGACTTCCAATACAACTCTCTATAAAAAGCAGCTCCCACCAAGCCTCCAGAAGCACCTGTTATCAAAAAGGTATTCTTCATCAGCGTGCCTTGCTTCACTGAGTCGATATGTTGCATTACGTTTGTTGCCCAAAGCGCAGAACGTTGACCTCCTCCACTTACCGCAACCAAAAACATCTCTGGCTTTTCCTCCCCAGTTTTAGCCTTCCAATTCTTAAGCATTTGCAGCCAATAGTCTGTAGAAACATCTACATCGGATTGCTCAGAAATTGCCCTGATGCTGTTAATATTATATGGTGTCTTTTCCTGAGAATAATCTAATCCGTAGGCAGGGTACTCGTAGCCCAAGTTCAAGGCCGATGAAATGACGTTAGCAAATAGCAAAAGCAGAAAAGCCGCAGAAACCACCCAAGACCTCAACCAAAAGCTCAAGGCACCAGTAGCCAGAATGATCACAGTAAGCAAGATTATGCTCGAAGCTGCTGCGGGTATCTGAAATAATGGAGATTGCTGAAATAGGCCTAAAGCAAATATGACGATCAACAAAAACGATTCAGCAATAATAGCATTCCTCTGGTTCTGCCTGAAAATACCTAAGATGGCCACCCTATCGTAATACTTTTCATAGCGCCTAGTGGAATAAAAACGCAAATTGATAGATAGATAATTGTTGCAAGGCACTGTCGACCTCTTTAGTCTTTGTAGTCTTCTAAAAGCATTTTGTTTTTGCTTAGCACCAGCTTTAACCTGCTTTCTCGCTCTTCTTCTCATCACCACCCTAATATCTCTATTAGTCATGGTAAAGTAGATAAATAATAGGGCTTGCATAGCTATAAACCCAGCCAGCAGACCAGATACAGAATACAGTATCTGTCTATCGCTGTAGAGGCCGTAATCTCTCGCGAACTCTACTACTTTTACCACATAAAAGATGAGGAAGCCGAATGGAATTACTGAGTTATTTAGACAAAAGTGGGTGAAAGGACGCGGTAATGTACCCAAAAAAGGAAAGCGAAAACCATCTAGAATATAGGAGGTAATATTGAAAGCCATGGCAAAGCCTCCTAAGGTTACACCAACAATAAAAAAGCCTTTAAACCCTACTGAGTCTAAGTAAATGGGGTCGAGAAACAAGTATGGAATCCCTAGGGCCTTGCCGAAACCTCCGGCAACAATCGAAAAAAGGAAAAACCAATAAAGAAGGAGAAACTGATTATACTTTACATGAACCAGCAGAAGCTTGATTGGGAATGAATTATAAAATGCATTTAATGCTTTCAAGCTTTTGCCTTTTTAGAACCTCTATATAACTCGTATTTCAGTAATCTACATTCAATTCTGGCATTAAAGAAAGGAATTCTTGCCGATGTTCTTAGTCCAATACTTTTAGCTAGGTTCATGTTACCAGTAAAGATAAACCCATTGTATCCCTGACATTTGTTTTTAAAGAAGTCTCCAATAGCCTGATACACTTCTTTTAGTTGCTCCTCTTCTCCTAATCGCTCTCCATATTCTGGATTGAGCATCACCACGCCATCAGTATCTGGCACGGTGGTTTCTCTGAAATCGCCATGCTCAAATTCGATCAAGTGTTCAACTCCGGCAGTTTTAGCATTTCCTCTTGCGCAGAACAAAGCACTTTTGCTCATATCTGATGCAATAATCTTCAAACCTGCTGGTGGTTCTTTGATTTGCAGTTTAGCCAAACGCTGATAATCTGCCCATGAGTTAGCGTCATATCCTTTAATGTGCATAAAGCCGAAGTTATCTCTCATCAAACCTGGAGCTTTGTTGATGGCTATCAAAGCCGCTTCAATGGCCAAAGTTCCACTACCACACATTGGATTGATAAATGGAGAAGCCTTATCCCACTCAGTTGCATATAAAGTTGAAGCCGCTAAAGATTCGATCATAGGGGCCTTAAACGGCAACTTTCTGTAACCGTGCTTGGCAATTGTTTCTCCAGAAGTATCGAAATACACGCGTACTTTTTCATCCTTCCAATAAATATGAATCACCGTTTTATCTCTATTCGGGCCAGAGTTAGGACGACTGCCAGTTTTCTCGGTCATTCGGTCGGCAATGGCATCCTTCACCCTAACATTGGCAAATCTATCATCAAGGATGGTATCGTTCTTCACATAAGAAGTGATGGAGAAGTAGCCATCATTATCCAGGTAGTTTTCCCACGGAATAGCCTTAATTCTCTTGTAGAGTTCATTAGCATCGTGTGCCTTGAACCTCTGAATTTGGAAGAGCACCCTACTAGCTGTTCTCAACTGCATGTTCAGCCGAAGGCAATCATCCATATAGCCTTCAGTTTCTACTTCTGAAATGGCGGTTGATTTCACCTCAAAGCCGAGGGCTTCTACCTCTTTGGCTAACCAAGGGCTTTGCTGTGGAAAACATGTAATTACTATGGCCGATTTGTAGGGAAAGACTGAACTCATTGGGGCGAAATTCGGAAGAAAAGGTGGATTAAAAAATTTTTCAACTAATGAGACTATCCTCAACAATTTTTCCTAGCTGAACTATATCTGTAACGTCTTTGCGAGAACGTAGAACGAAGCAATCTCCTAAATAGTTGAGACTGCTTCGCCCCGATGTCTCGGGGCTCGCAGTGACGGAGCCATATCGAGTACAGCTTGAAAGTAAACCAATTCAATTAGTTATATTTCATTCACACAATGCCAAAAGGAGGATTCGTCTACATAATGACCAATAAGTACCACACTACTCTTTATGTAGGTGTCACTTCGGATTTGGTCTCACGAGTCATTCAACATCGCGAACAACATTTCCCAAAATCATTCACTTCAAAATACAATTGCTTTAAGCTGGTTTACTATAGAGTTTTCGATCATATCGAATCTGCAATTACTGAGGAGAAGAGGCTGAAAGGAGGGTCAAGACAACAAAAACTTGATCTAATTAATGAGATGAATCCTAACTGGGACAATCTTTTTCTCACCGAAGTTCAATATTGGTAATTCTTCATTTCGATGATGCAACGTCATTGTCTTTGCAAGAATGCAGATATTCGCATTTCTCAAACTTTGGAGATTTGGAGACTGCTTCGCCCCGAAGTCTCGGGGCTCGCAGTGACGGAGCCGATGCTTAATTACTCTTAAACTTTAAGGCATAAGCTATTTCTTAAAATGGGAAACACCCTAAAGCTTTCTCCTTCTTTAACTAACTTGTACCCCTCCTAAGACTAGCAGTGCAATATCGGTAACGTCTTTGCGAGGACGTAGGACGAAGCAATCTCCAAACTAGAAGATTAAGAGACTGCTTCGCCCCAAAGTCTCGGGGCTCGCAGTGACGAAGCCGATACTTGAGTGTAGAAAAGGGAATAACATAGGGGTTAAAACAGAGAATATCTGTCAATTAACGCCACTTGTATTCTAACTTAAAACACACCCACCTTATGCTCTAAGTTCAAAGCCGGACCAAGTTGACAACCATATGAGCTTAGCAGCATAATATCGGGAACGTCTTTGCGAGGAAGGTACGACCGAAGCAATCTCCAAGTTTGGAGGACCAAGAGACTGCTTCGCCCCGAAGTCTCGGAGCGAAGCAGTGACGTAACCAGAACAAACTTGCTAGACTGAAAAGAAGAGAGACTATAAAAGCTTCACCAACAAAACACCTGAGAGCTTAAGAAAAGATTTCATTTTCATGCTTACGCTCGTAACTTCGCAGTCCATTTAAAATACATCGAATGAAAACCTGGTTTACCTGCAAAGTAAAATATCAAAAAGAAGACGAACAGGGTCGACTTAAAAATGTAAACGAAGCCTACTTAACCGATGCTCTTTCTTTCACTGAAGCGGAAGCTCGTATTTATGAAGAGATGGGCCAGCGGGTAATGGGTGAATTCTTGGTTACTAGTATTACCAAAAGTAAGATTATCGATGTTTTTGAATATCCAGGTGGCGATGTATTCTATCAGGTGAAAATTACCTACCTACTTACCGATGCCGATTCTGGTAAGGAGAAGAAAGTAACGAACATGATGATCATTCACGCGAAAAACGTGAGTGAGGCTTATGATAGAATCCATGAGTCTTTGAACAATATGTTGGTGAGCTTTGCCGTGCCTGAAATTAAAGAATCTCCTATCTTAGAAGTATTCCACCACACTAGCGAAGAAAAATTACCTGAAGGTAATTTCAGACCTGTGGCAGAAGTAGAACAAGAAGAAGATGACGAAGAAGTACAATAACATATCAATATCTACATTCGACTGTTTGGCCGCCAAGCTAAAAAGTCAGGGGTTAGAAATGGCAGGGAATTCAGGTTACCTAAGCAAGAATGGCATTTCTTTAGATTATGCTTTCGATGAAAGTGCTCAAACTTTAACCATTGAGAATCTAGAAGTTGGTTTTCCGGCTACCATGATCGGAATGAATGCCGATAAGATTCTCGGTATTTTAGAGAAAGCTATTGAAGATTGTAGAGGATAATTAATTTTATCCTTCTCAACTCTACAATGAACCAGCTCAAAACAGGCGCTTTTTCAGAAATCTGGACTCGAAATTGGAAGCAAAACCTCTTCCAACCCGTTGATAATTCCTTTCTGGTGCTGTTCCGAATTTTGTTCGGAGCCATTATGTTTTGGGAAGTAACTCGCTACTTCCGATACGGTTGGATAAACCGCTACTGGATAGAGCCTTACTTCAACTTTAGTTATGCTCCTTTCAACTTTCAGCCGCTTCCGGGCGATGGTATGTTTGTGCTTTGGTTGTTGCTTGGTCTGTTAGCGATCTGTATAACATTGGGCTTGTTCTACAGAGTTTCGGCCACTTTATTCTTTCTGCTTTTTACTTACACCTACTTACTTGAGCAAGCCAGATACTTAAACCACTTTTATTTGGTAATACTCATCAGCTTTCTGATGATATTTTTGCCTGCGCACAGAAATTTCTCTATCGATATGCGCATATGGAAGCGAATTAGAACTCCGCTGGCTCCGCTTTGGACACTTTGGTTGATCCGATTCATTATAGCAGTGCCGTATTTCTTTGGTGGGGTCGCAAAACTTAACCCCGATTGGCTTCAAGGCTACCCACTGGCCATTTGGCTGAACCCTGATTTTCCAATCTTAAGACAATACTTTGAAGAGCAATGGATGGTCCTTTTCATCTCCTACAGTGGGCTGTTGCTCGACTTACTGATTGCACCCTTCCTCATCTGGAAGAAATCGAGATGGCCAGCCTTTATCTTCATCACCCTGTTCCATCTCATGAATTCTCAGCTGTTTAGCATTGGCATTTTCCCATGGTTTATGATTGGAGCAACTACCATGTTCTTTCCTCCTAGTTGGCCAAGAAAAGCCTTGCAGATGATTTCTGATAAGGTGAAATCGCTTAGTTCAGAAGAGTTAATGCTCTATTCAGAACCTTCTTCTCCTAGAAAGAAACTAGTACTTTGGGCTTTAGGTCTTTTTGTGGCGATTCAGGTCTTTCTGCCGCTTCGCCATTGGTTGATTCCTGGAAATGTACATTGGACGGAAGGAGGTCATCGTTATTCCTGGCACATGAAGCTCAGAAGTAAGGATGGACAAACCACCTTTATTCTGGAGAATAAGGAGAACAGCGAACGCATATTTGTTGATCTAGATGGCTACCTAAAAGATTGGCAAATTGACGATATGAATGGCATGCCTTACATGATCTGGGAGTTTGCTCAGTTTCTGAAAGAAGAGTATGCTTTGATGGGAGTAGATGTAGCCGTTTATGCCGAAGCCTTAGCTACATTAAACGACCGAGAGCCACAGTATATCATTGACCCAAATGTGGACCTCACCTCTGTTTCCCGACCATGGTTTGGCTGGGCAGATTGGTACGAGCCTCTGGAAAGTCCATTGAGGAAGAAGTGGTAACACTGAAGTTTAGTCCTACTTCAATTCTCTCAAGCACTGCTTTACAGATGGTCTATTACTTTTTCTTAATTACAAATTGACATTCCATATAACCAAGGAAGAGGCATGAAATACAAATAAATTCCGCTTGGAACAAAAATCAGTAGTTAGCAGAATAAAGCTTTTTATAAACTATATTCTGCTAACTAATTAAAGTCACAACTTCATTCTGACAAGTCACCGCACCATTCTTCTCCAGCAACTTTAATGCTGGTTCCATAGCTTTCATGTTCTCTTTTGAAATTCGGCTATAGCCTAGCATTTTCGCAACCTCTTTAAGCAACACTTCTTTCGAGACTTCTATGTTACTTTTGAGTATTAATAATATTCCATGAACCAACTCTTCAGGAGCCACTGTGGTGGGATGACGCTGCTCACCTTCCGTGGGCAATCGAAGCTCCGTCACTTCTTCCACTTGGTTAGGTAAATTCCACAAATAAATCTGATTCTCAGACTTTGTTTGGTGAATTCCTTTTGTGCAACTTTCTAAATACTGCAAAATCCTGTTCCCCTTTTTCGAAAATCCCCAAGCTCGACTTACAATGGTGTAGCATTCCTCCTTTGAAATAGGAGCCAGTTTTTCAACCACCTCTCTCACGTGAGACTCTACTAATTTATTGTTGTCAAAAAAATCACCTTCCGGATTCAGCACCACGAGGTTAGGGTTATAATCACTAACGCTTGCTATTTGCTCATCTTCTTGATTTAAATCTGCTTCATCTATAAGTTCTTCTCTAGTTTCATTAATAGTCGGCATATTTTCATGTATCATCATTTGTAACTCTTTGAGTTGTCCGTCCAAACGATCAATACACTTATCGCTATCATACCACCAATCTGTTGACCACACCCTCAACACGTTCCACCCAAGACCTTCAAGTACAGCCTGCCTCAGAATATCCCTATCTCTTGCAGATCGGGCTGAATGGTAGCGTGCTCCATCGCATTCTATTCCTGCCAAAAACTGTCCTGAATATTCTGGGTGTACAACACCAAGATCTATTCTATAGCCACCAACTCCTATTTGGGTACGTACTTCCCACCCTTTTTCTCTAAGTTTAGATGCCACCTCTTTTTCAAATGGTGAATCAAACGAATCTTCTATACTTACCGTTTCCTCCCTCAACAAAGCTGTATGGCCATCCTGAGCATACAATAAATACTCTTTTAAAAGTCGAAGCCCTTCAGATGAACTACCACTTACATCAAACTCCCTTGGATGGAAATTGGTAAAAATCTTCACCTCTGTTCTTGCACGTGTCACAGCCACATTCAACCTGCGCTCACCTCCCGAGTTATTTAATGGGCCAAAATTCTTATTAATCTTTCCATTGGCATCCTTGCCATAACCTACCGAAAACAAAATCACATCTCTTTCATCACCCTGTACATTTTCAAGGTTCTTCACAAACACATATTCTGGGTTGGTTACATCAAAACAGTATTCGTATTGTGGTTCCAACTGTAACTGGCTATCAATAAGGTCGCTAATAAGGTTTGCCTGAGCAGAACTAAAAGTCACCACTCCGATGGAGTTAGAATCCTCTTCATTTTTTAATCTAGTAAATATTTCATTTACCACTTCCTGAGCTTCCCCAATATTCGTTCGCGACTTGCTACGATCATAAAATGCCTTTTCACCTTCAATAATCTTCAATGACACCTTATCATCTTCGGTAAAACAAGCAGGAAAAGTATGAAGTCGGTTGTCGTAAATATGATGGTTGGAGAAGCTGATCAAACTTTCAGAACGACTCCTATAATGCCATTTCAGAAGCATCTCTGGGTACAACCCCCCAAACATTTCCAGCACGCTTTCACAATCTATTTTTTCATCGTTATTGTCTTCACTATTCATGCTAAAGAATGCCGTTGGAGGAAGCTGCTTGGTATCTCCTACTATAATAGCCTGCTTTCCTCGTGACATAGCACCAATCGCATCCCATGGTGGAATTTGTGAAGCTTCATCAAAGATTACAATATCAAATTCAGGAGCTACCGGCAAATACTGACTTACCGACATCGGGCTCATCATATAACATGGTTTTAGGCTTTTGGCCACGGGACTAATCGTATCCAAAAACTTTCGGATAGGCATATGCCTTCTGCTTTTGTTGTATTCTTTCTTGATCAATCCTACAGGAGAATCAGGCAATACAAAACTGCCCATTGGAGGTTTCGAATCCGCTATTTTCGAAGCTAATGCCTTCTCGGTCATCGATCTGTACTTATGATCCGATTTCTTAAAATCGGAGTCAAGATTGTTCAACTGAAGCCCTGTGGTGCTTTCCAATACTTTGGTAGCCGCATTCTTTTCATTAAGCCATTGCCTGTGGAAGTTATAGGCAAACACTTTTTCTATCTCAGATTTTGAAATTTCTCCCTGATCTACTTTACCAAAAAGCTGGTCTAAGCCATTTTCGCACAATTCACGCTTCAACACGTTCATGGCAATTACATCTCTAAACAATGAGAATGTGTCAAGTAAAGAATCCAAGCTGCTCTTTAATTGAGCCACAGGCTCCTCATATAAATCACTCTTCAATTGAAGATTGTTGCTAAGCCCCTCCAGCCTTTTTTGGAAATTCTCAGCGAAATCCTGAATCTCTGAAAGCTCTCTTTTTGTATCTCCACCTGATACTAATATCAGCTCACGATTTTCAACTATATCCGTGATAAAGCCTCTGCCAGCTTTTAATGACTCCAGATCTGATGAAAACAAGTTCATCATTTCAGTATACACTTCATACAGCCAAGCCATGGCCTTGCGCAACTCTTCATCTTTTCCTAAAAGATATTCCTGACCAAATATCTCTTTAGCAAATTGTTGAGACTGCTCTTCTTTAGTTTTTCCTTCTTGGTAAGCAATTCCTGTTTCTAAAAGCTTTCCATATCCTGAAAGATCGCCAACCTTGCCTTTAACCAGCTTTCGCAAATATCCTTTCAGCTTTCGCTTTTTGAAGAACTTACTTATGAAAAAACCTTCATTACTTTTATCCAGTTGTTGCTTGAGCTGATAGAAATTCTCCTGATAAATTTGTGGTTGAAACTCCTTGTCCAGTTTTTCCCGTAGCTCAGCTTGATTTTTTAAGTGATCAACATTGTCGTTCAGCTCTTTTTGAAACTGGGCAAAATCTGTTTGCTTAAGAAATGAAGATGTTAGAGCAGGGGGAGCAAGTAAATTCTTAGCTAGTAACCCTACGCTTCTCCAGTTGTTGGCACTCCATGATTTGACAATTGGAAACTTTTTGGACACATCATCTTCAAGGTTTGAGATATGTGCAAGGTCTTTAAGAATGGCTTTTAACTCGCTAACTACCGCATCCTCCACCTCGCTTGACCAATTATCTCTTCCCACAAATGACCAGGCTTTGTACTCGTGATCAGTAAGTACATCTGCATATTCTTTCCAGGTTTTAACTTTTACTTGTAGCTCATTCAACTTACTTTCTGGATACTCCAAAAAACTATCGAACTGAAGGTCTACATTCTCTACTCCTTTCTTGCGAGAGGCTACTCCAAAAGCTTTATATGCTGTAATACCAGAAGTACTCTTATGATGTAATTCTTTAAAGTACTCGTTCAGCCCATCCCGTGAAGTTTTTAACTCACCTGCCACTTGTTCCCATCCTCCATTAATATTAGGTGATGTAAACTCAAGTGCCTCATAAAAGCTTCGAACTACTTCTTTCTTTTCTGATTTCTTGGAATGTAGTTCCAAGCAAAATGGCCCGATTCCAATTTCTTGTAGTCTGCGATACACTACCTCAAGTGCCACTTTCTTTTCTGACACAAAAAGTACACGTTTCCCAATACCAACACAATGCGCAATCATATTAGCAATGGTTTGCGACTTACCTGTACCCGGAGGCCCTTGCAACACAAAACTGTTTCCATTGGCAGCGGAGAGTACTGCCGCCATTTGTGACGAGTCAGCCGACAGTGGGCAATAAACATCCTTTGGGTGATGCATCTGTTCTACGTGCTGCTCTTCTATAAAGCTTGGGGAATCTTTTGGGGTTTCGGAAGTCATTACTCTCCTGATCACTGGACTTTCCAGCATTTCTTCATAATGCTTATCCAGTTCCTTCCACATCAAAAACTTCTGGAAGGAGAATTCACTTAGCCATACCTCTTCTTTCACTTCCCATCCTCGCTTATCACGAATCACTTTTCTGATAATATCAAAAATCAAAGGCACATTTACGCCCGACTCATCTTCTGGCAGAGGTTCTAAGCCTGGGAATTTCATTCCAAAATCCCTGAGTAACTTTTGCAAAAGAGTATGATTCATAACGGTATCATCATCCCTTAGCGTAAGTGAAAACTTTCCTCCAACCGACTTCTTATTTAGGTTTACAGGCAGCAGTAATAATGGCGACCTACGTACAACTTCGCTGCTATCACTTTCTTTCCAAGCAAGCACTCCAAGTGCCAAAAACAAAGTATTGGCTCCTGTCTCTTCTTCCGCATTCACTACCGATCGGTATAAACTCGTTAGTGTAGATTGAAACTTTTCCTCAGACACCGTGGTGAGGAGCTTTTTACGCTCAAAACTCAGTGTAATTTGATCGGCCAGAATTTCAGCTTTATCGGTGCGTTGCTCACTCAAAGCACTTTGTTTTGGACTGGGTAGAATTTCAAAAGCAGCGCCATCGGCCAGTATATCTTCCATTTCACCTGGGCTATGGCAAAGTATTTCCACCGTAGATCGATTATCTCTAAAGTTTAGAAGCCTATTTCGAAAACTGAGATCCAACAGCTTATCTTTCCATTTATCTAATTCCCCGGCTCGTGCCTGAACATCCTCTGGTAATTCAAAGCTTTTAAATCTTCTTTCTTCCAGATCAATGCTTCCTTCTCTTTTTTCTCGCTCCTCATTTTGCTTAATCTTTTCTGCATTGAAGTCATTTATTGGATGTATCCTAGCGTGTCTTCTACAGTAGGTTAAGTCTATTCCACAAACAAACTCGTTCTCATCTAATAAAAAGCCTTCTGCCTGTTTCTCAAGCATTCCGAAACTAACGTCCCCATCAGATGTCACTCCAGTTACATCCAGTACCGCCATTTCATCCAGCTCCTTACGCTTTCTAAAAAACTGAGGATCCTCTTCCAAAGCACGTGGAAGAAATTTGTCCTCAAGCCAAAAACCAACAAATGCATGACCTGAGATTAGAAACAATATTGAGTTAACTCCAACCTGTTCTAGGCAAGCTTGATATAAAAGAGAAAGATCCAGACATGTACCCATACTGTGCTGAAGAATACTATCGGGAGTTCTGACCTTCTGACCTGTCTCCTCAAAGCTGGCAGGAGGTTCTGCATAAGTTATATTCTCTCGTCTCATCGACTGGAATACAGCTTGGGCTATCTGATGCACACGCTCACGATCCTTTGATTGGTAACCATTAAGAGCCGAACTTTCGGTTTTCTCTTTAAGAATATCCGCAGCTCCACGAATGATCTTTTGTACCGCCTCGCTATTAGGCATTACATGACTTGCAATGAGTTCAAGCGGAGCTTCCTGACCAAGCCATACGTTTTGAGGCTCAATTTCTATTTCAACTTCTTCTTTGCTTATTACTCCTCCTTCAGCATCAGAAACTTCAAAAAGAAGTCTCCCGAAGATCTTTTCACTTACTCGATTAAAAAAGTGCCGAGAGTATTTAATGTCTGGGTTCATAACCACGAACTCCTCCTCAACGGCAATGCTTGATAGGTTAGTCTCAAAACTCAATACATCTTCAGGGTCTGATGTGATCTTTAGCTTTAAACCTTCGAAAGGTGTATCTCCAGTATTCTTAAGGTAAATTGCTCTAACTAATGGCACTTTGTTCTGCAACAAAGCAAGATTCATTCTAAAATGATAGTTGATTTGGAGTTGAAGGTTCATAATCATGTGTTATATTGAGAATAATTGAATAATTACGTTAACAATTTCGACCTATACAAGCACATAAATATATCCATTCAATTCTGTACAACTACCATTACAGTTAAAGTATAAAAATTCAACATGGAGACTTATTCAATAGAAGACCATGAAAACACTGAACATCACTTCAAAACACTACAGTTTATTTTCAAATCCTTTCAATTAAACTCTCAAGAATTGGAAATAAAGTTTTTAGGGCCATCAGGTTCAAATCCATTAATTAAAGTCACCTTTCAATAAGTTAAATGAACTAAATTGTAAACTCAGGAGTTGACAATATGGAAGTTATAGGTATATTTGGCACAAAAGAGGATATTCTCTGCTCGGTTCAATGGCATGATCCGGACAGCGGAATCCCATCTGGAGAAGCACCAGATGCTTTAAGTCAAATAACCGATGACTGGAATGACCCAGTATTTTTGAGAAGCTTTTTTAAGCAATATGAAAAGGATTACAACACACTTAGTAGACCTGAGCCCCTTAAGAAAGCACCCATCAGCGCTCGTAAAGAAGGAAATAAACTTCTTCAACAACTAGATGACCTAGCTAAAAACCATAACACAAAAGGTTTAGAGAACCTTTTCAATCCACTTGCCGATGACGATAAGGATGAAGACCCTTCTCGAATTAAGGCCTACGGTGGTGAATATAAATCCTATATGAGGATTTATGCAGTTAAGCATAAAAATGTATTTTACATTACTGGAGGAGCGATAAAGCTAACCCAGAAAATGCAAGGTAGACCGCATACCGAAACAGAACTATACAAAATGAATGTTATGCGTGAGTTCCTTGAAGGTGATGTAGAACTCTTAGAGTACTACTTTGAGCCAAAGCAATGAGACAATAAGACATAAGACAAATGGCAGCTAAAAAGACATTAGCAGATTTAAAGAAAGACATGCCTCAATCTTCTTTTCATGAAAAAGTAGCTTTTCAGAGAGAGAACAAAAACTGGCTGGATAAATCTTTTGAAATCAGTCTAACCATTCTTGATGCAATAGATGAAAAAGGGTGGAATCAGACTCAACTTGCTGATAAGCTTGGCGTGAGCCGTCAGCGTGTAAGCAAAATGCTCAAGGGTCAAGAGAACTTTCAACTTTCTACACTGGTAAAGTTAGAAGAAGTTTTAGGTGTTGAATTTGTTCAGGTAGATGGTCAGGACTTTACCAAAAAGTTAAACTGTTACCTCACCGAGCTAACTGAGCAAATAGTAAAGTCTGCATCAGTAAGTAAAAAACGTAAGTCAGCATTTAAAGACCCAGCCGGTTATACGACTGAATTTTTACATCAAACTCAAAAGAAAGTATCGGATGTAGGAGAAGCACCTTTTTCTTATGATTTAGCGGCATAAAACTTAAACAATGAATCAACTAGGTTTTGCAATAGCGAATATTAGAACCAAAGAATTCGCCATTCTTGAGGAAAACTTTAATCAAGAAATGGATGATGAATTTAGCACAGGATTTAGGATAGCTGCTAATGCTCAAGAAAAGTTTATCGCAGTCAACTTTGAAGTTCAATTTAAAAGCCAAAAAAAGACCGTCATAAAACTAGCAGTTGAATGTGCTTTTGAAATCGAAGAGAATGCTTTTAAAAGCTTTCTCAATGAAGAAAAAGAAGAGGTTAGTATACCGGGTGTATTTTGTAGACATTTAGCCGTAATAACCGTAGGAACCACCAGAGGCATTCTTCATGAAAAATTGAATGAGACACAATTTGAGGATGTTATACTTCCCTCTATCAATGTTACTGAACATATTCAGGAAGAAACAGTTATTTTAAAATCCAAATGAAAAGCCCAATAACTGGCCTCTCTATGCCCCTAAGTTCAGAGCTTAGAAATACCACCTTCAAAAAGGTTCGGGTTCAATTTGAATATCTGTTCTATCTCTGTGAGAAAACAGGCGAGAAATTTGTGACCACTGCATTGGATGAAATCAATTTTGAAAATTTCAAAAGAATAATCCATTCTCATAGATAGGTAAAACTACCTTACTGTATATTATTCATTCCCTTCAAACCTCACATCCTCAGGTGTTCTATAAGCCTGAAAAGGAATTTTTAGCAGATTGGCCATCTCATCATTTTCTTTGGGGTCCATATGGGTATCGATACCATATTTCAGTTCTCTGGTATCTTCTACCTGAGCAAAAGTGCCAAAAATACGATCCCAGAAGGAGAAGATATTACCATAGTTGGTGTCGGTTAGCGGTTGAGTATAATGATGGTGCACCTTGTGCATTAGCGGAGTAATAAACACCCATGACAAGGCTCTATCTATCGACCTTGGCATATTGATATTCGCATGAGTTATATGTGCAAAAAGCACCGACATACTCTGGTAGAACATAATGATCCACATAGGAGCACCCACAATAATTACAGCCAGAATGGTAAAGCCAATTCTAAAAACAGTCTCTCCGGGGTGATGCCTAAGGCCGGTAGTTACATCTACATTAGTGTCTGTATGATGCACCAAGTGAAACTTCCACATCCATTTTACTTTATGCTCTGTCCAATGCACGAAGTAGGCACCAATGAGGTCGAGCAGAAGCATCCCAACCACCAGCTGAGCCCAGAGTGGTAGGTCAACCAGATAGAGCAACCCAAATTGCTTGTCGGAAACATAGTTAGAAGCAGCTAACAAAGCTGCCGCTAAACCAAAACCGATGATCATGGTAGTGAGCGTAAAAAACAGGTTGATACCCGCGTGGCGCACCTTCTTATACTGAAACTTAAAGAGCGGCAAGGTGCCTTCCAGAATCCAGAAGAGAACAATTCCACCGATCAAAATTCCAGCTCTAAAAGGAGTAGGAATATCATTAAAGAAGTTTACCAGACTTTCCATGCTTCAATTTATTCGCCACACATCATATTTGCAATCGTTCGAAGAAATAGGTTAGGTCTAAATGCGTAACTTCCGAACCTCATTCTAAGCCTATGAAAACCAGAATACTGCTTTCGTTTACCCTTGCTCTTCTAGCTAGCTTGTCCTTCGGCCAAAACTTCTCTCGCGCGGTTGCACCCTATGTAACCAATCAAGAAAAGGCCGTAGCCATCACCAATGTTAAAGTGATTGACGGCACTGGTGGGCCTGCCAAAACTAACCAAACGGTGATTTTCATAGATGGAGTAATCTCTCAAATTGGCAATACCGCTTCTATGACCTACCCAAGCGATTATAAGTCAATCGATGGAACGGGAAAAACCCTGATTCCGGGATTGGTCATGCTTCATGAGCACATCTTCTACCCAAAACCATTCGATGGAGTATTCAGCGTAGCACAAATGACCTTCACTTTTCCGAGACTCTATTTGGCAGGAGGAGTTACCACCATCAGAACGGCTGGAAGTATTGAACCGCAAACCGACTTAAACATCAGAAAATGGATTGAAGAAGGAAGAATGCTTGGGCCGAAAATGGATTTAACAGGGCCATTTATTGAAAGAGCCGGCACTCCTGTTCCTGAAGTGGGCATTATTGAAAGCCCAGAAGATGGTATTGAGATGGTGGAATACTGGGGTAAAAGAGGCATCAACTCATTCAAGGTTTATCAGAACATTACTAAAGAGGATTTAAAAGCGGTGGTAGATGCTGCTCATGCACAAGGCAAGAAAGTAACTGGTCATATTTGCTCGGTGACTTATCGCGAAGCCGCAGAAATAGGCATTGACAATATTGAGCATGGCTTTTTTCAAAGCTCCGACTTTGTGGGTGACAAGGTTGACAATTTCTGTCCGGCCTTTAAACGAGGCAGGGCCTTGGCAGAACTACCTGAAGACAGCCCAGAGATGGAAGAATTGATGAAATTCCTGATAGAGAAAAACGTAGCAGTAACCTCTACCCTTCCTGTTTTCGAACCTTATACAGGTCGTGAAGTAGTTCTTGGCGGTGGACTTGACGCCATGAGTGAAGAAATAAGAGCCAGCTTAGTGCAGAGCCACACGAGACGACAAGGAAGAGATTCTGCTTCTTTTGTCAACTTTAAAAAGCAGATGGCTTGGGAAAAGAAATTTTATGACATGGGCGGTCAGCTTTTGTCTGGAACTGACCCAACCGGAGCTGGAAGAACCATTGCCGGCTATGGTAATATGCGTCAGGTTGAATTACTTGTTGAGGCAGGTTTTACGGTAAGTGAAGCCATTAAAATCTCCTCACTAAATGGTGCCGAATATTTGGAAAGAGCAGACAAAATCGGTTCGATAGTGATCGGCAAACAAGCCGACTTAGTTCTTATCGATGGCGACTTAGAAGCAGATATTAGTAACATCCGAAAAATTGAAACAGTCTTTAAAGACGGCATCGGCTTCGACTCCAAAAAAATCTTTGAATCTATGAAAGGCAAAGTGGGGATGCACTAGAAATGCATGAAAGAATTATAGAGTGAGGCTACTACTTTATCGAGAGCCTTACTTTGTAAATTCTTCTATCCTCAACTTCCTCATTATGCTCCAGAAAATAGAAAGCACCCTTTTTATCTTGACCTATGAAGTTACCCAAAGCCAATTCATTTATGGCGTTCTGATGTGCTACTTTGCGGATTTCACCTCCGCCTATTGCAAACAACTCAAGATTGAAAGTGACAGGAAGTTCAGATACTGAGTTTGAGTCTACTTCACTACCCTCACCCAACGCTTCCCTATATACACGAATTACTGCTTCGCCTACACCCTCAACAGCTACTGCACTTTTCATATTCAAGCCGAAACCATTAAGCTTTCTGGTATATAAGGCCCCATCTTTTGTTTGGCTCGAACCAAAAGGCTGACCAGTTGCACGAGGGAAACCAGCAGGGCTATTCTCTAAATATGAATACGTATTCAGGTCTTTAGAGTACAGATATAAGTTTTTATCGAATGGAAAAGACAAGACATAAGAGCTATCCGCTTTCACCACATAGGGGAAGTTAGCTGAGTAAAAGAGCTGTTCGCGATATGGTGACTCTGCAGGATAGCCCATGTACGAAGTAACTTTTTGTTTGGTCAGGTTGATATGGTGAAAAAGCCTTGTGTTGCTGTAATAGTCTTCTGAGGAAATTGAGTATTCATTCTCGAAAGCTAACAACTCAACCATTAGCTCTCCATTTTCAGAATATGCATCTACAATACCAACATTTGCACCTCTTGATGCCTCTTTCCAAAAAGAAGTTAAGCTCCATGAATCAACCACTTCACTTTTCATGTTTTGCAACAACACCTTCATTAGAATTGAATCGTAGATCAGAATAGAATCTTTATTGATGTAATGAATATCCGCTATGCGTCTTAGCCCAAATGGCTGGCCTGAAGAAGGCACTTGTATTTCATTAAGAAGCTCTCCGTCTAAATCGAAAAACAGTAACTCATTTTGTCGTTTGTCTATCCCTACTATGGCACTTTCATTCTCATTCCAATTGATAATCTCAAGATTTGAGAAATAGTTTGAGTCTCCATTTAACTCAATTAGGGTTAGTTTTTGTATTTCAATTGTTGAGCCCCCATCTGTAGTATTGTTACTAGAGCAGGCCAAAGAGAGTGCAACTATGAAAACTAAAAGACTGGTGTGTTTCATTTTCAAAAATATTGAAGAATGAAATATAAAAAAAGATCAAGGCTAGCTTAGCCCTGATCCTTTCAATTCAATACGCTCATTACTAAGCAATAGCAATAATACGTTCAACTTTGCCCGCAAACTCAATGCTATTGTTTACCTGCTTACCCATTAGACTCTGCCCAATGGGCGAAAGCGGAGAAATAACAAAAACCTCTTTACCATTTACAGGAATTTTCCCCAAAGAAATGGACACGAAGAAAAGACAGGTAGAAGACTTCACTAAAGAGCCCAAAACCACTTTTTCACTACTGTGTTCAATCTTTAAAGAATTGAGTATAGTCTTCATTTTTTCAGCGTCTTCTAACTGAGTGCTATACTTCTCCTTTTCCAAATTCATCATCTCTCTAGCGGTTTCATACTTGTCTCCCATAGAGCTTTTGGTATCTGACGATGCTGACTCTGACAGTGTGCGCAATTCAGCTTCGAGTGAAGCTATTCGTTGACCGACTTTTTCGGAACACTCCCGAAAAACATCCCTTTTCAATTCCAACATTTTGCAAAGGAATGAAATAGTTCTGAATCTTTTTTATCTTCAATCATCACACTTTATCATGACAGAACTTCAAAACAAAATTTTAGAAGAATTAGGCAAAACAACTCAAAGTGGAGTAGAAGATTTAAGGCACTCGGAATTTGTTGAAACGGAGATTCGATCTGTTCAAAACGGTCTTAAAACCAACTTCTACTTAACCCTCTTCTTTATAATTACATTCATTTTTAAAGTTTTCGATCAACTATTGCCTTCAGGTGAACTGGGTATTATTTCCATATTTTTCCTTCTTATCAGCTGGTCTGTTTGTCTACTATTCTTTTACAATTGGGTAACCAAAAAGAAAAGACTTGCCTTATTAAGGCTTCTTAGATGCTCCTTTAACCAATCTATAGATTTTGATAGCTGGTTAGTCGAGTGCAAGAACCAGTTTTGGGGTTGGCTTTGGAAGCTAACAGTGGCTAATTCAAAAGTATTAAGCGACCTAGAAAGAAAAAGGCAAAACAAACGACTTTTCTTTTTCACCAACATAGCACTCGTTCTAACCTTTCTGACTAGTGCTTATTTAGGCAATACAATTATGGTTTTTGCCACACCGATCATAATGCTTCTATCAGCATTAACTTTTTTAGATTGGCAGATTCACTCATACTATTTCAAACTAGTGAACCTACAGTATTACAACGGTTAAAGAATAGCAGTTTCTTGCTAAGCTCATTTTTCCTACATTGTAGAAACTCGCTTTCAATTATGCTTTACGAACTCATCTATAGAAGTACCGCAAAACCTGGGCTCACAGAACAAGACCTAGAAGACATTCTTAAAACTGCTAGAGACTTTAACCAGGCCAACAACCTAACTGGTTGCCTTCTTTATCATGGCGGTCAGTTTTTACAGCTATTAGAAGGCGATTTTCAAATCTTGCTAGACCTATACGATAGAATTAAGCGTGATTCTCGGCATCGTGAATTCCTACTATTACACATGAAAGAGACTGACCAGCGCGTATACACTGACTGGACAATGGCCTTCAAATCTTTAGACCAAAACCAACTAGGGAAATATTCTTCGGTAACTGAGTTTACAGAACTAGTAACCAACGAAAAGGAAAGTTCTATGTCTAAAGAACTCTTTCAAGCCATAAGTGCAGCCTTAGTGAGTGGCTAGAATCGAGCAGCCATTAATAGATTCAGGTCCTTGTAAGGCAAGTTGAATCTCTTGGCTATTTCTAGATTTGTGGTATGCCCTTTATAGGTATAAACGCCTTTGCAAAACCAAGAATAGGTATACATCATATCATCTATTCCCCCAATATCGCCAAGCTTCAAAAGTACAGGAGTTAGTATATTACTCAAAGCCGTGGTTGCTGTTCTAGCCGCTCTAGAGGCAATATTTGGTACGCAATAATGAATAACATCAAACTTTTTGAATACTGGTTTATCATGCGTTGTAATCCGAGAAGTCTCAATACAACCTCCCTGATCTATTGAAACATCGATAATCACCGAACCTGGCTTCATGCTAGAAACCATTTCTTCGGTTACTACGCACCTTGCCCTACCCTTCTCGGCACGTAAAGCACCAATTACCACATCAGCAGAGACTAAAGACTGACCAAGCGTAGCACTATCTATAACCGCAGTAAAAGCCTGATTAGAAAGCTTGTGTTTAATTCTGCGCAGCTTGTAAATCTCATTATCAAAAATTCTGACTTCAGCTCCTAATCCGAGTGCTGCTCTAGCGGCATACTCTGCCACTGTTCCTGCCCCCAGAATAATAACTCTAGTTGGCGGAACACCTGTTATACCTCCCAATATTATCCCTCTGCCTCCATTAGAGCTGCTCATGTGCTCAACAGCCATAGGAATCACAAGACTGCCGGCCAATTCACTCATAGCATTGACAATGGGAAGCCCTCCGGCTTTATCTTGAAGAAATTCAAAGCCCAAGGCTGAAATCTTCTTCCTATTCAATGCTTCGTAGTAAGAATCAGAAGTATTGGCCAATTGAATGGCAGAGAAAACCGTTGATCCAGGCTTCATCAACTCAATTTCTTCTTCGGTAGGCGGCTCCACTTTAACAATCAAGCCAGCTTCAAAAATCTCCTTTTTGGAATAGCAGATCTCTGCACCGTTTTCTGAATATTCTGCATCGGTGAAAAAAGCATGGTCACCAGCCCCTTCTTCTACCAAAACCCTGTGCCCATTGGCCACCAAAATACCCACTGCTGCTGGAGTAAGGCTCAATCTGTTTTCTTGTAGAGAAACCTCTTTAGGCACGGAAATCAGCAAGTTTTTGTTGCCAGACTTTACTTTAAGCAACTGCTCTTGTGGATAAAGGCTGCCTTCTTTGGCCAGCTCAGCAAAACCGGTTTTATCTTTCGTCATGATGAGTTAAGGTCAGTTCACGCTTATTTTCTCCTAAATCTTCAATATTAATGGCCAAGTATTTCTCTGGCAACAAATTGCCTATTTTCTGTGGCCACTCAATAAGGCACAAATTGCCCGAATCGAAGTACTCTTCTACCCCAATATTTAAAGCCTCTTCCGGGTGCTCCAACCTGTAAAAGTCGAAATGATAGATGACTTCATCTTTAGCAGAGAGGTACTCATTCACAATAGAAAAGGTAGGGCTTTGAACAGTATCTAGTACTTCCAGTTCTGCACAAATAGCTTTAGAAAGCGTTGTTTTACCCGCTCCCATAGAACCATTTAGCACCCAGATTTTCTCATCGCCCGCAAACTGAATGATCTTCTGAGCCGCGCTCTTTAAATCACCCAAACCGTTCACCTCAACAACCATCTTAATTAGTATTAAGCCCTTTTCGAAATTAATGAAATAAAGGGAATTATCATTTCTTCCAAAGATACACCACCGTGCTGAAAAGTATCTCTGTAGTACTTCACATAATGATTGTAATTATTGGGGTAAGCGAAGAAGGTATCTTCCGTAGCAAAAACGTAAGAAGTAGAAACGTTCGGCTTTGGCAGGTGTAAATCTTCAGGTTTCCTGACTTCAAAAATGCCATTGGTTCCTTTATAACCCAAGTTCTTGCCTTGCTTATATCTCAGGTTAGTATTTACATTTCTATCGCCAGCAATTTTAAAAGGCTTCTTCACCCTATAAGTGCCGTGGTCTGTAGTAATCATAGCTCTCAGCCCTTTATCTGCCACCATTTTCAATAAATCGAATAAAGGCGAATGCAAAAACCATGACCTAGTCAATGACCTGTAGGCAGACTCATCTGCCGCAAGCTCTTTAATCATCCGTATGTCGGTTCTGGCATGGCTAAGCATATCTACAAAGTTGTAGACCACTACATTTAGCTGATTATTCAGCAGGTTAGAGAAGTTATCGTTCAGTTGCTTTCCCTGATTGGCATGTATAATCTTGTGATAGCTAGTTTTGATGTCCAGTCTATGCTTCTTGAGATTTTCCTGAAGGAAGCCTTCTTCATTATTGTTCTTACCTTCTTCATTGTCATCGTCTGGCACCCACAAATGCGGATACTTTTTACTCATCTCCAAAGGCAGCTCTCCTGCAAATATGGAGTTTCTGGCATAAGCTGTAGTGGTAGGAAGTATTGAATAATAGGCAGACTCTTCTAGCAAGTTGAAGTAGTTCAATACTTCTCTTTCAATGATCTTCCACTGATCGAAACGGAGATTATCGATGACTATCAAGAAGGTTGGCTTATCATTTATCTCAGGGAATACCTTCTTGCTCAAAAGCTGATGAGAAAGAACTGGTTTATCAGCATCAGCATCATTCAGCCAAGACTCATAATTATCTTCTACAAAACGAGCGAAATTAGAATTGGCTTCCACTTTCTGCATTTCCAGCACTTCAGCCATACTTTTGTTCTCAGTATCTTCTATTTCCAGCTCCCAATACACCAGCTTTTTATAGATCTCTGCCCACTCATTATGATCTATCCAATCATTCACCTTCATACTGATATTTCTGAAGTCTTGCTGATATTGAGAATTAGTTCTATCGCTCACCAGCCTCCTATTGTCAAGCAACTTCTTAACTGAAATAAGTATCTGATTAGGATTCAATGGCTTAATTAGATAGTCGGCAATCTTAGAACCAATTGCCTCCTCCATTATATGCTCTTCTTCATTTTTGGTAATCATTACCACCGGAATTGAAGGCCTACTTCCCTTGATGTAGCTCAGGGTTTCTAGGCCAGTCATACCAGGCATATTTTCATCCAAAAAGACGATATCAAATGGCTGTTGGTCTATAGCCTCAATGGCATCTGCACCACTCGTTACTGGAGTAACGTCATAACCACGATCTCTCAAAAAAAGGATGTGCGGTTTCAGCAGATCGATCTCATCGTCAGCCCATAAAATGTTATATCTTTGCATGAATCGAAATTGAGAAGAAGCTCGAATTTAAGAGAATTAAAGCACAAAACTTGAACAAACGGAAGATTATCAATGATCCTGTCTACGGGTTCATCACCATCAGAAATGAGCTGATTTTCGACATCATCAATCACCCTTATTTCCAGCGACTTAGGCGCATCAAACAAATGGGGCTTGCAGAGTTGGTTTATCCTGGGGCGCATCACACGCGCTTCCATCATGCTCTTGGCGCCATGCACCTGATGTCTATTACGCTAGACAATTTAAGAACTAAAGGTGTCGAAATAACAGATGAAGAGTACGAAGGCGCGCTCGTGGCTATTCTATTACACGATGTTGGACATGGCCCCTTTTCCCATGCATTAGAATTCAGTATTCTTAAAGATGTTCATCATGAGCACTTGAGTAGAATGATTATTTCTAGGCTGAACCAAGAATTTGATGGAGCACTTTCTTTGGCATTAGAAATCTTCAATGGAAATTACGCCAAGCCTTTTCTGCATCAGCTAGTCTCTAGCCAATTAGATATCGATAGGCTCGACTACCTTAAAAGAGACAGCTTTTTCTCAGGTGTTTCTGAAGGAACTATTGGTGCCGACCGCATCATCAAGATGCTAGACGTTAAAGATGGGCAGCTGGTAGTAGAAGAAAAAGGTATTTACAGCATTGAAAACTTCTTGAGTGCCAGAAGACTTATGTACTGGCAAGTTTACTTGCACAAGGCAGGAGTAAGTGCAGAGAAGATGCTCATTTCAATCATTAATAGAGCCAAAAAGCTGACTAAAAAAGGAAAAGCAGACCTTTTTATGACCGAAGGGCTCAGGTTCTTTTTTGAAAAGGAAATTGGTATTGAGCAGTTTGCCGAAGACCCTAAGACCTTAGAAACTTTCTTAGAGCTAGACGACTACGATCTCTGGGGTGCTATAAAAATATGGGCAAAGTCTGACGATAAAATATTATCCGCCCTATGTAGTATGCTCCTCAACCGAGAGCTATTTAGAATTAAATTTAGTTCCGATCCAATTACTAAAGAGGAGAAGGAGAACATTCAACAAAAAATAGCAGACACTTACGGGCTTCAGTCCAAAGACACTAAATATTTCTTTTCAACGGGGCAGGTAACAAACAATGCTTACCTCACCAACGATAAGAAGATTATGATTTTATCTAAAAATGGAGAGGTAAGAGATGTTGTAGAAGCAGCAGACCTACCTAACATTAAGGCCATGAGCAAAATAGTACGTAAGTATTATCGATGCTGGCCAAAAGACATAAATTTGTGACAATCAGAAATTTACCCCATGGAGATATCAATTGAACAAGTTGCCCAATTAATTGGAGGCATGGTTGAAGGGAATGGCCAGGCGACTGTGAACAGATTGGAAAAAATTGAGGAAGCTACAGAAGGCAGTATTTCATTCTTAGCTAATCCGAAATACCTACCATACATCTATAAAACCGGTGCATCAGCGGTTATTGTAAAGTCAGATTTTGAACCAGAAAAGGAGTTAAAGGCCAATTTGATTAAGGTTGACGACCCATACTCTGCCTTCGCAAAGCTTTTAGAAGAATATCAAAAGCTTACTGCCAAAGTAAAAACTGGTATTGAACAACCTTCTTTTCAGCATGAAACAGCCAGTTATGGAGAGAATGTATATCTAGGAGCCTTCTCTTATTTAGGTGAAAACGCAAAAGTTGGAAACAATACTAAAATTTACCCCAACACCTACATTGGCGACAATGTTGAAATCGGAGAAAACACCATTATACACCCTGGTGTAAAAGTTTACGCCAATTGTAAAGTAGGCTCAAACTGTGTAATCCACTCAGGAGTGGTGATTGGTAGCGATGGTTTCGGCTTTGCCCCACAAGAAGATGGCACATATAAATCCATTCCTCAAACAGGCAACGTAATTATAGAAGACCATGTAGATATTGGCGCGAACACTACTATAGACTGTGCCACCATGGGCTCTACTATTATCAAAAGTGGAGTAAAGCTCGACAACTTGGTACAGATTGCTCATAATGTTGAAGTAGGAAAAAACACAGTTATAGCCTCTCAAGCAGGGCTTTCGGGAAGTGCAAAAATTGGTGAGAATTGCCAAATTGGTGGGCAAGCAGGTATCACTGGTCACTTAAAAATGGCAGATAGAACCATCATTGGACCTCAGGCAGGAGTACCAAAAACCATTACCCAAGAGGGTAAGGTCTGGTTTGGCTCTCCTATTATGGAACACAAAGATTTTCTTCGCGCTAGCGTAATTCTCAGGAACCTTCCTAAACTCATAGACAGGGTTAAGGAACTGGAAAAAAAGTTATAAATTTGCGGCATTTTCGCGGAAAGAATGAAGACGAAGCAGCATACCATAAGAGAGGAAGTAACGGTTTCTGGGGTGGGTCTCCACACAGGCGTAACGGCCAATATGACCTTTACTCCCGCAGGGCCAAACCACGGAATAAAATTCCAGAGAATTGACTTACCAGACCAGCCAATTGTAGATGCCGATGTAGACAATGTAGTTGACCTATCTAGAGGAACTACCATTGAGCAGAACGGTGCTAGGATTAATACTGTAGAACATACCTTAGCTGCTTTAGTTGGCTTAGAAATAGACAACGTTCTAATCAAAATTGATGGACCAGAGCCTCCAATATTGGACGGTAGTTCACGCATGTTTATAGATGCCATTGAGCAGGTAGGTACAGAAGAGCAAAATGCACTAAGAAATTTCTTAGAAATTAATGAGAGCATTATGTATCGCGATGAAAATCGTGATGTAGAGATAGCGGCTCTTCCGCTAGATGATTACAGAGTTACCGTTATGGTAGACTATAACTCTCCAGTTTTAGGTAGCCAACACGCCTCTTTGAATAACATTCAAGACTTCAAGAAAGATATTTCTTCTAGTAGAACGTTTTGCTTTCTACATGAATTAGAAATGCTTCATAAAAACAACCTAATTAAGGGTGGCGATTTAAACAACGCCATTGTAGTGGTTGATAGGGTTGTTAAGGATGAAGAGCTAGATCATTTAGCTAGTCTTTTTAACAAGCCCAAGGTAGAAGTAAAGAAAGAAGGAATTCTGAACAATGTTGAGCTTAGACATCGTAATGAGCCAGCTAGACATAAGCTACTCGATGTTGTTGGTGACCTTGCACTTGTAGGCAGACCCATAAAAGCTCAAATTCTAGCCGCCAGACCAGGCCATGCTGCCAACGTGGCTTTCGCGAAAAAATTGAAAAAGGCTATGCTGAGCAACAAAAGCTCGGCACCTTATTATGACCCTACGGTAGAACCGGTAATGGATATTAACCAAATCATGCAGATTCTTCCGCATAGATATCCATTCCTTCTAATTGACAAGATTATTCACCTAGACGACACCATGGTTGCAGGGATAAAGAATGTGACCATGAACGAACCGTTCTTTACTGGGCACTTTCCAGGAAACCCCGTAATGCCAGGTGTACTGCAAATTGAAGCCATGGCTCAAATTGGTGGAATTCTTGTTTTAAACACTGTTCCTGATCCGGAGAACTACACACCGTATTTCTTGGGAATAGACAAATGTAAATTCAGAAAAATGGTTGTTCCGGGTGACACCATTAAGTTTAAATGTGAACTAACTGCCCCTATTAAAAGAGGCATTGCACAAATGAATGGCTATGCATACGTAGGTAACACCCTAGTTTGCGAGGCCGCTATGACTGCCAGAATAGTTAAGAATCAATGAATCAACCCCTAGCATACATCCATAGAGAAGCCAAGATTGCTCGCAATGTGGTAATTGAACCTTTTGTTACTATTAGCAAAAATGTGGTAATCGAAGAAGGATCATGGATAGGCTCCAATGTAACCATTATGGAAGGAGCCAGAATTGGCAAGAATGTAAAAATATTCCCTGGCGCAGTCGTTTCGGCAGTTCCTCAAGACTTAAAATTTGGGGGCGAAGACACTACATTAGAGATTGGCGACAATACAGTAATTAGGGAGTGCGTGACGCTAAACAGAGGAACAGACGCTACCAATAAAACAGTTATAGGCAAAAACTGCCTAATTATGGCCTACACTCACGTAGCCCACGACTGTATGATTGGTGATAATTGTATTTTGGTAAATGCCGTCCAACTTGCGGGCCACGTAACAATAGACGACTGGGCTATTATTGGCGGAGCCGCTGCTGTTCATCAGTTTGTAAATATTGGTGCTCATACCATGGTTTCTGGAGGCTCACTTGTCAGAAAAGACGTACCTCCTTATACCAAAGCTGGTAGAGAGCCATTAAGCTATGCCGGTATAAATTCTATCGGACTTAGAAGACGTGGTTTTGCAAATGAGAAGATAGCTGAGATTCAGGAAATATATAGATACATCTTCCTTAAAGGCCTGAACAATTCAAAGGCCCTAGACTTGGTTGAGCTAGAAATGACACCTTCAAAAGAAAGAGACGAGATTATCAACTTTTTTAGAAATTCCGACAGAGGAGTTATGAAGGGGTATAGCGCTAAATAATATGCAAATTACGGTTAACGATTTAGGTAAGAAGTTTAACCGTGAATGGATATTCAGGCACCTTTCTACCAGTTTTGAAACAGGTATACCCTGCTCTATAACTGGTGGAAACGGAAGCGGAAAATCTACTTTTCTTCAAGTATTATGCGGTTTTATTCCATCTAACGAAGGTAGCATCAGCTATTCTTTAGATGGAAAGGAAATTCAGCAAGAAGACTTTTATCAGTATTTCGATATTTCTACTCCTTACTTAGAGCTCATTGAAGAATTTACACTTCATGAGTTTTTAGACTTTCATTTTAAGTTTAAAAAACTGAAGCAAGGAATATCTATCGATGACTTCACAGCACTGGTACACCTTGCTAAAGACAAAAATAAGCAGATACGAAACTTCTCTTCAGGCATGAAGCAGCGCCTGAAGCTAGGGCTATGCTTCTATTCTCAAAGCAAGGTCTGTCTATTAGATGAGCCTACAACCAATTTAGATGAGTTTGGGATTGATTGGTACCGAAAATCTGTACAAACCATCCTAAATGACAAACTTGTTCTGATAAGCTCGAACCAAAAACACGAGTTCGACTTTTGCGCTAGTAACATACACATCCCAACATTTAAAAGCTAGGACCATCTGCTTTAGTGTTTTTTTAGAGAAAACTTCGCTATTATTAATGCATTAAAATAGACTAATGAAAAGATTTAAAAGCTACTTCCTTATCCTTAACATAATAGGCTTAGCCGTTTTAACATCTTGTGGTGGTGGAGACGGTGGTGACGACACACCTCAACTAACCCCAGAAGAACAAAGAATAGTAGATCTTGCCGGTTCTTCTTCTGGTATAACTTGGGCAACCACTTCTGTTACTTTTGACGGTGCAAGCTCAAACTTCTTTAGCGACTTAACCCTGACCATAAGAGGAAACTCTTCAAGCAAAACCTACATTAGCGCAAACGGTTCTCCACTATGGGGAGCAAATGGAACTTGGGATTTCAACGGCACCAACCTAAATGAAATCATATTCGATAGTGACAATGGCAATGTTTATACCATAAGCCTTAACACAAGCGCCACTCCTTCTACCCTAACTATGACTGTAAATTACACAGCAAGTGGCGGAGTTGCTGCAGGAATTAATGGTGCTAACGGCACTTACGTTTTCAATATGGAAGAGCAGTAGAAAGAATTAAAACTACGGTAAAGGGCCTCGATGAAAATCGGGGCCTTTTTAGTTTAAGCTCACTAAGGTAACTCCAGCACCTCCTCTATCGGCATGTTCATCTCTAACCGAAGATATTTCTTTATAAGACTTTAGAAGCTCCCGAGTTACTTGTCTTAGAACTCCATTTCCTTTTCCATGAACTATCTGAAGCTCGTTAACTCCAAGCATAATAGCTTCATCCATCCAAGTACTTAGGGTAGGTATAACCTCTTCTGCACGCATACCTCTTAAATCTATTCTCGGGTTGAAATCCGTTTGTTTAGAAACGTAATCGAAGCCAGAAAAACTTTTGGTCTTGCCTTGGTCTTTGTAAGCCTTTCGGTTCACTTTTTCGAGCCTATTTAAACGGACAAAAGAAGTGAGTTCTCCAATGCTAAGCTCTGCATCTTTGCCCTTGATATTGACTACTTGCCCAACAGTATCTTGCCCTTTGAGCTGAACATAATCTCCTATCTTAATTTCATCAGATTTAGCCTGAGCCTTTTCAAATTGCTCCTTAACAGCGGTCTCTTGTTTCAGTTTATCAAGTCTTTCTCTTTGTTTTTTAACGGCCTCTTTCTCCGCTTTCTTTTCCTTGATTTCTCGAATAACACGCTCTACTTCTTTATTGGCATCTTTCACAATAGCATTAGCCTTCTGCTTAGCTTCATTAATAATCTTCTTCTCTTGGTTTTCCAGATGAGATTTTAACTGTGCATACTGCTCTGTAAGTTCTTCTAACTCCTTTTCTCTTGCTGTAATTTTTCTTTCAGCCTTGTCTAATTCTGTTTGCTGCAATTGAAGTTGTCCGAGCATCTGATCGAATGAAACTTGCTTAACACCAATTTTCTTTTTGGCATTGTCGATAGTTCTATTGGGCAGACCTATTTTACCAGCAATTTCCAAAGCAAACGAACTTCCTGGCTTTCCAATTTCCAGTTCATACAAAGGTTGCAACTTCTTTAGGTCGTAGCGCATAGCACCGTTCATCAACCCCTCACGCTTATCGGCAAACTCTTTCAAGTTACCATAGTGAGTAGTGATTACCCCCATACCTCTACTTTCTTTGAGTTCCATTAGAATAGACTCGGCAATGGCTCCACCATATTGCGGCTCGGTTCCTGTTCCAAATTCATCTATAAGAAAGAGACTCTTCTTATTTACATGACCCAAAAGATGTTTCATGTTGATAAGATGAGAGCTATACGTACTTAGATCGTTCTCTATAGATTGCTCATCTCCAATATCTATAAACAAGTCCTTAAACATGGTAAAGGAAGAAGACTCATTCACTGAAACCAAAAGTCCACACTGCAGCATGTACTGCAACAACCCAACGGTTTTAAGGCAAACACTCTTTCCTCCAGCATTTGGACCAGATATTAAAAGAATACGCTGATTTGGCTCTAAGAAAATGTTTAATGGAACTACCTCTTTGCCTAATTCTTTATGCTTTAAAAGCAGCAGAGGGTGCTTAGCAACTTGCCAATTGAACTCCTTCTTCTCAGACCACTTTGGTTTACAAGCATCAATCTTAAGCGCAAAACGTGCTTTAGCTCGGATGAAATCAACCAAGCCAAGAAACTGCATGTATTGCCTCAAATTCTCAATTTCTGGCCTTAAATAGCCAGTTAACTCCATGAGAATTCGAACTACCTCTCGCTGTTCTGCATATTCAAGCTCCTGAACCTCATTATTTATAGTGAATACCTCAGTTGGCTCAAGATATACGGTTTGCCCAGTAGCAGACTCACCATGAATAAACCCTTTAACCCTACGTTTATACTCTGCCAAAACCGGAATCACCATCCTGCCATTTCTGATGGTCACGGAAACATCGTCTGGAGTAAATCCTTCCTTCTTGGTTCTGTTGATAATGTTATCTAAAACCCTTCTTAGCCTTTGCTTTTCTTCTAGAATACCTTTTCGTATTTCATAGAGCCTGTCAGATGCATTGTCTTTTAGCTTTCCCCTTTCATCAAAAACACGAGCTAAAGACCAAAGCAAGTCTTCATCGAAAACAATAGGGTATGTGAGTTCGGAAAGAACGGGGTATTCTTCGCGCTTTTCTTGAAAAAAATCTAGACAGTTATTGAGTGTTTTGAGACTTAGAATAACATCAAACAACTCTTCTTCTAGCAGATACGAATTGTCTACTCTAATTTTTCCGAAGAGTGGGGCTAAGTCTATATAGTTTGAGTTTGGAAAAAGCTCCTCAGAAGAGATGATTCGAACAAACTCATCGGTCTGACTCAACCACATCTCTACATTATTTTGATCTGCAGAAAATCTGACCTTATCTACAAAACTCTTTCCTAATTTACTTTCGCAGGCCTCTTTTAGTAACTCTCTAATTTTATCGAAACCGAGTTTAACTTCTAGATTGGAGGGGTATAGCATTAATAGTTGTCGCTGAATTGTTTAGAATTTCTGGCTTTAAGACTGTCTATTACAATGTCCGTTACGTCTAAATAAAGCTCAGGATGTTGTAAGTAGTAGTTATAGCTTTTTACATAACTAGCAGAGTCTACACCATGTTCCCGAAAGATTCTTTTTTCCAAAGCTTTGTAGACAGCATCAGCAGAATCTAGCCCCATAGACACCGAACCTACCATTCCTTCTGCAATTCGGATATCTATTAAAAGATCTACCATTTGCTCTTGAGTGAGTATACCATCGGGCACGGCAGAGTCATCACTTTTACAAGAGAATAAAAAAAGAGCAACCGTCAGTAAAAAAAGCTTTTTTGCCATATTGTAAGCCACTTATTTTCGCTTTTGTAGCTAAACGACTGGCAAAGGTAAGGGTTATGTTCGAAGCAATCTTCTTATTAACCAAAATTAAGACAGCTAAAATCGGTCGAAAATCAAATTAATGATATTTTTAGGCCTTCATTATGGAGCACATCATTTCCAAGCTTAGGAAGTACGAGATTCAAATCAGAAAAGCCATTAACTCTAGAATGCAGGGTGACTTCCACTCTATATTCAAAGGTTCGGGCTTAGAGTTTGATGGCGTGCGCGAATACCAGTATGGTGATGATACCAGAACCATAGACTGGAACGTATCGGCCAAAGGTCATGGTACTTTTGTAAAAACCTTTAAAGAAGAAAAAGAACAAACCGTTTTCTTCTTGCTAGATGTTAGTGCTTCTCAAGAAATAGGAACACCTGGCGCTCAAAAGGTAGATGTTGGAAAAGAAATTACAGGAGTACTTACACTAGCTGCAGTAAAGCAACAAAACCGTGTTGGCTTGCTGACCTTTTCTGATCAGAAAGAAAAGTTCGTTAAGTCGGGAAAAGGCATTAAACATGGCTATGCCATAATTCACGAGCTTTATAATCATACACCTGAGTCTACCAAAACCAACATAGATCAGGCTATTAAAAAGTCTTTGGAGATCATCCATAAAAAAAGTGTGATCATTCTGGTTTCTGACTTTATTGATGAAGGGTACGAACAGAGCTTGAGATTACTGGCCAACAGACATGATTTAGTTGTTCTGCACTTAAAAGACGATAGAGAAACCCAATTACCAAACTTGGGGATTGTACCTATCTATGACAAGGAAAGTAAAAAGACCATTTGGGTAAACACTTCCTCTAAAGATTTCCGTAAGAAACTCGAAAAAACTTACACGGTTAATAAAGGAGAGCTTGAAAAGTTTTGTAGAAAAAACCAAATCAACTACCTGGAGATCAACACAAAAGACAACTACGTTCCGCAATTGATAAAACTATTTAAGATCAGAAACAAATCGATGAAACGTGATTAGAAGGGTAAGTGTATTTCTGATTTTTTGCTTCTATTTAGTGACTTTCGCTTTTGCCCAAGACACTAAACCTAATGGCTATTTCTTAAAAGATAGCGTTAAAATTGGCGAACCTGTTCCCTATTCACTGAGCTACAAAGACAAGAAGAATAGGCCAGTTATTTTCCCTGACTCATTATTCAGCTTTGCACCTTTTGAACTAATAGATAAAGCATATTTTGATACGCGTTCAGACAGCATAAACAGTATTGATAGTGCTGTTTATTACTTAGCTACTTTTGAGATAGACACCGTGCAGAGTCTATCCATCCCTGTTTTTGTTTATACAGGTAAAGACAGCATTCCTATTTTTAGTGCTAAAGATTCTATTATTCTGAATCAGGTGGTCACTCAAATGCCCGACACTGTTAACCTTTCTGAAACAAGAGCTTTTCAACCTGTATCTCGTCAATTCAACTACCCTTATTGGATTATTGGCCTGATTATACTCGGTGTTATTGCTATTGTAGTAGCAGTTATTTGGGGTAGAGAAATTACCAAACGCATAAAACTCTACAGGCTTAAAAAGAAGCTTGAGAAATTTCAGCAAGAATTCGATCAGGAGATTGAAAGCATTTCTGCCGATACTGAAAAGACCAAAATTGAATCTTTGTTAAAGTTTTGGAAGTCTTATATGGAGTCTTTGGAGCAAATGCCTTACACAAAGCTCACTACCAAAGAAATTATACAGATTCAGAAAAATTCTTCTTTAGAAGAAACATTAAAGTCTATAGATAAAAACATTTATAGCACTATAGCGGTAACCGCTTTGCAAAACGATTTCGAGTATTTGAAAGACTACTCGGTAGATAGATACAACCATGTAACGGAGGAGATTAAGAATGCTTGACGAGTCGATTTATAATTGGTTTTCTTTGGAGTGGTTCACTCCTTCAGCGTTCAAATCGTTTGATTGGGCACACTTTTTTGTGTTCTACGCCATACCATTGGTTATACTCTTATTCCTTCTTAAGTGGCTAATCGGTACTAAGGTAAAGCAAAAGCTACCCGTAGCTCTTCCTAAAAGAGATATAGAAAAGCATTGGACAGGCTACTTAAGAATTATTCCAAACCTATTAAAAGCGCTTGCGCTTTTAATGCTTCTGATAGCTCTAGCCAGACCTCAACGAACCAATGAGATGGTTGAGCAATGGTCTGAAGGCATAGACATTGCCTTACTCATAGACATCTCTGAATCTATGCAAATAGAAGACTTTCAACCTAATAGGTTGGATGCTGCTAAAGCTACAGCCAGAGATTTTATAGCAGGCAGAAACCAAGACAGAATTGGCTTAGTGATTTTCTCAGGAGACGCTTATTCTTTATCTCCACTCACTACAGACTATGAGCTTCTCTATAAATTCATAGAAGAAGAGATAGACTTTAATAAAATTGAAAATAGAGGAACCGCCATTGGTAGTGCTATTGCCGTGGGGACCAACAGAATGAGAGAGTCTGATGCCGCCAGTAAGGTAATGATCTTGCTCACGGATGGTGACAATACTGCTGGTAATATTGATCCGATAACTGCTGCAGAATTAGCTTCTGCTTACGATATAAAGATTTACACCATTTGCGTGGGCAAAGAGGGCAAAGTACCTTATGGAAAAGACTTTTTTGGCAGAACTAATTATGTAGAAAACACCGTAGATGAGTCTAACCTGCGTGAAATTGCAAAAATTGGTTCTGGGCAGTTCTACCGAGTTTCAGACAATGCTGCACTCCAAAATGTATTCGACATGATTGATGAATACGAGAAGGCTGAAATCAAAGAGACTCGATACAAGAACACCACCGATTTCTATCCAATCTACTTGAAGTGGGGCATCCTGTTCTTCTTAATGTTTATGCTTACTAAAAGCACATTCATTAGTAACATATTGGAAGACTAGAACCTCCAGACCAAACCAACACTATTCGGGCTCAGCTGAACATGGTTCAAAATATCCGTAAGCTGATTGCTCTTGGATTGAAGAACGGAATACAGAATTATGTCAAAAGCTAACAGAAACCCTCCTTGGAGAATAAGTGAGCGACCATAGCCTCTAAGTATACCTCTTTTGCCTTCCCTGTTCTTGGCCATTTCCTTCATCAAAAAACCACCAGTAATATATGCTACATCTAAACCTGCATTCATTAAAAGCACCTTCCCCATTTGATGATATTCACCTACTGTTTCGGCTAGGTTTAAAGTAGAAGGATCGGTAATCAAAGAATGCCTTAACCCTGGTATTGCCAAGCCCAAGTTCACCACATTCCAAAAAATATTCATCCGGTAAAAGTGTCCTTGCTCATTGGAAGAAGGGTTGCTCAACAGAACTCCATTGGTACCGAAATTAGCTAGGGCCCAACCTCCTAACACCATCATCCCAACTTTATTGATCTGTAGTCGCTCCTGATTGAAGTTTCCTAGCTCTTGTTGAGCCAAAGTATCTAGCGTAAAAAGGAATAGAAGTGCGAGTGTAAATAAGAGTTTACGGTTCATACTTTTGGGGTTCACATGAACCTAACCCAGAATTAAGGAAAGGGTTCAGTTAGAATAATTCTATACCGTAAGCCACTAAAACAAAGTTGAACAACCTCAAACTGAAAAGAAGAAGGGCTATTCCAACCACTCTGTTCATGATTTTCATAAACCGTGGAGTAACAATTTGGCTCAATTTAGTGGCGAAGTAAGACTTGAGTACATCTACCAAGAAAACCGTGGCAATTAGCACAACAAAGAAGGTTATAGCCTGATTGTTATTGTACTCAAAATCGAGAGTAACCTTACTTATAATACCTAACCAAAAAAGCAGAACAAAAGGATTGATACCATTGAGTAAAAAGCCTTTCACTATCTGTTGAAACCACTTTGTATCTTCTTGATGTAGTTGCTTCAATCCCTTTTTTGGAACGGGCTTAAACAGGTAGATTACACCAAAAATGAGCATAATAACTCCGCCAACCCCACCAAGCCACATGTTGAACTTAGGATTCTCTACAAACTGAGAAATACCCAAATAAGTAACTACTATATAAAAGCTATCACTGAGGGCTATGCCAATGGCCATAAAGAAACCCGACCAGAAACCCTTTTCAATTGAATTTTGAATAAGTGCAAAAAATACTGGCCCAATGAGCACACAAAGTAATAGCCCAAACAAAAAGCCATTAATGATTACATCCATGTCTTTTCCGTTAGGCTTCTTGCTTCAGGTAAGAAAGCCAGCTTTCTAGTTTTTCTTTCTTTAAGACTCTTGGGAATTTAGTTTGGCCGCCTTCTTTGCCAATAGACTTCATCCAGCCATAGAACACTTCATTAGGCAAAACCTCCAAATAAATATTCTTGAGGGCGTGCTGTCTTTCTACAGCGTAATCGTCATTCAGGTCTTTTAGATAGGTATCAATTTTCTCTTTGAGAATCTCCTGATCTACTATGCCGTCTACACCAACATACCAATGGTGGGCAAAAAGACTTCCGTCTGGCAAACCTGCGACAGTAAACTCTTTAACAATTATATCTAAGTCGTTAGCCGCTAGCTGCACCGCTTTGTTCATATTGTCAACAGAAAGGTGCTCTCCACATAGGCTTAGGAAGTGCTTGGTTCTTCCGGTAATAATAATTTCTGAATTATGCTTATCAACCACCTTTACGGTATCTCCAATCATATATCTCCATGCACCTGAAACTGTAGAGATCAACAAGGCATATTCTTTATTCTCTTCAGTCTGATCGAACATTAGAGCCTCTGCATCGGGTCTTATATGGCCGTCATCATCAAAGTTCTTTTCATTAAATGGAACAAACTCATGAAATATGCCCCCATTGAGCATTAGCCGCATAGACTTTTTATCTGGAGAGTCTTGAAAAGCAATAAAGCCTTCAGAAGCCAAATAGGTTTCTATAAAATGGATAGGATGCCCCAAGAGCTTATCAAAGCCCTTTCTGTACGGTTCAAACGCCACACCACCGTGAACATAGGCATGAAGGTTCGGCCAAATCTCATGGATATTTTTCACTCCATGTTTTTCAATAATACGCTCCATCAAAATGGTAACCCAGGCAGGTACACCTGCAATCATCCCGATATTCCATTTGTGGGCATTTTCAACAATCTCTTCTAGCTTCGTTTCCCAATCTTTCTGCTTCTTTATTTTCGGACTCGGACGAGAAAAACCCTGAATCCACAAAGGCAACTGACCTGTAGTTATACCACTCAAGTCGCCATAATAGAAATTGCCAGAAAAGTTGAGCGATGTACTTCCTCCCAGCATCAGCATTCCAGACTGAAAGAACTTATCGGGCAAATCGTATTTACCAAGGGTATAAATATGCCTAGTGCCTGTCTTCCTAATCTGACGGATCATGTCTTTGGTAACAGGAATAAATTTGGATGATGCCCCCGAAGTACCAGAGCTTAAGGCAAAGAACTTAGTTTTCCCAGGCCAACTAATATCTGGCTCTCCGTCTCTAGTTTTATGCCACCAATTATCATTCATAGAATCGTAATCATGAATGGGCACATTGGCCTTGAATTGTTCGTAAAAATCGTGCTGACCATGACTCCTGAACTTTTCTAGAATAGACATAAAATCGTATTCTCTTCCGAACATGGTGTTTCGGGCACTAATTAGAAGTTTGGATAGTTCCTTTTTCTGTAGATCATATGGAGAGGTATAATCTTGCTCAAGAGTTTCTCTAAGCTTAATACCTTTCTTTAAAATCGATCCGATTATCGGCATATACTACTTTGGGTTTATTAAACAGTTAGCATAAACAGGTGCTTTTATGCTAAATTGCGCGCCATTCTGGTAATCAAATATAATAGAAATCTAAACGCTACCTTAATTGAGCCACATGAGTATTGCAGAGAACATTTCAAAATTCAACCAAGAAATAGCCCCATTCAATGCGCAACTCATTGCCGTAAGTAAGACTAAGCCTAATGAAGATTTGTTACAGGCCTATGAGGCAAATCAAAGAGATTTAGGGGAAAACAAGGTTCAAGAACTTACTAGAAAACATGAAGAATTGCCCAAAGACATTCGCTGGCACATGATTGGGCACCTTCAACGAAATAAAGTAAAGTATATCGCACCTTTTGTTCATCTTATTCATGCTGTAGATAGTTTGAGGCTTTTAGTTGAAATTAATAAGCAAGCAGAGAAGAACGAGAGAGTAATTAACTGCTTACTTCAGGTTTACATTGCCAAAGAAGAAAGCAAGTTTGGCCTAGATGAAAAAGAGCTGGAAGAGCTTCTAAACTCAGACCAGTTTGCCGAACTAAATAACATTAAGGTTGTTGGCCTTATGGGTATGGCAACGAATACTGACAATGAAGAGGTAGTTAGAAAAGAATTCAAAAGCCTTAAAGCACTATTCGAAGAATTGAAAAATAAATACAACTCTGATAAGATTGAGTTGAAAGAGCTTTCTATGGGCATGACGGGTGATTATAAAATAGCTTTAGAAGAAGGCAGTACCATGATTAGAGTTGGTAGTGCTATCTTTGGCAGCAGAAACTATCAATAGTATGTCAGCAAAACTCATCATTATAATTGCCGGAATATTTGGAGCACTAGCCGTAGGCCTAGGTGCCTTTGGTGCTCACGGGCTAGAGGCTACCCTAACCGCCAACGGCAGGTTAGACACTTACGAAACAGCCGTTAAATACCAATTCTATCATACTTTAGCTCTTCTGCTCACAGGCATATTATTAATGAACATCAACCATGATTACTTCATTTGGGCATCGTGGAGCTTCATTATCGGAATGGTCATTTTTTCTGGATCGCTCTATATACTTAGCCTAACTAATGTTACCTGGCTAGGAGCCATCACTCCAATTGGCGGCCTGGCCTTAATTGTGGGTTGGGTATTCCTGATCTTAGGTGCTAGTAAAGCGGCTAGCTAAAAAAGTCTTTATTAAAGTTTACCAGATAAAGTTCCTTTGTAGCTCTGGTAATTGCAGTATAAAGCCACCTGAGGTATTCGTGGTTTACCATTTCTTCTGTCAAGTAGCCTTGGTCTACAAAGACAGCCTGCCACTGCCCTCCTTGCGACTTATGACAGGTGAGGGCATAAGCAAATTTGATTTGAAGGGCATTGAGGTACGGATCGTTTTTAATGGCTTTAATTCTTTCAGCCTTGGTGCTCAAATCAGCATAATCTGCCACTACCTGATCGTACAAATTCTTGTATGCTTTGTCGTTGAGAGAGGCTTCAGCAGAATATAGCGTATCCAATACTACTTTGGCTTCGAAGGGTTCTTGATCAGGATAATCGAGCAATCGAAGGGTCAGATTAGCGAACCTCAGATCGTACAACTCTTCAAACCGACTGATCTTCATTACCTCCACAAAATCGCCATTAGCTAAAAAACCGGCAGGTGTGTTCTCAGGAAGGAAGTGATAATTATTTCGGACAATCATCAATATATCTCCTGCTTCAATTTCATCTTCCCTGTACTGAATAGCTCTTCTTATATATTGATTATACTGAACTGCATTCTTATTGCTCCTGCAAATAATTGCAGTATTCTCTACTCCAAATTTATCGTAGGCATAGCGCAATCCGTCTTCAAGCTTTTCGCCAGTCATTTTAAATACATCAGTAAATCGACTTGTGGCTAATGATATCTTGAAGTCATTCTGAGCCAATTCATTCCTCAATTTAGTTGCATTGAAGAGAATACCGGAGTCAATATCTTGCCTCATCACCTCTGTAAGTTCAATAGCCTGAACATCTGCTCTGAAATTCCCTTGAAGGTAATCTCGTTCCAATGCAGGGCTTTCTAATGTACCAACAGGCGGAAGCTGTGCTGTATCTCCAATTAGCAGTAACCTATTTCCTTCTTGCGAAAAAACGTAATCGATCAAATCTGAAAGCAACCCTTTCTTTCCATAGTCTGAAGCATTGGAAATCATGGAGGCCTCATCTACAATAAAGAGTGTATTCTTATGATAGTTAGATTGTCTTTTAAACTCTAACCCACCACCTGGCTCAGCAGTTTGCTGAAAAACCTTCTTGTGAATAGTAAAAGCAGTCCTTTTACTGTACCCCGACATTACTTTTGCTGCCCTACCCGTGGGCGCCATTAAAACGTATTTAAACTTAAAAAATGGCAACATTTTAACCACTGCACTAACCACAGTGGTTTTACCTGTACCAGCATAACCTCTTAAAACCAAAACAGGCTTCTTCTGCTTGTCGTCTAACAGAAAAGAATCGAATAGCCTAAACAGCTTCTTCTGCCCTTCTGTAGGTTCAAAAGGAAATTTATCGATAAGTATTTCTGAAGGTTTCGCCAATTCGGTTCAAATCTTAGTTCGCTCTTAATACCTTTAAGCCAAGGCACAATATGCAAATATATCTTTCGCCTCAAAGCCCAAAAGCATGAAGGACAAAATTCAGCAAGAAATCAGAGAACAGTTTGGGGAAAAACTCAGAGTTAGAGTTTGCGGCATCTGTATCGAAGAGGAAAAAATCCTGCTGGTTCATCATAGATCGTTAGGCAAAAATGGCTCTCTCTGGGCTCCACCAGGAGGCGGCATGCACTTTGGCGAAGATGCTAAAAGCGCTCTGAAGAGAGAGTTTAAAGAAGAAACTGGGTGTAATATTGATGTTGAAGAATTTCTTTTTGTTCATGAATACTTAGACCCTCCGCTGCATGGAGTTGAGCTATTCTTCAAAGTAAAGATAGTCTCTGGCACTCTCACACTTGGCAGTGACCCGGAGATGTCACCAGACAGTCAGCTACTTACGGAAATTGGCTTCTTCGACTTAACAACATTACAAAAGCAAGATTTAATGAGTTTACATTACGTTTTGCAGAATACTAAAAGTTTAAGCGGTCTGATTAATCAAAAAGGTTATTTCAAATTTCATTAATTATCCATAAAATAGCGGTTCGAATAACTATGGATTACCTAAAATATTAGTTACTTTTAAGCAAAATTCAACCTCCAAGATGAACCTAACTAAAATTCTTACAGTCGTATTCTTCGTAGTAGCGATTGGCGTTGGTTACTTATTATATGATGGCGTAAATACTACCATTGAAGAAGCCAAAGAAATTGAAAGAGTAGAAAAGCAAGTGATCGCAAAACTTGAGAAAATCAGATCTGCTCAAGAAGCGCATTTAGCTACTTATGGTGACTATGCCGACACATGGGAAAAGCTAATTGCCTACGTTGATACAGGAAAAATTTACCTGATCACCAGAACTGAGGAAATCATCATGAAAGCTTACCAAGAGGAAGAGTCTGTTTTCACTTATGACACCGTTGGTGTAAAGAATGTGAAAGACTCATTGTTCTCAAGAAATTTCGATGCTAGAACTCTTCCTGAGCTTCCTCATGCTCCAGGAAAATACTTCTCTTTATATGCTAAAGATTCAGTGAGAAGTGGAGTAGCTGTAGACTACATTGAAGTTGTAGATACATATCCTTTCGACAGAACAAGAACGGAGGATCATGATATTGAGCAAAGAAGACCACTTAGATTTGGTTCCAGAACAGACATTACCACTGCCGGTAACTGGAGATAAGCTGTGCGCCTAGCAGATACAACTCAGATAATATCAATAAAAGACGAAAGGCTAGATATTGACAAGATTAGTCAATATCGCCTTTCGTTTTTTGTTTCTAACACCGAATGCCAGATAGCGGTATTTGATGTTAAAAAAAGGCACTTACTCCTTTTTGAACACTTAGAGTTCAACCCAGAGAAATCTATTACTCAAAACCTTCAGGTGCTCTATGACGAGCATACCTTGATTGCCGCAGGCTTTTGGAAAGAGATACAGGTATTTGTAAGAAATAAGCAGTTTGCTTTAATTCCAATTCCAGTATTCGATAGGTCGTTGGCTAGCCAATACGTGAGGCTAAACGAAGTTATTGATGAGAAAAAAGATGAATTCCACTACAAGCTTTTAGATGAAGCCGGAGCCGCAGTAGCCTTTGGTTATCAGTCAGAAATAAGAGCTTGGTTCAGAGAAAAGTATCCAAAGCTTTCTTTATACATAAATCATCAGTCGGTAGCGTACCTAAAAGGTATTCAGGAACAACTAAGATCCAAAACACCTGCTAGCTTATACATAAGCTTAAACAACAACGAGGCTCAAATTGTAGGCTATAACTTTCAGCGTTTAGCCATTTACAACCAATTCAGATTCTCAGATGCTACCCATTTAGTTAAACTAATGCTGCTTACCATTCAGCAGTTTAGTACTGAAGGTCAGCTTACGCCTATTGTCTTGCATGGGGTTAAGGAAAAAGTAGACCTAAACATGCCTGTTCTTAAAAAGTATTTCAAGCACATTGAGTTAGGAAAGAGACCTGAAGGCATACTGATTCATCCGGTATTTAACGAACTGGAAAATCAGGAGTATGTAGAAGTTTTAGCCAACCTCTAACGATTTTCCTTAGTTTTATAACATGAAGCAGATCGCTCTATTCCCCGGGTCGTTCGATCCATTTACCAGAGGCCATGAAGACATTGTACTTAGAGGACTCAAGATTTTCGATGAAATAATAGTTGCTATTGGCTTTAACAGCCAAAAGAACAAAAGATACTTCGAGATAGATTATATGGAGCAGAAGATCAACGAGACATTTAAAGACATACCAGAAGTCTCGGTGATTGTTTACAGTGAGCTTACAGCTAGTTTGGCCTCTAAACTTAATGCTAGCGCTATTTTAAGAGGCTTGCGTAACACAACTGATTTTGAATACGAAAACAGTATTTCTCAGGTAAACAGAGACCTGAATAAGGAACTTGAAACTATATTCTTAATTACTTCGCCAGAATTGGCAGCGGTGAACTCTTCAATTATCAGAGAAGTACACCGCTATGGTGGCAACATAGATAAATATATACCTTATACACTCTGAGGTTTCTTAAGCTTTTTGAACTTATCATAAACATGGTTAATGGACTTGTAAGTATTATACATAGCCACGTTTAACTCCTTCTCGTTCATCCAGCGTACTTCATCTATATCTTCTTCTAACTGAGGTTTCATATTCGAATCATCGATAGAATCCATCAAGTACCAAGAAGTCTTTTTCAGAATACTCTTATCTCCTTTTGTGTAGGTGTGCCAAGTAGTGCAAATCTTTTCTTTTACCTTAACTCTTACATTGCACTCTTCCTGAACCTCTCTTTTGGCTCCTTCTACTGAAGACTCTCCCTTTTCTATCTTACCTTTTGGCAAATCCCACAAGCCAAGTCGGTGAATCATTAGCACCCCCTTTTCAGAAGTAACCACTCCCCCTCCAGCTTTAAGAATTTTGAACTTGCTCTTAATATAGTCTACGATTTCTTCGTAGTTCTTGGCTTCAACAGTTATTGAGTCTAAGCTTTTCAGCTTCTTATTATGAAGAATAAAGAGAATTGACTTGATGGTACTGTAATTGGAATTTCGGATGAGCAACCTTCCCTGAAACATTCGCTCATTGATCAGCAAATCATCATCTTCAATGACATGGTCAAACTCAGTCTGATTTCCTACCTTTTCAGGTCTCTTTATTCGTAACGGCTTGTCTTTTATATATATCCTCATTGAGGGAATAGATTCGGGGTCAATATCAAAAAAAAATCTTGAACAAGGCGAATGATATTCATGCCAATTTCAGAAAAAAAATCTACTAACTTCGCGCTATGCAATTGAACGAAGCCGATAAAACGACTGCCCTAAAAATTGCCTCTGACCTTCTTTCTATTGAGGCGATCAAACTTAGTATTGATAATCCTTTCACTTGGAGCTCAGGGTGGAAATCACCGATATACTGCGATAACCGCATGTCTCTTTCTTACCCAGAAACTAGAACATTCATTAAGAACGAGTTAGCTAAGGTAGCCAAAGAGAAATTCTCTGGATATGAAGCTGTAGCCGGTGTAGCAACTGCAGGTATTCCTCAAGGAGCGCTTCTGGCCGATTTGTTGGAGGTGCCGTTCATCTATGTTCGATCTAAGCCAAAAGGCCACGGTATGGAAAACCTGATTGAAGGAAAGGTGGACCCCGACAAAAAAGTACTGATTGTTGAAGACTTGGTTTCTACTGGAGGAAGCTCACTAAAAGCTGCTGCTGCACTTAGACAAGCTGGCTATGAAGTAGTGGGCATGCTAGCCATCTTCACTTATGGCTTTCCTTTAGCCGATGAAAACTTCAAAAACGCGGGCGTTACCCTTCATTGCTTAAGCAACTACAGCATTATGTTAGAGCAGGCAATTGAAATGGGCTATATTACTTCGGAAGATGTAGCTTCTCTTGAAGAGTGGCGAAAAGCCCCTGCTCTTTGGAGACAGTAATTAATTCGGCAATGTACTAATTGGTGATTTGAAGGCTAAGGCTTGCTGTGCTCTGAGTTTACTTATTACTGAATAGCCCCTTAGAAATTTCGTAATTCGTAATTCGTAATTCGTAATTCGTAATTCGTAATTCGTAATTCGAAATTCGTAATTCGAAATTCGAAATTCGTAATTCGAAATTCGTAATTCGAAATTCGTAATTCGAAAATTTTAATATTTCTCCTCCACTCCTAATCCGAAAAGAGCAAAGTCGTATTTCACAGGGTCAATTGGGTCGAATTCTTTAAGGTTGGCTGTTAACTCCATGGCCATTTGCCAGTCAGTTTGCTTTCTAGTGATCAGGTAAAATCTACGTGCTACGCGCTCCACATGCACATCGCAGGGACAGACTAATTGAGAAGGTTGAATACGCTTCCATAATCCGAAATCAACTCCCTTATTATCTTGCCTAACCATCCAGCGCAGGAACATATTAATCCGCTTGCAGGCAGATTTTCTAGCAGGCGTTGCAATGTGCTTCTTCGTTCTATGAGGAGCATTTGGCAAAGAGAAAAAGTCTTCATGAAACCTTACAAGACCTTGCTCAACACTCACATCTGCTGATTGAATACCTTTTAAAAAAGCATCTTCTAAGCTATCGTGTTGTTGATAATAGTTTTTGAAGAACTCAACGAAGTAAAGTGTATCGGTATCATTAAAAGTTCGGTGCTTGAACTTCAGTAGAGCTTTTAAGTCATTCTCCGAGTGATTTAAAACAAAGTCATGAGGGCTGTTATCCATCAATGCGAATAACTCATTGCATTTGTTGATGATTGTCACTCGTTGCCCCCAAGCCAAGATAGAGGCCCAAAAACCTGTTATCTCAATATCTTGAGGCTTAGTATACTGATGTGGAATAGATATCGGATCGTTCGGAATGAATCCAGGTTGATTATACTCTTCAACCTTACTATCCAAAAAATCCTTAAGGTTATCGAAAGACTCGAAAGCCATTTACTTGAAGTAATTCAGCTTAACTCTGAATCTTTTATCTACTGCTTTTAGATGATCATAAGCCCTTTGGTTCAACTTAATAATCACGTTTTCGTTTTCCGAGGTTTCAGGAATTGTACCGATAACTCGAACATACACCGTCAAATCATTCATCAGATTCTTCACCTTAATCACGGTTCCTACCTTGGCAGTTCTATGAAGTGCGAAAAACTTACTCGATGGCTCTGACTCTTGAATAACCTCAGCAATTCCTTCGGTTTCTTTGGGCTCAAAAGGAGTACCAGGATAGTTTACATCTTCTGGCACTTCTACAGATTCTATTTCAGTATTAGACTGCGTGTTTACCTCAGGGCTCGATTGAAAAGGCTTATCTGCCACCTTAACAGAGTCTGGTACATTAATTCCTTTAGGAGCAACGGTTGTACTTTCTTCTACCGACTCTTGCTCAACCATTTCTTCTTTAGGCTGCTCAACGGCCGTAAGCACCTGTCTCCTGATAACAAGACCTTGACCGAGATTGATGGCGTTAGAACTCAGTCCATTCCAAGCTTTAATGTCAGAAACTTGCACATCGTATTTTCTAGCGATAGCAAAAAGTGTTTCCCCCGCCTTTACTCTATGAGTAATTTCCTGAGTTTGCGAAGTAACCTGGGCGTCTGGCGAAATCAGCACTCCACCGTAAGGTATTTTCAAAGTTTGGCCTATCTGCAAGCCATTGGCCAAAACAGGGTTAGCTGAATTTATTTCAGAAACGGTTGTCTTATATCTTCTAGAAAGAGAATAAAGCGTTTGCTGAGGTTTCACTTTATGAATCACAAAAACCTTATCTCCCTGCCTTTCAATGCCAAGCGAGTCAGATTGCGCAAAACTTAGGCTCACAAACCCCACCAAGCATACAATTATGTAGTTAATTCTTCTCATCAATACTATAGATATTCAACTCGTTCTTTCCTGTAACAAATATAAGTGCGTCTTTGACTATAAAAAAGGCACCAGACACTAAGCCCTTCACTCCTGTTTCAAGGTCTTTTTGCAAAAGCAAATCTCCTTGTTGGTTAAAGACGCATAGTGTTAACGACTTCATTTCATCAATGACATGATTTGCAGCAATAAATATTAGACTGTGCGATTCTAAATAGTCACAGCTGCCAGCCATATTAATATTCGTCTTGAGCTTCAAAAACCTAGCCAGCGTATCGAAGTGCTTACTTTCAGCCTCATAATGAATCGGGTACTCAGTCAGTTCATTAGAATCACTAATCGACATAACCTCATCCCAATCTTGTTGCTCAATATTGAAAATAAGCTGCTGATCGTCATTATAGTTCAAATAAAGCTGATTGCCTTTAACACCTGTAAGTCTCACATTTTCTATCGACCACAAAGATTCTTTAGTTTCTAAGCCGAAGCCAAAAACAGTTCGGTCATCAATATTCTGACTGTCTTCGAACTTCTGAAAAACCACCATACTCTCCGTCATGTGATAGGCACTTACCCACCACTCATCTTCGAACTGTAGCCCTTCCCACTTCAACTCATTGGTTTCAATGTCTATCAAAGCGAACTTTGACTCCAACGCATCATTATCTCGAGAGTTTACTAAAACTAGATTTGCGGCCGATTTAGTCTCCCAAATAGGAGCATCGAAGCGGTATGAAAATTTTGAGTTTAAAACCGAAGACACAGGCTTTCTTTGTAATTTGAACAAAATTAAATGAATAAAGTGGGGAACAAAGGCATACGATTTTTTACTCGAACTATAGTTGCATTAAGTATCGCTTTACTTGCCATAACCGCATGGGCAAGTGAACAAGCAAAATACCAAGAAGGCACCAAGAAGGTGTTTGTTATGCAGATTAGAGGAGACATTGACCCTCGAATGAATCGCTATGTAGATTTAGCGCTTACACAGGCAACTGAACAAGAAGCTGACCTCATATTAATTGAGATGGACACTTATGGCGGTGCTGTAAACGATGCAAATGACATTCGCACCCGCATTCTTGAATATGAAAAACCAGTTTGGGTTTTTATAGATAATGATGCTGCTAGTGCCGGTGCACTAATCTCCATTGCCTGCGACAGCATTTACATGGTTCCTGGTGCAAATATTGGTGCCGCAACCGTGGTTAACGGTACGGATGGCATGGCTGCTCCCGATAAGTATCAGTCATACATGCGTGGAATTATGCGTTCAACGGCTGAGAAAACAGGGCGCGATCCGCTCATTGCTGAAGGCATGGTAGACGACAGAGTAGAAATTGAAGGTGTAACCGAGGCTGGCAAAGTCATCACCTTCACCACTTCGGAAGCCATTGCCAATAATTATTGCGAGGCCGAAGTCGCAAGTATTCAAGACATATTGGAGAAAAACGAAATTGTAGATTACGAACTGATAGAATACGAACTTCCATCAAGCGAAAAAGTAATCGCCTTTTTTCTAAATCCAATTGTAAGTGGACTTTTAATCTTGGTAATCACCGGAGGCATATTTTTTGAGCTTCAAACACCAGGTGTAGGCTTTCCTTTGGCTGCTGCTGGAGTCGCGCTAATTCTTTATCTAGTTCCTTATTACCTCAACGGGCTGGCAGCCAATTGGGAAATTGCCGTGTTCTTTGTTGGGCTCGTGCTCATAGCTTTAGAGGTTTTTGTAATCCCTGGCTTCGGTGTGGCCGGCATTGCAGGAATTACCTGTTCAGTTGGTGCTTTGATTTTTATGATGCTAGGCAACGACAATTTCAACTTCGATTATGTCCCTGCTGGAGAAATAACCAAAGCAGCTACCGCTGTAGGCCTTGGAGTATTTGGCTCCATACTCTTACTGATCATTTTTGGCTATCGGATAACTCAATCCAAAATGTTTGAGCGTGTAGCCCTAGTTAATACTCAAAAGAAAGACGATGGCTATATTGCAACGTTTTACACAGAAGACCTTGTAGGAAAAGAAGGCGTAGCAGTAACGATACTAAGGCCAAGCGGCCGAATTGAAATAAATGACCAAGTCTATGATGCCTATACTCGCGGAGAGTATGTTGAGTTAGGGTCTAAAGTTACTGTGGTAAGCCAGCAAGGCACTTCTTTACAAGTAAGAATTAAGAAAAATGAAGCATAAGGATTTCTCGGCAGAGAGCTTGGCCATCTCAGGAGGCCACGACCCTGCTAGCGCTCACAATTCCATAAAACCACCTATTTATCAAACCTCTACCTTCAAATTCAATACAGCTGAAGAAGGGAAAGCCTTCTTTATTAATGCTTCGGGCGATGCTCCTTTGGAGGAAAGAAATGCCAGCTTAATCTACACCAGGCTTAATCACCCTAATGCTATCACGGCAGAGTTCAAACTGGCGCAATTAGACGGTGCAGAAGACGCAGCTTTCTTTGAAAGCGGAATGGCAGCCATTTCAACAGCTATCTTTTCATTTTGCCATGCTGGAGATCTGATTCTGATGTCATCTCCACTTTATGGCGGCACAGACACTTTCATTAAAAAACACGCAGTTCAGTTTGGTATTGAATGGATAGAATTTGAACCCAGTGCTACATCAGCTGAAATCAAAGCGCTGATTCAATCGCACCCAAAGGCAGACCGACTGAAAATGATTTATCTGGAAACTCCTGCCAATCCTACGCTATCGCTCACCGACATTGAAATGATCAAAGAGATTCGGGACGAACTAGCTGCGGATGCAGTGATTGCCGTAGACAACACTTACATGGGGCCGATATTCCAAAAGCCTCTTGCTCATGGAGCCGACCTGAACCTATATTCTGCCACCAAATACATTGGCGGACATAGCGACATTATTGCCGGTGCAGCTTCCGGTTCTGAAAGCGTGATTAAAGAGATTAAAAAGAAGCGCTCTATTTTGGGCAATACGGCATCGCCTTTTACCTCATGGTTACTTTCGAGAAGTATGGAAACCATCGGTTTGAGGATGGAAAAGCAAGCTAACAACGCACAAAAACTAGCAGAGTTCCTTGACAGCCACTCGAAAGTTAAAGCCACTCATTATCTGGGCTTGATGAAGGAGAGTGATTCACTCTATGCACTTTTTAAAAAGCAGAACACTTCAGGTGGAGCCATGATTGCCTTTGAAGTGCATGGCGGAGAATCTGAGGCTTTTAAGTTTCTTAATGCACTGGAGCTGGCTCATTTAGCCATCTCTCTGGGAAGTACGGAAACGTTGGTTTCTCATCCGTTCACCATGAGCAGTTCTAATATGGATGAGGCCGACAGATTGAAAAATGGTATTACCCCTGCCCTGGTTAGAGTTTCGGTTGGTATAGAAAATATTGATGATCTGATTAAAGACTTTGACCAAGCTTTAAAAGCCATCTAACTTTCAACGCCATTCCAGAATTTTTCTTCCCATTTTTGAGAGGTAAGAAAAATATCAGGAATCTCACGAATTCAAAACTTGAGATACCGGATAAATTAATTCACTTCAAAAAGTGTGAATTATTTTTCCGGCATGACGTCCTCTTTGTAGCTTCACGCTCAAGAAAATGTCTGAAATAAAAACCCTTTACGAACGCATAGGCGAAGAAAACATCCTTCAGTTGGTAGATGACTTCTACGATGGAATTGAAAACGATGAGTTGATTCGCCCAATGTACCCGGAAGATTTACTTCCTGCTAAAAACCGACTCAAGCTATTCCTGATACAGGCTTTAGGAGGAAGACAAACCTACACCGATGAACGTGGCCACCCGATGCTCAGGCGCAGACACTTTCAGTGGCAGATTGGAAAAGAAGAAGCTACTCATTGGCTCAAGCACATGCATGCAGCACTTGAAAAAGCCACCTTTGCCGAAAAAGATAAAGACGCTTTCTGGGATTATGTCTATCAGGCAGCTATTCATATGATTAATAAGTAAAATTCATTCGTCCTAGTTCGCCAAGAAAAAGATCATCTAATTCAACTAAACTTATTAAAGTAACACAATGAGCACAGAAAAAATTAATTTAAAGTTATTGAATGAGTTAGAACAACTCGAGTTAAGTAGACCTAGTATTATACGCATTTCACCCTTGACATATCTAGCTAGACTACTATTCGCCATACTGTCATTAACTTTTCTGGTAGTTTTTATCAGTACGTTTACTGGCCCCTTATGGGAACGCTTTTATGAAGCCATGACAAGCAATAAATATTCGGCTAACTCTGAAAACATGAAACTACTTCTTGGGTCAACTCGCATATTTTCATCTATAGTTTTTATAGTTACCGCAATTGGGTATAATCAGGCATGTCTTGTTCTCAACAGAAACAAGTTCATTCTAAACTTCATGATCTGGACTGATGAATTAAAAAAGGAGTTAAAGAATTCTTGACGTCAGGATATCCGCAATGGAGTAAAACCTAAGTTATCATTTTCCCTATCTTCGCCACTTTATGAAAAGGGCTCTTCTTAAGGTTTATTCTGTTTACGGGTTGGTTGTGTTTGCGCTGATCTTTATAGTGCTCTTACCTTTCTTTCTTTTAGCCATTTTTATTCGCCCATTAGAGGGCATGGCTGCTTTTCTCAATCATGTTTGGGCTAAAGTGTTTTTCTTTTTTATGTTTCTCAATAGTACCAAGGTCACTTATGAAGAGAAGCCTAAAAGAGGAAAGAAATATATCTACTGTGCCAATCACACTTCTTTTTTAGACATACCCACTATTGGACTAATCAACCGAAAGTTCAAGTTCATTGGCAAAGCATCACTCAGAAAAGTACCCATCTGGGGCTTTATGTATAGCAGGCTTCATATTCTGGTAGACAGAGGCAGTATGAGAAGCAGGCACAACAGCTGGCTCGCTGTTCAGCAAGAAATTAAGAAAGGGTTCAGCATCGCCTTTTTCCCGGAAGGAGGAATACTTTCTAAAAACCCTCCGCAGATGGTAAACTTTAAAGAAGGTAGTTTTAGAATTGCTGTGGAAGAACAAATTCCCATCATACCTATCACCATTCCTAACAACTATTTACTTTTGCCAGATAAGATGCCGCTCACTATGCATCCGGGAAAGGTAGAAATGGTTGTACATAAACCCATTTGGCCAAACGGAACTGGCGATGTGGCAGTAACCGAACTGAAGCAAGCGGTTCGGCAGAAAATTGAAGACACCTTGAAAGCTTATGAAAGTAGATAAGGAAAAATTGCATAAGGTTGCTCATTTGGCTAGGCTCACTATAAAGCCAGAGGAAGAAGAGCAACTGATCAAAGACATGGGTGAAATACTCGAGTGGGTAGATAAACTCAGCGAAGTAGACACCGAAGGTGTGGAGCCTCTAACTCACATGACTCAAGAAGTGAATGTGCTGAGAGCAGACAAAGCAGAAAAAACTATCGAAAGAGAAGCTGCATTAAAAAATGCACCAGATCAAGACGGCCAGTTTTTCAAAGTACCTAAGGTGCTGAAACGTAATGATTAAGGCAATAAAGACGTTACTAAATGAAAATCATTCAATCTACCCCAACCCTAAAGGGCGTCTGAATGATTTTCAAACTTTTCTTCCTTTAGGGCAGGGGTAAAAAAAGTTTTAAAATTCTTAGACCAAATTTGACCATTTGAACTCAACCACCTTCAACTTTCTAAAATACTTAAGCCCGACCCTTGCTGCTTTTGCGGTGATATGGTTTGGCTATGCGTGGTTTGTTGGAGATGAGCTCACACTCCCTTGGCAAGTAGAGTCTACCTTTAAAACACGCCCTTTTCTTTTAGAGTACTTCCAGATTAATGGAAAGCCTGGAGGAGTTGTGGTGGATCAATTGATTAGCTGGCAGAAGTTCAGAACAGGTGAGTTACAGTACTTAGTTTGGCCTGAGAAGCTCTTACTAATCTCGATAGTAGCAGTTCTGGTACTTGGAACTCTGTCCATCACTTACCTTGACAGATTCAGTTACTTTATATTCTCAGGTATTGTCGTATTCTGCTTTATCCAGTTGCGACTGGAGGAACTCGGTGTTGCAGATCCTTACCTGAGCTATGGTCTCATAGGAGCATTTCTACTGCTCACTTACTACTTCCAAGCCATCAATAAGAAGGTTTCGGTACTAGTCAGATTAATAGGAATTCTACTGCTTTATCTGACCTTCGGCTTACTGGTGAATTTCCTCCCAAACATGGACTACCCTAACTTGGTAGTGCTTTCATTCGGCATGGTTGGACCACTGCTCTGGACAACCCTTTTCATCATTTTCATTGCCGGGGATAATATCTTCAGTCTGTTTAAGCTCACTACGCAAGGAGAATCGAAAGGCAAGAATGGACTGTTACACTTCGGTATTATAGGCTTCGTGTATGTGATTTTGGTCAGTCTACTTTTCATGGAAAAGAATGAAGACATCGAGCTAAATCTATACCTGATTGAACCAAGCACGCTTCTGATTGCCTCAATGATCTCGGGCTACTTTTGCTTCGACCCAAAAATCAAAACCATCAATGTCTCTGGCGATACTTTCGTATTAAAAGACTGGCTCTACCCTGCCCTATGCGCCATGACTTTAGGTGTGTTAGCCTATGCCGAAATTACAGCTAACAGCTCTTTAAAAGACGCTATTGAATGGGTGATAATCATTAGTCATTTAGCCTTTGGCGCTGGCTTCTTTGTTTATGCGCTAATCAACTTTACCCCTGCCCTTTTCCAGAACATTCAGGTATGGCACATTTTCTTTCAAGGCCCAAGAACACCAATGCTTACGGTAAGGCTTTTCTGCATGATTATGGTGGTTGGCGGTTTCCTCTACCTAGAATACCGACCGTATTACATGGCTAAATCTGGACAGTATACCATGTTGGCAAGTTTGGCTGAACACATCGACAATGACCTCTTGGCCGATCAATACCATAAGCAGAGCAACTACTTTGAGTTCTATAATTATAGATCTAATTATGCTTTATCCCAGAAAGCTAAAACCGAAAAAGAGAAGGAAGAGATTCAGGAAAGATTGGTGGCAATTCTGAGAGGTGGCGAAAACCCGAAAGCCAGAGTAGCCTACTCCAACCACTTCGATGAAAAAGGTGATTTGTACCGAACACTCAGCTCACTTATGTATTCTAAAGAAGTGGAGTATGATGACAAAGTTCAGAACAACTTAGGCTTAGCTCACTACAAATATCAGAACTACGACTCAGCCTTTAAGTACTTCAGAGAATCATTGGGTGGAGGGGCTTTTGTAAGCGAAGGCAATTTGGCTGCCCTCAACTATGATGTAGCCGCTCAGGTAGACTTCGACACTACCATTAATTATGAATATCAAGACAATATTCATTTAAAACTAAACCGACAGGCGCTCGCTAATGCACAAGGTCAATCTTTACTTTTCAGCATTGAGCTAAGGGCTGACACACTTCTAACTCGAGAACAACTATTCTACTTATACAATGCTGCTTTAAGCAGACAAAGAGAAGACTGGAAGGTTGTTGATGATGCTATTCAATATTACCAATCGAGCCCTAAAAACGCGGTTTACAACACTTTCTTACTTACTGCTCAATCGTTCCTCTACTACAATTCAGGTCAAGTAAACAAAGGTTTCAGAACGCTTGAATCAGTCATTTCTTCGAACCTTTCAGCCGCAGGCTTTCCATACTACATTAAGGCTGTATGGGCTTTCGATCAGGGGCAGTCAGATTTAACGGTTGAGTCGATCAATAATGCTAAGAAAAGAGGGTTTGATGCAGAACCATTGAACGAGTTTATGGAAGACTTAAAGTTCGTTACTGACTTTGATCAAACCGCAGACATTAGCCAGCAATTAAAAGGAGTTCAAGCTGAAAAAGCTGAACTTTCAGAAGCCGAATATCAGCAGGCGCTTATTCGAGTAGCTGAAACCAACGCCTTTGATGTAAACACTACGCTTAAAGCGATTGAACTTTTAAACCAAACCGAAATAGATAGTCAGGTAGAATATGATCTACTTCGCGAAGCATTGGAAGTGAATAGAAAATCTACCGACTTATGGGAAGCTTACATTTACTCTTGCGCTAAAAATAACTTCACCGCCTTTGGAGAAACAGCCCTAGACCAGCTATCAGAACTGGCTGACCAACAGAAAGTAGCTGAGGTAAGGTCTGAGTTTGAGCAAATTCTGGAAGAAAAAACAACCTTCCAAATCCGCTAAGAGAAAATCTTAGGCCAATCTACCACCTGTAATCCTTTACGTATTCCGTTCACGGAAAGTCCTTTTAGTACACCAACTTCTTTTGATTGTTTTGTTTGTGGTAAAACCATTTAAATAATTACCAAGTTCTGTATTAAACTTTTCGGCATTTAGATACGTCCAACCAGTATGAGTAAAACAATAATCAAAACTACCAACATCTCTAAGGTCTACCAGATGGGTAGTGAGAAAATCCAGGCTCTGAAATCTGTGAGCATCGAAATCAAGCAAGGTGAATATGTAGCATTCATGGGGCCATCAGGTTCTGGTAAGTCTACTCTTATGAACACCATTGGTTGTTTAGATACTCCTTCTGGCGGAACATATATTCTAAATGGCCAAGATGTTTCGGACATGACTGAAAATGAATTGGCCGAGACCAGAAACAAAGAAATTGGCTTCGTTTTCCAGACTTTTAACCTCTTGCCTAGAGCATCTTCTTTAGAAAATGTTGCTCTTCCGCTTATCTATGCTGGTTATAGCAAGTCTGAAAGAGAAGACAGAGCCCAGGCTGCACTAACAAGTGTTGGACTTGGTGAAAGATCTTTCCACAAGCCGAATGAGCTTTCTGGTGGTCAGAGACAACGTGTTGCTATTGCTAGAGCGTTGGTGAATGATCCATCGATTATTCTTGCCGATGAGCCTACAGGTAACTTGGACACCAGAACGTCTTACGACATTATGGACCTATTTGCCGCTCTTCATGAAAAAGGCAACACCATTATTATGGTAACTCACGAAGACGATATTGCTCAATACTCGCACCGTGTTATCAGGTTGAGAGATGGACTTATTGAGAAAGATATTATCAATGAAAATCCTACCAACACTGCCGTAATGAGGGCCGCATACGAGGCAGAAGTTGCTAAAAGAGTATTCTAAGATTTGAAAATATATACTAAAACTGGAGATTCTGGCACCACCTCATTACTAGGTGGTGCTCGTGTTTCAAAGGCACACATCCGAATTGAAGCCTATGGAACAGTAGATGAATTGAATAGCTACATTGGTCTACTCAGAGATCAGGAAGTCAATTCTTCTAGAAAAGAAATTCTAAAAACCATTCAGGACAGACTGTTCACCATAGGGGCAGATTTAGCTACCGAACCAGGTAAAGACAAGGTGGTGAAACCTGATTTACTAGAGTCTGACATTCAAGTATTGGAAAGCGCCATGGATGCCATGGACGATCAACTGCCAGCACTTACCAGCTTTGTTCTTCCGGGGGGGCATCAATCAGTTTCGTTTTCGCATATCGCACGCTGTGTGTGCCGAAGAGCCGAACGAATAAGCATCGCCTTAAACGATCAAGAACCTATTTCTCCGTTGGTCATTCAGTATCTCAATCGTCTTTCCGACTATCTCTTTGTACTTGGCAGAATAATGGCTCAAGAGCTTCAGGCCGAAGAAGTGAAGTGGGAACCGAGAAAGAAATAAAGTTGCTCAGAAAATTATTGGGCGTTTTGAGTTAATTGCGGAATTTTCGACCAAAACCACCCTCATTCAGAATCATTTGTTCTGAGTAAATTAAATATAACTTACTGAAAACTAGAATCTTACACCTTCACCTAGATTTGCACCAAGGTCGATTTTAGTTAAATTTGTAGACTACCTAAAAGATTAAAACGATGATTGACACCTCTACCATTCGCATAGAAAAGACATCTCAGTCTAGAATTAATGAATTGGATGAAGACAACATTCCATTCGGAAAGCTCTATTCGGATCACATGTTCATTGCCGATTACATAGATGGCGAATGGCAAGACTTAAGAATCGTACCTTATCAGAACATGTCGGTATCTCCGGCTATGACAACATTGCACTACGCCATTACAATTTTCGAAGGCCTAAAAGCCTACAAAAATGCTGCTGGTGAAGTGGTAAGTTTTAGACCTGAAGCCAATGCTTCCAGGCTAAACGTTTCTGCTGAAAGAATGTGTATTCCTCAGGTACCTGAGTCATTATTCATGGATGGGCTTACTGAGTTATTGAAGTTAGACTCAGCTTGGGTGCCTTCTAAACCAGGTACTGCGCTTTACGTTAGACCTTTCGTTTTCGGAACCGATGAATACATTGGCGTTCGACCTTCAAATAATTACAGGTTTATGATCATTACTTGCCCGGTTGGTTCTTACTACACCAAACCAGTAAGAGTGAAGATTGAAACTAAATTCTCAAGAGCATTTGAAGGAGGAACTGGTTATGCTAAAGCTGGTGGAAACTATGCTGCCAGCCTCTACCCTGCACGCTTAGCCCAACAACAAGGCTTCGATCAATTGATCTGGACTGATGGCAAGAGCCATGAATTTATTGAAGAGTCTGGCACCATGAACGTAATGTTTATGATTGATGGTGTTTTAAGAACAGCTCCTACTTCTGGTACAATCCTTAAAGGTATTACCAGAGACTCTGTACTGACCATTGCTAGAGACTGGGGAATGCAGGTAGAAGAAGCGCCAGTAAAAGTTTCTGAAGTAGTTGCTGCCGCTAAAGAAGGTAGACTTCAAGAAGCTTTCGGTGTAGGCACAGCCGCTACTATTGCCCCTATTGCCACCATTGGCTTTGAAGATGAATTATTCGATCTGCCTGCTGCAGATGATTCATTCTTCTCTAAAAAAGTTTTAAAAGAATTAGACGCTATTAGAACCGGAGAGGTAGAAGACCAGCGAGGCTGGGTATATAAAATTTAACTCACGTTAACGAAGTTTTTACGTTACTTAGCAGCAATATGAAAGTTAGAAACATTCTCTTTTTCCTATTGCTGCTTTTTCTTTTTGAAGGGGTTTCTGCGCAAGATTATCTGTTAATCCGTAAAAACGGATCTACTAGGCGATATGAATATAGAGTAGGCGACTACTTTGTATACAAGCAAAAAGGAAGCAAAGAGTTTTTCAAAGATAGAATCACTGAGTTTGTGGACAGCACCATAGTAATGGAAAACAACATTATACTTATTGAGCAAGTTGCTGAAGTTGATGTTCAGAATGCCACTACCAACCGAGCTGAAATTCTAAGGGCTGCAGAGCGGGTTTTGCCCACAGCTGGCTATGGCCTTCTAGCCCTAGATTTATTCAATAACTCTGTGGTATCGGGCAATAAATTTTCATTCGACAAAGGGACAACTATCTCTGCTGCGGCACTTGTAGGCACCGGTTATGCCATGAAGGCCTTCCGAAGAAAACGAGTAGACCTCACCAATGAGAAATTTGAGGCTTACATTGTGAGTAGGTAGCATCTGTGAGAAAAACAAAACACCAATTCAGAATACTCAAATTAATATTCAACAACATTGATAAGAACTTTTTCGCCTTCTTCTGCCTCATTATATTTTGCACATTTCTATATCAGGAAATAGGTCAAGACAAACCAGAAACGGATGATGACCTTCATGAAGTTCAAGGACTAATTCAAGATTACGAATTCAAACATATTAGAGGTTTCAGAGGAACCAAAAGAATAAATAACATCTGGCTCAATAATTATGATTGTACTTTTAAAATCAAAGCTGACTTCCTAAGTCTATTTGATAAAAATGACTTCATACGAGATTTTAAAAAAGGCGATCAATTAACACTGGAAATTCCAAAATACGACCTTAAACACCTCGAAAAACCGGGTAATACATTTTTTATCTATTCAATCAAATCCTCAAAGAGAGCATACCTTAAAGATGGTGACACATTAATGAAGGAAATTGAATCCTCTTATACCAATATCCTATATGCTTGTATATCTCTGCTCGCAGGGGTAATTTCTATCTTGATAAAAAGATACCACCCGCAAATTATACGTAAATCCTGAACCACCGTTTCAAGTTTGACTCTGATAATTCGTAATTGAAAATTGTCAATTGCGAATCAAATACGCACCTTTGCATCTTCAAAAAATTATCCACCATGAATGCAGATCAATTAAAAGATTTGAAGGCTCGTATCTCGGCCTTGAGGAGGTATCTTTGACTACGATGTCAAGAAACGTGAAGTAGAAGAAGAAGAACTGGTTACTGCTCAACCAGACTTCTGGAACGACCCAAAAGAAGCAGAAAAAACGCTCAAGGCCATTCGAGCCAAGAAAGTTTGGACCAACAGTTTTGAGACAGCCAACGAGGCCGTGGAAGACCTAGAGACCCTTTTCGAGTTCTTCGAAATGGGAGAAGGTGACGAATCCGAAATCCAAAGTGCTTACGAAAACGCCCTAGAAGTTCTAGAAGAAGTAGAATTCAAGAAAATGCTTAGTGGTGAAGAAGATCAGCTAAAAGCGGTGATCGAGATTAACCCAGGGGCGGGCGGAACGGAAAGTAATGACTGGGCCGAAATCCTCATGCGTATGTACATTATGTGGGGCGAAAGCAAAGGCATGAAAGTGAAGCAACTCAACTACCAACCAGGAGAAGTTGCAGGACTAAAGTCTTGCTCATTGGAGTTCGATGGAGAGTTTGCTTACGGTCAACTGAAATCTGAAACTGGAGTGCACCGTTTAGTTAGAATTTCTCCTTTCGATTCAGGAGGAAGAAGACACACCTCTTTCGCATCGGTATTTGCCTATCCTGTTATTGATGACACCATTGAAATTGAGGTTAATCCATCGGACATTACTTGGGACACCTTCCGTTCGGGTGGTGCTGGTGGTCAGAACGTGAACAAGGTTGAAACAGGTGTTCGTTTGAGGCACGCTCCTACCGGAATTGTGATCGAAAACACAGAAACCCGTTCGCAGCTAGACAATAAGGAAAATGCCATGGCATTGCTAAAATCCAGACTCTATCAGCTAGAGATGGACAAGCGTAATGCTGAGCGAGACAAAGTTGAAGGTGAAAAAATGCGTGTGGATTTCGGGTCACAGATTCGAAACTATGTGTTACACCCATATAAACTCATAAAGGACAACCGTACTGGTGTAGAGCGAACAGATGTTCAGAACGTGCTAGACGGAGACCTTGACGATTACATCAAAGCATTCTTAATGCAGCAATAAGACATGGCAGAGCAAAAGAGTATTTTTTCATTGCAGTTCTGTTTGCTCTGCCTTAGTTCTTTACTGTTCTTTTCGAGCTTCAACATGATTGTGCCCGACCTCTACGACTACCTCACCTCTTTAGGTGGTGGAGAGTTGAAAGGTCTGGTTATTTCATTATTTACTGTTACTGCGGGGCTTTCAAGACCATTTAGTGGGAAGCTTTCAGACACTATAGGCCGAATTCCTGTAATGATCTTTGGTGCTGGTGTCTGCTTTGTAGTTGGCTTCCTATACCCCATGCTCGGAACAGTTTGGGCTTTCCTACTACTTAGATTCTTACATGGTTTCTCTACTGGTTTTAAACCTACAGGAACTGCCGCTTACCTAGCAGATATAGTCCCCAGACATAGAAGAGGTGAAGCCATGGGTTATTCTGGACTATTCGGAAGTTTGGGTATGGCTGCCGGACCAAGTTTTGGCCCTATGATTACCGAGCAATTCGGGTTAGACGCTATGTTTTACAGTTCTTCAGCGCTGGCTATTCTCTCCGTTCTAATATTGGCGGGCATGAAAGAAACTCTACCGAATAAGCAGAAGTTCAGTTTAGAACTTTTAAAGATCAACAAGTCCGACATTTTCGAACCAAGGGTAATTAACCCATCTATCTTATTTCTGCTTACCTCATTTTCATTTGGGGCGGCACTAACGCTTATGCCAGACCTTACCATTAGCATTGGGTTTGACCAAGGTAACAAAGGTATTTTCTTCACCATTTTCGTATTCTCTTCATTGCTCATAAGAATTTTGGCTGGCAAAGCTTCCGACAAATACGGAAGAGTAATTGTTCTGAAATGGGCGGCTTTAGCCATTGTAGTAGCCGACCTAATGGTTGCCTTCACACACACGGAATTTATGCTAATTGCTAGTTCTATAGCCTTTGGTATAGCTGTAGGCTTGAATACGCCAACCATTTACGCCTGGACCATTGACTTAAGCCACGATGAAAAAAGAGGCAAAGGATTAGCCACCATGTATATTGCCCTTGAAATTGGAATCGGTTTGGGAGCATTTTCTGCAGGGTTTATCTATGCCAACGAGATTGAGAATTTACGAAATGCCTTTATAGTAAGCGCTATTCTTTCATTCTTAGGATTCCTCTTTTTGAATTTCGGGCTAAATTGGGGAAATAAACTTTTTAAGGTTCAAGACTAATGAAGGTCGATAAGAAGCTACTTCCATTTATTATCATTTCTGTACTTCACTTGGTGTCGCTGGCTGGAGGTTTTGTCTTGATAGGGATGGTCACAAAGCCAATACTTATTCCCAGCCTATTGTTTTATTTTTTGAAAACAACGCCCGATTCACCACTAAACCGATACATTTCTATTGCGCTATTCTTTTCCTTTTTGGGAGATACACTTTTGATGTTTGCCGAACGAAATTCAATCTTCTTCTTAACAGGGCTTATCAGTTTTTTACTCGCCCATATGGTATACATAGTGGTAAGTATGAGTGCGAAAAGCGTTTATGAAAAAGGCATCAAACCTCAATGGCAAGACATTCCTTTTCTACTCTATGGCCTACTGATGTTTTCAGCTATAAAAGATGGATTGGGCGACATGTATTTCCCGGCACTTGCCTACACGGTTATAATCTGCCTAATGGCTATTATGGCTAGAAAAAGATGGAAGAAATCAGACAATCAGAGCTTTTGGCTAGTAATGATTGGCGCTAGCTTTTTTGTAGTCAGTGATTCTATTTTGGCTGTCAACAGGTTTTTAGGTGAGTTTGAAATGAGTAACCTAGCCATTATGACTACCTACCTATTAGCTCAATTCTTATTGGTGGAAGGTTATAAGAGGTTCGTTGAGAAGCTTTCTTAAAAATCATCATAACATTCCAAGTCGTCAGACGAAAACCTCAGCTATAACATATAAATCTCTATTTAGAAAGAACTTTAACCCCAACCCTAAAGGGTGAAGCGATGAAGTTTATCAAAGCAATGAAGCCAAAGTCCCCTTTAGGGGATTTAGGGGTATCCTCTTTTTATCCCGAGCCTATCGAGGAATCGACCAGGTCTAGATATTTCGAATTCCATGGGATAAAAAAGCCTGCTCAGGCTATCATCCAAGCAGGCTTAATACCTTCTATCAGTATCTTTCTTAATTATTTCTTCTTACTCTTCCTGAGCCTGAAACATTGGTATTCACTCCTGTTGGGTTGCCAGAGTAATAGACACTTCCACTGCCAGAGATTCTAACATCTAACTCTCCATCAGTATTAATAGCAGCTCTTCCTGATCCAGAAATAGAGACCTCATAATCGTCTACTTTTAAGTCTTCCGCGTAGTACTTTCCTGACCCGCTTATGCCCAATTTTGCTCTTTGTGCCGAACCCGAAAGCTCAATATTTCCAGAGCCCGTAATTTTAGATTGAACAGCACGGGCGTCTAGTTCTATTTCAATATCGCCCGAGCCAGAAATAGACGCTTCAAACAAATCGGCCTTGATTGTATTTCTGCTAATTACATCTCCTGAACCACTCACGTTTACTCCGGTCAATTCCTTTACGGTAACATAGATATTCACTTTTCCATCTAAACCATCGCCCCAACTGAACCATCCACCTTTGCCCTTGGTAGAAATAGATAGCCTACCTCCTCTTACCTCGGTTCTGATGTTTTCCATATCATCACGATCCGCCTCAACTATCACTTCATTCTTGTTCCCTTGGGTCACGTACACCTTCCCAGAAATACTCATTGAGATATAATCGAAGTTACCGACATCTCTAGTCTCTTTGCTTTGTGCCCAAGCCAATGAAACCAATAAACTGAAAGTAAGTAATAAGGAAATTCTTCTCATGTTATAATGTTTACAAGGGAAAGACTAGCTAGCGCTGAAATGGTTGCACCTTAACACCTAAGCACTTAAAATCTTTTTATTTGATAGCTTATTGAAGCGAATATAGAGCAAAATTGCAGCAACTGTAAGTCCAATCAATAAACCATACCATATGCCAGGAGCACCAAAATCTAGAACAAACCCAAAAAGATAACTAGCGGGAATAGCCAGCCCCCAATAAGACACAAAGGTTATGATTGTGGGCATTCTTACGTCAGACATTCCTCTGAGACAACCAAGACCAACAACTTGCACCCCATCGCTAAGCTGAAATAAACCCGCAATTACTATAAGCGAAGAAGCTATTCCTATCACCTCTGGCTCGTCTACATATATGGTTGGGAAGAACCCGTTAAAGAGAATATAAATGGCTGAACAAATAGCCATAAAAACCAAAACCATTAAGAAACTGGTATTTCCTGCTCTCTTTAAGTTCGGATAATCTTCTTGACCAAGCTGATTCCCAACCCTCACCGTAGAAGCAGCAGAAATTCCTGAAGCCATCATATAACTCAAGGACACCAAGCTGATGGCGATCTGGTGAGCTGCCAACGGAATAGTACCTAACCATCCCATCATGATTGCCGACATGGCGAATGCGCCTACTTCAAACACAAACTGACCACCCGTTGGGATACCTATTTTAAGCATAGGTTTGAAAAAGTCGGCTTTAAACTGATTCAACAAAAAACCAGCCTTGAATTCTTTAAACTTGGAATAATTTCTAACAAACCAGAACATTCCAATGGCCATTACTACACGAGAAATGAGAGTTGCCCAACCAGCACCATTCAAACCAAGCTCAGGAAAACCGAGCTTACCATAGATAAGCAAATAGTTCAGTACTACATTCACTATGTTTGCCAGAATGGTAATAAACATGGTTGGTTTGGTAACCGACATGCCTTCAGAGAACTGCCTGAACCCTTGAAAAACCAACATTGGAAATAAGGAACTGGCAATAATAAAGAAATAAGGCCTGCCTATTTCAATCACCTCATCTGGTTGCCTCATATAAGGAAAGAGAGTGGAAAGACTGAACATGAGCAGCACTAAGAACACTCCCACAATCAAACTAAGAATAATACCATGCCTCAGTAATCGCACTAATTTAGATTGATCTTGCTTGCCATCGGCCTGAGCTACCATTGGCGTAATTCCATAGGTTACACCAATACCGAACATCATGAACACAGCCATAAAATTATTGGCAAAGGAAGAAGCAGCCAGCTCTGTTGGCCCGAGCTGCCCCACCATAATACTGTCCACGATGCCCACCATAATGTGGCCAAGCTGACTAAGCATTACAGGGTATGCTAGGTGGAAGGTCTTTCCGAAATGATTTTTGTATGAGAGTGGACTTTGCATTATATATTCAGCAAGCGAGCTAATTTTAGTATTCCGCCAACACTCAAGCTATCGGTAATCCTTCCATCCATAACCCATTCTAGGGCTTCTTTAAAAGGAATTTTCTTCACTTGAATGTCTTCGGTATCGTCAAACTCTGTTTCACCCTCAGATAGTTCCCTAGCTACGTAAACCATTCCAACTTCGTCAGTCACAGAGTTGGAAGTATGTATTTTGCATAGAAACTCTAGTTTTTGAGCTGTTAATCCTGTCTCCTCTCTTAGTTCACGCAAAGCCCCTTCTTCATAAGTTTCTGAAGTAGGAACCGCTCCCATAGGAATCTCCCAACTATACTCGTTTAGCGTGTATCTGTACTGACCTACCAACCAAGTATTCCCTTCCTCATCGATAGGGATAATTCCCACGGCCAACCCTTTAAAAGAAACCTTCCCATAGATTCCTGGATTACCCGATGGATTAATGACCTGAAACTCATCAACCTTAATCCATGGATTTTCATAAACCAGCTTACCACTTAAAGTTTTCCAAGGATTCTTCTCTTCGCTCATGGTTCAAAAATAGAGAAAGCTTTCAAGTTCTAGACTCATTCATTATGTTTAATGCCTCAGATGCTAAAGCCCTATTTTAAAGAAGGAATTGTTGAAGCTGGTTGCGATGAAGCCGGACGAGGACCATTAGCCGGTCCTGTTGTGGCCGCTGCAGTTATATTGCCTGCTGATTACGAAAACGAACTTCTTAACGACTCCAAAAAGCTCAATAAAAAGCAGCTTGAAATACTCGAAGAGGTGATTAAAAGAGATGCTTTAGCCTATTCGGTTCAGGAAGTAAGCCATACTCAAATCGATGAAATCAACATTCTAAATGCATCATACTTGGCCATGCACCTGTCGGTGAGAGACCTTTCCATTCAACCCGATCTCTTACTAATAGATGGCAACCGATTTAAGGCTTATGATGGCATTCCTCACGAGTGCATTGTGAAAGGTGACGGCAAGTACATGAGTATTGCCGCAGCATCTATTTTGGCCAAAACTCATCGCGACCGTGTAATGGCAGAGCTAGCTCAACAATACCCTGGCTATGGCTGGGAAACCAATGCTGGCTACCCGACCATAAAACACAGAGATGCCATTAGACAATTAGGGATTACCCCATATCACAGAAAGTCATTTAGGTTGCTACCAGAACAGATGGAGTTGTTTTAGGTGGTCCATGGACGATTGTCCACAGACCATTGTAAAATATAATAATTACATCTACAAGGGTTGGGCTCCAATCCCTATAAATATCGGAACGTGACCATCGACTGATAAAGCTACTAAAGGCAATCCACAACCTAGATGGTTTTGATGTTGGTCGCTTTTTCTTTTGGAGAATCAAAAGAAAAGTAAGCCTCAAACCTGCAAAAAACATCATACTGATGAGCCGATTAATTCATCAAAAAAGCTGACATATTCCGCTTTCTCTATTCGTACCTCAACGACTCTACCGGATTTCTTCGTGCTGCGTTAATAACCTTACCTGAAATTGAGAGTAATGCCACTAATAGAATAACTACTATGGGCACCAAAGCACTAATAATTCCTGGAGTAACGTGGTAAGTCCAAATACTACTCATAAGCATAGACGAAACATAAATACCAATTCCTCCACCCAGAAGAGAAGCAATACCTACTATAATCAGGAAGGGTTTGTTGATAAGTGTTGTAATGCGAGCAATGGAGGCTCCCAATACTTTCCTAATTCCGATTTCTTTGGTTCTGCTCTGAATATTAATTGATACTAGTGTAAACAAACCTATAGCGGAAAGTACAACTGCAATTACCGCAAGGAAGAGAAACATCTGAACGATGTTTTTATTGATATCTCTGGCTTCTCCCAAAACGCTAACTTCGTGAGTCCAAACATCTGAAGGTCTATTCGAAATAACTTCACCCCATACTTTTTCAAAATAGTCTTTTACAGCCGCTTCTTGCTCAGGAGTAGTCTTGGCAATTACCATGCTCAAATCGCTTTCATCTCTTAACCTGAACATGACAGGGTCTATGGTTCCCCAAACCCCAAACTGATAAAAGTCTTTCACCATACCAACGACCGCATATTGATTGTTATCGGTGAATGTAATTCTTTGGCCTATCGGGTTATCCCATCCAAATCTAGCTGCAAATTTTTCATTAATAACTATACTGCCTAGCTTATCAGACTCTTGGTTTTGCGGTGTGAAAAGCCTCCCTTCTAACAGCTTAAACTCTAAAGTCTCCATGTAATTTGGCCCTACATCTAGCACCATTACATTAGCCTGATTATCTCCAGTCTTCACTTCTCTTTGGTAAGAACTCCACGCTACATGACCATTAGTAACTGCCATACTTTCTATTAGAGGGTTGGCCTGAACAGCCAATTTAAACCGCTCTGCTTCTTGCGGAGTACTTAATGGAGCCATCACTATTCCTTGTTTCTCATACCCCATATCCATATTTTCTTGGAAACTAGAGTTCTGCAAAAAAGTAAACCCGAAGACTAAAGCCATTACAGAAATGAGCATCTGAAAGCCTAATAACACCTTCGATAGAACACTAGAAGACCCCACCCGAAGTGTTCCTCTAAGTATAGCAACAGGCTTATATCTACTCACAAATATGGCAGGGTACCCTCCTGCTAAAAGTGCTGTTCCTATTAAAGTAGCCACGAGAAAGATCAGCATTCCTGGGTTATTTAAAAGTGTGACCTGTATATCTAGGTTCGCCCACATACCATTGTACTTATCTACCAGCCAGAGCGAAAAAAGAAGCCCTATAACTAATGCTAGCAGACATAAAACCAAATTTTCGCCCAAAAACTGAAACACCAATTGAGCTCTAGAGCCACCCACTGTCTTTCTCACACCAATTTCCTTCAGGCGCTTATTAGACATGGCTATGGCGGTATTTGTAAAGTTGAAGCACGCCAAAAGTAAAATGAGCAATGCCATTACATTAGGGGCCAAAATATGTGCTGGGTGCAATGTTTCATTCCCTAAGTTGGTAGCATTATAGTCTCTTTGTACAAAAGCAACATCTTTCATTGGGGTAATCCAGAAGCTGCTGGCGGGTAAATCTTTCCTTACTTCGGCCTGAATTGCGGCATATTTCTGGAGTGCTGAAGGTAAATTTTCAGCTATAGATTCATCATTGGTTTGAATGAATAGCCCGTCAACAAACCGAGTCCAATCTCCTTTCTCCACATTGAAGTTTCTATAGAAATTCTCGAAATCGGCTATCAATTGAAAGCGCAAAGAACTTTGCAGACCTGGTTCTTCAAAGACGCCTCCTACTGTTAAGAACAGATTTGGTCTTTCAGACACTACCAATTCAATAGTTTCTCCAACGGCATTTTCTCTCCCAAAAAGGGAAACAGCTACCTTTTCTGAAATAAGTACTGTGGAAAGCTCACTGTAACTATCGGCATTACCATGAAGCATGGGAAAGCTGAACATCTTCAGAAAATCTTCATCTACAAAGGCCATTGACCTATTGAAGACGTTATCACCTTTTTTAATGGTGACTCCCGCTCTTTCAAAACGGCTCACTCTTTCTATGGAAGGGTTTTCAACTTTAATTGCGGGCCCCAAAGGCATAGGCACATAACCATGAGGCACCTCTGCTCCGTTCTGATCTATTCGAACAGAGACTTCATAAAGCTCACTAAAATTCTCGTGCTGCCTATCGAACGTTTGGGCGAATTCATAATTGAGGAAGGCAATAATACAACAGGCTAGTGCCAAGCCTAATCCGACTATATTAATGAAAACAAACACCTTGCTCTTCAGCAGACTCCTGACTGTTACTTTTAAAAAATTCTGAAACATGTTGTTAATTGAGTTTTTGGTTTGACTGTTAAAAAGACGACAGGAAATATGATTTGGTTGCATGCAAAACCACTGCTTATAATAAATGAGGTTCGCATGATATTTTTATAGCTCAATGCTTACTTTTGTCGGGTAAACGAGAAAGAAATGGAATTGAAAAAAGTAGCATTAAACGACCTTCACGAAAGCCTTGGAGCCAAGATGGTTCCATTTGCCGGATACAACATGCCGGTGAGATATTCATCTGATATTGAAGAACATAACACCGTAAGAAATGGTGTAGGTGTTTTTGATGTTTCACACATGGGTGAGTTTGTTCTAGAAGGCCCAGATGCGCTAGATTTAATCCAAAGAGTTACCAGTAATGACGCTTCTAAGTTAGTTGATGGTCAAGCTCAGTATTCATACCTTCCTAACAAGAATGGCGGTATAGTAGACGACCTTTTGGTTTACCGTTTCAACGAAACTAAATACATGTTGGTAGTGAATGCTTCCAATATTGAAAAAGACTGGAACTGGATTAGCCAATTCAACACCAAAGGTGTGAATATGAAAAACGTTTCAGACGGCTATTCACTTTTTGCAGTACAAGGTCCAAAAGCTGTAGAAAGCTTACAAAAACTTACTAGTGTTGACCTTTCTGAGATTAAGTTCTACAACTTTGTTGTTGGACCAATGGCAGGTGTTGACCACGTTATTATCTCGGCAACGGGTTATACGGGAGCTGGTGGTTTCGAAATCTACGTTCACAATGACCATGCAGAGACTGTTTGGAAACAGATTTTTGAAGCGGGGGCTGAATTCGATATTAAACCAATTGGCCTCGGTGCAAGAGACACTTTAAGGCTTGAAATGGGTTACTGCCTTTATGGAAATGACATCACCGATGAAACGTCTCCAATTGCAGCTGGTTTAGGTTGGGTAACCAAATTCACTAAAGAATTCACCAACAGCGAAGGCATTAAGAAAGACAAAGAAGAAGGCGTTGACACCAAGTTAGTAGCCTTCAAAATGATTGACAAAGGTATTCCTAGAAGCCATTATGAGTTAATGGATGCTGAAGAAAACGTAATCGGAGAAGTAACCTCTGGTAGTCAGTCTCCAACACTTGGAGTTGGCATTGGTCTTGGTTATGTAAAGAAAGAATTTGCTAAAGCTGGAACCGAAATAATGGTTGCCGTAAGAAATAGAAGACTTAAAGCCGAAGTAGTAAAACTACCTTTCGTTAAGAAATAAAACAATAAAAGGGTGATGTGAACCCTCAAAAGAAACATCACCCTAAATTTATTTCAGGAGCTTCTACACTAAGGCTCTGAAACAAGCTCAGAATGACGCCCTCAACATTGGGCACAACTAAACAAAAGAACATTACCCTTATTTAATGAACATAGACGTTTGTTACACCCCAGAATTGATTCATCAATTTGATGTAAGCGATAAAACCGTTGTGGTGATTGATGTGCTAAGAGCTACATCTTGTATGGTAGCAGGCTTGGGTTCTGGAGTGGCTAGTATTACTCCTGTTGCCTCAGTAGAGGAATGTGAAGCATTAGGTGCTCAGGGCTATGTAATGGCAGGAGAAAGAAATGGAGAAAAACTCCCACAATTCCACTTAGGTAACTCTCCTTTCGACTATATGGAAAAGAGCCTGAAAGGGCAGAAAATAGCCACCACTACAACCAATGGAACAAGAGCCTTATACCTTTCAAAAGATGCTCCTGAGGTAATTATTGGGGCATTCCTAAACTTAAAAGCGGTAGTTAATCACCTGTCTAAATCAAAGCGAGACATCTTGCTTTTCTGCGCTGGCTGGAAAGGAAAATACAACTTAGAAGATAGCCTTTTTGCTGGAGCTGTTTTAGATGGTCTGAAAAAGCAAGCAGAGTTTGACTCTGATGCTGCCACTGCGGCTTTCTATCTTTACCAGTCGATGGGAAAAGACCCTTACTACTTCATTAGCCGAAGTAACCATGCCAAGCGTCTCTCTAAATTCGGAATACTAAAAGATATCGAGTACTGCTCTCGTTGCAATGAGTTTGATGTAGTACCGAAATTGAAGAATGGGGAGTTGGTGGTTTAAGGGTTTATCCGCATAGAAAGCTAAGTTCGCAAAGAACTTATTAATCAAGTCATTAATTCACTTTATCAATCGATTCCGTCAATGCGAGAAATGAATCCTACGCCAGTAAGGATTCATGACGTGGCAATCCGTCAGTCATGGGCTGTCTGAGCCTCAACAAAGGGATTAATCCGTCATTATCTTCTACTCCCTCTGAAGCTGTTTTTCGAGGGGAAAATTTGACCTAAGTCAAACTTATGACGCGGTCAATCAACCAGTTCTTTGCACTCTGCATCTTAACAGAGAGATTGCTTCGTTGCAAAATTCCACTACGTTCATTTTGCGCCTCTCAATGACGGATCCGGTACTGATTTCTGATTCCCGATTAACGGATAACTGCCAACCAAACTACCCAGCACCCATGGCTATTTCCTATTATTAATAGAACTATTGGACTAAAAAGCACCCTCCAAGGCATAATTAATCTAACATAATAGCCCTGCCCCTGTTAATAAGACAGTTCATATCAACATTCTTTTTCATGAAAAGTGCTAATTATACTCGGTTTATCTTGATGCTATTTTGTTCAGCTATTTCAATGTATTTGACTATGTATTTCAATACATATGAGTTCAACCATGTATATTTCAGTTGGACACGAATGTACATGACCTTCATTGGGCTTGGTGGAATGGCTATCATCATGTTCCTGTTTATGAAAAACATGTACAAGAACAGAATGAAGAACAGCCTTATAATTGTTGGCAGTGTTATGCTAATTTCTGTTTCGACATTTTTAGTAAGGCAGCAAGTTCCTATTGACGATGTCAAATGGATGAGGGCTATGATACCTCATCATTCTATTGCCATACTTACAAGCAATAATGCTGACTTAAAAGACCCTGAAGTAAAACAACTGGCTATTGAAATTATCAAGGCTCAAGAAAAAGAAATTGATCAGATGAAGAAAATGATCAATCGTCTTGAACAAAACCGCAATTAGGAATCTTTAATGCTACCGATATGCACACCTTTAAAACAGGTAGGCTGACCAACAAAAACAACTATGGCATTAACTTGCTTGTGGCTTTAAATCCACCTGTACCTCGGCCTTTTTAAGAACAGACTGAAGCCTTTGGCTTTTTTCTCTTAAGCCATACACCCATCTGTTCACAGGTTGGAAAATCTTTGGGAGGTCTGTACGGAAAACATCACAGAAAAGGACAACCCTAGTTTCATCGGTAGCATTCCATACTGCGTGCTTGTACGTATCGTCAAAAAGTACGTCTTCACCTTCTTTCCAATCGTACCTCTGACCACCATTTACAATGTAGCACTCACCTTCTTTGGGAATTATCAGCGCTAAATGATATCTGTAAACTCCTTTGTAAAAACCGTTGTGAGGTGGAATATGCTTTTGAGGCCCTAAAATAGAGAACATGGCCGTGGTAATTTCTGGCACTTGCTTTAACAGAGCGGTAGTTTTAGGCGCTTTCTCGCAATTCTTTTCTTGCCAGTTGTCATAAGCCTTAAACATGAACACTCTCCAAGGCGACTTATCACCATCATTAATAAATCTCTGAATTTTATCTACTTCGTGAAACTTAGGGATACTTTTTTCATCTCTCAGCACCTCTAATAGTTCTTCTTGAATAACCTTCCAGTTATCTTTCAGTATTTGATGTGCCTTAAAATGCTTTTCCATGTCCACCATAGGCGGATTCCTAAAAAATAGACGTAGCACTAATGAAAATGTAATAGCTATAAGGCTAGGCTCAACAAAGTAAAGAATGACATTGAGCACCAGGAATGCCAGAAGAACGATTCCTATAATTTCTAGAATTAACATGACCAGTGTTGTTGAGAATTATGAGTGCTAACAAATTATTGGGGAGGAATAGTTTCATCCTCCCCTTACAATTACTTCATAGTAATAGAGGTAGTGGCATTTGTCTTTAACTTCATTGGAATGTCCATTCCTTGAGCAGACATATTACCAGATACATCTTGGCTAACCGTTACTTTAGCAGGCAAGCCTGTTTTAGCATCGATGTCAAACACTGAAGATTGCTTCCCAGAAAGATCTGAAGAAACCGTCATCCCCATTTGCTCTTGCTCTCCCTTCATAGTTACATCTCCGGTTCCAGTAATCTGATTAGCACCTGTGTAAGCAAAGTTCACCACTGTTTCTACTGGCGCATTATTCATAACAAGTGACACCGACTTATCCCATGTGTCTTGCTTGGTTTTAGGGTAAATATTGAACTGGCTATCTAGTGTACCTTTGATAAATTCGTCTTGATAAGTTGCCGTCAGCTGATCTACCTGAGCAGCAAAAGGTGTCCCAGCAAGCTCATCTTTCATGGCTGCTCTAACTTTGTCCAAGCCCATAACTTGTAACACTTCACCTTTTTTATTCATGGTAAACTGAAACGTTTTACCCGCCATTACTTTAAAAGGCAAGTCTGTTTGAGCTTCTCCATCAGAGTTCATTTCCATAGACATCATTGGCGCACTGATAGATACCTTTCTAGAAATAGCTGTAGACTTAATAGTATAAATTCCATTGGAAACAGAGAGCACCTCGAAAAGGTCTACAGAGTTTACATCTTGTTGCGTTTCTGCACTCTGTCCCATTACGTTTTGTTCGATATTCTGAACCATATCTACAGAGACCTCAAATTTATCTCCAGCAGACAGGTTATATTCGTAAGGCTTTTGCGCAAAGGCAGCAAGCGATACAAACATTAGGCTTAGGCAAATTAGTTTTTTCATGGTTTTTCTTTTGGTTATCAAAGAAAGTAAAATTCTACTTCTTTAGCTTTTCATTATTCTTGTGTCTATCCTTATCTCGAGAAGTTTTTTTCTCCATTCGCTTTTCCCAAGCAGCTTGAAGGTCAGTTCCTGTTTGGTTGGCCAAGCAGACCAACACAAAAAGCACATCGGCTAATTCTTCGCCCAAGTCTTTAGACTTATCAGATTCCTTTTCCGACTGCTCTCCATATCTGCGTGCAATAATTCTCGCTACTTCACCAACCTCCTCGCTCAACTGAGCCATATTGGTCAATTCATTGAAGTATCGAACTCCCACTGTTTTAATCCAATGATCTACTTCTTCCTGCAGTGCGCTTATTCCTTTACTATCCATACTCATTATTTTTTGTCTTTTGTGTCGATGATGATGGTGACTGGACCATCATTTACCAAAGATACTTTCATATCAGCTCCGAATTCACCGGAACCTATCTCTTTTCCTAAATCAGTCACTAATTGCTTTTTGAAAGCCTCATAAAGCGGAATCGCGACATCTGGTCTGGCTGCTTTAATATATGAAGGTCTGTTCCCCTTCTTAGTACTCGCATGCAACGTAAATTGACTAATTACCAAAGCCTCACCATTAATATCGAGAAGACTTTTATTCATTACTCCAGCTTCATCATCAAAAATGCGCATGTTTGAAATCTTCCTACTGAGCCACTCTACATCCTCCTGATTATCGGCCTCTTCTATTCCCAGAAGAACCATCACACCAATACCAATCTCGGCTTTTATCTTGCCATCAATTTTCACTGCCGATTCCGAAACTCGCTGCACTACTGCTATCATGATTCAAAAGAAAGGGTTAGCAATCTAAATCTGAAGAGTCCATGAGAATAATTCAAAAATGCATTCAATTTTAGCTCATCAAATCAACCTAATTCCTACCCCAGCCCTTCCCGAGACATCGGGAGGGTGAGTAAAAAAGCCTTTAAACCAATGGACGGAAGTTCACTGAATTAGTTTTAGGGGTGTTTTCATCCCGAGTGAGCGAGGGATCTACCACAGCTTAATTCGTCATTCCAGAATTTTTATTCTCAACTTTCTTGAGAGAATAAAAATATCTAGAATCTCAAGCCATAGGAAATACCAGATAAAATAGTCCATTGGAAAATATATAGACGATTTTTCCGGCATGACGTGATTGTTTTGGTATTTTCACCCTATGCGGATTAAGGGCTACTGGCTTTTCGTTTTTCTCGGTCTTACGCTTGGTGCATTTTTCTTTTACCAGAAGACTCAACCTTCTTTGAGCTATGACTTCGCTCCTCAATTCGATGGTAATGACTACCGCAATATCTACGATTACTTTAAAGGCTATCGCGAAGACTACAAAGTGCCTCACCCTTTTCATCAGCGGGTTTTCGTACCATTGATAGCTTCAGTTTTTGGCTCGGACATCATCCCTTCCTTTCAATATGTCAACCTGATCTTCAGCTTACTTTCAGTAGCCGTACTCTTCCTACTCTGGAGAGATTTAGGCTTCGAGCTGAAATGGTTTTGGACAGGATTTACCTGGCTCATCTTTCACTGGACGGGCATGATTCGGCTTAACGCCTTCGACCCGATAACAGTGGATTTACCTACTTACACTTTTCAGGCACTCTTTCTTTGGCTCGTATTGAAAAGAAAGTTCATCCATTTGCTATGGCTCGCACCACTAGCCACCATTCAGAAAGAGTCATTTATTGCTTTACCCATTATACTTTTCATTTATGCTGTCTGGCACGATAGAAGAACCAAAGAAGGCTTTTATAATGTTCCTCTGATCATTGCTGCAATTGTATTGTCCGTAACTGCACAATACTTGGCCAACTTCTACTTTCCTCCTGCTGAAGAAGGAAGAGGCGCCTTTATCACTTTGGCATATCATGCAAAAGAAGCTATTCTAAACCCTTTTGAATTAGTCAGGTGGTTAGCTGCCATGTCGATGGCTTTTGGGCCTGCACTTTGGTTAGCATTTAACCATTATCGAAAAACTAATCGCTACGATAATACCCGAAACCTATTACTGATGTACTCTGGCTTGTATCTGGCCTTTGGTATTCTGGCTGGTGGCGATATGACGCGCATCATCTTCTTGGGCTTTCCTTTTATAGCAACATGGATCATCTATGAGTTGCAGGAAATCAACCGCTCAAAGCTGATCTTACTCGGACTACTTTCTCTTCCCCTCACCTTTATCTGGAAGACAATTCCCGACCCAGCCTGGCAATGGGAAGCATGGGAAAGTTGGTATCCGGAATTTATGGAATCGAAAATGGCACTCATCTTCCTCGCTTACGTTTTAATCACTTCAATTCTAATCAATAGAAATTGGCCGAATTCTAAATTGAAGAACTGACTTTGTTGAAGCTCAAGTTCATCACATCAAATAGAACTTTTCTTTCAGGCAATACATCATTTATGTAAGCACTTACATAAATGAATGAGATGAAGAAACTACTAATCCTTTTACTCTACTCCCAAGCACTCTTTGCTCAAGAAAAAGACTTCCCTCCTCCAGGTAAAATGGTGGAAATGGGTGGTTACAAGATGCACTACCTCGAAGCAGGCGAATCTAAGGATGGACCTACAGTTATATTTTTTCACGGTGCTGGCGAAATCGCTTTACATTGGAACCTTGTTCTGCCTCTTGTGGGGGAGTTTGCTCATGCTATAGCCATTGATCAGAATGGAGAAGGCTGGAGCGAACATGGTCACGGTAATTCTCTAATACAACAGGTTTATGACTCCTACCAAATGCTCAAAGAAGCTGACATTCCTGAGCCTTACATTATAGTAGGTCATTCATTGGGCGGGATATTGGCCCATCAGTTCGCTGTTCAGTACAAAAGTGAAACAGCAGGTTTAATATTTGTAGATGCTACTCATCCTGATGTAGTCTTAAAAATATTCAATCGGGAAAGTGAAACTATGGAGTGGAAACAAATGCGACTCAACGCTAAAAAAGAAATCCCCGCAGTATCCACAGACCCCGTAAATCCTGAGAGGGAAATCGCTTCCTTCAAGGCAAAACGAGACTTTGGAGATCAGTTAGAAAAGTTCAGCAAAGAGGATCAGCAAAGATTCAACTGGATTTACAATGAACGTCTATGGACCTATATTAAAGGGCAGTCTTCTACCTATGAGGCCGAAATATTTCAGGAAATGCATGAACACTACGATCAATATGATTTAGGCGATATCCCCCTGGTCGTTATCACTGGGGGTAAGAAGAAAAAACCAGAGGGTGATGAAAATTGGAGTGGCAAAGCACTAAGGCAACACTCGAGGCAGCTTCAAAAAGACTTTTTGAAATTGTCCACCAACAGCCAACAAATCATAGCTAAAAAGAGTGGACATAGTATCCATCTAGATCAACCCGAGTTAATCGCATCAGTAATCAAAAACATGCTCATGGAATTAGCCAAAGATTAGAAAGCATAATTTCATAAATTGGTGACCTGCATTAAAACTCAAGTCATGAAGCGTCTTTCCATATCATTACTATTAGCTCTATTTCTTCAAGTTTCATTGGCCCAAAATGCTAAACCCATTTTCAAGGATGGTGAGGCACAAATTGTTGAAGCTTTCAGCAATCCTGAAGAATGGATTCGTGAAGACCTTTGGGTAGAAACGGAATTCGATACTGACGGTGATGGCAAATTGGATAGGATGCACGTAGCTGTTACTCGCCCTAAACAAACTGAAACAGAAGGCCTGAAACTACCGGTAGTATTTGAAACCAGTCCATATTATGCAGGTACTGCTGGCATGGCAAAGGGGCTCTTTTGGGACGTTAAGCATGAATTAGGCGACACTCCTCCTCCAAGAACACATGTAGAAGTTCAAAGAAGAGGAGAAAGACCTATCATATCTAACTCTCAAATCAGAACTTGGGTACCAAGAGGATATATAGTAATTCACTCTTCTTCACCCGGAACAGGCCTATCTGATGGTTCTCCAACAGTTGGTGGAGATAATGAGTCTTTAGCTCCAAAAGCTGTTATTGAGTGGTTAGCGGGAAAGGACAACGGTTACAAAAACCGCGAAGGAAATGAGAAAGTAGAAGCCTATTGGTCGACTGGAAAAGTCGGCATGACAGGAACTTCATACAATGGAACGCTGCCACTAGCTGCTGCCACGACTGGAGTAGACGCTTTAAAAGCCATCATTCCAATTGCTCCTAACACCTCGTACTATCACTACTATAGATCGAATGGCTTAGTAAGAAGCCCTGGTGGATATTTAGGCGAAGATATTGATGTATTATACGACTTCATCCATAGTGGTGAGGAGTCGAAAAGACCCTACAACAACAAAACCGTAAGAGATACGGAACTAGCCAATAATTTAGACCGAATTACAGGCGATTATAATGACTTCTGGGCTGGTAGAGATTACCTGAACGAAATGAAGCCTATGAAAGCCGCACTGTTAATGTCGCATGGTTTTAACGACTGGAATGTAATGCCAGAGCATAGCTACCGCATAGCCATGCAAGCAAAGAAGATGGGCTTACCAGTTCAAATCTACTATCACCAGGCAGGCCATGGTGGACCTCCACCAATGCGCATGATGAATAGATGGTTTACCAAGTATCTTCACGGAGTAGACAATGGCGTAGAAAATGATCCGAAAGCTCAGATTGTAAGAGAATATGATAGCCAGCAAGAACCAACAGCCTATGCTGATTATCCTAACCCTGGAGCAAAGGATGTCACTTTCTATTTACAAGCAGGAGGAAATAGCGCAGGAGTACTTTCTACCTCAAAAGGAAAGTCAAAAACTACCGAAACATTGATTGATGATGTAAATATTTCTGGAGCTGAACTGGCTCAAGCTACTAACTCAGAAAACAGATTGCTTTACCTAACTCCTACTTTAACCGAACCAATGCATTTGTCTGGTGTGGCCAAAGTAACAGTTAAACTTGCTAGCAGTAAGCCTGCTGCCAACCTTTCAGTTTGGTTGGTTTCTTTGCCATGGAATACGGCAGATAATGCCAAGATATACGATAACATCATCACTAGAGGCTGGGCAGATCCACAGAACTATAAGTCGATTAGCAAGAGTGAGCCTTTGGAGCCAGGTAAGTTCTACTCTGTCTCATTCGACTTACAACCTGATGATCAGATTATTCCAGCCGGCCAGCAGATTGGTTTGATGATTTTCTCTAGTGACAAGGAATTCACTCTTCACCCACAACCGGGTACTCAATTAACTATTGACCTTAACGGTACGAGTTTAACATTGCCAGTAGTTGGTGGTAGGAAGACAGTGGATGGAGCTATGAAGTAAGAATGCCTAGCCTACTTAATAATTGAGCAACGTATAAGCATTGAAAATGCACTGCTCTTGCATACTCGTTAGAAACGAGGATGAGTTGAAGCGCCTAACTTGTCCTCGTTTATAACGAGGACATTTGAAAAGGGCGATTATATCGCGCATTAAAGAACATTGACTTTCACCAACCCTTTACCTCCAGAATAGTCAATCGCGCTACTGTAAATATAATGTTCTGGGGCTTGTACTAAATAAGCTCTGACTGGGTTCATATGGATGTAATCCACTTTGCCCATGGCATCAATGTTTTGTAAGCTAATAGCATGACTTCCGTCTTTCCATAACTTATAGTTTTCTGCCCTTTTCGTTCTTCTAGCTTCCCATGAAAGCTTATCAAGCAACCAGTCCCTTCTGCTTTCTGGCAGCTCTTCGATTAGCTCTAGAATACGTTTAGAAGTATACTTTTTGAAATCTCTTAAAAATGCAGACATCCCTTGACCTCCATTCACCCTTCCAACTAGATGAACATGATTTGACATCACAACCCATGCATTTAATTCTAGATTCTTGTGCTCAATACAGTGATTAAGGGAATCAACAATTACATCTCGATATTCAGCTCTAGTGAAGACATCTACCCAATAAACCACGGTCATTGTTAAAAAATAGTAACCGTATTGGTCTTGAATATTGTATTGATCGCCTGACATAGGGTTAAGATTGTGTGTATTTCAATTTAGCATTTAAAATGCTTTGTTCAGACATCCTCGTTAGAAACGAGGATGAGTTAGGGTGTGGAGCAAGCAATGAAGTAACGAATGAGTTTATAGATCAGGGCAATAATTCCATTGATTATTAAAAACAGAAGAGTCCAAATCAACAGAAACGACCAATTCTGTATAACAAAATAGGTGTCATGAAGCTGTACGTCATTGGATTTATCTAAATCTAATGGATCAATTGAGGTAGAAAAGTAGACAGCAATGGCCATAATCAAACTCGACAACAACCAAACCTTCCAAACTCTAATTTTCATCATCAAATCAACCCATTACCGAATCATCAAATCACTTTACATCTTCTGCATAATCTCAGACTCGTAGAAATAGCAGCCTTTGTCTTCTTGACGGGCTACTTTCATCATGGCATCTACGATTTTGTCAGCATGAATGGGTTTGTACTTTTTCAGTGGACCAATAAAAGGAATGATGCGAGTGAAGACTTGTGCAAACTTCTCTCCCGGCCGTCTCTCTTCTCTAGGGCCTCTAATCAGTGAGGGCTTAAAAATGTAGATGGTTCTATAGTTCAGAAAAGAGATTTTATCTTCCAATTCGCCTTTCACCCTATTGTAAAAAAAGCGACTGTTCTTGTCTGAACCCATAGCAGAAATAAGGAAGAAACGATCGGCTCCTGCACTTAAAGCAGTTTTAGCCAGTTCATAACAATAGGTGAAATCTACTTTGTAGAAAGCCTCCTTTGAGCCTGCCTTCTTCATGGTGGTTCCCAAACAACAAAAAATATCATCTCCCTTGGGAAAATCTGTCATTTCAGAAAGCTTATCGAAATCTACCGTGAGTTCCTTGAGCTTCTCGTGTTGGATGCCTAATGGCTTGCGAACCAAAGCAATGACCTGACCATAGTTCTTACTTTGTAATAGGCTTTGAGTGAGTGACTTTCCAATCAACCCGCTTGCACCGGCAATGATTGCAGTTTTTGAATCCATACATCTAAAATAGCCAAAAATTCACTTTGGAAGCTAACCCCCTTGTCTTTGGCATACCATAAATGCATGTACTCTGAAAATTCCTTACCAGTCTTAGCTCCAGATATTTTATTCTCTAGAAACTCGCGTTGAATTGGTTCTGGCCTTGGGCCCCAATGCCCTAGAACTTCCATTTTCTCCGACAGCCCTATAATGATGGGAATAGAACGACCTCCATTAGTTAAAAACATATCCATTAGTTCTGGGTGCTCATCGCGCAAAACCAACTGCATATTGATCATAGGGTTTTCTTCTGCCAGTTTGGCCACAAAAGGCAAAATCTGAGCAGCATCTCCACACCAACCTTCTGTAATCACTAGCCAAGTCATGGGTTTGTCAACATCCATCACTCTTTCTTTCAGCTCAAGATTGATCTTACCAATTTTCTCCCATTTGCGCATCCGCTTCTGGTTCATCAAAGCATAACTGATGTAAGACTCAGATTGGTTAGCACCCGTTGTCTTTCCTTCTTCCAAAAGCCCATCTATAAGTGCTCTGTAGGTTGAATAATCGTATGTTGTTCTAAGTAATTCTGGGGAGATATTCATTTCAATTCTCAATGTATTAGCATTGAGCAAACACTACTACTAACGCGAAAGGTTCAATTCTTCCCACTCTCTGTATTTATTCAGATCGTCTTGGAAAGATTTGCCAAGCCAAGCGAGTATTGTAGCATCATCTAGAAACCCAGCAACAGGAATAAAGTCAGGCAGAGCATCAATTGGAGCGATGAAGTAAATAAGCCCTGCAACAATCATCACTAACGTTTGCCAAGGCATATCTGGGTATCGACCCGAAACAGAATTGGAGATCATTCGAACCACAAGATTCAGGTAAGCGACAATTTTACCTTTGAGGCTATCGTCATCTTCCATGTCATCCATCTTATTCTGAACCTTCACTAATAGATTCTTTAATGCCGAAGAATCGCCCACAATTTTTGTAGCCTTTTGCTTAAAACGCTCAAAAAATCTTTTCTCAGTAGAATTCGGTTCAGTTCTGCTCATATTAAAGTAATTGTCTAGCTTCTGCTTTTATAAAAAGTAACGCATCTGCTGTCGGCTCTTTGTTCTCCTTAATCATAAGATCAAAAATGGCCTCGGCCAAATCAATGGCATTATTTTTCTCATTCATCTTTTCTGCAGCGCCTTGAATTATGGCAACCACTTCATTCACTGCGGCCTTAGTTTTCTTCCAGCCTTCATCACTAATATAGACCTGCTGGGAGAGGTTATGGTTCAGCTCTTCCCTAATTTCTTTCTGCAACAAATGCTGAAATTCAAAAGCGGAGATACTCGGCTCGCTCAACCTCAACAACATATTGTTGGGCGAAACTCTCTCTAATAAAAGAGCCATTCTCTCATAGGCCTGCAATCTTAAAGGCAAAGTAGTTTCCGTATTCTTTAGCTTCACTTCAATGAGCTTCTGATCGAACTGTTTTTGAAGAAAATTCCTTACCACTAAAAACATGGCATACATTACCAATAAGGCAGGAACTAAGATTTTGATTAATTCGGTTATATAATCCATAAATGGGTGTCCGTAATGTTTGGACTGAAATTGGATTTGAAAATAGTGAGAATCTCTTTTACCTATTAATTTTACGAGAGAAATGCAGAAAAATTCTACCATTCCCGCTTTAGAGCCAGTGAAGTTGACCGAAAAGGCCATCATCGAGGTCAAGAATATCATGGAAAATAAAAGTATTCCTGAAGGATATGGCCTACGAATAGGTGTTAAAGGAGGCATGGGATGTGCCGGTTTAGGCTACATGCTAGGTTTTGACAAACCCAAAGATGGGGACATCACTTACTCGATTAATGAAATTCCTGTTCATGTAGAAAAGAGGCAAACCATGTATCTGATTGGCTTAGAGGTAGATTTTTACGAAGGTAGTGATGCCCGAGGCTTTACCTTTAACCCACCTAATAACGCAGCTCAGTAATGACCGAAAAAATCTTTGACGTAGTAATCCTCACTGACGATCGCTATGTAATCCCTGAAAACCCAGACTGGTACGTTCAGAATATTTTGAAGGAAGATGGGCTAGTAAAAGAAGCTCTTGAAGGCAAAGGGTTCAAAGTTGCACGAAAGAGCTGGAGTGATCCTGATTTCGATTGGTCAAGCACCAAAGCTGTGATTTTCCGAACTACTTGGGACTATTTCGATAGATACGAAGAATGGAAAGCTTGGCTCGAAAGAGTGAGCAAGGTCACCAAAATGATTAATCCATATGAGCTAATTCAGTGGAATATGGACAAACACTACCTGCGCGATCTACAAGAGAAAGGTATTAACATCCCTGAAACCCATTATGTTGAAATTGGAGTAGTAACTACCCTTACAGCTCTTTTTGCCCAGAAAGAATGGAATGAATGCATCTTAAAACCTTGCATTTCTGGAGCTGCCAGACATACCTACCGTATCGACCTATCTAACATTCATGAGCATGAGCCTATTTTCCAAAAGCTAATTCAGGAAGAAGCCATGATGCTTCAGCCTTTCCAGAAAAACGTGGTAGAAAAAGGCGAGATATCACTGATGGTGATGGGTGGGCAGTTCACACATGCTGTACTCAAAATTGCCAAACCTGGTGACTTTAGGGTACAAGACGATTTTGGCGGATCAGTGCATGAATATGAACCAACAGCTGAAGAAATTACTTTTGCTGAAAAAGCCGTAGCGGCCTGTGATCCTCAGCCTCATTACGCTAGAGTTGATATTATCAGAGATAACAATGATGAGCTTGCGGTTATTGAAATGGAAATGATTGAACCAGAGCTTTGGTTTAGGTTAAAGCCAAAAGCTGCAAAGGTTTTGGCAGAATCAATTCAACTTCAAACTAATTTATCTTGCTGAATTAAAATGCAACAAAGTTGCATTTGCTGATTTCTGAACTACCTTTGCTCAAAAGAGATGGGTATGAAGAACTATGAGGTAATTATTATAGGTGGAAGTTATGCAGGGCTTTCAGCAGCGTTGACGCTTGGTAGGTCATTGAGAAAAACACTAGTTATTGATGCTGGTCAGCCATGTAATCGCTTCACCCCTCATTCACAAAACTTCCTTACTCACGATGGAAGAAAACCTTCCGAAATCAGCGCAATTGCAAAGGAGCAAGTTCAACAATACAAAACGGTAGAGTTTTTGGATGGCATGGCCTTGAGTGTCGATAAAACACCTGAAGGTTTTACTGTAGAAACAGATCAAGGCTCTTTTAGCAGCAAGAGGCTTGTATTAGCTGCTGGCATTAAAGACATTCTACCCGATATTCCTGGAGTTGCCGAATGCTGGGGAAAATCGGTCATACATTGTCCATACTGCCACGGTTATGAGTTTCATGGGCAACCAACAGGTATACTAGCTAATGGAGAGAAAGCCTTCCATTATGCTCAACTCATTTCCAACCTCACCAAAGAGCTGACTATTTTCTCGAATGGCAAGCTTGATTTACCAGTTGAACAATTGGAGGCCATCAACCGCAATAATATCAACATTATTGAAACAGAGATCCAATCTGTTGTTCATGAAAATGGGCAGATCTCCAAAATCATTTTAAGAGACGGCAGTAGTCACACAATCAGTGCACTATATCATGGTCCTGAGTTCGAGCTAAACACTAATATAGCTCAAAGTCTAGGTTGCGAAATAGGAGAACATGGACTTATAGAGGTAGATCCCAAACAAATGACAACGGTACCGGGTGTTTATGCCTGTGGAGACGCATCTAACATGCGAGCCGTTTCAATCGCAGTATCTTCAGGAACTGTAGTTGGTTCTGTAATCAATTTCGACTTGATTCAGGAAGGGTTTTGATGTAATTCTACTTTAATCTAAAAAGCCTCAGAGATTTCTCTCCGAGGCTTTTTCATGTATAAAATTTCTATATCTGATTAGAATAATTTGAAACCCACTGCCAATAGCAACTGGCTTGGCCTCTCATCAGTAGAGAAAGTAGCGCCACCAGCAGTAATAGACTCTCCAAATCTCTCACTAAGAGAGCCTTCATACTTTAAGTCGATAACAAACTTTAAGAAGTCAACGCCTATCCCAGCTTGAAAACCAACAGTAGTATCGCTGTAATTGTCTTTGATATCCGTTACGGTTCCTGCAACATCACTTTCAGCACTAGTCAAAAAGCTGAATGATGGACCGGCATTTATTCTCAATGGTCCAAGCTTACCACCAATCATAACAGGGACATCTACTCTATTAAAGCTTAAATCTACAGTACTGGTATTTGTAGTCACCGTAGATTCAGTTTTACTAAAAAGTAATTCAGGTTGAACATATAAGCCAACAATAGGCACTTTCACTCTGGCAAATGCACCGTACTGAAAACCGAATTCAGCGTCTCCCGATTTTACATCTGCTACATTTTCTCTGATATCTAGATTAGTTGAGGTAATAGCCACTCTTGGTCCAAGAGTGAACTGAGCTGACGCACCAAAACCGATGGTCATCAACATGCATACAATTAAGAGTTTTTTCATTTTGTAGGTTTTTTAGGTGTTTGAAGAAGTGCTAACCACGCATTCTCCAGCTGATTATTTTCTAAAAATTTCTGCGCTAAGGTATGTAATGCATCTACAAAACCCGCTCGGTCATCAGAAAAACGTTGCCGTATTTCAACTATTTCATCAGTCTGAGAAAATGCCTCTACGGCATCAACTCCTGGTAGTTTTTCAATATTCCCTAATCTACCCAAGTTGTTGCCAGTAAGCACTGAACTATTACGGATTGCATCCGGTATCATGTCAACACCAATCCCCAAGTTTCTGTTTGGCTTAGGCAACTTAAAAATAGCATCACCATTTGCTCGACAGTACCAGTCGCCTCCCATTCTACCTACCAAATCTGCTTTGAAAGGGTCGGGCATTCCATCCTCACCTAACACCTCTTCTTTCAAATGAGCCAAAACAACCTCGCAAATAATCAGGTTTCCGGCACCAGGTTCATCACCCATATGCACTACTTCTTTCACCTTACACTCAAAAGCTGCAATGGCTTCTTTCACATAAGGAGGTTTCACCAATTGAGATTTTTCCTCTGTAAGCCCCGACTTCACGAACTCATTTACACCTTTCGGATATGCTGTGCTTGCCAAAGACATCTGCTCGACAATTGGATAGCTCACTATATTGATGACAATCTCACCCGTTTCCATAGCGTTGGTCAGGGTATGCTTTTTGGCCTTGTCTCGCGGTAATGCAGGAGAAAGAATAAGTGTACCCGGGTTAGAGCTAAACACATTAAAAAAGCTATAAGGAGCCAAGTTTACATTGCCTTGAGCATCTACTGTGCTGGCAAAGGCAATTGGCCGAGGCCCTATAACCCCCAGCATATAACCGTGAAGTTGTGGTTGAGAAATCTCTTTCGGATCTATAATCATTTGATGATTGAAAGTAGTTTAGTTTTTATGTCGTTGAAGTTCAAAATTACTAGAACCGCACAACTAATTAATACTGTAAGTGCTAAAGCGAATAAGTAACCACCATCGCCTTGCACCTCAATTCCTAAGCTAGTTAGGTGGAAAAATACAGCACCAGCCATGGCTCCAATGCCAATAAGCGCCCCAAGTCCGTACCATCTCGTAAATAGAAGAATGCCAGCAATCAACTCAGTGGTCCCTACCAAATATCGACCCCATGGCTCCATTCCTATTTGAGTAAAAATATAGACCGACTCTTCTGCACCCGTGAACTTAAAGTATAAGGTTTGAAGCATAATGAGTGCCGGCACTACACGTAACACCCAGGTGATGATTGTTTTGGATTTAGAACTGTTCATATCTATCAATGTTTCAAAAGCAATACGCAGTATTTCATTTCCAGATGAAATAGATTATCCGCCAGCCGACAACAATTGCAGATATGAACAATCTAACCAATTACTTGGCTGGTAAAACTTTGGCAGTTACCTCACCAAAGCCCACCCGAACACCGTCCTTTTCAGCGTGACCTCTCATAATTACGGTATCACCATCTTGAATAAACTTGCGTTCCGTTCCATCAGCCATTTTTACTGGCTCACTTCCTCTCCAAGTGATTTCCAACATGGAACCAAACTCTGGTTTGGTTGGCCCTGAAATAGTACCCGAACCATAAAGATCGCCCACCTGCATGTTACAACCATTGACTGTATGATGTGCCAGCTGCTGCTTCACATTCCAATACATGTACTTAAAATTGGAGTTAGAAACCACTGTTTCCTCAACTCCTTCCGGCTGAATACCCACCTGAAGCTTCACGTCAAAGTGTTTATCCCCTTCATATTTTAGGTATGGCAATACTTCTGGGTCTTGGACTGGACCAGTAACTGTAAATGGCTCAAGTGCGTCCATGGTAACAATCCATGGAGAAACATGCGAGGCAAAATTCTTGGCCAAGAATGGACCCAACGGCACGTATTCCCATTTCTGAATATCTCTAGCCGACCAGTCATTAAGCAGCACAAAACCGAAAATGTATTCATCAGCTTCGGCAGTACTTACTGGTTGACCTAGCGGATTCTCCTTACAGGTAATAAAGCCCATCTCTAATTCGAAATCGAGCAATCGGCAAGGCCCGAAAGACGGCATATCAGCATCATCGGCTTTCGTTTGTCCTTTTGGACGATGAAAGTCAGTACCTGAAACCACAATAGACGAAGCACGACCATGATAACCCACCGGAATATGTTTCCAATTAGGCATTAGTGCATTCTCTGGTCCACGGAACATAGTCCCCACATTGAATGCGTGTTGTTCCGAAGAATAGAAGTCTGTGTAGTTGGGCACCTGAATAGGCATACACATTTCTACTTCAGACTGTTCAAAGAAGGCTTCTTTTAATACCTCTGCATTATTCTTCAGCTCGGTATTTCCTTCTTCTAATAGGTCGGATATTTTGTTTCTTACCGCTCTAGTTTTGGCTTTACCCAATTCCATGAAGGCATTCAAAGTTGGCTGAGCGAAAATGTTCTCAGGCAAATCTAGTCCTTCGAAATAACCATTCTGCTCAAGCACCATTAGGTCGAGTACTTGCGTACCAATAGCGGTAGCGGCTCTTGGCCCTAGGCTATCTGTTTTGAAAATACCGAATGGTATATTCTGTATTGAAAAGTCTGAATTTGCAGGTACTTCTACCCAACTTTTAAGTTTTGGATCGTTTGCTTTGATCATATTTTATTCTTTTTCGTCATCCTCGCGCAGGCGGGGATCTCCAAATAACCTGAGAGATTCCCGTTTTCACGGGAATGACGTTCTAAATTAAACTTGCTACAGTGTTTGTCTTGCCTCTTGCTCTCTTTCAATCGCTTCAAAAAGCGCTTTAAAATTTCCTTTACCGAAAGACTGAGCCCCTTTTCTTTGAATTATCTCAAAGAACATAGTTGGTCTGTCCAAAACAGGTTTGGTGAAAATCTGCAGCAAATAGCCTTCATCATCCCTATCGATTAAGATGTTCAATTCCTTCAAAGGCTCAAGGTCTTCATCAATCTCACCCACACGGTCAAGCACATCGTCATAATACACTTCAGGAACTCGAAGAAACTCAACACCTCTCTCCCTTAGCTGAGCTACAGTTTCTAGGATATTATTAGTGGCCACAGCGATATGCTGAACCCCTGCCCCATTATAAAAATCGATGTATTCTTCGATCTGCGACTTCTTTCTACCTTCTGCTGGTTCGTTAATCGGGAATTTGATTCTTCCAGAACCATTGCTCATTACCTTACTCATTAAAGCAGTGTATTCCGTAGAAATATCCTTATCGTCAAATGAAACCAATTGCGTGAAGCCCATCACCTTCGCGTAGAACTCACACCATTTGTTCATTTCGCCCCAGCCTACATTTCCAACCATGTGATCGATATAGCGCAAGCCAACCTCTGAAGGGTTATAGTCTGATTTCCATTCTTTGAATCCAGGTAAAAAAGCACCTTTGTATTCTTTGCGCTCCACAAACACGTGAACTGTTTCGCCATAAGTGTGAATTCCTGAACGAACCACTTTTCCGTATTCATCTTCCTCCACTGTTGGTTCGAAGTAAGACTTAGCACCTCTACTAGTAGTTTCTTCCCAGGCTTTTGTAGCATCTTCTACCCAAAGGGCTACTACTTTTACACCGTCACCATGTTTATTAATGTGTGCATTGATATCGCCATCTTGCTTCAGCGGTGAAGTCAAGACCAACCTGATTTTATCTTGCTGAAGCACATAAGACACGCGATCCTTAACACCTGTCTCCAGTCCAGCATAGGCCACCGACTGAAAGCCAAATGCGGTTTTGTAGAAGTGAGCCGACTGCTTGGCATTCCCCACATATAGTTCTACATAGTCTGTTCCGTTAATGGGCAGAAAATCCTGCGCATCTTTAAATATTTTCTCTCCTGAATAGGTTACGTTCTCTGTTGCCATATTCTTTAGTTTACTGTTTTACTTTTCTTTTGGTCTGTTGGCACGAATACTACGACTAGTTTTATGCTCTAAGCTTTAAGGTTTTTATCCCAACCCTTCCCGAAACATCGGGAGGGTGAAAGATGAAGTTACGTCAATGATGAACTAAAGCCCCCTTCAGGGGATTTAGGGGCTCACCTTGAACCTTCAACTATTCCAACCACGATTTGTGGTAATCTTTATTAAGCATTTGCATGGCTGCTTCCGTTACTTTCAGCGGTTTGAAAGTATCCACCATTACCGCCAACTCTTCCGTTAACTTTTTACCCAGACTGCGCTCCATGGCTCCCGGATGTGGCCCATGAGGTATACCAGCTGGATGCAGCGTAATCATACCACGTTCAATATTATTGCGGCTCATAAAGTCTCCATCTACATAGTACAGCACTTCATCAGAATCGATATTGCTGTGATTGTATGGAGCAGGCACTGCCTCTGGATGATAATCATAAAGCCTTGGCACGAAAGAGCAAACCACGAACGCATCGGTCTCGAAAGTTTGGTGTACTGGTGGCGGCTGATGCACACGACCAGTTATTGGCTCAAAATCATGAATACTGAATGCGTACGGAAAATTATAGCCATCCCAACCTACTACATCGAAAGGGTGCGAAGCATAAACGTACTCATGAATCATCCCCTCCTTTTTCACCTTCACGACAAAGTCACCTTTCTTGTCATGCGTTTCTAGTTCAGATGGTGCTCTAAAATCGCGCTCACAGAAAGGAGAATGCTCCAAATGCTGACCAAACCAGTTACGATACCTTTTCGGGGTATACATGGGTCGGTGCGACTCAACAATAAACAGTCGATTCGCTTCGGTATCGAAATCTATCTGATAAATCATTCCACGAGGAATGAGTAGATAATCTCCATAAGAGAATGGAATATTCCCCAAAAGCGTTCTTAAAGTTCCGCTTCCTTCATGTACGAATAGCAATTCATCACAATCGGCATTTTTGTAGAAGTATTCTCTAAGCGATTTCTTAGGGGCAGCCAATACAATTTCGCAATCATTGTTGACCAAAACAGCTGTTCTGCTATCTAAAAAGTCTTCTTTTGGCTTTACATCGAACCCCTTAATTCCGAGCGAAAGCATGTTCTTATCGACCGCAATTTTTGGTGACACATCGTACGACTTCAGCACCTCTTTAACCTGTGTAGGTCTGTGATTATGGTATAGCAAAGACGACATACCATCGAAACCAATGGTGCCAAAAAGTTGCTCGTAATAGTAACCACCATCAGGTTTTTTGAAAGTGGTGTGCCGCTTGTGCGGTATTTTTCCTAGGCGATGATAAAATGGCATAGCTTACCTTTTATTAATTTTCACTTTACTCTTTCTGCGACTCCTCACTCCTATGATCCTTTCAAAGAGCTGAAGGAATCATCTCCCCCTTGGGGGGGACCGAGAGGGGGCTCAGCTCAAACCAGCTGCTCAAGTGAGTAGCCTAACGCTCTTTTTGATATTCCTGTACGGTCATTTGAAATATCGTGTACGTTCTTCAAGGCTTTGGCAATTACCTCAGAAGTATCGGCAAAAATTGCCTCATCGGTAAGCGCCACACCTCTCTGCATAAGATACGCAAAAACGCGCGCCATTCCACAGTTCGCTATGAAATCAGGCAAGACAGAAAGGTTACTATCTGCATACAAACCTGTCTCTCCAAAGAAGATTTCAGGGTCATTGAATGGAACATTGGCTCCACATGACACTACTTCTAAATTCGTCTTAATCATGCGATCGACCTGCTCTCTAGTGATTAGCCTAGAGGCAGCCGCTGGCACAAATATCTCGAAGTCTAAATCCCAAATCTGTTCGTTGATCTCGTCATAAGGAACCATATCATCAGCTACTAGTTGATTTCCTTTTCTATTGAGGAATAAGTCGCGAATTTCTTCGAAAGTGAAACCCTCTTGCTTCAAGACACCACCTTCTCTATCGATAATTCCGACAACCGAAACACCCATTTGTGCTAGATAGAATCCGGCTGCTGCACCTACATTTCCCCAGCCTTGAATTACTGCTCTCTTAGTTTTATAATCGCCACCCCAGATATCGTAGTAATGATGAATTGCCTCTGCCACACCATAACCTGTGATCATATCCGCAATCTTGTACTTGCGGTTCACGTCAGGAGAAAAAAATGGATTTTCAATCACTTTAACCACGCCATTTCTTAGCTGACCGATTCTATTGATTTTTGAAGCCTCATTGGGCTTAAAGTGGCCGTTGAAAACACCTTCCTGAGGATGCCAGATTCCAGCTTCTTCGGTCATCGAGATTACCTCGTGTACCTCATCTACATTCAAATCACCACCAGTACCATAGTAGAACTTCAACAATGGGCTTACAGCAGTAAACCATCTGCGGAGCACTCCCTCTTTCCTAGGGTCGTTTGGGTCGAAATTGATACCCGATTTAGCACCACCTATCGGAGGACCAGACACAGTAAATTTCACTTCCATCGTTTTGGCGAGCGATTCTACTTCTCGCTTATTCAAGCCTTTTCTCATCCGGGTTCCGCCACCAGCAGCACCTCCTCGTAAGGAGTTGATCACTACCCAACCCTCTGCCTCAGTTTCCTGATCTTGCCATTCAAAAACAATCTCAGGCCGCTTATTCTCAAACTTTTCTAATAATTCTTCCATAGGTTAATTGATGCTGTTCCGAGTACTTGTCATCCCTCCGAAGGCAGGAATCCCCAACTCATACTTCAATACACTATTACAAATCTATGTAGAAGTTGAACCTGCTGTATTATTCCCCCATCATTGTTCTCATAAACAGACTATCATTCTACAAATCATATACAAAAAAGAATAAACACATTTTCTTTTGCTAAATTTGAGCTTGAACTAGAATAATATTCTATGCTTAAGCTAGACGCTGTTGACATTAAGATATTAGAAGTACTTCAGGGCGATGCTCGAATTACCACCAAGGCTTTGGCCGATCAGTTGAACCTCTCCACTACTCCCGTTTTTGAGCGAGTGAAGCGACTGGAAAGAGAGGGACTGATTAAGAAATATGTGGCCCTAGTCGACAACAAAAAACTTGGCTTACGACTTATTGCTTTCATATCCATCAGCCTTACAAAACATTCACGGTCTTATCTTGAAAAGTTTGTAAACGAGGTAGAACAATACCCTGAGGTAATGGAGTGCTACCATATTGCTGGCAACTACGATTTCCTGCTAAAAGTAGTGGTGCGAAGTATGGAGGTATATGAAACATTTGTGCTTACCAAGCTTTCTACTATTGCCAATTTAGGTCAGGTTCAAAGTTCTTTTGTACTTTCAGAAAACCTTCACACAACGGCTTACAAGATTTAAATGATTCCAGCAGAATTTCAATCCAAAATCCAAGAACTACTTCCTTCTGAAGCCGAAGCTTTCTTTCAGTCCCTTGACACTGATTCTCCAACCAGCATTCGCTTCAATCCATTAAAAAGTTATTCTAGTAAGTTAGGTGGTGAAAAAATCCCTTGGGCTGACAATGGTATTTATTTGTCAGAGCGTCCATCATTCACCCTAGATTCTGCGTTTCATGCCGGAGCCTATTATGTACAGGAAGCAAGCTCCATGGTATTGGAGGAGGTTTTGAAACAGGCGGTAGATTTAGAGGAAGACATTTTTGCGCTTGACCTCTGCGCTGCTCCAGGAGGAAAGAGCACCCACATTCAAAGCTTGTTGAGCGAAGGCAGCCTATTGGTTTCCAATGAAGTCATTAAAAGCAGAGCGAATATCCTTTCCGAAAACATCACCAAGTGGGGCTTGCCTAATACAGTAATCACCAATAATGATCCTTCACATTTTGATAGGCTGAACATACAATTCGATGTAATCGTGGTGGATGCACCCTGTTCGGGAGAAGGACTTTTCCGCAGAGAACCCGAGGCTATGAACGAGTGGAGCCCTGAAGCAGTCAAGCTTTGTGCAACTCGTCAGCAACGTATTCTGGCCGATATTTGGCCAGCCATAAAACCGGGAGGTGTGTTGATTTATTCCACCTGTACCTACAATTCGCTAGAAAATGAAGAAAATCTTCAATGGTTAAATGAGCAACTAGATGCCGAAGGTATTTCTATTAACCTTAATAATGACTGGGGCTTTACCGAAACAGAAACGAACGGCATTAAGGGCTTTCATGCCTACCCACACAAAGTAAAAGGTGAAGGTCTCTTTATTGCCGCAGTTAGAAAAACGGAAGGGCGTGAGAAAAAACTTAGAAAGCAGAAGAAGCCGATGAACTTCGCTTCGAGACAAGAGATTGACAGCATTAAACCTTGGCTCATGAACCCAGAAAAGTTCGATTTCATCAAACACAACGACTTGTTCATAGCCTTGCCGAATCATTGGAAAGAGGTGATTCATGACATCAACTCTAACCTCTACATCATTTCAGAAGGTATTAACATTGGCAGACTAAAAGGCAAAAAACTCATACCTAATGAAGCTTTGGCCTTTTCAACCGAATTAAATTTAGAAAAAGCCTCAACCTTCGAGCTCAACCTTGAAGAGACCTTAAACTACCTGCGCAAAGAGAGTTTCGACTTTGAATCGATGCCCAACGGCTGGAACCTGATCACTTACAAAGGACTCGGACTTGGTTGGGCCAATCGCATTCAGCAAAGAGTGAATAACTACTATCCTACGAATTGGAGAATTAGGATTAGTTCATAGTTTTAAGTTCAATGTTCTAACTCGGATTTGACCCCGGCCCTAAAGGGTGAGAGATAAAGCCTGTTCCCCAGATTAACAAAAGTCCCCTTCAGGGGATTTAGGGGTAAAAACATAGAACTTAAAACAATAAACCTTAAACAGACGAATCTTCCGTCTTCCATCTTCCGTCTTCCGACTTAATACTCTATTTTTGCACCTCAATTTTAAGTAGTACACTTTTATGTCACTTTCAAGTAAATACGAATCGCAAAAGGTAGAAGACAAATGGTATCAGCATTGGATGGATAAAGGCTATTTCAAAGCCAAAGTCAATCCGGAAAAAGAGCCATTCACAATAGTCATTCCGCCTCCAAACGTGACGGGTGTATTGCACATGGGCCACATGCTCAACAACACCATTCAGGATATTCTTATTCGTAAAGCCAGAATGGAAGGCAAGGAAGCCCTTTGGGTTCCGGGTACCGACCACGCATCGATTGCCACTGAAGCTAAAGTGGTGAGAATGCTTCGCGAAAAGGGAATCAAGAAATCGGACCTTTCTCGCGATGAGTTCATGAAATACTCATGGGAATGGAAAGAAAAGTATGGTGGAATTATCCTTGAGCAGCTTAAGAAATTAGGAGCATCTTGTGACTGGGATCGCACTGCGTTCACCATGGACGATGCTTATTATAAGTCGGTAATTCGGGTATTTGTTGACCTTTACAAAAAGGGCTACATCTACCGTGGATGGAGAATGGTAAACTGGGATGTTGAAGCCCAAACCACGGTTTCAAACGAAGAGGTAATCTATGCCGATAAAGAAGAAACTTCAAAACTCTATAAAGTTCAATATAAGATAAAGGACTCAGACGAGACGCTAGTTATAGCAACACAGCGCCCTGAGACCATTATGGGTGACACTGGTATTGCCGTTAACCCAAAAGATGAGCGCTTTAAGCACCTCATCGGTAAGATGGCTATTGTTCCTTTCGTAAATCGTGAGATTCCGATTATTGGCGATGACTATGTAGACATTGAATTCGGAACTGGTTGCCTGAAAGTTACGCCTGCACACGACCCGAATGACTACGAAATTGGTCAGAGACACAACCTTGAGGTAATCGACACCATCAATCTTGATGGCACATTGAATGAAAAGTGCGGAGTTGAAGCCTATATTGGAATGGAGCGCTTTGCTGTTCGTAAGCAGATTATCAAAGACCTAGATGAAGCAGGTATTATGATGGGCTTTGAGGAGTTCACTACCAAAATCGGTCGTTCTGAAAGAACTAATACAGTGATTGAGCCGAAGCTTTCGCTTCAGTGGTTCATCAACATGAAAGATATTTCCAAAACAGCCCATGAAGTGGTAATGAATGACGAAGTAGAGTTACTTCCATCGAAATTCAAGAACACCTACAACCACTGGATGGAAAATGTACGCGACTGGTGTATTTCTCGTCAGCTGTGGTGGGGGCAAAGAATTCCAGCTTACTTCTATGGTAAAGGTGATGATGACTTCGTAGTTGCAGAAAGCTTAGAAGAAGCCATTCAATTGGCCAAAGAAAAGTCTGGCAACCAAAACTTAACTGAAGCAGATTTACACCAAGATGAAGATGTACTAGACACATGGGCTTCATCATGGTTATTCCCTATGTCTGTTTTCGATGGCTTCAATGACGACTGCTGGGACAAAGAAACGGGCAAAATCATCAAAGGAAAGAATGCAGACTTGGACTACTTCTACCCTACTTCGGTATTAGTAACTGCTCCTGAGATTCTTTTCTTCTGGGTAGCCAGAATGATTATTGCTGGTTATGAATACACTGGTGAAAAACCATTTAAGCACGTATACCTAACGGGTATTGTTCGCGATAAGCAGAGAAGAAAAATGTCTAAGTCATTGGGCAACTCACCTGATCCGTTGGACTTGATTAAAGACTATGGAGCAGATGCCATTAGAACGGGAATGTTATTCTCTTCTCCTGCCGGAAATGACTTGTTGTACGATGAGAAACTAGTAGAACAAGGAAGAAACTTTGCCAACAAAATTTGGAATGCCTTCCGTCTGGTTAAGGGCTGGGAAGTTAGCGGCAACTCAACTCCAGGTGAGAATACAATAGCTATTCAGTGGTTCGACTCTAGATTTAATGAGACATTGGCTGAGATTGAAGACCATTTCAGCAAGTTTAGAATTTCAGATGCACTAATGGCTACCTATAAGCTCATCTGGAACGACTTCTGTTCTTGGTACCTAGAAATGATTAAGCCAAACTATGGTGAACCAATCGATCCAGCAACTTATGAAGTAACGCTCAACTTCTTCGAGAAGATCATGAAGGTATTACATCCTTTCATGCCATTTATATCGGAAGAAATTTGGTCTGAAATGAGAGACAGAGCGGAAGGTGATGACATCATTGTTTCTTCTTGGCCAGTAGTTGGAAGTACCGATTCAGGACTAACAAAGAATGCTGAAGTGGCTTTTGAACTGATCTCACAAATCAGAAACGCCAGAAGTAGCAAAGGCATTTCGCCAAAAGACTCTCTTGATCTATACATTAAAGCGAACGAGCAGGAGGCTTATCAAAGATTTGCAGGCACCATTAAAAAGCTTTGTAACATTGGAGAACTGAAATTCACTGAAGAAAAGATTGACAACTCATTGAGTTTTGTAATCAAATCGGATGAATTCTACCTACCACTACCTGAAGGTTCAATAGATGTAGAGGCTGAAAAGGAGGAAATCACTAAGGAATTGGAGTACACCAAAGGCTTCCTCAACAGCGTAATGAAAAAGCTGAGCAACGAAAAGTTCGTCAATGGAGCTCCTGAGCAAGTAGTGGCCAATGAGAAGAAGAAGCAGGCCGATGCCGAATCTAAGATTAAGGTCTTAGAAGAGAAATTGGCTTCACTCGGTTAGAAAAGAGAAACTTGAGAAGTGGCTTCTGGAAGCCACCTCTCAAGTTCTATTATATCCCAGTCTATTTAAAAATCACTGAAGGCTGTCCATATTTAAAGTGGAACGGAGCAATCTGCTTTTGCTCGTCTGTAGCATTCACTTGTCGGTTGTCCCAATGCTTTACAAACCTTAAGGCCTCTTGTGGGCGTTCGAACACCATAATGATATCGGACCCACCGAAAGCAAAATAGCCAAACTCATCCCCTTTGTTTACCAAAGCACCGTTTTGCAATTCCATGTGCACAGAAGACACCTGCGCCATTCCAATTGGAATAGTAGCAACTAAGCCTACATCGCCAGCATCACTACCAGCAGTATCCACGATAATAACTCCTCTGGCCTGAGTAAACTCATAGCCGTCACCAGCACCATCAGGAGCATCAAATTGGTTATCTGTAATCTCAACATTCAAGAAAACATTGCCATGCACTTTTTGAGAATCTACCACTTTACCAGCTACAGGCACATGAAAACGGTGATAATCAAACGGATTCAAAAAGTAGTGAACAAAGGTGCCTCCGTAAAAACGCTCAGCCAATGGACTGTCATTCAGCAATTGCTGTACAGTACCAATGGTATGCGTATGCTTCAAGGTAATACCTTCCGCATTGGACAACGGCTCAACTACATTACCCTGATCATCAATATTGTATATCGCCTTAAACGTACAGTCTGCTGGCGAGCTGATAATGGTATTATCATCAGGTGCCGCAACCGGACGCATAGGTTGTAAATTAGGCTCAATTGAATTCAGTTGTCTGAAGAAGAACTTATTGAATGTAGTCCAATTAGGCTTATCGTCTGAGTAGTCTGGAAGATTGTACATCACGTCATCTTCAAAAGACTTGAGCGTTTCAGGAGTCATGGAGGCCGTTGTATTCAAGAAGCTTCCCCAAGCATCGGCATACTGATCTAACCATTCAGCAAAGCTAAAATCGTTGATTTTACTCTTGTAATCCTGCAAAGTAACTTTTGCACCATCTACTTTAGGACCTTGATCTACCAACCAATAAAACTGACACAGCCTATCATATACCTGTTGGCTATAGCCGTTTTGTTGATCGTTATTATTCCAGGCTGTATAGCCAGGCACTTGGTTTTCTGAAGGAACCACTTCAGCAAAAGTCTTGAGATACCTGAGGTAATCGTCAGATGTTGTTGGCCAAGCATTGTCGTCATACAACTTATTCAATGCATCATAAAGGTCTGCATTGAGTTTACCACCTGTAGCATTCTCTTTTGCTGTCTTTAGCGATAGAACAAGTGCTTGAGCAAAGATCTTGTCGTCATTGATTTGTTTTTTGAGGCTAGCAATAACCTCTAAAGATTGATATTCCATTTGTGTGTGTTTTAATTTATTGACGAGATAAAACTACATAATACTCTTATCTCATTGACAGGCATAACTACTCGATTCCTAGATCAAGTAATACAACCTGCTTTTGGAATTAATGTGTAATTAGAGATTATAAATTAAGAGTAGGCAGTTTGGGAAGACTGCTTTTTTTGGGTTTGCAACTAAGTACTAATCAAATCGTTTTCTAATTTTAAGCATGGCAACTGTTGAAAACCTTCGAAATACACTTATCACTAAGCTCATGGCAGTAAGTGATAAGGATATACTTAATGCCGTAGACAAGCTACTCAGCACCTTTTCTGACGAGAAACAAATTGAGCTCACCAAAGAGCAAATGCTGATGATAGAAATGTCTCTGCAAGACTTAGAGAGCGGACAGACCATCCCTCATAAAGAACTATTCGATCAAGAACGCGAATGGCTCAAAACACAATAATCTGGACACAGACAGCCAGCAAACAGCTTCGAGAGGTACTTTCTTTTTGGAATAAACGCACACACTCAAATCGATTTTCTAATAAGCTTCTCGACAAAATAGATCAGAGACTTACACTTGTTGCTTCTTTCCCTCTTGAACACCCACAAACCTCTTTACCAGAAGTCAGAGTTGCAGCAATGAATCATTATAGTCTATTCTATAAGGTCAAAGAAGGCAGAATCATAATTATTGCATTCTGGGACAACAGACAAGACCCTAAAAAATTGCTAGATATACTGAAATAATTAACTCGCCTTATACCACTCTACTCCTTCTGTGAGCTCATCCGATAGCTCAATGTTGGTATCTAACACCTTCACTTTTCCATCGATTCTGGCCTGTAACGCTTCTTGAATCTCTTTCTTCACCATTTTACGATATGGAAGGAAATGCTCCATAAATGCAGCGAATGACAAGAAGTTGCCAATTCCACCAGGGTTCTTCTTAAACATTAAGTAGAGGTATTTCCAGAAAACGAAGCGTGTACTTCTAACAAAGCCTAGCTTAGCAAGCATTTTCAGACCGAACAAAACTCCTTTAAGATCGAAGTCCGTTTTATGTTGGTTCGCAAGTTTCTTTCTTAATTCAGGGTCTTGGTGAACCTTGGCTTGCCCAACCAGCATAAAGTGATCAAACACTCGTTTTAAGTAAACTTTCGGGTCATAGAGTTTCCAGAATGCATTTACGTACTCCTCAGCAATTTCTTCGATAGGTCGCGTAGGCACAAAGTTGAGCAACGTGGTTTGATTCAGGTTAGCGTCATCCAACAGTCTACCACTTGCCTTCAAGCGATCCCACAAAGCTGTTCCCGGTAAAGCCTGTAGCATACTGAATGTTACCCCAGGAATAGCATTCTCTGTTGCAAATTGGAACACTCGTTCTCCAGCACCTTTTTTCTCATCATCGAAACCAATAATGAAGCCCGCCATAATTCTGAGCCCAGATTTCGCAATCTTTTCCAGCGACTCGTTCATTGGCTTTCTGTTATTCTGATGCTTCATAGTAAGCTTCAAGCTATCCGTATCTGGCGTTTCAATACCTATAAATACAGTAGAGAATTTACTCAAGGCCATAAGCTCCAAAAGACGATCGTCTTGAGCCATATCTATGGAAGCCTCCGTGGTAAAGCTGAATGGATACCCCTTATTAGTCTGCCACTCGATAAGGTTCTCAAGGAATGGCTTCACGGTTCGTTTATTTCCAATGAAGTTGTCATCTACAAAGAAGATTCCTCCCCTCCAACCTAGGTCGAATAAGACGTCTAGCTCTTTTTCTACCTGGCTAAAAGTTTTCGTCCTAGGCTTTCTTCCATATAGAATAATGATGTCGCAAAACTCGCATTGGAAAGGGCAGCCTCTCGAATATTGAATCGCCATTAAGAAGTAAGCGTCTAGCTGCAACAAGTCGTACCTAGGCACTGGACTCAAAGTCACGTCAGGCTTATCTTTCGACCTAAATATGCCTGAAGTTTCACCCCTTTTAAGGGCCTCTACAAATAGGTTTATGGTATACTCACCTTCATCTAGAACTAAAAAATCTGCACCAGCAGCTAGCATATCATTCGGAAGGGAAGTGGCATAAGGGCCGCCAACAACTACAGGCAAGTCCCTTCTCTTGGCTTCTTGTATTTGTGCCATGTAGTCCTCCTTCTGGGCAATCATACCAGAAAGCATTACCATATCGGCCCACTCCCAGTCATCTTCAGTAACAGGCTCAATGTTTCTATCCCTAAGTCTGAAATTCCATTCTTGTGGAAGCAGAGCTGCAACAGTAACAAGGCTCAGAGGCGGCATAAATGCTTTCTTGCCAATACCTTGTACGGCTTTTTCAAAAGACCAGAAACTTGTTGGGAAAATTGGGTAACTCAGTAGAACGTTCATAGCAGAAGATTTGGTTGAATAGCCCGACCTCTACAAAATCATACGCCCTACCTGTCGTGACTGTACTAAAGATGCAAAATGATGTTTTACTAAAACAGCTTCGAAGACAACTTTTATTAAAAAAATTCTATTCGATCTCTCTGTACTTTGCACCTTTCACAAACCTCTGATAAATACGAACAAGGGTATTCTGAGAAGCGCCAAGAAAGAAGAGACTGAAAACCAGCACATTAACCAAATTGGTTCTGAAATAATTATTTTGCTCCATCTTCCTTGCTGAGATAATAACCTTTGCATGCATAATATTTATTTTCTCGTAACGACTAGCGCGAAGAAGAATCTCATAGTCTTCCATTATGACTATGTCATTATCAAAACCTCCAATCTTACTAAAGAATGCCTTGGTCATATAGAGGGTCTGATCTCCTCCTCTAAAAAATATCCCCTGATATTTGGATAAACTACTGTTAAACTGAAGCCCCTTTACAGGCCTGTCAAATGCTACCTGATAGCAACCGTAAGACCGTTTAGCAGCGACTCCTTCCAGTATATCATCGAAAAAACCATCAGGCAAGGTTAGGTCTGCATGAACAAAGTAAAAAACATCGCCCGTAGCCACCTTAGCTCCTTCATTCATTTGACGAGCTCTGCAGCATCGATCTACCAAAACCACACTAGCACCAGCCTCCCTAGCTATATCGGCTGTGTCGTCTTCACTATACGCATCGGCCACAATAATCTCAATGTCTTTTGTATTGGCTTTTTGGGCTATCGATTGTATTTGTTTGCCAATAATGGCAGCCTCATTGAGTGTGGGAATTATAATACTCAGCTTCATAAAAAGACCTACGAAAATAGATATTCAGACAGATTGAACAGCCTTTTGAATAAACATTCAGCGAACTGCTCCGTTTCATAAATATGATGAAAACAAATGAAGAAACACTATCTCAGGTAATGGCTACATTAAATGAGAGAGGATATAAAGAACAATTTGAATTAACGGAAGATGGAGTAAATGCTTTGGCGTCTAAGCAAAAGTTTAAGCCTACCGACCTTAAGATTATCAAGAAGTATAGGTTTGACGGGATGACCAATCCTGGAGACGAATCGACACTTTATTCGTTAGAATCTAAAGGCGGCTTAAAAGGAACCTTAGTTATTTCTGGAGATGTAAACTCAGAAGAACACCAAACTGTACTCAATCAAATTCCTGAGGAGTAATTAACTGAGCTTCCTGAGTTCAGTGTGATAGATTTATATTGGAAGCCCTTTCTATGGAAGGGCTTTTTGATACCCATATTTTTCAGTTTTAAACTAAAGAGAATCTCGGGGCGAACCCCTGAACCACTTGCCTTTTTATAATTGACTCCCTTAAATAGGAAATTCATAGTACCTGAAAAGTATTAGTAGTTATCGCCAAAAATCTCGACACCAAATTATAGGGCATAAAAAAAGCCAGATCTTCCGAACTGGCTTTTCTGTGTGGGCGCTGAGGGCCCCGAGGCTTCGGGGCGAACCACCGACCTACATAAACCTCTCAATAATTGAGCTTAGTTTTTGACTATCACCCCTCAAAGACTCTATAAAAACGTGGCTCTTCTGCCTCTTGATAAACAATTCAACCCTCCTAGCATGAGACCTACCTTGACAAACTGCAGTTAAATATTCTTCCCAATAACTGGCATTTGATGTTGATGAGTTTTTGAAATAACCTGTATTATGTTGTTCTAATCTAACATTGAAATCCTCAGTTTCACCAACGTAATATCGATCGAGGCCCTTTGAATAAAGAATATAAAGCGTGTGCATAACAAGAATGAAGTTATACCTAGGGAAACAAACACCAAATTATAGGGCACAAAAAAAGCCAGATCATTCGATCTGGCTTTTTTGTGTGGGCGCTGAGGGCCCCGAGGCTTCGGGGCAAACCACCGACCTACACAAACCTCTCAATAATTGAGCTTAGTTTTTGACTATCACCCCTCAAAGACTCTATAAAAACGCGGCTCTTCTGCCTCTTGATGAACATTTCAACCCTCCTAGCATGAGACCTATCTTGGCAAACTGCAGTTAAATATTCTTCCCAATCATTGGCATTTGATGTTGATGATTTTTTGAAATAACCTGCATTATGTTGTTCTAATCTAACATTGAAATCCTCAGTTTCACCGGCATAGTATCGATCGAGCCCCTTTGAATAAAGAATATAAAGCGTGTGCATAACAAGAATGAAGATATGCCTAGGGAAACAAACACCAAATTATAGGTCATAAAAAAAGCCAGATCTTTCGAACTGGCTTTTTTATGTGGGCGCTGAGGGCCCCGAGGCTTCGGGGCGAACCACCGACCTACATAAACCTCTCAATAATTGAGCTTAGCTTTTGACTATCACCCCTCAAAGACTCTATAAAAACGCGGCTCTTCTGCCTCTTGATAAACATTTCAACCCTCCTAGCATGAGACCCATCTTGACAAACTGCAGTTAAATATTCTTCCCAATCACTGGCATTTGATGTTGATGAGGTTTTGAAATAACCTGTATTATGTTGTTCTAATCTAACATCGAAATCCTCAGTTTCACCGACATAGTATCGATCGAGGCCCTTTGAATAAAGAATATAAAGCGTGTGCATAACAAGAATGAAGTTATGCCTAGGGAAACAAACACCAAATTATAGAGCATAAAAAAAGCCAGATCTTTTGAACTGGCTTTTTTTGTGTGGGCGCTGAGGGCCCCGAGGCTTCGGGGCGAACCACCGACCTACATAAACCTCTTAATAATCGAACCTAGCTTTTGACTATCACCCCTCAAAGACTCTACAAAAACGCGGTTCTTCTGCCTCTTGATGAACATTTCAACCCTCCTAGCATAAGACCTATCTTGACAAAATGCAGTTAAATATTCTTCCCAATCACTGGCATTTGATGTTGATGAGTCTTTGAAATAACCTGTATTATATTGTTCTAATCTAACATCGAAATCCTCAGTTTCACCGACATAGTATCGATCGAGGCCCTTTGAATAAAGAATATAAAGCGTGTGCATAACAAGAATGAAGTTATGCCTAGGGAAACAAACACCAAATTATAGAGCATAAAAAAAGCCAGATCTTTTGAACTGGCTTTTTTTGTGTGGGCGCTGAGGGATTCGAACCCCCGACCCCCTCGGTGTAAACGAGGTGCTCTGAACCAACTGAGCTAAGCGCCCATTTCCTGACTTTTTCGCAGTTTTTAGCTGCTTTTGTCGTAATGGGAGTGCAAAGGTAACCCCAGTTTTCATTAATGCAAATAGGTAGGCGAAAATATTTTAATAAATTTTTCATCATAGCTCTCAAGCCTAGAGAATTCCCAAAAAATCTATTTTTCTTTATCTTTAGCCAAAGCTTTAACCTTGCATGACTCTTTCTGAATTTAAGAGCATTTTTGATCAGTACTACTCCCCAATCAAGAACTTCTTGTACTACAAGTCTGGTGACGGTGATTTAGCGGAAGACATTACCCAAGATGTTTTCATGAAGCTATGGGATAAGCGAGACGATGTACAGCAAGAAACTGTCAAAAGCTATCTTTATACCATTGCCAATAACATGTTGCTTAATAAAATCAGGCATGACAAGGTAGTGTTGACATTTGCTGAGAAACAGAATAAGCACCAAGAAGAGCAATCACCCGAATTTGCCTTAGAAGAGAAAGAGTTCAAAGCTGAACTTGAAAGGGTTATTTCGGCCATGCCAGAAAAACAAAGAGAGGTATTCTTGATGAATCGCATTGAAGAAATGACCTATAAGGAAATTGCTGACCGGCTAGGGCTGAGTGTTAAAGCAGTAGAAAAAAGAATGCATGGAGCTTTAGGCCATATTAGAGAGCACATTAAGTATAAAATTTAAGCTATTTTAGAACAGTGAAAAAAGACCAACTCATACAAGACTGGCTCGATAAAGAGTTATCTACTGAAGAGAAACTTCAGGTGGAGGAAGTCATTGAATTCACTGAGAGATTAAAAGTGCCTGATTTTGGCAAGAGTAAAGAGGAAGCATGGAGTGATCTAATCGCCAAAATAGAGTCAAAGCCATCAGATAATCTCAGAGTCCTACAACCGAACGGTACTAAAAAAACTCCATGGCTCTGGTTAGTAGCTGCGGCTATCATAGCCCTAGTAGCGGTCTTTGGCTACCTCAATAAAGGAGAAAAGCTAACAACCTATACAGCTTCAGATGGCGAGCTCGCCACTATTGTACTGCCCGATAATTCAACTGTGACCCTAAACGCAGGAAGCACACTCTCTTTCAAAGAGAAAGATTTTGAGAAAAACAGATGGGTTACTCTTTCGGGAGAGGCATTCTTTGATGTTGAACATGGAGAAGCCTTCAAGGTCTTAGGTAATCATTCGCACATTACTGTGTTGGGCACCTCTTTTAATGTCTATAGTAGATCTAACCAACTGAAGGTTTCCGTATTTACAGGTAAGGTTCAGGTAGAATCGAGAGGCAACAGTGTAATTATCGAGAAAGAAGAAGAAGCTCAACTTATAGAAGGAGAGTTAGCTGTCAGTGAGTTCAACCTAAACCAAACTGCTACCTGGAGAGAGGGTAACTTCTATTTTAACAGCGAACCATTGAACAACGTGATAGAAGAGCTAGAAAGACAATTCGAGATAGAGATTGAAGTAAAGTCGGAAATAGGCCAACGCTTTTACTCTGGTTTTTTTAGTAAAACCAATATGAAAGAAGCCTTACAACTTGTTTTCGTACCAATGGGGTTATCTATTCAAACCGAAGGCAATCAAGTAATAGTTGAGTAGTGCGGTTAGTCAAGTGCTTTATATGCTTGTTGATTTTCAGCCAAATCAGTCTGGCTCAAGACATCAATTCCATTGTTATTTCAGAAAGTTTCGACAATGCTTCTTTAGCCAAAGTACTGCGTATTCTTAAGAACAAGTACGACCTGAAAATTGCTTATGATGATGCCTTAATTACTGGAACTACAGTAAGTGGCGACTTCTCTAATAGACCAGTAACCGACTTTCTGAATAAAATCCTGGCCAATAAGGGCATTGACTATCAATTACTGAATGATAAAATAATTCTAATCCCCAAGAATGTAGACCTAGACCTAAACACACCAAGCCTCTTTGACATTACTGTATTCGGCCTAGTACAAGATGCCAACACAGGAGAAAGCCTTCCTAATGCTTTAGTAAGTGTAAGTGGACTCAGCAAAGGCGTAATCACCAACAAAGACGGATACTTTTCCCTCCCTCAGGTACCATCAGACACCAGCACTATTGTGGTCAATTATTTAGGTTATAAAAAAGAGGAGGTTAAACTACAGCCGGGTGGTTCTAAACAAACCATGAGAATTTTGATGCAAGAAAGTGCGATAGACCTTTCTGATTTCACTGTGGTTGAAAACAAATTCACCACTGTAAAGTATGGAGATGAAATATCTCAAATCACCATCGACCCGAAAAACTTATCAGCTCTTCCCAGCTTAGGGGAATTAGACATTTTCCGATCTTTGCAGTACTTACCTGGAATAGGTGGTGCAGATGAAACCTCTTCGGCACTTACCATCAGAAACAGCCCTTCGGCACACAACCTTGTACTTTTTGATGGGTTCACCATTTACCGACTAGACCATTTCTTTGGAGTGTTTAGTGCTATTAATGCGGATGCCGTAAGAGATATTCAAGTCTACAAAGGGGGCTACGATGCTAAATATGGAGGAAGAGTATCAGGAGTTGTAGACATTACAGGTACCACAGGAAACTTTAATGAACCCCATTATTCTTTCGGTATTAACTTATTAAGTGCTAGACTCAGTGCTAATCTTCCATTTGCAAGTGGCAGAGGAGCAATTCATATAAGCGGAAGACGAGCTTATACTGACATCATCCGAAGTAATCTTTTTGAAAACCTATATTCTAACTATCGTAATAAATCGAATCAGGTTAACCAACAGGCCTTCAACAATGGCCAGAATGAATCTGATTTTATAAGGCCTGACTTTCATTTCTACGATGTAAACCTAAAGGCTTCTTACAAAGTATCTACACGAGATGTAATGAGCTTGAGCCTTTATAAGGGAAATGATGACTTAGACACTGACTTTGATATAGTCAGTTTTCAAGACCCTAACGATCCATCGACAATCGATCAAATAGATAGCTACAAAGAAAAAGCTGACTGGGGTAATACAGGAGTAGGTTTTATATGGTCCAGAAACTGGAACAGAAACTATTATTCTAGCCTCCAAGCCGCATACTCTCGCCATTTCTTCGATTATTTCTACAATAATGAACGTAGAACCGACACTGGTGACATCACGGGGCTTTATGAATTAGAAAGAAATAACTCCGTTGAAGACTTTCAGTTAAACTTTAGAAACGAAGTAAGCTTAGGCAGCAGACACAACTTAAATGTTGGCCTAACATTTTCTAATATCAATGTATTCAGTCAAAACAATATTAGAGACCTTTCTGGAGCAACTCCCGATAATAGAGACCCAAGTGCTAAGGGCAATATTCTTTCGGCATATTTCTCTGATAATATTTCGTTGAGCAAAAAGCTACAGCTAAAAATAGGCGGGAGATTCAACACTACTAACGTTAGTGACAACAGCTATTTTGGTCAGCGATTGGCACTTATTTACCAACTCAGCCCTTCGCTTGAACTGAAAGCCACCACAGGAAAGTATTTTCAATTTATGCGAGAAGAGGTGTATGACGACCCCTATTCTAATAGTGAAAACGGCTGGAACTTAGCATACGACAGAAATGATCCGAACGGTAGAAGTAGTCTTCCGGTAATGGAGTCCGACCACTACATAGCCGGTTTTCAATATCAGAAGAATGACCTGACCTTTGATGTTGAGTACTATAAAAAGAACGTTTCTGGCCTCACTGAATACAACATCTCTCACTTGTATAATACGGCCGAACAGCAACAAGTGCCTTCCATTAACATAACACAAGGAACTAGCGAAATTGAAGGCATAGACGTGCTCCTTCAAAAGCGCTGGAGCAACTACCAAGGGTGGATTTCTTACACACATAGCAGGGCTCAAAACAGGTTTGAAGAAATAAACAACAATGAGTTTTTTGCTGCGCGAGAAGATCAGCGCAATGAACTCAAATTGGTGAACATCTTAGAGCTACCAAACTGGAATCTATCTGCTACATGGGTATATGGCAGTGGTAAACCATTTTATAGTCCCACAATAAACTTTATAAGAGACAACCAAAATCAGATAATTGACTACGAGGTAGTAAACACGTTAAAAACAGTAGAGAGGCTACCAGCCTATCACCGAATGGATATTTCTGTTGCCTTGAAATTTGGTAACGAGTATATGAAAGGTGAGATTGGCCTATCTATACTCAACTTGTATAACCGAATGAACATTCACAGCAAAAGGCTAAAAAGAGATGAGATTGAGCGTGCTATTAGTGATGGATCGAACGCCCAGTTACCAGAAGATCTCTTCCGTAATATTATATTACTAGACAGGACCCCATCTATTTTTCTGAATCTAAACTTCTAAATTTTATCCAATAATAGTAGGGTCTTCTTGACGCTCAGGGTATTAAGAGCGCAATGACCGGAAAAGAGCACCTAACGGATTGGGAACAAGATTGGCTTGAGGGTAAAATCTCTAGTCAAGAAGCCAAAGAAAAGGCTAAAAATGATCTCCAATTCGAGTCATTGGACAAATTCGTTTCGAAAGCCAAGCAGCTCAATATTCCAGATGGAATATCTAAAGCAGAGGCTTGGAGTAAGCTTGAAAGTAGAATTTCAGAAATCTATTCACCTAAAGTAATATCCATTTCGCGAAGAAGTTGGGTAATCGGAATAGCGGCCTCTTTCATCTTAGCAATCGGTGCTTTTTTCATTCTAAAACAGAATACCAATCAAATCACTATAGAAACTTCCCTTGCGGAAGTGCGCAATGTTGAGCTACCAGATGGCTCTACAGTTTACTTAAATGCTGAAAGTTCTGTTTCATTTCCTGAGAAGGGCTGGGCCACGGCTCGCAAAGTCATTTTGACTGGAGAAGCTTTTTTCGAAGTGAAACGGGGCAGCAGCTTTACTGTAGAAACCACTAATGGCTTGGTACAGGTACTAGGCACTAGTTTTAATGTTCGCTCTAGAGCTAACTTATTACATGTAGCATGTAAAACGGGAAAAGTGAGAGTTACTACTCAGGACGAGAGCAATGAACAATATCTGACCGCAGGAATGGCCGTCAATGTAGAAAATGGTTCAATTTCCGAAATACTAGAAACCAGGGCAGACAGAATTGATAGTTGGAGAAATGGCCAGTATGATTACGAGAGCATTCCTCTTGAGCAAGTTCTCAACGAAATAAAAAGACTATACAAGGTTGAAATTGAACATGACTTCTCTTCAAGCGAATTGACTAGCCCGATAACAACCACTTTTTCGAGTTTGAAAGACGCAGCTCAAACTATAGCAGTTCAAAAAGGTAGAGGCTTTGAAGTTAATGAAGAGGAGAACACAGCCGTCTTCAAGGTTAAATGACATTAAAAAAAGGTGACTATTGTTTAAATGGTTAAGCAGTACATGTCACCAATTCTTAGGTTGAGGTTGAGGGATGGGTGGTGCCGTCCCTCTCTCTATTTTAAAGCAATTCTACTAGGCTCTCTAAACTCATACCCCTAGAACCTTTCACCAAATAAGACGTGTCTGTTCGCTTATTAGCAGTCAAAAATGACGCTAAATCAGACTTAGACTCAAAGTACAATGAATCTGGGTTGGCCCTATGTGCAGCTTCCATCAGCTTACCACAAAATATTACCAAGTCTATTGAAAGTGTAGCACTGAGCTCTCCAATGGCATAATGTTCTTGCTGCGCTTCATCGCCTAGCTCAAACATATCTCCTAAAATCGCCACCTTATACCCCTCTTCACTAGCAAAATTTTGTAGCGATAGACTCATAGATGTGGGGTTGGCATTATAAGCATCTAAAAAGATAGTATTGGAGTCTCTTTTTAATAATTGCGATCTGTTATTGTCTGACTGATAAGCAGCTATAGCTTCTAGTGCATCATCTTCCTCCACACCAAAATATCTTCCAATACACAAGGCTGCACACATATTCTCAAAGTTATACTCTCCCCCAAGATTGGTACTTATCAACTGGCCTGAATCAGATTTGAGTTTAACATTGGGCTTGTTAGACATCAACTTAGCGTGAAAATAGTCTCCTTCTTCTGGATAGGTGTAAACCTCGTCTACTAGTGCTTGCGCCTTTTTTAGCAATCTTTCATTTCGGCTGTTCACAAATAGTTTTCCTTTTCTAGCCGAGATAAACTCATAAAGCTCTGTCTTACCCTTAAATACACCCTCAAGACCTCCAAAGCCCTCTAAATGAGCCTTACCAATATTGGTAATCAGTCCAAACTCTGGCTCAGCTATGCTACTAAGTGCAGCTATCTCCTTCTGATGATTCGCCCCCATTTCAATAATAGCAAACTCAATATCACTATTTAGCCTAAGCAGTGTTAAAGGCACTCCAATATGATTGTTAAGATTACCCTTTGTGGCTAGAACATTGAACTTCTTAGCCAGCACATCTCTAACCAGTTCTTTTGTGGTGGTTTTTCCGTTGCTTCCAGTAATGCCCAAAACCGGAATTTTGAACTGTTTTCGGTGATGATTAGCCAACTTCTGTAATGTCACAAGACCATCTTCAACCAAAATGCATTGATCATTATTAGCAAATTCAGGGTCGTCTACAACTACGGCCATGGCCCCAGATTCTAATGCTTGTTGAGCAAATTTATTCGCATTGAAATTAGGCCCTTTTAAAGCGAACCAGATATTTCCATCTTGAATAGTACGAGTATCGGTAGAAACACCAGTGCTCTTTAAAAAGGTTTGATACAGCTGTTCAATCATTCGAAATAGTTATAAGCCCGAAGTTAATATCAATCGACCAGAAATTACGTTATTCTAACCAGTTGAACTTAACTTAGCCAGCTGAAAACTTTCAATGCGGTACTCACTAACTGCCTTTCTACTTTCTTTTGCTCTGAGCATACAAGCTCAGGTTCAATTTAAGTTCGATCAGAGTATTCCTGTTTCAGAAAACAATGAGATAATGAACAGGGCTTTTGAAGGAGGATTGAACTCGGCTCAGTTTCAAACAATGGACCTAAATGGTGATGGAATTTTAGATCTAGTAATTTTTCACCGTATCTCAAGAAGCCTTTCAACTTACTTAAACATAAATAACCAGTGGGTTTTTAGTCCTAATTACCAAAACCTTTTTCCTGAAGATGTAGTGAATTGGATGATTCTGAAAGACTATGATTGCGATGGGCTAAAGGACCTTTTCACTAGCACGGCTTTGGGGATTAAGGTGTATAGAAACACGAGTACTGCCAACAGTGTTACGTGGGAATTGGCCAGCGAATTTCTGACATGGGATTCTGGGTCGAACATTCAGGTGGCTCCAACTGACATTCCGGGTATTGCAGATGTTAATGGAGACGGTGCACTGGATATTCTCACCTACCGATTCGGGAGCGCAGGTTCAATTGATTATTATGAAAACACTGGCAACTGTGGGAACTTGACCTTCACGCGAGTCACTAGAACTTGGGGCGATTTTTATGATTGTGGATGTAACGATTTTTCGTTTGGACAGCCTTGTGGCACTGTAGGTGGATTCAGCAATTTAGTAAGCGAACCTTCAGACCAACAGGTGATTTTGCATGCTGGAGGAAAAACGATTACCCCATTTGATGCCGACAATGACGGTGACATAGACATCATTGCTTCCGATGAACTCTGCGAGAATTTATACTTTTTCAGGAATGAAGGAAGCGCTAACCAAGCGCTAATGACAGCCTTTGAGACTTACCCCCCAGACGACCCTGTGAGTCTTCAGTTTTTTCCCGCTGCCTTCTTGGAAGATATCAATTTTGATGGACTGAAGGACCTCGTTGTTTCTAGCAACCTTGACAACAACGTTGGCAACTTGGTAGACTTTCAGAAAAACGTCAATTCATTCATCAATTTAGGCTCTAATGAGAACCCTGATTTCAACACATCTTCAGCCTTTTTACAAAACGAGATGATTGATGTTGGAGAGAATGCCTTTCCTACTTTTTTCGACATAGATAGCGATGGAGATTTGGATATGTTCATCAGCAACTCAGGGACTCAAATCAACGGTGAATTTATAGGAACTATTTGGCACTATGAAAACACAGGCAACCGCTTCAACCCAAGTTTCGAACTTATAACTAATGACTTTCAGAGCCTCTCTAGCCTTGGGTTCAGCCAACTTAAAGCTCTTTTTTCCGACTTAGATGGAGACGGCAATACAGACCTAATCTTGCAAGCACGTGTTGGCCCTTTGGATGCAAGAGTTTTTGTTCTTCCAAGAGACAACTCCGGAAACTTTGGTTCTCCAATAGACCTAGAACTAAACGTGAGTGAAGCCAGTAACCCTACTCTATTCGACTTGAATGGTGATGGTCTTGATGACTTCATCATAGGCCAACAATTCGGAAGCATGTCTGCATATTATAATCGAGGAAGCTTCACTTTCTCCGATGAGCAAACCGATTTTGGTAGTTTTGAAAATGACTTTAGCAGACAGAACCTTTCAATTGCCATAGGGAGATTCTCTTCCGATGCAAAGCCACAAGTGATAACCGTAGATAGTCGTGGAATGCTTACTCTGCACAGCGACCAAGCAGATGAAAATTTTAGAAAGTCAGACACCAATCAAGACTTACTTTTAAATAATGAAACCCTTACCAACACTAGACTGGGACGAGCTAGCTACTTGGCAGCGGTAGACCTTTTTGGTGACGGTAGCCCCTCATTAGTGGTAGGCAGTTCTAAGGGAGGATTATTATTTCTGAGGAACATACAAGATGACAACTCATCTGAAACAGATTTGAGAGTTTCTATTTCTCCAAACCCAACCGACAACCAAACGCAAATACTGACTAATAATTCTGGGCGTGTAGACATCATAAGTTTAAATGGAAAGCTTATTCAAGAAGCTATTCCTATTCAGCAATCCACAGTACTCAACTTGCAATTTGGCTCACTACCTGCTGGCATTTACCTTATTCGAGTAAGAGCGAATAACGGAAAGAGTTTGACAAAAAGAATACTGATTCAGCGATGATCCTCTTCTGTTACTTTCAGATAAAACCCATAGAGCGAATCGCTTTTAGCTTTACCGAGAAAGACGTATTAAGTGAAATTGATGCAGCGTTTAACTTTGTGGAAGCCGACAGTAAATCGGAGCCATTTTTAGTTCAGGAGATCGCTAAAATGATAGCTGAATCAGAACAAGTCATATGCTTTTTCGATGTAGTTGAATCAGAAGGTCTAGGCGCTCTTTCCAAAGCGATAGAAGCCTTAAGAAAAAGCAAAGCAAACCGGCTATTCTTTGTTGATGGGAAAAACCAACAACTGCAAAAAGTCTTACAGATGTTGAAACAACCGGTGCACAACTTTGAATCTACCGCACAGTTGAAAGCCGTCTTAACTAAATCTATCAACTCTTGATTTCAAACTCATCTGCATCTAGGTGAGCAGGAAACTTCTTACGGAACGACTGAAGGCTTTCAGCAGAAAGTTCTACGTAAATAATCTCTTCCTTTTCAGAAAACGCCAACTGCTCTCCTTTTGGACTGTAAGCCGCTGAATGACCATTATATCCAATGCCAACTCCATCTTTCCCTACACGATTGAGACCAATAGAATAACTCACATTCTCAATAGCTCTTGCTTCCAGTAAAGTATCCCAAGCATTTACTCTAACAGCTGGCCAATTCGCCACATAAACCAACAGATCATAGGCTAAGTCTACATTTCTAGACCACACAGGAAACCTTAGATCATAGCAAACCATTGGGCAGATTTTCCAGCCCCTCCACTCTACTATGAGCTTTTCTGCACCCATATCGAAATGCTTGTGCTCATTGGCCATTCGGAAAAGGTGACGCTTATCATAGGTCTTAAACTGTCCATCGGGTTGCATCCACAAGAGCCTATTGAACACCTTGCCCTCCTCCTTGACGATGTAAGAACCGCAAATAGCTGCATTCTTTTGCGCAGACATTTGCTTCATCCACTTAAAAGTGTTGAAGTTCATGGGCTCGGCTAACCCCTTATGCTCCATAGTAAAGCCTGTCTGGAACATCTCTGGAAGTAGAATAAGGTCCACATCATTCTGTATTTGCCAGATTTTCTCTTCAAACATGGCTAGGTTCGCACCTATTTCATGCCAATGAATATCAGATTGGATAAGAGCTACACGAAGGTTTTGCATAGCCAAATGTAGAAAGAATTAGGCTTAATCTGCCCACAACTCCTGGTACTCTCCTTTGGGATCGTACATCTCTTTTTGACGTTCAATGTTGAACTCTCTACCTTCTCTTGGGTCGTTTCCAACTCCGGCAATGTAAATCCAATTACCGTAGTTTGAACATGGGTCGTAGTCTATCAGCATTTTCTCGAAATAAGCAGCTCCTAGCCTCCAATCAATCTTCATTTGGTGCATTAGGTATGAGGCTACATTTTGCCTTCCTCTGTTACTCATAAATCCCGTAGCATTCATTTCCCGCATATTGGCATCAACAAAAGGTTCACCTGTTTTACCATCTCGCCATAAGTGAAAGAGTTTATCAGATCCCCAGTCGATTTTATCTTCACCCAAAATTCCTTTTCTCTGATAAATCTGATTGCCGTATTTCTTGGCCACAAAGTGGAAATAATCTCGCCAAACCAGTTCGAAAACCAACCAATAGGTTGAGCTGTTTTTCTTTACGTACTTCTCGAATTTCTTTACTTGCCAATAGATTTGTCGTGGTGAAGTACAACCATGAGCCAACCAAGGAGAGAACTTGCTGCTGTAATCACCTCCCATAAGGCCATTACGCGTTTGCTTATAGTTACCTAGCAACTCCTTATCCCATAAATAATAATTCAACCTATCATTGGCTGCTTTAGCTCCTCCACGAAACTGAATAACTGACCTATCATCTTCTTCAACGGGCTCAAAGCCTAAGTCTTCCATAGAAGGCACTTCAGAATCGAAACCTTGGGGCGAATGAATTTGCAAAGGTGCTTCTAGTATTTTTCTTACATCGACCTTTTTCTCAACCGACTTTCTGAACTGCATGAATATATCTGGAAGTTCATCTAAATGATAAGGCAAATCGTTCAGGTGATAGAGCGTTTCACCCCAAATGAACTTAGTGTTTATGGTTGCTGAGAGCTTTTTCTCCAACTGTACTTCATCATAAGCAGAAGCCTTTTGAGCATAAAGCACATCGCAATTATAGTTTTTCCTGATATCGTTAAGTACAGTAACTGTATCTCCAACTTTAATCAATAAGTCTGAGCCTAGTTGTTGTAAATGAGCCTTAAGATCCGCCAGCGATTCCAAGAGAAATTTAAGACGATGAGAGCCCATTCTTTCAATACCCCACTGCTCTCCCCTCAATAGGCTCTCATCAAAAACATAAACGGGCAAAATCTCTGGATTCTCCTCAACAGCCTTGTTTAAGACTTCATTATCCTCCAACCTCAAATCGTTCCGAAACCAGTAAATCGCCCTGCTCATATTTCCTCCATCTTATTCAGGTACTTAGCCGCTTGTTCAATGATTTGGTTTTTCTTTTCAGTAGAATTTTTATCCCAAACTCGGTAAATCATGCCCATTCGATGATTCTTCTCGAGCTTCTCTCTGTTTCTATCGAGAAAATCCCAGTATAGACTGTTGAACGGACAGGCCTTCTCACCTAATTTCTCCTTGTACTTGTAATGACATGAACCACAGTAATGACTCATTTTATGCATGTAATTGGCAGAAGAAACGTAGGGCTTAGTAGCCACTATACCTCCATCAGCAAACTGGCTCATTCCTCTAGTATTGGTAATTTCCACCCACTCAATTGCATCTATGTAAATACCTAGATACCATTGATCTACCTCATCGGGATCTATGCCCGCCAACAGCGCAAAATTCCCCGTTACCATCAATCGCTGAATATGGTGTGCATAAGCATAATCTAGAGATTGTCCGATGGTGTGAGAAAGGCACTTCATTTTGGTTTCACCTGTCCAAAACCAGTCTGGTAGTTTTCTCTTATGGTTGAAGAAGTTTTCTTTGGCATAGTCCGGCATATATTTCCAATAGATGCCTCGCATATACTCTCGCCAACCTAGTATTTGCCTAATAAAGCCCTCGATTGCTGAAAGCGGAACATCCTCATTATTCCGCCCGTATTCTTCAGATTTTCGAATAATCTCTTCTGGAGAAAGGATTTTCGAATTCAGTAAGAAAGATATTCTCGAGTGGAATAAAGACCAACCTTTGGTGGTCATGGCATCTTGATACTTGCCAAAGAATGGCATACAATCATTCAGAAAGAAATCGAAGAGTTTTAACCCTTCTTCCCTTGTTACGGGCCACAGAAAATCTTTAGAATCTACATTTCCTATTGTTTTAACACCTCTTTCCTCTAACAGCTCAACCAAGTCTGTTACATCTCTTTGAAATGACTTTGGTTCAGGTACATAGGTATCTTCTGGCATTTTGTTCCTATTGTCGTGGTCATAATTCCATTTACCTCCAACAGGCTCGCCTTCGTCCATTAGCACCTTATACTTTTTGCGCATGTTTCTGTAGAATGACTCCATGAGCAACTGCTTTTTACCTTTAAAAAAGTCAGCAAGATCAGTTCGAGAAGTCATGAAATGCTCTGTATCGAAGACTTCGAAGTCTGCTTCAATTGCTCCGCAATACCCCTGAAGTTGCTTATCTAGCCTGTATTCATCAGGCATCTGGTATTCGAACTTTTCAATTTTATGCTCCTCTATTATCCAAGAGAGGTTATCTGTCAAGGACTGCTGATTCCTTTCATCATCTAGCTTTAGATAGAGCACTTGATGTCCTTGCTTTTCCAAATGCTCAGCAAAGGCTCGCATGGCTAGAAAGAATGCGATAACCTTCTGAACATGATGTATGGTGTAGGTCAGCTCCTGCCCCATCTCCATCATTACATAAAGCGTATTTCCCTCTTTTTCTTGATACCAAGAATGTTGGTGATTCAGCTGATCTCCTAGAATTAGTCTTAGTTTTTTCATAGACCCCTTACCCCTCAGTCCTCTGGACAGCTCCCCTTATCAATGGGAGCACTACCCAACCTTAATTCTACCAGCTTTCAGGAAAGCCCACCATTTCTATTAGCAAGGTCGTCATGAACCGAAGGGGTTTTATTTCTTCTACATTTTTCTGAACAGTAAACCACTTCTTGCCAGCAGTTTCTCCATTTCTTGCGCCACTCAAATGGGCGATTGCAAACGGGGCAAATCTTGGTTGGTAACTGTCCTTTTTTCATTAGGCAAATAACCCCGTGTATATGGAAAGGTTTTGGCTACTGCATTCGCCTCCCCGGAATGGTATGCTTTTTCAGGATGCGGTAGTTTTCTTTTCTCACTTCAGTGTGATTGCGATGTGACCACAGTGCTTTTCTAGCTCTTTCAGCCGCGGCTTTAACATCTACCACTGGCTTAAGATCTTCGGGGTTTATGTTCAGCATACGAGCCTCCAAGGGAGGCATCAGCCAAGGCACATGAATGTACTCAGAAGGCACATCTGATAGCTCTGGCACCCATTTCTTGATAAACTTTCCTTCAGGATCATGATCTTGGCTTTGCTTGATGGGATTGTAGATTCTGATGGTATTTATGCCGGTCATCCCAGCTTGCATCTGAAACTGTGGATAGTGAATACCCGGCACAAAATCTAAAAACTGTGAAGCCAAGTACTGGGCTCCTTCTTTCCAGTGTTGCCATAAATGGTGCGTTAGAAAACTTACAAGCATGGCTCTCATTCTGAAATTAATATAGCCCGTTTCCTTCAAACACCTCATACAAGCATCTACCAATGGCACTCCAGTTTTACCATCTTTCCAAGCTTGAATCAGTTCTGGTTTTTCTTCCTTCTCTAAGAAATCATATCCCCGGTTGATGTTCTCAAACTCGTAACGGTCTTCCATTTCGAACTTTTGCACAAAGTGCGCATGCCACTGAAGTCTAGAACCAAAGTTGGCCAACTGCCTTTTGAAGCCAAATTGATCTTTAGCAGTTAATCTGGCCTGATAGACTTCTCTGAGACTCAAATTCCCCCAAGCTATATAAGGAGATAAGCGGCTGCAGCCTTTTCTGCTTTCTTCGGGTTTTGAGATTGACTTAGAATAATGCTGCACTCTATCGGTCAAGAAGCTTTTCATATACTTCTTACCAATTGAAGCTCCCCCTTTTTGGAAGTTGGGATTGTACGATTGAAACTCTTTAGGAACCGGCTTGCCGAACTTCTGCCTTACAGACTCAGCGAGTTCAATTGTTTGGAGTTTTTCTAAATCTGGTCGATCCAAAGCAGACTTCATGTAACCATGAAACTCCTTCAGCCAATCTTTCCGGTTTTTAGCCCCGCGTAACACACCATTATGCAAATACTCATTCCATTGCACTCCATTCTGACCGCAGAATTTCTTCACCCATTTATCTAGATCATAAGTAACCTTAAGTCCGCTTTCTTGGTGAGAGTATATAGACTTTAGATGATAGATATCAGAGAAGTAGGTTAACGATTTTCGAAAACCAGTGTAAAACACCTCAACCTGATGACCTAAAGGCTTGAGAATTTCATTCATATCCTCAATAGATTCCCAAATAAATCGCCAATGTCGCACATCATAATGTGGGTCTGCAATCAGTTCTGGGTCGAAACAGTAAAGCAGAAGCAACTTATCTCCAGACTCAATCGCTCTTCTCAGAGGCAAGTGATCTGTGAGTCGAAGATCTCGCTTAAACCAGACAATGGAAACTTCCTGCTTTGGCATAAATTTATAAAGCAGGTTGAAGGAAATTGTTTAGGGCTTAATCAGTTTTTCAACTCTAAATCTATTTGGCTAATCAATTCCTTAGCATTGGAGAGCATTAACTCGTAACGTGGGCTATCTTCATCGGCATAGCGTTGAATAATTCCTAAAAGGTGAGGTTCTGAGAAAAACCATTTCAATGCGGAATTCATTTGAGCTTCTTCTTCTAACTCTAGGCCTAATTGTTTGGCCGAAGTCCATTTAAGGACATGTGTCACCTCTTTACTCGATGAATTATAAAGTTCAGCCTCCATATTTTCTATGAAATTATTGAGGCTGTTTTCTTCCAATAGTGCTTTTGAATAAGAGGTGTAATAGGCAAAAAGTGCATCTTCTAAGGTAGTACCTTGCAAGTCTTTTATAAAGCCTGAACTCTTTAAGGCTTCAAACCCCGATTGGTCTATCACAACATATTGTTCGGCCAAAACCTGTAACGACCCTAGAAGAGTTTCTTCAGAATATTCATCGTGAATGGCCATATTCAGGTGATTCAAGGCTATTTCATGAAAGCTCTTGTAACGACTATCAGTTTCTGCAATACTTGCCGTATCGCTCACCACGTTCTTCCTAATGGTCTCCAAGTACCCTTCCAACTGTTCCCTTTCTCTTTTATTCTGACTCCAATTATCAAAACCCATGGCCAAACTGATACCTATGAAAATGAGCACAATTTCACCAAGGGCATATTTCCAATTGAACTTAAAATTTGGCTTTCTTTTCATCTGCCTATACTTAAACAATCCCTAATCTAGTCCTTTCTTTTCAATTGAAGTTTGTCAAAGGTTCTTCGCATGCCTATATTCCAACCATGCAAATTGAATCGAAGCTACCCAATGTAGGGATTACCATATTTACTAAAATGTCGAAAATGGCTCAAGAATACGGAGCCATTAACCTCTCTCAGGGCTTTCCGGATTTTGATGTTGCCCCAGAGCTTATTGAAAAGGTTTGCCATTACATGAAGCAAGGCCAGAATCAGTATCCGCCAATGGCCGGTGTTCTGAACCTGAGGGAAGCCATTGCAGAGAAAATTGAGAGAAGTCATGACTGGTTACCTCAAGTTGAAAATGTTCTAGTAACCTGTGGGGCCATTGAGGCAATATTCAACACCATTAGCGCATTTGTACATAGCGGTGATGAAGTGATTATTATGAACCCTGCCTATGATGCCTACGAAGCCATCATCGACTTACAAGGAGCTAAAGCTGTTGGGGTGAACTTACAACCTAAAGACTACAGCATTGATTGGCCAGCTGTTGAACAAGCCATAACAGATAAAACTCGGATGATCATCATCAACTCTCCGCACAACCCGAGCGGAGCTACCATTTCTAAAGATGATTTAAAGGAACTGGAAAGATTGACTAAAGACACTGAAATACTGGTGCTTTCCGATGAAGTATATGAACACATCGTCTTCGATGGCAAAGAGCACAATTCTATTTTAGCATCAGAAGAATTAAGAAAAAGAGCTGTAGCCACCTTTTCATTCGGAAAGACTTTTCATGCCACAGGGTGGAGAATGGGGTATTTAGTGGGACCGGATTTTCTTATGAAAGAAATACTGAAGATTCATCAATACAACACCTTCACTATACATGCACCCAGCCAATATGCCATTGCCGACTACCTAAAAACACCGGAGAATTACGAGTCTATTGCAGCGATGTATCAGGAGAAAAGAGACTTTTTCTTGAAGGCCATGGAAGGCTCAAGGTTCAAACCTGTAAAGTCTAGCGGTACTTACTTTCAGTTGATGGACTATTCTGCCATATCTGACAAACCAGATATAGAAATGGCAGAATGGTTGACAAAAGAAATTGGCGTTGCCGCCATACCAACCTCTGTTTTCTATCAAGACGGGCAAGATAATAAGGTGCTTAGGTTTTGCTTCGCCAAGAATGAAGAGACCCTCAAAGCCGCTGCAGATAAATTAAAGGAATTGTAGATCACCTCTAAAAATCCAGAATAGCTGCAACTTTCGTTTATCCAATGTGGTTGACTGATACGGAATGATTTTAGGACCAGAACAAATTACAGACGGTGGACCTTGGTACGCAGAGACTCATGTTACTGATGCCTTGATAGTAGAGCCATGGAATGCTATTTCATCATTAGCCATAGCCGCACCTGCCGTATATTTCTTGTGGAAAATCAGGAAACAACCTAAAGACTACTCATTTCTACTAGCAGCTATTCCATTTCTTTTCCTCAATGGGTTAGGAAGCACCTTGTTTCATGGTTTGAGAACTTCTAGATGGCTTCTGTATATGGATTTTATTCCTGCCATGATTCTCACCTTGTTAATTACCATCTATTTCTGGTCGAAAGTACTCCCCAAAAAGTGGATGAGCTTTGTGCTGGTTGTACCAGTCTTCCTAATGAGGTTTACAGCCTTAAATCTAATAGGCGGGCAAAGCGGTCTGAACGTTTCTTATGCCATAAGTGGCTTAGCCTTTTTGGTGCCCATATTTTTGATTCTGCGTAAAAACAATTGGGAGAAAACGTATAGTATTGTTTTAGGTTCGGTCTGCTTCGTTCTTGCTATATACTTCAGACAAGCCGACCATTATTACACTAGTATAATACCAATAGGCACCCATTTTCTCTGGCATATTTTCTCTGGTATAGGCGCTTATTTCCTTGCGAACTACCTCTATTTTATCAGAACCAAAGAATTAAAGAAGAAACACTTGAAAGTGGACTGATCTGGCGTTCCTAAAACATATTTCTTCATAGGGGGCTTTATATAAAAAATTAACCTTATGAAAAAACCAGTTTCTGTAGCGCAGTTCTCAGAGCTTGAAGATAAATCTCCAGCACACGCTTTAGTTTCCCAAACCGACTTAGTAGTTATCAAATATGGCAGTGAGGTATCCGTTCTTTACGGACGCTGTTTACACAGAGGAGCTTTGCTAGCCGATGGTTTCGTGGATGGTCACAACCTTATTTGTGGACTGCATAATTGGGATTATAGAATCGACACAGGAGTTAGTGAGTACGACAACTCAGAGTTTCTACACAAATTCGAATCGGAAATAAAAGACGACCAAGTTTTCATAGACCAAGCAGATGTTGAAGCTTATGAAGTTGACAACCCCGCTCAATTCGACAGAGAAGCCTACTTGGGCATATATGCCGACACTAACCCAGAAGATACTGAACCCCACAAAGACCATATAAAAGAACTTGCCAAAAACGGCCTTGACAATGTAGGGAAACATGGGGCTACAGTGTCTATGGGCGTAGATAGAAATACATTACCCAAATGGGAAGACATACAGTTTTTGCCAGCCCAATTGGGTTCAAAACCTTTGATGGATGATGATGCAGTAGCAACAGAAACCATCATAGGCCCCAATGCTAAAAAGCCACTAAAATTAGACCTACCACTCTTTGTTTCAGACATATCATTTGGTGCTATATCAGAAGAAGCTAAAATCGCTCTGGCAAAAGGAGCAGAAATGGCCGGAACAGGAATTTGTTCTGGTGAGGGAGGAATGTTACCTGAAGAGCAAGAAGCTAACTCCAGGTATTTCTATGAATTGGCTTCGGGAAAGTTCGGGTTCTCGTATGAAAAAGTGGTCAAAGCCCAAGCCTTTCACTTCAAAGCTGGTCAAGGAGCAAAAACTGGAACTGGAGGCCACTTACCAGGCAATAAAGTGAATGGAAAAATCGCAGAAGTCAGGGGTTTGGATGAAGGCGAATCAGCAATATCTCCTGCTACTTTCACTGAGCTAAGGTCTATCGAAGATTTCAAAGCAGTTGCCGAAAAGGTAAGGAAAGCCTCAGGAGGTATACCTATTGGATTCAAAATGGCAGCCTCAAGAATAGAAGAAGACATTGACTTTGCCTTAGAAGTAGGAGTAGACTACATCATTCTAGACGGAAGAGGAGGAGCCACTGGCGCAGCACCAGCAATCCTTAGAGATAATATCAATGTGCCAACTATTCCTGCTTTAGCGAGAGCAAGAAAGCATTTAGACCAACGAGAAGCCAAAGGCGTTAGTCTCATCATCACTGGAGGCTTAAGAGTGGCGGAAGACTATGCCAAAGCCTTGATGCTAGGCGCAGACGCCATCGCAGTATCTAATGCCGCCTTACAAGCTATTGGATGTTTAGGAATGAGAGCATGCCACACCAACTTCTGCCCAGTAGGTATTGCAACGCAAAAAGAGAAACTAAGAAGCAGACTGGTCATTCAGTCTTCTGCCAAGCAACTCTCCAACTACTTTTCAGCTACTAATGAGCTAATTAAAGTGATAGCACGAGCTTGTGGTTATGACCACATTAGCAAATTTAACCCCAATAACCTCAGCACATTCAGCTGGGATATGCATAAATTAGCGGCCATAAATTTCGCAGGACCGAAAGCGTAGAAAGAATGGAAGAGGTATATAAGAAATCAGTTGAATTACATGAGGAAATGCAGGGTAAGATTGAGATGGTCAATAAGATTCCTGTAGACTCAAAAGAGAAATTATCATTAGTATACTCTCCAGGTGTTGCTCAACCATGTTTGGAAATTGAGAAGAACCCTGAGAGGGCATACGACTTAACTATAAAAGGCAACACTATTGCCGTTGTTACCAATGGCACGGCAGTGCTAGGCCTTGGAGATATTGGGCCATTAGCTTCTCTTCCTGTTATGGAAGGGAAAGCCATGCTCTTCAAAAAGTTTGCAGGCATTAATGCCGTTCCAATTTGTATTGACAGCAAAAATACTCGCCACATCATTGAGACAATCAGGAGAATTGCACCTTCATTCGGAGGTATTAATCTAGAGGATATTGCTGCACCTGAGAGCTTTGAAATAGAGGAAGCGCTTCAAGATATTGGCATTCCTGTTTTTCATGACGATCAACACGGAACCGCCATTGTAACCCTTGCAGCCATGATTAACGCTTGCAAGGTTACGGGTAAGAAACTTACAGATCTGAAAGTAGTAATAAATGGAGCGGGCGCTGCTGGAATTGCTATTGCTAAACTTCTAAGGTGTTTCCATATAGACTCCCCTCTTTGCCAGTCTGTAAAAACACTCATCGTTTGTGATTCTAAAGGTGCTATTCACCGTTTCCGTAACGATTTAAATAAGGCCAAGACCGAGCTGTTGAAGTACTCTAACTTTGATGACGTGGAAGGAGATATTCATGAGGTTATAAAAGGTGCCGATGTGTTTATTGGAGTGAGCAAAGGAAACATTCTCAACAAAGAGGATATTAAAAACATGGCCGAGAACCCTATCATTTTCGCCATGGCAAACCCAACTCCTGAAATTATGCCTGCAGATGCATTAGAAGCAGGGGCCGCTATTGTTGGTACCGGCAGAAGTGATTTCTTTAATCAAATCAATAATGTATTGGCATTCCCAGGAATCTTCAAAGGTGCTCTAAAGGCACGTGCTAGTACAATTAGTACCGAAATGAAACTAGCGGCAGCTTATGCTATTGCCAACTCTCTTGAAAATCCAACAGCAGATGAAGTTATTCCTTCAGCGCTAGATACATCATTGGCTGAAGTAGTGGCTCAAGCTGTTGAAAAAGCGGCTCATTCTGAGCGAGAGCTTGAAAAACAAATAGCTGAGGCCGAAGCAGAAATGAATGACTAAATGGTCTTGAAAACGACCCTTTGACTGAACATTGATTCACCCCATTTGTTAGGCTTTCAAAGGTATAATTATGAAAGCGATTTGGAACAATCAAGTATTGGCAGAAAGTGATGAAACCATTGTAATTGAAGGCAATCATTACTTTCCGCCAAATTCAATCAAAAAGGAGTTCTTTAAGGAGAGCAACACTCACACCTCGTGCCCATGGAAGGGTCAGGCTAGTTACTATACCATCGATGTAGACGGCAATGAAAACAAAGATGCCGCTTGGTATTATCCCGAAACGAAAGAAGCAGCCAAACCAATTAAAGGCTATGTAGCCTTTTGGAGAGGTGTTAGTGTAGAAGCATAAAAAAAGCCCTCAAACGAGGGCTTTTCTATATCTTATTCTGGAGTTCTTTCGTCAGGATACTCCTTCTTAAAGCCAGACCAGAAATCGTTTATCGTGTTCTTCATGTCCTTTCGAAGCATGATAATTCCTACCAAGTTAGGCAGAGTCATTAGGGCAATAGCAATAGCAGCAATAGTCCAAATAATTGTAGTATCTGCAATCGCTGCAATGAAGAACCCTGCTACATATACAATTCGGTAATACTTCACTGAGCCGGATCCTGCCAAGAAGGTCATGGCTCTATCTCCATAGTAAGACCAAGAGATTGCCGTACTAAAAGCGAAAAGCAATAAGCCAATTGAAACTATATATTGACCGGCATTACCTAACCAACCTTTGGTAAAGGCTATAGCTGTTAGAGGTGAACTATGTACCAGAGATTTCCCGTAGAATGAGATGCTTGCATCTTGCAAAATTCCATTCCTAATTTCAACCTCTCCAGTTAGTGGGTCTCCTCCGAAAGATTCGTTTACTACCACTTCTTCAGCCACAGAACGAGCATGAATAACGGTAACATCACTAACAATCTGACCATTTTCAACCTGAAGCATTCCGTCAAAAACAGGGAGAGGGTTCTCTCCAGATAAATGCTCTTTAAGGGCTTTTCTATCATCCTTGTTATCATCGGTATACTCAGTTCCTACCAAAATAGACATGTCAGTTACTGCAAAGTCATTGTAGTGCTTGTCTTGCCATGCACCAGAAGACAGAAGAGTCAGACCTGTGATTGAACAGATAACTATAGTATCAATGAATGGCTCAAGAATGGCCACCATACCCTCTGAAACAGGCTCATGAGCTTTAGCCGATGCATGAGCAATTGGTGCAGAACCTTGACCAGCTTCGTTTGAGAACAAACCTCTACCAACACCTGTGTTGAAGGCGTACATTACTGTAGCACCAAGAAAACCACCTGTTGCCGCTGTAGTGGTGAACAAGCTAGAAAACACCGATACAATAGAAGGAATTACATTATCTAAATTGGCGAAGATCACGGAGAAACAGCCAAGGAAATAAATTACAGCCATTGCAGGGACAAGCTTCTCAGTTACAGAAGCAATTCTCTTAATACCACCGATAATAACAAAAGCCAGAATTACAGAAAGAACAGCTCCTGTAATCCACGGCTCAATCTGAAAAGTAGACTTTACCGCCCCAGCAATACTATTAATCTGAGGCATATTTCCTGTTCCGAACGATGAAAGTACTGTTGCTACAGCAAAAATCACTGCCAACCATTTCATGTTCAGCTTATTCTTCATGTAGTACATTGGGCCACCAGCCATAGTACCATCAGCAGCTTTTTCTCTGTATTTGTGCGAAAGCGTTACCTCAACAAACTTTGTACACATACCTATAGCGGCCGTAATAACCATCCAAAATAATGCAGCAGGGCCACCAAGGTGCAATGCTAAGGCTACACCAGCAATATTACCAGTACCAACTGTACCAGAAAGAGCGGTAGTTAAAGCCTGAAAGTGAGAGGTATCTCCTTCGTCTCCAGCTTTATCGTATTTTCCCCTTACCACATTAAAGGCAAAGCGGAAATATCTGATTTGTGGAAACTTAAGGTAAATAGTAAAGAATAGCCCTGTTCCTAAAAGTGCAAAAGGAAACCACCAAGAGCTACCAATATAGCTATCGATTACCTTAAGAAAATCGTTGAGTTGCTGCATAAAGTAGGTTGTTTAGTTTTATGGATGCTGCAAAAATAGAAATTATCCATTCTGAACAAAGGCAAAAGATGCTTAAGGAGTGGTCGTTTAACCCCGTCAGCACCGAAGGTCAGACGGGATTTTCACAAATCAAAGTCTTCCCAATCAGCTTTTACATACTGTTTCGCTAACTGCTTATCAACTAACAGCTGTTTCTTCAATCCGCAATATTCTAAATACGAAGAATATTTCCATCCTTCTAGATTAGCTGACAAAGAAGCTTCTAATGGATTGTTGTGTATGTAATTAAAGCAGTTAGTCACATATTCTCCAGAGGAGCTATTTAAAGGTTTCCAGTTAATCTTGGGACGAAAAACCGAACCTGACTTCCCATATTTACGATTGAAATATTGAGCATATTGACTTTGTAAAAGTCTAAAGCCATTAGAAACACCATTAAGGTTTAAACTACCAACCTTTACAATCTCTGAAGACTTTGCATTAGCATGAATTAAAAAGTGAAAATGATTTGGCATAATGCAATAGGCAAGAATATCGGCTTTCTCAGCAATCCAAACCTTTGCTCTATTTAGAAAATAAATATAGTCCTCATCATCTAAAAATAGCTTCACTCCATTATTTGATTGGTTATAAACGTGGTAGCTAAAATCCTCTAAAATCTTCATGGTGATTATTGAATACTGAATATAACCACATTAGCTATCTAATCATAGGATTACGCGTCTGACCTACGGTACTGACGCTAAGGTCAATTCACATCTGTAATCATCACCTTATCCCAGAGAGAAGCTCCATTTTCTAGCAGTGCTAAATGAATGGGGTGTTGCTGATAAACATCGTGCGCTGCAATATCTTTGAAATGAACAATTACCGCGAAATCATAACTTCTTCCCACTATTGGACGAGTGGTTTCAGCTGGCACACCGGTGTAAAGTACTTGAACGACTTCAATATCTCGCAGCTTCTCGGTATCAGCAAAAAATTGCTCTTTCTGCTCCTCTGTCACCCCTTCCTTGAACCAAAAGTATACGGAATGAATAAATGGACGCTCTGACTGATCTATATCTTCAGAATTTCCAGTCTGACAACCTAAAAGAACGAATGCTAGGAATAACAGGGATAGCCATTTCATATCTGGAACTTTTAGTCAAGATATGGAAATGACAGCTATTTCTTGATTGGAAATTTCATTCGGTATCTGACATCAATATTCCCTTTAGAAATATTAACCAGCTTTGATCTAAGCATTTGCTTTTTCAACCCTTTAATGTAATCGGTAAAAAGCACACCGTCTAAGTGATCATATTCGTGCTGAATCACACGGGCTGTTAATGCATCGAACTCTTCTTCATGTTCATTCCAGAGCTCATCATAATAATGAATGGTTAACTTCTCTGGTCTGAGAATATCTGCATGTACATCTGGAATACTTAAACAGCCTTCTTCGAAAGCCCATTCGTTTCCGTATTCATCTAGTATCTCTGGATTGATAAAGGCACGCTTCACCCCTTTTGCCTGATCTTCTTCATCTCCCATTTGAGTAGAGTCGATAACGAAAATCCTATTAGACAACCCGATTTGAGGAGCTGCTAATCCCACTCCATTGGCACTGTACATAGTTTCGAACATGTTCTCTACCAGTTGTGTCAAATCTTTGGAGTCTTGAGGAAAGTCTTCCGCCTCTTTTCTTAGAATGTTATCTCCGTATGCTAAAATTGGGTAAATCATAAGCCTCTGCTTTCCAGATAAGATTGAAGAATTATGGATGCACTAATCTTATCTATATTGCCTTTTTCTCTTCTATCCTTCTTTTTCATTCCTCCGGCAATCATTGCATCCATTGCCATTTTGGAGGTAAATCTTTCGTCATGCAAATAAACGGCTTTTTCTGGAAACTGCTTTTTCAAAAGGTTGTGAAATTGCCTTACCTGTTGGGTAGCATTTGTATCCTTCCCATCAAGGTTTTTAGGCATACCAAGCACAAAAGACTCAATACCTTCTGACTGATCATAGTTTTTTAAAAACTGAATTACGTCTTTGGAGTGTACCGTATCTAGCGGAGATGCAATAATCTGAAGTGGGTCTGTAACAGCCAGCCCCACTCTTTTTGAGCCATAATCTATGGCAATAATTCTACCCATTAATTGCTTTTAGACAAGTCGTGAAATTTCAATTTCACCAAGCGCTCCAACTGAAGTGCTTTAGGAAAAAGAATTTCGTTTTCAATTTTGGCGTGCAAGATGAGGTCTTTTTCTAGTCTTTCCAATTCAGAATAGAGCACCTTAATGTGTAAATCGGCCTCATCGCAATAAGTGTAGTTATTGGTGAATTTTCTAAAACCCTCCATCTCATTATCATGCACCTCATGATCTAAAGCAAACTCACGAACTGAGTTTTTCTCCATTAAGTAAAATACTTCTGAACTAGGAACATCGTCTTTCAAGAACCTAGACAGCTGACTAACATAAGAAAAGAAGGTATCTTCTTCCTCATAAATATGCTCTATAAAGTCTTGAACAAACAGCGGAAAAATCGACTTCAAGTCGGCAGAAAGTGTTTTGTACCTGAAATCAACCTCTGTAACACCATCAATAAGCTGGGCAATGTAAGGAATGCGTTTTTTCACAAACAAGTAGTGTGCATGCTTTAGGTATTCTACCATAAGCTCAACAGGCAAAGACTGAAGTTGTCTCTGAGTAGTTTCCTTATCATCATTTATTAGTTCCAACGCCTTAATTACAGAAGCTGCTTTTAAGCCATGATTGGAACAGACTTCTGCCAGAGTCTCTGTTTTGTAATCATAGAACTTCACCCCAAAATAATAGAGCACTGAAGCCCTAACATGGTTCTCGGTAACTAAATCATTGATGGTTCTTTTAAGAAGGTTTTCCATTTTATTGGGGTTTAACGAATCTACTAATTTTGACTAAGAGAGTAAATGTTCAACTTAGATTTTTCAGTGAACACAAATGAAAACATACCGTTAGATTCATACCATGACATTTACCCATGTTTTTGAAGGGTTTACATATTTTTGCGGATAAATTTTAAAAAAGTGAGCGAATACAAGAATTCATCATATCATATAAGACTACCTATTCTTTTAGCCATTGCACTGATTGCAGGCGTTTTAATTGGCTCTAATTTTGCCGAACCCAAAACAGACAAAAAGTACCAGGCGTCTATTCAGAAGTTTACTCAGCTATTGGATTACATAGAAAACGATTATGTAGACACCGTAAACACTGCTTCCCTTTTAGAGGAGTCTATCGAAGTTATGTTGGATAAGCTAGACCCGCATACAGTTTATATACCACCAAGAGATGCTGAATTGATGGAGTCTCAGCTTAGAGCCACCTACGATGGCATTGGAGTTGAATTCAACTTATTAAGAGACACGCTATACGTGGTAACTCCACTGACTGGCGGCCCTTCCGAAACTGCCGGAATTCAGGCAGGTGACAAAATTGTATCGGTAGACGGTGAAAATATAGCAGGCATTGGCCTCAACAACAGAATGGTTTACGATATGCTTAGAGGACCGAGAGGTTCGGAAGTAACCGTTGGAGTTGTTCGCAAAAATCAGGAAGATATTATTGAATACGATTTGAAGCGCGGAGCCATTCCTCAAACCTCATTAGATGCGAGCTATATGATTGATGACAATATAGGCTACATCAAAATCAATAGGTTCGCTGAAACCACATACCGTGAATTTAAGGAGGCTTTAAGCAATCTTAAAGAGAGAGGTATGAGCCAATTAATCTTAGACTTACAGAACAATGGCGGTGGTTACATGAGTGCTGCCATTGGCATTGCCGATGAATTCTTAAAAGAAGGAGCCGTAATTGTAAGCCAAAAAGGACAAAGCAAAAAGTATGACAGGGAAGATAGAGCCGAAGAGGGTGGTATATTCGAAGAAGGAGCTGTAATGGTCTTAATTAATGAAGGCTCAGCCTCAGCTTCAGAAATAGTAGCTGGAGCACTCCAAGATAACGACAGAGCATTGGTAGTGGGCAGAAGGTCTTTCGGAAAAGGCTTGGTTCAATACCCATTCGATCTAAAAGATGGTTCTGAAGTTCGAATGACCATCGCTAGATACTACACACCAAGTGGTAGGTCTATTCAAAAGCCTTATGAAGATGGCGAAGAAGTTTACAATAATGACTATTACGATAGATTCGTTTCTGGGGAATTATTCTCCCAAGACTCTGTCCATTTCGATGAAGATTTAGCCTATAAAACAGCCTCAGGTAGAACGGTCTACGGTGGAGGTGGAATTATGCCAGATTACTTTGTAGCCTTAGACACAACTGATAATAGTGCATACATTAATAGACTGGTAGCAAACAACACCATTAGAGAGTATACACTCGATTTTAGGGACAACAATCCTGAAATGAAGAACATGAGCGTAGATGAGTTTATTAACGATTTTGAGATTACAGACGCTATGCTTCAAGAGGTTATTGCAATGGGCGAAAAAAATGGAGCTCGCTTTAACAGAAAGCAGTACACTAAATCTAAAGAACTACTCAAAAATCTACTAAAAGGTAGAATAGCACGAGAAGTTTTTGATAATGACGATGCCTTCTATAAGGTCTACAACAACAGCAATGAGGTTTACAGAGAGGCCGTTAACATTTTTATGAATCCAGATAAACTGAAAGAGAAGTCTAATACTGTTCTTTTACAACGCATGTAATAAGAAGCCTGGGAATTTGGCGTTGCTAAGTAAAGGTCATTAAAATATGAAGGTTGTTTTTTCGAGCCTGCTGCTCATTATATCAGTCAATCTGTTCTCTCAGAGCCAAACTGAAGCTATCAATAAAGATGTCTGGTTCAATTTTATGCAAGCCTATCAAGACTTGGATGCTAGTTTGTTTAATGAAATTCATACGAATGATGTACTTCGCATTCCTGAAGAAAGCGGAAGTATGATGATTGGGCAGGAATACAAAGATGCCAACCTAGAAAACTTCAATCGCTGGAATCTGGCTAAGGTGAAGCAGAAAATCGAGTTCAGCTTTTATTCCAGAATCCAGAAGGCCAATTGGGCTTACGAAACAGGAATCTACAAGCTGACCCGCTATACCGATTCTGGTTCTCAATCATACTACGGCAAATTTCATGTAACGCTAAAAAAAGTATCAGGCGTCTGGAAAATCTACATCGATTCAGACAATAGCAATGGAGGAACTTTAGGAGAAAAAGAATTTCAAAAAGGAAAAATTCTTAATTAGGTTTATGCAAATTATTCATCAAATGAATAAGCAGATAAACACACATCAACTTTTTGGATATCTAATCTTTGTTGCAGGAGTAGTGATCATAGCTTTAACTGCAATTGTAATATTCTCCTTTACTTCTGATACTACAAGTCAAGGATTGAATATTGCTGCAACATTTATAATGTTGGTGTTTGCCAGCTCTCTAGTAGGTTGCCTTCTAGGGTTTGTATTTGGCTTCCCTTCCTATAAAGAAAATGAATCCAATTCTCCATTAGAAAGAAATACTTCATTTAAACAGATTTCTGATTGGCTTACTAAGATTATAGTGGGTATCTCTTTGGTTCAGTTCAATGAGATTATCGAATTCTTTCAGCATTTAGTATTAAAAATTTCTGAATCCTTAGAAATAAACCCTCATGGTGTAACAATAATTTATTGCTTAATTACCCTTTTCCTCAGTTTAGGTTTTATGACTGGCTACTTAGTGACTGTAACAGACATTATTACCCTTGTTGCAAATAGTGAGAAAAGATTAAATGATCTAAATGACATACTTAAATCGCACGTTAGTGAGGGCATCAATTCTGAAAGACTGACTGAGTTTGAAGAACAGGATATTTTAAACGAAAAGGACAGAAAAACAGTACTTAACTATGTTCATGATTTTGGTAATGACATTACAGATATTGAATTACTAAAGCGACTCGCACGACTACTATTTAGAATCAAAGAATATACTAAATCGGCTAATTTATGGAATAGAATTTTTAGACTATCTAAACTTGATGGCTCAACAGATGATAATGAATTATATTTACCAAAATTAAACGAAGCTTTCATCTACAGTAAACATTTAAAAGATCATAGAAGATCCAATGAAATACTACAATCTATAAAAACTCAAAGACCTGGATGGCCTGCTATTTATTACAATTTAGCTTGCAATTATCACCGAATGCTGAAAGACATCCAAGAAGAGAAAGTAGATAATAACAAAATAATTAATAAGTTTGTGGAAGACATTAATGCTAATCTTAGAGAAGCTTTTAAATTAGACCCTAATCTTTATTCTCTAGCAATTAAGGATGAAGAGCTAGATGGCATAGATATTGAATCTATATTTAATAGTGTAAACAAAGTTTAATTTAAAACGTTTTATAATTAAGGAGGTTGATATGAATACAGACTTAACATCACTTTAATAGTTAAGAATTATCTGAGGGTGTCTCAAAAGGGCACCCTTTTTTCATGTTCTTGATATTAGTTGCTTGAATTCTTTAGGATAAGGCCTTTGAGTGTTATTTTAAGGTATGACAAACAAGCGGAAAGTCTTCAAGGATTACCACCAAGGTCAGTTGATGCTTTTGCCCCCCAGTCTTGAGGAACTGATCAGCGCCCACCACCCTGTACGGTTGGTAAACTCTGTGATCGATAGGGTGAACACAGAGGTGCTGGAGCGGAAGTACAAAGGTGGCGGGAGTTCTTCCTACCATCCCAAGATGCTTTTGAAAGTACTGGTGTATGGTTATTTGAGCAATGTTTACTCATCCCGCAAGCTGGAGGCCTCTTTGGCAGAGAACATCCACTTCATGTGGATCAGCGGCATGAGCAAGCCAGACCACAACACCCTTGCCCGGTTCCGTAGCGATCGGTTGAAGGACGACCTGAAGGTGATTTTCGCCCAAGTAGTGCAGTTGCTGGTGGAAGAGGGCATGGTGGGCATCAAGGAACTCTACACCGATGGCACCAAGATAGAGGCCAATGCCAACCGCTACAGTTTTGTATGGGGCAAGGCCATAAACACCAGCAAAGAGCGCATTGGCAGACAACTGGAAGAACTGTGGGAATACACCCAAAGACTGGCAGAAGAAGAGCTTTCGACCACCCCAGAGATGGACTTTAAGGCCATAGACGCCAACAAGGTAGAACAGACGGTGGCCAAGATAGACAGGGCACTTTCTGGCAAACGGGTAAGCAAAAAGGTAAAGCAGAAGCTCAACTACGCCAAAAAGAACTGGCCGGGAAAGCTCCGGGAGTATGAGCAGAAGCAGGCCATACTCCAAAACAGGAACAGTTACTCAAAGACCGACCATGAGGCCACCTTTATGAGGATGAAGGACGACCACATGCTCAACGGCCAGCTAAAACCGGCCTACAACTGGCAGATCAGCACCTCCTCTCAGTTCATCGTCAACACCACCCTCCACCAGACCACCACAGACACCCAGACCCTGAAGCCCCACCTAGAGCAGTTCAAACAGCTGTATAAAACCACACCAAAGTCCCTCTGTGCAGATGCCGGTTACGGCAGCGAAGAAAACTACAGTTACCTACAAGAAGAACAGATCGAGCCTTACGTGAAGTACAACTACTTCCATAAGGAACAGACCAAAAAGTGGAAGGAAGACCCATTCAGGGCAGACAACCTGCATTACGATGAACAGTCCGACAAGCTCTATTGCCCCATGGGGCAACCCATGGACAAGACAGGAGAACAGACCAGGCTTACCAAGACAGGTTACCAACAGCACCTTAGCCTATACAAGGCCAAAAACTGCAATGGTTGCCCTTTGAGGCCCCGGTGCCACAAGGCCGAAGGGAACCGCACAGTACAGCTTAACCACGGCTTGAGAAAACTGAAGGAAAAGGTGCGCAGAAACCTGCACAGCGATGAGGGGCTGAGGCACAGGGCCAACAGGCCGGCAGACGTAGAAGCAACCTTCGGCATAATCAAGCACAACAAGGGCTTCAAACGCTTTATGTTAAGGGGATTGGAAAAAGTGGAAATAGAGACACTCCTCATATCAATCGCCCACAACATCTCCAAAATGGGCAACCTCAGAGCCGCTTAACCTAAAAGACACATCTCTTAAGACAGGCAATCATAAAAACCGTCAATCTAAACCCACAATCCACTAAAAATAAAAAAGACCGACTCAGTTAATTCTGAGACGGCCTCTTTTTATTCACTCCTTACTTTCGAGAAACTTAACTCTTGAAAAGAACGCTAACCATATTATTCGTAGCCGTTTACTTCATCACAAGTAGTGGGGTTCTGTTCGGAGAGCACCTTTGCATGGGTAGAGTTAAGGAGTCTGCACTTTTCAAAAAAGTGGAAAGGCAGTGCGGCATGAGTATGGAGATGCACACAGACATGGATCATTGTTGTGATGACCAATGGAGCCTAAAGGTGGTTGATGATGAGCAACAGATGACCGCATTTCAAGACGCTCCATTCACTAATTACCATCTTTTATACGAAGCGCCATTTTCAGAATTGGTGACTTTGATAATCGATCAGGACGATGAGGTTGAACTAAAGAATACTGGCCCACCTGATATTCATCGACCCGAACTCTACATTTTCTTCCACAATCTCAAAATCCCTTCTGGTTTACAGTCTTAAGGTGTAGAAGCACGTCATTCCGAGGAATGAACTCGATAGAGCTCATGACGAAGGAATCTCCCAATTAACCTTGACAGATTGCTTCTCCCGCCCCAAAATATCGGGGAATCGGGATCGCAATGACAGTTTTACAAGCACCTTCAGTACTCCTAATCGAGTACCTTCACATTCATTACAGGATTGTAAAACCACAAAAATGATCAATAACCTTATTAAGTTCTTTCTCTACAACCGACTGGTGACCTTCTTGCTTTTGGTCATTCTCATAGGTTGGGGGCTGGTAACGGCACCATTCGATTGGCAGGTAAATTTGCCAAAAGACCCTGTGCCCGTAGATGCCATTCCAGACATTGGAGAGAATCAGCAAATAGTATTTACAGAGTGGGCAGGTCGCTCACCCCAAGACATAGAAGACCAAATCACGTACCCGCTTACCTCCACTCTATTGGGGCTTCCGGGCGTGAAAACTATTCGAAGCTCCAGCATGTTTGGAGCCTCCTCCATCTACATCATTTTCGAAGATGGCATAGAGTTTTACTGGAGCAGAAGCCGAATTCTTGAAAAACTCAGTGCCTTGCCTCAGAACCTACTTCCCGATGGCGTTCAACCCTCCCTTGGCCCTGATGCAACGGCTCTTGGCCAGATATTCTGGTACACCATCGAAGGACGGGATAAAAACGGCAACCCTGTTGGCGGTTGGGATCCTCAGGAGATTCGCTCTGTGCAGGATTACACAGTGAAGTATGCACTGAGTTCGGCACCTGGTGTTTCTGAAGTGGCTTCAGTTGGTGGCTTCGTGAAGGAATATCAAATAGATATCGACCCGGAAGCCATGAAGGGTTTTGGAGTCACGCTGATGGAAATTACCAAGGCCGTTCGAGAAAGCAACCGAGACATTGGTGCCAAAACCATGGAAATCAACCAGGCTGAGTACCTAGTTCGTGGTTTGGGTTATGTAAAGAGTCTGGAAGACTTGGAGAATGCAGTTGTCCAAACCGTCAACAACACGCCAATTAGGGTGAAGGATGTAGCCTTTGTTTCGCTTGGCTCCGCTTCACGCAGAGGAGCTTTAGATAAATCAGGAGCAGAAGCGGTTGGCGGTGTGGTGGTAGCCAGATACGGATCGAACCCCATGGAGGTGATTCAGAATGTAAAGGAGAAGATTGAGAAGATTGCTGCTGGCCTGCCTTCAAAAACTTTGTCCGATGGCACTGAATCGAAGCTCACCATAGTTCCTTTCTATGATAGAACCCAGCTAATTCAGGAAACCATTGGCACTTTAGAGGAAGCACTGACTCTTGAAATCATCATCACGGTGGTGGTAGTGATTGTCATGCTGATGAACCTGAGGGCTTCCATTCTCATTTCCTCACTCTTGCCCATAGCTGTACTCATGTGCTTTATTGCCATGCGGTATTTTGGAGTAGACGCCAACATTGTAGCCCTTTCGGGAATTGCCATTGCCATCGGAACCATGGTAGATGTGGGGATTGTGCTCACCGAGAACGTAAGCCGACATCTGGAGATGAAAAAAGACCAAAAGCTGGTCGATTTGATTTTCGAAGCCAGCAAAGAAGTAGCACCTGCCATCATTACAGCAGTGATGACAACGGTGGTCAGTTTCATTCCGGTATTTACCTTGGAAGCTGCAGAAGGGAAGCTCTTCCGCCCATTGGCATTTACCAAAACTTTCGCGTTGATTGCCTCCATTTTGGTAGCGCTGTTGATTCTACCAACCTTGGCTTACTGGTTCTTTGGTTTCAGACCGAAAAACAAAAACTTCAGAATCATCCTGAATGCCATAACGATGCTTGTCGGGTCGATTGCCTTATTTAATGGACAGGCACTTGCCGCATTTGTGCTCATTGGTATAGGCATTTGCAACCTCGTTCAAATCTATGTACCGAAAACGAGTTCCTATTTAAAGCATTCTACACTAGTCATCGCGCTTTTGGCTGTTAACATTCTTTTGGCTGAAGAATGGATGCCTTTAGGGGTACAAGGAGGTTCATTGTTGAATTTTCTCTTTGTCGCTATCATCATCGGCTTCACCTTGGGCGTATTTAGCCTCTTTATCAATGTCTATCCTACTTTGCTGAACTGGACGCTAAACAACCGAAAGCTCTTCTTGATTATTCCTTCTTTCATTGTTCTCTTCGGGATAACCATTTGGCTAGGTTTCGACAAGGTATTTGGCTTTATCCCTAAGGCTTTTGGAGAAGAAACAAGAACTACAAAACTCTACTCAAAACTAAACCACAGCCTGCCTGGAATTGGCAAGGAGTTTATGCCAGCATTGGACGAAGGAGCCTTCCTCTTGATGCCAACCTCTATGCCTCATGCTGGCATTGAGCAAAACAAAGAGGTGCTCAAAATGCTCGACATGGCTGTTACCGGCATTCCTGAAATTGAATCTGTAGTGGGCAAATTTGGAAGAACTGAAAGTGCGCTCGACCCTGCTCCTATTTCCATGTACGAGAATGTGATCAACTACAAAAGTGAATATAAAACAGATGAAAATGGCCGCAGGCTCAGATTCAAAGTGAAAGATGGAGAATTCATCAGAGATTCAAATGGCGACCTGGTTCCAGATAAAAACGGTTCATTCTTCAGACAATGGAGGGACGAAATTCAGTCGCCAGATGATATTTGGCAGGAAATCGTAAAGGCCACTACCCTTCCGGGTGTAACCTCAGCACCTAAACTTCAGCCTATCGAAACCCGCTTGGTGATGCTCCAAACCGGTATGCGTGCGCCAATGGGCATTAAGGTGAAAGGTTCTGATTTAGCTACTATTGAAGCCTTTGGACTGGAGTTGGAAGACATTCTAAGACAGGTGCCTTCGGTAAAAGCACAGGCGGTTTTCGCAGAGCGAATAGTTGGTAAACCTTACCTGCTCATCAATCTGAAAAGAGACAACCTGGCTCGTTATGGGTTGAGCATTTCTCAGGTTCAGGACTATTTGCAAGTAGCGGTGGGAGGCATGAAACTCTCCACAACTATTGAAGGCAGAGAGCGCTATCCCATCCGTGTGAGGTACCCGAGAGAGTTGAGGGATAATCCGGAGGCTTTAAACAACATCCTTATTCCAATAGCTGGAAACAGAAACATCCCTTTGAGTGAGGTTGCTGAAATTGAATACACCCGTGGGCCTCAAATGATCAAAAGCGAAGACACTTTCCTAGTGGGCTATGTGATTTTCGATAAGCAAGCCGGGCAAGCAGAAGTGCAGGTAGTACAAGATGTGCAAAGGCTCATCGATGAAAAAATCTCGACTGGTGAGCTGAAATTACCTGCGGGAATTTCCTATGAATTTGCCGGAAGCTATCAGAATCAAATCAGGGCGGAAGCGAGGCTGAGCATTGTAATTCCGATTGTGCTGATCATCATCTTCTTGATTTTGTACTTCCAGTTCAAATCAGTTCCTGTTTCACTAATGGTGTTTAGTGGTGTAGCAGTTGCTTTTGGTGGCGGCTTCCTTATGCTTTGGCTATATGGCCAGGACGGCTTCCTGAATTTCAACCTATTCGGAACTAACCTGCGAGATTTATTTCAAATACACCCAATCAACCTTAGTGTGGCTGTTTGGGTAGGTTTTATCGCGCTATTTGGAATAGCTACGGATGATGGTGTTTTGATGGCAACTTATCTGGGTCAGTCTTTCAGAGAAAACCAACCAAATGATAAAACACAAATCAGAGAGGCAGTAATCGAAGCAGGCAAGAAGAGAGTTCGCCCATGTTTAATGACTACAGCCACTACACTACTGGCTTTGTTACCTATTTTGACCAGCACCGGCCGTGGCTCCGATGTGATGGTACCTATGGCTATTCCTTCTTTCGGGGGAATGCTCATTGCTTTGATCACACTTTTTGTAGTTCCTGTGCTTTACGCCTCCTACAAAGAGATACAGTTGAAATATCAAGAAGAATGAAATCGATCAATAAAAGACATATAACGCTTATGGCTTTCTTCCTTCTCCTTGGTTGTCAAGGCGAACAGAAGTCGGTAAAAATCTCCTATCAAGTTTATGGAAAGCTAATAGAGATTATGCAGCAAAATCAGTTGCAGGCCAGGGTAAACCTGAATGATTTGCAGTTAGGCAAGAACAGTTATGGCCTTGGGGCCATGGAAGGCTTGCAAGGCGAAATACTCATCACTCAAGGTGAAGTGATTACATCAGTTGCTAATCCTGATAGCATTCTGGTTCAAAACTCAAATGCTTTTGGGGCAGCACTTTTAGTCACTACTGAAGTAGAGGATTGGCAGGAAGTGGAAATGAATGAAACGGTTGATCTGAAATCGCTAGAGTCAGTGATTGAAGATCAGGCTGAGACATCCAACCTAAATGCCAACGATGTAATCCCTTTTAAAATTGAAGCCAATCCTAAAATCCTAAACTGGCATATTATTAATGCCTCACTGGCCGAAGAACAGAACCATCAGGCCTACAAAGAGTCAGGAAGAACAGGAGTTTTGGAAAGTCAGAAGGTGGAAATTATTGGCTTCTATTCGAAGAACCATCAGGGCGTTTTCACCCATCATGGGAGTTTCCTACATCTGCACTTCATAACAGCAGATGGATCACTCATGGGACATGTAGACGACCTTCAAATTGATGGGAACTGGAAGATTTATTTACCTAAAGCAGCACAGCCATGAAGAAATATGTAATACTTTTCATTCTAAGCTTTACGGCAATGGGTCTTTCGGCACAGTCGCTGGAAGATTATTGGCAGTTGGCTGCTGAAAACAATCCTGCACTAAAAGCCAAGTTCACCCAGTACCTGGCAGCTCTGGAAAGAGTAGATCAGCAAGGTGCTTTGCCAGATCCAACAGTCAGCTTTGGAGTCTTTGTTTCTCCGGTTGAGACCAGAGTGGGGGCGCAAAGATTGAGAATTTCGCTGAACCAAATGTTCCCATGGATGGGCACCAACTCCGCACGAGAAGACTTGGCGGTAAAAATGGCTGAAGCCAGATTTGCTGAATTCGAAGAGGCCAGAAACAGCCTATTCCTCAAGGTTTCGGAAACCTGGTTGATGCTATCCGAACTGGAACAAGAGATTGAGCTAAAGAGGGAAAACCTTAGACTGCTCAAAACTTACGAACCAATAGCCAAAACCAAGTACGAATCTAACCTAACTTCATTGGCCGATCTGATTCGGATTCAGATTAAAATTGAGGATGCCGCTACCAACCTGGAGCTGCTTGAACTAAAGAGAAAGCCCTTGGTGAGCGACTTCAACACTTATTTGAACCGCTCTGTAGACAGCGAGGTAGATATTAGCAATCCATTGCCCGAGCACACTATCACTTCCAGTCTTGATTCTGCATTGGCGAATAACCCGAAAATCAAGGCCAATCAGAAGGACATTGCTGGAGCAGATACTCAATTGAAACTGGTAGAATTGAAACGTAGACCCAACATTGGTGTAGGCCTAGACTATGTTCTGATCAGTGAGCGCAAGGATATGACGATGGCAGATAACGGTAAAGATGCACTCATGCCTATGGTATCGTTGAGCCTACCCGTTTTCGGTAAAAAGAACAGGTCGCTTATCAAAGAGACTGAGCTTGTTAAAGAAAGTCTATCCCTTCAAAATGAGAGAATTCAAAACGACATCAAGAATCAATGGGTAAAAGCGGAGTACTTAGAAAGCACTTCAAGTAGGGAATTAGAACTTTATGAGAGGGAAATTCGAAACACGCGTTCCCTTCTTAACGTGCTCACCAGTGAGTACAGCAACAACAGCAGCAATTTTGAAGAACTGCTAATGACACAGCAGCAGCTCTTACAACTTCAAATAGCTCAGGTAAAAGCCATGACCAAGCAGCATCAGGCCTGGCTTCAAAAGAGATATTTAACCGGAAACTTTTTAACTATCAAACCATGAAAAAACTACTAACAATTGTTTTGTCCATGGCGCTCTTAGCATCATGCAAAGATCAGCCCCCTCAACCGGTTCAGGAAATTGTCTTACAAACTGATAACCCAAGCAGCCTACCAAGACTATTCACCAACAGCAAGGGAGAAACCTTCCTTTCTTATGTTGAAAGAACTCCTGAAAAGGTAGCCAAGCTCTACTTTACCAAGTTGGAGAACGAGCAATGGGGAGCACCGAAATTGATAGCAGAAGGCGACAATTGGTTTGTCAACTGGGCGGATTTTCCATCGGTAATTGAGAACAATAGCCACATGGCAGCCCATTGGTTGCAGAAAAGCGACAAAGGCACTTTCGACTATGATGTGCGAGTAGCGATGTCTGCCAATAACGGTAGTGAGTGGAGCGACTCATTTATTCCACATACAGATGGAATTGCCGCAGAACATGGCTTCGTCACCATGCTTCCCCTTTCTGACCAGAGAACATTTATGACTTGGTTAGATGGCAGAAACACCAAAGTGGAAGGAGAAGAAAGTCATGGCGGCCATGGTGGTGGACCAATGTCTTTGAGAGCAGCTATTTTCGATAAGAATGGAAATGCTTTGGAAGAATGGGAGTTAGACGACAGGGTTTGTGATTGTTGCCAAACCACAGCAGCTCAGACAGACGAGGGCATAGTGGTTATTTACAGAGACCGATCTAAAAACGAAATCAGGGATATGTCGGTAGTGAGATTGGTAGATGGTGAATGGACTCAACCCAAACCATTAATGGTAGAGTTGTGGGAAATGCCTGCCTGCCCAGTGAATGGCCCTTCGGTTACAGCCAAGGGGAATAATGTAGCCGTAGCATGGTTTATGGCTAAAGGCGGAACGCCAGAAGTGAAACTAGCTTTCTCAAAAGATGGTGGTGCCAATTTTGGTGAACCTGTGATGGTAAGCCAAGTGAATACGAGTGGAAGGGTTGGAACCACTACTCTAAACAACGGACATGTACTGGTAAGCTGGATGGACAATGCTGATGAAAAAGCCTCCATTATGCTAGCGGAATACGACAACTCAGGCGCACTGATTAACAAAATGACAGTGGCAGAAACCACAGCCGAAAGAGCCAGTGGTTTTCCGGTAATCACCAGCAATGGTGATGATGTCTACATGGCCTGGACTCAGGCCGGTGATCAATCGATGATAAAAACAGCAAAAATTAATTTCTAGTCATGCAACTGGATAAAAAAACGATATACACCGTGCTGGGAACACTAGTGATAGGACTAGCCCTTGGCGCGATTCTCTTTGGCGGAAACAGCGCTAAAAATCAGGCAGAATCTCTTTCTGCTGAACACAGTCGTGAGCATAACGAAGCAGGCCTATGGACCTGTTCTATGCACCCACAAGTTCGGCAAGAAGAGCCTGGCTCCTGCCCTTTCTGTGGCATGGATTTGATTCCTGTAGCAGATGCCGCCCAAGACGACAATCCGAGGGTTTTGAAAATGTCTAATTCGGCAATAGCGCTGGCCAATATTCAAACTCAAACTGTGGGAAGCCTCAATGCAGATGCCACTTTGGTTCTAAATGGCCGGATAAAAGCTGACCAACGTTTAGTTCAATCTCAAACCACCCATTTCCCAGGAAGAATAGAAAAGCTCTACAAAGACTTTGAGGGCGAATATGTAAGAAAAGGTGAAAGAGTAGCCTCTATTTATTCTCCAGAATTAGTGGCTGCCCAAAACGAGTTACTTGAAGCCAAAAAGCTTTCGAACACTAACCCAACTTTGCTTGAAGCTGCACGCAGAAAGCTCAAGTACTGGAAAGTCACTGATGAACAGATCAAACAGATTGAGGAGTCTGGAGAAGTGATGCAAAACTTCGATCTGCTCTCAAATTACAATGGAGTAATTACCAAAAAGCTCGCTAATAATGGTGCCCACCTTATGCAAGGGCAAACCCTTTACCAGATAGCCGATTTATCTACGGTTTGGGCAGTATTTGAAGTGTATGAAAAGGATCTGAGCAAGGTGAAAATTGGAGATAAGATTCAATTCAAACCGAATGGCAGTCCAACGGTTTATGAGTCTACCGTTAGCTTTATTTCACCTTCAGTTGAAGCTAACAGCAGAATTATTGAGGTAAGGACCGATGTAAGAAACCGCAACGAAACACTCAAGCCAGACATGTTCATTAAGGCCCAATTGAGCACCTCTCAAAATGCAGATCTAGTCATACCGAGGTCTGCCGTACTATGGACAGGCAAAAGATCAGTCACTTACGTAAAGTCAGACGATGAAAATAGCTTTGAGCTCCGCGAGGTAGAACTCGGAGAAGCTATAGGAAATAATTACCAAGTGCTATCAGGCCTATCTGCAGGAGAAGAAGTGGTAACCAACGGAGCCTTTACACTAGATGCTGAGTCTCAGCTCAAGGGTAAAATCAGCATGATGACCCCATCTTCAAATAGTAAGTCACCCGAAACGGGATTCAAAGAGGTTGAAATTCCTCAGGTTAATGATTTCAAATCTAGCACTTCAAAGGCTTTCCAAAATCAGCTTAACGCTGTGGCCAAAGCCTACATTCCTCTCAAAGATGCCATGGTAGAAGGCAATGCACGACCAATCAGAGACCAGGCAGAAAAGGTGAAAGCGTCACTTTCCAAGGTAGACATGAGTTTGGTTCAGGGTGATGCTCATATCCACTGGATGGCACTGCTGACTCCCATGGAAGAAAGCCTAGAAAAAATCAACAACTCTGACGATAGAGACGAGCAGCGACTTCAGTTTATCAACCTCTCTAAGGCACTGATCAATGCGCTCGACTCATTTGGCAACTCAGGAGAAAACATGCTTTACGTTCAGTATTGCCCAATGGCTAATGATGACAAAGGAGCCACCTGGGTATCAATGGACGAAGAAATTATCAATCCATATTTCGGAGACATGATGCTCCACTGTGGAAATGTAGAATACACCATAGAAAACAATTAATCGATATAATACCTGTACAATGAAAAAGCTAATAGCACTTTTAGGACTAACTCTAATACTTACTTCTTGCGGATCTGGCGCAAAAGAAACGAAACAGGAAACAGCAACAGAATCTGCAAATCCGGTAGAATCTTATCTGGCCATTAAAGATGCTCTGGTGAAAACCGATGCGGCAGAAGCGAGCAAAGCAGCCAAAGCTTTCTTAAAAAGCAATTCAAATCAGAAACTGGACAGCTCATTAGAAACCATTGCCAATACTTCTGATGTAAAAATTCAGCGTCAGGCTTTTGAAACGCTTTCAATGGAAATGTATGAAGTAGTGAAAGCCAACAATAATGAAACCCCACTTTACAAGCAGTACTGCCCAATGGCTTTCAATAACCAAGGAGCTTACTGGTTAGCTGCTGAAGAAGAAGTGAACAATCCATACTTTGGAGACTTAATGCTTCACTGCGGAAGTGTAGAAGAAGTGATTCAATAAACTATAAAAGGCATGTCGGAGGTTGAGCTACGGCATGCCTTATATACTCCCAGAAAAAAGAGACCAATGAAACTCTCTGTTAAACACATGGTTTGCAATCGCTGTGTAATGGTGGTTGAACAGATTTTGAATGAAACGGGCAATCTGAAAGTCCGCAGGGTAGATTTGGGGTCTATTGAGCTGGAAGACGACCTAAGCAACCAAGCACTTACCGAACTCAGATCGGAACTAAAACAGAAGGGGTTCGATTTGCTCGATGATGACAAAAGTCAAAAAGTGGAGCTCATCAAAACAGCAATCATTCGAGAAATCCACCACCAGAGCGGAAGAAAAGGAAGTAATGAGAATTTTTCGTCCTTCCTTACCAGAGAACTACAGCTCGATTATTCATATCTCAACGACCTCTTTTCCAGTATTGAAGGAAAGACCATTGGCCAATACATTACCCTACAGAAAATTGAAAAGGCGAAAGAGCTCTTGGTTTACGACCAAATGAGCCTGGCAGAAATTGCCGATTTGCTGGAATACAACAGCGGCCAGTACCTCTCTGCTCAGTTCAAAAAAGTGACAGGACTTACCCCATCTAAGTTCCGAGATCTCGGCCAAAGAAGAACAATAGATAGAGTTTAAATTGAGTTCGGTTTAGGTGGCCATAAAGTGATCAAACAGGCCCTTTGATTCCCCAAAGGGCTGTTCAAACGACTTTCATTTCCCTTTAGAGTTAGGGTTAAATCAAACAAAGTCCACTATGAACTTTATAGTCACTCTCCGTAATCAATTCTTTATCTCTAAGTAGAACTCACCTTACTTAACCAGAGTTCGATGTAAAATTTTCGAAAACCCTTATAACACACCCCAAACCGTCATTCCGGAATTTTTCTTTATAAGTTCTTTTAGCATCGAAGAAAAACACCCAGAATCTAAAGGATACTGTCGGTGAGATGCCGGATAAAATAGGCTTAGTCTGAATTTAAGGCCAATTTTTCCGGCATGACGTCCTTTCCTATATTGAACTCTGGTTACTTAGACTCCGAAATATCATACGCTATGACTGAAATAGTGTAACGCAGCCCTCTCTGTAACAGGAGACATTTGCTTAAAAATTATCCATCAATGAAAAAGCAAATAACCATTACCGGCATGACTTGCGAAGGCTGTAAAGCCAAAGTCACCCGAAACATCCAAAAATTAAAAGGAGTCAAATCTGTTGAAATTGACTTGACCAATGGCAAAACCATAATCGACTCAGATGCTCTTTATTCTGAAACTGAGATTCAGGATGCTATTGGAAGAGATTCGAAATATCAGATTGTTAGGCAAGAGCCCATTTCATCCATCAAACCTGAAGAAGAACAAAAAAGCTTTTTCTCAACCTACAAGCCTCTACTCCTAATCGCCTTCTTCATTATTCTTATTAGTACTCTGACACAGTATCCATTTGATTCATTTAATGGAAGGCTATGGATGAGACACTTTATGGCTGGATTCTTTATTGTGTTCTCATTCTTCAAACTGCTAAACATTCAAGGCTTTTCTAACAGTTACAAGATGTATGACATCATAGCTAAAAAATGGAGCCATTGGGGAAAGATTTATCCATTTGTAGAATTGGCCCTCGGAATCGCATATCTAATCAACATTTACCCAACAACTACAAACCTCATTACTGTTATAGTTTTAGGGGCAAGTTCCATTGGAGTTATCAAAAGCAACCTAGATAAGAAGAAAATAAAATGTGCCTGCCTAGGTGATGTTTTCAATTTACCCATGAGTAAAGTAACCATAATTGAAGATGTTACCATGGTGGCAATGGCCGCTGTGATGCTACTCTAAATCAGCATCACAATCTTTTTTCCAAAGTATTTTGAATTATTTTTAGAATCTTTGAAACCAAAACATCTACTTTATAGTTTATATACCAAATCGCTTGCAGGTAACATTTTTTTAGTATTACTTCGAAGCATCAAAAGAAATTAAAGAGACCTGGAGGTTCCAATCCTCTGGTATTGTGTGTGTTTATTGGCCATCCCGAGAGATCGGGATGGTTTTTTTATGCCTATTCCAAAAGTGTCGGTTATCTTTCAATTAGACCCCAGAAGCTGAATTCACATTGAACTTATCGTTAACTTCGGCTGTAATTCTGATAAATTGAACTATGCAAAACCGAGTTGTACTTTTCTTATTATTCGTTCTTTTAATCTCATGTAGCTCCCCACAAAAAGAAGACAAGCAAACCCCACCGAAATCAGAGGCTCAAGACATAGTAGACAAATCTATTTCCCATCATGGCATGGAACAGCTTGATCACGCTGAATTCTCCCTGACTTTTCGTGATATGAGCTATACATACAGCCTCCAGAACGGCCTTTACAAATACACCAGAACACAAACAGATTCTATTGACCAAGAAGTATATGATGTTCTAACTAACGAGGGTTTAACTCGATATATCAATGGAGACTCAGTTGAATTAGAAGAAGAAAAGAGAGCCGCTTATTCACGCTCAGTGAATTCAGTAATTTATTTCTTTCGATTGCCATTTGGGCTGAATGATGAAGCGGTAATTAAAGAGTACCAAGGAACTACCAGCATCAAAGGAAAAGACTATCATGAAATCCGGGTAACCTTCAAGCAATCTGGCGGTGGAGAGGATTTTGATGATGTATTTCTCTACTGGTTCGACACCGAAGACTACAGCATGGACTACCTAGCCTACCTTTACCACACCGATGGTGGCGGCATGCGCTTTAGAGAGGCTATTAATCCGAGAAGAGTTAATGATGTGTTGATTCAAGATTACATCAACTTCAAGCCTGAAGATGAATCTATGGACATCAATAACATCAGCGAACTTTATGAGAATGGAGAGCTAGAAGAACTCTCTCGAATAATTAACGAAGGTGTAGCAATTAGTATAAAGTGATCAAATGAATAAGAAACCAAGAATTGCGGTTGTACAATCCGCACCTTCCTATCTAAACGTTGCCGATTCACTTGCTAAAGTAGAGTCACTGCTAAAAGAAGCTGCGGAACAAGGTGCTCAGTTAGCCACATTTGGAGAAACTTGGTTTACTGGCTATCCAGCTTGGATTGACTACTGCGATGAATACGCGAAGTGGGATTTTAAACCCACCAAGGAGGTGTTCGCCAGAACTTATGAAAACAGTTTAGATATTACTGGACCAGAGGTTGCCCAAATAGGCCATTGGGCTAAAGAATTCAACCTTTCCATTGTTATGGGCATCAATGAAAAAGTAAATTCTGGACTTGGTAACGGTACTATCTATAACAGTTTGCTTACCTGGAACCAAAAGGGTGAGCTAGCAAACCACCACCGCAAGCTAATGCCAACCTACACCGAGAAGCTTATTTATGGCCAAGGTGATGGAAAAGGACTTCAGGCGGTAGAAACTAGCACTGGTAGAGTTGGCGGTTTAATCTGTTGGGAGCATTGGATGCCTTTAACTCGCCAAACCATGCACAACTCAGGAGAGCACATTCATGTGGCTGTTTGGCCGAAGGTTCATGAGATGCTGCAAATAGCCACTAGATCATACGCTTTTGAGGGGCGCTGTTACGCTGTTGGAGTAGGTCAGATTATGAGAGTAAAAGACATCCCAAAAGAACTGAACCTACCGACAGAACTCCAAGACAAACCCGAGCACATGTTGCTGAACGGTGGCAGCTGTATTGTTGGCCCTGACGGGCACTATATAATGGAGCCGATTTGGGACAAGGAGGGTGTTTTTGTGAAAGAAGTGGACTTAACCCGCTGTATTGAGGAAAAGATGGCTCTGGATGTAACTGGTCACTATCAGAGAAATGATGTGTTCGATTTGAGCATTAATCAAACTAGAAAATAAAAAAAGCCGAAATCTACGATCTCGGCCCATTGGTTTAGTTGCTTGGCAAATTCAAATTCTTAATTACATCCTCTTCTTTCATCTATCTTTTCATAGTACTCTCCAGGGTTAATGGTAAAGCTAGTCCCCGAAGTGTTAGTAGAGAAGTTAGAGAAGGTGTATTTATGTGCAGTTCCGAAATCGTCTAAAGCTGTGATAGACATAATGTCGCTACCACTAAATTCTACATGAATTTCTTTATAGGCAGCACTTGAAGATGGCTTTAATTTCAACATTGAACCATCCACAGAACCAGAGTGACCAGAACCAAAGAAGGTCATAGCTTCACCAAAGTCAATAATTGCCTCGGTATTCTGCCCAGAACAGAAGTACATTATCTGAGAATGGTCTGGCTCTTTGGTACCAATATACTCGGTTTTACCATCATCTAACCAAGTTTCATTTGGTCCATACTTCAATATGTATTTTTCACCATCTACTGCTAAAATTCCCTCTTGTACATTTTTGAAGCCCATGTTGTCATTTACAGCCTCATAGACAACGTTTACTCTATACTTAGGAATGTTGCTGTACTTATTATAAAGTTCTTGCACTTTGCTGGTAGCATCTTGAGCCATAAGATTGGCTCCAATCAATAGCAAGAGGGTCAGTGTAACGGATTTCATCAGTGTCTTCATAATTTTTTAAAGCTCTTAATTTTCAAAGTTGGGGCAAATTGAGCTGACTGGCTATTGAGTTCCACCGGTTGAGTATATCAAAAATAGAAAAATCCTTTGAATTGCTATTCACAGGATTAAAAATGTATTTGACTAACAGTTATTTCTTTCGAATAAAAATATTGCCATTAGTAGTTTTCATCATTACTTCTGCTCCTCCACCGTTCAAATCGGCCTCTACCCAGTTTTCATATTTCACATTAAAACCACCTTTAGCAGGTTTTTTGGTGACAGGCTTAGACTCTTTTATGCTGAATGATTCAAAGTCAGTATAAATCTCCCTATTAGTCTTCATCTTAGGAGAGAACTTGGTTCCGTTCGGCACACTAACATCTACATCTCCATTGTAAGTGCTAAAAGCCATGGCTACATCGGCCGAAACTTTTGTGAAAACCGCAACTATAGACCCGTTATAGGTCGATGCACTTGCCGAACCAGAAATATTATTCAAGGTAATGGGGCCATTATAACTTTCTATGTTAAGTTCGCCATTAACCCCATCTATTTCAATGCTTCCATTATTATAGGCCTCCGCCTTAATATTGAAGTTTCTAGGCACCTGAATTTCAAAATCTACACGGTCGTTCCAGCCTTCGTTTTCAACTTTTACAAGGTTATTGTTTTCGCTTGCTTCAAAATTAAAACCACCACTACTCACCAATCGCAATCCTCCGGCAGACTCATCTTTCTTTACCTTCTTCTCATACTTAGTCATTTTAACCTTAACAGTAGGCCCGTCATAAGCAGTGATTTTTATCTTACCATTCTTAGTATCTACATCAAGCACACCTCTTTCGCCTGGCTTAGAAAGTGGAATCTCTACCTCTTGAGTAGTTTCTTGGTATTCAGCTTTATTTTTTTGCTTGTCCTTTTCTAAGTTGGCCATTCCAAAACCATCCAACACGCGCTCAACGGTACTTTCAGCAAAAGCCTGAATGTTCGCTTCAAAATCGGACCCCACCTCAATGTTTGTATCAAAATTTAGATCAATGACCGGATCTACTTCTACTTGTACATTTGGGTCAGCTTTCACTTTCAACTTCTGATCTACCTTCACCTCTTCGTTCTGTGCCATTGTAGGCGCTACTAAAGCGAACACTAGCACTCCACACAATAGTGATCTTGTAATTCTCATTTCTTTCATCTTTTCTGTTACATGATTTTATCTAAATTCTGACGAAGCGCTGATTTCACATCATCTGGTGTATTTTCAGCATTTAGAATAGGCTCAAATTCCTTTTTGGCTTGCGACTCCTGTAATTCGACCATCAGCTCTGCCATTGCCACCATAACCAATGGCGATTTTTGTTGTGTTATACTGCTCACCAAGCCCTCCCTTATAGCAGGATCTTCGGCATATTCTGCCAATGAAGCCAAAGCGGCCAATCTCACATTGGTGTTCTCATCATTATTCAGGGTCAGCAAAAGAGCATCGGTTACATCCTTATTTTCGCTCACCAACCCACTGCTCATCTGAACCCCCTTAAGCCTCTGGCTTACAGACTCACCTTCGAGCATGGTCATCATCATTACCTCTTTCATGTCTGCCATCTGGTTGCTAAGGCTTTCTACCTGACCAGTGTATGCAGACCTAGAGAAAACATTTCCCATAAAAAGACCGAGCATCAATACACTGAAGCCGAAAGCTAGCCTGCCTTTGTTTGTTGAGAACAGGGCTTGAACAAACTCACCGAACAGGTCACGACTGCTGCGTTTCTTCAGCTTACGATTCTCTTCTGCAAGCATTTGGTAGAAGTTAGTTCTTAAGGCTTCCGAAGGCTCTGGCTCAGGAGCCTGCAACATCTGCTCTTGCATGCTGGCCAGCTCTTCCAACTCTTTCATATCAATGAACCCATCTTTTACGTAAGTCTCGAATTCTTCTCTTCGAACCTCTGTGAGTGTTCCATCAATATATTCGGTAATCAAAGACATGTACTTATCGTCCATCTCCATCATTTTTGCTTTCTTAGATATACATCTCCATTGAGTGTCTCAAACTCAAAGCTTGCTCCACCCGAGCTGCCATACTGGTAGCTGTTGGAGTTAGATACTTTATACTTCGTTCCATTTCCTGCTGAAGTCTTGGTCACCTTAGGTGCCAACTTCTCGCTAAACTCAAGGTCACTGTAAATTTCGCCCCACTGACTCTGGAAGTTGAACACTCCGTTTCCGCCCGATGGTACAAAAATTTCAATATCTCCATTCACAGTTTTGAAACTGGCAAACTCCTTAGGCATCTTCACATAAGAAACCTCCACTTTGCCATTTACCGTATTTGCTTTAGTATCACCTTGAACTCCCTCCAAGGTTACATCTCCATTCACATTAGAAGCATAAATATTTCCTGTTACGCCCTTGGCAAAGACATCTCCCTTGTTCACAGTAGAGAGTTTTACACTAATGCCTTTGGGCACCTTTATCTTATAATCCATAGTGTACCAGTAGTCACGCCTGTTGTCATTGCCATTCCAATCCCAGCCACACTGAAGCGGATCGGCCTTTTCGGTCATGCGTTGACCAGACATGCTTACATATAGTTTGGCAAAATCATCGCCCTGCTCACTCTTGAGCTGTAACTCTTGCATTCCCAAATCCACATCGGCCTGGTTTTTACCATTCACACGCTTCTCCAATGTTACTTCCACCGTGTTGCCATCATAAGCCTCCACATCAACACTGCCGTTAATGTTGCACACGCAGAACCAGAATTCAATATTCTTGTTTTTGACCTCCAGGCTCCTGGTTATTGTTTCCGATTTGCTCTGTGCCCATGCCACTGAGGCAAGCATTAGTGCAACCGACATGAGTAATAATTTCCTTTTCATTTCCTTATGGTTTTACGACCTCGTATTCAAGTTTCTCATAGCACACTTTTAGCTCCTTCAGCGCGCGAAAGATTCGCACCTTCACGGCACTTTCAGTTAAATCGAGCAAATCTGCTATGTCTTTGTACTTCATGCCCTGATACTTGCTGAGCACAAGAATCTCCTTCTTATCCTCCGGCAGTTTATTCAGCGCTAGCTGAAGCATGTCCAGTTCCTCACTGGCAATCTTAGAACGCTCTGCATTTTCTTCATTCTGGTAATACCTGTCCGCAGTCTCCACATCTTCTTTATAACCCCTTCGCTTTTCCTTTCGATAATGATCCGCAAAAAGGTTTCTGGCCATGTGGTACATCCAGGTAGAAAACTTACCGTCACCTTTATAAGTGTGACGGTATTTGATGATCCTCACAAACACATTCTGCACAAGGTCTTCGCTAACTTCCTGGTCGCAGGTGAGCTTAAAGAAGAACCCATACAACGGCCTATTGTATCGTTCAAACAATAGCCCCAACTGATCCAGTTGGCCGGCCTTAACCTTTAGCATTAATGTGTTGTCTGAGATTGAATCCAATGCTTCGTCTTAAGAATTCAGTGGGGGAAACCCGACCATTTGGAAATGGTTACACACAATTTAAGATTTTATTCAATCTTTATTTTCTGGGGACGCCCAGCCGCACAAACCCTTGCGCCTAGGCCTGCTCTGGCGGGCCTGCCGCGCTGTTACCGAAACAGAATCTTGAAACACACAGAACACCTTGTCACCAGAAGGCTAGGTGAAATAATGTTTTGTACCTCAAGGCACAAAATGAATTCTGCTAATCATTAAGCTACCGATGTAGAGCCCCTAAAGGGGCAAGGGTTAAATTCCAATTTTCAAGCACCAATCTCCAAAACCGACTCTGGTCAAAGCGTCTCGCTTCGACCTTCTACCTGAAGTCTTAGAGAGACCTTAAGACTAGTTTAGACAAATTTATGAATCAATGAACTCTAGCTAAAAACTACTCAAGGCCGACAATTAATTTTCAACATTTTAAATTTTAAGCCATCGTTAATGAACTAGAGTTATTTGATTTGACGTTGAGAAGCTTTAAATTCATCATCGTACCCTAAACAAATACCCAGCAATGGAACAAACTGCAGAACAATTACAAAAGCAGATAGATGAACTATCTTCTCAGCTTACTGGAGACATGTTCAATGATATGGACATTAAAGACCAAATTCACAACCTTAAAATGAAATTGAATGGTGTTAAACCTATGGATTCTCATTTTGATTGTGTAGGTTGTGGTAGCTAATATGACAACAGCATCATCTTCAACAAAAAAACTAGAGCCTCTTATGGCTCTTTTTTTATTCATTTTTTTAGGCTGCTCCGAGGTAAGTCAAGTAGAAAACACTGCCCCGAAAACTCCCTTTATTATGGTATTGGGTGTAGCACAAGACGCTGGCTATCCACAAGCTGGCTATCAAGAAGAATGGAAAGCCATAAATTTAGGACAGAGAAAACCACTGTACACGGTATCTTTAGGCCTAATAGACCCAATCAATAAAAAGCGATACTTGTTCGATGCTACACCAGATTTCAAAGAACAGCTACAAATGCTAGATGAAATCTCAGAAACGAATGACTATCCATTAGACGGCATATTTCTTACTCATGCCCATATTGGTCATTACACCGGCCTCATGCATTTGGGCAGAGAAGTGATGGGAACTGCAGGCGTTCCTGTACACGCCATGCCTAAAATGAAGACTTTCTTGGAAGAAAATGGCCCATGGAATCAATTAGTAAGCCTGAATAATATCAGCATTAAACCCATGCAAGACTCAACTTTGGTTGAGCTTTCTAAAGATATTTCCGTTATGCCCTTTACTGTTCCACACAGAGATGAGTATAGTGAAACTGTCGGGTTCAAAATTCAGATCAACCAAAAGTCCGTTGTTTTCATCCCAGATATTGACAAATGGAATAAGTGGGACGTGGACATTAGAGAAGTAGTTAAAAACAATGACATCATCCTCATTGATGCCAGCTTCTACCAAGACGGTGAACTAGAAGGCAGAGATATGAGTCTTATTCCTCATCCTTTCACTAAAGAAAGTATGGAACTCTTTAGTGAGCTATCAAAAACAGATAAAGCCAAGGTTCATTTTATTCATGCCAATCATACCAACCCTATTCTGGACATGAATAGTCCAGAATATGAAGAAGTAAGCCAGGCTGGTTTCAATGTGGCGCAGCAAGGGCAAATCTTCGGATTCCAGGAAAAGTAAGATCAGTATTAATTCTAGCAGACAAAAAAAGCGACCTCTTGCGAAGTCGCTTTTTTTTTGATTTTATACCATCTGACCTTTGGCCTGATGGGCTTGAAGGATAAAATTATCCGATAGCTACTCTTTTGAATTCAGTAACAGTCATTCCTTTGTTTACTGAATCTAAGTATTGTTGAACAGATTGCTTACCTGTTTTTAAAACTCAACATCTACCCCCCAAATAAATCATGTTTAGTAACTAACAGAGCAGTTCACTTCTTACTACCATTTCTAGGCATTCAAATATCATTGAATTAATTTTATTATGTTTTTTACTTTTTTATTGACTTTTATGTTTTCGATAACTTACTTCATACTATTCTTAAGAAAAAGAACTTCATCTGGCTGCTAAGCAAAACGAAGAATGAGCACACACAATACATCTCTCAGTCCTGTATACAACTGCCTTTGTATTGCCGCTCAAAAAAACAGGAGGATGCCGAAAATGCCTGAACAAAAGTGAGTAGGTTAACTAATAATTATTCAAAACGTGAAAAAGAGAATCAAAGCGATATCAATGGCAATCGTTCTAATGTTGTGCGGAGTACTTACACCTATGATTTCAAACGCTACCTGCACTTTAAAAGAGGGTACAAAGGACTGGTGCGTTAAGGACTATTCTACCAACGAAGAAGGTGAAACCTTGCTATCTTTGAAATGCCAAGAGGAAGGAACCCTAGATCCTACGGCAAGAGAATGCAAGATGCCGCGTAAAGCAGAGTAAATATTATTAGTCAGGTATTATAAATCTATAGTACCTGACCTTATAATTCACAAAATCAGTCATAATGTCTAATAAACTCAACACCTACCTCCTTTTAATTTTATATATTTTATTACCTGGATGCAACTCAAGACCAGAAGATGTGATTTTTGAAGATAAACTCACTTTAGAGTTAAAAGAACGAATAATATTTCCTTTGAACACAACGACCAAGAGATTCGGTAGCAAAGTGGGATATGACAAAAAATCCAATAGCATTTATGTATTCGATGATTACAAATATGAACTCCATTTCTTTTCATTAGCAAATGGAACTAAGTTAAAAACCATAAAACTTTTTAAGGAAGGTCCTACGGGAATTGGGCAGGTAAGCAGACTGACTACTGATGGAATAGATTCAATAATCACTTTTAGTAGATTGACCAATAAACTTCATGTCATTACCAACAATGGTCAAGTTGTCAGAAGTCAACTTCTATTGTCTTATGACGACTCAGATCCTTCAATACAGACTTTCAGCAACTCTTTTAACTATAATGAATTAACTAATTCAATCTATATTCCAGTAAGAAATAATAATTTTACAACGAAAAACAACAATAAACCATTACTCGAATACAACCTTCGTACAAAAGAAAAACGTCTACTTATGAAATGGGAAGATGACTTCAAAGAATACTTAGGTAAAAATGAAACAATATTCGGCACATTAAATAAGCATGAAAACAAATATGTAAGCTCTGTCCCCTTTGATAGTCACATTAGTGTTATTGATCTTAAGACCAATGAAATCAAAAAATATTATGCTGGTTCTAATAATGCTGAAGCCCCCCCGAAATTCAAGGGATCTTTCACTGATTTCAATAATTATAAATATCAAGTAGGTAACAACTGGTTTCGTAACATCCTATATGATGAATATCAAAAAATATACCTACGCACTATTACGTTCGGCCTTAAGATTACAGAAAATTCTGTAGAAGCAAATATGCAGCAACCTCGTAAATCGAAAAACAAGTCCAATGACAACACCTTTACAGGTGTAATACTGTTAGATTCTTCGTTCCAAAAAATAGGAGAAGTAAAAGATATCATGTTAAATGACGAAGCATTTGCAACTGTTGATGGAATATATCTTAAAGATAACCTTTACGAAAAAAATAATGAGGATATCCTAGTCTTTAAAAAGTATCTCTATGTTAAAAAATAAGTCAAAGATAATCATCCTATTCATTTCTATACTCGTAATCGCTTGCTCAAAAAATTCAAACCCTAAGCTTGAAGAAGTTAATTCAATTATCAAATCTGGAAATCTAAATCATGAATTCTATTTAGAGACGGCTATACTTATTATACCTAATGCTGGCTGCGAAGGCTGCATAACTAATTCAGAGAATTTTGTAATGACTAATATTGACAGAACAAATCAATTAGACATTATATTTACAGCAGTTTCCTCAATAAAGGGATTAAAACTAAAATTAGGTAGAGATTTGGTGGAACGAGAAAATGTTTTTGTTGATACGGATAATATATTTTATTCTTCTACTTTGGCAAGTATTTATCCTAGCATAGTATATTTAAAAGACAAGAAAGCAGTCCAAATAGAAGAAGTATCTCCATACAATGAGCAAGCTCTAGATACTCTGGCTATAAGATTGAAAGACTTGAGATAGAGACCAATTCCCCTAGTTTATTTTCTTCACAACGATTCCAGCTATAAAGGGCTATTACCTGAAAGCCAAAAAAGCAGCCCTGATCACTCGGGACTGCTTTTTAAGCACTATATTTAATCAGAAAACTAGTCTCCGATAGCTACTCTTTTGAATTCAGTAACGGTCATTCCTTTGTTTACTGAATCTAAGTATTGCTGAACAGATTGCTTAGAATCTTTTACGAAAGGCTGGCTCAACAAAGTATTCTCTTGGAAGAACTTGTTCAACTTACCCATTGCAATTTTCTCAATGATTTGCTCTGGCTTACCTTCAGCTCTCGCTTGCTCTTTACCGATCTCTACTTCTTTCTCAATAGTTGCTTGGTCTACACCGTCTTTATCAACAGCTACAGGGTTCATAGCAGCGATCTGCATTCCAACATCTTTACCAGCTTCAGCAACATCATTACCATCTGTGCCAGTCAATGCCACAAGAACACCTAATTTACCGTTAGAGTGAATGTATGAAGCAACTTGCTCAGAAGTAAGAGTTTCATAGTGATTAACCGCTAGCTTCTCACCAATTTTACCGATGTACTCAGTTACTTTTGCTTGAACAGTAAGTTCGCCAAGGCTCAACTCGTTCAAAGCAGCTAGGTCGGCAGGTTTGTTAGCCATTGCAGCATCAGCAATTTCATTACCTAAAGATTGGAAGTCATCGTTTTTAGCTACGAAGTCAGTCTCACAAGTGAATGAAATGATGATAGCAGAAGTTTTGTCTTCACTAGTTCTTACAAACACGCTACCTTCTTTTGTCTCTCTGTCAGCTCTTTTCTCTGAAAGCTTCTGACCTTTCTTACGAAGGATTTCAATGGCTTTATCGAAATCGCCATCTGCTTCAACCAATGCCTTTTTACAATCCATCATACCGGCACCGGTCATTTGTCTTAGTTTGTTAACGTCTGTTGCTGTAATAGCCATTTTATGAGTTATTTATGATTCCTAATTTGGTTAAAACAAAAATTGAACATCGAAGCGAATTCAATGTTCAATTTATATCAAGTTTTTGTCAATTAATTATGCGTCTTGATTTTCTGGTTGAGCATCAACATCTTTCTTCTCTTGCTCGGCCTTCTCTCTTTCTCTCTCTTCTTTATCTACCTTTCTTTGAGCAAGACCTTCTTCGATAGCCTTACCGAATGCTTGAGTAATGATTTCGATCGACTTGAACGCATCATCATTACCAGGAATTGGGAAGTCTACATCGTTAGGGTTAGAGTTAGTGTCGCAAAGTGCAAAAACCGGGATACCTAGTTTGTGCGCCTCAGCTACTGCAATGTGCTCTCTTTTTACATCGATAACGAAAAGTGCTGCAGGAAGTCTAGTAAGATCAGTGATACCACCTAAAAGCTTCTCTAATTTAGCTTTTTCACGGGTTTTCATTAATCTTTCTTTCTTAGCCAAAGCTTTGTAAGCCTCATCTTTCATGAGCTTATCAATTCCCTGAAGCTTCTTTAATGACTTTCTAATGGTCGCGAAGTTGGTTAACATACCACCTAACCATCTTTCCGTCACGAAAGGCATGTTCAATCTCTTAGCCTCTTCAGAAACAAGCGCTCTTGCCTGTTTCTTAGTAGCTACGAACATAACTTTTCTACCAGAACGTACGATGTTCTTAACAGCGTTTGACGCTTCTTCGAGGCTGCTAAGGGTTTGATTAAGATCGATGATATGGATTCCGTTCTTCTCCATGAAGATGTACGGAGCCATTCTTGGATCCCACTTTCTCGTTAAGTGTCCGAAGTGAACACCAGCATCAAGTAAGTCTTTATGAGTTAAATTAAACATTATATATTTTGAAATTAATTCGAATTAACGTTTCGAGAACTGGAATGATCTTCTTGCTTTTCTCTTACCGTATTTCTTACGCTCAACCATTCTAGGGTCACGAGTTAAGAAACCTTCGCTCTTCAAAGCAGGTCTGAATTCTGCATCAGCTTCGCAAAGTGCTCTTGAGATAGCCATTCTAATAGCCTCAGCCTGACCTTTTGGTCCACCACCATCTACATTGATTCTAAGATCAAAGTTAGACTCTTGGTTAACTTTAACCAATGGCTGCTTAACAACAATTTCCATCACATCAGAACCGAAGTATTCACCAAGGTTTCTTCCGTTGATAGAGATTTCACCTTTACCAGGTTGCATGTACAATCTTGCAACTGATGTTTTTCTTCTTCCTATAGTATTAATTACTTCCATTGAAGGCTTCTTATAATTCTACAACTTTTGGTTTTTGAGCTTCATGAGGATGCTCTGTTCCTTCATAAACATGCAGGTTGTGGAAAATACTTCTTCCCAATCTGTTCTTAGGCAACATACCCCTTACAGCTCTTTCCACTAGAAGAGTAGAAGATTTTGCTTTCAATTCTCTTGGAGTAGTTCTCTTCTGACCGCCAGGGTAACCAGTATAACTTAGGTATACTCTGTCAGTCCACTTTTTACCTGTAAGTCTTACTTTATCGGCATTGATAACAATTACATTATCACCACAATCTACATGTGGAGTAAAACTAGGCTTGTTCTTACCTCTGATGATTTTAGCCACTTCGCTGGCCAATCTTCCCAATGTTTTAGACTCGGCATCGACCAACACCCACTGCTTGTCTACTGTCGCTTTGTTTGCCGATACTGTCTTATAACTTAGTGTATCCACTTCAGTATAATTTATTGACTTTAAATACTTTATTCAGACCTTCCCGTAAAAAGGGACACAAAGATAGAAGTTTGATTTTTCAATTCCAACATAGGCTTGCAAATTAATTGAAAACCAGAGGGATTGGAGCCCAATCTAGTACCTATTAGCTTTTAATTGCTTTTCTATAACCCTTAAATCTTTCGGATAGCCTGCTTGAACAGTTACCTCTTCGTTATTTAAGGAGCGAAAACTTAAGGCAAAGGCATGTAAGGCAAATCGTTTAATAAGTGGTTGCTCCTCTTCATACTTACCCAAATTGAACTTCTTTTTAATCTCAGACAAGAACAAAGGAGCCCCTCCATACAAAGGGTCGTTTATAATAGGTGCCTCTTTTTTACTTAGATGAATTCTTATCTGGTGCATTCTACCCGTTTCTGGTCTACACTCTATTAAAGAGTGCCTTTTATAAACCTCCAATGTATTGAAAATGGTAGTTGCAGGCTTTCCTTTAAAGTCTATCACTACACTACCTTTATTTAAAGAGAGTATAGGTAGCTCAACCTTTAGGTTTCTGAATTCATGAATACCATTCACAAATGCGTGGTAAACCTTGTCTACGGTTCGTTTTTCGAACTGAATGGAGGCATGTCGGTAAGCCTCGGCATTTTTAGCGAACAACAAACAACCAGAAGTTTCTTTATCTAATCTATGACAGGCAGAAAGTGATTCGTCATATCGCTTGGCCAGCATCTGAAGATTCACATCATTGTTCCGATCGTCTAGCGATGAAATGTACGGAGGCTTGTTGGCTACCAAAAAATTATCGTCTTCAAATAAGACTAGCGATTTAAAATCTAGCTTCATTATCTATTATCCTCCCCTAAAGACTCTAGCTCAAGCCTTTCTTCTTCTAACTCCTCCTCCATTTCTTCAGCGCTTTGACCTATTGGCAACTTAAAGCTGAAGGTTGAACCTTTTCCTACCGTACTGATTACACTGACTTTGGTGTTATGCGCTTCTAGAATATGCTTTACAATTGCTAGGCCAAGTCCCGTACCGCCCATTTCCTTAGACCTAGACTTCTCCACTCTAAAGAATCGTTCGAAGATTCTAGTAAGATGCTCTGGTGGAATACCCACCCCAGTATCCTTCACATATACGAGCACTTTTTCACTTTTTACCTCAAAGCCTATTTGAACACCGCCTTCTAGCGTGTACTTAATAGCGTTTGACACCAAGTTGGTTAACACTCGATAAATTCTGTCTGCATCGGCATGAACGAAGATGGGTGTTTCATAAGCAGAATCGAACCTTACGGTAAGGTTCTTATCTTCTGCTTTACTTTCCATCTGATCTATTACCTCTTCGGCTATTGAAACAATATTAAAATGCTCGAAATGCATCTTAATTTCACCAGTTTCAATTTGAGAAAGGGTTAGCAAGTCTTGAATAAGTGAGTCGAGATTATCCAAACTCTTGGCTGCACGCTTCAAGAATTTCTTACGAATCTTTTTATCATCTATAGCTCCGTCCAATAGAGTATGGACAAAACCTTGTGCGGCAAACACGGGAGTCTTCAACTCGTGACTCACATCTGCTAAAAACTCTCTTCTAAAAGCCTCGAGTTTTTTAAGGTCCTCAATCTCTCGATGACGATTAATTCCGTACTTATATATCTCTTGATTAATCCGCTTTAGGGGGTGGTTTGAGTTACCATTATCATATTCTTCTATAAAGGAGAAATCTTTTTTGCGCATCTTATTGAGCACATTGTAGATTTCACCTATCTCCTTCATAACCAAAAACTCGAAGGTCACATAAACCAACAAGTAGGTAACTGCAAAAGAGAGCAAGCCAGCCACCAGCATTACAGTTGGCGTAGAATCTGGCAAGAGAGATAAGAATGCAGTGGTAACTATGGCCACTAAGGCAGCCAGCACCAGTGCTACAACTCTCGACTTAAAATACATTTAGTTGACTTCGAACTTGTAGCCTACGCCCTTCACTGTAGAGATGTAGCCATCTCCTATTTTTTCACGCACTTTTCTAATGTGAACATCAACTGTTCTGGCTAATACATAAACGTCTGTACCCCAAATATTTTGAAGCAATTCGTCTCTGCTATAAACCTTATTAGGGTTCTGAGCCAAAAAGTAAAGGAGTTCGAACTCTTTCTTGGGCAAGGTAAACTGGTTACCATTTGCTGAAACGGTATAACTAGACCTATCTATAGTAAGATCTCCGGCCACTACCTGCGGCTTAGATTTATTCTTACTTTCTTTTCTAAAAAGGGCACTAATTCTACTCATTAAAGCTCTAGGCTTAATAGGCTTTGTGATGTAGTCATCTGCTCCAGCTTCAAAAGCGGCTACCTCTGAATATTCTTCAGCCCTTGCAGTTAGGAAAATGATATGAGCATCTGCCATTTCAGGAATCTCCCTAATTTGACGACAAGTCTCTACACCATCTTGCTGAGGCATCATTATATCTAACAAAATGAGCTCTGGAGTAAATCTTTTAGCAATTGAAACTCCTTTCATTCCGTCTTCAGCAGTTTCAACATCGTATCCTTCCTTCTTGAGGTTGTACTTTAAAAGCTCCAGAATATCCGGATCATCATCTACCACCAAGACCTTGGGGCTCTGCTTATTCGCCATGAGTTGTCTTATTAATTGCTCAAAGATATAGTTTTTGAAAGCTTTTAGGCAACATGTATTTGATAGTTTACTCTATGATTGAGAGTGGATGTCGCAAATTCTCGACATTTTTCAGTTCTACATTGAGATAACCAACATAGATTTTAGCCTGAACCTTCAATGGAATTTTATTTAGGTCGTCAGATAACCAAATTTTAAGGGTGTTATCTTCTTCAAACAGGCTATCCTTTTTCATCATTGGCACAAGTACGAGGGCATTCACATCTCCCAGTTTGGTCTTGAGCACCTCTCTACCCATGAATTTTACCGCAAAAGGCTTTTGCTTGTCGTCAAAGAAAGTATTGATCACAATCAATTCTCCCTCCTTAATCTTATCGAAATCAATGGAACGCAGATAATAATAGCCACTTACCATATCCTGAACGTTTTCAGGAATAGCGTGATCTTTTTGACTCTCCAGCTTCATGGTTTCTTTATGAAGCTTAGCTACAGTTACTGAATCTTTATCATGATCGAAGTAAAGAATCTCATTTTTACGAAACCTTCCTTCTTTTATGTATCTATAAAACTGCTGAGGCACTAAACTGGTGGTATCATAATAAGTACCCCAATTATCTCTGACTGAAGAGAAAAACTCGAAAACACCTACCGTTTTAGCATTGATATCTATCTTCCAAGTAGGCTTATTATTAATAGTATAAATTACATCGCTAACAGAAAAGGTTGCTTCTGCAGCTCTTATGAAACCGACAGTAGCTTTCAACTCAATTTTCTCTCCTGGTTGAAAGGGAATTTCTTTTGAAAGTTCATATTTCTGTGCCTTCAAACCGAAAGCAGTTAGTAGAAATATGGCAAGTAGTGTCTTTTTCATTTCTTCTTTTACCCTTCACTTGACAAAGGCCATACCAAAAAAAGTTATAGCGAAGGAAAGCGTTTTTTTAAGTAAGTCAAATAAGCCAGTAAATCTCCTCCAAAGTCGTCTTGCAATTGTCTTTCCAATTCTTCTTGCTGACTGTTGTACCGAAGCATGGACATGAAGAAAGTGTTTTTAGGCGTACGTTCTTTAAAGTAACCCTGATATACCTCAGAACCAAACGATAACGTATCATAATTGTTTCTTATTCTTAGTAACGCATCAGATTTCAATTGTTCCTTTTCATCTATCGATAAGTCTACCATTGCCTTATAAACAGAATCTAGGTGCTGTGCCGCACCTAGCATGTAGTTTTTAAAAGTAACTTCATCTTTAAGACTCTGCTGATAGTCCGTCACTTGAGCAGAACCTTTACCATATTTTTTCTCCAAGAACATTACTGCTCCTTTATCTCCTATAAAAGATGCGAGGTTTTCATTGAAAGTGACAGAATCTTTCACAAAGAGGGTTCCATGGGTTAGCTCATGAATAATTAAACTAGCCAAATCTCCTTCAGACCTATTGAGCATATTGCTAAGCACAGGGTCTTGAAACCAACCTAATGTCGACCATCCACCGGCTGTTCTGATATCTACCTCTATTGCTTCTTCAGTCTTTATTCTATTTGCTTCTTCCCTAGCTTTCTCTAATTCAAAGAACCCTTTATAAGGCACACTACCCACCACAGGAAACTTCCACATTCTGGGTCTGAAATAATACGGATCGCAAGCAGTTACTACATACATAGATGGCTTTCCCTGCTGATCAAATATCTTAGAATAGTTTTCGGAATAATTAATCCCCAATTCCTCAAAAGCAAATTGCTTAGCCTCTAGTACTATCTCTACCTTTTTCTTTTGCTCTTCAGTGGTAGTTGGCAACTCCATAAACTCTTCTAATGGAATAGCATTATTCACTACGTTAAGCTGCCCTTTGAGTTGAAGCCACCCATAAGCAACAAGTTCTCGCTGCCAAACTCCTAAAACTATGATTATCAGCAATAGACTTAAGCCTACCCATTTTAAGATTTTCTTGACCTTCATAGGGCAGCGAAATTACAAAGATTATATGGTTGTGTATTGCAGGCTTTACTGCTATCTTCACACTCTAAACGCACATCTTTCAAGTCTTACCCAATTAACATGAGTGATAATAAAGAAAAACTAAAAGCACTTCAGCTCACTATAGACAAGTTGGAAAAATCTTACGGCAAGGGCACTGTAATGAAGCTAAGTGATGAAAAAGTTGTTGACCTCCCTTCTATACCAACCGGTTCACTAGGGCTAGACATTGCCTTGGGCATTGGTGGTATTCCTCGCGGAAGAGTGATTGAAATCTACGGGCCAGAATCTTCTGGTAAAACCACACTAACCATGCATTGCATTGCCGAAGCACAGAAAAAAGGAGGCTTAGCCGCTTTTATTGATGCAGAGCATGCCTTTGACAAAACATATGCAGAGAAATTAGGAATAGATACTGAAAACCTATTGATCTCTCAGCCAGACAATGGAGAACAAGCCTTAGAAATTGCAGAACACTTAATTCGTTCTGGTGCATTAGACATTATTGTTATTGACTCAGTAGCCGCCTTGGTTCCTAAAGGTGAACTTGAAGGAGAAATGGGCGACAGCAAAATGGGGCTTCAAGCTCGCTTAATGTCACAAGCATTAAGAAAACTAACAGGTACCATTAATAAGACGGGTTGTGCGTGTATTTTCATTAACCAGTTAAGAGAGAAGATTGGCGTAATGTTTGGAAACCCAGAAACCACAACTGGTGGTAACGCCCTTAAATTCTATGCTTCTGTTCGTTTAGATATTAGACGAATCGGTCAGATTAAAGAGAGTGCAGACAACATTATGGGTAACCGCACTAGAGTAAAGGTTGTGAAAAACAAAGTAGCGCCTCCATTCAAAGTGGTTGAGTTTGACATTATGTATGGTCAGGGAATCTCAAAGTCAGGTGAAATTCTAGACATTGGGGTTGAATTAGGCATTATTAAGAAAGCTGGTTCATGGTTCTCTTATGGCAACGAAAAGCTTGGCCAAGGGCGCGATGCAGTAAAATCGCTCATTGAAGACAACCCTGAATTATCAGAAGAGCTTGAGGGTAAAATTAAGGCTCACATCAGTGGCGAAGTTCCTGCCGAAGGAGAGGAATAATATTACTCTAAAATAGAAACAGAAAAGGCTACTCGATGAGTAGCCTTTCTTATTTTAAACAATCAAATTCTTAACCAGCTCTCATAGCTTCTACCGGGTCTAGTCTAGCTGCTTTTGCAGAAGGGATAATTCCAGAAACCACCCCAATTATACTAGACACCACTACACCCAATAAAATATTCTTAACACTCAATGTAACTTCTAAGGTGCCGAACGGAATGAATGTAAGTAGGAAGACAATGAATACCCCAATGGCTCCTCCGAACAAGCATAGAAAAACAGATTCGAACAAGAATTGGAATAGAATGAAATAATTTTTAGCCCCAAGCGACTTTTGAATTCCTATAAGCTTGGTTCTTTCTTGTACAGACACAAACATGATGTTCATAATTCCGAAGCCTCCTACCAAAATGGCAAAACCTCCGATTACCCAACCAGCAAGACCTAGCACATCAAAAATACCACCCAATGCTTCAGCAATAGCTTCTGGCCTGTTTAGCGCAAAATTAGATTCTTCTTTAGGACGAAGTCCACGAACTTTTCTAAGCAGCCCTTCCATCTCATTTTGAAGTTCCACCATTCCTATATCGTCTTCAAAGCCTTTCACAGCTAGAGAAGGGTTTATACCCCATCTTGAACCGATGTAGTACATTTTGTTAAACATCTTATAAGGAATATATATTCGGTCGTCACTACTTGGTGTACCTATAAAGCTCTCGCCTTCTTTGGTCATTATTCCAATTACCCGAACCTTAAAGCCCCGAACCTTAATATCTTTCCCTATAGCACTTTCATTAGGAAAAAGTGTTTGGGCAATTTCATCACCGATGATCGCCACATTTCTCCCCCCTTCTATTTCTTGCTGAGTGAAATATCTACCTTGAGCAATATCTACCTCATATACATCTTTATACTGGTAGGTCATTCCCCAAAGGTCTGTTCCTCCCAAACTACTACTACCATATCTGGCGGTTGTAGAAGCTTGCCCTACAATAGTAATAGCGGCAGCATTCTTTAAATTAGCCTGCAAAAACTCAAATTCAGAGTAGCTATTATTGGGTCTTCTGAAGTATTTCCACCACGGATAATTAGGGTCTGGCCCTGTTCCGAACGGGAATTTATCTACAGTAACCACGTTTGAGCCAAGAAAATCGAGGCTATCGCGAATATTTTTCTCCAATGAATCCACCATGGTGAATACCGAAATAATCAGCATAATACCAATGGTTACACCTAACAAAGAGAGCGTTGTTCTGAGGAGGTTTGTAGTTAAGACCTGAATTGCAAAGCGAATACTTTCGCCCATTAATTTCAAAAAGATACCAAAGCGCATAAATCGACCTAGCTTTTAGTGGTTACTATTGCAACGTAAAGAATCGGAAAAAGTAAACATGCTCAAACCTTTAATGGTTAAAAAAGTGAATTCATGGAGCGAAAGGAAGTTAAGGTGGTTGAGTGGAGAAGCACTACTTCTTTAATTCTTTACTTGAATTATTCATTTGCTCAACTTACCTTATGTCGCTCATTATTTATTTTTTATCTTTGCCAGCTATTTCAAAAGACAGGAGAATTGAGTATCGAGAAAATGAAATTATCGGCATTCAAGTTTGAGTTACCTCAAGACCGAATTGCCAAATATCCAGCCGAAAACAGAGACGAGTCAAGAATGTTGGTGTTGCACCGCGACACTGGAGAAATTGAACACAAGGTCTTTAAAGACATTGTGGACTATTTCGATGAAGGTGATGTGATGGTTAACAACGACACTAAAGTTTTCCCTGCTAGGCTTTATGGCCAAAAAGAGAAGACAGGCGCCCAAATTGAGGTATTCCTTTTGAGAGAACTCAACCAGGAAATGCACCTTTGGGATGTGTTGGTAGATCCTGCTAGAAAAATCCGTGTAGGTAATAAGCTCTACTTCGGAGAAGGTGAGTTGGTAGCTGAGGTTATCGACAACACTACATCTAGAGGTAGAACCATCAGATTCCTGTTCGATGGTACCGATGAAGAATTCTACAAAACCATCGATACTTTAGGCGAGACTCCGCTCCCAAGAACTATCCCAAGAGACACAGAGCCAGAGGATAGAGAGCGTTTCCAAACAATTTATGCTAAGCATGTAGGAGCAGTGGCTGCACCAGTAGCTGGCCTCCATTTTACCATGCAGGTTTTAAAGAGATTGGAAATTAAAGGCATTGATGTTACTCCAATTACGCTTCATATTGGCTTAGGCACCTTCCGTCCGGTAGATGTTGAAGACCTAACTAAGCACAAAATGGACTCTGAAAACTACAGCATTGGAGAACCAACTGCTCAGCTAGTAAACAGAGCGCTAGATGAGAAGAAAAGAGTGGTTTCTATTGGAACAACTTCAATGAGAGCATTAGAATCTTCGGTTTCAGCGGGAGGCAGGTTAAAAGCGAACTCAGCATGGACAGATAAGTTTATCTTCCCTCCTTACGAGTTCAAAATCTGTAATGCCTTAGTGACTAACTTCCACTTACCTGAGTCTACATTATTGATGCAGGCAGCCGCTTTTGGTGGTTACGAGAATGTAATGAAAGCCTACAAAGAGGCTATCAAAGAGAAATATAGATTCTTCAGCTATGGTGATGCCATGCTAATTATCTAAGATAATAAAGCAGTGCTAAAGAAAAGCCTTCCTGATTCAGGAAGGCTTTTTTGTTTAATATTGTGCTATGCAGAAATACGCCATCGTAGTAGCAGGAGGAAGCGGAACCCGCATGAAAAGCGAACTACCGAAGCAGTTTATAAAGCTGGCAGGGAAGCCTATTCTTATGCACACGCTTGAGGCATTCCATTTTGATGATATTCAAATTATCCTCGTGCTTCCAGAGAGTCAGATTCCTTACTGGAAGGAGTTAGTTGATGAACATCAATTCAAAATTCCTCATAACATTATAGCTGGTGGCGAACAGCGCTTTCATTCTGTAAAAAATGGTCTTTCTAGTATAAAGGCAGACGATGGATTAGTAGCCATTCATGATGGTGTTAGACCATTAATAAAACGTCAAATAATTTCTGAGTCTTTTGAACAAGCGGAACGGGCAGGGAACGCCATTGCGTCAATTCAACTCAAAGATTCTATTAGATCCATTACTCCACACGCTAACCGACAAGAAGACAGGACTAACTTCAGGCTAATTCAAACCCCTCAAGCCTTTAAAATTCAACTCATTAAAAGGGCGTTTGAACAAGAATACACTCCCAGCTTTACAGACGATGCTTCAGTTTTAGAACAAGCAGGCCACAGTATTAACTTAATAGAGGGCGACTATAAAAACATAAAAATAACTACTCCAGAAGATTTACTTGTTGCCGAAACTCTACTGAAGGCATAAACTAGGCTTGCTAAGAATAAGATTTTAGCTAACTTATTGCTCCTAAATTTTACTATGGAACGCGCAAAATTAACCACCCTTCTTGGTGTGGCAGTACTCTTATTAGTCTTAGGCTGTACCCCTCAAAACAAAAACGAATGGGAGAACCTGTTCAATGGCAAGGACTTAGAAGGATGGACACCTAAAATAACTGGCTATCCGGCTGGTGAAAATTATGGGGAGACTTTCAGAGTAGAAGACGGTCTTCTTACCGTTTCTTATGACAAGTACTACAGGTTCGACAACCGTTTTGGACATCTTTTTTATGAAAAGCCATTCTCTAATTATGTTCTAAGAGTAGAGTACCGATTTATTGGAGAACAAGTAGAAGGTGGAGCCGCATGGGCCACTAGAAATAGTGGAGTGATGTTTCACTCACAGGCACCAGAAACCATGGGAGAACAACAAGACTTCCCCATTTCTTTAGAAGCTCAGTTTTTAGGAGGCCTAAGCGATGGCAACCCTAGGCCTACTGGCGGCCTTTGTACTCCTGGAACCCACGTAGATATTGATGGAGTTCAGATCACTGACCATTGTATTACCTCAACTGCCAAAACTTATGATGGAGACCAATGGATTACCATGGATATAGTGGCGAGAGCCAATGGCGAAATCGCTCATGTGGTGGAAGGCGATACCGTAATGAAATATAGCAATCCTGTAATGGGCATTGGAATGGTAAGTAACCTAAAAGACAATATTATGGAAGATGGCAAACCGCTCAATGGCGGTTATTTTGCACTTCAAAGTGAGAGTCATCCTGTGCAATTCAGAAAGGTGATGATCAAACAATTAAAAGACTAATTCAACTACAGACAAATACATAAACTTGATAACTATGAACCAAACGGGAATCTCTATCAGACTTAGCGTTATGATGTTTCTCCAATTTTTTATTTGGGGTGGCTGGTTTGTAACACTAGGCTCTTATTTGGGCAACAACCTCCAAACTACCGATGCTCAAGCCAGCATGGCTTTTTCAACACAATCTTGGGGAGCCATTATAGCACCTTTTATTATTGGCCTTATTGCCGATAGGTTTTTTAATGCCGAACGTATTCTTGGCGTATTACACCTTGCTGGTGCAGTACTGATGTACATGATGTATCAGGCCACAGATTTTGCCAGCTTTTACCCATACGTATTAGCATACATGATTCTTTACATGCCTACTTTGGCCCTTGTAAATTCTGTTTCATTCAGACAGTTAACTGACCCTTCTAAACAGTTCTCTAAAATTAGAGTATTCGGAACCATTGGTTGGGTTATCGCTGGGTTTGTAATCAGTGCGCTCTCTTGGGACTCTCAAGAAGCAGCTCAGGCGGGTATGTTAAAAAACACCTTCTTAATGGTAGCAGCAGCTTCTGCCGTTCTTGGTATATTCAGCTTTACCCTACCTAAAACTCCACCGCAAGTTGACAAGGGTGAAAAAATTAAGGTTTCTGATATTCTTGGACTAGACGCACTTAAGCTTTTGGCCAATAAGAACTTTGCTGTATTCTTCTTTTCATCGGTTCTTATCTGTATTCCGCTAGCATTTTACTATCAAATGACCAACCCTTTCCTTTTAGAGATTGGCATGACTAACGCCACAGGAAAGCAAGCTATCGGTCAAATATCAGAAATAGCCTTTATGCTATTACTACCGGTCTTTTTAACTCGTTATGGCATAAAAAAGACTTTACTATTCGGAATGCTAGCTTGGGCAATTAGATACGTACTATTTGCCTACGGAAATGCAGATTCTGGCACCTGGATGCTACTATTAGGTATTGCACTTCATGGAATATGCTATGACTTCTTCTTTGTATCTGGTCAGATATATACTGACTCTAAAGCTGGAGCCAAATTCCAAAGTGCCGCCCAAGGGCTTATCACTCTTGCTACCTACGGTGTGGGTATGTTAATCGGTTTCTGGGCTGCTGGCCAAATTTCAGGAATGTACACCAATGCAGACGGAACTCACACTTGGGAGAACATTTGGTTATTACCTGCAGGCTTCTCTGTGTTAGTATTCATCCTCTTCTCTATTTTCTTCAAAAACGAGAAAGTAGCTTACAAACAAGACTAAGAGTAGAACCCAAATTATAAAACTTCAAAATTTATGTCTACACAAAGGAAAATTAGAATGGGCATGATGGGTGGAGGACTCAACTCCTTCATCGGTATTGTTCATAGAATAGCCTCATATATTGGCGAAGAGTATACTTTAGTTGGAGGAGTATTCGATTCCAACTTTGAAAACGGTCAGAAGTTTGCAAAAAAGCTAGAGCTAGACCTAAGCAGAACATATGCTGATATAGATACTTTTGTAGAAAAAGAACTGGCTTTACCAGCCGAAGAAAGGATTGAAGTAGTAGTGGTGGTAACACCAAACTTTCTTCACTACCCAATGGCCAAACAGCTAATTGAAAACGGTTTCCACGTAATCTGTGAAAAACCAATTACCAATACCGCTGCAGAAGCTATGGAGCTAGAATCTCTAACCAAGAAGCATGGTGTTTCTTTTGCCCTAACCCACACCTACACTGGCTACCCAATGGTACGCCAAATGAAAAGTATGATAGCCGAAGGGGTACTTGGTAAAATTCAGAAGGTTGATGCTCAATACTACCAAGGCTGGATTAACCCTGTTATTCACGACAAGGAAAAAAGAGCTGGCGTTTGGCGGTTAAACCCAGAAAAAGCAGGGCAAAGCTGTTGTATGGGAGATATTGGCGTTCATGCCTTTAACATGGTAGAGTACACCACTGGGCTAAAAACCACCAAAGTATTAGCAGACCTAAATACACTTTACGAAGACAATCCATTAGATATTGATGGAACTGCTATGTGTCAGTTCGATAATGGCGCGAAAGGCCTAGTAAGAGCTAGCCAAATTGCCACCAGCGAAGAAAATAATCTCTGCATAGCGGTTTATGGTACCAAAGCAGGTATAAAGTGGGAACAAGAAAACCCTAACTACCTCTATTTTATGGAAGAAGGAAAGCCAGTTCAGGTGCTCAAGCCAGGGCATGAATACAACAGCGAACTTTCCGCTATAAGTACCAAAATAGCTCCAGGGCACCCAGAGGGCATTTTCGACTCTATGGGAAATATTTATTCTGGAGCAGCCAAAGCCATTCGGGGCGAAGAGTATTTAGAAGGTGCTTTCCCTACAGTACACGAAGGGGTGAGAGGAATGAAGTTTATTGAAGCCGTTTTAGCATCGTCTAAAAACGGTAATGTGTGGACAGAAATAGAAGATTAAGATGAAAACAATAAAAGGACCAGCTGTATTCTTAGCACAGTTTGCAGATGACCAGGCACCGTTCAACAGCTTACCTAATATTGCTAAATGGGCAAGCGATTTAGGCTATAAGGCAGTGCAAATACCAACTTGGGATGCTCGCCTTATAGATTTAGACAAAGCGGCAGAAAGTAAAACTTACTGCGATGAGCTTAAGGGCACATTAGCCGAGTATGGCTTGGAGGTAAGTGAACTATCCACCCATTTACAAGGGCAACTCATAGCTGTTCACCCTGCTTACGAAGAGCTTTTCAAAGGCTTTGCACCAAAAGGAATGAATGCCAAACAAAGAAATGAGTGGGCTATAGATCAGGTAAAAAAGGCTGCCGTAGCTTCTAAAAACTTGGGTATAGATGTACACGCTACATTCTCTGGCGCATTAGTTTGGCCATATTTCTACAATTGGCCACAGCGACCAGCCGGCCTAATTGAAAAAGGGTTTGCCGAGCTAGCGAATAGATGGCAACCTATTCTTAATCATTTTGATGAACAAGGTGTAGATGTTTGTTACGAAGTTCATGCTGGTGAAGACCTTCATGATGGAACTACTTTTGAGATGTTCTATGAAGCTACTGGTAAACACAATAGAGTAAAGCTACTTTATGATCCATCTCACTTTGTACTTCAGCAGTTAGACTACCTGGCCTATATAGATCATTACCATGAGTTCATTCGCATGTTCCATGTAAAGGATGCCGAATTCAACATGAATGGCAAATCGGGTGTATACGGTGGCTATCAGGACTGGATAGACCGTCCGGGAAGGTTCAGATCTATTGGCGATGGGCAAGTAGATTTTCAGGGCATCTTCTCAAAACTAACACAGTATGGATATGACGGTTGGGCTGTTTTAGAATGGGAATGCTGCATTAAATCTCCTGAGCAAGGAGCCAGAGAGGGTGCAGAATATATTAGCCAGTTCATTATAGAGGCAACTCAGAAAAACTTCGATGATTTTGCCGATGCTGGTATTTCAGATGATGAATTCAAAAAACTATTAGGAATAGATAATTGATTGATATGAAAAAGATTGCGTTGACACTTACTTTAATTTGCTTTGGAGCAGGGTTGATGGCTCAAATTACCGACCCAAAAGCCACCGAAGTATGGGACCCCGTTCCTAGAAAAATTACCCCTGGCAAAAATGGAGCTGCCCCTTCAGATGCCATTGTTCTTTTCGATGGTAAGAATCTAAATGCTTGGGAATCTAAAAATGAAGGAAAGCCCGCTGCTTGGAAAGTAGAAAACGGCTATATGGAAGTTGTAGCTCGCACTGGAGACATTCAAACCAAACAAGAGTTTGAAGATTTCCAGCTACATATTGAATGGTCTGCACCAACTGTAATTGTGGGCGAAGGCCAAGGGCGAGGTAATTCTGGCGTATTTCTTCAGGGAATTTATGAAGTGCAAGTATTAGATAGCTACGAGTCTAAAACTTACTCCAATGGTCAAGCTGCAGCCATTTATAAGCAGGCTATGCCTTTGGTAAATGCCACTGTTGCCCCTGGCGAGTGGAACGTTTACGACATTATTTACAAGGCGCCTCGCTTCAATGAAGATGGCATTAAAGTAGCCAGTGGAACAGTTACTGTTTTACACAACGGTGTGGTAGTACAGAATCATCACATATTATCTGGCACTACTCCATACATTGGTCTTCCACAAAATCCTGCTCACGGCCCTGGCCCAATTGCTCTACAAGACCATGGCAACCCAGTGAGGTATAGAAATATCTGGATAAGAGAGCTCTAAACAAGCCTTAACAATAACTAAAAAGGCTGTTTCAAGAGGTTACCCGTTATTCATAACCCTGAATTGTGGTTTTCGCAAAATGGGGAATGACGAGGATGCACTCTTTTGAAACAGCTTTTTTTATGCTCTTCTATCAGACTTTGAGTCTCCGTTAATGCTACTCCAGTTATATCCATCCAAGCCGAATACACTTAGCCACCAAGGCCGTGGTATTTGGCGCTGTTGTTTTGCCCAAAATATTTTTGCGGTGGGTAGTAACCGTATTGATGGAAACAAATAAGTGATTTGCAATTTCTTTAGCGCTAGCCCCTTCAGCCATAAGGCTAATAATTTCGAATTCTCTGTCAGTAAACTGTTCATTAATCTGCACGGCATTCATAATACTATCGGTTTAGTAGAACCAAAGTGAGCCATTTTATAGATCAGTTCTTTCAATGAAAGTTCCGAAAGAAAGAATTAGTAGTTTTCCACTACCCTAATTCGGGTAGTGGTTTTCTGCCATTTACCCACATCACAGAAGCTGCTGATTTTAAATCTTTTACAAACTTCTATCTTTAAAGTATAATCAACCATCAACAAATAACGTAACCATGAAACTTGGCAAACCAATTAAGAAAGCTGAAGACTTAGCCCAGGTCAATGACTTGGTAAATAGTAAAGCGTATATCCATTTTCATACTGGAATAAATGGAATACTCGACAGTTCTGAACTACCTAAAGATGTTGCAGCGATTCCTGGCAAATATGTAAAAGCAACCTTTATGGCCTTCCATAATAAATGGGACATGGAACACCATTTACTTTCACCCAAAAACCATGAGGTATACTCCATAAACAATGCAGATGCCGATGGAAATGTATACTTAGAATTCATAAAGCGAGATTTTGACAATCAGTCTGGAAAGGTAAAGCTGCTCATGGTAAAGCATACCATATTCTTCCATGAAAACCTGAGTGGAAAAAAGCTACTTATGCAGGTGTTTGAAAAGTCAAACAAAAAAGATGCGGAGTCTGCTTTGGTTGTTTGGGACGATAAATATTGTGAAACCGATATTCCCCCTGTTCAATAAGAATGAGGCAACTCTTTATGATCTTACTGGCGTTCTTCTTAATGAAGAATGCCTCTTCTCAAGAATATACTTTCGACTCACTATTTTTCGCTGCAAACCAACAATTGGCAAATGGTGATACTGATAGTACTTTCATTATCATTCAAAAAATAGACACATCCAGCACAAGTACTTACCAAAGAGTAAAATACCTCAGCCTAATCAGTGATGCCCATTTAAAGAGCAATACTTCAAACAATCGAGAACGCGCCATTAACTTCTTAATCGAAGCCCTCAAGCTATTGAAAGCAACAGAAGAGAATGCACTGATAATGGCCGAACTTAATGACAAAATAGGTGAGGTGTATGACCTGATGCGCCAAAAGGAATCTTCGAAAATCTATTTTCAGAGCGCCTATAATCTCAGAATTGAGTACAACCTAAAAGAAGAGCTATATAAATCTTACATCAACTTAGGCATTAATAGCTACAGGTTCGGAAAGCTAGCTGATTGCATAGACTTCAACAGAAAGGCATTGACGCTACTTGAAGGAAATAGGTCAGCAACAGATATAGCTAAGTGTCATTTTTGGCTCGGATCGGCCTACAATTTTTTAATAGACGAAGTACCCGGCAACCTAGACACTTATTTAGACTCCGCAGTATATCATGCAAAAGCCTCTAAACACCTATATACTAATGCAGGCGACACGTTAGGCACCATTCAAGTAAATTCATTGCTCGGTAGTATTTACACTCAGCAAGAAAATGGCCCAGCTGCTATTGCCGTTCTGCTAGAGTCTGTAGAGTTAATTGATAGACTAGAAAAAAGTCGAGGACATAAAATGGAACATGAGGTTTACGCCACCACATTTACCCGCCTTTCTAGGGCTTATGAACTGGTGGGAGATTTTAGAAAGGCATTAACCTACAGTAATCAAAGATATTCTGAAGTTATTGGAATTCTGATGGAAAAGGAACGAACCAGAGTAGCTCAAATAACCGAAGATTACAGAACAGATAAACAGCTTGACCAAGCTGAACAAACCGCGTTCTTTGCTAGCCGAAAGGCTCGCCTGTTTAGTATCGGACTGATAATCTTGGTCATAGCCTTGCTCATTTCTTACCTCATCTTTATTCAAACCTTGCAAAAAAAGAAACTAGAAAACCTACAGGCCATGGTTATGGGCGAAGAACAAGAACGCAAGCGTGTAGCAAAAGACCTTCATGATGGTATCGGGGTGTTATTGACAAGTGTAAAGTTGAGGCTCAGTAATTTTGAAGATAAAGTAGAAGATCGAGAAGGCTATCGAAAATCATTGGAGCAAATTGACAACGCATGTACCGAAGTGAGACGAATTTCGCACAACATGGTACCAGCCAGCTTAACAAAGCTTGGGCTAGCAGAAGCCATCTTAGACCTGCTAGACAATGTAAAGGCTTCAACCCAACTAAAGGTTAAAGAAGAAATTGCAGTAGAAGAAGGCATTATTGATGAAGAAAAAGAAGTGCTGATCTATCGCATTATTCAGGAGCTCATTAACAATAGCATGAAATATGCTCATGCTCAAACCATAGCCTTGTCAGTGAAACTAAGCAACTCTACACTATCCATTCAATATAAAGATGATGGAAAAGGCTTTGATAAAACTGAAATTAAGGAAGGCTTAGGCCTGAAGAGTATTGCCTCTAGGGTAGACATTCTAAGAGGAAAACTCCAAATTCAGAGCGCTCCTGGCAATGGGGCAGAATTTAACATAAACATACCTATCGATGAATAAAACGAATATTCTGGTAGCAGACGACCATCAGGTAATAATAGATGGAATGGAAGCCATTATTAATGGTGTTTCCGATCTATCGTTTGCGGGCGGAGCACTCAATGGCAATCAAGTTATTGAGGCTGTTGAAACTAAAACCATAGACCTAGTGCTAATGGATATTAATATGCCAGAAATGGATGGTTTGGAATGTACAACCTATCTCAACAAGCATTATCCACAGATTAGGGTAATCGCTTTGAGTATGCACGATAACCCGCGCTTGGCCAAGCGGATGATTAAAAATGGGGCTTTCGGTTTCTTGCTTAAAAACTCCAACAAAGAGAAAATACTTGAAGCGATAAGAGATGTAATGCAAGGCAGAAATTACTTCGATCCGTTGCTAATGCAGAACTTCCTAGACTTTGACAACCAGAAATCTTCTAGCTCCTTCGCTAAAAAAGACTTGCTCACCAAGCGCGAACTGGAAATCATTCAGCTGATTTGTGATGAAAAAACCACAGGAGAAATAGCCGAAGAACTATCCATAAGCGTACACACCGTAGAAAGTCATAGGTCAAACATTCTGTTAAAGCTCGAGCTAAAAAATTCGGTCGGCTTAGTCAAATGGGCTATTCAAAATGAAGTGATCAACCTTTAGGTTTAGCTCTTCCCTGCCGCCTCTAAAAGCGCCTCTTTGTAGGTTCTGGAAACCACCAATTTAACTCCAGAGGTAAGTACCACCGCACTAGACTTGACCTGTCGAGCATGGTTTAAATTGATAATGGTAGATCTGTGGATTCTAACAAAATACTCAGGCAAATCTGCTTCTAATGACGTAAGCGATCTACGATCAATTTCTGGATGCTCTTTATTTCTTATGTGGAACTCGCAATAGCCACCATCTGATGAGATGTATTCTATATCGGCCAAGTTAATGACGGCTTTACTTTTTAAGGTTAAGTATTCAAACTTAGGTACCAATGGCTCTTCTGAAGCTTCGCGCTTAGTCTGCTCTAAAGACCTAGCTAACTCCATATTAGTGGTTTTAAGTAGCTCCTTTTCTCTCAACACCTTTATGAGCATTATCATCATAGCAACGGAAAGCCCTGTAACCTGCATTAAATTCCCTATGAGAATAGGATCTACTACAAAATTGAACTCAGTAATTAAACCATACTCATCGAGTATTTTACCAACAATGGTAATGAAAAAGAGAGCGTAGGAAATGGCGAATATCACCGACCTATTCATTCCCTGCTTTCGGTATTTTATGGCAGCAGTAACTGAAAACACTAAGATGAGCCCTACGCAAAAGTATCTCAAAGCAAAGAGCCTAGGCGCAAAGGCTACATAAGTATTAGGAATAATTACCCAGACAACTGTTCCTAAAACAAAGAGCAGCAATACACCATTCATTATTCTATTGAAAGCAGGCAACGTATTTTTCGTTTCAAAAAAGCTCTGCACAAATATCAATAGAGACATTATCGCTATCTGAGAACAAAATGGAAGAAAATGTCTGTTGAACTCAGGCCAATTAGAGGTAATGTATTGATAGGAGAATCCCTGCCAAGTAAACAGCCACAACCCATAACAAAACACACTAACGGCATACCAAACAAACACCTTATTGCTAAGCCCAAGCCCTACCATCAATGAAGAAATAACCAAAACAGCCAAGAATATATAGTATACAGAAAGGTAAATCTGCTCTCTATTGGCTGTTTCTAAAAAATGAGATTGACTGTATAATCGTAGCGGAAACCTAACAGCAGAATTGCGCTTATCCGCATTTAATAGAAAGGTCTTTTGCTCTTTAGAAGAAATGCTGATCGGAAACACAAAGTTTCTATTGTCTACGGACCTCTGACTGAATTTGAACTTATCTCCTGTAGCAAAAAGCAGCTTAGCACTTTCACCATGAATTTCCGAGAGGCTCACAGCATCTAACTGCGGATATGAAAGCTCTAAGTAAAATTGAGCGTTGTCCGTTAGGCTATTATAGACTTGAAACACCAACCAATAGGCTACATCTGAATTAGTCATTCCCGGATTCCCTTGGTACGGAACCTCTTCCAAGATGCCCGCTTGAATTCTTCGCCATGCTTCTTGTGCCGAAATGGTGTCGGGAGTTTGATAAACGCTCACAAAATCGTTGACTTTATAAGCTCTATCCATATCAGAAAACTGCACTATCTGCTCATTAACCTGAAAGGCATTGAGGGACATGACACAGAGCAAGAGCAGGCAGAAAGAGACGCTAACTCGATTTTTTAGCACAGGCAAGTACAGTTATAGGTTACTAATATGCACTTTCTGAAGCCAAATCAAAGGCAAATCTCCTCATTCATTTTTTTGGATGCTTTAATATTAAAAGAGCCTGCAATATTTCTATTGCAGGCCCAAACAACAACATAAATATGATCAACAATTTATTTTTCTACCCTGATCACGTAGTTACCGGCCATGCCAGCTCTTACCGGCCCATCGGACTTGGTAAAGCTGAACACAAACTTGCTAAAGGTGAGCTGTTGGATGTTCAAAACTTTGCCATCGTCTAGGTTTACCACTGCGGCTGACTCATCAGCCCATTCCCATGTGCCACTGGCACTGAACAGGTCGCCAGCATTGGTGGTGGTGTATGTGCCATCTGCAAAAGACAGGGCAAAGCCTGGATAGTTGGGGCTAACATCTGCTCCTTCTAGCTTGATGCTCCCAAACTCACCTAGCGTCCACTGACCAGCCAGCTTCTCGTAAGCAAGGTCTTGAATGCTTGGCCCCGTACCGTCATCTTTCTGCTCGCAGCCTAACGACAACAAAGCCATTACTGCTATTAGTGTGAGGGTGTATATGCTCTTTATTTTCATCTTGGTTGTATGTTTTATCCTCACCCTGCCCTCCCAAAAGTTGGGAGGACGTGGGGTTGGTATATTCTACTTACTTCTGTTACTACTTTCTAATGAGTACTTTCTTTCTCACAAGTGATCTCTCATTGCTGAACTGGATAATGTACAGACCACTTTCAAAGTTGGTTACATCGATAGTCAGCTCCGACTTGTCATAACCTTCTTTCTCTAGTCTGCTCACTCCCGTTGGGCTGATCATCTGGATGTTCAAC
>NZ_LRPC01000011.1 GCF_001592965.1 Roseivirga spongicola | reverse complement strand
GGTTTGGAGTGCCGGAACTTCTCTCATTGGCCCTGCCGGGGCTGATGGTGCTGACGGAACCAATGGAATAGACGGAACCAACGGAACAGATGGCCAAGACGGTAACACTATTCTTAGTGGCAATACTGATCCAAACAATACGCAAGGAAAGGATGGCGATATATATATCAACACAGCTACAAATACTTATTTCGGACCTAAAACTGCTGGGGTTTGGGGTGCCGGAACTTCCCTCGTTGGCCCTGCTGGGGCCGATGGTGCGGATGGCGCAGATGGCATCAATGGTATAGACGGAACCAACGGAACAGATGGCCAAGACGGAAACACTATTCTCAGCGGCAACACTGACCCAATCAATGCACAAGGGAAGGATGGCGATATCTACATCAACACAGCTACCAATACTTATTTCGGACCGAAAACTGCTGGAGCTTGGGGTGCCGGAACTTCTCT
>NZ_LRPC01000010.1 GCF_001592965.1 Roseivirga spongicola | reverse complement strand
TTGGGGTGCCGGAACTTCTCTCATTGGCCCTGCCGGGGCTGATGGTGCTGACGGAACCAATGGAATAGACGGAACCAACGGAGTAGATGGCCAAGATGGCAACACCATTCTTAGTGGTAACACCGACCCAAACAATACACAAGGAAAAGATGGAGACATCTATATCAACACAGCTACAAATACTTATTTCGGACCTAAAACTACTGGGGTTTGGAGTGCCGGAACTTC
>NZ_LRPC01000009.1 GCF_001592965.1 Roseivirga spongicola | reverse complement strand
CGTCTGCAGGATTGCTTGAAACCAAGGTTGGAGCCGTGGTATCGAAAGTGACATTGGTAACATCCACAGTCGTTGCTGAATTCCCAGCAGCATCTTGTCCATTGAAACTGATTGTGTAAATCGTTCCAGAGACCAAAGATGGCGCATTGGTCAAAGCTGCCGAAGCCCTTACTCCTGCATTCAACTCACTACCCGTAAGGTTTACCACATGTGGAGAACTGCCATCGGCTGAACCTCCAGTTCTGGTAAAGGTAACTGTACCTGAAGCAATAGCTTCAGATAAGGTGTAACCAACATTCGCATTACTCACTGAACTACTTGAGCTTGGACTTACCGAACTGAACGCTGGAGCAGTTCCATCATAAGTTACGCTTAATGTATTCGAAACAGTATTGGCATTCCCTGCTCGATCAAAAGCCGTGCCTGCACCAAGGGATACTTGTACGGCTCCATTACCCGAAGGCGTAACATCCACGTAAAAACTAGTACTGTCCGGAGAAACAAAATTACTAGTTGTGCCATTCACCACGGTAATGTCGTTCTCCGTCATATTATCCGCCTCAGAATTGAAGGTGATAGTTACGGGAATGGGATTATCATTGGTTGGATTACTGGAAGTGGTAGAAATACTCACTGTAGGTGAAGTAGTATCGATAGTAATACTTAAGGCAGAGCTAGCAGAACTGGTGTTTGCGGATCCATCTGTTGCAGTTGCCGTAATGGTATGAGCACCAGCAGTCAAAGCGCTCGTAGTTATTGAATAA
>NZ_LRPC01000008.1 GCF_001592965.1 Roseivirga spongicola | reverse complement strand
GATTCACAAGATGTTAGGATGAACAGGATAAAGTTATGAAGATGATAGAATCAATTGCGTGGTATGAATTAAATCAAGTAAATCTGGTAATCCAGTAAATCAAGATCCAGACAATAATAAGATGAACAAGATTAATCTCGATAAACTCACTTATGCCATCAACGGCTGTGCCATGAAGGTGCATAACACTTTGGGCAACGGTTTTCAAGAGGTTATCTACCAAAGATGTCTGGCCATAGAATTAGAAAGAGCAGGTTTGGGCTATAAAAGAGAAGAAGATCATGTGATTTTTTATGAGGGCATAGAGGTAGGCACAAGAAGGGCCGATTTTGTGGTAGAAGATGTGGTAATTGTAGAAATAAAAGCATTGATCAACCTTGAAGATGTTCACT
>NZ_LRPC01000007.1 GCF_001592965.1 Roseivirga spongicola | reverse complement strand
TCGAAGGGCATTAATCCTAACTCCCATATATCATTAACCCCTACTTAACTACCTAATAAACAGCACGATACAATGAGTCAAAAGTTAAAATCTTCCACCCATGCTTTTATACAGAAAGGAAAGCCTGTCTATTGGGAGAGAGGAATCCTCAATTCGCAAATCGCAAAGCAATGAACACAACCACTAAGCCAGTCGGCAATCTTACTATCACAAAAGAGCTGTTTATCGAAACCATCAATCAAATTGAAAAGCAGCATAAGCACGACAGTAAATGCAGTGAGGCATTCAGCATTACACTCCCTGACGACTACATCTCATGCTACAATAACGAGCACCTTAGAGGGCAATTGCTAAAACTGCTAAAACTAGCCATGAACGATGAACAGACAGAGTGGATAGAATACTTCATCTATGAGCTTAGGTTTGGTAAAGCCTACAAAGAGGGCATGGTTAAAATGGAAGGAGAAAACATCACCCTAAAAACGCCCTCAGACTTGTGGGAGTTTCTTCAGATGTAGCCACTAATCCTCCAAGCCCTATTTTCTACCCCACAAGACATAGTTTTGTAGTATGAGTTGGGAATATACAGTGTTTTGGGATCTGGACTTTGAAATACACTATAAGTCCGTTCCCAAACGCACTTAACTCGCACACAGCCACAAACAAAACAATGTCACTACCTCTTATTGAGTCCTTCTACGAGAAAGACGAGAAAGGACTATTCAAAACACTCTATGGGGGCATAAAATTCTACGTGCCCAAAATGCCAACCCAAGGCGAAATACTGTTCTCTGACAAGCCCATTAAAGAGCAGTATTGGCAACGTCATGAAATCCCAACCTTCAGCGCAAAAGACATCAAGTGGTTTGTAGACGAACCCGATGATTACGACATTAGAGTAGATTGGGACACGGCCAGAAGACAAGAGATAATCGGACAAACAGGCTTAGACCCAGAAGACCTCAGCACTCATGGCGACCCCAAGCCTGTAAAAGACATTAAGCCCAATCCAAACTACTGTATAGAAGCCCTAAACGACTACCGAAAGAGGGAAATACAAAGGACATATCCCTACAAAGGCGGTGGTGTTTGGGTAATGATTAAAGGAATGGCTATATGGTTCCCAGGTACATTTTATAGCTACTTGCAATGGGCTAAAAACGATAACGGCTACCCATACCTAAAAATAAATGACTTATTAAAATGTTATCATTGGGAATTTGTAAGAGACCATAGGCTACATTTAGGCAGAATTGAAGTGGCTCCAAGGGGGGATGGAAAGTCAGCATTAATGGCTTGGGTCATGTACATTGAGACAGTCTTCAACGAAAATGCAATTACCTCGATAGTCGGGCGAAATGACGATGATTCAGAAAAGTTTTTTGTCGAAAAAGTAGTTCAACAGTACAAGAACCTTCCAGACTTCCTTGTTCCCATTAATGACAACGGAACCAATCCCACTAAAAAACTAGCATTTTCCCCACCAGCAAAAAGAGGTAAAAATTCTTTCGCCCACAAGATAGAGCAAAAAAGATCAATAAACTCCATGCTAGTCCCAGAGTCGGCAGGGGAAGGGGTGCTTGACAGGGCTACAAGAAGAATGATTGCAGTGGAAGAGCCTGGAAAGACTAAACCAACCACGGCTAGGGCTTCGGTCAGGCACAACACCCAAAAGCAGTCTGTATGGCGTAATGGGGTAAAGGTGGGTAATTTTTGGATTACAGGAACGGTAGAGGAGGTAGAAGATGGCGGTGACGAGTTTAAGCTAATGTGGGACGGTTCAGACCCAAACAAGCTCACTCAAAACGGACAAACACCAAGCGGAGTGCTCAAGTATGTAGTTTCTGCATACGACATCTTTTGCGACAAATACGGATTCCCTGTTAGAGAAAACCCCGATGAAGAAACGGCCTTATTCCTAAAAGAGCGATACGGTGAATACGCCATGAAGGGCGGAATACCTTACGTAGACAACCAAAGAAGGGCAGTAAAAGACAACCCTTCAGAATACAGGCAAATCGTTAGAAAATTCCCAACCAATGAAGACGAGATTTTCATGTTCGGAACTGGTGGCGGCCACTTCGATGAAGGCATTCTTTCAGATGTCCAGGTAAAGCTTAAAGATCCCGATTACAAACCAACAAGAACGGTCAGGTTCTATCCACAGGCCAATGGAAAAATAGGTTGGGAAGAGCACCCACAAGGCGGGTGGGAGGTGTGTTGGTTCCCAGACGAAGAAGTTGTCAAGTCAAACAACTACACCAGTGGTTATTCCATGTATTTCATGGATAGAGTGAAACAAAAATCTATCCTGCCCCTCAATGAGTTCATGACAGCAGGAGTAGACCCCGTTTCTCACATTGCAGACTTCCTAGATGAGAAGAAGCGAGGGTCAGACAATGCTTGCGTAATCCGTACAGGCAATCACATGGGTATTCCTAAAAAGTTCAGAAACATACCCGTTGCCATTTACAGAAAGAGAACCAACAACCCAGAAGACTCTTTCAAAGACATGATGCACGGCCTAATGTTCTACGGGGTAGCCGCCAATATAGAATCCAACAAAAACGAGTTCATACAATTCCTTTTCAGACAAGGGGCTTCAGGCTTAATCAGGCCAAAACTAGGAACCGAATTCAGTCAATCTCCAACAGCAGGGCAGTCTATGTCGGGTGGAGCTGGCGGACTAATCGAAATCATTACAGGTAAAATCAAAAAAGACGTAAGCAGAAACGGCCACAATTACAAACATCTAACGCTAGTAGAAGAGCTTTTCAAATTCGAACCTAAAGACACCAAAGAGTTCGATGAAACTATGGCTTTCGGCCTTTCACTACTCGAAGCAAAAGACGAGGAAGAAAAAGTGCAAGAAACTCAGAAAATGGATATAAAAAACTTGTTCGGGTACAGGTAAGCTCCAAGCCCTATTTTCTGCCCCGTACTAAATAAATTTGCATTAACAAGTTCAAAACCATCTCCCGCTAATTTTAAACACACAAAATATCTCAGTAGGGCATGAATCTATCAATAATGTTACAAAACACTGCGCCTGGAGTTTCTGAGACGCTATTAGAAAAAGGGATAATGGGTGTATTCATCCTTATCCTTATAGGTTTTATCTATATCCTGTGGAAGTCTAAAGAAAAAAGAGACGACTACATCAGAGAGCAAGCCAAAATAGTCAATGACATTCTCGGAAACTTAGCCAATACGGTAGATAATGTTTACAGGGTTACAGAAAATATGCCTAGCAATGTGAAGGAGGTCATTAATGAAAATATTGCCCCAAAGCTGGAAGACATCAAGGATGGGATTAAAGAACTGAAACAACTAAAATCTTAACCATGATTCAAGAAGGGGTTAATAAATTCAAGGTGGCCATGTTTAAAAAGGGCTTACCAAACACACCCACCAAGGTTCAAAAGGTAGGCCGAACTTGGGAAGCTTTTGGAGCTATAGAAGGCGACTTAGCAAAAAAGGTAGACACAGGAGTAAAAGGCTCTTACTGCATGCTGTATAAGTCTAACAAAGGCTACTTCAAGAAACACTTTCACGAAAACAAAGAAGCAGGCATAGTCCTGAAAGGCAGAATCAAAATAAACACCCCTTTCGAAAGCTACATAGTAGAAGAGTCTTGCGCTTTTGAAATTCCTCCCTTTATGTGGCACGATGCCCAAATCTTGGAAGACGACACGGAGATTTTTATTCAATACCACCCACCATTCGAAAACGATGAATGGGTAGGAAGTTTTGAACCCAAAAAAGCATCTTGAAAACAATAGAACCAAAAGGCATAGTAATTCACTCAATGGCTCAGTACTTGGTGAATGAAGGCGGAAAGACAGTCCATGCCAGAGACTTTTTAGCGTCAATCGGACTGAGCGTACATGCTTTCGTAGAGCCTGACGGCTCAGTAGTACCTATGAAGCCAGTTCCACAAAAAGCCTCACACGCAGGCAAATCTAAGTGGAACGGCCTTGAATACCTTAACAGCCACTACTTAGGTGTAGAGTTATTAGTAGAAGGTGTGCATAGCTACGACAGCTTCATTGCTAAAATAAAAGACCCCAAAACATTTACAGAGGCACAGTACACGTCACTAGCCAACCTTTGTGCCGAATGGATGAAGGAATACCCATTAATCAGCCTAGATACTGTCGCAAGACATTCAGATGTATCTGGAGTAGAAGTAAGACCTGAAGCCCCAAAGCAAGACCCTGGCAGTGGGTTCAATTGGCTAAAATTCAGGACAATGTTGAGCATAAGAGAACTTGAAAATTACTAATGAGCTATACTGAAGATGCCACAGGCTTTCCTGACGAACTGGTAAGCCCTGAAGACAAGGAAACCAAAGAATACGGCCTTAAAGTGGCTAAGGCTATCTTCTACCATCACGAAAAGTATGGCAGCGAGCTGTTTGTAGGTCGGGCAAGAAAAATCAACGAGGTAAGAGACTATCTTCTCGGTAGACAAGATCCTGACCAGTACAAGCCTCTAGCAGGGGTAGACCCCCAAACTAGCGATGCAGAGGCTTTTGTTCAAGGCATTCGATGGGATGTTATTGCTTATGCCACAAAGCGAATCAATATTGCCGTGTCTAAAATCGCAGGCATGAAATACAAGGCCACTTGCGATGCGGTAGACGAATCGGCCTCAGAGCTTAAAGCAGAAATCAGAGACAAAATGAAAATACTCATGGAGTCTCAAGAGTTCTTGCAAGAACTAGCCTCAATAGAAGAATACCTGCCCGAAGACCTATCACTAGAAGACCTTCCTTCAGACAAAGACCAACTTCAAGACTATTTAACACACACCAAGTTATTTGCTGCTTCACTTATAGAAACAGCCGTAGAAGAACACCTAAAAGATAATGATTACGATCAGTTAAAAAGAGAGTGCGCACAAGACCTGATAGAAGCAGGAATTGGAGCAGTAAGAACTGGCTTAGACGAGAATATTATTCCGTTTATTGATAGACTGGAGGTAGACAAAATTATTCTTCCTCAATCTAACTATCCAGACTTTAGAGACGCAAAGTATTGGGGCTATTTAGACTTTATTTCTTTGTCCGACCTTGAGAAAGAATCACAAGGTCAGTTAACTAAAGAGCAACTAGAAATAGCTAAAGACACTAGAGAAGAACAAAACATATACCTTGGAAAGCTAGGAGGCTATTACAGATCAGAATTTGAAGAAACGGTAAGGTCTATTCCTGTTTTAAGGTTTGAGTGGAAAACCACAGAGGTAGAGACTTATGCCAAAAAGATAAATGAGTTTGGAAACCCTAAGCTGTACCGAAAGAAAAATACATACAGAGGCAACGGAAAGAACGACAAAATCCAACACAAATACACTTCGGTTTACGAAGGTTGTTGGGTTTTAGGAACGGACTTAATATATAATTACAGAAGGAAGCACTTCATGGAGCGCAAAAGAGGCAACATGAACGAAACCCCTTTGTCAATTAAGGTCTATGCCCCACTAATGAGAAACAACACATTAGTAAGTGCAGGGGAGCAAATCATTCCAATCCTAGACGATTTACAGTCGTACAATATCAAAGTTAGGCACATACTTGCAAGCCCATTCCCTAATGGAGCCGAAATCAACCTCCATGCCTTAAAAGCAGTAGCCTTTGAATGGGGAAATAAAAAGATGGAGCCTAAAGACCTTCTATCTTTCATGTTTCAGAAAAAGATTCTGGTTACAGATAGACAGCCATTGCAGGGGTCTAACGACCAAGCAGTAGTCGAACTCAATCAAGGCATTCAGCTTCAAGAATACCTAGCCTTAATAGCTAACAAGCTAGGGGAGTTAGACGAGGTATTGGGATTGAACGCAGCCGCGGTAGCTTCTCAGTTAGGAGAAAGAGCAGGAGCCACAACCACACAGCTTCAAATACAACAGTCAGACCTAGCGCTAGACTACCTATTCTATGCCGATAGAAAGATATTCATTGAAGTGTGTAAATCACTAGCCATACTCCACTGTTACTCGGAGAAATACGGAAAGCCAGGCAGGTACAATAGAATCTATGGCAAGATAGGCTCTCAAATGTTCAGAGAAAACCTAGACCTCACCAAGCACGACTACTCCTTCGATATTGAACCACTTCCTTCAGACATGGAGAGGGCTGATTTCTTAAAAACGGTAGAACTCATGGTATCGAAGCAGGTAATCACGGGCAGTGAAGCCACCATGCTAAGACGAGTAGACAGCTTAAAGAAAGCCGAATTTGAGTTAAGAAGGCTCGAAAGAAGAAGAGATAAAATGAGTCGTAAGCGAGAAATGGAAAACATTGAAGCAAACGCTCAGGCGCAACAGCAATCAACTATGGTTGCCTCACAAGCCAAGCAAGCGGAACTAGAACAAGCCAAGCAACTCGAACTAATCAAGGCAGAGGAAGAAAGGAAGACCGAACAGCTTAAACACAAAAATAAGCTAGAAGAAATCAGACTTCAAGAATCTATTAAAGCGCAGGCGAAGCTAGAGCAAATCGAAAAGACCAACAAGTCAATAACTACTAATAACAACAATTAAAAAGGAACAATAACTACAAACAAAGCATCATGGCAAGTGTAATTTTCAGTAAAGACGATAATTTAAACTCATACCTAGAAAATATTGACGGAAGTGTATATGAACTAGACGGAGCCTCTTCTTTTTTTGACAAGAAGAATAATGTAATAACGGTTACAACCAAGGAGAATATTCAAATCTCAATAAAGCCACAAGCAATAGATACCTCATTGGCGACCGATGAAATTACAGACTCTGAATCAATATTTAGATGGGTATCCAAGGAGTACGTAAAAAAAAATGACAATCTAAAAAGCCTGTTTTTAACAGTTGTTTGCTCTGAAGCGAACGGATTCTCATTATCTCCAACAACAGGGGGGACTATATTTTCCCTAAGCACTAAAAACGGGGCGTATACCGCAAAGGATGGAGAAATCTTAAATATTCATGGCTTTAGAATTTCTGGCAGAAACGTTTTCTTAGATATGAGCGACCCTATAGCATTGCTAAAATTTGCAGAGCTAAGGCTATACTTTAGAGATAATGAAGATGAATTATACGTTAACGAAGCTCTTAGCAAGTTAGATAATGTACCATGGGGCAGCGAAGCTAATAATGGAGATTTTTCTTCTCAGCTAAACGGATCAACTGGATCCCCGTCTTTTTTATACCCTCAAGACTGCAATAAGTGGATTAATTTTTCAAAGCCGCTTATGAACATAGGGAGAATAGATATTGCTGGACTTTTGGAATACCCCGTAGATCCACAGGGAAATAATGCCTTCACTTTTGTGGTGGAGTTATCTTACACCGAAGGATAATAAAACAAAAAATAATTTACAAACGCAAGCTGCAAGCCGTATTTTTTATGACGGACTAGGTACTTTTGCTTAGGAAATCACGAGAAATACAGCTATGACGCAAGACGAAGATATTTGGATGGGAATAGGGGATCCTGTTGAAGACAACCCCGAAGAAGCCATTGAAAATCAAGTAGAAGAGGTTGAATTTGAGGAAGAACAGCCTGAGCAAGAAGAACCTCAAGAACAACCTTCCGAAGAACCTGAACAAGAAGAAGTCCCCGACATCATTGCCTCACTTAGAGAAGAAGGCTATGAAGTAAATAGTAAAGAAGAACTTGTTTCTGCCTTAAAAGAAAAGGCAAGGCTAGAACAGGAATTTGAAGGGGTTCGGAACAGCCTTAAGTCTTACGAGGAAGACGAAGAAGTAAAGACGATAAGAGCCTTTAGAGAAGCAGGAGAAGGTGACTTGCAAGAGTACCTTCGCCTTAAAAAAGCCGACTACGAGAAGATGTCTGATGAAGACGTTCTTTGGGAAGACTTCAAGCTAAAAAACAAGGAAGACTTAGAGGATTATGGCGAAAAGTTTGTAAGAAAAGCATTCCAAGACAAGCTTAAATCATACAGTGTTGTTAAGCCCGATTTTGTGGATGAAGATGAAGAGGCTGAGTGGGAGCGCAACAACAAAGAAGACATTGAATTTAGCCGATTAAAAAAGTCGGGTGATATAAAAAAAGCAAGAAAGAGCTTGATGGAGAGAAAGGAAAAGTACGCTGTACTGCCTGCTCCAACGCAACAGAAAGATGCCGATGTTCAGGAGAATCTGAAGCAGTTTGGTTCCAATGTGCAAAACGCTCTTAAAGACTTTCAGCCAGTCAAAATCTCGATTAGTGACAACGAAGGGGAGTCCTTCAATCTAGCTGCCGATGATTCTGTCAAATCTCAGGTTGAGTCTATCGCAAAAGACCCTCAAGAATTGCTTTCGCTTGTGGGAATCAAAGAAGATGGAAGCTTCGACTTCAATACCATGCTACAAGCTGCAACGGTCTTAACCCATGTCAAGAACGGAACTTTGGGTAAGCACTTAGCAGAACACGCATTAACGGTCAAAAATACGGACATCGTAGAAAGAAAGCTCGAAAACCCTACTGACGGGAAGACAAAGGTCAATGCTGGCTCTAAAAACGAGTTAGTGTCATTCCTAGATGAAATGGGGTATTAAAACATTCAAAAAACTCAAAACTAAAAACAACAAATGGCAGCACAAAACAGACATAATGTAGTTGGCGCGGTTAACGCCTCCTTTATGTCGCTATCAAACGCTTTGCTCATGCCCGAAGTGCTAGGCGAAGCTCCTGACAGATATAGGGGTCAGGCAAACTTGTTCGACTTCATGGTCTGGACAAAAAGACTTGAAAAAACAGGTCAGACAGAATACAAATGGACTGAAGAAGATGCGCTCAGAAATGAGTTCACTATTGAGTCGGTAACAGGTACTTCTGGCGCGGGTAACGCAGCTACTATTACGCTAGAAGAGGCAAACCATATTGACAGTGGAACCAAGTCTCCTGTGCAAGTTGGTGACGTATTCATGGTTGACAACTCAAACGGTAGATACATTTTTCGAGTAAATGCAGTAAATAAATCTTCTGCAAACAACCACACAATTACAGCACAAGAGACAGGGGTAAACCTAGTAGACGATTTAGCTGCGGCTGACATCGCTGGTAGATTGACAAACTCTTTTGCCGATGGTGAAGAGATGCCTGATGGTATCGCTTCTGTGCCGTTAGATTTCTCTAACTACACTCAAATTGTCAAGACCGCGTACAGAATCAATGGTTCTGAAAGGGCGAACAAGGTGTATCGCAAGATCAACGGCAAGCACTACTACGCTATTAAGCAAGAGAAGAGAGCCAAGCAAGACCACGATTTGTCGGTAAACTATGCCTTACTAATGGGGCAAAAGAGAAACGACAAGACAGCTTCAAACGGAGAAACTATCTACGAAACAGGCGGTATGGAGTGGTTTGCAAAGACTCTAGGTAACGATGACCCTTATACTACTTGGGCATTGGCCGACTTTACTGGCTATGAGCAAACTTTGAACGCCAACCATGTAGGAAATGAAGTATTCTTCTTCCAAGGTTCAGACCTAAACATCTCTGTGAATGCAGTGCTTAGGGGGCTGAACGAGACTACTGGTATCAACTATTCAACTTTTGGAAAAGGAGATGGTAAGCAAAGATCCATTGACTTAGGGTTCGATTCTTTCCGAATCAACAATAGAACCTACCACCAAAAAGTGGTTGAAGCAATGAATGCTCAGGGCATTACTCAAAACACGAACCTTCCTCAAGAGGGTATCATTGTCCCTGCTGACAAGTACACTGACAAGAATGGTAACAGCCAGTTCAAGCTAAAAGTAAGATACAAAGAGTCTGATAAAGAGAACAGATACTACAACGTCTGGACTAGAGACAAGACTATCACAAACAAAGACCAGTTCGAATTGAACATGCAGTCTGAGTTTGGGTTCCAAGGTTTCTGTGGAAACGAGTGGATTTACGTTTCAAAATAACACACTAAAGGGAGGGGGCTAATCGCCACCCTCCTTTATTTCACACAACAATCACAATCATAATGAAAGTAGGGCAACTAGAAATTAACGGAGCAAGCCCAAAGTTCCTAGAGTATTTAGAGAAGCACATCTACCCACCTCTCTCAAAGGGTGAAGTAGACAGGTTCGAGCTGTTAAACGTAAGAGACGAATCGGGTAAGCCAAAAAAAGTTACGCTTACCTCGGTTTCAATCCTCTCTGAGTTTATGGTTTACGACCACTTTGCTAAAAAGTCGGTAAGGTGTAATTGGGTGGTAGGCGAAAGGCTTGCAGACCTTAACGCTAAGGGTGAGGCCACAAAAGTAACAGCCAAGGTGAAGTTCACTAAGGTTGGCAGAGGGTCACATATTGTCCCAGAAGGAAGAGTAGAGCTATATGAGCTTAGAAAATTGCTTTCTATTCACCCTCAAAATAAAGACAATAAAGGGAGGGAGTGGCATATTGCTCCTGGTAAATACAAGTTTAGAAAATACGATCCATTTGCATCGGCTGAAAGAAATGCAGACAAGGTATTAGCTACTGGTAGCGCAATTATGGCGGTTAGCGGGATGGATTCAGCGGAACTACTTAAACTTGCTGAGAACATATTTGGAGCTAAGACAACGGCTGCAATGAAAGGGGTTCAGATCAAGGCTAAACTACTTGAAGTAGCCTCTCAGTCACCAGAGAAAATTGTTGGCGGAACCAGTGGTAAAATCACAAATTTCAGCGACTACGGAGCTTTAATTGAGGCCGCAGTAAAGCAAGAGGTAATTAAGAAGCACAGACACAAAATATGGTGGTTTGCTCAAAACCAAGACGAGAAACCATTATTTGATGGAGTACCAAATGGCGGAGCGCTAGACGCTCAATTCACGGATTACCTAAAAGACAACCCGAATTTATTGAGGGAATTAAGAACTAAGGTTAGCCTCGGTTAACTGATTGTGGTTTCCGTGTGGGGCGAGTGGCAGTAGTCCCTCGCCTTTTTTAATTAAACTTTCAACATGGCAGTAACAGTATCTTTTAACGCAACAGCCCAAACGGTAGATGGTGAAACAATGACCTTCACCGACCAAACAAGCTATTCTGACCCTGCGAGGAATGAATTGGCTTTAATCATGAGGGTCTATCATTTAAACCAAGACCTAACGGCTACAAGAAAGGAGTTCAATACTTACGACCCTACAACGGTATCTACATGGACACTTTCTGTAGACCAGACTGTTGACGGCATATCTCCAATAGATGGAGTGCATAAGCTAGTCTTATTCGCCTTGGACGCTTCTCTTTATGAGGGCATATCAGGTGGTAAGTTTCAGATAGACGGAGCCGATGAAGACAGCTATACCGATGCAGAGCTAACGGCCTTAAGCGAAGATACTGCAACAGCATACGCACTTCCTTTACCAAAGCTACACCAAGAAGCTAATGACATACTTTTAAGTCTAAGCGACCACGATGTAGACCTCGACATTCCTGCTTTGAGTTATCAAGTAGCACCTATTCTTACAAAGATAATGGCAGCCCAATCACTCGCTCAAACAGGTAAGTATTCAAGCGCAGCAAGAGTTATAGAAATAGAGTAAATGGCAGTAGACAAGACCGAACTTCTTAATGACTTATTGGTTAGGGTTGGTCAGCTTCAATTAGAGGTTGCAGACGCTAAAGAAAGCGGTAGTGCTTGGCAAGAAAAGCAAGACCTGGCGTACTTCCTTTATTTATGCCATACAGTGATTTCATTTGATAGGACAGACACTTGGACTGACGCTCAGTTTGAGATTGTTGAAGACCGTTTGAGAAGGGCGGGAGGACTAGACAAAGTGGGTCAATATTCCCTGAACGACCTGACTATTCCTTTCGCCACTCTTTCAGATGATATTTTCACAGAGACAGACCCAACGGTTCCTACTCACGTAAAACAGATACTCACAACAGATATTATTGAATGGGATGCTGCACACACTCATACTTCAGACACAGACAACCCTCATTCGGTAACTAAGACTCAAGTTGGCCTTGGAAATGCGGACAATACTGCCGACATAGATAAGCCCGTAAGCACATCGCAGGCAGCAGCAGATGCGGCAATTCAGGCTTTTTCAATACAAAGAGCTAATCACACAGGAACCCAAACGGCCTCAACTATATCTGACTTCGATACAGAAGTGGCGAATAACAGTGCGGTGGCAGCGAATACAGCAAAGGTTTCAAACGCAACACATACAGGCGATGTAACAGGCGACACTGCTTTAACGATTGCTAACGATGCTGTAACAAACGCCAAAGCTGCAAACATGGCTCAGAATACAATCAAAGGTAGAGTTACAGCAAGCACAGGCGACCCTGAAGATTTAACAGCCACGCAAGTCAGAAGCATTATAAATGTTGAAGATGGAGCAACGGCCAACAGTTCGGATGCAGACTTATTGAATCGCGCCAATCACACGGGTACGCAAGCACAGTCTACTATTGTAGATTTAGAAACGGACTTAAGCGGAAAGTACGATAAGTCTGGTGGAACAATATCGGGAGATGTGTCTCTGGAGAAGGCAGCCCCGAATCTAGACCTTGTTGATTCAGGGTCTACCAGGCACTGGAGGTTTAGGCAACACGTAGATAAACTGTACTTTCAAAGCTCAACTAATAGCTACGGTACTTCTTCTAATATCTTAACTTTTGAAGATGGAATTGCCACATTTTACGCCAGAGTAAAAGGATTTGACGCAACTGAGTCGGACGACTTTGTAACAAAATCTCAGCTAGATGCGGTGGGAAGTGGGGCTTCAGATCATGGGGCGTTAACGGGGCTGTCTGATGATGACCATACACAATACCATACAGACGCAAGGGCTTTAACGTGGTTAGGGACTCGAAGCACAACAGACCTTTCAGAGGGGAGTAACCTGTATTACACTACGGCAAGAGCAAACGCAGCTATTGACACTAGGGTAGACAAGGCTTTTGTTGATGCATTGAATGTTGATGCAGATACTTTAGACGGGGTTGATAGTGGCTCGTTTATTAGAAGCGATGCGGACGATACTGTTAGTGCAAACACAACATGGGAGGATGATAATAAAATCTATCTTGGCACTAGTTCAACCAAAAGATCCTTTATAGCCACATATTTTTCAACAGGCAATACTGTGTTTACAAAAGAGTCTGGGGGCGACCTGTATATCAACAACGAAACCGAAGGGGGCGACATACTTCTACTTACAACACCATCAGGAGGGGGCGCCTCTTCTTCCATATACATTCGAGGAGATTTAGGCGTTTCCTTATTACATCAAAGTACTCAATGTTTTTCAACGACAAGTAACGGCATAAAAATAGGGAACGGAGGACTAAATACCGCACCATCTTCTTCCTCAGACACAGGGGAAGTTGGGGCAATCAGGTTTGCTAACGACTATATATATGTCTGCACCTCTGTAAATACATGGAAAAGAGCAGCAATATCAACATGGTAAATAAGAACATGGAACCACAACAAGCATTAGTAAGGCTATCTCAAATTTTGAAAACGACTGAACACGTAAGGCTTCCCTACAATTTAGGGGCTGAAGTGAACGAGTGCATCATTCATTTGCAAACAGCCTTGATTGAACTGAAAAAACTCAAAGAAGACACAACTAAAACTTAAATGGCCGCAGACGACTTCTACTACTTAAATAAAAGCGTTCTATTTGTTGGAGCGACCGACCCCTATGTACCCGACACATTAGGGTCTATTTACGACTATACTATTAAGCAATATGTAGAAGGAGGAAAGTATGCAGAAGAAAAACTGATACTGCTTGATATTACAGACAACTCATTATACAGGGTTGTTTCTTTATCAAGGCCGTTTACAGCCGATAACGTGTCAGACGACTTGAGTAACGGCTATATTGAGGCTTTTGCAGGTGGCGGCACAGTCTCTAATAACTCAATCACCAACGCAAAACTATCTGATGTTTCTACTGCTACTATTAAAGGGCGGGCAAGCTCAGGTACAGGCGACCCAGAAGACTTATCGGCTACTCAGGTAAGGTCTTTAATCAACGTTGAAGACGGAGCTGAGGTAAACAATATTTCAAATGCTAACGCAACCGACTTAACAGGTGGTGGAGACTCTTCTTTACACTATCACTCGTCAGACAGAGATAGGGCTAATCACACGGGTAGTCAGGCAATCAGTACGGTTAGTGGTTTACAAACGGCCTTAGATTCAAAGCTAGTTAGCTCGGATATTGAAAATTTCGAAACAACCACAGAACTCAACGCCAGAGACACTAATAACCGAAACAGAGCCAACCACACAGGTACACAAGCACAGTCTACCGTTACGGATTTAGAGAGCGACTTGAGTGAAAGAGTTACTAAAACGTTAGGAACTTTAACAGATGGCGCAACGGTAACGGTAAACGGAGGAAGTAAAGATCAAGCGACATTTGACTGGACGGCAAACACGGCATCGGTAAGCTTAGTTTTTAGTTCAGGCACGGCAGCACAAACAACTTCAATATTCGGAAAGAAAACACTTGCAGGTGATGTGACGGTAACATTAGATACTACCAATTATCATTTTGTAGATGCTTCTGGGTCAGATATTTCTGACATAGTAATAACTAATGATAACAGTACTAACGAGTATTTTAAGCTTTTGTTTACTAGATCATCGACCATTGAAGAAGGCTCAAATCCAGTGATAATAGTTGAAGAAATAGGTAGCTCTGGCTCTGGCTCTGGCTCTGTATCTTTCTTAGGTCTAGAAGACACACCATCTTCA
>NZ_LRPC01000006.1 GCF_001592965.1 Roseivirga spongicola | reverse complement strand
CGTCTGATACCTGCGAACGTTATGTTCCATTTAGGACATATTTACCTGAATAGTTCTGCCTTTAACGAAGCATTCCTTCCAAAATGGGCAGTGTTGACTTTTACATTCGTGATATTTACATTCAACTACACCAGTTACTCCGTATGTTGGTACGTAACCCCTTTTAACTGCCCATTCACAACTTTCGGCAGAAAAACGGGGCATAACACCGTGTATAAGTAATGTGGGTTTTTCGTTTAATTCATTCATAATTTCTATTTATTAAGTTTTGTTATTATTCGATAGGTATGTGCTTTCCAATCCCACACTACCCATACACAAACCGTTGGCAACAATGACCCAAGGGTCGCAGTCAATCAGATTTATTCGTTAAGCTTTTAAGAAAGCTGTTAAACATTTGTCTTGGTGTGTCACCGTCTTCATCCCAATCGTAAGTTCTTTCCATATAATCAACAAAGCTTTCCTCAAAATCTTCCTTTGCCTGCTCATTGTTGCCAACGCTCAGGGCTTCGGATTGGGCTGCATTTAATATTTTGATAGCTTGCTTTAGGTCAATCGCAAATTGCCTAAACTCAGAAAGCCTATCTTGCCTCCATTTAATAGCATCGCCCGATTCAACCATATCTTTATCAAATGCAATTTGCGGTTCTACTTCATCAGATAAATGAAGTTCTAATAGTTCTATAACCTCTTTCATATCAAAATTTTAAATGCTTTTTCTTTTTCCTTTCAAATAACTTCATCATTCACCTTGTGTCACGTGTTTCCAACACAGCGTATAGCGAAAGCCCAAACCGTTGGTTACACCTCAAAGTATTGTCTGTACTCTTCTTTGATCTTGTTGATGAAGCTGTTGCTCAGTTGGATTCCGTGTGTTAAGGCCGTTTGCTTATTGCCCTCTATGCTTGTTCTGAGTACATCCATGTGACCATCATCATCGAAATTGGACGTAACCTTGTCTTTGATTGCGTTGTATCTGGCGAGCATTCTCATGTTCTTTTCATACGAAGCTTGTACAACGGTCTTAATGTCTATCAAAATGTCTCTTCTCCTTTTACTAGTTTCTCAATGGTAAAGTAGTTTTGGGCAGACTGTACTTGTACTAGCCTGTCTCTGTCTCCGAATATTTTGAGTTCGTAGGTTTTTAATGCTTCTCGAATCTTTTCGGATTCAGCCCTGAATTTTGCTTTCTTCTCTTGGGCTGCGATTTGGTCTTTGTCCTTATCTTCCTGAATGGGCGACATTCGGATCTTGTTATTCTCCATGAGTTCGTGTTGGAGAATGCACCACTCTGACCAGTCTGACTTGGACTGAAAGCGTAGGTATTCCAGAATCATAAGTACAAACTCGTCTTCTTCTAGGTTGAAGAGCCTTTTATCTACATTTTTCTTGAAGCCGTCTTCTTTTACTAATCTTTCAAGCCCTGCTAGGTCTGCGGCTACAATCATTCTTTTGCTAAATTCTTCGAACTTGTACTTTGGGCTTTGGTGCAAGAATGAGTCGTGGCTGTACACTAGAATGATGTAGGTGATTAGGGCATTTCTGTTAAGGCCGTTTGGCTTCATTTGCCCTGCGTAGGCTGCAAAACTATCTATGGCTTTAAGGTCTTTGAAATGCTCTAATATGTCTGGCTTTTGGCCTCTCTCGTCTGAGGGAATGTTTAGCACATCGAACCTCATGTTTTGGCTTTGGGATTCTGTCATAGTTCTTCTCCAGATTCGTTGTGTGTGTATCGGTAGGTTAGAGAGGTGACAAATGCGTGTCTTCTTTTTTCAATTGGAATTACCACTGTATCCTCGTGGTTCATAAACTCGTTTGTTGCAATCAACTTGACCTCTTCATCATGTTCTCCATTGAGAACTTCTCTAATTTTTTTGAATGCGTTTACTTGGTCTTTTTGGTTATTCATGACTGTTGTTGTTCTCTTTTGATTCAATTTTTCACAAAGCAGACTGAGTTCTTTTGTTCTTAGCTTAGAGAAGTCTTCATCGTCCCACTCGCAGAAGCATCCTTCTATTTCTAATTGGCAATTGCATGGTCTTTTGTTGTTCATATCAATTTCTCTGATTTTAGCATTTGGATTATCTCGTAGAAGTCTTCTTTGTACATTACTACAAGGTCTTTCTTGCGAGGTGCTTTGTGAAAGACTAGGTTGTAATTACTGTCTTCTGGCATCTTGTCTAGTTCGATTCTGAAGTTGGGCTGATTCTTATATGCTTTGCATTGAATACTGAAGCAGCCTGTTTCGGTAAGGTCTACACAAGCATCGTCTAGCTTTCTGTTGGCGTATCGAGAGGTTTCGCAGTCGTTGAAGCCTAGCTCTCGCATTTCTTTAGCTACTTGGCGCTCGAAGTTGTGGCCTTTGGTTCTGGAGGTTTTACCTGACATTAGCTTACTTTTTCAACCTCTTTAAAGCCAGGGTCTATGTTATTTTGATGCCAGTGGCATGACCTTAAGTGGTCTTTTAATGCCTCAGAGAACTTCGGGTCACCGCCAGTGTAGAAAGTTTTTACCGTCATTCTGTATGTCTCCCCTTTGATACTCGCCTCAACTATGCTTGCAATAGTCCCCTTTTCCTTGTTTGATTGGTATTCAGGATATTTAGGCGGGCATGTTAGTATGTTTCTCTTCCCCATCACCAAATTCTTATTGTGAGGCCAACTCCTGCGTATGGACTAAGGCCGTTGTTTGTTATTCCGTAGCCTGCCTGAAGGCCGAACTGCATTCTCTTGGGCTTGTGCTCTACCTCAAATTGGGTTAAGCCTGTAATGGTGCTGTTGGGGTTGTGACTGACTACTTGTACGGTGGTGACTCTTGGCTTGAGAAACCCTTGCTTCTTGTCGAAATTGACAATGGAGAGGGAGTCTGTGTATGAATAATTAAGGCCGTTTGTCTTGGGGTCGTACCGGAACTGTGTCCACTTGTCGGAATACTGAAGGGTTTCGTTTACCGTGATTGTATTGTTGACTACTAGGGTATCGTAAACGGTCTTAAGTATTACGCTATCTCTGGTTTCTGTGGTTACGTTGGTTACACTGTTTAGCCCTTTGCCATTGCGACCAATGCCAATGTTTTGCTTTCTGAGACTGTCTATCTCTGATTCGTAAACCTCTTTGGCTATTTGCTTTTCGGTTTTTACGGCTGTTACTTCTGCTCTGGCTTTGCCTGTTGCGTCTTTCCAGAAAGTTGCCGACTGTTGCTCTTTAGCTAAGGCCGTTTGGCTAAGGTCTCTGTCTCTTTTCAGGGCGTGAACCTTGAATATTCCGAGAATCAATAGGGCAGCAATCACCACCCATTGAATTTTGATTAATTGGTTTCTCATTTTGCAGCGGTTCTTAGTTCGATAGCTCTTTTACTTAGTTCATCTTGAAGCAATTCTTCGAACCCCTCAAGCGTTTCAATCACTTCCCCGAAGTCACTGGTTTCTATGACTTCAAATCTGGCATCGGGATCTATGTGTCTGACAACCTGTATAATGGCTGACACTCTAGAGTCCTCGCCCCAATTATCTGTTCCTGTTCCAATCCCTCCTTCATTAAGCACTGAAACCCATCCGTGCTTTTTTTCATTCATGCCAATTGTTACCAGCTTGAAGATGTTTGATGATATTACAGCCTCGTCATGTGGGACGTAAGATTGTACGAAGTATATGGATTTTCCCATTCTTGTTTTGTTTGTTTGATTGATTACATCTGTTTGCATATAATTACTGGATAAACAGGTTGTTTATATCCTTTTGCGTATAGTTTAGTCTAATGGCGTAAGAGTGTACTTAGCCTTTCCGTTGCCTGCGTTTTCGAACTCTAAGAAGCCAGGGTTTGAATTGAAGCCTAGCCCTTCTGAGTAGTAGTTGCCAGGGAATATGCTTGGCGAAACTACTTTGAGTACTTTTACTGAGTTTTGGAGCACTCTGAACTCGTGCAAATGACCCTGAACCCATACGTTGTAAACTCCATTGTTGCCGTATTCGAAGGTTAGGTCTTCGCCTTTCTTTTTACTGATTGAGTTGTGACCGTGTGTAAGGCCGTACCCAATGCCGTCAATGATTTTGTACATCAAAAGGCTGTCGTATTCTATTGGGAATGCCTGTTGGAAGTTTCTTCTGAGTTGTTCGAGAATCATTAGGCCGATTTCGCCTGTTACATCTACATCTCTTCTTCCATCGCCCCTATCGTGGTTGCCCGACACTCCGATTACTTGTTCTACATTGCCAATGGAGCCAAGGAAGGAAGTGAGAATGTCTACGGCATTGAAGTAAGCCTTCTTTCCGTACACTCCATACTCCATGCCTTGATAGCTATTGGCGTGGTTGGTTCCTGTGAAAGACTCAATATAGTCGCCACCCAATAGCACTGAGACTTTCTTGGCCTTTCTGCTGTTGATTTGACGGCTCACCTCTTTCATCCACTCGGTAGCCTGATCTCTATCGTAATCTTTAATGAGTCGAGAACCCATTGTTTTTGCTCCGAAGTGGGTGTCTGAAATGGTGACTACAATGTGGTCTCGTTCGGTTGGTTCCAGAACGGTCTTAACCACAGTAGGCGGCACTTGGTCTTCGTCTCTCTCGGTAGTTTCAAAGAGGGTTTCGAACAGCTCTATTTTTCTATCTCTCTCTATGGCTTTTTTGGCCTCTTTGAGCATGTGCTTTGAGTACTGCCTTTCTACTAGTTCGCCCATGTTGTCGGTGAGCGTTTGCAGCTTGCTTTCGACCATTTGCTCTAACTCAGCCTTTGGCGTGATTTCTACCGTGTGGGGCGAGAATATGTTTGAGCTTTTGTAGAGTAATAGTCGGTTTTTAAGGGCGTTCCACTCCCAAGGCTTTAGGTTGTACCTGTTTATCATCTGAACACTGTCCATGTTTTTGCCATGCCTTGAGTATTCAAAGAAGAACTGGTCTACCTTTTCAATGGGGAAAGTCACTTTCCCTCGCTTAGTTACAATTACATACGAATTGTTTTTGATGGTGTAAGGCTGTTTCTCTTCGGCCTCAATTTCGACCACCTCTCTTGGGTAGTCTTCGAAATAGCTAGTAAGTACTAGTCTGAGGTGGTTTACCGAGTACTGATTGCCTCGGTTTACCATCTCTCTCGCTATTGAGGTGTTTGTTTTGAGTTCTGGGCACTCGTTTAGAACTTCTTCTATCTGAGTTTTGAACTGATTGTAGTCTCTCTTTTGAGTCATTCCGTTTTGTTTGTGGCTACCTGATGATGTTTATTTTGATAAGAGGCTTTCGGTAGTCTTTGCCTAGTTTTTTGTAAAGCGGTCTGAAAACAATTTCTTTGACCGTAAGACAATAGCCGATAGAAATGATTAATAAGGCCACGAAGTCAATTGTATGTTCCCATTTTTTGTACTCAGTGATAGACTCTGTTTGAATCAATGAAAGCATGAAAAAAGGGACTAATGAGATTGCTAGGTAAACCAATGACCTCCATATTGTCTCTACTATAATTTGCTTTTTGCTCATATTATTTGGATTTAAGTTCGTTTGCTTTGGATTCGTACCATTCTGCTTTTTTGAGGTCTCGCTCAATGGGCTGATCTGGCTTTGCCCCTAGTCGCATACGATACTTGAAGGCGCACATTTCGCAGTGTTTTATATAAGCGTCTACTCCCCAGATGTCTATCATCATTTCATAGACCTCTTTATCGCCTTTTTTGTAGTGCTCAGGGTTTATGTAGTCGTAGGTTTGGCTCATTTCTCTAGTGGTTTGTATGCTGTTTCTAAATAGTTTTCGTCAATCTGAGGCTCGTAACTTTTGCGAATGTCCTTATTGTATCGAATCGCTGCGTTTCTCCAGTCTAAGGCAAAGGCATGGTGTAGGGTGCGATAGTCTAGTGTTACCTTTTCGCTAAACAAGCAGTTGATAAACCAGTCTTCTAAGTAGCCTACATGCTTGTATTCCTTTTGGGCAAGCTTGGTTTCTTTTCTTCTTTGGGATCTGTTCATTTTAAGGCCGTTTGGATTCCCACTTAAACAGTATTTGTCCTTCGAATGCCAGAATGTCGTTGTAGCCCTCGAACTGAATGAAGTCGTTAAACCTTACTCTGTCGCCTTTTTGCAAAGGGTATGTACAAGCTGTACCCACCCCTGTAATTTCACCATCGGTTATCTTTTGCTTGTCGATCACCGTTTCTGGAATGAAAAGGGTTGATTTTATTTGAGGCCGTTCGGGTTTGATAGAGAAGTATTTGCCAACAGGCTTAATCTCATTCTCTTCTATTTTAGCAAAGACATTGACATTCCAGGTGAGGAATACTTTTTTGCCTTCAATCTCTACCTCTTGCTCTCGCTTTTTGTGAACGAGTACGGTATCTCCTTCGGCCACATCTTCTAGCCTAGCGCCCTTGATGCCTTTATTAGCTGCTATTACCTTACCATGACCAATTTTTCGGCCTGAGCTTGGCAATACTAGCTCTAGGGTTCCGTACTTAATTCTTTTGCCCTTAACGGTGATTTTGCCTGCTTCAAACTCTTCAATGTCTTCGCCATGATAGGGTTCGTACAGTAAGTAGTGGTTCAGCATTTTGATTTCACCATCTACCACTTTGCAGAAGAGATCGTGATACTTGACCGAGATGATTACCTTCTTGGCCGACTGCTCTAAGATTACAGGGTTTTCTACCGCTAAAAAGCTGAAGTACACCGTGTCGCCTGCTTCTACGTCTACTGGATTGCCCGTGGTGGTTACTTTCTCGTATCGCTCGGCATCTGTGATAGGGCAAGACTTCTCGTGGTTGATTATCATGTTACCACTATGGGTACATGTGCCTACTACTTTGCCTTTGATGTTGTGGAAGTGAGAGTAGAAGCCCTTTTCTTTGGTTCCTGTCCTGCTAACGGACTTATAAAGCTTAAGGCCGTTGCCCACCTCCATTTGGTCAGACATAAGGCTGTCTAGCTCAATGGCTACTGAGTATGTTCCTTGGTAACTCATTGAAATAATGGCTTGGTTAAAAGGTAAATGATTGCGCCTATGTTAACTCCTATTGAAAAGAGGCAGAAATAATAGGCCGCTCTAGTGGTTTTAGGCCAATAGTCTGGTCTGTAATGTTTCAAAACCCTAGAGAGAAGAAAAAGAATGATAACATGAAATATAAGATTGGTTAAAGACATCATGAGTTCAAGTATTTAGTGAGTGCTTCTCTTGGGCTTGACTTCCAATCGTCTGTATCAAGCTCGTCTGGCCTAATCTTGCCCATATACCACAAGCCCTCGAAGGTGTATAGTTCTAGGTCGGACTCGCCTAAACCTGTCAGGCTTTCTAGCACAAACTCGAACGGAAATAGGTTGTGAGACTGAGCAAAGATGTATTCTACCCTTTCCCTGATTTCTCCTGCTTTTTCAATGTCAGTACCAACCTCTATAAGCTTACAGTATTCGCCAACCATTTTGGAAACGGCCTTAACAGGATTGAAATCATTAGCTCCTACGAACGACTGCGCTCTAACAGGGTCTATTCTGAATATCTCGGCTAAATCTTCTAGCCATGCCTCGTTCGCTGCTTGTCTTTCTTCAAAAGTGCTGTCTACTCCTAGTTGTGCCTGCCTTTTTGAATTGCGCTCTAGGACTTTGTCTATTCTTGCTTTCTTGGTTATTCCTGGCATTAGAGTCTTTCTGCTATTAGTTTTACTACATCTGTTGTTACTGCATTTCCGCACATTTTATAGCGTTGCGTTGCGCTAATTTCTTTGACAATACCATCGCCAAAATCTCCGTACTGAGTCCAATTGTCAGGGAACCCCTGAAGCCTTTCACACTCTATCTCGGTGAGTCTTCTTATTTTTTTGCCTTCACCCACCTCTCTGTCAATCTGGATGTTGCATTTAGATTCAAGTCTATTCGATCCTAGACAAGCCATTATCCCACTAGGGTCGTACACCCTATCTTGTTGCTTAGTGCTATTTCCAAAGTTTTTTTTATCCATAATCTGAATTACCCCCGACTCTTTACTGTTGCTTTGGTTGGTTTTTACTTGTATGTAATTATCTGTTCTCCCCATTTTGTAATACCTAGATGTTATGCAGTTAGCTACATCATCTGGACTTTTGGAGAGAACTCGCCCTGAAACTCGTTCTCTTTTTTTGATAAAGACTTCACAAGTTTCTCCGATAGGAAATACTTGTCTGCTACCCGCTTCTGCAAGATGTCCGACAAGGTAAATTCGCTCTCTATTTTGGGGTAATAACCACTTTGTATTAAGCAGTTGCCATTCAAGTCGATAGCCCCCAATGTTGGCAAACGCTTGCAAGATTGCCGTAAAGTCTGCGCCAGAGTTTGAGGAGAATGCCCCTTTAACATTTTCCCAGATAAATACACTTGGTCTGGCTTCAGTAATGAGCCTAATTGCTTCGAGGATAAGGCTACTTCTCTCTCCGTCCATTCCTGCTCTTTTTCCAGCCAAGCTGAAATCTTGGCAAGGGCTTCCGAAAGTGATAATGTCTGGTCTTTTGAGTTCTGACCCTTGAATATCTTTAACTGATCCGACATGAATTGCTTGTTTAAATCTGTGTCTGACTACTGCCGATGCATATTTGTCTATTTCTGAGTAGTAGTGCGTTTCTATGCTGTACCCAGCTCTTTGAAAACCGAGTGCAAATCCATCTATTCCGCCAAATAGAGATAGTAAAGTGATGTTTCGATTAATCAATCTCTCAGATATTGAACTACTTCAAAAATTGTTTCCTTGCTGTCGCCTCTGCTTACCATTTCGAGGACTTTGTTGAGGATTAAGGCCGTTGACTCAGCTTTATTGGCCTTATTCACAGCCTCTTTAAGCTCTTGCAGCTTCACACTCAGCTTCTTTAAATGCCTTTTCTAGTTCTCTTTTCTGCCTTTTAGTCATGGAGACATTTGTCAGGCACGAGAAAGGCAGGCAGTTACCGTCTTTTCTGTACGCCCAGGTGCCATCCACGCTGTCTACCTGAAATTCTTCTAGCAGATCAAAGCCTTTGTAATTCTTGGTGTCAACAACCAAAGCAGTATCGCCCTCTTTGAACCTTCTTTCTGAAGGGTTTTTCTGGAACAACTGTCTCATTTGCTCCGTAAAGGCTGGCGACTTGTCCCAATCTTCTCTTCTGTCGAAATTGTAAATCCCTCTGTCTACTGATGGGCTTGTAGTGTTAGTGCCGTTTGCTGTCTTGGTATTCATCTTTTTTTACGTTTGTTGTGAAATTCTTTTATGCCTTCTGAAATAATGAAGAGTAGTGTAGCAGGGAATGACCTCTCTAGTGTTGGTCGGTCGGGATATACAGCCTTGTGAATCACCTCATTGCCCTGAATAAACTTCAACTCAATAGCTCCAGACTTTTCTTGGTTTACATCCAGTCTTAATCCTTCAACCCTGTCGTCATTTTTACTTATAGACATGAGTTCGTTAACCCATGCCATAGAAAGTTTTTCTTGCTCTTCCATGATTCAAAGTAAAGTAATCCGTGATTGATTTCCTAATTTTTATAAAGAATTTCTTTATTTTTTATTGATTAAGGCCATTTAAAGACTATATGAAGCGATTAACATGTATTTTTTATGTTTATAAAACTTGTTTTTTTACCCCCGAATAAATAGGTTTGCATCATTATAGGTTACAGCGAGCAGCGATTCCCTTGAAAGGTGATGTTTTCTAAAAATCGGTTTTAGTTTTATTTGCTTCCCTTTGCGCTATATAAGGAACCCGTCTAACAGGCACGGAAACCATACGCATAACAACTACACCAAGCGCAATAAACTCTGCGGGGGAGGTTGAAGACAGATAGGCTATGAGGCAACATCAGTAAAAGAATAAGCCTCAATTCCCAACTCTACCTTTAGTAGGTGGTTATGCGGGGTAGCCTGTGGTGTGTCTACTCCAATCTTAACACAACATATATATTAATTTGTTTATTTTCTAGTCAATTCAAATTTATTAAAGTTTTACTTGTTTTTTAATCGCGGACTCCGTTAGTTTGTATCATAAGGCTGTTTAGAAACGGTCTTAAAACAAGTTCTTTGAGATAAGAAAATTAAAGCGAGTGGCGGAAATGGATACGCTAGAACGTGGTCTCTTTGAAGGATAAGAGACTCCATAGTTCTTAGTCAGGTGAATTAATCTGGCTGCAAGGTGAAAGCCCTTGTGGGACATCCAATGCAGGTTCGAGTCCTGTCTCGCTTTAAAATATTTACGAATAGTGGCGGAAGCGCAATCCTGACTGTAACGTACATAAACAGGGTAATGGGGTCGTGATAAGTATACGCTAATAGGATTAGGATTGACCATTGGGGGCACGGTGGGTAAGAGCGATCTTCCGAAAGGAAACGTCCTACGGTAAACAGTTAGTACTTGTCCTTATGCTGTTTTAAGTCGGGGTGATTAGTAGCGAATCACTAGATTAGATTCCATAAAATCAATCCATGCAAGTATCAAATCTTGCCTATTCGTAAAACATGCGCTCATGTTCCTTGGCTGGCGAGTTGGTCTCCAAAACCGACTGTGATAGGTTCGATGCCTATAGCGCGTGCAAATTTCAATAAGAAAGACCTGTATTAGTTCATTCTTAAAGCATAAGGATATTAATTAATAGGCTTGGTTCCAGAGAAACCACCTGAATCTTGTGTGAAGAAATTAAAGATGTTCTCCGATAAAAACGATTGATAGAGTTACTGGGAAGTATGCGGACGATCGGACTCTGGAAGTGTTACAGACTCCCCCTGTTATGGGTTAAATAACTGACCAACTTGCTAGCTAGGTCTAGGCTTAAAAAAGCAGGCGTTGAGGGTGTTACGATAACCCTCGAATATTGACCGACTTCTGGATGATCGAGTTCAGGAGGGGAAGGCTAGTCGTTAAAGAAGCCTTCGGAGCGCTGAATGGTTACTGAGTTAATCCTAAAACTGACAAGGCTTCCTAGCGATGAGAATGCTTCATTTGCCTTAAAATGATAAAATAACAGACTTAGAATAAAGGGGTGAATGTCAATAGTAGCCCCTTTTTAAAGAAAAACAGTACATCAAGCGAACTCAAAAGCCGTAATGGATTGAATCGTACCAGTTGATGTCTTTTGCAAGTAAGGCTGGTTGCAAACGGTCTTACTTAAACTTAAAGCGACATAGTGAAGCTGTATCTGTGTAGATAGGTGTATTAATCCCGAAAAAAGGTTTGTAGTAGGGGCGCGCACACCTCCGTTAACTCTCGCAGACAGAAACCTTGAAAGGCCCGAAGTGTCGCTTTAAAGTGCCTTGTAGTGGAATTGGTTAACACGCCTGACTTTGGTTCAGGAGATTTCAGGTTCGAGTCCTGACGAGGCATCAGCTTTTATCTGAACTAGCACTAGGACGATAAAACTCATTGCAGGAAGCTAGTCTGACGAATGAGGCTTGAGGACAGTAAACCTCTCAAGGCAAGTAGCAACACAAACACTAAGGCATGGTGATGTGCCGATAGATTAAAGCTTGCCAAATACTGTAACGTGGTGGAATTGGCAGACACACCTCCCTATCTCGGAGGCAGAGACAAGCGAAAGCCCTCTATGAAGGTTCGAGGCCTTCCGTTACAGCTTTTAAATCACAAACTATGAAAGCTAAGTATGTCAAGTTCAGGTCAATAAAATACAAGGAAAAAGAAAAAGACAAGAATGATTCTTTGAGCGACCGTGTGCTAAGAGAGATCGAGGGCAAGGAAGACAACCCGTTTCTATTTGAAGTAGAGACCGATGAATTTACTGTCAGTGAATACATTGATGTCAACCGAATAGTGAGCTTCCACGAGTTTATCGACAACAGGAAGAGAACTCTAGTAGAGACTGACTCTTACATGAGTATGGAGCTAGACCACCCTATTGAAACGGTCTTAAAGATGATTCAAGATGCCTGATATTTCTAAATGCATTGGTACTGACTGTCCTCTAAAGGAGAAGTGTCACAGATACACTTCGGAACCTAACGAAATGTGGCAATCATATAGCGACTTCTGGAAAAACATTCAGAAGAGCGACACCCATACTACTTGCGAACATTTCTGGCCTAACAATCAAACTGAGATAAAATGAGCGAAGTAATCAATACCACCCAACTAACAATAAGCCTCCTTCAAGATGGAAACACACTTGAAAAGACTAGTAATGAATACGAGGAAATGGAGGTCAAGATACTTACTCAGGCTTTAGATATTTCGGATAAAGACGGAACATTCTTCACCATCAAAACAGATACAAGCTGGTCATTTAACGACAGGGAAGAATGGATTTCTTTTTTCGACAATCATATAGCCAAATACCTACCTAAAAAGGAGGTGAAGAAATGAGTCACTATACTTTAGAACAACCTCCGTTCGATTTGAGAAAGCTAGTCTGGATTATCATTGCCATAGGACTGCTAATCATTATCATAGACTCATGTGCAGAGAAGAGCTACCCGACTATTCAGGGTAAGGCCGTTTCGGTAACTTTTACAGTGGTCGGCTCAGATGCATCTACTACCCTAGTTTGCGATTCTGTAAACTTTAAAGGCAATACGGTCGAACTATTTACAAACGGCCTTAAACAAGAGATCCTTCTTGGCAAAAACGTAATAGCAAACAAATCAAAACTCCCTCACATAAGATGATACAATGGATTAAAGATAATTGGCCTGCTTCTAGGAAAAGGGTTGAAAGAATTGCTGCCGAAACAGTAAAGAACTTCGGTAAAATCATGAATGAGAGGGCTAGTAGGCTTAGGCTTGAAAACTCAATAGTAGAAACACTAAACAGTGCCATTCCTGAAGTTAAACTAGAAGCCTCTTTCACCAAAAAAAGAGTAGAGCTTTTAGAAACAGCCTTAATCGACCTATGGCAACAGCTAAACCCAAGCAAGTACAAGCAGGGAGAAACAGTAAGAGGTTGGACAGTCACTAAGTTAACAGTAGACACAAGCCAATTGCCAGAATTGACCTACCAATACACCGTAGAAAAAGGAGATGAAACAAGAGTACTCAAGGAACTCACCAAAGAAACTCTAGCATGAACACCCACATCGACCAACTCTACGAAAAGATTAGAGAAGTAGAAGAAAAGCCTACCAACGATCAATACTCTGATACTCTAAAAGAAGGAATACTAGAAGGCTTAACCCTAGCCTTAGAAATTCATATTAATTGTCGTGAGACTTTAAAAATTTTTGAAAATCAGGATGCACGATAAGCAAGAAGCAACCCTAACATTCACCCCCAAACAGTTCGAAAAACTAGTCACACAAGCCTGTACTTACAGCCAAGACAAACGGACTCGATACAAAGCATACGAAATCATTGATAACCCATTCAAATTCTTGAAGAAATGAACGACTTACAAAAATTCAGAAACGGATTAGCCTCAGTATACTGCGATTTACCCGAAGAAGGGTTTAATAAATTCTTAGAGAAGGTTTATTCTATGGAGGGAAATTTCAAAATCGACACTGCATGGACACCCCCATATACGCAAGGAGATTGTTACGAAATCCCAGGCAGATCCAATAGAGTACATAGGATAAACAGCGGTAGATTCGCTCCCTTGTTCATGAGTCATATATTCAATCAAGATACTGAATGGAAACCACAAAGAGGTGAAAGGGTTTTGGTTAGAAATTCCCAAGATATAGAGTGGATGGAAAGGATTTTCTTACTTGAAATAGAGGGGTCTGAATCTCCATATACCACAGTAAAAAAGGCATATGAGGCCGAGTTTGAGAAGAAAGAGATGTTCGAACATTCCTGTTACGAACAAATGAAGCCCCTTAACCAAACACCCTTAATCGAAGTCACCATCTCAGAAATAGCAAAACTAAAGGGAGTAAAACCAGAGCAAATCAGAATAAAGAAATGAGAACCTTTAACGCAGAAGCCCGAAGTAAAGAAAACTTCTTAAATGACCTCCAAAAACTAAAAGACAGCTTCTCAGAACAGAGACATATAGCTAGAAAGGAGAAAAACGAAGAAGACATCATTTCAACCGAGGCCAAAATAGCGACCATCGACCAGGTTCGTTCAATCTTCAACAAACACTTCCCAATACTAAACCAAGAAGTACAATGAACCCAGAAGAACTCAGAATAGGCAATCTGTATAATTGGACAGCAGAAGGGAATGATTATGTGTTTGAGGTTGAGTCAAAAGACTTCAGTGATGAGAACTACAAAAACTTCGAGCCAATACCCCTAACCGATGAATGGCTAACCAAACTCTGGTTCTGGCCTGAAAAAGAAAACCACAGAGTAACCCCATGCTGCAACTACGCATTAGTAAAGCTAAAAGATGGATACTACATATACAACCACTCAGAAGTTGACGGAAGCCTGACATGGATTAGAACCAACGCAATCCAATACGTACACCAACTCCAAAACCTATACTTCGCACTTACTGGAGAAGAACTGCAACTAAGATGAAAATCCTGAAACAACTCTTCTGCAAACACGAATGGAAACCAAAAGGAAACCCAATCGACCACCCTTACGCTTTCTTCCACCAACATAGATGCCCCAAGTGTAAAAAGATCAAAACCACGCATTTTACCAAAACCTCTAAGACAAGTTTTTAGGGGTTTTATTTTGCCTGTATTGTAAAGTTATACTTGTTATGGTGTGATTGTGCCAATAGAATGATTGGAGGGCTTAAAACGGCTTAAAATGGGTCATGGAAATACAGGGTTTTGTACAGTGGATGATGGTTGGGGCTACCCCTACAAACACCCCCTCCCAAAAACCCATGGGAAATCCAAAAACCTAGACGGGGTGGAGTCTTCCCCTGGAGTCCGAAAAAAGCTCATTAAACCCACAAACAAAGGAAACTAAAACAGCTCAGAAGGCTAAAAAAAGGCCATTAGATTAATTTATAGTTAACATTCAAGGCCATTTAAAGCCAATGAAAGCCCTTTTTAAGGGAATTGTGTGCGCTTTGTGTGCAAGCCAGTGACTGAGAAGACTATTAACTACGAAATCCTTCGTACTTGTTTTGTCCTATTATTGGGAAGTCTCAAATTGTGATGTTTCGCTTAGGGGAAATCGCTATTAACGGTATCAAAAAGGCCGATTTGTTTTTTCTCTGTTCATAGCTTACTTTCTTGGAAATATACAATTCTAGCTGTTCGTTTTTCCCGATATTTCGTAAATATTCTCAATTCTTGAGTAGTACCTAACCCAAACCAACTTTTCCCAACCTACTCAAACCCTTCATAATCGGCCTTTTTGACTCTATAACCCACATTATCAGTATTCACCGAACAAACCCAACCAATCTAACTAAATCCAGGACTTAAAGGTGTGCGGGCTTCGCCCGTCTGCTTACTCTCTATATATGTATTTCTATTAGTAGTTTTTCCTTTTAATTAAGACCGTTTATAAATCTTTACAATATTATTTCAATCTTTATAATACTCATTTTCAACACTTTACATTTTTATTAATCATTTTTTTAAAGTATTTCTTGTTTATTAAATTTCAATCCGCGACCTTTGAAACATCATCACAAGCAAAACATAAAGAAATGAGCAACAAGAGCAACTACAATGAAGAAATGACAGCTACCGCTATTGTGGTAGGGATGGCAATGGGAGAAATACTAGAAGAAAAAGAAAACAGCTACGCAAAGTCTTTTCTTTCAAATATTGGACTTATGGCTTGCTATGACATAGGCTTAGAGGTTTCAAAAAGATTTATTGAGGCGTTCCCTTTGGATTTTGATTGGGAAGCACATTATTCAAACGGAGGGGAAGACTGGGATATGGAGGTAAGAGCATTTACAAAAAAACACATTGCCGACAATCATAAACCCATCTCGGAACATTAGCAGAGTTCGATTCTCTGCATGGGTTCAAGGCTTTTAATTAAGGCCGTTACACAAACAAAACATTTAACACTAAAACAAAACAAGATGCAAAACGCAAGAATATTTTTAACAGACTACGCAAGCTACAACAACGGAACACAATTTGAGTTTGGGCACTGGGTTGACCTCTCAGATTTTTCAGATGCCTCTGAGCTTATGGATTACATTTCTGAGCATTTCAAACAAGCAGACGAAAAAAGCCCACTCGATGAATTTGGAAGCACTCGCGAGGAAATAATGATAACAGATTTTGAAGGCTTTCCTAAAGACTTCTATTCTGAAAGTATGGGTGAAGATGATTTTGAGAACCTTTACAGCTTTTTTGAAAAGTGCGAAGCTTGCCCGTACGATTATGAGGTGATTGAAGCCTTTGCTAATCTCGGTAATTATGACATTGAAGATGTAGATAAATTCTTTGATGCCCTAGAGGAGAGCTATCAGGGCGAATATTCAAGCGATGCGGACTTTGCGCAAGAACTTGCGGAAGAATTGGGCTACACGAACGAAAAAGTCTTTTGGCCTTATACGCATATAGACTGGGAGTGGGCGGCTAGAGACCTTATGATAGACTATTACGAATCTAACGGGCACTACTTTAGGGCTATTTAGTTTAAGGCCGTTTGGCTTGGGGCTTGCCATTAAAAGCTCCGCATTTCCAAAACGAACAGCCTTAACAATGGAAGACCTAACCAAAGAAGACTATATAAAAATGATTATCGGCCTAGCCTTAGTAGTAATAGGATTGATTCTGAAGTAAGGCCGTTTGTATAACCAAAAAACACTAGAACAAATGAAAGAATTTAAAGGAACAAAGGGAGAATGGTGGACTAAGTTTAGCGAGTTAAGCCTATTAAGCCCAGAAGGAGAGTCTATAGTAAAAGCAGGAGAGATAGGCACGCCAGTATGCATATTACCAATGCCATTAGGAGGTATAGACACAAAGGCAAAAAACATCGCCAACGCCCAACTAATAGCAGCAGCACCACAACTTCTTGAGGCTCTTGACAAGGCAAGCAAGGCACTCAAGAACATAAAGTCACAGCTCACGAAAGAAGAGAGTGATGAAGTTTTGAATGCCTACTTAGATGCAGAACGAGCAATCAAAAAAGCACTAGGCAAATAAAAGAGACTTGTTGTTTTAGTGTAAGGCCGAAAGCAAAAGCGAGTAGGCCAACTAAAACAATGTAGCAAACTCCACTCACTAAGCAGGCAAAACGGGCTTAATGAGTGAAAAATCAAACACTAAACAAACAGAACATGAAAGACTTTACAATAATAGAAAGAACCTCAGGCGAGAGAATCCCAATGATAGGGACTATTACAGGCGTTTACAATAGCCAAACATCCATTAATGGGTTCAAAAAAAGATTCATTCAAGCAGTATCAGAGCACTTTGATATTGCAGACTTCAACCATGATGAATTGCCCAACTTATTTGATGGAGAAATTAAGTGGGAGGTAGAGATTGAAGCAGAAGGGATCAATTATCCACTAGTAATAATGGAAACTTACCTCTATTAGTAAGGCCGTTCCGAAACGCACTTAACACTAAAAACAAAACAAAATGCAAGCAACAAACAAAACAATCACTCAAGGCAACAGATTAATTGCCGAGTTTATGGGGGCCGAAAGATACGCCCCGAATGACTTTGATATTCACGGGTGCGCCACTCTTGACGTAACCGAGCAAGAAGGAAAGCATTTTTTCAACCCTTCAGAAATGAAATATCATTCCTCTTGGGACTGGTTAATGCCAGTAGTTGAGAAGATTGAGTCTATCAATAGCATTAAGGATCAATCCACTACAGATTATTTCTTTCAGGCCACAAATTTCATTCAAAATTACACGGCCTCAATAATGTCAAGAGATAATTTACTTATAGTAGAAGCTGAAGGGGAGGCTAGAATTGATGCATCTTTCAATGCAGTTGTAGAGTTTATCGAATGGTATAATCAAGACCGTTCGGAAAAGGAGGTGCAGTCATGCTAATCCAGGACTTTAAAGACCAGTTCGAATCTCACCTTTCAACATTAGAAGATATGATTCTCAGAATGCCAGAGAAAGGGAATACTGAAAGCGAATCTCAAGCAATAGTTTTGAAAAACAGGTTAGGCGATTTATGGCACAGCCTGAACGGAACAGAGCAAGAAGATTTAATCTTTGAATATGACGAGCTACCAGAATTTGTTCAGGAATGCATGTCAGACTTTGACGAAGATGGAAACCAAAAAGAGGAATGTGTCAGAATCATTCACAAACTTAATCAAATTGGATGGGCTGCCAACTATGGACTGGATTGTGTCCTTTACGATTTCAGGAGATTGTCTGACCAAGAAAGAAAGGACTTATCATGCTAATCCAGCTAGACAAAACCAACGGAGGACGCGGAAGAGTTCAGTCTGTCAGGATCTACGAAGACGGCAAACTGTCAGCCTCTATACATTGGGGAAAGCATGGTCTGGTATATTCTGCAAAAACCACCAAACAGAACGTAAGAATAGAAGAAGCAACCCCAGGAGGATTTAAAGTTATTCAAGATTAAGACCGTTTTTAAAAGATTTATATTTACATACAAAAATTAGCGACATGAAAAACTTAGAACAATTTACAATTGAAACTCATCACGACACTGAATATGCGCTTGTATTCGAAGCATTGGCCTACCGATGGGAAGATACAGCAGACCCAGAGAGAGAAGATTCCAAATTCTTTTTTGAACTAGACAAGGCTATTGAATACGCAAAATCAATCGAGTTAGAAATCGGTTTTCATCCAGTGGTTGAAAAAAAGGGAATTGAAGTAAGTGATATTAATGAGTGTGAGGACGAACTCGATACTGCCGAAGAATACATTAACTATTTTGATGTGGAAACTTTTGATGATGTATGGAGAGGCTGTGTTAATAATGGAAGAAGTATTGAAGGCGACATTGTACTGGTATGGTCTTACGAAAAACACGTTGGTTATGCTCGGAACTTCTTAGAAATTAGATACGGAGGCCATAACGAATTAGAGTCTGATTTAGTAACAACAAATCACGAAAGGGTTTGGTCTCCTGTGGCTCAAGTTCTACTAGAAAAAACGAAGGTTAAAACCCTGTCAGATGAAGAGATACTCGAAGCTGTCAATTGCGAACTATACGAGGCCAGGGAATGGAAATGGAATCACTTTAAAAACCAGCCTACCGACCAAAAAATAATAGACGGATTAGGGTTAAGTATTGAGCTAGAAGAAACCAAAGACTAACTCTCGCAGTTTCTCGCTAATTCTGCGAGAAAAGCCTTGGCCGAGGGCTTTGTACTCGGCCATATTTAAAAAAGACCACAAAATGATTGAAAGCATAAAGGAAGTTAGGGATTTAGTAATACCTGTTATTCAGGAGATAGGGTTAACTATTGACAGGACAAAGCAAACAACCTCCGACCAGTCTATTTATATATATACAAATGAAGGAGTGGTTAGAATTTCTGACCATCACAACCAAAATTCATTTGATAAATGTATAGTTTCAATAACTGTTCCTGTCAAAAAAGAAGTTGCGATTAAAATGATAAGGCTGTTAAGAAGACAGTAGATATTCGACTTAAAGATTTATGAAGCTAATAGATTTATCACTCCCTAGTTTCGCCTTTTTAGACGATCAAACAGGCGCCACTCACCAGCTAGAAGACCGAACGGTAGTTTGTCAGCCTAAAACTGGCTTAGTTTTCGAGGTGTTCAGTAATGAAGAGCCTGTGGCTATTACTACCGATAACTTTCAGAAAAAGTACAGCTATCAATCGCCAATAGTGGCAGACGCAAAAGAAAAGCACACGATAGTAATGCACGTAAACCCTAGCGGACTGCCTCTAGATATGATTGAGGAAATAGCGGACATGCTCTGGGCGTGGTACTCTGCATATTTGAAATGGGAAGATGGAAACATTGCGAATCAAAACAGGCCTAGGCTTAATTAAGTAAGGCCGTTTTTAAAAGATATTTTTGTTTAGTGTTGAATGATAGAGGGGAAGCGAGAGCCAGTACCCTCTTTTCGCAAACAGCCTTAATAAAAACAAATATTTCTTGTTTTTCTACACCTAAAACCCTAAATTACAGTAACAAACAAAACACTATAAAAAGATGCAAACACTTAACAGATTAGTATTCAAGGCCACCAGGGAGCCTTCACAAAACATTATAACACTCAGAAATTACGAGCTTCACTTGGAGTCAGAGTCAAACAGAGGCTTTTGCTACTCTCTATTCAAAAACGGAACCCGAATCGCTCAATGGAAATGGGAAGCAGACAAACAATTCACAAGCATTTCTTTATTCAGAAGAAATAGCACTCCTCCTACCCTTCAGTCAGACTTAACCGAAGCAATCAGGAAAGCAGGCTTTTGGACATTTCATTCTCAAGTAGAAGTATGCTAGAAAAAAGACTAACACTAGAGGGCTACCAAGATCTATATATAAACGGTCAGCCCCTACTTACTACCGAAGCAAAACACACGGTAAGGTATAGAATTGAATTGCTCGAAAAGATGGTTGAAGGCCGTTCCGAAACGGTCTTAAGACAAGCCAGTCAAATCAAATCTCAGCTCTTCTCAGACTTTCAGATCGGAAGGTAAGGCTACGTGCCTCGAAGGGCATAGAGCCAAACGTGCCGAGTATATGAAACGGTGGAGATAGTATGCGCTTACCTATCCGAAACCGATAACCTTTATTAAGTGCAAGTGGGCTAAAAAGACACACAACACCCCACTGTTTTACATACTGTGTTGTGTGCAGTACGAATTATGAATAAGTATCTTTTAACAGCTAACGTAACTATAAGCGTTTATACAGAGGTAGAGGCTGAAAATTTAGCAGAAGCTATGAGAATAGCAGAAGAACGTGATTTAATGCCAATTGTGCATAGTGGTGGAGAAACGCAAGAAGATACATGGATGTGTGATGAATTAGATGGTGTGCCTGAAAATATTACGGAAGCGTAGTATTGCACACAAGGCTGCACTGCGTAAGCATCGTGCGAGTGAAAGAATTTAAAAGAGAATATTATGAATAACGAAAGGTTTATAGGATTATTAGAGATGAAGTTGATTGGAATGATTTCAGCTCATAGACTGATTACTGAGTTTGACAACTCTTCAGTTGACCATTATCAGAGAGAAGTAGATATGTTAAAGAATAGAATTTCTCTTTTAAAGGCTGAAAACGAGATAGATGCTTCGGATGCGCCAGATGTAAAGCATGATGCTTACGCGGATGTTAGAAATCTGGAATGCGAAGCGGATAGCACCGACACAGTAGCGCATACGAGCAGTGCAGCGTTAGAAACTAGAATTGATTTAGAGAATTTATGTGTGTGTACTAGTCCTAATTTCCATAAGGAACCTAGAACTGGCAATATTATTTGCCTTAAATGTACTAATCTGCATATAACACACTTAAATGAATAAATCATAGTGAGCGAGGTACGCAGCGAGCATTCTATTTTCTAACAGTTCTCAGCGTATGGTGAGTAACAATGGTTTTCTGAGGTACGAAGAAAAGGAGAATTGTTACTGGCCATTTGGGGAAATGCTTGTTGGGGTGAGTTATTCACCATACGCCTTAGTTGGCGTTTCGTGCCATGTACTAAAGTAACGGATTAGATTAAACAATAAATATTATGAGCGAAACATTGAAAACGATGGATGAGCGTTTTGACGAATTGGAAAAAACGTTCGAAAAAGAGGGTGTTACATTTTTAGACATCCAATGCTGGTTGAGTGCAAGGCACAACAAAACGCTTTGTGATTCTGATGTTCTGATGAATATGAAGGACAGGTTGCATGATGAAGTAGGCGCAGAAGGTTGGGATGTAGATTGGGATCTGGAATGCTCCTAAGTATCCATATTTATTGTGCATTTCTCCAAAGCTGAGAACTGTTGGCGTTCATGAGGCTGCAAGGAGCGACCGTAGGGAGTGGGCAGCCGTCCCATTCGGGGCATGAACGCCAACGCTCTGCGTATATCTGAAGTAAGCGAGAAAGAATATTAAATACGATTTATGACTGATGTAGTAATTGGAAGTTTTAATGATAGTGGTGAGAACACCGTATCAATTGAAAAAACAATTAAACGATGGAATCACTTATGGTGTTTGATTCAATGGGAGGAAAAGTTTACTCTAGTGAAATACCTGAGAAAAGATTCACCCATTACGGTACTGAAAACACAAATAAGTGATACTCAGGCAAGGCAACTAATTGATGTACTATCATTAAAACGTACCCAAGGGTTTATGAGTTCATCTGCATCTTCATCTTGGAGGAAAGATGAACATAGTATTTAATATTCTGAGAGCGCGTCTTCAGATCAAGGCTAGCTGCCAGCTTATTGCAGATATACGGCTGTTTGGTTGCAGTTTGAGTAGCGGTGAATTACCATAAACAGCAAGCTAGACTTGGCGCAGAGCGATGGGTTGAAAATGCAGAGGAGCGAGAATGTGAGGTACGAACATGTAGCTACTCAAATTCGACCAAACGTTCGCAGGTATCAGACG
>NZ_LRPC01000005.1 GCF_001592965.1 Roseivirga spongicola | reverse complement strand
ACAACTATTATCTTCTTAAATGATTTGGGGTTCTGGGGGCTCTTAGCAGTGGTTATACCGATAATAATTCATCTATTTAATCTTAGGAGGGTAAAAAGAGTTGAGTTTTCTAATACCACTTTGTTAAGGAGAATTAAGGAAGAGAGTTCGGCAAAAAGAAAGCCTATAGAATTATTGGTGTTGTTTAGCAGAATTATGGCGATATCCTTATTGGTTATTGCTTTTGCTCAACCGGTTATTAAGGATGATAGTACCAGTGCTAGCCTTGGGACCGATGTGCTCATTTATCTAGATAACTCTTTAAGTCTGTCTGCGCAAGGAGATAACGGAGCGTCTAATTTTGATGAAATAGTCAATGATGGAAGTTCAATAGCTGATTCTTATCCTGAAGGCGCGTCTTTTCATTTCGTAGAAAATGCATACGGGAATTCCTTAACGACTGGCTTTACTAGGGAGTCCTTGAAGGAGCTTTTGACGGAGGTTGAGCAGGTTGGTGTAGATAGAGATGCTCAGGAGTTATATAGCAGGATTAAGGGTAGTGATTTTGTTGGTGATGTTTACCTTCTTTCTGATTTTCAGGGTAAATCCGATTTTACCTCCATTAGGAAAGATAGTGTCAACCAGTACTTTGTTAAGCTTATTCAGTCGGAGTCATTGGATAATGTTTTTGTTGATAGCGTATTTTTGGAGAATTCTTATTTATCTGGAAAGTTCTCGAACCTGCTTAATGTTACGTTGAGAAGAAACTACAGAGATAATGAGGAAGTCAATATTAAATTGTTGATTGATGGTCAGCTTTATGGGACTGGAGAGGTTGATTTTGGAAATCAGTTGGTTGCTAATCATGTGTTTGAGTTGCAGGGTGCCTTGCCAGGTCTGGAAAGGATAGAACTACAAATTGAAGATCCTACCTTACAGTTTGACAACTCTTTCTATTTATCAATTAATAAAGTTGATAGGGTAAGAGTAATAGAAGTTTATGATGAGAATTCTCCCAGCTTTCTAAGCGCTCTTTTTGAAGATAATGAGGCCTTTCAGTTCGATAGAATAGATTCTAGGTTTGTAGATAATGAATTATTGTCCTCAGCTAATTTTCTGCTTATAAATCAAATCCAAAAACCATCTAATCAGTTGATCAGTTCGGTGAATGGCTTATTAGAGTCAGGTGGTACGGTTGTAGTTATTCCAAGCGCTGAAAGTGGTGAGGGAGAGCTGTCTCGGCTAGGGATTAGAGCTAATGCTGAATCTCAAGAGAGGGTTAAGCTATCTTCTCCAGACTTTGAAAACCCACTTTATCAAGGTGTTTTTGAAGATGAAGACGAGAATATAGAAATGCCAGAGGCTACCGTTTCTTTTAGGGTGTTAAATTCAGAACTTGATTATCTACAGTTTGTAAATGGACGGAGTTATCTTTCGAAAGTTATTTCAGATGGAAATCTCTTCTTTTTTGCTTCTCCGTTCGATATAAAATATTCTTCTTTCCCTAGTCATGCTTTATTCGTACCAGTTATGTATAAATTGGCTTTAGGTAGTAAGGTAAATCTCTCTAACCTTTACTATTACACTGACAGTGAAACGGTATTTTTTCCAATAGATGAAGTTAACCCTGGTTCCATTTTTCAAATGAGCTCGGAAGCTGGCCAGCTTACTCCAGACCAAAGAATTGATGGTGATAGATTAGTATTGGAGATTCCGAAGGATTTAATAAGAGCTGGTCATTATTCACTTATGCAGGGGAGTGAGTCCGTTGGGACCCTTTCTTTCAATATTCCGAAAAGTGAGTCCGACCTATCACCATTAGATCCTGCCATCTTTAGTGAATTGGCCGAACTAAATCATGTGACTGTAATGGGACTAGAAGGGGATGGAGACGTAAAGAGGTTTCTTGAGGCTAAAATTATAGGTAAATCTTTGTGGAAGTATGCTTTGCTTGGAGCTCTCTTTTTTCTTTTTGTGGAAATAATTTTAATCCGATATTTGTAGCATGGAGTTTTTGATCCGTTCCGCTCAAATTATAGATAAGTTTTCCCCATTTCATCAATCTCAAAAAGACATTTTAATCTCTAATGGGATCATCAAGCAGATTGATGACAATATTAGTTTTGATGGGGAAGTAATTAGTGCAAAAGGCCTTAAGGTATCGATCGGTTGGATTGATATGAGAGCACATTATCAAGACCCAGGTAATGAACATAAAGAAGATTTAGATTCTGGATCTGCAGTTGCGGCTGCTGGTGGGTTTACGGATGTAGTCCTTCTTCCAAATACACAGCCAGTAACAAGTTCAAAGAATGCTATTTCTTACTTTTCTAAGTGGAATAAAACCTCTTCGGTTCAACTGCATCCTATGGCTGCAGTAACACTGGAGTGTGAGGGCAAAGAGCTAACAGAAATGATTGACTTGTTTACGGCAGGTGCAGTTTGTTTTGGAGATGGATTAAAGCCGATATGGCATACTGATATCATGCTTAAAGGCCTTCAGTACTTACAAAAGTTCAACGGGCTGTTAATAAACAAGGCAGAAGATCAGATGTTGACTGCTTTTGGCCATATGAATGAAGGTCATTCCAGTACATTGCTTGGACTAAAAGGAATGCCAGTTTTGGCCGAAACGGTTATGATTGATCGAGATCTGAAGTTGCTAGAATATGCAGGTGGTAGGCTGCACTTTAGTTTGGTTTCGAGCAGAGAAGGAATTGAGCTGATTAGAGCAGCGAAATCTAAAGGACTAAATGTTACGTGTGATGTAGGTGTTAATTACTTGCAGTTCACGGAGCAAGACCTTTCCGATTATGATACCAACCTGAAAGTTAACCCTCCATACCGAACCGAGAATGATAGAATTGCTCTTATTGAAGCGGTCAAGGATGGAACTGTAGATTGTATAGTGTCGGATCATATTCCACATGATGAGGAAAGTAAGAAACTCGAGTTTGATCTAGCTGACTTTGGTTCTAGTAATCAGCAGCCTTTCTTTTCAGTTTTATCTGAAGTATTTGGAAGCAGAACTGAGGATTATATAGAGTTATTCACTACCAAGCCAAGAGAGTTGTTGAACATGCAGGTGCCTAAAATTGAAGAGGGACAGAATGCTTGTTTGACACTATTTACTGAAGATGCGTGGACTTTGGACTCTCAAACCAACAAATCCAAGAGTGTGGCATCTCCTTTCTATGGTAAGCAACTTAAAGGGAAAGTCTTGGGAATAGTTAATAATGGTCAGTTGATATTGAATTGAAATGAAAGTTAGACCAATTATTCCTCGCCTAGGAGTTCAGTATGGAGCTGTAGGAGGCTTAATGCTTATGCTAGCCTTTGTTATTTTTCACTACCTAGGAATTCCTGGATGGAGTCTAATAACTTTGATTATCTCTGTAGTAGTTATAGGTTTCTTTACCTTTCTACCAATCAAGGAATTCAAAAAATATCATAACGATGGCGAACTCCGGTTTTACCATGGAATGTCCATTGCTTTTTTGAGCTATGTGAGCATGGCACTGGTTTTCACCCTATTGTATTTAATATTTATTAATGTGATTGAGCCTTCTTACTTGCAAGATAAGTTGGACTTTCAGAGAGAACTGGTCATTACTCAGAAAGATCAGTGGATAGATCAGTTCGGAGAAGATAGCTACAATACTCGGGTAGAAGGCCTAAAAGAAATTTCAGCCTTTGATGATGTCTGGAGCGAGTTTATTAAGCGAGTACTCATAGGTTTCTTTTTGGCTCCAATATTTTCTATAATTCTGAGAACTCACAAGCCCAGATAAATGCGTTAATCTTTAGTATATGTCGTTCAAGGAAAAATTTCGTGAATTAGATATTTTGGAGTTAACTTGATGTTATTAAGAATTTTTTGAAACTATCAACCTTAATCATCAAACAATGGAAAACGAGATTTCTACCGGACAATACGCTAAAAAGTGGGGGCTTATCTATGGGCTTGTAACCTTAGTAATAGCTCTAGTTCCCTTAATTCTTGAGGTTCAAGCTCAGTGGACTGGTTTCTTACTTATTGCAGTTGCTATTTTCTGCTATGTTATGGCAACTAAAGAATTCAAGCGAGATAACGGTGGCTACATGACCTTTGGAGAGGGCTTTAGAATATGTATTACTGCCGCCCTAATTGCTGGGGTTTTGAGGAGTGTAGTAAATTACATTTATGTAAAAGTTATAGATCCTGGTGTAACTGACAGAATTGCCCAAGCCATGCAAGATGCATGGAGAGAGCAGGGAATGTCTGAAGAGCAAATTGAACAAATGAGTGGCTTTTCTTCAGGATTTTCTAACCCAGAGATTGGTTTAATTGTTGGTATCATCCTAGTTTTGTTAGGTGGGCTGATTTGGGGATCCATTGTTTCAGCTATCAACAAGAACGAAGCAGAAGAATTCTAAATTGATTGATCTTTCTATAGTAATACCGCTCTTCAACGAAGACGAGTCACTACCAGAACTCATTGAATGGATAAGCCGTGTGAATAGGTCACATGGCTTTTCTTATGAGATAGTGTTGGTAGACGATGGAAGTACTGACTCTTCTTGGCAGGTGATTCAAGCGCTGAGTAAGACCCATCCAATAAAGGCACTACGCTTTGGGCAAAATAATGGAAAGTCGGCCGCATTGAATACGGGTTTCAGAAATACCAGCGGAGAGGTTGTTATTACAATGGATGCAGACCTTCAGGATAGCCCTGATGAGATTCCCGAACTTTATAATATGATTAAGTCGGGTCAACATTTAGTGTCTGGTTGGAAAAAGAAAAGGCACGACCCAATTTCTAAGACATTACCTTCTAAGTTTTTTAATAGGTTAACTAGAATCATTTCAGATATTAAGCTCCATGATTTTAATTGTGGATTAAAGGCTTATGACAGCAGGCTTGTGAAAACGCTAGAAATCTATGGTGAACAGCACCGCTACATTCCGGTTATTGCAAAGCGAAATGGCTTTGGGAAAATAACGGAAAAGGTAGTTGAGCATAGAGCTCGAAAGTATGGGAAGACAAAGTTTGGGTTAGAGCGCATGTATGGCCTTCTAGATTTGCTTTCAATTACTTTTGTAGGCAAGTATAAAAAGAAGCCTATGCACTTCTTCGGTAGCCTGGGCACTCTTTCATTCCTGCTCGGATTCTTAATGGTGCTATGGATTGTATGGGAAAAGATACACGCCATTTATATTCTACATTCATCTGACTATAGAGATGTGGTTGATCAACCTTTGTTTTTTCTTGCAATAGCTGCAATTATCATTGGTGTGCAATTGTTTCTGGCTGGTTTTATAGGAGAAATGATGGTAATGAACAACACACGTAAGAGCGACTATATTGTTGAAGAAACCATAGGTTTAGACTAATGCTTTTCTATTCTGTAGTTGTTCCTGTTTATAATAGACCACAGGAAGTTGCTGAACTACTTGAGTCATTGACCCAACAGACCTTTACTAATTTTGAAGTGTTAATTATTGAGGATGGTTCAACCAATAAGTGTTTAGATGTAGTGGATACTTACCGCTCTAAGTTGAATCTTTACTATTTCTTCAAAGAAAATTCAGGTCAAGGGTTTACTCGTAACTATGGTTTCGCAAAGGCCAAGGGTGATTACATTGTAGTATTTGATTCCGACTGTATTATTCCCAAAGACTACTTTAAAGAAGTAGATTCATTTCTAGAGAGTAATAAGGTAGATGCCTTTGGAGGGCCTGATAAGGCGCACCCAGACTTTAATGACCTTCAAAAGGCGATTAGTTATTCAATGACTTCTCCTTTAACTACTGGCGGTATTAGAGGTAATAAAAAGCATGTTGGTAAGTTTCATCCCCGGAGCTTCAATATGGGGATTTCCAAAGAAGTATTTGAGAAAACCCAAGGGTATAAAATTACCAGAATGGGTGAGGACATTGAGTTCAGTATTCGCATACTGAAGGAAGGTTTCTCAACAGCGCTCATTCCTAATGCTTTTGTTTACCATAAAAGACGGACGAGCTTAAGTCAGCTATATAAGCAGCTTCATTTTTTCGGAAGGGCTAGGATTAATGTAAATAGGTTTTGGCCTGGTGAGGTAAAATTAGTGCACCTCTTGCCTCTATTCTTTGTACTGGGTTTGTTAGTTTGGCTTTCAACCTTATGGCTATATATGCCACTGTTTAAGGTTGGGGCGGTTTTGCTCTGCCTGTACTTTACTATTATATTTTGGCATAGCACTTTAAAGAGCCACAATATTAATGTGGGCTTTCTCAGCATGATAAGCTCTTTTATGCAACTCCTTGGTTACGGTATGGGAATGATTGCAGAGGTAATTAAGCCCAGAGGAAATCAATTCTTTGCGCAGAAATAGATAATTTCATTTGCAGGAAGCGCATACCTGTTTACTGTTTCTGTAGGCAGTTCCATCACGTATCTATCTTCTGTTACTTTAAAACCCGCTTTTTCTAACCTTTTCCCGTAATCTAGACCGAAGAGTCTCACGTGATCAGATTGCCAGTAGATTCGCTCTCGCTCTTTCGGGTCTGTAATGCTTGGATCTTCTAGTGTTTCTTGGCGGCTATAGTCCTGCGGAGATTGGATAATTGCCCAGCCTCCAGGCTTTAATACTCGGTGAATCTCGGACATCGCTTTTATATCGTCATCTACATGCTCCATTACATGGTTGCAAAACACCACATCGAACGTGTTGTTATCGAATGGTATTTCATGAACATCCATTTTTACATCTGCTAAAGGAGACTCTAGGTCGGCAGTGGTATAGTCTAGATTATCCATTGCCTTAAACTTATCTATAAAGCAAAGCTCAGGGGCGATGTGCAACAGCTTTTGTGGCTGCGTAAAGAAGTTGGTTTTGTCTTTTAGGTAAAGCCACATAAGCCTATGTCTCTCTAGAGATAATGAGTCAGGGCATAAAGCGTTGGGCCTTGGGTTCAGTCTTCCATATGGCAGAAACTTTCGGTAACTAATTTCACAGATAGGGCACTCAACATTATTGCCCCTCATGAATAGGCTTATGAACCTTAAGAAATAGTGACTAACATACTGAAGGTATTTACGAGGAATATACCTCAGCGCTAAACTTATGATTTTCTTCATTGTCTAAGTTTCGGACAAATATAGACATGTTAAATTTTCGGACGCTCGCCATCCAAACAGAGATGTGCCGAAATATGAATAATATTTACCGCTCCTATAAATCAGAAATTTTCCATTAAACCTTTAAACCCTCGCAAACATCTAAAAATCAACGGTTTTGTGCTCTAGGGCTTACGAACAAATAAAAAAGTTGGAGGTTGTGTAGTAAGTCCGTTAAACCTTAAAGTGTCTCAGCTAACTAATTATTTCAGAGGCATTAAAGTTTTTTAGGTGGACGAAAACCAACTAAGAATAAACATAATTTCGCAAACGAATTTAGAATAGACAAAAAGTCATGAAGAAGAAACTGATCATTTTCGGTGTTGTTGTTGTCACCGTTATCATTGTAGCAGCCACTGTTTTTAACCCGTCTTCGGCTGAGGAAGGTCCTGCACTTTTCACTACTGCTGAGCGCGGTGAATTCACTGTTGAAGTAACATCTACAGGAGAGCTTTCAGCTGAAAGGTCTACTAAGATTATGGGGCCTCTAAACGCTCGAGAGTATGGAATTAGACAAATCTCTGTTCAAAGATTAGTAGAAGAAGGTACTCAGGTAAGAGAAGGAGACTTTGTAGCTCAATTAGACCCGAGTGAGCTTTATGATAAAATTCAACAAGAAAAAGACCAGTTAGATGCACAAATAGCTGAGTTTGACAACGCAAAGATCGATACTGCACTTACTCTTAGAGCGGAAAGAGATAAGTTGATCAATCTAGACTATCAAATTGAAGAGAAGCAGCTTCAGTTAGATCAGTCTCAGTACGAGCCACCAGCTACAATCAAGAAATATGAGAATGAGCTAGAAAAGCTTCAAAGAGATAAAGTTAGAGCTAAAGAAGAGTATCAATTAAAAATTGAGCAGGCTAAGGCTAAAATGATTGAGGAGACTTCTGACTTAAGAAGAAGACAAAATCGTTATGACGATATGCAAGAGGTATTGTCTGATTTCACAATTATGGCGCCTCAGGCAGGTATGGTTATCTATACCAAAATGGGAAGTGAAAGAGTAGTAGAAGGTTCTCAGATTAATGTATGGAGTCCGGAGGTAGCTGAACTTCCAGACCTTTCTAGTATGATTTCTACCACCTTTATCAATGAGGTTGATATTAGAAAAGTAAAAGTAGGCCAACAAGTTGAAATTGGATTAGACGCTTTCCCTGAGAAAAGATTAACAGGTAGAGTAACTAGAGTTGCTAGAGTCGGTCAGCAGAACCCTAACTCTGATGCTAAGGTATTTGAAGTAATTGCTAGAGTAAACGAGCGTGATGGTGACTTAAGACCAGCCATGACTACTAGTAATATTATTATTACTCAGAAATTGGAAGATGTAGTGTATGTTCCATTAGAGTGTTTGAACACTTATAATGATTCAATTAACTACGTTATCAAGAAGAACGGTACGCTTCAAGAGGTGAAAGTTGGGTTAACTAACAGTAACGAGGCAGTAATAGAAATGGGTGTAGAAGAAGGTGATGTGCTTTACCTTTCTAGACCTGAAGGAATAGAAGGAAAAGAGCCTAAGCTTATCCCTGAACTAAACGGTACTAGAAACCAGAAGTATGAGGTTACTGAGCCTGAAAATATGTTAGATGATTCTAAGTGGGTATTACCAAATGGTCAGCCTATGTCTGAAGATATGATCCAAAGATTGAAAGACAGAGGTATCACAGACCCTTCTCAACTTCAGAATATGATGAATGGTCGTGGTGGCTCAAGAGGTGGTCAAAGACCACAAGGTGGGTCAGGAGCTGCAAGATCTGGTCAGGCAGGTAATTAATCATTGAAGCCCTCTTTTTATGAATAAGAAAAGTATAATGTCCAATTTCTACATTGCGCTAGAGGCAGTGATAGCCAACCAAGTAAGGTCTTTACTTACAGCATTGGGTATCATCTTCGGTGTGGCAGCTGTAATTGCCATGCTAGCCATTGGTAATGGTGCGCAAAGTGAAATTTTGGAACAAATAGAACTAGTTGGGGTGAATAATATAATTGTTCAGCCTAACATAGAACAAGTAGAGCAGAAGATTGGCGCCTCTGAAGAAGAGGAGTCTAAGAAGTTTTCTCCAGGCCTTAAGCTTCTAGATGTAGAGAGCATTAAGAAAACCATTCCAGGGGTTCAGAAATTGAGCCCTGAAATTATGTTAGAGAGCTACATTATAAAGAATGGAATAAGAAGAAGCTCAAAGCTTGTGGGTGTTGAACCCTCTTATTTTGAAGTAGCAAATTTTGAGCTGTTAGATGGAGAAATGTTCAACGATAAACAGCTAGAGCTTGGTATGCCAGTATGTATTATTGGCAAAGGGATAGCTTCTAAATTCTTTCCAAGAGAAAACCCTATTGGTCAAAAGATTAAGGTGGGTAACCAATGGTTAGAAGTTATTGGTGTGCTTAAGGAAAGATTTATCTCTGAAAAGGCCATATCTAATCTAGGTATTAGAGACTACAACATGGATGTTTACACCCCAATTCAAACAGTTCTTATCCGCTACATTAATAGAGACTTGGTAACGGGCTCTGGATTGAAGAAAAGCTTTGGTGGAATAAGCGTATTCGGTGGCTTTAGAGGCATGATTTCTTTTAGCTCATCGGATAACAGTAGCAGCGACAGCAAGCCTACAAACTATCACCAAATAGATAGACTTGTGGTGCAGGTTGAAGAATCTGAAAAGTTAAACCCTACTGCCGATGTTTTGGCCAGAATGTTAGAAAGAAGGCATTATGGGGTGGTAGATTTTGAAATTACCATACCTGAGTTGCTGTTGAAACAACAGCAGAGAACACAGAATATTTTCAATATTGTATTGGCTGCAATTGCTGCAATCTCTCTACTGGTTGGTGGTATTGGTATTATGAATATTATGTTGGCCTCTGTGATGGAGCGAATCAAAGAAATCGGATTGAGACTTTCTATTGGCGCTAAATCATCAGATATTGTTATGCAGTTTCTTTTTGAAGCCGTAATGATTTCGATTACTGGAGGAATAGTGGGTGTAATTTTAGGTATAGTTTTGGCCTATGCGGTGTCTAGCTTGGCAGACTTTCCAACGGCAATTAGCCTTACATCTATTTTTATTTCATTTGGTGTTGCTGCTACAGTAGGGTTGGTCTTCGGAATTACCCCTGCAAGAAGAGCTGCAAGCCAAGATCCTATCACATCATTAAGACACGAATAAACCATTTAACAATATGAAAAAGGTCATTTTTACAATTGCAGCACTTTGTTGCTTGGTTAGTGTATCACTATCTCAAGAAAAAAAAGTGCTTACACTAGAAGAAACAATCCGTTTAGCAAAGGAGAACTCGAGAAGTGCTAAGCAAGCAGAGACTTCCAGAATATTAGGTTATTGGAGTAATCAGGTTTTTAAATCTCAAATGAGACCACAGCTTTTATTAAGAGGTACTCTACCTGCATATGTCAATAGAGCAACTCCTATTATTCAGCCAGATGGTTCGGTTCAGTATAGAACTGTTAACCAAAATAATTCAGAGCTTCGACTTGGCTTGGAGCAGGTATTACCTTGGACTAATACAACAGTTTCTGTAGATACGAGGCTTCAGCGATTCGATGATTATGATGGAGATGTTACTAGGTATCAAGGTGATCCAGTGAGCTTTTCTATAGAACAGCCTTTGTTTGCTGTTAATGAATTCAAGTGGAATAGGCAAATAGCTCCATTGGAATATGAGCAATCCAAAAGAAGTTATGTACAAGCTATGGAAGAGACTTCTAGAATTGCAGCGCAGTTCTTCTTTAGGCTATTGGTTGAACAAAAGAACCTAGAAATTGCTATTCAAAACGAACAGTCCAATGATACCATCTATCGTATAGAAGAGGGAAGATATAATATTGGTACATCAACTGAAGATCAGCTGCTTCAAACAGAACTGAACTTGTTGACTGCTCAGACTGAAGCGCAACAAGCAAGATTAGATGTTCAATCTACTTCATTAGAATTGAGGAATTTTATAGGCTTGAGAGATGATGTAAGCCTTGAGTTAGTTCCTCCTGCTGAAGTTCCTGAGTTCTACATAGATGCTGAAGAAGCTTTACAATACGCTAAGGATAATAGGGCAGAATTTCTTGACTTTAGGATTCAAAGATTAGAGGCTGAGAGACAAGTAGCCTCCGCTAGAGCTCAAAGGTTTAATGCTAGTCTAGGAGCAACTTTTGGATATAATAGTGCACAGACTACTGATTTAGGGGATGTCTATGACGGTAATAATGTAGCTACGGGTTCTACGGTTAACTTATTTTTCACCCTTCCTATTTTGGATGGAGGTAGAAACAAGGCTAGAATGAACCAAGCAAAAGCAAGACAAACAAATACTGAGTTTACAGTAGAGCAAAACGAGATCAACTTTGAGCAAGAGATTACTAATGCTGTTAGAAACTTCGATCAGATTAGAAATCAAATTGAGATAGCTGAGAAAAGGCAAGCTATTGCTTTAAAGGGATTTGAAATTACTAATGGAAGGTACTTGGCTGGTAAAGTTGGGATTTTGGAATTAAACAATGCTCGTGAAACAAAGGACTCAGCAGTAAGAAACTATGTGAGTGCTCTGCAACAGTATTGGGTTGCTTATTATGAGTTGAGAAGCTTAACTCTTTATGACTTCCGTAATAATGAATTGCTTTACAATCCATTATTGGAGTATGATCCTAAGACTGACTCAGTGATTGAGGTTCAGCCGAAGAGATAAATAGAAATAGATTTTGTCTATTCGAAGGCCCCGTGACTTGATGTCCGGGGCTTTCCTTTTTTACATACCTGTGTAGTTGAACGGGGTAATTCTTCCCAACTCTTCCTTCACTTCTTCGCTCACATTCAGGGTTTGAATAAACTCCTTAATAGTCTGTTCTGTGATTTTAGAATTTGTGCGAGTTAGCCCTTTAAGTGCCTCATAAGGTTTAGGGTAGCCCTCTCTTCTAAGAATAGTCTGGATGGCCTCTGCAACTACAGCCCAGTTATCTTCTAAGTCGGCATCTATTGCTGTTTGGTTCAACTCAAGCTTGTTAATTCCTTTTACTAGAGACTTTAGGCCAATTAGAGTGTGGCCCAGTGGAACACCAACATTTCTTAGTACGGTAGAATCGGTAAGGTCTCTCTGGAGTCGTGAAATTGGGAGTTTAGCAGACAAGTGCTCAAATACAGCATTAGCAATCCCGAAGTTCCCTTCAGCATTTTCAAAGTCTATAGGGTTTACTTTGTGTGGCATGGCCGATGAGCCAACTTCACCCTCTTTGATTTTCTGTTTGAAGTAGTTCATGGAAACATACTGCCAGATGTCTTTAGAGAAATCGAGCAGAATGGTGTTAATCCTTTTTAGTACATCAAACAATGCAGCCAAGTGATCATAATGCTCAATTTGAGTAGTAGGATGACTTCTATGAAGTCCTAAGTACTCCTTTACAAAGTTATCACCGAATTCAATCCAATTAGTTTCAGGGTAGGCTACATGGTGAGCATTGAAATTACCAGTGGCGCCACCGAACTTAGCTGCAAACGGAATATCACCAAGGTATACCAATTGCTCTTCAACCCGAGTAGAAAATACAACCATTTCTTTACCTAGCCTAGTAGGAGAAGCAGGTTGTCCGTGAGTTTTGGCTAACATGGAAACTTCTTTCCAGCTTTCAGCCATTTGCTTAATAAGGTCATTAACCTCTAAAATAGCAGGCTCAATTACTTCATGTAGTCCTCGTTTCAATGAAAGAGGAACTGAAGTGTTGTTAATGTCTTGCGAGGTTAGTCCAAAGTGAATAAACTCTTTCACATCGCTTAGTCCTAGGCCATCAAATTTTTCTTTCAAGAAATACTCAACCGCTTTTACATCATGGTTGGTTGTTTTTTCTATTTCCTTAATGCTTTGAGCATCAGAAATGCTAAAGTTTCTGTAGACATTTCTTAGGTCTTCAAAAACGTTTTGGTTTACTCCTTCAAGCTGAGGGAGTGGCATTTCGCAAAGCGCAATAAAGTACTCTACTTCAACCTCTACTCTGTATTTAATAAGAGCGAACTCTGAGTAGTAAGCCGCTAAGTCTGCGGTTACTCTTCTGTATCTTCCGTCTACCGGAGAAATGCCTGTTAAGCTGCTTAAATCCATGAAAAGCGATTATTTTTTTGGAAAGCGCAAAGATAAGCAATCCAAATTCTTGAACCTGAGAAATCAAAGGCAATGTATTGGCATATACTTCATTCGTAAGGCATTACTCATTATTTTTGCCAGCAAATGAACCCTTTGGTTTACATTGGGTTCTTACACGAGAAAATAGATAACTATGGCTTTTGGCTTATTCAAGAAGAAGAAAGATAAGATTGAAAAACAGGATACTGGCATTATCAGTCTCAAGGTGAAGAATGTGGTGAAGGAAACCGCTGATGCTGTTTCTATTCATTTTGAAAACCCAGAGAATGGTAAGATTAATTATAAGGCTGGTCAGTTCTTTACCCTTATTGTAAATGTTAATGGGAAAGAGGAAAGAAGGTCTTATTCGGTTTGTTCTTCACCAGAAGTAGACGAGTTTCCAGCTGTGGCAGTAAAGAGAGTAGAGGGGGGTATTGTTTCTAATTACTTGAATTCAGAAGTGAAAGCTGGAGATACAATGCAGGTTATTCCACCTTTAGGAAATTTCACTACAGAATTCTCAGCCAATAATTCTAGAAACATAGTTCTAATTGCTGGAGGAAGTGGAATTACACCCATGATGTCTTTAGCAAAATCGGCTTTGAACATTGAGCCAAACTCAAAAGTGACTTTGTTATATGCCAATAGAAATGCCGGATCTATCATTTTCAAGTCACAATTAGAGGCTTTAAAAGACCGATTCGCTCAACTGGAAGTAATACATGTGCTGGAGAGTAATGACGATAATTACGGACAGCACCAAGGCTATATTTCTCAATCTATTGTTCAGCAGGTAAAAGAGTCTGTTAACGATGCTCAGGCAGAATACTTTGTTTGTGGGCCTACTCCGATGATGGATATAGCCATTAACTCACTTAAAAACCTTGGTGTTGCTGAAGGACTGATTAGAAAGGAAAGCTTTACGCCAAGCTCAAGTGCGGTTGAGCCTACTAATGAATCTGAAGAAATTGTAGCAAGAGAGGTTACGGTTATTCTAGATGGAGAAGAGCACAAATATACTGTTGAACCAAAAGAGACTATTCTTGAGAAGGGTTTAGATGAAATGATAGACCTTCCGTTCTCTTGCCAAAGCGGATTGTGTACTGCTTGTAGAGGTAAATGTGTATCGGGTAAAGTGAAAATGGATGCTAGTGATGGCCTTTCTGAAGCGGAGCTGGAAGAGGGCTATGTGCTTCTCTGTGTGGGGCATCCTATGACTGACGATGTTGTAGTGGAGATAGGTTAACAGACCTTTCTCTACATTATCTTTCTGTTATTCTCCCGACCTTTTAGGTTTTCCTAAACCATTGGCTTTGGGTTTGTGTTCTATATTCATTAACTCACAATATGGATATTTCCACAGCCCAGGTAGGTCGGCAGCAAGAACTTACCAACCGTTTTAATGAAGTAAGGCAACTTACCTTAGAAATCTGTGAACCGCTTCAGCCTGAAGATTTTGTGGTTCAACCCGTAGTAGACGTGAGCCCCCCTAAGTGGCACTTGGCTCACACAACATGGTTTTTTGAGATTTTCATTCTTAAAAAGTATGTCTCAGATTACCGCTTATTCGATGACGATTACCCCTTCTTATTTAATAGCTATTATGAAAATGAGGGAGATCGGTGGATTCGCTCGGAACGCGGAGTATTGAGTCGCCCTTGGGTTAAGGAAATCATGGCTTACAGAAGCTATGTTGATGATAGCATGTTGCAATTTTTAAAAACCACTGAGCTCAATGAAGAGCAGTTGAATGTTTTTGAAATTGGACTTAACCACGAGCAACAGCATCAAGAATTGATGGTGTACGACATCAAGCATATTTTAGGCATCAATCCGTTATTTCCTACTTATAAGAGGAGCAACCTTCCCGACTATCAACCTAATTTAAAGACCAACTGGCTTAGGGTTGATGAAGGTGTTTATGAGGTTGGCTATGAGGGTAAAGATTTTCATTTCGATAATGAGGAAGGTAAGCACAAAGTTTATCTGCCCGGATTTCAGGTTCAGGATAGGTTGGTTACTAATGGCGAGTTTCTGGAGTTTGTTGAAGATAGTGGCTACGGAAATTTCAACCATTGGCTAATGGAGGGCCATGAGTGGGTAAAGAAAGAGAATATTAGAGCTCCTTTTTACTGGATAAAAGAGGAGGGAGAGTGGTTCTACTTTACGCTTGGAGGAAAGGAGAAACTGAATCTCGATGAGCCGGTAACTCATATTAGTTTTTATGAGGCAGACGCTTTTGCCAAGTGGAAGGGGATGAGATTACCTACGGAATTTGAGTGGGAAGTAGCTTGTAAGCTTCACTCGCCAGAAATACCTGCGGAGGCCAATTTTATGGACAGCCGCAACTTCCGAACTATGCCAAGAGTGGGCGCTAACCCACAGTTCTATGGCGATGCTTGGGAGTGGACCAATTCGGCTTACTTGCCTTACCCGCATTACCAAAAAGTAGATGGCGCCTTAGGCGAATACAATGGTAAATTCATGATTAACCAAATGGTGCTAAGAGGAGGCTCATTTGCTACCATGGCCAATCATATTAGGCCAACTTACAGAAACTTTTTTCATCCACACCTGCGTTGGCATTTCACAGGTTTTAGACTGGCAGAATTCACCTAACATGGAGCATACAATAGAGGTTAACAAGACGTTCGCAAAAGATGTAGTGAATGCTTTAAACCAAACCCCAAAGCAACTCCCTTCAATGTATTTTTATAATGCCGAAGGGGATAGACTTTTTCAGAAAATTATGGCTTTAGATGAGTACTATCTCACTAGGGCGGAAATGGAAATTGTAAAAAGCCATAGGGCTGAAATTTTAAAAAGCTTCTTAGGGGGCGATGCTAACTTTAGGTTGGTTGAATTAGGTGCTGGCGATGGAACTAAGACAAAAGTACTACTAGAGCACTTCGTAAATGAGGGCACCGACTTTGTTTACAGTCCTATAGATATTTCTCAAAGTGTACTGAATCAATTAGAGGAGGGGGTGCTCAAGGCAGTTCCTAACCTAAAGATAGATTGCATTCAAGGAGATTATTTTAAAGCATTAAGCGAGCTTAATTCTAACCACCTACAAAAGGAGGTACTGCTTTTTCTTGGCTCAACCATTGGTAACTTCGGGCTAGAAGCGGGTAAGAATTTTCTTAAAGAATTGAGTAATAATCTCTCTAGCGGAGATATGCTGTTCATAGGTTTCGATCTAATGAAAGACCCTAGAGTAGTGCTTGCTGCTTATGATGATAGAGAAGGTGTTACGAGAGATTTCAACCTCAACTTACTAAAGAGAATTAACGATGAATTAGATGCTGACTTCGATGTAGATAAGTTTCAGCATTACCCAACTTATAACCCTATTACAGGAGAGACCAAGAGCTACTTGGTAAGTAGAGAGGCTCAGCAGGTTCACTTCAAAGCAATTGATTATACGCTAGAACTCAAGCAATGGGAGGCTATTCACACTGAGGTTTCTCAGAAATACTCATTCCAAATGATCGAAGAATTTGCTCAGTATGCTGGTTTTAAAATTGTTCGCCACTTTACTGACAGCAAAGAGTTGTTTGTAGATAGCCTCTGGGAAAAAGTATAGGCTATTTTTTGAGGCCATTAAGAATTAGGTTGGCTAGTTTTGAGCCAACCTCTTCTGGGCTTAAATTTCCTGAGGGTTTGTACCAGTTATGGGTCCAGTTGAGTGATGATAAAATGGTGAGCATCATAAACTTTTCATCTGCTTCGTGAAATTCACCGCTTTGCATGCCGTCTCTGAGAATTTTTATAAACCTGCCTTCATAGTCGTTTTTCATGGCCAAAAACTCCGAAAGGTATGGCTCACTTAAGTGTCTCCATTCGTGAAAGAAAACGGCAGAAGCATCAGTGTTTTTAGTAATCACTTTTACATAACAAATAGCAGCCTTTTCCATTTTAGCAGCATGGTTGCCCGACTCCATTTCTACTTCTTTCCAGGCGTCAAAAAATTCATCTGCCATTCGGAAACATATCTTTTGAAGTATTTCTTCCTTAGATTTGATGTGTGAATAAAGACTGGCCGCTTCTATGCCAAGCACCTGAGCAAGGTCTCTCATAGAAGTGGCCGCGTAGCCTTTTTGTCGAAATAGTTTGGTAGCTTTTTCTTCTATTTGTTGCTTGCGCGTTTTCTTTACCACAGTTTCCATTTAACAAAAGTAATGAGGCTAACAGGTGTTAGCAAGTATTCGAATTTGGCTAATATAGACACTCTATGGAATTAAGCGACCCGCAATTCAATAAAAGTACTTTTATCAAGCAGTTAGAGTCTGTTGTTTATCTTTTTTTAGTGCTCCCACTTTTAGCCTTTGGCTGGGTTTTTCTTGAGAAAGATGGAAATGGTAGCCTCCGATCTGTAGTTTTTGAGAATCCAGACCTGATGTTTCATGGGGTAATGTTCATTGGGGTAGGATACATTATTGTAAGAACAACTGCTACTTGGACTAGAGATGTGCGTAGAGGAACAGACAAGGTAAAGGAGTTAGATGTGAAACTGAAAATGCTCAAGAAGCCGATAATCTATAGGAACGTATTATGGGCACTGGGTGCTGGAATAGGTGCTTATGGATTGTACGAAAAAGGAGACATGATTTACGCGCTTGTCTTTACCTTGTTCTTGATTTTAATTACAGCCAACCGACCTTCTGGCAGGTACTTTTCTAAACTCCTTAAGCTTAAGGGAGATGAGAAAAAGTGGATGGAAGCATAGTAAAACAAATAACCATTATTATATGAAAAACACACAATTGGAACCAATCAGGCTTATAGGTTTGAGACTTGCTGGAAAAACGAGCAATGAGAACGGGCAGTCTAGTAAAGACTGTGGGGAGTTATGGCAAAAGTTTGAAAAGGAAGCTATTGCAGATCAGATAGCAGGTAAGCTCAATAACGCTATATATGCAGTTTATTTTGACTATGATGGAGATGAAAATCAGCCATTTTCGTACTTTATTGGTTGTGCAGTACCTGAAAATGTAACCGTTCCGACTGGTTTGCAAACCTTAACCATACCAAGTCAGACATATCAAAGGTTTTTGGCTAAAGGAGTGATGCCGGAGTGTATTACCGATATATGGAAGTCTATTTGGTCGAGTAATGTGAACAGGAGTTTTACCTTTGATTTTGAGGTGTATGACGAAAGAAGTGCTAATTGGAGCGATGCAGAAGTAGATGTGTTCATTGCTATAGATTAAGAGTAAAGGGAAAAAAGGGATATCCAAACCGAAGTTTAAATATCCCTTTCAAGTACTCTTCTCAAAGAGTTTAAAAAGTAACTCCTATAGTTATTGGGTTTAGCTGCGGACCTCTCCCTTCTTCAAATAGCTCATTCATGTCGTAAGTCATGAACATATCAAAACCATTAATTCCTATTTGCGCTCTCAGGCCGTATCGGAAATCGTTCACGAAGAACCCGCCTTTTTCTTTATCCTTCTGTCTACCATCATCATTACGATAGATGTATTTTGCCTTGTTGCTTAACCTTAGGCCAACATAAGGTCCAATACCAATTCTAAAGCCTCTACGTGCGCTAAACCCAACACGAACATCGTCTTCCATAAACCTTCTCACTACGCGTTTTCCTCTTCCGAAGTCTAGCATAGGAACTGCCTGAAAACCAATGTAAGTTACTTTTAGCTTACTTTTGAGTACGCTGTTGGCGTTGGTGTCTTCTATAAAGTTTAGCTGACCTCCGTTAGGATCTAAGCGTGTGGCGGCATTTTCAAATTTGAAATTGTACCAGCTAAATCCACCGCCCCACTCTAAGTAAAGAGGCCCAGAAACATAGGTAGTATGATTCCATAAAAGGCCGACATAGTTTGAGCTGATTGGTTTCACCTGATACAGATCGCTAGAAGAAGGAAAGTCACCGTTTTTCAAAAAGTTATTAAAACCGAACTCAAGATTAAGGCCTTTCAGGGTACCATGATCGTGCTGTTCGTAATACTCAATTGTGTTGGAGTTACGTCTGCCTCTCCAGTTGCTGTCATAGTCCCAGTCCCAATCCCAACGATCTTCAACTTCTACTTCCATGCCAAAGAAACCTATGCGTAAGTAAAAGTCATCATCAGAAATATAGACTTTGTTGCTTTCATGTTTAGGGATACTGACCACAGTATCTAATTTTTCGTAGTCTCCATAACGCATCCAGCGCCACTGAGCTTGTGCTTGTGAGACTGACATGACCAGTATCAGTCCCACGATGATAGTTTGAGTAATTTTTTTCATGTTGTTTGTAAGTTTTGAGTTCGTATTAGAATACAATTCCGAATGTTACTGGAGTTAGCCTTGGAGCATCTACATCTTCATTGAAGAATTCTACCAAGTCATAGTTGAAGAACATATCAAAGAAATCCCATCCAATTTGTGCTCTAAATCCGTATTTGAACGAGTTAATATGAAAGCTGTCCTTAACTTTTTCCTTCTGCTTGTTGCCATCGGCATCATCAAACTTCATCTTGGTATTGCTGCTTATTCGGTAGCCACCATAAACTCCGAAGCCAACGCGGAAATCTCTATATCTGCCAAAAGCAATGGTGGGAACAAAGTGTACATTTAAGTACCCTACATTGATTTTACTTTTTCTACCAGTAATATCTGCCAGCTCCTGAAATACTATGCCATCATCTTCTTTCACTACTTGTACACGAGTGTTTTCAAAGGCATAATCCATTAAGCTAGCGCCAATACCCCAGTCTAGATAAAGTGGGCCTAGTATATTAGTTACATTGTCGAAGTTTACGCCAAAGTACCACGAGTTAATTGGTATCAAGCTGTAGGCTTTATCACTGTTTGGCAAATCTCCATCTTCTAACCAGTTGTTTAAACCTAGGTAGAAGTTTACAAAGTTTTGAGTGCCTCTTCTCGGGTAGTACTTGTCTATGCCGAAGCTTCTGTCTCTTCTATTTGTTGTGCTAGAGAACTCTGCAGAACTAGTTGGTTTTTCTACTCTCAGCGAATTGGTTGGTGTGTACTCCGTTAAGTTTTTTGAAGGAGTTAAACCCTTCTGAAATACGCTTGAAGTAATTGATAGATTGTCTGAAAGACCATTTTGGCCGTAGACATTTGGGCTCACCAAGCATGTGACCAACACGATAAGTGAGGCAGTTTTAAAGATAGTTTTCATTGCTAATAAGTTATTTTGAGTTTAGACTATTGTTGTTTCAAATCAGAGTCTTCTTCTTTTGAGTCTTCGGCTTTATCACCGTATTTAAGATCGTTGCTAACCCATTCGTTCTTGGACTTTCTCATTTCAGAAATGGCCTTTGCTCCGCTATTAACACTTTTGGCCATAGATACTATGCCGTCTAAGAAGCCAAACTTTTTCTTGCGTTCGTTTTCAAGTGCATCCCTTCCTTCTGGGGCAATAGAAAAGCTCTCCTTCAAGAAGTCTGTGTTAATAATAAAGTCTGATTTCGATAGGTTTCGAGCCATAAATTGTGGCTTAAGAGCCCTTGGCTGAATAAGTTCTATTTTCAGCTCAAAAGCTTGTTCATTCATTTCTTGAAATTCGGCCTGAATCTCTTCTTGAATCTCTTTTGAGCTTGCTGAATTATCTGCTACTAGTAAAGGAAGTTGATCAATTTCATTTGAGATAGGATCAATTTTCTCTGTAGGAACAGTCTTGTTTTGAACAGGATATTCTTGTTGATTTTCTTCCTGAGCTAGGGTGCCTTTGTTAAGGCTCTCGGGTTGGGCTTCTTTTTCAGAAAGAATTTCCTGCTGTTGTAGCTGAGCTTGCTGCTTGTTGTCTAATGCTAACCAACTAACTGCAGCTAATAGTGTAAAGCTAGCTGCTATGCTAATCCAGAAGATTGCACCTTTCTTCTTCTTTTGTGGAAGGCCAGCTTCTATTTTATCCCATGCGCCAACTGGTGCGCTAGCTTTGTGAGATTCAAGTCCGTTACGGAAGAGTTCATCAATTTTATTACCCTTCATGGCTCATTAATTTATCATTCATAAAACGCTCTGCCTCGATCAAAAGCTTTTGTAAATGTGCTCTTGCTCTACTCAACTGAGATTTAGAAGTGTTTTCACTTATGCCCAGTTGTTCGGCAATCTCCTTGTGTGAAAAACCCTCAATAGCGTAGAGGTTGAAAACCGTTCTGTAACCGGCCGGAAGTCTGTTGATCATTTTCATGAGGTCTTCTTCTTCCAGGTGATCGCTAAGCTGACTGTAGTCGGGCTCGCGCTCTGCATTTTCAATCTCTACCTGCATATACAGGCTTTTATTTTTTCGGATGTATGTGAGTGATTCATTGACCATTATTCTGCGAACCCAGCCTTCAAAGCTGCCTTCACTCTTAAATTGGTCTATTTTGCTGAACACCTTCATGAATCCGCATACCAAAACATCTTCTGCCGCCTCTGGCTCATTGATATACCTGCGACATATAGAAAACATGAGCCCTGAGTACTTTTCGTACACGTCTCTTTGCGCTTTTCTGTCGCCTTTACGGCAATCTTCTAAGAGCCTCTCTTCAGTTTTTGACCTTTTGATTTGAAGCATGTTTTGGTTGACTACACAAGGTAGATGTAGGAATGATAAATAACGTTGCACGCATGTTGTCAATTTTTTTATTTAACAGACATGCGTGCAGGTTAAAGATAGTAAATGTATTGTTATTCAGTTAGTTGTGTATTCTAGTATTGGCTTATAATTGCTGAATTTGATTTGTCTTTTATATCCACTTTAGGAGAGCCTTTGTATCTTACCGAAGAGAATCCGTTGGCTTCTACAGCTAGGTATTCGGTAATATTTAGTCTAGCTCTTGCTTCTGAATTTGTAGTTAGCTTACAGTCTACAACTTCTCCATCATACCCGTAAAACCTACTTTTGTCCATTACTTCCATGGTTAGGTCGTCAATAGTTGCATCAGAATCTACTCTGCTCTCTTGCAGTGCCAATAAGGATAGACGCTGAAGACGGCCAGTAAGCTGAAGTCGAGCTTGGTCTGTTAACACAATTCGGGTGTCTACCAAGCTAGTGCCATTCACAGTTACATTGGCATCGTCATTAAGGCTTAGGTTTTTTAATTCTGGAAGTTGAATGATCAATTCTGTGCCGCGCCAATTGTTAAAATCATCTTTAGCTGAAATGATTAGGTTGCCTGCATTAATTCTAAAGTTTAGTTCGTCAAACTTATTGCTAGAGCCTTCTGCTGTTACTTCATATGTTTCTCCATGCTTAATAGTCACAGGTAGTCCGGTGTAAACCGAAATCTTTTCAAAGTCGCTGTACTCAAAGGTTTTTGAATCAGAGTTGCTGGTTGAGCCATCGTTTTCTTCATCAGCCTCTTCTTCACAAGTAAGACATATTAGAGTGCCATCGTCATCGAGCATCCACGTATTTCTGTAAACCTCCCACCAGTTGTAACGGTAGCTGAAGTAGTTGAGCAAGTTGCCCATGTCGGTATTGATTTTGAATGGTTGGTTCGCAGGTATATGTAGCGTAATATCTAAGTCTTGGAACCTAAACTCAGCATCTTCAGGCATGGTAAGTTCATTGTCGAAGACGATCTCGTTTCCTGTAACTCGATATTCGTAAGCTATTTCTTCTGCATTTCTATCAGCATCTTCAATGTTTCTACCTCTGGCTGTAGCTCTTTTGTCTATTCTCCAAGTGTTATCTCTACTAACACGAATGTCTAGGTCGGTAAATTCTGACTTGTAGCTGTTGTTACGTCTATACCTTCTTCTGTTTCTAAATTCAGAACTGTATTCTTTGCTCTCGCTTAATGAGAGTGTAACGGTATCTGCTTCTATGTTTATCACTTCTGAAACATCGTGATAGCCCTCTTCTCTGAAATCACGAACTACATTCGGCACAGTGGCAAATGTTCCCAAAACCGAGATCATCCAAATACCCAAAATACTCCAACCTACAGAGCTGCTCATCACTTTTCGCTTGGCAATAATGGTAATGCCTGCAATGAACAAGTATAGGAAAGGAATGAAAATCGCAGCAAAGGCGAAAAGAATTCCTATTTCGGGTAGCGTGTTATAGAAAATATGAAGTGGGAAGTCTGAGTCGTTAAACATAAACCAATCACTATCATGAAGCCCCAATAATACTCCTGCAGTAACTAAAAGGCTGAACATTGCAGAGATTCCGACTATGGAAATAACGGCTCCTATAAATATTCTAAAGGCAGCGGCAATGAACAAAAGGAGAGGGGTTAATGCACTACCAATTGCTCTAAAGATTCTGCCGATTAAGCGAAATGGGAATAAAAGGATTTTAGTAAAAGCTCCTTCTCCCTTGGGATTAAGATCTTCTTCTTTGCTTCTTTTTATGTTAGAATCGATATTAGAAAGGGTTACTTTTTGCCCTTTCATCTGCATTTTGTCTGTAAGAGATTTAGCCTGCGGACCAATGATCCACAGGACTATATATGCTATGATACCTACGCCTCCGAAGAACAGAACTATAAAAATTATCCGGAATACGATGGAGTCTGTCCGGAAGTAGTTGGCCAAACCAGAGGCAACACCTCCAAGTACCCGATCGTCTGGGTCGCGGTAGAATTTCTTAATGCTTTCATCTTCTTTAAGCTCTCTTGAACCTGGAACTGCTATCCAAAGAATGATGTAGCCTAAAAGGCCAAAACCTGTACCAAGCAATAGTAAGAACCCTACTCTAAACCATATAGGGTCCGCATTGAAGTAATTGGCCAAACCAGACCCCACACCACCTACAATCTGATTATTCAGGTCGCGGTATAGCTTTCTTTTTTCGTAAGTGTTTTGGTATTCCTGCTTTGCAGAAGATTTGTTTTCCGTTTTGCTCTCCTTTGGCTCGCCAGCAGGTGTAAAACCAGCTTCTTCTTCCATGGCTTCAAAGTCAGATATTTTCCCCATGGTGCTTACAAGCTGATCTATGTCTTCATTAGAGATTACTTGTTTACCATCTTCATCTAGTTTTTCTAAGAAAAGCTCAGCGATACGGCTCTCTATATCCGCAATAATTTCTTCACTTTCTTCATAGCTACTGAAGTACTTATTGATAGAGTCTAGGTAGTCTTTGAGTTTTTTATAACCATCTTCTTCGATGTGAAAAATGATGCCGCTTATATTGATACTTATGTTCTTCTTCATGACCATTACTTAGATTTTTTTGTGATGATTTGTGAGGTGGAGTTGACCAACTCCTTCCAGGTTTTGTCAAGGCTGCTAACAAATTCCTGGCCTTGAGATGTGATAGTGTAGTACTTTCGGGGTGGCCCCGAGCTAGATTCTACCCACTTGTATTCAACAAGACCTGCTTTGCGAAGCCTCGTTAATAGTGGATAAAGTGTTCCTTCAACAACCATGATTTTGGCCGATGTTAGCTCCTCGAGCATGTCGGAGGCGTAGACCTCGCCTCTCGAAATGATATGCAGTATGCAGAATTCTAAAATCCCCTTCCGCATTTGCACTTGTGTATTCTCCAAATTCATCTATTCAAGTTTTAGACCTTGTGCAAATATACGAAAGAAGGTACTATGTGTTGCATAGTACTATATAAAAAATATTACCTTGTGGTGCTTAGGTTGTGAAAAAGTGGTTTTACGAATGTTTTTAGCCCGATTTAGATAATAAAAAATCTTTCTGGAGGTTGAAGCTTAAAAATGCTGCAAATCCAGTAGGTATAATTATTTTTGGGTTGTAGTACTTACACATGAGCGTGAAGCACATTGCGGTTTATATATTAAAAGGGGTGTTGCTCATCCCTATATTTTTGTCCTCTCATAAGGTCTTGGCTCAGAGTTCTCCTAAGTACAGTAATGAGTTTATGGCAATAGGAGTTGGAGCAAGGGCATTGGCTATGTCTAATGCTATGACCTCCGTTTCTGACGATGTAACTTCTATTTATTGGAACCCGGCAGCACTAACCGATATAGAACATAGGTATCAGTTCTCTTTTCAGCATGCAGCTTACTTTGCTGGAGTAGCTAATTACGACTATCTAGGAGCTGCAATGGCAATAGATACTGATAGCCACATGGGTATAGGTATTATTCGCTTAGGAATAGATGATATTCCAGATACTAGGTTGTTGTTTGACGATCAGGGTCGAATAGATTATTCCAGAATCAACTTTTTCTCTTCTTCAGATTTAGCCATAGTATTTTCTTACGCTCGAGGTGTGAGCTTTATTTCTGGTGAAAACTTTGCTGATGGCGGAGGGCTAACTTTTGGAATGAATGCCAAAGTGATAAGAAGAAGAATTGGCGAGTTTGCCGATGCTTGGGGCTTTGGTTTAGATGCTTCAGCTAAGTACCGCTATAACGATTGGAACTTTGGTGTAATGCTCAGAGACATTACTACTACTTTTAATACTTGGACCATCAATAAGGAGGAACTCAGGCCAATTTTCAATCAGACCAATAATGAAATACCTGGTAACTCAACAGAGATTACTTTACCTAAAGCAATTTTTGGGGCTTCCAGGTCATTTAAGATTACCAACAAAGTTGATGTATTGGCATCGGCCGATTTAGTATTTACTTTTGATGGCAGAAGGAATGTACTCGTTAAATCTCGATTTACTTCAATAGACCCACAGTTAGGGGCCGAGTTTGACTATGAAGATAAGTTCTTCTTTAGAATGGGCGTTGGCAATTTTCAGCGGGTCAAGGATTTTAGTTTTGCTGAACAGAGCAACGAGTCTACTTTTTGGTCTTTTCAACCCAATGTAGGCATGGGTATCAAATTAGAAGACTTCACCATAGACTATGCCCTTACAGATATAGGTAATGTTGCAGAATCGCCTTACTCCCATGTATTTTCTATTCTGTATTCATTAGAAAAACTGCCAGGTATTTATTCTAGAAATAAGAGGAGAATTGTGAAAAAGGAGGGTAAGGATGAGAAGTAAGCTTGTACTTTTCTTTTTGTTAATGGGGCACTTGCTGCTTGGGCAACAGCTAGGCAATGAGTGGATTAATTACGACCAATCTTACTTTAAGATTAAGACAGGGACTGATGATGTTCATCGAATCACTTATCAAGCTTTAGTAGATGCGGGCTTCGATGTATCCAGTATTTCTCCTGCCCAACTTCAACTATTTCACCGAGGCGAGGAGGTAGCTATCAGAACGGTAGGTATGGACGATGCATCTTTTGATGCCGATGATTACATAGAATTCTGGGGTAGAAAAAATGACGGAACTCAAGATACAGAGCTGTTTTATAGGCCACAGCATCAAATCCATAAGTTCTATAACATGTTCTCAGACACCACCGCCTTCTTTTTAACCGTAGGTGAGGCTCAAGGTAAGAGAATGCAGGTAGAAAATATTAGCCCAAGTGGTCTTCCCTCTATCACTTATCATAAGGAGAATATTTTACAAGTTCGCTCAGAAGTCTTCAGCTTTGGTCAGTATTACCCTATCGGTAACCCTACTGGCGAGGTGAAGCGATCTTACTATGACGTTGGACAAATGTTTATGAGCGATGTCATAGAGAAAACAGCTTCAACCGTAGCTAGTGGCCGAAACAAGAGAGATTTTGTTTTCGATGGAATTACCAAGCAACTTCCTAGTGTTTCTAAACCTGAGTTGACCTTTCAGATCATTGGGTTCAATAATATAGCTCAACATAGAGCCAATACCTATGTTGGTCCGTCTCAAGATGGTCTCCAGCCTCTGGTTCAAGATATTACCCTTTCATTCAATAACTTCGGAACCCGAGAAAACCTTCAGCTCAATTGGGATAGAGTAAGCGATGAAGGCAGAGTGGTGTTCAGGGTTGAGAATGTTGGTTATGATGAATACCCTCGAGACCTCATTTCCATTGGTTATTTAAGGCTACGTTATCCAAGAGAGATAGATGCTTTTGGCACAGATAAGTTCTTTTACATTCAGCCAGACGCAAGTAGTCGCCAGATTCTTATTCCAAATGTGCCTAGTAGTCCAACACTATATGATGTTACGGATTATAAGAACCCAAAACTCATTCAAGGTCAACTCAATGCAAATAGTTACCTAGCGGGTGTTTCTGGAGCCTCTACAGAGAAAAAGCTCTTTTTAAAAGGAGAAAGTAATGTAGTGGAGGCAGAAGTAGAAGCGGTTCAATTCAAGTTTCAAGATGTTAGTAGCTTCAACTACTTCATGGTATCGCATCCGTTTTTGCGAAAGCCAGTCGATGGCTCTTATGACGATCCGATTCAAGCTTATATAGATTATAGAAAATCAGTAGAAGGTGGGGCTTGGAAAGTCCACTATGCAGATGTTACTGATTTGTATAATGAGTTCAGTTATGGAGAGTATACCCCTTTAGCTATTAAGCGATTTGTAAGAAAGGCCTATCAGGAGGCAGACCCACAGTATTTGTTCCTAATTGGAAAATCTAGAAGAGTAGATAATCAGATGCAGCGGTTGCCTAATCCGCTGGCTGCAGGAACACCAGAATTAGTGCCTACTCTAGGGGCTCCTGGTTCTGATGTGGTTTACACTACTGAGTTAGATGGTACCGAGCATTTGCCAGTATTTCCCGTGGGGCGTTTGTCGGTTACCAAGCCTGCTGAAGTGGCCAATTACCTAGACAAAGTGATTGAAAAGGAATCTAACATTAAAAACTCTCCATGGACAAAGAACTTTCTTCAGCTTAGTGGAGGAATAAGTAGCGATGAGCTAATCCGCTTTAGAGAGTTTATTGAGGACTTTGAAGGAATAATTGCTCAAGACTATCTGGGGGCGGCTGTAACCAATGTTTCTAAAACGAATAACAATGCATACCAAACCATCAATATTTCCGAAGAGATCAATAACGGAACTGGCTTTGTTACCTTTTTCGGTCACTCTTCTACTAACTATACAGATATTGATGTAGGAAGGGTTACCGACCCGGCCTACGGCTACGACAATAAAGGGCGCTACCCAGTAATGTTGGTGAATGGCTGTAGAGGAGGCGAGATTTTCTACTTCAACGCTTTTGTTGAAAACTGGATGGCCGCAAGAGATAAAGGGGCCGTGAATATTTTGGCTCACAGTGATGTGGGAATCCCCAATTACCTAAGAGAATATACCGAGGAATTTTACGAAGTAATGGCCGATACCTTGTGGATGACCAAGTCTGTAGGTCAGATTCAGAAGGAGGTGATAAAAAGGCATCTTCAAGGCTTTTCAATCAATGAAATTGACCATGCCCTAGTAGAGCAAACCAATCTTCAGGGAGACCCTGCAATTCCAATTTTCGGTCATGATAAAGTAGATTATATTGTTCGCGAGGAAGATATTCGGGCTAGTTCTATCAATGGCTTACCAGTAACTGCTTCTACGCAATTCTTCAATTTAGCGGTGGTGGTAAACAATGCTGGTAGAACTACAGATGAACCAGTAAAGGTAAATGTGAGAAGAACCTTGCCGAATGGTCAGGTGTTAGAATTGCCTGAAATTGAGGTTCCTCCTGTAAGAAATAGAGATACGGTTTATTATGAAGTGAGCAACCAAGGGCTAGATGTTTTTGGAGCGAATATTTTCGAAGTTACTTTAGATCTAAACAATGAAGTCGATGAGGGAAGTGAGTTTAACAATACTGCCTCTGCTTCTATCTTTCTTGGAGCCTCTGGCACCTTCAACACTGCGCCAACCAACTTTGCTACTTTAGACAAAGAGACAGTAGAACTAGTAGTTCAATCTGCCAACTTAAAGGCTAACGATCAAAACTTCATTGTTGAAATAGATACGGTAGATACCTTCGATAGCCCGTGGAAACAAGTGAATAATTTAGAGGGAAAAGGCTTGGCCAGCTGGGAGGTTACTTTATTGCCACACACTCTTAATGATACTATTCAATATTACTGGAGAACCATCTTTGAAGAGGAGTTATTGGAAGATCCTCAGCCTTGGGCAGTTTCTACCTTTACAAATATTCAGAATGGTGTTGAAGGATGGGGGCAAACTGAATTCGATCAGTTTAGAGATTTGAGCTTGAGTTCTGTTGGTAAAGATGAGGCTTCTGAAACCTGGATCTTTGAGGGGAATGAGACATTCATCAATGTTGTTACTTATGGTGAACAGCACCCTTTAGGAGGGCAGCCGCTGAATATGACAATAGAGATTAACGGACAGTCACTATTTAGAAGCTCTACCAATGGTTCGTGCGCACCAGAGTCTCTAAACCTTATTGCGTTCGACAAAGATAGTGGTAGGCCTTATTTAGTTTTGAGAACTCCAGGGGCAGAGTTTGAGACACAAGATCCATTAAACTGTGGAGTAACACCTCAAGTAATAAATAGGATACCAGATGAAAATTTGAGTACGGCCATTAACAATGATGATGCGCTTCTCAAAAACTACCTAGATGGAGTGAGTACTGGCGATTACGTATTGATGTTCAGCATAGGAGAACTCGATTATAATAGCTGGACAGACCTAAATAACAATCAGTTTCCGCGCATAGGTGTTAGGGCCAATGACTTGCCAAGCGTTGCTGGTGAGCCAGTGATTGTATATGGTGTAAAAGGCGCCACGGTAGGGACTGCTACCTTAGTAGAAGGTACACCAGCAGGGGCTCAGACTGATGCTACTCGTACCGAAATAGAGTTTCAGACATCCATATTTGCAAGTACAGATAGTGGGTCAGTTATTTCTCCGGTAATTGGTCCGGTGAGTCAATGGGGTAGCCTTTCAAAAAGGTTTGATGATAACCCTGCTGAAGATGAGCTAGTATTTGAAGTACGTGGTAGAGCACAAGATGGAACCGAAACAGTTTTGTTTACTTTGAATGATGTAGATGAGCTCGATATGAGCAGTATAGATCCTCAACAGTATCCTTATGTGCGACTCTTTTTAAGTGCAAAAGATAGAGTTTCTGCTACACCTCCTCAGCTAAAGAACTGGGTGGTTACTTATCAGGGTGTTCCAGAAGGGGTATTGACTCTGCAAAACGACCAAAATGAACGAATTGAGTTGCAGAATGGCGAGCCTTTCGAGGCAAAATTTAGGTTTAGCAATATATCTGCTTATAGTTTTCAGGGGCAATTGAATGTGAACTATAGCGTAACTAACCAAAATACCGGGAATGAAATAACAGCTAACATTCAGATTCCTCCGGTGGCAGCAGGAGAGTCGGTAGATTTTACTGTGCCTATTGAAACAGAAGGTCAGTTGGGGCTAAACGATTTCGAGATTTTTGTAAACCCTGGAGATGAGCTAGAGCAGTACTATACTAATAATGTAATTAGGCTCGATGACTTTCTAGAGGTGAAGAAAGACGAGGTGAACCCTGCTATGGATGTAACCTTCGATGGAGTATATATAGTGGATGGCGATATTGTTTCTCCAACCCCAACCGTAGATATTGAGCTCAGAGATAACAATCCGTATTTATTGAAGACTGATACCACAGGCATAGAGATTTCCCTCGGTCAGATTTGCGATGGCTGTACATTAAAGAGAATTAACTTCTCCGATGGATTTGTCAATTATACGCCAGCCACCGAAAATGAAAATTTCAAGATTCAGTTTCAGCCAGAAGCCTTAGAAGATGGAGAATATATGCTGCAAGTAAATGCAAGTGATGCCTCTGGGAACCCTGCAGGGGTAGGGCCTTATGAAATTACTTTTGAAGTAGTAAGTGAGTCTACTATTACTCACTTTTATCCATATCCGAATCCATTCTCTACTAGTACAAGGTTT
>NZ_LRPC01000004.1:0-2500 GCF_001592965.1 Roseivirga spongicola | reverse complement strand
GACGTTGAAAAGTCTTTGGATGAGCTGTGGGTAGGGGTGAAAGGCCAATCAAACTGGGAAATAGCTCGTACTCCCCGAAATGCTTTTAGGAGCAGCGTGTGGGTTAAGTCTGTTAGAGGTAGAGCTACCAATAGGACTAGGGGGAGTCAAATCCTACCAAATCCTGATGAACTCCGAATGCTAACAGATATACCATGCAGTGAGGGCTTGGGTGCTAAGGTCCAAGTCCGAGAGGGAAAGAACCCAGACCTTCAGCTAAGGTCCCTAAATCTATACTAAGTTGAACTAAGGCGGTTCAGTTGCTTAGACAGCCAGGATGTTGGCTTGGAAGCAGCCATTCATTTAAAGAGTGCGTAACAGCTCACTGGTCGAGCGACAGAGCATCGATGATGATCGGGCATCAAGTATAGTACCGAAGCTAAGGCAGTATTTTATACTGGGTAGGGGAGCATTCTATAGGCGGTGAAGCCATCTGGTAATGGATGGTGGAGCGTATAGAAAAGCAAATGTAGGCATAAGTAACGATAAGGCGGGTGAGAAACCCGCCCACCGATAGACTAAGGTTTCCTGATCAACGCTAATCGGATCAGGGTTAGTCGGGACCTAAGGCGAACCCGAAGGGGGTAGTCGATGGACAATTGGTTAATATTCCAATACTGGCATATGCAGCGATGGGGTGACGGAGTAGTGAAAGATCCGCGAACTGACGGAATAGTTCGTTAAAGGGAGTAGGTATTGGTTTGGTAGGCAAATCCGCCAGACTAGCTGAACCTGATAGTACCACAATGCTTCGGCAGCGTGGATAGTGATCCTAATCAGACTTCCAAGAAAAACCTCTAAGTAATGTATATGGCACCCGTACCGTAAACCGACACAGGTAGTCAAGGAGAGAATCCTAAGGTGCTCGAGTGATCCGTGGCTAAGGAACTAGGCAAAATGGCCCTGTAACTTCGGGAGAAGGGGCGCCTCCTCTGTAAAGAGAGGCCGCAGTGAAAAGGCCCAGGCGACTGTTTAGCAAAAACACATGGCTTTGCGAAATCGAAAGATAAAGTATAAGGCCTGACACCTGCCCGGTGCTGGAAGGTTAAGGGGGGATGTTATCCGTAAGGAGAAGCATTGAACTGAAGCCCCAGTAAACGGCGGCCGTAACTATAACGGTCCTAAGGTAGCGAAATTCCTTGTCGGGTAAGTTCCGACCTGCACGAATGGTGTAACGATCTGGGCACTGTCTCAGCCACGAGCTCGGTGAAATTGTAGTAGCGGTGAAGATGCCGCTTACCCGCAACGGGACGAAAAGACCCCATGAACCTTTACTATAGCTTCACATTGGTATTGGGTAAATGATGTGTAGGATAGGCGGGAGACTTTGAAGGCGTGTCGCTAGGCATGTTGGAGTCGTTGGTGAAATACCGCCCTTTATTTATCTGATGCCTAATCCCTAAAGGGAGACAGTGTGTGGTGGGTAGTTTGACTGGGGTGGTCGCCTCCAAAAGAGTAACGGAGGCTTTCAAAGGTACCCTCAGCACGCTTGGTAACCGTGCGCAGAGTGCAATAGCAAAAGGGTGCTTGACTGTGAGGCCTACAAGCCGATCAGGGTCGAAAGACGGATATAGTGATCCGGTGGTTCCGCATGGAAGGGCCATCGCTCAAAGGATAAAAGGTACTCTGGGGATAACAGGCTGATCTCCCCCAAGAGCTCACATCGACGGGGAGGTTTGGCACCTCGATGTCGGCTCGTCACATCCTGGGGCTGGAGAAGGTCCCAAGGGTTGGGCTGTTCGCCCATTAAAGTGGCACGCGAGCTGGGTTCAGAACGTCGTGAGACAGTTCGGTCTCTATCTGTTGTGGGCGTTGGAAGTTTGAGAGGACCTGACTTTAGTACGAGAGGACCGAGTTGGACTAACCGCTGGTGTACCAGTTGTGCCGCCAGGTGCATTGCTGGGTAGCTACGTTGGGCAGAGATAAGCGCTGAAAGCATCTAAGTGCGAAACTCCCCTCGAGATGAGACTTCCTTTAAGGGACGTTATAGATGATGACGTTGATAGGCTGCAGGTGTAAAGGCAGAAATGTCATAGCTGAGCAGTACTAATTACCCGTAGACTTTCCGTAACGCATGGCTGTCCTTGTTTACAGGGACAGCCTGCAACACCTAATCTTGTGTGATACTCTTACAATTAATATGTCATAAAATATTTAAGATTTTATGGTGATTATAGCGGTGGGGCCCACCTCTTTCCATTCCGAACAGAGAAGTTAAGCCCACTTGCGCTGATGGTACTGCCTTTACCGGTGGGAGAGTAAGTAGTCGCCAACCTTATTGATCTAAGGGTCACTTTTTAAGTGACCCTTTTTTTATGCCCATTTTTTTTAGCTGTCAGTAGGAGGAATTTGATGAACGGGTGAAACTCCGTGTCCTTTTGTAGTGAATATTTTTTAGCTTCGGCTTATCACTCAAACTCTTTGCATGATAGCTACTATCACAACTATTATCTTCTTAAAT
>NZ_LRPC01000003.1 GCF_001592965.1 Roseivirga spongicola | reverse complement strand
TTATTGTTTTTTTATTGTTTTATAATTGCTTTTAAAAAAATCATTCCCTAGCTTCAAACACTTTCAAATCCGGAAAAAGAAAGAAGGAAGTTCATCCTGCCACATGGCTAACGAACAAAAGACATCCACAATACCGATTATCTGAATTGCAATTCTCTCAATCCCTATTGTGTTGTTGCCGCTCATTTGAGTAAACAAAGGGGATTGCCGAAAACCCTGAAAGAGAGTAGGTAAATTCAAATAAGATAATCATGAAAAAAATATCTTTAACATTAATGATTACGGCTTTAGCTATAATGGGTTTAACACCGTTTGAAACAAAAGCGGATATAGAAAGAGGTAACACATTGGCTAGGTCTGAAAACGCCATTTGCGAAAGTGGGGCTTCCTTCATCTGTTCTGGTGTTGGAAATCTATGTGATGTATCAATTGATGGCCCAGATTGTGAACCAGTAAAACCTCAATAAAATTTAAGTTATGAGAAAAATATCATTATTATTATCCTTATGTATTTGTATGGTTATCCTATCAATAGGGTCGACCAATATTGCCTTAGCTGAACCTGGCAGGGGAGCGCATGAAGTAACTACTGAAACACCCGAGTGTGTGAGTGGACAAAAAATCTATTGTCATGGAGACGGCAATCTATGCTCCTTAACTATTGGATGGGACTGCGTACCTACGCCTGAATAACATCTTGGCCACCTTAAGAAGAGAAATGTACATTTCTCTTCTTAACCTAAAACATATATTAATGAAAAAAATAAATTACGTTCTTATATCTTATCTTCTAATCGTCTTTTCATGCCAAAAAACTGCGGAAAATGAAAGTCTCACTTATGACTGTAAGCTAGAACAGCAATATAAAGAGTTGACAAACTCAATAATTAGATCCATTAAAATAGATAACGACTCTTTAATTGGATTGTACTCTAAAATATCAGTTATCAGCAGTGAAGATGGGGAATTTTTGTATGGTATAAACTTTGGTCTTAACCGCATCGAAAAATTTAATCTCACAAACGAAACTTACATCAAAACGATTTATACCAATACCCCTGTAGAACTAAGACAACTCCCTCTATCCGAGGCAAAGTTTATTAATCAAGATTCAATCATACTTTTTGGATCTGGGGGAAGAATGGTCATTATGAATGAAGCGGAAAAGGTGGTTGACAAATGGGATTTCTCAAAATTAATCTCTCCAAATAGTGACCTTTCTGGAGTAGACCCGCTCAATAATTCGGAAAGCTTCTTTTTTTATAAGAATAAAATCTACGTTAGATCTTTCCCGCCACTAAATTGGGATAAAGACGTTGAGTTCTATGAAAAACCATTCATGTTAGAATTTGATCCGGTTAATCTTAAAGTAACAAAGTTACTCGGTATGTTTCCTGAACTTATGACTGCCGATCCTAACAATTATTTCTACAATGACTACAAATTTTCATGGACTAAATTCAAAAACAACCCAGGTGAATTAATTATATCATATAGAAGAGCTCATTGTCTTCAAATCCTAGACCTCAGTTCCTCCAACAGCACATTTGTGTCGGCAAAATCTAAATTTCTAAATGATTTTGAACTTATTCCTAGGGAATACAACTCCCAAGCAGGAAGAAACATCCTTGTTAGTCAAGGTATTTATCACAACTTGATTTTTGATAGTTATAGAAAATTATATTATCGAATAGTTTCTCACTCACAACCATTAAGGAACTCAACCACTAATCGCATAAATAGTGCCGCGATCAAGCCTTTCTCAATAATCGTATTAGATGATAAATTAAATTATTTAGGAGAATCAACCATCTCTAATTACCAAAACTACAGCTATCTTAATCCAGCAGTTTCTTCAGAAGGAATTGTTTTCCCAGTCTATGACAATGATGAAAACATTGTCTCTTTTGATATTATCAAGATAAATTATGAAGAATAAGTATGCATTTATAATAGTACTGTTGTTAGCGTCTACCCTCGTGCTCACTCAAAGTTGTATAAATAAAAACGAAAGCAATCAATACCCCTTTCTATCGGAGTTTACACGCTATATGAAAGAGGTTCATAATCAAAGTTTAAATGAAGGGGAAATATACTATTTATTGGATCTTCAAAGTTGCGACCCATGTATTGAAAAAAACCTTGCCCTTTTAAATGAAATGTCTAATGAATTAGATTTAAACGTAATCTTCATTAACAATACACGATTCAATATTTGGGATTCTCTAATAGAAAATATAAAGCAGAAATACAGCACTTTCATTGACTTGGGTGGTGAGGCTCATCTATTCGAGATTGGGCTTTCAAAGCCACTTATTATTTATTTTGAAAAAGAGAGTCATACGGACTATATGTCAGTAAGCGACTATGAAATAGATTTAGCTTACTCTTTTATAAAGGAAAACCTTAAAAACTAAAAACAACTATATAATGAAACACTTTAGAAAAAATTTATTAAATCTTATATTATCATCTTTATTAGCGTTTTTTTTTATCTTAACTCCAAACTGGGGTTTTAGTCTCAATGAGTTAGGAAACACTGAGGTAATCTATGAAACCCCTGAGTGTAATAGCGGGGTTAAAACTCGTTGCGAAGGAGCGGGCACTCTTTGTGACTACGCCACAGCTGGCTGCTTACCTGAACCAGATTAAAGAAACTATTCAAATTTCAATTTTCCTTGTTAGTTCCCACTAGTCTCTGATCTCACTGAAGTCGGTAGGCGTCATAAAAATTGAGCCTTAAACAAACTGGATACAGACTTTTAGATGCCTGATATTTTGACCAAGTTAGGTAATTGTAGAAATACCTAACTTGGTCAAAATAGTAAAATCGGGCCCTGTAAACCCTTTTGAAGGTATCTATCTTGGACTTGAAGAAATGGTCGACAGCCGCTTGGGCAATATTTAGAGTAAGTTTTACCCTCTTTTATTTCCAAAAGTAAATACAGTTGGAAAGACATCGTGTCCGACTATTGGCTCACCCCCTTAACGCCATTAGGGGTGTAGAAAGGCTGACCGAGAGCTATTGAGATGTTTCTTCCATTTAGCTTTCCTAAGTTGTCTTTTGCCTCTTTTTGTTTATTGTAATGCCTAGAGGTTATTTGTTTTATAGATTTTCGATAAGTTCAATGATGTAAATATGAGCTTACACTTTAGTACTTGTCGTTCCAAGACTAACAAAGGCTTGAAGAAATTCCCTTATTACCGTTTAGCCAATTCAACTAAAACTTTCTTTCTCAATAGTTTCTAATTCATAAAATTTGAAACTATTTTTAGCATAATGAGAAACACAATACTAGCAGCACTTTTTATTGTAACACTCTTAGGCTGCAAACAAGAAAAAGAAAAAATTGAGGAGCCCGATGTAGAATCTTTACGCGCTCAGGTAAAACCCACCGAAGTACTTACGGCAAAGGCAATCTACTCTACTTTCGAGTTTAGAGTAAATGCTTCTGGCACTATGGAGTCGGCTAAAGAGCTAAAAGTAACTTTTGAAGGCTCTGGCTACCTAGAGAAACTGTATGTAAAGAATGGTCAAATGGTTAAAGCAGGTGAGCCATTGGCCGAACTGCAGAACGACAATGAAGAATTTGCCATAGAAAAAGCCAAGCTGGCCTATGAAAGCGCAAAGGTAACTTTTCAGAATGACTCTATAGGTTACTCTACCCTTTCTCCTGCTGCCAAAAATAACTTAGAGCTAAAATCTGGTCTAAGAAGCGCTACCGTTAGTCTAAAAGAGGCCCAAATGAATCTGAAAAAGACTTTGGTTAAAGCCCCAATAACAGGTCGTATTGCCGAACTAGAAGAAAAACAGGGCAACATAATTTCTGCCGGAAAAGAGCTTTGTGTAATCTACACACCTAATCAGCTAGTACTTACTGCCAAAATTATTGAATCTGACTATGGGAGGATCGAGATTGGGCAAAAAGCAGATGTTTTCCCTCTAGCTATTAAAGATCGATCTTTCGAAGCCACTCTTATAGAAATTAACCCTAAGGTAGATGAAGGGGGAATGATTACTGTAAAGCTTCAACTTAACGCTACGGAAGGGCTGCTTCCAGGAATGACTGCAAATGCCGTAATCCGATCGCCACAGTCTGAGAACATTTTGGTGCCAAGAGAAGCCATTGTAATGAAGTCTGGAAAGCCAGTGGTCTTTACATATGAGGATGGAATTGCCAAATGGAATTATGTTGAAACAGGACTAGACAACGGTGTAGAGGTAGAGATTACCTCTGGTTTAAATGATGGTTCAGAAGTGATCATCACCAACAACATTCAATTGGCTCATGAAGCTCAGGTAAGTAGAACAAGCGTGATGGGAGCTACTAATTAAGCATCATGGTAAAGTTTCTGATTAACAGACCCATTGCCGTCTTCCTTTCATTTGTAGGCATTCTTTTTTTCTCCGCTTTAGCTATTAAGGAGCTACCAGTGTCTCTTCTTCCTGGTATTGAAGTTCCTTCTGTAGCCATCAAGGTAGACTATCCTAATAATCCTGCCCGGATCATTGAGAATAGTGTATTGAACCCTATCAGGTCCGAACTTAACTCACTGAACAACCTAAAGTCTATTGAAAGCACAGCGGGTAGTGAAACAGGTATAGTAAAGTTGCAGTTCAACTATGGCACTCGAATGGACTTGGCCTATGTAGAGATCAACGAAAAAATTGATAGGCTGACCGAATCGCTTCCTAGAGACATGGATAGGCCAAGGATTATCAGAATCAACACTTCCGATATTCCCATCATCAGACTACAGCTCCTGCCTAAAAATCAGGCCGACTTTATTGAAGTTTCTGAGCTAGCCGAAAAAGTACTTAAGAAAAGAATAGAGCAACTCCCAGGAATCTCCATTGTAGACATCAATGGTTTCCGCGATCAATATATTTCTATTAATCCAAACAGAGAGAAACTACAGGCACTTCAGCTCAGTGAGGGTCAGATAGACCAAGTACTTAAGAGTGCCAATCAAGAGCTAGGCCAGCTTTCTGTTAAGGACGGCCAATATCGGTACTATGTTAGAATGGCCAACCGACTAGACGATTTAGATGAAATTCGCAACCTGCCTTTAATCACACGAGATGGAAACGTTATAGCTCTGCAGAGTGTAGCCGACATTAGCTACCAACAAGAAAAGGTACAGAGTTACCACCTCTTTGGAGAAACCGAAGGCTTAGTAATTACAGTGCACAAGCAAAACAGTGCAAAAATGACAGAGCTGGTGCCAATGGTTTACGAAGCAGTAGAACTCTTTAAAGAAGATTACCCTAAAGTAGATTTTGAGCTTACACAAGATCAAAGTAGTCTACTCAACGCAGGTATAGACAACCTTAGAACTAGCCTCATATATGGAGGAATTTTCGCATTTGCTGTGCTCTTCCTTTTTATGGGCAATGTAAGAATGCCTATTATCATGGGAATTACGCTCCCAGTTTCTCTGATTATCAGCTTCCTTCTCTTTTATGCTGTAGGTCTTAGCATCAATATTATCTCTCTAAGTGGCTTAGCTCTTGGCCTAGGAATGCTGATTGATAATGCAATTATTGTAATAGACAACATCACAAGAAAGCGAAAAGATGGGTTGGGCATCATTGAGGCTTGTATTCAAGGGGTTAACGAAGTGATGGCTCCGCTGATCAGCTCTATGTTAACTACTCTAGCGGTATTCGTTCCTCTAGTTTTTCTTAATGGACTTTCTGGAGCCTTATTCTACGACCAAGCTGTTTCAGTAGCCATTATATTAGGCACTTCGCTAATGGTAGCCTTTGTGCTTTTACCATTGCTTTACAGAATTTTCTTTCAGAATGTTAAAAAGGAGATCAAGGAAGATAGTCTCGTTTTCAAAACCATTCTTAGCGCCTACAAAGGTTTTTATAAGCTGCTTTGGAAGTTTAGGGCCATAAGTTTCGTTATTCTCTTACTGTTAATTCCGTTGACCTATGTGACCATTAACCAAATTGAGAAAGCTGGACTACCGGACATCGAAAAGACTGAAACACTCCTCTCAATAGTTTGGAATGAACCCATAGCTGCTGAAGCTAGTAAAGACCGCATTAGAAACTTGTTGAATGAACTGAATACGGAAGCTGAAAGTGAGTCAGACATTGGGCTAAAGCAGTTTATCCTTTCTGTAGATGAAGGGAGTGTGGAGAATGCCGAAATCTATTTTAAGTTCAATTCCAAAACAGACAAAAGCGCTACCGAAAAATGGCTTTTGAGTTATTTCGAAAAGAGACACCCAAATGCGAATATTAATATTGAAGATGCACCAAATGCCTTCGATCAGATTTTCACTACTGAGGGAAGCTTCTTTTCAGCCAAATGGAAAACACTAGGTAACAATGAATTACTCACCTCTGCCGATTATCAGGAGTTAAGCAATGAGGTTAAAGCAATCAGCTCAACCCCTCCACTACAGGGCAAAGGCTTTATTTATGAAGATGCTCTAGAAGCATCTATCGATAGTGAGAAGCTATCGGTATATGGGATTTCGGAAGGGCAATTTAAATCGGCACTCAGCAAGGCACTAGATGGCTATTTGGTTACCGAAATCAGAAGATTTGGAGAGGTTACTCCTGTACGAATTCAGCGACCAGAAGCCGACTTAAGGCAACAGCTAGAAAGAGTTACTGTAATGGGCAAACAGAATCAAGAATATGCCCTAAGTAACTTTGTTACCATTAGCTTCTCTTCTAATGAAAAGAACATTACTGCCGATAGATCTAGTGTTTATCAATCTATGGAATGGGAAGAGCTAAGCAGTGAAGACATTGAAGCTCTTACAGTAGAACTCCCCAAAGTGGCATCAGCTAGAGGACTAACGGTAGATTTTGATGGCACTTACTTTGAAGACAAAGAGAACTTGAGCCAGATGGCGTTTATCTTGATGATTTCAGTGGCATTACTCTACTTTATTCTGGCCGCACAATTTGAGTCATTGATTCAACCATTAATCGTAATCTTCACTCTGCCTTTGGGTATTTTAGGAGCACTCATTGTGTTGCAACTCACTGGAGGAACACTGAACGTAATGTCGGCCATAGGTATCATTGTGATGTTGGGAATTATGGTAAACGATGCCATCCTAAAAATTGACACAATTAATAGGTTTGCAGCTAAAATCAGCCCTACAACTTCAGCAGATTATAAAACTCAATTGGCTGCGGCCATTGCTAAAACTGGAGAAATTAGATTAAAACCTATTCTGATGACTTCAATCACTACCATTCTGGCACTTTTGCCCGTAGTTTTCTCCTCAGGTTTAGGCGCAGACTTACAGAGACCTTTGGTTTATGCAGTTATTGGAGGCTTAACCATCGGTACCTTCACCGCACTCTACTTTGTACCGTTGGCCTATTGGTTTGTAAGTAAGAAGAAATAAAGACTAGTAACGTAATCAGCACTTTAAGGGCTGACTGACTTAACGAGATATACCTTTGACAAACTTTGGTAATTAGCTGCACCAAAGAATCAAGTTCTGCTAAAAATCGGCAGTAGAAGTTTGTCAAGGGTTAAGTAATAGATGTAAACACTAGTTTAAAAGACCAAGACAATGAAACTCAAAGCCTTCATATTAATATCAAGCGTCTTGATATTTACTTCCTCTTCAGTCCAAAACGACACCTACTCTCTTCCTGTCGACCCAATAGCCGACCTTTACAGCTTTATGGTTCAACCTATTTCTGAAAATGATGAAGAGAAGCTCGCTATGTTCAGCTATAATGAAAATGCAATGCTCATCTATGATCTGGAAGAGCAGGAGATAGAAAGGAAAATCAAATATGACCATCAGGGACCGAATGCCTTGAAAAACATGAAAATTTATGGTGGTCTTAGCTATATCAATACTGATTCCATCATCTACTTCGACTCACAATTGGATCTGGCCTATTTATCTGACGATAAAGGAAACGTATATAAAAGGCTGACGGTAGACGGTGGTAATGTTGGCTTCGGCTCTATGGGAATCGGACAGTCCTTAGCCTACAGAAAAGGGCATATATATGTACAAGCATGGCCAGTAAGAATTGGTGCAAATGAAATGAAAAATGCAGATGACTACCCCAATCATTTCGGAAAGATCAGTCTAAAAGATGGTAGTGTTGAAAGACTTCTGTTTGACTTCCCACCTGAGTATAAAGACAAAGACTATTCTCAAATGCTAAAGAGCGCTAACATCATATACAACCAAAAAATTGACAAGTTCATTATCAACTTCCCATCGTCCCATTCAATCTACGTCACCGACTTTAATGGCTACACAAAAGCCTATAAGGCCGAAAGCAGCATAGTGAATAATACTGAAGAAAAAAGCACCCATAAGGCTAAGGTTGGAGCCTCCTCACTCGATTCGTTTGCAACTTGGCTTAGTGATCAGTACGAAAAACTAATTTTCGACCCTAAATCTGGTTACTATTTCAGAATCGCTAGAAAGGGAATTACTGAAAGGGCTTACAATGCTCGTGACTTTGCTACAGAAAAAGAGGTGATTGTTTTAGATGAAAATTTCAACCACGTAAAAACGCTCAAGCACCACGGGGGCTCATTGCTTTACTACTTCTTTAAAGGAGATCAAATATTTTGGAATAAGGATATGCTAATACATAATGTTGAAGCTGGTAACGAAGATATTATTTACTTCGATCAGGTAAAATTTAAATAGCACTACTTTAAAGCAGTCAGTCCTTTGCGGGCTGACTGCCTTCATACTAATAACCTTTGACAAACTTTAGTCACTTGTTTCTCCAAAGGTTCAAGTTCTGCTAGGTATTGGCAGGAGAAGTTTGTCAAAGGTTGGATTACAGCGCTACCACTCACCACTATCTTTAAACTTCACCTTCACCAAAGCAGGGTTTTCAGATCGGCTAAGTTGATCTAGATTAGGCAATTTATAATTCAGTTCTTCAGAAAGCTGGAGCAAGTCTTCCGGAAGCATTGACACGAGCCACTTATCTCCTTCCCAGCCTAAGTCAGTGATTGTAGTACTAAAGTGAGAGTCCTTTCGCAGGTCAACTCTTTCTGACTTTCCTGTTGTTCTATCGATAATGAAATAATCATAGTGCGAATAGCCCACTACTGTCCACACATAAGCATATTTTTCTGACAGGCTCATGTCTGTTTCCCATGCTTTGTTTGAACTCACTAGCTTGTCTTCACTAAAAACTTCTTCATTCTCCCAGTACCAATCTTCTCCAAAGTCGAAGTGAATGAATGGTTTAAACTGACCTTGCTTGTAATAGTAAACCGAATCACTGTACATGTGGGTCAGTAAAACGCCATCACTGTAAGAAAACATGGAAGGAGCAGGATTCATATCTATGTTATCCGAAGCTTCATCAGTTTTTAAAAACTTCTCAGTCAACTCCATTTCACTGTTAAGTACACCGAACTTGTACATCAGTGAATCCTCAATGATGGTGTAGTTGAATTCAACTAAATACTCGTCTTTATAGCCAATCACGTGACCAACTTCGAATGGTAGTTTTTTAGAGTCTAGGAATTCACCTTCAATCCTATATTTAAATACTATAGATCTCTGTCTTTCATAAATAAATAGTTCATCGTCTTGAATCCAAATACTATTGATAGCTTGATACTCTCCCGGCCCTTGTCCCAACTGACGAAAAGTTCTAAGGTATTTTCCTTCGCTATCGAAGAACACAACCTCCTCATCACTCTTATTGATTACCAGATATTCGTTCCGATGCTTTAAAACTCTTGAAGCGGAAGTCAGCAGTGAGTTATCCGTTTCTTGCAGGGTAACCACTTCAATTGATTCAATAATAGAACTGAAACTCTTTCTTTCAGCATCAATAGAAAGTTGATAGGACTGGAAAGTTTCTAGGTTCTGAGAGTGAACACCCTCTTCATTTTTTGTTCCTGAACAACTAGCTAAAAGAAATACAACTAAGCTCAACCGTAGAGCTCCCGATAGATAGAATGTCTTGGCCGGAATGACCTTTATCAAACTTAAGCAGCCAAAGCTGTAAAAGCGACAGGCATAATCTGCCATTAGAGACATAAGTTTATCAAAGTTTAACCTTACCATTCTGAACTCTCCTTAAACTTAATCTTAACCAAAGCGGGATTTTCTGAAGACTCTATGCTTTCTAAAGAGGCGCCTCCTCGATATTCTATCTGAGATGAAGTTAACGAGCCTACCAAATCGCTGATACGGTCTGAGTCTACGCTATATACAAGTTTTCCATCCTCAAATTCCAAAGGTCTAAAGGCATTGCTATAGGCATCCTTAAGAGTGATAGATTCGCCAGACTTGAGATCTATCAGAACAGAATGCATATCACCTCCCAATTTGTAAGAGGAAAAAATCAACCTACCAGAGATTACTGGTGAAACAGAGCTCACCTTGTCTCTTTGCCTTACAACCTGAGCATAGTCACCAGAACTTTTAATTTCTTCAACCCCTTTCCAAGCCCAATTATCTGCAAAATCGAAAGAAATGTAAGGTTCAAATTGCCCATCTCTTTGAATGTAAACTGTATCATTATTCACGTAGTGATGAATCAACTCATCTTCGGCCATTCTAATATCCGGATAACCCCATGAGATGTATATTAGCTTAGTATGGGCATAGGGTATTTGCATGTCTTCAACCTCTCCATTTTGGTCAAGGATTAAAGCATAGTACTTATTTTCACCGTCAATTGGCCTTATGGTTGAGAGATAGAAGCTACCGTCCCTTGATATAATTGAACCAACTGCCCCATGTGCGATTCTTGTTGAGCTCTTGAAATTCCCCTCAATATCATACTCTTGCACTCTTCCGTTCGGAGAGTCATAGATGAATACACTCTCCCCTTCAACCCAAAACGATAAAATGAAAGAGTATTCTTTTGGGCCGTTCCCGACTTTACTGAAAGAGCTTAAGAACTCCCCTTCATGAGTATATTGAGTTACACTATTAGTGTTGACATTCCGAAGAACAAGCTTGTCCCCCACCTTTTCATATTCCATTACATCTCCCAGAAGAGAGTTAGGCGTTTCTTCAAGTTGAATGATCTCTACAGACTCAATAAAATCAGCCAGATTTTGCCTAGGAGCGTCAATATCTATGGGAATGGAGGCAAAACCATCTTTGAAGACAATCCCGGAGCTATCACCGTTACTACAGGAAGTGGCTATTAAAAAACACAGAATGAGCAAAGCTAAGGTATTGTGAGTTGATCTTTGAATCATTCCCTTAATAAACTAAAATAATAGTTTAACTTAAAAGAAATGACCAAAAACAAAGCAGCCAGCCCTTATAGAGCTGGCTGCTTTGCCTAGGTTTACCTTTGACAAACTTAAGTCTCGAACAATTCAGAAGTCAATCACTCCATCAAATGCTGGAAGCAGAAGCTTGTCAAAGGTTGGTCGGATTAAATATTATATCACCCCAAGCTCTTTACCTACCTCGGTAAAGGCAGCAATGGCTTTGTCTAAGTGATGCTTCTCATGACCTGCTGATACCTGAACTCTGATTCTAGCCTGACCTTTCGGTACTACTGGGTAGAAGAATCCGATTACATAGATTCCCTTCTCTAAAAGTGCATCGGCCATTTTCTGAGCCAAAGGTGCTTCATAAAGCATTACAGGTACAATAGCATGTTCTCCTGGCTTAATATCGAAGCCAGCTTTAGTCATAGCCTCTCTGAAGTACTTGGTGTTTTCTTCTAGCTTGTCTCTCAACTCAGTAGTCTCAGACAGCATATCGAATACTGCGATAGAAGCACCTACAATTGATGGTGCTAAAGTATTTGAGAATAGATATGGTCTAGATCTCTGACGAAGCAACTCAATGATTTCCTTCTTACCAGAAGTAAATCCTCCACTAGCTCCACCAAGGGCTTTACCTAAAGTTCCGGTAATGATGTCCATTCTGTCCATGCAACCACAATGCTCATGCACTCCTCTACCTGTTTTACCCATAAAACCAGTTGAGTGGCACTCATCGCTCATTACCAAGGCGCTGTACTTATCGGCCAGATCACAGATTTTATCTAACTGAGCAATAGTTCCGTCCATTGAGAACACTCCGTCAGTTACAATAATGATGTTCTTAGCACCTTGCTCTCTGGCATCTTGCAGTTGCTTCTCCAAATCAGCCATGTCATTATGCTGATAACGGAATCTCATAGCCTTACAAAGTCTAACACCATCAATGATAGAAGCATGATTCAATGCATCAGAAACAATTGCGTCTTCTGGGCCTAAAAGTGGTTCAAATACACCACCATTCGCATCGAATGCTGCTGCATAAAGAATGGTATCTTCTGTACCTAGGAACTCAGAAATCTTACGTTCCAATTCTTTGTGAATATCTTGAGTACCGCAAATAAATCTAACGGAAGACATTCCAAAGCCATGTGTATCAATAGCCTTCTTTGCTGCTTCAACCACCTTAGGGTGAGAAGAAAGGCCTAAGTAGTTATTCGCGCAAAAGTTGATTACTTCTTTACCCTCAGCAGTTTTAATATCTGCTCCTTGAGGAGTTGTAATCACTCTTTCTTTCTTGAAAAGACCAGCTTCTTTGATAGATTCCAACTCAGCTTCTAGCTTCGGCTTCAGCGTATCGTACATATTAATTCGTTTTAGGTTTTACAATTCTTGGTTTCGCCATGGGCTTTTTCTTCACTGCTACAGCTTCTTCTTCCTTTAAAGGGTAAGCCCTTCTAATCTTATTAATTAGAAAAAGTTTTTGTGCAGTAAAACTGTTGGGATTCACCTGATCGAAAAGCTTCTTCAATTCCATAAACCTTTCCATTTCTTTAGAGGCAAATGCCTTAGGATCAATTTTTTTCTGCTTAAGCCAGGTTTTGAAATCAGGATACTCCATGGTTGAACAAATATAAGCAGCAGAATTCAATCGCCTTTGGTAACGCAAACGTTTTACATGTACAACCTATTAATTAATATTGCAGCCAAAATAGAATGAGGATGGATAAAGTATTAGTAATAGGTGCAAGCGGCCAATTAGGCTCAGAATTAACCTTGGGTTTAGCAGAATTATTTGGAGAAAACAATGTGGTGGCTTCCGATATCTCCTCTCCTAGTCCATCCATCAAACATTTAGCATTTGAGCAATTAGATGTAATGAATGCCAAGCAGCTTGGTGAAATAGTAGACAAGCATGGCATTACTCAGATTTATCATTTAGCGGCAATTCTTTCCGCCAAAGGCGAAGAAAACCCACAGTGGGCTTGGAATTTGAATATGACTAGCTTACTCAATGTACTCGATCTTGCTAAAGAAAAAGGCCTTAAGAAAATCTACTGGCCAAGTTCAATCGCTGTTTTCGGACCTACTACTCCTGTAGATATGACACCGCAAGACACGGTAATGGCTCCTACCACCATTTACGGTATTAGCAAACAAGCTGGAGAAAGATGGTGCGAGTATTACTTCCAAAAATATGGAGTTGATGTACGATCTATCAGATACCCTGGTTTGATTGGATATAAATCTTTACCTGGCGGAGGAACAACAGATTATGCTGTAGATATTTACCATAAGGCGTTAGCTGGCGAAGATTTTTCATGCTTTTTAAAGGAAGATACTTCCCTGCCGATGATGTATATGCCTGATGCAATTAAAGCTACTTTAAACCTGATGGAAGCTCCAGCGGAATCAGTTAAAGTAAGATCTAGCTATAATGTAGCTGGCTTCTCATTCACGCCTGTTGAATTAGCTAACTCTATCAGAAAATTTCATCCAGATTTTCAAATTACCTATGCTCCAGATTTCAGACAGAAAATTGCAGACTCTTGGCCTAACAGCATAGATGACTCTGCTGCAAGAGAAGACTGGGGCTGGAAACCCGACTATTCTATCGATGAAATGTCTGCAGACATTTTGGAGAACCTTCCAAAGTATTTCGACATCGTTAAAAAGTAGACTTCCAACCTTTTACCTACCTGTTAGGTCTAATTGGTTATGAGGAAGCTATTCTATTTATGTCTGGGGTTAATTTGTCTATTCTCTTGTGAGAAAGAGACTACCCCTGGCACCACAGAGCGATACTTTTATATTAATTCGGAAATCGCCCCTCCCTCGGAGGATGTTGGAATGTATGTAAACTGGACCACAGGAGATAAAACTGTGTTTAGGTTCATATATACGCACCCAGAAGAGAAGAATATTGCTGATGATGAGCTCTCAGAAACCTTTTGGATTGAAATCCCTTCGGATGTAACAGCATTTTCAGGGAATCAGCAGGCCGATTCCGATATAGAAGTCTATTACACTCGCTCCTGTTATTGCTATTTCGAAGCCTTTGAATTCGAAGAGTTCAATGTTTCAGGAACCAAAAAGAACAATGGAACTTGGGACGTGTCCTTTTCCATGAAGGCAAAGTCTCCTTCATACAATGAGGTCTATGAATTGGAAGATTCAGGCACTTACTTCCTGAGTCAGATGAATTAGAAAAGCCCCTGCACCAACGTCATTCCCAACTTGATTGGGAATCTCCCGAAGTTAACCTACTAACTCAGAGAAATTCCTACTTCCTTTGGAATAACATAGCACAGAGGCTACTTAAAATCTCTTTTACTTATTCTCCTTGGCTTAAAGAGTAACCTCTTTCACCATCGAAGTGATACAAGTGCTCAGTTTTGATGAAATCGAAACCTGTAGCTTCAACCTTATTCAAAAGCTCAATCACATCACCATTCTGAAGAACCTCACCCTCAGGGTTAGTAAATCTACATCTCCAGTGGTCAGTTTTGAATGTCTCAGGCATTCCATTTGGATAAACCAACACACCTCTGTTCGAGATCAACTTCAACTTCAGTTTGTCTGTAGAAGCTTCGTTCAATAGCTTATCACCAATTTCATTAGCATCTCTGCTCTCGCCTCTCCAATCGATGAAAACATCTACACCAACCAAGTCTTTTTTCTTGGCAGGCTTCTCTTTAACATCGATACTGATTTTTACATTCTCTTCGTACTGAACTGGTTTCAGTTTAGATGGCTTCTGGCCTAATCTTTCGATTATAGCATCAGCAAATTCTTTAGTTCCCACCTTCTCAACACTTCTCTGAGCTCGGTAAATGTCTCCAGTATGAATACCATCTTCCAAAGTCTTCAACCAAGCATTCTGAATAAGCTCAGCTTTATCGGCTTTGCCTAGTTGTACCAACATCATGCAGGCGCCATTTAATAGACCAGAAGGGTTGGCCATGTTTTTACCGGCAATATCTGGAGCAGAACCGTGAATTGCTTCAAACATTGCGTGGTTCATACCAATATTAGCAGAACCAGCCATTCCTACAGAACCAGCCACCTCAGCCGCAATATCAGAAATTACGTCTCCATAAAGGTTAAGCGTAACCACGACATCTAACGACTCAGGACGAGCAGCAACAACTGCAGATCCGATATCGATAATCCAGTGATCAGCCTCAATATCTGGATACTCTTTAGCAATTTCATTAAACACTTTGTGGAACATTCCATCAGAGTGCTTCATAATGTTATCCTTTGTCATACAAGTAACCTTCTTACGATTGTAAGCTTTGGCATACTCAAAGGCATATCTAACAATCTTCTCAGAACCTGGCTCAGAAATAAGCTTTAAGGTCTGTACAACTTCGCTAGTTTGTTGGTGCTCAATACCTGCGTAAAGATCTTCCTCATTTTCTCTTACAATAACCACATCCATGTTAGGGAAGTTAGACGGCACGTAAGGAGGGTAAGATCTAAAAGGTCTTACATTAGAAAAAAGACCCAATGACTTTCTAATGGTCACGTTTAAGCTTTTGTAACCTCCACCCTGAGGTGTTGTAATTGGAGCTTTTAGAAAAACAGGGTTGTTTCGAAGAGTTTCCCAAGACTCAGGGCTAATACCAGACTTGTGTCCAGATTTATAAACCTTCTCACCAATTTCAATTACATCGTAGGCTAGTCCTACTTCAGCTGCATCCATAATTCTAATGGTAGCATCCATAATTTCAGGACCAATACCATCACCATAGGCAACTGTAATTCTCTCTGTTTTACTCATTTTTTAGGGGGTTCTATTTTCGGCCACAAAGGTAATCACCAATGTCTGATTAAAGAATTCTAACTCAGAATAATATGAATTGTTGCTCCAAATTTTATGCAGACGGAATCAATATTTCACTTTGCCAAAAGCGACCACTATATTTGAGCCCTCACTGAATAAGACGAAATGGAATACAATAACATTTTAGTAGAGAACAAAGAAGGCATAGTTCATCTGACAGTTAATAGACCAGATAAACTCAATGCACTGAATATTCAAACTCTCGATGAAATTAAAACTGCTTTTGAAGAAATCTATGACGATACTTCAGTTAAAGGAGTAATTATTACTGGCGCTGGCGAAAAAGCCTTTGTAGCCGGAGCAGACATTTCTGAAATAGCTGAACTCTCTGAAGTTAACGCCAGAAAATTTGCCGAAAGCGGCCAAGAGATATTCTCTGCCATAGAAAATTGCCACAAACCTGTTATTGCATTAGTAAATGGTTTTGCGCTTGGTGGTGGCTGCGAATTGGCCATGGCTTGCCATATGAGAGTAGCCACTGCAACTGCTCGCTTTGGCCAGCCAGAGGTTAACCTAGGAATAATCCCTGGTTATGGTGGCACCCAAAGGCTTACTCAATTAGTAGGCAAAGCAAAGTCTCTTGAGCTTTGTATGACTGGTGATATGATTGGTGCAGAAGAAGCCAAAACTTTAGGCTTAGTAAACCACGTAGAGGTAGATACTGACTCTGCCTTGGCTAAGTGCGAAGAAATTCTAAAGAAAATCGGAAGCAAGGCTCCAATAGCCATTGGTTTAGTTATTGATTGCGTAAATGCCGTTTATAACGAACAAGAAAATGGTTATCAGACAGAAGCTAACAGCTTTGCAGCCTGTACAAAAACTACCGACTTTGCTGAAGGCACAAAAGCATTCTTAGAAAAAAGAAAAGCAGAGTTTAAAGGCGAATAATATAACCTTCGCGAAAACTTACGTTTATTAGCTATAATATTTGGGCTGCCACATGGCAGCCCAATAACTTTAAATCAAACCATAGCTTTAGGCTCTATTTACCCAATGAGTCAAATCAAAAAACTAGCAGGTCAGACAGCCTACTATGGCATTAGCAGTATTCTTGGCAGAGTACTCAACTTTTTATTGCTGCCCATATGGACTGATAGACTAGATGAAGCCGAATACGGCAGTGTTAGCTACTTGTATACCTACATAGCCATCATGCTGATTATTTATACATTCGGTATGGAAACGGCTTTTTTTAGGTTTTCAAGAAAAGAAAGTGCTAAAGATGCTTTTAACAATGCTGGCACAGCAGTGCTACTGGTTTCCACCCTTCTTTCTGGCTTCATTTTCTTTACTGCACCCAATATTGCTGGGCTTTTAGGCGAAGGAATCGCTCCACAGTACATTCAATACATGGCCATTATTCTCTTTATAGATGCCATTGTAGCCATTCCATTTGCCAAACTGAGGCTAGAAGAAAAAGCTTTAAAATTTGCTCTGGTGAAGTCTGGAGTTATAACGGTTACCATACTACTAAACCTACTTTTCATTATTGTTTTCCCAGATATTCTGGCAGGCAAATACCTCTCTTCTTTAGAGGGGTTTGTCGAAAGTTTTTATAAGCCAGCTTATGGAGTTGGGTATATCTTTATGGTGAACCTGATTGCCAATGCGCTTTACTTACCGTTTCTATGGCCTGAATTCAGAAGCTTAAAGCTTAAAATTCATTGGCCTACGTTTAAGCCAATGTTCCTTTACGCATTCCCTATTTTCTTAATGGGGTTAGGCGGCATATTCAATGAACAAGGCTATAACATCATTATGGAAGCTATTTTAGGCAAGGCTGAATTAGGCGTTTTTGCCAGTGCAGTTAAGCTAAGTGTCATTATGATGCTCGGCATTCAAGCTTTCCGATATGCAGTAGAGCCATTCTTTTTCAACCATTCGGAAAACAGAGAAGCACCTGCCCTTTTTGCGCGAATCATGCACTACTTCGTTGTATTCAACATTTTCGTAATGGTGGCTGTTGCTCTGAATATGAACCTATTGAGCGATTTATTCCTTCAACAAGAGGAGTATAAAGGCGCTTTATATGTACTTCCGCTTCTTCTTTTAGCCAAACTCTTTTACGGCATCTATGTAAACCTGAGTGTATGGTTTAAAATTAAAGACAAAACCATTTATGGTACCTATTACGCCTTAGCCGGAACAGTTATCACACTGATAGGCAACATATTACTTATTCCAATCCTAGGGTTTTATGGTTCAACTATTACTTCGTTACTGTGCTATATAGTGATGTGTAGCCTGTGCTATTTCAAGGGTAAAAAGGAATTTCCAGTTCCTTATAAATTAAAACCACTCATAATTTACCTGTTACTCGGTTTGGCCATTATTTATGGTGAAGGACTAATAGAGATTGCTAATCGCTGGCTTTCGTATGGTTTCGACTTGCTTGTTACTGCAATTTTTGCTGTATTTATGTATTTCAGAGAAGGTAAGTCGTTGACGTATAAAACCATTAGCAACAAAAGCTAAGGCCTAAAAATGATATATTAAACCAATCTGCTTGATCAATCGTTGCGTGTATTAATTGTGAAGTTGAAGCTCCCTTTTTACTTATTTTTCTCATCCCTCCTTCTGGCGGGATTGAACACCTTAGCTCAAGGCTTTGAAGGAAAAATAAAAGAAGAAGCCACAAGGTATGAGCAGTCCAATGCAGAATTCATGATGATTGAAGCCGAGAAATTCTTCTTACTAGAAGATTTTGAAAGGGCTTTAGCATACTTAGATAAGTCTATAGAAGTAGACAAAAAAAACCACGCAGCCTATTTTAAAAAGGCCGAAATCTACTTAGGTCAGAATAAACCAAAAGAAGGTTTAGAAGCCATCAAGGAGGCCATCAATATAAGAAGCAACATTAAATACTATTACGTATTGGGGGCTCAGCTGGCCAAGGCCAATAGAGATATGCAAGAAGCTTCACGGTTCTATCAACTGATGACCGAAAATACAACGGATTATAAGCCATATTTGGTTGAGCTAGCAACAACCTTTCAAGCCACAGGCAAACAGAAAGATGCTATTATCGCTTTTGAAAGCACGGAAAATCTTACGCTAGACCAAAGCATGAAGCTAGTGGAGATGTACGTTCAAGAATCTAAAAAAAGAAAAGCGATAGAGTTAATGGAAAGGCTGATAATTCAGCACCCTTCCGATTCAGATTTAAAATATCAATACGCTAATCTGTTAAATACACTAGGAGAAACAGAGCTAGCCATTGCAAGCCTTGAAGCAGAGCCAAACAAAACCGCAGAAATGCGAATACTTCTCTCAAACCTATACGAGGGCAAAGGCGAGTCTTCAGCTAAATACGATCTTCTGATAGAGTCTTTTGGCGATCCTGAAGCCTCTTTAACTGATAAAACCTTGCTCCTAGGGCAGCTTATTCTAGAAAACAGCACTGACTTACCCATCGACCTGATCGATAGTCTTCAAACCAGTCTGGAAAATCAATACCCTAATGAGGCACTAGCTGTAGAGAATGGAACCTATGTTTATACCAAGTTGGCTGAAATTGCCTTAGGCAATCAGAGAGACTTATTTCAAGTAAAAGCCATCAACAGATATAAGCAACTGAAGGAATTAAAACCGGGCGACTTTAAAGTTTGGGACAAGGTGCTTTCTTATGAGTACAACACAGGAGACTGGCAGGCCTTAAGTGCAGATGCAGACGAAGCTCTAATGCTTTATCCTAATCAGGCTATCTTTTACATTTATCTGGCCAGCGCAAAAATAAACCTTAATGAGCCAGACGAAGCCGAAGATCTCCTGAACCAAGCATCTCGAATGACTCGCTCTAATGAATTACTCACTAGTCAAATTCTTGGAAAACGAGCTGAGATAGCTGAAATGAATGATCAAATTCAGCAAGCCTCTCAATTGTACCAACAAGCATTAAAGCTTAACCAAATTCACCCAGAAACTAGTATAAGCTATGGTAAGTTCATGGCTACTCATAATGTGATCACAGAAAGTACCGAGACCATTAGTAATAGATTTACCGTAGGAGAAAAAGATTTAAAAGACGTATACCAAAGGGCCTTAGCTTTATATTCTTCCGATAAGCCAGCTGAGGCACTCGTTTTACTATTAAGTAATATTCATACATTTGAGGATAATAAAGATGGCGCTGCTATGGAACTCTATGGCGATATCTACAAACAGCTTAAGTTGACCGATATCGCCCTGAAATATTGGGTTAAAGCAAAAGAATTTGGTGGCGCTTCAGACAAAATAGATCAAAAAATTGCTAGCGAAAAAAACGACTAAAAGAGCATCTATCTTAGTTTTCACTCTAATGATCTTGCTCATTACTGGTTGCAACAAACGCTTCTTAGGTTTTAAGTTCTCCCCGAGAGAGGTTTTAACCATAGAAGAAGTTAAATACGATTACATCTCTACTCGCTCCAAAATCAAATACAAAAACGGAGAAGAAAAGACCAAAGCTACCGCCAACATTAGAATCAAAAAAGACAGCCTAATATGGTTTACTTTAAGCAATGGAGTTGGAATTGAAGGAGTTAGGGGAAAGATAACACAAGACTCCGTAATTGTTATGGATAGAATCCATAGACAATATGCTGCATACAGCTTCCAAGAACTCAACCAACGATTTCAGTTCGAGTTTAACTACGCTATATTCCAAGCCATCATTATTGGAGACATGCCAATCCCCATTACCAAAAATGATGATATAGTTGAAAAGAATAACAATTTCTACGTAACCCAACGCGTGAGCGACCTAAGGGTAAGCAGCATGGTAAGCTCTAAAAATAGAAGGCTAGAGAACCTTTTCGCCACAACTTTAAGAAACGACAACACACTAGAATTGAAGTATGGAGAGTTTAAACCTTTAGAAGAAAAGCCTTTTGCATATAAGGCCTTAATGGTACTCACTTACTTTCAAGAAGGTAAAAAAGAAGAAGCAGAAATAGACATTGAGCACAACAGAGTTAAAATTGAAGAAGAATCGCTTAGCTTCCCATTTAGCATTCCAGACAGGTATGACAAGGTCAAATAGTTTCTTTCTGGTATTCATCTTTTGTTTGGCTACACTCTTTGTTGCGCCTAATTCTTTTGCCCAAAGTGAAAGAGCTAAGCTAGAAAAGCAGAAAGCAGACATTATTAGAAAAATTAAAGAAAACGAAAAGATTCTAAGCCAAACGGCAGCTCAAAGAAACACTTCGTTAGGTAGGTTGAAAGCGCTAAACAATCAGATATCTTCTCGCTCTTCTCTTATTACAGCCATTAACTCAGAAGTAAACATTCTTAACGAAGAAATTGCAGAAAACCAAAGCATTGTAGATGCAATGGAACGAGACCTAAATGCGCTGAAACAAGAGTATGCTCAAATGATATATGCTACTCAAAAAACTAGTTCAGGCTTCAATCAACTTACTTTCATCTTTGCTGCTAGCACATTCAATCAACTCTTTATGCGCATGAAGTACATAAAGCAGTATGGTGAAGCAAGGCAAAAACAGGTGAAGCAAATAGAAATCGTTCAGCAAAACCTAACCGATCAGATACTAGAAATAGAAAAGCAGAAAGAGAACAAGCAAGCTTTGTTAAATGATGAGCTTACCGAAAACCAAAAACTACAAGGTTTACAGCTCGAGCAAAGAAGACTAGTAACACAACTGGAGCAGGAAGAAAAGCGAATTCGCCAAGAACTTGATAAACAACGGGAGTCTGAACGCGAGCTTACTAACCGAATTGAGGCCATAATTGAGGCCGAAAGAAAGGCTGCCGCTGCGGCTAATATTGACATGACAGCCCTAACCTCGGCCTTTGAAAAGGAAAGAGGAAAACTACCATGGCCTGTTGACGAAGGCTTTGTTTCTTCAAAGTATGGACTCCATGCTCACCCAACACTTAAAAGAGTTCAGATTAACAACAAAGGGATTGATATTCAGACGGGAAGCAATGCAGTGGTCAAAACGGTTTTCCCAGGAAAGGTAAGTGCAATTATGTCTATTCAAGGACAAGGAATTACAGTACTTATTCAACATGGAGAATATTTTACTTCGTACTCTAAACTAAAAGCAGTAACGGTTCAAAAGGGACAAGATGTCCGTCCTGGCGATGTTCTTGGTCAAGTATTAACCAATTCCGATAACGTTTCTGAAATGAAGTTTAGAATTTACGGAAAGAAAGGGGCGGTAAACCCTGAAACCTGGCTACAATCAAAAACCAACTAACCTTAAGTTGTCAAACCGCCACTTGAGTAAAAAACTAAGCGCAGAAAACATACAATTGATAAACAAATTGCTTTTGAAAGCTTAAAATGATAGTTTTTGCCTATCTTTGAAAGATTAGAATTTTATACGCATGGAAACAATTTTAGCGATAGGAATGCCGGGAGGACCCGAAATCTTTGTCATCTTATTTATTGTTCTTCTCCTATTTGGAGCTAAGAAGATTCCAGATTTGGCAAGAGGGTTTGGAAAAGGAATTAGAGAGTTCAAAGACGCTACCAAAGAGATTAAGAAAGAGGTAGACGATGCTGGAAAAGAAATCGATAAAGAATAAGGTTAATGAAGGATTATCATCTTTTAGATGAGATTCAGGAAGACCTTAAGCAAAATCGAACAACCTGTGCAAAATTAGTAGATGGCTACCTAGCCAACATAGAGAAAGGAAAACATCTCAATGCATTTGTTGAAGTTTATTCCGAAGAAGCTAAGCACAGAGCAAGAGAAATAGACATTAAAATATCCAATAACACAGCCGGCCCTTTGGCCGGCTTAATTTTTGGAATCAAAGACTTGATCTGTTATAAAAACCATCAGGTAAACGGATCGAGCAATATCCTCTCAGGTTTTGAATCTCAGTTTTCCGCTACAGCAGTCGAAAGATTGCTGGAACAAGATGCTATTGTTATTGGCAGACAAAACTGTGACGAGTTTGGAATGGGCTCTTCAAATGAGAATTCTGCCCATGGCCCAGCGCTCAACCCATTAGACCCAAGCAGAGTTCCAGGTGGCTCATCAGGAGGCTCAGCTGCTGCAGTTGCTGCCAACATGTGTCATATTGCTTTGGGTACAGACACAGGTGGATCGGTGAGGCAACCTGCTGCTTTTTGCGGAATAACTGGTCTTAAACCCACTTATTCAAGAATATCCAGATGGGGTTTATTGGCTTATGCCTCCTCATTCGATACAATCGGCATCTTCTCTAAATCTGCTGAAGACAATGCCAGAGTCCTTCAGGTAATTGCGGGGAAAGACGGCAAAGATGCTACCTGCTCAAGCCAGCCTACACCAGAATTTAACACGCCTATAACAGACAAAAAATTCAGGATTAGCTACTTCAAACAGTTTTTCACTAACGAAGGCATTCAACCAGAAATTAGAGCGGCATACAAATCACTAGTAGAGCAGCTTGGTAATGGTGGGCACGAATTAATAGAAGCCGAATTCCCATATGCAGACTACATTCTACCCACTTATTACATTTTAACTACTGCAGAAGCTAGCACAAACCTGTCTCGATATGATGGTGCGCATTACGGCTTAAGAAGCAGCAATACGGAAGACCTTGAGACTATGTATAAGCGCTCTCGTACAGAAGGTTTTGGTGATGAAGTAAGAAGAAGGATTATGCTCGGCACCTTTGTACTTAGTGCCGACTATTACGATGCATACTTTACTACAGCCCAAAAAGTTAGAAAGCTAATTAAGGCGGCTACAGAGAACATCTTAGCAGACAGTGACTTCATCATTACTCCCACTACACCAACCACAGCTTTCAAACAAAACAGCCACACAAGTCCTTTAGCTATGTATATGGCCGACTTGTTTACAGTTCAGGCGTCAATTTCTGGCATTCCAGCCATTTCTATTCCATGTGGTTCAGATGGTGAGAACTTGCCAATAGGAATGCAAATTATGGCAGGAGCTTTTGAGGAAGAAAAACTTTTTGCATTTTCGAAAATCCTGCAGAACAAAACGCGTTAAGCAGACAATGAGGAAGTGGATATCAGTCGTTTTATTATCAATTATTTCAATTTTCAGTATTGCTCAGGAAGAGCTTCATCCGTATGAGGTATATGATTATGCTCCTGACATTTCTAAGGAACAAACTGAAAAGTTATATAACGAGCTAAACCTAGACATAGACATTGCTTATAACGAGCGAGTTCATGCCTTCATCAATTACTTTACTGTTAGAGATCGTGATTACACGCGAGAAATGCTCAGAAGAAAGGAAGTTTACTTCCCCATTTTTGAGAAGTACCTAGCCAAATACGACTTACCTCAAGAGCTAAAGTACCTACCCATCATTGAAGCAGGACTAAATCCGAAAGCGGTTTCGGGCCCTCAAGCTGTCGGTCTGTGGCAATTTATGTCTCCTACCGCAAAGCAATACGGCCTACACATTGACTGGTATATAGATGAGCGAATGGACCCAGAAAAGGCTACCGATGCAGCCTGTAGGTATATTAAATGGCTCTACGGAATGTTTGAAGACTGGAAGCTCACATTGGCTGCTTACAATAGTGGTATTGGTAATGTATGGCGAGCAGAAAGAAGGGCTGGAAAAAAAGGAGACTTTTGGGCTGTATACAATTACCTGCCTAGGGAAACAAGGTCTTATGTTCCTCAATTTGCAGCCATCGTTTACGCCATGGAGTATGCCGACATTCATAATATTTATACTACAGAAGAACTTCTACCTCAAGATTATGAGGTAATAAAAACCAATCAGTTCATTTACCTAAAGTCTTTTGCAGAAGAGAGCAACATTGATTTAGATGTTCTAGCGGAATTAAACCCTTCCATCAAAAAAGGCGCTGTTCCTGAAAAAATCAAGAACTTTGAATTGAGAATACCGAAACAAGAAGCGCATAAGTATTATGCCAATGAAAGCAATATTCTCACAAGAGCAGAAGCAGATAAAGTGGAGTTTGAAAAGGTAGCCAAGAATATGCCTGGCAGTACCTTTGGCAAGGAAAAGGTTGTGTACAGAGTGCGAAGTGGCGATGTGCTGGGAACAATTGCCAGAAAACACAATGTAAAGCTCTCCGACCTCCGCGAATGGAACAACATTAGAGGCTCTCTAATTAGGGTTGGGCAAAAGTTAGAAATCTTTATTGGACCCGACTTTTACGATCCATCTTCTGTTACAGTGAAAAACGTTTTGAATCAGCCAATTCCAGATTCCAAGATTCACGTTGTTCAAGTTGGTGACACCCTTTGGGATATTTCTCGTATGTATCAGGGACTGAGCATCGACAGAATTAAGGAGTTGAACAACCTTAGAGGTAACACACTCAAACCTGGCATGAAGCTCAGAATTGATTAGTAAAATCAATCAACTAAACTTTTAGTAGTTTTTCTTGTTTCTATAATTAGAAATAGTTTCCTTGAATCTAAATATTACTTAGGTTATGAAAAAAATCGCTTTATATACACTAATAACCCTTTTCATCTTCTCATGCTCGAACAGCAAAGATGGTGCACAAGTTGATGTAGACGGAGACGGAACGGCCAATGCCAAGAAAGAAGCCCACTTACCCGAAGCCTCTGGAGAACCTGGTGAGATTGTTATTGTAATGAACAAAAAGAAGTACGAAGGCGAACTTGGTGAAGCCATCAAAACTGTCTTCAGAGAACCGGTTCCTGGACTCACCAGAACAGAGCCCATGTTCACTATAAGAATCATTGAACCATTTGAGTTTAATCGAATATTTAAACTAGCCAGAAACTTAGTTTATGTGGTTAGTCTTGAGGGCAACTCTGCAGCAGATAAATGGCTGCAAGGCACTTTCAGTGAGTCATCTAAAGAAATGATTCTCAATGACCCAGAGCGATATATGCAAACCTCTGAAAATCAATTTGCCAGAGGCCAGAAAGTTCTCCAGCTTTTCGCTAAAGACGACAAAACACTTATCAACAACCTTCTTGAGAATGCAGATGCTATTCAGAACTACTTCAACATTGCAGAGAAACAAAGGCTAGCCGATGACCTAAGAATGTCTACGGCTTCTCGAGGCATCGTAAACAGAGTAAACGACCAACTTGGCATTTCCATCAAAATACCTGCAAGCTATGAACTTGCCATTTTAGAAGATGATTTCATGTGGGCTCGCTATTTACCCTCGGTAGGCCCTAGCAAGAACCTATTTGTCTATGTTAAAGACTACAAATCTCAAGAAGAGTTTGAAGAAGAAAACATCATCAAACTTCGCGATGAAATTGGTCAGAAGTACATTTACGGAGACCCTGCCAACCCAGAATCGTACATGATTACGGAAAACAAGTATATGCAGCCTGTTTTCAGAAACATCAACTTCAGAGATAAGTATACCGTAGAAATGCGCGGGGCATGGAAAACCAACAACTTCTCTGTAGGTGGCACCTTTGTAAGCTACACGTTTGTAGATGAACAAAAAGGCAAACTCTACTATATTGAAGGCTTTGTTATTTTCCCTAATGAAGACCACAGAGAGCTAATACGAGAAATGGAGTCTCTCCTAACTACATTCAGAACTACCTGACATTAAAACAAGGAATAGGGCAAGGAATTAAGGAATCTTATTAATTTTAGGAATGGCAAGTAATACTTGCCATTTTTGTTTTTCCCTAAAGACTCGCCACATATGTTTGCTTATCTAAAAGGTAAACTTGCTTTTCAAGACCCCACCTTCGTTATTATTGATATTCAAGGTGTTGGCTATGAAGTTAAGGTTTCTCTCAACACTTTTTCTAAAATTAAAGACCGTGAAGACATTCAACTCTTCACTCACTTTCATGTAAAGGAAGATGCGCAAACACTTTTCGGTTTTGCAGATCAACATGAAAAAAGCATTTTTCAGCATTTAATTTCTATTTCTGGAGTTGGCCCTTCAACTGGGCTAATGGTGCTTTCTTCTTTAAGCCCAGAAGAGGTTGAAGAAGCCATAATGGGAGAAGATGTACGTACTATTCAGGGTGTTAAAGGCATAGGCGCTAAAACCGCCCAACGCATAATTCTCGAGCTAAAAGATAAAATCGGTAGAGAGTCTGCTTCTGGCGATCTGATTAATATTGGGGCTTCTAGCAGAAACACCATAAGAAACGAAGCACTAGCAGCGTTAGTAACCTTAGGCATTAACAAGGCAGCTGCGCAAAAGAGCATCGAAAAAATAATGAAAGATCGCTCTGGAGAAATAAGTCTGGAAGAATTGATAAAGTTGGCACTCAAAGCAGCCTAAGCTATTTCTTAAGTATTGGTTAACCACACGCGGAAAATATTAGTCATCTTCTTCCTTGGAATGATTGCAAGCAGCATTTCAACGCCTGCCTTTGCTTTATTTCAAACGCAAGACACTACGTCCACAAAGGTCGATACTACTAAGTATGTCCCATCGCCATACCCAATTTACAGACCTAGATACCCATTTGGCGATCCAATTTTCAGAAAGCCATTAAACTCTCCGCTACTTTTCAACAATGCTTCATTCTACAACAGAAATTACGCTGTAGACACAAGCAAGAATATTATTACATCAGAAGAAGTTGGGAGTTCCTTTATTCGGCCACCCGCTTATGTTCCATTTAGCCAAGCACTTCAAAAGCGTATTGAGGCCGATAATCGTGAGTTTTTTAAAGAACGATCTAAAGCCAGAGATGGAGAAAGTGCTGTTGCCAATAGAGGTCGACTCATTCCTCCTATTGCTCTAAACCCTTTCTTCGATAGACTATTTGGAGGAGACCAAATACTAATCAATACCAATGGAACTGTTCTGCTCGATTTTGGTGCACGCTTTCAAAGAGTAGACAACCCTGCCATTCCTATTCGGCAGCAGCGAAACGGTACTTTCGAGTTTGACCAAAACATTCAAATGAGTTTGGATGGCACTATTGGTACCAAAATGAAGATCAATGCCAATTTTGACAACAACAACTCCTTCGATTTTGAAAACGAACTAAAAGTAGATTTCTCTGGCCTTGAATCCGACATTATAAAAACGATGGAGATTGGTAATGTAAGCCTACCAATTGCCAATAGCTTAATAACTGGAGGCCAAAACCTCTTCGGGTTTAAGACTCAGTTACAATTCGGAAGGCTCTATGTAACAGCCCTTGCGGCATCTCAAAGAGGAACCTCAGAATCTATTGAAGTAGAGGGTGGTGTACAAAGGAATGAGTTCGAGATAAGAGCCAGCGATTATGATGAAAACAGACACTTTTTCTTAGGTCATTTTTTCAGAGATAATTATGAAAACTGGCTACGTAGTATTCCATCAGTAATCTCTGGTGTACAAATAAGTAGAATTGAGGTTTACGTGTTGAACCGAAATAATAACACTCAAACGCTGCGAAACTTTGCCGCCTTTATGGATTTAGGTGAAGGCGATGTAATATATAGAGATGGTAATAACTTTGTGGGCAACGGCAACCCTTCCTCCCCTACTAGCAATGGTGCCAATAGTCTGTTCTCTAACCTTCAGAACGACCCTAGTCTGAGACGACCAGATCAGGTAAGTGGAATTTTAGAAAACCAATACAACCTAGAGAATGGTCAGGATTTTGTAAAGGTGACTGGTGCTCGAAAACTCGATCCTTCCGAATATTACTTCAATAGCGCTTTAGGCTTTCTCTCTCTAAGCAGACAGCTACAAAATGATGAAGTGCTAGCCGTTTCTTTCGAGTACAACTACCAAGGCAGAAATTACAAGGTGGGTGAAATGACCGAAGACTATCAAGGAAGAAGTGAAGAAGACATCATTTTCCTAAAGATGCTTCGCCCTAATAAAATCAACACTCAAGTTCCTACCTGGAACCTGATGATGAAGAACATCTATAACCTCAATGCTGCCAACATAGAAAAGCAATCGTTTCAATTAAGGGTCATTTACCGCGATGATAATACGGGAATTGATAACCCTAGTTTGCACGAAGGCCAGAACACCAAAGACATTCCTCTCATAGAAATTATGGGACTGGATAAGCTTAATCAAAATGGCGACCCACAGAAAGACGGTAATTTCGATTATGTAGAAGGCGTAACCATAAATCCTGATAGAGGCTACATGGTATTTCCCTATTTAGAACCCTTTGGCGATAGGCTAGAAGAACAATTCCTAGATTCTGAACAGTTTTTAAAAGACAAATATGTATTCGACACGCTTTACCAAACAACCCGTGCCGATGCTCAGCTAATTTCCAGACTGAATAAATACTTTATTAAAGGAAGCCTGCAGTCTGGCTCTACCAATGAAATAAACCTTAATGCCTTTCAAGTGGCCGAAGGTAGTGTAGTGGTTACCGCAGGTGGTACCAGGCTTGTTGAAGGCTCTGATTACACGGTAGATTACACCATAGGAAAGGTCACCATCATTAACCCATCTATCCTTAATTCAGGAAAAAAGATCCGTGTAACTTATGAAAAGGCAGACCTCTTCAGTTTTCAGGCGAGAAATCTCTTAGGTACACGATTAGATTATGTAGTCAATGACAAAACCAATGTTGGCCTCACCCTCCTACACCTAAATGAAAGGCCTCAACTATCTAGAGTAAACATAGGGAATGAACCTGTGAGCAATACCATGTGGGGCTTAGATTTCAACTATAGTGCAGACTCTCGCTTACTGACAAGAATGGTAGATGCCCTTCCATTTATAGACACTAAAGCACCATCTAAAATAACTATGGGTGGCGAATTTGCCCAGCTCATTCCAGGTACTTCAAACCAAGTAAATGGAACGAGCACCTCATACATAGACGATTTTGAAGCCACAGTAACACCTTTTAGTCTCAGTAATCCTCAAAGTTGGAAACTTGCATCTACCCCGAAAACAGATGACAATAGGTTCGACCTATCCAATCAAACACCAGACAGACTAGGCGCCAACTACAGAAGAGCAAAAATTGCTTGGTACACCATAGACAATGTTTTCTACAGATCTTCTGGCAGAAACAGGCCACAGAATATTACTCCTGAAGACTTAGAAAACCACTATGTGCGCTCTATTGGTCAAACAGAAGTAATAAAACGAGACCCTCAACAAATTGTGGTAAACGAGCCATCGTTTGATATCGCCTACTATCCATCAGAGCGAGGAATGTACAATTACAATCCTGACTTGAACCCAGATGGAACACTACCTGAACCCGAAAAGAACTTTGGAGGAATTGTTAGAGCCATCACCAATGAGGTAGATTTCGACAAGACCAATATTGAGTACATAGAGTTCTGGATGATGGATCCGTTTATAAATAGCTCTAACGGTACACCTCAGAATCCACGAGGCCAAATAGATGATGGCATAAACCCGCCAAAAGCCAATACAACTGGTGGTAAAATGTTCCTCAACCTGGGTAGTATTTCAGAAGACTTAATGAAGGATGAAAGACATGCTTTTGAGCAAGGACTTCCTACAGATGGCTCTACAGACCCTAACGATGTGGTGGTTAACGAATGGGGTTATGTAACCAACCAGCCCTACCTAAATCCAGCTTTCGACAATAGCCAAGGCGCCAGAGAAAATCAAGACGTTGGACTAGACGGACTCAAGTCTACAGACGAAGTCACTTTTTTCACCGATTACCTATCTAGTGTAAATGTTAGTGCAGAGGTTAGAGCTGCGCTAGAAAGTGATCCATCGGGAGATAACTTCCAGTACTATTTAAGCGATGAATTAGATGCTGCTGATGTAAAGATTCTAGCCCGATATAAAAACTTCAACGGCATGGAAGGTAATAGCCCATTATCTACGGGCAATCAAACTTTTACCGCTTCTAACAGCAACCTCCCAGACAATGAAGACCTAAATAGAGATAATACTCTGGCCGACTTAGAGGAATATTACGAGTATGAAATTGATGTTCGACCAAGTCAATTCCAGGTAGGCACCAACAATATTGTAGATAAAGTAACCAATGAAGTAAATGGCGACCAAGTCAGCTGGTACCTTTTCCGTATTCCTGTTAGAAAACCAGACCGCGTACAAGGAAATATCAACGGGTTTAAGTCCATCAGATATGTAAGAACTTACCTCACCGAATTTGAAGAGCCAGTTGTTTTAAGGTTTGTCAATTTCAGAATGGTTGGTAGCCAGTGGAGAACCTTCCAAGAAAGTTTATATGAAAAAGGGCTGTTTGAAATACCTGAACCATCTGACCCCAATTTTACTGTAGGGGTTGTAAACATTGAAGACAATAGTCAGGCAGCAGATGGCAGACCGCCTTATGTGCTCCCTCCAGGCATTCAGCGAGACAGAGACAATACCTCAACTGTTGAACGTAGAAGAAATGAGCAGTCCATTCAACTTTATGTAGATGGACTTAGAGATAGAGATGCTAGAGCGGTATATAAAAACGTAACTATGGACATGGTCAATTATGGAAGAATAAAAATGTTCTTGCATGCAGACAGTCCAGATAATCTTCAACCAGGCGAGGTAACTGCCTTCTTAAGGTTAGGTACCGATTTCACCGAGAACTATTATGAGGTAGAGGTTCCGCTTACCATGACTCAATCAGGCGACATTTCTCCAGAACTCATTTGGCCTGAAGAAAATGAAATAGACATAGCCTTTAGCGATCTCTACGAAGTAAAAGCAGAGCGCAATAGAATGAACGCCAACCTCAACCTACCATATACTGCTACTGTTGGCAAATACAATGTTACTGTTGTAGGTAGGCCAGATATGAGCTCTGTTCAGACATTAATGATTGGGGTTAGAAACCCTAGCTCTCTAGATGCCGAACCAAAAACTTTCTACCTCTGGGCAAATGAACTTAGAGTTACAGACTTTGACTCTAAGTCTGGTTGGGCAGCTAATGCTCGATTAGATGCTCAGCTGGCAGATTTAGGAAATGTTTCTGCTTCATTCTCTCACTCATCAATCGGTTTTGGTGGAATCTCAGATAAGGTTTCGGAAAGAAACAGAGAAAAAATGACTGCCTATGATATTTCTACCAGCGTAGCACTACACAAGTTTTTCCCAGAAGACTGGGGCTTAGAAATCCCAGCGTTCTACAGTGTGGAACACGCTCGATCAGTCCCTCAGTTCGATCCTTTAGACCCAGATTTACCGTTAGAAGATGTTTTGAATTCTTTCGATGATGAAGGAGAACGAGATGACTATTTTGACAAGGTGGTTGATGTATCTAAAAGAAGGAGCTTTAACTTTTCAAACGTACGAAAAAGGAGGACTGGAGAAGGAGGCCTTAACTTACCTTGGGCCATAGAAAACTTTAGCTTCACCTATGCTTATAATGAGATAGACCGAAGCAATATCAATACTGCCGAATACGCCTACAGAAATTACAGAGGCGCTATTAATTACAGTTATAACCCTGCCCCACTGAATATAGCTCCTTTTAAAAATGCTGAATTTCTGAACTCCAAATGGCTTCAGCTAATCCAAGACATCAACTTCAACCCGATCCCTACCTCCATAACAGTCAATGGCGATGTAAACAGAAGTTTTCTAAAGACACAGTTGCGCAATGCAGATTTGGGCACTGATGGAATTGATCCGTATTACGAAAAGTCTTTCACCTTCGACAGAAGATATGCAGTTAATTGGGACCTAACAGAAAGGCTCACTTTAGATTACACAGCTACGGTAAACGCCATTGTTGACGAACCTGAGGGTGATATTAATACCGATGTAAAACGGGACTCTATATGGAACAACTTTAAAAAATTCGGCAGAATTAAAAACTATACCCATAGTATAACTGCTGGCTATACCCTTCCATTCGATAAAATACCAGCTACAGACTGGATTAGCTCTGACGTTGATTATACCACCACATTTAATTGGATAGCTGGAGCTATAGGCCAGCGAGACACACTTGGAAATACAGCCAGAAATAATAGAAAGTATGGGGTAACAGGTAAGCTAGACTTAGTGAAGCTTTACAATAACATCGGTGTACTTAAGAAAATTAACACACCAACCAGAAGCAGAACCAGACCTGGCTCAAACGCTGCTGCAGCAGACTCAACGCAAAGAAAGAGTATATCTGAAATACCGTTCTGGAAAGGCTTCTTAAGAGCCCTTATGTCGCTTAGAAGTGTCAACTTTAATTATGCCCGAACAGAAGGCACCATTTTACCGGGATACATGCCAGACGTCTATCTCTTCGGGTTAGACAAAGGATTTGAAAACCCAGGCCTTGGCTTTGTTTTAGGCTCACAAGACAACAGTATAAGAAACAGATTGGCTAATAACAGCCTATACGCTCCAAGCGAATTCCTCACCTCACCTTTTCAACAAAATAGAACTACTACCTATGGCTTCGATGCTGTAGTAGAACCATTCCAAGACTTCAGAATTAATGTAAACGGACGCAAAAACTACACTGATAATTATCAAGAAATATTCCGAAACGATGCCGATAATCCCGGTTTTGTCAGCATTAACCCGAATAGAACAGGTACTTATGGCATCTCATTCATGATGATTAAAACAGCCTTTGAAAAAGATAATGCAGATAATACCTCTCCTCTTTTTGAAAATTTTGAAAATTACAGAAGCGCCTTAAAGCAAAGGCTTGACGGCCTAAATGAAAACGGGGAATACGATATTAACTCTCAAGAAGTTGTAATTCCCGCGTTCATAGCTGCATATACGGGCAAAAATCCAGAAAGTGTAAACCTAAGTCCATTCCCAAAACTGCCTATTCCTAACTGGAGCATTAATTATAACGGTCTTTCCAAAATTCCGGGTATTAGCGATGTATTCAGCACTTTCTCAATAAGCCATGCTTATGCTAGCCAATATGATGTCAGTAATTTCGTAAACTCACCTCTTTACACAACAGGCCTAACGCTAGATTATAGCTTAAGAGATGCTGGCCTGGCCTCTCAATTCAATGAAAACGGAGATTTAGTTCCTGTCTATTTAGCCCAACAAGTAGTAATGACAGAAAGAATGGCTCCATTTATAGGCATGAATATGAGAACAAAAGGCAACTGGACGCTTAGGCTAGATTACAATAGAGAAAGAAACCTAGGACTTAACCTATCCAATATTCAAATCACTGAAAGGCAAAAGAAAGATTTCGTTCTAAACGTTGGCTTCGCTAAATCTGGAGTTCAAATACCGTTCAGAATAAATGGCCGAAGAGAGTCTCTTCCAAATGAACTGAGGTTCAACATGGGACTCACCATTTCAGACACCAAGGTTGTTCAACGTAGAATCGATGAAGATCCTATCATAACAGATGGTATAATGACCTTCAGGCTCAATCCAACAGTAGATTACAAGATTAGCGAAGCCCTGCTAGTAACCCTGTATTTCGACCGAAGCGTTAACGACCCACGAGTATCTACTAGCTTCCTAAATGCACGAACTACATTTGGCGGAAGAATTCAATTCAGTTTGTCACAATAAAGTCTGCAATTCTCATTAAAGCATGTAATTTTGGTGCAAATTGAAATGACACTATGAACGTACCTGCAGACTTAAAGTACACGAAAGACCACGAGTGGGTGAAGGTAGATGGCGATGTAGCCACAGTAGGCATCACAGACTTTGCTCAAGGCGAACTAGGTGATATTGTTTATGTTGAAATTGAAACTGAGGGAGACACTCTAAATGCTAATGAAGTATTTGGTACTGTTGAAGCAGTAAAAACAGTTTCAGACTTGTTTATGCCACTGAGTGGAGAGATTGTGGAGGTAAATGAAGACCTCGAAGACTCACCAGAAAAAGTAAACGACAACGCTTATGAAGAAGGTTGGATGATCAAAATTAAATTATCTGATTCATCTCAATTAGATGACCTTCTTTCTGCAGAAGACTACAAGTCGCTTATAGCAGGTTAAGATGTTTGAGAAGCTGAGGCCGTATGCTTATTGGCCAGCAATAATCTGGGCCATAACCTTGGCCTTCTTAATGCTACTGCCACAAGACACTTTTCCGCAGTCAAAGCTTCTTTCTTACGACAAATTAGCCCACCTAGCTGTTTTTCTAATATTTAGTCTACTGGTACTTATTGGGTACTCTCTTAAAGGAAAACTGAAAGGTAAAGGAACAAAACAAAGGAATCTCACGTTAACTATATGCTTAGTTTACGGGATTATCCTAGAAGGTTTGCAACAATATGTACCTGGTCGTATGGCAGATATTTATGATTTACTTGCAAATTTTACAGGAGCCTTGTTTGGTGTAATTGTTTTTATGATTTTTATCAAAAATAAACTTGCGATTCCTAAACTAATATTATAGTTTTAGAATCTAACTGAAGAAAAGTTATGGAATTAAAGAAAACCCCTAAAGCGGATGTCGGCAAAAAAAGAACCATGTATATGGCTCTTGGCCTGATCATTAGCTTGTCCCTAACTTTATATGCTTTCGAAGCAAAGCAGTATGAAGAAGGCGAGTTGATGGATCTAGGTATGGCTCCGGATGATTTTGAAGAATTAACCGAAATACCTCCAACCGAGCAACCACCGCCACCACCGCCACCAATTAAGCAGCCTCAAATTATCGAAATTCCAGATGAGGAAGAGATTGAAGAAGAAATTGAAATTGACCTTGATGTAGAAATCACAGAAGAAACTGAGGTTGAAGAGATCATCTTCGAGGAGGAGCCAGAAGAAGAAGTGGCAGATGAAGTATTCATGATCGTAGAAGAGCAAGCTTCTTTCCCTGGTGGAAACGCTGCTTGGATGAAATACTTAAGTAAAAACCTTGAATACCCAAGACAAGCTAAAAGAATGGGTATTGATGGAGCTGTATTCTTATCTTTCATCGTAGACAAAGAAGGTAACATTTCTGATATCCAAGTTATTCGTGGAATCGGAGGTGGATGTGATGAAGAAGCCGTAAGAGTACTTAAAGAGTCTCCAAAGTGGAATCCTGGAAAGCAGCGAGGTAGAGCTGTGAAGTCCAGAATGCAATTTAGGATAGTTTTCAAGCTGAAATAAATAATGAAGCCCACTGAGAAGTGGGTTTTATTTTAAACACAATAACTAAATAATTAGTTTCAACACTAAATAAATAGTCATGGAAATTAAGAAGAACAACTCAGTAAATTATACTCTTAAAAGAAACCTCTTTATGAGTATTGGTCTATGCATCAGCTCACTCCTAGTGTTCTCAGCATTTCAGATTAAGACAGAAATTCAACCCGATAAAATAATTGGCCATTATTCCCTGGACGCTGAAATATTTGACGAAACGCCAATAACCAAACACAAAGAACCACAGCCCCCAAAGCCTAAACCACAACCTGTACTGATTGACATTGTTGATGATGAAATTGAAACACCAGAGATAGATATTCCAGACTTTGATTTTGAAGCAACAGATGTCATTGAAGATTACGAATCGTACGATATCCCAGATGAAATAGTCAATGACAACACCATTGTTATAGCTGAAACTCAAGCTAGCTTTCCTGGTGGTATGCAGGCTTGGGGTCAGTTTCTACATGACAATCTTAAGTACCCAAAAATGGCCAAAAGGGCTGGAATTGAGGGGAAAGTATTTCTAAACTTTGTCGTGGATAAGGAAGGAAACATATCCGATATAGAGGTTGTAAGAGGAATTGGTGCTGGTTGTGATGACGAAGCCATAAGGGTACTAAAAATGGCTCCTAAATGGAATCCCGGTCTACAAAGAGGCAATCCAGTAAAGTCAAGAATGTCTCTATTTATACACTTTGACTTAAGGTAGATATTCAGGGGGAAAATTCCCTATGAACTTACAGTCAGATCTTCCCAGCATTTCTGGGAAGGTCAGGGCTTACAGGCAGTGAACCAATCTTGACGTTGAGCTATAGTTAAGACCTTGGAGCCAGATAAGACTATATAATATTTAGTAACTGCTCCTTAATCTTTTCGAGTTCGTCTTTCATGCCTACAACCAGCTTTTGGACTGGAGCATAATTAGCCTTTGAGCCAATAGTGTTAATCTCTCTACCAATTTCTTGACTGATAAACCCAAGCTTCTTTCCTTGGGAATCATCTTCGGCCATTACCTCTCTGAAATAGCTTAAGTGATTCTTCAACCTCACTATCTCTTCAGAAATGTCTAGTTTCTCTATATAGTAGATCATTTCCTGCTCAAAACGATTCTTATCAAACTCATCTGAGCCTTCAATCTCTTGCTGATGCTTCTTAATTCTTTCTTTTATAACCTCTACCCTATCAGGATCGTGACTTATTATTTCTTCAAGCTGACCTGCTATACCATCTATATAACTCCCTAACTCTTTTTCCAAGTTGGCTCCTTCTTGAATACGAAAGTCATCGCAATGTGCTATCGCTTGTTTTAGCAAAGGCATCAACTGAGTCCACTGCTCTTCTAAAACTTTCTCATCAATATTAGAAGATGACATAACATCAGGACTATGCAGGGCAAGCCTGAAAATATCATTAGTAGAAGCGCCAACCTCTTGTGCCAGCTTATTATACTCCTTGTAGTATCTTCTGAACAACTCATGATTCACCTGCTCACTTTCCACGTCAGTATCTTGAGTAAGTTCAACATTAAGCGAAACCTTACCCCTTTTCAAACTATCGGAAATAAGTGATCTTATTTCTAATTCTTTGCCCTGAAAAGTTCGTGGTACTTTGAGTTGCAGATCTAAGAACTTAGAATTTAATGTTCTAATCTCCACATCGGCTTGAAAGCCATTAATCTTGCCTTTTGTTCGGCCGTAGCCAGTCATAGATTTCAACATACTCTAAAATTGAATATCAAAAATAGACTAATTCAGATGCTAAAAAAACTAGAAGTCGTATCCGAATGAAAGTTGGAGTTTTGGATCTAGGGTTTCGAAGTTGCGGATAGGGAAAGAGAAGTCAATTCTTGAGAAGAAACCGAACAACATAGTTCTTACTCCTACTCCTGTGCTTTGAAGCCATGGATTGGAGAAATTGTTTATTACGGCACTAAATGGAGAATTGTCATTCCTAATTTCCTCAATATTCAAGTTATTCTTCTTTTTAAACGGTGATAGATCATCCCAAGCAGAACCAATATCATAAAACGCAACAAACTGCAGGTTTCTCAAGAAGTTAGATTTCAAATCGCTGTTACTCATTAATTGGTTAATCGGAAACCTCAGCTCACCTGAGAATGTCATTACATTTCTACCTTGGAAAGTATTATAGTTATAGCCTCGAAGGTTAGTAAACTGATGAAATAAAACATCGCTGTTATCAAAAAGTGTTTGAAACTCCAATGGATTAATCTCTGCATTACTAGACTCTATTGTATTGAAAGCCCAGTTATCAACTCCTCCTAAAAGATACTTTTTCGGTGCATTTCCATAGTAAGACCCAAAATATGCCCTGCCTGCTAAGTAGATAGCTCTGTTTAATTTATAATAGTGACGGACATCTACTTCCAAGTTACTGAAGCTGACGGCATTTTGATTCATTTTTAAATGAGTTTCATACCTAATTTTAGCCCTCGTTCCTTGGTGAAGGTTGGTTCCAGTAACAATGGTATTGTCAAAAACTAAAGATGAATTAAAGCCTAAGTAATCAGAGGTAATTTCAGAAACATATTGTGCCGGATTATTACTAGGTATTAGCAATCTGATATCTCTATCTATATACTTAGTTTGAGTGAAAAATGGATTAAACTCCAGTCTTAACTTATGAGTGAAGGGGTAACTCAACCCTAGATTAAATGTACTCTTGTTGAATCGTTGATTTAAAAAATTCGATGCATTCATTCTCACAATGCTCTTTCTATAGTAGCCAGCACTGAGGTCAATTCTATTTTTCAGGTACTCATACTCACCATAAACATCATAACCAGAGCTAAAGCTAAGAGGTATTAACACCCCTCCTTTAAACCTATGGTTCCGGAGATAGTCATTCATTTCAATTTCTAATAATTGAGAAAATGAACGCAACTCGTCTATTACAAAAGTGGTAACCACATTATTAGTCTGAAACCTATTCTCGTAATTAGTAGGGCCTTGTATAGTATTGCCGGCATTAGCATTTTGGTAAATACTTAAAAAAGATCGCCCACTAACATTTGGATCTTCAGATGGCTTCTCGAACCTATAATCCCTGGTGTCAACTTTGGTCTGAGCTTCAAACTCATACGCTTCCGTATTGATAGCACCTTCCTTAAGAGAGTCTAACTTTTGAAGTGGAGATCGTGTAGAAGTTGGTAGTTTTTCGGGGTTACTGAGCGAATCTAACTGATTATATTGCTTGCCAATTCTACTCCTTCTTCTTTCTGCTAAAATTCTAGCCACTTCTAAAGCACGCCTAGGTGTAACAGGGCTAAACATTGATGAGCCTATATCGATAGTTTTCAAAAAGACAGACTCTTCTCCGTTTTGACTAGAGACAAACGCAAGCATTCTTGATTCAGGGTGGTAGTCATATGCTTTTATACCATACAAAAAGTCGGTTATTTGGACACTAGTAGAGTCGTAACCATTAAACTTATAGATGTTATTTATTCCTTGTTGATCTGACAAGTAAAGCACGAAGTTTCCATCTACAACCTTAGGGCGCTTCGCTACAGCCAAGGCATTTGTAAGCTTCTTAAATGAGCTGTCTGGGTAATCTATATCATATGCATAAAGATTAAACTGATTTCCTTCAACTTCTTTTAAAGTTTGTGGGCCATCTACAAATACACTATCGGTTTTCCTGTTAGATATAAATACAATCTGATTAGAGCCTGGGTAAAAAGTGATATCTCTTTCATCATAATAATCATCGCTTATTTTTCTGACCTGCCCTCTAACTAGATTATAGGTAAATGCGTTCGGAACATCGTTTATAGCTCCTGTCATAACGGCAAACCTACCACCATCTTTAAAATCAAAACTTTGTATTTTACTTAGTAATGGGATTTCTATCTTCTGCTCTCCCTTAGTACCTAATCTTTTTACAGCTACTATATTGCGACCATCTTCCGCATAAACAATACCTAATGTTGTACTATCTGCCCAACTTAATAATGGATATTCCATATCTACCTCCTGGTCATTAAGCTTTAGTCCACCATTAAAGATCTCCTTCTCATCATTATTTGCCATATTCAGCACCTTAATACTGAATTGACCCTGAGACATTCTAGAATAAGCTAAAAACTTGCCGTCAGGACTGAACTTTACGTCAGTAAAGCTCATCCCATTTCTATTCTTCCCACTAACCCTATTAGCTTCATTTGGAAGTTTATAGGACTTTCTAAGTTCAACATTAGTGTTGCTATAAAAAACCCTCCATTCTTTCATAAACTGATCAAATGGCACCCCTAAGGTTCTCTCTATACTATTCTCTTCATTACGTATTATCCTTGCTAAATTCAGAATATTAGAGATACTTCTCTGCCCATATTTTTGAGCAATAAAATTCCAAATAGATTGGCCCAAGAGGATATTCATCTCTGGCGTTAGCTTAACAAAACTATCCTCAGTTGTAGTAGAAACATATTCTCTTACTGCATCGTCAGATTTACTATCCCACCCAACGGACACGTATCTGGCAATACCCCCTGTAAACCATAGTGGAATAGGATTAGTAAAGGAGCTCTGAAACATTTCGGCTATGTTTCCTCCGTAAAGCATCTCCTCTATCAGCATTTCGGTAATGCTGTAAATAACCTTTTCTTTAAATGAGGTGTAGTCACCAGAGTAAGCCAACTCAACTTGCGACTGAACAAAATCGGTTTGACCACCCACAGTAAAATCACCAGCATTAACCCCAACGTTACTCTGCTGTTTGTCTACAACTGAGTTATAGAGGAATACTCGAATTTTCGCAAATGGTGGGTATCCGATGGTTTCTGTAATTCGGCTAAACTCTTCTTCTAGGTATTCTATTGTCTTGTAAGCAATATCTCTACCTCCATTATAGAAGTAAACCTCAAAATTTTCAGAGGCATAGTAGTTCCAATCGAAATACTTGTATTGGATTCTGTTCTTACCAAACTCTACTTTATAGGTTTGAGCCTGTGTCTGAGGTGTAGCAATGAATAAAATCAGTGCAAAAAAAGATGCTTGAAGTAGCCTAGTATAATCTCTCACCATATATGGTTACTGAAGAAACAATTAAAATAACGAAAAAAACCTTTCAATATTGACCTCGGCATCTAAAGGTTGATCATCTTCCATATGCTCAACCAATTGCTTGGCATAAAATGGAGCTAAAGACACTCCTTTTGTACCTAAACCATTAAAAATCCAAATCCCTTTTTCTACTGGATGTTCTCCAATAAAAGGTTTTCGGTCTTTTGTTGCTGGTCGTACACCTGCTTTTTGGTCAATCACCTCAAAGTCGAAATTTATCAACTTTTCAACCCTTTGTATTAACTCGTCTTTTGCCTTTTTGGTTGGAAGTTCATTGAGTTCATTGTGCTCATAAGTAGAACCACATTTCATGAAACCGTTACCGAGGGGTATTACAAATACACCTCTATTATAAATTACCCTTGGAGAAACGTCAGATTTCATAAAAAGCAACTCTCCTTTTACCAAACTAAATGGCAACCATGAGAAGTATGGGTTATCGACCCCGAATCTTCCGTCACAAAATATTATTCTTTTAGCCGTCACTCCCTCGAATGAATAGCCTTCTGTCAACTTCTTGAGTTGAGGAAAATCAAAATCAGATTTAATTAGCTTCTTACTTCTTCTCAGCTTGTCTTTAAATGCCTCTAAAAAAACTGAAGTATCCAAGTATCCTGATTTACTTAGCAATAAACCACCATAAGGATTAGACACTTCATTAGTCCATTCAGGTTTGGATTTAATCTCTTTAATGTAACTCGAGTATTGATTTTCGGCACTTTTTGCCATCCACTCATTCTGCTCTTCTATGGAAAAAAACGGCCTATAAATCGGAGTATCAAACAAAAAATTGGTCTTCAACTCTGTTTCTAGTCCTTTATAATAAGGTATGAGATAATCGAAAAGCCTGTCGCAATTCCAAGTTTTAACCATTTGCCTTCCGGTAATAGGGTTGTATAAACCTCCGGCCACCTTAGAAGAATTAGATTTGGTGGCATCGTCTACAACCATCACCTCTTTTCCTGCTTTTAATAAATGGTCAGCCAGCACACTCCCAGCAATTCCAGCCCCTACAATCAGATAGTCAACCCGCATGCTGTGAAATTATTGAAGTATTTTTGATTACTCTTGAATAATCAATGAAATTTAGAGCTTTTAAAAATTGAATACATGGAGGTAATTAAATTCACTTTTAACCCTTTTATGGAGAATACATACATTCTTCATGATAGTGGCAAAGGAGTAATCATAGATCCGGGCTGTTATGACCCAGCTGAAGAACAAGCACTGATTGAGTGCATTGAAGATAAAAGTATTCAGATTGAGAAAATACTCAATACCCATGGTCATATAGACCATGTATTGGGTAACGCCTTTGCTAAAAGGCAATTTGACGTGCCTTTATGGATTGGAGAACACGATGCTACAACCTTAAAATCTGTAGAAGCCTATGCTTCTAGCTATGGATTTCAAAAGTATACACCATCTATACCAGATCAGTCCTTAAAAGAAGGTGATGAAATTAAAATTGGAAATAGAACTTTGAAGGTACTCTTCGCCCCTGGGCATGCTCCCGGACATATAGCTTTCTATAGTGCTGCAGATGGTTTTATAATTGGTGGAGATGTTCTCTTTCAAGAAAGCATCGGAAGAACGGACCTTCCTGGAGGAGATTTTGATACATTAATGGAAAGCATTAAAACCCAGTTCTTCACTCTTCCTGATGAGACAGTTGTTTACTCTGGTCATGGAGGAGAAACAACCATAGGTCACGAGAAACTATACAATCCTTTTTGTAAGCTAGTATGAGTTGGATCAAAAAGAATATCCCAAACCTATTCACCTTAGGTAATCTTTGCCTTGGAGTCTTAGCTATTCAGCAAATTCTAACGAAACCTGAAAACAGCGAGCCGGTAGTTCATCTATACGTATTCCTGGCTGCTTTTTTTGACTTGTTAGATGGAGCAGTGGCGCGGGCCTTAAAAGTATCTTCAAAGTTAGGTGTACAGCTAGATTCACTTGCTGACCTAATCACATTTGGAGTATTGCCAACCTTCATCTACGCCTCAATGTACCCAATTCAAGGCTGGGGATATCTAATTTTGTTGGTTCCAGCTTGTTCCGCTATAAGACTTGCAGTATTCAATATCTCTGAAGATCAACAAACAAGCTTTAAAGGTATTTCTACAACAGCACACGGATTATTCGTCTCAACGCTTCCCATAATAGTATGGCAGGGAGAGAGTTACTTTGGCAAGAGTTTAACTGAAACACCTATAGCATGGGTAATCATGGCCGTATTCTTTTCTTATCTAATGGTATCTCCTTTAAGAATGATATCTCTAAAATTCAAAGGCTTTGGTTTCGCTTCTAATTGGGAAAAGTACATATTACTTGTGTCAGGTTTAGTTCTAGCCATTACTCTACAGTATCAGGCTGCTCCATGGATAATGATAATCTATCTATTGCTCTCTATAATCACTAATTTTAAGAGACCCGAAAATGCGAACAAATAGGGTTTGTCGTTATTCAATTGTCATATTCAAACTTTGAAGCGCTTAAACCTACTTCTTATTTCTTTACTGCTAATTCCGCAATGCCTTTTGTGCCAGAGCAGTGTTTTAGGCTCTGGTAAATGGGTGAAAATGTCGTTCTCGGAGTCTGGAGTATACAAAATCACATGGAATAAGCTCAGAGAATTTGGTTTTGATCCATCAGATATAGACCCCAAAAACATAGCTATCTATGGTCAGACCGGAGGTATGCTTCCGCAAAGCTTAAGCGAAAATCGCTACATAGACCTCCAAGAAAATCCTATCACGGTAGTTGGTGAGTCCGATGGCGTATTTGGTGAAAACGACTACATATTGTTTTATGTAGATGAGATTAACCAAGTAGATTATGACGCAAATTCCGACCAATTCAATATAACCAAGAACCTATACACAGATGAAATCTTCTATTTTCTAACTACTAAGAATGAGCCAGGACTTAGGTTAGAAGCAAAACCAGACTTAGGAAGCTCGGGTAATTTAGTGAAATCGGCTAGACAGCTTGTATACCACGAGTCAGATGAGACAAACATTCTTTCCTCTGGAAGAGAATGGTTTGGCGAACAACTGAATGCCATTAACTCAATCAGCTTTCAACATCAGACACCCAGTCTGTCACCTAATAGTACCGTCAAAGTATTTGCAGAATTTTTAAGCCAAGCCTATGTATCTACTAGCTTAGACATACAAATTAATAACAATGCTTTGGGCACTCTTAATTTTGAAGCCATACCAAACTCACAATATGCAGTTAAAGGAAACCTTCAGAATAATACATTCAGCATTAGCAGTACTCAAATAGATGACTCTCAAATAAACGTTCAATTCACCTATAATAGAAACGGAGCCAATAGTTCTGTAGCATACTTGAACAAGTACTGGGTTGACCTTCCGATTGAACCAGTTTTCACAAACAATCCATTAATTTTAAGATACCCAGCGCAAAACTCAGGCATTTCAACTTTCTCCATTAACAGTAATGCAAGTGCTCATCAAGTATGGGATGTCACCGATCCTACGAATATTAAAGAGCAGCAACATTCAGTCATCGATAACAAGATTACCTTTTCTACTTTCAGTAATACATACACTGAATTTATGGTCTTTAATTCGAACAATCTACCTGAGCCAGATTTATACGAAGACTTACAGAATCAAGACCTCAAATCATCAGTTGCAGTCGATTTTTTAATCATTACTCACGAGAGTTTACATTCGGAAGCTCAAAGACTTGCTGATTTTCGAAATTCCCACGATCAACTTTCTGTTCAAGTAGCCACTGTAAATCAGATTTACAATGAGTTTAGTGCTGGCCGACAAGATGTATCAGCAATAAGGAATTTCATCAAATACAAGTACGATCAAGGCACCTTAAAATATGTACTTTTCTTTGGTAAAGGATCCTACGATTACAAAGACCGAATAGAAGAAAACACCAATTTGGTACCCATTTACGAATCAAGGAACTCTATACATCCCTTGCTCACTTTTGCTTCAGACGATTTTTATGGCTTCTTAGAAAACCATGAAGGAGAATGGGAAGAATCTACCGCAGGAGACCACTCTCTAGACATTGGCGTGGGACGTATACCTGCCAAGGATTTAGCACAAGCTAAAAAGGCCGTAGATAAAATAATACTTTACCAAACTAGCCCAAGTACCTTAGGCGACTGGAGAAGTAAAGTACTTTTTGTTGCAGACGATGGTGATAGAAACATTCACCAACGAGATGCTGACCAGTTAGCTACGCTAGTCGACACCTCTTTTCAACAGTTTCAAATCAGAAAGCTCTATTTAGATGCATTTAAACAAGAACGCTTACCTTCTGGTGAAACCTCAAGAGATGCAGAAAAAGCACTAATTGAGGCAGTCAATGAAGGACGATTAATCATCAATTTTACTGGCCATGGTGCAGAATTTGGTTGGATGCAAGAGAGAATTCTCACTTTCGAACTAATGGAAGAATGGAGAAACACCTACAAGCTTCCATTTCTTATAACCGCTACTTGCGAATTTGGAAGAAATGACGACCCCTTAACTGAATCTGGCGCAGAAAGACTGATCTTTAAAAATGTAGGTGGAACAATAGGGCTCTTGACCACTACAAGGCCCGTGTTTTCTAGTACGAACTATAGGCTGAACCAAGCACTCTATGGAACCATGTTAAATAAGCAAGGGGATGAATACCAAAGGCTCGGAGATGTAATCAAATACACTAAAAACAACTCGTTAGAAGGAAGTCTCAATCGTAATTTTATTCTACTTGGTGACCCCAGTATGAGACTGTCATATCCTAAAAACGAAATAAGTGTTACGGCTATTAATGGTAAGACTCCGTCCAAAAAAGATACAATCAAAGCACTTCAACCAGTTACTATAGAAGGTCAAATTACCGCAGGAGGTCAATTGAATTCTAGCTTTCAAGGCACCATTGGCTTTACTTTGTTTGATAAGTCTCAAGAGAAGACCACAAGGGGCTCCGAAAACCCTCCATTTCAGTTCCAAGAAAGAGATATAGTTCTATTTAAAGGAATGGCCTCGGTAACCTCCGGAAAGTTCAAGCTTGATTTCATTGTCCCTAAAAATATCAATTATGCTTTCGGTGAAGGTAAAATGCTAGTATATGCAATTGAAAACAATGAGAATTCTGATGCTTTGGGAAGCAATCTAAACTTCACACTGGGTGGTACCTTTGAAAACCACCTAGTAGACAATACCCCGCCTGAAATACGAATCTTCTTAAACGACACCTTAAAGGCAGTAAGTGGAATCTATGATCAAAACGTAAAAACCATAATTAAGCTCTCTGATGAAAGTGGAATTAATATTTCGGAATCAGTATTAGGTCAGAGTTTAACTCTCAACTTCAATGACAGTCTCACTTTCAACTTGAATGATCGCTACAGCGCTCAACTCGACAACTACAAGAAAGGTATTGCAGAATTGGATCTTGAAGATCTTAGTACAGGCAAATACACACTCACTGTATCTGCTAGAGATGTCCATGGTAATTCATCATCCAAAACAGTAGAGTTTGAGATTAGAACCAAAAGTTCATTTATTACAGAAATAAAAAGCTATCCTAACCCGTTTATAGATGAAACCTTCTTTAGTGTTGGGCACAATCTTTTGGGAGAAAATCTAAATCTAGAGATTGAAATACTAAACAGTAGAGGTCAACCTGTCAATAATTTACTGACAGAAATATTGAGTGCAGAAGAGACAATACAACTTAAATGGGATGGTAAAAACCACCATAAACAAAGTCTCGAAGCAGGAATATATTTTTACACACTCAGGTTGGCATCAAATACTACAGGAAAAAGCGACTTTGTACGCGGAAAACTGATAATTTCGAATTAACTATATAGTACTATCTTTGAACAAAAATTTCATGCGAAATAGGCTCATCATTCTCACCACAATTATTACCTATTTTTCGGTCAATGTATACGCTCAAAACTCAGGAACCATTAGTGGTCAAGATACAGATCGCAATGTAATAGCAACAGCTGTCCCGTTTTTAACAATCGCTCCAGACCCTGTTTCTGGCGCCATGGGCGATGTAGGAGTAGCAACCACACCAGACATAAACTCCACTTTCTGGAACCCAGCTAAGCTTACGTTTATCAACCAAAACTCTGGACTAGGTTTAACCTTTACCCCTTGGCTAAAGAAGTACGTAGACGATATGTCTTTGTCTTACCTTTCTGGCTATAAGAAACTCGATGATGAACAAGCCTTTGGTGCTGCTCTAACCTATTTCAACCTTGGTGATATTGAGCTCACTAATGGAAACGGGCAACCAATAGGAAGCTTTACTCCGAGAGAATTTGCTATATCTGCCTCATATTCTAGAAAACTTAGCGACAATTTAAGCATAGGGGTTACTGGTAAGTACATTCTCTCTAACCTGTCTGGAAACATTACTACAAGCCCTGTAACCGATCCAAAACCAGGAACAAGCATCGCTGCCGACATTGGAATCTACCACAACCAACAAATTACAGTTTTCAATAAGCAGTCATTACTGGCTTTAGGAGCTTCTATTACCAATATCGGTTCCAAAATATCTTACAATAGTGCAGATGAAGAGGACTTCATACCTACCAACCTAAGGATAGGGAGTTCACTTTCTTCATTTTTAGATCCTTATAACAAAATCACTTTAGCCTTAGACCTCAATAAACTGATGGTACCAACTCCGCAAGCTGATGGGTCACATCGCGACAAAGGATTACTAGCAGGTATGTTCGGATCATTCGGAGACGCTCCAGGCGGCTTCAAAGAAGAAATTCAAGAAATAATGTATTCAGTGGGAGCTGAGTATGAATATCGCGAAACTTTCGCTTTAAGAGCTGGGTATTTCTACGAACATGTAAACAAGGGAAATAGAAAATATTTCACCGCTGGCGTGGGCTTTAAGTTGCAGAAGCTAGAGCTTAACTTTTCCTACCTAGTACCTCAATTGCAAGAGCATCCATTAGCCGAAACTCTAAGATTTGGAGCTATTTTCAATTTTACGAAATCAGAAGACAAATAATATATGCTTGATAGAACTCAGGCACCCCCAATTCGTCAGGTAAGTAACATCACTCTTCCCGAGATTGAGGACTATGACCTTGGTCAAGGAGGAAAACTCTATCTTCATAGAGAGAGTAACACCAATGCGTTTAAGGTTGAAATACTAACGAAGGCAGGAAACATTTCTGCTAAAAATGCAGCTAGTGTTCAATTAACACTTAAAATGCTAGCTGAAGGCACCAAAAAACGCACTGGTCATCAGCTATCTGAACAAATAGATTCTCTTGGGAGCTTTTTAGAAATCAGCCCAAGTTTTGACCATTCTTCCGTGGCCATCTACGGACTGAAAAAGCATTTTAAAGAGAACCTAAGCCTCTTATCTGAAATGCTCTATACTCCTGAGTTCAATCAAAAGTCTTTAAAACTATTAAAAGAAAGAGAGATCAATAAATTACAGATGAACCTTGAAAAGGGCTCCTACCTTTCTTCTACAAATTTAAGAAAGACACTCTTCAACGGTCATCCTTATGGTTATATCCTATCTATCGAAGACTTAGAATCAGTCTCAATTGATGAAATAAAAGCTCTCTATCAAAGTAGTGTTTTATCATTTGATGTCTATCTATCTGGAGATATTCCGATTGACGCAGTTCAGGTTATTCAGCATTTATTCGGCACAAACATTCAGTACACTACAAGATCCGGTTTAGAGCACTTCCAAGCTTTTGGAGAAAGCATCTGTCACCGCGACAAGAAGTTTGTTCAGAGCTCCATTAAACAAGGAAAAAGGCTATTCAACCGATCACACCCTGACTATCTGAAATTTATGGTTAGCAATGAAATTTTAGGTGGGTACTTCGGTTCAAGGTTAATGAAAAATATAAGAGAAGAAAAAGGTTACACATATGGAGTCTACTCTTCCCTATACTCTCTTAAGCACGCTGGTTACTTCCTTATTTCTACAGATGTCAAAGGAGAAAACGAAAAAGAAACCCTTGAAGAAATCAGTAGAGAAATATACACTCTTCAAGACCAACTTATTCAAGAATCCGAATTGGAAACGGTAAAGAACTATATGTGTGGTTCTTTCATTAACTCTTTTAGTTCACCATTCGCTGCAATCACCAAATTCAAAACGGTGAATACTCAAGAAGTGGAATTTAGCTTCTATGAGCAATATATTGACCAAGTATTAAACACAACTGCACAAGATGTTTTGGGCTTAGCTTGTAAATATCTAGATCCTGCCTCTCTTAGAACTAGCATAGCAGGACCATTCAAAGAACCTAGCCTATAAGTTTTTACAGATTCATCATCTGGAGTACGTTGTTAAACCAGTCGAGGTAGCTAGCTGGTATTCTTTATCAACCTATAAGTACTGAAGAACAATCCATTCCACTTCAATTTAAGAAGATAATAGTTGT
>NZ_LRPC01000002.1 GCF_001592965.1 Roseivirga spongicola | reverse complement strand
ACATTCATTCAAAGAACTTTTCTACTGATTATAATGGTGAGCTTATTTGATCTTGATTAAAGTTTTGATAGCTAACTCATGGTTATCAAAATCATCATCACACTCTTCAGTAAACGTTGTTTAAAACCGGATTTTAACCCCTTTTAAACTCTCAGAAACCTGCCGTTGCTGGCTCTGTTTTTCTTCTTTTTGAAACCCTTTGTTCCAAAAGCGGATGCAAAGGTAAGAAGAATATTTTTAATATCGCAAATAAAATTTCAAAGTTTTTTTTCGAAGCTTTTCTTCTTTGCTTTTTCCCTCTTCTCTTCAGAAGCGGAGGGCAAAGGTAGCAAGCTTATTTGCTTTCAGCCAAATAAAAATGAAGTTTTTTTTCATCCTTTTTTAACCTCCCAAAACTTCAATCTTTTCGCTCTTTTTGAGCACCGCTTGCGTTCAAACGGGATGCAAAAGTAGAAAACTTTCCGCCAACCGCAATGCAACACCTCAATAAAAATTAAAGTATTTTATAAGTGACTGATACTTAAGGAGTCGCTCTTCTAAGTTTTTTATAGAGTGGTACTGTACTACATGGTTCACCATACATAATGGACTTTGCATATGGCTTTAAAAGCATAGTTAATTCTACATAAGCTGAGTCTGGAACTGGCAAATCCCCACAACCTTTTATAACTATAGGCTTATCAGCAAACTCTTGGGGGTCTATTTTTCTTAAGGCATCTTGATAAATAGCATATTCTAAAGTTTCAAGAGACCCCATTATAACTTTATTCGCAATCCCTTCAAGTTTTGTAGCCACTAACATATATGCCCATGTTGGCACAATGGCATCTTCAGAACAAGTGAGCGCAATGTTCTTTCCCTCGTACTTAGACCAATCGTGTTCCTTCACGAATTCTCTTAAATCCTTTTCGCGCAAAATCATTCCTTGAAAAAGGTTTTGCGCCAAATCATAAACTTCCCTTTCGCCTTTGTGATAATAATCTTCTAAATCGATTGTGACCAAAGGGCTTGAGGCCACTCTATTTATTATTTCTTCTGCCATTACAATAATGATTTAGGCTTTGTTGCCTGAAACTCTTTCAAATAAACTGGTTCAAAGTATGCCAAGTCTTCCACCTGATTATTCTCTAACTTTTGAAAAGCCAAAACACCAACTGCCCATGCAGATGGTGATAGATCTTCGATAAATTCTGAATTTGACAAAGAGACCACCTCTTTGAACTTACCTGAACCGTTACCAAAAAATAACACAAAAGCATCTCCTAGAGTTTCTTGAAAGCTCTCTTGATTCAAGATTTTCGGATGTGGAGCCTGCAGCTCATCTAAACTCGAATTATACACCGCGGTGTAGACCTCCATCCTTCTAGCATCAATCATAGGACACAATAAAGCACTAGGTTTGGAGGTTGCTTGCACCTCATATGCCATCGCCTTCAATGTACTAATACCAATTAAGGGAACACCTAATGCGTAACAAAGTCCTTTAGCGGTAGACACTCCAATTCTCAAACCTGTATAAGACCCGGGCCCTTCTGAGATAGCTATTGCTTCTATATCGGACATAGCCCTACCCGACTCTTCAAGCACTTCTCGGATAAGAATGGTTAAGTGACTCGCATGAGACTTATCTTCTAACAGCTTCCTTGTGGCTATAACTTTTTTTCCGTCTGTAATGGACACAGAACAAACAGTGGTAGAAGTTTCTATACTTAGAATCAAAGGCATTTTAAATTAATTGAATCAGTTTATCGATAATGACAACCATTACGAATGCCACAAAGATATAACTGATTGTTTTTCCCGACAGTCTTCTGGCGACAGAAACACCAAATGGCGAGGCAATAACGACTCCGAGCGATAGAATAAGAGCTAGTGGCCAAACAATATATCCCGAGTAGTATTTGGCAGAATCAAAACTAGTGACTGCAAAAACATTCATTAACGTAAGACTGAAAGACGTAATGAATATAACTCCAAGAGAGATAGACTTGGCTTTCTGCATAGTCATTTTGAAACCTGTATTGAGCACTGGGATGATAATGGTACCACCTCCTAAGCCAGACAATGCCGCAACAGCTCCGGCTGCACTACCTATAAATGAAAAACCTAGCACACCAGCTTTCTTATCTTCACCCTCGACTCTCTCAATTTTTGCTTGCCGCAATGTTCTCCAAACGATAAGCACCATTAAGCATATAACCACTATGTTGAATTCTGTTTTTTGGTATGCAGGGGTATTGACGAAAAAATACAGAATAGCCAAACTCACCAAAGTACCGAAGAAGCCAATGCTCAAGACTTCCTTGGTATAGAACTCACCTCTTTTCCATAAGGCAACATTACCAGACAAGGCTGCGAACATGGTTCCGAAAATAGAATTAGCTATTGTGAGCTGAACTATATCTGAAGAGGGAAAGCCCATTGAATTTAAGAGATAAGGAAGCACTAAGACATACATTACCCCACCACCTATACCAATCAGACCTGCTAAAAAGCCTCCGATAAGCCCCATTAAAAACAGTAACAAATACGACTCCATTGACTACTGACCAGAAAGAGTCTGATTGTAGGTACTGGAACTTGAGAGCACCTCTATTGCCTTTTGAACATCTTTATCGAAGCTAAATGAGGCCTCAATTTTTCCCGGCTCTAAAAACTGCCTTGTTACAAACTCTTCCTTCAGCAAAAACATGATTTCTGCTTTACTTTTTTCTAAGTCTAATAGCACATCTTTAGTCAAGGCCTTTTCTAGGCCACCCAACTGAGCAGCAATTCTATTTAACTCACCTACATCTTCTGCAGCAATCCTCAATTGATCTATTTCATCTTGTAAGGGATGACTATAACTAAACTCCTTATCCACAACCCATGCCTTGAAGTCAGTGAACACCGATTCTGGCAACCTATAAGTTACTGGATTATCAATCTCACCCAGTTGGCTATTATACTCATTTGCAAATCGGAAAATTAGGTCTTCGCTTAGCAACCCGATAGCTACCGGAGAGAACTTCTGCCTTTCTACAGAAAAATCTGGGTCTACCCCTCCTCCATCATAAACCAACCTACCATTATTTGTTTTGAAACCTGTTTTAAGAGAGTCTGCAATTTTTCCGACCGAGCCATCATCATTTCTAGTGCTATAGTCTATTGCCTGAATACAGCGACCACTCGGTGTATAGTATTTAGCAATAGTCACTTTCATCTGCGAATTATAGGAGAGCGGTAGTGTTCTTTGCACGAGTCCTTTTCCAAAAGACTTTCTGCCAATTAGTACCCCACGGTCGTAATCTTGCATCACTCCAGCAACAATTTCAGAAGCAGACGCGCTAGAACTATTAATTAATACTGCCAATGGGATTTCTGTATCAGTAGCGGCATTTAAAGTTTTATAGGTAGCATTCATTTCTTCTAGCTTACCTTTTGTAGTAACCACCAACTCACCTTTGTCAATAAAAATGTTCGAGATATTAACCGCTTCATTCAACAATCCTCCGCCATTGTCTCTTAAATCTAAAATCACCTTTTTAGCCCCTTCCTTTTTCAGTTCTCGTAAAGCAGCCTTCACTTCTTTCCCTGCGGCATCTCTAAACCCTGTAAGTTTTATATATCCAACCTCCTCGTTCACCATTCCGCTATAAGGAACATTAGGCAGTTCAATTTTCTCGAAATCAACTTTGAAATCTATTTGTCCTTGTCCTGGTCGCTCCACCTTAATATTTACTGATGAAGATGCCTGACCTCGAAGGTAAGTACCCGCCTTATCATAATCATTGCTTACATCTACACCATCTATTGAGAGAATTACATCGCCTCTTTTCATCCCTGCCTTTTCCGCGGGATAGCCTTTATTCGGCAAAATGACAGTAACCTCACCTCCATTTCTCTCTCCAATAATGGCCCCAATCCCTCCAAACTGACCAGTATTCTCCGTTCGAACATCCTCAATCTGATCTTCAGAATAATAAACGGTATAAGGATCTAATGAAGTAAGCATTGCATCTATACCTGTGCGCATTAGCGTGTTCGGGTTAAGATCATCTACATAGTTGGCATTTACCTCCTTATACATGGTGGCGAAAATGTCCAGGTTCTTAAGGATTTCGAAGTATTTGTCGTTTTGACGAAGAGATGCCGCACTTAGCACCATCACTCCAAGCACTAGACAAACGATGATCTTTTTCATAATCAAAGATTTGTTTCAGGATTAGAACGGAAGATAACAGATCATGTTTTTGAATAAAATCATTTTGATGTAGATGGGTTTAAAAACAAAAAAACCTCCGAAGGTCTCTCCGAAGGTTTTTAAACTACAATTAGTTTTAGTTTAAGATATGGCCAGTTTTTCTTTTGCTTTATCTACTCCATTTTTAGTAGAATTTGCAGCCTTTTCAAGTGAGTCGTTATAAGTCTCTTTGGCAGACTTTGCTTTTACTTCAGCTTCTTCCTTAAGGTTATCTACCATGTCATTGGCTCCTTCTGCAATTTTCTTTCTAGTATTTTTTCCGCTGTCAGGCGCTAGCAAAATACCTGTGACAGCTCCTGCTGCAACTCCTGCTACTACACCTGTGATGATTTTTGCTGTATTATTCATAGTCTTTCTGAGATTTAAGTTTAGAAATATTTTACTCAGAGAAGTTGCAAAGACTATTCCACAGGAAAGAACTGCTATTAAATTGATTAAAGGTGCATTTATTTAGAAACCGGCTCTCAGAATGAAAAAAAGGCTTTCAATATGAAAACCTTAAGCTAATTCTTTGTTCAACCTATCTAGAGATTTCAAAAAGCGCTTTTGAATAAATTTAAAGTCGGGCATATCATTAGAAGTGTAAACAAATGCCAACGCAAGATGATCAGATTGAACTTGAGACTTATTCAGTCGGTAAGCCTCTTTCATTAGTCGCTTTATTCTATTGCGCGTTACTGCAGACTTGAATTTCTTTTTAGAAACAGAGAATAGCACCTGAGGCGGCTTAGAGGCATCTTCCTTGACAAGGAAAGTCACTCTAAACGGATACAAATAAAAATAGGAGCCTTCGTTAAAAAGCTCCTCAATTAATTTCTTGCTATGTAGTCTCTCCTCTTTAGGGAAAGTGAATTTCAAATCAGTTATAGCGCTTTCTGTCACGAGGTCAAGTTAACAAACCTCCGATCAAGAATTAGGCTTTGTGTCTTCTTTCGTCAGACACAGTCAACTTGTGACGGCCTTTAGCTCTTCTACTAGCCAAAACTCTTCTTCCTCCTGGAGTCTCCATCTTAGCTCTGAATCCGTGCTTGTTTCTTCTTTTTCTCTGCGAAGGTTGGAATGTTCTTTTCATTTTCTACTGCGTCTAATTGCAAAAGGACTGCAAAGATAGATAGTCTTTTTTTATTTGCCAACCTCTGCTTAAAATTGTTGAAGAAAAGATTCGCTATGCCAAAATATAAATTCAGTTACAAGAACCCTTTGAGCCATTTCTTACATGTAGAAACGGTTTTCAATAACCTTAATGGGTCAGTTACGCTACATCTGCCTTTATGGAGGCCAGGTCGTTATGAGATTCAAAACTTCCCGAAACGCATCAGAGGTTTTAAAGTAACTGACAACAAAGGTAAACAGCTTCCTTTTAAGAAAACAGCAAAAGGCACTTGGACTGTAGATTTACAAGAGAGCTATTCTCTTAATGTTCAGTATGAATATTTTGCTGGACTTATGGATGGAGGAAACACCTGGTTAGACGATGAGCAACTTTATATTAACCCTGTTAACTGCTGCATGTACGAACCCTCACTAATGAATGAGGAAATTGAGCTCGAACTTGACTTACCTTCGGACTACACTCTAGCCTCTGGACTAAAACCAAACGGCAAGCATCAACTCTTGGCTAAGTCTTACTACCAATTGGTAGACAGCCCTATTTTCGCGAGCAATAAGCTAAGAACGGTTAACTACTCGATAGAAGGGTATGAATTCTATATTCACATTCAGGGCGATGTACCACAGTCTGACCAACAGGTAATTGACGATTTTGCCCCTTTTACCAAAAAGCAGATCGAAGTAATGGGAGGCTTTCCTTGCAAGCATTACCATTTTCTAATTCAGAGCCTACCTTACAAAGCCTACCATGGAGTAGAACACTGGAACTCAACGGTTATCTGTTTAGGCCCATCGGAAGATTTGAGTAAACGAGAGCTTTACAAAGAATTACTCGGTGTAAGCTCACATGAGTTATTCCATACTTGGAATGTAATTCGAATGAGGCCAAAGGAAATGACTCCTTACAATTTTCAGGGGGAAAACTATCATGAGACTGGCTTTATTACTGAGGGGCTGACCACCTATTATGGCGACCTTTTCCTTATCAGGTCGGGCGTTTTTAGTCTTGAAGAATATTTAGGCGAAGTGAACAAATTGCTAAAACGCCACTATGAAAACGAAGGCAGAAAGAACTATTCTGTTGCTGAATCTTCTTTCGATTTATGGCTAGATGGCTACGAGGCAGGTATTCCTGCCAGGAAAGTTTCTATATATAATGAGGGCGCTCTGGCTGCCATGATTCTAGACCTAAGCATTCGCAACAAGTTTAACAATGAAAAATCGCTCGATGATGTGGTAAAGACCTTATGGATATTAAGAGGTGAAAATCTCTCGGGCTACACTTATCAGGATTATCAGCAGGTAGCTGAAGAGGTTTATGAAGGTTCTTTAGGTTCATACTTTGAGGAAATAATTTCTGGCACCACTCCTTACGAGAACTATCTCAAAGAGCTATTTGAGGAATTCGGTTTAGACTTTAAGTTGACTTCGACCCAAAAGCCTGAAGAAAGGCATTATGGCTTTAGGCTCATTGACGGAAAGATCGCCATTATTGCCCCAGACTCACCTGCTGAAGCAGTATTAAGTTTGGGAGATCAAATACTTAAGGTGAATGGCGAAGACTTGAAGAATGAGTTTCCCGGTTCTGAAAGTATAGAGCTGAAGATTATGAGAATGGGCAGAAAGAAATCTATTCGACTTGAGTCGGGTGAGAGTGAATACTTTCAGGTTTATCAGGTTCAGATGGGTCACGGACCAAATGAGCTTCTAAAAAGATGGCTAGAGCTTGAGTAAAAAAAGAAGGCTGCTCTTCTCACGAAAAGCAGCCTTCTTTTTTAATACGTTATTCAATTAATTAAATATAGAATCGTCTATACCCTCATTAATTTTAACCTCGTTGATTACAAATTCCATAGGAACTGGTAGTGCAGCAGTTTTAACGGAGAGCTTCTTAGGCAATTTGATACCATTGTACTCAGTATAATCAGAATAAGAATAGGTACCATTCTGACCTAAATCTGACTGAACCTTTAGGCCAGTTTCAACATCATAGTACTCCATAGCTGTAAACGAACCAATGGTTACATCTACTCTATGCGCATCTTTTCCGTCTATCTTTTTCAAGCCCTTATACTCGGCTGAGAATCCTTCTTTCAAGTAGAATCTTTCACCAAACATTACAGCAAAGTACTTCAATGCATCTACCTGCGGGCCTTGTACCGGAATGGTTTGTCCACCTGCTATAACCTTTGCAGAACCAGCATTATATACTTGCTTCTGCTCTCCCATCATAGGGATAGTGGTTGCGTCTACAAACTTATCTGGAGATTTTTGATAAACCGTTCTAGATATCTCTAAAGATTGCCCTCCCATATTTAAAGTGGCATTAGCAGAATACTCTAAAGTCTCAACCCCATCTAAGGCAGCTTTACCTCCTATGGCCTCAATATAGTCAGCTATGATACTCTCCACAGAAACGTCTCCGGAGATCACCACTTTAGTTGGGTCATCCACCACATTTCCAAATGCATCGTAGTAAGTGATTTCCCCGAAAGGCTCTAGCTTAGAAGCTACCTCTTCGGCCTTACCTACTACTACAATATTAGCCTTATCAGGTCTGATATATTTCTTGGCCACCTCAAGTAAATCTTCTCTGGTTACGGCATCCACTCTTTGAAGATAAGTAGCATAGTAATCATCTGGCAGATTATTCAACTCAGTATTCAGAGCAAAGCTGGCCACAGTACCTCTTCCTTCTAAAGACCTAGCAAAAGAACCTTTAGCCGAATTCTTAGCAAGGACAAACTCTTCTTCTGTTACTAATTCTGAAGTGATTTTGTTGAGTTCGTACATAAACTGAGTAAGCGCGCTATCGGTCACTTCATTTCTTACACTTGCACCAGCATTGAAAATAGCACTGTAGCGGCTAGAACCAATACTTGAGTTAGCACCGTAAGTGTAACCTTTATCTTCTCTCAAGTTCATGTTGAGACGAGTAGAAAGGCCTCCTCCTCCAAGAATAGTATTCAGTAAAGACAGCTTAACTACATCTGGTGTGCCTGGCTTATTATCTATTGGGTAACTAATGCTAATTACAGACTGCACAGAAGAAGGTCTGTCTACAAAAGAGATGTTAGTCTTAGTAACCATTTCAGGAGCTTCAAACTCTTCTTTTTGAACCTCGCCAGACTTCCATGAACCAAAGTAATCTTTGGTTAAGCTCTGAGCCTCTTTCTTAGTAATGTCTCCTACAATAACTAAGTAGGCAATATTTGGCTTGAAATACTTAGCATAATGCTGCTTAAGATCTTCAAGTGTAATATTCTTAAGACTCTCTTCAGTAACAATTTCTCCATAAGGATGATCTTTTCCGTAATTGACAATACCCCTTACGTTAGCTGCAATTGCATCTGGATTATCTAAAGACTGCTTAATACCTGTTAAAGACTGCTCAATTGCTCTGTCGAACTCATCTTCTGGAAAAGCAGGGTTATACAGCACATCCGTCATTAGTTTCAGAATGTCTTCTTTATACTTCGAAAGAGAAAACGCACTGATTGAAGAAGACCCCACATTAAGAGAAGCCCCCATAAAGTCTACTTCTTCATTGAAAACATCTTTAGGTTTCGATACAGTACCTGCTCCCATTACCTGACCGAAAATCCCCGTATATCCGGCAATGTCGCCTTCAGTGATAGGCCCTGTGTTAAAGCTCAAAGTAAAGCCCAATGTTGGCAACTTATGGTCTTCTACAAGAATTACTGTAAGCCCATTTTTCAGCTTAAATTTTTCGTAGTCACCAATTTCAATCTCTCTTGCAGGAGCTGGTTCTGGCAACTTAGTTCTATCTATTTGTGCAGTAGCTGCAAAAGAAAGGCAGCTTAGTGCGATGATGAATAACTTTTTCATTATCTATTTCCTCCTTCCTTCTTTAGTTTAGTTTCACCTGGTTGTTCTTGTTCAGACTTAGGCCTGTAGGTTAGCTCCACCTTGTTTTCAGGTACCAAATATTTCTTGGCTACTCTCATTAAATCTTCGCGAGTTACCTTTCTATATCTTTCTATTTCTGTATTAATTAAGCCAGCATTACCAAAGTACACATGGTAATTAGCCAGGCTTTCTGCAATTCCTTGTACTGATCCATAACCAGAAATAAAATTGCTTTCTATCTGATTCTTCAGTTTTTGAAACTCTCTTTCTGGCACCATTTCAGTTTTTACCTGCTCTACCATTTTATCTACTTCGGCAGCTAAATCTTCGGTAGAATACCCCTGATTAGGTAGCGCAAAGTTGATGAATAGCCCTCCATCTTCTAGCGCCAAAGGAATAGCCTGAACAGCTAAAGCCATTCTTTTTTCGTCTACCAAACTTTTTTGGAATCTCGAGCTCTGGCCACCAGACAATAATTGGGTTAAGAACTGCAGTGCATAATAATCTTCAGTTCCCTGAGGCGGCATTCTGTAGCCCTGAATTACGGCCGGTACCTGAATGTTGTCGAAAACAGTAGCCTCTACCGTACCATCTAACTTAGGCGCTTCAATTTCTGGACGAGGGATATCTTTTGTTCCTCTTTTAATTTCGCCAAAATAAGCCTCTACCAACTTCTTAGTTTCTTTAATGTCAATATCTCCAGCAATTGAAAGAGTAGCGTTATTTGGAACATAGAAAGTCTCATAGAAGTCTACAAAATCTTGATCTGTTGCAGCATCTATATCTTCAAAACTACCTATTGGCGCCCACTCGTAGTTAGTGCCCTTGTATGCGTTCGCCAACATTTTCTCTAGAATAGAACCATAAGGTTGGTTATCTACCCTCAACCTTTTTTCTTCTTTAACCACCTCTTTCTGAGTAGCAATTCCAACAGAGTCGATTACTGCATGAAGCATTCTTTCAGACTCCATATAAAGGCCTAACTCTAGTTGGTTCGAAGGCAGAGTTTGATAGTAGTAAGTTCTATCGTTAGACGTGTTTGCATTCAAGCTTCCACCAGCAGCCTGAATAATTTTGAAATACTCACCTCTTTTAATGTTAGGAGAGCCCTCAAACATAAGGTGCTCAAAGAAGTGGGCAAAACCAGTTCTGCCCGGAGGTTCGTTTTTAGAACCTACATGATACAGCACTGCGACCGTTGCAATTGGCGTGCTATTATCCTGGTATAGGATAACATGCAGGCCATTGTCTAAGTCATACTCTTCAAATTCTATGTTTTGCGCCCATGCTGAAGTAAGCATGAAACAAAACATGAGAAGAAAGCTAATTTTCCTAGTCATATTCCTATTTAAGTTTTTATGCAATGTAATTAAGCATGCAATAAAAAGCTTAAAAAAACAGGAAATGTTTAGTGGGCTAAACCACAGGTAAACGGATTATAGCTTAGATGCTATTTTAGGTCGTGAAGCAGTCTTTGAACTTCATGTGTTTTTAGCCTTGGTCCAAACTGAGAAACCACCTTAGAACTAGCTAAACTCGCCAGTTTGCCAGCAGCAGCCATAGACATTCCATTAGTGATTCCGTAAAGGAAAGCACCGGCAAACATATCTCCAGCTCCGTTGGTATCAACTGCTTTTACTGAGTAAGGCTCGATATCTATAAAGGTATCTCCGTCAAAAATAATGGCTCCATTTTTTCCTTGGGTTATTGCAAATTGCTTAGCCTCTTTTTTCAATGCCTGTCTGGCATCTTCCAAATTGTCTGTACCCGTAAAAGTCATGGCTTCATCTTCATTACAGAAAAGCAAGTCTACGGAAGCACCAATTACGTCTTCAAACTGAGGTTTGAAGGCCTGCACAATAGAAGGGTCAGAGAGTGTAATAGATGTCTTCACTCCATTTTCTTCAGCAATTTTCTTGGCGAGCTTCATAGCCTCCACTCCGTTGGTAGAAGGTGTAAGGTAACCTTCAAGATAGATGTACTTGGAGTCTTTGATAGCCCTTTCATCTACCTCTTTTACTGAAATATTGGTAGTGGCTCCCAAGAAGGTATTCATGGTTCTATCAGCATCTGGCGTAATCATTACGAGGCACTTACCAGTTACTCCGCCATCTCTATCTTTACCATCGAGGTTAGTATCTACACCAGCCTCATTCATATCCTTAAGATAGAAATCGCCATACTCATCGTTAGAAACTTTGCATGAGTAGAAAGACGAACCACCAAATTGGCTAACGGCAATAATTGAGTTAGCTGCCGAACCACCAGACTTTCTTACCAAATCATTTTGGTTAATGGCGTTAATCAACCTGAATTGAGTGTCTTCATCTACCAAGGTCATCAATCCTTTTTTCACTTTATGATCGTATAAAAACTGATCGTTTACTTGGAACTCAAGGTCTACCAAGGCATTGCCTAGGCCATAGATGTCGTACTTTTTACTCATAATTATTGGATAATAGGAGCTCTTTTAAACTCCTTGGTTTCATCGAATAGTTTTCTGTAGGTAATGTGTGTTTTGTATTTCTGGCCACCGATTTGTTCAACCACTCTTATCATTTTTGGGTTGAAATCACCGATCCAGTTCATTTCAATATCGTTATAGCGGAAGCCATCTTTCCATGCCATTTTCTTCACAAAAGAAATGACCAATCCGCCTTCTACTCCTTTTTTCTGATGCTCTGGTACTACTCCAAATACAATTCCTAAGCCTGTTTTACACTTGCCAGTTTTGAGCAAATACAAGAATTTAAGCTTGCTCCATAGATTCCATTGTCCATTAAGGTGCTTATACAACTCATTCAACTCAGGAATTGAAATAAAGAAAGCCACTGGCTCACCTTTGTAAAAAGCGAACCACAACAATTTGACATCGGCAATAGGCTTTAGGGTTTTGAAAGTTGCCTTTGCCTGCTGTTCCGTCATAGGTTTTACCCCACTATGACCACCCCAGGCCTTATTATAAACTTCTAAAAAGTATTTATGCCCATGAGCATATTCTTTTTTAGAAAGATGCCTGAATTCATAATCTGGATTATCGAGCACGGTTTGCGCTCTTTCATAGAACCTTGGGGTAAAGTCTACCGAACTTCCCATTGGCCTTCGGTAAGTATACTGCTGAAAGTATTCCTTAAAGCCGTAAGCCTCAAATAACTCCTTGTAATAAGGAAAATTGTAAGGCATTTGATAATTAGGTTTGTGGAAACCATCTACCAGCAGACCCCACCAGTTATTTCTATCGCCAAAGTTTATAGGCCCGTCCATGGCCTCCATTCCCCTTTCTTGCAACCAAGCTTTAGCTGCATCGAAAAGCACAAAGGCGGCCTTTTTATCATCAATACATTCAAAGAAGCCAACACCTCCTGTTGGTTGTTCTTGTGCTTCAGATACTTTCTTTATGTAGAATGCCGCTACTCTACCAATTACTAGCCCCGCATCGTCTTGGAGAATCCAACGAATGGCCTCTCCTTGTCTAAAATTCTTGTTTTTTTGAGGGTCGAAAACTGATTTGATGTCCTTGTCTAAAGGCCTGACCCAATTTTTATCTTCTTTATAAAGCCTTACTGGCAGTAATAGGAATTGTTTCTCTGCGGACTTATTGTTGACTTCTACCAGCTTCATATTTCAGGGCACCAAAAATAATGAGTAATCCCTTACTAAAAAATCAGTCTAGGGATGTTTTACAAGGTAGAGTATTATTACCTCAGTCCTTTGGCTCTATCAGGATAATCTGTGATAATTCCGTCTACCCCCCAATTCACTAGTTTTTCCATTCTATCTCTATCATTCACTGTCCATGGAATGACTTTCATCCCTTCTTGGTGGCAGAGTTCAATGTCTTTTCGAGATAGCAGCGCGTGATATGGGCTGTAAATCTCAGGAACAAAGCCTAATTCTTTCAGGTTCCCCTTCACTCCTTTCATGTTCTCAACTAGTGCTACCAAATCTACATCTGGATATTTTTGGTGATAATACTTCAGCACTCTAAAGTCGAAGCATTGAATTGTGTACCTATCATTAGTAAGCACCTGATCTAAAACAGTTTGCACAATATCTGCAAACTCTTCTACCTGCGGGTGGCTTATTCCGTCACCTTTGGGCGTACTTTTCAGCTCTATATTATAAGCTACCTTCGGAAGTCCCTTTTCAGCTAGATAATTCTCAACCTGTTTTATCATATCTACCAAAAGTGGCTTACTCGCGGCCATTTTCTGTTGCTCTGGAAAGCGTGAATTTCCTCTAATCCCGCAATCGAACCGAGACACTTCAGCATAAGTCATCTGATAGATATTGAATTGCTCCATTTCACTGTTGGTCACTGGCTGACCGTTTGGCTTAGAGCAAATACTAATAGACATATAGGGCTCGTGAGAAATGACCACTTGCTTGTCTTTAGTAATTACCACATCTAATTCTAGTGTAGTAACGCCTTCTTCTAAGGCACGAATAAATGCCGGAATGGTATTTTCCGGCACTAAACCTCTTGCGCCTCTATGGCCTTGAACATCTAATTCTTGAGATTTCAATGAGAGGGAAACCATCATGAAACCACAGAAGAGCAATATATTTTTCATAGTTTATCTTTTATCCCACTTAATGGTTACCTCATCTATGAGTGAACCTTCTGGGCTGAACATCTGACAATTTACACTAGTATTTTCTCCTTGCCAATCTATTTGCATTAGGCCAAAGCTCTTTTGAGTAATAAGATCGCTAATTCTGAAGGCGTTTAATTCGGTACTAGATTCAAAGCTGTGAGTCATTCCGCTAGAAGTAAAATCGAAAACTTTTCCGTAGCCAGGTACATACATACTAGCTACTTCAGAAATATGTCTGTCTCCACTTAAGAAAAGAACGTTTTTTGGCTGAGTTTTTACAACAAGGTCTAACATGCGTTGACGCTCCTTAGGGAAGTTGCCCCACTTTTCATAAGGATGTTCTTGTACTATAAACTGAATTCCACTACCAATAATGTGCATATCGGCATTACTGTCTGTTAGTTCTTTTTCTAACCAAGCCCACTGCTTTTCGCCTAAGATTTTACCATCCCAGTTTAGCTCATAGCGGCCATTCTCTCTATGGAGTTCTTCTCTAAAGTATCTAATGTCTAGAAGTATAATTTTCACTCTCTTCCCATCTACCCCGTATTCATAAGACTGAAAAGCACCTTCTCTTTTTCTGGCAGGATGGTTGGCAGGCACATCTAAAAAGTTGAACATTAACTCCTTGCTCTCCTTCTTTTTAGGGTATTCTTTTCCTCCATCATTTACACCATAATCATGGTCATCCCAAATACCAATTACAGGTATTTCTGAGGTGAATTTCTTATAAGCTGGGTTATTCTTCTGCAGCTCGTACTTCGTTTTTAGAACGTTTAAGTCTTCTGAGTCTCCGTAAATATTATCGCCTAGCCAAACCCATAACTCTGGGTTCTTATTGGCAATGTTTGGCCAAATAATTTGAGGGGCTTCTTGTCTATTACATGAGCCTATAGCTATGGTACTAAGTACTTGATTTGATGATGAATCTTGTGCCTTTGCCGCTCCGGCTAAAGCGCACAATACAGCTGTTATGGTGAGTATTTTTTTCATTCCTGCAAATTTCTAACAATTCCAGTATAGCATGTGAATGGAGAGTTAATTAACTATTAACATTTAACACCTTAAAACAAGAATTTAGAGGGGTTTTTCCTCATAATCATTTTAAATATCTTGTTTTTTAGCACCTCACTACTTTTCAGCTACTCTCAGTCACTAAAACTTGCACACAATCCGCACACGATTTCTACTTGGTAAGGGCGTGAATCACCCCTCTAAGTCTTTCAATTTCTAGCTTCGCTTCGGCCAGCTCTTTCTTCTCTTTACTTCCGCTGTTTAGACTCCTTCCTAGGATGACCTCATCGGTAGTTACTCCCATTAGTTCTGCAAACTTCGCCACTTCTTGAAGTGTCATGTTTTGCTCGCCTCTAAAAATGTAGCCAACACTTTGAGCGCTCTTACCCCAGAGAGAAGTGAGGTTCATTTGAGTGAACTTCTCAAAGTACTTGTTATTCTCCTTCTTGCAGAAGTAAGCGACCCTACTCGCCACCTTATCTTTAGAGGCCAAGGTTTCAGCAGCCTCTAAGTCTCCTGTTATTTTTCCTAACAAAGATAGGAATGCCCTCTCTTTCATATCATTATTCTTTTTGTTGACAATGCGAATATCGTTATAATTTTTTTACTAAACAACTATACATAATCTCTTTTTATTATTTACACAAGTATATTGATACTCGGATTCTATTTTTTATAAAGTATTTCTTGTTTTTCTATCCCCGAATAGATTCCTTTGTACTGTATCAAATACGCAATTGATGGCTAAAGAAATTAAAAGAGAGCCTTTTGACGGAAGGGCTGGAGAAATGAGAGATAGCCCTTGGATGGCCAGTGAAGACCTCGAAGGAATCAACTCAATAGACTTGGTTATTGCCAATGTTTACAAAAACAGGGATGTAGAATTTGAGGGAGGAAGAAGCAAAGATGTAGTGTACTCACTTGAGTTCTCAAAAGCCAAGAGACAACTAGTCCTTAATGGCTCTAACAGAAAAACACTTGTTGGACTGTACGGTGCTGATGTAAAGAACTGGATAGGCAAAACTATCACGGTCTACGTTGAAGAGGGCATTAAGGTCGGGAGAGACATCAAGAAAGGGCTTAGAGTAAGAGCCTCTAAAGAAACCAATCAAGCCAAGACTCAAGAGAAGTCTAAGGCGGCACTAGATAGTCTGAAGAAATCTTGAAAAGAAAAAAGACAGGCGAGTTAGAGCTATTCAAAGAGATTTGGAATGAGCGTCCGCATGAATCTGAGGTGTCAGGAGAACTTATCTACGAGTTTAGCGTCAGTTGCTTCGCTCATGTGCTTTCAAAAGGTGCATACCCTTCATATAGGCTAGACAAGAGAAACATTGTCTTAATGACTCCTGAAGAACATCACTTATTCGATTTCAAAACAGACAAAGCAAAACAAGACAAGCGATTCTCTTGGGTATTCAACCGAAAAGAAGAGCTAGTCAGGGAGTATTACGACTCTCAGCTATAAAAAACGCAAACGAGGGGCTAGAGAATAGACAGTGTGACCTACCCCTTGCTTATCCATTCACTTGCAGACCCTTCCCTAACGGCCTTATTCAAGGTGAGAATTAAAGGGTTGCAAGCATTCGGTTCTCTAGCGGAAACAATTTTTGCCGAGAATGATAAGCAGGGGTTTCTGAAAAAGTAAAACAATGAGAGAGATTAAGTTCAGGGTATGGGACAATGTTGATTACATGTCAAGTCCTTTTTCAATCAAGGACGTTCAGCTTAAAGTAATTCAATTTGATAGTGACCTGCCGATAATGCAATTCACTGGCTTGAAAGATAAGAACGACCAAGAGATTTATGAGGGCGATATTTTAGATACAGGTGAAACAAGACATAGGCCGTCATGGCGAAAAGGTCATAATTATCATGTGGTATGTTTTTCTAGCGGATGTTTTACTGCAAAAGGATGGAATGGAGAAATAGAAGTATCGCCTAGCCTATCAGTTCTTAACCACAAATCAACAGTCATCGGCAACATCTACGAAAACCCTGAACTCCTTAACCAAACAGCCTAATGCTATCAAGAAAACTCCAAAAGTTCCCATACAAGAACTACAAAAACTTCATCAAGCTAAGACACAAGCTCCAGGGCTTTGGAAATCCTGAAGTAGCAAGGCTTGGCGGCTCAGATATTGGCGTACTCATGGGCTTCGACCAATACAGAAGCAAGTTAGAGCTGTTTCACCAGATGATTAGAGAAACACCGCCTGTTCACTTCGACAACATATTCACTTGGAAGGGCAAAGTGTTAGAAAGAATCAGTGTAAAAGAATGGTGGCGCTACATAGATCCGCTAAACCAGTCGCAAGAAGTCTTTGAAGAGAATATCAACAAGGGCAATAAACTGCGCTCATACAGACCTGCAAACTTCACTTACATCAACCCTGAGTACCCACAGTTTGCTATAAACATGGACTTTATGTGCCGAAGGTATAAGACCGTTCCCGAAGGCTGCGTAGAAGTTAAAAACACCTCTTCTCAGGCAACCGATAAATGGGAGTCGGGCGTATCTCCTGCCCACATTTATCAACTGATTACTCAGATACACACTTCTGGACACCAATACGGTGAGATTTTTCAGCTGAAAGACTCTACCTACCCAGAAATCATTCCTTTCTATAAAGAAGACACTAACACTATTTTTCAAAGTGTTGTACAGGCAGCAGACGACTTCCTGAACAATGTAATCTTCGTAAAGAAAGAACTCGCTAAAGGGCTTCAGGGCGAAGAAAAAGAAGCGCTAATAACCGAATACGAGCCAATGGCCGAAAGTGGAGAGGCTACCGAGAAATTCCTCAAAGAGAAATACCGAAACCTACCAGAGAATTTACCAATGGAAGGCGACATGGAAACCTTCGGTCTAGCTAAACAATACCTGGAGTTCGGCCAAACCAAAAAAGAAGCTACCGCAGAGCAAAGCGGAATCAAGAATAGGCTAATCCAAATCATGGGCAACAATAAAGTTAAGTGCATAGACTTTGGGGCGGCTGGCAAGGTTTCTAACTATTCAAAATTCACTGTATCACCTAAAATACTAAAGAGCTAAGATGAAATTCGAGAAGATGGTGAGGCTAATTGTTAAGACCGTTTTGGAGGGGCATTCAAACTTCGATCCAGACGAATTTATAACAAGAAAAGAGTTGGCTAAAAGGTGGAATGTACACACCAATACCATTGCCAGTTATCACGACCGAAAGAAATACAGCCCTAGCATTTCTTACTACCAATTTGGCAAGAGTATAAGCTACAAGTGGAGCGAGTGCCTAGAGTTTGCCAATCAAAACTTCAAAACAAGAGACTAAATGAAGATATGGGCATACATAGACCTTATCCATAGGCTTGAAACAATAGACGAGGATAGGCTTGAAATACGCAGGCTTTACTTCAGAAAAAGAAGAAGGCTAACCGAGCAACAGGCTCAGTCAATGCTAACCAAGCTCTACCCTGTCCTTGGTCGTTGCGCAGCTATTGTAGACTATCTAAGGAACGATTTTCCTAATAACGATAGAGACGAGCAACAATTGGAAATATGGGCTATTGCAGAAAGGCAGCTAAGGCTAATCAGATGGTTGGAAGACAGGCTAGAAGAAGAATGCACCGACCATGACTTTGTGCCCGAAATAGTCTTCACTCCAAAAGGAAGAGAAAAAACCATTCTAGCCTGTACCAAGTGCGGTAAAGAGGTGAGAATACTAACTCAAGCATTGATAGAGAAGTATAACATAAAACCCGAAAATTAATGGAAGTAACAGGAAGAGTAGAGAGGATCTACGACACACAGAATGTAACATCATCATTCAAGAAGAGAGAGTTTGTACTTGAATATGCCGACAACCCTCAGTACCCAGAGTTCATCAAAATGGAGTTTGTTCAAGACAAGTGCGGACTGCTAGACGATGTAAAGGAAGGTCAAGAAGTAACAGTCGGAATTAACCTGAGAGGAAGAAAGTACGAGAAAGATGGAGAAACCAGATTCTTCAACACCATCAATGCCTGGAAAATCGACAAAGGCGAGAGCACTCAAAGAGACACAGACATCCAAAACTTTGAAGAGAGAAAAGCCCCGGTAAGCACAGGAGAAGATTCTGACGACTTGCCTTTTTGATAACTAACTGATAATCAATTATTTATGAACAAAGTAAAAGTAATAGAAGACAAAGAGGTTAATTTTCTTGCTGTTGACGCAGGTGTTAGGTATTGGGAAGATGCTACTGTCAATGGAGTTGAAGATGTTGATGGGACTTTAATACCACTCCGAAGGGGAGACAGATGGCGCCCCATTATTGATCTCAGTACTGGCATTATTAAGGACTGGGAAATTGGCAAAAAAGCTTCTGTTCACTATAAAGTTTGTGACGATGGAAGCTACTATCTCCTAGATAAAGATGAGAAAGTAGTGACCTCAATAAAGAACAACTACGTTCCTTCACTCCTTTGCCCTCATGAAAACGGCTATGGAGATTATATCATTATGGATATTAATGAGAACGGCTCTATAGAAGGTTTTTCTGTCGATTTGGAGGGGTTTAACGAAACGCCCGAACTAGAATAACCCATGCTATACACCAACCCTAAATTCATTAACGCTTCGGTAGAAATGAAGCTGTTTATCCATTACCTAATGGAGCATTGCAGCAAGGTTGGTTTATGGACTAAGGAACACGAAGAATACCCAGTGAAGACTGGAATCAACCCTAAACAACTAAAGGGATTACAGGAGCAGCTAGGAGAAGAAATAATCCTAGACTTCGGAAGCCACCTGCTCCTGCCCTTTTTTATGGAGTATAACCAACACCGAAAAAACGTGAGCCTTAGCAAAACAGCCTTGAAAGAACTCAATACCGTTTGTCCTCAGTGGTGGAAAGAACAACTAGCCTCTGGCCGATACATACTGTCCGACCAAGACCTAGAGAAACGGAAAGAAGCCTTCAGAAAGAAGATAATCGGGGTCATGAAGGAGTACGAAGAAGAAAAAGCCCAAGGCAAACGAGAATGGGTCCCTACTGCCGAAGATGCTAATTTGTTCTTTAAACACTGGTCTACTGTGGCTGATAATGGACATCTAATGAAATGTGAACTCAAGCAATTCAAGCCCTGGAATACCAAAGGGAGGTTCGGAGCATGGATGCGAAGAAAAAACGAATGGAGTAAGAAGTGAAAGTAACCTTTGAAACCGAAGACGAAAAAGAGGCCAAGCGACTAGCCAAAGCAAACGACATGGCTTTTATGCTGTGGGATCTGGTACACAACGGATGGAGGGACTTCAAGCACACTGACTACGACTATAAAAAGTCCTGGAAGAAAATACACGAACTGCTTGACCAGTACAAGATAGATGTAGATGAACTAGCGCAATGACCTTCAAAGTAATTATAGCAGGAGGAAGAACCTTCAATGATTACGAGATGCTTAAGGCCGTTTGTAAAGCCGCACTCCAACACAAGAAAGACATCGAAGTAGTTAGCGGAACCGCTAATGGAGCTGATAAACTTGGAGAGAGATATGCGAAAGAAAACGGACTTAAGCTTACTCAATTCCCTGCCGATTGGAATAGGTACGGCAAAAGCGCTGGCTACAAAAGAAACCGAGAGATGGCGCTTTATGCAGATGCACTCATAGCCTTCTGGGACGGAAAAAGCAAAGGCACAAAACACATGATAGACCTAGCCAAAAAGTCGGCACTTCAAATTCGGGTAAAGCACTACTAGCAAACAAAACAAATTAATGTCAGTAATAGACGAGTTTAAGGCCGTTGGCATAGATATTCCTGCCAATATCAACTCTGGGCAGCACAAAATCATGTGCCCTAGAGCTAAAGATGTTTGTGGAAGAAAGAACTGGAAGGAGAAATGCCTAAGCGTATCTATTGACGAAAAGCTATACAATTGTCAGCATTGTCCAGACTTTAAAGGCAAAGTTGGCGACACTAAGCTTTCTACCTCCTACACCGAGCGCAAGCAGTATGAGCTACCCAAACGGCCTAACATCACCAAGCTATCTCAGAAGGGCTTAGACTACTTCACAGGGAGAAAAATTACCCAAGAGGTTGTTAACGCAAACAAGATAGCAGAAGAGAACGGGTGGCTTGTTTACCCCTATCACAAAGACGGGGTACTTACCAACTACCAAAAACGTAAGATCGACTCAAAAGACTTCAGACAAGCACCTGGAGCCATGCCTATTGTCTTCAACTACGACAGATGCTGGCAGAATGTAACCGAAGGCAATAAGGAGATAATCATTACTGAAGGCGTTGAAGATGGCCTCAGCTTTGAGGTAGCGGGCTTTCCTTTCCATACAAGCGTAAACCAAGGAGCGCCAAACGTTCAAGACAAAGATGCTTCTAATAAGATAGCCTGTATAGACAACTGCTATGACCTATTTGAGAAGGCCGAAATAATTTACATAGCAGTAGACAACGACCCCAACGGTAAGAGGTTAGAGCAAGAGCTTGTCAGAAGATTTGGAGAAGAGAAGTGTAAGACCGTTGACTTTGGCGAATACAAAGATGCTAATGAGGTGCTCAAATGGGAAGGCAAAGAAAAGCTTATAGAACTCAAAGAGAACGCCAAGTTTGTTCGAATAGCTGAGGTATACACAGCCAAAGACGCCAAAGATGAACTAGTTAGACAGCTGAAAGAAGGGCGAGTAAAAGGGTCTACCACATACTTCACAGACATCGACCAAGCTTGGACATGGAGGAAAAAGGAACTCAATCTATGGTCGGGATACGCAAACGAGGGCAAGTCTCTCATCTTAAATCAACTCGCTCTATTAAAGGCCGTTCATGACGGATGGAAATTTGCTGTACTATCTCCTGAAAACTTCCCAGTTGAAGAGTATTTCGATGATTTTGTTCAGATGTACGTAGGGAAGCCAACAGACAATTCTCTGCCAAATTGCATTACAGAAAACGAATTGAAGGAAGCTTTAGACTTTCTAGAGAACCATTTTTTCGTTGTTTACCCAGATAAAGACTTCACCATAGAGCACATTCACGCTAAGTTCAAAGCATTAGTGAGAAGGCATGGCATAGATGGGGTTATAGTAGATCCGTTCAATTGGCTTGCAAACAGGCAGAAAGGCAACGAAAACAGAGACCAATACATAACCAGTATGCTGTCTGACATGAAGCGGTTTTGCAATGAACAAGATGTCTCTTACAATCTAGTAGCCCACCAGCTTAAGCCAGAGAAAGATGGGTCTGGAAACTATAAAGCCCCAGACGCTTACAAAGTAAAGGGAGCCAGTGACTTTATGGATAAAGTGGATAATATGATACTTATTCAGCGCCCATTTGTGGCAACAGATTATCGAAACCCATTGGTGGAGTTTACTACAGCAAAGATTAAAAAGCCAAAGCTAGTCGGGAAAAGAGGTATTGTGGTTCCGTTAGAGTACGACTATAAAACAATGAGATACCATCAAGAGTCGGATAAATTTTGCCCTCTAGCAGGTAGAAGTTTAGGCGCAATAGAAAGGATAAGCCCCGAACAATCCTACTCCCGAAACGACATCTTCAAGAGCCAATCAAGCGCTTTTGACGAGCCTGCAATTAAAGAGTCAGACTGGAAAACCGACAACGAAGAACCTCTCTTTTGAAAAAACAAGACGACTATGTAATAAGCTTATGGCTATGGAACAAATCAGGGAAGATAGAGGAAAGACATACAGTGTTTGTAGGTCATAAGGTAGAAGCAGATGATATGGTGGCTTATTGTAAGGCCGTGGCCAATGAATTATGGGTCGAATACCCTTCTAAACTTTTCAACAAAGAGGTGACAATCAAGAAAAACAGAAAAGTACTAATCACAAAAGACAATTTTAGAGAATGAAACGACCTAACGAAAAAGACTTCTTTGAGTATCGAGGTAAGCAAAGAATCATAGACTATGGGAGTGCCGACAACTATATAGACGCACTTGAAGAGTACATAGATTTTCTAGAAGGAAAACACCAATGTAAGTACATCAGAAAGATAGGAGAAAGCTGTACTGCGAACAACAACTGTAAATACCCTGATTGTCCTTAGTAAAACTTACCGCAAAGCACCAAAAAACGGTACTGTTCTCGAACAAGTCCTCCAAGCCCTATTTTCACCCCCATTAGGGCTATTTTTGTTTTATAAATCGAGCATTAATGGCTAATCAGTTCACAAATACAGGGTTTGCAACAATCCTTCCAAGACAAACCCAAGGCGTTTATAACACCCTCTTATGGGGTAAGAGACAGGCACAAGAAAACAAAGAGTTTCAGGTCAAGCAAAGAGCAGCCGTAGACGACTTTAACTACAAAGTGTTCAAAGACTATTCTAACCTAGATTTCAAAGGAATGGACGGCAATCATAAGGCCGTTTTGAAAGACATGGCTAGTGGTTATATGTCAACTGCATTAGAAGCCTACAAACAAGCAAGACAACAAGGCGTAAAGCTTGACCCAACGGCCTTAGAGAAGATTAAATCCGACACCTATGCTGCCAGAGACATCATGCTTTCTCACCAACAAGGAATGCAAGAACTAAACCAACTTTACAAGCAAAATCCCGATTTGTACAGTGAAGACATGCTCAAAGATGCCTTTTCTCAAATGTACAAAACAGATGAAGAAGGAAAGATAGATGTCAACTCCCCTAACTTAGATTATAGCGCTCAAGATTTAAAGAAACTTGCTTCCGACCCCAAATACGTGAACTATGGATATGGAGTAAACAAGTTTGTGGAAGACATGGGCAAGACCATCTCCTCGAAGTTCTCAACATTCAAAGACCCAAATTCAGGCGAGTTTTTCGATAGAGAGGAAGACTTTGAGTCATACAAGCGATTAGTTGAGATGGGCGAAAACGGTAGGCCAAAAATAAGCGAGAAAACAGGCTTGCCAATATTCAAAGACTCTCAGGCCGTACTAGCTGAAATGGCTATTTCTCCCGACCCTGAAATTCAAGCATCTTACAAGGCGTTGCTACACAATGCAGAACAGCAAGGAATTAGCGCAGTAGATTTGCTAGACAAGGAACTGGCTCCAATGAGAACTTCAGACCTCAAGAAACAAGACAACACAAGGATAGCCAGAACAACAGGTAGCAAAAAGAAAGAAGAAGCACCTAATACATTCAACCTAGTTCAAGGTGGTTCAGGTGAGTTTGAATCTAATGGCAGAAGGTTTACATCGGACTCCATGCCAATGCCAGGCACGCTTAAAAACGTTCCTATTGAAGATAAAGTTTCAGGTAAAACAGAAACGAAGAAAGGAACTCTAGAAGGCTTAGAGTACGACCCAGATACACTTGAGAAATCATTCGTATTTACCATCCCAGGGTTGTCTCAAGGCGAATATAAAAAGGTCTACATTCCGCTCTCTGACGAGAAGACTATGGCAACTGTTTTAAACATGCTTGATGATGATTCTCCAGAAGAAAGAGAAATTCTGAATGCAATAGACACCTTTAAAGAAAAGGGCGAGTTGAAAAGCTTAGGCTATAAGGAAGACCTCCCTATGGAAGCCTTAAAAATGGTAGACCAAATCAGATATGCAGGGAATTACGAGAAACAAGAAAAAGGCAGCAATGAGCAAACTCTTGAGGTAATTAAAAGCATCGGTGAAGAATATGGATTTGATGTTTCTGACATTGTGCCTGAGCGCTCCGTTTGGGCAAAGAGCATAAAGATTGGCGATAAGTCATATTCAACAGAAAATGATGCTCAAGAAATAGCCAACATTCTTCTTGAAAGAATTAAACAGGCCAACCCTATTCAGGGCGAAATACCAACCACAGCAGACAACCTATGATAAACAACACTGATCCTAAAAAGAAGCTTTGGAATTTCCTTAGCCAAAAAGGACTGTATTCAAAAGACTACAACGCATTTCAAGAGCAGTTCAGCACGCCAGAGAGTCAGGGTAAGCTACATAGGTTTATGACCGAAAAGCAGGTTTACTCTAAATCAGCCGAAGACTTTTCGTCACAATTCTTCCCTCCTACAGAAAAACCACTTTCAACAGAAGAGCAAAGACAGTCTATCATAGACAAGTACGACCAACAGGCCGAAGAGCAAATTGGCAGCGACCCTGTTATTTCTCAAAAAAGAGACTCTTTACAGTCGATTTACCAACAGAGATTCAGCCAAGTAGAAGAAGGTATTGCCAAGGAGGTAGATAGCTACTTGCAAGACAAGCAAGACTCTTTACAACAGCTATTAAATGCCGAACAAATAACTGAAGAACAGGCGAATAAGCAGTTAGATGAAGCCCGTTTGCAAAAGAGTGATGAGTATAAGCAAGCACTAGAAGAGCAGGCCAAATCATTCGATAGCGAATACGCAAAAGAACTCAACTCCTTACCCGAAGTAACCGAACGGATCCAGAAAATTGAGGCAGAAAGGTACAAGAACCTACAAGAAACCCTTGGTGCATTCGACCAGATTGAGCACGAGAAAGGACTGAAGATTCAAGAAGAGGCCAAAAAGATAGGTAGGAAAGTAGCTACTGAAACTCAAGGGTACGGATATGTGCTGGCCAACGACCTTGTTAATGCCGCGCTCACAAAAGCTAAGTATGGCGTTCCTCAGTCAATCAAGCAAATAGACCTACTATCTACCTCTAACAAAATGGAGGAAGAGCGTAAGTTTCTGGCCTCTTTGGAGGGCAAGGCCGATGATGAAGTAGTTACAAGAACACTATCAGCTCCAAAGGGATTCAGCCCAGGGAGTTTAGAGCAAGGAACGGTTGCAGAACTTAGGGCTAAGTCAGAAGCAAAACTAGCCAAGGAAACGCAAAAAATTGGCGAGTTAATTAAGCCAATAAAAGAACTCGAGGCCAAGATTGCAGGCGAGGGAATTAAAACCGACCTACTTGATGTAAAGTCTTGGGACGAATTTTTCCAAACGGCCTCAAACATTGCTGGAGAGCAAGCAGTAATTATGCCTCTAGCCTTACTTGGAGGCTCTTACGCAATGGAAACAGCAGAGGCTTACTACTCACAAGTATCTTCTCTAGCCAAGGCCAAGGGCATAACCATTCAAGAGGTGATAGAGCAAGGCTTAGACAATCCCGATGCAGCAGCAACAGCAGGGGTGATTTCTGGCTCCTTAGATGTACTCGGTACAGGTAAAGTAGTGAATGCTATGCGTAAGGCCGTTACAGGAACCGTTAAAAAGAGGCTTGCCGAGTTTGGGGGCACAACCGCTACAGAGTTCTTAACAGAGTTTGCTCAATCCCTAACCCTTCAAACACAAAACAACCTTGTGTCTGGAGAGAAAATCAATCTGAGAGATGCCGTTTCAGAAGGTTTAGCAGGGGCTTTAATGGGCGGCTTATTAGGTTCTAGTGTATTCCTGAGTAACCCAGAAAAAACACAAATAGTCAAGAATGTAGAAAAAGAACTCGAAGCAACCACTGGAGACTTAGGGGTTCAAAACGGCCTTGATAACAGTACCGACAGTACAATTACAGAAGACAATTTAAACCATGAGAGAGGACAAGAACCCACTACTGCCAGAGCAGAGGAAGAAGTTGATACAGATGGACAGCGAGATACAGCAGAACAAGAGCCAGTTAACGGAGACCAACCACAAGCTACTGATGCTGTCGAAGAGAATGGAGTTGATGGACAGACAGAACAGCCAACTATTGCAGAAAGTGAAACAGTTGGAGAACCTATTAACACAACTGAGCAAGGACAGCCTATTAATGAGGGTGAGTTAGAGGTGTCCAAAAACCCCACTTATTCAATTGAACAAAACGAATCTCAGGGACTCACGTATACAGGCAAGTCAATACCCCTACAAAAAAACAAGGCAGGGGAAGAAACTATTCCAAGCGTTAATCTTCAGGATGAAATTGCACAAGAGTTAGATGTAAAAAGATCTGACCTAGTTTTTTCGAACCTAGATAGCGGGGGTATTGGAGTATTCATCAAAGAAGGTGGCGAAAAGGGATACAAGAGCGAGTCTGTTCTTCCTCCCGTGGGGCAATCAGAAGTATTCACAAAACTTGGGCAGTCTGATGACGTGAATGCGAAATCGCCTAGCAACAAACTGGCAATGGAAGCCAAAAAAACGCCAGCACCCCCAAAGCCTGCCCAATCTTTGGCACAAACTGAAAATAGTGCCGTTAATTTGCCCACAAAGGGCGCAGCTATCACTGCAAAGCCGAGCGTAAAAGTTCAGCCTGAACAGCTAAAAGCAGCAAGCGAAAAAATATCAGCCGCTTCTCAGAAAATTCAGGAAATTCTGAAGAAGCAAAGAGGGCAATTAAGCGCTAACCCCTTTACCGACCCTGAATTACTTAAGGCCGTTGGCGAATTAGCAGTAGGGCTTGTTGAAATGGGTTACTTGAAAACTAAAGAGTTCACCCAAGCATTATCTGAATCACTTGGTTTCGAGGTAGAAGAACAGCAAGCTAAAGACTTCTTAAGGCAAGCAAGAATTACAACAGGGATAGATGAAGACAATAGCTCCGACACTAATGACGGAGTAAACGGTGGCACAATAGACGACACTGCCAACTCTAAAACAGGCAGAGAAAGGTCTGGCTCTAAAACAATCAGAGACAACACCACTCCTGAAGCTAGAAAGACACTCAACAAGAACAAGCCATTCTTTAGAACAGTAGGCCGAGAAGAAACCCTTGAAGAGTCGGCTAAGTTTATTGACGATAACGGAGGCTTAGAGGCTACGAAAGACCTCCTTATGAGTAAGGATGCCAAGATTGATGATGAAGTCCGTTTCGGTTCGCTATTCTTGGTGTACAAGCACTATGCAGACAAACTCAAGCAAGCCATAGAAGAAGGGAGTCCTTCAGATGCAATTGCAGAAACGCTCCAGTCTATCAGAGACTATTTAGCAAAAGAAGGAACCCACGCAGGTAGGAGAATAGACTTGTTTAACCTCTTCAAGATGGATGGTGCTGAGGGTGTGATTCACATGCAGAACAAAAAGGCCAAAAAGCACAATAGCAAGCCCAAGAACAAAAAGAAATCAGACGGGCTAGACAAGGCTTCGGAAGAGGTGGTTTCGGAGTACCAAGAGGCTATAAACAAGGCTGTAGATGAAGTGTTTAAAAAGTCGAGTGTAGCGAAAGCCACTAAGGTCGCTTCCAAACGGTCTCAAACCAAAGACAAGCTCGCTAAAATAAAGGCCAAAAGAGACAAGATTCACAAAGACTACAAAGAGTCTGACTTGTTTTATTCTTCGGTGGTTCCCTTCAAACCAGAGTTTATCACTTACGTATCTAAGCTTGCAGCAACCTATGTTGAAGAAGGCTATGTTCGTGCTTCAGATATTGCTGCCAGAATAGCCGAGGACATCAAAGAGAAGTTCAATAAAGACATAGACCTTGAGACTATTTCTGGCATTGTACAAGATTCACTAGAAGCCCTAAACGAGTCGCAAAGAAAGGCCATTGACGAGGCCATTAAATCAGGCAACTTCGACCCTAAGCCGTTAATAAACAAAGCTGCCAAAGATTTAGAAACCTCTTTAAGAAAAATAGCAGGGTACGATAGCAACGCCTTGTCCGAATCTAAAGACAAGTTAATTGAAAAGATAATGTCAGGGCTTGGTGATAGCCAAAACACTGAGCTAAAGAGCCTATTGTCAGAAGCTTTCGATCAAGCAATCAAGGAGAACCAAAACAAAGAGATAGAATCTTTCTTTAGGAGTAGAATATTTAATCCTAAAACTAAGGAAGAAGTGCTTAATTCTTTCTTTGAGAAAATTCAAAGGGTAATTAACGCAGGTGCTCTCCCTCAGTTTACTGAATCTATATCTGAGAAATCACTACAAAAAGTAATAGACTATCTTCCAGAGACTTTACGTGCAATAGCCAAGAAAACCAAGGGAGACAGACTTAAGCATGGGGTGGCAATTGTAAACGAAGCCCTTTCTAGGCTAGGATTAACACCAGAGCAAGTCAACCTTCTTTCGGGAGAAATAACAAGACAGTATGAGAAGCAAATAAAAGAAGAGCAGACTAAAATACTAGAGCAGTACTTTAAAGAAAGGATTGCCCCTCACCCAGACAATGTGTTGAAGAATTTCTACGCACGTATGAGTGGGCTAATTAACTCAGGGGCTACAAAAAGAAGCGATAGACTTACCAACATCTCCAATAAGATTTTAAGCAAGGCGTTAAAACATGCCGAACAAAAAATCAGAGACATTGTAAGGAACAATCAAACAGATAAGATAGATATAGACTCAATTATCGAAGAGGCTGTTGCTAATTTGGACATTGATGAAAACCAAAGGCCAATAATTTCAGAAGCTTTAAAACAAACTTACAATGCGCTAATTCAGCAAGAAAAAAGTAAGTTTGTAGAAGATTACTTCAGGGAGAGAAAGGTTAAAGAGCAAACTAAAGAAGAAAAAGCCAATAGCTTCTACGGCAAAATAAGCTCACTTATCAATGCAGGAGCCTTAAATAAATTCAAGTCTAAGCTATCAGAAAAAGTATTAAAGCAAGCCCTATCAAACCTAGAAACAAGCGTTTCTAAATTGGTCAATAAACAATCTGAAGGGATTGATTTAGAGGCTGTGTCAGAAGAGTCCGTTTCTAACCTAGACATCACAAAAGAGCAAAAGGCCGAATTAAAAGAAGAGGTGAAGAAAACACTTTCTACCGCTATGCAAGAATATAGGGTAGAAATGGTTAATCGAGAGATAGAAAGACTAGAGAAAGAACCAGAAGAGAGGTCAGAAAAATCAATCGAGGACAGGTTCTTCAATAAAGCTGCAAACCTTATTAAAGGAGGTGCGGAGAAGAACTCAGAGCTAATGTCTAAAATAGCTAGGCGCTTAATAGAAAAGACCGCCAAAGACTTAGAGATAGACCTTCAGCAAGTAATCAGGTCTCACTTCTTGGGGCAATTCAAAACTAGAGATACACTGGTTAACAGAATAGTTTCTCAGCTAGACCTAGACCCTGAAACGGCTAAGAGAGTTGCCGCCATTGTTGAAAAAGAACTGGCGAGTACTATCTCTAGTATGCAAGATAAGGCGCTTCAAAAGCTACTCGGACTAGACGAAAACAATCAGAAGAAAGAGGTTAAGCCAAAGGAGAAAAAGCAATACCTAGACAAAATGATTGAACTCATTAATCTTGGGGTGTTCTCCAGAGAAGAGTTCAAAAATGCCTTTGCAGAAAAGTTTGGCCTTCTTCCTGAAATAACCAACTCAGACGCTATCAAGATTGAAAACCTCATTAAGCTAATTGAAGAAACAGAATCAGGTTCAAAAGCCTCTACCCTAGCTAAACTAGAGTTTGTAAGGCTGTTGCAAAAGTATGAAATGGCTCAAAATTGGGCAGATGTTTCGCATGAGGTAATCATTACCAACCTACTTTCAGGTTGGACTACCGATGTGCAAAACACCAAGTTCAACATGTACTCTATTTTCTTCAAGTACGCAGTCTTGCCAATATTCCAAGGTAAGGCATGGAAGAAATCATACATGGCTTCGGTTAAGAATGGCAGCATTAAAGGATTCTTGAAAACCAATCCTATTATACAAGCGGCCTTAATGGAAAGAGCTGCTTTTAAGGCCGTTACTAACATGGGAGTGTTCAGTAAAAACCCTTCTAAAGCATGGGCTGGCTTTATGGACACAATCATTAATGGCGGTGTAGATTCTAAGTTCTTCGATGAACACACAGACCCTAGAGGCTTCCATTTGCCGAACATTGATAAAGATCCAAAAGCGCAACACCCTATTTACAAAAACTGGAAGATTCCTGTAACCAAAAACTTCTCCATCCCTATCAACCCAATCAGGGCTTTCCAGTTCAGAACAAGAACATTGCCTGCTATGGATATTTTCTCTAGGTCGGTGGCTGAGGAAATGATGTTCACTCAGTACTTTTTAGAAGAACAGCAGAACAGTAAAAATCCGTCTATAAGAAAGGCTTGGAGTAAGGCCGTTCGAGAAGGGGTAGACATGGATCAGGTAGAAGCGGAAACAAAAGAACAGGTCGGCTTACTAACTAAGTACGGTGTAAAGGTTTCCAAATATGCTGAAAAGGTAATCAGAGATGAAATTATTGAATCCAAGCTAGGTATTCCACAAGACGAGATCCAAGAATTAAAGGAAGTATCAAGAGACATTACGGCCACAATGGAAAGAACTGGCTTCTTCCCTAAATTGGCAAACAAGGCCATTCAAGCTTCCAATTATGGTAGCCAAATGAATCATCCAATGGCTCAGTTTGGCAGTAAGCTGTTGATTAACGTGTTCTTCCCGTTCAAAAAGATTATAGGACAGATTGGCGATATTATGCTAGACTCGGTTCCAGTTTACAATTATGCTAGAACTTACGGGTACGGGGTTACGGGTCTAAAGAGAAGGCTAGAGCTGCAATCTGAATTAGGCAGAAGACAAGCTTGGAGTAGAAAAACCTTTGCCGAAAACACCTCTCAAATGGGTGAGGTTGGCTCCAGGAAGTTCAACAATCAAATGGCGTTGGCTCACCTCCATAATACAATGATGGTAGGTTTGGCGGCCTTATTTCTAGGTACAGACGAAGAAGATTATTTCTACATTTCTGGCGGCTACCACAACCTGTCTTTTAGCGAAAGAGAACTCCAAAACAAAAATGGAGTGCCTGCTAACACTATCAAAATAGGTGGACTCCAATTCAATTACTTAAACACACCATTACATATTGCAGCCTCGGTAATAGGCAACTGGAATGACGGCATGAAGTCGCCAGATTGGGATGAAGACGGCTTTATAAAGAGATCGGCATTGGTGGGGCTGTACTCCATGAACTCCATAAAAGATGTGTCCATATTTTCAGGTATTCAGGACTTCACAGACTTTACCGCAACAGCCTTAGAGCTACTAGATTCTGACTCTAGGATTCCTGAAAATGCTCTGGAAGAAAAAAGCTCTGCGGCCACTAAAGTTGTTAAGCCAATTGTGTCTTATCTTTCTAAAACATTGCCTTGGAATAACAACGGTATTCTTCAAGTGAAGAAAATGTTCGACCCTACCTCGTATTCTCAAAAGGATATTGATGAAATGCTTGCTTACCATGCAGGGCTTCACTTCTTCCCAGACGCTTCAGGGAGTATCAAGGCTAGGTTCGATATTTTCGGGAATGAAATCACTACCTACCCTGGTGAATCACTGTTCCCGTTAAGGCACTACTTAGACAAAGGCAAAGACAACAAAGACTTTATGTTTCTGAAAGAGATAGACGCCCTACCTTCTGCCCTAACCGACTGGAAGCTAAAAGACGATGAAGGCATTTATGTAGACGACCAAGACATCCCTGTTTCATTCCAGAGAAAGTATAAAGTATTAGCTTCTAAAAACTTCCAAAAGCTAGTTGCTGAAATAAGAACTGACTATGAATCAATGTCTGAGAAAGACAAACGGGCTTACGCAAAAGAAGACTATCGAGCGTATTATGGTAAAAAAGTGTCTAGGGCGCAGTTTGAAATAAAACTAGCAATGACAAGGGCTAAACTACTCGCTAAAGAAGAGCTTGAAGATGAGGTAGAGCGTTTTATTAAGAGGTAAGAGACAGGCTTTCTTGTGATTAGTTAAATTTGTACCTTGCCAAAAAATATAAACATGCTTAGGGTTTTGTTCATTTCTTTATTCTTCTTCTCTCTTATTTCTCAATCCCTTGCTCAAAAATATGATTCTATTTTAGACGCGTGGAAGTTGAATGCATTTAATCAAACAATTCAGATACTTGAAGAAGGCGGTGAGAGCTTAAATGAAGAACAGCAAGGCGGAATTAGGTTGTACGTAAACTGTATTTACTCAAAACTAACGAAGGAGGATATATCATTAGTTATCAGCAAAGACAAAACCCTTCCCTACCTGTTGAATGTAAAATATGCATCTAAGCAAAATGAATGTTATGAGACTGCCTTTAACCTTCCTTACGAACCAGAACCATATTCTAAAGCATGGCACGAGACCTTTTATCTATCAAGGGTGGTCACATATTACAGCAAGATAAACGAAATTAGAGTAAATAATATAAACCGCTCCGTATCTTGCCTCAAAGCTAGAATGTCTGAAAGTCAGCTAAAATCAATAGAAAACTGGCATTTTAGCCAAATGAACTCTACTCAGATTCTTATACAGGAGGATTACTTAGAAAGTATGATTAGGGCATGTATAAAGTAACACATGCCCCTACTGTTGTTAATTAATAAACCTCTCCAAAACATGCTTAGGGTAGACATTTACATACCCATATCTCTCATGTTCAGTCGTGCTAATCGGTATTCCATTGCTTTTGCAATACCGAGTCACTTCCTTTCCAAGCCTAATAGCTTCTACCCTGCTAATATGTCGCTTAATCTGACTTCCAAATCCTGCGATGCTCAGGTAGTCAAGGCCGTTCTCTAGTTTTTCAAGCTTAGACAGTCGGACATCAAAAGTGTCCATCCTATTCTCCATACTAACCAAATACTCGGCTTGCATCAATAATTGTTTGGCTGTTGATGGACTGCTCAAAGACTTTTCCATTTGATTGAACGCTCTAATGAAATCCTCCTTAAACTTTGCCGCTTTCTCTCCACGAAAACCCATTACCAAAAACGTGAATCCGTCCTTAGTCATGTAGTAAAAGGGCAAAGAACGGCCTGTAGAGTCGTTATAGCTACTGAGCCCATAATTGGACTCAGTAAATTCGGCACTACAATCAAGGTTTTGAACCGATCTTAATACATGCTTGTGCTGCTTCCCAAAAGTCTCAGCAACCATTAAACTAGTGGTCACATTCTTCCCGTCATGTTGCGTTACTAACTCCTTCATGACAGTGACTTTAATAAGGAACGAATAGACTGGTGAGTAAAACAAATGCTATCTCTGACTTCTTCTGGTATCTCTCCAGAGAATCTTGCTAAGACCGCAAGTTGTTCGTTTAAGTTTTCGAGATGCCAATCAATGTCGGCAGTAGAAAGGAATAATTGAATTGCCTGCTCGTTACGTGAGCTACACGTGTTAAGTGAATCATCCTTGATGCCTTCATTAACAATTTGATTCTGGTGAGACACGAATCTTATAGTTAAATAAAACAGGGGCGTGTCTCACCATCACAAGTACACCGCGAACGATATGAAATGCTAATCCCCGAAGGGACACCCCTGTAAAATCTTCCTGTAAGAATTAGCTAGAGGCGGTGATTATGATAATGAGACACCGCAACATAGCTAATAAAAGTCAAAACACAAAAATCAACCTCTTTTTATTATTAAGAGAGCCTCTTCCATATCAATCAGATTAAACTTCCTCTTTTCCATTTGTGGATTTTTCAATATCAACATTTGATTCTTCTTCTTGCTCAACTATCTTTGAGGTAATATCAAAGAGATTCAACAGTAATAACTTAGCAATATTGCAATCAGGCTTACTCATTTTGTGAAACTGAGTGTTTAATGCGACAACAAATAGAGTTCTTTGTAACTCTTCTGGTTCACATATATCCAAAATTTCGTTCAAGGTGTTGTTCGTCTCTTTCATAATTCAATATTAGTTGTTATCTTTACTGTCATAAATGTACACAAAATTACTCAGTCTGACAAAAAATAGTTGGATGAATTGATAAAAAAATGCCAAAGACCGAAGACACAGCGTTAGCCAGAGAAATTAGCGGTAAGAATATTAAGTTCTTAATAGACCTAGACGGAAGCAAGCAAGATGCTTGGGGGGATAGGTTTGGATTAGGGCGTAATTCCGTTAATAACTACATCAACAAAAAAACGCTAATGCAAATCCCTACGGCTCAAAAGGTTTGTGCGCATTACAAGCTAGACTTAGGGAAGTTTTATGGGCAAATAATAAGTAAAGAAGATGTTGGCCTTTATGCGAATAACACTCCTAGTGAATTACTAGAGCCAGAAGCATCATATTCAAATCCTTCTCTTGATTCCATTTCTAAAGAAGATCTTTACAAACAACTACAAAAAGAAAAGGCTAAGGTGAAATATCTCACCGAAGCCCTTAGAAACCTTTAGTCTAGACAGTTATTCTACCAACCGTCTATCTCTTTTATCTTACTTAAGGCCGTTTCCACAATTTGTTTAGACCTCTCCTTTCGGTTCACCATCTTCCTAATCAATACGCTTATCAATACCAGGGAGATTAACAATAGCCCTCCAATAACCATTCTTTCTATAAGGAGCTTCTTGTACCGAACAGATTGCAATGCCATAAGTCTAATGCTCTCAGCCTGAAACTCCGCAGCTCTTACCGATTCAACCTTTCTAATCCTGTCCACGTTTTCTTGGTGCTCTGCTGTTAGGTTCCAGAACTCACTTTTATAAGCACTGGCTTTGTTGTCTTCTCCAATTCTTGAGTAAGCGGTTGATATGTAGTCATACACTAGTAGGTATTTTGCATTGTCTTCAAACTTCCAATGATTCTCGACAGCCTCTAACAAATACCCCAATGACTTATCTTCTTTTCCTTGGTCTAGCCACATCTTGCCTTGATCCATAAGTACGTGGAATTTGCCGTAAGTGGACTTCATCTTAGGTTTAGCCATTTCGAAGTATCGCTGCGCCTTTTCCGTGTCTCCTATTGCTGCGAACGTCTTGGCAATATTGTGATGTCCGCTTCCCTCTAGCACCCCCCATTTATCGGCAATAACCGCTTCATGAAAATAAGAAAGCGCCTTTTCATTTTCTCCAATTGAATAGTTATTAAGGCCGATTTCACTAGCTACCCTTGGGAACACCTTTTCATGAATAGCCCCTTTTTTATAAAGAGCGGCTAATTCAAGATTTCCTTCCTCATACATGCTTCTACTCTGTGACTTAGAGACAGCAATATAAAATCTTGTTAAGTCTTGTTGAATCAAATCTAGCTCTTTCTGCTTGCTAGTATATCCGCTCTTGTCCCTCAATGAATCTATGGAAAGCCCATCTGAATAAGCCTTGGCTGCGCTCTCGTAATTACCAATGTTATAGCTTATTGCGGCTAGGTTTCTGGTGATTTGATAGATAAGGGAAATATCATCGGACTCAATTGACTTTAGCAGTTCTAAAGACTGAGTGTATCGCGTGTGTGCAGAATTACTATGCCCCTTCCTAGATTCAATCATGGCTAAGAATGCGTCATACTTAGCGTACCAATAAGTGTCTGCTTGTTTTTTAGCCTCTTGAAATAAAGAAATAACAGAGTCTTCTTGACTCCTGAAGTTATCCCTACCCCAATTAAACTTTTCTTCATCTGTTTGAGACTGTAGGTTTGCTGAAATCAGAATAGCAACCGCAATAAATAACCATTTTTTCATAGTGTCCATTGATTTAATAATATTTTGGCTATAGGCTGAGGAACCGATTTCAAGTAAACAAAAAAAAGCGTACAGTCAAACAACCATACGCTCTTTTTTGTTTTTTTGAGTAAATTAATTGTCGACTCAGCCATTCCCGCCAATTATAACCCCTGTGTCTCCTGGGTCAGGCAGGTTTCCATCATAGTCTCCATTTAGCTCAACCTCTTGTGGAACAACGTCTTCGCTGTCAGTGCAGGCCAAAACACCAAAAAATGATACAATTGCGATTAGGGCTACGTTCAAAATAGTCTTTTTCATAATGATTTGTTTTAAAATGGTTGTTTTATGTTACTACAATATAGTGTTAATTGGGGTTCATTTGGCCTAGCAAGTCAATAGAAGTCGCATCTTCTGCACCGCCTATCATATTGTTTAACCCTGCATTAATCAATGCATCTCTTCTATCTCTTTTCTCGATGTACTTCTGGCCTTGGTTCCAGTCCCATGCTTTGTCTTGGTATCTACCTAATGTTTGTAAGGATCTTATGTTGTCTTGAAAGCTTTGGTATCTGAAGGCTTCGTTTTTAGCCTGTTCGCCTAGCATTGCCCTGTTTTGCTGAGACTGTGCATTCATAAGCCCTTGCATAACGTTTGATGCTGAGCCTCCAACGTTTTGAATGGTGTCTACAGTATTAGCTGCATTGGTTTGGATAACAGATTCGGCAGCACTAGCCCCTGGTCTCTGGGTTAAATTAGCCTGCTGCCTTGTAGCATCTGTGGCTTGTGTTACTGCGGTTGGTATTGAATATGTGGGGCGTTTGGGTTTCCTGGTAAACAACCCTGCCCCTGTTTGAATTATCCCTAAGCCTGTTTTAGCTAGAGAAGGAATCATTGCTAATGCTGGTGCTGCCATATCCCAAAGGTAGCTTGGTCGGGGTAGAAAATAGGGCTTGCTCTACTCTCTGGCCGCCAATAAATGTCCTGTCAATGGAGAATATCCTACATAGATAGCGTTTATCTTTTGCAGGTCTGAGGCCGTTTTCCTTAATGTAATTTCAACATATTTAGACTGAATTGGGTCTCCTGCCAAAATTGCTGGCTGCCCTCCTAGTAAGTCCGAGGCTGTGTTTTTGTCTCGCTTCAAGTACGCGTAATATTGGTTGTCTACCAAATCGAACTCAGCTTCCAATAAGTCGGTGTCTTGGCCTTGAGGGTTGGTAATGCTTAATACATCCCAAGCCTCGTCTGCGTCTAATGAAAGGTTATCGAACGACTTGTCTAAGGCCACATCAGGGTTGCTTACGAACGTAATTCGAGAGTCATACTGAGTGTTGTAGAAGTTGTTGTAAACACTATTGCTATGATGCTTCCAGATGTTCTGAGATTTGAATGTTGCAAAATTATTGCCTAAGCTTATTGACTGCTCAAAACAAAAGCTAAATCGGCCTATCCAGTAGCCTTTTTTAATATCCCACGCCCAAGTTTCTGGCGAAAGACCGTCTTGGTCTGGAAAAGTAACGAGATAGAGTCCAAGGTAAACGTCTATTGCCCCAAACACTTTGTAGCCTGAACTGTAAGTTTCTGCTTTGGTTCTGAAATAATCTTTCAACCCTTGATCGCTAATTGAATCAAGGCCATTTGCAGAATATCTAACAACACACCCATTGTTGGCATCCCACCAAAAACATTGCCCTAAATACTTCTTTACCGACTCAGGGTTAATGGTTCCATAGCCGCCTTTTAGTAGCCTTTCATCTCCAAAGAATGAATCGGTTGTAGTTACAGTGTCTTGTCCTGAAGCTTGCTTTAAGAACTTAGAGCCAATGTACACTGAGGTTGCATTTCTTTCGTGTAGAGCAAGCAGTACATCATTGACCACTTCTAAGTGAGTAATTGGGGTTCTCTCATTTGGCAAGTTAAACTCGTCCTCGAAATCAAATCTGTTAAGGCCGTTTATCTTAGTGTTTTCTACATAGCTGTTAGAAGCTATAAGTGTGTTGTATAGGTTTTTTTCACTATACTCAGTGTTTTCTATGTTTGCAACACCAATATCGGCTACTTTTTTAGAGTAATCTAAGGTAAGCGTTCTCTTTCCTTCTGACACGTTGAATCCTCCTGAATTAGTTAGCTCAGGATTTCTTATATCTACCAAGTCATTCTCGCTTACACATGGTGTTGGCGACTCTAATATACAGCCTTGTTCTGTTAGGTATGAATCGAACAGAGTGGAGCTTGGCTTGTTTGTTACTTCCTTGTAGACGAATCTAAACTCTGGGTCTGTCAAGTCTACATAAGCGGTGTCTCCATCAATAGTTATACCACCTCCGTCTGTAAATGTACTTCCTCCTACATCGTAAAACTGATTGTATTCAACTGTGTTTGGCTTGTAAAACTCAACAAAAAAATACGGACTCTTGCTAGACCAGTCTTCAAAGTCAAATCCTTCTACACGAACCACATTGGTGAATACATCGCTAACATATAAGTCACCTCCAGATATGTCAGAAGCGTTATTGTCTCCAGACTCTATTACGCGAACTCTCCATCCTATTTCTGGCTTAACAGGGATGTTGACTGGCAACTGAAAGTCTATCGCTGTGTAGCCCTGAAATTCATCTTGCCCACTGTTGTATGTACCGTCACCTGCTGAAAGTCTTACATCTGCCTCAGATTGTTCGTTCACATATAGGTTGCCGTCTAAAAAGGCGAAATTAGGATCCCCCTCTCCGAAGTTGACCGCAGCCGCTTCTGGCGCAGAGTAAAACAGTACATTGACGGGCACTTGTATGTACTCTTCATAGTTCTGCTCCTTAGTTGATACTACAACAACACTGTCAACCCATGAGGGCGCTGTTCCTGAAAACTCCACGCTAATTCTTGGTCTAGTAGAATGTACTTTCCCGAAGCCTGCATAGGTTCCATCTGGATCTTTGTAAGGAACGGTGATTTGCTTCTTTTTCAGTACTGAAGTCCTTCGGCCTTTCGCGTCTAAAAAAACCAATCCTATTTCGTATGTGCCTCCTTCTTTTGCGTACAAACCGCTAGAACTTCCTGAGTAATAGTCCACAGAAAGAGAAAAGTCATAGTTGCCACTAAGATCATATTCATCTAAGCCCTTAACCGCAACCATTCTATTTTCTGGGTAGGCAATAGAAACTGGTTGTCTAGAAATGTTTTCATACGGCTTCAACGCCTCCGATTCCGATAAGGTCTTACTGTTGTTGGCATTAGTAAAGTTGAATGTACCGCTTCCATCTGTCCCATAGTCTACTTCTCCCAAAAACTTGTGTACTCCTTCGTTGTTCTTGATTCCGTATACTTCTATTTTGTCAACAAACTTAGCTAGAATGTCTCCCTCTATTGCTGTAAAAGATATTGCAATCTTGTTTTTAGCGGAATTGTCGTAAGGATTCTTATTTGCCAGTGTCAGCCCTTGGTATTTCGTTAATGGTGACTTTGCTCCATTCTTAAACCTATACCTGAACCTAAATTGCCAGCTATCTTTGCCTACTGTATTGTTGAGTATAGTTGAGTCATAAGACTTGCTGAATGAAGCTACAAGTCTTGGCGCGAGTATGTAGAGACTAAAAGGGTCTAAGGAGAAGCTTACTCCTAAAAAATCTCCAGACAAAGAATCATAATCACCCGCCTTAGCTTGGGCAATATTTAGCTGTTTTAATTCGTCTCCGTCATTATAATATATCCACCCAGACTCAATGAATCCCTTTACGAAATCAACTGAGTCGCTTAGGAATATCCCTTCGTCTAGGATAAGTATTTCGGTGAGGCTGTTTGCGGAGAAGTCATATTCTAGCAATGCCGAACTATTTACCCCTTCAAAAGCACACGTACAAAACAGGTAAGCTAAAGAATTTTCTTCGTCTACCACCACCCCTTTGCAAGAGTAGTTTGTACCCGTCATTCCTGTTTGAGTAGCGGCTGTATTCCCTTTCAAGTTCTGTCTTTCACCTGAGTTACTAGCCCCGTTAGATACAGGGATAAGGTTAAGCATATCCCTGACCATTCCATTCTCTAAGGCTCTGGCGCTAGTGTCTTTGTCTATTGCTATGAATTGGTGTTGAGAAATCATCTAAGTTGGTTTTCTCCGTAGGCTTGTTTGTATGCGTCAATAATTCCCGTGAGAGTTAAGTTTGATTCTCTTGCGAACAACTTACTTCTCTCTCTTTCAAAGCTTTGCTTTAAAGATTGTGTCTCGTAAGAAGATTCTCCGTTCTTGTGTCTAGAATCTCGGTAGTGGATGTATTCATTGAGACAATTAGCCGCTAATGGGGTTAAGGCCGTTTCGCTTCCAGGTGTTTCTGGGGTGGCTAAGTACTCTACAAATATCTTTCGGCTAGTTACTCCACTATCGAATTGTAATTCTCTTGGGAACGTTCCTTTATTCTCTCTGAAATAGCCCTTGTTATTGTGCCCTTTTCCTTTGCTAGAGATTTCTAGTCCATTCAATGGGTTTCTAGTGGTCGTACTATTGCCAAGGGTGAACAAACTCCTTCTTTGGTAGAAAGCCTCATTAGGGGTTTTAGTTCCCTCATGGTGAAAAGTAATAGATCCGTCTTCCGACATTTCTGAAATTCGATCTCCCACCTTTGCAAACACCCTGACTAGCTTAACATAGTCAGTAGGTAGTTTTGCAACGTATATCTCATTCAGGGTCAGCTCAGTAGTTTTAACCTCAGCGATTACATCGAAAGACAATTCCTGAAACCCCCTTAATGCATAATGCAATCGGGAAACATACCCATGTAGTGTTGGGTTTTGGGTGTCGCCCATGTTCGACCTTACAACAGAATCAATAGTTATCATCTCGGAACGCTTGAGTTATCGTTTACTTCATCGGGCATTATACCCATTAATGATGCGTACTTTTGAAGAGTAGCATCTACAATTGTTTTTCTCTGCTCTGGGCTAATCGGCAATACATCGGTAATGCCGATATTCTCGTTTGCCACCGTAACTAGGGTTACTAGCACATTCTTTACCCCTTCATCTAACAAGGTCTTACCCCATCTTTTGGTGAAGTATATTCTATCGTCTAAAGCAAACCATGAGAACTGCCCTTCCAAAGCTTTTGTGATAGTTCCGTGATACACGTCCATCTCTTGCGGACGGGTGGGTATCATCGCTTTATTAATAGCCGACTTGGTAGTTACTGGTCTAACACTCCAAATTCCTGTGCCGTCTGGCAAGTGTATGTAAGGAACTCCAACCGATACATAGTTGGCTTTCTCAGAAGTATCAATACTTACTGGAAGAGTGAAGGTGCTTAATAGCCTTGGGTTTATTGTTTCCCATTTGTTCTTTTTGGCCTCATACCATTTGTCGTAAACAGAAGAGGCCAGTTCTTGCCTCAAAGACTCTGCTATCTCTCTTTCGTCTAGCCTAGAGTCTTTGCTTGGAGTGCCTTTTGATAGCATCCGAATGACCTGTTGAGCCAAATACTTTAAGGTAACTCTATCTGTCATTTGTCGGTCTGGTTTTTAAGTAGTTCAAATTGGGTTAAGTCCGTTTGCTTAAGGCTAACACCGAGGTATTTCAGAGTCTTAGCAAGTAGTTCTGGCGCTCTATGGGCAGGAATTTCTACGTCTGTACTACCTGCTTCGCTAAAGATGTAGTCTCTGCCATTCTCAGATAATGTTTTTCCGTACACTGCCTTCGTAGGCTTCTTTAGATAGTTAATGTCTACTTCAGTAATTGTATTTGGGAGTACCCTGACTTTTGCGCCATAGATATTCAATACAGGGTAGTCTGAATCAGCAGGACAAATAACATCGTTCTTTACTTCCCCCCAACGTTCGTCAGTCACCACATCAATATTATCTTCAAACCCTGTTAATGAGGCATAGTCGGCAGGTAAGTCGCCTTCTCCTTCAGTAAGCGCTATTGTGGATTTGGCTTTGAAAACTCTGAGCAAGTCGTTGACTACTTGTGTTTTCTCGAACTCCGAACGGCCTTCATTAAACATGTCTAACACGGCATCATTAATGGCCTCCGTTATTTCATCTACACTGAAGTACCTAGATTGCCTTCTGTTCGAAAGCTTATTGACTGCTTTTACTATGTCTTGGATAATCATTGACTATTGATTGTAATTTTCTCAGGCACTTGATTGAATCCTATTATTTGCCGTCTGATAAGCTCAACACAAACGCCTAGCCTATCTCCTTCTGGAACATCATTGAATGACTCCCAACCTTCTTCAACGACCTTGTCGTAAAATACAGCTGCACCATGCTTTGTGAATGTTGAAATATAACTGCTAATTTTTCCGTTGTTCCTAGCTATTATAATTTCATTCACCGTGTTATCTACCAACAAATAAGCATCTACTGCTTTATTAAACGCTTCATTATCCTCATACTTGCAATCCTGTGGCACTCCGTAGGCATCTAAATACTTATTTGCATTGCCCTCTACATTGCCATTACCTTCAATCATTTTCTGCAATGGTATGTCTCGCTTATGCTGTTGACAAAAGACTACTAAAGCTAAATCAATAGATTCTATAAACTCGGAGTTTGTTATTGTTTCTTTTATCATATTAAAACTTGTTTAAATATCTTGACAATACAATGTCATTAGGTATTGATGATTGGCCACCTATTACCGCCACTGAGGAGGCACTACGGGGTATCATATATATATTCCCATTAGGGGCAAGAACTCCTCCTTGATACCCCGTAGCACTGCCAAATGTTGATATAGTATTTGTTGATGTATCTATTACTGCCACTGAGGAGGCACTAGACGGCATCATGTAAATATTACCATTAGGTGCGAGGACTCCTCCAAAATACCCCGTAGCACTACCAAATGTTGATATAGTATTTGTTGATGTATCTATTACCGCCACTGACGAGGCATTAAACGGAATCATATATATATTGCCGTTGGGAGCAAGAACTCCTCCAACATATCCCGTAGCACTGCCAAATGTTGATATAGTGTTTGTTGATGTGTCTATTACTGCCACTGAGGAGGCACTAAGGGGCATCATGTAAATATTACCATTAGGTGCAAGAACTCCTCCAGCATATCCCGTAGCACTGCCAAATGTTGATATAGTATTTGTTGATGTATCTATTACCGCCACTGACGAGGCGGCAGTGGGTATCATATATATATTCCCATTAGGGGCAAGAACTCCTCCATGATACCCCGTAGCACTGCCAAATGTTGATATAGTATTTGTTGATGTATCTATTACCGCCACTGAGGAGGCACTACGGGGTATCATATATATATTCCCATTAGGGGCAAGAACTCCTCCAACATATCCCGTAGCACTGCCAAATGTTGATATAGTATTTGTTGATGTATCTATTACCGACACTGACGAAGCATTAAACGGAATCATATATATATTCCCATTAGGGGCAAGAACTCCTCCAATATACCCCGTAGCACTGCCAAATGTTGGATTTAATATGCTTTGATACCGTTTGTTTTCAGATGTTAAAAGTGATAGAGCTGTTTTAGTTTCGTTCCAATTATTTTGGTTCTCTTCCCACTCTGGGAAGTCACTAACAATTTTAAAAATATTCCCTGATGAATCTTTATAAACGCTGCCAGATAAATCTTTTCCTATTACCATATTAAACTTTCTTAACGTTGAACTCGTACACCTCGCCTCCGTATGTTATTCTGAAAACAGTATCTGGTGTCACAGAGCCTGCGGAAACTTCTGTAAAACCTATTTCTACCGTTGGTGATGTTTCA
>NZ_LRPC01000001.1 GCF_001592965.1 Roseivirga spongicola | reverse complement strand
TGATAATACTGTAACGGTAACCGTAAAAGATGCTAGAGGAAACTCTGCCTCTGCTACTGCTATTGTCACTGTGGTAGATAACAGAGCTCCTGCCGTAACTGTCCAAGATGTAAACCTTAACCTTGATGCTAATGGAAATGCTACCCTGACTGTAGCTCAAGCAGAGGTTTCTAGCTCTGACAACTGTTCCATCGCTTCTAAAGTACTGAGCAAAACCTCTTTCAATTGTGATGACTTAGGCGACAATGATGTGACCCTTACCGTTACTGACATCAACGGTAATGCTACTACCAAAACCTTCAACGTATCTATTACTGATACTACCGCTCCAACTGTCATTGCACAAGACTACACTGTCGCACTCGATGCAAACGGTAATGCTTCTATTTCAGTACAAGACATTGACAATGGTTCTTACGACAACTGCTCATTGACGCTTTCTTTGGACAAACTGACTTTTGATTGTTCTAATGTGGGTGACAACACGGTTACACTTTCTGGTGTAGATGCTAGTGGCAACGCTGCTACCGCTACTGCTACCGTGACCGTAGTAGATAACATCGCTCCTTCAGCTATCGGTCAAGACATTACGGTTTCATTGAATCAAAACGGTCAGGCTTCTATCACTGCTGAACAGATCAACAATGGTTCTACTGACAATTGCGGTACTCCACAAGTAGAGATTAACATCAACTCCTTCGACTGCTCGAATATTGGTGATAACATCGTCACGCTAACAGCAACTGATGGATCTGGAAACACTTCAACCACTACTGTAACTGTTACCGTGGTAGACAACATTGCTCCAGTAATTATCGCTCAAAACACTACTATTACGCTAGATACCAACGGTAATGCATCTATCTCAGTGCAAGACATTGACAACGGCTCTTACGACAACTGCTCGTTGACCCTTTCTTTGGACAAACTGACTTTTGATTGTTCTAATGTGGGTGACAATACGGTTACACTTTCTGGTGTAGATGCTAGTGGTAACTCTGCTACCGCTACCGCAACAGTGACTGTGGTGGATGATTCAGCGCCAGAAGTAACTATCAATAGCATTACAGCTTCGCTCGATGAAAACGGTCAAGCTACTATCTCTGCTTCCGACCTTGTAGATAATGCCATCAGCGTTTGTGAAGTAGAAGCTTTTGAAGGTGGAAACAACCATGCAGTCTGGCTAAGCAAATACACTGCGAGCAACAGCAATGTAAACTTCCAGTTCGATAATAATGGTGGTGAATTAGTTCAGTTCCCTGACGGTACTGCCACAGTGAGAGGTCGAATTGTTAATCCTAATGATGCCAATGATGCTTGGAGCGTAGAACTTAATTTGACCGACCGAAAAGATTGGGATCAGTGGTCTGCTTTAGGTAGAAGCTGGAAAGGAAACGCAAACAAAGTACAGGACAACTATAAAGATTGGTCGTACTACTTAATGGATGCTGCTAATCCTTCTCAACTTCTTGGAGAAGGAAGCAATGCTGGCCAAACTATTTCTATTACACACATGCCGGCTAACTACCGTTATGGATTCCAAGTTGGCCAAGCCGCTAATGATAAGAATAGAAACTTCGGAATGTCTGGTTGGTTCTTCTACACCAACAGACAGGGCAAAAGTGTTCAGGGTGACTTCAATCTTGACATTAGTACTTGTAGAACTACTACTGGCTTAAGCGCTTGCGACCCTTATGACATTACAGTAAGTCAATCGGAGTTTGATTGCGCTAACATTGGTCAGAATACTGTAACTGTAACCGTTGCTGATATTCATGGCAATACCAATACTCAGACGACAGCAGTAACCATTGTAGATGAAGTTGCTCCAGCTGTTATTGCTCAAGACTACACTGTTTCGCTAGATGCCAATGGTAACGCCTCTATCTCAGTACAAGACATTGACAACGGTTCTTACGACAACTGCTCGTTGACTCTTTCTTTGGACAAACTGACTTTTGATTGTTCTAACATTGGTGAAAACACGGTTACACTTTCTGGTGTAGATGCCAGTGGCAACTCTGCTACCGCTACTGCTACCGTCACTGTGATTGATGATATTGCTCCAAGCGTACAGGTTCAGAATTTAGACCTTACCTTAGATGCTTCAGGTAACGCTACAATTACCGTAAGTGAGGTTGAAGTCTCTAGCTCAGATAATTGCGGCATAGATACAAAGGTTCTTAGTAAAACTTCTTTCGATTGTTCTGACCTTGGCGACAATCAGGTAACACTTACTGTAACCGATATTAATGGAAATATCACTACGGAATCGTTTAGTATTTTCATTTCCGATCATACCGCTCCAACTGTCATTGCACAAGACTACACTGTCTCGCTAGATGCAAACGGCAACGCTTCTATCTCAGTGCAAGACATTGACAACGGTTCTTACGACAACTGCTCGTTGACCCTTTCTTTGGACAAACTGACTTTTGATTGCTCTAATGTGGGTGACAATACGGTTACACTTTCTGGTGTAGATGCTGGTGGCAACTCTGCTACCGCTACTGCTACAGTGACTGTTGTGGATGATATTGCTCCTTCAGCTATTGGTCAAGACATTACGGTTTCATTGAATCAAAACGGTCAGGCTTCTATCACTGCTGAACAGATCAACAATGGTTCTACTGACAATTGCGGTACTCCACAAGTAGAGATTGACATCAACTCCTTCGACTGCTCGAATATTGGTGATAACATCGTCACGCTAACAGCAACTGATGGATCTGGAAACACTTCAACCACTACTGTGACTGTTACCGTGGTAGACAACATTGCTCCAGTAATTTCGGATGTACCTGAGGATATTATGTATCAAATTACTGATAACAATTGTAGTGCATCAATTACTTGGAATGCCCCTACTTCCATCGACAACTGCGAGGTTACTCTTACAAGTTCTCATCAATCAGGAGCAACTTTCCCAGTTGGAACTACCCAAGTAACATACACTGCAACAGATGCAGCAGGTAACCAAACCACATCTACCTTTGATGTGACAGTTATAGCATCACCTGTAACCATTACACTAGAGGCTTTTGTCTACAATCAAACTGAGGGGTATAACATTTCTTGCAATGGTGCTTCAGATGGAGAAATAACGGCAGTCGTTGAGGGAGGCTGTGGAGCTCTCACCTATGAATGGAATGTTAGTGCCTCTGGTTTAAGTCTTTACAATGTATCGGCTGGCACTTACACATTAACAGTTACTGATGAAACAGGAGTCTCAACCTCTGAAAGCATAACTCTAACAGAGCCTTCACCATTAAACATCGAATCAGCCATTACTCCTGAATACCCAGGCGGTGACGGTTCGGAAGAACATACCATTTACCTTGGTTATGGAGAACAAACGGTCACACTTTCAGCTAATGCTACTGGTGGTGCTGGAGATTATAGCTACTCTTGGACTCCAGAAGAGGAAATTGCGTGCTCTTCTTTCAACTCTGTAGTAGTAGCGCCACAAATAACTACCACGTATGAAGTTTTAGTAACCGATGCTGCGGGCTGCTCAACAAGTAAAACCTTCACTGTTTATGTAATTGATGTAAGATGTGAAGACACCCCTGGTGGAGGAAATAATGACGGTGGAGATAACGGCAATGGCAATGATGCCCCTTGTCAATGCGAGGGTAAAATGAAGAACTTCTCAGTTGTTTACAACGGGTTCTCAGGTGCAACTGTAAAAGCCTACAGAAAGAACAAGTCGGATAAAATAGAATCGTACTACAATGTGCAGAATGGTGATATTTTAAAGGTAGAAGGCTTCGACCATAAAGGAAGACTTGACTCCAAAACATACTTAAAGATTGGTAACGCCTACTACAAAGTACATACCTCGTGTTCAGAAGACATTCTTGGTAAAACTATAGGTCCGTTTACGGTAATAGAATATACTGACGGTGAAGGAAGTACTTGTTCTGTGGACGACTCTAATGATGATGGCAATCCATCTCACGGTGATGACGATGACGATGATGACAAAGGCAGAAATCATGATGACGATGACGATGATAAACACAAATCAGATGATGATGACGATGATAAGAATAAATCAGACTCAGACGATGATGACGATAAAAAGAAGAATAAACATAACAGTTCCAATGAAATAAAAGGTTACGGCTCTAACTATGGCTCACGCTACTTGTACTCCTCAAACCATTATGGTGGGAATGATGATGACGATGATGATAACAGCTCAGGCTCTAATAACACCGGAAACAATGATTGCCAGTGTGAAGGCAGAATGGAAAACTTCACTGTAATTTACAACGGTCAATCCGGAGCTACCATCAAAGCGTATAACAAGAAGATGAACAAAAAAATTGCTGAGTTCAGCAATGTTCAAAATGGTGACCAACTAATCATCACAGGGTTCGATAAGCATGACAGACTAGAGTCTAAAACTTTCTTAAAAATCAACGGCTTTGCTTATGAAATTCATACCTCATGTTCAATCAATATTCTTGGTCAAAGTTATGGGCCTTTCAAAGTCATAGCCTATACAGATGGAGAAGGAAGTAGCTGCTCATTAATTACCTCAGACCCATCAATACCAGCAGAAGAGTCATCTTGCACTGCCGTAGAAGCCGATGGTGGTGGACATGCAATGTGGCTAGATGATTATACTTACAATGGCTATAGCGCTAAATTTAACTTCGATAATAACAGTGGGAAACTATCATATAACTCCGATGGATCTATCACTTTAACCGGTTTGCTTAAAAACGTTCAAAATATGAATGATAAGTGGGAGATCAGCTTTAGACTAGAGGGTGGTCATTCTTGGACTGAATGGTCAGGCTTAGGTAGAGGTTATAAAGATGAAAAGAACTTAGCAGGCGATAAGTATGAGGACTGGACCTACTATACCTTAAATTCAAATAGTAAACTGAAAGGGAAAGGAAGTAATCATGGAAAAGTTGTAAGCGTATACCATATGCCAACTAATTATTTCTACGGATTCCAACTGGGTGAAGCAGCAAATAATAAAAATAGCAACTATGGTCTCTCAGGATGGTTCTACTATAAAAACTATTGCGGACAATGGGAGAAAGCTGATATCAATATTGATCTTGAAGACTGTGACTCGAACCCTCCTGGTGAACCTAACGACTGTATCATAGATACTGTAGAGTGGAACGGGAATATAACAGTATGCTATAATGGTGTAGAGTTGTGTGTTTCTCAACAAGAAGCTGAATCCTTAATTGCGAGTGGCGCAACTTTAGGAAGTTGCTCCGTAACAACTACAAGCAATAGTTTAACTAACGGAGAAGCAAACACTCAGGAATTAGAATCCACAACAGACAATGATGAACTCAAAATCCATGTGAGTGCTTACCCTAACCCAACCAGAGACTTCACTAATATTACTTTTGAGGTGAAAGAAGCTGGGCCAGTAAAGGTTGGCATATATACTTCTCAAGGAGTAAGGGTTGGCGACTTGTTTGAAGATGTTGCTGAGGCCAACAAAACCTACAACATAGAGTTCGATGGTTCAAGCCTCTTAGACGGCATATACCTCATCAGAGTTAACACTGCAGATGTGGTTAAAACCAAAAAGCTGATGATAAAAAGGTAATCTCTTTTACTAACAACATTGAAAAGGCTGGCAGTGACCAGCCTTTTTCATTTGGGTTTTAGTTTATATTTGCACCATATTTTGAATTATGGAACTAACAGCAGAGAATAGACTGAGAAAGCTTATAGTGGTAGGAGATCGACTGCTTATTCGTCCTAAGAAGCAACCTGATAAAACAGACAGCGGACTTTATCTTCCTCCTGGGGTTCAAGAGAAAGAAAAGGTACAGACTGGTTTTGTGATAAAAGTTGGCCCTGGCTACCCTATCCCAATGGCCACTGACGAAGATGAACCTTGGAAAGAAAATGATGAAAAAATCAAGTATGTACCGTTACAAGCTCAAGAAGGAGATCTTGCTATTTTCCTTCAGAAAGGAGCTGTAGAAGTGGTATATCAAGGTGAAAAGTTATTTATTGTTCCTCAATCTTCAGTATTAATGCTGGAGCGTGAGCAAGATTTATAACATAGACGGTATTTGGCCGTTCAAGTAAAAACCTGAAGCAAAAATTCTTAAGTAAGCTTCAAACTGGTAAATTGCAAATAGAATACCTAAAGAATGCAACATAAAACAGTACGTTTCTCAAAAACTAATCAGGCAGAGTTTATCGCTGACTTGAGAAAGCAAGTGAAAGCTTATTTTGAGACTAATAATATTTCAACCTATGGCAATTGGAAAATGGTACTTAAAACCATTTTCATGTTTGCACTTTATTTTGTGCCTTACCTTTTAATGCTTACCGGTGTAATTACCAATATCTGGGTAGTGCTTTTAATGTGGGCACTTATGGGCTTAGGGAAAAGCGGAATTGGCCTTTCTGTAATGCACGATGCTAACCATGGCGCATACTCAAAAAACAGACATGTAAATAAATACCTCAGCTATGTAATGAACATGATTGGGGCAAACAGTTACATCTGGAAAATTCAGCACAATGTTCTTCATCATACTTTCACCAATATAGATGGTATGGACGAAGACATTGATCCAGGAAAGTTAATGAGATTATCACCTCATGCACCTAAGCTTAAAGCGCACAAGCATCAGCATATTTATGGTTGGTTTCTATATGGTATGATGACCTTTCTTTGGTTAACCACTAAAGACTTCAAACAATTAGTTCGCTATAAGAAAATGGGCTTAATGAAAAGCCAGAAAAGATCTTTTGGTGGTGTACTTACTGAAGCCATTATTTCTAAAGTATTATACTACGCCTATGCATTAGTTCTACCACTGATCTTTATCCAAGCTCCTTGGTACATCATTTTAATAGGATTCTTTATAATGCATTTTATTACCGGGCTAGCTCTTGGAATGATTTTCCAGCCTGCGCACGTAATGCCAACTTCTGAATATCCTATTCCTGATGATACTGGTAGTGTTGAGAACAACTGGGCTGTACATCAGCTTTTCACTACCACCAACTTTGCTCCTAATAGCAAGTTATTTTCTTGGTTTGTGGGTGGTCTCAACTATCAGATTGAGCACCATTTATTCCCAAACATTTGCCACGTACATTACAAGAAAATCTCGAAGATTGTACAGGCAAAAGCCACTGAGTATGGCTTACCATACAACTGTCAGAAAACCTTTATGGCTGCTGTTTATCAACACGGAAGAATGTTGAAGCAACTAGGAAGAGGAGATCAATTCGCTGTTTAAGAATTGAGTTTTGCAAACTCCTTAGCGTGGTAGGTCAGAATAATATCTGCACCTGCCCTTTTTATGCTTAACAACGTTTCTTGCATTACTCTTTCGTAATCTAACCAGCCTTTGGCTCCAGCAGCCTTAAGCATAGAGTATTCTCCTGAAACATTATAGGCAGCAATCGGAAGACTGTAATTATCTTTCAATAACCTGATCACGTCCAAGTAAGCTAGCGCTGGTTTCACCATCATAAAATCAGCTCCCTCATTCATATCTAAATCGGCTTCAATTAGAGCCTCTCTCCTATTGGCAGGGTTCATCTGGTAGGTTTTCTTATCCCCACTTTTAGGCGCTGAGTCTAATGCATCTCTGAAAGGTCCATAAAAAGCACTCGCATACTTAGCGGTGTAAGACATAATTGAAACATCTGTATATCCATTGTCATCCAGCATTTCGCGGATGTATCCAACTCGTCCGTCCATCATATCAGAAGGACCAATAATATCGATACCACAAGCTGCTTGAGATAGGGCTTGCTTTCCTAAAACCTCAAGAGTTTCATCATTTAAGATTTTACCATCTTTAACGATTCCGTCATGCCCATCAGAACTGTATGGATCCAAGGCCACGTCTGTCATAATTGCTGCTTCCGGAAACTCCTGCTTAATTTTTCTAAGCGCCTTTTGGTAGAAGAAATCATCATCAAAGCTCTTAGTAGCAGTTTTATCTTTATAGTGTTCAGGAACTACAGGAAAGACATCAAAAGATTTAATTCCGAGTTTCAAGCACTCTTCAATCTCTTTGAGCATTTGATCAATACCCAAGCGACAAATTCCAGGCATAGAATCAACCTCCACCTTATCTGAAGCACCTTCCAACAAGAATAATGGAAAAATAAAGTCATCGGTTGTGACCTTCGTTTCCTCAATTATTGATCTAATGGCTTCTGACTTTCTATTTCTTCTCGGACGAATGTTCATAGCTGAAATTTTGCTCAAAGGTAATACTCAAAAAGCGGTTAATCTATTCATCTGGAGTGTATTCCAAAATATCTCCAGGTTGGCAATCCAAGGCATCGCAAATGGCTTCCAACGTACTAAAGCGTATGGCTTTAGCCTTTCCAGTTTTCAAAATAGAAAGGTTAGCGAGGGTTATTCCTACAATCTCAGCTAGCTCCTTACTTTGCATTTTTCGCTTGGCCAGCATCACATCTAGGTTTACAATTATCGCCATAGTTCTAGATGGTTAAGTCCTGTTCTTCTTTAAGGTTTACACCTTGTTTAAAGGCTTGAGCAAGAATGAAAACCATTAATGCTGTAAAGAAGAAGCTTTCAAATATGCTACCAGAAAACCCAACGGGAAAAGTTGTCAACCATGGCTTACCCAAGACTAATTTATTGTAAAAATATATTCCAATCCGATCTGACACATAATCGTGAATACTCAAAAAAAGAAATGCTGCCCCTATGTAATTCAGTCGTTTTACATTTTTGTAGGTAAAAAAGACATTCTTTTCCGCTGACCTGACCAACAGAAACATCATGTAAAGCAGAATTATATAACAAATCATTATAGGGATATCTAAAAGCAAGGCTTCTAACCTGCCAACTTCATCATAAACATTAAACGAAAAATCATTGACCGAAAGATTCATCTTATAGTCATTCAACTTATCGATGGCAGTTACTCTCTCTTTATTCAATGTAAAAACCTCATCCGTATTGTTTTTATATGGCAACGTAAAACTGAGCTGCTGATATTTATACTTAAATAGAATTCCGTAGGTATGAAAAAACAAGGCAAAAATGGGCAGAGCCATAGTGATCAACAACACCCATTTTACTACCACTAGTACAACTCGCTGTCTTGAAGTTTTAATCTTATTCATGGTTATGCTTATTTAAATAGTCAAATCCTGTTCTTCTTTCAACTTGAGGCCGTGTGCGAATGCTTCCGCAATAACCAAAACCAAAAGCCCAGTTATAAAAGTGGAAGTAAAAATATTTGGAAGCCTAAAAACCCAAAATGAACTCGTAGAGGTTAAGTCTGCACTAGTTAAAAAGTTCTCAAAAACCCACTGCTTAAAGAATGATCCTAGATAATCAACCAAGCCTGACAGAACAACTAATATTCCTATGATTCTCAGTCGCTTAACATTAAGATGACTAAAGAATTCATTACGCTTTGCGGAGTTGACTATTCCACTTAAAAGCACCAGAATATAAAAACAAATACTTGCATAAAGAGCAAAAGGAATATAGGTTAAATAGAGTCTATTGTCATGCAACCTAAAGGTTATAATATGTTCTGTAGGCTCTACATTTACAACCTCAAAAGCCGATTCAAATCCAGGGCTGGGTTCAACTTCTGGCTTAACTACCCAAGACTTATAATCTTCATTCAACCTCAAGGAAAACTGACCATCGTTAAAACCTGACCTTATCAGTACAATTAAAGCAACTATAAAGATTATAACTGAGATCCCTATAAAAGTATCTAAGACCCAACTAGAGCTTTTGATTACTAATCGATTCCATTTCATGTGTATTAAATTTTTCGAAACATAGTAATTATTTATTGTTTATCAATAAATAATAATCGAAAAACATCTCAATTAAACCTTCATAGACTTGCCTAAGTCTAAAGACCGATATGAAACTCAAGGTCATCACCATTTTAGTCGGACTACTGCTAGGCAGCTTTTCGGCCTCCGCTCAATACTGGGTAGTTAAAGGTTCCGTTGTAGATAGTACAGAAAATCTCCCTCTTCAATCGGCCACGGTTGTACTTACCAAGATTGCTGATTCAACCAAACGTGCTTTTTCCTCTACAGAGCTTGGGGAGTTCAGAATAACTGGTGTAACTAATGGAAAATATACGCTCCAAGTGAGCTTCGTGGGTTTCAAACCTTTTAACAAAGACATCACCATTGAAGATGCATCCGCAGACTTAGGGAAAATTAGCTTGGCTATGGACGCCACCTCATTGGAAGATATAACTGTTGAAGGTTTAGCAGATAGAGTTATTCAAAATGGAGACACTACAGAGTATAATTCTGAGGGCTACAAGGTAAACCCAGATGCAACAGCAGAAAATTTAATAGAAAAGCTACCTGGGGTGGTCATTCAAAATGGTCAAGTACAAGCTCAAGGGGAAAATGTGAGACGGGTTTTAGTAGATGGTCGTGAGTTTTTTGGAGACGACCCAAATGCGGCATTAAAAAACCTGCCTGCAGAAATTATTGAGCGTATTCAAATATACGATCAGGCTAGTGACCAAGCTCAGTTTACTGGCTTTATGGATGGCGAGACTAGCAAAACAATGAACATAATAACAAGAGCTAGCATGCGCAACGGTGAGTTTGGCAATGTATATGCTGGCGGTGGAACAGACGAAACCTATAATTTAGGCGGAAGCATCAACCTGTTCAGAGAGAAATCGAGAACCACTATTCTTGGTCAAATGAACAACATAAATATCCAAAACTTCTCAACCAGTGACTTGTTAGGAATTGCTTCGGGAGGTGGAAGAAGAGGTGCGGCAAGAGGTGGTGCTGGCGGCCGAGGCGGAGGAGCCGCTGGTGGTGGATTTGGTGGAGCCAGTGGTGGTTTTGCTAATGGAGGCAATGCCTCAAACTTTCTAGTGGGACAACAAGGAGGTATTTCTGAAACCAAATCTCTTGGCATCAACTATTCATATCAAGACAACGGCCCATTAAAGTTTAGTGGAAGTTACTTTTTTAATCAGTCAGACAATAATTCCGATGAATCAGTTTTCAGAGAGTACACATTAGAAAGGAATGAAGGCCAGACTTATGAAGAACAGAGCTTCTCTCCTAGTAGAAACATCAACCACAGGTTTAGTGGAGAATTAGAGTACACCATTGACGATAAAAACTCTATTATTATGCGGCCGCGATTTACTTTTCAAGACAACTCCGGTTCAGGAATAGTAGATGGAGCGACTATGCTCGATGGAAATCTACTGAACACTTCATACACCCAAAACACTTCTTATCTACAAGCTTTTAGCTTCAGCAATAACTTGCTTTATAGACATGCCTTTGAGAAAAGGGGAAGGACTTTCTCCATCAATTTAAACACAGGCTTGAACGAAAACTCTGGCGATAGCTACCTGCTTTCTGAGAATATCTTCTACAGCGGAAATGCTCAAAACGTAGAGCTCAATCAGTTTGGCGATCAAGAAGTAAAAGGCTTCAGTCTATCTACTAATGCTACTTATACCGAACCATTGACAGATAGAAGCCAATTGATGGCTAGCTATAACTATGGTTACCAATACAATGACTCTAGAAGAGAGAGTTTCGACTTCAATGAAGGAGCCAACGACTATACAGATTTAAACTCACTTCTCAGCAATACATTCGAAAATGACTATTTGACCCACAATACCTCACTCGGCTACAACCTTAGAGGTGAAAAGGGCACCCTAACCTTAAGAGCTGGCTATCAGTGGGCAATACTCGATAATGATCAGACCTTCCCTTTTGAGGATAACGTAGATAGAACTTTCGGCAACTTTATCCCATCTGTGGTTTATAGATACAGAATGGAGGGAGGTAGTAGCATTAACTTTAATTACCGCGCAAGCACTGATGCTCCAAGTGTAAGTCAGCTTCAGAATGTGGTTAACAATACCGACCCATTAAATATATCGGCTGGTAATCCTCAATTAGATCAGGCTTATCAGCACTCTGCAACCATTCGCTACAACAAGGTAAATAGGGAAACTAACCATGTGTTCTTTACTTTATTGAGCGGAAGCTATTCAGATAATAGAATTGGCACAAGTTCATATTTAGCAGGAAACACGGGAATGACTGTAGATGGAATTGATCTTCAACCAGGAGCCAGATACTCAAAACCAGTAAACTTAGATGGCTATTGGAACTTGAGAAGCTTCATTTCTTACGGAATGCCAATTGGAGCTATTAAGTCTAACCTCAACCTTACTGGTTCATTAGCTTACACCCAATCTCCTGAAATGATAAACGGAGAAGTAAACTATGCAAAAACTCCAACCATGGGGCTTGGCGTAGTATTAAGCAGCAACATTAGTGAAAATGTAGACTTTACAATTTCAAGCAATTCAAACTTCAATTCAGTAAGCAATACGTTGGAAAGCCAAACAGAAACCAATTACTTTAACCAAAACACAAGGCTAAGACTGAATTGGATTTTTGGTGACGGTTTTGTATTCAGAAATACAGTTAACCATACCGCTAACTCCGGTCTTTCAGAAGGCTTCAACCAGAATTTTGTGTTATGGAACATGGAGCTAGGTAAAAAGATGTTGAAGCAAAAAGCTGAACTAAAGCTTTCAGTTTTCGACCTGCTAAAGCAAAACCAAAGCATTACCAGAAATGTAACGGGTTCTTATATAGAAGATAATCAAACCCAAATTCTCACTCAATACTTCATGGTATCATTCATCTATAACATCAGAAGTTTTGGTCAAGGGCAAGACATTCCGTCAGACAGAATGGAAAGATTCCAGCAAATGAGGCAGAGGTTTGGTAGAGGAGGTTGATTCGGCACTAATAATGAGTAAGGTGAACCCATTGGTCACTTAAAACTCATATTTCACAACTATTAACTTAGGTATTTAAAAAGAATTCCTAAGTTAATAGTGTCGAAAACACTCATGAAATATTTATACACACTCACACTTCTCCTCTTTTTTCAACTTTTAAACGCCCAAGATTTTCAAATTAAGGGAACAGTTAAAGACAGTACCACCCAAGAAGTACTGCCTTATGCCAATGTAATCCTTAAAAACCCTAGTGACTCTATTCTTCGAACAGACATCACCAATAGCGAGGGCCAGTTCACTTTAGAAAAAGTAGAAAAAGGCCAATACACTTTGCACATCTCGTTTGTTGGCTTCACTCCCCATATTGATAGTATTGATTTAGATGCTAACCTTCAATTAGGAGACATCATCTTATCAGAAAGCAGTACCGAATTAGATGAACTCACCATTGAGGGAGAGGCCATTCCTGTGGTAGTAAAAAAAGACACGCTAGAATACAATGCCGCTGCTTTTACTGTGCCAGAAGGTTCTGAGCTAGAAGACCTTCTCAATAAAATGCCTGGGGTGGAGGTTAAAGATGGAACCATTACAGTTAATGGAAAGCGGATAGAAAAGCTGTTGGTTGACGGCAAACCTTTTTTCGATGGCCAGATTCAATCTGCGCTCAAGAATCTGCCTGCCGATTTTGCAAAGAAGATACAGTTTATAGAAGAAAAGTCTGAACAGGCGCAATTCAGTGGTACAGACGATGGGGAAAGAACTCAAACCATGAATGTGGTGAGTAAACCCGAAAAGCGCAAAGGATACTTTGGTAGAATAGGCGGAACACTCAGCCCACCAGACAGATATAACCTAAACGGGAGTCTAGGAGCGCTAAAAGGTGATAATCGATATAATTTGAGTGGAAGCATGAGCAACTTAGGCTCAGAGTCAAGTATATCAATTCCTTCAGGCATGAGCTCGGCAGATATGTCTAGAATAATGGCCATGCAGGGTGGCTCTGGAGGTATTGGCGGCAGCAGGTCACTAGGAGGGTCTTACTACAGAGAGTTTTCTGAAAAACTAGAAATAAACGCTTCATTAAGATGGAGCAATAGCGATTCGTTCAGTGAAACAGACATTACTCGCCAATACATTCAAAGTTCTGACCAAGGCAGGGTGTATACTGAACAGTCTGAAAGAAATAGAGAAAGCACAAACATTTCTACCTCGGTTTCCCTCAACTATAAACCCAGCAAAAAAGATCATTTCTCTATACGTCAGACATTTACTTCGGCAAACTCACTAAACTCCAATTGGAAAACAGGAGAAACCATATTGAATGGAGACTTTCTTAACTCAACGCTTAACAGGAGTTATATGGAAAACGAAAGAATTGGACTGGACACCAGACTTTCTTGGAGGCACAGGTTCAAAAAAGAAGGTAGAACATTCTCTTTCACCTTCGGTAATTCTTACAACAAGGCTGAGGGCACAGACTCCGTGAAATCACAAAATAGATTTGCGGATGGCAACATTCAAGAACAAGACTTCGACCAGATCTCTAACCCTGAAGATAATGCATCCGCCAGAACGGCATCAGTTACTTTTACAGAGAAAGTCGGTGAGAAAAGCAACCTCAGCTTTCGTTACAACTTCTCTCATGAGCAAGACAAAACAGAGCAGCTACTTCTAGACTTCAATGAAAATACTCAGGCTTATTCCGAGCTAGACCCGCTTCGCTCTAGTCAGTTTGAGTTAAACAACAAAGATCACAAATTCAATTTCACCTTTAACCTACCAATTAGTGAGAAGATATATATAGGACCAAGGTTGGCCTACAGAACTACCACAATACTAAACGATCAGGTTTACCCTAACGAAGTAGACACTAAGAATCAATTCAATGGTTTTACACCGAGTATTTCAATAGATGTGAGAGCAGAAAAGTCGGCTCAGTTAAGAGCTACAATATCCCGATCTATGCGAGTTCCGAGAGCAGAACAGCTCCAGAACGTTTTAGACAACAGCAACCCACTATTTCTTCGCCAAGGTAACCCAGATTTAAAGCAAGGCTTTACAAACAGCATAAACATTAGCTATTATAAGTTTGAAGAAGAGAGCGGTGTATATAGCTCTTTGAGTCTTTACGCGACATCCAGCGAAAATCAAACGACAAATTTCACCATTGTTGGCGATGGCACTAACAGCCCTAATGGAATAGACCTACCAATAGGCGCCAGGTACTCCAGACCTGTAAATATCTCAGGGGCTAAGAATATTAACTTTAGTGGCTCAACATCTATACCCTTATTGAAGAAAAAACTATCCTTAGCACTTAGAATCGGAGGCGACTATGCTTTCAATCCACAGTTTCTGAATGAAGTAAGACAGTCTTCAGAGTCTTTCGCATACTCCTTAGGTTTTGGCTTAGAAAGTAAGTTTTCTGAAAAGTTAGACCTTGGCTTAAGTGTTTTACCAAGGTATTCAATCATCAACAACTCAAGTCTGGAAGACCCAAGCAGCAGATATTTTGCTTGGAATGCTATGCTCAGAACAAAGTGGACAATTGCAGCCGACTTCTACCTCACGAGTAACATCAATTACTCTTATAATGGCGGAGTCAACAATCTGGGCAGCTTCGATCAGCTTATATGGAGTGCCTCTTTAGGAAAAAAGATACTGAAGAAAAAACTAGATCTTAACATTCAGGCAAATGATATTCTGAAGCAATTATCTGATCAAAACAGATCCATCAATTCAGAATATATTCAAAACTCCTCTACTATACTTCTAAGGCAAATCTTGAGGTTCAGCATTACCTATAAATTCAACAAGTTTGGGTAAATGAATTACTAGAGTCTTGGACTTCAGCACCCTAATCTTTATGCTCAGAATTAGGCCTTTTAAGAGGTGAAGCTTCGAGCGTAACCTTAAGTAAGTTTCCTTTATTATCTTTTCCTGGGCTTATACCTAATGATCCGTGAATCTGATTTAATCTCACCAAAATGTTTGCCCACCGGGTGCTTTTACCTTCACTGGGGTCAAATTGGCCCCCATCATCCTCTATTTGCAATTCAAAAACGCCATCATCTTCATGATTCAATTGAATAACAATTTGCTTAGTTGCTGAATTCTGAAGTATGTCCTTTATCCACTCTTGGGTTATCCGAAATAATGAAAGCTCAACGAGTGCAGACAGCCTAACATTGTTTCCACGAACCTGCACCTCACAATTCACCTTTTCTTCAGTAGTTAACCTACTTGCCAACTCTCTCAATGCAGAAACCAGCCCTCTCTTAATCAAAGATTGCGGCAACAAATCGAAGCTCATTCGATCTAGTTCTGCATTCATTTCATAAAGCACTGACCCCGCATTTTTATGTACTTCTAGAGGCTTTTCACGATCTGTAGATGAAGTCTCCTTTAGTTGAGAAAGATTAATCTCTAAAACGGAAATTAACCTACCAAAGCGATCGCGCAAATCTTCAGCTATGTGAGCTCTATCTTTTTCATAAGAAGCTATAACCTCATTGAGCTCAACCTCCTTTTGTTTCAGACTCTCCTCGTGTTTTTTTCGAAAGTCATTCCGTTTTAGCCTTTCTTTCCATAGCAAATAAACAAGTGCCAGAGATGCCAGCAGAGATACTAATAAAGCTAAGTAAATCAGGCCCTTTGGATTCTCTGTGCTGCTCAGAAACAACAACTGATTTGGTATGGAAAATACTTTACCAATATCTAAGCCTAGCACCCTCACATCTAACAAACCAACAAAAGCAAAGAGCCAACTGTAAAACAATATTTTCAATTCAAAGCCACATAATAGAAGGGTAAAAATAAGAAATGAGCGCACAAAAAAAGCCTCAAAACTGAGGCTTTCAATTATTTTTAAGAAGCTACCTAATTAGGCACTGAAACTTCTACTGTTTCTCTTTCTTCTACAACAGGTCTATGGTCGTTCTTCACTAACTCTTTTGCAACCTCCTCTTTAGGCGAAGCAACTTCTTCTTTAGTGAGTTTTAGGAACAATCCATAGCCAAATACCAGTATGGCCAGCGAAACGCTGATAAAATGTAAAATTCTACGACTTTTGGTTGAAGACAGCATGAGTGTTTAATTCTACACTAAGAACGCACTACTTGTGCAAAACCCTAAGTCTGAACACTACTTTTTTGTCGAAAACAGTCATTTTATTACATAAATGCCACACTTACTTCAATAAGTTTAACTTAACTCTCTGAACTTTCGAAGTCACGAATTGTATTTTCAATTATATCGCAACATTCGTGAAGCTGTTCTTCTGTCATTACCAACGGAGGTGCAAAACGAATAATATTCCCGTGAGTTGGCTTAGCCAGTAACCCATTCTCTTTCAGCTTGACACAAATATTCCATGCTGTTGAACTGGTTGGTTCATCATTAATAACAATTGCATTGAGCAAGCCTTTACCTCTTACCAAAGTAACCAAGTCTGTAGTAGCAATGAACTTGTTCATTCGCTCACGGAAAATCTCTCCTAACCTTCTGGCATTTTGAGTGAGCTTCTCATCTCTAATTACTTCTAGAGCTGCAACGGCAACGGCACCAGCTACAGGGTTACCTCCAAAAGTAGAACCGTGAGTACCCGGAGTAATTACGTCCATTACTTCATCATTCGCCAAGACAGCAGATACAGGGTACACACCACCAGAAATAGCTTTACCAAGAATTAAAATGTCTGGCTGCGCATAAGTAGATTGCTTTTCGCAATGACCTTGGCAAGAACAGTTTCCACAAACAGCTAAAAGGCCACCAGTTCTACCAATACCCGTTTGAATTTCATCGGCCATAAAAAGTACATTGTATTCCTTACAAAGCTTAGCCACATTTTGCATAAACTTTTCGTTCGGAACATTAACCCCGGCTTCTCCTTGAATAGGCTCAATCAACACCCCTACAATATTATTAAGCTGTAGAGCTTCTTCTAAAGCTTCTTTATCGTTGTACTGAATTTTTATGAATCCATGGGTGTATGGACCAAAATTCCTTCTTGCGTCTTGGTCGCTAGAAAATGAAATAATGGTGGTTGTTCTTCCGTGAAAGTTTTGATCGAAGACAATGATTTTCCCTTCGTTTTCATCTACTCCCTTTTTTTCATAACCCCACTTTCTAGCAATTTTTATAGCGGTTTCTACAGCCTCGGCTCCAGTATTCATTGGCAACACCTTATCGAAGCCAAAGTATTCTGTTACATATTTTTCATACGGACCAAGTACATCATTGTAGAATGCTCTAGATGTTAGCGTTAACGTTTGTGCTTGTTCTGTCATAGCCCCAACAATTCTTGGGTGGCAATGCCCTTGGTTTACAGCACTATAGGCCGAAAGGAAATCGTAGTATTTTTTACCTTCAACATCCCACATGTAAACACCTTCTCCTTTAGAAAGTACCACTGGTAGTGGATGATAGTTATGAGCTCCGTGTTTATTTTCTAATGCTATGGCTTCTTTACTCGATTGTACTAATTCCATGATAGTTTACTTTAAATTTGTTCCTCCAAACAATACGAATCATTCAAAGGTATCAAAATCATTTCAGCCTGAAAACATGAGCAAACGTTCAAAGAAGCAAACGAACTTTGAAAGTAAAACCGAAGATTACTACATTGACGATAATGGCTTGCTAGTATTCACCGCACACTACCATAAAAAGAGAGGATATTGCTGCCAAAATGGTTGTAGACATTGCCCTTACGGATTTAAAAAATGACAAACACTTTTCAGAATTTGTCGGTAAACCTAGCCGAGCTACCAGAAGTAAAACAATCGGAGTTTCATGGTATTGAGAAAAAGTACCTCAAGGTTTCTCTAATTAGTAGAAGCCTGTGGTTTCTGGCCCTTATTGTTAGCGCGGCCTGTATTATACTCTTCAATGATGATATAGATAAGGGTGTTTTTGAGTTTGGCGTTTCTATTGGTCCTATCTTACTTTTTTGGGTCTTTAGTCTGGGCTACGCGATAAAAGCATTCCCTAGAAAGCGTTATAGCTTGCGGGAAAAAGACATTATTTACACCAAAGGCTTACTATGGCAAACCAGAACTTCCATTCCTTTCAACAGAATTCAACATGCTGAAGTGAAGCAAGGGCCTATCGAAAGAATGTTCTCACTACACAGCCTTAAGGTATTTACCGCTGGAGGAGATAGCAGCGATTTGGTTATTCCTGGTTTGGAAGAAGAAAATGCCAGCCGCATTAAAGAATATATTATGGGAAAAACTGCATTAGATGGAACAGATCAGCAGTAAGTTCTCCCAACCATCTAGGCAATCTAGAGTAGCCATTGCCATTATTCTAATCAAGTTTATCCGGTTTACCATTCGAACCTTCTGGCCTATTGCCCTTAGTATTTTCATTGGCAGAAAGTCTGGCAGTTCGTTTCAAGACATTATAGGTTATGTAGCGCTCGGACTAGCAGCTTTTAACCTCATAGGATCAGTTCTCACCTATTTTCGTTTCTATTTCCATATTGAAGACGGAGCTTTTGTGATAGACAAAGGCGTATTGAAAAGGTCTAAAACCAACATTCCTTTCGAACGCATTCAGACCATCAATTTACAACAGAACATTGTTCATCAGATTTTTGGCGTAGTGAGTCTTGAGATTGACACTGCGGGAGCCAAAAAGTCCGAAATGACAATAGATGCACTTAAGAAAGAAGATGCGGAAGCACTGCGCCAATATATACTCGAAGAAAAAGATCAGCTTTCTGAAGTGGCGGTAACACCCGACTCTACAGAACAGGCTGTTCAAGAGTCTTTTGAAGAAGATGTAATTCTTAAGCTAGACATAGGCGACCTAATCAAAATTGGAGTCAGCCAAAACCATCTGCGATCTATGGCTATCCTCTTCGCCTTTGTGTTTTCCACGCTGAACGAGGTAACAGATAGTGTGTCGGACATGGTAGAGGAACAGCTATCGGGATATCAAGAAGCCATACTCTCAAACGGATGGGTGGTATTTGCTGGTTCAGTAGTTATAGTCGGCATTATCTCATTTATATACTCATTAGTAAATACAGTTCTCAAAAACTACGACCTAAAACTAACTACCAGAAAAGGTGGGCTCAGAGTTATTAGAGGCTTACTAAACAAAGAGGAAATCTCCATCAACAAGTCTAAGGTTCAGAATATCTCTTGGTCAGATAATCCTTTGAGGAGAGCCTTTAAAATGTACACCATTCAAATTGAACAGGCTAGTAGTGCTCAGGCCGATCAGTTAAAGTCTAAGATTAAAATTCCTGGCAGCTATATGCAGCAGGTTAAGCAGATACTCGAGATTGTTTTCCCTAAAGAATTCATTGCTGAGGGAGAAAAGCACAAGGTCAGTATTTTGCTTAAGTACCGAATATTTGTGTTTTCGGGCGTGCTACCTGCATTAGTAGCTACTTCGGTGGCCTTTTATCATTTAAGAAATAATGGTTTATGGTTCTTAGTCTGGATTCCCATCATCTGGCTTACTACTTCTCTTTACTATAAGAAAAGGTCATTCGAGTTGAATGACGAAATGCTGACTAACAACAGAGGCACTTTCGGTAACTACCACGAGATATTTCAGCTCTATAAAGTGCAAGCAGTTAGCATCAAACAAAGTTGGTATCAGAGAAGAAAGAATTTAGCGTCTGTAGTGTTTCATACTGCCGCAGGCTCTCTCCGAATACCCTTTATTCCTTTACAGCAGGCAGAAGAGTTAGAGAACTTTGTGCTCTATAAAGTTGAAACGGACAGAAGAAAGTGGATGTAAAGCGGAATTTGCACCTTTTGAAAAAACCATATTTCTTGGCTTATATTTTTTAAAGAATGTTGGCAGGTTAAATTTTTATTCAGATATTTGCAGTCCGTTTGAGAAAAGCGGATAATTCAGATAGTTATGGCAAGAGTTTGTGATATCACAGGAAAGAAAGTACAGGTAGGAAACAATGTTTCTCACGCTAACAATAAAGTAAAGAGAAAATTCTACCCTAACCTGCAGAAAAAGAGATTCTATATCCCTGAAGAAGACAAGTGGATCACTTTAAAAGTATCTACTTCAGCAATCAGAACCATTAACAAAAATGGTATCTCTGCAGTACTAAAAAAAGCAAGACAAAACGGTAACATTTTAGTATAATAGCGTCACAGAACGTTATTATGCTATGATTAAAACCATAAGAATATATTCAATCCTGATAGCGTTGCTGTCAGGATTTTTTGTTTGCCATGCACAAGAGCGAAGAGGAGACTATCTTTCTGCCGAATTTCATAAAGACAGGCGAGAGCAGCTCAGAAAGCGCATGCCTCAAAACTCTGTTGCCGTATTTTTCGCTAATCCAGTTCGCAACAGAGCCAATGATGTAGACTACGTCTACCATCAAGACCCGAACCTCTATTACCTTACAGGCTACCGAGAGCCACATGCAGTTTTACTTGTTTTCAAAGAGCAACAAACTGATGCAGATGGCGAAAGCTATAACGAGATTTTCTTTGTTCAGGAGAAAAACCCCATGGCCGAAATGTGGACGGGCCGAAGAATGGGAATTGAAGGGGTTAAAGAACAGTTGAAAATTGAGCAAGCTTACAATGGCTCTACTTTCAAAGATTATAATATAGATTTCAGCAAGTTCGATAAAGTGCTTTTCTACGACTTTAAGAACGATGTAAGAGAAAACCCTAATGACCAAGCCGATCTATACAGCTTAATCAATCAGTTTAAGCAGAAGGCTGGCTACATCTCAGACAACAATACGCTAGGCAAAGAACTTCCTTCTAAAAACTTAGACGTAAAGGAGCTAAACAACATTATGTCGGCACTCCGAGGCATAAAAACTCCAGAAGAAATTGAATTGCTTCGCAAAGCAGTATTTATCTCTACTGTTGGTCAGGTAGAAGTAATGAAAGCCATGAAGCCAGGTATGTCAGAAACCGAAATTCAAGGCATTCATGAATATGTGTTTAAGAAATACGGATCTGAATATGAAGGCTACCCTTCAATTGTAGGTGCTGGCAATAATGGTTGCATTCTACACTATATTGAAAATGAAAAACCACATATTGAAAGCAAAGAAATGATTCTGATGGATCTTGGTGCAGAGTACCATGGCTACACAGCTGATGTTACGCGCACCATTCCAATTGATGGAAAGTTCTCTCCAGAAGAAAAGGCTATTTACGACCTCGTATTAAAAGCTCAAGACGTAACCATCAAAATGAGCAAACCAGGAACAACATTTAGCGAGGTTACCGCCAAAGCAAGGGAAATTATTAACGAAGGCCTAGCCGAATTAGGCATTATTTCTAGCCCTAAAGCCCGCCATCTTTATTTCCCACATGGACTGTCGCATCATATTGGTTTAGATGTGCACGACTTAGGCACTTATGGAGAAATGCAGGAGTATATGGCCATTACCATAGAGCCTGGTATTTATATTCCTGAGGGCTCAGATTGTGACCCTAAATGGTGGGGCATTGCCGTTAGAATTGAAGACGATATCCTAATCACCAAAGACGGCTACGAACTGCTGTCCGATTTTGCCCCAAGAACAACTGAAGCTATTGAAACCATGATGAAGCAACCTAGCCCACTAGATGCTTTCAATTTACCAGACTTTAAAGGCAAAAAGTAATTTTTCAAAAACATCACCTATAATCTAAACCGACAGGGGACATTTTCGAATATGGCCATCAATAACTACTACCAAGAAAATAGCGCATATCTAGAAAGCAATCCATCATGGCATATCGAAGACTCACCATGGAAGGCAAAGCAGATTCTTAAAATGATTAAGAAAAACTCGCTTCAAATTAACTCAATTGCCGAAATCGGCTGCGGAGCTGGTGAGATTCTGAACCAGCTACAGACCTCTTTACCTAAAAATGTACTATTCACTGGCTTTGATATTTCTCCGGACGCTATCAAAATGGCTCAAAAAAGAAAAAGCCAAAGGGTATCTTTTAGACAGGAGGATATGATAAAATCTAGAGAGTTCTTTGACCTTCTACTTATGATTGATGTGTTTGAACACGTGGAGGACTATATGGGGTTCCTAAGAGCATGCAAAGATAAGTCGGAATATAAATTATTCCACATCCCTCTTGACGCCTCAATGTTTATGATCTTTAGGAATAAACTCTTAACCATGAGAAAATCTGTTGGCCACCTACATTATTTTATGAAGGATACTGCTCTTGCGACACTCTCAGACACAGGCTACGAAATTGTAGACCACTTTTACACTTCAATCATTTTAGATATCCCAAGAAAATCGATTAAATCAAAAATGGGCTACATGCCAAGAAGACTTTTATCTCTTATGAGTGAAGACTTTGCTGCTAAAACTATTGGAGGTTTCTCACTAATGGTGCTTGCAAAATGACAGAACTCCATAAATACTTAAGGCCTCCAACTACTCTCTGTTTTGCCCCAAGAACAACTGAAGCTATTGAAGCCATGATGAAGCAACCTAGCCCACTAGATGCTTTCAATTTACCAGACTTTAAAGGCAAACAATAGACTATCTATTGAAGGCAATTCAGGCCTAAAAAGCACTAAACGAGAAACTCACTCCAGACCAAAGGGTGGGTTTCTTTTTTTTTATACAATTAGAAAATCACTTTAAATTTACCCATACGGGCAAATCACTTTTCGAAAAAGTCCGGATTCTCACTTTACAAGTCCTGATCTGTTAACTCGGACATTTGAGTTTTTGCTACTCCCCACATTTGTATCATCACGAAGCAAAACAACAAGCAAAACTCAATTATCATGAAAAAACAACTTTTTACAATTGCACTCTTTTTACTGGCCAGTACGGCCTTTGCCCAAAAAACCTATTTAGACATTCTCGCCAACTACTCCCCTTCTACTTTCTATTATGGGAATTCAAATAGCGAACTAAAGGATTACCGTGAAAATTTAAAGGGTATTCAAGCAGGGCTTTCCTTTCAGGCCGGTATTACCGAGAACTTCACCCTAGTATCTGAGCTTTACTACATGCAAAAAGGTAGTAAGCTCAAGGCTGACAATCCTGTAAATGGAGTTAAAACTAAAACCCGACTTCACCTGATAGAAATGCCTGTACTTGCTAGGCTATATTTAGGCAAATTCTATTTAAATGCAGGGCCGTCTATCGCCTACCAAACAGGCGGAAAAGTAACACTTTCCCCCACAGAGACGTCTCCAGAAACTAAGACTAAGATTCAGTTTGGAAATGGAGATGATGAATATAAACGATGGGATGCTGGGGTAGAGTTTGGTGGTGGTTATGAACTTCCATTCAAGAAAACCATGCGAGTAACTTTTGATGTTCGCTACCACGTTGGCCTAGTAAATATCTCTAATGTTTCTGAAGTCTATAACAGATCGCTGCTCTTCAACGTCATGATTTCGAAACCATGGAAAACCAACCCATTCGCTAAAAAATAACTGAAGCCCAAAACAAAAACTCAAACAACAACATTATGAAAAACTCAATTTACACCTTCAGCCTTATACTAGTGGTCTTTTTATTAGGCTGTAGCAATGACGATGCACTAGCACCCACTGAACAGTTTACCGATGCGGAAAGCTATTTTTCCGATATCAACTTTCAAGGCTCGGTATTGATTAAGAAGAATGGAAATACCATTCTAAACAGGTCTTATGGTGAAGCAAACCTAGGTCAGAACGAGAGCAATACACCAGAAACAAAGTTCCGAATTGGCTCTGTAACCAAAACCTTTACTGCCATGGCTATGGTTCAGCTTAAACGCGATGGACTTATTGAAAGCTTTGACCAGAAACTAAGCGAATTTGATGATGAATTTCCCGAAGGAGATAAAATTAGCATTCGTCATCTGCTTAGCCACGGTTCTGGCCTGCCAGATTATGTAGACGCCATTGAGCCTATTGCAAAAAGTGGCACCTACGTATCTCCAGAAGATATTCTGGACGCCATAATGGAAACTGTAGAAGAAGATGGACTGCTCTTTGAACCAGGCAGTGCAGTGAGTTATAGCAACTCTAACTTTCTAATTGCCGCTTTATTGATTGACGAGCTAACAGATGAAGGCTATGAAGAATACATCAGGCTGAACGTTCTCGAGCCACTCAATATGAACGATACAGAGCTGGGCGAAAATGAAATTACAGAGTCTGGCTACGCTCATGGCTATGAAGGTTCAGAAGATGTATCTTCTTACCCAATGCCTGTGGCCTACGGAGCTGGCGACTGGACGAGCACAACAGCAGACCTAGCCCGTTGGGCAGAAGCTGTAATGGGTGACTGGTTCACGGCAGAAGAGCGTAATGACGTATTTCCTGGCGATGTGCCAGCAGGTTACACTATGTTCGGTTTAGGATGGTTCAAAAGCAACTTAGCCAATAAAGATTTCTATTGGCATGGTGGCGACATCTCGGGCTTTACAGCACTCATGGGCTTTGAACCAACAACTGGTGGAATTGTGATCGCACTGAGCAATCAGGGGGACAAGGGCGATCAGCGTTTCGAAATCATAGAGACGCTATTAGCGCACCAATTCTAAATCACCTAGCATGCCTATCCAAGCAAAATTCATTGTAACCAAAGTGCGTCTCTTGCAGGCGCTTTGGTTACTTCTTGCCGTTTTTCAGGCTTTAATTTTGGCTGGCTTAATAGACTACAAATACATAGCTGGTGGAAGACTCACAAGTTGGGAGCAAGCGCAAGAGCATTTGGTTATGGCCATTTCGGTCTTAATTGGCTTCACACTACTACTTGAAAAATTCTATAGAAGTATAGTAGAAAAAGACTGGTCTAAAAAGTGGTTACGTGGAGTCATTTTGGTCATTGGCATTTACTTTATTCTAAACACAGTGGGCAACCTTTTGGCGGTAACGCTTTTTGAAAAAGTAGCCTTCACGCCCATTACCGCAATTTCAGCTATCTTTTGTATCCAATTCGCCAGCAAATCAAACAAGTATGAAACAAGCACCGAACTGTAACGAACCATTCCCACTGCAAGGCTATAACAAGCTTTGTTTCTTGAAAAACGTGGTCAAGAATCCGAAGATAGAAATCGGTGATTTCACCTATTACGATGACCATGATGATGTAGCAAATTTCGAAAAGAATGTTCGCTACAACTTCGACTTTATTGACGACAAACTGATTATCGGTAAGTTCTGTAGCATTGCTTCTGGTGTTCAGTTTTTACTCAATGGAGGCAACCATTTAATCCAAGCCATCTCATCTTTTCCCTTTGCCATCTTTGGTCATGGGTGGGAGAACGCCATGCAAGACAAAGCCTACCCAGTAAGGGGCAGCATTACAGTAGGAAGCGATGTTTGGATTGGCCATGAGGCCGTAATTCTTCCTGGAGTAACCATAGGAGATGGCTGTATTATTGGCGCCCAATCTGTAGTTACCAAAAGTGTAGAGCCTTACACCATAGTGGGTGGAAACCCAGCAAAACCAATCAAAAAACGATTCAATGAAGAAGAAATTGAAACGCTCTTAAAAATTGAGTGGTGGAATTGGCCCGTTGATGTCATTACCCAAAATATTCAGCTGTTGACATCGAAAGATATTAAAGCCCTGATGCAAGTACACCAACAACTTAAAAGCGCTTAAAATGAAAACACTTTACAAGATTGGTGGAAGCGCTGCGCTAACCCAAGCGACTATCTACATATTTGGCTTTATCTTACTCATTGGCTCACTCAACCCTGAAGCAAGCTCCCTCAGCATAAATGAAAGACTAGCTTTTTTGAGTAGTAACCAAGCCCTTTATCAGTTATGGATTTTCGTAATCTATGTGCTCTTCGGTGTGGTATTGGTTTTTTTAAGCTTCGCTCTAAATGGCATCCTAAAAGCCAAGAAACCTATTCTTTCAGGCATAGCTGTCATATTTGGGTACATCTGGTCAGTACTCGTCATTGCCAGCGGTATGATCACGAACATAGGTTTAGAAGCCGCCTTAGCCCAGCAGCCCAAAAATATTCAACAAGCAAGTCAGCTTTGGCTTACCATTGAAACCCTTCAAAATGGATTAGGTGGTGGAGTTGAAGTAGTTGGGGGAATTTGGGTATTGCTTGTTACCCTTGCTGGCCTAAAGGCCCATCAATTGCCAAAGGTCATGCATTGGCTTGGGCTTTTGGTGGGTTTGGCTGGTATTCTAACTGTAATTCCAGGGCTCGGAGATTTAGGAGTCGTTTTCGGACTTCTCCAAATTGTATGGTTCGCTTGGCTGGGCATAGTCTTGCTTAAAACAAAAGATTAAACTCAAACCTCAAACAACAGAAAGGAAGCGCACCGAACTCTCGGAGTAGCTTCCTTTTGTTTTTCTATCCCTTTCTAATTTTTCCAAAACACATTTTACTTTAGAATAGTATCTATTTTAGATTAAGCATTTCAATACACTATTTTTCAAAAAACCTCAACAGTAACGGTGTAGCACACCCACTAGATTATGCTCAAAGAAAGAACCATTGGTATTGTTGGCATTGGCCCCAGAGGCGGACATGCATTTGAATCCCTAGTTGTAGAGTTAGCCAAAAAGAATGCACTTAGCGGAATACGCTTTATTCTTTTTGAAAGCACTGGTAATTTTGGAAATGGACAAGTCTATAGTCTTGATCAGTCTGAGGCTAACTGGATAAACATTCATGAGCGAATATTAGAAATTGAAGGGAGAGAAGCCGTCAATTTCGGAGACATAGCCATCCCTCCTTTTCCTTCGTACCATGAATGGATAAGCGTGAACTGGGAAGAGGCTTCTGTAACACTCGCAGACAGCTATCCACCACGTGCTAAAATTGGCAAATACCTCAAAGAACGATTTGAATCGTTGGTCAGCGCATTACGTGAGGCCAATATTGTATCACTTCGTACCGAACGAATTGAAAACTTAAGACTGAATGACGACCAATACATTACACTCAGCTCTTCCATAGAGCATTACGACCAACTCAACGAAGTTCTTTTAACCATAGGTCATCAACCTGCAGAACCATCAGAAGAGATTGTCGATTGGGAGCAAAAGACTGACCAGAATAAGAATATTGAACTATTCAGGTCGCCATACCCCTTGAGCAACATCCTTGAACATGAGCTTCTATCTCCCAATACCAAAATAGCTATCCGTGGTTTTGGATTAGCAGCTATAGACTTAATTAGAGCCGTTGCCAATAAGTTTGGAGCCTTCAACATAGAGCATCCAGAAACTCAATTATGCTCTTATAGCACCAACTACTCGTTAAAAAACTTACTCTTTCCTTACTCGCCCGATGGGCTCCCTCCTGTACCGAAGCCTTTAAATGCCGCTGTAGATAAATGGTTTCAGCCATCTGAACAGCAGATGAGCCATTTTGAAGGTGCAATAGGAGATAGAAAGACTCAGCGAGAAGCCAGCGATACCAGTTTCATATTGAAGGCTTTTGCCCCAATGGCAGCAGAAATATTTGAGCGCTTGCCAGCCCCCTATAATTATCAAATATCAGAAAAGGCTAAGGTTGAACAGGCCGTCATAGAATGGTTAAAAGACCAGAGCTATGAACACCCAACCATGTTGCCCAAAGACCTGTCGGTACTCGAAACTTTGCAGGCATATGTAGGAATGGCAGTTGGCAAAAGAGCCATAAGCTTGGATTACTGTATTGGTCAGGTTTGGCGGCATTGCCAGCCGTCCATTTATGAAGAGCTTTCTTATAACGTTTGCTCTAACAATGTAGCAAAAGAGATTGTAGCCTTAGATGAATCTACCAAGCGCTACTCATTTGGGCCTCCTGTGGAGAGCATCCAACAACTAATTGCGCTCATAAAAGCTGGTATTCTCAATGTTGACCTAGTTCATAACCCAGATATTAAAGTCACCAAAAAGGGATGGAACCTAAAAAAGGACGAATTAGAACATACTATTCCGATAATGGTAGACTCTGTTTTACCCTCCGCCAAAGTAGATCAGGTAAGCTCGAGTTTAGTAAAGAACCTTCTTACTCAAAACCTAATTCAGCCACTAGATGAAGAGTTAGGGATTGCAACAACAGATAAGGGCTACATCTTGTCAGAAAATGACCAAGAATTGCCAATGGCTCTTCTTGGCCGTTTGGCCAAAGGAACTGTTGTGGGAGTAGACGCCATTTTAGAATGCTTAGGGAAGCGCCCAAAAATTTGGGCTAAAGAAGCCAGCAGGAGACACCAACAATGGTTAGAAAAAGGTTAATCAATAAGGCATTACACTTTCCCTTTCAGGTTATCCTGCTCAATTTTACCACTCACAGTTACTGGTATAGCATATTCTGGTTTATAGATTTTAAGCTCCACAATATCGGCTGGCATAGAGAACCCTTCCTTAGTAAGTCTATCTACGGTTAGGCGCATCACTTCGCTTTTAAGCTGAAGAACTGAACCTTCAAAGTCGTGAGAATTTGTCCAGAAATGAATATTCAGATTAATTGTACTGGTACCGAATTCCTGAATAACCACAAAGGGTTCCATACCTTCGGCATGCACTAGACCATTTAACTTCGAGAGTTCATCTAGTACTACTTTGTTGGCTTTCACCAAGTCATCTCCATAGTCAATACCAATTATAAAGTTGTGCCTCATCAAACCATCTCGGGTAAAATTGGTCAGCATATTTTTGATGAGCGAAGCATTCGGCACAAACACATCACGCCCATCGAAAGTGCGTACATGCGTACTTCTAAAGTTTAGCGCACGCACAGTGCCTGTCATTCCGTCAATCTCTATAATATCGCCAATGCTGAAGGGTCTGGAAAAGGCCAGAAAGAAGCCAGCCAAGAAATTTTCTCCAATATCTTTAAAGGCAAAGCCAATAATTAAGGCCGAAACACCAGCCCCGGCCAGCAAACTACTAGCCGCCTTGCTCCATCCAACCTCGTTGAGAAATGAGGTAAGGCCAATTATGAGGAAAATGAGAAATACAATTCGGGCTATGAAATTGGTAAGCAACTGATCATTGAGCCGCTTTATAAGCCTTCTCTTAATTAAAGATTGAAGCCCATAGCCGATCAGTATGAAAATGATGAGCAGCCCGAACCCGATGAGAATTGACGGTGCGTTTTCCAGCACATTCGACCAAAAATTATCGAATGCTATTTGTAGTTTTTCGTTCATCGTTGAAGCAATTAAAAAATGGTTGACTTTTAGACAACTAGTAAAATGCTGACTTTTGTTTTGACTAAAGACGAAAATATAGACCACCAGAAATACCAATCTCCCACGTTCACTCCTTCAAGATTAACTGTAAACCAATTATTATTAAGCCCTAACAATCACCCCTACCTTAGTAACCATGAGCGAGTTTCTATTCAGGCACATCAATAAGTTTGTAAGTATTGATCACTCTCAATACCAAGCCATACTCCCCTTCTTTGAAGAGCAACAGCTCGAAAAGAAAGAAGTGGTAATTGAAGCCAATACCAAGTGCGTCAAACTCTTCTTTGTAGAGAAGGGATGTCTCCATTCATCTTTTATAGACACTGCGGGAATGGAAAAGACCGTGAAGTTTGCCATTGAAGGCTGGTGGATTACTGACTTCATGGCATTTAATAACCAACAACTAACGGAATTCAAAACTCAGGCAGTAGAGGCTTCTTCTGTTTACAGCATCACCTATTCGGCATATTCAGATCTATTGCATCAGCACCCCAACCTAGAGCGATATTTCAGAAAAATATGGGAAATAGCATATGGCGCATCCATTATCCGAATGAAGTATGTTTTTGAATACTCTAAGGAGGAAATGTTTAACCGCTTCCGCGAAAACTTTCCAGAATTTGTAGAAAGAGTCCCTCAGTATATGCTGGCTACTTTCTTAGGGCTCACACCAGAGTATTTAAGCAAAATAAGAGCAAAAAAGCTTTCTTAAACTAGGTTAAGTTTTTTCCATTCTTCACCCTCTAGTTTTGCTTCAAACAAAAAAAGAAAGATGGAAAACAGAATTCAAATTGATCAGATTGACCCTAAAAGTTTCAAAGGACTACTTACTTTAGAGCAGTACCTTAATGACTGCGGCATGAACAAAACTCATGTTGAACTCATTAAAATGAGAGCATCACAAGTAAATGGCTGTGCCTTTTGCCTAGATATGCACAGCAAAGATGCTATTGAAAATGGAGAATCGGCACAGAGGCTCTTTGTACTGAATGGATGGAGAGAAACGAACTTTTTCTCGGAAGAAGAGCAAATAATTCTGATGGTTACTGAAGAGGTTACCTTAATACACAATGGGGGCTTAAGCACCGAAACTTATAATAAGGCACTCTCAGTTTTAGGCGAAAAATACCTAGCTCAGGTAATTATGTCTGTGGTAGCTATTAATGCTTGGAATAGAATTGCCATTAGTACGCATAAACCAATTACAGAATAATTAGATTTGTACCTTCATGTCTCTGATAGACAGGCAATTTATTTTAAATAAATTTTAAACTCTGCTTTTTAATATCAGAATCACATTCGTATATTTGCAGTCCGAATTTTGAAAGCGAAGAGAAATGGCTAAGAAAGGTAATAGAGTTCAGGTGATTATGGAGTGCACAGAGCACAAGGACAGCGGAATGCCTGGTACTTCAAGATACATCACTACCAAGAACAGAAAGAACACAACTGAGAGATTGGAGTTGAAGAAGTATAACCCAATTCTTAAGAAATATACAGTTCACAAAGAAATTAAGTAATCATGGCTAAGAAAGTAGTTGCAACCCTAAAGAAAGAAGGTGGTGTAAAATACGCCAAAGTGATCAAAGCAGTAAAATCTCCAAAAACAGGTGCTTACACCTTCAAAGAAGAGATGGTTACTGAAGATATGGTTAAATCTGTTTTAGCCGATAAATAAGAAATTACCTAATATCATATATATTAAAGTCCCGTTAAGGGACTTTTTTGTTTGCCACTTCTTTTCGTCATTCTGAACTTGATTCGGAATCTTAGCGTAAGAGGGAATGAATCCCGAAATAAACTCAGGACGACCAATTTGGCTACAGCATATTAAAAGACAACTTCATCAAACCTCATTACTATGGCACTATTCGGTTTATTTTCTAAAGACAAGAAACAAAAGCTGGATCAAGGACTTGAAAAGACTAAAGAAAGCTTCTTTGGCAAGCTTGGCCGTGCTGTTGCCGGAAAGTCTAAAGTAGACGATGAAGTTCTCGATGAACTCGAAGAAATACTCATCACTTCCGATGTTGGTGTAGAAACCACCGTGAAAATAATTGAGAGGATTGAGGAACGCGTAGCTCGAGACAAGTACATGAATACTACTGAGCTAGACCAGATTCTACGCGATGAAATTGCCGAACTCTTAGCTGAAAATAATACTGAAGACTTAGCCGACTTCAAACTTCCGGAAGGTCACAAACCGCATGTAATTCTTGTAGTAGGCGTTAATGGAGTAGGCAAAACAACTACCATTGGTAAACTAGCCGCTCAATTTAAAAGCAAAGGCAAGTCTGTTGTGCTTGGTGCAGCCGATACCTTTAGAGCTGCAGCAGTAGACCAGCTAAAACTTTGGGGCGAAAGAGTAGGCGTTCCTGTAGTTGCTCATGGCATGAACACCGACCCGAGCGCTGTAGCCTTCGATGCTATTAAACAAGGCGTTGAAACCGGTGCCGACTTAGTAATTGTAGATACTGCAGGAAGGCTTCATACCAAAGTGAACCTCATGAATGAACTCTCCAAGATTAAGAGAGTAATGCAGAAGTTTATCCCTGAAGCTCCTCACGAAATACTTCTGGTACTGGATGGCTCAACTGGTCAAAATGCTTTTATCCAAGCAAAGGAATTCACCAAAGCCACTGAGGTTTCTGCACTAGCAATTACCAAACTAGATGGAACCGCAAAAGGTGGTGTAGTGATTGGCATCTCAGACCAATTCAAAATACCAGTTAAATACATTGGTGTAGGAGAAAAAGTAGAAGACCTTCAGGTTTTCAATAAATCGGAGTTTGTAGACTCTCTTTTCAACAAGTAAGCAAGAACCCACAAAATAAGAGTAAAAACATGAACGTTCTCGTACGTTTTACTGCTCCTTATCGGTCAAACTTCATCACAACCATTATGTAATCAACTGAAATACAATAAGTTAAATTCATGGCACTCATCTTGTTCCTAGAATAGCAGATAGAAAACATTTGTACATTAACGAACAACTTATGAGTGCTATAGCGATACAAATCCCCCAAGTAAGTGGCGAGCAAGACATTGAGGTAGAAGTAAAGATAAATGGTCAAAAACGCTCATACAATTACCGTGTAGAGGTATTCTACTGGGCCGACTGCGATAACCCAAGCGATGACAGAGTAGATTGCATCCGTCAAATCCTTTCAAAATATGACTCTGATTGGGAGCTTTACCAAATTGGAATGCCTACAGATGAGTTGGTACCTATTACTTTTAGAAAGAGAAGAGGGTAGTTCAAAGTTTTATGTTCAAAGTTTTATGCCTCACTGACCGAACTCTGAACTTCAAACCTAAAACTTGAAACTGACCAATTCTTCTTACCTTTGCCCTCCAAATTCATTGATTAATATGAAGGTTAAGGGGCTGAAGAAAGATAAAGTCAATATTGTTACACTAGGTTGCTCAAAGAACTTAGTGGATTCTGAAGTAATGTTGACTCAACTGAAGGGAAATGGAATTAAAACCACTCACGAGTCTAAAAAAGATGATGCTAACATTGTCATCATCAACACTTGTGGGTTTATAGACAATGCCAAGCAGGAGTCTATAGATACCATTCTTAGGTATGTGGACGCTAAGGAAGAAGGGCTGGTAGAGAAAGTTTACGTTACTGGCTGTCTTTCACACCGCTATAAAGACGACCTTGAAAAGGAAATCCCTCAGGTAGATGCCTTCTTCGGCACTATGGAGTTGCCAGCGCTTTTGAAAAAATTCAAAGCCGACTATAAGCACGAACTTTTAGGCGATAGAATCACCACAACATCTAGTCATTACGCTTATTTGAAAATTGCTGAAGGATGTGACAGACCTTGCTCTTTCTGCGCTATACCTTTAATGCGTGGTGGGCATAAATCCAGACCAATTGAAGAATTGGTTACCGAGGCTAAAAATTTAGCCAAGAACGGAACCAAGGAGCTTTTATTGATCGCTCAAGATTCTACCTACTACGGATTAGACCTTTACAAAAAGAGAAATCTCGCTGAGCTAATGCAGCGCCTTTCAGATGTTGAAGGCATTGATTGGATCAGGCTACATTACGCTTTCCCAACGGGTTTCCCAATGGATGTGCTCGATGTGATGGCCGAGCGTCCAAATATTTGCAATTACTTAGACATTCCACTTCAACATGGTTCAACCAATATGTTGAAGCTTATGAGAAGAGGTACTACAAGAGAGAAAACTGAGGCCCTTTTGGCCGAAATGAGATCTCGAGTACCTGATATAGCCATTAGAACCACGCTGATTGCTGGGCACCCAGGAGAAACTGAAGAAGACTTTGCCGACATGGTAGACTTTGTTGAAAAGTCTCGCTTCGATCGCTTGGGAATCTTCACCTATTCACACGAAGAAAACACCCATTCATATAGTTTTACTGATGATGTTCCTGATGAGGTGAAACAAGAGCGTGCAAACCACGTAATGCAGATTCAAGAAGAAATTTCAAACGAAATCAATCAGGCAAAGATTGGCAAGACCTTTAAGGTACTAATTGACCGAAAAGAAAGTGGCAGCTTTATTGGCAGAACTGAACACGACTCACCAGAAGTTGATAATGAGGTTTATATTGATGCTAAAAAGCACTACTTAAGAGTGGGTGATTTCGCTGAAATTAAAATTACTGATGCTACTGAGTTCGACCTATATGGCGAACCAGCACAAGGATAATTTCCGTTGTTTTGAACCTGAATGGCTGGAGGTTGTTACCTTCCATATAAACTGAATTTATGAGCACCTTAACTGAGACTGACTGTTTACTCTCTAAAATTGATTTTGAACAAACGAACAGTTTTTCATCATTCTTTTTAGACTACATATCAGGTAAAGAGTCTCTTCAAGGATTTCATAATGGATTGCCAACCAAGGAAAATTTCAAGAAGCAAATTGAGGACAGAAACTTTCCTCAGTCGCATAGGGATATAGTCTCTGAGCAACTTTTAGAACAATATTCAAAAGTAGACGCTAGCCAAGCAACCCTTTCTAACATTGAGCTGCTCAAAGAAGGAAATACTTTTACCGTAACAACGGGCCACCAGCTTAACATTTTTACTGGGCCTCTGTACTTCATTTATAAAATTGTCACCGTGGTTCGTGCTTGCGAAGAGCTTAAACACGAGTATCCGGAATATAATTTTGTACCTGTTTATTGGATGGCTTCTGAAGACCATGACTTTCAGGAAATTTCATACTTCAGACTAAATGGCAAAAAGCTAGTTTGGGAAACAGACCAGCAAGGCGCTGTCGGCAGGTTCAACCTAAAAGGGATTGATAAAATATTTGAACAGGTTATAGGGATGCCTGAATTCTTTGTGGAAGCCTACAAGAAAAAAAACCTGGCTAGCGCGGTTCTTTCTTACGTTAACGCACTCTTTGGCGAAAGAGGGCTAGTAGTCATTGATGCAGACAATGCCGCGATGAAGGAGTTATTTAAGCCAGTAATTCAATCGGATCTTTTTGAACACAAACCTCAAGAACTTGCTCAAAAGACTACTGACAGTTTGGAGCAAGCGGGCTATTCGACACAGGTTTTCCCTAGAGAGATCAATTTCTTTTATCTGAAAGATGATATTCGCTCGAGGATTGTGAAAACCGATTCAGGCTTTGAAGTCTTAGAAACCAACCTCCACTTCTCAGAAGAAGAGCTGAAAGAAGAAATAGAAAAACATCCAGAAAGATTTAGTCCCAACGTATTACTGAGGCCATTATACCAAGAGTTCTTGCTTCCAAATTTGGCCTATGTTGGTGGCCCGTCAGAGCTCGTTTATTGGCTTCAGCTCAAAGGTATTTTCGATCATTTCGGCACTACCTTTCCTCTGTTAATGCCAAGGAATTTTGCTGCCGTTGTAGACAAAAACACCTTAAGAAAAGTTGAGCAAATTGACTTGACCTGGGAAGACCTCTTCAAAGAAGACCACGAATTGGTGAATGAAAAGGTTAAAGAACAGACCACATTTAAGCTCGATTTGAACGTTGAAAAAGCAAAGCTAGAAGCCATTTATCAGCAGGCACTTCAGCAAGCTTTAGATGTGGATCAGACATTAGAAAGAATGGTGAAGGGGGAACACCGAAAAGCTGAAAAGACATTAGAGAAAATTGAGCAGAAGATTCTGAAAGCAGAACGCAAGAACCAAGAAATACTGGTAAACAGAATATACGCTATCAAGGAAGCACTTTTCCCTGGAGGAGCGCCTCAAGAGCGAAAAGACAACTTCCTTAACTTCTACATGACTAACCCTAACTTTGTAGAGGATTGCCTTAATTCGCTTTCACCTTTCGATTACCGATTCCATCTGCTCAGAACCAATGAATAAAAAGGTACTTCGCTCAATGTTTCTAGAAAAGCGGCTAACTCTGACTGCAGAGGAGCATGGCAGAAGAAATGAGCAATTACTAAAGCATTGCCAACAGTTTGTTAATTCAAGGACGAGTCTAAAAACAGCTCATATTTTTGTTTCAATGCCTGAGCAAAACGAGCCTGACACCTTAAAACTGATCGATTGGCTGATAGGAGAGAAACAAATGAGTGTATTAAGCTCTAAAACCTTCTATAAAGAAAGGAGGCTAAGTCATCATAAGATTATAAACTCTACTGACTTTGTACTTAACCCAAAAGGAATTCCGGAACCTACCAACTCAGCACTTGAAGACCCTAAACAGATTGACATAGTTTTTGTGCCACTCATCTCATTCGATGAACAAGGAAACAGAATTGGTTATGGTGCAGGACTATACGATAGGTTCTTAAAAGAAGTGAGGAGTGACTGCCTTAAAGTTGGTATGGCAATCACTCCTCCTCTTAATACTATTGACTATACCAATGAGTTTGATGTGTCTTTAGACTTCTGCATCAACCACCTTGGTATATATAAGTTCTAACGCGACTGCTTCAATAATTTCACAGTTCCTTTTCCTTTATTTCCAGCAGCTTCAAAGATATATAGTCCATCTGCCTGACCTCGAATATCTATGCTCAACTTATCGCCAGATTGGTAATTAGCAACTTCACCAATAGCAACACTAATACCTGAAGCATTCACCACATTGTACTCTACCCTTCCCGTAAACTCAACTGGAAGTGTTAAGCTAAACTGCCCAGCACTTGGGTTAGCATCTACCTGAATATTGGCAGCTTTTGAACTACCTGCTTCGAGTCCAGCAATTACGTTATTGATGGTATAGGTTTCTTCACTAAGAACAAGTCCATCGAAAGTATTACCACTAGCATCAGCAATATCCTGTGAGGCAGAAAAATTCAGATTGATTTCCCCATCTTCTATAATTTGAGCTACCTCCACTACGTAAGAACTATTATTTACCACCGCTTCTACTGAACTTATTTCAGCTTTTTCGATTGGATTTTCCAGCTGGAAGTCAGTTACATCTACGTTTCTAACATCTTCAGAAAACTCAACTAAGAAACTAACCCTATTCTGATCTGTGATTCTGGTGATTGGTGCGCTTCTTTTAAAAGTTGCGGTAGGTCGAGTGGTGTCTTCTATTGTATAAGATTCACTAGAACCGACCTCTCCAGTAAATGCGTTCCCTACCAAATCAGTTATATTATTGGAGTCTCTAAAGCCTAACGACAAAGTACCTTCTCCTCCAATATTCATTACTGAAACATCGAATACCGTTGCATCAGTAATTATGGCCACACTACCCACAATACCGTTAGCATCTCCCTCAACAAGGAAGTCATCGGAGCTTATATCTACAACGTCTTCATTAAAAGTAACTTTAAACCTTACAGTAGTAGCGTCTGTATTCTGAGTGGCTGGACTCAATCTTTCAATTGAAACCACCTCAGGACCAACTCCATCTAAGTTAACTGATACTATATTCGACAATCCGGAAATTTCGGTAGACTTACTAACCCTCAATTGATAATCGCCACCATCAAAAACCTCAAGCTCTGCCGAGTTAGCACCTTCAACCTCTACCCCGTTCTTCAGCCATTGATAGCTTAAGGGAATAGCTGAGTTAAATGATACATTCCCCCTAAGGGTATACGATTGGCTAGCCGAATTCTTTGAATAATTGATTCTAGGCGTGACACCAACGTCATATGTGGCTTTAAAAACTCCATTTCCGTGAGTACTTGCCACGACTAGACCTTCTATAGGCCTTACCACTACTTGAGAAACTACAACATTACCTATTGAATTGACGGCCTGCTGCTCCCAAACCGTGTTTTCACCGTCTAAAGACTGGGTCATAAACAAGCCCACAGATGTTCCTACAAAATAATAGTTACCACCTTGGCCATCAGGCATAATGGCAACCGATCTAGTAGAAGGGCCAGCACCAGACCCATCAGGGTTTTCTTCTAAGTTTCCAGCTACAGGGGTCCATGTATCACCCCCATTCTCAGAAAGCCATAAACTAAGCACCTCATAATTAGAGTAACATACTAGAATTCTGTCGGCATCTCTGGGGTCTACAGCAATACTAGAGATATTACCTGTAGGCATATTTACATCACTAATTTGTTCATCTACCTGACCGTCAATTAAGTCTCTCGTATCGTTTACCTTAAATACTCGCCCATTCTGAGTTCCTAAATACAAAACACCTTCTGGCTGAATAGACATAGCCAATGCAGAGATTGGCTGTAGGCTCAAAAACCGTGAGCTTATTTCTCCCCATTGCCCATTTCCTGGATTCAACCTTAGATCATTAGTGAAAAATACTTTGGCATTGGATGCCACAAACATTTGTTCCTGATTTACCGGATTAACAATGAACGGGTTGATAAACAAGAAATCACCCTGATTATCTGAAGGGGAAATATTACCAGCAAACTCATAAGTATTTCCTATTAGCTCTAGCCTAAGCATATTTCCTCGTTGAGAGGAAACATAAAGTGAATTATGTGTTACTGCCGAAAAAGCACCATCACCGCCAAATACTTCAGTCCATGTTTCTTTGGCATTTGTAGTGGTTTTTGCCCAAGAACCATTGTCTTGCATACCACCTAAAATCAATTGATCTGAAAGGTTACTTTCATTAATACTTACATGGTAAAACTGGGTAGTGATATAACCATTATTCAAAGAGCGCCAAGAAACGGGGTTATCGGTACTTTGAGTAGCTAAGTTATTCAGTGTTAAATGAACTCCTCCGTCCGTAGCAGAAATCATCTTGTTTGGGTTCGAAGGGAAAAAGGCATAGTCATGATTATCTGGATGATGATTTAAGTACCTAGGAAAGCTATTTGGGTTATTATCATTGCCGTACCCTCCAATCTGCATCCTTGTATTAGTTGTTGCAAACTTATCTGAAGATCTCAGTAGGTTGGTTCCTCCAATAAATAGCACATTACTATTACTTGGATGGACAGCAGCATATAAATTGTAACCTCCTTGTGTTGAGTGCCCTTCTCCGACATCATCATCAGAAACACCTAGGTTATCAGAAAGATCAGTCCATGAGTCAGAAATGTCGTTAAAAAGAAAAAGGTTATTAGAACCTACGAAATACACCTTTGTTTCGTCTGAAGGATCTATTGCTATTTCGAACCTATTAAATGTTGAAGGGAAGTTTGGCCCTGGGTCTAGACTCTCCCAAGTAACACCATCTGTAGACATAAACAATCCATCTTCTGCACTAGAGCCATTGAAGCTAGAGCTTCCTATAGCGGCAAAGAGCTTGCCTTGGGAAGTAATAGCAATATCGGTCAGGTTTATTCCACCGTTGCTTTCCCCCAAAACTACTTCCCAAGTTTCAAAGCCATCTGTGCTTCTAATTACCTTACTCAGTCCTGAAGCATAAATCTCTGTACCTGACTCTTCTGAATAGTCTATTGCCAATTGATCTATTATGGTAAACTCAGAGTTTCTGATGAGTACATCTGTTCCACTAGTTCCAGGTTGTGCTGTGCTTGCTATCAACTCCCAGGTCTCTCCATTATCAGCTGATTTATAAACACCATTCCCTCTAAAAAAAGCACCTGAGGCTGAGGCAGAATTCCCTCTAAATTCTCCTGTAGAATAGTACCATTCATTATGATGACCTGCCCTTACATCTTGTACAATTGAAGTAACTGCTGGGTGGTCTTGCAGGCTCGATTTTCTGCTCCATGTTGTCCCCTGATCTTCAGTTTTCCAAATACCGCCTGAAACACCTCCTGCTATTATGGTATTTTCATTATCTACATCTATGACAACAGCCCTAGTTCGTCCTCCGATATTATAAGGACCAACACTTTCAAACTCAGCTCCAGAGGTAGTTGTGCTAGCAGATGATCTTAAAAATTTGAAAAGACTCTCGCCATCTTGCCCACCATCACTGGGCCTCAAGAATTTATCAGCATATTCCTTCTCTCTCTCTTTAATTTTGAAGGGAACCTCTCCTGTTTTTGGATTAACCAGCTGCTTGTACTCAAATTCAGTTCTATCTATTGGGTTTTCACTCAAAGGATCTTCTCGTTCCTCCTCCCCTTCTGGAATAGAGCTTGAATTAATAGTTACACTTTGAGAGATGTGAGTTTCTTTGGGGTTATTGAGATAAACAATAAGTAAAACGGCAACGCAAATGCCCGCCAACAATGACACAATCCTCCTTCTCATATCTTAATTCTCAATTAAATTTAACTCTAGCACTCCTGCGCCCTTATCTATAGGAGACAAAGCATCAAATATTACTTCCGCTCCTTTTTTAAACTTCATCTCTTTAGAGGCATAAAGTATCACCGTTTCCGAAACATTAGGCTGCACTCCCGAAAAAGTACTACCAAAGCTCAGAACCTCTTTGATCTGCACGGAATACTGAATCCTTTCGTCCAAGACATTAATATCTTGCACCTTTCCCCTGAGCCTAATACCATCCTTGTTCATCTGACCTGAACTAGCTAAAATCACACCGTCTTCATTTACTGGCAATTTTGAAGAAGCACAGCTTACCGCGAATAACGACACAACCACGGAAACTAGAATTAGAAAGACTCTCATAAGATTTTTACCGTTCATACTCAATAAGGGAAGTCGAATATACAGTTTTCTTCGCTACTCGAGCACTTCTGAATATGAAAATGTAATACCCTATTTCCTCGCCCTCACCATCTCTTTTTTTCCGGGAGGGCCATCTATTGTTTCTACTTGCAGACCAAGCCCGGCCAGGTTTCTCTTGAATTGTCCTTGAGCACAGTAAGTAACCAGCACCGCCTTTTCGTCCATCATACTATATGTACAACCAAGTGCTTCCACATCCCACATTTCAGCTTGTTTGCTTGGCGCAAATGCATCATAAAATACGAGGTTGAACTTATATTCAGATCGAAAATCTTTTAATGAGGTCTTATGTTTGACAAAAGTGAAGTTTTCATTGAGTGACTGAGGCTCAGCCCAAGCGGCAGTATGAAGGCTTTGAAACTGTTCGGCACTTACATGGCTTTCGAAAAGCGTGGTATAATTAAGCAGCTGATAAAGTTGCTGATCTAATGGAAACGGCTCTAGCGTTTCGTAATGAATCTGGACATCAGAATGCTTCAAAGCAAAATCCCAAACCAATAATGCGTTTAGACCTGTTCCGAAGCCTACCTCTAAGATACTGATCTGCTTGCAGCCTTCTTGAACCAATAACTCCAAGCCCTCTTTAATAAACACATGAAGAGACTCCGTTAAGGCTCCATGAGTGGAATGATAGGTCTCTTTTAATTGCGGGTTATATAATGAATGAGACCCATCTGAAGTAGTAATTAGGCGAATTGAATTCTCCTCCATCTATTTTTGAATTAGAACAGTAGCATAAGCGGCAACGCCTTCTTGCTTACCCACAAACCCTAGCTTCTCTGTTGTAGTAGCTTTAATAGAGATATCTTCTTCAGGAATTTCCATCACTTTAGCCAACACAGTTTTCATCTCTGGAATATGCGGATTTACCTTAGGCTGCTGCAAGCAGATAGTAGAATCTATATTAGACACTTCGTAACCAGCATCTCTCAATAGCATCATTACGCGTTGAAGTAAGATTTTACTATCAATGCCCTTGTAAGCTGGGTCAGTATCAGCAAAATGATACCCGATGTCTCGCATATTAGCAGCACCAAGCAGCCCATCGCAAATCACGTGAATAAGTACATCGGCATCAGAGTGACCAACTGCACCATGAGTATGCCGAACTTTAATTCCTCCGAGCCAGAAATCTCTACCTTCTTCTAGTTTATGTACATCGTACCCAAAACCTACTCTAATCTTCATCTATTTCTTATTTGACTTATACCTCAAAACTGAGGCATTTTCTTTTCTCAAAACTTTTTTTGCAGCAGCCAGAATATCTTCAGGGCCTACACCTCTGATTTTAGCCAACTCTTGGTTCACTAAACTAACATCTCCTAGCATTTCGGCATAGGCAAGGTTCATCGCCCTATTTAGCAGCTCCATTTCAGAAAAAACCAAAGTTGACTCTGCCTTGTTTTTAACTTTTGTTACTTCAAGCTCTGAAAGCTCTTCAGACTTGAATGCTTCAATCAGATTCCAAATAGCTTCTTCTCCCTCCTCTATAGTGAATTCGGTATTTAGCTTTCCTTCAATAACGAACAAGCCTGGATCTAACGAACCTGAAACATGGGCTGACAGAGAGCTGAACATTCGCTTTTGCTCAATTAGCTCATTGTAGAGCCTTGAAGATTTACCTCTGCCAAGAATGTCACTCAACAGATCGGTGGCATGATAGCTATCGTCCAATCTGGCTCCCATATGAAACACCATGTAAAGCGAATCAATAGGCACATCTTCCTCTACTTCCAATAGCCTATACTCAGTCTGTTCCGGCTCAACAGGCAAATTCTTTTCAACTGCTTTACCCATTGGAATTTCGCCAAACCACTTTTCAGAAAGCCTCTTTACTTCTGAAAGAGTCACATCTCCGGCAACAACTAAAACTGCATTATTTGGCAGATAATACTTGAAGAAAAACTCCTTCACATCATCCATTGTAGCCTTTTCAATATGGCTTATCTCTTTACCAATAGTCGCCCACCTGTAAGGATGCTCTTTGTAGGCCAATGGCCGAAGTTTCAACCAAGCATCTCCATAAGGTTGGTTCAAATACCGCTGCTTGAATTCTTCAATCACCACAGAGCGCTGCACTTCTAAAACTTTAGGATCGAAAGAAAGGCTCAGCATTCTATCCGACTCTAACCAAAAAGCAGTTTCTAAATTGGAAGAAGGGAGCGTAATGTAGTAGTTGGTAATATCATTGCTGGTGAAAGCATTATTATCGCCACCTACTTTCTGTAAAGGCTCGTCATATTCGGGCACATGCTTGGAGCCACCAAACATCAAATGCTCAAATAAGTGAGCAAAACCGGTCTTTTCAGGGTCTTCATCTCTGGCTCCAACCTTATAGAGAAGATTAAAAGCAGCAATTGGTGCAGAATGATCTTCATGCACAATCACCTTCAGTCCATTAGCTAAAGTAAAACTCTCGTAGTTAATCATTGCAGGTGGCCAAGTTAAAAATAATGACCCTTAATTTTTGCAATTGGGGCTTTACTTTAATTTTGCTCCCTACATCACCACCTATGAGATTTAGTAAAACCGGTTATACCCCAGATCAACTACTCCATTTATACAAGGAGTTAATTACCCCAAGGCTAATTGAAGAGAAAATGCTGATTCTGCTTAGGCAGGGAAAAATCAGTAAATGGTTTTCAGGAATTGGCCAAGAGGCAGTATCCGTTGGTGCTGTACAAGCACTAGAAGCTGATGAGTACATTCTGCCCATGCATAGAAACTTGGGCGTTTTCACTGGCAGAAACATTCCTCTAAACCGTCTTTTTGCACAGTTTCAAGGGAAATTAAGTGGCTTTACTAAAGGAAGAGACAGGTCTTTCCACTTTGGGTCGAAGGAACATCACATCGTTGGAATGATCTCGCACCTTGGCCCACAAATGGCACTGGCCGATGGAATTGCACTTGCTAACACACTCAAGCAAGAACAGAAGGCCACCTTGGTGTTCACAGGTGATGGCGCGAGCTCTGAAGGAGACTTCCATGAAGCACTAAATGTAGCTGCAGTATGGAATCTGCCCGTCATCTTTGTGATTGAAAACAACGGTTATGGTCTTTCAACTCCAAGCCACGAACAGTTTAAGTTCAACAGTTTTCTAGATAAAGGACCAGCATATGGCATTGAAGCTGTTCAAGTAGATGGTAACAATATTTTAGAAGTTCATAGAACCATTTCAAAACTGGTTAAAGAGGTAAGAAAAAACCCTAAGCCAGTAATTGTAGAGGCTTTAACCTTCAGAATGCGAGGCCATGAAGAAGCTAGTGGCACCAAATACGTTCCGAAGGAATTAATGGAGCACTGGGCTAAAAAAGACCCAGTAGAAAATTACGAGCAGTATTTACTAAAGAATGGAGTACTGACTGAACAACTGATCGAAGAGTATAAGGCCGAAATAAAAGCAGATATAGATACAGGACTAGAAACGGCTTATGCCGAAAGTCTGCCTGAATTTAAGCTTGAAACAGAGGTTGGTGATATGTTCCAGCCTTTTGAGCAAGAGGTAAAAACTCCAGATTCAGAAAGTAAGTCAGATAAGAGGTTTGTAGACGCCATTTCCGATGGACTAAAACAAAGCCTTGAGAGATATGACAACTTGGTGGTAATGGGCCAAGACATTGGCGACTATGGCGGAGTATTTAAAATCACGGAAGGTTTTATTGAAAAATTCGGCAGAGAAAGAATCCGTAACACACCACTTTGTGAGTCTGCAATTATTGGTACTGGCCTTGGGCTCTGTATCAACGGGTATAAGGCGGTAGTAGAAATGCAATTTGCCGACTTTGTTACCTGCGGGTTCAACCAAATTGTTAATAACCTAGCCAAAATTCACTACAGGTGGAATCAGAATGCAGATGTTGTGGTGCGAATGCCAACAGGAGCTGGTGTAGGTGCAGGGCCATTCCACTCTCAGTCTAACGAAGCATGGTTTTTCCATACGCCAGGTCTTAAGATCGTCTACCCTTCTAATCCTTACGATGCAAAAGGGCTGTTAAACGCTGCCATTGAAGAGCCAAACCCTTATATGTTCTTCGAGCATAAAGCCCTCTACAGATCACTTTCTCAGGAAATTCCTGACGATTACTACACCATTGAAGTTGGCAAGGCTGCTATTACTCAAGAAGGTGAAGATATTTCAATCATTACCTATGGTATGGGTGTGCATTGGGCTAAAGCACTTTCAGAAGAACTAAAAGAGATTTCGATAGAAGTAATTGACCTCAGAACGCTCAGCCCATGGGATTCTGAAACGGTGGCAGAATCCGTTAAAAAGACGAACAAAGCCTTAGTTCTCCATGAAGACACTATGATTGGAGGAATTGGTGCAGAAGTTTCTGCATGGATTTCTGAGCATTTGTTTGAGCACCTAGACGCTCCTGTTGCAAGAATAGCCAGCTTAGACACGCCTGTTCCATTCACCAAAACCTTAGAAGAAAACTTCTTACCAATTAAGAGGTTGAAAGAAAAGGTAATAGACCTAAACAGTTACTGATATGTTCTGGAAAAAATCGAATACTGAAAAACGAGTGGCTATCGACTGGCAAAAACTCACCACTATAGAGCAATTGCAAAGCTTAAAAGAGGAGAGTAAAACGCAACCTGTTTTAATATTCAAACATAGTATACGCTGTAGTATTAGCAGCATGGCCTTGAGCAGATTAGAGAGAGAGTGGAGCGAGGAACTCAATAAAATCACCCCTTACTACTTAGACTTGATCACCTACAGACAGATATCGAACGCAGTAGAAACAGAGTTTGGCGTATATCATGAGTCTCCACAAATGATTGTTTTAAATGGAGGTGAAGTTGTTTTTGATGCATCTCACATGTCAATTTCAACCGAACCATTGAAAAAATGGGCATAAAAAAAACTCCGATCATTTCTGATCGGAGTCTGTTTTAACCAATGGTCCAACACCCATCTATCCATATCCTCACACCGTTGAACCTTCTGTAATGTCCTGGCACCCACCTGTGATTATTTCTTCTCACAGACCAGTAGCCATCAACCCACACATCTCTTCTTAGTCTTCTGTCATAAGTCCAATAGCCAGATATCCAAATGTGTCTTGCACTAGGCCTATACCCTCTGTTTACTTTTATTCTTCTTCCTCTGCGGAAGTCATAATCATAGTAAACTCTGGTATTTCGCACAACCACAGGCCTGTTGTTATATCTGCGGCCGTTATTTCGGTAAACCCTTCTATCTACAACTTTTACTGTTCTACCGTATTTGTCCTTTCGGCCTTTTCTATCGTTATCTCTATAACCGTTGTTACGACCATCTCTTCTACGATCGTCCCCTTTCCTGTTGTCTCTTCTTACATCCTCTTTCCTATCTCCTCTTCTACGGTCATCTTGCCTTCCTCTTTGGGCAAGCATATCTGAGGCAGAAAAGAACATAAGTAGTATTCCTGATAATAGTATTACTCTTTTCATAACCTTGAATTTTAGTTTCTGACTTATTTCAAGGTCCGGACCAATTATTTCAAATGCATTGCAGTGAGTTATTCCATTACCGTGCCAAAATTGATTTTCCTAAACCGGAAAAGAACTTATTACCCTCTACTGCCGAGTCCAGATTTCTTTAATTGGGTCTCCGGAAGAGCTTAAACCACTGTGGGTCCATTTGTCGCCATTCACTTCGTAATTAAAGGTAAGATCAGCTCCAACTCTATCAGGGTTTCTTGAAAAGAACTCAATATGCTCGGAATATTTACCGTCTTTCAAGGTTACTTTTCCCCCACCAGTACCTGAAAACTGTTTGGTTTCTGGGTTAAAGGCAGCCCATTGAAACCTACTTCCCGTAATCATCTTAATAGTTTTTCTTGCACCCAACTGCATGGCTTGCATTTCACCATTTCTCATTCTATCCGTTATGCGCCAAGCACCAGCCAAATCGCTATTCCCATCATCGATTCTATTTAAAATCATCTTATTAGAGGTTCCTGCATCATAATTATACATAAGAGTTACCTCATTGGCCTTGAGCTCCGCAGTCATCTGAATTTGCTCTCCAATTTGCTCATCAGACCACGTGTTAAACTCCATGGTGTAGAAAACCTTATTCGCAATAATCTCAATAGTTCCTCCCTGAGACCCAACAAACTCTTTATTTTCCACATCGAATTCTGTATAAAAAGCATAGGGCTCCTCAATAAGCAGAACAGCCCGATGCGATATTTTTTGACCATTCATGCTCACCATCTCCCAAGCTCCTTCCAGCGCGTTAGTGGTTTCAATACTGTAGCTTGGCTCTTTGGTAGACGACCCATTTACCAAAAAACCTAAGAGTAATAAAATTAAATACTTCATAGCCAGATGATTATAAATATAAGATAGGCATTTTTGCTGTGAAAACACTGCTTACCTAACAGAAACCACCATGAAACACTGAGTATTCTGGTAGTCAGTCGAATAAAAACTTTGACCTGATTTGAAATTTCTTTTCTATATTTTGCAAATAATTGAATTAGACCTATCTTTGCATCCCAATTCAGAAAGCAGAAATATAAATGGCAAATCATAAGTCAGCACTTAAGAGAATCAGATCAAACGAAGCTAAGCGTTTGAGAAACAGATATCAGCACAAAACGACTCGTACGTTTGTGAAGAGATTGAGAAACACGACTGATAAGGCTGAAGCACAAGAGCTTTTGAAGAAAGTGATCGGCATGTTGGATAAACTTGCTAAGAAAAATATCATTCATAAGAATAAGGCATCTAATCAAAAGTCTAAATTGACTAAGTTGGTAAATGCGCTTTAATTGAAAAGACTTTGAAAGAAGCCGAGCCCAAAAGGTTCGGTTTTTTTATGCCCTTTCAGCAATAATTCAACTTAATATTTAAACTTTTTCTTTATTATTAAATATGGAAAAAGGCTTGAATATTCTTAGCTGGGCAGAAGAAGACAGACCAAGAGAAAAGCTTTTACTCAAAGGTCGGAGCGTATTATCAGACGCAGAACTCATTGCAATCCTTATTGGCTCTGGATCATCCGAACTTAGTGCAGTAGATCTCTCGAAGAAAATTCTACAATCAGTAAACCATGACTTAAACTCTCTAGCCAGACTTTCTGTAAAAGACCTAACACAATTTAAAGGCATAGGAGAAGCAAAAGCCATTAGCATTGTAAGCGCATTAGAGCTAGGGAGAAGGAGAAAAGCCACAGAGCCAGCAAAACGGATAAAAATTCAAAGCTCTAAAGATGCTTACGAATCCATAGCTTCCGAACTGCTAGACCTACCAACCGAACAGTTTTGGGTAATTATGCTTAACAGAAGCAACCATATCATTCATAAAAGAAACATTAGCCAAGGAGGTGTAAGCGGAACAGTGGCCGACCCCAAGCTTATCTTTAAAAAAGCGTTAGATGATCTGGCTAGTGGAATTATTTTGGTTCACAACCACCCCAGCGGCAACTTACAGCCAAGCCACGCAGATAGACAGCTAACAAAAAAAATAGTAGAGGCTGGTAAACTATTAGAAATACCTGTGCTAGACCATATAATCTTCGCTGATAACGGCTATTATAGTTTCGCTGACGAAGGAGAACTGTAACCGTAACATCATACTCTTTCCAAAACTCGCTTTTTAATCTTCCTCAGGTTAATTTTACCTTATGAAAAAGAGTAATCTGTTCATTCTATTGATAGTGGCTATTGTAGCCATTACCATTTTTAACTTTCTAACCATTGGCGAAAGCTCCAAAGACTATACTGAGCGGCTAGAGCAAGAAAGAAAAGACAAAAATGGATACATGCTTTCTTCAAACTCACCTTTGATCGAAGAAGATAAGCAGAACTTTACCGGACTAAACTACTATCCGATAGATGAAGAGTTTAAAGTGACAGCTAGAATTGAAAAAACTAATAATAAGCAGCCCATCTTCATTGAATCTACTACAGGAGAACAACTTAAGTATATCCCCTTTGCTACAGCCAATTTCGAACTGAAAGGACAACAACATAGTGTAATGCTATACCAAGACTGGGAAGAGAAAGACCCAAACAAGCTCTCTTTAATGTTTGCGGATGAAACCAGTGCAATAGAAACGTACGGAGGAGGCCGCTACCTAGACGTTATGTATAGAAACACCAATTCCGTTATTATAGACTTCAATAACGCCTATAATCCATTCTGTCATTTTAATGCAGAATATAGCTGCCCAATTCCGCCAAGACAAAACGTTCTGAGTATTCCGATTGAGGCTGGAGAAAAAATCTACAAAAACCATTAATACTGACGTAAGCAGCAATTAATCACTAATTTTGCCCATTCTTTGATAACGGTTCATCAGTTAATATGAAAATATCGCTCAACTGGCTTAAGCAATACATAGACATTTCAGAAACACCTCAGGAAATTTCGACTATCCTGACCGATACAGGTTTGGAAGTTGAAGGCTTAGAAGAGGTAGAAAGCGTAAAGGGAGGCCTTAAAGGCTTGGTAATTGGCGAAGTACTAACCTGCTCTCAACATCCAAATGCCGACAAATTAAAACTCACAACTGTAGATATTGGTACAGATGAGCCTTCTCCAATTGTTTGTGGAGCACCAAATGTAGCTGCAGGTCAGAAAGTAGTGGTTGCCACAGTTGGCGCCAGCCTCTATCCTGCCGAAGGAGAACCTTTCACCATTAAGAAGGCTAAAATTAGAGGCGAAGTTTCTTTAGGAATGATTTGTGCAGAAGACGAGATTGGACTAGGCAACTCTCACGCTGGCATAATGGTATTAGATACTGACCTACCTAATGGAACTCCAGCTGCAGAATATTTTAACCTAGAGTCTGACTATGTTATTGAAATTGGTCTTACTCCAAATAGAGCTGATGCTGCCTCTCACCTTGGTGTGGCAAGAGATTTAAAGGCGGCTTTAAAGAGAGATATTAAACTTCCTGAGGTTACTGACATTACTCCTGTTAAATCAGAAGGAGGAGTAAAACTCACTATCGAAAATACTGAAGCTTGCCCACGCTATGCTGGCCTCACAATAGAAGGAGTAAAAGTTGAAGCATCTCCAGAGTGGCTACAAACCAAACTCAAAGCTATTGGGCTCAACCCAACCAACAATGTGGTAGACATTACAAACTACGTACTCCACAGCCTTGGTCAGCCAATGCACGCCTTTGACGTAGATGCTATTACAGGAAAAGAGGTAGTTGTAAAGACACTTTCTGCAGGAACCAAATTCATAACCCTCGATGAAAAAGAAAGAAAGCTCTATGCTGAAGATTTAATGATCTGCAACCAGAACGAAGGCATGTGTATTGCAGGAGTTTTTGGCGGAATCAAATCTGGCGTTACTGAAAAAACCACTTCGGTGTTTTTAGAAAGCGCTTACTTTTCTCCAGACAGCATCAGAAAAACAGCGCAGAACCATCAGCTTAAAACAGATGCTTCTTTTAGGTATGAGCGCGGCACTGACCCTAACATGCCTTTCTTTGCCTTACAATATGCTACCAAGTTAATTCAAGAAATTGCCGGAGGAGAAATTGTTGGCGAAGTGTTCGACATATATCCAAATCTTGTAGACAACTTTAAGGTCGATGTTACTTATCACAGAATCAATCAACTAATCGGTAAGGAGCTGTCTAAAGACCAAATTGAAAATATTTTAATTGGGCTTGACATTCAGCTAGAAAGTAAAACGGACGAAGGTTTTACCGCCATAGTTCCTCCGTATAGAGTGGATGTTCAAAGAGAGGCCGACATTGTAGAAGAAGTACTTAGGGTTTACGGCTACAACAATGTTGAACTTCAGCCTACATTAAGCTCTAGCTTTCTATCAGAGTTTCCGAAAAAAGACAACGACTCTCTTCAGTTAGAGGTATCAAGAATGCTTGCAGGCGCTGGCTATAATGAGATTGTAACTAACTCTCTCACTAAGCATCAGTATGTAGCAGAAACCGAATCTATTGACTCCAACGAGGATGTTCATATTCTGAACTATCTAAGTGAAGAATTAGACGTGATGCGTCAAACATTGATGTTCTCTGGCTTGGAAGTAATAGACCGCAACGTAAAGAGAAGACAGAACAGCTTAAAACTTTACGAATTTGGAACAACTTACCACAAGAGAGGCGAAAAATATAAGGAATATTCAAGGCTCGCTATTTTCCTAACAGGTGAAAACAATGCCGAGTCTTGGTTAGATAGCAACAGACCTGTAAGGTTCCATGATCTTTCGCAATTAGTCTATCAAATATTGAACAAGTTTGGTTTAGATAGACTAGAGACAACAGACATTCAGTCCGATTTATGGAGCTATGGAATAGAAATTAGCTACAATAAAAAGACGGCAGTTAGATTTGGCAAAGTAAACCCTAAATTGGCCAAACTCAGCGAGGTAAAGCAAGAGGTTTTCTATGCCGACTTTGATTGGGAAATGCTAAGACACAACTATCCGTTGATTGTTGACTTTAAACCACTTTCAAAATTCCCTGAAGTAAAAAGAGACTTATCTCTAGTTATTGACAAATCAGTAAATTTTGAAGAGATTAGAAAACTGTCAGAAAGAAATGCATTCAAACTCCTGAATGGCATTAGAGTGTTCGATGTTTATGAGGGAGATAAAATTGGAGCTAATGAAAAAGCTTATGCTGTAAGTTTCTTCTTGCAAGACCAAGAAAAAACCCTCACCGATAAGGTTATTGATAAAACCATGCAGAGGTTAATGACAGTATTTGAAAAAGATTTGGGAGCAACTATAAGAAAATAATGGCTAACCATCCGATTGACCAAAAGCTTACGGGGCTTGAAAAAAAAGTGAATGAATTGATAAGAGCTTATCAATCGGAAAAGGCCAAAACCAGCCAATTAGAGTCTAAAAACCAATCACTTAAAACAGAAGTTGCAGACTTAAAGGCTAAACTAGCTGATTTTCAAAATCAGTATAAAATCGCTAAAATTGTATCTAGCACAACAGTGGAGAAAGACGAATCTGTTGAGTTGAAAAATAAATTAAACGAGTACATTAAAGAGATTGATCGTTGTATAGCTCATATGAGCTAATTTAGAAATATATGGATCTTCTATCAGTAAAATTAAAAATAGGAGACCGCGAGTACCCAATGAAGGTTAAACCTGAAGAGGAAGCACGGGTACGCAACGCAGGCAAATTCATCAATGAGAAACTAAGGTCTTACAGAGACAAGTTTGGTATTGATGATAAAGAAGATTTGTTGGCAATGGTAGCGTTCGACTGCATGGTGGCTAAGCTAAAAAGCGAAGAAGAGTCTACTGCAATCGATAGCACAGCTGAAAACACAATTGAAAACCTGGAACGACTAATTCGGGAAACACTCTCTTAAAAACCGTTATCGACTCACTTATTTGTTCATCTCCACATAGATTATAAATATTTATGGGAGACACGCTTACTATATTGCTAACGGCCATCGGAGCGCTGGTAGTTGGCTTTTTGTTCGGTCGATATCTGCTTCAAAAGCTCAATCGTGCCGCAGCCATAGAACTGGAAGAAAAAGGAAAACGGATCATTAAAGAGGCCGAATTAAAGGCCGAAAACATCAAAAAAGACAAAATTCTAGAAGCCAAAGAGAAGTACTTTAAAATAAAAGCAGACTTCGAAGAAGAGGCTAACAGAAAGAAGAATCAGATAATTTCTAACGAAAACAAACTCAAGCAACGCGAAGCTTCTTTGAATCAAAAGCAGTCTGAAATCAATAGAAAGGATGCTGAATTAGATAGCCTTAAAGAAAATGTAGAAGCTCAGCTAGAGATAGTTAGAAAGAGAAAAGAAGAGCTTGAAAGCAAGGTAGATGAAAAGGTTAAAGAGCTAGAAAAAGTAGCCAACCTTTCTGCCGATGAAGCCAGAGAACAGCTTATTGAAACGCTGAAAGACGAAGCGGAGAGCAAGGCCTCTGCATTAGTAAAAGACATCATAGATGAAGCAAAACTTTCTGGCGCTAAAGAGGCCAAAAAGATTGTTATAGAATCTATTCAGCGTACAGCCACAGAGCATGCCATTGAAAACTGTGTCTCAATTTTCAACATTGAGAGTGATGAAATTAAAGGTAAGATCATTGGCCGTGAAGGCAGAAACATTCGTGCCTTAGAAGCCGCTACAGGAGTTGAGATTATTGTAGACGATACACCTGAAGCCATCATCATTTCAGGGTTTGACCCTGTAAGAAGAGAGATTGCAAGGCTCTCTCTACACAGGTTGGTAACCGATGGTAGAATTCACCCGGCCCGTATCGAAGAGGTGGTAAACAAAACCACTAAGAACATCGAAGAAGAGATTGCTGAAATTGGAGAAAGAACGGTGATCGATTTAGGCATTCATGGGCTTCATCCAGAGCTAATCAAGTTAGTCGGCCGAATGAGGTTCCGTTCTTCCTATGGTCAGAACTTGCTTCAGCACTCTAGAGAGGTAGCCAACCTTTGTGCTACTATGGCTTCTGAATTAGGTTTGAATCCTAAGAGAGCTAAAAGAGCAGGTCTTCTTCACGATATTGGAAAGGTTTGGCCAGAAGAGCCAGAAATGCCTCACGCAGTTCTCGGTTTCGAACTAGCTAAGAAATACAAAGAACATCCTGAAGTGTGCAACGCCATTGGTGCTCACCACGATGAGATGGAAATGACTTCAATGATCTCTCCATTGGTTCAAGCTTGTGATGCAATTTCAGGAGCAAGACCAGGAGCAAGAAGAGAGGTAATGGAGTCTTACATTAAGCGACTCAAGGAGTTAGAAACTCTTGCCCTAAACTTCGATGGTGTAAATAAATGTTACGCTATTCAGGCTGGTAGAGAGCTTCGCGTGATGGTAGATGCAGAATCGGTTACCGATAATCAAGCTGCACAGCTATCGTTCGATATTTCTCAGAAAATTGAAAAAGAGATGCAGTACCCAGGACAAATCAAGGTTACTGTTATCAGAGAAATGCGCGCTGTAAACTTTGCCAAATAGAAAAAGTTAAAAAAAAAATTATAACTAATTGAGGGGCTGATATTTAGCCCCTCATTTGTTTTAACCCCTCGCATACCTGAATATTCTCTCTTGTTCAATTCAGTAAATACTAATATTTTGCTACTGTGCGTGCGTTAATTACCAGTGTAGCCTTTTATCTGGGTCTTTCAATCTTCACCTCAACCCTATTAGCTCAGAGCGATTTTTCTGAACTCAAGGCTGATATCATCAACGCTGAAACGGAAGCCAAACGGATTGAAGCTATTATAAACATTGGTACAGTTTATAACCGCACACAAACTGACAGCATAGACCAATACATCCAAGAACTTACTAGCTCAAATTTCGAAAATGAAGAGCTTGCTCAAGCTGGGAAACAGTTTCTCGATGCGCTCATTCAATATCATCAGGGGAACTTGCAGGTTGCAGTAGAACAACTGGAGTTTGCCAGAAGATATTTCAATAAAGAAAACTATAAAGACATTCACCTGAAGGTTCTAAACTTCTTAGGGATAGCATACATGAGAACCAACCAAGTGGAAATGGCCATTGAGGTTCAAAACGAGTCGATCGAGCTCTGTGGAGACGACCCAAAATACTCCGCTGCAAAACGATCGGCCTATGGTAACCAAGCCAACGCCTATAGAAGAATTGGAGAGTATGCTAGGGCCATTTACAACCTAGAAAAGACTTTGGCACTAGCTGAGTCTGACTCAGTAGGTATCCACGGAATGAGCTATTTGGGCTTAGGTCAAATGTTAACGAGCCTTAATCTTTATGATAGAGCCTTAGATGCCTATGATAACATAGACGTTGAGAACTTTCCGTCCAAATCTGTTCAAGGAGCCATTTACTCTGGTAAAGCACAGGCATTCCATGCATTAGAAGAGCTCGACTCAGCATATTTGTATTGGAATAAAGCTTATGAAGTTTCTAGTACTTCTAGAAACTGGCAACAAACGCTAAGACCTCAATTAGAAATGGCTCTTATCTCTATAAATAGAGGCACTAAAGAAGCTGCCGCTATGCATATAGAAATAGCAGACGATATTTCGAGCAATTATAAATATCCTCCACCAGCATTTGTAGACTTATTCATTACTAAAATTAAGTACAACGTGCTCATTGGTGAGTTAAAGAAAGCCAAAGCCATAGCCGCTGAATTTGAGCTCTTCATTAATGATAATTCCATTGCTCACCTATCTAAAGATGGCTTTAGAATAGTGTCCGAACTGTATGAAAAGCTTGGCGACCCTCAAAAAGCTCTGAAGTATGAGAAAATACACAGTAACCTAGATGCCAACCCTACCAAAATTAGCAGTAATGCGCGCATAGCGGAGCAACGCTCTAAACTGGCTTTATTAGAAAAAGACGAACAAATAGAGCAAGAGTCAGCAGAAAAATCTTTCTACCAAGAGCTTACATTCCAAATCATAGCAATAACCATAGTTCTTATTGTTGTATCAATCATTCTCTACCGTTACTACAGAAGAGAAAAGTCTGAGAATGTTATTAAAGACCAAGAACTGAAAGACCTTAAAAAGAAATTGAATGAGCTCTCTAAAAAGTCTGCACGACCAGAAGTAGTAGAGCATATTACACTCAAAAGCAAAGCACTCATTAAGCTTAAAGATCTCAATTATGTTTCTTCTGATGGACCTTATCTAGAGTTTCACTTAAGCACTAAAGAGAACCCTGAGATAGACCGCAATTCTTTAAAGAATGTATTGGCAGAACTACCCGCCAGAAAATTCATTCAGGTTCATCGAAGCCACATTGTAAATCTAGATGCTGTCAAGTCTATATACTCCAATAAAGTAGTACTTATTAATGGAGAAGAACTCAATGTAAGCCGCAGCTACAAAGACAAGCTAGATTTACTCCTAAACAACAACTAGTCTTTTTCTTCATATCGGTTTTTAGGTTACTCATTACATCTCGGGTGGCAATACCCCCATTTTACGCCACTAAAGACATGTCATTCGTGACAAGTAACATGTCACTCATAACATAAACCTGAAATTGTGCCTTCTAAACGCCAATTTTAGTAACAACAATCAGTACTCCAATTCGGGTACTCCAACACAACCAATGACCAACAAAATCCAGACAAAAAAGAAGGAGATTTTAAACGCTCTTTCAGTAAGAGAGATTGAAATTCTTCAGCACATGGCAAAGGGTAATTCAAGAAGTGATATCGCCTCTACCCTCTCCATATCTGTACTCACTTATGATGAGCACAGAAAGAACATAAGAAACAAGTTGGGACTACAGTCTAATGCAGATTGGGCCATGGTTCTTATGGCATTCATGTCTTAGAAATACTCTGAATTGAGTATTGAGCTAGGCTTAAAAACTAAAAAACTTTACAAAGAACAATAGTCGGTTTAGTTGAGTCTCATGCCGGAGCCACAAACGGTGACTCCGGCTACCTTAGAAATCACGCGAATAATCATCAATATAAATTGTCACAACCAAAATTTTAAAAAATGAAAAAACCACTACTCCTTATTATGTGTCTAACACTCCTACTGAGTGCTGGACCTATTATGGCAGCTCCCTTTCAAGATGAAGCAGCCACAACCATGGCGCCTGAAGGCAAAAAAATGAGCTTTCAAGGCACGCTATATGAAAATGGTACTCCAGTTACAGGAGCAAGAACATTTACCTTTTCCATTGACCTTGGAGACGGTGAAAGCTGGACAGAAACCCAAGCAGATGTTCAGGTAATAGAGGGCTTGTATGCTGTAACCCTTGGTGACGTAAACCCAATGCCTGAAGACCTGTTCTATAATGCAGTTGAAAGAACTCTTACTGTAAGCATTGGAAATACTGTGCTAGGCTCAACAAGCCTTTTCGCACCATTTAGTGTTAAACAACCACTAGAAGTATATAGCCCAGAAGGCATGCTAAAAGGCGAATTGAGTTTCTATGAACCAAACAACTCAGCATCGCTGGTTACTTATGGTCATAACGACACAAGAAGAGTAATCTTAGGGGCAGCAAACGAAGGAACCACAGGCTTCTTAGGACTTTATGATTCATTAGATGTAAGAAGAGTAGACCTAAGAGCTTACAACGGAAATGGTTACTTCGGTCTCTCTGGTGAAACCAACATGAATATTGCCATGGGTGGCAAGTATTGGGAAGAAGGCGGCCTAAACAAAGGATACTTTAAAATTCAAGGTAATCCTGAATCTGGTGAAGACGGAGCTCCTATTCATGACCTCATCTTTATGGATGCCTCATACAATGATGTAATGGGCCAAGAGCATGGTAGAATGGAAACCAAAAACCAACTCGGTCAGCAGATGTCGCTTCTAGACATGAATGATGAAGGTGCAGGAAGGTTCCAACTAAAAAGCCCTGATGATTTCGCCAATGTACTCATAGGCTCTAATGGCCCAAAAGCAGGACTTCTTTACTTGAACGACTCTTTAGGCAGAAACACCTATAGAATGCTTACCTATTCTGGTGGTTCGGCTTACATGGAAATGAGTGCTGGCATTCCTGAAACAGGAGAAACCAGAGTTGTTTATCAGCATGCAGGTTATATGAACCCATGGACGAACATGATTGCCAGAAATGACGATGGCACTGCTAAAGGTAGAGTTCAGAGCGGATGGTTAGCTGGTGGAGGTGAAAACTTCGGTCAGTTCAGAGTATCTGCCAGCAATAACAGAACCCTAGCCTCAATGGGCGGAAATGATGAAGATGGTGGATCAATCACCCTTGAAGGCCCGAGCTCTTCTAACTTCTGGATTGGTCAGAAAAACTGGGAAGATTCTAATCTACCTTTCATGGGTTTAAGAGGTGCTTATACTGAAGGAGAAGGAGATGGAACGTACAACCCAGACCTGCTTCAGCTAGAAGTAACTCGTTGGGAAAATGGCACCGAGCTTGGCCAGATCAACTTTAGCGCTACAGGTGAAAACGGAGTAGAAACTGTTTCTCTAAACTACTTCGATGTGAACAACTTACTAAATCCAGCATCTCACATAGTAAGAGGCGAAAACGGAAATGAAGTTGCAAGATTAGAAAGAAGAGGTGACAACTTTGGACAGGCGGTTTTCTTCAACAACAATAATGAGCTAAGAGCAGAAGTTGGCTCTTTCGGAGATAATTCTGGCTTCCTACAATTATTCGGTCCAAACAACTCCAAAAACATTCAAATGGGTGGCTCAGATGCCAACCGAGACTTCGGCATGATGAGAATCTCTGGCTCAACCGAAAACAGCTTAATCAATCTTGAAATAGCGCAAGATAGAGCTAATACTGAATATGGTATTATAAATATTGGAAACACACAAGAAGGCGGTTTTGAAATTGGTTCAAGAAGCTGGGAAAACGATGGAAATGGTGGCCAAAACACATACACAGCAATCAAGAGTACAATAGACGTTTCAGATGGAAATGGTGGATCTTATAGACCATGGCTAGTTAGTCAAGAGTTTCATGCAGATGGAAGCGGAAACCAGTTCGGTACTATAAGAGTGAACTCAACAAACGGAGCTGCTTTTGTAAACATTAATGATAACAATAGCGGAAACATTGACATTTCAGGGTCTCTCAACCAATCATCAGATGCTCGCCTTAAGAAAAATGTAAGCACTCTTACTTCAGGGCTTTCTATAGTGCATAAACTTAGAGGTGTTCGCTATAACTGGAAAGACGAGTCTAGACCAGAAAATAAAATCGGTTTCATAGCTCAAGAAGTTGAAGCAGTGCTTCCAGAATTGGTTCACACTCGTGAAAACGGTTTCAAAGGTGTAAACTATGCAGAAATGACTGCGGTATTAGTTGAAGCAGTAAAAGAACTTTCTGCAGAAGTAGAAGCGCTTAAAGCCGAGAACAACACTTTGAAGGCAGAAGCTTCTAAAGTTGAAGCTATGGAAGACAGATTGGCTAAGATAGAAGCCCTGCTAATGAACAATCAAAAAGTTAACGCTAATCAAAAATAATCTAGGATGATTAGCCTAAAACAAATTTTTAAAGTCAGAAACCTGGCAACCACATTGTTAATGCTAGTTCTTGCAATAAATGTTCAAGGACAAGATGAAAACAATGATGAGGCGCTAAACAAGCGCTTATCCACCAGCAGTGGTGGTTGGGTGTCGGGGGGTATTTATACCAGCCACATTGCTGTGGGCCAAAACGGTGTAAGTACTTTGCTCACCGCTACTGACGGGCAAACTGAATACAAAGGAAACTTTGGATTCATTATTCCACTAATAGAACAAGTGGAGCCCAATCAGGCACCAATAGCCGTAACAGCTGCTAAGTCTGTCCTATATAAGTTAGGAGAAACTTTAAAGCTAAATGGTTTCGATCCAGACGGAGATGAAATAGACTACGTGATTACTCAGGCTCCGGCCAACGGAGAACTTGCAGTTTCAGGTACCAATAAAGGAAGGTTCACTTTCAACCCTAACAGTGACCTGACCCCTGCCACAGGATACGAAGATGTAATCAAGTTTAAGGTAGTGGAAGTTAATGGTGAGAAGCTAGAGTCTGAAGAGGCCACGCTCACATTTAAGTTCAACGTAGTAGATGAACCGCATGAGATCAGCAGCTTGTCTGTGAGTAATGCAACTGAAACTTCAAAGTCGTTAGACTTAGAAATATCAGATACTAGGTTCAATTCAGTTTACTCAGTTAAACTAAGCTACTTGGATTTATCTACTCCAACAGCACCTAAGACTATCTCTATTGTGAATGACGCATTCAACTTGGAGAGTTTCACTAAAGGTGATAATAGCTTGGCAACCAATATTGGAGTTACTCAAGCAGAGCACCCATACTTATTCAGTGCTGAACAAGTAGTTATTATTGCTGAAGTAACCACTCCGAAAACGGGCTACAATGATGATCAAGTATTTGTACTGGAGAATAGTACCGAAAGTGGTACTGGTGGAGCAATTAGAAATTTAGATGCTGACTCCGACTTATTTGCCGATACTAGAGATGAGGAAGCTTTTGTGAATAGCACATCTACAGATGGATTATTCTTCAGCTTTGCTAATGAGAAGCAAACGCCAGAAAACACTCCTGTAGCCGTTAATCTCTATGCACTTGAGCTAGGAGGTTTCGATTTGACTACAGCTACTGTGGAAATCACATCTTCTCCAGAAAGCGGAACGCTCTCAGAGCCAGTTTTAGTGAAAACGTCTGGAAACTTGATTCAATGGACAGCCTTTTACACTCCAATTGGAGACGTAGGCTACAGCGACTCATTCGAATTTAGTGTAACCAGTGCGTCTAGAGAAACCACCGTTAACGCCACAGCTTCTATTGAAGTAATTGATGTGAACGATGCTCCTACTCTTTCTGCCATTAACAACCAGTTAATCAACGAAGATGAGATTGGCACTGTACAACTGAGTTATGCCGATGTAGACAATGAAGTAAATATTACAGCAACTTCATCTGAACCATCTAAAGTAGCGGTAACCGTGGCAAATGGAGAGTTAACTCTCACACCTATAGCAGATTATACTGGTAAGGTTAGTATTTCTGTGCTATTGGAAGAATTAGATACTGAGGAAGCTTATTCGCTTTTCGAAACCTTCGAAGTAACTGTTTCTCCTGTAAACGACTCGCCAATTATGGCTGCCATAGACGATCAGAATGTAGATGAAGACAATGTGTTTACTTATACACTTTCGGCTACAGATGTAGATGCCGCTGTTCCATTATTCACCTACAAGGCCACTCCAGACGTTCAAGGGGCTGCCATTGTAGATATTAATGGCAACATCATGACGGTAACTCCTACTGCCAACTATAATGGCGTTATCAACTTTAGCATTACTGCCGATGATAGGCTAGGTACCGCCACCTCAGTTTCTGCAGTGGAGTCATTTGCGCTTACAGTAAATGCAGTAAATGATGCTCCCGTTTCTACAGCTACAATCCCTACTCAATCTATGCTAGATGAACTTCCTGCATACATAATTGATATGGGTAACTATTTTGACGATGTAGAAACAGCTGATGAAGACCTCATTATAACGCATAATGGAGCAGGTTCGCTCTTCACTCTTGCTGTAGCAGGGAAAAACGTTACCGTAACCCCTATTTCAGGTCAGTCAGGTTCTGAAGATGTAACCTTTACGGTGAGTGACGGAGAACTTTCCGTAACGCAAACTGTAACCTTTAGTGTCGAAACAGAAAGTGCGGATATCACAACTACAGGCATTCAAAATGTATCGGTCGATGAAGATTTCACAACCTACACGATAGATCTTTCTGGAGTGTTTACAGATAACAACGACCCTAATGCCGTGTTTAACTACACTGTTGGTGGTTTAAGTCAGTTATCTGGCACAATCAATGGTACTAACCTTGAGATTAACACCAGTAGTGATTTCAATGGAAGTGAGAGCGTATTCCTGATTGCTTCTGCCAACGGAAAATCATCGTTCACATCTTTCGACATTAATGTAAATCCTGTAAACGATGCTCCTACTTTAGGAACAACGAGCGGCCAAAGCATTCAGGAAGATGGACAACTAGCCGGAGTGTTTATGACTTTCGCAGACATAGATACAGAGGCCACAAACCTTGTTTTCACAGCCACTTCTTCCGATGAAAGCGTGATTACCACCGATGCTATCGCTATTAGTGAAAGCGCATCCGGCATCACCTTATCGGCCAATACAGTAGCGAATGCTTCAGGATCTACCACAATAACAGTCAATGTTTTCGATGGAGAGTTTACTGCAACACAAACTTTTGATGTAACTGTGCTTTCAGTAAATGATGCACCAACGGTAAGCGCAACAACTATTGCCGATGCAACTGAAGATGCTGCTTACACTCAAAGTTTAGCTGGCCTTTTTGCCGATGTAGATGGAGATAACCTTAGCTATATGCTAGAAGGAAACCCAGACTGGGTTTCAGTAGATAATGGAAGCCTGGTTGGAACACCTACTAACGATGACGTAGGTTCTACTGACTTCTACATTACAGCAGACGATGGTTCTGGCGGAACAGTAAGACAGCAGTATTCTATCAGTGTTGCCAACACAAACGATGCTCCAATTGTGGCTTCTGCCGCAGCAGACATTACGGCTACTGAAGATGTATTGCTAAGTTCACTAATTGCTTCTTCTGTATTTATAGACGTAGATGGTGATGCACTTACCTTATCTGCTACTTTCACTGGAGCCGATTGGTTAACATTTGATGCTACCAACAACAGGTTTACAGGTACTCCTGCTAATGATGATGTTGGCACCGTGAACATTACAATTACTGCTACTGACTCAGAAGGAGCATCAGTATCGGATGATATTGTACTTACAATTCAAAACGTCAATGATCAACCAACAGATTTAGCTATCTCGACCTTAACAGTCGCTGAAAATAGTGCTACTGGAACAGTAGTTGGCTCTCTAAGCTCAACAGATGTTGATGCTGGCGATAGCTTCACCTATACTCTCGTTCCTGGTAGTGGTTCAGACAATAACGATCTATTCAGCATAGCTAATGGCGAGTTAGTGACAAATGGCGATATAGATTTTGAATCTACCACAAACCTGAGCGTTAGACTTAGAACTACAGATGTAGCTGGAGCTACATTCGAAAAATCATTCAGCATAACGGTCAATAATGTAAATGAAGCACCTACAGCACTAGCTTCTAGCAGCTTATCGCTTGATGAGAATGCAGGAGCCGATGCCGAAATTGGAACGCTAAGTACTACAGACCCAGATAATGGAGATTCATTTACTTATAGTTTGGTAGCTGGTACTGGCGACTCGGACAATGCGAGCTTCAGCATAAACAGTGGAAAACTCTTAGCTAAAATTAGCCTCAACTTTGAGTCTAAATCTTCTTACTCAGTGAGAGTTAAAACAGAAGATGCTGGAGGTTTATCTTATGAAGAAGCACTCACCATTACATTGAATGATGTAAATGAAGCCCCAACAGCTATAGCTATCGATGCCTCCTATATAGATGAAAATGTAACCGTTGGTTCCGTTGTTGGAGCACTGTCTACAACAGATGAAGACAATGGAGATACGTTTACTTATAGCCTTGCTGCAGGCACCAATGATAACGATGCGTTCGATATTGATGGCGCCAATTTAGTTACTGCTGCAGCAGTAGACTTTGAAACCAAGGCAAGCTATACGGTAGTGGTTACATCTACAGATGCCGGTGGTGCAAGCTTCGACAAGTCCATCACCATAACGGTAAACAATGAGGCCGAGCCTAGCATTGCCAATATTGGTGGCTTGGTGTTCGATGTAACCGATATTGCTGAAACTACTTCTCAGAACTTCACTATAGAGAATACTGGTGATACTGACATAGAAGTAGCCAGCATTACTTTACCTGATGGCTACTCAGCAGATAAATCGGCCTTTACTGTAGAGGTAGGAGCCTCAACGCAAGTAGAAGTAACCTTTGCTCCATCTGAAGCCAAAACTTACGCTGGCGAAATGGTAATTCAATCAAATGCGGGAGAAACCAGAGTAAATATTACTGGTGAAGGTACTATAGTAACAGCTATTGATGATGATGTTATTGATGCTGATGAAGTAAGCCTTTACCCTAACCCTGCTCAGCACATGGTTACCATAGACCTGTCTCAAATACCTCAGGTTCAGCCGAACTTGGCCATAGTAGACATGAATGGCACAGCCGTTTGGAATAAGCAAAAGGTACAAGAAAGCAAGGTAGAAGTGAACGTAAGCTCATACCCTGCTGGCACCTACCTGATCCGAATAAGCTCAGAAAAAGGTAGCGCTGTTAAAAAGTTGATCATTGTTAAATAACTCAGAAATGAAAAGTAACAGAAGTAGAAACACGTTTAACAGTGTACTGAAAATATCGATTGGAATCCTCATAGTATTCGTCATCGCCTCCTGTGGAGGTGGTGGCGATGATTCTCCAACTCCACCTGAAGAAACTCCTCAGGAAATAGCTCAAGCTTTACTAGAGGCTAACTGGACAATAGCCAGTGGTGGCTCTATAACTCTTGATGGAAGTGATGTATCAAGTAGATACGATGGGTTCTCAATGGATATTGACAATGGTAGTTTTACTACAACCAATGCCGGAAACCTATTCCCTGCCACAGGTACTTGGTCTTGGGTAGGAACAAGCGACAATCAGGTTACTACTGGCAATGGTAAATCCATTACCATTACCACTCTAACTAGTTCAAGGATAGTTTTCAGCTTTCTGAAGACCGATCAGAACGTTGCAGCGGGTATTCCAGGTAATTATGTAGTCACTTTAACACAATAATAATTCTTCAACCAAAATGTTGGTGAGACTCAAAATTTTCGAAAAATACCAAGTTTACGGTATTGAGATAGGTGGCGCAGAATATGACCTTTATATCGTCAGTAAAGATTCATATAGTAGTCTGATTTAGTTGAGTCTCTTGGAAACGGGAACCGCAGAAGGTGGTTCCCGTTTTACCTTAACCCCCTGAAACCATGACGGAAAAAGCTATAAATACCCTTTCTAAAATTGCCAGCAAAGCCTCCGACTCTTTCGAAGTGTTAGTGCTTATCGCGGTAATTATCTTTATCCTTTTTCGTTAGGCATAAAAAAAGGGACTTAAAAAGCCCCTTTCATATCTATTAAGATCTAAATCTTATCCTTTTAACACGTTAGCCATTGTCTCTCCAATATCTGCAGGAGATTTCACTACGTGAATACCACAATCGGCCATAATCTTCATTTTAGCTTCAGCTGTATCTTCAGCTCCGCCAATAATTGCACCAGCATGTCCCATTCTTCTACCTGGAGGTGCTGTTTGGCCAGCAATAAATCCTACAACTGGCTTCTTATTACCAGTCTCTTTAATGTAGTTAGCTGCCATGGCTTCATAGTTTCCACCAATCTCACCAATCATAACAATGGCATCGGTTTCATCATCTTCCATCAATAACTGAACAGCATCTTTAGTAGGAGTACCAATGATTGGGTCACCACCAATACCAATAGCAGTAGAAATTCCTAAACCAGCTTTTGCCAATTGGTCAGCAGCTTCATAAGTTAAAGTACCTGATTTAGATACTAATCCTACTCTACCCTTCTTGAATACGAAACCAGGCATAATACCTACTTTAGCCTCACCAGGAGTAATTACACCCGGACAGTTAGGACCAATTAAAGTAACATCTTTAGACTTGATGTACTCTTTGGCAGTTACCATATCCTTAACCGGAATTCCTTCAGTAATAGCAATGATCACTTTAATTCCTGCATCAGCTGCCTCCATAATGGCATCAGCCGCAAATGCTGGTGGAACAAAAATGATAGACACATTAGCGCCAGCTTGCTGAACAGCTTCTTCAACTGTGTTAAACACTGGCCTGTCTAGGTGAGACTGTCCTCCTTTACCTGGAGTAACACCACCAACTACATTGGTACCATATTCTATCATTTGACTGGCATGGAAGCTACCTTCAGAACCGGTAAATCCTTGCACAATCACCTTTGAATCTTTATTCACTAAAACGCTCATTGCAACGGGTTTAATTTTCAGGCAAAAATAGAATATAAAATGGGTTGACCAAAGGGAATGTTAAGTTACAGAAGTGTTCCTTCCCTTCATTTTACCGTTTAGCCATTGATTAAAATGTTTAACAGATTTTAACCGAATATTTTCAACTTAATTGAAACCATTTGACCGTAATAAACGTCTTATAATCAGAAGTTAATTTTGAAAAGTTTAGATAAGTCAGTAAAACACAGAATTAAATTCTTAGAGAAGACGTTTAAAACATAGTTAGTTAGTTTTTAGTATTTTAAGGTTGAAGATGAGAAAAGCCCCCACTCCGGGGCTTTTTTCTATTACTGCACTTTTATTCTTGTGAACATGGGTAAATGGTCGCTCAATTTCATCATTTCTTCTTTTGAAAGAAGGTCACTAAAAACCGTAGTACTCCCCTTCTCTACATCTTCCATCATGTTCTTGTTAAAAATTATGTGATCGATTCTCCACCTCGGATTGTCCGATGGATGAGAAAACACACCACTATTGGCTAAAGGGTCTATAAACTGATGACCTTTTTTTCCAACCAATAATGTTTGAAATTCTTCACTATCTGGAGTACAGTTGAAATCACCTACCATCATTAAGTTCACCTTCTTGTCTTCTTTTACCATTCTGGCCCATTGGTTTTTTAACAAGTTTATTTGACCTAAACGCATTTTCTCATTTCTTTCACCTCTGCCTGCCTTTAGGTGAACTCCAGTGAGCGTAAACTCATATTCTTGATTAGGAAGGATATCTATAGACCACATTCTAGAGTTAAGATTTACCTGCGACTCAGGTTTTCCGTTTTCATCTAGGTAATTGACCACAGGGGTATATAGTGCTCCATAACTATAAACAGTACCAAGAGGCACCTTACTCATTATTACCACATTCATATACCACGAGTAGCTTTCTGCTGCAGCAAAAAACTCATACCCCATTTCGCTCAAATAACTATCCGCAATCTGTTTTAGGTAAGCAATACTCTCAAACTCCTGTAGCACAACTACATCTGCATTTGCAGCTTTTAAGGCCTTTACCAACAAAGCCTCCTTACCCTCCATACTCTCTTTGGGATTATCTTCTCTAGAGTTATTGATGTATGGATTATCATACATGTCTACAAAGTGCTCCACATTCCAACTCAGAACACTTAACACCTCCGGATTATATTGGAAACCTGTTGGTGCAGTAACACCAGCTCTCTTTAATGATTGACCATTGACACCACCTATAAATAAGGTAGATACAAGCAGGCCTATTAATATTGCTCTCATCTCTTTATATTTTCAGATTCAAAAGAACCTCAAAAGCAAGAATAATCACCCTTTTAGACATTAAGTAACCATTAAGAACCACAACATTGAAACAACCTAAATTTTACGGAGCTAAGCTATTTGGCCTGATCTTCGGACCTTTACTTTTTGTTCTATTCCAATTTTTACAGCCAGAGGGTGTTCTTAACGAAACTGCCTGGAAAGTAATTGGTGCAGCCCTATGGATGATAGTCTGGTGGATTACGGAGGCTGCCCCTATTCCGGTTACTGCTCTTTTACCAATTGTACTTTTTCCTATAACTGGGGTCTTTACTGTAGATGAGGCCACCTCTCCCTATGCCAATAAAATCATCTTTCTCTTTATGGGTGGCTTTATGTTGGGCCTAGGTATGGAAAGGCATAACCTGCACAAGAGAATCGCACTAACTCTAATCAAAAAAACAGGGACTAACCCCAACGGAATTATACTTGGGTTTATGCTCACCACAGCTTTCATTTCCATGTGGATCAGCAATACAGCCACTGCGGTAATGATGCTACCTATCGGTCTTTCCATTACTCAGCTGCTGAATATCGATGAAAATGCAGGGAAAGGAAAACGGAGATTTGCCTTAAGCCTAATGTTGGCCATAGCTTACGGAGCCAATATTGGAGGAACGGCCACTATAATTGGCACCCCACCTAACGTAGCTTGGGTTGGTTTTATGAACGATATGTTGGGCTATGAAGTCACTTTCGCAAAATACCTCACCATCGGTCTGCCCATCTGCTTTATCATGCTTTTCATTACTTATCTGATTATTACCAGGGTGATGTATCCGAGTGGACTGAAAAGTTTGTCAGAATCGGCTCAAGTCATCGATGATCAATTGAAGGCCTTAGGAAAAATGAGTAAGCCGGAAAAATACGTTGCGGCCATTTTTGTAATTACTGCCTCTGCTTGGATTTTAAGAGGCTCTATAAACAACTGGCTCAATGCAGATTTACTAAACGATTCCGTAATAGCCATTGCTGGAGGTATTCTAATGTTTATCACCCCTGTAAACCTGAAGCAGAATCTATTTCTGATGGAATGGGAATACACCAAGAAGCTGCCTTGGGGAATTCTCTTACTCTTCGGTGGAGGGCTCACCTTGGCTAAAGCCATGGAGAAATCGGCTATAGTTGAATTTGTTGGTCAAAGTATAGCAGGTGGAGGAGAACTGAATCTGATTCTTTTAACTGCAGGACTAACCGCTTTCATGCTATTTATGACTGAAATAATGAGCAATGTAGCGTTGACTGTCATCTTTGTTCCCGTAGTCATTAGCATCTCTCAATCATTAGGTATCAACGCCATGTACTTGACTATTCCGGTAACACTTGCCGCTAGTTATGCTTTTATGATGCCTATTTCAACGCCACCTAATGCCATCGTATTTTCTAGTGGAATGATCCGCATGAAAGACATGATTAGAGCAGGTGTAGTGCTGAACATTATTGCAATAATTCTCCTTGTCATACTAAGTCAAACCTTGGTTCCCCTGATATACTAATATGAAAGAAACTGCAAAAATATTCGACCAAATAGTCCAAGAAAGAAGGTCGGTAAGAGTCTATGATATTGAAGCTGAGTTCGACCATGAAGCAGTACAGCGAAGTATTGAACGCGCCATTCTTGCCCCAAACAGCAGCAATATGCAGCTGTGGGAATTCTACCGAATAAAATCTGAAGAGGCCAAGAAGCAAGTCGCCTGGATGTGCATGAATCAGAAAGCGGCCAAAACTGCCAAAGAACTAGTAGTAATTGTAGGGCGAAGAGACTTATGGAAGAAAAGGCAGAGAGCACTGGTTCAGGAAATGAAAAGGGTTTATCCCGATCCCTACTCTAAACAAGCCAAAAGAGCCATGAACTATTACGAAAACCTTATTCCAAAATATTATTGGAGTGATTGGTTTGGCCTTTGGGGCATGATCAAAAAATGCATCTACTTTTTTGCTGGGCTTAAGCGCCCCATGATCAGACATGGCAACAATGCCGACCTGAGAATTTCCGTCCACAAAAGTGCTGCTTTAGCCGCCCAAAACTTCATGATGAGCATGAAAGCCGAAGGTTACGACACTTGCCCAATGGAAGGAATGGACTCACTCAGAATCAAGCGATTTCTAAAACTCCCACGCAAAGCCGAAGTAGTAATGGTCATAGGCTGTGGGCCTGGTGCAGAAGGCGGCATCTACTCCGACCGTTTTAGAGTACCGAATAGTGAGGTTATTTTAGAGGTTTAATATTGGGATTACCATTCATTTTAGAACTCTTACCTTATGCGAAACAATGAGCATCACAATTCGTCTAACATGAAAACACAGTTAGAAAAATGCGAAATACACTCCTCTTTGTATTACTCTTTCTTAGTACTTACACTCTTTTTGCTCAGAACACCATTATCAAAATTCAGGTTTTGGATGATGAAAACAAGTCTCCCATTCCATACGCTACAGTCGTAGAATACAACTCCAAAACCAACGGAACAATAACCGATGAGGAGGGATTCTTTGAATTAAAAATCAAAATATTAGAAGAAAGCCAGATATATATAAGCTCCGTAGGCTACAAAGACACTATCATTTCGGCAGCTATAGCCCTAGACTTGGAACGTATACTGCTCAAGCCCGACATCAATAACTTAGGATCATTCATTATTAAGGCCACAGCAACTGAAACTACAGAATTAGGAAACTCTAAAGCTATTATCAATGAAAAGAATAATTATCAGGCCAGCTTAGGCTTCTACTGGGGAGTCTACTTTAACACTAAGAAAAAAGAAATTGGAGGTATTTTAGATAAAGTGAATATCTACATCAATAAAATGGGTTTTCCTGAGACTCCACTGTTAATGCGAGTATTTGAATTTACTGGTGAATTCGAATTTTTCAGAAGCCAACCCAAGTACCTATTTAAAGAACTAACTAGGGAGCCAATAATTATGAGAAACAATAATTTTGGCTGGAATGAACTTGATGTTTCACACCTAAACATAACAGTCCCCTCCAGTGGTCTATATGTTCTATTTACTCCTGTCGGGACTGACGAAGAATATCAGTATGAAACAATTTCAGGGTTAAAATTCGGATCCACAATCGGTATATACTCAGATAACAAGGACTCCAAAAGAATTTTCCCGGTTTTACAGGATCGAGATAGAATATCGGTTATGAAAAAATCAAGAGCCCCAACTCCAGCTGTCTCGATAATCATATCCAACACCAATTGATATAAAGAGTCATCTTTTATTGGGAATTAAACCAGTCTGTCTATAAACAGACTGGTGCAGCATAACGACTAATTTATTCCTCCCCTTGGTTCAAGGGTAGGTGGTCGAAGACCGGAGGGGTTACTTCTTCTTCATACTCATATCTGAATCACGCTTGGCCTTAAACTCAGAACCTTCATTCCACTGTGGCCAATAGGTTTCATTGGCCAATCTATAGCCAACATTAAAAAGCAGTTTGGCATCCTGAGCAATTCCATTTAAACCCCACTCTTCAGGCTCATAATTATCTTGAGGTTGGTGGTATTTTACTGCTAAATATTCCTGTGTTTTCTCATCGATAAACTCCACTCCTTTTTCCTTAGACTCATAAGAACCAGAGGCATATAATGCCGGAATACCCACTTTAGCAAAATTGAAATGGTCAGATCTAAAGAAGTAGCCTTTTCCTAGATCAGGATCTGGAATTACATATCTGCCTTGTTGCTCCGCAGCAACTGTGGCATAATTATCTAGCTCTGACTGGCCATAACCTGTAATGGTCAAGTCCTTCATTTCTCCATAAGCTGGCAAGCCATCTATGTTGATATTCGCAACCGATTGGTTAGGCGGGAAAATCGGGTTTTGAGCATAGTAGGCAGAACCTAACAAGCCTTGCTCCTCAGCGGTAACAAAAAGAAATACTACTGATCTTTCCGGCTTCTTCTCCAGCTTTGCAAAAGTCTCTGCTATCGCCAATAGCCCCGTAGAACCAGAAGCATTATCATGAGCTCCATTGTAAATTGAGTCACCATCTATTGGCTCTCCAACACCAAGGTGATCCCAGTGAGCAGAATAAATAATGTATTCATCAGGTCGTGTAGAGCCCTTCACCATGCCAACTACGTTTCTTGACATCTCGCGCTTTACTTCGTTGGTTACGCTAACCGAAGCAGTTAAGCCCATAGGTATAGGTTTGAAATCTTTGGTTTTAGCAATCTCAGAATAATCTTTAATTCCAGCTTCTTTGAAGAGTTCTACCGCAGTACTTCTGGTAATCCAACCCTGAATGGGACATTTATAGCCAGCATTCGGATCGTCTAGATTTAGCTTGGAGCCTGTCCATGAGCTTTGAACCACCAACCAAGGGTAGCCAGCCGGAACAGTTTCGTGAACAATCAAAACTCCAGCCGCACCTTGTCTGGCAGCCTCCTCATACTTGTAAGTCCAACGACCGTAGTAAGTCATCTCTTCTCCTTTGAAGAAGGTAGAGTCACCAGAGACAAAACCAGGGTCATTCACCAAAACCACAACCGTTTTTCCCTCTACATTAAGCCCTTCATAGTCATTCCAACCATATTCAGGAGCGACAATTCCATAACCAGCATACACCAGTTCGGAATCCTTGATCTGGGTCATCTCCTCTGGTCTTTCAGTATATACCACCACATCAGAAAGCGTGTTGAAAGTCATAGTTTTACCTTTACCCTTCACCACCATGGTGGGCGACTGAGTTCCAGTGATTTCGACCAAAGGCACATCTTGAAAGTAGGAATCGCCATTACCCGGAGCCACTCCCATGGCTTTCAATTCGGACTCTAAATAGTGAATGGTTTTCTCCTCCCCTTCGGTGAAAGGCTTTCTACCCATAAAATCATCGGAAGCCAGTACCTGCAAATGTCTGTCAATAGATAGTGTGTCTATCTGAACATCTAACTCGGTGGTTTCTGAAGAAGAACCTATACAAGAGTAAATCGTGGCTAGAAGAGCCAGGAACAATATATTTTTGAATAGTCTCATAAATCTGGATTGTGGTCTGAAGTTATGGAAAATTAGTTCTCAAATAAATTGATCTTATTTAACTAAATAATTAGTTTTCATTCATGAAGACTCCAATCTTAATCCTCGCACTATTCTTATCCATCAATATGTTCGCTCAAAATGGTCCCCTCGGTCTTTGGGCAGTAAACGAAGTAATGGTGGGCGACAGGAATGTAACTCCAACTGCCAAATGGTTTCTCTTTCAAAAAGATGGCTCTTTAACCTCAGGCAATGGCAATATCGAGAACTTTTCGAGCTTCTATCAATATGACGCAACAAAGAAAGAACTGACTCAGAGTAATGGAAGTGAACCTGATCCGTATGGCTCCTTCAAAACCGAATTAACCAAATCACATATGACTTGGGAACGCCTGGAAGACGGTATGAAAGTAATCGTTCAACTCACCAAAGTGGATAAAAAGCCAAAAGCTCCTTGGGATTTACTTCAGGGCGGGTGGACAGAAGTCGGGTTTGAAAAGACAAATCTAGAAACAGGTGTAGGTGTAATAGCTGATGTGGAGAGTACCAAATATTTCTTTATGTGGGACAGGGCCTACAGAAGAACCAATGAATTCGGGAAAATCATGGAAACTGGAATCTGGCACATTGGAGGCCACTCCAACGAAATCTGGACCATCACAAACTCTGACAACACCAAAACCATCTGGGAACTGACATTTGATGGCGAGACAATGATCTGGTCTCAACAAAGAGGAAATGAATTGATAAAGGTGTACTTTGAGAGGGATAATGATTAACTTGAAGTTATGTCTACTTTCTTAACAGAAGAAAAAGCGAAGCTGATTTCTAAAATCAACGAAATAAAAGATCAATCTGTAATAGATGACCTAATGCGGTTACTTGCCATCAATTTCGATGACTCCATTTATCTTTTATCTGATGAACAACGAGCCAATGTTATGGAAGCACGCGAACAAATCAGAAAAGGGCAAGGCATAGACTCAGAACAAGCTGACGGTGAAATTGATCAATGGTTAAACGAGTAGTTTGGTCACCTAGGGCTCAAATAGAGCGAAAGGAAATCCTAGATTTTTGGTTCAAAAGAAACAAAAGCAAATCATACCCTAGAAAGTTAAATCTGTTATTCAAAGAGGCAATAAACCTCATTATTGATTATCCCGAAATTGGCAAGCCAACTGATTTAGATAATGTTCGAGCCAAGATAATTCGTGACTATATAATGTTCTATGAGAGTAATGAAGACGAGTTGTTCATTCTTTCGATTTGGGATACAAGGCAAAACCCAGAAAACCTTGAGTTTAAACTCTAATTCTATCTTTGCAACCTTAGCGGTTAATCCTCACCACAAAGTTCCCCAAGTCATTTCTTGCTTCAAGCTTCCAACTTCACGCTTCAAGCTAATACCCATACTTCTCCTTCCACATAGCTTTCAAGCGCTTGCGCATTTCGTCTTCGCGAGCATTGCCTTTAGGGTCGTAAAGTTTCGTGCCTTTAATTTCCTGAGGTAAAAACTCTTGCTGCACAAAATTGCCCGGATAATCATGGCTGTACTTATAGCCCTGACCATAACCCTCTTCCTTCATCAGCTTGGTTGGAGCATTACGAATAGGCATTGGAATCGATAAATCTCCTGTCTTTCTCACCAACTCTTGCGCGCGGCCAATAGCCATGTAAGCAGCATTGCTTTTGGGTGAAGAAGCCAGATAAGTCACCGCTTGCGAGAGAATAATTCGCCCTTCTGGATAACCAATCAAATTCACCGCCTGAAAGGCATTCGTAGCAATTACCAAAGCAGTTGGGTTAGCATTGCCAATATCTTCTGAAGCCAGGATCACCAGCCTCCTTGCAATGAATTTGATATCCTCCCCACCTTCAATCATTCTGGCCAAATAATACACCGCGGCATTCGGGTCGCTTCCGCGAATGGACTTGATAAAGGCCGAGATCACATCATAGTGCATGTCGCCCGTCTTATCGTAAGTAGCTACTCGTTGCTGGGCAATGTCTTTGACCAACTCATCGGTTACCACTGCCGGATCGCCTTCAATATTCTGAACTACCAGGTCTAACAGATTGAGCAGCTTGCGAGCGTCACCACCAGAGATATTAAACAATGCCTGTGTTTCTTTTAGCTCTACCTGACGCTTGCTGAGGATTTCATCCTTTGCCAAAGCCTGCTCTATCAAACGAAACAAGTCTTCTTTAGTAAGTGACTTGAGGGTATACACCTGACTTCGCGATAGCAAAGCCGAATTCACCTCAAAAGACGGGTTCTCAGTTGTTGCTCCGATTAGGGTAATGTCGCCCTTTTCAACAGCTCCCAACAAAGCATCTTGCTGCGACTTGTTGAAGCGGTGAATCTCGTCTATAAAGAGAATCGTATTCGACTGAAATCTAGCTCTTTGAATTACTTCACGGACTTCCTTTACTCCTGAACTTATGGCACTCAGCGTGAAAAATGGAGCTTTAACCGAGTTGGCTATTATATTGGCTATGGTAGTTTTGCCGACTCCCGGAGGCCCCCAGAGTATCATGGAAGGAATTCTTCCAGCATTAATTGCCCTGCGTAAAACGCCCTCCTTTCCAACTAAATGCTCCTGACCGATTAGATCTTCGAGCGTTTGAGGTCTAACTCTTTCTGCAAGTGGCTTTCCGGTAAAATCCATAAGACAAAATTAAGTGCTCTAAGCTAGATGGAAACCATGACGCTAGAAAATCAACAGAATTATTTCTAAGCTCGAAACTGCCATCAAGTCGTCTGACCACTCCAAGTGGTCTGACGACTAAGCAGCATTCCGGTAACTAAGTCCCGAACAGAAAGGACTTTGACCCCAACCCTAAAGAGTGAAGCGATGAAGCTTTTCGACCTGATGAAGCTAAAGTCCCCTTTAGGGGATCTAGGGGTACTATTTCAATCCAATTGTTGGTAGAAAAAAAGTAAATTTCCAGGAACATGATGACCATTTACTCGGTTCAGAATTGTAACAAATGTTACTTCTTCAAAGTATTCGTGCTTTACCTTTGAAGAAGCTTTTCCACCCATAAATACAACCAATATGGATGTAGAAATCTTAGCCCGAATTCAGTTTGCCTTCACCGTGGCCTTTCACTACATCTATCCGCCTCTTAGTATTGGCCTCGGACTGGTAATGGTCTTTATGGAAGGGCAATACCTTCGAACCAAAGACAAAACCTATGAAGTTTTGGCCAAATTCTGGACTAAAATTTTCGCCCTGACTTTTGGTATTGGAGTAGCCACCGGAATTGTAATGGAATTTGAGTTCGGTACTAACTGGGCTACTTATTCCCGTTTTGTTGGGGATATTTTTGGGAGTGCTTTGGCTGCTGAAGGAATATTTGCATTTGCTCTGGAAAGTGGCTTTTTAGGTGTTTTACTTTTCGGATGGAACAGAGTTAGTTCTAGGGTTCACTTTATTTCTACCGTGGGTGTTTGGTTGGGCAGTATGTTTTCAGCCATCTGGATTGTTGTAGCCAATAGCTGGCAACAAACTCCTGCAGGCTACCAAATTGTAGGCGAAGGTGTCAATGCAAGAGCGGAGGTAACCGATTTCTGGGCAATGGTTTTCAACCCATCGAGCGTTGAAAGAATTCTCCATGTATGGATTGGTGCTTTTCTGGCCGGAGCATTTCTCATCATCTCCGTTCACGCCTATTATCTACTCAAAGGAAGACATGTTGAACTTTCTAAAAAAGCCATCAAAATAGCACTTGGTATTGCCTTGATTTCATCTTTAGCGCAACTCGTTACTGGTCACGCTTCTGCCGAAGTAGTCGCTGAACATCAGCCAGCCAAACTAGCGGCTATGGAGGGGCACTTCGAAGAAAATGCCCCTGCCGATCTTTACCTGTTCGGTTGGGTAGATAAAGAGGCGAAAGAAGTGACAGGCTTAGCTATTCCAGGTGGAACCAGCTTTTTAACACACCAAGATTTCAACGAACCGATTAGAGGTTTGGACAGCTTTCCACAAGATGAGATTCCAACTCAAATCAATGCTGTTTTTCAATTCTATCACATCATGATTGCCATAGGCATGGGCCTAATTGGCCTTACCATCTTAGCTGCATTTTACTGGTGGAAAGGCACTCTATTTGACCAAAAATGGCTTTTGAAAATATTAGTCATTTCGGTACTACTTCCGCAAATAGCCAATCAGGTGGGGTGGTTCACTGCAGAGATGGGTAGGCAGCCGTGGGTAGTTTATGGCCTTCTGAAAACCTCAAACGCACTTTCTGAGGTGGTAACAGCCAATCAGGTACTATTCTCTCTGATCTTATTTTTCGTGATTTACGCTTTGCTTTTCACCCTGTTTATTTATCTACTGAACAAGAAAATTAAGCACGGCCCTGACGAATCTCCATTAAAAGACCAGAGACCACGACAAAGAGAAGTAAGCAACGCATTTAGCAATTAATATGGGCACGTTTATAGGCATAGAATACTCAACTTGGTGGTTCCTAATTGTTGGAGCACTCTTTTCTGGTTATGCTATTTTAGATGGCTTCGATCTTGGCGCAGGCGCATGGCACCTGTTCCTCAAAAAAGAGGAAAGTAGAAGAATTGCCTTAAATGCTATTGGCCCAGTTTGGGACGGAAATGAGGTTTGGCTAGTAATTGGAGGTGGAGCACTGTTTGCAGGCTTTCCTGTTGTCTATGCCAATATGTTTTCTGCCATGTACATTCCCTTCATGCTATTTTTAGCCGCGCTCATTTTTCGGGCAGTGGCCATTGAGTTTAGGTCGAAAGAAGAAATGGCTTGGTGGCGAACCATGTGGGACGTGAGCTATAGCGTCAGCAGTATTTTGCTGGCTTTACTTTTGGGCATTGTATTAGGAAACATTCTGATAGGAATACCACTCGATGAAAACAAGCAGTTTACAGGCCACTGGCTTAGCTTCTTAAATCCGTATGCTATAATGGTTGGCGTTACCACTTTGGCTGCATTTATGATGCATGGTGCTATTTATCTGGGGTTGAAAACTAAAGGGAAGCTTTATGCTCAGATTTATCAGTTTCTCAAAAGAGCTATTATATTTTTTGTGGTGAGCTTCATCATTGTAACCGTCTACACCCTTATATACATCCCTCACCTTACAGACAAAATCCAAAACAACCGATGGATGTTCGTTATACCTGTTATTGCGTTTTTAGCTATCGCGAATATTCCGAGGCTGGCTACTAAGAAAAAATTCTTGCAAGCCTTTCTATTTTCTTCTCTAACGCTTGCCATGCTTTTGGTTATTGTGGCTTTGGAGCTTTACCCAACTATCATTTACAATACGGCCGATCCTGCTCACCACATTACCGTTTCCAATGCAGCATCCTCATCTAAATCTTTAAAGATTATGCTCATTATGGCTGCCATCGGTATTCCATTGATCGCCACCTACACCTACTTTGTCTACAAAACCTTCTGGGGCAAAGTGGAATTGGATGAACATAGTTATTAGTCAGTTTTAAGTTCTATCTTCAAAGTTTAGTGGAGTTCGAAGAATTCATTAAATTAACTAAATGAATAGTTGTCTGGCTTTTATTATATCCCCTCTGCTTCTTTTAACCGGATGTGTTACATCTCCAAATTCCATTTGGAATGAATCTCAAATCGAAGGATCGTGGTATGTTCCTAAAGAGAATGAAGATGAAATTTATGATTTGACTTTTGATTTCGATTCGAATTACTCCCTGTTTCTCGGTCCTTATGGAAACTTTGGTAAATATGAATTAGCAACCGATTCCTTAATAGTTGAATCAGTATCTGATGCGAAGTTTGTTTTCCAGATTGAAGAAATCACTGATTCAAAACTTGTGCTCAAATACATCTCGGGTGGAGAGACTAATCCGTCCTTTGAAGACTATTTTGAATCCAACAATCGGCTCATTTTGAAAAAAATCACTGAGAAAAATGACCTTATTGTAAACCGTATAACATTTTCTAGTAGCGTCTGTTTTGGCACCTGCCCATCTCAAGCAATTGAGATAGACTCGGTTGGCAGCATCAACTATATAGGAGGAGCCTATTCAGAATTTGAAGGGGCTGGATTCGGCCACTTGCCTGAAGAAATTCTTAAAAGCATTTTACGATCGGTCAACTCACTTGATATCTCTGCGATTAAAGAGTATTACGAGTCACCATGGACCGATGATGCCAGCTATTATTTGAAACTTGAGCTTCAAAACAAAAACCAGCCAATAGAATTAGAATCATACGGGTTTGGTGAAACACCCAGTGAGCTAGCCCTCCTCTTATTCAAACTCATGAAAATTACTCAAGTTGTTTCCTTGAAACATACCTCTTTGGACAGTCTAAACCTTCACGACAAGAATCTTTCAGAAAAAGTCTTCTTTGAAGAGTTTTGACTTCAGTCCTATAATCATTTTGAAACTCCTCCTCCGCTAGGAAGACATTACTGCTGCCATCATACTCCAATAGATTGGAACAGCTCCTTCTGAAGTCTAATATCTCTCACCTATAGCCTCATTCAACTTTAAACCTTGAACATTAAACCTTAAACCCACCCTTTCCATTCCCGAGGAATTTCTTCCGCTCCCTTAAAAGCTCCGGTACAGGCCATAACAGCAGCGTACTTTTGATCATCACAAAAACTCAAAATGTTATGAAAAAAGTAGTTGTAAGATTAATAGCGATAATCGCATTTGTAGTTGCCTTGCAAGTTCAGGCTTATACTCCCTCTAAACTGAATGTTAGAGTCATTGGTGAAGGCCAACCCATGATTATGATTCCAGGTCTTACTTGCGATGGTGCCGTTTGGGACACAACCATTGAAGCTCTGGGCGATCAGTATCAGTACCATGTACTCACTCTACCAGGCTTTGCTGGTCAGGCACCCTTAGAGAATCTGGAAGCTGGCTTCTTCGATCAGGTAAGAACCTTGGTTTACAATTACATCGATGAGAAACAGATAGAAAAACCAATAATTGTTGGTCATAGCCTTGGCGGTTTCCTTGCGCTTCAAATAGGCATAGAAAAGCCAGATTTGGCTGAAAAGCTAGTAATTGTTGATGCTCTACCTTTTATGACAGCCATTCAAATGCCTACGGCAACCGAAGAAAGTGCCAAGCCATTTGCTGAAAACATGAAGCAACAAATGAGAGCTGCTGCAAACCAGACAGACGAACAAAAAAGAACCTTCCAGCAAATGCAGTTGCAAAGCCTTATCCGCAACAAGAAGTACATAGAAACCGCAACCAACTGGGGTGTTTCCAGCGATATGAATACCGTAGCCCAAGCTATGTATGAAATGTACACCACCGATATTCGTGCCGATTTGGCCAAAATTAAAGTACCGACATTGGTATTGGGAGCTTGGGCAGCTTACGAGTCTTATGGTTCAACCAAAGAAAGTGTCATGAATATGTACCAGGCACAATACTCCAAGCATCAGCATTTGGATTTAGACCTCTCTGAAGGTGGTTATCACTTCATCATGTGGGACGACCCAGAGTTCTTTCACAACTGGTTGAACAAATTCCTATAAAGCTAAACCCGATTGGTGAATGATTTAATGTTAAATTATTCACCAATCAATTTCTAAGATGAGCAAAAGAGTCATTTATTGGATCTGTCAGGTATTAGGTTGGGGACTTTACACCCTTTTCCTCATAGGTATGATGGCGCTCTTCGGTGGAGAAGGCTACATCACTTCCTCTTCATTGATTCTCCAAGGTATCATTTACGTATCACTAATCCTCTTTTCACACCTTTTCAAACTACACATACAACGCAGCAATTGGCTCGAGCTAAGGCTGAGCAAACTCATACCCAGGGCCTTTGTAGGCACACTAGTTACTGCTATTGTTACTCAAGTTTTTATCCACCTGATCATCTATCTGATCTTCCCTCTATCAGGAATATCAGGCTTTAGTTGGAGTGGTTTTATTGGCTATGTCTTCAACATATATATAGTACTCATACTTTGGGCGTCCATTTACTTCATCATCAAGTTCATGGAGAAGAACCGCAAGTCTGAGCTAGAAAAACTAGCGCTAAAATCGGCCTTACAAGAAGCTGAGCTAATGATTTTAAAGAATCAGGTTAACCCTCACTTTCTCTTCAATGCCTTGAACAACATCCGCTCGCTTATACTGATTGAGCCAGAAAAGGCTAGAAAAATGGTTACGCACATTTCAGACTTACTGAGATATTCCATTCAATTCAACGCTTCTGAAAAGGTGGCTTTAAAAGAAGAGATTGAGATTGTGAAAGACTACCTACAATTGGAGTCAATCCAGTTTCAGGAGAGGCTCAGTTACACTTTCAACATATCATCAGAAACACTGAAAGTGCAGATACCTCCAATGGCTATTCAACTATTGGTTGAAAACGCAATAAAGCATGGTCTTTCAACCCAGAAAAATGGAGGCCAAATTTTAGTTAGCACATCATTGATTGAAAACTACTTACTCATTGAAGTAAAAAACTCTGGCCAACTACGCTCTAGCCAAAAGAGAGAGGGCATTGGCTTGAAAAACTTAGTAGAACGAATGAAAATTCTGTTCGGCACTTTTGCAGAGTTTAAACTCGAAAACAGCTCTAACCAAATGGTCTCAGCCACCTTAAAAATACCAACCTCATGAAAGCCCTTATCATAGACGATTCTCATTTAGCAAGGCAAGAACTCAAGCATTTACTGAAGGCTTTCGATCATGTACAGGTTCTGGGAGAAGCCGAAAATGTGGAACAAGCGCTGGAGCTAATAGAAGAAAAGCAACCGGAATTGCTATTCTTAGACATTCAGATGCCAGATAAAGATGGTTTCGAACTATTGGAGGAATTGGTTGATGTGCCAGAAGTTATTTTCACCACGGCATTCAATCAATACGCCATGAAGGCCTTTGACCACAATGCCTTGGACTATCTACAGAAGCCTATAAAGGAAGAGAGACTCGGTTTAGCCATAGAAAAGGCCTCCGAAAAAATTAGGCAAAGAAAAGATCGGGAGTCCAAAGCCAAACTTCTAGGTTTAGACAATCAGGTATTTGTAAAAGATGGCGAACAATGCTGGTTTGTAAGTCTTGCAGAAGTTAGAGTGCTGGAGATTATGGGCAGCTATACACGTATTTATTTCAAGGAAGAAAAGCCAATGATTCCACGTTCGCTCAACTATATGGAGTCTCGGTTAGACCCTGAAGTATTTTTTAGAGCCAACCGCCAGCAAATCATCAACCTCAAATACATCGATAGAATCGAACCATGGTTCAGTGGCACACTTAAACTATACCTCAAAGGTGGAGAAGAAGTGGAAGTAAGTCGCAGACAAAGTATTCGTTTTAGAGAAGTAATGAGCTTTTGATGCTAAAGCCTTATAGGGTATAAAACGAAATGAGTTTTGCCTTTGCCATCCATCCAAAACCACCTAATTTTCGCCCATGAATAAGGTGGAGATCAAGGCGAGGCTAGAAGAATCTTACGATCATTTTCTAAAGTATCTCGGCAAACTTTCCGAAGACGAGTTCGAATATGCTCCTGATGGCAAATGGAATGCAGGTCAACAAGCCGAGCACTTAATTAAAAGTACTCGTCCGCTGATACAAGCATTGGGCTTCCCTAAGTTCATGATCAGCTTTAAGTTTGGCAAGTCCAATAGACCTTCTAGGACTTATGATGAATTGGTTGCCAAATACAAACAAAAGCTAACCACGATGGAGGGCGATCCTCCAGGTTCGTATGTACCAAAAAAGGTGAAATACTCGGAGTACTCTAAGCTCTCCAAAACCCAAACCGAGATTATTGAAAAGATAGAGAACAAGCTCAGTAAGTGGTCTGAAGATGATTTAGACCAATACATTTTCCCTCACCCTTTGCTTGGAAAAGTGACCGTAAGAGAAATGCTCTATTTCACCATCTACCACGCAGAACACCATCAAAACGTGGTAAAGATATACTTGAAGGGTATCTAACCCCCTCCAACTCCCCCTAAATTAGGTGGAGAGTTAGCCTCGTCTACGACAATCAAATTCCAAGAGCAGAATTCAATTCCCCTCCTTGTTTTAAGGAGGGGTTAGGGGTGGTAAAAGTTTTTCCTAAATTCCGTCATGAAACGCGTATTTACTTTTATCCTAGCTATTTTTTCATTGACAATCATGAAAGCTCAGGAACAGAACCCTCCCGTAAAAGTGGCTGTAATAGGCCTTACACATACCCATGTGCATTGGATTCTCGGCAGAGAAGACCGTGGCGATATCGAAATAGTAGGTATTGTTGAGCCCAACACCGACTTAGCCGAAAGATACACCAAGCAACATGGATTCTCCATGGATATAGTTTACCCAACTATGGACGCATTGATGGAAATCGTGAAGCCTCAAGCAGTGACTGCCTTCGGTACAATTTATGACCACCTAAGCGTGGTTGAATTCTTTGCCCCAAAGGGCATCCATGTAATGGTTGAAAAACCTCTGGCTGTTTCTTTAGATCATGCCAAAAAAATGCAAGCCCTCGCTCAAAAGCATAACATTCACCTGTTAACCAACTACGAAACCACTTGGTATGGTAGCACCCTGAAAGCCTATAAAATGGTGCATCAAGACAATATGATAGGCGATATCCGCAAGATTGTGGTGCATGACGGCCACCCCGGGCCTAACGAAATTGGTGTAAATGAAGAGTTTCTCGAATGGCTCACTGATCCAAAATTGAATGGTGCCGGAGCCCTAACCGATTTCGGCTGCTATGGAGCCAACTTAGCTACATGGTTAATGAAAGGAGAAAGACCACAATCGGTTTTCGCCATGACTGCTACCAATAAGCCTGACATCTATCCTAAAGTAGATGATGAAGCCACTATTGTTCTACAATACCCAAAAACTCAAGTGATCATTCAGGCCTCATGGAACTGGCCGGTTTCCCGAAAGGATATGGAAGTTTATGGCGTGACCGGCCAAATCATTGCAGACAATGGCAGCACCATTCGCTACCAGCTAGGAGATAATGCCCAGGAACAGAAACTAACCGACCTTAAAAAGGAAAGCCCGAATGATGATCCTTTCACTCTATTGGCAGCAGTTGTTCGTGGACAGATTACCCCACAAGACGCAGACCTCTCTGCTCTTCAAAATAATATGGTGGTGATGGAAATTCTAGATGCAGCGATGCAAAGTGCTAAGAGTGGGAAGGTAGTTAAACTTAAATGACCACCCCTAGCCCCTCCTAAAACAGGAGGGGAATCAGTGCCAGTAACTGTCTGGATTAAGTAATCGATGGTTTTTCCAGAGTTTCCCGGACTTCTGTCCTCTGCTGGAAGAGGTACGGTCTCGAGACTTCGGGAAGCAGAGGGGAAGTTTACAAACAGGATAGATCAACCTTATTGCATGGCCCAGTTTCTCAAACTATCGAAGTCTTCAGGGTCAACTGGTATTTCTCTGATATCTTGGGTCGTATCTCCATAGGTCATTACCAGCGTAACTTCCCAATGCGGTTCATATAGATAATTGAATTTCCTCTCAAGAATATAACCAGTATCAATATAATTGACCCTGTAACGATCTATTTCGTAGATCAACTTATTGTCAAATCTTCTTATCTCCTTCTCAAAATGACCCAGAGTTCCGCTTACCTCATAACCTGAGTTCCAAACCTGAGTTGTCCAATAATGATCCTGCAGCCTCCTTCTCCTAAAATAAGGCCCAGGCTTTTGTGAAGTTGATTTTGTAAACCAATCATCTGGTAATTTCTCGAGACCTACGCTATTCCTGAAGTCATTATACTTTACACCATAGGGTTCAAACTCCGATTGATTTTGATAGAAAATGATCGTATCACCATAAAGCACGGTATCTCGGTATATTCTATAAGCATAGAATATGAAGATTAATAAGGCTCCGATAAAAAGAACCTTCTTCTTGATCACTGACCCAGGAATTTAATACAAACCGGAGTTGGTACTTCCTCAATGTATCCGGTATCAATCAGCTCACCGGTTTCTTGATTGATCTCATAAGTAACAATGGTGTTAGTATCTTGATTGGCTACCAGCATAAATCGACCTGAAGGATCAATCTCAAAGTCTCTTGGAGTTTTTCCTTTTGATGGATAAGCTCCAATTTTTATCAATTCACCATTATCACCAATTTTGAAGGCAAGAATTTCATTGATCTCACCTCTATTGGAGGCATAAAGGAACTGCCCACTCGGATGAATCTTAATGGCTGCAGCAGAAGATTCTCTATCATCTCCATTTTCTTGTAAGGCTATCATCTGTACCTTTTGCTCTAAACGAAGGCTATCAGAGAAAGTAGCTACTTCAATAGTGCCAATTAATTCATTCAAGACATAGACAATATCTTTCTCTGGGTGAAAAACGATATGCCTTGGCCCCGCCATTCTTGGTGGATTGATAAAGTCTCTCAGATAATTGAGTGTTTGCCCAACAGTGTCCAACTCATATGCATAAATCTTATCAGCGCCTAAATCAACAGCAGCCACCAATCCATTCCTTGGGTGCTGAATAATCTGATGCGCATGAGGTGCGTCTTGCCTAGGGTGAGAAGAACCACCTTCATGCTTTTTGTATGAAGAGTAGTTGCCCAACATTCCGTCTTCCATAATGGGTAAAAGCACAACGCTGCCACCCACATAATTAGCAGCCATTACAAACTTGCCTGAATTGTCTATGCTCAAATAGCAAGGATATTGCCCAACACTACTCACTTCATTGAGGTAGGCCAAACTGTAATCTTCCGGATTGTATTCAAAAGCCGTTACTGCTGCAAAACTATCCTCTCCTCCATCGAATTCATTCACAGCATAGACATTCTTACCATTTGGATGCACAGCTAGATAAGACGGACTAATAACCGCATCACTTGTGGCTTTGTAGCTTATAGCGCCTGTTTTCTTGTTCATGGAATAGACATAAACGCCTTCGCCCTGCCCATCTACATGACCTTCTTTTTTGGTGTAGGTTCCTACAAAAAATATGGCTTCGTTGCTTTCTGGCTTTGCCACTTGTTGTTCAGTTTTCTTCGACCCACAAGCCGTAAAAAAAGCCAGTAGAGCAAGGAGGATTATCTTTTTCATTTATAGTTTTTTCAGAACCTCAATTGTCTTGGTAAGGTCATCATCAGTAAAATCGTAATGTGTTACGAAGCGAATTAATTGAGGACCAAAGCCAAAAGCCAGAATATCATTTTCTGCTAACTTATCCAGAAAGCTCTGATTGGTATACTTATCTGTCAGTTTGAAAATGAGAATATTCGTTTCGCAAGGCAATACTTCTTCAACATAATCAAGCCCTTCAAGAACCTTAGCCATTTCTTTGGCTTTGTTATGGTCGTCCACCAATCTATCTACGTGGTTTTCTAAAGCATAAAGCCCTGCAGCAGCCACATAACCAGCTTGCCTCCAAGCTCCACCCATTACTTTTCTAATGCGCTTAGCTCTTTTGATATCTGCGTGACTTCCAATTAAGAGTGAACCTACAGGAGCTCCTAATCCTTTACTTAGGCAAATAGAAATAGTATCGAATACCTCACCATATTGCTTAGTAGTTTGGCCAGTAGCTACCAAGGCATTGAACAGCCTAGCACCATCTAAATGTAACGCCAAACCATGTTCATGACAGGTCTCACGAATGGCCCAAATTTCCTCGAAGTCGTAGCAACTTCCTCCACCTTTGTTGGCCGTATTCTCCAATGAAACTAGCCTAGAAACTGGTGAATGAATATCATCTGGCTGAATGGCAGATTCTACCGCCTTGGCTGTAATCCTACCTCTTTCTCCTTCTAATAACCTTACAGAAGCACCAGCATTAGACATTATTCCACCTGACTCATAGAGGTAGATGTGTGAATACTTATGGCAGATTACTTCATCTTGAAGATTACAATGCAGCCTGATACCAATCTGGTTAGTCATGGTTCCTGAAGCACAATAAATAGCGGCATCCATTCCAAACATCTTGGCAGCCTTTTTCTCCAATGCGGCCACTGTTGGGTCTTCCCCAAACATATCATCGCCTACTTCTGCCTCCATCATCGCCTGATGCATAGCAGGTGTGGGCTTGGTTAAAGTATCGCTTCGTAAATCAATAGCCATAGAAATATTCTTGTTTGGTACTTGTAGTCTTAATTAATGGTTGAATGGCTTCGAAAGCCTCCAAAGGCCTATCCGTAGCCAAAATATCTGCACCGCGTTGAATATACCCCAAATAAGTTGAATCTCCCTGTGCGATGGCCTTTCTATCCAAGTTTCCCAGAACACCTAAAATACAGTAGATTCCCTTTTCATGGAGGAAGTTATAAAGCGAGGCTTCGGGCTCAGAAACTCCTACGAAGGCAATCATTCTATTGTCTGGCACACCCAGATTGCTATGCGCCTCATAAGCCTCTTGCGACCCAATGCCTACAGATATCATTAGGGAGCCATCTAATTGATTGACCTTCGCAGCATCTCTAGCATTATAAGTGATGATGGCAGCGTAGTCTTGTGCATTATGGGCTTGCACGGCAGCCACCACTTTCTCGAATGGCACACCACGCTTCACATCTAGTGTAAGTACCGCTCTTCCATCGGCCCATTTTAATACATCATCTAAAGTCGGAATGTCTAAAGTGGTGGTACTACCTTCGTTGTCTACCAACTTCATCTTTTCAAGTTCGTCATAAGTGACCTCCATAACTTTCCCTTCACCGGTTGTCGTTCGGTCCAAAGTGTAATCATGCATCATCACCAATACTGAATCTTTTGTCATGGCAATGTCGCACTCAATGATGGTTGGAATTTGATCGGAAATGTGTTGAAAGGTAGCGATGGCATTTTCTGGGTAGCCGGGGTATGGCCCTCCCCTGTGTGCACTGATCAACGGAACCCTATCTGGAGACCAAGTAAAGAACTCAGGGCCAGCGCCATTAGCTATCCTGATTCCCTTTTCAACATCTGAGGTATTTGCCTTAGAATCTGAGCTTTGAGGAGTGCATGCTGCTATAGCTGATAAAAATATGGCTAAAGCCATTAATGAGGAAAAGCGTTTCATTGGGGCAATGTACAGTGCTAGAGAAAAAAGCACAAGAGAAAAAAGTAAGTCATTTCCGAGGCAGTAAATCTTATATCTACTGCCTCGGTAATCATCTCCGTTTCAACCTAAACATATGAAGAGATCAGGTGCTTGGGTCTTGCACCATAAATGACCGGACCGTCTGTCACTTAATGGGTGTGTAATCTCCTAGTTTGCTTCTCAACTGAAGCAACTCGTTTCTTATACCATCATGTAATTCTTTAGGCACCTCTTGTAGGTAGCTATTAAAATGATTGTCTAGGCTGATAATCATTTCATTTTTACTTTTTCTTCCTTTCTCGGTCAGTTGTACGTGAAATGAACGACCATCGTCCTCATTTTCTACTCTTACAATCCAACCATTCTTTTCCATTCTCACCAACATACGTGAAATGGACGGGAGATCTTGGAGCGTAACCCTGCTGATCTCTGTCGGTGTTACGCTCCCATGATTCCAAAGAATAATCAAGACCTGCCACTGCTCAGGCGTCACAGAGTACGCCTTTAACCCACGAATAAGCTCTCTATGAAAGAGCAAATAAGCGCGATACAGATTATAGCCGAGATTATTATTAAGGTGAAAGAGAGCCTTACCGAAATCCATGTTTGTGGTTGTAAGTCTGGTTGAAACTAAGTAAAAATACTTGTCTAAACAAGTATTTGATTGACAAAACTCTTCACTGAACGATTTTCTTATTTTTCATGCAGAGCGAAGCGCAGGCGTCCTTGTATCGGCAGCTAAGAACCCCAAGTTCTATCGACTAATTCAGTGAGATTCTCCAGTCGACCTTAAGGGCCTCGCTCTGGATGACGCACGAATAGAAAAATGAATGAGAAGTAAATATGGGGCTCAGCCCTTAGAAGAGGTATTTTCTTCCAAATCCTTCAATTCAAGCTTGATGGCTTTAGTACTGATTTGGGTTTCGATAAAGGAGAGAAATAGTGAGCCAAGTAATAGAAAAAGGCTTGCTCCAAAAATATACTCGGCAACTACTTGTCTGCCTAAGTACATAAGTACCATGCAGAGCACGCAGCAGAAAAAACTGGCAATACCAAGCGCTTGCATATTACGAATCAAGATAAGCCTAAGCCTTAGGTTCTTGATCTGACTGAAAAGTGTGGTTCGCATTTCTGGCGACTCTTTATACCGAACTCTTAGGCCTCTAGCTAGAGTAGCCAAAGCCACAAATCGATTGGTATAGGCCAAAAGCAACAGGGTGATTGCAGGGAATAAAAGTGCCGGAGTAGAGATGTCTATGTTCATGAATTATCCTTTCTAGAAGAAATTTTTTTGTCGAGAGTTTGCTTCCAAATTCCCCTTAAAACAACAAGACCAGAAATATACATTACTGCTTCCGTGATGTATTGTGCTAAATCTGGGTTAGACAGCCACTGAAGGCCAATAGCATACACTAATAAGAGCGAAATACTCAGGCAAATTGCAGCAATAATTAGCAGTATTTTCTCTAGTCGATCACTCATATTCTCCCTTCAATTTAAGGTTTCTTCTACTCATTTCTGAAAACCCACTCGATCCAAACCACCAAGCGGCCTCGTAAGTAGCAGCAAAGAAAATACAAATCTTAACCTTTTGGTGGACACTGTTCATCAATCTCACAACAAAAATTATGAAAAAGAAAACAATCCTATCCCTTGGCATCTTGGCTCTGCTAGCGACTGCAATAGTCTATGCTGCCGACCACATTGATGCGCCCGGAGTAACAGGCACTAGCTCTGATATTACCGATTACTATGCTTTTCAAAGCCCAGAGAACAATTCAAACATTGTATTTGTAGCCAATCTTCAAGGTTTGCTATCTCCTTCGGCATCTACTTCTGCTGCCTTCGATGAGAATGTAATGGTTGAATTCAACATTGATACCAATGGTGATGCCATGGAAGACTTGGTGATACAGTGTACTTTCAAAGATGGTATGGTAACCGCTTACGGCCCTGTAGCGCCAATTGCTACAGGAACAAGCAGCACTCTTGTAACCACCGGCACCTCTGTGTCTACTAACATTACAACTTATGGCTCTGCTGCGAGTATTGGTAGCGAAGGAGGCATAAAACTCTTCGCAGGTCCGAGAGATGACCCATTCTTTATGGATTTTGCCCAATACGGAGAAATTATTGGCGGCAACGCATCAAGCTTTAACGATCCGGGAGCAGACACTTTTGCAGGCACCAATGTAATGTCGGTAGTGGTAGAAGTACCTAAATCAATGATTGGTGGTTCAGGAACCATTAACACTTGGGTAACCAGCAACAGAGAGCAATAATATTTCAACCTTAAAAGAATATAAAAATGAAAATCATAAATAATAAAATTTGGATGTTGGCTGCGGCTCTATTGTTAAGCGTTGGATTCACTTCTTGTAGTGATGATGACGATGAGATGCCCGAAATGCCAGTGAACTATGCTCAGGAAGATCAGATGGGCAGACCAGCTATTAACACAGTATTTGTTAGCAGTTCTATGAAAGATAATTTCAACACTACTGCTCCTAGTGCGCAAGGCGCGGCATATCAGGCTGCTTTTGAGTCTCGGCTTTTAGCTTTGAACCCTAACTATAGCACTAACGCACTTGGTATGGATGCAACTACATTTACTACTGCATTGGCCACAGATGTACTAAGCGTTAGCCTTGATGGTACCACAACTTTCTTTGATGGAACCAATGTACTAACTGGAAGAGCCCTAGCGGATGATGTAATTTCTGTTGAGTTGCTACTAATATTTGGTGGCCCTGACGGAACTGCCAACCCTGGTTTATCTGACGATAATGTAGACGCTAATGACAAAGCGTTCTTAAGTTCTTTCCCTTACCTGGCCACTCCATGGTAATAAATATGCTGTGCTTGCCCTTTAGGTAAGCACAGCCATTTTCTTTGACCCAACCCACTGAATTATGAAAAATATAATCCTTACCCTCCTCTTTCTTGGTGTTATTTCTTGCCAAGAACACAACAATCAGACACCTGTAGCCTCTACTCAAGACTATGAGGCATTAATGGCCAAAGCTGCCGAGCCACAGCAGAATCTGACCCAATCAGACATAGAGTTTTGGCAAAACAAGCTCAAAAACGAACCTCAAAATATTACCTACCTCTCTAAACTAGCCTCCCTTTACAGCAGTCAGTTTCGAGTTGATGGTAACATCGACCATATTTACAAGGCAGACAGCATTTTTGAGTTAGTGGCCGAAAGAAATCCATTCTCTAATGCCGCAACCTTTCAGGCGCTGGGAGTAAACGCCATTACCAAACACGAATTTCAAAAAGCTAGGGAATATGCGAAGTCAGCACTTAGCGAGGGCGACCAGCAGGGTGCCTCTTACAACCTTCTGTTCGATGCCTCCATGGAAGTTGGAGATTATGCTACTGCTGAAGGTATACTAAATAGATACGAGCAGAAAAATAGCTTTCAATACTTAATTAGAGCTTCAAAAATGGCCGACCATAAAGGCGACTTAGATTTGGCCATTCACTTAATGGAGAAAGCGCATGAAAGAGTTAAGGGGAACGAGAACCTTTACCTATGGTCTAAATCGAACCTTGGCGATATGTATGGGCATGCAGGAAGAATTACCGATTCTTATAATGCCTATTTAGATGTGCTCAATAAAAATGTTCAGCATTGGCATTCATGGCAAGGCCTGGCTTGGATAGCTTATGCTAAAGATGGTAATGTTAGCGAGGCAAGAAGAATTCTAAAGTTTGTGGATCAGCACCACTTCGACCCTCAATTGAAGTTAAGCTTGGCAGAACTAGCCGATTTTGAAGGCAATGCTGAAGAAGCCCAAAACCTAAAAGAGGAGTATCATCAGATTGTATCTGATCAGAAATATCTTGCCATGTACAACAAGTACTTAATACTTTTGGAGGCAGAAGATTTGAACTACCCAGAAGTGGCTTTAGCTAGAGCGGAAAGAGAAAAAAATTATAGACCCACGCCCGATATGTTTGACCTATTGGCTTGGAGTCACCTAAAGAATGGCGATAAGCAAAAAGCGCTTGAAATTGCCCAAACTCAAGTTGAAGGAAAAACCAGTGAACCAGATGTGATTTTTCACTTAGGCATGATTTACCTAGAAAACGGTGAGTCTAAAAAAGCAAAGACCTATTTAAACGAAGCTCTTGAAGCCTCTTACGAATTAGGTCCAATTACTACTCAAGCAGTTCAAACAGCTTTAAGTTCGCTTTAAGTGAAACAGTTGGTATCAGGTACTTTGTTGGTTTTATTTAGTGCACTTATTTTCGGATATGCAGGCGCTTCTTTAACCCACAAAGTACTTCACCTCTATCAAAACTCTCTTCACCACCATCACCATGGACATAGCCATGATCATAGTGATGAGGACACTGGTAATCAGCACGATGTTGATGACCATAGCAAAGCGCTAAAAAACCTCAACCAGAAAGAACAAGACAATACCAAGCAATCAGCCGACTTCATCAGCTTTTTTGCTGTAGATATCATTCATGAATATATTCTAGATGAACCTTCTGAGGAAAAGGCAGAAAAAGCAACTAGCTTTTACGTAAACCTTTATAAGGCAAGAGACCTCAGTACCTCCACCCCTCCTCCGAGTTTATAGTGTATCATATCAGCTTTACACTCAAGAGCCATTAGCCCTTAAGGCTATCTATTGCTCAATTTTTAACACCAAAATACACTCTGATGAAATCAGTAAGAATATTATTATGCCTGATCTTTTTGGCATCAGGCACACTTGGCTATGCACAAACCAATATGGTTCAAGGCACAGTACTCAATGCAGAAACCAACGAAACACTCCCTGGAAGTAACGTTTATATTAAAGAATTAGAAATTGGAACTTCAGCCAATGCACTAGGTTCTTTTAGGTTTGAAGAACTTAATTCTGGCACCTACACAATGGAAGTTAGCTTTGTAGGTTTTGCCAAAAGGTCTGTACAAGTTCAGGTTCAATCGGGAACCAATCAGAAACTGCAGATAGCCCTTCAGCCCTCTTCCATCCAGATGGAAGATGTGGTGGTTACACAGAACTTAGATCAGAATTCCAATACCATATCGGCTGTAGACATTCAGTTCAGACCAATTAACACATCTCAAGATGTACTGAAAATTGTACCCGGCCTCTTCATTGCTCAACACGCTGGTGGAGGAAAAGCCGAACAGATTTTCTTACGTGGATTCGATATTGACCACGGAACAGACATAGAGCTCAATGTAGATGGAATGCCTGTGAATATGGTTTCGCATGCTCACGGCCAAGGCTATTCAGACTTACACTTTGTAATTCCTGAAACCATTGAGCAAGTAGACTTTGACAAGGGACCATACTATGCCAAGCAAGGTAATTTCAACACTGCTGGCTATGCCAACTTTTTTACCAAAAGAAGGCTAAGCGAGAGTATGTTTAAGGTTGAAGGTGGGCAGTTTGGCACCTTCAGAACTGTGGGTCTATTCAACTTATTAAAAGCACAGAAAACTGAAGACCCAAGCCTTTATTTAGCAACCGAATTCTTCAGAACAGATGGATACTTCGAGAGCCCACAATACTTCAACAGGTTTAACAGTCTTTTGAAATACCATCAAAAACTGAACGACACACAAACTCTTGAGCTTTCATTCTCTGGTTTTACTAGTAGTTGGGATGCTTCTGGCCAAATTCCACAACGAGCTGTAGACAACGGAACCATCACCCGTTTTGGTGCCATAGATGATACTGAAGGTGGTGAAACCAGCAGAATTAATTTAAACTCAAAGCTTACCACAGAACTCAGCAACGGAGGTTACTTTGAAAACCAAGTATATTTTAGTCAATACAACTTTAACCTAGTTTCTAACTTCACATTCTTCTTGAATGACCCAGTAAACGGAGACCAAATAACCCAGTCTGAGAATAGACAAATCTTTGGATCTAAGAATAGTTATTGGGTTGAAAACATGCTTTTTGGACTACCAGCAAGTACCGAAGTAGGAATAGGTTTCCGCTATGACAAGAACAATGATGTTCGTCTTTCGAGAACATTGCAGAGAAGTGAAGTACTATCTGATTTAGCCTTTGGCAATGTTCAGGAAGCCAATATTTTTGCTTTTGCTGAAGAGCAAGTTGATTTAACGAAAAAGCTATCGCTAATAGCTGGCTTAAGGTTCGATCAGTTCACCTTTGATTACAGGGACAAGCTGAGCAATACTTACGACCGTGAATCTGTAAATAAAAGCACTGTAAGTCCTAAGCTTCAGATTGGTTACCAAGCGAACAGCAACCTAAATCTATACATGAAATCGGGCATCGGATTTCATAGCAATGACACGCGTGTAGTCGTAGCTCAGCAAGGCCAAGAGATCTTACCTCAAGCATACGGAATTGATGTTGGAGCTATATGGAAGCCAACAGAAAACCTCTTGATTAACGCTGCTTTGTGGAGGCTAGACTTAGACCAAGAGTTTGTTTATGTAGGCGATGAAGGAATTGTTGAGCCTTCTGGAAAAACGCAAAGACAAGGAATAGACCTAACCGTTCGCTACCAAATAACCGATTGGTTATACTTCAATTCTGACGTTAACTTTACTGATCCGAAAGCACTCAATACAGCGGAAGGAGAAGACTACATTCCTCTTGCGCCTACCTTTACAAGCATTGGAGGATTCAACTTCAATTTTGACAGTGGTTTTAGTGGCAGCTTACGCTACAGATACTTAGACGATAGAGCGGCAAACGAAGACAACAGCTTAACGGCAGAAGGTTATTTCTTGCTAGATGCCACCTTAGGCTATGAGATTGGCAGATTTCAGTTAGGCCTTAGTGTAGAGAACATTACAGATACTGAGTGGAATGAGGCACAGTTTGAAACAGAATCTAGACTGAGAAATGAAGTAAATCCTACTTCTGAAATCCACTTTACGCCTGGTACTCCTTTCCAAGCAAGACTTTCTCTAGCAGTTAAGTTCTAATACCTTTTAATATGGGTTGGAATGAAAAACAATGCCAACCCATATTTTTTTATCTCTACTAGATCCAAAGGTGAATATAAGTTCGTAAGTCTAACCATAGATTCCTTTTCACCTAAAATGGAATCACTACTCACCAAACTAATGCACTCAAAATATTAAGTGACTATTGTCGCTTTAGAAATACAATCAAGTCCCAATTCTACTTTGGTTGAGGTGTTGGAGCTTACCAGATGGGTAAGCTCCTATTTTTTTGACCAAGCATAGCCCTTCTTAACAGACCGATATCTAGCCGCAAGTAAAAGCAAGGCACAACGGAAAAACACTTGTGAACCTCTCTCGGCAAAGGAGAAACATTCTTAGCTAAACATTGAGCAAAGCTCCTATTCAAATACGTAAGTGAGAAAATAATTAGACGGTACCGAGCACTTGCATAGACTCTAGCGTTGGGTTTTCGCTACCTCCTTTAGGCTCAATGGTTACTGCAAAAGCTGCAGAATTAGACATGTTCTTCATTCTTACCAGACCTTCAGCATTCCAATCGAATACACCAGCATCTACAGGCTTTCCATCTACAATGGCCCATAGTTGATACTGCTGATCTTCAGATAGTTCTTTTAGGTTTCTGATATCCAAGTAGAGTTCTTGGCTTAATTGATTCCAGTAAACGCTGGCAAATGCATCTTTGGCATTATCTGTTCCTGGCATTTCAATTCTTCGGAAGTCAGGGTTAGTAAGTACAAGTAAGTCGCTTTCAATATCTCCAAGCTCTTGCCTTACCCTATTATATTGCTCAGCCATTTGCTCATTATTAGAAAGCAATTCAGCATAAGCCTTATTAGTATTTTTCCACTTGGCTCTATAGTCTACAGCTAAATATCCGCAAACAAGCGTAAGGGTTAGTGATGCAGCTACAGCGTACTTCAACACTGGAGAAGGCTGCATTTGAACCACTTTTGGTTCCTCTTTAGGGCTAGCCTGAGGTTGTGGCTTAACCACAGGTTTTTCCTCTTCTTCTATTAAGTCTAAGATAGAAGACTTTAAATCCCTTTTTGGAGTTTGAGCCGTAGCCATAGCCATATCTTCAAAGGCCAACTCAATATTATTGAGCTCATCTTTGATCTCTGGGTACTTGGCCATCATAGCCTCAACCTCCATTATCTCTTCAGACGAAAGAGCACCGAGGGCGTATTCCTCAAGTATTCCGGACGATATGTATTCTTCAATATTCACGGCTATGCCACTCTTTTTCTCATATGGTTAAGTGCCGAACGTAGCCTGGACTTGACTGTACCCAAAGGTATATCATATTCTTCGGCTATTTCGGCATGAGTAAACCCTTCGAAATATATCTTTTGGAGTATAAACTTCTGATCCTCAACCAAACTATCCATTAGTGTTTTCACACCAATCGCATCAGTACTCATTTCAGTACTATTCTCGCGATCGAAAGTATATACGTAGTCATCAATCGAGTCGGTTTTAGAAGACCTAGAAATTTCCTTAGACCTTAACTTATCGATTGCTGCGTTTCGGGTGAGGTTCATCATCCATGTGAAGAACCTCCCCTTAGACGCATCATATTTGTCTATCTTATTCCAGATTTTAACGAAGACGTCTTGCAGCACTTCGTCTGTAATGTCATCGTTCTTAATTATTCTAGAAGCCACGCCATACAAAGCAGCATTGTACTTATCGTACAAATAGGAAAGAGCACTTTTATCTCGGTTTCTCAACCGCAGTACTAATTCGCTTTCTTCTATATGTGTTGGCGTTGGTGAGATAAAAATTCTTATAAATGTATCACTTCATCATATGCTGCTGCAGCTGCTTCCATTACAGCCTCAGACATAGTTGGGTGAGGGTGAACCGTTTTAATGATTTCATGACCAGTAGTTTCTAGCTTTCTAGCTGCTACTACCTCAGCAATCATTTCAGTTACGTTGGCACCAATCATGTGTGCGCCAAGCCACTCACCGTATTTGGCATCGAAAATTACTTTTACGAAACCATCGCTAGCTCCACCAGCCTTAGCTTTTCCTGAAGCAGAGAATGGGAATTTACCCACTTTGATTTCATAACCTGCATCCTTGGCCGCTTGTTCAGTCATACCTACAGAAGCTATTTCTGGTTGGCAATAAGTACAACCAGGAATGTTACCGTAATCTAATGGCTCAACATTCTGACCTGCAATTTTCTCTACACAAATAATTCCTTCGGCAGAAGCTACGTGAGCTAAAGCAGGACCATGAACAATATCACCAATAGCGTAAATGCCTGGGATGTTAGTTTTGTAGTAGTCGTCTACAATTACTTTACCCTTATCGGTGGCTACGCCAACATCTTCTAAGCCAATTCCTTCAAGATTGGTAGAAACTCCAACAGCAGATAGTACTACATCGCACTCTAGCGTTTCTTCACCTTTCTTAGTTTTTACAGAAACCTTACAAGTTTTTCCTTTAGTGTCTACAGAAGTAACTTCTGAGTTGGTCATTATTTTCATTCCAGCTTTCTTGTAGGTTCTTTCTAATTGCTTAGAAACCTCCTGATCTTCTACTGGAACAATTCTGTCCATATATTCAACAATGGTTACTTCAGTACCAATTGAGTTGTAGAAGTAAGCGAACTCTACACCAATAGCACCAGAACCAACCACTACCATAGACTTAGGCTGCTTTTCTAGCACCATTGCCTGACGGTAGCCAATAATTTTCTCTCCATCGATTGGCAAGTTTGGCAACTCTCTTGAGCGACCACCTGTAGCCACAATAATGTGCTCAGCAGAATAGTCTGTAGTTGAACCGTCTTCAGCCTTCACCTCTACCTTCTTACCTGCTTTAAGCTTCGCGAAGCCAGAAATATGATCGATTTTATTTTTCTTGAACAAGAACTGAATACCCTTGCTCATGCCTTGGGCAACGTCTCTACTTCTTTTTACCATGGCACCGAAATCGGCTGAAGCCTTATCTACTTTCACACCATAGTCAGCAGCATGCTGAATATATTCAAATACTTGAGCACTTTTTAATAGGGCTTTGGTTGGAATACAGCCCCAGTTAAGGCAAATTCCACCTAGCTCAGCTTTTTCAACCACACCTACCTTCATACCGAGTTGAGAGGCTCTGATTGCCGCTACGTAACCACCCGGACCACTACCAATTACAATTAAGTCGTATTTAGTTGCCATATTTTTACTTTACCTGTTTTTGGGAGAGGCAAAGTTAAGCCAAATACCATCACATCAAAACACGGAAATTGGAGGAGTTGTGGGTTTTGGTTTTATTTGAAAGTTGAAAGCCAACAGGGCTCAAAATCGACCATAAAGATAAATAACTGAATATGGGTTTATTAACCGGAAAAACAGCGCTCGTTACTGGAGCATCTAAAGGAATTGGAAAGGCCATTGCCACCAAGTTTGCTCAAGAGGGAGCCAATGTGGCATTCACTTACCTCTCTAGTGTAGAGAAAGGTGAAGCGCTTGAAAAAGAACTAGCAGAGTTCGGCACAAAAATTAAAGGCTACCGCTCTAATGCTGCTGAGTTTGCTGCGGCAGAAGAATTGGTAAACGGAATTGTTGCTGACTTTGGAAGCTTAGATGTAATTGTAAATAATGCTGGTATCACTCGCGACAATCTCTTAATGAGAATGACCGAAGAGATGTGGGATGAGGTAATGAACGTAAACCTAAAATCTTGCTTCAACACTGTTAAAGCGGCTACCAGAACCATGATGAAGCAAAGAGCTGGCTCAATCATTAACATTACTTCTGTAGTGGGTATTAAGGGAAATGCTGGCCAGGCTAACTATGCCGCTTCTAAAGCAGGTATCATTGGCTTCACAAAATCTGTGGCTTTAGAACTTGGTTCTAGAGGTGTAAGATCTAATGCTGTAGCTCCTGGTTTTATTGAAACTGAAATGACTGATGCATTGGACGAAAAGACCGTTCAAGGATGGAGAGATGCTATTCCTTTGAAGAGAGGTGGCGCTCCTGAAGATGTAGCTAATGCATGTGTTTACTTGGCTTCAGACATGTCTTCTTACGTAACTGGCCAAACCATAGTGGTAGATGGCGGAATGCTGACCTAAGCACCGCTCATCAAAACATTGAAATTTTAACTATCGGTTGATGACCAAGTTTCGTAGTAATGCGTTAATATGGCATCAACCGATTTTCATTTCAGATTGATAGCCATTGCGTAGCTTACCTGCCTTACTTACGAAAATCACACTTCAAACAGACTTTTCACTTTGGTTTCTACCATTGTGTTTGGTGGTAGGTATTGGATACGCACTAATTCTTTACTCCAAAAAAACACCTTGGAGCAAGGGAGTAAACAGGCTTTTGTTCTCCTTCAGGGCTATAACCGTTTCTCTGCTTTGCTTTTTATTACTGGGGCCACTGATTAACCAAATCAGTTTCTTTGAAGAAAAACCGATTGTGGTTTTGGCTGTAGACGATTCCGCATCTATAAAAGATGCTTACGATAGCGTTCAGTTTCAGCAAGTAAGAGAGTCAATCAATCAGCTTCAGGCTCAGCTAAAAGATGAAGATTACGACTTAAAGATTAGAGGGCTCGACCAGTATTATGATGATTTCGATGAAATCACTTTTCAATCTCAATCTACTGACCTACACAAGATACTAAAAGGCATTCGCCAAGATTTTGAGCAGCAAAATTTAGCAGCTACTATTCTTGCCAGTGACGGTATCCATAACTACGGCAGCTCTCCGCAATTCCTTACTTTAAATTACCCCGTCTACAGCTTGGCAATGGGCGATACTATTCCAGCACAAGATTTGAGCATCACAAAAATTAACTACAACAAGATTGTTTACCAAGGAAACCAATTTCCGTTGGTAGTAGACATTTTTAACAATGGCTATGTGGGAGAAGAGGTTTTTATAGATGTGCTGAAGAGTGGCTCTGTGCTAAAAACCCAATCTATTACACTAGATGCCGACCAAGAGATTAACAGTTTTGAGTTTATTCTAGATGCTGAACTCATAGGAATAGACAGCTATCAGGTAAATATTAGGCCGAAGGCTGGTGAAAGCTCTACCAACAATAATGCGAGAACAGCCTTCATTGAAGTGGTGGATAGCAAACAGAAAATTTTGATTGCCGCCTCCTCTCCTCACCCTGATGTAAAAGCTTTAAGATCTGTGATTGAATCGAAGGAAGGCGTTGAAGTCTCAACCTTTTTAAGTGGCATTACCGAAGACATTCCAGAAGGGCCGTTTGACCTGATTGTATTACATCAACTCCCGCAGCTAACAGACCTACCTAGTTGGTTGAATGCCGCGGTTGAAAACTCTAATACTTGGTTTATAACGGGTGTAAATGACCTCAATAACATCAACAGGCTGAATCCTGTAATAGCTTACAACAATTTTGGGCAATCCGATGCAGTAAGCATGAATGTAAACCCAAACTTTGAACTCTTCCAGATTGATGAGGACTTAAAATTTAGAGCTGCCAACTACCCACCAATACCAGCGCCTTATGGCAACTTCGAAATAAAAAATAACGCAAGTATTTATCTCTACCAGAAGATAGGGAGCGCTGAAACTAGCCGACCGTTATTGACTATCTACAATGGTGACGACAAAAAGTCTGCAGTATTTTCTGGTTCAGGCTTTTGGAAGTGGAGGCTCCAAGAAAGTGGTCAATACGATGAACCTGAGCTTTTCGATGAGCTTTTCGGCAAACTTATTCAGTACCTAGCTACTAAAGATGATAAGCGAAACTTCAGAGTTAATACTACGGATGAAAGTTACTTCGACACAGAATCAGTTGAGTTCATAACAGAGGTGTACAACGAACTTTATGAGAAAGTTTATGACTACAACATAGACATGAATATCACTAATAGTGAAGGCGAGGTAGAAGAGTATAATTATGTGAACTCTCCTACTGAAAATTTCAAAATCAGAGGCTTAGCACCTGGCGTATATAACTACACCGCTTCAACTAGTTTAGCAGGAAAAAGAGAAACCGCTGAAGGTAGCTTCTCTGTGGAAAAACTAGCTTTAGAAGACATTAACTTAACAGCCAACCATCAGCTCCTTCGTAACATCTCCAATAACTCAGGCGGAGAATTCTTTCTATTAGAAAACTACAGCAATGCACTAGAAAGAGTTAAAGCACTCAACCCTCGACCTATCACTAGGTCTAATGAAACGCTAAGTTCAATTATTGAAAACCCCATTTGGCTAATTGTTCTAATTGCCTTGCTATCAGCCGAATGGTTCCTCAGAAAATATAACGGGAGCTATTAAAAAAATCACCTAAAGCACTTGCTTACTAAACTAATTAATTAGTTTATTTGTGTATGCACACTAAGGTCATATCTCTATTATTTCTTTTCCTGGCCATTTGCTCTTGCGATATGTCCGCAACCCGCGAAGAAGCTGATGAATTCTTAAAGCAAGGCGAATACGAGGCCGCTGTAGCCACTTACGACCGAGTGATTAAGCTTGAACCAGATGACATTTACTCCCTATTTAATAGAGCAACTGCCAAAGAAAAACTAGAACTATGGGACGAGGCCTATGATGATTACGACCGACTAGTAAAGCTTAGGCAAAATGTAAAACTGGCTATGTTAGGCAGGTCTAGATGCCTCTTTGCTCAAGAGAAATACGAGTATGTGGTACTAGACATGAATACACTCCTTACAGGAGACCCAAAAAATATTGAGGCACTTGACTTACGCGGTAGAGCATACACCAAGATGGGCGAAAACAACAAGGCTGTAGACGACCTTACCATTGTAATTGACAAGGAACCTAATAATGTACAAGCCTTAATAAGCCGAGGGGCTGCTTATGCTAGAGGCAGAGCTGGTTCTTGGGCCATTCAGGATTTCGATAGAGCATTGAAAATAGAACCGAACCTTCCTGTTGCTCACTTCAACAAAGGAATGGTCTTTTTCCTTTACAGCAACTTTACCGAGGCGGCAGAAACATTCGACAAAGCAATTGAATTAGACCCTGAATATGCAGAAGCCTACACCAGAAGAGGTATGTCTAAATTCGAGTCTAAATGGCATAGCCTAGAAGATGGTTGTTCAGACTTTAAAAAAGCAGAAGACCTAGGCGATGAATTAGCTGCCGCATATGTAAAAAAATATTGCAAATAGCCGATTACCTCGTTATCTATGGTAAACGCTTAGCTATGATCAAAAAATTTCTGAGACACGGAAAGTACCCTACGAATGTTAATCTCGGCCTATTGATTTTTAGAATAGGTATTTCTGCCATGATGATAACACATGGCTGGGGCAAGTTTCAGAAAGTTCTCAATGGAGACTTCAGCTTTGGAGACCCGCTGGGCATTGGTGTGGAAGCATCTTTGATTTTAGCCGCTTTTGCAGAGTTTATCTGCTCATGCTTACTCATCTTGGGTCTCACAACACGTTTTGCGGCAATACCATTAATAGTAACTATGCTTGTTGCTTGGCAAATTGCCCATGGAGACGACCCATTCTCTAGCCAAGAGAAGTCTGTGTTTTACTTACTTTCTTATGTTTTCATTCTGATCACTGGCCCTGGGAAGTACTCTCTCGACCATAAACTGTTTGGGAAGAAGGGAGTTCGGAGTCTATCATAGCAATAGTCTCTCTTATTTCTTCCAATACACTTTCTACAATCACTGCTGTACTGGCCTTATAAGAAAGACCAAATTGCACCAAATGCTTAAACTGATCTGACTTGATCTGTTTGGCCAATTCTCGCTTCACACTGTTATCGGATTGGCTATACCTCAAGCCTATAGCAAAGGGAAAGTTTTCTTCTACAAAGGGAATCAGCTTCTGTCGTACATGTTCAGCGTCAATCAGCGTCCAAGTAGTAACCAATTCAAAGCTACTTTCATACAGTCCTACTAGGCGATTGGCCAAAGAGTCGTTTTCAATTATACCTATTCTACCAGAGCTTTTCATTTGCTGATAAGTGATATCATTAGTATTGAAAGGCACATAATTGAGCAATGAAATGGAGTAATTAGCTAAACTATCTATTGGTAACGCATCATCAGACATGAGCAGCTTTTGTGCATTTTCTACTTGCAGTTTTAGCTGTTTCATTCCTTCATGAAGTGCTAGGCTATCTACCTTTAAATTCTGCTTGAAATTGAGAAGCAACTCCGTTTCTTGAGAACTCTCTTGTTTGGATACACGCCACTCGTTTAAAGCGAACGATGCGGAAATACCGAGTATCAGAATAAATATTTCGGCCAAAAAATACCCGAACCTTCTAGGCTTTTGCTCTCTTCTCATGGTTACTGCTATTGACTAAAGCTAGCAATAATTGAAACTAGAAGCTAGAGGCTTTGAAGCGGGAAGCTGGAAGCTGGGAGCTGGGAGCGGTAAGTTAAACTTCAATCTGAAAAATGGAATTCGAACTTACTTAAAATGGCAGTCCAGCCGAACGCTTGATTTCAGACATTACAAAAGAGCTCTGCACGTTGCCGATATTGTCTAGCTCAGAAAGCTTTTGAGACACAAACATTCTGTAAGTCTCCATATCCTTCACCATTACCTTTAATAGGTAATCGAATTGACCACCAATATGGTAACACTCCAACACCTCTTCCAAAGCCATTACATCTCGCTCAAATTGCTCTATAAACTCCTTCTGATGATCTTTCAGCGAAACACTACAAAATACGTGCAATGCCAAACCTACCTTTTGAGGGTTCACTACTGCCGAATAATGCGAAATGTATCCTTCCCTTTCAAGCTTTTTAATCCTCTCATGTACGGGAGTAATAGTTAAGCCCAATTGAGCCGCTAACTCTTTATTAGTAAGCTTCGCATTTTCTTGAAGAGCCCTTAAAAGCGCCTTGTCTGTTTTGTCCATTAGATAAAATTTCTGGGAGACACTCAGAAAGTATCTCAAAATAGATATTTATACTACTAATCTATATCAAAGCAGTTTCATTTACCAATCTATTGACTAATAATAGACTCCTAGTCTAACTTGAGTAAATTTTACAGAAATGGACGAGAAAAAGAATTTCATGCAACCGGAGAGTCTAATGATGTCTTACGGTTATAAGCCGGAGCTATCGGAAGGAGCAATTAAATGCCCAATTTTTCAGACAAGTACCTTTGTTTTTAAAACTGCCGAAGAGGGTAAAGCATTTTTTGAGGTAGCTTATGGGCTTCGCGAAAAGCAAGAATCCGAAGAGCTTGGCCTCATCTATAGCAGACTCAATAACCCCGATTTGGAAATTCTTGAAAACAGATTAACTCTTTGGGATGGTGCCGAAGACTGCGCTGTTTTTGAAAGTGGAATGTCGGCCATTACCACGGTTCTGATGGAATTCTTAAGCCCGGGTGATGCCCTTCTTTACAGCCAACCTGTTTATGGTGGAACCAGCCATTTCATTGAGCAGATTCTAACTCGTTTCGGTATTCATGTAATTGATTTTGACTCAACCGACACTGCTGAGACTATTCTTCAAAGAGTGGAAGCGGCAGGCCTGATGGATAAAGTAGCGATGATTTATGTAGAAACTCCTGCCAACCCAACCAACGCGCTGATAGACTTGAAGATGTGTAAAAGCCTGGCTGATCAATTCGGTACTGAAGAAAGAAAGACTTTAGTGGCTGTAGACAACACCTACATGGGGCCACTTTGGCAACACCCATTAAGGCATGGAGCAGACCTTATTCTCTATTCCGCTACCAAGTACATTGGTGGCCACAGCGATGTAATTGCCGGAGCTTGTTTAGGTTCCAACGAATTAATGGCCAGAGTTAAAGGCATGAGAACCTTCTTAGGCAACATGGCTGGCCCATGGACAGGCTGGCTTCTTATGCGCAGCTTGGAAACCCTGAAGGCACGCATGAACATTCAGGAGTTTAATGCAGGCAAAGTGGCCGAATTCCTTCAAAATCACCCTAAAGTGGAAAAGGTCTACTATTTAGGAATGATTGAAGACCAAGAGCAAAAGAGAATCTTTGATGAGCAGTGCGAAGGCAATGGAGCTATGGTTTCATTCGATATTAATGGCGGAGAAAAAGAGGCCTTTCAGTTCTTAAACAACCTGAAGTTGATGAAGCTTGCGGTGAGTCTTGGCAGCACCGAATCGTTAGCTGAACACCCTGCTTCTATGACTCACGCGGGCGTGCCTCCTGAAGACAGAGTAAAATACAACATCTCACCAAACTTGGTTCGTTTGTCAATTGGCGTAGAAAACGAGAAAGATATTATCTGGGATATCAATCAGGCTTTAGAAAAAGTTGGGTAGGAGCTGGGAGCTGGGAGCTGGGAGCTGGGAGCTGGGAGCTGGGAGCTGGGAGCTGTTAAGTTGAACTTGATTCAGGAAAGGTGGTTTGTTGTTTTTATTCTTTCTATACTTCTTTCTTTTGTATTAGAACAGTATTTATTTTTAAATTAGAGGATATTAGTCAATTTGGTTGCCTTTTAGATAAAGTGCCAATGTTGACTTTTGATCTATTTGACCTAGGTAATTTAGGATTCGTGGTTATTGTTAAATGTTTAATCAGAATGATCAAATCACTTGTTATGGATATAATAGAAACAATTATTCGCGAAGCAGCCTCCGTGCGAAGACTGGCATATTTGCTTAGTAATGATTGGTCGAAAGTTAACTCGGTACTTCTTTAGGATAGGAGGTGTTGGGGGTTCGAATCCCTCGCTTCGCACCATGCATTAACAGTCACCCGACTGAAAATCGAATATCTCTTTAAAAATATTCCAGAAGATCTTCAAAAAACCAGAGTTAATACGGGTTAATATTTTCTTGACGTGTATTTACGTAAGTTTTAAAGTAATTATAGGGCGGTAGAGATATCAATTTTTGATAAAATACGTATACTTGCACAGACGCTTTTAAATGTTCGAAGATTCACGTGCTACGTGGAAGGCTATTAGAACATCTAGGAGCGTTTCCTTTTTTTGCTACCTCCTATATTCTCAGATTTTTTAGGTACAAAAATCCAATGTCTATATTGATCTGTAAACTTATCCAGTTGATCTTGAAAGGAAGTACTAACCCCAATATTGAAATTGGGCTTAATTGATCTGATATTTTGATTAATATGTTTGTATACTTTCTCTTTAGCTAAAGTGCGCTTTCCTCTTCTTCTCTCGCCATCGGGTTTGTCTAAATGATGATCATTTAGTCTAAAGGCAATTGAACCCAAAACAACATCAACACACTGTAAAATTAAATGCTTTTTAGAGTCCACTTCATAAATCGAATCTTTTTTTATGAAAAGGTTTGAATCTATTAACTCAGGCAGAAACTGAATTCCGTATATGTATTTTTTGAAATCGATATTACTCTTTTTGGTTTGTGGCAGTATATCAAAAAAAAGCTCAAGGTCAATTGGGTAGTCGGAATCTAAATGCGAAAACCCGAAGGCATGCTTAATAAATTGATAATAGAGTAAGTGGTAGGATTTTCTTTTATGATCAGATGTAAGTTCTACTGGAACATTGCGATTATCAGTGAACATGATTCTAACCTTAATTTTACCCTCTCTTATAAGCGAAAAAAAAGCAGAAATGATCTTTTTGTATGATTCAACCCTGTGCGTATTTATATTCGACCATTTCAGCTCAGAATCTTCAAACTCTAGTTCAGAAAGCGTTTGATTCAATCGGTTCTTTACATATTCATAATCCTCTTTAAAAATAAGAGCACCTCCATAGAAGTTTGAATAGTGCCTGTCTTTCTTGACAGACTCATCACAGAATATCAAAAAACCTTTTCTCATTTATTCATCGCTTATATAACGATCTTTATTCTTAAGCTGACCATACGTCCCTAGTCTACTGCTGTTATCATCTTACAGCCAGCGGCAACTCGCTATGCATAATCTATCAGTGCTCTCAATCAGTATGAAGTCTGTTAATACCAATCTTTATTAAGGATACTACTTGTATTCCTCTTTGCCCTCTGCAGCTAAGGGTACTTCCGTTTCTTTTTCCTTGTAGGCTTTAGCTGCTTTTTTAGAACCTGTTTTAATTCCATTTATACGCTCCAACAAAACACTGGCGGGCTCATCATTGGGGTTTTGAGGTACCAGCTCTCCTTTAAAGGCTTTGTTTAAAATGGCTTGGGGTAAAGTGTCTATTTTGGTTTTAAGGCTATTGTATTGCGCTTCTATCTTATCTGCCACGGCAAACAAGCCTTCTACTCGCTTAACGATTTCTTGTTGTTCTTGAATTGTTGGAACCGGAATTTGAAGTGCCTTAATCTCAGAGGTATTGATATTATTTACTCCACTGGTCGATCTTGCAACCTCAACAATCTGAGATCTTAGAAATCCGCTCGATAATGAATAGTTTAAGTATGGAGCTAGAAGTTTTTGATCAGTTCTTAACCGAACAAGATAACCAGCATAGGCCATATCTGCTTCCTTCTCTGAAACTATTGCTGATTGCCCAACTAAAGAAACACTTCCATTAGATCTAATTATCAGTATATCTCCGACTTTTAATCTAAGTTTATTGAATTCTTTTGACTCCAATTCAGAGAACTTCAAATCCTTTAAATCTAAATGACCTTTCTCAGTATCAATATTCGGAATCCTTAAGACGGGAACACCTTCAATATCATAATGAGATTTTTTTGATGTTCCATACTTTATATCCGATAAGCAATCACCTAAGTCCTCTACAGGAAACGGATCCATACTAGTCAGCTTACCAGTAACCGCTTGGGTAAGTACTTGCTGGCGGAAGTTTTTTAGTAGCGCTGGTATGCGGTCTAGCTTGGTTGTGAGCTCATCTAAATGCCCAAAAATCTGATCTAACTTGGCTGCAATACGCTTTTGTTCGGGGAGTGGGGCAAGGGGTATTGAAATTTTGGAATACTCCTTAAATTTCAGGTTGCGTAAGTTATTACTTCCACCTTGGTAATTTACTACCTCACCAGAATAATAGAAAAACTCCAGATAGCTGAATAGGTATTTGCTATGAATCTCTTTATTTGGTCGTATTAACCTTAGAAAGTTGGTAGGTACTTTCGGGTATTCAGAGTTATGAGTAAAAACTTCTTTGTCGATAAATACTACTCTACCTACTGGCTGATCAGGTCCTCCTCCACTTATTTCAAGAAGAATATCGCCCTCTTCAAGTTTTCTTTTTTCAAGGCTATTTGTCTTTATTGCTCTAATCGATGCGCTTTGCCCTTTTTCTGAACTCCATTTTTTTATTTCGCTACCTCTTATACATGCCACTAAAGAATAATCTTCTTCAGAAATTTTTTCAGGGTCCTTACCCCAGTCTCCCCCTATTACGAAAGCGATCAAAGAATCGAGTTCATCAGATTCCCATCCTAATGGTAATTTCTTCTCCATTAACCCAGTAATTCAATAATTCGGTTGAGTTCTTTTTGAATGTCGTTTAGCTCTTCGGCTGCTTCTTTGGCAATATCCAACGGTTCACCCAGATTGGCATTTTTGCTTACGCTTTCATCTTCTATCAGGCCAATATCCAAAGAGTCGTTTTTGGCGGCAATATCTTCTCGACTAAACTGTTGCCAGCGTTCGTCTTTAATGGCTTCGCGCTTGTTATGGTCTATTGCGCCATTGTAGCTTTCTGCTACTTTTTCTGGCTCAATACCACCGGTGTAAGCTTTTATAAAACCATCAAAAGCCTTTCGGGTAAAGAGGGTGCGCTTGCCATAGCTTTCTACATTGGTGCGCATATCGTAAAACCAGATATTTTTGGTGTTACCAGTTTCTTTAGTGCCTCTGTTAAAAAAGAGCACATTGGTTTTTACACCAGCCGCATAGAAAATACCTGTAGGCAAACGCAAAATGGTGTGCAGGTCGCACTTGTCCATCAGGTCTCGCCTTACCCGTTGGCCATCACCATCTTCAAACAACACATTATCGGGCAATACTACGGCTGCTCTGGCTGTTCCCTTTTTGTGCAAAGAGCGGTAAATGTGTTGCAAAAAGTTAAGCTGCTTGTTGCTGCTGGGGAAGGTAAAATCATCGCGTGTGGGTTTTTCGCCTCCCTTCTTGGTGCCAAAAGGAGGGTTGGCCAAAACGCCATCAAAATTTTTAAAGTCTTTGCCCTTGTTGGAAAGGGTATCGTCTAAATAAATGGTGCTTTCCAGTCCGTGCAGCTTGGCATTCATTAAGGCCAGGCGGTGGGCATCTTGCACCAACTCACAACCGCTAAAGGCTTTCTTTTTCTGGAATTCAATTTCCGCAGGGCTTAAATCAAAATAGTCATCGGTTTTGGCCTTTAGGTATTCATTGGCGGCAATCATAAAACCGAACGTGCCCGCTGCTGGGTCATTCCATTTTTCGCCCACTTTTGGCGCCAAAAGCTCCACCATAATATTAATTAATGGTCGGGGCGTAAAGTATTGCCCAGCACCACTTTTCTTTTCGCCCGCATTCTTTTCCAGTAGGTCTTCATAAACATGGGCAATCATGTCTTGCTCCTGGTCATCATACCAATCTATGCCATCAATTTGGGTAATGAGTGTGCGCAGGTTAACTGGCTTGCGCAGTGTGGTAGAAGCATTCTCGTAAATCTCTTTAATACTGGCACTGGTAGATTCTCTACTAATGTTGGCCAATAAATCGCGGTACAAGTCGAATAAAGCCTTATTGTCTTTCTCCTCTTTAAGCTTTTTCCATTGGTATCTTTCAGGAATGTCTCCTTCAAAGTTTTTGATCTCAGAGAGTTTAAGGAAGAGTATAAAAGTAAGTTCGTTAAGGTATTGGTGATAGGTTACGCCATCATCGCGCAACACATTACATAAGTCCCATAATTTTTTCGCTATCTGTTCTGCGCTCATAGGTTGTTGTATTCTTTTAGATGCTGAATAAGTGCATCTATTTTCTTTTCTTCAGATTGATCGATCGCTTCAGCACCCAGTATTTTCTGGCTTTCTAAGTACAGTCGCAATATTCTGACTCTATTTAAAAATTCCAGTTGCTCAGTTTCTGCATTGGCCTTTCGGCTTAGGGCTCTGTCTTTTTCTGCTTCGGCCAGCAATTTGGTAATTCTGGCTGCAATTTCTTCGTTTTCTAGCCCACTCTTTTTCAGTCGTTCCTTTAAGCTGCTGATGGACTCGTTAATAATTTCATGTGCCTCACTACCGATGGTATTGCCCTTGGTGGGGTCAATAACGGTATCCATCATGTCTTGGAAGGTTTGCTCTAGCTTGGGTCCAATGGTTTTAAGAAAGCCAGCAAGCTTCTTACCGCCTTTGGGCATAGCAGATTGGTTTTGCTGAATTTCTTCTTGTGTGGCTATCACCTCGCGCATTTCAACAAACGCCCTAATTACAAAAACTGAAATAGAGTTGGCCAGAGGCGAATGGATAACATTGGCTACTTGTAATGCGCCATGTTCGGTAAAAGCATAGGGCAAGGAGCGTCTGCCGCCCCACTGACTTGAGGTCGCAGATTGCGACTTCAAGTTTTCGAACTCTTCTTTGGTGAGTTGAAAGCGGAAATCATCAGGGAACTTACCAATATTCCGTTTTACCTGTTCATTGAGTCGTTTGGTTTCCACTTTGAAAACACGGGCCAGATCTTCATCGAGTAAAACATGCTGCCCCCTAATGGTTTGAATAGCGGCTTTAGTTTTCGATATGGTGTCTAATTCCTTCAAAGTCTGCTTGTGGTCGCAAGTTGCGACAGCAAGTTTAGCTTACATTGGCGTATAGTGCCTCATTTAGCTTACTAATGAGTTGGTCGAGCTCATCATCAAAGATTCTATTTAGGCGGTCGAAGCCACCTTTATCAATAAAAGGCGCATCATTCAGGTCTTGCACGGTTAATATGTTCTCCTGCAAAAGTTGCTTTTCAAATCGGTCGATCCACTTGGCCTGAGTTACATTCCATTGCTTTAGTCCTCTAATGGTATCAACCGCTTTCTTTATTCTTTCTTCGTGACTAATGAGTGAGCTACCCAAAGCCATGGTTCTGATAAAGGAAATTATATCGGCCGCTATGTCTTCATTTTTAGCATTCTTCCAAGCAATATTCAGCCTATTAGCGCTAAAACCAGCCTGATCTAGTTCAAGCATGAGTTTTCTAAGTGATTGCCTATCGAGCGAAGCAGGTTTGGTACAAACTAGATTGAGCGCTTCGATTTTCGTTTGGTTCTCAATAACGAACGCTCTAAAACTCTCCAGATAATCTTCTGGCTTCTTTGCCCTACCATACCCTCGTTCAGTTTCTAAGTGTTCATCTTCATGGTCAGAAACCAGAATGGCCGATAAAGGAGGCCTCATTTCATCGAGCACTTTCCAAAGGCTTGGTAATTTCTTAACCAGCTTTTCAGCTTCCTGTGGAGTTGAAGTTAAAAGCTCATTGATTAGCTCATCGGGGTCTCTATTTTCTGCATTGTAGGCAAAAAGCTCCAGCTGATGATCGGTTAGCCTTCTTCTCTTTCTCTGTATTTTAGCCACAAGCTGCTCTACTTGTTTGCGTACTCTTTCTTCAGTTTCAAAGTGCTGAAATTCCTTCACCAAATCTTCAAAGCTTTGTTTGGGGTTGGCCACCACAGGCTTCATTTGAGAATACTCCTGAAGCGTTTCATAGATTTTAACAGCATCGAAAATCTGAAATACCTGTTTATCTATTTCATCACACTTTCGAGTGGCTCTGCCCAGCATTTGTTCAAAGAGAATTCTAGATTTGATTCTCCTCATAAACACCAAATTGCAAATGGCTGGCACATCAATACCAGTGGTTAGCAAGTCTACCGTAACTGCAATGTTGGGGTATTTTTCATTCTTGTAGCGTTTTACCTGCTCTTCTGGATTATAAGATTTACCAGTGATCTTCTGAATGGCATCGTCATTCAAGTCTACGCCAATAAGATCAAATTCTTCTTTCAGGTATTGGACTATGTCGTCTGCATGATCATCAGTAGCGGCAAAAATGAGTGTTTTCTCTTCTCCTTCGGGGTCTAGATATTTCACCAATTCTTTTACCACAGTACGGTTAAAGCTTTCTGACAAAACCAGCTTGTTAAAGCCAGAGATCTCAATTTTCAGTTCATCTTCTAGCTGTTCCAGTTCTATAATACTGTTGGTTTCCTTATCGTAGGCTTTAGGCTTTTCACCTTTCTCCCAAACTATACCTTCTTCTGACAATTTGGTTTTGATAAGGTGAGGCGGGTCATGATCGATCAGGTAGTTATCAATAACAGCCTCGCGATATGAGTAAGTAAAAATTGAGTCGCCAAAAATCTCTCTTGTGTGCAAAGCAGGCGTTGCGGTAAGCCCAATGGCAAAGCAATCGAAGTAATCGAGCACCATTCTGTACTTACTTACATAGTCTTTCTGGTCTTTGAAATTGATGTCTTCTTCATCTATTTCTCTATCCAAAAGGTAACCTCTGTGTGCTTCATCAATAATGATACAATCGTATTGATCTACACTCGGTTGTTTTTCGTCATCGGCATAGAAAAGGCGCTTTACCATACTTTGCACAGTAGCAAAGTGCAGGCGTGTATCTTCTTCCGGGTTCAATTCTTTCAGCCCTTTTACATCATATATTTCTGCAAAAGTGTTGAGGCCTACCAATTTATTGTCCTGAAAAGCATCGGCTGCCTGTTTGGCTAAAAGGGTTCTATCAACTAAAAAGAGAATCCGTTTGAAACGGTTGGTTTGAATTAGGCGATAGCACAAACCAATGATAGTTCTGGTTTTACCAGTACCAGTAGCCATGGCAATAAGCGCACGCTTTGTATCAGGTTTTTTCAATAGCAATTCCTCCACCTTTTGAATAGCTTTCACCTGATATTTTCTAAGCCCTAGCCCTGCCTTGTCTTCCAGAAAATCTCTCGACTCGGTTCTTAGTCTTTCTTCTGCCTCCTCTAAATTCTGTTCGTAAAGCTTTATAAGCCCCTCAGGACTATACCAATTGTGAAGCGCCTTAGCACGGTTTCTTTCCTTTCGTACATCCAGAAACCAAACTCCACTTTTCGTTTTGATCTGTTCTAGATATGGCCGTCCGTTGGTGGAGAAAAGAAAAGGGACTTTGTAGTCAAACCATTCTCCCAACAGTTCTGCATCATGGTCTGCACTGACCAACCCTGCATAAATTTTTGATTGTCTGAGATCGGTTGAAATGTCTGTTGCGTACTTTTTAGCCTCAATTATTCCATATAACTCAGTGCCTATAAACAAGGCATAATCGGCCCACTTTCCTGAACAAGGCCACTCTGCTATGGCCATATTTCTACCTCGTTGGGGTAGTGTTCTTTTGAGTTTGAAGTTCAGCTCAGTTGTATTGGCTTCCCAACCTGAAGACCTAAGTTGCTGATCGATCAACACCCTAGTCTGCTGCTCGTTCATTTCAATTTTACTAGCAGCCTTTTCTGACCTTTGTTTAATTTCAATTGCCCGATCTTCGTCCATGCTGCCCTTTTCCCTTTGTTCCAGCATCTGATTGAATCGAGCTTCCAGTTCACCATATTGCTTTTCTAATTCATGCAAGGCATGCCTGGCATCCAAGTTTTTAGGTGGGCTGAATTTTACAGAGGTAATATCTTCATTGCTGCTAGAGTAGGCTTCATAGAACCACTTTCCAACTTTAAATGCAGAAAACAGTGTTCCTGTAGCTTCTTGGACAGAGCCTCTGTTTTGATGTATGGCAAGGTTACCAGAGTTTTTTATAGCAAAGAGTAAATCCTTAACAGTGTTAGGTAAAACCCCTTCGAATTGTAGCGCCTTTAACTGATTATGGAGGCTATTCTCTCTGGGAAACTCTAAGTGATGTTCTTCAAAAAGCTTAGAAGTAAGCTTCTCTATAAACAACCTTAGTTTAAATAAACTAGAAACGGGGTCCGTATGCAGATTAAACTCAGCCGATTGTCCGATATTAAAAAGTATCGGGTATTCCTCTTCTAAAAAATCAAAGTTAGAGTTTTGCATTGGTGCGTGTCGAGAATCGAATCAAAGTCTAACTATTTCCCTTCAATTCAGATCAATTACTAAAATTTCAGTTAATAATAATGAAAAGTCTTTATAGACTAAAACCACTCAGATAAGAGAATCTGAACCCCCAACACTTCGAAACTTCAACACTTAACTTTAACTTTGCGGCATGCAGAACGATCCGGAGTTGAATGGTAAATACTTGGGTACAATCACAAAAGACTTTGTGGTAGTATCTGACACTTTGAAAGAAGCTGCCTATCAGGTAAAAAAAAGAGGCTTCTCTGAGTTTCCTATTTTCCCTATCGCCAAAACTGAGATTCCAATTGGCCAGAAACTGATTGGCAAAGAAGACTTGGCTACTAACTGGAACTACTACATCACTTACATCGATGAATTTGTGCAACGTAAGCTTATTGAAGACGAAGAGGCTTTCAAAAAAGCGTACAAAAACCCAGATGAATTCTGCTGTCTTTTTGTGGTAGAGCCCGATTTTACCAACTTTTTATTCGTTCCTTACCCAGAAGACGAGTAGGTTCCGAGCAGCCTTGTCTGGTAAAATTTACTAAACTAAATAAGGCGGATAGCGTTGTGTAATTATATTGTGCCAACGTTATCGCAATGATTCAGCTATTTCACGAGAAAAAAGAAACCGTCAGAAGCCTGCTTAATAAGCTGGTTGAGATTGGTAACAACGTGACATGGCGCATCAATAACAGTTACAGTAACGGCATCGACCAAACCATTTTGGAAATTCAAATCTTCGAAAACAAGATGCAGACTGGCAGAATTGCCTTTCAGCTAGAAGATGGCCACGTAATCAATTATCGCTACAAGGAAATGGAAAAGAGAATTCCAGTTCAGATTGTAGATATGTTGCTAGATGTGATTGGCTACGAACTACAGGCCGCTTAAGCTTTCAAATAATCTTCAATATACTGATCGAAAATCTCGATCATTTTTTTTGTCTGAACCCCAGGCTTTCCATCCCCTATCAACTGCTCATCTAACCTAATTATAGGTAGAACCTTTTTGGTTGTACTTGTAATGAACACTTCGTCTGCTTCCAATAATTCCGATAAGCTGACAGCACCAATTTCAACCTCGAAATTACTCCTTGCAGCCCTTAAAGCATGCATTCGAGTAATTCCACCTAAAACACCATCTTCATTGGTTTTAAGCACACCATTCTTAAACACAAACACGTTGCTTCGCGAAACCTCAGAAATTTCCTCACCATTATGGTAGAGCACATCTATATGACCTTTAGACTTCCACTCACTTTGTAGGGCCACTGTTGTGGCATAATAGAGTGACTTGATAGCTGGAAAATCTCTTTGGTATTTGTAGAGCATCAGGCTGGCACCATCTTGGTAAAGATTGTCAGAAGCATCAGTAAACGTATTATTCAGAATAATTATCTCAGGTTCCCCTGGAGTAAAACCATCGACTGAATCGCCACCTGTAAGCAAAATTTTAACCGAAGAATAAGCAAAACCATTCCTCCTCAACAACTCATTGACCAAGCCAGCAATCTCCTGTTTAGAAAGAGGAACAGTCATATTCATACCCCTAGCCGAACGGAAAAGCCTATCCAAATGATCTTCCATAAAGAGCGATTGTTTTCCATGTGCTTTGAAAAACTCAAATACTCCATAACCTCTTAAAAAGCCAACATTATCTACTGAGATATGAATGCGTTCTTTTTCTACAAACTCACCCTTGAAATAGTGTACCGGATTCATGGCTTATGAATTATATTTTTCATTTTTATCTAGAGTAAAGGTCAACCTCTGCTCTAGTTTTGCCTAAAGTTATGTCTAAAGACTATTACGCCATACTGGGAATTGAGAAAACAGCTACAGAGAGCGAGATTAAGTTGGCTTTCAGAAATAAGGCAAAGCAATTACACCCAGACATCAACAAAGAAATAGCCTCCAAAACATCATTTCAAGAGCTCAATGAAGCCTACAGTGTACTTAGTGACCCTGAGTCTAGAAGAAAATACGATGAAGGCGAATTGGAGTCAAGTGAGATAAGTTTCACATGGGAAGAAGTGGAGCAAATTCTTAAACAACGAGAAGAGCAAAGAAGACGAAACCAAAAATACAGTGATGAGTTTGGTTACCCTGGAGAAACACAGTACCCTCCTACCAACTACGAAGCAAACTCTAGAGTTGCCATGATGATTAACCTCTTTATTCTTCTTTTTGCTTTCAGTTTTGTGCTAGACTTTTTCGTTTTCAAAGACAACGGTTCTGAACCCATTCTTAGCAAGAACACCATTATTATAAGGATGAAAAAAGGGCCTATGCAATCGTGGCATGAGCTCAAAACAGCTTCTGTAACTTTCTACATCTCTTATGAAAAGCCAAGCCCAAATATTGGCGATATGGTAGAAACCAAGAGAAGCATGTTTTATGGAAATCATAAGTACCGAGTGAATAACTCTGGCAATTTTCAAAGAGCCGATGATTTACCAATGGTAACTTACATTATGGCACTCATCTCTTTATTGATCTCCTACTTTGGTTACTCAAAGTTTTCGAATGCGGAACAAAAGTTCAACTCGGCCATTATTGCTGGCTTTCTCTGTTTAGCCATGCTAGTAATGCTGCTCTACCCGAGATGATCCCAACCTTGCGCCTTAAGCGGCACTTGGTTGCCATTCTTGGTCATTAGTAAATTGCCTTTCTCTAATGCCTGTGCATGACCTATAAAGTGAATATCTCTGTGCTTATCTAGTTTAGCATGATCTTCTTGCTTAATTGTAAACAATAGTTCATAGTCTTCGCCACCATTTAGCACTGCCGTTATCGGGTCTAGATTAAATTCAACAGCTGTGTCATAAGTCTGCTTGTCGATTGGTAGCTGGTCTTCATAAATAGCGAAGCCTACACCAGAGTTTTTAGACAAATGAAAAACCTCTGAAGCCAAACCATCAGAGATATCCATCATTGAGGTTGGTACTATATCAAGCTCAGCCAACTCATGAACAATGTCCATTCTGGCCGAAGGCTTCAATTGTCTCTGAACTATGTATTGGTATTTATCTAATTGAGGCTGCATATCAGGATTGGCCAAAAAGGTTTGTTTCTCTCTTTCTAGCACTTGCAAGCCAATAAAAGCTGCACCTAAATCGCCAGTAGCACAAAGAATATCATTGGCACCAGCACCCTTTCTGTAAACTACTTTATCTTTTGCAGCCTTTCCGAGTACGGATATGGATATTACCAAGCCACTTTGCGAAGCTGTGGTGTCTCCCCCTACAATATCTACATTATAGTCGCTGGCTGCGGCTCTCATTCCATCAAAAAGCGCATCCACTGCCTCTACTGAAAAGCGATTGCTTAGAGCTAAAGAAACTGTCACTTGCTCCGGATTACCATTCATGGCAGCAATGTCTGAGACATTCACTGCTATGGCTTTGTAACCTAAGTGAGGAAGCGGGCAATAAGACAGATCGAAGTGAATGCCTTCTACCAACATATCTGTAGAAAGGAGGCCAAACTCTTCCTCACGGTCAATTACCGCAGCATCATCACCAATACCCAGCACCGAGCTCTCATTTTTCAACTCAATACTCTTCGCTAGCTTGTCTATTAGACCAAACTCTCCTAGTTCTGATAATTCCGTACGCTTCTCTTCCATAATTCTATATTCAGGGGGCAAAGATACGATTTCAGTTTGTGAGTTTTAAGTTTCAGGTTCAAAGTTCAATTAGACTTTGATATAAGTAGAAGCCTAAAGTTGGGATTTGGAATTTGTGCATTGGAATTCCTGAATGTGACCCCTAAATCCCCTTAAGGGGACTTGAGCTTCATCAATTCGAAAAGCTTCAACACTCACCCTCCCGAAGCCTCGGGAAGGGCTGGCTATCACCTTATTCGATATCCAACATTAAACATTAAACATTAAACTAACCAGCATCTTGGCAGAGCTCAATCAACACTCCGTTGGTAGTTTTGGGGTGAAGGAAGCAGACCAACTTATTGTCGGCACCGCGCTTGGGCTCTTCATTAAGCAGAGTAAAGCCTTCTTCCTTAAGTCTTTTCATTTCTGCGCGAATGTCTTCTACATCATAGGCTATATGATGAATACCTTCACCTTTCTTTTCGATAAACTTGGCAATGGGGCTATCTTCTTTAGTAGCCTCAAGTAGTTCAATCTTATTCGGGCCTATTTGAAAGAAGCTTGTATTTACGCCTTCAGAATCGACCTCCTCAATTTTGTAGTGGGCTCTTCCAAAAAGCTTCTCAAATAACACATTAGATTCCTCTATGCTTTTTACGGCAATCCCTATGTGTTCTATCTTTCTCATTTCGTAGTTTTTAATCAATTGATTTTCATTGGTTATCTTTGCAGAACGCTTGAACTTAATAGGTATGCAACCTGTTAAGTAAATCGCTTCAATATAGTGAAAGAAGCGCTTTAACCTGACAATAATGATGACAACAGGAACGGACATACATGTAGAAAGTGTTAAGCTCCAAAGAAAGATTGAGAGCTACTTGGGCATACAGGGCAGCGAGTTAAGTTTTGAATTTCAGCAAATTGAAGGCAAAACTAAGCTAGATTTGATTACCATTAACCCAAGACACAACCAGTCGTTTTTGTTTCAGTCGGAAGTTGGGGTTGATAAGCTCGATGCATTGAAGAAAATGTATGAGTACGTACAGTCTTACAAAGACAAGTACAGCTCTTATACCATTCAATGGATTGCCAAAGGTGATAATGAATTACATACTTCTTACTTTAGAGCAAGCAATATGTACGATGCCCTAGACAAGCTGTACTACGGCAGAGACATTAACACCATTACAGTTTTTAGTGTAGTATTAAATCCAGTAGCATAATGATAACGGTAACAGACATAGCAAGAGAGAAAATTATTGAGCTACGTAGCAAAGAAGGCAAAACGGACAATCATAACATTCGTGTAGCTGTGCAAGGTGGTGGCTGCTCTGGCCTGATGTATGACCTAGAGTTTGACGCAGAGATTAGAGAAAAAGACGAAGTGTTTGAAGACAAGGGAGTAAAGATTCTTGTCGATAGAAAAAGCCTACTATACCTACTAGGCACCACGCTCGACTTCTCTGATGGTTTGAATGGCAAGGGCTTTCAGTTCGTGAACCCCAACGCTTCTAGAACCTGTGGTTGCGGAGAAAGCTTCTCGGTGTAAGGTAGAATGATAAATTTTGAATGATAAATGAAGAGGCTGTCTCATAGGGGACAGCCTCTTTTTATACTTTCAGCTTTTTAGACAGGACTTCGGGTTGTTCCTCCTTCTAAATATCGGTTCTACCAGTCTAAATACTTAAGTCTCGGTACTTTGTACTTAATATTCTCTACCCAATGACTAATACGCTCTTACCGTCTTACCCTCCATAAAGTTAACGAAGGCCTTATTCACCACTCGCATACCTCCATTAGTCGGATAGTCTCCTGTAAAGTACCAGTCGCCTTGGTTTCCAGGGCAAGCCTTATGCAGATTGTCTACCGTTTGATAAACCACTTCTAGCTCAGCCTTTAACCCTTCAGGACGAATAATTTCTGTGATTTTAGCAGAAATCTCTTCTTGGGTGAACTGGTTATACAACTGCTGAACGTAGTTAGCCTGATTGTCAGAGTCTAGATTAGCCAGAATCTGGTGGTAAGCTTCATCGAGCAAGTTTTCTTTGTACCTGTCTTTAAGCAGTTGAAGCATCGCTCTGAAAGCAACAAACTCCCTGATCTTACTCATATCGATACCATAGCAATCTGGGTATCTGATTTGAGGCGCTGATGAAACAACAACAATTTTCTTAGGCTCTAACTTGTCGAGCATGGTTAGAATACTCTTCTCTAGCGTAGTACCCCTTACAATAGAGTCGTCAATAACCACCACTGTATCAACACCCTTTCTAATCACCTCATAAGTAGTGTCATACACATTGGCCACCATATCGTCTCTACTAGCGTCATCGGCAATAAAGGTTCTCAGCTTGGCATCTTTGATTACCAACTTTTCAACCCTTGGCCTAAAGCTCAACATCTGATCGATGTCATCTAAAGAAGGTTTCTTATCAATAATTACCTCTTTCTGCTTTTCCATGAGGTAATCATCCAGCCCCTGCATCATTCCTAAGAATGAAACCTCAGCCGAATTCGGAATGTAAGAGAATACAGTGTTCCTTAAGTCGAAATTGATAGCCTTGAGAATCTGAGGCACCAGTAACCTACCGAGTTGTTTTCTTTCCTGATAAATTTCAGGATCGTTACCTCTAGAGAAGTATATGCGCTCGAATGAACATGCCTTTAACTCCTTTTGCTTCATAATTGGAGTCTCGTCATACTCACCGTTTTTGTGAACGATTAATGCATGACCTGGCTGTACTTCATTGATCTTATCGTAATCGACATTGAAAGCCGCTTTTATTGCCTGCTTTTCTGAAGCTACTACAATCACTTCATCATCGATGTATTTGTAAGCAGGACGAATTCCGTGCGGATCTCGCACTACAAAAGAAGCACCGTGCCCTAACAAACCAACCATAGCATAACCGCCATCGAAGTCTTTGAAAGAACGCTTAAGCACCCTTTGAAGATCCATCTCATTTTCAATGATTTCGGTAATCTCAAAGTTGTCCTTCTTCTTTTTATACTTATCGAAAATTCTCTGATTTTCTTCATCGATAAAGTGACCGATTTTCTCCATCACTGTCACCGTATCGGTTTTTTCTTTGGGGTGCTGACCTAGTTCAATAAGTAGCTCAAAGAGCTCATCAACATTGGTCATGTTAAAGTTACCGGCCATTACCAGGTTACGGCTTCTCCAGTTGTTCTGTCTTAAGAAAGGGTGACAGCTTTCAATACTGTTTGCACCGTGAGTACCATAACGTAAGTGTCCCAACCAAGCTTCACCAGTGAATCCCATGTTGTTTTTAAGCCACTTAGCACTTTTAGGGTTATAGCCTTCCTTCTTCTTCGCCTTGTTGAACTTCTTAGCAATTTTGCCAAAAATCTCTTCTACTGGCTCCGAATTGATGGTTCTATACCGGCTAATGTACCTTTTGCCTGGGTCTACCCCCATCTTAATATTGGCTACACCAACTCCATCCTGCCCACGATTCGACTGCTTTTTCATCATGACGTAAAGCTTGTTTACGGCATAAGTGGCCGAACCATACTTATCTATGTAGTATTGAAGGGGTTTTCTTAAGCGAATGTGGGCTATACCACACTCATGTTTAATAGGCTCAAGCATGTTAACTTTTCAAAACACAAAATTAATACTATTCAATAGGTCAACAAACCAATCGGACCTAAAGAATAATAGGAACAAAGGCAAAACCAAGAAAGTGCCCCAAGCCATGTGCCACCTAAAACCCTCTTGCTTTGTAATTATTTGATCTCCTGTTTTGAAGAAAAGCAGATAAGGTATTCGGATATAGTAGAATAATGACACCACCGTGTTAAGCAAACCGAAGATAAAAACCCACAAAATTATTTGATCGCCAGTAGAAACATAACCTTCATAAACGGCAGAAAACAGGAACAACTTTGCATTGAAGCCTGCAACAGGCGGCAAACCTGTGAGAGAAATCATTACAACCAAAAGCAGTATAGCTGTATAAGGCATGGTTTTTCCCAAACCTCTGAAAGAGTCGAAGTTTACCGAACCCGTAGCATTCTCAAAAACCTGAATAAGGTAAAATGCAGCTAGGTTCATGATCAGGTAAATAAACGCATAGAAAACAGTTACCTCTATACCAGCCCTATTGAACAGCAAAACGCCAGACAGCATAAAAGCGGCATGGGCAATGGAAGAATAGGCCAGCATGCGTTTGGCATTGCGCTGCCAAAGGGCAGAAAAATTACCAATTGTCATTCCGCCTATGGCTAAAATGCCTAGCCACTGCTGCCAATTAAAGTCAGTAGTTTCTGTAGATGAAATAAGCCTAAACAGCACAAAAACAGCAGCCAACTTCGGTACAATTGAGAAAACCGTTACTGTTGGCATTGGAGCCGACTCGTATACATCTGGTGACCAAATATGTAAAGGGAATGCACCTAACTTAAACAGCACACCGGCCAAAACCATAAAGATGGCAATGTTAAGCGTGAATGGCTGTGCAGCATTCATTCCTACAATAAACGTATCTGTATTGATATCTAATGAACCCGTGAGCCCATAAAGCCAGCTCATTCCGTAAAGCATTACCGCAGAAGCCGCAGCTCCATAAAGCAAATACTTTAAAGCAGCCTCTGACTTCTTCAAGCCTTTTCCTAAACCCGTGAGGAGGTACGAACTAATAGAAACCACTTCTATAGAAACATAAATCATTAATAAGTTCGAACTGGCCGTCATCAGGAATGCCCCTAAAAGCAGACCAAACAAACTGACCAACCATTCACTAGAGCTAAAATATTGCTGAGCATATTTCTTGGATTGTGCGGCCATAATAAGAGCAAACAAAGCCGTAAGGGTAAAGCCAATTTTAAACAGGTTTGCTCCTGAGGAAACAGTAATCAGCCCTACGAATAAATCTTTTGCTTCAAGGTTCGGCACAAAAGAAAGGCATTGTGCCACTAGCAAGAATGACAACACTGAGATGGAAATAGCAGCTATTCCTACCTCCTTTTTATTCTGAAAAATCAGATCGAAGAGAAGCACCAAAAGCAACCCAACAACTAAAGTGATTTCAGGCCATAAAAAAGCTACACCTTCAGTAAGCGACTGAAGTTGCTCCTTTAATCCATCTGCCATTTGCATTGCTGCTCCAACCATCAAATAGAAGCTGTTAGGTGATCGATGAATGATTCAACTCCCGAATTAATTAAATCAAGAAGCAGCGAAGGGTAAACACCAAAAGCGATAATTAGAATTACCAATGGCACCAGCATTAAGTATTCATGAATGGTTAGATCCTTTAGTGCGGGAACCCATTTCTTCTCTTTCACCCAAAACTTACCCAAGAACATTTTCTGGAAAGTCCAGAGGTAATATCCTGCAGCTAAAACCAGCCCTAAGGTTGAAACCACGGCCATCCACGCAGGTATAGCACCAATCACTGAGGCAGACTTAAAGGCTCCCAAAAACACAAACAGCTCTGCAATGAATCCACTAAAGCCTGGCAGACCTAGTGAAGCAAAGAAGGCAATTCCTACGAACACGGTATACTTAGGCAGCTGATGAGCCAACCCACCGTAATTCTCGATCATACGATCGTGAGTTCTATCATAAATGACTCCCGCAATAAGGAAGAGCATAGAAGAGATTAGTCCGTGAGAGAACATTTGGTAAATGGCCCCGCTCACTCCTTCGCTTGTCATAGCTGCTAACCCAAGCAGTACAAATCCCATGTGAGATACTGAACTAAAGGCAATCAGCTTCTTCAAATCTTTCTGAGCCAAGGCATTCATAGCTCCATAAATAATAGAGAACATCCCGATGAACCCTATGAGCCAAGCATAATGGAATGCGGCATCTGGGAACATGGCATAAGCAGTTCTTATCAATCCGTAACCGCCCACTTTCAGAAGAATTCCAGCTAAGACTACAGACAGAGGTGTTGGCGCTTCTACGTGTGCATCTGGCAACCAAGTATGGAAAGGGAAAGCAGGAAGTTTAATAGCGAAACCAATAAGTATAGCCAAAAACGCAATCCATCGAATGGGTTGGCCGAATAATGTTCCTAAACCTGATTTATCTAGCAAAGAACCTGGAATGTAATTCGCAGAATCTGCCATGTGCAGCATATTGAAAGACTTCACTACTTCTGTCTTGTCAATTTGTCCTTCTAACACCATTGATTGGATATCTGAGATAGCGTATTCGGCCATGCTCAAACCAGCCATTTCTGCCGTCTTTATTGGGTCGTATACTGAATTATACAAGCCAATCATAACGATCAGAATTAAGATAGAACCAGCTAGTGTGTAGAGGAAGAATTTAATAGCTGCATATTCTCTTCTTGGCCCTCCCCAAATTCCAATAAGGAAATACATAGGGAGCAGCATAAACTCGAAGAACAGGTAGAACAAGAAGAAATCTAGTGCAACAAAACAGCCTAGCACAGAAGTACAAAGCAGAAGGTATAAACTAAAATAGGCCTTCTTCTTTTCTTTGATATTCCAGCAAGCAATAGCACCAATAAAAAGGACTATTCCCGCCAACAGCACCATACTTATGTTTAACCCATCTACTCCTAAAAAGTAGTCTACCGATAGCGCCCCTAAAGAACCAAGCTTCAGACTGAACCAAGACGCCTTCTCCATCATTTGCAGATTTCCTTCACCAGAAATCTCTGGCACCAGTGCTCCATTAAATGAGGTGACAGCAAATAGAATCAAGAGCAGGGTTAGGCCTGTCGAACTAATCGCTAGTACTCTATACAAATGTTCATACGCCTTTGGCGTAAGCAAAACCAGTGCAGCACCAACTAGCGGAATAAATACGATATATGATAACAGATGCTCCATGGGCTAAACAACTAGCAGCAAAATTAAGGTTAATAAAAATATGAAAGTCACCAGAATTTGAGCCTGAATATTACCTGACTGAATACTTCTGGTCAATTGCCCCACTTTTCCAACAGAAGCGGCCGTCAGATTCACAAGTCCATCAACAAAAACCTGATCGAACCAGCGTGTAACATGGGCAATAACCACATTCAGCTTAGCCAAGAGATTAACAGCCTCGTCCAGCACGTACTGATCGAACCAAGCCAGTGCTCTAGACTTCGCCAATATGGCTTTCAAAAATATGTTCTGATAAAGTGAGTTCTGATACCAATGGTAGAATGAAATCTGACCCAGAACCCCAACAGGCTCCCTTCTTTCAATAAAAGTCTTCTCTAATTTGGCTCCTGGCTTGTACGATAGCCAAGCAATGAACAAACCCGCCAGTGCTAAAAGAATGGAAACAATATTCACCGTTTTATGAAGGCCGTGAAATGTTTCTTCAGGCACATCTAACAAACTAGTGGCTGCATAGCTTTCAGGCACCAGATACATTGGTGTTTTTAGTGCTTCCATCACCCAGCTATGGTCAGCGTTAAGCGTAAACCCAAATGGGAAAGTAAAAGACAACAAGGCGAAAATGACAGCAGGCACTGTAACCCACAAGTTCCCTTCTTTCAGTTTATTTGGGAGTGATGCATCTCCTAGAATTTTTGGTAATCGGAACTCTCCGAAAAAGACCAGATAAATCATTCTAAATGTGTAGAAAGCTGTAAGCACCACCGTCATAAAAGCCAAAACTTCTGGTATGTAGAAGCCTCCACCTTTAATATCTGCCCAAACCGCTAGGTCTAGCAAAATAGCGTCTTTAGAAAGAAAACCAGAGAAGCCTGGCAAGCCAGCCAAAGCCAAAGAGCAAATAACAAAAGCGAAGAAGGTGACTGGCAGCTTTCTTCTCAATCCGCCCATGACTCGCATATCTTGCGGATCGAATTTTTTTCCGCCTTTCTCCAAATGATGTAACTGGTGAATTATAATTCCTGCACTTAAGAACAACCCTGCCTTAAAGAAAGCATGTGTAATTAGGTGGAAAAGCCCAGCGCTATACGCCCCAACCCCCATGGCCAAAACCATATAACCCAGTTGAGAAATGGTACTATAGGCCAATACTTTTTTAATATCGAACTGAGACAACGCTGCAATGGCCGCCATAAAAGCAGTAACCGCTCCAACAATAGCCACCACCTCCAGTGCCTGAGCATCGAGCAGCACGAAAATTCTTGCTAGCATATATACACCCGCTGCCACCATGGTTGCCGCATGTATAAGAGCGGAAACTGGTGTTGGACCTTCCATGGCATCTGGTAGCCAAACTTGCAGTGGAAACTGTGCAGATTTACCAACAGCCCCACAGAATAAAGCAATACCTCCAGCACTCAGCCAACGGCCATCCATGCTGCTAATAACTTCTTTACCTCCCTGCATAAAATTCACCACCCAATTACCATCTTCAATCTCCGACATAATCATTAGGCTCTTTACAGCATCTAAATCGAGTGAATGGAACTGAGTGAACAGTATCATTAAGCCAGTGATAAAACCGAGGTCTCCAATTCTGTTTAAGATAAAGGCCTTATTGGCCGCAAGAGAAGCTGATTTCTTTTGGAACCAGAAACCAATGAGCAGGTAAGACGATACGCCTACTAATTCCCAGAAAATAAAAATAAATAGAAGGTCATTGAAGAGCACAATACCCATCATTGAGAACGTAAACAGACCTAGGTAAGCAAAATACCGTGGCTTATTGGCATCTGTGCGCATGTACTCTGTAGAGAAAATATGCACTAGCAAAGCCACAAAATTCACTATAAGCGACATCGTCAGTGCCAACTTATCTAAGTAGAATGAATACGTGAACTGATTCTCTCCAAGCTTAAACCAATTGCCTCTAATGGTTAATGGCTCATTCCAGAATACAGTAGCAAGATAAGCAGCCACTAAAAGGTTGCTGGCAATTATGGCCGAAGACCAATAAGGTGCCTTTCCCTTCATAAAACCTGTGGTAGCAAAAGAAAAAATAGGCAATATCAACAATGCCAGAATCCATGGCAGGTAAGCTGAGCTTTGGGGCGATATGATATCCAACAGATCTATCATCCCTTCATGGAGTTAATTTTATCTAGGTCAGAGGTCTTGAAGTATTTGTAGACCTTTACCACTATGGCCAAAGCCACTGCTGCTTCAGCTGCTGCAATGGTAATAACAAAAAGACTAAAAATCTGACCTTGCAAGGCTTGAGGGTCGAAGCGACTAAACGTAACTAAGTTGAGATTGGCAGAATTGAGCATTAGTTCAATGCCAATAAGTACCATAATGGCGTTTTTTCTGGTAAAGACCACAAACAAGCCCACGCAAAACATTAAAGCTCCTAACAGCAGCATGGTATTAAGCAGCATCTGTTCCCTCCTTTCTTGCGTTACCAGCTATTCGCACTGCTCCAATTAAAGCTACCAAAAGTAGTATACCTATCACTTCAAAGGCCAACACATAATCAGTCATTAGACTCAGTCCAAATGACTTAAGCTCTACTTCTTGCGAGTACTCTTGATCTACCCAAGGCAAATTGGAAAATGCTCCTGAATGAATTGATTGTATGAACAGGCCGAAAATTCCTGCTGATATCAAAAAACCAAAGAGCATTTGATACCTATCGGTTTTAAGTTTTTGCCCTTTCAACCTATGCGTTAGCATTATACCAAATACTAAGAGCACCAATATTCCGCCTACATAAACAAGAATCTGGGTAATGGCAATGAATTCGGCTCCCATGAAAACGAATAAGCCAGCTACTCCAATGAAAGTTAGAATGAGCGCAAAAGCAGCATAAAGTATGTTTCGGGTTACTGCAATAAAGAGCACCGAAAACGCTGTAATGCCAGCAAAGAAGTAAAAAAGTATTGCTTCTAACTCCATTTATTCTTCCTTATCGCTATCCGTGTTTTTAGGTTTAATCTTTGGTTTTATCACTGGCCTTGCAGCCTTTTTTGGCAGTTCCGTCTTGCTCTCTGACTGGTTAGCCTCGTCCTTTTTTTGCTGAACCTTCGGTTTCATTACAGGTCTTGGCTTAGACTTAGCTTCTTGCTCTTTAGGCTCTTCTGCAACCTTCTTGGTAGGCACCTTTGGTTTCACTACCACTTTGGGCTTAGCCCCAGGCACTTTCGGCTTTATCACAGGTCGCGGAGCCTTGTCTGAAGTTTCATTTGACTCTTCGCTCTCTTGCTTCTTCGGCTGAACTTTAGGCCTAACCACTGGTTTTGGCTTAGACTTTGGCTCCTGGCCAGACTCTTCTTCAGCAGCTTTTCCAGGAGACATTTCAGGCTTCACAACCACCTTAGGTTTTGCCCCAGGAACTCTTGGTTTGAAAACCGGTTTCGGTTTACTCTGAGATTCTTCGCCACTAGGTTCTTCACCTTCTTTTTTAGCAGGAATTTGTGGTTTCCCCACCACTTTAGGCTTAGCACCAGGCACTCTAGGTTTAAATGCTGGTTTGGCAGCTCCTACCTTTGGTTTCGCACCCGATGCTGCTTTTTCTTCCGGTACTACCTCTTCCCTTTTAAGCGCCTTGGCAGCCTCTTTCTGCTTATTAAACTCTTCCAATTCCTTCTTCTTCTGAAGAATCTCAAGAGGCGTCATATTGGCAAAAGGCACGTTATGCTCTTCAAAGTCGTATGCACTAAAGTCATACTCATCGGTCATTGTCAGGCACTCGGTTGGACAAACTGTTGTACACAGGCCGCAGAAGCAGCATTTGGCCATGTCGATGTTGAACTTCTCGGCATAAATTCTTCTGGGCGTTCCATCGCTAGTTTTCCCTATTTCTTCAACCGCTCTAAGAGGAATAATATCTATACAGTCTACAGGGCAAACTTTTGCGCATTTATCACAGACAATACAATCGTCAATTTCGTTGTGCAACTTGTAGCGGCCATGGTCCGGAACTGGTAGTTTTTCTTTAGGATATTGAACCGTAAAAATGGCGTTCTGCTTTTCAAAGTAATTATCAGCTTCAGGCACAATAGCTGTTCTTTGAGTACGCGCATCTTTCATGTGCTTGGCAGTTACCTTCAAGCCCGTTTTTAGCGTATCTACAGCAGTCCGTATGTTTCTCCAATAGCCCTTCATATCATCAGCAGCCTCCATACTGCGCTCAACAAAACTAAAAGAATTGAAGCAGGAGTAAGGTACTTCCAACTCAAGTTCATCAGTTGGTCTAGCCTTAGCCTTGGGTATGTCCATCTCACCCACATTTGCACTGCCACCAAAAACAAGGCTTTAGAAATCATCCAGAAAGCTCCCCAAAGGTGACCTGCCAAAGTCCCAGGCTCACCGCTGGTCCATTCTGCCAGTTTTACTGAACCGATATTTGGCAAAAAAGAATTCCAGCCACCTAAGAACAAGATTACGGCTAAGAAAGAAACCAGCAGCATCATACCATATTCCGAAAGCATGATTAACGCCCACCTAAAGCCCGAATATTCTGTATGAAAACCACCTACAAGCTCCGATTCGGCCTCTGGTATGTCGAAAGGAGCTCTGTTACTTTCAGCCAAAGAAGAGATAAAGAAGATGACAAAACCGATAAGCATCAGTGGCGACCTCAGTATGTTCCAAGTAAGAATGCCGCCTACATTTGTGGTTTCAATGCCAAGTGCTTTAATGCCAAAAAGATAATTCTCAGCTTCGGGATTAATCTGATTCCACCAAATACTCTGTTGATAAGTAATTTCTTGAAGATTGAGCGTTTGCGAAATCATAACCACACAAACCACCATTAAGCCAAGCGGTATTTCGTATGAAATAATTTGAGCCACAGAACGCATGGCACCCCAAAGGGCATACTTGCTATTACTCCCCCAACCGGCCATAAGAATACCCACCACATCTAACGACACGATGGCTAACAAGTAGAAAATTCCAATTTGTGCCGATGAACCAGCAAAGTCTGAAGTGAGCGGTAGCACAGCAAAACCAGCAAATACAGCCAAAAAGATAATTACAGGCGCTGGTTTAAAGAGTTTTTTATCAGCCTTAAAGGGAACAATATCTTCTTTCTGGATGAGTTTGAGTAAGTCAGCTACAGTCTGAAGCAGGCCGTAATAGCCAGTTTCCATCGGACCGTATCTATCCTGAATGAAAGCAGAGATTTTACGTTCGGCATAAACGGCAAAAACCGTGTAGATCAGTAGAAAAATAAGGAAAAATAGGAATGCGTACACGCTATAATTCTGCCCTTGGTTAATGCAAATAAAACACTTAATTCTCGGATGTGATAATCTGTATCCTACCGAATTACTAGGTTATTAATTATCTCGCCCCAAATTTAGTTCAGACACGCTAATTGAACCTACTCCCAGAGAATATGTTTTTCCAACGGCACTTTTCTTCCAAAGAAGAGCTCAGCTGCTTTTTCAAAGGAAGGCGTAATATCGGAAACTAAGAATTCATGGTCTTTAGAAAGCTTTTCAGCTGCAAGGCCTTCTGTCTCTAAATAAGCCTCTAGAGCTTTAGCAACAATTACTGAAGAATCTATTACTTCTATCGCTCCTCCATAAAACTTATCAATTGCATCTTTTATGAGCGGATAATGAGTACACCCCAAAATGAGGGTATCAATACCTTCCAAAACAGAATCACTGAGGTATTGCTCAATGATGGCTTCAGAGATGTTATTGTTATGAAAGCCCTCTTCAATCATTGGGACCAATAATGGAGTAGCCAAGGCAGAAAACTTTATAGAGGGATCTTTGAGCTTAAGTTGATATTCATAAACGCCAGAACCCACCGTTTGCTTAGTACCAATTAGCCCTACATGTTTTCCTGCATATTTTTCGGCCACATAATTCACTACAGGATCTATTACATTAAGCACTTTAGCTTTTGATCCTACATAGGCCTTTACTAACTCATAGGCTGCCGCAGAAGCAGAATTACATGCTATCAGTATAAGCTTGGCATTCTTCTGAAGTAGAACATCGCAGATTTTAACCGAATAGGCCTGAATGGTTGCAGCAGACTTATCTCCGTATGGCAAATGAGCAGAGTCTCCAAAATACACTAACTGCTCATTTTTTAGCAAACGATAAACTGCATTAGCTACGGTTAAGCCACCTAAACCACTATCGAAAATACCTATAGGATTATCATTTTTCATTGGTTGCTAAGATAACGCGAGTTTATCAGAACAGTATTTAAGGGTTACAAAAAAGCGCAAACAAAACCCACCGCCAGATTGCACAATGACGGTGGGCTGTAAACTTAATTGATTGCTTAATCTATAATCAGTTCATGTCTTTTCTTTGGTTCAAAATTTATTTAATCAAGTAGCTTGATGGGAATCTTGGGCATTGACTCCACATCAATTGCTACCTGTTAAAACCCGAATACAGATTACTAGCAAAAAATAGAAGCGAACAAACACCTCTGCTAGGGCGGTTTAACTTTTGGTAAACACAATTCCTATCCATTCAAAGACAGAGCCCATGAACTTCATTTAAAAAACATGTATTCAGGATTAAATGACTGCCTTGGTAATAGTGCCCAACAGCCTGTCATTACTCACAAAGTATAGCTGAGCATTAAAAAAATCTGAACCCGATAAAAAATAGATCAAGGGAGGCAAAATGCCTTTTTTAGCTCTTATAAATCCTCTGGAATAATGACCAAGAGCATCATCAAATGCTCTCAATAGTAGGAATGATTACACCTCGCGCGGGGGTTCAGTAGGAACATCTAGCTTTAGAGTAGAGTAAAAATGATTGCTTTCGATTGCTTTAGTGGCCTCTACCAAGCCAGAAAAGGGTCTTTCACCCAAGATTGATTTATTGTAATTGAATTCTTTAGAAATAACTTTTGCTTGCAGCTTACCCACAGCATCTAAAGGTGAGTCTGCTTCTGTGGTTGAGATCCATTCATTGATTACCGACTCTAAAAATATCTTGTAGTTATCGGCAACTACTTTCATCTCCAAAGTATCGTTTCTGTAGCGCTGCTCTAATACTCTATAGAACTTACCTCCTTCTTCATAAGAAGTATTTACCACTTTGAACTCTTGATCATCTGGCATGTAAGGCACAGAGATAGGCACCTTAATCAGTTCAATATTACTTTCATCGAATGATTCGGCATAGATTTTCTCAGACCACTTGTTATCAATATGCTTGCCCACCCAATAGTCTGCCGCAAAGTATCCGAACTGATACATTGCCAAACAAAGAAGGAGCAATATGGCCGAGAGTTTCTTCAAGAGAAATGTTAATAATCACTAAATCTAAAGAAAACTGTTTAACTAAAAAACATTATCCCGGCTAATGATTCGTAGATTTCGAATATGCTATTATCACCAGTTTTCTCGGAGAAATTGAAAAGCCCTCAACAGAAAAGCACTTTACTTATCTGGAAAATTGTTTTAGATAGCGAACGGTTTCTGAACCAAGAGGCAATAAAAAAAGCCTCTGAAAATTCAGAGGCTTTTAGGAGATGTGATCTGGCTGGGGCTCGAACCCAGGACCCTCTCCTTAAAAGGGAGATGCTCTACCAACTGAGCTACCAGATCAAGAATTTTTTTTGTGTGATTAAGGTCGTTTTCCTTAATTGCGAGTGCAAAGGTAAGACCTTAGAAACAAAATGCAAAACAGAGCTTTCAAATTTCTACATTTAATATTCATCGGAATCATTTTTATTTCTCAAACCGCTGTTTCACAGTCGGTTACAAATGAAATAAAAGAAGCAGATTCTTTATTCTCCGCGAGAAGATATACTCAATCGCTCAGAATTTACGAGAAAATCTACACCGAATCACAAGAAGCAACGCCCGCAATGCTGCTAAAAATGGCTTACAGCAATGAGGCAATGGGCAATCTTGGAAAAACTTTTCTCTATCTGAACGACTATTATCGCTTAACTGCAGATGAAGACGTGCTAAAAAAAATGGAGCAACTCGCCACGGTAAATGGTTTAGAGGGCTACAACATGTCTCAGTTTGAGCAGGCTAAAAAGATTGTAGAAGACTATAAGCTTCAGATTTTAGGAGTGCTATTCGCGCTATGTATTCTGATACTCGGAATGATGTTCAGGAAAATCAGGAAGCACAACATCAAATCACCTAGCCTGGCCATTAGCCTTGTGATTGTACTAGCCTTAGTATTCTATGTCACCAACCTGAACGCTAATAAGACAAGGGCTTTGGTTATGCAGAGTAACGCCTACCTAATGACTGGCCCTTCGGCTGCCGCAGAACTCATTGAAGTGGTTGGACAAGGCCATAAAGTAGAGGTAATAGGGAAGAAAGACATTTGGTACGAAATCAAATGGAGAGGTCAGAGAGCTTATATCAGGGAGAATAACCTGAGGGAACTACTCTAGCGATCTACTTCGCCCAGCACTATATCAATTGAGCCAATTACCGCTATAAGGTCTGCTATTTGACCACCTTTAGCGAGCTCATTGATGATGGAAAGGTTGACAAAGCTGGCTCCTCGAGCTTTGCATCGGAAAGGAATATCCGATCTTCCGTCTGCTCTAAAGTAGAAGCCAGTTTCACCTTTAGGATTTTCTGCTCGTACATATAAATCTTGGGCTTTAGGACGAATCTTTTTCGGCACCATAGCACGAGGGTCAAAATCACGATCTCTTTTGTGCTCTTTAGTGAGCTTTTCTAGTGACTGCTCAATGATTCTGATGGATTCATAGCACTCTTGTACACGAACCCAAGTTCTGTCCCAACAATCACCTAACTGCCCCATCTGACCCTTTCCTATAGGGATTTCGAAGTCAATTTCTGGGTAAACCGAATAGGCATCAACTTTTCTCAAGTCATATTTTAGGCCAGAGCCTCTGAGCATCGGGCCAGTAATGCCATAATTAATGGCCAAATCTATTGGCAACACACCCACATTGGCTGTTCTATTGACGAATATGGCATTATCGATAACTACATTTTCTAGCTCTTTAAGCTTAGGTTTTAGGTATTGAACAAACTCCAAGCACCTTTCCTCAAAGCCTACAGGCAGATCGTAAAACAAACCTCCTACCCAAATGTAGTTGTAAAGCATTCTAGCACCTGAAACCCACTCAAGTAACCTGAGAATATGCTCACGATCGCGCATCATCCAGAAGAAGGCGGTTACTGCCCCAATATCCATTCCGTAGCTACCGAGTGCTACAAAGTGAGAGGCTAACCTATTCAACTCAGCCACAACCACACGAATGTACTCTACGCGCTTCGGAATATCTTTATCAATGCCCAGCATGCGCTCTACTCCCATAGCAAAGGAGTGTTCGTTATTCATGGCAGCCAGATAGTCCATTCTATCCGTAAATGGTAAAGTTTGATTGTAAGGCAGATTCTCCGCATGCTTTTCAAAGCACCTATGCAAATAGCCAAGGTGAGGCACAACCTCTACAATCTGTTCTCCAGAAGTAACAACCTCCAAGCGTAGCACTCCGTGGGTAGACGGGTGTTGCGGACCAATATTCACAATCATCTCGTCATGCTTCAGGTCTTCCTGACGGAATTTCTGAGGCGCTGATCTATTCAGATTCTCGTTGTCGAATATGTATTGAACTTGATTGGCCACTAATATTTTACTTTCATTCCACGGTAATAGGTCTGCTCCTCGTAATCTTTTCGCAAAGGGAAGCCTTCCCAATCTGCAGGCATTAGAATTCTTCTTAAATCTGGGTGATTGTTAAAATGAATGCCGTACATATCGTAAACCTCACGCTCTTGCCAATCGGCAGTTTTCCAAAGCTCTACCAATGAATCCACTTCAGGCTTCTCTCTGTCAAGTAATACCTTGATCATTAAATGAAGGTCATTGGGAATTGAATAGAGATTATAAATCACCTCCATCGTTCCAGCTTCAACGCCATTATCTAAGCCTGTAATACAGGAAAGCATATCGAAGTAAAGCTGCTCATTCGCATGAAGAAAAGTCATCACCTCCACCAAACTTTCTGTAGGTGCAACAATGCCTTGAGGAGTGGCATTTTCAACCAACTCAAATGGTTTGTTGGGGAAGCTTTCTTCCAGCAATATTTTGATTTCTTCAGCCTTCACTTTCTGCCAATAGTTTTTCTACTGCTTTAGGAGCCACAATAGACTCACTTCTAATTTTATCCTGAAGTTTAATGAGACCTCCAATCAATGCTTCTGGTCTTGGGGGACAGCCAGGCACATACACATCTACCGGAATGATTCGGTCTACTCCTTTCACTACATGGTAACCATGCTCCCAATATGGACCACCACAATTGGAACAAGAACCCATTGAGATTACGTAACGAGGCTCCGCCATTTGCTCATAGAGTCTTCTTACCCTATCGGCCATTTTAAAGGTTACTGTTCCAGCCACAATCATCACATCGGATTGCCTTGGACTGGCTCGAGGAATTACTCCGAATCTATCTAGATCGTAAGGGGTAGACTGAGCGCTCATAAACTCAATTGCACAGCAGGCAGTACCGAAACCCATTGGCCACATAGATGATAACCTCGCCCAATTGATAAGGTCTTCCAGTTTGGAAATTATAATTCCGCCTTGCCCCAGTTGCTGATCGAGTAACCCCATTAATTCATGTATTTTTTATAGGCTTCCGAAGGAATTTTCGAAACGAAATCTGAAGTCCTTTGCTGCGGCTTCACCCAATCCAAGTAACCTTTTCTCCAGGCATAAACCAAGCCCAAGGCAAGGATAAAAATGAAGATGAACATTTCTACCAAGGCGAACCATGCCCATTGCCAATCAGTTCCCTCAATCATTTCCTTATCGCCAAAAATGATAGCCCAAGGAAACAGGTAGATAATCTCAACTTCGAACAAAAGAAAGATCAGAGCGACTATATAAAACTTAAGATTGAACTGCCCCCACGCAGAGCCTACAGTATCCTCTCCCGATTCATAAGTAGTTAACTTCTCATAATTGGGACGATCGGGACGAATTACCTTTGCAACGAATAACATGATCGTTCCGAAGACCAAGGCCCCTAAAATAAAAATGAGAATGGTACCGAACTCAGAAAGATTACTTTCGATCATATTTAAAAATTCAGCGGATCATGATGCTGAAAATGGCCGTTCATCTTAATCTTCTCCTTGGCTCTTTCCATTTCACTAACCAACGGCAAAGCCCTTTTGAGATGATTAATCATATAAGACTGTCTTTGAGACTCCCTAACCATCTGAAGCATGTCATACTCCTGCTCCAAAGATAAGCCTAATTTATGTGCTAACTCAAACGAATTCTCAACGAGATCTACATCAAAAGTACTTTCCATCTTTAAAACCTCAATCAATCGCTTAGCTAGCGTGCGTAGTTCCTGCCATTGTTCGGGGTTCTGATCATGAATATTCTCAATTGGCTCAACCTCTCCCCCAGCATAAAGCTTGGACTCTAACTTCTCTTGAAAGGAGAAAATTTGCACAGCATTAGTACATCTGGTAATAACATCCATCTCACCAGTAGGGTAGCGCTTCACCAACTTCTCAACCTTCATTTCGCTACCGAAATCTCTAATCATTTCATTGAACAGAGGGATAACAAAAGTCTGGTTTGACTCTAGACACTCGTTGATAAGCTGCTTGTACCTTGGCTCGAAAATATGCAAGTTGACTTGCTCTCCGGGAAAGGCAACCAGCTTTAGCGGAAAAAAAGGAACAACTCTTTTAGCCATGAAAAAACACTTTATTAAAAAAGCCCCTGAACGGGGCTTTTGTTTACATGTTTTTCACAATTTCTTCTCCGAATTCGGAGCACTTGAGGAGCGTTGCTCCGTCCATCAGTCGTTCAAAATCGTAAGTAACTCTTTTAGAGGCAATAGCCTTTTCCAGTCCTGAATAAATAAGGTCTGCAGCTTCTTGCCAGCCGAAATATTCTAGCATCATAGCACCAGAAAGAATTACTGAACCAGGGTTCACCTTGTCTTGACCAGCATACTTTGGTGCAGTACCGTGAGTTGCTTCAAAAATTGCAGTACCTGTTTTGTAGTTGATGTTTGCACCAGGAGCAATTCCGATACCTCCAACCATAGCAGCTAAAGCATCAGAAACATAGTCTCCATTAAGGTTCAAGGTAGCAATTACTGAATATTCAGCAGGTCTAAGTAGAATTTGCTGAAGGAAAGCATCGGCAATTACATCTTTGATAATCACTCTGTGACCATCCTTTTCGATCACTTGCCAAGGTCCTCCCTCATAATCTTGAGCACCATATTGGTCTTTAGCCAATTCGTAACCCCAAGATTTGAAGGCACCTTCAGTGAACTTCATGATGTTACCTTTATGAACAAGGGTAACTGAATCTCTTTTTTGGTCGAAAGCGTAATCGATAGCTCCTTTAACCAATCTATGAGTTCCTTCTTCAGATACCGGCTTAATTCCGTAGCCAGCTGAATCTGGGAATCTTACTTTTTTGAATCTAGTTGGGAAGTTCTCTTTCAACAAGTTCGCAAACTTAGCAGCATCTTCTGTTCCTTTTTCGAACTCAATACCTGCGTAGATATCTTCCGTATTCTCTCTGAAAATAACCATATCACAAAGACCTGGCTCTTTTACCGGAGAAGGAGTTCCTTGGAACCATCTAACAGGGCGCACACAAGCATAAAGATCTAGCTCTTGACGAAGCGCTACGTTGAGTGATCTGATTCCGCCTCCAACTGGAGTTGTAAGAGGCCCCTTAATTCCCACCAAGTACTCTCTAAAAGCTTCTAATGTAGCAGCAGGCATCCACTCACCTGTTTCATTAAAAGCTTTCTCACCTGCTAAAACCTCTTTCCACTGAATGGATTTAGCTCCATTATAAGCCTTAGCTACGGCACTATCCAATACGTTTTTTGCAGCAGGCCAAATGTCTACACCCGTACCATCTCCTTCAATGAAAGGAACCGTAGGGTTATCAGGAACATTCAGCACACCGTTATTGATGGTTATCTTTTGTTCACTCATGATTAAGCTTTAGAATTTTCTTAATTAAAAATTTAGGATGCGCAATGTAATAAAATATGTCTTTTTTAAGATTACTAGTAGCTTTCCTTTTCGTTAGGAAAGTCGCCAGATTTAACATCTTTTACGTAATTGGCAACGGCTTCATTTACAATATCTCCCACTTGAGCATATTGCCTCAAAAACCTTGGTTTGAATTCTGCGGTGATTCCCAACATGTCGTGCATTACTAACACCTGACCATCTGTATGCGGCCCAGCACCAATACCTATAGTTGGAATTTTGATTTGTTCTGAAACTCGTTTGGCTAACTCGGCCGGTATTTTTTCTAAAACAATACCAAAACAGCCACACTCCTCTAGCAACTTAGCGTCAGAAATAAGCTTTTCTGCCTCTTCTTCTTCTTTAGCACGCACCGCATACGTACCAAATTTATAGATAGACTGTGGCGTAAGTCCCAAATGCCCCATTACAGGCACACCAGCACTGAGCACTCTGGTAATAGACTCTTTTATTTCAGCACCACCTTCCATCTTTACCGCGTGCGCACCAGACTCTTTCATTATTCTAATGGCAGAGCGCAATGCTTCTGAAGAATTACCTTGATAAGAACCGAAAGGAATATCTACCACCACAAAAGATCTGTCGACAGCTCTAATCACCGAGCTGGCATGGTAAATCATTTGGTCTAAAGTGATGGGGAGGGTAGTCTCATGGCCAGCCATTACATTTGAAGCCGAGTCTCCCACCAAAATAATATCCACTCCAGCACCATCTATCAATTTGGCCATAGAATAATCATAAGCAGTAAGCATAGAGATTTTCTCTCCTCGCTCTTTCATGCCTTGAATTTGGTGTGTGGTTATCTTCTTTATTTCTGATTTATGAATGGACATGCCTATAAAATTAAAGGGGTAAATATAATCATTCACCCCTTTGTGATATGTTTTGAATCGATGTTCTACTTTTCGTTATAAACGTGGACATCTCTTTGCGGAAAAGGGAAAGAGATACCTTCTTTATCGAACTCCAATTTTACTTTTTCTATCATATCGAAGTTCACATTCCAGAGTTCAGAAGTGTCTGTCCAGGCTCTTACCTGAATATCTACACTACTATCTCCAAGGTTTGTAACACGAACAAATGGAGCAGGATCTTTGTGAATACGCTCATCTGCAGCTAGCAGGTCTTGAATAATCTTTTTTGCCTTTTCAAAGTCATCAGCGTAGTCAATTCCAAATACCTTATCCCATCTCCTTTTTTCTTCATGAGAGAAGTTGGTGATATTAGAATTTGCAACAGAACCATTTGGAAGGTAGATAATCTTATTATCTGTGGTTCTAAGTATTGTATTGATGATAGTAACTGAATGAACAGTACCAGACTCTCCATTTACCTCCACAAAATCGCCTGCTTTAAATGGCTTAAGCGTAAGAATAAGCATTCCACCAGCAAAATTACCCAAAGAACCCTGTAGTGCTAAACCAAGCGCTAAAGACAAACCACCTAAAATGGCAACTAGGCCCGCTGTATCCGCTCCAAATCGCTTTACAACTGCTATTAACAGCACAGTGGTTAATCCAATTTTGACAACTCCGAGCAAGGTTGGGATTAGAGTAGGATCTACATTTTTCTTGGTTAAAATCTTTCTGAGAGTAGAAACCAACCTTTTGATAACCCATAGACCAACTATGAGTATAACGAAGGTTAAAAGTAGGTTTAAGGCGAAAGCAATTATTGCTGCGCTATGCTCATTCCAGAGTTCTTGTAAATCAAAGTCCATCTTATATGTTTTAGTTTAAGAAAAATTAGTACAAATAGGCGCCAAACTCCTCCTCTGTCAACTTCACGTGGATATGTTCTTCTATAGTTGTTCCCAACTCGAATCCTTTATAGTCTACAGCTACAGGAAAACGCTTATGAGTTCTGTTAACTAGCACGGCCGTCTGAATGTTCCGAACTGGCATTTTCAAGAAAGGATCGAAAGCATAAATCATGGTTCTACCCGAGTTCAACACATCATCTACCACAATTAGGGTGAAGTCTTGAACATCGGGTTCTGCAGAATAGCTTACAATGGGCTGACGCTTAGCATCTTTATCAATGTCTATTCTAATAAGCTCAACTGGTATCTCAGAAATGGCATTCATTTCTTTTTGAATCAGCTGGGCAATTTTCTCTCCATTGTTGGCTATTCCTGCTAAATAGATTTTTTCTGCATCGTGGTTATTCTCATAAACCTCATAGGCCATTCTTCGAATGATCTGCTCGATCTGAGACTTCTCCAAGATGCGCTTCTGATTTGTAGACATAAATGCTATTCTGGAATTGGCATTACCTTGCTATCCTTAAAGGTAGAGAGGATGACCATTGACTGCAAGTTGTCTACCACAGAAATATCACTCACTTTTTCTAGCATTAACTGCTGATAAGAGGCAATATCCTTGGCAATTACTTTCAACACAAAGTCGCCAGAACCTGTAACGTGATGACACTCAATAACTTCTTCGATTTTATTGATGGCCTCCATGAAAATCTCAATATTGGACTTGTTATGTCCTTTTAGAGTGGCATATACAAAAGTGCTCACCCCCATACCAATTTTGTCAGTATCTAGCTTGGCATGGTAGCTTTTAATAATTCCTGAATTTTCTAGCTTCTTCACCCTTTCTAAGGTAGGAGCTGGCGAAAGGCCAATTTCTTTCGAAAGCTGAGCATTCGTGATTTTAGCATTCGACTGTAAAATGTCGAGTATCTTTCGGTCGATTTTATCTAGTTTCAGATTCACGATTTATATAATTAGATGCAAAATATAATTCGGTACAAATGTATAAATATCGAAGAATATTTTATGCACTTCAAGAGATATTCGTCTCGCAGAATTATGTCCGTTTTTTGATTTCCTTCTTTAAGTCTCTGGCTTTCTCGTTAAGACTCTCTCTTCGCTTGGTGTTGTCGCGAATGATATCTATGCGGTCCATCGCGCTCTCATATTGACCAGATTCAACCTCATATTCGGCCAAATAATACTGAGAATACAAATAGTACCCAGAGTCTTCCTCATCTACCAGACTCTCTGTAAAGTTGATGACATTTTGAAAATGAGTAGCGGCAACATCATCGTGCTTTTTCATTTTGTTGAGATGCCCCAAGTAAAAACTTGCGTATCGTCCACTGATTTCTTCATACCCCGCTTGTCCTTGCTCTATTCTGTTTAGAATTTCGGTAGACTCAGCTGCGGCTTTGTCGTACTGACCAACGGTATAAAGCATTCTGGCATAAAACCGATGAAAGTAGGCGTTGTCCGGGTATTTTTGATGAACATATTCACCAAGTCTTAGCGCATCAAAGGTTTCATTAGTTTCAAAGGCCTTTATGCGCATTAGAAAATAAGTAGCCTCAATTCTCGTATAGAAGGCATTTTTGGCCACTTCATTGAGTTGCTTTAGGCCAAGCTCTTTGTCTCCTTTAGGAAAAAATAACAGCACAGGCCTTAACATAGGATAGGTTTCTCTGATCCAAATGGAATAATAATTAAAGAGCGCATCTCCAAAAAGAATCTCTGGGCTAAAGCTCTCATTACCCTGGGTTATTTCAAGGTACTTCAAGGCATTTTTGCCGGCACTAGCTGCCCTCATCCAGTTTTTCTTTTCTGAGTGATAGCGACCAACAAAACCGTGTGCTCCTGCCAAAAAGAAAGCTGCTTCTATGTTAGATTCATCTGCATCGTAAATAGCCTCAGCCTTGGTAATGGTAGTATCCATGTAGGCCAGAAATTCATCGCCTAAAGGTGACTCTTTATCCAAATTGGGCATCATTTGCCACCAAGTACTTATCCCGAACAGGAAGTATGGTAGTGGATGATCTGGGTAGTTGTACTTCATCCAATTAAACTCTACCTCAGCTTTGTGAAACTTGAAGTTGTACATATTGTCTACAGCATCTGTAATCTGAAGCTGCAGAGCCATATTCAACAACAGATATTGTGTAGAATCAGAAGATTGTTGAACAGTTGATGCCCGAGACACGCCTCCGCCCAGCAAACACAAAATCAGAAAAGACCTTAACGCTAAATTCTTCATACTCAATATTCAGGCAATATTACTGCCGCTTATTCCAATAGCCATACACTGACACAAATTTCTTATTGGCTTCGTCCTTAAATCGTACTTTTACTGCAAATAGTTTCGAATGCCAAGAGAATACAGCAAACTAGAATTACAGGTTAGAGAATTAACCAACTTCAACAGAGCCCTGTTTTTCATTGTGGTTTGTGCCATTTACTTCGTGCTAGTATACGTGCAGCAGACCTTTATAGTAAACGAGATTGCTGCATTTAAATTTTTAGAAGGACCACAAGCGCTCATCTTTCGAATTATAGCAGGCTTTAAGCTACTATCAATCCCCATTGTATATGGCCTGAAGTTTACTATTGTAGGTTTTATTCTTTGGGTGGGCTGTTTTATGTGGGGCTACAATGTGCCTTATAAAAAGTGCTGGACAATAGCTATGATTGCTGAAGTGGTATTCTTTGTACCTACATTAATCAAGATCTTCTGGTTTATGTTTGTACAAACCGACCCTAATTATTGGGAGTACACGGCCTTTTACCCTCTTTCTTACATGAGTTTCTTCGACTATAATGAAGTGCGAGAAAAGTACTGGTATGTGAACCAACAACTCAATGTTTTTGAAATCGTCTATTGGGTAGTACTGACTTATGGGGTAGATTTTGCCGCTCGTAAGAAAAAGTCTGTAGCCAATGCCATAGTGGCCACCTCTTATATTCCTCTGTTTTTACTATGGCTATGGTTCTACATTGGTGTTTACGAATAGTACTCTAGGGTTTTGGATTAATAATTTTTAACCGTTGCCCTATCATATTTTTACTATTTTCACGCCTCAAATAGCTTTTAAATGACAGATTTTAAGAAGACTAATAACCTTGTGGGTTGGGGTGTATTTTTGGTTTCCCTAATTACCTACGTGCTCACCGTTGAGCGAACCGCTAGTTTCTGGGACTGTGGAGAATTTATTGCCATAGCTTACAAACTAGAGGTGTCTCACCCTCCGGGAGCTCCGCTCTTTATGCTTATAGGTAGACTTTTCTCTTTTCTGTCTTTTGGTGATGTAACTAGAGTGGCTTACTGGGTTAATATGGCCAGTGTACTTTCTTCGGCCTTCACTATTCTGTTCTTGTATTGGACCATAGTGATGCTAGGTAGAAAGATAATTTCTGCAAAAATAGGTGAAGAGACTCCAACTCAGAAGTTGCTTTTATTGGGCTCTGGTGCTATTGGAGCCTTAGCTTTTTCATTTACAGACTCATTCTGGTTCTCTGCTGTAGAGGGCGAAGTCTATGCCATGTCTTCTTTCTTTACCGCAGTGGTATTCTGGGCTATTCTAAAGTGGGAATTGGTAGACGATGAAAGTAGAGCTAATAAATGGCTGCTTTTCATTGCTTATATGATCGGACTTTCAACTGGAGTTCACCTGCAAGTTTTAGTTACGCTTCCGGCCTTAGGTCTAGTATATTACTTTAAGAAATACAAGAAGCCTACTTGGACTGGCGGTATTCTGGCTTTAGCGTTTAGCTTGTTTCTAGTACTCTTCATCAACTCTTTTATTATTCCAGGGCTACCGAGTATTGCTGGTAAATTTGAGATCACCTTTGTAAATGCGTTTGGACTTCCTTTTGGTTCTGGTGCATTGTTCTTAACCATCATTGTTATTGCGCTCATCATATTTGGGCTCAGATATACTGTTAAGAAGGAAATGGTGAACCTGAACACACTCATTCTTTCCATGGCGTTTGTGCTCATTGGCTATACTTGTTACGCTGTAATTTTAGTTCGTTCTAGAGCAGATCCGCCAATTGACCAAAACAACCCTGAAGACGTAATGACCTTTGTGTCTTACCTAAAGCGGGAGCAATATGGAAGCCGTCCGTTAGTTCATGGTCAGTATTTTAATGCGCCAATCACAGACTACGTTGAAGGTGCTCCTGTATACTACAAGGCAGAAGACGGATACAAGATCTCTGACTACAAAATGGATTATGAATATGACCCAGCTTACACCACCCTCTTACCTAGAATGTGGAGCTCTGCCCCAGGTCATGACAGAAAATATATGGAGGTAACTGGAGTTACTCCAGGTGAAATCCCGAGCTTTGGAGACAATCTGAGGTTTATGTTTAGGCATCAGATTGGACATATGTACCTAAGGTACTTCATGTTCAATTTTGCTGGAAGAGAGAGTGATATTCAAGATGCAGATTGGCTCAGCCCTGTTTCTAGTAATAAGGGCGTTCCTGAAACTATCATCAATAACAAGGGTAGAAATCAATATTATATGATTCCGCTCATCCTTGGCCTAGTGGGCTTCTTCTTCCAATTCAACAGAGACCCTAAAGGTTTTTCGGCAACACTAATGCTTTTTGTATTAACTGGTGTAGCCTTAGTAGTTTACCTGAACTCTCCACCAATTGAACCAAGAGAACGAGACTATATTTACGCAGGCTCATATTACGCTTTTGCCATTTGGATTGGGTTATCTATGCTGGCCATAGGTGGCGCACTAGCCAAGCGAGGAAAAGCACTGGCAATAGGCACTTTAGCCCTCGGGGCTATAGCACCAATAATTTTGGCTGCTGAAAACTGGGACGATCACGATAGATCTAACAGATACTTCTCAGTAGACTCAGCGAGAAACTTCTTAGCCTCAGTGGCACCGAATGCCATTCTGTTTACTGGTGGAGATAATGACACCTTCCCGCTTTGGTACATTCAGGAGGTTGAAGGATTCCGAACCGATGTTCGTGTAGTAGTATTGAGCTACTATGCCACCGACTGGTACATTGAGCAGACAGCAACCAAGATGAATGAATCGGAGGCATTCCCTTACTCTTTGACTATAGATAACTATAGACAGGGAACCAACGATGTACTTTATGTAAACGAGCTACCGCAGTTTGCTGGCCAAGCCATAGACCTAAAAGAGTATATTGATGTGGTTAGAAGAGATGTTCCTCAATTCAAGAGAACTTTTGCTTCTGGAGCCGAAGTGATGCTAATACCTGCAGAAACTTTGACTATGCCTGTAGATACTGCTACGGTTTTGGAAAAAGGCCTCGTTCCTGAAAGCCTAAAACCTTATCTGGTAGATAGAATGTACTTCGACTTTAAAAGAAATTCTCAAGGAGAAGTTGCCTCTAGAACTGTAGATAAAGGCCAAATGATGTTGTTCGACCTGATTGCTCAAAACAACTGGGAGAGACCTATTTACTTCAACTATACTTCTGTGAACGCATTGAATTGGGAAGCAGAGCCTTATTTGGTACAAGAAGGTATGGCTTACAGACTTTTACCAGTTCAAAAGCCTCAAAACATGAGAGACTTGGTAAACACGGACCTCATGTACGATAACGTGATGAATAAAATGCAGTTCAGAGGTTTGGACGATCCTAGTGCCAACCTCAATGAAGACTACAGAGGTTTTGTTCAGAATCATAGATCAATGATTACCACTTTAGCTGAGGGCTTGATCATAGAAGGCGATTCTGCCAGAGCTAAAGAAGTCCTTGACTTTGGTATGGAGAAAATGCCTGTTGAAGCTGTACCATACGATGTATCTACTGTAGGTTTTGTAGAAGGATACTTCAAAATTGGTGAAGACGAAACAGCTCTGAAAATGGCTATGGAAATGGCCGAACAGTTCAATTCAGAGCTTACCTACTTGCAAAATAAAATGAGATACAACGACTTTAGTTTTAGGTCTAAATCTCAAGGTTTGAGATACATCCAATTACTATTAGAAGAGTTTGGTAAAACCGATGAAGCCACAAAAGTTGGAGACATGCTACAAGAGCAACAAGTACGTATGCAAATTGACAGAAGTACATTTTAATAGATAAGAATCAAAAAAAGGGTCTCTAGCTTGGCTGGAGACCCTTTTTTTATGTCTTTCAAACAACCCACCCTATTCGGAAGGTTCAGAAATACCATCTAGCTCGGTTTTCCAATATATAGCTGCATAACACTCAGAATGTAGCTGCTTATCGAAATTGAAGTTTTCAAAAATCATTGTGGCAGCATTCAGTGGTTCTACTCCATTTTCTAGCATTACCTGCTCAATTCTGAACCAAGCTTTGTGCAACACCTCTTCGGCTTTAGCCACTCCCAAATCTTGAACTAGCTTTTCGTAACAATCCTTCATAAGGTGAAAGGTTATTCTCGACTCAAAAGAGCTATATCCTTGGCCTTCACTTGGCTCCATTACTAAAAAACTCATGTGTGTATGATTTCTTTAACTAGTCTTTATTTAGCCCCATGGCCTCTAAACCTTTTTGAAAGATTAACCTTGCATAGTCTGATGAGGTTTTAGGCATAAGGCCTTCATTAACCAATCGCCTATTTTCACTCTTAACAAACTCTTCCATTGATTCTCGCTGGCTTTCATAAAGCTTAAGAACGAGCGGTTTACCGAGTTTTGTCTTCTCGCTTACTTCTTGATTTGCCATACCTGGGTGTTATCATAGAAATGTCTGTGGTGCTCATTTACCAGATGACAAGTTTTCTATGCCAATTTTGTATCATTGTATTCGTGTATTCAAACGATAAAGTTATAGATAATTATCTATGTTTTCAACCGTATTATAGATTTTTTTCTAAGTAAATTTCAATGTCAATCATAGTCAGAAGACTCAACGATTTCATAAAGTTTAAGAATCTATCGATCAGGAAATTTGAAATGGAAGTCGGTATGTCTAATGGCTCGTTGAGCAAAGCCATCAAAAATGACACTGATATTCAAACTAAGTTTCTAGAAAATATATTCGAGAAATATCCAGAAATAAACCCCAGTTGGCTCTTAACTGGTTCTGGACACATGACCGTTACATTAGATACTTTGAATGAACCAGAGGAAGTCTATTTCAAACCCGATAAAAATGAACGGCTATCAGAGATACTGTCCCTTCCGAGTAAAACCGAAGAAGAGCACATTCTGAAAACAGAGGTATTAAAACTCAGAGAAAATCTAGAACGAGCGCGGAATGCAAACGATGAAAAGTTGCTCAAAGCTTTGAAAAAACTCTTAGCGAAACAAAACTTGCAATAGGCTATTTCTCAAGAATTAGGAATAAATCTAGGGCAGCATCTCCATCTTCCATCATAACATAGTCGTTATGTGTAATCTCAGCCACTAGACCCGAATCCGAAGTATTGAGCTTGTTCCTATTAACTCTATTCAAGATGTCATACGGTATTCTAAGCAAAGGTGCTGGCAGTCTATATTGAAGGTTGAAAATATCGAAACGCGTAATTCTTCTCACCGACTCTTTATTCTGCTCGTAATACTTCATCACCTTCTCATTTCCTCCTACACCCTTCATGGTAACCTTCGGAAAAATCTGAGAAGCCAGCTGAGTAAGTTGTTCTGCTGTATATTCTCTTACATGCCAAGGGTTTCGAGTAAGAGTTTTTTTAATGTTCGGAGTAGTTAGCACCGCTATACCTCCGGGCTTCAGCACGCGATAAATTTCTTTTAAGAACGATTTGTCATCTTTTATATGCTCAATTACCTGAAAGCTCACTACAGAATCGAAGCTATTATCCTCAAGTGTTTGGAAAGGAGGAAATACTGCCTGTTGAAAATCTACCTTAGGGTGTTTCTCCTTTAACCTATCTATGACTTCCTGAATTTTATCTAGCGCTAAATAGCTTTGGGCCAGAGGACTCAAAAGCTCAACCCCTCTACCTTCTCCACAACCGAGCTCTAGCAAATCGCCCTTAACATAAGGTTTAGCCAAATAATAGGCCTGTAATAATCGTTGATGAATGGGATTATCTGAAGGAATACTGTCTGATGCTATTTCGGTAGTATAGGTAGCCATGTTGAAACTTTGGCCAAAATTAGGGGAATCTCTCGAATTCACTCAAATTTGTTCCTCAGAAGCTCATTTCTCTTAAATTTGAATAAGCTTAATTATGAAATTTTTCATCTCTTGTCTTTTATGTATTTGTAGCCTAGGTGCCTTTGCTCAGCAGCGCATGAGCTCTGGAGAGTTGAGCTATCTATATAATCAAGAGCATGAATTTTTAGTTAGACACCAAATAGCAGCCAAAGACAATCAGTATAAAGTATATTTTAATTTCATGCTGAATAATGGCAATGTTAGAATATCTGACTACCAATTAAGCTATGATTTACGCAGCAGCTACATAGATGAAAAAAGCCCTGGTAGCAGCGTAAGAATAGACACCTCTCAGGTAGTAGATGTAGATTTTAGACAATACACCTACGAGCTAGACTTCGAAAAAGGGGAGAATGACAATCTATTGGTGATAGATATTTATAATGGTGTTAAAGATGAACACTACTACTATGATATCCCGTTGGTAAATGGCGAACTTAAACCAACTCCTTTTCTAATATTCGAAAAAGAGAAAAACATACCCTTCTTCGCTAAATATATAAATAGAAACCACCCAATTCGCTTAATGAATCCTTTTGGCGATTCATTGAACTACGAAATCACTGGAGTTGAGAACAACAGAGCAGTGGCATTCCCACCGTTTTATGAAAACGAAACAAATGAGCCTAGCATTAATCCACTAGACACTCTATACGGAACTAATGAATGCGAAGTCTTTGAGTTCTACAACGAAGGGTACTATACAATAAAAGCCTCCAGCCATCCCGAGTTGCATTATAAAATTCTGGTTACCGATGAATACTTCCCATATTTTGGAGATTACTCAGCGCTCGTTCAGCCATTGATTTATGTAAGCACAACAGATGAATACAAAGAATTGAGAAGACCTGATGACACCAGGAAAGCATTCGAAGAATTCGTTAGCAACACACTCTCTAGCAATGAAAGGGTAGCCAAAGACTTTGTAAAGTACTACTATAGAAGAATCCGAAAGTCTGCCCGACTTTTTACTGAAGATAGAGCTGGCTGGAAAACCGATAGAGGCATGGTTTATCAGATTTTTGGTAACCCAATTCAGGTATTCAGAAATGAGAATACCGAGCTTTGGGTTTTCCCTTCAGAAGAAGGCGGAAGAATTCGTTTTATCTTTGACATCATCCAAGAGGATGGTATAACTAAATACAAACTCATTAGAGGAAAGCGCTACAAAGAGACATGGATGTATGCCGTATCTCAATGGCGAACTGGGAGAATTATTGAATGAAGCCAAATCAATCAGCTGATTTTATCTATGGCACAAGAGCCGTAATTGAGTCTATTGAAGCAGGAAAGGAAGTAGATAAAATTTTACTTCAGAAAGATCTTAAAAACGAACTCATCCTAGAGTTAATGAGTTTAGCCAAAGCTCATTCTGTTCCGGTACAAAAAGTACCTGTAGAAAAACTGAATCGGTTAACTAAAAAGAATCATCAAGGTGTGGTTGCCTACCTTTCATCGGTAGTGTATGCCTCACTAGACAATGTTATATCCGAAGCGTACAGCAAAGGTGAAACACCCCTTTTAATTATTCTAGATAGAGTAACAGATGTGAGAAACATTGGCGCAATTGCTAGAACAGCTGAGTGTGCTGGTGCTCATGCTATAGTTGTGCCAAGTAGAGGCACTGCTCAACTGGGGGCTGATGCTATGAAGACCTCAGCCGGAGCACTCAACCATATTGCTGTTTGTCGGGTTGAAAATCTGAAAACAACTATTAAAGAGATTCAGGCCAACGGTATTTCAGTCATTGCGTGTTCAGAAAAAGCCGATAAACTAGTATATGAGGCTGACCTAACAGCACCTACCGCAATAATGATGGGTTCAGAAGAAGATGGAATATCTCCTGAATATATGAAACTAGCTGATGGTCATGTAAAACTACCCATCAATGGGCAAATTGAGTCACTAAATGTATCGGTTGCCAGTGGAGTTATAATCTATGAAGTTCTAAGACAAAGAGGTTAGGAGCTTAGCCAAACTGAGCTCCCTTTTCTTTGGCATCACTTAAGAATTCTCTGAACTTTTTCTCAGCGTCCTTCTTACAAATAAGGATTACGTTATCTGATTGAGTGATTAAGTAGCCGTCTAAGTCTTGAGCTACAATTAATGTTTCTTTAGGCCCTTTTACATAGCAATTCTTAGAATCGTAAAGCAAGGCAGTCGCATCAACTACATTATTGTTTTTATCCTTGTCTTTTGTCTCGTGAAGCGAATCCCAGCTACCGAGGTCCGACCAGTCAAACTCTCCCTTGACCATGTAAACATCTTCGGCTTTTTCCATTAAGCCATAGTCTATCGATATACTTTTACACTGAGCATATGCCTCATCTATGAAAGATTGCTCATCAGAAGTATAATACTTGTCATTACCTTCTTCAAAAATGACAGCAACATCTTTCAGGTATCTATGAAAGGCTTTGGTGATGGTGTCTATAGACCATATAAAAATGCCTGCATTCCATACAAAGTCGCCACTCTCTATAAATTTCTGGGCCAGTTCAAGCTCAGGCTTTTCTGTAAAGGTCTTTACCTTTTTCACTTTTTCCTGAGGACTAGAATGGTACTGAATGTATCCATAGCCAGTCTCAGGTCTGCTTGGCACAATACCTAAGGTAATCAACTTCTGACTTCCCTTTGCAGCATCTATTGCAGTAGTCAGATTTTGCTCGAAAATGTTATCCTTGAAAACTACATGGTCAGATGGTGCAACAATCATTACACCCTCAGGATCTCTTTGTTTTATCTTAAAAGCAGGGTATGCGACTGCTGCTGCAGTATTTCTTCCTATAGGCTCAAGTAGAATCTGGTCATCACTCAGCTCCGGAAGTTGCTCTTTTACCAAGTCATAATAGCTCTTATTGGTAATAACATAAATATTTGAGCTAGGGCAAATATTTAAAAACCTATCATAGGTCATTTGGATTAAAGACCTTCCGGTTCCTAAAACATCTAAAAACTGCTTAGGTTTATTTGCACGACTATAAGGCCAGAACCTGCTTCCGATTCCGCCTGCCATGATTACTACATAGTTTTGTGTCATTTCTATACTATTCCCTCATTTAGAAGATCACTGATATGCAGAAAACCAACTACCTTATTTTGCTGGTCTACTACAATTAACTGGTTGATGTCATATTGACGCATCATGTTGAGCGCTCTTAAGGCATACTCTCCTGTATTAATAGTTTTAGGGTTGCTGGTCATCACTTCTCCTATGGTTAACGAAGAAAAGTCATCATGATTTTCCAGCATTCTGCGAAGGTCGCCATCCGTAAAAATTCCGACCAATTCATTTTGAGCATTTACCACTGCGGCTGCTCCCAATCTCTTCTTTGAAATTACTAAAATACTGGCTTTAACCAAGTCTGTTTCTTGAACAACGGGCAATTCATTCTTTGGATAGATATCATCTACCTTTAAGTATAGTTGCTTGCCAAGCGATCCTCCAGGATGATATTTGGCGAAATCCTCAGAAGTAAACCCTCTAGCCAATAGTAAACTCACCGCCAGAGCATCTCCAACGGCCATGTGAACCGTGGTACTTGTGGTTGGTGCCAAGTTGTTTGGATCTGCCTCTTCCGATATTATTGCTCTTATGCAACGGTCGGAGTGTTTCGCTACAAAACAATCTTCATTGCTTACTAAGCCAATAACTTTTGCTCCCGTTCTCTTTAATAAAGGAATAAGCACCTTTATTTCTTCAGTGTTGCCACTTTTAGAGATACACATAACCATGTCTTCTTCTCTAATCATGCCCATATCGCCATGAATGGCATCGGCAGCATGCATAAACATGGCGGGAGTACCTGTAGAATTTAGGGTAGCTACAATTTTATTGGCAATGATGGCGCTCTTCCCCACTCCTGTAATAACTAACCTACCTTTCATGGAAAGAATGTCATTGACAACCGCCTCAAATTCATCGTCAATGTAGTCTGCAACTTTTTTAATGGCCTCTGCCTCTTTGTAAAGAGTTTCTTTGGCTATTGTTTGAATATTTTTGCTTAAATTCAATTGAAACGCAGGTTAAATTTGTGCGACAAATATAAGTAATGGTCTCATTCCAAATGGGTTTAGACAGATTAATATGGTAAGTGTCGAAGTCTTAAGGTCGAAACTCAAAGAAGTTTTCGGCTACGATCAGTTCAGGGGAAATCAGGAAAAAATAATTCTAAACTTATTAGCAAGGAAAAACACCTTTGTGATTATGCCCACAGGTGCGGGTAAATCTATGTGTTACCAGATGCCAGCTATTGTGCAAGAGGGAACGGCCATTGTCATCTCTCCGCTGATAGCTCTGATGAAAAATCAGGTGGATCAGATGAATGCTGTAGGTGTAAATGCTAGATTCCTAAATTCCACCCTTTCAAAATCAGAAATTAATAGAATTAAAAAAGCCACCTTAGCGGGTGAGCTCAAGCTACTTTACATAGCTCCAGAATCATTGACCAAAGAAGAAAACGTTGACTTTCTAAGGCAAGCCAACATCTCTTTTGCAGCCATCGATGAAGCGCATTGTATTTCGGAATGGGGTCATGATTTCAGGCCAGAATACCGAAGAATCAAGTCTATCATCAATCATTTAGGTGATATTCCAATTATTGCGCTTACTGCAACAGCTACTCCAAAAGTTCAGCTAGATATTCAGAGAAACCTTCAGATGGAAGACGCAGACTTATTCAAGTCTTCTTTCAACAGAGAAAACCTCTATTATGAGGTTCGACCTAAAAAGGGAATCAAGAAACAGCTCATTAAGTTTATTCGAGAGAATCAAGGCAAATCGGGCGTTATCTACTGCTTGAGCAGAAAAAAGGTAGAAGAAATTGCCCAGTTCCTTCAAGTGAATGGCTTTAAAGCAGCACCTTATCACGCAGGATTCGATCCTGCCGTGAGAATGAAAAATCAAGACGATTTCTTGAATGAAGAAGTAGATGTGATTGTGGCAACCATCGCATTCGGAATGGGAATTGACAAACCAGATGTTCGATTCGTAATCCATTACGATGTGCCAAAGTCTTTAGAAGGCTACTATCAAGAAACTGGTAGAGCAGGTCGAGATGGGCTTGAAGGTCAGTGCGTCATGTTCTACAGCTACAATGATATTCTGAAGCTAGAAAAGTTCAATAAAGACAAGCCTGTAACCGAAAAGGAGAATGCAAAAATTCTTCTGGAGGAAATGAGTTCTTATGCCGAATCGGCTGTATGCAGAAGAAAGCAGCTGCTCCACTATTTTGGAGAGGAGTATGACGACACTGCCTGCAAGAAATCTGGCATGTGCGACAATTGTCGATATGAACGAGAAAAGTACGATGGACAGGAGTATGTAAAAACCGTTGTTCAGGCAGTAGAACAAACCGGTCAAAGGTTTGGCATTGGTCACTTGGTCAGTGTAATTCGAGGCTCTAGCAATCAATATGTAAAAAGTTATGGGCACGATAAGTTGCCTGTGTATGGTGTGGGAAAATCTGAGGATGAAAGTCTTTGGAAGTCTATAGTTCGTCAAACCTTACTTAACGAATTTGTTGAAAAAGACATTGAGAACATTGGCACACTGAAACTCAGTAAAAAAGGCCTCAACTTCTTAGAGAAACCTTATTACGTAGAATTTACCAAAGATTTAGACTATAGCGATGTAGACCAAACCGAAGAAGAAAGCAACGAAACACCGGCATCTCCAAATGCAGGCAATTCATTCGATAAAGTGCTTTTCGACTTACTAAAAGCCGAAAGAAAGAAAATAGCAAAGGAGAAAGACCTCCCTCCCTATGTAATTATTCAGGATCCATCTCTACAAGAAATGGCAACCACCTACCCTACCACCGATGAAGCATTGGCCAATGTCAATGGTATTGGAATGGGTAAGGTTCAAAAGTTTGGTCAGTCCTTCCTTAAGATCATCAAGCAATATGTTAAGGATAATGAGATTGACATTGAAGACGTAGTAGTTATCAAATCTTCTGGAAATAAATCCAAGAACAAGATTTACATTATCCAACAGGTGGATAGAAAGATCGACTTAGAAGAGGTTGCCGAACAGAAAGGATGGAGTATGTCTACTCTTATTGATGAAATGGAGATAATCTGTTTCGCAGGCACTAGGCTGAATCTAGACTATTACTTAGAGTCATTTATAGACGAAGATCTACAGGCAGACATTATAGACTACTTCTTAGATGCAGAATCGGACAGTATTGCGGACGCTTTAGATGAATTTGATGGTGAAGACATCACTGAAGACGATATGCGACTTATGCGTATTAAATTCCTTTCGGAGCATGCAAATTAATGTAAATAGCAAACTGCATTCTCTCTGATTAATTACCTTTGTTGCCTTTACAAAAAGCTGTATTCATGAGAATTCTTGTTTTAGGAAGTGGCGGTAGAGAACACGCCTTCAGTTGGAAAATTGCTCAAAGCCCTAAGTGTGAAGCCCTTTTCGTTGCTCCCGGTAATGCCGGAACAGCAGAGGTTGGTACAAACATCGATTTGAACGTAAATGACTTTGATGGCATTGGCAACTTTGTAAAACAAGAGAATATAGACTTAGTAGTTGTTGGCCCAGAAGACCCATTGGTAAAAGGCATTGCCGATTACTTTAAAAATGACTCTGAGCTTGCTAATGTTGGCTTAGTGGGTCCCTCTAAAGAAGGCGCTCAACTAGAGGGTAGTAAAGATTTCTCTAAGCAGTTTATGGAAAGGCATAATGTGCCAACTGCTCGTTCCAAAACCTTCACCAAAGAGAATTTGGAAGAAGGCTTAAATTACGTTTCTAGCCATCCGCTCCCTGTAGTACTTAAAGCCGATGGCCTTGCTGCAGGTAAAGGAGTAATTATAGCCGAAACACATGAGCACGCTAGAGAAACGCTCAAAGAAATGTTAGTTGACGCTAAGTTTGGTGATGCTTCTAGCAGAGTGGTGATTGAGCAATATCTTGATGGAATTGAGCTTTCAGTCTTCGTCTTGACTGATGGAGAAAATTACAAGATTCTACCTGAAGCCAAAGATTACAAAAGAATTGGCGAGCAAGACACTGGTCTTAACACTGGTGGTATGGGAGCTGTAACTCCTATTCCTTTTGCTAATGAAGAGTTTCTCTCTAAGGTGGAAGAAAGAGTGGTAAAACCAACCGTAAATGGACTAAAATCTGAAAACATAGACTACAAAGGCTTCATTTTCATTGGGCTGATGAATGTTGGTGGCGATCCATATGTGATTGAATATAATGTGAGAATGGGCGACCCTGAAACTCAGGTAGTGCTCCCAAAAATCAAGTCGGACTTGGTAGATTTACTTGAGGCGACTGCTAAAGGAACCCTTGGCGATATCGATTACACTACTCACCCTGAAGCTTTCACTACTGTGGTGATGGTTTCTGGTGGTTACCCAGGAAGCTACCCGAAAGGACTAGCCATTTCGGGAATTGATACTGTAGATACCGCTACCGTTTTTCATGCCGGCACCAAGTTAGACGATAGCAATACCGTACTCACCAACGGTGGTAGAGTGTTGGCCATTACTGGAAAAGCTGATTCGGTGGAAAAAGCACTGGAAAATGCTTATAATGGTGTCAACAAAATTTCTTGGCAAGACGAATATCACAGAAAGGATATTGGCCAAGACATTCTAAGATTAATCAATAATTAAGGTCTAAAGCCGTTAGGCAATACATATATGAGTTGTAGTTGTGGAACAAGTGTGGAAGGAAAAACAGCAGGTTGTAATAACAATGGTGGCTGTTCCACTGGCGGCTGCAATAAACTCAACACCTTCGATTGGCTCTCTAACATGCACGAGCCAGCTCAGGAAAAATTCAACATTGTTGAAGTTCGTTTCAAGAATGGCCGCAAAGAGTTTTTCAAAAATGAAAACCACCTAGAACTAGTTACAGGTGAAGCTGTAATTGTAGACGTTCCTGGCGGACACCATTTAGGGCATGTTTCTCTTCAAGGCGAATTGGTTCGCTTACAGATGAAGAAAAAGGGTGTTGAAAATAATGACGATATCAAGCAAATCTATAGAAAGGCTACTCTTAAAGATCTAGAGAAATTCGATCAGGTAAGGAAGAGAGAAATGCCTGCTCTATATAGAACTCGAAATATTATTCTTGAACAGAAGCTCAACATGAAACTCACCGATATTGAGTTTCAAGCGGATAATACCAAGGCTACTTTCTACTACTCGGCCGATGACCGTGTAGACTTTAGAGAACTAATCAAGGTATTGGCTTCCGAGTTTAAGATTCGAGTAGAAATGAGGCAGATCAGCCTTAGGCAAGAAGCCAGTCGTTTAGGTGGAATAGGCTCTTGTGGAAGAGAACTTTGCTGCTCTACTTGGTTGACTGATTTCAAAAGTGTTTCTACCTCTGCTGCCAGATATCAGAATCTTAGTCTTAATCCCAGCAAGCTTTCCGGCCAATGTGGAAGGCTGAAATGCTGCTTGAACTACGAGCTAGACACATACATGGAAGCTCTGGAAGATATTCCGGAGGTAACCAAGATTAAGACTAGCAACGGAGAAGCCAGACTTCAAAAGACTGATATCTTCCGAAAAATCATGTGGTTTAACTATGGTGATGAAAACACATGGCATCCAATCCCTGCTAACCGAGTAAAAGAAATTATTGAGCTGAATAAGAAAGGAGAAACTCCTGATACACTTACTGAAGACAAATTAGAGTTAGCTCCTGCGGAGACCTCAATTAATAGCGACTTAGAGCGAATGGATGAGCGCTTTAAGAAGAAAGACGCTAGAAAGAAAGGCAATAAACGCAGAAAAGGAAAAGGTACTGGACAAGGACAAGATGCTCAGCAAAAGCAGCAGGGTCAACCCCAACAACGTAAAAGGAAACCTAACCCACAGCAAAAACAGGGACAAGCCAAAGGAGCACAACCTAAAGCTGAAAATAAAGGACAAGGGCCAAATCAGGGGCAAGCCAAAAGCCAAAACAAGCGAAGAAAGAATCGCAACTTCAAAAAGAAGAACAATCCGAATAATGACAAAAGCGCATAAGATTCTATTCCTCTTTTTATTGGCCGTTGTTTGGTCTTGTGACTCGGAGCGAGTTTTTGAAGACGATCAGAGTTTAGAGAATCACTCTTGGCATATGGATAATATGCCTCAATTCACTTTTGAGATTGACGACACAAATGGGAAAAACATCTATTTCAAAATGAGGAATGATCTGGAGTACCCTTTTCAGAACATCTATCTCACCTACTACTTGTTAGATGAAGCAGGCGAAGAAATAGCCAGCGAATTAGTCAATATTGAGCTCTTCGATGAAATAACCGGAAAGCCACAAGGTAAGGGAAACAGTATCTATCAAAGTTCAGAAGCTATTCTCACCAACTACTCATTCCCTAAAGCAGGAGAATACACCTTGAAGTTCGCTCAATATATGCGAAGTGAATCCCTAGCCGGAGTTCATTCTGTGGGGGTAAGAATAGAAGAAGGCCTTTAGCCCATGGTTTAAAAGACGGGCTTAGCCATCGTTGGTGTTGTCACCAACGAGTTGAAAATGCGATCACCCCTCCACCAACTCAATAAATCGACTGATTTTGTCTTTAACATTCGCACCGTTTTGCCAGTAATCTCGGGAATGCATTAAGCGATACGGCCATGATTTAGCACTGAGTTGGGCAGGCCTATAAACAAATGTCTCCTTCACCGAAGTACTGATGTAGAATGAGTTATCATCCGTGAAAATCAGACCCAAATATTTATTCCTTCGCATTAGAGCAATATCCGCATAAACAGAATCTGACTTCATTTTTACTGGTAACTCAGACTCTAACGCCATCAACTTATTCTTTAAATACCACTCTTGTTCAAAGCCTTTGTCAATCATTAGGGTGATATCCATTTCTTTATCAGAAACTTGCTTGGCATATTTCAAATAAGCTTTAAGTAGCTTCGGCCCCTCATTTTTAGTATCCTCCACTTTCAGCTGACTTGGAGAAATAGAAGTAATTACAATTACTTTCTGCCTAGCTCTACTAATCGCTACGTTCAACCTATTCTCTCCACCAGCCTGATTCAGACTACCAAACTGCACATTGAATTTGCCTTTGGCATCGGGTGCATAAGCCGTAGTGAAAATGATTACATCGCGTTCATCGCCCTGAACATTTTCAATATTCTTGACGAAGAGATTGGCTTCGCCCATAATCCCTTCCTCTTCCAGCAAATCAATAACCAAGCCTTGTTGAACTGCATTAAACGTGACTACACCCAAGCTGTACTCCGTTCGCTTTCTCAGATATGATTTAACTACTTCAACTACTTGCTGCGCTTCCACCAAATTGCTTTGCTTCTCCCACTCGCCCTTCACCTTAATGTACTCAATAGAAGGTTCCGTGCCATTTGCTACTTCAAAATGAGGTAGCATGCTCAGTTTATTCTGGTAGAAATGTTGATTCGAAAACTGAATCAACTCCTGAGATTGGCTTCTATAATGTCCTCTTAAATGGACTTGCATCAAGAAGTTTCTACTCAACTCTAGAAGCGATTCCACCTCCATGGCCATATCTTCAGATTCATCTTCCCAACGCACCCGATATAGATCATTAGGTCTTAACTGCTGATCGTCACCGGCAATTACCACTTGCTTTCCACGGTAGATTGCAGGCAATCCTTTTTCTGCAAAACACTGGCTGGCTTCATCGAAAATTACCAGATCGAAAACTGGCTCCATTGGGAATATAGCCGAAACGGATTCAGGAGATGCCAACCAACAAGGCACAATGTTGAAGAGCTCTTGATAGAAGTGGTTAATGACTCTGCGAATAGGCCAAATTCTCCTCTTCTTGGTTACCTGATGAAGTAAATCGCGATAAGTAACCATGTTATTAAGTCGATTGAACTCAACTCCTTCGTAGGTTCGTTCCTTTGCCTTTTGTAAGAGAATCTGATTACTGGCCTCGGCCTTTAGCTCTACCGCCTCTTGCAACTCAGAAATTAGCTTGTCGAATTTCAAGGTCGAAACAGCTCTGAGAATTGGGTTCTTACTCTCAATATGATCGATCCAAGCAAGTCTTAAGCTATTATCGAAAATCCTTAGGACTTCCTTCTTATTCTCTAAATGAAGATCTACTAACCGATCTACAATAGCTAGTTCATGTTCAGAGAATGATTCTCTAAGTTTATCCAACTCACAAAGCGTTTCAAAATCTCGTTTAATGGATTTCCGAAGCGATTTTAAAAAGTCTTCATCCTGTAAGAGCCTGTCAATCTGTGGCGGCTCAATATATTTATTCCATTTCTTGCGCTTGCCAGGCAAAGACTCAAGTGCTTCTCTAAGCTCCTTAATTTTCGACCTAAACTCTTTAGCAGAAAGCTTATTCAGTTTGAAATATTCATTGAAGTTGGCGAATGAATTGAACCTCAACTTTCCATTGATCGCCATTTCCAAGTTATCAATCCACTGATTGATTTCTTCTTGAGAAAGCGTTTTCGGAACCGAATCAATCCAGCCCACACTTTTCAGCTTGGTGAGTTGGTGTTGAAGATTTAATCGGTTATCAATTCGTTCGGTAAGCACCTGCAACGCGGCCTTATCATCGCGCAAACCATTGGCCACTAAGATTCTCGCAAGCCTTAACTTTTCCTTAGAGAACCTCCATTTGAAAGACTTCCAAGCCGATGCCTTAGCATCAGACCTTTGTTTTAATATTTGCTGAACTTCACCAATCTCATCTGCCGGAATAGTCTGTTCTACTCCATTTCCCTCGAAGCACTTATTCAACAGGTTTCGTGTATTCTTCAACCAAAGCAATTCCGTTTGAGCATTCGGAAAAGCAGTCATTGGCTTAAACAGCTTATAGATCTCTTCGTTCTTCAGGTAAGAATTGATCTCCTTGAGTCTTTCCAAACTCTCACTAATGGTTCGGCAAGCATCATAATCAACTTCCTCTCCTATGATGGTAGAAACCTCCTTCGCCAGGGCCTTCGCTTCCTTAGGAATCTCTTCAAGGTAAACCAGAATCTGTTGAAGATCACTCGCTTTAAAGCCAGCAAAACTCACCCTATCCGACCATGGATGTTCGTCAGAATCGAGCTCATTGGCATAATCAAAGTACAAGTCGAGCTTATTCAGAAACTTGTCGAGCTGTTTAAAATGGAAGTTCGAATACTCCTGAACCATGGAGATGCTGGCTTCCTCTGGACTGGAAGTCAGGTAAAGCTCCTTCACCGAAAGACCACACTCAGACTCATCGAACAATGCCGACTTATATTCTTCCAGCTGATCAGCATTTTCCTCGATTGTCAGACTAGCCTGCCTAAATTGCCTATCGAGTTGAAGCGCATCCAGGTTATTATTACTCCGTTTGTACTCTTGCAGCCTGTCAATCTGCCGAGCAATTTTGTCGTAAATCTCCTTTCGATCTGACTTAAAATCATGAACTAATGCAGCAAATTCATGAATATCATTCTGCTTTAGCCGATTATAGACTACGTCCAATGCCGCTCGTTTTTGACTGACCACCAACACCTTCTTGCCTCTAGCGATAAAGTCAGCAGCCAGATTACAAATAAGCTGAGATTTTCCTGTTCCTGGAGGTCCCTGAACCACAATTGAATTACCCTTCTTAACGGCCTTCAGGGCATTTTCTTGATAAGCATCCAAGGGGAAAGGCGTGTAGGTTTCGTCTTCCTTAACAGAATGCAGAAAAAAGGATTCCGGATCGAAGTCATTGGAATCAGCAACCTGAGTACTTAGAATTCTGTCTTCAAAAAAACTATCTAAAGAATCATATTGACTCTCTTCTAGCATAAAATCATAGTCAGGAACTAAATAAGAATCGGCCTGAGGGAAAAGCCCGAGAACAGCCTGCATTTTAAGCCCTAACTCACCGACATCGTAATTCTGAAGTAACTGATCTTTCACCAAATTGGCGAAAGGTTCTAGCTGTTCAGCATAAAACTCTCGGCTAAATGGAATATCTATACTGCTGCCTGAAATCTGTTCGTAAAGCTGATTTTTGAAAGTAGTAGCATGCCTGTCGTAGTCATCAAAACTATGTTCTACCAACTCTTCTTCTAGCTTAATTTCATTGTAATGACTGAAAGCCAACAACAAACTTTTGTTGAAACTGATATTAACATCCTTCTTTAGGCTCAATGTCCAATGCTCCTTTTCAAGCTGAAGCTCTACCGGAAAGAAGCAAAGTGGGGCACGAAGGATTGTTCCATCATTGAATTTACCTTCTACAAATGGCCAGCCTACATACATATCTCTTGCACCAGATTCCTCAAAGAGAAATTTCTCTCTACGATTGAGCTTCTTCAGTCGGCCAGCTATTTTGTTGGAAAGCTCATCTCTGGCGTCAGACTGAGGCACCAGCTTCACCTGATTCTTCTTGGTGATCAGCTGCTCCATAATTTGCCAGGAAGGCGCTCCATTGACATGGTCGAGATCGTGCAGGTCGATAAACTGCTCTACATTCAGCTTCAGCAATAACAACGACCTGTTGTTCCCAGAAAGGTTAGTGAGTCTTTTAAGGTACGATTGGAGGATTTCCTTCATTGGTGCTGTTAATGGAGTTACAGACTTATCCGAAAATAGGGAATTATCGGTGATTAGTTAATCAGTTAATCAGTTAATCGGAAAACGGAAAGAGGTTGGTCTATCCTAATTTCTTACTATTTAAATAATAGGAATAATATCCCCCTATGATCTGAGCTGTCTTGTGAATATCTGGCCCAACCCCTGTTAAAAACACCTGTTTCTTTTCACCATACTTATCAATTGCAGTTAACCTGTAATCCATGCTGTGTTTAGTTGGAACCTCTTCGATATACATATTGACAACATATTTGAAAGATATATAAGTATTCTTAGATTCAATACCCATATGATTGATAATGACCTTAGGTCTTTTGTCTAGTAAGGGAAGTGCAATGAATCCGCAAATACCCAGCATAATTAGCCCTAGCCAGACCAAATCAATTAAAACCACATTATGCCCCAGAATAAATTTCGCCAAAAAGAAAACCACGGCAAATAAATACATTGCACCTATGACCTTTACTCCATTAAGTATGTACTTCTTTGAATTATACAGTCTTATCTGTTTAGGTTTAGAATCTACTGAAAGGTCTACTGGGATTTCTATATACTTAACTCCGTTAATTTTATCCCAAAAATTTCTATCTCTTCCCTCTAGCATTGATTCATTGCTACACCAATTGACTCTTGACAGAGATCCAGCTTTCTAATTGAGGCTCATTCAACTCTAAAGAGGCCAATCTATCCTTTAAAACCTCCTTTTCCTCATAAGTGAGATGTACCGAATGACTTCCTTTGAGAATAGTGTGAACTATTTGCAGCGTGCTTTGATCTGCATCTTCCAATAACAGCTTAATTTTTTCCTGAATTTCTGCTCTAGACATATTGTGGTACTTTCTACTAAGATAGTGATTAGTCTTCGGTGAATCAGTTAAACGGAAAACAGAAATCAGTGATCAATGTCTTACTGATTTCTGATCAACTGTTCAACTGTTTACTTCTCACCAAAAGGCGAATCCGGTTCTTTGGCGAAGACGTTAAAAACAATCTTATCCATTCTGCCCGGCATCCACTTATTGAGGAAAACAGCGAGCTTTCCTTGAGAGGTAAAGACGATGTCTCTTTTTCTTTTCTGAATGGCTCTGATGATACCATTTGCTACTTCTTCAGCAGTCATCATTTTGCCTTCATCTCGGGGAGATTCACCCTGAGAGGTGCCGTCTGCCGTAAGGGCTGCATTGCGGATATTGGTTCCAGTAAAGCCTGGGCAAGCGACTAAAACATGAACCCCTCTGTGCATTACTTCGGTGCGAAGCGATTCAAAGAAGCCGTTCATAGCATATTTAGAAGCCGTGTAGGCAGTTCTGGCCGGAGTACCGCGATAACCATTGATAGACGAAATACCGACTATCGAACCTTTAGATTTGAGAATATGAGGTAAGGCATATTTGGTGGCGTAAAGTGTTCCGTAGAAGTTAATATCCATCACCTTTTTGAAGACATCGAGTTCAATTTCTTCTAGCAATGCCCTCATACTGATTCCCGCATTGTTGATGAGGATATCCAAACCTCCGAATTCTTTGACAGTTTCATCGATTAAGAACTTGTTGTCAGCCTCGCTGGCAACATCCAGTTTCAGGCAAAGATTAGGTGCATTCAGCTGATCAAGTTCCTCAGCTACTTCATTCAACCTAGCTTCATTGCGCCCCGTGATTACGACCTTACTTCCCATTTTTGCAAACGAAACTGCTAAGGCCTTTCCAATTCCCGATGATCCACCTGTGATGATGACTACTTTGTCTTTCATGATTTGTAGTTGAATTACAAAGATATTGTCAATCTTTAGACTCGGGCAATTTATGCCGCAGTTGTTATTCTATTATGAGGTTGAAATATCTGACTTGCTTCCTTTTTATTCTTCTTGCTCAGGAGGCATTTGGGCAAATCATTATTAGAGGAAGGGTCATAGCATCCGATGATGGATTGCCACTACCCCATGTTGCCGTATTTAGTGATTCCATAAAAAATGGCACCTTAACTAACATACATGGTGAGTTTGATATACAAATGGAATTAGGTGACATTCTGATATTTGACTTTATTGGATTTGAAAGGCAAAAAATCCAAATAAAGGAGAATAAGTTCTACGAAGTAATTCTAGTACCCGATTGCATTATAGATCATTTTGACAATAAACTACTCCATTTCGGCAGTGGACTTGATCTGGCCAATGATCAGTTCGGTCTCTCAATGGACTATACGAGCCGATTTCAATTACCTATTGATCTCAAAGCATCAGCGTCATATTACTGGAATAGTCAAAGCAGTAACCTTAATACAAATCTTTCCATTCTAGACATAGTCCATAGCTGTGAGTTTGAATTAGAGGCGAATTTCAGATACCAGGCGGTAGACATAGACAATTATAAATTTCAAAATTCGACTGCTTCAATTGAACCGAGGTTTGATCTTTGGGCTCCAAGTATTGGCTTTGGAATTAATCAGTTTCAAAATGAGGGTTCACTTTCAAGCAACGCAGGCATACTAGTTGGTCTGAAGAGAGAAATTTTCATAGGAAGAAAATATATTCCAATAAGCCTATCTACAACCTTCTGGCAGAATAAGCCTGAAGTCAATATTTCGGCCGAGTACTATTTCTTCAGAAATATCAGATTTAAAGTCGGTTATCAAGGGTATGGCGACTTCAATTCAATAATAGGATCGCTTGGTATTAATATAAGAACTTGGACAAAAGCCTTTTAACCCTCAGCAGCTTTATACTTATTGAAGTTGTCTATGGCAACGAAGTAATCTGGATCTTCAACTACATTGACATCGCAAATGCTTTCGGCTTTCTTGATCATTCGGATACAGTCTTGGCTCAAATGCCTTAGGTGAAGGTTCTTACCCTCTTTCTGATACTTTTCAGCTAGTTTATTGATGGCTTCAATAGCCGACTGATCCATAATTCTGGATTCCTTAAAGTCTATGATAACCTCATTTGGATCTTCCTTCACCTCGAACTTTGAGTTGAAGAGACTTACCGAGCCGAAGAATAGTGGCCCATAGATTTCGTAATGCTTAATACCGTGCTCATCGATAGATTTTCTAGCTCTAATTCTAAGTGCATTTTCCCACGCGAAAACCAATGCAGAAACAATCACTCCAGCAAAAACAGCGATAGCTAAATCGAAGAGAACTGTCAAGCCTGTTACCAAAACAATCACAATGACATCCGACTTCGGTACTTTATTGACAATCTTGAAGGTACTCCAAGCGAAAGTGCCAATAACCACCATAAACATCACCCCTACCAAAGCAGCGATTGGAACCATCTCTATATATTCGGACCCGAAAAGGATAAACGCCAAAAGCGCAACAGCAGCCACCACTCCAGAAAGTCGGCCTCTACCTCCAGATTTCACATTAATGATACTCTGACCGATCATGGCGCAGCCTCCCATTCCACCAAAGAATCCGTTGGTTAGGTTAGCCAAACCCTGAGCAATACATTCTCTGTTACCGTTTCCGCGAGTTTCGGTCAGCTCGTCCAATAGGTTTAAGGTCATTAGAGACTCAATCAAACCAATAGCCGCTAGAATTAGTGCATATGGAAATATGAACTGAAGTGTTTCCCAGTTCAAGGAAATTAAAGGAACATTAAAAGTTGGTAATCCTGCTTTGATACCATCTCCCCCACCATCTTGAATAAAGCTTTTTACGGTTGCGGTTTCAACACCACCAAAAATTACAATGGCAGAAACCACCAAAATAGCCACTAGAGCAGCCGGAATACCTTTATTGATTCTCGGTAGCACAACCATGATGGCCATGGTGAGCAAGACCAAACCTAGCATAATCAATAGAGAGCTACCTGTAAGCCATTCGCCACCAGATTTGAACATGCCCAACTGAGACATGAAAATGACAATGGCCAAACCGTTCACAAAGCCCATCATTACTGGGTGAGGCACCATTCTGATAAATTTTCCGAGCTTAAAGACACCAGCCGACATTTGAATGATACCCGTAAGAATTAGCGTAGCGAAAAGGAATTGCAATCCTTGCCCTTCTCCCATGGCTTCTCCTTCGGCCACCAGGCTCACCATTACTACAGCCAAAGCTCCTGTAGCTCCAGAAATCATTCCTGGGCGACCACCGAAAACTGCTGTGATTAAGCCCATCATAAAGGCTCCGTAAAGACCGATGATTGGAGAAATACCTGCCACAAAGGCGAAAGCAACTGCCTCAGGCACAAGCGCTAACGCAACAGTAAGTCCTGAGAAAATATCGCTCTTCGCACTTACTCTATTCTTATCAATGATTGAAAATGCCTCTCTGAATGTCATGCCTCTGAATTTGAACCTGCAAAGGTATGGCTTCTTGTGGGAATCACAGCCCTGAGTGTAAAGACTTTGTGAAAACGATGTCACGTCTAGGTCGTGAGCAGGAAGAAGAAAGTCTGGAGCTGACTTGAAACCAAGCAATTACTTCTTTCCTTTTTAAGCGGAGATGAATACGGCTTGTTATCTTTGCACACATGAGTAAAGGGAGAGGAAATAACAAGTTTGTTAAACGTGGAGAAATACTTGAAATTTTGATCAAGGATTATGCTTTTGGTGGAAAAGGCATAGGTAAAATTCAAAACGAACATGGTGAATTTGTGATTTTCGTACCTAATACTCTGCCGAGCCAAAAAGTAAAAGCTCAAGTTCAAAAGGCGAGCAAAACATTTGCTGAGTGTAAGTTACTAGAGGTTCTGGAATCATCTCCCGATGAAACTGAAGTGCCATACCAAGAAATACCAGGCGCACCATATATAAAATTACCGGTAGATCTTCAACACAAATACAAGAAACAAAGTACGCTTGAACTCTTTAGGAGAATTGGTAAGGTTGAAAGCATAGAATCTTACTTCGATGAATTCGTAAGCTCACCAAGCAACTTTCATTATCGTAACAAAATGGAGTATGCATTCTCCGCCATTGGATATGATCATGAGAAAAAAACCGATGTAGACGAGTTTACATTGGGGTTCAAAAAAAGAGGAACTTGGTGGTGTGGAGATGACCTCAAGAAAGACTCTGGTTTGTTCGATGAAGCTTTAGAGAACAACCTGAAGTTCATAAAAGAGTATTGTCAAAAAACTGGCCTGAGCCCGTGGCACGGCCCAAAAAAGGAAGGGTTTTTCCGTTTCCTTGTGGTTAGGAAATCATTCAAGACCAATCAACTGCTATTCAACCTGGTTACTACTTCAACTGAATTAGAGCGTTTCGACTTAAAGCAATTTGCCGAATTCTTGGTTTCCCTTTTTGGCGATAGAGTTGCAGGCCTTTTACACACTACAAACGATGAGGTTGCTGACAGAACCATAGCCACAACGGGTGAAATAAAGTTGGTTTATGGAGAAGATAAAATTGTGGAAGAACTGCTCGGGCTAAACTTCGAGATTAGTATGAAGAGCTTTTTCCAGACAAATCCTCAGTCGGCCGAAAAGCTCTACTCAAAGGTTCTAGAATACGCTCTTGAACGCAAGGACACTATCGATGGCCATATTGTACTCGATCTTTTTTGCGGCACAGGCACCATTGGCCAAATTCTCGCCTCCAAAAGCGATAATGCGCAAATAGTTGGAGTCGACATTGTTGAGTCTGCTATTAAGGATGCCCGAGAAAATGCCAGCAGAAATAACATAAGCGGTCTTAAATTCCATGCTTCTGATGTTGGGAAATTCCTAAAAGAGCATCCAGAATATCAGAATAAGATTGGCACTGTAATCCTAGACCCTGCAAGGGCTGGAGTTGCTCCAAAAACCTTGAAGAAGATTATTGATCTTGGTGCCAAAAGAATGGTTTATGTTTCGTGTAACCCAGCTACTCAAGCCAGAGATATTGAGCAATTAGCAATTGCTGGCTACGCACTACAAAAATTCAGCTTAGTAGATCAATTTCCTCACACCAGCCATGTGGAGAGTGTGATGTTGTTGGAGAAACAAGCCTAAAACAATACCGTTAAATGCTTTTTTGCACCACAGGGTAATTACTTGATTCACATTTCACCGAACTCATCATCACTCAGCTTAGTTAATAGACAAACCATTATTAATTATGAATCAACTTACTTTTAGAAACGGAGATAAAATAGATGCAATTGGTCTTGGCACATGGAAATCTGAGCCAGGAGATGTTTATAAAGCTGTTAGGGAAGCCATTAAAATAGGTTATAGACACATTGATTGCGCATGGATATATCAAAATGAAGCTGAAATTGGACAAGCATTTAAGGATGCCTTTGCCGATGGTGATGTAAAAAGAGAGGAGCTCTTTATTACTTCTAAGCTGTGGAATACCTTCCATCACCCAGACGATGTGGAGAGCAATATTCAAGAAACCCTAAAGAATCTTCAGCTAGACTATTTAGACTTATACTTGATGCACTGGCCAGTGGCTATGAAAAAAGGAGTTGGATTTCCTGAAAGTGCCGATGACTTTGTAAGCTTGGAGGAAATTCCTCTCATTGACACTTGGCAGGCCATGGAACAGCTAAAAGCCAAAGGGCTAACCAAACACATTGGTGTGTCTAACTTCAACATACCCAAAATTCAAGGGCTAATAGATGCAGGTGGCTCTGTTCCAGAAATGAATCAAGTAGAATCTCACCCTTTACTCGCTCAAAAAGAGCTCTTGGAGTTCTGTAAAAAGCATGAGATTCTGTATACCGCCTACTCGCCACTTGGCTCACGAGATAGACAAGGCCAGTCTGGCAATGAACCAGATATGTTTGAACTTGCTGTGGTAAAGGCTATTGCTGAAAATCACGATGTACACCCAGCACAGATCTTAATTAAATGGGCCGAGGGAAGAGGCACTATTGTAATTCCTAAATCAGTTAATCCAAAAAGACTTAAGGCCAATCTAGAATCTGCGAATATTCCGTTGAGCGAGCTAGAAATGATGGAATTGAATAAACTGGACAAAGGCTACCGCTTCATTGACGGATCTTTCTGGGAAAAAGAAGGTGGCCCGTACACTGTTGATAGTCTATGGAATGATTAATTGACACTTCATGGCACGAGGTTTGGCTTTCATTAAGCATTAAAAAAACCTTTTTAGTCATGAAAACATTTAGCAAAAAGCTTTTTTCCGCTTTAATAGCTTGCTTGATAGTATTTTCAAGCTGCTCTGAAGATAATGGGGAGTCTAATCCAACAGCTCCCCAACTTCCTCCCCAACAATCTATGTCTGCCAATATGGGAGGTTTTCCGTCAAATGGAGAAGGTTCTATGGCCAACAGTGGTGAAGCAAGAACTCACTTCAATTTTGCCGCAGGTAATGTATTATTCTGGCAAACGCTTCTTAATGTACAGCTAGCCATACCAGTTGCTGCATTTCAAGAGGCATTCAATCATTCATTTGAATATCTTGACTCTGATGGTATATGGAAATCAGAATATGATGTTTCCGTAGCTAATAAGAGCATAACAGCCACACTTTATGCTGACAGATCTGGAAACCAGATAGAGTGGGAAATGTACCTTTCTTTACCTGGAGAGTTCGACAACTTCCTTTGGTTTAGCGGAGAATCAAACCTAGATAATTCTGGAGGGACTTGGGTGTTATACAGAAGCCCTTCTGAACCTAGAGCCGCCTTACAAATAGATTGGCAGAAGGAAAATGATGCTGTTATCAAGTCAACTTATACATTGATAGATACTCAGGCTGATAAGTCGGGAAGCTTCATAGAATATGGATTGAGTTCTGAAGCAGCCTTTACTCATTATTATGAAGTATCAGTAAAGAGCGAGAGCTCGGAAGACTATGACGCATTGATTTACTATAACCAAGAAACCAGAATCGGTAGCGTTACTTCGGTTTCTTACTTTGGAGACAATGGCAAAAGGTGCTGGAATAGCAGCTTTGAAAATACCGATTGCCAAAACTAACCTTCCCTTACTACCTTAAAACAAGAACCCCTGACTAGACAAGTCTAGTCAGGGGTTGGTAATCAAAAATCTATAATTCTTTTAACTATATTTTCTTGACATTCACGGCATTAACGCCTCTTCTGCCTTCTTCAGTTTCGAACTCAACTTTATCGTTCTTGTCGATGGCATCTACTGTACCAGACACGTGAACGAAGACATCTTTTCCAGTTTCATCGTCAACGATAAAGCCAAAGCCTTTGTCTTCGTTGAAGAATTTTACGGTACCTGTTTTCATTGTAACTTGTAATAAATAAATTAATTAATGGGTCAAAGCTAGTAATTAGTTTGACTCTGCCTACAAAATGTTGATGAAAAGACTGTTAATTGTTCGTCATGCCAAGTCAAGCTGGGACTTTCCGCATCTGTCTGATTTTGAGCGCCCTTTGAATAACAGAGGCAAAAGAGATGTGCCAGACATGGCTCAAAGACTGGCTAAAACAAGTCTTAAACCCCAACTTTTAGTATCGTCCCCAGCGAACAGGGCCCTGACGACAGCCAAGGGTTTTGCAAGCCAGTTAGGCTTTTCAAGCGGTGAAATTATTCAGAATAAAGAGCATTATCATGCTTCAAGCCGTGAATTGAGAGCTTTAATCAGAGAATTTGACGATCGATACGATTTTATCATGATGTTCGGTCATAATCCTGGACTTACCTATTTAATCAACGAATTATCTGGTGTTCAACTTGATAACCTACCAACCTGTGCTATTTGTGGAATTGAGTTTGAGATAGATTCATGGCAAGAGGTAAAGAGAGGAACTGGAAAGAAGTTTTATTATGATTTTCCTAAGTCATAAGAACCCTGAATTTAACAATTCCAAATTGCTCCAGTTAGATCAAGTATTAACAAGCTTTATTGCATCCAATATTCCTATTCACAGAAATATTTTCATTAAAATGGGGTGACTTTTTAATTTTGTAATCACTAATAGGTAGTTAACCTATTTTAAACAAAAAAACATAACATGAAACGACTTCCATTAAACCTCATTTTATCCCTCCTCTTACTATTTTCTGTAGTCAATTGCGAGGACAGACAAGAGGATGAACCAATTATTCTCAATAAAGAAAATTATCAGGCTTTTGCTGATATCTATTCACAAAACTTGAATACCATAGCTTCTCGTCTGAGAGCCGCTAGTTCAACATTTGCTGATTCCAAATCTGTTATATCGGTAGTTGAAAACAACTTAGAAGAAGATGTCATAGCAAGCTTCAGAAACAACTATGTGAATTATATCTCTGATAATGACAGATCTTCAACTGAAGGGGGTTCAACTCAACAGTTCAACTTGGAGAACCTTAGTGAAATTCGAAGAGAATATGTCCAAGAAATTTTGGGTTCGGTTGAAAACTATAATAATCCAGAAGACTATATTGCTTGGTTGGATAATAAATTCCATGAAATCTATGACTCTGAAGATTTAGAGTTAGAGGATAAAGACTTTCTCTTGACTTATATAACAGTCTATAATATTTCTTTGTCTTTTTTAATAGATAACCCAGATCTTATCCCTCAGACAACTAATGGAGAATCTGCAGTAAGTCCATTTCACCTAAATGATCCCAGATCAGGTTTCAGAGATTGGTTGGATCGAAATCTTAAATGTGTTGCAGGTGTTGCAGGATCAGCCATAACTGTTGGACTTGGGGGTTGTGCTGCTCTGGGTCAAACATTAGGAGGAGTGGGTGTGCTCGGTGGACCAGCAGGTGCTGCAAGTGGTTTCGCTACTGGATGCATAATCGGTGGGGCTATTGGAGCCATTGGTGGAGGACTTGTAGGTTACGCTACATTTTGTTAAATAACAAAGGTTATTATTATGAAAAATTCAACTGTTAGAATTCTCAAACTTCTTTTACCATTCATTTGGTTACTGGCGGTTGTTTTATTTGTATCGTACAAATTGATAACAGAATATAACGAGTTGGAGAGTTGGAAAATAATATGTCTTAGTGTTGGAGGAACACTCATATTATCTATGCTCCTTGCCTTTGTTGGATTAAACATTTTTTTTAAGAAGAAAGGAACATCCTGACAACTATATGGTTTGCAGGCAATTATGTATTCGGGTTATTCAACTAACCCGAATACATAGTATTACAAAATAAACTCGCTCAAGTCCTTGTTCTGCACAAGACCATTCAACCTTTCCTGAACCATTTCTTTGGTCACTACCACCTTAGCATTAGGTGGAATTTGTTCTGGAATATCAAAGAGGATGTCATTCAACAGCCTACTCATTACCGTGTGAAGTCTTCTGGCACCAATATTTTCAACCTCCTCATTAATATGGAAGGCAATTCTAGCAATCTCTTGTAGGGCTTCATCTGTATATTCTAAGCTCACGTCTTCCGAGCCAATCAAAGCCATGTACTGCTTGGTAAGCGCATTCTTAGGCTCCTTCAATATCTGATAAAAATGCTCTTGAGTTAAACTATTCAATTCAACTCTGATCGGGAATCTACCTTGAAGTTCAGGTATAAGGTCAGAAGGCTTTGCTACATGAAAAGCCCCGGCAGCAATAAAGAGAATGTGATCAGTATTGATTACCCCATACTTGGTATTCACTGCACTTCCCTCAACAATTGGAAGTAAATCTCTCTGCACACCTTCTCGGCTTACATCAGGCCCACTGCCTCCTCCTTTTTTCGATGAGCCAGCAATTTTATCAACCTCATCGATAAATATCATTCCAGTGTTTTCAGCCTTCTTAATGGCTTCATCCTTCACCTCATCCATATCGATAAGCTTGGAGCTCTCCTCTTCTAAGAGAAGCTTCTTGGCCTCTTCAATGGTCACCTTACGCTTTTTGCTGCGCTTTGGTAACATATTCTGAAGCATGTCTTGTAGGTTAATCATGGAAGCTTCGTCCATGCCTCCACCAACCATACCCAGACCATTGGCCTGCGGTGCCTGAATTGAAATTTCTATTTTTCGATCATCAATTTCACCAGAACGAATCTTTTCTCTGAACCGCTCTCTAGTTCTTTCATTCAGTTCAGCATCGGTCATTTTCTCTGCCTCTTCAATCTCCCCATTAGGCTGAGTCACTGAAGGACGAGAGTTTCTTACTGGCGGAATAAGTGCATCGAGAATAATGTCTTCAACAGCTTGTTCAGCCTTTACCTTAACCTCTGCCTTTTTAGTTTGCTTAACCAGTTTCACCGACTGCTCAACTAGGTCACGAACCATGCTTTCCACATCTCTACCCACGTAGCCTACTTCGGTAAACTTAGAGGCCTCCACTTTGGTAAAAGGAGCATCCGCAATTTTGGCTAATCGTCTGGCAATTTCTGTTTTACCAACTCCAGTAGCACCAATCATCAGTATGTTATTCGGAACAATTTCGCGCTGCATATCGCTTTTCACGTGCATTCTTCTCCACCTATTCCTTAGCGCAATGGCCACATTTTTTTTAGCCTCATTTTGGCCAATAATATATTTATCAAGCTCCGCCACAATTTGACGAGGCGTTAGAAATTTCTGATCAATCATTTGTTTTCTTTTTAATTAATCCGTTCAAATCCATATTGATTTGAAGTGTATTGCTGCCACCTGCAGCATGATAAAGTGCCCTACTAAAGGCGAATTCGAACCTTTTGGTTCGGAACATAAAGCCAAAGGAAAAACCAGCCCCTCCATTAACTCCATTCTGATTCTTTAGCTCTTGCCTTATTAAATGGTTGTAGCCAAAGCGCGCCTGAAAATTGGGTGAAAGCAACAACTCTGCCCCAAACACCAGCCTTCTGAATAATTCTTCAGAAAAGCCCGGTTCGTTGTCTTCATCGCCCAGTATAGTATTACTGGAAGCATCATAATAAACTACGTCTGCGCGGTTTAAGTTGCGCGCTGCCAAAGAAAACCTAAAGGGCATAAACTCTGGTTTATAGCTTAGACCCAATTGAACATCTAGCGGCAATTGACTATTGTTTTCATCTAGATAATCAGACATCAAAAAGCCCAAATTTCTTACCAAGAACCCAACCGTAAAGTCTCTTTCAGGGTGCTTGAAAGTTCCACCCAAATCTAACAGCAACGCACTAGCTTGATAAGAAGCGAGATCAGAGGCGGCTACTTTTAAATTACCCCCTACAGAAAAGGGACCGAATTGCTGTGAGTTCCCAATTGAAACCACATATTCATGGACTTTAAAATCACCATTTAAAAAGCCGTCTTCATCGTAGCTTTCTACTTCTCCATAATTGAGGTAGCCAACGTTTAAAGACCAAGTTCCATAATTTTCGAAGGTTCTAACATAACTCACAGAAGTGTTGGCTATATCAGAAAAGTATCCCAAACGGGAAACCACCAACCTATTATGCATCTCCTTATCTAGAAAGGCAGGGTTATAAATGGCTTGGGCGGCATCTTCCCATCCAGAAGTAAGGTTAACACCCCCCAAAGCAGACAATCTAGCATTAGAAGGTAAATTGAGATATTCAAAGGCACGTGTTCCTCCCAACTGAGCCATTGCCCATTGAGGAGCAATAGAAAGTAAAGCTAAAAGAAGGAACAGGCGTTTATTCATATCGATTGATTAACGCAAAATACGCCTTTCTCAGTCTTCTAATACAAATTGCATTGGTTTAGTAACTTTCTGATCTAGCAAAGCTATTTCTAGCACCTCTTCGGCTTTTTCTACAAAATGAAAGCTAAGCCCTGCAATGTACTGCTCACCAATTTCATCAATGTCTTTTTGATTTCTCTCAGAAAGAATGATTTCCTTGACTCCAGCCCTTTTTGCTGCCAAAATCTTTTCTTTTACTCCACCAACCGGAAGCACATTTCCTTTCAGAGTAATCTCACCGGTCATAGCAATTTTATTTTTCACCTTTCTTTGGGTGAACAAAGAAGCCAATGCAGTAAGCATGGTAATACCCGCACTTGGACCATCTTTAGGCACTGCTCCGGCAGGAATGTGAACGTGTAAGTCGTACTTCTCAAAAACGCGGTAATCAATACCCAAATCTTCAGCATTAGATTTAAGGTAAGAAATGGCCGCCATGGCCGACTCCTTCATCACATCTCCCAATTGCCCTGAAAGAATAAGTTTGCCTTTTCCTCTGCTCAAGCTAGATTCAATAAATAAAATCTCACCCCCAACAGCAGTCCAAGCTAAGCCCGTAACCACTCCGGCAGACTTATTATCTTGATAAATTTCCTTATCAAAACGCTTCCCTCCGAGTACCTTTTCTATAAACTCAGGGGTAGCCTTCTTAGGATATTCTTCTTCCATTGCCACAGATTTGGCCACGGAGCGAACTACTGAGCCAACCACTCGTTCCAAACTTCTCACACCACTTTCGCGCGTGTAGCCTTCAATAAGGAACTGAAGGGATTTTTTATCGAAGTTGAAATCTTTGGCCTTTAAGCCGTGTTCCTTCTTCTGCTTAGGAATTAAGTGCCTTTTGGCAATTTCCATCTTCTCTTCAATGGTATAACCACTCACTTCAATAATCTCCATCCTATCTCTCAAAGCAGGCTGAATGGTATCTAATGAATTAGCAGTAGCAATGAAAAGCACCTTTGATAGGTCGTATTCTACCTCGAGGTAGTTATCTACAAACTCTGCATTCTGCTCAGGATCCAATACTTCTAGCAATGCAGAAGAAGGATCTCCTCTAAAGTTTGAATTGACCTTATCTATTTCGTCTAATACAAAAACAGGGTTGCTGTATTTTGATTTCTTGATGTTCTGGATCACCTTACCCGGCATTGCACCTACGTAAGTTTTTCTGTGACCACGAATCTCAGCTTCATCATGAACGCCACCAAGTGACATCCTGACATATTGTCTACCTAGTGCTTTGGCAATTGATCTACCCAAGGAGGTTTTTCCAACACCTGGAGGGCCATACAAACAAAGAATTGGCCCTTTCAAATCGTTCTTCAATTTAAGAACTGCTAGGTATTCCAAAATACGATCTTTCACCTTCTCCAGACCGAAGTGATCGTTATCCAACACCTTCTTAGCCTTCTTCAGGTCAAGGTCATCTTCAGAATATTCTTGCCATGGCAAATCAACCATCATCTCAGCATAATTCATGGCAATTGGGTACTCCGCTGCCATGTGATTCATGCGTAGAATTTTGTCTAATTCTTTGTTAAAGTGCTTACCTATTTTTTCTGGCCAAACCTTCTTTTTACCTCTTTCTCTTAGGGCTTCAACTTCACGCTCAGGACCATCTTCGCCCAACTCGTTTTGAAGCACTTTCATTTGCTGGCGCAAGAAGTAATCGCGCTGTTGCTGATCTATATCGGAATGTACCTTATTCTGAATTTCACTCTTTAATTCCAGCATTTGCATTTCCTTCATCAGGTATTGCAAAAGCTTAGTAGCACGTTCTATTCCGTCATTAATTTCCAGTAAAACCTGCTTCTCCTTAGCCTCAGCATTGATATTTGAAGAAAGAAAGTGCACCAAGAAACTTGGCTTCTCTATGTTTTCTAGGGCTACCTGAGCCTCTTTCGGAATTTCAGGGTTAAGCGCCATTATCCTATTGGCCGAATCTCTTATGGACTGAATGATAGCCTTTACCTCCTTACTCTGGCGCTTAGGAAAGTTCTCATTAAGATACTCTACCTTTGCTTTGAGAACTGGGCTTTCAGATACTAACTCTTTTACCTCAAAACGTTGCTTACCCTGCACGATGATGGTTGTATTACCATCGGGCAGAACCAACATTTTCACCACTTTGGCAACCGTCCCTACGCTAAAGAGGTCAGTACTTTTTGGGTCATCTACCTTAGGATTCTTTTGAGTAAGAATACCTATTATTTTATCGCCCTTATAGGCTTGTTTAACTACTCTTATAGATTTTTGACGACCAACAGTAATTGGTATCAAAACACCTGGAAACAGTACAGTATTTCTAACGGCAAGAATTGGTAATTCATCAGGCAAGTTCATGCCTTCTGTAGATTCATCCTCATCTGGGGCTATCATTTGAATTAGCTCCTCTCCGTCTTCCGTCATTTCAGCAGCAAGAATGTTTCCTATCATTTGTCGGTCTATCTTCATAATCAGATGTCAACATGACACGTTGTGTCATAGAATTAAAGGGCATACCCAAATTGCAAGCGCTATGCCAAAGCAGCTTTTGGCAGTATACAGCCTTTTGATTGTTCTAAAATGCTACGTATCTTACATATAAATACTTTCGCCAACACTCGACTAAGGTTCCATTATGATTAAACGAGGTTCTATTCTTGTACTCGTTTTATTCTGCTTTACCCCTTTAGCAGTTAATGGGCAATTCTTCGGTAAAAAAAAGAAGCGCAAAACAGAAAAGGTTGAGCTTAGCTCAGACTCCGTAAGCATTGACATCACCAATCTAGTTTTCAAAAACATCAATGGCGACCCAGTATACTATGATAAAAAGCTTCAATCGAAAATTGAAGAGTTAGATAAAGCCCAGAAATGGGAAGAACTCTACCCACTACTCACTGAATACGTGTCTAACTTCGGCACACAGAATTTTGCCCATCAAACTTATTATCTCTGGCGGCTGGCCAAACTCACAGAAATTTTCGGGTCTCCAGCACAAGCTAAACCGCTCTATGCTCTTGTACTAAAGCACCACAGAAAAGGCTTGAACATTTCTGAAGTACTCGCTAGATACGACTCGCTAGACGGAAACAAAAAACAGTATTTTGTGCCACTAGACTATTATTACGACTTAGTTGAATTTAGAAGGCAAGTTGACACGCTGATTCCACCAAGGGGAGTTTTAACTACTATGGGACCTATGGTCAATTCAGGCCATGAAGATTATGCACCTATGGTATCTAAAGGAGACTCTTTGCTAATTTTCACTTCAAAGCGGAACAGTGTTAATACGGGCATTAACAAATACATTAATGAAGACATTTTCATTACCAGCCTACAGAATAACAATTGGGGAAAGGCCGAAATGTTCGAGCGTATTAACTCCAGATACAATGAAGGGTCTGGCTACTTAACTAGAAGTGGAACTGAGTTATTTTTCTCCAGGTGCGAATCTCCCGAAGGCTTTGGTAATTGCGACCTTTACTATTCGCAACTTCAAGGAGACACTCTTTGGACCGAACCTGAAAACCTTGGAGAAACAGTAAACTCTGACGGCTGGGATTCTCACCCTACGCTAAATGTTACTGAAGACACACTCTATTTCTCTTCAGACAGAAGAGGTGGTTTTGGGCTAGCAGACATTTACTACTCGGTAAAAAGAGGAAAGGGAAAATGGAGCAAAGCCATGAATTTAGGCCCAATTGTAAATACAAGACTTAATGAGGTAAGTCCGTTTTTCCATCCACAGCACAATGTGCTCTATTTTAGCTCGAATGGTCACTTATTAAACTTCGGTGATTACGACATATATAAAAGCTACAAAATTGAAGGAGCTTGGTCCGAGCCTGTCAATATTGGGCCACTTGTAAATGGAAAGGGCACTGAGTTTTACTTCTCCATAGATAACAAATCTGAATACATTTATTATGCTCGGTCTGAAGAGGAGAGCATGAAAAATCTAGATCTATATTCTTTTCCACTGCCAATGGAAGGACAGCCCTTGGCCACCACTCGGTTTACTGGCAAAATACAGACGCTAACGGGTAAAATTCCTCAAAATGCGGTGGTATCCATTATAGATTTAGATGAAGGAGTGGAAGTAGCACCCAAGTTTGCCAGAGAAGATGGCACCTTCGAATTCGACCTTATTAATAATAGAAATTACCTACTCATTGTTCAGGGTGATGATATTTTCAGACTGGAAAAGCTATTCTTTCTAGATGGAGATATGGAATACACCGGAATTGTTGAAAGAGTGGCCAGCACCATTGAGTTTGCCTCATTAGAATTTAAGAATGGAAGTGCTGAAATTCTTCCAGAAATGCACACTGACCTTCAGAAGGTGATTGACTTCCTAATAGATCACCCAACTTTTAATCTAAACATTTCTGGCCACACAGATTCTAGCGGTAATGCACTGCTTAACCTGAAGCTTTCTCAACAGCGAGCGGATGCTATCAAGCGCTACATTTCAAATACTGGAAATATTGAAGAAAGCAGAATCTTTGCGATTGGTTACGGAAGTGAAAAACCGATTGTGAAGGAAGAAAAAACCGATGAAGACCGTAAACTAAATAGGCGAGTCGAGTTTGAAATATACCGCGACCCGCCTAAAGATCAAATAAACTCAACGGGAAATTAAATCTGATTATCCGTAATTAGTTATAAGCCGTAGCACCTACAGTAACCAACCTATAAAAGAGCCCTTCGCCTTTTCTATGTAGCTGGAACACAATGCGAAACACCCTTTTTCCACATAGCGCCCCTTCAATAGCATGGTGAGTATTTGGTCTTCCTGAGGCCTTATACTTTACAAGAAAGGATAGGTTCTAGGCTTTTATGATTGAGCCACTGCGAAGTGGTGTTCTGCTCCTACAGCTATTTATCCAAAAATGCTGGTCTTGAACTCAAAGCAGACATTTTACCCCAATCTTGTCCCGTTCTACTTCGAAGTCGTCCAAACAAAATTTTCCCACCGTTCAATTTACTTTTAAAATATTCATGATAAATAAAACAACTATTATTAATAAATAACATTAAAACAACACTTACTTAAATTTCATGATCTGTACGTATAACTAGAAAACTTCTTTTTGATTGGCTTATAATCATTTTTGGATGCGTATGACAATAACAGGCCTATTTGTAAGTGATTTATTTTCATAGATAGACAATAAAGTAGGTATTATTATTAAAAAAAATCATACTACTATTGCTATCATACAATATTATAAATAAATTTAATGACCATTAAACAAAATTTACAATGAAAAAAATCCTATCAATCCTGCTATTATTCTGTTCTTGCACATTGGTTTTTGCTCAAGCTGAGCTTAAGAAGGCTGAAGATGAGATTGAATGTTCCTTACCCGATAACTGGAGATGTGGATCTAGAATGGCTGATATACTCGATGGAATAGACTACCATGCTATGACCATAGTTACTCACAAGGAATGTATAAATAGTAGTCCTGCAAATGCATGTAATACTAGCAATCAGGATTTACTTTAATTTCTCACTAAAAATTTTAAAAATGAAAAAACTCTTATCAATTACTTTATCAATTGCTCTAGTCATTATCTTTTCGATCAATACATCAAATTCCGAGGAATATGACACGGATTGGCTAGTTGGAACATCAATGGCAAGGTCAATGTATTTTGGGGGTAATGGGGGGCTGCTTGGAATCATCAACTTTCAGAACTGCTGTGCTCCAACTTCAAACGACAATGCATGCGCACTGAACGCACAATCAGATGCCGAAGGTTGTAATAGCGCTAGGATGCGGGACGATCTTATTCAGCTACGCTATGTCGACTAAGTATTCAGTTAAAGGCCTCAAATGAGGCCTTTATATTATTCGTAAAAATCTTACCAAAAAATTCAATACTGGCTTATGAAACACCTTATAACTGCAATGATTATTCTCTTCATCCTTGGCTGCAATCAGAATAGTTCAAAAAACGTTCTTGATTCTTCAGTTCAAGAAATTGATATTGATTTGACAGCTGTAAAAGACTTTTATCTTCTGTCTAATATAATTTCATCCATTGAATACCTCCCATTAAAAGTTCCGCAGGATCATTTTATAGGAAGCATTGACAAAATAATATTCCATAATTCTGAGTACTACCTGTTAGACAAAATGCGTCAGTCTATCCACGTGTATGACCAGGAAGGTCTATTTAAAAGAAGGGTATTCAATCAAGGGCCAGGTCCAAAAGAATATTCCAGAATTGACTTCTTTGATATAGATGATAAGTCCGATCAACTGGAGATCATGGATATTGGAGCCAGAAAGGTTGTCACGCTTGACTTAGAAGGCAATTTTCTAGAGACTTTCAGAGCTCCGATTGTATGCAGGGATTTCGTAGTTACTCAAAACAGTGGTTACCTTTTCTATTGTCCAGATGAAAGCAATCATGTAAATAATGTAGATTATCCACCAGGGGTCTATTATTTAGATTCCAATGGATCAAAATTTGAACATTTGGTTGATATTGGGGGAATAGACTTTAGCCCCTTAATCACCCCTAATTCCTTTTTCAAAAATGAACATCATATTGAATTATTTAGTCCATACTCAGATACGACCTATCAATTTCACGATAACCAAATAATTTCAAGATCATTCATTGATTACTCTTTAGACAGTGACTTTGAAATGTTAAAAAATCCTAATTGGACAAATCAACTCCAAGAAGTTAATACACCCTTATTAAAAATATATCCAATAAGCTTAGGTGATTTTAAGAGTTATTTGTTTTCAAATAATGGCGAAATGAATTTTATGATTTTTGATGGCAACGAGCCAGTTTTATCCAAAGAGTTAATCAATGATATAGATGCCGGACATCCAATTTTAGTTGACTCATATTATTTAAATAGCTTCACTCTAATAGGTCACTTATCTGAAAAAAATATTGAGGCCATTGATGATTTCTCTGGAAAAAGCCAGAACTATCTACATGAACGCAATATGACATTGAAAGAAGAGAGAGCTCTAGACAGAAAGCGAGCCATTTCTTATTTAAACTCAACACTAAATGACAATCAATACATGAGTCCAGTCTTGGTTATTTCTAAGTTAAATATTGAATAATTTCAGAATATCATTCCCAAAAACAAGTACCATTAAAACCAGCAAGAAGATCATTCCCACTTTCTGAGCACCTTCTAAGAATTTATCAGACGGAGCATTACCAGAAATCATTTCGTAAAGCAAGAACATAACGTGCCCACCATCTAGCGCAGGAATTGGCAACAAGTTCATAAAGGCCAGAATCATTGAAATAAAGCCTGTAGTGTACCAGAATTGGTTCCAGTCCCAAGTTTTAGGGAACATGTTTACAATTCCGATTGGTCCGCTCAATGAACGCGGATTTACATCTCCACCAAACATTCTACCTAAGGCTTTCGCGTTCAAAATCACCGCGTTAAATGCTTTGCTAGTTCCTCTAGGTATGGCTTCACCTATAGTGTAATCATCTCTTTGGTAAGGGTTGGTCAAAACAAAACCAATCTGACCTCTCTCATCTACAGGCAAATCATACTCAAATGATTGTCCATTTCTCAAAATTTCAAAAGTAGCTGTCTCTCCAACAAGTGCTTCTAACTTCACTCTTAAGTCACTCAAGAAAAGAACTTCTTCTCCATTCACACCCACAATCCTATCTCCTTTTTCTAAAGGAATATCAAACCCATCTTGTAAGCCTTCCACTTCAATAGCCCTTCTAGGCTCAATGAAGTTCAGCTCGAATGTTTCATCATTCAACTTGTTGATAAAACCATCTGGCACAGGAAGATCGAAAACCTCTCCATTTCTTTCTACAGTCCAATAGGCATTAGAAGCCAATAGCGTCTCACCACTCCAGATATCAGAAACTCTGTCGTAATCTTCGCCATTAACTTTCAAGATTTTGTCTCCCGTTTCAAAGCCAGCTTCTTGAGCTATCTCTCCTGCAATAATGCCCTCTTGCTTGGTTAGATCTGCTGGCAAGTAGGTTTCGCCCAAATTATAGGTAAGAATAATAAAGGCAATTACACCTGCAATTACATTCACTATAATTCCGCCTAGCATTACAATAAGTCTTTGCCAAGCTGGCTTAGAGCGAAACTCCCACGGCTGTGGTGGCTGAGCCATTTGCTCTTTATCCATAGACTCATCAATCATTCCTGAGATTTTCACAAAACCTCCTAAAGGAATGGCACCAAGTCCGTATTCTGTTTCACCTTTCTTAAATGAGAAGAGGGTTGGCGGGAAACCAATGAAAAACTTCTCCACCTTCATTCCAAACATTTTGGCTGTGAGCATATGCCCGCCTTCATGTATCCCTACTAATATTGATAGTGCCAGCAATAGCTGAGCTACTTGAACTATGGTTTCCATTAAATATTAAATGCTTTTGCTAATTCTCTAGTTTGTTTGTCCGAGAGGACGTAATCATCATACGAAGGCTTTTCAATAAAAGATACCTTTTGCATGCATTCTGCAATCAAGTCAGACATTTCCAAAAAGCCAATTTCGTCATTTAAAAACTTCTCAACTGCTACCTCATTGGCGGCATTGAGAATACAAGGCATATTACCACCTTTATTCATGGCATCGAATGCCAACTGTAAATTTCTGAAGGTTTTAGTATCTGACTGCTCAAAGGTTAACTCAGGATAATCTAAAAAGTTGAACCTTGGAAAATCAGACTTCAACCTCTCAGGATAACCCAAGGCGTATTGAATTGGCAGCTTCATATCTGGCAAACCCATCTGAGCCTTCATGCTTCCATCTTCAAACTGCACCAATGAGTGAATTATAGATTGTGGATGCACAATCACCTCAATCTGATCATGCCTCAGGCCGAAAAGCCACTTGGCTTCAATCACCTCAAGACCTTTGTTCATTAAGCTTGCTGAATCGATAGTGATCTTAGCTCCCATTTCCCAGTTAGGGTGTTTGAGTGCTTGAGCCTTAGTAACATTAGCCAATTCCTCTCTGGTCTTCCCTCTAAAAGGGCCACCAGATGCAGTAAGGATAATTTTTTCAATCGGGTTATGAAATTCGCCCACTAGGCACTGAAATATTGCCGAGTGCTCAGAGTCTACTGGGTAAATATTCACCGCTTTCTGTTGTGCTAAGCGAGTAATTAAATCACCCGCCACCACCAAAGTCTCTTTGTTGGCTAAGGCAATGTGCTTACCAGCTTCAATAGCAGCAATAGTAGGCTTTAGCCCAGCATAACCCACCAAGGCAGTTAGTACCATGTGTACCGACTCCATCTGAACTACAGAACAGAGTGCTTTGGCACCAGCATATACCTTTATATCTAAAGAGTCGAGGGCATTGAAAACTTTATCATAAAGGTCATCATTACCAATAACAACCACATTAGGCTTAAAAGCCTGCGCTTGTTGAATCAGTAAATCCGCATTATTTCCAGCCGTCAGTACTTCAACTTCAAACTTATCTCTATGAGCGCTAATTACCTCTAGGGCTTGTGTACCAATGGAGCCAGTTGAACCCAATATGGCGATGTGTTTTTTCTCTGAAGTCAAGGAGAAGAATTTTATCTTATAGTTTTATGCTGCCTTCATTTGGTCTAAAGACTTTAGCAGCCCTGCAAATTTAGACCTTTTTCAAAGTGTACCAAACCTGATTGAAAACCAGCAAACACCAACCCTTATCTGATGGTTATTCCTTTAACCTTAATTAACAGCAACCTGAAATCCTTACAGTGACGGGTGCGTATTTTTGATTGTTATGGCATAAAAAACTTACAAAATGTCAGCTTCATTGGCCTTGTATGTTTTTTGTGAATTGAAGCGAGAGAAAGGAAAAAACATTATGAAAAATAACTTCAAAATTATTCTGATTGCCTTCCTAAGTGGTTTAGGAGGAGCATTTCTGTATCAACAGATTATACAGACCAATGAAGTAACAGAAGTAATTCGTGAGGTTCCCACTTACCAACAGGTAAGTAATAACACTATGGATTACGAGCCCAGATACTCAGATAGGGCTGCACTTCCGGTAGACTTCAGAAGCGCGGCAGAAAAGAGTGTACACAGTGTGGTATATATTAAAAATCTTCAGCGCGGAAGAAGAAGCACTTCATTCATGGACTTCTTCTACGGAAGAGAGTCTACATCTAGTGAGGTAGCAGTAGGTAGTGGCTCGGGAGTCATCTATTCCGAAGACGGATACATAATTACCAACAACCATGTTATTAAAGGAGCTGATGAAATTGAGGTTCAGCATGAAAAAAGAACCTACAGAGCCGTTTTAGTTGGAACCGACCCTGATATGGACATTGCTGTTCTAAAAATTGACGCTAAAAATCTTCCTGCTGTAGACATTGCTAGAAGTAGTTCAGTAAAAGTGGGTGATTGGGTTTTAGCAGTGGGTAATCCATTCAACCTAACCTCTACTGTCACCGCAGGTATTGTAAGTGCACTAGGTGGCGATGCTAATGCAGTGCGAGAAAACTTCCCAATTGAGCAATACATTCAAACTGATGCTGCCATTAACCCAGGTAACTCTGGTGGTGCTTTAGTAGATATTAATGGAGACTTGATTGGCATCAACACTTCTATTATTTCTAGAACTGGGTCTTACGCTGGTTATGGGTTTGCAGTACCATCAGACATTGTGGTAAAGATTGTTGAGGACCTAAAAAAGTATAAGGTGGTTCAGAAAGCCTTTACTGGTGCCGAAGTGCTAGATATTGATGAAGACTTAGCAGACAGAGTAGGCACAAGAAACTTAAAAGGTGTGCTGATCGAAAATATTAGAAGAGACGGTGCTGCCGATGATGCAGGCTTAAGATCTGGAGATATTATTAGAAAAGTGGACAACAAGACTGTTGGCAGCAAATCTAGCTTTGAAGAGGTTATCTCTGCTAAGTCACCTGGAGATAAAGTTGCTGTTCAGTACGAAAGAAGCGGAAAGCTGTATGAGACTGACATGGTGCTTGAAAATGTATATGGCGACACTGAAATTCTTGGTGCAGACGCTCTATCTAAAGAAGATTTCTACTTCTCTAATTATTTGGGAGCAGAATTAAGAAGGCTTACCACCTCAGAGAAAGAAAGTTTACGAGCCAGAACGGGGGTTGTAGTTTCAAAGATTGATAAAGAAAAAGGCTTTATGAGAAGATTAGACCTTAATGAGGGGGATGTAATTCTTGCCATCAATAGAAGAGGCGCACAAGACCCTGAAGCCGTAGCCAAGTATATTCAAAACTACTATGGCAGAATCTACTTCGAGATAATCGACAACAGTGGAAATCAGAGAACATTGACTTATAGGTTTCAATAAGTCATAGCAATCAAAAAAACCCTGATCATAAATTATGGTCAGGCTTTTTTATATGGTTAAGAATCTACCCTTCGACAATTATATTCTTAAACTCCTTTCTATAGGCCGAGGGGCTTTTGCCAGTAAACTCCTTAAAGGATTTATTAAAGTGAGAGAAGTTATTAAAACCACTCTCAAAACTAACTTCAGTGATTTGTAGAGAGGTTTCGGCTAGGAGTTTTGAGGCATGAACCACCCTATATTCATTCACGAATTTGGTAAAGGTCTTTCTAGAAATCTTCTTGAAGTATCTACAGAAGGCAGGAACCGTCATGTTTACTTCTTCAGCAATTTCATCGAGTGAAATATGTTCTTTATAGTGCTTTCTCACATAACCATAAACTTCATTCATTCTGTCATTATCCTTTGCATCTACCGTCATGGCCACACCATCTGCATTGAGCACCGTATATTCTTTCGAAAGATAAAGCTCCTGAAGGATGTTAATAAGTCCCATTAGTCTACCAAACTGATCTTTATGAGCAAGATCCTCAATCTTTTTCCCTACCTCTTCTTTGGTGCCACCATGAAAAGCCAATCCCTTTTTAGAAAGCTCCAAGAGCTTTTTTATGCCATTCATTTCAGGTATTTCAAAGAATGTATCTCCTAAAAAGTCTTGCCTGAATTGAACAACCGTTTCAGAGCTATTCCCTGTAAGTCTATCAGTAAAACCGTAGTGAGGTAGGTTCGCACCCATTAACACCAAGTCACCATCATTGAAGTAAGACATGTGCCTACCAATATGACGCTTTCCTGTTCCTCCCTTCACATAGATAAGTTCAACCTCTGGATGAAAATGCCAGTTGGCCAAAGTATTCTCACAAGACTGATTATACTGCCGAACCAAAAAGCTACTCCCAAAAGCTGGGTTAATCTGTTCTAAAGATGGTTTGTTTGGCATAGACGTACTCGTTTCCTAAATAACTATACAAAATTACTCAATAGCCCTTCAAGCAATATATGCTAATTTAACTCTTTTATGTGCTAAAATCACAATACCCTGATTTCAAAACATTCATTAGGTTAATTTAGAACATAAACACACCAATCTGGCAGTAGTCTAGCCCAGCTCAGCGCTATACCTTTGTAATCGTAATTGGTTTAAAACTGAAAACAATTAGCAAAATGAAGACAATAAATAAAGTAATGTTGACAATTGTAATGGTTATGATTTCAACAATTGCCATAGCTAATGAGAGACCAACTGTTAAGGTAAAGAGTGTAGAAGCGAAAACCATAGCAGTATTGGCTACTGGTTATGGAGAGGTAAAAACAGATATCACGCTTAAAAGCGGAAACGGTAGAGTTTTCTATAGAGAAACTGTAAAAGGTGGTGAAAACTATGCTAAAAGACTAGATATGTCGGAAATGCCGAACGGTGAATACACCTTAGAAATAGAGAACAAAAATTCTTTCACGGCCATTCCAGTAAAGCTAGAGCTAAACACTGCAGTAGTTAATTCTAAAGATGAAGTCACTATTGTAAAACCAACCCTTAATGTTGTAGGAGATAAGCTCAACGTAGCTTTTGCTGACCAAAACACTGAAGAAGTTTGGGTTTCAATCTTTGACAACAACTCAAACAGGTTGGCATATGAAAAAGTATCTACCGAAAACAGGAAAAGATTCGACCTTTCTAGATTAGAAAAGGGCGACTATACAGTTCTCATGTTTACAAAAGGGAAGAAATTCATACAATCAGTATCTCTAGAGAAATAATCGAAGAGATTTTTAAAACGAAGAAGGGGCTCAAGAGCCCCTTTTTTTGTCTTAAACCATTTTCATTTTCATCTTCTTCTTGAGTTCCTCAATGGCCTGGCCAAACTTCTGGTCTATGTCCATCATGTCACTCACCGATTGCACAGCATGAATGACTGTACTGTGGTCCCTGCCTCCAAAGTGGTAACCAATAGATTTTAATGAATGATTGGTGTATTCTTTACAAAGATACATGGCCACCTGACGGGCAATTACAATTTCCTTCTTACGGGTCTTATCCTTTAGGTCTTCAACACTAATCTGGAAGTACTCTCCTACCGTTTTCTGAATGTAATCTACGCCAACTTCAGACTCAATATCATGAACAATATTCTTAAGCGTCTGCTTGGCCAACTCTAAATTAATGTCTGTCTTATTCAGTGTGGCATGTGCAATTAAGGAAATTAACACACCTTCTAGCTCACGAACATTGGTATCTACAGAATAAGCCAAATACTCAACTACATCATCCGGAATATAGATTCCGTCCGACTGCATTTTACGCATGATGATGGCCATTCTAGTTTCGAAGTCTGGCATTTGCAAGTCAGCCGTCAGTCCCCACTTAAACCTAGAAAGCAATCTGTCTTGCAATCCTTTCAAGTCTCTAGGAGCTCTGTCGGAAGACATGATGATTTGCTTGCCGTTCTGATGTAAGTGATTGAAGATATGGAAGAACATCTCCTGCGTTTTTTCCTTTCCAGAAAAGAACTGCACATCATCAATAATCAAAGTATCTACCTGCAGGTAATAATTGGTAAAACTCTGAATACTGTTGTTCTTAATAGCATCAGTGAATTGCGTGGTGAACTTTTCTGAAGAAACATATAAAACGAAGTTTCCAGAAGTAGCCTCACTTACCTTATTTCCTATGGCTTGCACCAAGTGGGTTTTTCCCAAACCAACACCACCGTATATCATCAATGGGTTAAAGGAAGTTATACCCGGCTTTTCTGCCACAGCAATACCAGCCGATCGAGCTAGCCTGTTACAGTCTCCTTCTATATAATTGTCAAAACTGTAGTTTGGGTTAAGATTGGAATATCTTGAGTTTTTATCCAAAGAAGGCATTTCGAATGGATTTACCACCTCTTGCTTACCATTGGCATTATCCCAACTATTGTTTTTATGCTGTCTCTGGTTTGGTAGAGTCACTGAGTATGCCTGATTCTGCATACTTCCACTATCCACAATAACCGAATACTCTAGTTTACCCCCAGGTCCTAATTGATTTTGTATACACTGCCTCAACAAGTGCACATAATGCTCTTCTAAGTATTCATAGAAAAACTGACTTGGAACCTGAATAGTAAGGGTTTCTTGGTTTAAACTCAATGGTCTTATAGGCTCAAACCATGTCCTAAAGCTCTGATCGCCAACCTGTCCTCGAATAAAATCGAGGCAATCATCCCATACCGAAGTTTCGCTTTTTACCATCAACAATTCAAACTTATGACCCTCATTTTCTTTTGAAGGGGAACAAAATTGAAAAAAAACAGACAGAATGGAAAGCTGATTAGAGCTTTGGGCGGAAAATAGTTTTCCCCACTAATCCACATGTTATCCACATTTCGTTTTGTTAATAACTGACACTGAGATAGTCATCGTACAATTCCTATCCACAAAATCACCCATCAGAAAATTTTAGTCCGCTAGCTTAAAAAACGTATTTTCGCACAAGTAAAGTGTGATATATGAGTAGTGGATTATTTCAAGAATTTGAAAAACAAACTGCTGAAGATTGGACGGAAAAACTTCGAGGCGACCTACGCGGACAACCAGTAGAGTCGTTATTGTGGAAAACCCAAGGAATCTCTGGCAGGCCTTTTTATACGGCAGAAAACCTTGACTTCGAACCATTTAATTACAGCCGCTTCAGTGATGAGCCCACCCTTTTTGGCGATCGCTACTGGGTCAATTATCAGCCAATTGTGGTTGAAGACGACAAAGCAGCGAACCAAAAGGCTTTGGGTGCATTAGAAAATGGCGCAACCGGAATAGTCTTTCAGCTTTCTGCAGCACCAGACTGGGGCTTACTGCTAAAAGATATCCAGCCTGCTTACTGCAGTCTGTCTTTTGTTTTGTCAGAAGCAATTCAAACAGCAGATTTCATAACTTCTTACAGTCAATACTTAAGTAAGGCCGATGTAGATATAGAGAAGGTTTCAGGCTTCATTTCAACTGCTCATTCTAGATTAGCTTCTACAGGGAAGCTCAAGTCTTTAGAGGTTGCCGTTGTTAAAGAAGAAAACACAGCCCTATCACTAGCGCTAACTTTAGCTGAACTCATTGAAAAGGTAGATCAGCTAACCAGCAATGGGGCTCAGGTAGAAGATTGTGTCAGCAACACTTTTTTTAGACAGACAATTTCAAACGATTTCTTTCTGGAAATTGCCAAACACAGAGCACTGAGAAAGCTTGCCCAATCGGTTATTTCAGCCTACGGAATTAATGAGCCATCGGTACAAATCATTAGCCAAGCTGGCCCTTGGACCGCAGAAATTGACGACCCACATAGTTTTATGCTGCATGCTACTACCCAAGCCATGTCGGCCATAATAGGAGGAACGGACGGGTTGATCGTTCAGCCATTCTATAACATCTTCCCAGAAAAGCATTCTCTGGCAGAAAGAATAGCCAGAAATATCTCTTCCATTCTGAGCGAAGAGTCTTACCTCAATAAAATGGTAGATCCTGCCGCTGGCTCTTACTATATAGAAGAGCTAACTCACACTTTATATAATGACGCACTGACTCTTCTACAAAAAATTGAAGACAATGGCGGATTGAGCAAAACGGATGTAGAACAGTTGAAAAGTGAAGCCCAATGAGACCGGATTTAAATAACATTAAGCCAACCCAAAAATCTGCTAAATCTACTGAAGTGTGGAAGTCTGCCGAAGGAATTGACATTCCTTCGAGCTTAGAAGGCATTGAATTCAAGTCCATTGAACACCTTGGCTTTGGAGCAGGGGTTCCGCCCTATTTGAGAGGGCCATATAGCTCCATGTATACCGTTAGACCTTGGACAATCCGCCAGTATGCTGGTTTTTCTACAGCTGAAGAATCAAACGCATTCTACCGAAGAAACCTCGCTGCTGGCCAGAAAGGACTTTCTGTAGCCTTCGATTTAGCCACTCATCGTGGTTACGATTCAGACCACCAAAGAGTAGTGGGCGATGTAGGAAAAGCCGGTGTAGCCATCGACTCCATTTTAGATATGGAAGTCCTTTTCGACCAAATTCCGCTAGATAAAATGTCGGTTTCCATGACCATGAATGGTGCGGTAATTCCGATTATGGCCTTTTACATTGTGGCTGCCGAAGAACAAGGCGTGAGTAAAGACAAACTTTCAGGCACCATTCAGAATGATATTCTGAAGGAGTTTATGGTGAGGAATACCTACATCTACCCTCCCCTGCCTTCTATGAGAATTATTGGAGATATTTTCGAATACACCTCCAAGAACATGCCTAAATTCAACTCTATCAGCATTTCTGGCTATCACATGCAAGAAGCTGGAGCAACTGCAGATTTAGAGTTGGCTTATACTTTGGCCGATGGTCTTGAGTATTTGAGAACAGGTATTGAGGCAGGCTTAGATGTAGACGAATTCGCTCCAAGACTTTCATTTTTCTGGGCTGTTGGCATGAATCACTTCATGGAAATAGCCAAAATGAGAGCAGGCCGATTGCTTTGGGCAAAAATTGTGAAGCAATTCAACCCAAAAAATCCTAAGTCTATGGCTTTGAGAACGCATAGCCAAACTTCTGGCTGGTCGCTAACGGAGCAAGACCCTTTCAATAACGTAGCCAGAACCTGTGTGGAAGCCTTAGCCGCAGCCATGGGCCATACGCAATCGCTACACACCAATGCTTTGGATGAAGCCATTGCTTTACCGACAGATTTCTCCGCAAGAATTGCTAGAAACACACAAATCTACTTGCAGAAGGAAACTGGAATTACAAGAGTAATTGACCCTTGGGGCGGCTCTTACCATGTTGAATATTTGACAGATCAGCTAGTGAAGAAAGCTTGGGCACTGATTGAAGAAGTAGAAGAAATGGGCGGAATGGCCAAAGCCATTGAGCAAGGTCTTCCAAAGATGAGAATTGAAGAGGCTGCCGCTAGAAAGCAAGCCAGAATTGATTCTGGAAAAGACACCATTGTGGGTGTAAACAAATATGCGGTAGATGAGAAAACCGATATTGAACTACTTGAAGTAGACAATACTGCAGTTCTAAAATCTCAAATTGCCCGCCTCGAGAAATTGAGAAAAGAACGTAATTCTGATGAGGTAGAAGCCGCACTTTCAGCCATTACCCAATGTGCGGAGACAGGTGAAGGAAACTTATTAGAGTTAGCAGTGGAGGCCGCCAGAAAAAGAGCTTCGCTTGGAGAAATCTCCATGGCCATGGAAAAAGTATTCGGCCGACATAAAGCTGTAACACAAACCATTTCGGGTGTATATTCGAGTGAAGTGAAAGAAAACGAAGACTTTATTAAGGCCAGAGACTTGGCAGATAAGTTTGCCGAATTAGACGGCAGAAGACCAAGAATCATGGTGGCCAAAATGGGGCAGGACGGGCACGATAGAGGAGCCAAAGTAATTGCTACCAGCTTTGCCGACATGGGCTTTGATGTAGACATAGGGCCACTTTTTCAAACTCCTGCCGAAGCGGCAATGCAAGCTGCTGAGAACGATGTGCATATTATAGGCGCCTCTAGTTTAGCCGCAGGCCATAAGACTTTAGTCCCACAGCTAATTGAAGAACTTAAGAAAATTGGCAGAGAAGATATTATGGTGATTGCTGGTGGAGTAATTCCTCCGAATGACTATGACTTCCTTTTTGAATCTGGGGTTTCGTTTGTTTTCGGTCCGGGAACGGTCATCGCCAAAGCAGCTCAGGAAATTCTTGAGAAACTAATTGAGGAATGAGCCGAATAATTGACAAGCTAGCCTGGATAGAAATAGTTGACGGAAAGATTTTGGTAGCTCGCTCCATTGGTAAGAATGTATTTTACATTCCTGGAGGTAAGCGAGAACCAGGAGAGAATGATGATGAAGCGCTGTTGAGGGAGATAGATGAGGAACTTTCTGTAGCGCTTCTTCCAGCTTCTTTAGAGCACTTCGGTACTTTTGAAGCGCAAGCTCATGGTCAACCTCTTGGCGTTCAAGTGCAAATGACTTGCTATTGGGCCAAGTATACAGGGACTATTCAACCGGCAGCCGAAATTGAAGAAGTAAGATGGTTCAATTATAAAGACAAACCATTGGTCTCTTTTGTAGACCGAATTATCTTTGATGAGCTTCAGAAGAAGGGGCTCTTGAGCTAAATATTGGTGCTTCCATTTTCAAGTATCACAAATAAAGGATTTCTTTGTTGCTAGCATCGGAATTTGGGTTTTATGCAGATATCAGAAGTCAAAAATAAGGATCAGGAAAAAGCATTTCTAGACGTAGCTAGGGCGCTATACAAAAACGATCCGGAGTGGGTTTGTCCACTGGATTCCGATATTGACGCAGTTTTCGATCCTTCCAAAAACACTTTCTACCAACACGGTGAAGCCACTCGCTGGATTCTTAAAAACGATCAAGGCTCAGTTATTGGCAGAATAGCCGCTTTCATCAATGAAAAGAAGGCCAATTATGGCGACAAGAGAATTGGAGGCATAGGCTTTTTTGAGTGCATTGATGATTCAGCAGCAGCCAACTTAATGTTCGATACGGCCGTTGAGTGGCTAAAAGAAAGAAAAGTAACTACTGTTGATGGCCCTATTAACTTTGGAGAGAACGATCAGTACTGGGGACTTTTGGTAGAAGGTTTTACTCAACCATCTTACGGAATGGCTTATAACCATCCTTATTACCAAAAGATGTTTGAAGACTATGGCTTTTACGTAAAGATGGAGCAAATAACCAATGAGTTTAACCTTGAAAAAGGTTTAAGCCCAAGGTTTGTAAAAATTGCAGAATACGTAATCAAACGTAGACCAAACCTGACCACAAAGCCATTCGATCCGTCTAAAATCGATCAGTTTGCTGAAGATTTTATGGACATCTATAATTCGGCATGGGCAGAGTTCGAAAACTTCACGCCTATCAAGAAGGATTACGTGATAGAGACATTCAGAAAAATTAAGCCAATTGTTGACCCTGGTGTTATTCAATTCGCTTATGTAAACGATGAGCCTGCCGCCTTCGTGATGTGTCTTCCTGATGTGAATCAAATCTTCAAGAAGTTCAACGGCAAACTCAACCTTTGGAATAAGCTTCGTTTCCTTTACCTGAAAAAAACGAATTTCATTACTCGCGTTAGAGTGGTAGTAATGGGCAGTAAGCCGAAATTCCAGAACATGGGGCTGGAGTCTGTGTTGACCTATCGTGCTTTTCAGCATACCATTAACAATACCAACGTAAAAGACATTGAACTTTCATGGGTAGGAGATTTTAACGATAAAATGCTGGCCATTCACAAAGGCTTAGGTGCCGAACCATCTAAGAAGCATATTACCTATAGGTTGGAATTAAACTAACCACTAGCGATTCCTTAGTCCCTATTGGGACAGAATATTGGTAAAATCTCCTAGCAAACTCTTTCGTTTGTGCCTTTAGGTACAAAACACCCTTTTCTTCTGTACCTAAAGGCACAGCTATGAACTGATGTAAAAACAAACTGGCTACCTACATTTAGTCTATAACGGGACGTTAACCTCTGAACTAAGACTCTCGAGAAGGCAAACTAAACAACCATTTGTTGAGCCTTACCCCAAAGATTTCGAGTAAAACAAATACAGCGAGAATACCATATTCAATCATTACTACATCAATCCGATCTTGATATTCTCCGCCCGAGTAATTGATATAGGTAAGGAAGATAAGGTATGACCAGAGAAACGGAAAACGCACGTTAGAGAATACACTGACTGCCAATAAAGGAATAGCATACCACGGGTGAACGGTAGTGGCAAACAGCAAGTACAGCAGCCAAACCCACACCATTTGCCTTGGCCAATCACCACTCTTTTTAGCGGCTAAAGAGTAGATTATGATGCTTACGAAGGTAGCCGCCATCATCCATTTCCCTGACTGTTCAATGATGTTATGGCCGAAGGCTTCGAACCCATACCACCTAGCCAAATAATAGAAGCTGCCATTAAACTCAAACTTCTGGAAGTAAAGCGACATGCTTTCCCAAATGGCCCAAGCATGAGCAGTGTTAATCATCGGTAGAAAAGTAACAGCCAACGTAGCAACTACAATCAGGCCGTAAATCAGTGTTTTTTTGAATCCAATCTTTCTGATCAACAAAGGCAGAGCAATTAATGGAATGAATTTAGTGGCTACGGAAAGCCCGAAAAATACAGCCGACCAATTCAATCTATTTCGTTCGAAATACCACACCGCCTGTAGTAAGAAGAAAATGACAATGGCTTCAAAATGCAGATTTCCAGTCAACTCTAAAATCACCAGCGGATTCAAAGCATAGATTAATCCGTACTTCTGCGGAAGTCCATAATGAGCCAGGAGCTTTTGAATCAGGCGAATGTTACCTAGTTCAAACAGCAGCAGGATGATGCGAATCACAACAGTCGACCAAAACACTGAATTAGGCGAAAACAGAGCTCCAATAAAGAAAATCACCTGATTAAGCGGTGGATAAACGCTGAAATATTCCTTAGAGTTGAGTTTGGCAAATAGCGCCTGATCAACACCTTCAATATTCTTATCTAAAAAGTAAGCCGGCAAGTGCTTATATGGATCTTCCAGCGAAGTAAGCAACCTGCCATCCCACACAAAGCGGAAAATATCGTCAGAAAGCTTAGGCACCGAGGCAATAAGCAAAACCCGAAGCAGCATGCCCCAGTAATAGGCCAGCTCTTCTTCACCATTATCTAGTTTTTTGCAGATGACAACAATGGATGCGAAGAAAAGTGTGTAGGCCGAAATGAGTTGAACCGTGGATTCCCTAGGAACAGAGTAGCCAATGTAAATGGTGAGTGCTGCGCTGAGAATGAAGGCCGTATTCAGCCAATAGTTTTGCTTAGGCATGGCGAGTGTGTTGTACCGAATAGTAGAACACAAGCAAGAAACCTAAACTCAACAAAATATGAAAGGGCAGCAGAGCAAAATCATTGAAGTAAAATGCAAGCCCTAAACCAGCAAAGAAATAGAGACTCAACAAGCCTTCAATTACTGTTAAAGGATTGATTTTTTTACTGAAGTAAATATTTCCTTTCCAGCTATCTTTCTTGTCTTTGATGTTAAACTTCGGGGTTCTGACAAAGGGGCTCTTTTTACCCATTAGCCCTTCAAAAACCGCTAGCGCATTATGGACAGATAAGCCCAAGAAAACTGAAAGTAGCATAAACATTTGCGGAGCAAACGTCTTTAAATTCTGCCAAAAACTGAGTTCATCATCTTTGAAACCATTCCAATAAAAGATGACCAAGAAGACATAGCCCATCAAAAACATCATGGAAATGTCCATGAGCAATTCCCAGCTATCCGACTGATTTCTAATAAATAAAACGGGGACGCTTAACAGAGCGGTGATAACGATACAGATAAAAACGGCCGAATTGAGCAAGTGGAAAGTAGCATGAAATTTAGTACCCAAAGGCAGCGGTGCCTTCAACACTTTTGGCAAGAGCTTTCTACTGGTTTCTGCAGCTCCTTTTGTCCAGCGATATTGCTGTGATTTGATGGCGCCCATAGCCGCAGGCAATTCTGCAGGTGCCACAATTTCTGGGGTGTAAAAGATTTTCCAGCCATTGAGCTGAGCACGGTAGCTTAAATCAAGGTCTTCGGTTAGTGTATCAGCTTTCCATCCGCCAGCATCTGCGATGCAGGTTCTTCTCCAAATACCTGCAGTACCATTAAAGTTGAGAAAGTGACCTCCTTGTGCTCTACCATTTTGCTCCACTCTAAAGTGTGTATTCAAACCAAAAGCCTGAAGCTTAGTGAGCATTGAATACTTTTCGTTGATGTGGCCCCAACGGGTCTGAACCACTCCAATTTTTTCATCACTATCGAAGTGTGGGACGCTGCCTTTCAAGAAATCTGGCTGAGGCACAAAGTCAGCATCAAAAATAGCTAAGAACTCCCCTTTGGCAATGCTTGTTCCGTACTGAAGCGCACCTGCCTTAAAGCCTTTTCTATCTTCCCTTCTTATGTGTTGAATATCTAGTCCTTTGGTTTTCCACTCATTTACTTTAGCCGCAACGAGCTCAACAGTTTCATCATTAGAGTCATCAAGTACCTGAATTTCGAGTTTATCTTCTGGCCACTCGAGTTTGGCCACCGCATCGATTAATCGTTCAACTACATACAGTTCGTTATAAATGGGCAACTGAACCGTAACAATAGGACATCTATAATCTTCTGTAACCTTGGCAGGTTGTTTAATTAAGCCCTTTCTAGATGCTTTTCGGTACTGATACACCAAAGAAAGTTGCGAAATACTGTAAAGAAAAATGAACAGTAGCGCACCTGTGTAGCAAGTAAGAATTAGTAGTTCTAGCCAGTACATTATAGATACTTAAAAATGGTGTATAAAATTTTATATCCGGCCATAACCGTGCCCTTCACTGTTCCAGACACTTTGCTAACCCCAATTCTTCGCTTATAGTTTACAGCTACTTCGGTACACTTGAGTTTATGCTTGGCAGCCTTAAGCTGCATCTCTACAGTCCAGCCGTAATCTCGATCTACCATCCCGATCTCCATCAGCTTGTCATACTTGATAGCTCGAAAAGGCCCTAAGTCTGTAAACTTGACACCGTAAAACCATTTAAGCAAAGTAGTAGCCAGCCAGTTACCGAATACTTGGGGAACAGTCATGGAGCCTGATTCTCTCCTGCCTAAAGCTCTGGAACCAATTACTAAGTCGAAATCTCTTTCAATAATGGGACTCACCACCTCTGGCAACTGTTGTGGATAGTCAGAATAATCGCCATCTAAAAACACCACAATATCCGTAGTAGGACGCTCTTTGGTTATGTATTCTATTCCTTTGAGACAAGCATTACCATAACCAGGAATCATTTCGGTGAGCACTGTTGCCCCTGCTTGTTGAGCAACCTCCACTGTATTATCTGTTGAAGCATTGTTCACCACAATCACCTCTTCCACCCATTCTGAAGGAATATCCTTCACAACATGAGCTACCGACCTTTCTTCATTGAAAGCCGGAATTATTACTCTGATTTCTGGTTTCTCTCTCTTCAAAACAAAGCGCAAAGCTAAAAAATATAGTCTTGTAGAAAGCTAAAGAGTTGAAGCTAAGTTCCATCTTTAAATGATTGCTTGATTTGATGTCGGCTGAAAAACATTTCGTCAAATCGGATTGCAGTGAGTTCTACCCTTTTCCGCTCCCCTCCCAAAACCTCGGTAGAGAGGGGCGACAATTGCTGTAAGAATCAGACAAAATTGCTCTTTCCTGCACTTGGTACTGTCTTCCTCCTACGGGGGAAGAGACGAGATGGGGGCTTTCAAGTAGATTTCAGACATTTAGATGATTTACAAAAGAACAGTCTTAAGCCCCCTATAAGAGCCAATTCTCCCAACCTCTTCCGGTGCCCCGAGACTTCGGGGCGGAACGCCAAGGAGGAGTATCCGTGCAAACATCGTTTGGCAGAGTTTCATAGATGTGCCACTTGCTAGGAAGTTACTCTTTAAAGGGGATGTGACCGGAGTCCGGAGGATTCAAAAACCCAAGGCGTCATTCCGGAATTTTTCTTCTCAACTTGATTTGTGAGAAGAAAAATATCCGGAATCTTATTAATTGAAGAATTTAGATACCGGATAAAATTGTCCCTTTCTTAAATTAGGGACAATTTTTCCGGCATGACGTTACTAATTCTATTCTACCAATTGAACCGAATTTCAAGCTAATGAGTTTAATACATGTACATACATAGAAATAAAAGAAAGGATTCAAAATGAAAACTGTAGTACATAAATCTGATAGTCGCGGTTATGCCAACCACGGATGGCTGAAAAGCCGTCACACCTTTAGTTTTGCTAACTATCATAACCCTGAGCGCGTTCACTTTGGCGCATTAAGGGTATTAAATGATGATGAGGTGGCCGAAGGAATGGGCTTTGGCACTCACCCACATGAGAACATGGAAATTGTGTCTATTCCGCTACAAGGAGATTTAGAGCACAAAGACAGCACGGGAAGACATAAAGTGATTCGTCAAGGCGATGTACAAATCATGTCGGCAGGTTCTGGAATTAGCCACTCGGAGTACAATCATAACAAAGACGAAGAGGTGCACTTTCTCCAAATTTGGGTTTTCCCGAAAGAGAAGAATATTGAGCCGAGATATGAGCAAAAAACTTACGAAGTAGAAGACCGAATGAACAAGTTTCAGACGGTAGTATCTCCAGAAGGGGGCGATGCTTTGTGGATCAATCAAGATGCTTTTTTCAGTCTGGCCAATCTAGATGCTGGAACCAAACTGAACTATGATGTTAAAAAGCCAGGGAACGGAGTCTATTTCTTTGTACTCAATGGCGATATGGAAGTGGCTGGTGAAGCCCTAACCACTCGCGATGCGGTAGGTATTTCTGAAACAGACAGCTTTGAAGTGAAAGCCAAGTCTTATGCTGAAGTACTGGCTATTGAGGTACCAATGGAGTTTTGACCCCACTGTCTTTAGAATAGTAAGGTCGTCAGTCTTTTAAGGGCTGACGGCCTTTTATTGCCCCAATCTTTGACAAACTTTTATTAAGAGTGTTAGAATAAGCTTTCCTCTTTGTTGCTGTCTCGAACTTAAGTTTGTCAAAGGTAATCTGTGAAATGGTATGGAGACTTGAGTTTACATAGCCATTTTTTAGGTTAACAGTTTACTTTTCCGTCTGACCTATTCGGTGCTGACGGAAAGCCTCATCAGTACCGAATAGGTCAGATGGGAGGCCTAGCAACATACTGTCAAATCACAACAATCCCTTATAGTTTCTATGGAGGTAGTCTCGTACAACTTGATATTGAATTACCTTTTTTAAGAGGAAATGACCGCAGAACAGAGGGGTATTTTAACTATCATTGCAGCATGAGAACTGACTATAACCTTCGTGAAATTACTCTTCAAACTTTTGAGGAATTTTTAATGGTCGATGATAAAGATGCTGCGGTAAAACCTGCCCAAGATAAATGGTCAGCCAAGGAGATTTTAGGTCACCTGATTGACTCTGCCTCAAACAATCATGGCCGCTTTGTCCGTGCTCAGTTCTCAGACGACTTAATCGTAACTCCATACGCTCAAAATGACTGGGTTGAAGCTGCTGATTATCAGAATATGGATTGGCAAGACCTACTCATCACTTGGAGGCAAATGAATATTCTAGTTTCTAACATCATGTACAATACAACTCCTGAAGTTAGGGATAAGCAACGTACGGAGCATAACCTCCACAAAACAGCTATGGAGCCTATTGCCGAGGGAGCACCTACCACTTTAGGCCATTTTATGGAAGATTATGTATTTCACCTGAAGCATCATTTGGGGCAGATTAGAGAGGTTTTGAATACCGAAGAAGCATAAGGACACCTTCATCAATCTTTTTTAAGCCTGAGTAGCGACAAAATTATTTTTTTACTTAAGCCAAAGAGAACACTTAATCTGGCATTGACTTTGCCTTCGATGAGCAAACGTCAAAAACATGAAAAAACAACTTTTCTACGCCTCACTATTCTTTACTCTTCTAAGCTCTTGTGTCTCCCCATTGCCTATTAGCCGGTTAAGTTCTGAAGAACCTCAAGGGAAATGGGTGGCTGGTCGTAAATACGTAACTCAAACGCAAGGCGATTATAGCATGACCTTAAGTTTCTACAAAAGCGATGGAGATTTACTCCTTTTTGATGCGCTTTTCGAAAACCTAGATGGTAACGAAGTAGAGTTCTCCCCAATGCAGGCAAGAATTATTGCACTGAATTCAGAGAAATCGGTTATTTCAACGCTCTACCCTCTCGATCCAGAATCTAAGCTTTTAGAGTTCGATAAAAGTGAGTCTCGCGAAAGAGCCAGGCTAGCAAATCAGTCTATTTCAAACGCAGTGGCGACTACCTCAGACTTGGTTGCTACTGTTATTGAAGAAAGTGACCCCAATATTTCTCGACAGCAAGCCGATGCTAACTACAATCAACGAGAGTGGGACAGACAAAATAGGCTAGCTGATATGGACAGGCAAGAAGCTTATTTGGAGAGCATCAAAAACACAAGGCTATATTGGGAGGAAGCCCCGATAAGAAGAACCACTGTAGGCTCTAATGAATACATTGAAGGCCGAATGTTCTTTGAGCGGACTGAAGAAGCCTCTTTCTATACTATAACCTTCGATATTCCGAACGTTGGAAAATTTGAGTTCAACTATAAGCACGAGCTGATTACCCCTTATTAAGGTCTAACCTAAAGGTTAGTCATCAACAAGAGCTGTATTTATTGATGGCATATCAACGAATACAGCTCTTTTCCTTAATTTTCACCTAGAGTAGTTAGAATAGGAAGACTCTCTTATTTCGCTACTTCAATGCTTTCATTGCCCACTATAATAGCTGGAGCTTCAGTTCTGTTCTCATCAGGGCCATTTTCCAGCTTCAATACGCCTCTTGGACATACGGCTGAGCAGATGCCACAACCCACACAAGAAGCACGAACTATATTCTGACCTCTCTGAGCATACCAGCGTACATCAATACCTTGCTCGCAATAGGTTGAACAGTTTCCGCAAGAGATGCATTGCCCTCCATTGGTAGTAATTCGAAATTTCGACTTGAACCGCTGAATAATACCCATGTAGCCAGCCATTGGGCAACCAAACCTACACCATACTCTAGAACCTAACATTGGGTAGAAGCCAACACCAATTACTCCCGAAAAAGTAGCACCAATGAGAAATCCGTAAGGCTTCTGAAAATTGTTATAAATGTTTAATCCAAAGACTTCACCTGTATTCCAGAAATAGCCATAAATAGTAGCGGCTGTCATCACAAAAACAAAAATCATAACACTGTGAATTAACCACCTTTCCAATTTCCAGGCACTGAGCTTTTTAGAGGACAAATGCCGGAAAGGATCACCCGCAGTTTCGGCCAAGCCTCCACAACCGCAAACCCAAGAACAGTACCAACGCTTACCCAAATAATAGGTAAGAATTGGCGTGAAGACCAAAAACATAGCAATGCCTATAATCAGATATAAAATACCTACAGGTTGATAGGCCTCTTCTTGCATGGCATCTAAGTGCCAGTCATAAAAGTAGTCATAGTCTAAGGGCCAAGTGTTTTTGATGTCTGTATCGTAATAGCCAAGGTATTCACCTTGGGCATTAGTAGCATCATTGTAATTAAGCCCGGCCAATATTTCTGGAATTAGGTAAGCCAAAAATAGTTGTGCGGCAATAACCACTAAGGTTCTCTTGATCTGATAACTATTGCCTCTGTATTTAAGTAAAAATTTTATTCCCAGAGACAGAATAGCTAATGTGTACAGGGTTCCATACATAAACCATTGAGAAGCAGGTTTGCCTTTGAAAAATTGACTCAGCGGATCGAATAGAGCAACAAACCCTTCATTAGCGCCACTCTCTTTATATCCCAAATATTCAGGAAACCAATATAAAAGCACATAGAAAGCGGTAAGAATTACACCTACTGTCCAGCCAATTACTCCTCTGCTGGTCAAGCTTTTAAACATCACCCCATTGTTCTTGATACCTTCCGGCTCGTTCTTATAGAGCCTCCAAGAGTAAATAGTAGTTCCTATAATAATTCCGCCTAGCGCCACGGCTAAACCAAGCGCTTTTGGAATAGGCACATTGCCCCATGCTAGAAAAAAGGTAAGTAATCCTAGCCCTGCTAAAGCTAATCCTGCCTTCTGAATGGCATCTGTTTTATCAGGATGTGGATTGGATATTGATAAACTTGGGTCTGCTTGAGACATATTATTTGCTTTATGAGACAAAATCTAAAATTCGTTGCCAGCTCTTTTTCTTCAGCTTTAGCTGCGTTCCGTTTTCGGAATTAAACTGATGGATAATTTCTTGCTCGTGCTGTTTATAAAACTCTGGGTTGAAGTTGGCATCACGCAGGTGTTCTAGCACATACTCAACAGACCTCTCTTCTTTGAACCACTTATCTAAGGCATGGTGTCTGAGTCGGAAGCCAAAGTTATTCACCCCAGTAAGCTTGCCTGAGTCTGACTTCCAGCGAAGCCTTAGGCATATTTTACCCGACTCATGTTCCCAATAAAAATCAGATTCATCGTCTTTCTTTTCAGGCCAAACCCAACCATATGTTTGGTATTCAATATCAAAGAACTTAGCAGAATTGAACCAGTTTCCAGGTTTATATGCAGTTTGTTTACCAGCCAATGTTCGGCCTAAAACTTCTCCCATCATTCGTCCTGTATACCAGACCTGCTCTATTGGTTTTCGTTCACCATTCGGTTCACGGAACTCAGCACAATCTCCAGCGGCATATACATTTTCTATATTGGTTCGAAGAAATTCATCGACCAAAACTCCTCGGTTCAGCTCTATTTCTGAATTCTTGATAAAACCTACATTTGGAGAAACGCCAGCGGTTAAGCCTACAAACTGACAGACTATAGTCTCACCACTTTTAGTTTTCACCGCCTTAACTCTCCCTTGTTCATCGGCTACAATTTCATCTAGCTCTGTGCTTAACCTTAAATCTACATGGTGCTCCAATGCATGCCGGTTAATCATTTCTGATTCTTCCTTAGGCAACACATTACTCCAGAAACTTCTTTCACGAACCAAAAACGTAACCGGGATATTTCGCGACAGCAGCATTTCAGCCATTTCAATGCCTATAAGTCCACCACCAACTATCACCGCTCGTTTGATGTCTTTGGTATTGGCTTCCATCAGCTCCAAATCCTGATAGCTATATAGCCCCTGAACACCTTTAGAGTCTTGACCAGGCCAGCCAAACTTATTGGGCTTAGAACCTGTTGCAATCACTAGCTTATCGTAGTTCAAAGATGAACCATCCTGAAATTGTAGCTCATTTTTAGCGGTATCAACCGCAGAAACATAGGCTCTTTTCAGTTCGATTCTGTTTTTCTCCCAAAACCAGTCTTCATAAGGCTTGGTATGCTCATATTTCATGTGCCCCATGTAAATGTACATTAGGGCTGTTCTGGAGAAGAAATGGTCGGTTTCGGCAGAAATCACGGTTATCCGATCGTCACTCAGTTTTCTGAGGTGCCTGGCAGTGGTTATGCCTGCAATTCCATTTCCGATTATCACTACGTGTTGCATACAGAGGTTATTACACTAAATAAATCGAAACAGGTTTTGTTTCATTGTCACTTCAATGACCTGTTCTTTAAAATGATTCCAATTGCGTTAACTCTTGAAGAATTTATCGGCTACGATGCAACCTTCGGGAGCAACTCCTATCTTTAGTTCAGAATTTAAGTTTAAAATGATGAAAAAATTAATGGAAAGACGTTTGATGGGCATATTAATGATTGCAGGTCTATTGACTTTCGGTCAGCTTGCTTTCAGCCAAAGTAGAGAGAAACGTGATGTAAGCAACTTCAGCGCACTTTCTGTAAGCAGTGCCTTTAAGGTAGAAATTAGTGTTGGAAGCACTGAATCTTTAGAAATAGAGGCTGAAGACAGATATATGGATGACATTATTACTGAAGTAAGAGGTGGCACTTTGGTGATCAGAATTAGAGACTCTCGCGATACCAAAAGAATGAGAGACAGCCCAAAGGCCTACTTGACTGTTAAATCTTTAGACAGAATAAATGCTAGTGGCGCTGTGGTCCTAAATACCAGAGATGCCCTTAAGGGAAAAAAATTAGATCTAGAAATATCTGGCGCTACGGTAATAAACTTAGAAATGGAAGTTGAAGAGCTTTATCTCGAATCTTCTGGTGCGTGCGTAATCAGCTTAGAGGGTGTTGCTAAGGAGCAGGTAGTAAAAACATCTGGTGCTACTACATACCGAGCTTACGATTTAGAGTCTGTTAATGCAGACATTAGAGTAAGTGGTGCAGGATCTGCTAACGTATATGTAACCGGAAAACTAGATGTACACGCCAGTGGCGCTTCAAGCATCAGGTATAGAGGTGGAGCTTCAGTAAATGCAGACACATCTGGAGCTTCTAGTGTTAGAAAAGGAGAATAAAGGTTTTGGGGCAAGACCCAAACCTTAAATATCGATTAAACCCCGGCCGAATTGGTTGGGGTTTATTTTTGTCCCTTAGTCAGGATATCCAGACCAATGTCAAGCTTAAAATTTAGGCGAACATATGACCTTCCCACCTGACTTTCGATACTGATGGGTTTCCGTCAGTACCGAAAGTCAGACGGAAACTAAGGCTGAAAAGCCAAGAGCAAGTCAAAAAACATTTAACACATCATGTGCAGCGTTCAAAGCTGGGGTTTTGCCAGACTGAACTTCTTGAAGCTTTTCTTGATAGCGCTGCTGAACTTCAGGCTTTTTGAAGAAAGATATTTTCAACAACTCATTCAAGTTTTCTTTGAACCAGCTCACTTGCTGATTAGCTCTATTTTTATCGAAAAAGCCATTCCCTACCACTTGAGTCTGAAACTTCGTGAGCATTTCAAAAACTTCTTCCAAACCAGATTTATCTAATGCCGAACAAGTTTTCACTTGAGGGATCCAACCGCTAGGATTTGCAGGAAAAAGATGCAGTGCGTTCTGATATTCAGCTTTAGCCCGTTTCGCTTGCTTCAGATTATCTCCATCGGCTTTATTGATAACTACAGAATCGGCCATTTCCATAATGCCCTTTTTTATGCCCTGAAGCTCATCTCCTGCACCTGCCAACATCAGCAGCAAGAAGAAATCTACCATGCCATGCACGTGGGTTTCCGATTGCCCTACTCCCACCGTTTCAATAATAATAAAGTCGAAACCCGCAGCTTCGCAAAGCAGCATCACTTCTCTAGTTTTTCCGCTTACACCTCCTAAAGTAGAACCAGATGCAGAAGGCCGAATAAAGGCATTTGGATTTCGCGCCAGCTCTTCCATTCGCGTCTTATCACCCAAAATACTTCCCTTGGTTCGCTGAGAACTAGGGTCTATGGTAAGCACAGCCAATTTCTTTCCCTTTTCCGTCAAAAGCGTTCCGAAAGACTCTATAAAGGTACTCTTTCCAACGCCTGGCACACCTGTAATTCCTAGACGGAATGACTTACCTGTATCTGGCAAAATGGCCTGAAGTAAGTCTTCGGCCTGCCTCTGATCCTCTTCTCTATTACTTTCAATCAGCGTAATAGCACGACTCAAAATCACTCTATTTCCTGAGCGGATACCTTCTACCAATTCTTCTGTGCTGAGCTTCCTTCTTTTCATATTGCTGTTGCTCGAAAATAGTGATTTATTCACCAGCTATCGAAATTTCACCACTCTTGTCTATTATGTTCTAATCCGCACTTTGGCTACTTTGCGTATGTGTCTAAAAAAAGAGTGTTTTTGATAGCTACTGGTCTCACCCTTCTGTTTATAGCCTTTGGAGTATATGTCTTCCGTAATGGAGTTTATAGCTTTTGGGATTCAGATGTAAAACGCATCGACACCCAAGAAGCACAGCAAATGCTTCAGAAAAAAAGCTATGTGTTAATTGATGCTAGAGCTCAAGATGAGTTTGCTGTTAGCCACCTGAAAGGCTCAATGCTTTATGAAGAAAGCTTGGTTGATAAGCTCAATAAAAATGAACCTATTTTAATTTACTGCACTATTGGTGTAAGAAGTAATAGGATAGCCAAGCAACTGAGCGATATGGGATTTGAGGTCTATGATATGCAAGAAGGCATTCTAGGATGGGCCAACAATGAGCTGCCCGTAATAGACTCTGCAGGCAATACTACTAAGAACATTCACACCTATAACAAAAGCTTTGCCCCCTTGTTGAAAAAGGGCACTGCTGTTTACTAAATGAAAAAGAAGTTACTCTTCATATTCGTAAAAAATCCGAAGCTAGGAAGAGCCAAAACACGATTGGCTGCAACTGTTGGAGAAGAGTCTGCTTTAGCGATATACAAGCGTTTATTAGAAAAGACGAGAGATGCCACGGAACCGCTGCCTTTTGACAAAGTAGTTTATTACGATCAGTTTGTAGATAGGGAAGACTTATGGCCCAATAAGGGCTTCGAGAAGAATGTTCAGGTAGAAGGTCATCTGGGTGAAAAAATGGAAGATGCTTTTAACCGTGCTTTTGAAGAAGGCTATCAGCAAGTCTGCATCATTGGTAGCGATTGCTACGATCTGACCACAGAAATTATCATGACAGCCTTCCATACTCTAGATAAAACAGATGCTGTTATTGGACCATCTGAAGATGGTGGTTATTACTTGCTCGGGCTTTCCCAACCATGTACAGAAGCTTTTCATAACAAAGAATGGAGTACCGAATCTGTTTGTTCAGAAACTGAGAAGGATTTTGAGAGACTCGGCATGAGTTATGAAAAGATAGTTACACTCAACGACATAGACACCGAAGCAGACCTTGGTGAGTGGGCCGATGATTTAATATTATCTTAGCGCATGGTTACAATAAAAAGCTTACACATTTACCCCATTAAGTCATTAGGGGGTATTGAACTTGTTCAGTCGAAAGTTGAAAGAAGAGGCCTTCAGTATGACAGAAGGTGGATGCTTGTTGACGAGAATGGTCGATTTGTAAGCCAAAGAGAAAACTCGAAACTCGCACTCCTTCAACCTTCCATTAAGGACAATCTAATTTTTATTGAAGACAGAAGCGGCACCTTAAGCACCTTGGGTTTTGAGATGTCTGAACCCAGTTCCTCTCCCATGAAAGTAACCATTTGGGACGATGAGTGCGAAGCAAAACCTTTGGATATGAAAGTGAACCAATGGTTTTCGGAGTTTCTTGGCAAAACCGTTCAACTGGTTTACATGCATGACGATAGCCAGCGCATTGCAGATCAGCGATACGCTCCAGCTAAGGATGATGTAGTCAGTTTTGCAGACGGATATCCAATTTTGGCTATTAGCCAAGAGTCTCTAGACTTGTTGAATAGTAAGCTAGAAAAGGAAGTTCCTATGAATCGTTTTCGGCCAAATCTAGTACTGCAAGGTCTTGAAGCACATGAAGAAGATGCTTTAGCTCAAATTGAGATTGGTGCGCTAAAGTTATTCGGTGTAAAACCATGCGCCCGCTGCGTAATGACAACCATAAACCAGCAAACAGCAGAAAAAGGAGCTGAACCGCTTAAAACTCTAGCTAGCTATAGAAAAACTGGAAACAAGATACTTTTCGGTGAGAACTTTATACCAGAAACTGATGGCTGGCTAAAAGTGGGAGACGACATTAATATTAGAAAACGGAAAAAGGCGCTAGTTTAGCCCCATGAATCCATCGGTTTCTAAAAACACCCAGTTGCTAAAGCAAATGGCCAAAAACCATGGCTTCGATTTTTGTGGTATTTCCAAAGCAGAATTCCTAGAAGATGAAGCTCCTCGCCTAGAAAGCTGGCTAAAAAAAGGTGCTCATGGAAAAATGAGCTATATGGAAAACCACTTCGACAAACGCCTAGACCCTACCAAACTAGTACCAGGAGCAAAATCTGTGATTTCACTTCTGTACAATTACTATCCTGAAACCGACCTAGCCAAAACGTACCCAAATCAGAGCAAAATAGCCAAATATGCCTACGGCAAAGACTACCACTTTGTAATAAAAGACAAACTCAAAACGCTGCTTTTAGACTTACAGAAAGAAATAGGTGAGATTGAGGGGAGAGCTTTTGTGGACTCTGCACCCGTAATGGAAAGACAATGGGCCGAGAAATCCGGATTGGGGTGGACGGGCAAAAACACACTACTTATAACCAAAAATCAGGGCAGCTTCTTCTTTTTGGCCGAGCTTATTATTGATTTAGAATTAGAGGCCGATGGCCCTATAAAAGATTATTGTGGAACATGCACACGTTGCGTAGATGCTTGCCCAACTGATGCCATAACACCTTATGAGGTAGATGCTAGTAAGTGCATTTCTTACCTCACCATAGAATTAAAAGAAGGAATACCTGAGGAGTTTAAAGGAAAGATGGAAAACTGGGCTTTTGGTTGCGACATTTGCCAAGATGTTTGCCCTTGGAATCGGTTCTCAAAACCGCATCAAGAAGAGGCTTTTTTACCGCCCAAAGAACTTTTAGAGCTCCTTAACAATAATTGGCAAGATTTAACAGAAGAGGTTTTTGGCAAAGCATTTCGTAAATCGGCAGTAAAAAGAACCAAGCTTAAAGGCCTAGAACGCAACCTAGAATTCCTCAAAAACATTTAAGCCCATCGGTTAGGATGGGCTGGGTCTTTTTTAAAAATTATTGTGCTAATACGAACTGTTTTTCGATTATTGGGCCGTATACATGCCCAAACTTGGCATTACACCAGTTTTTCAGCTCTTGTAACTCATCTTTAATGAGTGACTTAATCGCTTTTCTCAACTCTTTTTCGAAAAGGCGGCCATCAAAGCTTACCTTGGCGAGAATAGTCTTGAAATACTCCAGCATGTTAAGAACGTTTTAGGGTTATGAATCTACTTTTTGTTTAGGTCGTACCTACCCATACGTAGGATAAATAATTCAGGTTATATGCTTTCAAAAATGAGTTTATCTTTGAAGACCTATTTCCTGAAAGGGAAACGAATATAAGAAAAAATTATGAGAAATTTTGGCGTTTTTTTATCTGTTCTTGCCTCAATCTTCTGCCTTTCCAAAGCAGCATTTGCTCAGGAAATTTCGGTGCAACTTGGGCCTAACGAAGTAGGTATGAATGAGTTCTTTACCATTACTGTTACCGTAAATAATGCAGCAATTAAGAACTATACTGATTTTCCTAATATCGATGGATTTGCAAAGCGAGGTACTTCTTCTTCGAGCAAAACAAATATTGTAAATGGTGAAATATCATCTTCGCAAAGCATTACTCAGCGCTACATGCCGCTGGAAGAAGGCACCTATACACTAGAGCCTTTTTCGCTTGAAGTGAATGGCACAGAGGTGAGCTCTCAAGGCAAAACTATTAAGGTTACGCCTCCTGTAGAAAGAAGACAGAACAACAGGCGTAGGTACGATCCGTTCGATGACTTGTTCGGCAGAAACAGGAATAACACAGAGTCTGAGTTTATGGATGTTAAGGAAGACGCCTTTCTGGCCCTAACTACCGACAAAGATGAAGTTTATGTGGGCGAAGGCTTTACAACAACCTTTGCTTTCTATGTGGCAGATGCCAATAGAGCGCCTCTACAGTTCCATGAGGCAGGCAAGCAGCTTTCCACTATTCTAAAAGATCTTAGACCTGAAAACTGCTGGGAAGAAAACTTCAGCATTGAGAATATTTATGGTGAAAGGGTTGAACTTAATGGCAAAAACTACACTCGCTACAAAATTTACCAGGCCACTTATTACCCTCTCAACCTAGAGCCTGTCGTGTTTCCTTCGGTTCCCTTTGAAATGATTAAATACAGAGTGGCTAAATCGCCCTCATTCTTTGGTAGAGACAGGCAAGAAGACTTCAAAACCTTCAACACTCGAGAAAAAACTGTAAAGGTTAAAGCCCTGCCTCCACACCCACTGAAAGACAAAGTAGCTGTTGGTCAGTTTGAGCTTGATGAAAAAATTAGCACCAACTCAGTAGAAACTGGAGAGAGCTTTTCTTATGAGTTTAATATTTATGGCGAAGGAAATATTTCTGGTATTCCTGACCCAAGCATACCAGACACAAAAGAGATGGATATTTACCCTCCTAACGTTGCACAAGACATTAACAGGGGCGCAGGCAGGGTTACAGGCTCTAAAAGATATAGCTACTTCGGTATTCCGAACGAGCCAGGAGAGTATGACCTAAAAGATTATTTCAGCTGGATATTCTTTAATCCTGAAACGGAAAACTACGACACATTAAAGTCTGAGGTGAAGCTGAGGGTTACAGGGGAAAGCAAAGAGAATGTATCAATTTCTTCAACAGATTTAGGCTCTTTCTATGACAACATAGATATTGCATCGAACGAATTACAAAGTCTGGATAAAAGCAATGCTACCCAGATAATTGCCAATCTGTTAATTGCTGCTCTTTTAGGAGCCGCAGCGTTTATGTTTATAAGAAAATAATGGGGAGTTCTTTCGGTAATATTTTCAAGATTCATACTTACGGTGAATCACACGGAGTAGCTTTAGGCGTAGTCATAGATGGTTGCCCAGCCGGCCTAGCAATAGATGAGTCTTTTATTCAATCTGAACTGGACAGGAGAAAGCCAGGCCAGTCCAAAATCACTACTCAACGGAAAGAAGCAGATGAGTTTGAAATTGTTTCAGGTGTTTTTGAAGGCAAATCTACAGGCACACCTATTAGCATTATCATCAGAAATGGAGACCAGCGCAGTAAAGACTACTCTCACATAGCCGATAAGTTCAGGCCATCTCACGCTGACTATACTTTTCAGGCCAAATATGGCATTAGAGATTATAGAGGCGGAGGGCGTTCTTCAGCCAGAGAAACAGTTGCTCGTGTAGCAGCAGGAGCCATTGCCAAACTATTGTTAAAACACTATGGTATCTCTTGTGATGCTTATGTTTCTCAAGTTGGGTCATTAAAATTAGAGAAGTCGTATACAGAATTAGACCTCTCTGAGGCCGAAAACAATATTGTTAGATGCCCCGACTCTAGTTTGGCAGAGCAGATGATTGCCCTGATTGATGAAACCAGAAAGAACAGAGACACCATTGGTGGAATAATTACCGGAGTAATTAAAGGCACTCCAGCAGGCCTTGGCGAACCAGTTTTCGATAAACTTCATGCAGAGTTAGGCAAAGCCATGCTCAGTATTAATGCAGTTAAGGGCTTTGAATATGGAAGTGGTTTTGAAGGAGTTAAGTTAAATGGCTCTGACCATAACGATGCTTTTTATAAGGAAGAAGAGCAGATTAAGACCAAAACCAACCTTTCTGGTGGTATTCAGGGTGGCATTAGCAATGGAGAAGACATTTATTTTAATGTAGCTTTCAAACCTGTGGCTACCATTATGCAAGATCAGGAAAGCATTAATGAAGCTGGCGAAAAGGTGACAGTCTCCGGAAAAGGTCGTCACGATCCTTGTGTGGTTCCTCGAGCAGTGCCCATCGTAGAAGCTATGTCAGCTTTGGTTATTGCCGATTATTTGCTAATTAGCAGGTCAAATCGACTTTAATAACCCTCTTTCCTATTCATGAAGAAGCTTCCTTTGCACATTAAAATCATGTTAGGCCTAGTAGCCGGTGTGATCTGGGCATTTGTCTCTAGTTATTTAGGCTGGAATCAATTTACAATAGACTGGATAGACCCTTTCGGACAAATCTTTATCCGAATGCTAAAATACATAGCGGTTCCTCTAGTACTATTTTCCATTATTGGTGGAGTTTCTAGCCTTAAAGACATGTCGCAATTAGGCAGAATGGGAGGTAAAACGCTTGGCTTCTATATGGTAACTACGGTTACCGCTGTGGGGCTTGGCTTACTCTTAGTAAATGTACTTCAGCCAGGTAAATTTATTGATGAAGAGCAGCGCATAAAAAACAGACTACAATACGAAAGATGGGTACAAGCTACTGATGGTGTTGAGATTCTAGATGGTAAAAACCTTCTGAACGACCCAAAATATAATACTATAGATGCTGGTGAATTAGAACTTGATGAGGCCACCAAAGCTGACCTTGATGCCAAAATGCAGGTTGCCGAAAAGAATAAGGGTGCTGGTCCGCTTCAATTTATAGTTGATATGGTTCCAGAGAACATTGTTCTTTCCTTATCCAATCAGCAGCTCATGCTTCAGGTCATATTCTTCGCTATATTCTTCGGCATTACTATGGCCATGATACCTGATGAAAAAGTTAAAGGCCTTGCCGACTTTGTAAATGGCACCAATGAGGTATTCCTCAAAATGGTGGATTTGGTAATGAAAGCAGCTCCTTTCTTTGTATTTGCCCTTTTAGCCGGTATCATAGCAAAAATGGCAGACACACCTGCTGAGGTAATTGAGGTTTTCAAAGGACTTGCCAGTTATTCAGGCACACTTGTTCTGGGTTTACTCTTCTTAATATTTGTGTTCTACCCAGTAATTATCAAGCTATTCACTAACATTAATTACAGAGCCTTCTTTAAGAAAATGGGTCCTGCTCAGTTAATGGCGTTTTCAACCAGCTCTAGTGCTGCAACGCTTCCTGTAACTATGGAGTGCGTTGAAGAAAACATGGGTGTTTCTAAAAAAGTAGCCAGCTTTGTTTTACCTGTTGGAGCTACCGTAAATATGGACGGCACCAGCCTTTATCAAGCAGTAGCGGTTGTATTCTTAGCACAAATGCACATGGTAGAACTCACTGCAATTCAACAATTAACTATTGTGCTTACCGCCACTTTGGCGTCTATAGGTTCGGCTGCTGTACCAAGTGCAGGCTTAATTATGATGATTCTTGTACTTCAGTCTGTGGGGCTTAACCCTGCTTGGGTTGCTATTCTTTTCCCTGTAGATAGGCCATTAGATATGCTTAGAACAGTGGTAAATGTAACAGGCGATGCATCTGTTTCTACCATTGTGGCTAAAACAGAAGGAGAATTACAAGATGCCTAAGAACTAATCTTGTACCTTTGCGGTTAATACAGCGCAAAAGAGAATAGTTATGAGACCTGTTAATATTTACATGGAGGCCAATCCGAACCCAAACTCAATGAAGTTTGTGGTTAATTTTATGCTACTACAAGACGGTGTTAGTTTTGATTACCCTAATGTAGAAGCAGCCGATCAGTCTCCCCTAGCTCAGGAATTATTTAAACTACCTTATGTTGATCGTGTTTTTTACATGAGCAACTTCATTACCGTAACAAAGAAGGAAGAGGTAGAATGGCAAGAAATTCAGGATGAGGTTAAGTCGGTAATCAAACCTTATTTAGAAAATGAGAAGCCTTTACTTCTTGAAGAACTAGATAAAGATCCACTATTTGACGAAAACGATTCTGAAGTAGTGAAGAAGATTAAAGGAATTTTGGACGAATACATCAGGCCAGCTGTTGAGCAAGATGGTGGAGCCATAGGTTTCTCCTCTTTCAATGAAGGCATTGTAACCGTTAGTCTCCAAGGTTCATGTAGTGGCTGCCCAGCGTCTACAGTAACTCTAAAAAATGGAATTGAAAACCTGCTGAAACAGATGCTTCCTAATGATGTAAAGGAAGTAGTGGCAGAGGAAGGCTAAGAATTTTTAGCCCATAAAGAAAAAAATCCCTGATCTGAAGATCAGGGATTTTTTTTGACCCTTAAGCTGCCCTAGTTATTCAACTTCTTGCTAGCGAAGAATGAAGCAATAAAACCTGCGCCAATCGTAAGGAAAATACTTACAAAATAAGGCAATGGATCTCCTGAATGCCTAGACCATCCCCATTCATGAACTAGACTAGATAGGGCAAACCCGAGAATTATGCCTGTGCCAATAGATATGAATACGATACCCAGTACTACGGTAAAAAAGTAATTCTTCTTTTTGGGCTCCGTTTGAAAGAGCTTGGCATCTGCCCCTTTTTCAATAAGCATCATTCTTTCTTTATGTCTAGTGTGATAATAGTAGTAAACAAGACCAACTGTTCCTCCTATTGAGAACACAAAGAATAAAGCAGTAACTAAACCTCCGTCCATGATTTTTCAATTTTAAGTTCTACAAGCTTTGATGTCGAACAGTAGAATCAGGTTACACCCATTTTAAAAATTAGCCAAAAAAATTCTTCAGCCCGGTAACTATTAAAAAATGTAACTTGAACTGTAACCTAAAATATTAGCCTGTAGTCAAACCAGAAAAATGAAAGGCCACAATGAACGGTATGCAATGGAATTGATTATCGCTAAAGTAAAACAAGGCGATATGGTTGCATTCAATGCCCTAATTGATGAGTACAAAGCCATGGCTTTTACACTGGCGCTCAAGCTGATGAAAAACAGGGAAGATGCGGAAGAAGTAGCGCAAGATGCCTTTGTTAAGGCTTACAAAAACATTGGTCAGTTTGAAGGAAAATCTAAGTTCTCAACCTGGCTTTATACCATAGTGTACAATACTGCATTGACCAGACTGCGTAAAAAACAGCTCGATATACAAGATATTGATAGTCATTCTGTGGAATCTTCATCGGCCTTTTCTGAATCGGGAATGGAGTGGAGAAACCTACAAAGAGACGAAAGGAGCAGTTATATTAAACAAGCTTTAGAGCAACTCGTAGAAGAAGATCAGGTGGTTATTACCTTGTTCTACCTCAACGAAAACTCCTTAGCAGAGATCTGCGAGATTACTAATTGGGAATTATCTAACGTAAAAGTTAGATTGCACAGAGCTAGAAAAAGGCTTTTGATTGAACTTGAGAAATTGTTGGAAACGGAAGTGCGATCGTTGTTATGAGCAAATTTGAGCTATCAGATAAAGAATTAAAACAGCTACTTCAGAACGAAGGGTTGGAAGAGCCTTCTATGAGCTTCAACCGCATGATTCTGGAAAAGGCTCAAGCTTTTGAACAAACTCGTTCTATCAAAACACCGTTAGCCTTGAAAATCGCTTTTGGTGTCTTAATGCTCATTCCGCTTATTCTGATTTTCGTTGGAGGTGGAGTTGATCTAGGCTTAGTAGAGACCATAAAAGAACAACAAATAAGCATCCCATCGCCTAGCTTAGACTTTCAAGTGAATAGCTACTATTTCTACTTTTTAGCACTTACAGTTGGAGTGATTTGGCTCTCTGTTTTCTTTAACAAAGTGCTTTCTAACCAGAAGTAACACTCGGTTAAAAAGGGTTAATCATTTTCTTTCGGGTACACTTCTTTTCAATTTTAGTTGTCTAAACTAAAATGCGCTTAGTACTTACCCTTTTCTTACTCATTACTTGCTGCTTTTCGGCCATTGGCCAAGAAGAACTTTTGCGCGGAAAAATTGTAGACGCCAAGACTGGCTTTGCTGTACCTTATGCTAGCGTATTGCTATCCAATAAGTCTCAAGGCATGGGAGCTTCAGGAGAAGGTAAGTTTAGGTTCGAAGTAGAAAACGGAGATACATTGCAGATTTCATCCATTGGTTATGAAACGCTTCAGCTACTAATAGACCGTGACAAACTAGACTTTGATAAGGAAAATGTGTTCGAGTTGAAGCCAGCCGTTTATGAATTAGACAGCATTGAAATCATTCAACTTTCAGACAACTTCTACCTCAAAAGACCCAAACTAGACACACTAGAGTTAGGCATTTACAGGCCAAGAATTATTAGAGACTGGAACCAAATGCAAACAATTCCTTTTGCTCATGAAGGTCAAATGGGAATCACAATTTCTGGCTTTCTGAACTCTTTTGACAAGAAGATTCAGCAAGAAAAAATCATCAACGAATTTAAAAAGTCTAAAGAGTTCAAAAAGCAACGGCAAGCTGAACGCGAAAAGTACTTCAACAAAGAACTAGTAAAGCGGGTGACCCGAATAGATGATCGTGTGATCGATGAATTTATGGAGTACTGCAACTTCCTCGATGGGCAGATTATCGGCAAAACTGAGTATCAAGTCACTTTGCTTATTCTCAAGAAGTATAAAGAATTTTTAGTTCGCTAGAGCATTGGTTTAAGGTATTCCCAAACTGTTTCGGCCACTATTTCATGCCCTTTTTGGTTCGGATGGATGCCGTCTGAAAGGTTCAGTTTTGGGTCTCCTCCAACACCTTCTAATAGAAACGGAATCAGTTTGGTGTTCATCTCTTTTGCCACATCTGGAAACAGCGACTTGAATTTAGAAGTGTACTCTTGCCCCAAGTTTGGCGGAATTTGCATGCCCGCCAGAATAATCTCGGCCTTAGGGTTCGCCTTTCTCACTTTCTCTATCATGGCCTTTAGGTTCTTCTCAGATTCCTCCATGCTCAAACCTCTAAGACCATCATTCCCTCCCAACTCCAGTACAAACACATCTGGCTTCGACCTTAAAATCCAGTCGATTCTGTTTAATCCTCCGGCAGTAGTTTCTCCACTAAGCCCAGCATTGATGACCTGATAATCTAGGTCTGCCTCCTCGATTTTCTTTTGGATCAGGGCAGGAAAAGCACTTTCAATCGGAATCCCATAACCAGCGGTTATGCTATCGCCAAAAAAGACAATCCTTTTGGGTTGATCTTGAGACATCGGAAAGAGATTAAACAAACTAAAGAGGGCAATGAAAGCGAGTCTAAACATTTCGAGCGTAAATTTCTTTATACATTCAGAACCAGTGAACTTATTTTTGGTTCTTGCGTCTTTTGAATATAAATCATCAATTCAATTTATATGCCTAATATTCTGGAGGTTTCTCAACTTTCTAAAACCTACCAAAGCGGAACCAAAGCATTAACGGTACTTTCTGATATTAGTTTTTCCATAGAACCTGGAGACAAACTGAGTATTGTTGGCTCTTCAGGTAGTGGAAAAACTACGTTGCTTGGCCTTTGTGCAGGTTTAGACAGAGCCTCTTCTGGTAGTGTTATTTTGAATGGCACCAAGTTGGATTCGCTCAATGAAGATGAAAGAGCCAGAGTTAGAAACCTGCATGTGGGCTTCGTATTCCAAAATTTCCAACTTCTTCCAACACTTACAGCCCTTGAAAATATTATGGTTCCTATGGAATTGAGAGGCGAAAAAGGCATTAAAGACCGAGCTATGGATTTGCTAGCGAGAGTAGGTTTGGCCGAAAGACACGACCACTACCCTACTCAACTTTCAGGTGGTGAGCAACAAAGAATTTCAATTGCGAGAGCCTTTTCAAACAGACCAAAAATCCTATTTGCCGATGAGCCAACTGGTAACCTAGATGAAGAAACCTCGGTGAAAATTGAGTCCCTACTCTTCGACCTGAACAGAGAATTGGGAACTACACTTGTGCTAGTTACCCATGATAATGAACTGGCCAAGAAAACCGACCGAGTGATTCAGCTTAAAGGAGGAAGAATCATTAGCAACAGCTTAAACCAAGCTCTAGAAGTCTAATGGATAGTCAGTCGAAAACAGATTGGAAATGGCTATTCAAAATGGCCTGGCGAGATAGTCGTAGAAGCAAATCGAGACTCTTCCTCTTTATTTCGTCTATCATCATTGGCATTGCAGCCTTGGTGGCCATTAATTCCTTCAGCGATAATTTGAAGGATGATATTAACAGTCAGGCGAAAGAACTGCTCGGTGCCGATTTAGAATTAGGCAGCAATGACTCTACCTTCAATTATGGCTTAGTAGACACATTGGCTCACGAAGTTTCTTACGAAAACAGCTTTGCCTCCATGGTTTTCTTCCCGAAGAATCAGGAAAGCCGATTGGTTGATGTAAGAGCTTTGGAAGGTGACTTCCCTTACTACGGAAAAATAGAAACAGAGCCTGCCAATGCTGAGGCTACCTTCAGAGATGGTGAGAGAAAGGCTCTGGTAGACCAAAGCGTGATGATTCAATTTGATGTGGAAGTTGGAGATTCCATCCGCATTGGCTTGGTCAATTTCAAAATTGAGGGTTCATTAATTTCTTCTCCATCACAATCACTGGGCGCTACCTTAGTAGCTCCTGCCGTCTACATTCCTTTAAAATATTTAGACGATACCGAACTGATTCAAAAAGGCAGCAGGGTATACTACAGAAGATTTTACAAATTTACCGACCCACCAGAAGGCTTTGATATTGAAGCTCAAATCCGTGAAGACAGTGACACCCTCCGCATTCAAGACATTAGTAGCGAAACCATAGAAGAGAGAAAGGAAGAAACTGGAGAGACCTTCGATGATCTAGCTGATTTCCTTAACCTAGTAGCCTTTGTTGCGCTCCTTTTGGGTTGTGTTGGTGTGGCCAGTGCGGTTCACATCTATATCAAAGACAAAATTCGCTCGGTTGCCATACTTAGGTGTTTAGGTGCTTCTGGAAAAGATACCTTCCTCATTTACCTGATTCAAATTGGTGCTGCAGGTTTTATTGGATCGTTTTTAGGTGCACTTGCGGGAACCTTCATTCAGACCATTCTGCCTAAAGTATTTGGCGAATTTCTTCCTGTCGAAGTAAACATTGCGCTTTCGTGGCCATCTATATTAGGCGGTTTGCTCACTGGAATTTTTGTTTCAATTCTTTTCGCGCTAGCACCTTTAGTGAGTGTACGAAAAGCTTCGCCATTAATTACCTTAAGAGGAATTGAAGCGGACAATAATGCTTTGAAAGATAAGCTCAAATGGCTTATCTACGTAGGGATACTGTTGTTTGTAATCGTCTTCGCTTTCATCCAAATTGGCAGTTTAGGAGACAGTGTTGTATTTACGCTTTTCATTGCTTTCTCATTCGGCTTTTTGGCATTAGTGGCCCGATTCAGCATGTGGCTGGTGAAAAGATTTTTCCCGGCTAGTTGGAGCTACATTTGGCGCCAAAGTCTAGCTAACCTATACCGACCAAACAACCAAACTTCGGTGCTCATTGCCTCTATCGGTTTGGGAACAGCGCTGATCACTACGCTCTACTTTATTCAGGCTCTATTAATTAGTCAGGTAGAAATAACTACGGATAATGACCGTCCTAATCTGATGGTGTTCGACATTCAAAGTCATCAGGTAGAAGAGTTGGCTGAACTGACTAAGTCTTATGATCTACCAGTACTTCAGCAAGTCCCTGTAGTCACCATGAGGATTGAATCTATTAACGGGCTGACTTTGGAGGACGTTGTAAGTGATACCACAGAAGACAACAGAAGGCGCAGCAGCCCTTACAGAAGAGAATGGCGAGTGACCTATCGTGATAGCTTAATTGAATCTGAAAAGATAGTACGTGGAGAAATTACAAAACCCAATAACATAGATGAACTGCCTCAAGTGAGTTTAGAAGATGAATATGCCAAAAGAAATAAGATCGAAATTGGCGACACCATTGTCTGGAACGTTCAAGGGGTGCCAATTAGCACTACACTAGGCAGCACCAGAGAAATAGATTGGGAGAGAGTTCAAACCAATTTCTTAGGGCTATTTCCGAGTGGAGTATTGGAACAAGCTCCACAATTTCATGTACTGATTACACGTGTAAAAGATGTTGAAGAAGGCGCTCTCTTCCAGCGAGAAGTAGTGAAGAATTACCCGAATGTATCCGTAATTGATGTTGGGCTCATTCTAAATACCTTAGACAACATTCTGAGCAAAATCTCCTTTGTCATCAGATTCATGGCGCTATTTAGCATACTTACAGGACTCTTGGTTTTAGTGAGTTCAGTCATCCTCTCCAAATTTCAGCGTATAAAAGAGAGTGTATTATTGAGAACCATGGGCGCGAGCAAGAGACAAATCTTCAGCATAAACAGCCTTGAGTATTTCTTTTTAGGTAGTCTGGCATCCTTATCAGGGATTATACTATCGTTGTTAGCAAGCTGGGGCTTAGCCTACTTTACCTTCAACTCCACCTTTGTTCCTGATCTATTGCCAATTGTTCTGGTCTATATTTCTATTACTAGCATCACCATTCTTATAGGTTTAGCCAACAGCAGAGGTATAGTAAGCAAGCCACCCTTGGAAGTTCTAAGAAGCGAAATTCAATAGCCATTTCTTTAACATAGAGAAGTAATTTTAACTTGATGAAGGCCACATTTGGCTTTGGTACAATTTTCGTACTTTCGATTCCAAATTCAGAAATCATGAAAGCTGTATTGACACTATTATTCGGAATTATCATGCTTCTACCTCAAGAGGTAGACAAGGGTGATGTAATAGGCAACTGGGAAGGAAAAATTGAGGCTCCAGGCGTAGATTTGAAAATCGTATTCCATATCACCTATCTTAATAAAGAGCTTGGCGCCACTATGGACAGCCCAAGCCAAGATGCTTTCGGGCTCAAGATGGACGAAGTAAAATACACCGAACAAGGCTTAGAAATGACCATCAAACAATATAATGGCACATTTAAAGGCAAAGCCAAGGATGGCAAAATTATTGGAAAGTGGACTCAAGGAGGTCAAACCTTCGATCTAAACTTAACAAGAATAAAAAGAACAGGAACGAGTTAAGCCCTGCTTATAAAAGCATTATTGTTAAAGGTTGACGAAATCAATATCTTGAATACGTCAACCTTTAATTTTATGAAGAAACTCACCTTACGCCTTTGCTTCTTGGCTTTGGCACTCGTCTCATTCCACCTCTCCTATTCCCAAATAGAGAAAGCCCCTCCCAGAGCAGAGGGAGAAGGACCTTTTCAAAAACTAATTATTCGTGGCGTAACTCTCATTAATGGGAATGGTGCACCTCCCACAGGCCCTGTAGATATTGTGGTAGAGCAAAACATTATTAAGGGTATTTATAACGTAGGATACCCCGGTTTACCTATAGAAGAAAGAAGTAGACCAAAAGCCAGTGCAGGCGATAAGGTTTTAGATGCTGAGGGCATGTACCTCTTACCTGGTTTTATAGATATGCATGGCCATATTGGCGGTACGGGGCAAGGCACGCCTTCAGAATATGTATTCAAACTATGGTTAGGCCATGGAATTACTACCATCCGTGATCCTTCGGCTGGCAACGGACTAGATTGGGTGCTCGAACACAAAGAAAAGAGTAAGAAAAACGAAATTACAGCTCCTAGAATTTTTGCCTATACCGGTTTTGGACAAGGCGCAAAAGAACCCATTTCAACCCCAGAACAAGCCAGGGAATGGGTAAGACAGAACAAGGCTAATGGAGCTGATGGCATTAAATTCTTTGGTGCCGCGCCAGACATTATGCAGGCTGCATTAGAAGAAAATAAGAAATTGGGGCTACGGTCAGCTATGCACCATGCACAAATGGACGTGGTAAGATGGAACGTATTAAATTCTGCCAGAGCAGGGCTCACTTCAATGGAACATTGGTATGGTTTGCCTGAGGCAATGTTTACCGATAGAAAAATTCAGGATTACAGCGTAGATTATAATTACAGAAACGAACAAGATAGGTTTGGTGAGGCTGGTAAGCTTTGGAAGCAAGCGGCACCTCCTTACTCGGAAAAATGGAATGAGGTAATGAATGAGCTCATCAGTCTAGATTTTACCTTAGATCCAACTTTTAATATTTACGATGCTAACCGCGACCTCATGCGCGCTTATGCGGCCGAGTGGCACAACCAATATACGCTACCGAGTCTTTGGAATTTCTACCGACCGAGCAGAAGGTCGCACGGTTCTTATTGGTTTTCTTGGGGAACCGAGCAAGAAGTGGCCTGGAAAGAAAACTATAGGCTGTGGATGACCTTTGTAAACGAATACAAAAACCGTGGTGGCCGAGTAACAGCCGGTTCGGATTCTGGTTTTATCTATCAACTCTATGGCTTTGGGTTTATTCGTGAGTTAGAATTGCTTCGCGAAGCAGGTTTCCATCCGCTAGAAGTAATAATGTCTGCCACACTCAATGGTGCTGAAGCGCTTGGAGCAGATGACATGTTAGGCTCGGTTGAGATTGGAAAATATGCTGACTTTGTAATCCTTGAAGAAAACCCCTTAGCGAACTTAAAAATGCTTTATGGAACCGGATTCATAAAACTGAATGAAGCCAACGAAGTAGAACGAGCAGGTGGAGTAGTCTACACCATAAAGGATGGAATTATTTATGATGCCAAAAAACTATTAGAAGATGTGAGAAGAATGGTGGAAGAGAAGAAAGACGGTTTAAGATTAAAACTAACGAATAAGTAAATGCATAAATCAACATTAAAAGCCCTTGCACTCTCTTTGATCATTTGCCTTACTGCGTGCAGCAATGAGCCAAAAGAAACTCATTATGAGCTGAAAGAATTTCAGACTATTTCTCTTTTAGGAGACAGCCTGAAAATACCTCAAAGATCTGAAGCCGCATTAAAAGCACTCAATGATAACCTGGAACAGGCTAAAACAAACTTTGAAGCAGATCCGTCAGAAATGAACACTATCTGGTTGGGGCGTAGATACGCCTATCTATCCGATTACCAGAAGGCTGTTGAGGTCTTTACTGATGGCCTCCAGAAATTCCCCGAGTCTTATAAGCTTTACCGCCATAGAGGGCACAGATACATTAGCCTAAGAGAGTTTGACAAAGCCGTTGCCGACTATAAAAAGGCCTATGAATTGATGCCAAAAGGAGTGGTAGAAATTGAACCAGATGGAGCACCGAATAAGCTTAACATCCCGCTTTCAAATACACAGTTCAACATACTCTATCATTATGGTTTAGCGCATTACTTGAAAGGAGAGTTTGAGCAAGCCGAAGAAATATACAAAGAGCTTCTAAACAACTATTGCGATAATCTGGACCTCTTTGTTGCTACAACTGATTGGCTTTATATGACACTGATGAGACAGGAGAAAAAGGAAGAAGCTGAGAAGTTACTCAACAATATTCTTACTGAAATGAAAGTACTAGAAACTGCTAAAGAACTTACGGAAGTAGCAAATGCGATTATGCTCGATAAGATTCTCGACTACAAAACAGAAATAGTAGAAAACGATAGCTATTACAAAAGGCTATTAATGTACAAAGGTGAGTTGGCTGTAGAGGAGCTTTTTGAAACCGATAATGATGATGTAGCTCTAAGTTTAGCTACCCAAGGCTATGGTGTGGCCAATTGGTATTTATACAACGGTGATTCAGACAAAGCCAAGGAGATCCTTGAAAAGGTATTAGATGGAACTAGTTGGGCTGCCTTTGGATACATTGCCGCAGAAGCGGATATGAAGAGGTTGCAGTGAAGTTTCCATAAAGCATGGTAGCTACTATTTGCACGTTATTCCCGCTTTTTGAAGAGGGGGCTAGGGGCGATTAGCAATAAAAAAGAATGTCTGAATCTATAATAGATTCGTCATTCCCAGCTTGACTGGGAATCTCAAAAGAGACTCAGAGTATATTTTGAGATTCCCGCATACGCGGGAATGACGGTTAACCTAGGAATGATGGTTAATTCGTGAATGACACAGTTAACTAAAACAAAAAAGGCGGTTTTTCAACCGCCTTTCTTTTATCCTTTTTTCTTAGTGGCCTGAATCTGATCGGCCAATAGTCTGATACTTTCTTTGAGGTAAGGATCTTTCAAGTCGTCTAATGAGCGATCTTTTACCTTATTCGCCTCTAGCTCTGATAGTGAAGCACCAACCTTTACTCTAGCTGCTCTTCGCTGCTCTAAGTCTTCTTGCTCCTTTTTTCTAACATCATAGTTCAAAGAAACTTCTTTTCTGGCTCTAGACTTTTTCAATTCATTAATGTCAAACTGAAGGTCTAATAACAACTGATCCGTCTTCATTCTTTGATTATGAAGCTTCTTCAATGAAGCAAGCATTTGATCATCTACATAGTTGAGTGGCTTGAAATTAGTTGCGTCAATTTTATCCCAAGGCAAGGCACTCGGCTGAGAACTCTCTCCAAATTCTTCAGCGCTATAAACTGAAGGGAATTCAATATCTGGAGACACCCCTTTATGCTGGGTGCTACTTCCTGTTACTCGGTAAAATTTGGCTATGGTATATTTCATTAGCCCTAATTCTTCTCCCGTAGACTGTCTTAAAAACTCATTGAGCCCTCTAACTTGCTGAACTGTACCTTTTCCGTAACTCTGTTCGCCAACAATAACTCCTCTTTTATAATCTTGGATGGCACCAGCAAAAATCTCAGAGGCAGAAGCCGAGAATCTATTAATCATCACATTCAACGGTCCATCATAGAACATTTCAGTGCTTTCAGAGTCCATTACATCTTTTCTATTTTGCGGGTACTTCACTTGTACCACAGGCCCTCCAGGAATAAACAGACCTGACATGTTGATGGCTTCATATAGGGCACCACCGCCATTATTTCTAAGGTCTAGCATAACACCATCTACACCTTGAGCCTCTAAGTCTTTGATGAGCTTTTTTACATCATTGGTTGTGCTAGCATAATCATCTGGTTTGGTTTCCATTTCCTCTGCATTGAGGTAAAAGTCTGGCACAGTGATTACACCTAAAGTATACTTCTGACCATTCTCGGTCATCTGAATTACTTCGCTCACAGGTTTAGCATCATCTAGGTTAATTTTGTCTCTTACTAGCGTCACAATTTTAGTTTCAGCACCAGCGCTTGCTCCGGCAGGTAAAAGCTCTAGCCTAACCAAAGTCCCTTTAGGCCCTCTGATTTGGCCAGCAACCTCGTCAGATCTCCAACCAATAGTGTTGATCATTTCGCCATCTGCTCCTTGAGCAATTCCCACAACTCTATCGTCTTTGTTAACTTCACCACTTTTGAAAGCAGGGCCGCCAGGTCGTAGCTCAACTATTTTTGTATAATCATTGTCTTGCTGAAGCGTAGCACCAATTCCCTCCAAAGACTTTTTGCTGTTCATTTCAAAATCTTCAGCATTTAATGGGGTAAAGTAATTGGTATGCGGGTCGAAAGCTTCAGTCAATGAATTCATGAAAATTTCAAAAACATCATTGCTGTTATATTTCTCTACATTGCTCTGAAATCTTTCATAGCGAGTAGTAAGTACCTCTTTTATTTTTTCGTCTGTAGAACCACTGAGTTTTAGGCTTAAAGCTTGGCTCTTCAAAACCTTTCTCCAAAGTTCGTCTAGCTCATCTTCAGACTTCGCATAAGGCTCGTCCTCTCTATCTATCATGAAGGACTCATTCTTCTGAAAGTTGAACTTATCACCTGCATGAGCTAAGGCATAGTCTAGCCTGGACTCAATTCGGTTTTTGTATATGTTGAATATGTAAAAAGCAGGAACTAGATTTCCTCGCTTCAGGTCTTCGTCTAAAGTGAATCTGTATTTCTCAAAAGACTTAATATCACTCTCTAAAAAGTAGTTTTTATTACCATCCAAAGACTCAATGAAATTGTCGAAAATGACTGAAGAAAGAGAGTCATTTAGGTCAATGTCGCGGTAGTGCACAAAATCGAGAATCTGAGTTATGATTCTCGCCTCTTTCATGTGCGATTCTGTTGGTTGTAAATATTGGGTACTATCTCTCTCTGCCCAAGCAGCCTGAACGGCTAATATCATTAGGGCAAACATCATCAGCTTTCTCATCATCTTCATTTCAACGCGGTTATCTATCAAACGTTTTCCAAAGGCGGGTATTCAATGTATGAATTTCAATCGAATTCTCACGGCCTATTTTTAAAAGGGGTACAATTATAATACCATCCACTGCACTACTAGTTTCAACGGACGGTTTATAAGATGTTAAAATTTGCAAACTATTCGTATCTGAGCGATTTAGACGGGTTTATTGAAGCAGCCCTCACCGACTGATAAGTGACGGTGCTTAGTGCAATAAACAGTGCCACTATTGCCGAAATGACAAACCATGTCCAATTAATATCTACTCGATACTCATAATCGCTCAACCACTGACTCATTAAATAATAAGCCACAGGAATGGCCAGTACTATAGCCACAACAATGAGTTGAGAGAATTGCTTAGATAACAATAACACAATGCCGCCCACGCTTGCTCCTAGCACTTTTCTTACACCAATTTCTTTAGTTTTCTGTTCTGCGGTAAAGGCAGAAAGTCCGAATAAGCCGAGGCAAGCTATGAAAATGGCTAACCATGTGAAGCTGAAAACCAACTTGCCAAAGCGTTCATCTGAAGCAAATTGTTGACCGAATTCTTCATTAAAGAATCTATATTCTAACGGACTGTTAGGAAAAACTTCATCCCAAGAAGACTGCAGAAAAGATATGGTTTCACTGGTATTACTAGCATTAAACTTTACTGCCAAGTTTCCTCCTCCGGTTGGGTTAAAGAACATGGCCAATGGTTCAATCTTATGGCGCATATTGGCAAAATGAAAATCTTTCACCACCCCAATAACTGTTTGCTCTTGTTGGCCGAAAGTCAGTTTTTTACCCACTGGTTCATCCCAAGTAAGCTCTTTAGCCATGGCCTCATTAATTAAAACTGCCTGCTGCTGATCTGTTTGCATGTCTATATTGAACCCTCTTCCATCAACAACTTCCATATCCATCAAATCCATAAACTTCTCATCGAAATTGAGCACCGAAACAATCCATGTATCTTCTTGAGAAGCTCCTTCCGGAACCATGCCTCTTCGGCCAAAAGTTCTACCAGGCATACCTCCAGTTCTGGCCGTACTTAGAATATCAGGACTCTGCTCTAGCTTATTGATTAGCACAGGTAGCGACTGTTGCAAGCTAGGATGACCAACATTTAAAGTGACCACTTGCTCTGGGTCGAAACCTTTATCAATATTTCTCTGATGCTGAAGCTGATCGTAAACGATAGCCGTTCCAATAATCATGATGATTGAAATGGTGAACTGGAAAATCACCAACGACTTTCGAAGAACTACCCCTTTAGAACTGGTTTTGAATGAGCCCCTAAGAATAGCAATAGGATTGAAACTAGAGAGTAACAAGGCAGGGTAGCTTCCCGAAAAAATGCCTAACAGTAAGACAAAAAGCAAAGCTCCGCCTAACCATTGAGGGTTACTCAAAAAGTATAAAGCTAAGTTCTGTTCTATTGGTAGATTTACTAAACCTCCGGTCAGGCTCACCAAAACCAGCGCGATTAGAAAAGACACCACACAAAGTACTACAGATTCAATCATAAACTGATTGATGAGTTGTGCTCTAAACGCTCCAAAAACCTTCCTTACCCCAACTTCTTGTGCTCTGTTGGCCGATCTGGCAGTAGACAAATTCATGAAATTGAAGGAGGCAATAAGGATCACAAACAGCCCAACAGCCGCTAAGGTGTAGACATAGCTGATGTCTGTCTTATTCAGATTGTAATTCTCGAATAATATTCCGCTAGATTTTAGATGTACATCTGCCAAAGGCTGAAGAGTTACCTTGAAGTTTTCTCCAACATCGTTGGCTCGAATCAATTCCTCCATCTTAGTTTCCACATTATCTTCAGAAGTAGGGTTGGCCAATTCAACATAAGTCACCATACTGATACTCTGCCAAGAGCGTAGAAATTGCGCAAAGCCAGAGGTAGTATCTGACTGCTGCATAGAGACAACCACATCGAAATTAAGGTGAGAGTTTTGAGGCACATCTTCCATAATGCCTACTACTTCCAAACCCGACTGATTGCCAATATCTATTCGCTTTCCAATAGCTGGTTCGCCAGCAAATGTCTTTTCGGCCATTGCTTGAGACATCACTACCGTATTGGGTTCTGTTAAAGCCTTTTCAGTATCTCCATCAACCAATTTAAAGTCGAACATGGAAAAGAGTGTTGGCTCTGCATAGGCGAAATGCTCCGTGTAAAACCCTTGCTGTTCGTAGTTGATCAGCTGTCGGCCCTGAGGAATCATTCTTACCCGTTGAACCACCTCTGGAAAGTCGTTATCCATGGCTTCACCCAAAGCTGGAAGGGTAATTCCTACCAAATTACTACTCACTCCAAGTGCTTCATCTATGGTAAGTACCCTAAAAATGCTATCGGCTTTCGAATGAAACTTATCATAACCCATTTCATTCTGAACGAATAGAAAAATAATGATGCAGCAGGCCATTCCTATGGAAAGACCAACAATATTGATTACTGAGGTACCTCTACTTTTCAGGAGGCTTCTTAATGCTACTTTGATATAATTTTTAAACATGACCTTTGTTGTGATGAGTTTGACAAATACACGTTGTAAGCGATGCTAGTCTATAGAACCACTTACTTATTTTGGTTGGTTGATATAGTCACCTTTGCTAGCTCTAGAGCCCTACTCAATGCCTCATCGGCACTTACCTTTATATGTGGCTCTACACCTATACCTTCCCAATTGGTTTCGGTTACAGGATTGATGGCTCTTCCCTGAGGCACATTTACATAAAAGCCTTGGTTGATAACCATGGGGCCACCAGGATGTGCACCACCACCAGTAGTTTCTCCGATTATTGTTGCTCTTTCTAAGTTTTTGAGATCGTAGGTAAATTCTTCGGCAGCAGAAAAGGTATAGTTACTGGTAAGTACAAAAACAGGTATATCTTCTTTGGTTTTACTCACTAACGATGGATCAGTCCATGTTTCTGAATAGCGATCTGAAGGCCTCCAATAAAAAGTATTGAGGTGAGTAGGCTTATCGAAAAGGTATCTGCATATGAACCGAATCATTGAAGGCGATCCTCCTCCATTTTTCCTCAGGTCGAAAATAATAGCATCAGCTTCAATTAGCTTATCCATGGCAGGCACAGCAACTTCTTCGGCATACCGAATTTCCATAAACCCTCTCAGATCTAGATAACCGATATTTCCATCTAGAATTTCTACGCTTTCAAAACCGTAATTGGCCGGAGGTTTTCGACCACCGTTAGGATCAGAATTCTGAATAGCGCTTACTCTTTTTTCATCAAAAGCGACTCTAATATGTTTGTCGTTAATAACAGATCTCAAATCGGCCTGAAGTTCAGCGGCCAACTCCTTTTTGGTGCTTATTTGATCGTACTGTCCTTCTTTCAATTTGGCTTGGAGGAGTTCTTTCATGGCCTTGCCTTTATCGGGGTAGACGTAATTTCTATCCATAACTTGGGCAAGCTTGCTTACTACTTTGGCTTTGTCGAAGTCCTGACCAAGGACTACTAGGCTACAAAGCAGCAGTAATGTTGTGAATTGAGTTTTCATAGCATTCTAATTACGTAAGTGCTTACATAAAATGCAATAGCTAGTCTATCTCATTAACAGACATTTACATAAAAAGCAGGATTAACAAGGTGAAGGCTTCACGCAAAAACAAACTTTTCCCAGCTGAGCGAAACCAATGATTATGAGGGGAAACACCTGCTTAGCCAATTCAAGTAGAGAAAGATATTAGGGCTTGGTTGATCCCTCGGTAAACTTGGGATGAAAAACAGGCGCCAGCTCACTTTTCTATGTTGAGGGGAGTCGAAACATCTGCCTAGCCAATTCAAGTAGAGAAAAATAATAGGGCTTGGTAGTTCCCTCGGCAAACTCGGAATGAAAAACAGGCCTTAACTCGTTTTTCTATGTTAAGCGATCACGATACTTATAGGTAGAAACATCTGCCCGACTAAACCGGGTGGAGCAAATTTGAGCTTGGCTGATCCCTCGGTAAACTCGGGATGGAAAAACAGGCAACAGCTCATTTTTCTATGTTGAGCGAAGTCGAAACATCTGCCCAGCTAAATCAAGTAGTGAAACAATTAGGAATTGGTTGATCCCTCAAACTCGGGATGAAAAACAGGCCACAACTCTTTTTTCTATGTTGAGCGGAGCCGAAACATCTGCCTAGCCAATTCAAGTAGAGAAAGATATTAGGGCTTGGTTGATTCCTCGGTAAACTCGGGATGGAAAACAGGCAACAGCTCACTTTTCTATGTTGAGCGATCTCAATATTTGTCAGGAAAAACATCTGCCCTGTTCAATCCTTATAAAAGTCACCTCTATGAAAAGGATCAATAGGTGGCCATTCCATTAGCTCTGAGTTTAGAAATCTCCAGTCTGGGTTAGTTTCATTGATCAAGGCTTCTTTTTTAGATCTTCGCCACCCCTTCAACTGGTTTTCTCTATCTATAGAATTCAATACATAGGGTGTCTCTTCATAGTAAAGAAGGTTGTAGCAGTAATACCTACCAGCAAAGGTCTCAGGTTTACCTCGATTTAGATAGTGTTCAGTGATTCTCTGTAATAAATCATCAGGTTCTACCTACGTAGAGAACAGATCTGTTAGGGTTTGTTGTGATATAAGTATAGAAAGTCTTATTCATTGTGTGTATTGCTAATCAAATCTATCAAAATTTTAAATTTGGCAGATCCCTCGGTAAACTCGGGATGGAAAAACAGGCAACAGCTCATCTTTCTATGTTGAGCGGAGTCGAAACATCTGCCCAGCTAATTCAAGTAGAGAAACATATTAGGACTTGGTTGATCCCTCGCTAAACTCGGAATGAAAAACAGGCGCAGCTCGTTTTTCTATGTTGAGCGGAGCCTCAAGTTGTCAGTAGAGGGCTCTGGCTAAGAGCATTTATATCTTAATCACAGCCTTTCCTTTATTGATTTCTTGTCTAAGGCGTTTTCAACAGCCTCCAAACTCGCTAGAATATTCTTTGACTGTCTGAGTAATTGATCGTTGGCCTCTTTAATCTTGGCCCAAAGTGGCTCCATATCTGCTGCCAACTGAAGTCCCTTCTTTGAAAGCTTAAGCAGTCTCTTTCGTTGATCTAGCTTATCTTTTCGTTCAACCACCAACCCTTTTTTAACCAATACGTTAGCTACCTGATTAACAGCAGGGTGTGACTGCTGCAACATGCTAGACAGCTCCATAACTGCAAGCTCGTTCCCATCTTTCAGCGAATAGAAAACTGCAAACCATCGCGGCTCAAAATCAAAGTCGGACTCTTTGTATATCTGAGCTACATCCTTAGCCAAATGGTCACTCAGGTTTTTCAGTCGCGTGGCAAGCGCTAGACTTCCCAGTTCATTAATGATGTTTCTTTCCAACTACTTCTTCTTTTTAGGGGCAATAAATGGCACCTTCTCAACCCTGAGATACTCCGTCAGCTCTTCAAGCTTTCTGTTCACATCATTGGCCTTAGCCATTGCTGCTTTTGCCTCAGAAATAACATCAGCAGCACGTTTCTTTTGCCCATTGGTAACGGGAGGTTGAATACCATCTATGGTACCATAAATATGTAGCAACTGTGCTTCAACCTTATTAGGGAAATTGATTACATCTTGAAATGTCTTTTGATTCGGTTGAATCAGCTTTTCTTCCAAACCGTCTATTTCAGCAATAAGCGCATCGGCCAGTTCATGCACCTTTGCATACTCGTCTTCATCTACTCTAGTTTTCAAGTCGCTCACCTGACTCCTTACCGAACGGATATCTGAGGCCATCTCTTGCAGTTCATCAATCTGGGTGCGTAAAGAAGATAGCAACCTTTGCTGCTCAGCATATTGAGCTGTGGTAGCCTCCCAGCGAGGGTCTGCCAATACTTCTACCTGCTTGGTTATTGTTTGGCTACCATAAGTAGCCTCTACAGTATATTGTCCTGGCGCAACTCGATGCCCTCCAGCACCCAATCCCATAAACACGCCTTCAACTCCGTCAGGATTAGTCATTGAAAGATTCCAATTCAATCGGTTCATGCCCGATTTCTTTCTCAGCTTTTCCTGATTCTTATCTGCCGAACTAGAGAAATGTCTTACCACATTGCCTTGAGCATCTTTAAAATCAATGGCTAAATCGACTGAATCGACATTCTCTTTGAGGTAATACATTATGGAGAAACCAGGATACGGGTTCTGCCCCATAATTGTGCTTCCAGTTCTAAATGCATTGTCTCTGATGGCATTCTCTGGCTCAAAGACATAGAAGTCTGAATCTTTAGCTTTTGCCAGCTCATAAAGCGGATTCAGATCGTCCATAACCCAAAATGCTCTACCCTGAGTCGCTACAATCATATCATTGTCTTTGATCATCAAGTCGGTAATTGGCACTATTGGTAAGTTCTGCTGAAACTTGTTCCACATTAACCCGACATCGAAAGAAACATACAGCCCAGTTTCCGTTCCTGCATAAAGCAAGTCTTTCTGATTTGGGTCTTCACGCACAACGCGCACATGAGCATCAGCATCTATTCCACTCACCAGTCTATTCCAAGTCTGGCCATAATCGGTAGACTTGAAAATATGTGGCGTAAAATCGTTGTACTTGTAACGGTTATAAGCCACATAGACCGTTCCTGGCGTATGAGGAGAAACTTCAATTTGGTTGACCATTCCCTCTTCAACATTTGGAATAGAAATATTAGACCAGCTCGCTCCACCGTCTTTGGTTACGTGAAGCAGGCCATCATCGGCACCAGTATAAATTACATCAGGCGTATGCGGAGATTCCGCTACATAATAGATCGCGTGATAGATTTCTCCACCCGCTCCTTCGTTAGTAATTGGGCCACCTCCCCAACTGATGTGAGTAGAATCATTTTTGGTTAAATCTGGGCTAATTTCCTCCCAAGTAATTCCTCTATTAGAAGTTTTTAAGAGCTTATTTCCTGCATGATAAATCACTGAAGGATCATGCTTTGAAGTCACAATCGGAGCATTCCAATTGAATCGATATTTTACATCGGCCGGGTTGGTGCCAAGGCCCTGAAAAGGATAAGCCATTACATCTTTCGTCTGCTTAGTTTTAGCGTTCCACTCATCGATAATACCCTGATAGCAGCCTGAATACACATATTTTGGATCGTTTGGATCGTTTGGATCGAAAGCTGAATAGGCGCTCTCACAACCTCCTACAGGGAAGAAATCTTCGTTGGAAATACCTCCACCATCCACTCGCGAAGCAATGGAAACGGAGCTATTATCTTGCTGACCTCCATAGATTCTGTATGGAAACTGATTGTCTACATTTACTCTGTAGAATTGTGCTGTCGGTTGATTACTCTGAGTAGACCAATTCTTACCTCCATCGATAGAAACATTTGCACCACCATCATTGGCATTGATCATATATTCAGGGTGAACTGGGTTTACCCAAATCTGATGATTGTCGCCATGAGGCGTATTGAGGTTCACAAAGGTTTTACCGTTGTCCGTAGATTGCACCAAAGGGGCATTCATAACAAAGACTGATTCTTCATCGGTAGGGTGCGCTTGAATGTGCATATAGTACCAAGATCTAGCACGCAATAACCTATCTGGGTTGATCAGTCTCCAGTTTTTACCGCCATTATCAGATCTATAAAGCCCTCCATTATCGGCCTCTATAATTGCCCATACCTTGTTCGGGTTAGCTCTGGAAACCGAAACACCTATTTTACCCATTACCCCTTTCGGCAAACCTTCGGTCAGCTTATTCCAAGTAACTCCACCATCCACCGATTTCCAAATACCGCTACCAGGCCCTCCGCTTTGTACTTTCCATGGAAACCTTCTATGATCCCAATAAGCTGCATAGACGATTCTTGGGTTGGTCATATCCATGCTCAAATCACTCACTCCTGAGTTTTCATCTACATAGTGAACCTTAGTCCACGATTCACCACCATCTTCCGACCTGTAAATACCTCTATCTTCAGTAGCAGCATAGGGGCTTCCTTGAGCACCAACAATGAGTACCTCTGGATTACGTGGATCTACCACAATTTTGGAGATTTGGCGTGTTTTCTCCAGCCCCATGTGTTTCCAAGTCTTACCAGCATCGGTCGATTTATACACACCATCACCATGAGAGGTCATTACCCCACGGACAGGTGCTTCGCCCATGCCCACATAGACCACATTGGGATCTGATTCAGACACAGCAATAGCTCCCACAGAAGCCGTTTTCATAAATCCATCAGATACGTTGTACCAACTTTCTCCCGCATTATCTGTCTTCCACACTCCACCTGTAGCTCCCATGTAGTAGGTCATAGGGTCTTGAACCACCCCAGCTACCGCAGTGGCTCGGCCTCCTCTGAAAGGGCCAACCAGCCGAAACTCCATGGCATTGAACAGTGATGACTCATAGCTGATGCCGGTATTAGATTGTTTTCGGTTTCTGCGCTGAGAGAAAGATTCAACAGATAAAAGTGCTAAGCAAAGCAGCGTTACGCACAATAGGCGGATGGTTCTCATGGTGAGCTATTTAAGGTTGAATCAGTAAGATAAGCAGGTAATCTGTTATTTACCAAAGCCAATTTGATGACCGTATTTGTATATTGGGAAGTATACAGTAGAGCAATACATTTTTACTTTCGTTAAAGTCTATGAAAGTTATGGTTGCTCTTGAGGTATTTCACCCTAACCCTAAAGGGGAACGGTTGCCCAAATAACAGTCCCTTTAGTGAATAAAAAGGGTGAAATTTAAAAAATTCATAGCCTTTAACTTTATTAAATTTTGAACACATATTACTCTTAACTGCAGCCCTTCCCTTATGAAATCAAAGATCGTTACCCTAGCCCTACTAGCACTGTTCTGTTTCTCTTGTGAAATGGAAGTCGATGACCATCAGGAAACAAGCAAAGAAGTAACCCGATTCGACAGGGAAGATTCATCTATTCTGAAGGGCGTAAAGGTGCCTGCCGGAGCTGATATGTATTTTGCCAGCGGCATTGTGGCCTATCCTAAAGATGCCAGCAAGCCAGCTGGAGACCGAGAGCGTTTTGGCGACACCTATGAGCAAAGCGTAAGCGCCCTAAAACGTATTGAAGAATATTTGGGCGAAGAAGGCCTGAGCCTTAAAGATGTGGTAGCCATGAAAGTATATGTAGCTCCCGACCCGCTGAATGACAACAAACCAGACTTTGATGGCTGGTTCAAGGCCTATGCTGAATTCTTCAATAATGAAGGGAACCCTAATAAAGTAGCCCGCTCAACCATTGGCGTATATACTTTGGTAAATCCAGATATGTTAGTGGAAGTTGAGGTGAGGGCGGTTTATCCTTAAAGGTTTATAAGAAAGTGACAAAGCCAATTAGCCTACTAACATATAAGATAGTGACATTGCCCTATATTCAACAAATTGACGTTAATGAGAGTATTGATTGGGCAATCGAAATGATTGAGTTGGGTTATGAAAGCCTAACATTATATATGCTTTCAAGCTTCAGTAAACCAGCGAATTACTTCGAAATAATTAAATATGTAACAGAAACTGTTGACGAGCTAGGGCTGACACTTAAGGATGGGGAAGAAGCAATATTAAGTTACGCTGGTTATTATGTCTATCAAATTGCTAAAGGACATAAAGTCAGAGAGAACTTAACAGAGATTTACACATTTTGTCAGAGCAGAAATTATGAAGGTTTAATTTATGACTTCCACCTTCTCCATTGGGCTTGGGATCAACTTGATTACGAGGATAGTAAATTCAATCATTACTGGAGTGGAGCAACAAGAGCGAATATTGAAACAATCGTAATTGAAGAGTCAAAAAAATGGCTTAAAAAAAATGAAATGCATTTTGCTCAATCAATCACTTAGCTTTTCATCCAGAAATCATTTCTCCGTGCAAAAAAAGACCAACATTACGTTACAAACTAAAACCCTATTTTAGCAAGCCTAATCTCTAATTGAGGTCGAAGTCAAAACAAATATTATGAAAAAACTACTGCTTACTACTTTACTAATCTCCTGTCTCACCAGTTTCCTTATTTCTCAAACATACAACGAATACGAGGTGTCTTTCGACAATCGTGTTCACCATGAGGCAAACATCAAAGTCACTTTTAGCAACCTCGAAAACAAGGTGCTGGAAGTACGCATGAGTCGCAGCTCTCCTGGCCGATATGCCGTGCATGAGTTCGCTAAAAACGTGTATTCTGTGAAAGCAACTGACGGAAAGGGTAAAGAATTGGCGGTTACCAGATCGAACCCTCATCAGTGGGATATTGCCGGCCATGACGGCACCGTAGTTTTTGAATATACCTTGTTCGCTAATCGTGCGGGAGGAACCTATTCTGGAATTGACGAAACTCACGCTCACCTGAACATTCCTGCTACCTACGTTTGGGCAAGAAATTATGACCATCGCCCAGTAAAAGTCAAGTACAATTTACCAGCCGGTTCAAACTGGAAAGTAGCTACTCAAATGAAGGATTTGGGCAACGACACCTTCTATACTCCTAACACTTACTACTTTATGGATAGCCCAACGGAAATTGCCGACTTCCATTTAAGAGAAAGAATGGTAGATGGCCAGAATATTCGTTTAGCACTTCACACCTCCGCCACCGATTCGGAAGTAGATGCTTATTTCGAAGAGTTAATTGGCATTGTAGAACAACAGGCTGCTGTTTTCGGTGAACTTCCAGATTTCGATTTTGGTGAATACACATTCCTTTCTTGTTACGTACCAAATGCCAGCGGTGATGGTATGGAGCACAGAAATTCAACCTATGTTGTTTCTGGTAAACCAAACGACCGACCATTGGGCAGCACTTCAATGGGTACTATTTCTCACGAGTTTTTCCATGCTTGGAATGTGGAGAGAATCCGTCCTGCTTCTTTGGAGCCATTTAGCTTTGAAGATGCTAATATGAGTGGCGAGCTTTGGTTTGCCGAAGGTTTCACCAGCTATTACACCAACTTGATCAGAGCCCGCTCTGGTAGCATTACAGCCGAGCAATACGTAAACGGATTGGGTGGTGCTGTTAGCTATGTAATCAATGCTCCGGGCAGAAAATACTTCAACCCAATTGAGATGAGTTACCGCGCTCCGTTTGTAGATGCCGCCAGCTCAATCGACCCAGACAACAACTCAAACATCTTCATCTCTTACTACACTTATGGTTCAGTGCTTGGTTTGGCGCTAGATATGTCACTCCGCACTATGGACAATGGCAAAAACCTAGACGACTTTATGAAGCATGTTTGGAAAACTCAGGGTAAGCCAGAAATTCCTTACTCTGTGCGTGACCTTCAGGCCAGATTAGCTGAATATGCTGGGGAAAGCTTTGCGAATGAATTCTTCAGCAAACATATCTTCAAAAGTGAGATGCCAGATTATGAGCGCTTATTCAAGAAAATGGGCGTAGTTTTCCAAAACCCAAATGCAGGAGCTCCTACCTTAAATGCTTTTGTTAGGGTAAGAGAAGGAGTCGGACAACTAGCACAAAATGCCATTGTTGGTACTCCGCTTTATGAAGCAGGTATTGAGAAGGAAGATAAAATCTTAAGCATTAACGGAACAGCGCTTTCAACTTTTCAAGGTAGAAGTGTGGATGAACTGATTGCCGACAAAAAACCAGGCGATGTCATTGAAGTTGAAATCGATCGATGGGGCACGAAAATGACCAAGAAAGTGACTATCGCTGAAACTCAAAATATGCGTTCTAGCTGGGATGCCAATGCGAATGCTGCCGCTCAAAAAAGAAGAGAAGAGTGGTTAAAGGCGAAGTAGTGGGTATGAGTACATAGACTTTAGTAATTAGTACATAGATATTAGACAAAGAGCTCTGGAGTGATTCAGGGCTTTTTTGTTACTCAAATAATCTCCGCAGATTTTGCGGAGATTGGGAGAACTATTCTCCGCATAAAATGAAAGCCGCTCGACTTCGCTTAACTTCCATTGTATAAGTAAGGAATCATTATGATGTTTTTCATGCTGAGCGAAGCCGAAGCATCAGCCAAGAATACTACTTGGCCGATCCCTCGGTTACACTCGGGATGAAAAATGGTTGAATAATTCATTAAAGCAAAAAGGCTCCGAAGAGCCTAAAAAGTCGTCTGACCACTTCGAGTGGTCTGACGATTAACCTATACTAGTAACTAATTCCCCTCCTTTTTTCAAGGTGGGGCTAGGGGTGGTTACAATTCCTCCACCTTCTCAGACCCCTTCCAATCCTTCCCCTTAAAAGGGGAAGGCCACAGCATGCGAGTTACTTACCTAAGTAATCATCACTTTTGGTAGAATCGGCCGGAGCTTCAACGTTCACAAACTCAATCTCCTGATCAGGGCTGAGCTCAACGCTTACCACAGAATCCTTGGTGATTTTATCTGCCAGAATCTGCTTACTCAGCTCGTTCAGCACTTTTCGCTGAATCACTCGCTTCAATGGTCTGGCTCCAAACTGCGGATCCCAACCAAGTTCTCCGAGGTAATCGAGCACCTCATCTGTTGCTTCAATCTCAACTCCGTTTTCATGCAGCTGCTTTTGAATGAGTCCGAACTGAATTCTTACAATCTGACGGATGTTCTCCTTATTCAATGGCATGAACATGATGGTCTCATCAATTCTGTTCAGGAACTCTGGTCTCACTGATTTCTTCAGTAAGTCGAACACTTGAAGCTTAGTCTCATCGATTACCTCCAGCACATTGTCTTCATTGATCTTCTCAAAATTGTCCTGAATCAAACCAGAACCAATATTGGTAGTCATGATGATGATGGTGTTCTTAAAGTTCGCCACGCGACCTTTGTTGTCAGTCAACCTTCCATCGTCAAGCACCTGCAAGAGAATATTGAAAGCATCAGGATGCGCCTTTTCAATCTCATCCAAAAGAATGACTGAGTAAGGCTTTCTTCGAACTGCTTCAGTCAACTGACCACCTTCATCGTAACCGACATAGCCCGGAGGCGCTCCAATCAATCGAGATACCGCATGACGCTCCTGATACTCTGACATATCGATTCGCACCATGTTGTTCTCATCGTTGAAGAGATACTCTGCAAGAGCTTTGGCCAGCTCTGTTTTACCTACACCGGTTGTTCCTAGGAAGATGAATGAGCCAATCGGACGTTTTGGGTCTTGCAAACCAGCACGGCTTCTTCTCACCGCATCAGATAAGGCTGCAATGGCTTCTTTCTGCCCAGCTACTCGTTTACTCAATTCTTCTTCGAGATGAAGCAATTTGTCACGCTCCGACTGAAGCATTTTAGAAACCGGAATGCCCGTCCACTTGGCTACTACTTCAGCAATATCCTCCGAGTCAACCTCCTCTTTCAGCAAGGATTTCTCTCCTTGCATCTCCTTCATTTTCTGCTTGTACTGCTCCAGTTGCTGCTCAGCTTCTGTTATTTTTCCGTAACGAATTTCTGCCACTCTCCCGAAATCGCCTTCACGTTCGGCTTTCTCTGCTTCAGATTTATATCTATCGATATTCTCTTTTTCAGCTCGAATACCAACAATTACTTCCTTTTCATTCTCCCACTTGGCTTTAAGATCATCACGCTTCTCAGAGAGGTCAGCAATTTCCTTGGAGAGTACAGACTCTTTGTCTTTGTTTTTCTCTCTACGGATGGCCTCACGCTCAATCTCCAATTGCATGATTTTACGGTTTAGCTCATCCAACTCTTCAGGTAGAGAATCGATCTCAATCCTCAACTTAGAAGCTGCTTCATCCATTAAATCGATCGCCTTATCAGGTAAGAAACGATCTGAAATGTATCTGCTGGAAAGCTCAACGGCAGCGATAACCGCATCGTCCTGAATTCTCACCCCATGGTGAACTTCATACTTCTCTTTAATACCACGAAGGATCGAAATGGCATCTTCTTGATTCGGCTCATCTACAATCACCGACTGGAATCTACGCTCAAGCGCCTTATCCTTCTCTATGTATTTCTGATATTCCTTTAAAGTAGTCGCACCGATGGCATGCAACTCACCTCTGGCTAGGGCAGGTTTCAGCAAGTTGGCTGCATCCATAGCTCCTTCTCCACCACCGCCTGCACCAATCAAGGTGTGAATTTCATCGATAAAGAGAATGATCTCTCCGTCAGAATCTTGCACCTCTTTGATCACGGCTTTCAGCCTTTCTTCGAATTCACCTTTATACTTGGCGCCTGCTACTAGCAGACCCATATCTAGCGAAATCAAAGTCTTACTTTTCAGATTTTCAGGAACGTCACCATCTACAATTCGCTGAGCCATTCCTTCCACTATAGCTGTTTTACCGACACCTGGTTCACCCAAAAGAATTGGGTTGTTTTTGGTTCTCCTCGAAAGAATTTGAAGTACCCTTCGAATCTCTTCATCTCGACCAATTACTGGGTCAATTTTTCCAGACTTAGCCAGCTCGTTCAAGTTTTTAGAATAACGATTGAGAGACTGGTATTTTGACTCGGCATTTTGATCAGTGACCGAACTTCCTCCTCTCAACTCTTTAATGGCTGTAATCAGTTGCTTTTCGGCAAAACCAAGCTCTTTGAGTAGGCCACCTACTTTTTCCTTTCCTTTTAACAAACCTAGAATGATGTGCTCAACCGCTACGAATTCATCTCCAAATTCTTTAAGATAATCCATAGACCTGGTCAAGGCTGCGTGTGCATCGTTCGATAGGTAAGGCTGCTGACCACTGACCTTCGGATAGCTATTCACTATCTCATCTAGGCGAATGTCTAGCTGCCCTTTGTTTACTCCCAATTTCTTCAATAAGAATGAAATTACATTCTCATCGATGAGCAGAATGGCCTTCAACAAATGGCCTGGTTCAATAGCCTGCTGTTGGTTTCCGCTGGCTATCTCGGCCGCCTTCTGAATGGCTTCCTGCGACTTGATTGTATATTTCTTAAAATCCATTGTTTTATGTTTTCTCCTTTGAGGCATTTCTGCCGCAGAGCATTAATCAAAACATAATCCAACTCTATTTTTCGGAAATTATGGCTGCATTTTCATGGATTGAACCACGTATTCGGCCATTTTGTCCTAGATTGCAACAAAAATTTATATGGCCAGAATTAAGTTAGACCTACCAGAACAGTTCATTTTTGAAACTTCCATCAAAGTTAGGATTGGAGATATAAACTATGGAGGTCACTTAGGAAACGATGCGGTGCTAAGCCTTATGCATGAAGCCAGGTTTCGCTTTTTCAATTCACTTGGTTACAAAGACGAAATCAGCATTGATGGTGTCGGCACTATTCAAGCCGATACAGCCATTGTTTACAAAGGAGAAGCTTTTCATGGCGATGAAATCTCCATTAAAATTGCGATTCAGGATATCTCAAGAAAGAGTTTTGATGTCTTCTACTTGCTAAGCTGTGGTGGAAAAGAAATTGCTAGGGCTAAAACGGGAATTGTTATGTTCGACTACGGCCAAGGTAAGGTCTGCAGCATCCCTGAAAACTTCCTAACAAAGATTCAAAACTAGAGTGCTACCTTTGCAGCATGGAGGCACAGGTAAAGAAGCAGGATATTAGAAAATTGAGTCTGGAAGAAATTCAGGACTTTTTTGTTTCCATTGGCGACAAAGCATTTCGCGCCAAGCAAGTTTATGAATGGCTATGGAAGAAATCGGCTAAAGATTTCGACCAAATGACCAATATTTCTCTGCAAACCCGTGAGCTTCTGAAAGAGCATTTCGCTATCAATCACATTAAGGTAGATGAGATGCAACGGAGCTCTGACGGTACCATCAAAAATGCGGTAAAACTGCACGATGGAATGATAGTGGAGTCAGTACTCATTCCGACAGAATCTAGAATTACTGCGTGTATCTCTTCTCAGGTAGGTTGTAGCCTCGATTGTAATTTCTGCGCGACTGCACGTCTTAAGCGCATGAGAAACCTTAATGCCGATGAAATTTACGATCAGGTAGTAGCCATTAAAGACGAAGGAGAACTTTACTTTGACCGCCCATTGACCAACATTGTATATATGGGAATGGGAGAACCTCTGTTGAACTACAAAAACGTTCTCGAATCGATTGATAAAATCACTTCTCCCGATGGTCTAGGTATGTCTCCAAAGCGTATTACGCTCTCTACAGTGGGTATTCCTAAAATGATTAAGCAACTGGCTGATGATGAAGTGAAATTCAACTTAGCGGTTTCGCTTCACTCGGCTATTGATGAAACCAGAAGCAAAATGATGCCTATCAATGATAAAAGTAATTTGGCTGAGTTGGCTGAGTCACTTCAATATTGGCATCGAAAAACTGGCAGAAAAATCACTTTTGAATACGTGGTGTGGAAAAACATCAATGACGATGAAAGACATGCCAAGGCTCTAGCTAAATACTGTGGAAAAGTGGCTTCTAAGGTGAACATCATTGAATATAACCCCATTGATGATGGCGAATACCAACAAGCTGACCCTAAAAGTCTAGATATGTATCAACGTATTTTGGAGGCTAAAGGAATTATAGTAAACGTTCGTAGAAGCCGAGGTAAAGATATTGATGCCGCTTGCGGGCAGTTAGCGAATAAAAGCTGACCACCCCTAGCCCCTCCTTGAAAAAAGGAGGGGAATTAGTTTAGATGAATCTTTAAGGCTTAGTCCTCCAATTGGTAAGGGGAGGTTATCGAAGACTACAGACTGGAATTTGCCTCTCCGTTTTCCAATTAACTATTCAACTGATAACTGACCAAAAGGGTCAATCTTTGCTGGCGTTAAAAAGCTTCTGCTTTTCTTCTTTGCTTAATGCATCGTAGCCTTTTTCTGAGATCTTATCTAGAATAGCATCTATTTCATCTTGAGAGCTTTTTGATTTAGCCTCTGCTTTGGCTTTTGCCTTGGATGAAGATCTTCCAGAAGTAGTTTTAGCCTTTTTATAGCTTACCTTAATCTTGGGTTGCGGCTTGAATAGGCTTTTCACCCAAGTGATAATGCTTACAATTGGTTTACTCCAGTCGCTTCCTCGCTGTAATTGCTTAATACTCAAGTAGCCAACCAATGCACCACCTAGGTGAGCAATTTCGCCCCCAGCATTTGAGCCAGTACTCTGAATAAAGGAGATAAATACCGTTACAGCTGCAATGTACTTGAGCTTCACGGGACCTAAAAAGATTAAATTAATCGCAAAGTTTGGTTGAAAAGTAGCTGCACCAACCACTATAGCCACTACTCCGCCAGAAGCACCTAGCAGATAAGAACCCATTACCTGATTCTCAAAATAAGGCATTACGTTGTAGGCCAAAAGATAGAGCAACCCTCCACCAATCACACCCCACACATAAAGTCCTAAAAGCTTATTCTGGCCTAGATATTCAGAGATAATTCTTCCAAACCAATACATATACAACATATTGAAAAGTATGTGGAAGAAGCCTTTGTGGAAGAAGCCATAAGTAATCAAAGTCCACGGCTGAGTGAGCAAGGTGCTTAGGTTCGAAGGCAACATGAGGTAATTGCCAATAGCATCGAAAGTTGCTCCCTGACCTGCAAAAGTGAAGAACACATTGATTACAGCAAAGGCAAGAAAAATCACCACATTCACTATGATGATTTGATTTAACACATTGCCTGTTTTAAAGGCCAGTTTAAAATCGTCTAAAATACTGTTCATTCTAGTAGAAATTATTCCGCTGTTTTTTCCAAACCCTAACTAAGAAGAAGGCAATAATTGCACCTCCAATATGTGCCAAGTGAGCAACATTATCGCCTGGAGCACGCTGTAATTCGGCAAAAACCTCGTACAAAATATAGACTGTCACCAGATACTTCGCCTTGATTGGAAAAGGAATAAAGAGTAAGAAAAGTTCTGTATTGGGGAAGAATAGAGCGAATGCTGCTAGAATGCCAAAGACAGCACCAGAGGCACCAACCATGTTATAATTTCCCTGAATATCATAAAGCCTTTGTGCCAAACTTACTGAATCTCTTTTAAGCTCAGCAGAGTTAGGGTTTCGAGAATACTGATCGACAAACTCATAAATCTGAGGGTTTAGGTTCGAGCCATGATCTATTAAAAGCCTATTAAAATCATCAGGATTAGGGTCTTGAACGTAAGCTTCAACATCTCGCTGAACAGCACTCACCTCTACATAATTTACGGCAGTATAGAAGAGTCCTGCTCCTACTCCTGTTACCATATAAAGAATCAAAAACTTCTTAGGTCCTAAGAACTGTTCTAACAGTGGGCCAAAAATAAAGAGGGCAAACATGTTTCCGAATATGTGCATAATGCTTGTTGTACTATGCAGGAACATGTAGGTAACAAACTGATATGGCTTAAACTCAGGAGCCGAAACGTAATATAGGCCGAAGTAATCGCCTAAATCTAATTTAAAAAATCCCTGGAGCAGAGCTATACCAACATTGATAATCAATAGGTTCTTTACCAGAGGTGTAAGTCTTCCAAACATATAGGTTAGTTAAAAAACTGGTCTACTTTATCTAATTCTAGAATGAAGGTAGTCTTTTTACCTTCAGGAGAATAATTCGGGCTTTTGCAGGCAAACAGCTGATCTATAATTGAGCTCATTTCTTGAGCACTCAAACTTGTCCCTACCTTCAATGCCGAACGCTTAGCAATTGCTCTAGCAATATTCTCGTCATTTGATATACTCAATTCCGACTGATTAAGTTTAAACTGTTCGATAAAGCCCTCAAAAAGAGCCTTTTCATTAACAGATTTAAGATCGGCTGGCACCCCATTAATTACAATGGAGTTATCGCCAAAGTCGGAAAACTCAAAGCCAATGGCATTCAGCTCTTCACGAATATCATGGATAAGACTGAAGTCTGCAGAATTAAGTTTCAGGCTTTGCGGAAATAACGCTTGCTGAGAAGCTCCGCTTCTTCTGGAAATTTGGTTTAAAAATTTCTCATAGAGAATACGCTCATGAGCCGCTTGTTGAGCTATTAGCATCAGCCCAGACTTCACATGGGTAGCAATGTATTTCTTATGAATCTGGAAATAAGAAGCATCTGGCTTTTGACTGACCTTCTCTTCAGAAACATTTGCCGCACTACCTAGCGTAATGGTACTTTGCGCTTCTGGGTGAATTTCCATTTGTCTATTCGACTCTTCTTGCTGAGAAATCTCTGTCTTCAATCCTTCATAAAGCTTCTCCCAGTGACTTGTATCTTGTTTTCTTTCAAAAGTCTTGAACTGAGAATAATCTCTATCTGCGGCAGATGTACTTTTTACTGGTTCGGATTTGGGTGCAAAGTTGGCGAAGTTCACATCTTGACTAAAGTCTATTGCCGGTGCTATATTGTGAGTTCCTAAGGCTTGCCTTACGGCTGCTCTAATTACAGCATAGACGGTTCTTTCGTCATCGAACTTAATTTCCGTTTTAGTCGGATGAACGTTGATATCAATATGCCTTGGATCTATCTCAATGAACAAGGTATAGAACGGAAAACTACCCTCGGGAAGTAGGTTCTCAAAAGCGGTCATCACCGCATGGTTTAGGTAGTTGCTCTTGATGAATCGGTTGTTCACGAAGAAAAACTGCTCTCCACGAGTCTTCTTTGCAAACTCCGGCTTACCTACATAACCATAAACCTTCATCAGGTCGGTTTCTTCTTCGCAAGCCGCCATTTGGTCTTGGTATTTCTTCCCAAAAATACCGACAACCCGCTTGCTCAACTTACCTGATGACAGCTGGTACATCTCCAAATCGTTCTGATATAGAGACATGGCTACTTCAGGATTCGCTAGCGCTACTCGCTGAAATTCATCAACGATATGACGCATTTCAACCGCGTTCGACTTTAAGAAATTTCTTCGGGCCGGAACGTTAAAGAATAAATTCTTTACGCAGGTTAAAGTACCTACAGGAGTAGAAACGGGTTCTTGCTTTTTTACTTCCGAAGCCTCAATCTGAATAAGAACGCCTAATTCATCTTCTTCTCTTCTCGACTTTAATTCTACCTGAGCCACCGCGGCAATAGATGCCATGGCCTCTCCACGGAAACCCATGGTTTTAATAGCGAAAAGGTCTTCAGCAGAACTAATTTTAGAAGTTGCGTGGCGCTCAAAGCACATTCTGGCATCGATATGCGACATACCTTTGCCGTTATCTACCACCTGAATCAATGCTTTTCCAGACTCTTTAATGATGAGCTTTACATCGGTAGAGCCCGCATCGATTGAGTTTTCGAGCAATTCTTTAACAACAGAAGCAGGCCGCTGAACAACCTCACCGGCAGCAATCTGATTCGCAATGTTATCAGGAAGTAATTTTATTATATCGGACATCTAAAATTGGTCGTCACTTTCTTAAGCGCTTCCAAAGATAGAATGGAATGGCTAGCAAGACCAGATAAAATATTTCTTTACCTACGTACAAGTAGCCGCCAATCATAAAAATAAGGATGACCATAATGATTAGACGCAACACAATTGTCTGATCCACACCATTTCCCGTGGCATGTTTCATGTTTTTGCGGAAAGAACCTTCAATTCTAGAGCGATAACCAGGATCTACAGTTTTAGCATCAGACATACCCATTTCTGCCTTAATTCGGGAAGTACGATTTTCTATGTCTTCCTTCACCGGATCATAATATCTCGGCTCAATGTGAAATCTCTGATATCTAGCTTTTTTGAATAGTCCTGGTAAATTCATTATATCAATACTACCTATTTGGCGTTCTGTTAATACGTAAATTTATAGTTTATTTGCTCTTACTAAAAGCCTAACGCCCTGATGTTCAAAAAAGTTACCTTATTCACTACTTTCTTAGTTATACTAACCAGCTCGCTCTCAGCCCAAAAATTCTATCATAAAATAGATACCGTGGCTCAAAAGCAATGGGCCGATAGTGTATTTAATGCGTTAACGCCTGAGGAAAGATTGGGGCAACTTTTCATGGTAGCTGCTTACTCTAACAAAGACCAAAAGCATGTAAACGAAATTAAAGAGCTCGTTAGCAACTATCATATTGGAGGGCTCATCTTCTTTCAGGGCGGACCTTACAGGCAGGCAAAGCTCAACAATGAATATCAGGCATTAGCAAAAGTACCTTTGGCCGTAGCAATGGACGCTGAATGGGGCATTGGTATGCGTCTAGACAGCGTTTACGACTTTCCCAAGCAAATGACTCTCGGGGCTATTCAGGATAAAAAATGGATTTACGAAATGGGGAAAGAGGTGGCCAACCAATTCCACGCGCTAAATATGCATATCAATTTCGCCCCTGTGGTAGATGTTAATGTAAACCCAAATAATCCAGTAATCGGATATCGTTCTTTCGGAGAAGACAAAGTGGAAGTAGCTCTAAGAGGAAGTGCCTACATGAAAGGACTGCAAGACCATGGCATTATGGCCAACGCCAAGCACTTCCCTGGCCATGGAGACACTGGAGTAGACTCGCATTATGACCTCCCAGTAATTAAGCATTCTAAAAGTAGAATGACTGAAACCGAACTCTACCCTTTCAAAGAACTCATGCGCGATAGCCTAATGAGTGTAATGGTGGCTCATTTGCAAGTACCTGCCTTCGATAGTGCCAAAAATACACCTACCACCCTGTCTAAAAATGTGGTCACTGACCTTCTAAAAGGTGAACTTGGCTTTGAAGGCTTAGCTTTTACCGATGCCATGAATATGCAAGGAGTGGCCAAATATTACGAACCTGGAGAGGCAGATGTAAAGGCGCTACAAGCAGGAAATGACATTATCCTTTTTCCTTTAGATGTGCCGAAGGCCATGAAGCAAATTGAGAAGGCACTCAAGAAAGGAACACTTACTCAAGAAATGCTAGATGAGAGAGTGCTGAAAGTTTTGAAAGCGAAATATTGGTTCGGACTGAATGAATATGAGCCAATTGAAACAGCCAATCTAACTAAGAGAATCAATAACGACTATGCGAAATACCTTAACCGAATTCTCTACCAAAAAGCCATAACGCTTGTTGATAACACCGACTTATTGATCCCTACCATTCAGTTGGAAGACACCAAATTTGCTTCCTTGAGCTTAGGAGGAAATGACAACCAAATCTTTGAAAACATGCTGGGCAAGTATGCCAAGTTCGACCACCTAAAGATAGACTCACTAAACGAAGCAAGCCTAGAAAAGGCAGCCCAGTTCGACAAGGTGGTTATATCTGTTCATGGCATAACCAACTCGCCAAGAAAACAGCATGGAGTTAAAACCGAAGAAGTTGAGTGGATTAAAAAGCTTCAGCAAAAAACGCAGGTGATTGTTGTGGTAATGGGCAATGCTTATTCACTCAAATATTTCGAAGGGGTTAAGAATATTATTTGCACTTACGAAGACAACGAAATCACTCAAGAGGTAACTCCACAAATCATTTTTGGTGCTTTAAAGGCTGAAGGTAGGCTTCCTATTACTGCAGGGAAAAGCTTCAAAGCAGGTATGGGAATTGAAACCCTAACCACTAACCGACTTAGCTACGGAATGCCAATAGAGGCAGGAATGAGTATAGATTCTTTGAGAAAAATTGACCAGATTATTGAAGATGCTATTAAAGAGAAGGCTACTCCTGGTGCTCAATTTTTAGTAGCCAGAAAAGGCAAGGTTATATATCAGAAGAACTATGGTCACCAGACCTACCAAGAGGAAAAACCAATTACTGACCAAACCATTTACGACATAGCCTCAGTAACTAAAGTGGCTGCAACCACGCAAATATTAATGAAGCTTTATGACGAAAAGAAAGTAGACATTAACAAACCCATTGGCTACTACTTGGAAGAACTGAGAGGTACTAATAAGGAAAATCTTCTTTTAAGAGATATCCTTACGCATCAAGCTGGCTTAAAACCTTACATTCCTTTTTGGGAGAAAACAGTGACTAAAGGTGAATTAAACACCGACTATTTTAATGATGCTCCCGGCCCAAACCATAATTACAGAATTCAAGAAAAAAACCTTCCTGTTGCTTTGGCAGATTCGGTATGGAAATGGACCATCACTTCTGATCTTCGGTCTATGCCAAGAGGTAAAAAGAAGTACGACTACCTTTATTCTGATCTCGGTTACGAAATTATTTTCCACCTCATTGAAAGCATTATTGAGGAGCCAATTGAGACCTACCTCATTAAAGAATTTTACCAGCCACTAGGCATGAGCCGAACCATGTATTTGCCTAATGAAAAGGGCTATTACTCAGAAGTGGCTCCTACAGAAGTAGATGCTTATTTCAGAAATACCATTGTATGCGGAACGGTTCACGATCAAAACGCCACATTAATGGGCGGAGTAGCTGGCCATGCCGGTCTCTTTAGCAACGCCAATGATTTAGCAATTCTTCTTCAGATGAATATGCAAATGGGTCAGTATGCCGACAAAAAGTACCTAAATGCTTGGACCATACCAATTTTCACAACTCCACAGAGCATGGAAAACCGAAGAGGCTTGGGCTGGGACAAACCAATTACTGGAACAGAAGACGGCCCAACAAGTAAGTATGCCTCGGCTAGCACATTTGGCCATACGGGCTTTACAGGCGCATCTGTATGGGCAGACCCGGCAGAAGAGCTTGTTTTTGTTTTCCTCTGTAACAGAACTTATCCAGATAGTGAAAACTTTAAGCTGATAGAAGAGAACGTAAGAACTAGAATTCAAGACATGGTCTATCAGTCAATCTTGGAACCTTAGCAGGAGTTTCTGAGTTTAACCTCCAACATGACTTTTAATTAATGAAAATAGGTATTGTTTGTTACCCTACGTTTGGGGGAAGTGGTGTGGTAGCCACAGAATTGGGAAAAGGATTAGCAAAAAATGGACATGAAGTACATTTTATCACTTACTCTCAACCCACTAGGTTAGACTTTTTTAATGAGAACCTATTTTACCACGAAGTGAACATTCGTTCTTACCCACTTTTTAAATATCCACCTTATGAGTTGGCTTTAGCCAGTAAAATGGTAGATGTAGCCAAGAATGAAAAGCTAGACTTACTGCACGTGCATTATGCCATTCCTCATGCTTCGGCAGCGGTTTTGGCAAAGCAAATTTTAAAAACAGAAGGCATTCAAATTCCAGTAGTAACTACACTCCATGGAACTGATATAACATTAGTAGGAAAAGATCCTTCATACGAACCAGTGGTTACCTTCAGCATAAATCAATCTGATGGCGTTACGGCTGTTTCTGAAGACCTTAAAAACGATACTTATAAGCACTTTAATATCACCCGTGAAATTAAGGTAATTCCTAACTTCATAGATTTAGAGAAGTTTCAGCGTCAGCGCAAAGACCATTTCAAAATGGCCATTTGCCCCAACGGTGAAAAGCTCATTGTGCACACCTCTAACTTCAGAAAAGTAAAGCGTGTGGACGATGTGGTTAGAATCTTCAAGAAAATCTCTGAGACCATTCCGGCCAGATTACTTCTTGTAGGCGATGGCCCCGAAAGAGGCCATATTGAAGGTCTTTGCAGAGAGTTAGGTATTTATGACGAAGTTAGATTCTTAGGGAAATTAGAGGCGGTGGAAGAAGTACTTTCTGTTGCCGATTTGTTCTTAATGCCTTCAGAAAAAGAAAGCTTTGGTTTGGCAGCTTTGGAAGCTATGGCCTGTCAAGTTCCGGTAATTTCGTCTAACGCTGGGGGAATTCCTGAGCTTAATGTAGATGGAGTAACTGGCTTCACAGCAGATATTGGTGATGTAGAAACCATGACGGAAAAAGCTCTCTTCATTCTAAGCGAAGAAAACCTCGATAACTTTAAGAGAAACGCCCTAGAGAGAGCAAAAGAGTTTGATATAGACAAAGTACTTCCGCTTTATGAAGCGCATTACAATCAGGTTCTGGAGTCTGTTTTAGAAGCACATTAATGCAGGTAAGTATAATTGGTTGTGGTTGGTTGGGGCTTCCTTTAGCTAAAAGCCTAATTCAAAAAGGCCATGAAGTAATCGGTAGCACCACATCTGCTGATAAGCTTAAACAGCTAAAAGAAGCAGGAATCACACCTGTTCAATTCAAGCTAGAACCCATGCCAGTGGGCGAAGATTTCAACCTATTGTTTGAATCAGAATTGGTGATTATTAATATTCCTCCTGGCCGGAAGAAAAACCCACCACACTTTTATGCTGAACAGATTAAGTACCTGAAGTATCAGCTGCAAAACTCAAAGGTCAAGAAAGTCATTTTCATCAGCTCTACCTCCTTCTACCCTAATACCAATAACACCGTAGACGTAAACACCAATTACGATTTTGCCAACGGATCATCTAAAGCTGTTGTAAAAGGAGAGGAACAGATATCGGCTATTTCTCAAGAGCTTATTATTCTCCGCTGTGGAGGACTAATGGGTGATGATAGAATTCCTGGAAAATGGTTTGTGGGCAAAGAGACACAAGGAGCAGACACACCAGTTAATTATGTGCATAGAGACGATGTTATTGCTACAATTGAAGGCCTTATTGAAGGTTGGCCGCAAGCACAAAAAGTCTTCAACCTAGTTTCAGATGATCATCCGACTAGAAAAGAAGTACACGAGAAAATGGCTGAGAAATACGGGTTTGAACTACCCAAATGGGTGGAACCTTCAACTATTCAGTCAAAAGTAGTAGAAAGTAGCTTTAAGGAGTCTGGGTTAAAGTCTCCTCTAAATTTTTAGGCTGCATCTATCAACTCTAAGAAGCCTTCGCCTCTCTTCAACTGCTGATACGCTTTAATTTGATTGAGCCTTTTCTTAACCTGCTCATAGTGTTCAAACTCTTGAAGCGCTTTTTGAAATCCTTGTTGGTATACTTCCGGTGAAAGTACTGCCTTCTTTGTTGTTGTCGGAATCATGGTTTGTTAAACTAGAATAACTTCTATTAAGTTTTACCTAGCCGCTCAACGAAACAAGACTAAAAAAAGGTTCACGATCATTAAAATAAATATTTAGGCTACTGTAAAAACCACTTCATACAATAGCCTAAACAACTAGTGCCAAGCACCTAAGATTATACCAACAATGGTATAAGCAATGATGTGGTAAAAGGAATCGATAAGCATTAAGGAAGCAGACTTTCTGGCAAAAAGATAGTTCATACAGGTAGAAGGTAGTATAAAGAAAATACCCGTCATTAGACCATACATAGCGCCCATTGTAGCATCCATAGGGTTTTCGGGGTCGGTGCCAAAGCCAAAGAAAAAGATGGCCATACCTACAGAAATGATTAGAGCAAAAACGAAAGCCGACCCAAAGAGTTTGCCCATGTTGGCGTTCTTCATTTCATCATCGGACAAGCCGACACCTTTTTGCCAAGCCTTTCCAAAAACAGGGCCGTACCAGATGGCTCCAAGAGCAAAAAATGCAACAGCAGCAACGAGCACTGCAATCCAATTAATAGCAGAAAAATCCATAGTTATTTGATTTGGTTAAAATCAGTCTACCTTTTTAATCTGTACACCAGAATAAAAATCATCTTCTTGGCCATCTGTATCCCAATCGAGATATCCTTCAAAAAGCCCCTTTCCCTCTTGCCATTGAAATAAATAACCTGTTGTTTGCCCCTGCTCAGTAAAGTATAACGAATCCTTTTTGAGCTCCCACTTTCCGGATGTCTTCTGCAAAACCGAACCATCTAAATTATAGTAGATAGATTCGAAAGTTCCATCTGGCTTGTATGTGGTATTAATTGGTTTAATCTGAAGAATTTCTTCCCACTTACCTGCTGGTACAGAAAAGACAGAGTCTATTTGTCCGTCTAGCGCATCAATATCTACCCGAACAGATTCATTGTACCATTCTCCTAGCAAATATTCTTCATTATTTTTTGTTGAGCATGATACTATACTAAGCACCAAGAAACATATGAGTGTTGACCTTTGACCCATTACTAAAGTTTTAGTGAAAGATAAGAATTAATACCGATTATACCGTATTTACTCCGTTAACATTTCAATTAGGTCTTCTACCTCAGAAATAAGCCGAACATTCTTCGGAAAATCTAGCTCATCCATAAAGTATGGATTGCCACTGATTAGTATTTTTTTCTCTTCGAACTTTTCAGACAACTCATAAACGTATGCTTGGGTGTCGATTTTAGAAGCTGGTGCTTTTACAAAGGTCAGAAGTACATCTGGTTTGGTAATTTCAGTTACCTGTTTTAAATCTCTGAAGGGAATATCTGCGCCAAGATAAATACACTGGCGACCTCTATTTTTAAGCAAATAGGTAAAGAGAAGAATGAGTAGATCGCTGAACTCTGATTTAGGTAGGAAAAGTAAGTACTTTTCGCCTGTCTTTTTTCTGTCTATCAATCCATCTATGGCTACTATCACCTTCTGGCGAATGAGCTGATAGATAAAGTGCTCCTGAGCAGTTGACACCTCTCCTACTCTCCACATTACCCCAATGCGCTTCAGAAAAGGGTAAATTATCTTGGTAATTGTTTCTTCAAAACTGCGTTGCAGTAAGCTACCGCTAATAATTTTTTCAAACCTTTGCTCGTCTAGCTCAAGCATGGCAAGAACGAGCTCATTTACCGCTACACTCAGATGATTATCCTCTTTGGTTTGAAGGCCTTTCTCCGCTACCTCTTTTAGGTTTTTGTTGAACTCCTCATCAGACATTGAGCAGATATGAGATATTCGGAAGCCATTTTCTACCAACAGGGTAACATTGAGCAAATACTTCAACTGACTTTCATCGTAATAGCGAATGTTGGTCTCAGTTCTTTTGGGTGTAAGCAGTTGATACCTCTGCTCCCAAATACGTATAGTATGAGCCTTTATTCCCGAAAACTTTTCTAGATCTTTGATTGAGTATTTTACCAAGGTGCCTCACTTTACTTCGAAAGGTAATAAAAATAGACTCCTTTTGCACTGCCTGGCAGCAGCAACCCTTGCTAATTAGAATCGAGCGTAAAAGTAACCTTGAGCTTTAAAAAGTCTTCTTGGGCTTCTCCGGAATATGTGGCTGGCTTCCAGTTTTTATATTGCTTAATTACTCTAATGGCTTCTTCGTCAAAATATCTACCTAATGACTTACTTATTTTAAAGTCTTCTGTCTCTCCTTTTCTATTCACTTTAAAACGAACCTCAACGAAACCCTCAATGGAGTCGTCTAGTAATTCTTTTGGATACTCTAGTTCGCGATCTACAAACTGCAAAAAAGCTTCAGTAGAAGGTAATGGACTGGCTCTAACTAACAAATCTTCATAATGCAAAGGAGATGACGTGAATTCATCGTTTACTTGATCTAGTTGTTCAACCTGCCCCTTAATCTCAGCCCTATCTAAGCTATCTATATGAATTTGACTGTTTTTTTCTAGTTGCTGTTCTATTTTTGTGTCTTCATTCACTGGTTCCTTCACCGGAAACGGATTAACACCAAGCACCCCAAAACAAAGCGCACTTCCACTAACTAATATACCTACCGAACCCAACACCAGAGACTTTATTGTCACTCCCCCCTTTAAAGCCGATGAACTTATACCAAACTCGCTAAAGCTCTTAGATGCTTCCAGAGCTTCATTAAAATTCTTTGCTGATTCTATACGCTCAGCAGAGGGAGTCTCAGATTTTCTTACAAACCTATAACTCATCTCACAGTACGTTTAAAATGTTTTTTCATCCTCTTCAATACTCTATAAGTTCTGGTCTTAGCATTACCTTCTGTGATGTCTAAAATGTATGCTATTTCTGCAAAACTTTTCCCCTCAAAAAAACGTAACTCTACCAATTCCAATTCTCTTGGCTTTAGTTTACCCAAAGCTTCAGGAAGTAAGGCCAGCCATAATTCCTTATCACTTTCTTCCAACTCTACCTCAAAAGCTAGGTCATGAGTAGCATATTTTTCCAAACTCACGGTTCTACTCTTCTTTTGAGCTCGGAAATAATCATAACAACAATTAATAGCAACTCTAGTGAGCCAAGCAGAAAACGGATAACCCTTATATTTAAACTTTTCAATATTCACTAAAGCCTTTCCAAAAGACTCTGAAGTTATTTCGGCTGCTAATTCAAAATCTTGTACTCTATTAAAAACTGTCCTGAATACTTGTTCGAAATACTTCTCATACAAAGGCTCAAAGAACCTTTTATCTTGCTTAGATTTCTCTATCAGTTCAATTTCTGTTAAAGCACTATACTCTTTTTTGGCTAAAGTTTCGATGTTAGAGATTATTAAGTTATTGAATCATTAACGCTTTCAGAGGTAAAAGAAACAACTTACACCATAACACATTAAAAAAATGGGTTCAGGAATTAACACCAAGTTAAACCAATTTTATCACTGTCGCGTTGTGTAGGTGCTCATGAAAGGATACCGCTTCTCTAAATTCATTCCGCAAAAAGCGCAAGGCGAATCGGCCTTCGATAATTTGTTAAACATTTTCCTTCAGTTGGTTAGTATTACTGGTGGAGATGTTTCTGAGGCATTAGCTTGGCTTACCAACCTAGACAATCAGTATAATCTAACTGATGGTCAATATGGAATTGGCGACTTCATTGATGACCTAAAAGAGAAAGGTTATATCTCAGAAGAAAACCAAGAAGGCAAGTTCGATGTAACAGGAAAAACAGGTCAGCAGATTCGAAAATCAGCCCTTGAAGAAATTTTCGGTAAGCTAAAAAAGTCAGGAAAAGGCCAACACAAAACCAACTTCTCAGGAACTGGTGATGAAATGGGCACCGACCGAAGACCTTTTGAGTTTGGCGATTCGCTTCAGCAAATTGCCATGACAGACTCCATCAGGAATGCTCAAATCAACAATGGTTTCGGAGATTTCATGATGACAGAAAACGATCTGGAAGTACAGGAAACGGAATTCAAAACGCAGACCTCCACGGTACTGATGATTGATATTTCTCACTCCATGATTCTGTATGGTGAAGACCGAATTACTCCAGCCAAAAAAACGGCTATGGCTTTGGCAGAACTCATCACCACTAAATACCCAAAGGATACGCTAGACGTGATTGTTTTCGGTAATGATGCTTGGCAAATAGACATTAAAGATCTGCCTTACTTACAGGTTGGCCCTTACCATACCAATACCATAGCCGGACTAGAGCTAGCCATGGATATTTTAAGGCGAAGAAAGAATGCGAACAAGCAGATTTTCATGATTACCGATGGCAAACCAACTTGTATGAAAGTGGGTATCAAATACTACAAAAATGCCTTCGGCTTAGACCCAAAGATTCTCAATAAGACACTCAATTTGGCAACTCAATGCCGAAGACTACATATTCCGGTAACTACTTTTATGATTGCATCAGACCCATACCTGAAACAGTTCGTACAAGAGTTCACCAAAACTAACAACGGCAACGCCTATTACAGTAGCCTGAAGGGCCTTGGCCACCTAATATTCGAAGATTATAAACGAAATCGCAGAAAGAACTTCTAAGATGAAATACGACCAATTGACCTCCGATCAATTATTAAAAATAAAGACCATTGGCGAACTGAAAGCCGCGGGTTACGAGAGTAAATCAGTAAAGCAAGAACTGAGAGACAACCTAATTACCAAGCTCAAAGCTAAAGAGCCTACTTTCGAGGGCATCTGGGGCTATGAAGACACTGTAATTCCAGATATTCAACGAGCCATCCTGTCTATGCACAACATGAACCTTTTAGGTTTGAGAGGGCAGGCAAAAACAAGGATTGCCAGACAGATGACGGCCTTGTTAGATGAATACATTCCCTTCATTAAAGGCTCAGAATTGAATGATGACCCTTTGCAGCCCTTGAGCCGATTTGGTCACGATCAGGTTTCTGAACATGGTGATGATACTGAAATTGCATGGCTTCACCGTTCGGAAAGATATGCCGAAAAACTGGCTACTCCAGATGTATCTATTGCCGACCTTATTGGAGATGTCGATCCAATCAAAGCAGCTTCTCTCAAGTTGCCTTATTCCGATGAAAGAGTGATTCATTACGGGTTAGTGCCAAGGTCTCACAGATCTATTTTCGTGATCAACGAATTACCTGATTTACAGGCGAGAATTCAGGTGGCACTTTTCAACATTCTTCAAGAAGGCGATATTCAGATTCGTGGTTTCAAATTACGTTTGCCATTAGATATTCAGTTTGTGTTTACCGCTAACCCGGAAGACTATACAAACAGAGGAAGTATTGTAACTCCGTTAAAAGATAGAATCGATAGCCAGATCATTACACACTATCCAAAAACGCGCGAAATCAGTAAGCAGATCACTGTCCAAGAGGCGAAAATTAAGGAGCCTCAGAAAGAGCTAGTGGTTGTCAATGAGCTTGCTCAAGACCTAATTGAACAAGTAGCTATTGAAGCAAGAGACAGCGAATATGTAGATGAGAAAAGTGGTGTTTCGGCACGCCTGACTATTTCAGCCTATGAAAACTTGATTAGCGCTGCCGAAAGAAGAGCCTTGCTCAATGGTGAATCGCAAACCTATGTTCGAGTTTCAGATTTCATAGGAGTGATTCCAGCCATAACCGGAAAAGTTGAGCTGGTCTATGAAGGTGAACAAGAAGGTGCTGGCATTGTAGCTCACAATTTGGTCGGAAAAGCAGTTCGTACTCTTTTTACAGACTACTTCCCTAAGCCAGACGACAAAGACAAGAACAAAGAGCAGAAGGAAAATCCATACAAAACCATTATTGAATGGTTCGGTGAAGGATTCACCTTAGATCTGATAAACGATCTGACTAACGAGCAGTACGAACAGGCGCTCAATGCAGTTCCAGGTTTGGCAGATTTGATAGAGTCGCATCACAAAAAGGCCAGTAAGCACGAAAAGCTATTTTTAATGGAGTTTATGCTTCATGGTTTGGCCGAGTACAGCAAGCTTAGTAAATCTCCATTAGATACTGGCACTCGCTTCAAAGACCTTCTTAGCAGCATGTTTTCTATGCCTGACTTTGGAGAGTTTGAAGATGAGGACGAAGATGACGATCAGTAATATTTAGCAGTAATTCAATTGACTTGGTATGACTTTAAGAGACTTGGAAAAGTTGACAGCACAAGGTGAGTCTGCCACGCTTGAGTTCAAAAAGAAAGCCAATCATCCTGAAAAAATAGCGAAGGAACTGGTGGCCTTTGCCAATACAAAGGGTGGCAGCTTGCTACTTGGGGTAGATGATAATGGAGACCTTTCTGGCACGAGAGATATTGAGGGCGAAGCGTTCATTCTGGAAAAAGCTATCCAAGAATTAATTCGCCCTAAAATCAATTACTCTGTTGAGTATGTTCACCTTACTGAAAAAAAAGGCATAGCAATTTTCAGAGTACAAGAGAGCTACAAAAAACCTCATTTTGTAAGAGAGCACGCCAATACCAGAAAGGGTACAGCCTACGTTCGGTTTAAAGACGAGAGCATTCAGGCTAGTCGAGAAGTGAGGGAAATTATTCAAAGAAGACTAAAGAATAAAGACATTCAGTTCACATACGGTGAAAAAGAAAAAGTGGCTGTAAGCCATTTAGATTTGCATGAAAAAATTACAGTCTCTGAATTTTCTCAGATCGCGAAAACGCCCAAATTTATTGCCTCAAAAACACTTATTAGACTGGTTTTGGCAAACATTTTGGACGTAGTTCCGAATCCAAAAGGAGACTATTTTATACTTAAAGAAGAATCATATGAAAACTAAAATTAGCCTACTACTTGGCTTTATATTATTACTAGGAATCAATCAGGCAGAAGCTCAAAGAAAAAGAAAAAAAGAGAAGTACGATAAAGCGGCTGCTGCAGAAACTATTGTAGAATTTAAGAAAGTAGATTCAGGCATTGCCGAGTTCTTTGAACACGCATATGGCTATGCTGTATTTCCTTCCATTGGCAAAGGAGCCATAGGAATTGGTGGCGCTGCTGGTAAGGGTGTGGTTTACAAAGATGGCGCAATGACAGGCGGGGTAAATATGACCCAAATCTCAGTAGGATTCCAATTTGGTGGACAAGCTTACAGCGAAGTCATTTTCTTTGAAAATGCTGGAGCCTACCAACGATTCATTGAAAACGAATTTCAGTTTGCCGCGCAAGCCTCAGCTGTGGCATTAAAATCTGGAGTTTCGGCCAATGCTAAATACTCTAATGGCGTAGCGGTATTCACCATGGCCAAAGGAGGCTTGATGTACGAAGCCTCAGTTGGCGGACAAAGATTTAAGTTTATCCCGCCTAGCGAAATGAAATAACAACATCAGTCTTCAGACCACTCCAAGTGGTCAGACGACTAAATACTAGATATAACAAAAGCCACCTTTTCGGGTGGCTTTTCAGATAGAAAACACTTGTTATTCTTACTAGACTATAGAATTCCCAAGTTTCTTAATACGTAACGGCAGTTCCACTTGCTGTAACCATCAGCATGCTACCGTTGTGACCAATTGTTTCATAATCCAAATCAATGCCCACTACAGCATTCGCGCCCATGTTCCGAGCGTTATACTCAAGCTCCTTGAGTGCGTTGTCTTTTGCTTCGCGAAGCACTCTTTCATAAGTGCCCGAACGACCACCAACTAAGTCGGTAATACTTGCAAAAATGTCTTTGAAAAGGTTGGCACCAATGATTGCCTCACCAGTTACCACGCCATGATAAGTGTTGATGGTATGTCCATCGATAGTGTTAGTTGTTGATAGTAGCATATTTCAATTTTGAATTTAAATGTGCTCGACCTTTGAGCTACCCTTAGTTATTCGTGAAGCGCCCAATTAGAGTTTGGTGCTGCGGATAAGCGGATGATAGCTCGGTGCGATCGGCCAATTCAAAATCTTCAAACTCAAAACCTGGAGCTACTGTGCACCCTACTAGAATGTAATCCCCATCAACTACCTCTGCTGCAAACCAAGTGTCTTTAGGAATTACCACCTGTAAGCTTTGGTCACGCTCTAAGTCTGAGCCAATCAAATGCTCGGAATGCGCTCCCTGCTTATCGATAAAATGAATTTTAGCAGCGCCTCCAGTATGGAAATGCCAAATTTCGTCTGAGTTCAACCTGTGAAAATTAGAAACACTTTCCGTGGTTAGCAGAAAGTAAATGGACGTTCCGAAAACTCTGGGAGACTTGTAACGATCTGGAAGTTTAGACTCATGCAGCCTGTCTTTAGATCGATAAGTTTCAGCATAAAAACCTCCTTCAGGGTGCTGCTGAAGGTTAAGTTTCTCTATCCAATACTGGGCGTTTTTCATAATACTAATTGTAGAAGAAGTGCGAAAGATGCTAAATGCATTGAAGATATACTATGGCAAAATCTCGATAAAACAGTGACAGCTACCTTTGGGGTAATTAGGCTATAGCCTCTGACATCAGCTCCAATATCTTGAGCTGATTTCTAGCTCTAACTAAATTTTCACCTTCAAAAGTGACCTTGTAATAGACATCTCCATTAAGGTAATCTGTTAGAAAACGAACCGCTGTAATGTATGTCATGCAAAGGCCACCAAGAGGAAGTGTTTCAATTTCCACAGGGGTTAAGGCATGAGAGCATTCCTTTAGATACGAATTCAAAATAGTCTCGAACCGCTTGTTGTCAAATGCCAGTCCGCTCAGGTTTGAATCATTTTCGGGAATATTGAAAAGCATAGACCTTAGCATATCGCCCATATCGAACATAGCATACCCTGGCCCAACCGTATCAAGGTCTACCACCTTTAAAAATTGGCCTGAAGGCTGAGCTAGTAAGCAGTTGGCAGCTTTAGTATCATTATGGCACACCCTGTGAGGCAAACCCGCCTCCACCAAATTATTGAAACGATCTTCCACCCATTGAAAGGATAAAACAGCCTCAATTTCTGACGAAACTTTGCTTTTCCTACCAGCTTTATCTTTCCTCAAAGCTTCCTCAAACTGGTTCAAACGATGTGTCAGGTCAAGGAACTTTGGAATAGCCTCTACATAATCGCTCAGGTTTTCAGCAGAAAAAGAGGCGGTAAACCTCCCATAGCCTTTGGCTATTTCTTCTAGCTCATTCAGGCCGAGTTTTTCTGGAGCATAGCTATCGGCTACAAATTCTTGTAGCCTCCAAAAGCTTTCACCATCGAACTGATGATACTTTCCGTTTTTCCCTAAAACATGGTGAGCGAACAATTCAGGAGCTAAGCTGAGAATTCTTCTTAGGTTATTTTCAACAACTTCTGGCTTAGGAAACACTGCGGTATTTAGGCGCTGTAGTAAATACTTTTTACCTTCTGCCATTACAACGAAAGAATCATTAATATGCCCTAAACCGAAAGGAGCTACCGAATCGATAGCTCCTTTAATATTGTATAGCTCAAGTGCTTTGGCAGCAATAAGCATTATTTTACCTCTTGCGGATATTTACCATCGGCAATCATCTGATTGATTCCGGCAACCACATGCTCTTTATCTTCTTTGTAAGTTACTCCTAACCATGATGCAGAAGTAGGAATTACTTTAACAACAGCCTTACCTTCTTCCATCAGGTTACCCACTTCAACAGGAATGAAACATTCTGCTTTTGGATCTTCATTATTATCCTTTACAAAATCCACAAACTTCTCCTCAAGCAAAGGCAAAATTGAAGGTGGGAATGCAAAGAAGTTCATAGAAACATAAGTCTCTGGGCTCAGCTCAACAGGCTGATCGTTCTCCATGTATGAGATAACACCATCATTCTTACCGATAGAAAGTGTCTCTTTAATGCCAACCAAGTGCATGTTCTCATCAACCTGGCAAACACCTCTGTTTACTGTTCCATGATCGGATAGTGTGTTCTCTAGTCTATATCCCATAATGAGGTACTCATTCTCCTTCATCATATTGATAGCCTTCACCACCTCTTCGAAAGACTCCTGACCGTAGTAATCATCGGCATTAATCACCACAAATGGCTCATTAATTAAATGTTTAGCGGCTAAAACGGCATGCGTAGTACCCCAAGGCTTTTTACGATTAGGCTCATATGGTGCAGTGTGCTCAGTGTATTCGTTTTGGTAAGCAAACTCCATTTTGATTTTGCCTTTGAAACGCTCGGCATAATGGTTTTCGAATGCTTCTTTTATATCAGTTCGGATGATAAAAACCACTTTGGTAAATCCGGCATTGATTGCATCGTGGATGGAATAATCCATAATGATTTCACCATTTGGGCCAATTCCGTCAAGTTGCTTATTGCCTCCGTAACGGCTACCCATTCCTGCTGCTAATACCACTAGTGTCAAATCCATAATATCCTCTTAAATTTTTCTATTATTGTTGGTTCGAAAATGAACAAAAACTTCAGACAAATCAATTTAACTTTTCATTAAGTATGAATATTTCTTCGCTCGATTGGATCATCATTCTCCTATTCTTCACTGTTTTTTTAATTATCGGTCTGATTGTTTCGAAAAAAGCGGGTTCATCTTCTAAAGAATTCTTCCTCTCAGGGAGAAATATGCCTTGGTGGCTACTGGGAGTATCTATGGTAGCCACTACCTTTTCTGCTGATACCCCCAACTTAGTAACAGATATTGTCCGCCAAAATGGAGTTGCTGGTAACTGGGTTTGGTGGGCATTTTTGATTACCGGTATGTTAACCGTTTTTGTTTATGCCAAGCTGTGGAGAAAGTCCGGAGTTTTAACTGATTTAGAGTTCTACGAAAAGAGATATTCAGGCAAAGAAGCAGCTTTTCTGAGAGGCTTTAGAGCCATTTACTTAGGCGTATTCTTCAACATTATGATAATGGCCTCGGTCTCATTAGCCGCCATTAAAATTGGTGAAGTGATGTTCGGATTAGAACCATGGAAAACCGTGGTTTACGCCTCCATAATTACTGTGGCCTATAGTTCCCTCGGTGGCTTAAGAGGTGTTATACTGACTGACTTCCTTCAGTTTTTAGTAGCTATGGTAGGTTCCGTGGCTGCGGCTATTTACATCATCAATTTACCAGAAGTTGGTGGTCTTGATGCCCTCTTAACCAGACCTGAAGTTGCTTCAAAATTAGACTTAATTCCAAGTATCGATAATAGAGAATTGTTTATCACCCTATTGATTATCCCTATTGCTGTGCAATGGTGGAGTGTTTGGTATCCGGGTGCTGAGCCTGGAGGCGGAGGATACATTGCCCAAAGAATGCTCTCTTCTAAAAATGAGAAGCATGCGGTTTCGGCAACCTTCCTTTTCAACATCACTCATTATGCACTAAGACCTTGGCCATGGATTTTGATCGCTTTGGCATCCTTGGTGGTTTACCCTGACTTGGCTTCTATTAAAGAGGCGTTTCCAGGAATAAGCGAAAGCAAAATAGGTCACGATTTGGGCTACTCTGCCATGTTATTGACGCTGCCTAAGGGCCTTCTCGGAATTGTGATTGCCTCATTGATTGCAGCCTATATGTCTACTATTTCCACTCACCTCAACTGGGGTTCTTCTTACGTAGCATTCGACTTTTATCAAAGATTCATTAAGCCAGAAGCTACTGAGAAAGAATTGGTGAACGTAGGTAGAATCTCCACAGTGATTCTCATGGTATTTGCAGGCCTGTTTGCCTTGGTGCTCACCAGTGCATATGATGCCTTCCAGATTCTGCTTTCTATTGGTGCAGGTACTGGTTCTATCTTCATTTTGCGTTGGTTCTGGTGGAGAATTAATGCTTATTCTGAAATCGCAGGTATGGTGGTTTCATTCATTCTGGCACTGCTTTTCAAGTTCGGACCAGAAAGCCTCACCTCCATTTCTAGTGAATACCAACTATTACTAAGTGTTGGAGTAACCACGGCTGTTTGGGTGCTAGTTACTTTAATGACCAAACCGACCGACTATAAAACACTGGTTTCATTCTTCAACCTTGTAAAACCTTATGGTAAGGGATGGAATGGCTTGAGAAAGCAAGCACAGGCAAAAGGTGAAAAACTGGAGCCAGGCATTGGCCGATTCAGCGTTGACTTGCTGGCGATGTTTGCAGGTACTGTGCTTATTTACGCTTTGCTCTTCGCTACTGGAATGTTCGTCTATGGTAACATAGAGTATGGATTAATCTGGTTAGCGATTGTTTTGATAAGTACCATTACTCTAGTTAAGGCTTGGAAAAAGTTGACCTTCTGACCTCCTCGCTTCGCGCGTCCTCCTAGTTTAGGAGGACTAGATAAGTTTGAAGTCTACGTTCCTTATTCACGACTCTTGGATAGAGTAAAACAGCTCCATGCCTAAGGGTATTGTCACTGATTTTAGTAATTTGATTCTTATCACACACGGCAAATGAGAATCAATAATCTGAATTATCTTAAGGAAAGAAGAAGGGAGCTTCGGAATAATCCAACTAAGTACGAGGAGTTGCTTTGGAAGCGGTTGGCGAACAAGAAACTTAATGGCATAAAGTTCAGGAGACAACACAGCCTCAATCACTATATCGTAGATTTTTATTGCGCTACTTTTAAACTCATTATCGAAGTAGATGGTGAAATTCATAATAAGCCTGAAAACTATGATAATGACCAAATAAGAGATCGGGAGTTGGCTGAACTTGGCTATAACACCATCAGATTCACCAATAGACAAGTTGAATTCGAAATTGAAAATGTAATCGAGGTAATTCAAAATTACATCGCGTCACGAGTCTAGCCTCCTCCTTGGCAAGGAGGAGGTTGGTGGAGGTCAAATTAATTCTGTGTTAATAATCTCCCTCACTCTCTTTTGCCCCGAATATTTACTAATTTAAAACAACGTTCTATTCATTATTGAACCCCAATTAGTAGTATGCCGAGAGCGAAGAAGACTGACCGGAAGATTTTTGTACTAGACACCTCCGTTATCCTTTACGAACACATTGCACTGATGAATTTTGAGGAGCATGATATTGGCCTCCCAATCACTGTGCTCGAAGAATTAGACACTTTCAAGAAGGGCAACGATACCAAAAACTTTGAAGCTAGAGAGTTCACCCGCTTGCTAGATAAGCTGGCAAAGGATAAGTCTCTGCAAGACTGGATTCCACTTAATGGGAAAACGCGTGGAAGCTTTAAAGTGGTGATGGAGGCCGGAAGTGGTGAAAGTCAGCACGATGCCAATGAGGTTTTTGGTGAAAGAAAAAACGACCACCGAATTCTTAATGCCGCACTTAGGTTGAAAGAGGAAAACCCGGGTAGAAACGTAATCTTGGTTTCTAAAGACATTAACCTTCGGTTGAAGGCGAAATCGATGGGGCTACCTGCCGAAGACTACGAAACCGGAAAAATTAAGAATGTAGACTCTCTTCGCAAAGGAAAGATTGAAATTGAGAAGATTGATTCAGACCTCATCAACCACCTTTATGAAGATGGCACCTTGGCGCCAAAAGATGTTCTGAAGAGAAAGAAGGCTCAGCCGAATCAATACTTCATTCTTAAGAGCGATAGAAACTCCGTACTTGCATACTACAACTCGATTGACGATACCATTGAAAAAGTGGACAAGCGTCCTGTTTCTGGGGTGAAACCAAAGAATGCTGAACAAACTTTCGCTATTCATGCCATCATGAATCCTGAGGTTAAGTTAGTGACCATTCAAGGGGTTGCAGGTACTGGAAAAACGCTCCTTACCCTTGCCGGAGCTTTGGAACAACGCAGAGAATTCAAGCAGATTTATTTGGCTCGACCGATCGTGCCATTGAGCAATAAAGACATTGGTTACCTACCTGGCGATATCAAATCCAAGTTGAACCCTTATATGGAGCCACTTTGGGACAACCTGAAGTTTATCCAAAACCAGTACAAGGAGACCGACAAGGAGTTTAAAGCCATCACCGAAATGGTGAATAAGGAAAAGCTGTTGATCACTCCTCTGGCTTATATTAGAGGTAGAAGTTTGTCCAACATCTTCTTTATTGTGGACGAGGCTCAAAACCTCACTCCGCATGAAATTAAAACCATCATTACCAGAGCTGGAGAAAACACCAAGATTGTCTTTACAGGAGATATCCATCAGATTGATACACCTTATTTAGATTCTCAGTCTAACGGCCTTTCTTACCTGATAGACCGAGTGAAAGACCATCCGCTTTACGCGCATATCACACTAGAAAAAGGTGAGAGATCTGAGCTAGCTAATTTGGCGAATGAGTTGTTGTAAAAGGGGGTTGATTTTAGCAATCACCTCTCCATCAGTATCTTCAGCACTACTTGTTCCGAAGTATCTAAATGTTGATACTTCTTGGCATTGGAAATTCTCGGCATTTTAAACTCCGGTTGGGCAACAGCTTCTAGAACTTTCGGGTGGATATAGTAGTCTCTGCAAATGCTGACTGTGTTGCCCAGCTTTTTGGCTACTCGCTGAACCAAGGCCGTTTCAATCTTTCTTCTCGGGTTCTCTTCAACATCCTTTTTTGCGTCTTCTAGGTAATCGATGGAAAGGCGACTGCCTCCCCATGTTCTGAAAACCTTAGCTGTAAAATCGCCTTCCGATAGTTCTTTGATGTATTCGTTCACATCGCTAGAATCTATTGTTTGAGACTTACCATCCTCATCAATATAGCGAAACACTTCGTAACCCGGTAGATCGGAAGTTTCTCGAATCAGTTTAGCTAAGGTTGGGTTAGAGACCGATACATTTCTATACTTTCCACTTTTGGCCTTATAGGTCAGGCTAAGGCTTTTGCCATTATCATTCAAATGCTTGCGCCTAAGTGTGGTGAGCCCATAGGTTTCATTATTCCTTTTATAGTTTAGGTTACCGATTCGGAGATAATACTCATCTAACATTTTCACTGTTAATGCCAGAACACGCTCTTTTGGCCAACCTCTTTTACGCAAATCAGCAGCTACTCTTTCCCTAATTATTGGGAGCCTTTCAGCAAATAATGGAAGCTGAGAAAACTTATTCTGCTGCCTATACTCACTCCACTTAGGGTGATAAATATATTGCTTCCTGCCTTTCAGGTCGTAACCAACGGCCTGAACATGCCCTTTAGCATTCTTACAAATCCACACATCTTCCCAAATAGGTGGAATTACCAGTTCATCGATCCGCTTTAAAATGGCTTTATCTCTAACCGGCTTTCCTTGCAAGTCCAAGTATTCAAAGCCATCGTTAGTCTTCTCTCTTTTGAAACCTTCTTGGTCAAAAGAAGACACATAGACGAGCTCTTTTGGTATATCTGCTTTCTGCATATTTATTGATGACATATAGCTTAACTAGCCAGTCTTGGTTTCGTTCGAAAACTGTACACTTTTCACTCACATGGCGTACGTTTTTAGTACACTTTATTTCGTTCAAAATCGTACAACAAATTTTAAACATCTGAATTACTGATACTTACACGTATTGGCACAAGGCTTGAATAATTATTGGCACATTCAAAAACGAAACAACAACATTAAACAATACGGTCATGAATAGCCCAAAGGTCAAAGCTCGAAACAACTCAAGAAGAAGAATCAAAAACTTAAGTACTGCAATTGCCATAATGTTAGCGATGGTCACGCTTTTTCAGGCAAGTGCTAAAAACAACCCTGATTCAGAAAGAAGAATCTCTGCGATGGAAGCCAAAGAATTGGCCGAAATTGAAGCCTACTTTATGGATAAAGATGAGATGAGTCTTGAAGAGGCTATTCTGTTCGAAATTGAAGAAGAAGTAATTGAGGAAGTAAAAGTGTTCGATAGCCAAGGTGAACTAGTGGCATCTGGCACCCCTTCTACAGACTCTTCATTAAGAAGTTTAGTGAATCAGGCAGATTACCTTACCAGTTTTGGTAACAACAAATATTACCGCTTAGCGGAATAAAATCAACAGTTTTAGTTAGGGTTAATTTTGGTTAGAGCCGGTTTCTGTAAAAGGAATCGGCTTTTTTATTCGGCAACATCAAACAAATTATGTGAAGGCCAATTCTTAATCTGCTTAATCGCCTCTCTAATTGCCCAACGACTAGTGCTCGGAAAGCTCCCCCTTCTGGGCGTAGTATTAGACACAACCACCCATGAATAGCCCTTTTCATCTCTAGTCAACAAAGCCGAGGTTCCACTTAAAGTTCCAGTTCTCCACCAATGCTCTCCTCTTACACTTCTCCAGCCAAGTGGCTGATTTATACCTCCAACACCACCTGTCATTTTCTTTATCAGGTCTGCACTAAGAATATCTTTGTAGCGCTTAGAATAACCATCTACCATTACTAAAACGCGCATTAAATCTACAGAATTGGCCACCCAGCCTCCGGCCGGCCCTAGCATAGTTACATCGTCTGCACCGTAAGGTTTATAAGCCATTTTGCCAGACCCGGTAAAAGACAGCTGTTGATTATCTACACTATAGTCGTAGTATTTCACCTCATTTCTCAATCTGTCTTTCTCAAAATTGCCAGCAATGGCCATGTTCTTTACTCCATTAGGCGCCAGAATATGATCTATAACCCACTCTTCGTAATCATCGCCCGTAACTTTTTCAATTACACTACCCAAAAGACAATAGCCGAAGTTCGAATAATCGAAGCGCGTTCCTGGTCGATAAGGCAAATGTCTGGTAAGGACAAATTTCACTACATCATCGAACTCTATTGGGTAGCTCACCTTATCCATTTTATGGATCTTATGCGGAATAAACATAGGATCTCCATAAGTGATCAAACTCCAACCAGCTGTATGATTGAGTAAATGCTTCACTTTAATCTGATAAATGTTTCTATTAGAAACCTTGTCGTACGGCTTACCCTTCAGTATTCCTCTTTCACCAAAAACATAATCGTCTAGCGTAATTTTGCCTTCGTCTACCAACTTGAGCACTGCAATGGCAGTAATAAGCTTTGAAACAGAGCCAATTCTGAATCTGTGATATGGTTCAACTTTTACTTTACCTTCTTTATCTGCATAGCCAAAGCCTTTTGCATAAACCAACTTCTCGTCTTTTACTAAAGCCACTGTTGCCCCTTCCAATCGAAGGTTACGTATTACTCTATTCATCATAGAGTCTAGCGGTTTTAGGCTAGGCAAGTCTGAATGCTTGTTAGTAAGCTGGACACCCTTAGGCAAATGTGCCTCTTCCGTAGCTGGTGAGTGAAATTTATCACCTGCAGAGAAGGAGGTGAACAATAAGAAAGTGATTAAAAGGAAGGCTGACCTCAGCCAGTTTTTATAGTACATATACTGTTTCGACCTTTTCGAAAGCTACAATTATAAGAAATTAATAACGAAAAAAAGGCCGCAGTTCTTGCGGCCTTTCTCACATTGTATTGGTCTACTTTTTATTTGTCTGAATCGTTCAAAGACCAGTCGTAATCCATATTGTCTACATCGGCATTTGAGCTGATTTTAACTTTTGAATACTTGTTTAAAAACTCAATGAGTGTTTGCCCATTAGTGAAGTCGCCTTTGAACCAACTGAAGATTTGAGAAATCTCTACCTGGTTTTTAGAAATTTTATTGCGGACCTCATCATTGATGAATTCTTTGGCTTGCTCGTCTAATTGAGCATCTAGCTTTTCGGCTATGAATGCTTCGTTTCTTAAAGGCGGGCAAGAGAATGAGGCGCAATTCACTGCAAAATGTATTCTTGGTTCATCGAACTCTTTTCGGATAATTTTGTGCTCTATTCTGTCTAAACTAAAGTCTTCGCCCCCTATTTTAAACCATTTTTTCGTCCAAACGGTGTTTACCGTAGGAATGGCCAAACCCGGATTCAGATCTTTTATACTTTCTACAGGGTAGTTCTCTACAATCAGTTTTACCGTAAAAGCATTGTACGCGTTGATCCAATAAGCCAGTTTTTCATCATCAGACCAGCTTTCTTGAGGTGGGTTGGCAGATAACTCGGAGGTATAGGCATTCAGCATATCCTTATCGTTAATCATACCTTTATAGTCTACAAAACCTTTGCTATCTACGTGCTTTTGAAGCAAATCTGTCCATTTAGAATGGTCTGGTTTACCCGCGTCTACATTAGCAAAAGTGGTATTTCCGCTAGAGCAGGAGAACAAAACAGTTAGAATAACTAAGAGTAAATATTTATATGATTTCATGTTTTCGCTTTAACAACTAACCTATATACGCACTACTTGTTAAAACAGACTATTTAGGGATCGAATAAATGACATCTACAAGACCAACTAAGGCATAATAATTTTAAACTCTATTTATATACTCTACCTGAGGTTGACCAAACTTTACACTCACCATACTGACTCCACCAAAGGATTGGCCTATGCCAAATAGCTTTTGAGGTGGAACGCCCAATACTTCACCCAAAATGCATCGGATTGGACCAGCATGAGCACAAATAGCTACTTGCTGATACTTTTGACTGGTTAGGTTTTCCCAAAAGTTCAGCGTTCTTGAAAGTAAATCTATGAGCGACTCGCCTTCTGGAGGGCGAACATGAACAAAGTCATCCATCCACTTATTCAGCTCTTTTGAATTGATGCCAGACCATTCTTTCATTTCCCAAAGGCCAAAATTCACTTCTTTCAGTTCTTCAGCAAACAGAATGTCTTCAGATAAATGATGGGCAAGTTGAGAGCACCTCTTTAGTGGACTAGAATAAATGGCATCGAATGAGCTTGGCAATAGCCTTTTTACTTGAGCAAACTCTTCTCTGTAGCTTTCAGCCAAATCCAAATCTGTTTGTCCGTAGCATACACCTTTAGCTACTTTAGGTTTGGTATGTCTGATTAAATAAACTTCCACAATATGAGTAGAGTAAGATAAAAGACTACTTCTGTAATCTGTTGAGTTGCACCAAGGCAGTCTCCAGTATAACCATCAATCCATTTCTGAAAATAGCGACCAAGCCTCCACTTGACCACATAAAGCGGAATAACACACAGAAATACTATGGGGGTTTGAAAAAGCAAGAGAGGCAAAAGGCCAAAAAAAGCAGCCGTAAGAAGCTCAGACCAAGACATTTTTTTACCGACAGGTTTTACCTTAGAAGTAGCATCGTCTCGAGAATATTCATGGGTGAAAATAAATGTAGCGGTAATAAAACGGCTGATACTATGACCTGAGATTATTGTGGCTGCCATAAGTAACAAGCCATTTTCAAAAACCTGAGTGAGTCTGAAAATCAAAGTGAACTTGAGAGCAAATAGCAGAAGAAGGCCTATCAGTCCGTAGGCTCCCACTCTACTATCTTTCATTATGTCCAATATCTTTTGCTTGGTCCAGCCTCCGCCAAAACCATCACATACATCTGCGAAACCATCCTCATGAAAAGCCCCAGTAATCCAAACGCTTGCTATCATAGAAAAGACAACAGCCAAGGCTGGTTCATTGAGCCATAAGCAAAGTGAAAAAAAGGCAAAAGCAAAGCTTCCTATTATCCAACCCATTAAGGGGAAAAAGCGGGTGGCTTTATTAATGTAGTCTGGTGAATGATCTACCCATTTTGGACACGGTATTCTTGTGTAGAACATTAGTGCTGTAAAGAAAATACGTACTTGTTCTCTCATTTACTTGTTACTTACTCCGGCTGATTCGAAGCTAGCCATGTCGTTCAAAAAATTGGCTGCCGATTGAATTATGGGGAAAGCTACAGCACAGCCAGTGCCCTCTCCTAAGCGCATTCCTAAATCTAAAATTGGTTCTGCATTTAAGTAGTCAAGTAGAAGCGTGTGTCCTTTTTCTTGACTCTTGTGACAAAATATGGCGTAATCTCTCACTTCTCTATTAAACTGAGACGCCATCAAAAATGCTGAGGTAGCTATAAACCCGTCTACCATAATTGTCATTTTCAGTTCGGCAGCTTTAAGCATTGCTCCGCACATCATAGCGATTTCAAAGCCTCCAAAAGTGCTTAGCACGTCCATTGGGTTCGCTTTCTTACCATGAAAATCTAAAGCCACCTCAAGAACAGTTCTCTTTCGCTCCAAACCATTATTGTCTAAGCCTGTGCCAGCCCCAATACAGTCTCTTAATGGAATATTTGTAAGCAAATGCATGAGCATAGAAGCAGAAGAAGTGTTGCCAATGCCCATTTCTCCAAAACCGATAATGTTGCAAGCGTCTTCAAAAGCCTCTTCTACCAAATTGCCCCCCTCATTGAGGGCCGCTATACACTGCGCTTGAGTCATAGCAGGCTCACTAACAAAAGACTTAGTACCGAAATCAATCTTTGCATCAATCAGACCATCCGCTCCCGCAAAGTTGTAATTCACTCCGGCATCTATCACCTTCAATTGGATATTATGCTGGCGAGCAAATACATTAATGGCTGCTCCCCCATTCAGAAAATTCATCACCATTTGATAGGTGACCTCTTGAGGGTACGCACTTACGCCAGCCTTGGCAACTCCGTGGTCGGCAGCAAAAACTAAAATCTGCGGATTACGCAACTCAGGGTTCAAGCTTTGTTGAATAAGTCCAAGCTGTAGCGCTATGTGCTCAAGCTGGCCGAGCGCACCAATTGGCTTAGTCTTTAGATCTATCTTTTGCTGAAGTTCTCCTTCAATCTCCCGATTTATAGGGGCAATGTTCCAGTTCATATCAAATCTTGAAACCAGTATGTAACCGTTTCACCTGTTTCTTTAGAGAGTTTATATTCTTTGCCTACAACCTCACCACGTTCAAACCGAATTGGCTTTTTAAAGATTGGCCCTTCGAAAACAAAGCTGTGGAATTCTCCATTTTCTCCACAGGGATCTACGTTTTCTGGCAAATCATTCAGAAAGCTCTCATCAATAATTCTACCTACAAAAGACTGGTCTAGCTTGCTTCCGTCTACTGAGACCACAATGGTTTTAAAGCCTAGGCTAATGAATTCATTGACCAACTCTTTTGTGTTTCTCTGCCAAAGGGGAAAATCTCCCTTCAAGCCTACTTGCGCTAGTTTTTGTTCTCGGTATTGCTTTAAGTCTTCAAGAAAAATATCTCCAAAAATGGAGGTTGATATGCCAGCATCTAAAAACCCTTGCATTTTATCAGCCATCAGCTGATCATATTCATCCATAGATATCTCTCCCGGAAGCGAAAGCAAACTCAAGGGTATGCCAATGCTTTCTGCCTGTTTTTGCAACAGGCTGAGCCTTACTCCATGCATTGAAATTCTATTGGTCTCTGAATTTACCGAAGTGAGTAAATGTTTTACTTCAAACTGTGAGTTTCTTAAGGTGTGGTAAAGCGCCAGCGCACTGTCTTTGCCTCCACTCCAATTGAACAATGCTAATTCTGCCATTATTTGAGTTTCATGGGAATGCCGGAAACCATTAACCAAGCTTGGTCTGATTTTTCAGCAATAAATTGATTCATCCACCCTTGTAAGTCAGTAAACTTTCTGCCAATCTCGGTATGGGCGTGTGTACCCATTCCAATCTCATTACTGATAAATATAAAATCGGAATTTTGTGTGGTCAGCCCATCAAATTCGCTTTTTGCTAACTGTAAGCTTTGGTCTACATCGTTCTTAGTGTCTACAAAAAAGTTAGTAAGCCAAAGGGTGACACAATCTACCAGCACTACTCTTTGATTGAATACTAGCTTACCTATGTGCTTTTCTTCTTCAATGTTTGTCCAGCGCTCATCTCTGTCCGCCTTATGTCTGTCTATGCGCTTTTCATATTCACCATCCCAATGGCGAGAAGTTGCCAGATAAACTGGGTTATCAGAGAGGCTTAGAGCTAGTTTTTGCCCAAAGCTAGATTTCCCTGACCGCTGCCCTCCTGTGATGTAGTAAATCATAAGCTAAGAAATAGCGATAGGTTTCTTGTTCTCATCGATAGCGACAAAAGTAAATTCACCAGAAATGGCTTCTTCTCGAACATCAGAATACATCTCTTCTATGTAAATTTTGACTTTTACCTTTAGACTGGTGTTGCCCAAGTAGGTCACTTTTCCTACCAGTTCTATAATTGTTCCGGCAGGTATTGGCCTGTTAAAATCTATTCTATCACTATTTACTGTAACCATGCGCATTCTGCTAAACCGAGTAGCGGTAATAAAAGCTACTTCGTCCATCAGCTGCATGGCAGTACCTCCAAAAAGTGTGTCGTAGTGGTTGGTTGTATTCGGAAAAACAGCTTTAAAAATTCTGGTTTCCGATTTTTCAATTCGTTCTTTTAGATTCACGTAACTTCTTTTTCAATTGCTAAAAAATGGGTGGTGCGTAATGCTGCGTTCTTAAGTGGAAGAATTGAGATTTTGCATTTGTAAGGATTGCCACATTTACGGTAATTAATGAGGGTGGCACAGGCATCTCTTTCTTCATGAATACCCGTTCTTAATCTTCTTTTTGCTAATTCGGAAGTTTTAGGGCCTTGTAGAAACCCAGGTCTTCTGCCCACTGACTCTTCTGCCGAATAACCTGTCATTCTTTCGAATCCGCCATTTACCCACTCAATTACTTGGTTGAAGTTTGTAAGCACCAGTGCGTCATAATCTTTACTTACAATTCTATCTAAATCTAATGACCAACAATATTCTTGATTCAGTGCCTCCAATTGTTCTAAGTCATTTCTATAAATTTTCCTCTGATTTCTCATTCGTAAATCTGTTGAAATGACATCCCAAGAATGTAGGTACTTATGTAGCATATTATTTTGGTTCGGTTAGAAAATTCAAAAAAGCATACGTGTTGTGCACACTATAATCAGAGAATCTAACTGTTGAAGGAAATTGTTGTAGTGGTCCGTTTACTACAAAAGTATGATACTCGCCATTTTCGCCACAAGGGTCTATCCCTAGCTCTTCAAACTCCGTTAACAGCTCTCTAGTAATGATTTTTCCAATTATAGCATCGGCCAATTCTTTTCTACAAGACACAATTAAACACTGCATTCCTGCATCTATCATGGCCTCTACCAGAGTTCGCCTATTCTCCTGCCAAATGGGCAAAACTGCTTTTACATCTGCTGCGGCAGATACTTTTTCTTCCCATGCTCGGTGTGACTCTATGTCAATATCGCCAAAAACGGTGTGACTAAAAGCATACTTCGCCTTTAGCTCCTTAAGTTTTTCAATGTAGTTCGCTTCGTAATTGGCCCACGTAGTTTGAATAAACTCTATGGGCAAACCTACCGACTCGGCTTGTTGCTGAAGCAGCTCTTTTGGAATACCATGAGACCGAGATCTTTCACCAAATTCATTGAGCGTATTTAGCAGTACAGCAGGCTTTAACCCCTGCTGCAATGCCCGATAAAAAGCAAAATAGCTGTCTTTACCTCCACTCCAAGAGCAGAGAAAAAGAGGGCTAATATTTACCTTTCTGCTTTCCAAACTAGAACTTAGCTGTTAACCCTACAGTGAAATTGATTGGTCTTGTGGTGTATCCGTAAACTCCCACAAAGTCTTCGTCCAATAAATTTCTGATTGAGCCAGAGAAAATTAAATCACCATTGAATAAAGCATGAGAAACGTTAAAGTCTACCATGTTGTAGCCCTCTAACTCTACTAAGAAAGGATCTGAGAAAATGGCTGCCTCTCTGTCGCCAAAGTAATTGTAAGTAACTCCAAGCTGGGTATTACTTGCAATTGTATACTGACCACCCAAGCCGTATTTCTGATTCGGAATTCTGTAGAATTGACTAGGGTCACCAAAGTTGTAATCTGCAAAATGAGCTGTAAGATTCAAGTCGTTAGTTACGCTCCAAGTAAGATCTACCTCCAAGCCTTCAATATTTCTTTCTCCTTCTACATTGTCATATCCGCCACCAACGTAATTACCTTGTCCATCAAATATGGAAACAAAGTCTATTGCGTTTTCTTCCTTTCTATCAAAGTATTCGGCATTCAGGGTAAGCTTATCAGACAGGTAAAGAGAAACCCCAAACTCTAAAGATTCGGTAGATTCTGCCTCCAAATCTGGGTTTCCATAAAATTCAGCAAATAATTGATAAAGGCTTGGCGCCACAAAAGCAGTAGAGTAGCTACCAAAAAGCTTCAGCTGGGCATCTTCACCTAACTGAAAAAGGTAAGATGGGTTGAACATGTAGACGAAATTGGAACCATACTCACTGTTGTTGTTCAATCGCACACCTGCATTTAAGGTAAGGGCATCGGTTACATCGGCCGAAACATTTAAATAAGGATCGAAATTCGACTGATTAGGCTGCTCATCTCCACTCTGAAATTTGTAAGACTGGAACTGAACACCTAAAATGGTTTTGATATTGCCATTAAAGACTTTCTGGTTGTTTAAATCGGCCTGAAAGTTCTTGCCTTTGGCAGTTGAAGGGAATGCAGAAACGAACTCTCTTCTTATCTGGTTGAAATTAGTGTTTAAGCTTAGTTTACCGCCATTGTAGTTCCATTCAGGGCTTAAACCTACGCTTACTTGGTGAATTAAGAATTCGTTGTCGCCATCTGAGAAGGCACTATTGTCATAATCTGCCTTTAGGTCTTCATAAGACAAATTTGCGCCAAGTTTAAAGGCTTCCGAAAACTTATAGTTCAGCTTGGTTCTACCTGTATATCTAAAGAAACCATCGTTGCCGAATTCTAGCGTTGGGTCGTTGTCTTGCGCAGCAGAAATACCATCACTTATAGATACAGATGCTCCAGCTAAATAGCTCAACTTGCCTGTTCTGCCTTGAACATCGGCATTGGTGTTCATGGTTTGAAATGAGCCTACATCTTGAGACAAGGTAACCTGAGGCTCATCTGTAGCAGCCTCTTTCAATTTAATATTGATTACACCAGAAGCGGCATTTGTACCATATAATGTGCTCGCTCCTCCCTTAAGCACTTCTATGTATTCAATGGCATTGGCGTTTAAAAGCCTCAGATCATAATCATTAGAAATGGCAGAAGCATCGTTAATTGGAAGACCATCGATTAGTACGAGCGTATGTCTGTTTCTACCTCCACGAATGCTGTAGTCCAAGTTGGTTCCTGGAGTTCCGAATGCACCGTCTACATTAATGCCTGGTAGGGTGTTTAAAAGATCGGCAACAGTTCTGCCAGGCAATTTTGCAATCTGATCTTGGGTGATTTTATAAATCACCTTTCCCGATTTCTCAATAGGAGTTTCAAATCGGTTGCCAGTTACCACAACCTCACCGAGGTCTTTGGCTTTTTCTTCTTGGGCAAAAGTTGCCCCACCGAAGGCTGCCAATGTAATGCTTAGAGCTAGTGCTCTATTCCATCTCATTTTCATAAGTGTTGAGTTTTGTAAGTAGTTCTTCTATAGTTGTTATTTCTAATTGATTGTTGAGAATCCACTTTCGCGTTGAGCCATCATCAAATACCTCAATAGTAACTTGAGGCAAATGCTCTACTGGCTGAAACCCTGCTCTCCTCAAAGCACTTTCAGTCCAATAGGCGCTTAGTGAACTCCCTTTAATCAATACTTTTAAGCCATTATTATTTATTGCCTTTTCGAACCTCCCCAAGCTGTAGTTGAAGGAAAGACCTTCTTTGGTAAACGCCTTTTCCAGCCTTCCATCCAACACCAAATCTTCTGGTGCCCCTTGACTGATTGATTGATTCGCTACCAGCCAAAGCTTATCTGCATTGGCTATGGCTGTGTCTATATCGTGGGTAGAAATTAGAATGGCCCTATGGCCTGACGAAACCAATTCTCGGAGCAGGTGGAAGATTTCAATTCTATTGGGTGAGTCTAAATGGGCTGTTGGTTCATCTAAGATGATAAGGTCAGTTTGTTGAGCAAGAGCTCTAGCAATCATCACCTTTTGTTTCTCGCCATCGCTCAATTCACCAATATGTCTATTGGCAAACTGCATAGTACCAGTAATTTCTAAGGCCCACTGAATTACATCTTTATCTTCGCCCGTAAGGCTTCCCATCCAGGTGGTGTAAGGAAAACGGCCGAGAGAAACCAATCCGTAGACTGTCAGATTGCCAGGAGTAACTCTGTCAGTAAGCACCAAACTCAACTGCTTAGCAAGAGTTTTTGGAGATACTTCTCTGAGGCTTTTCCCTTGAAGAGTAACCATGCCTAACAGTGGCTTCTGAATACCTGCAAGCGTTCGGATTAGTGTAGATTTTCCGCTTCCGTTAGGCCCAAGTAAACAGGTAAGTTGCCCTTTATTAAGGTTCAAATTCAGTGAACTCAAAACAGTTCGGTCTTTATAACCAACTGAAAGATTTGCGGTATGTAGAATCTTATCAGACATGGTTAAAAACTCGATTTTAGATTTCTACGCTTTACAATTATCCATATTACTATGGGTGAGCCAATCATGGCTGTAATTGCGTTCACCGGTAGTACTGTCGTGCTTCCTGGTACCTGAGAAATGATATCACAGAACAACATTAGAATTGCTCCAACCAACACGCAACTTGGAATTAGAAGTCGGTGATCTGAGGTATTCAAAAAGCTTCTGGTTAAGTGCGGCACTGCAATACCTACAAAACCGATGGGACCACAGAAACCTGTAATGGCTCCAGCTAGAATGCTTGTTACCAGAATAATGAGCATTCGAGACCGCCTGATGTTCAGCCCCATACTTTGGGCATAGTCTTCGCCCAGAAGCAGTGCATTTAATGTCTTAGAAAGCAAGAAGGTGGCTACAATTCCGAGGCCTACTATGAGTCCAAGCACACCTAACTGATGATTAGTTACACCTCCAAGGCTTCCGAATGTCCAAAGAATGTATTCTTGAATTTGCTCTGGGTCAGAGAAGTACTGCCAAATACTAACCACGGCAATAGTGATATTGGCCACCATAATTCCTACAATGAGCATTACCACATTGTCTCTAATACGATAAGAGATTGCCAAAATGATTAGAAGTACTAAGAATGCTCCAACCGAAGATGCTAGCACAATTAGCCAACTTCCGCCTATTCCTAATGAACGAATGGCAAAAGCAGTAGTAGCGCTGCCAGCAGCCAACATAATAGCTGCCACACCCAAACTTGCCCCGGCCGTAATTCCCAATACAGAAGGGCCTGCCAAGGGATTTCTAAAAAGCGTTTGCATTTGTAAGCCACCAATTGAAAGTGCTGCACCCACCAAAACCGCAGTCACGGTTCGAGGCAAACGAATCTTTAGAATAATGTTTTGCCAGGCTGTATTCTCTACATCTTGACCGAGTAATATTTTTGCAACCTCATCTACAGGTATTGTAACTGAGCCCAAACCCAAATTGAGCAAAAACAATCCTAGCACTACCAAAAAAAGTAGTACAAAGGCCTTTACACTAAGACTTGTAGATGGAGTATTCACGAAAAAAGTTTAAGGGGTTTACTTCAACCTGGCGTAATACACCAACTCATGATCTGGCAATAGTTCGGGATGAAATATGCGAACTACATCTTTGAGAATGATATGCGGGTTTACAATGCCCGACTCATAGTAATCATTACCTCCGCCTTCTGTATAGCGGCCATAAATGTTGTAGATGTTCTTGTCTTGATAAGACTTAAAGTCTTTAAATCTACTATCTCTCTGAAGAATCTCTTCAAGGGTTTTTGCACTACCTGGCACCATCCAATAGTCAGATTTTAGACCATATTCATAAACAGTTTCAAAATCCAATTTCAAGCTACCTGTAGAAGTATCGTCACTCCATGGATATTGAACTTTAGCTGTTTTAAGTACATGGTAGCCAAAGCTTTTACCGCCAGAAACAAACCAAGCGTCACCCTGAACCATACCAGTAATAGTCATTGGCCCTTCGGTTTCCTTTTGCTCAACCAATTGTAGCACTTCATTATACTCTTGCTCAATTTCGGCAAAGGCCTCATTTACCTCCTTCTCCCTATTCAGCAATAGGGCTATCATTTTCACCCATTCGGCTCTTCCAAGTAAATCGAGCTCTTGCCAGTCAGCGTTCAGCAATACTGGAATACCCGCATTTTCTAATTCTTGATAACTATCATTTTGAGAGTTGGGATAACCAACCCCCATTAACACTTCTATTTCTGAAGCTAAAACTAATTCCGTATTCAATGTGCCAGCAGGGGCCAACTCTGTAATTTTTTGCTGGTTCACTAGGGCTCGAACCTCATCACTAGAAATGTAACTTGCCGTTTCCACTCCTTTCAAATGATCTAAAGCATCTAACATTTGAAACATACCCAAATGTGTTGTAGAAAGTGAGCCTACCTTTTCAACCGGAATTTGAATAGTTCGTGTAGCTTCAAAACCATCTGGGTTTGGCGTACCCCTTTGAACTAGCGCAAAGCTAACAGTGTCTACAAAATCATTATAGTGCCTTAACAGCTGAAGCTCCTTCCAATGATTATGGTATACCACATCAAAACCAATGGCATGATCTATAGAAACACGATCTGGAAAGTAATTCCGATTTGGATCGAAAGTAGAAGTATCTTCCGATGCTGAATTTGATGACGAACAGCCGACTAAAATAGTCAGGGCTAAAGACCACAGCAAAGCAATTCCGGCTTTACGGCAGCTGATTTTTACATTCTGCTTTTTCATACTAGTGGCTTTTCCTCAGAAAGCGGTTTAGTGAACGATTGCAATGGCAGGTCTTCTGACTTTCCCTGTCGATCTGAGCCTTCCCGACCAATTCCGAATTATCGGAAATAAGGCAGTGGCAAAATTCAGTCGACATAAAAATGGGATTACAGCAGCTGGGACTGTTCAGGACTTTCACCCGATTCCCTTTTAATCCCCGACAGCGTTGTCGGGAAACCCTTGCGGTAGGGCAAAGGTAGAGAAATAAATTTTAGATTTGGAAATGCAACGATTCTTGACGCTCTCAATATTGATTATTTGCCTTATTCCAACCCTTTCTTTTGGCCAAAAAGTGGTAGAACGCTATGAAAACGGACAAAAAAAGTATCAGGGAAGAACCAAAGACAATGTGAATATTGGTACCCACACCTATTGGCATGAGAAGGGAGAAAAGTGCAAAGAAGAAAAATACAATGACTTGGGAGCACTTTTACGACTCAGAGAGTGGGATGAATCTGGTGAACTAACGAAAGACGAAAGACCAGAAGAAGCATTAGAAATTTTGAGAAGAGAGCAGTTCCAAAATATGCGATGGATTGCCAAAGATGGTATTAGCTTTCACAAGTTAAGAGGCAAAAACGATCTTCAGCAAAAGACAGATCACCAAAGATTAGTAATTCACTATGCTACCTACCTAGAAAATGGCAAAGAGATAGATAATACGTTCAGGAAGAAAGTACCATTACCTGTAGATATGATGGCCAGATCTCTCATTGAAGGCTTTATTCGCGGGCTTAGTTACTTTGAGCTCAAAGATAACGGGTACATAAAAGTTCCTTATGACTTGGCTTATGGTAAAGACGGTGCTACGGGAGTACCGGGCTACTCAACCATATATTTTCACGTCTTAGTTCTTCGAGCCGAGTAACTCTTTAACCAACAATTCTACTTGGTTTTTTAATGCGGGTAGCGCATCTACAGGCTCAGTAAAGTCAATATCATGAACTTGCCAGTATTCAATACTATTGGCAAATTCAGGATAGTCTTTCTCCATCATTGGCCTATGCTCCTCCTCATCCATAGCAATCACTCTCACGCCTGTCTCTAAGTGCCTCTGTTCTATTTGCTCAGGAAATTTCATTTTACCCAAAGGCAAACCTTCGCTTTCTAAGTAATGCAAAGTATGTGGGGAAACCATCCCTTCATTGCTCTTCATATAAGCTAGAAGGCCTTTGGAATCTGCAAGAGGCAACTTGCCTTCTGTGAGCAGGTTGAAGTAAATCTCACAGAATCGGCTTCGGTAATAATTACCCGTGCAAACAAACATCACAGAAGGCAATTGAAAGTTTAAGTCTGACGAAAGCCAATGGCTTAGGACTGCTAAGCTTTGTGAATCTATAATCTTCCCTTCTTTAATGAACTCCTTTACTTGTGGCTTGCTCAGCCATTCTATTTCATGTTCAGGAACACTAGTTTGCTCTAATACTTCCGCATAAAATACTGAGATCATCTCATTGGAGTAACCCACAGAAGGTTTTATACTTTGAAAGTGAAATGTATAACCTAATTCATAGCCAGTCTCTTCCCAAAACTCTCTTCTTGCGGCCTGTTCATGAGTTTCTCCAAGGTCACACACACCTCCTGGCACTTCATAAGTTTTGAATGGGAAACCGGGTCTTTCTAGATAAACCAGTAAAACCTTATCTTCTTTTATTCCTAGTACCGTACCTGAACCAGGGTGATCTATAATATGATGAAAATCTGAGCGAGCGATAAGTTTTGTCATGGAATGAAGCAAACTTTTAAGTGTCTAAAGAGTTGATTTCGTATACAACAAAGACGATTATAAGATGAAATACATAACTATATACCTTTTTAGCTTAATAACATCCAATAACATTGCGTTAAGCTTTTTGCCCCAGGGCTCACTCATTAAGCCTGATGACCCAGATGAAACCGACTTCCTTTCTAGTAACCCAAACCTTATTTGGGGCATTCTTATAGGTGTTTTCTTAATTACTTTTATTGGCTATCTCATTTACTCTTCTAAAAAGAAGAAAGAAAGAGAAGACAACAAATAACTGGCAGTCAGTTGGTAATGTAAATTCTAGCTTCTGAAAAGAGGTCATATACTGCAATAGTTGAGCTATGGCCTCCTGCTTCGCCCCAAAGGGGGTATTTGGCAATCTGACTTCGATTCTCTACATACTCAGGGTGATAGTCGGCCTCAAGGTCGTCCCAAACCACTAGCATGTATTCATAGCTCATTTTGCTCTCTCTCCCGGCTTCTAACCAAGTTTCGAACAAGTCTTCACTAAGTGATTTAGGATATTCTTTGCTATCGAACATAAATTGATTTAGAGTAAAAGCTAAGGGCTCAAAAGTAAGAAAAGCCGAATGAATAAATTAAAAATAAACCCCGAAAGAGGATTTCGGGGTTATACACTTACACGCTAACTCATAAAGCTCTACTGAGCCTAACTGTATGAGGTTAATTGCTACAAGATCTTGTTAATCAGATAAATACTCAATACCCGATTGTGGGTATTCTCAGTTGAAAAGTAGTCTCGCTAGTTATTTTTAATAACTTATTGAATTACTGTAAAACAAAGTGACAAACTTAACGAAACAAATTAAGGTAGTCTTTGAAGAGATACGCTCTACCTCGTTGCCCCCCTGTGAATTCATTAAGTATTTCTAGCTCTTCCAAATCACTTATAAGCTTATAACAGGATGGCATTGAGATACCTGTTATCTCTTTGACAATCTCAGCATTGAGATATGGCTTCTTATACAGATAATTCAGTACCTTTTGGCCGTTAGCCGCCCTACTTCCGAGTGACTGAACTTTTGCCTCTGCAGTTTTCTGTAGTTTTAATACCTGATCAAAAGTATCTATTCCATTCTTGGCTGTCTCAATTACTCCAACCAAGAAGAATTTCATCCATTGAGTTATATCATTGGTATCCCTCACTACTGTAAGGTTATCATAGTACAACTTCCTGTTTTTCTCAAAAAAGTCAGATAAATATAGAATTGGCCTTTTTAGTATTCCTCTACTTACCAAGTATAGTGGTATCATTAGCCTCCCCACCCTTCCATTACCATCGAGAAATGGGTGAATGGTTTCAAACTGATAGTGAACTAAGCCTATCTTCATTAATTCTGGAAAGTAAACTTCTTCATTATGGAGAAAACTCTCTATATCTCCCATGAACTCTGGAACCGTCTGGTGAGTAGGGGGAATGAAAGTAGCATCATTAATACTAGCTCCTCCAATCCAATTTTGGCTGGTCCTAAACTCCCCAGGAAGCTTTTGTTCACCCCTTACCCCTTGTAAAAGAATTTTATGAGTATTTCTTATTAACCTAGACGAAAATGGCAAATTATCCAATTCGGCTATAGCCCAATTCATTGCTTCTGAATAGTTTTGGACTTCCTCCCAATCATCACGTTTATCCAGCGGAACATCCTCTTTTTCTAAAAGAGCTTCTTCAATATTAGTCTGTGTACCTTCAATTTTGCTACTCTGAGTGGCCTCTTTTAGTACATGCATGCTTATAAACAAGTCTATATTGGGGACATACTCAGAATACATATCTAAGCGCCCTAATTGCCGATCAGCTTTACTTAAAAGACTAACAAGCTCCATGTCTTCAATCTGCCATTCTCTATTAATCGGATTGGGTTGGAAGCTCTTATAATAGCCTTGATTTACATATGTACCAGCTTTGAATTCCTTCATTAAGTAAACTTAAATAAAAACATCCTTATTTAAGATTTTCGGCAAAAACTTAAATAAGCCCTGGCACTAATTAAAATTCTTCCGACTTTCTTAAATACGCCCTTAATTTCCTCCATACAGAATCATCGCAAACGTTCGGGCGAACGTAGCAGATAGCGTTCATCTTAACCCCAAACAATGGCTAAAGCAAAAACACTGTTTAGGAGTGGAATGATTGAAACACGAAAAGTAGCCCCGCTAGGAATCGAACCTAGATCTAAAGTTTAGGAAACTTCTATTCTATCCATTGAACTACGGGGCCATGCTTGTTTGCTACACACTATCCTACCGATGCCTCGGGAGATGTTTAAAACCAAAAAAACGATTCAGTTTTTAGCAATCAAGACTAATAATGGGAATCATTTAAATAGTTTGGAAAGATAGTAAAGTGACGCTTTTTCACCTTTTCCATCAACACTTCTTTAAACTCCTCCATATTGGTTTTGTTAGTAGCTGAGATAAATACTGAAGAGTCCTCCCCCTTTCCGATGTAAGTATTTTTCAGTTCATCTAAAGTAGGTGGCGGATTGTTCATTTCTTCGCGCACTTCCTCATCTACAATCTTCAATTGATCTATCTTATTGAAAACTAAGATCGTTGGCTTATCGGTAGCACCAATATCAATCAAAGTCTGATTAACCGTGGCCATCTGATCTTCAAAGTTAGGATGCGAAACATCAACAACATGTAAAAGAATATCAGACTCCAAAACTTCTGCCAGCGTAGACTTAAACGACTCAATTAGGTGAGTAGGTAGCTTTCTAATAAAGCCAACAGTATCTGAGAGCAAGAACGGTATTTGGTCTAGCACCACTTTTCTGACAGTAGAATCTACCGTTGCAAACAGCTTGTCTTCTGCTAAAACATCGGCCTTTGTAAGTAATCGCATCAAAGTAGACTTCCCAACGTTAGTATATCCAACTAAAGCCACCCTAACTATTGTACCTCTAGACTTACGCTGAACCGCATTTTGCTTTTCAATCTTCTCTAGCTTACCTTTTAAAACAGTGATCTGATTCCTAATGGCTCTTCTATCTGTTTCAATTTCTTTTTCACCAGCTCCACCACGAGTTCCAGTACCTCCACGCTGACGTTCAAGGTGCGTCCACATGCGTGTAAGCCTCGGAAGCAGATAAGCTGATCTGGCCAATTCTACCTGAGTTTTAGCCTGAGCTGTTTGAGCACGCTTCAAGAAAATATCTAGTATCAATAAACTTCGGTCGTAAATCTTAACCTTCAGTTCCTTTTCAAGATTTCTAAGTTGAGAAGGAGAAAGGTCATCATCAAAAATGATTACCTCAATTTCTTCTGCCTTAATATAGGTTTGAATCTCCTCAAGCTTTCCTTTTCCTACAAAAGAACGAACATCTGGCTTGTCCATCTTTTGAGTGAAAGACTTTACCACATTCAACCCCATGGTTTCAGCCAAGAAAGCCAATTCATCCAAATACTCAACCACCGTGTCTTCTGGTTGCTCACGGTTAACCAGAGCCACTAGTACGGCTCTGTCATCTTCTTTCGGTGTTGTTTCGAATCCTCCCATAAATAGCTAGCAAGTTACCATTTATCGCATCATTTGTAAAACAGGTCTTATAATTAGGTCATTTATCGAAGATTTACTGATGTTTAAAAAATTGGAAATAGCTTTGCTGCTATTCAATCGAGAATGAACATATTTGAAACTACAAGGCTATGAAGGTAATAGAGACAGGATTTGATGGCTTATATGAATTGGAGCCAAAAGTTTTTGGAGACCAAAGAGGATATTTTTTTGAATCTTACCGAAGAGAGCTTTATCAGGAACTCGGTATTCAAGAAGATTTCGTTCAAGACAATGAGTCATTCTCTGTAAAGGGAACCTTAAGAGGACTGCATTATCAGCAGACACCACACGCTCAGGCTAAGCTAGTAAGAGTAGTTAAAGGCAAGGTCTTAGATATAGCATTAGACATTCGCAAAGATTCTCCTACCTTTGGCAAACACCACACTGTGTTACTAGAGGCCGAAAGGCATAATATGTTCTTAGTGCCTGCCGGTTTTGCCCATGGCTTTGTAGCCTTAGAAGACTCCGTGTTTTTCTACAAATGCTCAAACTATTACAACAAAGAATCTGAAGGTGGAATTCTCTGGAACGATCCTGCTCTAAATATTGATTGGGGAATAGAGAATCCAATAGTTTCTGAAAAGGATCAGGTTTTACCTACCTTTGCCTCTTATAAAGAGAAACCCGCATTTTGAGCATCTTTTCTTTCTTTAAAGGAAATAAAAATTCAGCCCCAGATATAGGATATCTCCAAACAGATATCCATTCTCACCTCATTCCTAATATCGATGATGGTATTCAATCTATTGAAGAGGGCATCTCTATTCTTAGGGAAATGGAATCTTTGGGTTATACTAAGGTTATTACATCACCTCACACCATGTGGGGCACCTATGATAACACTGCAGAAACCATTCTCTCTGGGTTAAAGCAAATGCAGGAAGCCATTTTAGAAGAAGGCATCAACATAGAATTACAAGCTGCAAGTGAATATTATTTAGACGAACACTTTATGCAGCGTATTCACTCAGACGAAGAACTACTTACGTTCGGTCAAAACCACATTTTGGTTGAAACAGGTTTTATCAATGAACCGCCTGAATTAAAAGAAGCAAGTTTCCACCTAACTATGAAGGGGTATAAAATGGTTTATGCTCACCCTGAGAGGTATCTTTACCTGCTGGAAAAACCTTCGCTAATTGAGGAACTTTTAGACCGTAATATCATTTTTCAACTTAATGCGGTTTCATTAACAGGTTGCTATTCAAAACCTGTTCAGAAATTAGCGGAGAAATTGATAGATATGAAGGCTATTAAGCTGGTTGGTACAGATTGCCATAACATGGGACATATTAACCTGCTTAAAGAAGCAACGACAACTAAGTATTGGAAAAAGCTTTTAGATCTGGAGCTGTTGAATAATCAGTTATAGTAGAATGAAAGTATTTGTTACCGGAGCTACCGGTTTGCTAGGAAGTTTCATATGTAGAGAGCTTCTTGACAGAAATCATCAAGTTAAGGCTGTTAAAAGAAACTCTAGCAAAATGGATTTGTTAGAGGGTATTGCCGACCAAATAGAATGGGTTATTGGCGATATGAACGACACCGCTTTTTTAGAAGAAGCCTTAGTTGGAATAGATGCTGTAATTCATGGCGCTGCCATTATCTCATTTGATAAGAGATATGTGAATAAAATGTATGAAACCAATGTTCTAGGTACGGCAGACTTGGTAAACACCTGTCTTAAACTCGGAATAAAAGACTTTATACACATCAGCTCGGTAGCAGCCATTGGCAGAAAGGCTGGTCAGAAAAAGATTACAGAAAAAGACCGATGGGAAGACTCCAAATACGACTCCATCTATGCTAACTCAAAACATGCTCAAGAGCTTGAAGTATGGAGAGGCGCTCAAGAGGGGTTAAAAGTCAAAATACTGAATCCATCGGTTGTTCTTGGCCCAGGAATTTGGGGACAAGGGGGTAGTACCTCAGTATTTGAGTATGCTTATAAGGAAAGAAGCTTCCATCCAGAAGGAAACACCAACTTTGTAGACGTGCGAGACGTAGCAGAAATAGCTGTAAAGCTGATGGAATCGGACATTAAGGGAGAGCGCTTTATAGTAAGTGCTGGCTCTTTACCATACAAGCAGTTCTTCCAAACCTTGGCCAACGCATTTGGAAAAAAGGCGCCAACAAAAACAGTTCAGCCTTGGATGCTTAAACTTGTAGTTGCTTTAGAATTTCTCCGATCTAGAATAACCGGCAAAGAGGCACTTATCACTGCAGATACGGCTATTTTGAGTCGCACTAAATTTAACTTTGCCAATGATAAGGTAAGAAAGGCACTAAATTTCGAATTTCGCAGTTTAGAAGAGTCGGCCAATTGGACAGCAGCAGAGTTAAAAAACCGTTACAACCTGTAAATCAACTGATTGAAAATATCTAACATGTATTCAATTAATTTTTACTAAAACCAAGTGGTTTTAATGTTGGCTAATTCGTATTTTAAGAAAACCGATTGACGTAATGCAGGAAGACTATCCGAGTAGAGAAGAAGAACGTGGGTTGATCAGTAAGTTTGAAGAGCTTCTCAAAAACAAAGGTTTTCATTTCTTCGACCTAGAAGAATACGAAACTATTATTCATTACTATCTAGACCGTTTACAGTTTGGCAAAGGGCTTAAGGCCTGTAGAATGGCGCTCGACCAATACCCATTTAGCTTAGAGATCAGCATATTGACCTCTCAATGTTTGGTGGGAAAAGAAAAGTATGACGAAGCACTAAAGGTGATAGAAGAGGCAGAGAACCTTCACCCTAACGACCCTGAGTTATTGACAGTAAAGGGTAATATATTCTCAATTTTAGGCGAGTTTGAAAAGGCTGTTGAAATTTTACTCACCACACTAGAAGGAGCCGAAGACAAAGCTGAGGTTTATTATAACATCGGCCTCACTTATCAAACTAATGGCAAGTATGATACTGCCATAGATTACTATAAGCAAGCTATAGAAACAGACATCAACCACGAGTCGGCCCTGTATGAGTTGGCTTACTGTTTAGATGTTACCGGAAAACTAGAAGATAGTGTTTCCTATTATAAAGAATTCATAGACCGAGATCCTTATTCGACCTACGCATGGTACAATCTCGGAATAGTCTACAACAAGCTAGAAAAGTATGAAGACGCTGTAAAGGCCTATGACTTTGCGCTTGTCATTGACGATACATTCTCTTCAGCTTGGTTCAACCTAGGTAATTCTTACATGAATCTTGAGAAATATCAAGATGCTTTAGAAGCTTATAAAAACACCTTAACTAATGAAGGGCCTTCTTCTGAGGTCTACTGCTGTATTGGAGCTGCTTATGAAAAGATGGAGCAGTATGAGTATGGCATAAAATACTACAGAAAAGCTTCTAAAATAGACCAATTCTATGAAGATGCATGGTATGGTATAGGTTGCTGCCTTTCGGCTCAAGAAAAGTACTATGAGGCCATCCATTTCTTGAACAAGGCGCTTAAACTAGACCCTGAAAATACCAACTATTGGATGGCCATTGCCACCGCAGAATATAACATTGACAATATAGTTTCGGCCATTGAGGCATACCAAGAAGCAGCCATTTTAGAACCTACTAATAACGAAATTTGGCTCGATTGGTCATTTATTTTTTATGAGCAAGGCGAAATGAAAAAGGCCATAGAGCTCGCTGAGAGAGCTTTAGAGGAGATTCCAGACGATGCTGAGCTCATGTATAGGATGGTTGTATACCAAATCACGGCAGGACATTACCGCGAAGCCTTTACATATCTAGAAAATGCCTTAATTTTGGATTTTGAAAAACACGAAGTTCTCTTCGAATTTTTCCCTAAACTGGAAACGCAAAAAGCGTTATTCAAGATTATAGACCAATACAGAAGTAAGAATTAAATGCATTACTTTTTAACCGATGTGCCCGAAAGGACACAAAAGCCAAGAGACAAAGGATTTACTATGGCCATGGACAAAGGCCTTAGTGTTAGACAGGCAGAAGATTTCGTCAACGTTTGTGGCGAATATGTAGATATTGTAAAACTTGGCTGGGCCACTTCTTATGTGACCCCAAATTTAGATGCCAAACTGAATGTTTACAGAGAGGCGGGTATTCCTTTTTATTTCGGAGGAACACTCTTTGAAGCCTTTATAGTAAGAGATCAGTTTGATGATTACCGCAAGGTGCTAGACAAATATGAAATGCCATTTGCAGAAGTTTCTGATGGCTCAATAGAACTAGACCACGACAAAAAGTGCGAATACATTACCAAGCTTTCTGAACAGGTGACCGTACTTTCAGAAGTAGGCTCAAAAGACGCAGAAAAGATCATCCCTCCTTATAAGTGGATTGAGCTAATGCAAAAAGAGCTAGACGCTGGCGCCTGGAAGGTAATTGGTGAGGCACGTGAAAGTGGAAACGTTGGCTTATTCCGTTCTACTGGCGAAGTTCGTTCAGGACTGGTTCAAGAAATTCTAACTAAAATTCCTTTTGAGAAAATCATTTGGGAAGCTCCACAAAAAGCTCAACAAGTGTATTTCATTAAGCTAATGGGCTCTAATGTAAACCTTGGAAACATTGCTCCTGAAGAAGTAATTCCATTGGAAACACTTAGACTAGGCTTAAGAGGAGATACTTTCGATCACTTCCTAGGTCAGAAAGGATAATAACATGCGTAAGTTTATCGATTACTTTTTGCTCTACCTCAAAGGTATTGCCATGGGCAGTGCCGATGTTGTCCCTGGTGTTTCTGGAGGAACAATAGCCTTTATAACAGGCATATACGAGCAATTGCTGAATAGCATCAAAAGTGTCGATGCACAAGCGTTAAATTATCTGAGAAGGTTTGAATTTAAAGCCCTTTGGGAACACGTTAATGGAACATTTCTGCTAGTTCTTCTAGCAGGAATTGCCACTAGCGTAGTAACACTGGCTAAGGTAATTACGCACTTATTGGGCGAGTATCCAATTCCGGTGTGGTCTTTCTTCTTTGGGCTCATTGTCATTTCCGCCCTCATAATCTTAAGAGAAATAAAGAAGTGGAGTTTTGGGGTTATTATAGCTATTGTATTAGGAATAACAGCAGCTTACTTCATTACCTCATTAACACCAGCAGAAACACCAGACGCTAGCTGGTTTCTTTTCATAGCAGGTGCTGTAGCTATTTGTGCTATGATTCTACCCGGTATTTCTGGAGCTTTTATTTTGCTTATGTTCGGTAAGTACGAGTACGTACTTACTGCAATTAAGGAGCTTAAAATTGCCGATATACTAATTTTTGGAGCTGGTTGCGTGGTTGGCTTGTTAAGTTTTGCTAGGATAGTAAGTTGGCTTTTCAACAAATTCCACAACTTGACAGTTGGTGTATTGTCGGGCTTTATGATTGGTTCGCTTTACAAAGTTTGGCCGTGGAAAAAGGCAATTGAGACTTATGTAGATAGACATGGCGAAATTAAGCCACTATACGAAGTCAATGTTATGCCAAACGAATACTTGGCCCAAACTGGAATTGAACCGCATTTTATTGAAGCGCTCGGATTTGCTGCAGGAGGATTCCTGTTAGTCTTAGCTATTGACCGACTAGCAGCGTTCTTAAAACCAGGAAATTAATATGAAGCGATTTGGACTGATTGGCTACCCACTGGGTCACTCTTTCTCCAAAAAGTATTTCACTGAAAAGTTCGAGAAAGAGGGGATTGAAGATTGCGAATACGAGCTTTATCCTCTGGAGGCTATCGATGAACTTCCAGACCTAATTAAATCTGAAAAGGGTTTAGTTGGCTTGAATGTTACCATTCCTTATAAGGAGCAAGTCATTAAATTTCTGGATGAAGTTGACCCAAAAGCGGAAAGCATTGGGGCAGTTAACACCATAAAAGTTCAAGGCAAAAAACTCAAAGGTTACAATACGGATTACATCGGGTTTAAAGAATCATTGGTGAAGTTTGTTGGGCCGAACCCAATGCCTGAAAAGGCACTTATTCTAGGAACTGGTGGGGTATCGAAAGCAGTAAAAGCAGCACTGGAAGACCTTGGTATCGACTACCAATTCATTTCGCGCAATCCTTCAGAAGGCGAATTGAGTTACGGAGCTCTCAATACTCATGACTCAATACTCAATACAGCGAAGCTAATCATCAACACGACTCCACTCGGTACTGCACCCAACACAGAAGCTTTGCCAGACCTGCCCTATCACCAACTTACAGAACAGCATTACCTTTACGACTTAGTCTATAACCCACTAACCACTGCTTTTATGCAGAAAGGAATTGAAGCCAGATGCTGGGTAAAGAATGGGCTAGAAATGCTCCACGGACAGGCTGAAGCGGCTTGGGAGATTTGGAATGGCTAGACTTGTATAGCTGTTTTTTTTGGCATAATTATTTCTATATTCTGCTCATCTAAAAAACACACATATGAAAAAGCTATTGATTTCCGCCTGTTTATTGCTGTTTATTCTTACTGCTTCACAAGCCCAACATACATTTGAGCTAAATGTAAATTACGGTGTTGCTGGAAACTTTCAATTGGATTATGAACAGCCACAAAGCGAAGTTCCAGGCGGTTTCGTCTCCTTTTATAACAAGAACTTTTTGGGATCTATTGGCGGCATAGAATTTCAATGGAACATAAAAGATAGTAAGGCATCAATTGGCGTAAGTTATGATCGCGAATCGCACATTGGCGAAAAAAACTACAGCCAGTTAATAGGTAATGACACCTACCTTGAAATTATCGATTTCAAACTCCGTCACATCAACGAGATGTACAGCGTTTTTTATAAAAGAAGACTAAGTGAAAAACTACTATTAACTGGCGGTGCCTTTTTTGTTAACCCAAAAATGCAAGAGATTGAATACCTCACTAATGCCTTTATAAACAGTACACAAACAATTGCCACACTCGTTTCCATACAAGAAAGAAATGGATCTAACTCAAACTTGGTGGATGCTGGATTCTTTATTGGGGCAGAATATTACTTTTATAAATCAGGCAATTTTCAGCTTGGCATTCAATCTCGTTTATTTCACACGACAAGTTTGGGGGAATTCGAATCTATTACGCTGACTCCAAAACTTAGATATACTTTCTAACAGTATATTCAAAGCAGAAAATATATCCTGCTTTTTATTTCCACAGTTAATAAACTCAAAGTTGATAATTGATGTTAGTTTTAATCTATGGACTTCAAAATTACTTCTGAGTTTGAGCCAACGGGTGATCAGCCCAAGGCTATTGAAAACCTAAAGACCTCTATTGAAGCTGGCGAACCGTATCAGGTATTACTGGGTGCTACTGGTTCTGGTAAAACCTTTACCGTTGCCAACGTAATTCAAGAGACTCAACGTCCTACCCTGATTTTGAGCCATAACAAAACCTTGGCGGCTCAGCTTTATGGAGAGTTCAAACAGTTCTTTCCAGAAAATGCAGTAGAGTATTTCATCTCCTATTACGATTACTATCAGCCTGAAGCATTTATCCCGAATAGCAATCTATATATAGAGAAAGACCTTTCCATCAATGATGAGATTGAAAAGCTGAGGTTGAGCGCCACCTCCTCCCTGCTTACAGGAAGAAGAGATGTAATTGTGATTGCTTCGGTTTCCTGCATCTATGGTATTGGTAACCCAGATGAATTTGGAAAGAATGTAGTTCGTCTTCAGGTGGGTGATATTGTTCCGAGAAATCAGCTGTTGTTTGCCTTAGTAGACATTCTTTATAGCAGAACAGAAGCGGAATTTAAGCGGGGAACTTTCAGAGTTAAAGGTGACACCGTAGATATCTTCATCGCTTATGGCGACTTTGCTTATCGTATTTACTTCTGGGGAGATGAAATTGAAGCCATTCAGCAGATTGATCCTTCTACTGGAAAGAAAATTTCTGATGAAAAGATTATCACCATTTTTCCTGCCAACTTATTTGTAACGGGGAAAGATGTACTGCATACTGCCATCAAAGAAATTCAGGACGATCTGGTTCAAAGACTAGAGCAATACGAACAGGAAAGACGCTTCTTAGAAGCCAAACGACTGAAAGAGCGTACCGAATTCGATCTTGAAATGATGCGAGAACTCGGCTATTGTTCCGGAGTGGAGAACTATTCTCGCTACTTCGACAGACGTCAAAAAGGGCAAAGACCTTTCTGCTTGCTCGATTATTTTCCTGAAGACTACCTTTTAGTTATTGATGAAAGTCACGTTACAGTTCCACAAGTTAGAGCCATGTGGGGTGGTGATAGATCGAGAAAAGAGAATCTAGTAGAATACGGGTTCAGACTTCCTTCGGCACTAGATAATAGGCCACTGAAGTTTGACGAATTCGAGGCGCTAAGCAATCAAATCATATATGTTTCCGCAACACCTGGAGATTACGAACTAAGCAAAACCGAAGGCGAAGTGGTTGAGCAAATCATTCGACCTACCGGCCTTCTCGATCCTATCATTGATGTTCGCCCTAGCGCTAATCAGATCGATGATCTATTAGAAGAGATTGATGACAGAGTAAAGAAGGAAGAACGTGTTTTAGTTACCACTTTAACCAAAAGAATGGCCGAAGAGCTCACCAAGTATTTGGAAAGAGCCAATGTGAAAGTACGCTACATTCACTCTGAAGTGAATCCTTTAGACAGGGTTGAGATTTTACGAGAGTTAAGGCTGGGTGTCTTCGATGTACTTGTGGGAGTCAACTTACTTCGTGAAGGGCTAGACTTACCTGAAGTTTCACTAGTTGCGATTTTGGATGCCGATAAAGAAGGTTTCTTGAGAAATCAGCGTTCCTTAATTCAGACCATAGGACGGGCAGCCAGAAACGAAAATGGCCGTGTAATTATGTATGCGGATACAGTGACCAGATCGATGCAGGAGTCTATTGATGAAACCAATCGTAGACGAAGCATCCAAATGGCCTATAACGAGAAGCATGGAATTGTGCCTCGAACGGTTCGCAAGTCTAAAGAAGCCATTATGAGCCAAACCAGTGTGGCCGACTCTAAAAAGAACAAGAAGAACTACTATGCCGAACCAGAAGAGCATTCTGTAGCGGCCGACCCAGTAGTAGCTTACATGAGTAAGCCTGGCCTAGATAAGATGATCCAGAAAACGCAAAAGGCGATGGAAAAAGCAGCCAAAGAGCTAGATTTTATTGAGGCGGCCAGATTGAGAGACGAGTTGAATGAATTGAAGAGCTTATTGGAGAGCAAAAAATGATAAGGTTAATAAGCACACTCTTTGTATTCTTCCTATTCATACCCTCTGTTTACTGCCAAAGTTTTTGTCCAGATTATTCAGCAAAAGATGCTGAAGAGATCAAGAGAGAGTTAGGCCTTTTTGAACTTGAATTAATAAGCAACGGCTATTTAAAAGGAACAAAACCCAGTTACTTTATCGATTTCTATAAGGAATATGCCCCTACTGGTTTTGAAACGCTTCGAAGACAGGATAGACCTTACTTGGAAGAACATGTAACAAAACTAGTGCTCGGTCAATGTCAATACAAGATTGAAAGTGAGGAAGACCAGCAAAAATTGAAAGCATATTCGGACCGAATTAAAAACGAGTTTCCACCCATAGAGGGCGATATCTCTCCAAATAAAATCGCAACTGAGATCTCTAGACTCTTGAAAGTGCAAGACTTGAAAAAAGAGGTTATTAAAAGGTCTTACCTATTGAGCCTTTATGCCATTATTTGGTCGGAGGAAATGGAGTTAACTCTTTTGCCTCTACTTGAAGAAAGTGAGAATCCTCAAACTGAATTCTCAACTAAACTCATGATCAATGAAAAGGACGAATTCTTTGTAGACAATATTAAATCCGACTCAAGCTATTTAATCAATTATCTGATAGAGAAAATTGAAACTCATGGCAATGAACTAACAATCATATTAGAGGCAAACAGAAAGACTTCTTACAGCGCTTTTATAGAGGGCCTAGACCTTATAAATGCCGCTTTTAAAGATCGATTCAATGAATTAAGTAAAACAATCTACAACAAAGAGTTTGACGATTTATCCGAAGCCGAGCAAGCCGAATTAAAGGACAGCTTGAAGAAAAATGTAACAATAAAGAGCCCTAATAACTGATAGCTGTAAAGTTGAATCTTTCAGTATTCTAAACTCAAAAAATATTTCTCTTTAAACATGTGACCTTTCGAAACTCAAGCGTCAAATGCCTGAATTTTGAATTAAACATGAAGAATTACCTAATTATCTCTTTCGTAGCCATCATACTAATGGGCTGCAGCCAAGAGAAGCAAATGTTGGAAGCTGAAAATGCGACCTTAATAACCAAGCTAGACAGCGTTTCTGCTGAATTGGAGAGCACTCAAAAAGCCTCGGTTACCCTTATGAGTGCTATGAGTCTGATGGACTCTATCAACTTAAGTAGACAAATGATGAAGGTTACCTTGGAAAGCTCAGATCAACACGCTGACTTTTTAGCGCAGATGACAGATTTGAAGGCTTATGTTGAACAAACCGGCTTACAGATTAGTAAGCTAGAAAAAACAGTTAAGGAATCTAGAACAGCCCAAAGCGCTTATGCTCAAACCATAAAGACACTTAAGTCTGACCTTGAGAGCAGAAAAGCTGAAATTGCTTCTATGGAGACACAGCTAAAATCTGTTGAGGACAATAATCAAAAACTAGTTGTAATCAATAAATTGCAGTCTGAAACAATCAGCAGTCAAGACGCAGAAATTGCTGCCAAACTACTAGAGCTTGAAATGCTGAATCAGCAGATAACTGACTTAAGAGTAAACTTTAAGTTAAGTGAGGCCGATGCTTACTACACACAGGGCGAGGCTTACGCCTTGGCTGCACAAAGAACTAAGTTAGCTCCAGCAAAAAAGAAGACCAGTTATCAACAAGCCTTGACTGCTTATCAAAAGGCCTTGGATTTAGGTAAGGCAGAAGCCCAGCCAAAAATTGAGGCCATACAGGCTAGACTGAAATAGGTTTAGCCTTAAACTCTTTACAACGTCATTCTAGCAAGGTTGCTTTTTGCAACACGGGGTAATTGGACACACCAATCTCCCACTTGTTCAGAATGACGTTTTGTTTTACACCATTTTTCAATCGTTTTACTTCAAAATAGTTCTGATAAGGGTCATTTCACACCCAGTTTGATTTATATTTCATGTTTATAAGACAGAAACACTATTTTTTCATTCCCATAAATCAAACTAACAAGAAATGAGTAAAAAATGGATTCCAGGTTTTACCCTGCTAATAATAGTTGCACTAGTCTCTCTATTAGACACTAGCTCTTTAAATGGCTTAAATGACCCTAACATTAGCGGAGCAGACACCGCTTGGATGTTAGCAGCTACAGGCTTGGTACTCTTGATGACTCCTGGCCTCTCTTTTTTCTATGGCGGTATGGTTAGCAGAAAAAATGTGATTTCTACCATGCTTCAAAGCTTCATCTGTATGGGGGTTATTACCTTAGTATGGGTCTGTTTTGGGTTTAGTCTAGCTTTTGGAGACTCTATTGGAGGCTTTGTAGGTGATCCGCGAACTTTTACCTTTTTCAAAGGAGTTGGTGCGGCTACGCAAGCGGAATTGGCTCCCACCATTCCATTTGTTCTATTTGCACTCTTTCAGATGAAGTTTGCTATTATTACTCCAGCCTTAATTACTGGTAGCTTTGCAGAGCGAGTAAGGTTCTCTAGCTTCTTATTCTTTATCATACTTTTCAGCATATTTATCTATAGCCCTTTGGCTCACATGACATGGCACCCCGAAGGATTCCTTAGAAAGTGGGGAGTATTAGACTTTGCAGGAGGAACGGTAGTTCACATGTCGGCCGGATTTGCAGCTATTGCAGCAGCTATAATTTTGGGTAAGCGAAAAACACACGGTACAGCTCACAAGCCATATAACGTACCATTTGTTTTACTCGGCACTGGGCTTCTTTGGTTCGGCTGGTTTGGTTTTAATGCAGGCTCCGCTCTAGGAGCTAATGGTGCCGCGGCAATGGCTTTTGCCACAACAACCGTAGCCTCTGCCGCAGCCATGCTAGCTTGGGTGCTCTATGATGCATTTATGGGGCGAAAAATATCAGGAATGGGTGCATCTATTGGTGCTGTAGTCGGGCTAGTGGCCATAACTCCAGCCGCGGGCTTTGTAACTATAGGTCAAAGTGTGTTTATAGGTGTAGCCGCAGCCATTGTATCTAATATTGTAGTTTACTATAAAAACAAAACAGGCATAGATGACACCTTAGATGTTTTTCCGTGCCACGGAGTGGGTGGAATAGTAGGAATGATTCTTACAGGAGTATTTGCCCAAGAGGTTGGTCTTATCTATGGAGATACCAGCACATTCTTAAAACACTTGGCAGCCGTTTTCTTGGTGGGGGGCTTTACTTTTGGTCTATCATATCTATTCTTTAAACTAACCAATATGATAATACCAATGAGAGTAAATGATAAAGCGGAAGAGTACGGTTTGGACATCACTCAACATGCAGAGAGTTTATCAAAAAGCACTACTCCAGAACAGATATCTGAAATGATAAAAGCTTCTAACTAGCAGAAATAACAACTATACTACTAACTATTTGTAGACCCCGCTATCGAAGTCTCGATAACGGGGTTTTTCATTCTTTATTGCTTGGTTCTCATTTTCAATCTGACGATTTCATTCTCGATATGAAGAATTGCGATATTCTATTTTATTATTTTTTTTATTGAAAATATGATTTTTATAATCAAATAATTGATTTTTAGCCAATTTTCACAAGTGGCAAGGTCTTGGGCACTTAAGAAGGCAAAAACCAAAATTTGAAAATCATGAAAAAGATAATACTACTTACATTACTGCTAACCTGCACATCGCTAGTCATGGGTCAAACCAGCTGGGATAGGGTTAGGTATGAAGTTGGTGCAACCAACATGGGACTTGAACTAAGATATAATGACGGACTGTACAACTTCAGTGACGTTGAAAACTTTGGAGTAAAAGTGGGCGCTCATTATTACATTAACCCAAGTTTAAACACTTCTTTAACCTATTCAAGAGGTAAACTTAAGCACGAAAATGAATTTAGAGGAACAGTACAAGACGCGGTACTAAGATTAACCTACAAGTTCAATAACGGATACATAATGAAAGAAGATGCAGTATTTGCTCCGTTCTTATCTTCTGGATTTGGTGTAACTCACCTACAAGACCAAGAATTCTTCTTTTCAGAATTTGAAGGTTCTCACGCCATGGTACCATTTGTAGCTGGTTTCAATTTAAGAGTAAATGATAAAACCGACATTCTTACTCAAGCTGCATTCAACAACTCGATAGACGATACTTATAACTACATACAATATAATGTTGGTGTAAAATTCTCTCTTAAAAGAGACAAAGACTCAGATGGTGACGGTGTAATTGACAGAAAAGATCAGTGTCCTGACGTTGCTGGACCTTCTACTAACAACGGATGTCCTTTAGACGATGACGATAATGACGGTGTTCCTAACCTATATGATGCTTGTCCTACTGTACCTGGTACAATTGACGGATGTCCTGATGCTGACGGTGACCAAGTGCCAGATAAGTATGATGCTTGTCCTATGACTGCTGGTTCTCCTGAAACAGGTGGATGCCCAGATGCTGACGGTGACGGTGTAATTGATTCACAAGACCCATGTCCTGAAACTTACGGAACAATGAACGGATGTACTATGGAGCAGTTCAACAACATGTCTCCTGACTCTGAAGGATCAGTAAAAGTGAAACTTTTAGAAGCCGCTGAAAACATTCTTTTCGAATTAGATAAGTCTACTTTGACTGAAGGATCTTACGAACCATTGAATGACATTGTGAAAGTGTTGAAGGCTAACCCAGAAATTAAATTAGATATTAATGGTCATGCTGATAGCACTGGATCTGCAGAGTATAACTTAGCCTTATCAAGAGAAAGAGCTAACACTGTGAAGCAATACTTCATTAAGCAAGGTATTTCTGCCAATAGATTGATGTCTGAAGGTTATGGAGAAAGAGCTCCAAGAACTGACAATACTACATCAGGTGAAAGAGCCTTAAACAGAAGAGTTGATATTGACTTCGTAATCTCGAATAAATAATATAAATCTGGATTAGACTACTGAAAGTCCGCAGTTTACTGCGGGCTTTTTTTGTGCTTTCAAACCTTACTTATCAAACCAGTCTGCACACTCCACCTACAAGAAAAAAGTACCTTTTTAAATAAACACAATTCTCTTTCACACATAAAATAAATATGTTTACCCTCAAATTAATTACAATAAATACTCTTGAGGCATTCTCCATTGTTAGGCAAAACTCTCCTTGCGAAACACTTTCGCCAAATGGTATTGTTAACAATACTTTTCCTAACGTCTCCGCGCTTTTCTTATAGTCAAGGAAAACCAGTCATTGTTAATGAGGTCATCAATAGCTGTATAGGCAATATCTCTATTGGAATAACCGATGGTGATGCTCCTTACACTTTTACTTGGACAGATAAAAATGGCATTATACTAACCACCAGTACTGATGATCCAAATGGGGCATCATCAATAGACAACCTATCTCCAGGAGATTATACTGTCGTTGTAACTGATAAAGATGGTGAAACTGATTCGAAAACTTGGAGAATCACAGACCCTCCTGGTCTGACAAATACATATAACCTAATAGATGTTGCTTGTTGGGGAGATAAAACCGGGAGAATTGATGTAAACATGACCAATGGTGTATTTCCTTTCACTTGGGAAATTAATGGTACTAATTATTCTAATTCAGGAGTTTCTACTCAAAAAAACTTTGAAGTAACCACCCTCGCTGCAGATAATTATATTCTAGATATTACCGATTTTTTTGGATGTACAGGACAAATCAACTTTACTATCTCCGAACCCCCTACTCCTGTATCTATCAATGTACTAAGTGAAAACGACCCATTATGTAATGGTGATAGCACTGGAAATATCTCTGTTCAAGCTGTCGGTGGTACGGTAGGAGCCATAGGCTATACTTATTCTTGGTCATTAAGAAATTCCCCAGGAACTGAAATTGCCAACACACCCCAATTAAACAATGTACCCGCTGGGCGCTACAGAGTAAGAGTGACAGATGAAAACGGGTGCAGTACATTTCAAGATTTTACCCTAGAAAACCCCGATCAATTAGTTATTACCAATTCTTCCATCGTAAATGCAAGCTGCCTGGGTTCTTCCGATGGCTCTATAGATGTAACCGTAGAAGGAGGAACAGGAATACTATCTTATAGTTGGGATAGTGGAGAAAATACAGAAGATATCTCCAACCTAAGTGCTGGAGCCTACACCCTCACTGTCACCGACCAAAACGGTTGTACGATTCAAGAAACCTATACAATAACAGAGCCTAGTGCTATTGTAGCCGTAGAAACTATCACGAACATTAACTGTAGAGGAGAAAACTCTGGAAGAATTAACCTATCCGTAACTGGGGGAAGTGGTGGTTATTCGTATAGCTGGACAGATGGCCCAACGAGTCAAAACCGTACCAATCTAGTTGCTGGCAGCTATGAAGTAACCATTACGGATGCCGCAGGTTGTGACATATCTGCCATATATAATATCACAGAACCCAATGATGGGCTCAACAATGATGGATTTGTACAAAACAGCCCAACGTGTTTTGGCGGAAATGATGGCTCTCTTTCTATAAATGTTTCCGGGGGAGTTTCTCCATACACATACCAATGGAGCAACAATGAAACTACCCAAGCTATTTCTAACCTTATATCTGGTGATTATCAGGTAATAGTTACTGATGCCAACGGCTGCACCATTACCGCAAATGTAACATTAGCCGACCCTGTAGCTATCTCCGCCAGCCCTACAAAGACACTCCCTTCATGCCCTGGAAATTCTGACGGAAGCATAAGCATTGCCCCAGTTAATGGTGATGGCCCATACAATTTTTTATGGGATAGTGGCGAAACAACTGCAACCATAGAAAATCTTTCTGCTGGAACATACAGTGTTACAATCACTGATTCTAAAGGGTGCCAAATAGTAGAAAGTATTGAGTTGGAAGACCCCGCTGCTATTGATGGAAATGCAACAGTTAATAATGTTAGCTGTAACGGAGAAAGTGATGGATCAATACAGCTTAATACAACAGGAGGCACAGGAAGCTATACGTATTTATGGACCTCTGGAGAAACAACGGACAACATAATAAACCTTTCACCAGGCAATTATGAGGTGACAATAACAGACACCAATGGCTGTACTTTTTCAAAAAGCTATACAATCACCGAACCTGATATTCTGGAGCTGAACTATACCAAAACTGATGTTCTTTGCTTTGGAGAAGCAACAGGATATGTGGATATAAATATAAAGGGAGGGACAACTCCTTATAGCTTTGCATGGGATAACGGAATCACTACCGAAGATCTAACAAATATTACCGCGGGTAACTATACTGTAGATGTAACAGACGCCAATGGCTGTACAATTTCTCAAACCATCCAAATTGAACAACCCAATGCCCCTATTGCTGTTACTGAAAACATAGTAAATATCTCTTGCAATGGAGATAATACTGGCTCGATCGCTTTAGAAGTATCTGGTGGAAGAGGCCCGTATGATTACAGTTGGAGCAATGGAAGTACAAACAGAGACATAAATCAATTAACATCAGGAGATTACGAGGTCACTATCACCGATGCAAATGGGTGTTCACTAGTTGAGACGTATACTATTTCGGCTCCAAATTCATTAACTATTACCCCCAACATTACAAATAACTCATGTTTTGGGGAAAGTAATGGAGCAATTGATCTCAACATAAGCGGAGGCACTGGACCTTACACAATCAATTGGGCCAATGGAGAATCAACAGAAGATTTAGCAAACCTTGTTTCAGGCACCTATAGTGTCACGGTAAGTGATGCCAATGGATGCAGCATAAATTCAGGTTTCACCATTACAGAGCCAACTGAACTTACTATTGAAGGCACAGCTAGTGGAGTGAGTTGCTTTGGCAATAGAGATGGTGAAATTCAAATAGAGGTGTCCGGTGGCGTGGCGCCATACACCTATCAATGGTCAAATGGCAGCACCAATAAAGACTTGACTAACTTGGATGGTGGGGATTATATCTTGACTGTGACGGATGCCAACGGCTGTCAAACAGTGGAAACTATTACAGTACCAGCACCCACTGAACAATTATCGGCAATAGGAACTACAACAGATGTTGCCTGTAGTGGAGGAAGTAGTGGAGAAGTTATTCTCAACGTTACTGGGGGCACGGAGCCATATAGTTATGTATGGAGTAACAACAGCAGGTTAAAAGACCTAAAGAATGTTCCTCCTGGAGATTATGATGTAACTATAACAGACGCTAACAATTGTACTTTTTCAGCATCATTCAATTTATCTGAATCCACTCCCCTCTCGGCCTCCATAACCCCAAATGAACCTACTTGTTTTGGAGACTCCAACGGAAGCATACTTCTGGATGTCACCGGAGGAACAGCCCCTTACACTTACGTCTGGAGCAATGGAAGTACAAGCAAAGATCAATTCAACCTAAGTAGTGTTCAATATACAGTAACCATTAGAGATGCCAACAATTGCACATTGACCCAATCTATAGATCTAGCTGGCAATAGAGGACTAGATGTCTCAATAAACAAAACAGATATTGACTGCAAGGGACAGTCGTCTGGAGCGGTTTCGCTTGATGTATTTGGAGGATCTAGCAACTTCAGTTACTTATGGAATAACGGAGCAACCACCAGAACCATTAGCGGACTCTCTGCGGGAGTCTATGAGTGCACAATTACTGACAATGAAGGGTGCGACAACACCGTAACCGTGGTAATAGCTGAACCTTCACAAAACTTGGGTGCTGAAATTGAATACACTAATAAGCTTACTTGCTTTAATGGTAACGATGGTCTGGCAAGTGTAACTCCTAGTGGTGGCACCGCACCATACAACTACCTTTGGAGTACTGGTGAAAGAAGCCAGAGCATCAACAACCTTGTTGCAGGAAACCACAATGTAATTGTCACCGATGCAAATGGCTGTACCTATCAAGAGAATTTTACCATCACAGAACCAGATTCGCCAATCACCATAACCTCAACAGGGAAGCTAATGCTAGACTGCCAAGGAGATATGGACGGAACTATTAATACAACCATATCTGGAGGAGAAGGTCCTTATAACATACTATGGAGCAACGGGGCTTCGAGCAGCAACCTAACCAATCTAAGTGCAGGAGACTATATTCTTCGGGTTACCGACAACAGAGGTTGTGTTCATGAAGAGTTAATCACGATCAATGAACCTGAGACTCTAGAGGTGGTTAGTTTCAATGTTAATGACACTCAGTGCTATGATGACAGAACAGGCTCAATAGAGATTGAAGTTGCAGGAGGAACCGAACCTTATACTTATTTATGGAGTAATGGCTCAACCTCCAAGAACTTAATAGGTGTGGGAGCTGGCAATTATAACGTACTCATAACCGACAACCACGGCTGCACCCACGAGAAACACTTTCAATTAGGCAGCGCCCCAATTTTCGAATTGAACCCTACCCTATCTCCAATAAGTTGCACTGGCGCAAATGATGCGTCCATATCCCTTAACATAACAGGAGGCTCAGCTCCTTATAGCATTAACTGGAATAATGGTGACGTTAATGAAGCAATTAATGGACTCAGCCCTGGTCTCTATGAAGTAGACATAGTCGATTCCAATGGATGTAGTTTAAACCAAACTTTCAATATTGTTGAACCCTTACCTCTTACTGTCGATGCCACTGTTGAAAATGCCAATGCATGTGATAATCCAGAAAGTGGATCAATTGCTTTAATTGTTTCAGGAGGCACAAAACCATATGAATACGAATGGTCGAATGGGATGACCTCACCTACCCTAACAAATATAACTGCAGGTCAATATGTTGTAACAGTAACGGATAGTTTTGAGTGCTCCTTTCAAAAAGTCTTCACCATAACACAACCACCTCCCTTAAGTATTGAATTGACTCCAGAATTAATTATAGATTGTGAAGCGCAGTCAGCTAGCGCAAAGATTGAAGCTAAGGTTAAAGGAGGATTTGGCAATTACGAATACTATTGGAGCGGAGGAAGCAGTAGCACCTCAACCGTAGAGATAAAAAGCAATGGTAGACTATCACTACTTATCACGGATGAAAGAGGATGCCAAAGACTGGAGGAGATAGATATTGAACTACCTAGGTTCGGAAAAGCCGATTTCTCCTTTACCTCTGAATCGTTAGAAAAGTATGATTCTCTAGCAATAAATGACCCTATCTTCTTCAGCGACAACTCAGGTGACAATATCGTAGAATGGGAATGGGATTTCGGAGATGAATTCAGCTCAAATGAGAGAAATCCGCAGCACACTTATGCTTCTCCAAATAAATACTCCATAAGACTAACTACAAAAGATGAAGCTGGCTGTATTACGGAAGCCATCAGGAATATAGAAATTCTGCAGGGCTACAAGCTCATGATCCCCAATGCTTTCCGGCCTGATGATGATGGCCTAAATGACTTCTTTAAGCCAAAATTTGTCGGTTTCAGAGAAATCAGTTTTCAGATTTTTAATAAGTGGGGCGAGTTGATTTATAGTACTTCTGATCTACTAACAAACGGCTGGGATGGAACTATAAATGGAAGGCCTGCGCCCAACGGCAATTATGCCTATACCTTTTCGGGTATAACCTTTAACGGAGTATCAGAAAATAGAACAGGGGTCTTGGGATTGTTACGATGAAGAAAATACTAAATAAAGTAATTCGACCTACATTTGTTATCAGGAGTATTCTAATAACCACCTGTATGGCTGGCCTTTTTTCAACTCTTAAAGCTCAAGACCCTCATTTTTCTCAGTTCTATTCAGCCCCCATCTATATAAACCCAGCACTAGCAGGACAAAATGGGAAAGGCAGTTTGAACCTTAATTCCAGACAACAATGGACAAACCTTAATAGCACCTTATTTTCAAACTCATTATCTGCCGATCACTTTTTACCTAAGTACAATAGTAGTATAGGAGTAATACTCAATTATCATCAAGAAGACTTATTAAATTTAATCTCATTTGACATTGGAACAGTTTATTCCTACAGTTTAAAGATTAATGAAACTCTCAATTTCAGAGCAGGCCTCCAAGCGTCATACTTTGTAAGGGATGCAAACTTTAGCAATCTTATTTTTGGTGATCAACTAGATATAACTACAGGAACAACCAACCCTAACTCTCAAGAAAACTTAGAAGGGATCGATAAAAAGATAGGGAATGTTAGCTTTTCCACAGGTGGTATGCTTTATAGAAAGAAGCAAAGACGTAGAAATAGGAACATTGGAGCTAATCAAGGTGATTGGTGGGTAGGCACTGCTTTTCACCATATAAATGAACCAAATCAGTCAATAATAGAAAATGGAAATGACGATTTAAGTCTAAAAATGGCTATTCAGACAGGGATAGTTTTATCATCGAAGAAAGGTCCTAGCGATGCCAGAACTACAGCTTCAGATTATTTAGAAAGGTCATGGACTTTCATTGCCAATTGGAAAAAACAAAGAAACTTTTCGCAACTAGACTTAGGCCTACAATATTTCTGGGAGCCAATCCTGCTTGGAATTAATTATAGAGGAATGCCCACAAAGAATTTAGAAGGCATTACCAATCAAGAGTCACTAATCTTAATTGTAGGAGTAGACTTATCCTTAAACACAACAGTGGGGTTTAGTCATGACTTTCCAATATCAAAATTAAGTGGAGAATCTGGCGGATCGAGTGAAATTTCTCTAAGCTTGGCTTTCAGCCTTTCATCAAAGCCCAGTAGAAAACGAGTTAAAACAGAAAGGGTATGTGCTAAAAGATAAAAAACCCCAACCTATTCGGCAGGGGTTTCAACTCTTATTTAAGCGGGGAAATTACTTCCCGTTAGCGTAACGCTTGCTTACTTCTTCCCAGTTAATAACATTGAAAAAAGCTTCAATATAATCAGGTCTTCTATTTTGATAGTTCAAGTAATATGCGTGCTCCCAAACATCTAAACCAAGAATTGGGTGACCACCACAACCTACATTTGGCATTAGGGTGTTATCTTGGTTGGCAGAAGAACAAACTTCTACCTTTCCTCCTGGGTGAACACAAAGCCATGCCCAACCAGAACCAAACCTAGTAGCAGCTGCCTTAGAGAAAGCATCTTTAAAACCATCGAATGAACCATAAGCTTCATTGATAGCATCGGCTAATTCTCCTGAAGGAGCACCACCACCATTTGGCGACATAATAGACCAGAATAAAGAGTGGTTATAGAACCCACCACCATTGTTTCTTACTGCGCCATTATCGCTGTGGTTTGCCAATAAATCTTCAATACTCTTACCTTCCATTTCTGTACCGGCAATAGCATCATTTAACTTACTGGTGTAACCTGCGTGGTGCTTACTATGATGTATCTCCATTGTTCTTGCGTCTATGTGCGGCTCTAGCGCATCATAGGCATAAGGTAATTTTGGTAATTCGAATGCCATTTTTTCTCTGATTTTATGATTATACAAAAATTAGACTTTTATCTAAGCCTAGCAAAAAACTGCCTCAACAGTTCTTCGCTTTGGCTTTTTAACAAGCCATGGTCTGTTTCTGTTCGTGGATGCAAGATTTTTTTAGGATGAAGCGAAAAGCCTCTTTTGGGGTCTTCCGCAGCATACACCAATCTTCCTAACTGAGCCCAAAATAAAGCTCCTGCGCACATCACACATGGTTCTAAGGTAACATATAAAGTACACTCATTCAGGTATTTTCCGCCAATGGCATCGAAGGCCGCTGTAATGGCCAACATTTCTGCATGAGCTGTCACATCAGTGAGTTGCTCAGTCATGTTATGCGACTTAGCAATTATTGTATTTTCCACAACCACTACCGCACCCACAGGAACCTCCCCCTTTTCATAGGCCATTTCTGCCTGTTTGAGGGCTTGTTTCATATAGTGTTCGTCTGAATGAATACTGAGACTCATAGAATTTGTTTTCAGTTCAATATTAAGCCCAATTGCTAAAACTATTACTAAATTTACCACTCATTTTTAAGACAAGAGTATGCTGAGATCACACAACTGCGGAGAGCTTAGAGAAGATCATGTAGGACAAGAGGTGACCCTTTCCGGTTGGGTTCAAAAAATTCGCGACAAAGGAGGCCTTATGTGGGTAGACTTAAGAGATCGTTATGGAATTACTCAGCTCACCTTTGAAGAAGGTAGAACCAAAGCAGAAGCCATTGAAACTGCGCGAAAGCTAGGCCGAGAATTTGTTATTCAGGTAAAAGGTAAAGTGGTTGAACGCTATGCGAAAAATGACAAAATACCTACTGGTTCTATCGAAATAGATGTTGAAGAACTCACCATTCTAAATGCCGCCAAAACCCCTCCTTTTGTAATTGAAGATGAGACAGATGGTGGTGAAGACTTAAGAATGAAGTACCGCTACCTCGACCTAAGAAGAGGTACAGTAAGAAGAAAGTTAGAATTAAGGAGTCAGTTGGCCATTGCTGTCAGAAATTACCTTTCAAATCAGCAATTTGTTGAAGTTGAAACGCCTGTCTTAATCAAATCTACTCCAGAAGGGGCAAGAGACTTTGTAGTTCCTTCCAGAATTAACCCAGGAGAGTTTTATGCTCTTCCACAGTCGCCACAGACCTTTAAGCAGCTGCTAATGGTTTCTGGCTTCGATAGGTACTTCCAAATTGTGAAGTGTTTCAGAGATGAAGACTTAAGAGCAGACCGTCAGCCAGAATTCACACAGATTGACTGTGAAATGTCTTTTGTTGATAGAGACGATGTGCTTGACACTTTCGAAGGGATGACTCGTCATTTGTTCAGCTCTATTAAAGAGGTAGAGCTAGGCCAATTCCCAAGAATGAGCTATGCCGATGCCATGAGCAAATATGGTAGCGACAAGCCAGATGTTCGTTTCGGAATGGAATTCGTTGAGTTGAACGATGTAGCCCAAAACAAAGGCTTCAACGTTTTCGATCAGGCAGAATTAGTTGTCGGAATTTGTGCGAAAGGCTGTGCTGAATACACCAGAAAGCAACTCGATGCACTTACCGATTTTGTTAAACGTCCGCAAATTGGCGCCAAAGGTTTGGTATATGTGAAATGCAATGCAGACGGAACATTCAAATCTTCTGTAGACAAGTTCTATACTCAGGAAAACTTAGCAGAATGGGCTCAAAAAGCTGGAGCAGAAGCTGGTGACTTAATGCTTGTGCTTTCAGGCAACACCAATTCTACCAGAAAGCAAATGAATGAGCTTCGTTTGCATATGGGTTCTGAACTTGGCCTAAGAAACCCAAATGAATTCAAGCCTCTTTGGGTAGTAGACTTCCCGTTATTGGAGTGGGATGAAGAAACCCAAAGGTTCCATGCCATGCACCATCCTTTCACTTCTCCGTTGAAGGAAGACATCAAGAAATTAGATACTGACCCAGGAAGTGTACGAGCCAATGCTTACGACTTGGTTATTAATGGTGTTGAAATTGGAGGTGGTTCTATCAGAATTCATGATAAGGCTACTCAGCAATTAATGTTCAAACACCTAGGTTTTAGCGATGAAGAAGCAAAAGCTCAGTTTGGTTTCTTAATGGATGCCTTTGAGTTTGGAGCACCTCCACATGGCGGTATTGCCTTCGGCTTCGATAGACTTTGCGCTATGTTTGGTGGTTCAGAAACAATTAGAGACTACATTGCCTTCCCGAAAAATACTTCTGGCAGAGATGTAATGATAGACTCACCTTCTGAAGTTGCCGATGAGCAATTAGTTGAGCTAGGCTTGCGTTTACGCTAAGAACTTTACAAATATTAACCGAAAGGTTTAATTTGTAACTTCGGCCGAACATGTCAAAAAGCTTTAAACTTACACCGAAGTTCTACATGAGACTCAGTATGGTACTGGCCATACTGCTATGGCTCATTGTATCGCTTATTGATGTGCTCCAACTACTAGCTCTCAAAAGCGGAGTAGACCTTGGCATTACTAGAGAAGTCCCTATTCTTTTAATGGACTTCTTCTTTGTTTTTGTGGTCATATACTACAGAATACGCATTCGTGAAGAAGATGGAAGTAATTTCGTAGACCTTCTGTGGCGGGTATTCGCTACAGGTTTAGTTACCACCATTATCTCCCTATTCTTTAAACTATTCTATTCCAGTATTGGAGATTCGGCATTAGGGCAAAATGAGTTTCTCAGAATCTTTACCCTTGGCGTTAACCAAGCTATTATCTCCATCTTCCTGATTTCAACATTTACCATTTGGAAGAAACTCATCTTATATCAAAAGTCTCGAAGACTCATAGTCTATTGGAATACCTTTGAGTGGCTAGTAATTGCCTCAATCTTCTTTAACCTAACAGGCTATACCCTTCAAGGCAGTCTCGTATTCGAAATTGTTTTTGCAGTAATGACCTTAATGGCCATTACGCTTTCCGGAAATCTTAAATGGGTTGCCTACCTCAACTTTAAACAAAAGTGGAAGTCTATTCTACTTATCATACTCATTACCATTTACGTATTTTACTTCTTTGCAGAATTGTACGTTACACCAGAAGAGGCTGCCACTTTCTTTAGTCCTATAGACAGTCTCTTCACCATAATTCTCTTCACTTTCCTACTCTTCTATAGTGTATTCTCACTTTTGGTTATTCTCTTTAACCTACCTACCTCATCCGTTTTCGAAAGAAAGATGGAAGAAGCCATCAACTTTCAACGGCTTAGCCAGTCTATTCAGACAGGAGAAAGTGAAGAACAAATTTTCGACATTCTCCTTACTTCTTCCATGAATGCGGTATATGCCGATGCCGGCTGGATTGAAGTCAACAAAGATGAAAATAGCACACAATTCATCAACAAAAACATCAGTAGAGAGAGCATTAATAAAATCAAAGAGCAGATTTTCAGCAGTAAGAGTCGCACGGTTATGAAAAACCCTTTGAGCAGCTCCAACTCAGAAACTGATAGGGTTTTAGTAACCCTTAAGCGCTCCAATTTCAAATCAGTGTTTGTTGTACCGCTAACCGTGCAGAACAAGGTAAGTGGCTTCATGTATTTGCTCAATGAGGTAAGTGACGGCTTCAATAAAGAGATGATCAACATCATCAACACCTTTGCCAGCCAAGCAAGTGTTTCTATTGAGAACTTTAAGCTGATGGGTGAAGCCATTTCAAATGAGCGATACAAAGAGGAACTAGACATTGCCAAAAGAGTGCAGCGCGCGTTATTGCCCGATGCGCTAGATCATGACGATAGATTCAGCATACATGCCTTTACCATAGCAGCAGCAGAAGTTGGTGGAGATTATTATGACACCTTTAAACTGAGCGACCACAGGTTTGCTATTGTAATTGGCGATGTTTCAGGAAAAGGCACCTCGGCTGCTTTCCACATGAGCCAAATGAAGGGAATCTTTCAGTCTTTGGCTCAAATGGATTTAAGCTCCGATGAATTTTTATTTCGAGCCAACAAGGCGTTGAGTCAATGTTTGGAAAGAACTTCTTTCATTACTCTCACCTATTTTATTCTAGATACCAAGAGCAAGAAACTAGAGTTTGCCAGAGCAGGTCATTGCCCCACATTATATTACGATAATAGTAACAAAACTGCGGAGTACTTTCAAAATAAAGGGCTTGGCTTGGGTATTCTGAGAAATGACAGCTTTAAGAAATTCATTCATGTGAATGAATTAGAGTTCGATAAAGACGACATTCTAGTGCTTTATACCGATGGTATTTCTGAAGCTAGTAATGCTGAAGGAGAAGAGTTTGGATTCGATAGAATGAAATCTCTATTAGAGAAAAATGCTCATTACGACCCCGTGATGATCCAGAAAATATTTATAAGCAAGCTCTATGAGTTTTGCGGAACAAAAGATTTGAACGATGACTACACCATGGTGGTGATCAAGTTTAAGTGAATTACGTAAGTAAAAGAGAGATGATTGAGATTAAAAAAGAGCAGCACAACAATTACCTGCAACTATCCGTAGAAGGAGAAGCAGATGCGAGCTCGGCAATAAACCTGGACAAAGCCATTAGAGACGCATTTGATGAAGGTCACCAAACCATATTAATCGACTGCACCAATCTTAACTATATATCTTCAGCAGGGCTTGGCGTATTCATGTCCTACATAGAAGAGATATCATCCAACTCAATCAACTTTATACTTTTTGGGCTATCCGATAAAGTTTTGAAAGTATTCGGAATCTTAGGGTTAGACCAACTACTAACAATAAAAGAAAATAAAGAAGAAGCTCTACAGGCATTCAATGGCATATAGTTTCGACATACCGAGCAGTAAAAACAAGCTTAGGCTCATGCGTAAGTTCGTCACCGAAGTGTTGAATTCTCACGACATTCCGGAGATTGAAACCAACATGATGGTCTTGGCCGTAGATGAAATTTGTGCAAATATTATCATTCACGGTTTGCAGTCTAACCCTTTAGAAAGCGTTAGGTTAGACATCAGCTTTTCTTCAGATGGAGTTTACTTTGAGATAGTAGACCGTGGTGATGGGTTCGACATAATCAATTATGACGAACCTAACATTGAGGACCTCATTAAAAAGAAGAATAAAGGCGGCATTGGAATTATGCTAGTAAAGAAAATCATGGATAATATTGAACTAAAAACCTCTCCTGAGGGAAATACTTTAAGATTGTTCAAAAAAATTGATGCATAACAGTAATGAAAACTTCAGTTTTCGGAGTCATACTTTTAGCCTCCTTTTTATCCCTAGCCAACTTTTCTAGTGCTCAGGTAGTAGCTACAATAGATGGTGAAGCAATTGGTCAAGATGAGTTCCTTTATGCTTTTAAAAAGAACAGAAAAGAAAATGAACCCATCAATAGAGACTCACTTGAAGCCTACCTTAATCAATTCATTAATTTCAAGCTTAAGGTAAGAGCAGCACGTAGATTAGGTTTAGACACGTCTTTGGTATTTCAGAATGAATTGGAGGGCTACATATCTCAAATAAGAAAGCCGTATTTGGAAGATGACAGTGCCGAAGAAACTCTGTTAAGAGAGATTTACGCTCGCATGCAGAGCGATATAAATGCATCTCACATCCTACTCAAGCTAGATGCAACGGCTTCTCCTAACGACACTCTAAAGGCTTATAATTTTTTAGATAGCCTTAAACAAACCATAGGCTCCAAACAAGAATTTGAAGAAATGGCCAGAAGATTCTCTCAAGACGGTAGTGCAAGGAATGGAGAGAATTTAGGTTGGTTCACAGCTATGCACATGGTGGCTCCTTTTGAAGAAGGAGCATACAAAACTGCACCGGGCAGAGTTTCTGATATTGTCAGATCTAGCTTTGGCTACCACCTTATATTCGTTAATGATAAACGCCAAAATAGAGGTAAAATAAAGACCTCCCACATCTTCTTCACTAAACAAAGAGGGCGAGAGGAAGCATTTCAGCGTGCTCAAATGGTCTATGACTCACTTAAAAACGGTGGTGACTGGAGCACTATGGTTAGCCAATTCTCTGATGATAATGGAACAAAACACAATGATGGATCTTTGCCTTGGGCAGGTATAAAGCAGCTTCCAGATGACTTTCTAGATATTGCCCACGCAATAGATACAGTAGGAGAATATACCAAGCCTAAAGAAACTCAATTTGGTTGGCACATTGTAAAACTAGAAGGTTTACAGCCCTTAGAGCCTTATGAAATAAAGAAAACCGAAATTGCTCAACTCCTTAAGCGGATGGGAAGAAATAATCTGGCAGAAGAGGCTTTGCTAAAAAAGCTCAAGGAGGAAAACAACTTCAGCCAAGATGCAGAAAGTCTTAACAGTATTATCCATGAAATAAGTCAAGCCAGCAGAAGTACAGCCTATGAAAGTGAGCTAAAAGAGAGGGTAATCTTCACTCATGGGCAAAACCAAGTGAAAACAAGCGCCTTTTTAGAGTCTCTTCCTGGATTCAACATAAAGTACACCAGGCCTCAGCTTATAGAATTCTACCGAAAGTTCGAGAAAGACTACGTTATAGCTTACGAAGATTCTATTGCACCAGAGAAATACCCAGAGTTCGGATTTCTTATGAATGAGTACGAAGAAGGACTTCTTCTTTTTGAGGTAATGCAAAGAAAAGTATGGGATAAAGCTGCCCAAGATAGTCTCGGCCTTCAATCATACTATCAGAATCATCTCAATCAGTATGTCGAGGGTGAAAGAGTAGAATGTCTGTGCACAAATAACAAATCGGAACAACTCAGAAGTGAACTTTCTGAACTATCCATTCCTTTAGATTCCTTACCGAGAGCCAAACCATACATTTCAAAAGAAATGGGAGATTCTAAAACTGAGGAGTTAAATTTTGCTAAAAGAACTCTATTGGTAAGTGATTTAGCTAATTTTGAAATGGGAAAACCTCAGATAGGAAAGTGGTTTGAACCATCAAGTTTAAATGCTTACTGTTTGGTGCAAAATATTTTACCCGAAGGGCCACAGCAGCTCAATGAGATAAAAGGAATTGTTATGTCAGACTATCAGGAAGAATTGGATAGCCAATGGATAGAAGAACTAAGAGATTCCGCCAAAATTAAAATAAACAAGAAGGTACTTAAGGCCATCAGCAATCGTTGAAAAAACTCTTTTACATATGCATCGCTGTATCGACTCTCCTGAGTTCGTGCGACTACTTTGTGAGTGACTCTAACCAGAGTACTGGCAACAGTGAAACGCTGGTAGCGAGCGTTGGTAATTCGTACCTTTTTGAAGCTGATGTGGCCAACCTTATTGAGCCCGGCATGTCTGCAGAAGATAGCACTTCCATTACAACTCAATATGTACGTAACTGGATTAAAAAAGAGCTTTTGGTAAAGGAGGCCACAAGTAATGTTCGAATAGATCAATCAGAAATAGAAAGAAAAGTAGCTGATTATCGTTATACGCTTCTTTCTTATGAATATCAAAAGCTAAGAATTCAGCAATTACTCGACACGGCCGTTACAGAAGAAGAGATATTCGAATACTACTCCAACAACCAAGACAATTTCGCCTTGAGACAAAATATTTTTAGGGGTAGGTTTTTAAAAGTGAATCAACAAGCCCCCAAAAAGACTGATATTAGACGCTGGATTAAATCTTCTCGCCCACAAGATCTAAACGCTCTAAAAGACTATGCTTTTCAGTTTGCCAACAACTATTCTCTAGAAGACTCTACTTGGATAAAGTTTGATGACATAACAAAGAATTCACCTTTCTCCACCATAACCAACAAGATTCAATTCCTAAAAACCACCCGCTACACTGAAGAAACAGATTCTCTATATCTTTACCTCCTCAAAATTGATGACTACAAAATTTCGGAAGAAATCTCTCCGTTGGAGTTTGTAAGAGAAGATATCAGAAACATAATTCTGAATAAGCGAAAAGTAGAGTTGGCAAAGAGCCTTGAAAATGAAGTTTTTCAAAACGCAAAAGAAAATGAAGATTACAAGATATATCGCTAGTGCAGCAGTTATGCTCCTTATGTTTTCTAACGTAAGAGCACAAGAAGGTGAAGTAGTAGATAAAATTATTGCTAAGGTAGATGACAAAATCATCTTAAAGAGCGATTTAGAATCGTCTTATCTCCAATTTTTGAGTAGCCCAGCTGCTGTTCAGTTCGATGGTGATGCTAGATGTTTATTACTCAAGGACATGGTAGAAAGTAAGGTAATGCATGCCATGTCAGAGATAGATTCGATAATTGTTGACCCATCTAGAGTTGATTACGAGATGCAAGGTAGAGCTCAAAATATAATGCAGCGCTATGGTTCTGAAGAAGCTATTCGCCAGGCCTATGGAAAATCGCTAGACCAAATAATGGAAGAGTTGCGCCCTGATATTCAAGAACAACTTCAAATTCAGCAACAGGAACAAAGTATTCTAGCCGATGTTTCAGTGACTCCAAACGAGATAAGAAAACTATATACAAGTATTCCCAAAGACAGTTTACCTCTCTATTCTACAGAATATGAAATAGGTATGATAATTAAGAACCCAGAGGTAGATGATTCTGTAATAGATGAACTTAAGGATAAACTGAGAGGAATCAGAGAAAGGATTATTAATGGTGAGAGTTTCGAAATTATGGCAACACTTAACTCTGATGGCCCTACTAGTGCAAATGGCGGAAACCTTGGTTTCAACCAAAGAGGCACTATGGATCCGGCTTTTGAAGCGGCTACCCTTTCTCTTAAACCAGGGGAAATTTCAATGCCTTTTGAATCTTCTTTTGGTGTTCACATCTCTCAGCTTATAGAAAAAAGAGGAAACGAGTATAACAGTCGCCACATCATACTTATTCCTAAGCCAACCCAAGATGATGTTCAGGAAGCCGTTAATTATTTAGATAGCCTTAGAGAGGAAATTATTGCTGAAAAAATATCGTTTGAGCAAGCAGCTAAAGAATACTCAGACGATGAACGCACTAAATCTAACGGTGGTTTTATGTCTGGCCAATTCGGCTCTTTGAGAGTACCAGCTAGCGAGCTTGATCCAGAGCTTTACTTCGAAATAGATAAAATGAAGGAAGGTGAAATTTCAAAAGCCTCTACCATACAAGTAGGTGCTGAAGATGAGTTGGCCAGAATAATTTATTATAGAAAAAAGGTTGCTCCTCACAGAGCCAACCTTACCGAAGATTACGAAAAATTGAAGGCGGCTACCATTCAAATGAAAAAAGACCGAAAACGACAAGAATACCTTCAAGACAAAATGAAAGAAGTCTATATTGAGATAGCTCCGGAATATAACCGTTGCGGTATCATCAATAACCAATAAGTATGAGCAACCCTTCAGATGTGGCCCTTGCCGATAAGTTCTTCGAAGACTTTAAAAGACTCAAGGCAGAAATTTCAAAAGTAATTATTGGACAAGAAGAAACGGTGAACCTTCTTCTTACCTCAATCTTTTGTCAGGGGCACAGTCTTTTGGTAGGAGTTCCAGGCTTGGCTAAAACACTTCTGATTCAGACTATTTCATCGGCCTTAGATTTAAGTTTTAAGAGAATTCAGTTTACGCCTGACTTAATGCCGTCTGATATCTTAGGTGCAGAAACCATAGATAAGGATCGTAACTTCAAATTTATTCAAGGCCCAATCTTTGCCAATATTATTTTGGCAGATGAAATCAATAGAACTCCACCCAAAACGCAAGCTGCTCTTTTAGAGGCTATGCAAGAATACTCGGTAACTGTGGCGGGGCAACACTTCCCTCTTGAAAGACCTTTCTTTGTATTGGCTACCCAAAACCCGATTGAACAAGAGGGAACTTACCCACTTCCTGAAGCTCAACTCGACCGTTTTTTATTCAACATAACACTTACATATCCATCTTTTCAATCTGAAGTAGACATAGTTAAAAACACTACTAGTGACAAGTCTAAAACAGTTAACCATGTATTAGGAGCAAAAGAGGTGATAGAGTATCAACATTTGGTGAGAAAAGTACCAATTGCCGATAATGTTGTTGAGTATGCTGTAGACTTAGTTCACAAGACAAGATTTGAGAGCGATAGAGCTCCTCAAATAACTAAAGATTATATAGAATGGGGCGCAGGACCACGAGCATCCCAAAGTTTGGTTGTTGCAGCTAAGTGTAATGCATTAATCAATGGAAAATACTCTCCAGATATTGAAGATGTTCAGGCCGTGGCTAAGCCTATTTTAAGGCATAGAATCGTAAGGAACTTTAAAGCTGAAGCAGAGGGATTAACTATAGATAAGTTGATAAACAACCTACTTTAGTCATATTCATAAAAGCCCCTTGCCGATTTTCTTCCATGATGACCTGCATCTACTTTTTGCTGCTGAATACGTGATGGTCTAAACTTGGAGTCTTGATGAAATGCATTAAACATAGACTCTGTAACCGAATAGTTGGTATCTACACCAATTAAGTCCATCAGCCTAAATGGCCCCATTTTGAACCCACTAGATTCAACAAGCCTGTCGATGCCATTAACATCAGAAACACTTTCTTCTAAAACCTTAAGCCCTTCTACATAAAAATGCCTAGCCACTCTATTCACGATAAACCCAGGAGCATCTTGGGCATGAACAGGAACTTTACCTAGCTTTTTAGCTAAGTCATATACAGTTTGAGCAACTACCTTATCTGTTGCTGCACCACTAATAACTTCAACTAGCTTCATTATATGAGCTGGGTTAAAAAAGTGCATCCCTACAAAGTTTTGTGGGCGCTTAAGGCCAGCTGCAATTCTTGTAATTGGTATTGAAGAGGTATTCGAAGCAAGAATTGTATGCTCAGAATTAATAGCTTCTAGCTTCTGAAAAAGAGATTGTTTAATCTCTAGCTTTTCTACTATTGCCTCAATAATGAGGTCAGCCACTAATAAATCTTCAGAAGAAACCGTTGTTAGTCTTGCAAGTGTATCATTTTTAAGCTGCTCACTTACCTTTCCCCTCTCTATTCCTTTATCTAAATTCCTTTCCACCGATACCAAAGCTTTGGCCAACATGTCAGAATTGAGGTCATAAAGAATCACATCTAAGCCTGCCATGGCACAAACCTGAGCAATTCCTTGCCCCATAGTACCTGCACCAACAACTGCTACTTTTTTAATACTGCTTAGTTTGCTCATAAGCTATTGAATTGCTTTAGGAATCTAACATCGTTTTCTGTAAAGAGCCTTAAATCCTTAATACCATACCGTAACATGGTAATTCTTTCAATTCCCATTCCGAAGGCAAAGCCGGAATACTCTTTTGAGTCAATACCACAATTTTCAAGAACATTAGGATCTACCATACCAGAGCCTCCAATTTCAACCCACCCCGTATGCTTACAAATATTACAACCGTCTCCATGGCATATTTGGCAGGAGATATCGATTTCGGCACTTGGCTCAGTAAAAGGGAAATAACTTGGCCTAAACCTGATTTGCGTATCTCTATCGAACATCTCTTTCACAAAGTGATAGAGCGTTTGCTTCAGATCAGCAAACGAAACTCCTTTATCTATATAAAGCCCCTCCATTTGGTGAAAAACACAATGAGCTCTTGCCGATATAGCCTCGTTTCTAAAAACCCTTCCAGGTGAAAGCGTTCTGATAGGAGGCTTTTCATTTTCCATTACACGAATTTGAACACTAGACGTATGCGTTCTTAAAGCTATATCAGGATTCTTCTCAATAAAGAAGGTATCTTGCATTTCTCTAGCAGGGTGATTCTCTGGAAAGTTTAAGGCTGTAAAATTATGCCAATCATCTTCTATTTCTGGCCCATTAGAAACGTTAAAGCCTATCCGTTCAAATATCTGAATAAATCGGTTTCGAGTAGCTGTTAAGGGGTGTATAGACCCAAACTCCGTAGATATCGGAGGTAATGTTAAATCAGGATGTTTTTCATCTCCGCCAGATTGACTACTCAAACTATCGATCAAAGACTGAAACTTATCTTTTGCTTGGTTCTTTAAGTCATTTACTGCTTGTCCAAAAGCCTTCTTTTCTTCATTCGGAACATTTTTCATTTCAGAAAAAAGATCGGCTATCACATTTTTTCGGCCAATAAACCTTAATCTATATGCTTCTAGTTGCTCTTGTGACTCTGCAACAAAAGAATCAATCTCTTGTGAAAGCTCCTTTACTTTGTTATTCATGAACTCTTCTTTCCTGATTTTTACACAAAAATAACAGGAGTTAATAATTAACTGGGTTTGAAAAGCTATTTTTGACCATGCACAACAATATTCTAGTTACTGGTGGAGCTGGATACATAGGTTCTCATGTGATTGTGAAACTGCATGAAGTAGGATACAACCCTATTATCCTTGACAACTTCTCTAATTCAGCGAAATCCGTTTTAACAGGTCTTAAAAATATTACTGGGAAAGATTTCACCTGTTACGAAGGAGATATTCTTGATGAAGAATTACTTGGGAGAATATTCAGTGAAAATAAAATTGATGGAGTAATTCATTTCGCTGCAAAAAAAGCGGTAGGTGAATCGGTAGAAAAACCACTTTACTATTACAAAAACAACGTATCTGGTCTCATCACGGTTTTAGAAAGCATGATTGAGCATGATTGTCAAAACTTAGTATTCTCGTCTTCTTGCACAGTATACGGTCAACCAGATGAACTACCAGTAACAGAAAAATCACCAAAAAAACCTGCTAACAGCCCTTATGGCAACACCAAGCAAATTGGCGAAGAAACCATAGAAGATGTTGTTGTTAGCGGCAGTAAAATCAAGTCCATTGCTCTGCGTTACTTCAACCCTATAGGAGCCCACCCTTCTGCAGAAATTGGTGAGTTACCACTTGGCGTACCTAACAATTTGGTACCATTCATAACCCAAACAGCTGCTGGGGTAAGAGAGAAATTAACTGTTTTCGGCAGTGACTACAATACTCCTGACGGCACATGTATTCGTGACTACATTCATGTAATGGATTTGGCGGAAGCCCATGTACAAGCAATAAAAGCACTTGAATCCGTCAATGAAGTTTCGCACTTCGATGTGATCAATATAGGTACAGGAAGAGGAAATACAGTTTTAGAAGTCATCAATGCTTTTGAAAAGGTGACTAACAAGAAACTTAAGTATGAAATTGGACCTAGAAGGCCTGGAGACGTAGAAAAAGTATACGCACAAGTCGATAAGTCTACTGCAGTATTAGACTGGAAAACAAAACATTCACTTGAAGATTCCATGCGCGATGCATGGAACTGGCAACAAAAAATCTCGAATTAAACAGAGAATTATCACCGTTAATCGAAAGAAGATTGCTTTTAATCGAAGCTCAAACTTCTAATTTTGGAGAGAAATTAATTTTATTGAAAAGTTAAGCTATGAAAATAACAATTGTAGGAACTGGCTATGTAGGTTTAGTAACTGGTACATGCTTTTCTGAAGTGGGAATTAATGTAACCTGTATAGACATTGACCAAAAGAAAATTGAAGGTCTTAAAAATGGTGTTATGCCTATTTATGAACCAGGCCTTGAACCTATGGTTAAAAGTAACCTAGAAAAAGGCAGACTACATTTTTCAACAAGCTTAAAAGACAACCTGAAAGATTCGGAAGCAGTATTCATTGCTGTTGGAACACCTCCAGGTGAAGATGGAAGTGCTGACCTAAAATATGTTCTTGCCGTAGCAAGAGAAGTTGGGCAGCACATGGAAGACTACATGGTTGTGGTTACTAAGAGTACCGTTCCTGTAGGCACTGCAAAAAAAGTTAAAGCTGCAGTACAAGAAGAACTAGATAATAGAGGGGCAAATATTGATTTCGATGTAGCATCTAATCCTGAGTTCTTAAAAGAAGGAGCTGCCATTCAAGACTTCCTAAAGCCAGATAGAATTGTGGTAGGCGTTGAATCGGAAAAGGCACGAAAAATCATGGAAAAGCTGTATAAGCCTTTCTTACTCAATGGCCACCCAACTATTTTCATGGATGTTCCTTCAGCTGAAATGACAAAGTACGCAGCTAACTCTATGTTGGCTACTAAAATCAGCTTCATGAATGATGTTGCCAACCTTTGCGAAATCATGGGAGCAGATGTAAACATGGTTAGGAAAGGTATCGGAAGTGATTCAAGGATAGGCACTAAGTTCATCTACCCAGGGGTTGGTTATGGAGGATCTTGCTTCCCTAAAGATGTAAAAGCGCTTATTAAAACTGCTGATGAGAATGGTTACAAAATGCGTGTTCTGACAGCAGTAGAAGAAGTAAATGAGGCTCAAAAATCAGTAATGGTTGCCAAAGTCAAAAAACACTTTGGAGAAGACCTTTCAGGAATGACCTTCGGAATCTGGGGACTTTCGTTCAAGCCAAAAACTGACGACATGAGAGAAGCTCCTTCAATTGTAATAATCAATCAATTAATGGAGGCTGGAGCAAAAGTAAAAGCTTTTGACCCTGTTGCTATGGAAGAAGCTCATAGAGACTTAGGAGACTCCATTACTTATGCCAAAGATGAATATGACGCGATAGTAGACACCGATGCGCTTCTTCTGGTTACGGAATGGCCTGAGTTCAGAATACCTAACTTTAACGTAGTTAGCAAGCTTTTGAAAAACAAGGTGATTTTTGATGGAAGAAATATTTATGACAGAGAAGAGCTAAGAAGCTTAGGGTATACTTATTACGGTATCGGACTACAATAAACAAAACAAGCAATGAAAAGAGTATTAGTTACTGGAGCGGCTGGATTTTTAGGATCTCATTTATGCGATAGATTTATAAAAGAAGGCTTCTATGTTATCGGTATGGACAACCTCATTACTGGTAATATGGAAAATATAGAACATCTAATGGCGTTAGAAAATTTTGAATTCTACCATCATGATGTCTCTAACTATGTACATGTCCCTGGTAATCTAGACTATATTCTTCATTTTGCTTCACCCGCTAGCCCGATAGACTATTTAAAAATCCCTATACAAACATTAAAAGTGGGTTCACTCGGAACCCACAATCTTCTAGGTTTAGCTAGGGCTAAAAGTGCCAGAATGCTTATCGCGTCTACCTCAGAAGTTTACGGAGACCCATTAATTCATCCGCAAACAGAAGAGTACTATGGTAATGTAAATCCGGTTGGACCTAGAGGTGTTTACGATGAGGCAAAAAGGTTTCAGGAAGCTATTACAATGGCTTATCATACTTTCCATGGCCTAGAAACTAGAATAGTAAGAATATTTAACACATATGGCCCTAGAATGAGACTGAATGATGGTAGAGTGTTACCAGCATTTATCGGTCAGGCTTTGAGGGGTGAAGATTTAACAGTGTTTGGAGACGGAAGCCAAACAAGGTCTTTCTGCTATGTTGATGATCAAGTAGAAGGAATCTATAGGTTGCTGATGTCTGACTATCCTCACCCCGTGAATATTGGAAACCCTGATGAAATTACCATATCTCAATTTGCAGAGGAGATTATAAAACTGACCGGAACTGATCAAAAGGTAATTTATAAGCCTCTACCGAAAGATGACCCGATGCAAAGACAGCCAAATATCACCAAAGCCAAGGAGATACTCGGATGGGAACCAAAAGTAGATAGAAAGGAAGGTTTGAAAATCACTTATGATTACTTCAAATCTCTCCCAGAAGAGAAACTATACAAGAAAGAGCATAAAGACTTCTCTAAATACAACAAGTAGTTAGTAGGCCTTTTCTTGTCCTTTTGCTATTCCAAAAATTGTTAGAAAGATAATTTTTAGGTCTAGAAAAAATGACCAATTCTGAAGGTAAAAGCGGTCTAGCTTAACCCTTGAGCTCATCTGGAAAAAGTCTGTGACTTCTCCTCTATACCCCATAGCTTGAGCCAGCCCAGTTACACCTGGCTTAGATTCGTGTCTCTTAGCAAACTTCTGTACAGAATTCTTATACTGATCATTTAGTGATATTGGATGAGGTCTGGGGCCAACTACAGACATTTGACCAAGGAATACATTTAGAAATTGAGGAAACTCATCTAAAGAGGTTTTTCTAAGGAAGGCCCCAAATCTAGTAACCCTTGGGTCGTGCTTTGTAGCCCATTGAGTATCTGAGTCCCGATTAAGAATCATCGTTCTAAATTTCAAACACAAGAAATGCTCCCCCTCTTGCCCTTCCCTCCACTGCTTGAAAAAAACAGGGCCTTTGCTTTCAAGTTTAATGATTAAAGCAAACAATGGATACATCCATGACAAAACGAATAAAATAACGACAAGTGAGAAAGATAAATCAAACGCCCTTTTGGCTAACCTATTGCCCCAACTGTCTAAAGGCAATCTATTAATATCTATTACAGAAATAGAGTCATACCTTCTTAGAACAAAAGTCTTTAATACGTCCGTTTTTATCTCTGGCAGCAACTTTACTTTCTTGGCATTCTCATCTGCCGCTCTAACTATTCTATTCTTTAATTCTCTGGGTAAATAATCACTGAGATAGATGAAATCGTAATTCTTGAACCCATCATCTATTAAAACATCAAGCTCACCTAGCACTGGGTATTTATGTTTTTTATTTTGGCCATTGTTCTCTGAATAAATGCCTTCACATCTAATCCCATAGTGCGGCTTTCTCTTAAACAAGTCGTATAAATTGAAACCTAATTTATCATATCCAATAATAGCAGCATACCGAATATTCCCTCCAAAAGCTCTATACCTATCGAGAACTAAGTGAACAAAAACTCTGTAGATCGTAAGCCAGACAAAAAGAAACAATACAAGGGCCATCATAAAATGGCGATTAATCTCTTCCTCTCCGGCCACAAAAATCCACAAAAGGGAAATCAGAGAAACGAAAATAAAAACACTCGTGAACGCCTTTTTGAAAGTATTATAGTAGCTCACTGCTCTTCCTATCTTGTAATCCTTATTGAAATAAGAAAAGACAGGCCAAGAGCATATATAAATCAGAAAAGCATATGAATAAGGTTTTTCTAGATCTACTGATCCAAATGCAACAAAAAGAGAAACAAAGAATATTGTTGCCAGAATAATAAGCTCTCCCAGAATAAAGAGATAAGGAAAGTATCTATTAAAACGCTTTTTCACGTGTGCTTTTATGAATGTTTGCAATTACAAAATTAAACGATTCAATCCTTCTAATCCTGTTAATTCTTTACAAAAGAATAACTAAATGAAATTTCTGCTCCTGTATTTGTATATAATTCTCCTGAATCAAAGGCCAACATGATGTTTAAATCAATTGGTTGATTTCTAAAAGGCTTATTAAACTTGATATCCAAAAGTGAATAATACTGCCTTTTCCCATTTCGGAAAACGTAATCATAGTTTGGATCAAGAGCCACTCCCCCCCAGTTGAACCTCCCCTGATAAAGCCCTGCATATGTTCCGAAATTCTTGGAAGACACCAATTGCAACCTATATTCAAGCACCCCGGACAACTCTCCTTTTACTCCCAAAGTCAGAGCAACTATTCTGTTATTTGAAAAAAGAGCGTTGTAACTAGGGTATGGTTCTAAGAAATTTTGAGTCCAGTCATAAGTTAAGAACAGAGCATTTCCCATAGACATTCCATGATATGAGTAGCCAGATCTATAAAGATAATTATTGTGATAATCATCTCTGCCACCAAATTCTCTTCCGAAATTAGAAGCCTCGTCTGGAAAATGAGGAGCAGGATCGGGCAACCCTGGGCCTGACTGCCTTTTGCTTTTTGTAAATTCAACCATTACCTCTTTTATCAACTTACTCTCATTGGGCAGCAACCACTGAAATGCTAAAAGGTAGTTCTTTAGACTGATCATTTGCATACTACCTTGATCCTCAAAAGGCGATTGGTAATCCAAATTCAGTCTATGATCTCCAAGATTTTTCTCAAAACCAATCTCAATCATCCCTAAATGATTTCCAACAGCATTTGACTCACCAGCAGTCCCCCCAAGTTCATTGGGAATACCTTGACCAAAGAAGACCTTCATAAAATCATCAAAACCGCTTGGCTGTTGGTTTCCCATAGGATCAGTTCCACCATATTGAGCAAAATGTATTAAGCCAGAAGAAACCTTTAAGCCAATTTCACGCTCTAAATTAATCCTAACAAAAACATCTTTGCTATGCATTCTTGCTCGTGAGATGTATCTGTCTGTCTCTAGCCATCGCTGTCCAATATGCGCTTTAAATTGAACGTAGCCATAAGTAAAAGGAACATCAAAATAGTTATTCATTCCTAACTCAATCATTGGAACTGGGCGAGCATTTCTCCCTAAACCGTAACTAACAACCCCTATATCAGAAGCCAATCCTCCTAGCTGTTCTTTATATGCACCTAATCTCAGATAAAGAATATCATAGTTGGCTGCTGCATAGTAACTAGAGAATATCTCATTTCTAAAGGAGAATCCCGATTCAAAATTCCAATTATCATTTAAGCTATAAGAATAGGCCAGCTCTCCTGCCGAGAATACAGTTTGTTCATCACCAATTTCTCCCCATCGATTATGCACTAAAAAAAATGGTGCGAATTCATCCGAGTACGCCATTGCTCCTAGAGTAGCTGAAAAAGACAGGCTATCACGATTAATATTGTCTTGAGCAATGCTTTGAATTACAATTGTTAACAGAAAACTGAGAGCAAGAAATAGTTTTTTCATTAGGAAATGGAAGTTCCAGTAAAGAAACAAAACTAAACTTATACATTATTATTTTAGAATGGGGTAGGGCAAAATTACAATTACATTAGAATCTTACTTCTACATATAAAAAAGACCTATTGCTTCTAATTTTAATGTTAAGTTTAAGTCGTCTTTGTACATAATGTTTCTCATGTCAAAACACATTAAATTTTATCCGCTCATTTTCCTTATACTTTCAGCACATGGTTGTAGTCAGAGACTAATTGATGAGCAAGTAATTTTCTGGGATGATTATGAGCAAAACAGTAGACCTATCATTGGTACTGACAGTAGCTTCTATATTTTCCATAATTCCGCAGAAAGATATTTTGAATTTAACGATTCAAGGAACCTTGGTCGTTTCGAGCGTGGGGGTATTACCTTAAACTTAGGCGGCATACCAGAGCATGACTACATTAGAGTAAGCTTCGATTTGTACATTCATGATAAATGGGAAGGTGATGGGGAACGAGGTAATGGAGAGGATGTCTTTATTATGAATATTGATAGTTCCACTCTTTATTTTTCCTCAATTATCAACACCAAGTGTCAGAGCCAAGATTGTGAAGCGATTCAAAGTTTTCCGGATATTATAAATATTCGTCATAACCCAGAGAACGCGGAAGTTAAAGATGCTTCTTTACCAGGTGTTTGTCACTTTAAAGGGGAACGAGGAGGCAGTAAGCTTATTGAAATTGCTAGGCAATATCCCCATGGATCAAGCGATTTACGTTTGAACATTGCTGCAGACATTAAAGATGCTGGACCAGATTTATGCTTAAAGAGCTGGTCAATAGATAATCTCAAAGTAACTATTGTTGAACTACCCGAGATATAATCCAAATGCCCCGAATAATACTGTCTCTTTTTCTTTGGTTATTTTCCCTTAAGACAATTTTTGCTCAAGGACAGCTTGCAATAGGCTCTGCTGGAATTGAAGACTTTTATAGAAGACAACAAGTTCTCGGGAGGTTTGACAGCACGGTTTCTTTTATGATTAGACCTATTAGTAATAATATTTTTAAGTCTAACAATCCATACTCGTTTAATGATTCAACTAGTAAAAAGAGCAAACTTATTGTTTTACCTCTAATCTCCCAGTCAATATACACTCACAAACAACCTTACAGCTGGAATGATGGGACATTTTTACCAGTAAGTGGTTATCAACAACTTGTTTCTGGAGGGATTGCTGCTAAGTTTGGACCTTTGAATATTCAGATAAACCCAGAATTCCACTTTGCTCAAAATCTAGAATATGAAGGTTTTCCGTTAGATGGAGGCACCACTTTATGGAGCATCTATTATGGACGACAGCTTAATTATATAGACACACCTGAATCCTTCGGCAACGAGCCAATTCATAAACTTAAATGGGGTCAGAGCTCAGTCAAGTTAGAGTTGGGGCCTGTTTCTGCGGGGTGGTCAAATCAAAACATCTACTGGGGTCCTGGAAAAAAGAATGCCTTGGTCATGTCCAATAACGCTACTGGCTTTCAACACCTTACACTGAATACAAACAAAGCTATAAAAACACCAATAGGCCATTTTGAGGCTCAAGTGATAGCAGGAAAACTTGAGGGGTCTGGTTATGATCCTCCAAGAGCCAACATGGTTGTTAATGGGCAGTTTATTTACAGGCCGAGAAGCGATGACTGGAGATACTTATCCGGTATCGCAATGACCTATCAACCTAAATGGATACCAAGGCTATCACTCGGTTTTACCCGGGTAGTTCAGCAGTATAGCGAAACAGCAAAAGAGAATAATGACTATTTGCCAGCATTTTCTAACCTTTTCAGAGATAATGACAAGTTTGATGATATCGTGAGAGATCAGCTAGCATCTCTATTTTTCAGGTACTTCTGGACATCTACTAAAAGTGAATTTTATTTTGAGTTCTCACGAAACGATACTTCAATAGATTTTAGAGACTTTTTCTTAGAACCTGGCCACGCAGCTGCTTACCTCGTGGGTTTTAGTAAACTCTTTAACTTCAAAGGTAGCAATAAGGAATTCATTGAATTTGACTTGGAGTGGACAATTTTACAACAAGGGTCTGGTAGAATAATTCGGGACGCCAGTACTTTTTACATACATAGCAGAGTGAGGCATGGCTACACTCACAAAGGAGAAATATTAGGTGCTGGCATTGGTCCAAGTGCTAATGCTCAAACAATAAACGTTAACTGGGTCTCTAAGATGAATAAGATTGGGATTCAGCTAGAACGGTATGTTCATAACAATGACTTGTACATAGACCTTTTTAAGCACATAGGTAATTACAGGAGACATTGGATTGATATCAGCGCATTTGCAACAGGTTCATGGCAATTTGATGATCTTATAATAGGAGGAAAATTTGGTGTAATTAAATCCCTAAACTACCAATACCAATATTATACCACTCCCTCTTTTCAAGTTGGCTTTGTTGACAAATATAACTTCACGGCTAGTTTTGATCTCATATATTTGTTCTAATGTCTATAAAGAAAAATTATGGATTTAATCTCCTTAATTCTCTCTTAAACATCGTCTTTCCGATTGTCACTTTCCCTTATGCTGCCAGAATACTTTCTCCGGAAGGTATTGGTGAAGCTCAATTCATTTTTTCATTTGCTCAGTATTTTGCAATTCTCGCTGCGTTTGGCATACCAATATACGGGGTTAAAGCAATAGCGGAGGTCAAACACAACAAGGAGCTCTTATCCAAAGTCACAACAGAGTTGCTGGTGATATTATCAATGTTAGTTGCTGTTGTTCTTGGTGTCTATAGCTTGGTTATTATCAATATCCCAGATCTAAACGCAAATTGGCCAGCACATGCAATTGCCGGTTCCATAATTTTTCTGACTGTATTTAATGTAGATTGGTTTTTCAGCGGAACTGAGCAATTCAAAATATTAGCACTAAGATCTGCTTTTGTCAAGGGGTTAAGTTTGATAATACTTTTCACGTTCGTCAAAACCCAGCAAGATACTTTAGAGTATTTATTCTTTTTGGTATTTCTTTATATAGGAAATTACTTCCTAAATTTTCTCTTTCTTTTCAGAAGCATCAAAATTTTTTCATTCGCCAAAATTGAAGTGAGTCGTCACTTTAAACCATTACTCCCAATCTTTGCAATGATTGTGGCAACTACAATCTACACCACTTTAGATACTGTCATGCTAGGGTTTCTGAATGATGAAAAAGAAGTTGGGTTTTACACCTCTGCCGTAAAGCTAGCAAAAGTAAGTATTCCAGTTCTGACTAGTATGGGCGTGGTTATGATTCCAAGAGCAACTAAGTATGCTCAAGAGAAAAACATGGCTGGACAACTATCACTATACGGAAAGTCATTTTCGTTTTTGGTTTTATTAGCCATACCAATGTCATTTGGGATTTTCCTACTAAACAAGGAAGCTATTCTGATTTTCTCAGGCCCACTATTCCTTAAGGCGGTCTCCGATGTCAGAATTTTAGCATTTCTTCCATTGCTCATAGGACTAGGGCACCTAATTTCTTTTCAGATTTTAATCCCACACAATAAAAATCGAAGTATATTTTATTCAACCCTGATTGGGATGTTTGTATTTCTGATACTCTCAATCATGTTAATTCCCTCTATGGGCAGCACTGGAGCAGCCATTGCCAACACAGCAACCGAACTTATCGTCACTATAGGCTATTGTATTTTTGTGCCTAGTCATATTCTTAAAGCATTACCATGGAAGGCCATTTACAAAGCCTTAGTAAGTGTTGTTTTATTCATTCCTATAGTTTTCTCTTTACAGGAACTTCTAAAAGGAAACCCTATTTTAATTTTTTCTCTTTCGATAATAACCTGTGGGACATCTTACTTTCTAATACAACACCTATTATTCAAAGAGGAGCTCATAAAAGAAATTATGATCACAATGAAGAAAAAAATTTATGGGAGCTAGCGTCAGCGTAGTCATGATTACTTTCAATGGTGATCTATTCTTCCAACAACAGCTTAATAGCATCCTTTGCCAAAAGTATCTAAAGGAAGTACATATCTATGATGACAATTCATCGAGCGATTTTAAAAGAATATTACGAGAAGCCGCAAATGCTCATGGAATTATCACTTTACATGAGAATAAAGGAAATCTTGGGGTTATCAGAAATATTAAAAAAGGACTTCAGGAGAACTATTCGGCTGATTATATAGCTCTTGCAGACCAGGATGATGTATGGTTAGAAGATAAATTAGAGCTCTGTCTGAAAGAGATGTTAGAATTAGAAAAAGGGGATAATGATATACCCACCCTCATATATCATGATATGAAGATCATCGATGAAAATGATCAATTACTACAGGGAACTTTTTGGCAGAACAGAAGACAGGATATTTATGAACATAGTTTTCAAACAAACCTCATCGTTAATCTGGTTACTGGTTCCGCATCTTTGATGAACAAAGAGCTTACAAAATACGCCAAAGACATTCCTGAAAATCTGGAAATTTATCATGATGCCTGGCTAGGAATGGTTGCTTATACCATGGGTCGGGTAAAGAGCATTAAAAAACCTTTGAGTGCCCATAGAAGTCATGAGAAAAGCCTGACATTTAATCAGAAAAGGAGTAATAGTTTACTCAAAAGGGTACGTAATAACGTCATGCAGTTATCTGGCAAAGAAGAACCTCTTAAACATCAGTTTCAGTTTATTGAGTGCTTTCTGGAGACGTATGAATCGAGACTGGAAACTACCTATAGGCTAAATCTACAAGAATTTCTTTCTCTAAAAGGCAAAGGTTACCTGACCCAGAAAAAACATATCTGGGAGGCTCAGAACAAGTCACTGTTCTCTTAATTTTTGCAGATTTCTTGAAATACCTGAATATACTGATCGGTTATACAATCCCAATTGTACTTATCGGTTATTCCTTCCCTCGATATATCTTTCATTCCTAAAACAAGATCTTTCTCATTATCGATATCATTAATCAGTGAGCAGACACTTTCTTCGTCTTTATCAAAAAATTGACCATACTTCCCATTTTGAAGTACTTCTCTATTAAAAGCTGTATCAAGGGCAATAATGGCCGAACCAAAACTCAAGGCTTCTAGCATTGTAGGGTTTGTCCCTCCAAATTCATGCCCATGCATATACACATAAGCATTGTGAAATAGTTCTGCAACTGCATCCCTGTTCGTCACAAGGCCTGTAAAAACTAAACGATCATCTATCTCAGCCAATTTTTTGAGATTAGCCGAATAGTCATCTTTATATGGGACATCACCAACTATCACCAATTTTCTTTTAGTCCTACTTTTTCGAAACCCTTCAATCATAATACCCCAATTATTATCGGGAATAAACCGACCAACAATTAAGTAGTATTCATGTGCTGTTAGCCCCCATTCATTAATTAGGCCTGGTTGAGTCGAGTATTTTATATTTCCCCCGTAGGCAATAACCTCAGAATCTCTACCAAAAAGATCTAGGTAAATTCTACGCATTTCATCTGCATCATTTATAATAGTATCGTACCATTTGGTGGCTTGTCTAGAGGCCCACTTAAAGTATGCTGCCCCAAGGCCCTTCCATTTTGGCCTTAACCACTCCAAACCATCTACGTTTATGGCTGTCGGTTTGCCGAAAAGTCTACTTATCATTCCAAAAGGGCCGTTGGCAGAATTAACTGCAAAAATCACATCAGCTTTCGAAAAGGAAGCATGAATCATTGAAAGAGAAGAATGCACCAGTTGACTCAAGGCTTTGGTCTCAATAGTGGGTATATAAACTAGTTTGACACCATTTACCTTCTTAGGGCGCTTACTGAAAAGATTCCGATGACAATACACTACTACTTCAACATCCTTTTTAACCAACCGCTCTACAAGTTCCTTAATAAAGGTTTCATACCCACTATAAACATAAGGGTAACCTCTTGTTCCTATAATCGCTACACGCATCTATATGGCATTTATCAATTTTATAATTTCTTGCTCGTGCCTCTTGAGTGAAAAGATGTTCTTAACCCTAAGTTCGCCAGCTTTTCCCATTTTTTCTCGCAAACCAGTATCGATAATAAGAGAGTCAATTTTGTTAGCCGCTTCAATAGCATTATTCCATGGTATCAAAAATCCTGTTTCTCCTTCCTTAAGCATTTCAGGAGCACCGCCATGATTGGTAGCTATAACAGGCTTTCCACTAGACATTGCTTCAATAATTGTTGTTGGCAATGGATCTGGTTGAATAGATGGTAAGATGAAAATATCCAGATCGTACAAAATACGTGTAATATCTTCACGATAGCCTAGGTCAATAACATCCTCTTCCAGTTGATGAAAATTAATTCTAGTCCTTATTTCGTCATATAAATATTCATAACCCGGAAACGCATCACCAACCATTATAAACTTTAGATTAGAATGTCTTGACTTAAGCTGGGCAGCAATATTAAGAAAATAGGTTTGTCCTTTCCAAAAATGAACTCGGGCCACCATACCAATGAGAATTGTATCGCTCTTAATATTGAATTCCTTTTTCAACCAACTTGTCCCATCGTAAGCTTCTAAGTCAAAGCCATTGTAGACCCTCACTATATTAATCCTCTCATTGACCTTTAACCAATGGTCTTTAACTGCATCTGAAACGGCTATAACGACATCAGAATATTTGGATAACAGATGGCCATAAAACTTTAAAAGCCACTTAGGCCCAGGAGTAATCTCATGAACATGCCAAAGATGCCTTAATCGAGTTCTCTTAGCAAAGATAGCCCCAGTCAGAATTCCTGTTGTATTGGTATAAATCAACTCTATTTTATGTTCATCGGCTACCCTTTTTAGAGCCTTTAGCGACTTTCGGTAAACATAAAAACGATTGAGAATACCTCTCAGATTAAAATACTCTCTTCTTACTGTAGCTAAAGGTATGATGTTTACTGAGCACCCTAGATCTCTTAATATATCACACAAAGGCCCTTCACGAGACATGCAGATTACTACATTATGGCCATTCTTTATGAGAATCTTAATATCCTCCAATGCTACCTTACCCGCACCATACAAATCAGGAGAACTATGTAAGAATAGAATGTTCATGTATTTAAATGATTTGGTTGCAAATTCAATTTTTCTATTAGGCAGTTAAATACAAACTCAGGTCTTATTTGGTTTATCTGACAAAATGTATAAGTCAAACCACCTATCCTTTCAAAATCGATTTTTTCATCTGCATAAATAGCTGTTTGGCCAGGGTTTAAGCTATATACTGGGTTTGTAGGGCCATATAAAATGATAGAGGGAATACTGAAGGCTCCTGCAGCTTGTTCACCAAAAGAGTTAACTCCTAAAAAAAAAGAAGAGTATTTAATCAGTAAAAATGATTCTTCCAAACTAGTTCTTCCACGAAGATCAATAACTCCCGAAAGTAAAGGATCTAGTTCTAGTCCTAGGTGGTATATTTGATAGCCAAGGTTGCTGATTCTAGAAATTAACTGCTGCCAATTTTCAGTTGACCAGTTCTTCTCTGAATTCCAGTGACTAGCATAGGGCTGAATAACAATATACTTTTTATTGCTGACCATGTTTTCCAAAAATCGAGCATGCCTCTTCTCATCAATATGAATAGAAAGCTGAAACTGATTATCATGAGATTTATAACCAATAAACTCGCTTATAATGTGGGGTATGGATCTATCCGTTTTTCTCCATATCCAAAAATCGTAATGTTCATACATCAGCCAGATTACTGGAAAGTCTGTCCATGAAAGTTTATGAGTCGTATGGTAGGTGTCATCAAAAACCTCTTTATAGTTCGTTACTATCGAAATATCGGTTTCAGGGTGTTCATTTCTAAATTGGCTTAGGGCATATGTACTCATAATCACATCGCCTATTCCATACCTTCTAACAAATGTTACTTTACGCTGACTTATATACTTAAAATACCATAGAGAAGCTATACTAATAATTCGCTGTACATTTATTGCCAATGCACTCTTGAAGCTATACTTCCAATTTGTCCTCATCTCATCCTCTCTACTCTATATTGACATTACCTATACTTGAGTTTCTGATAGCCTATAACTATTGGATAACCTCTCTTTGGTTACATTGGAATAGTTTTGATAAAGAGTTTCACTACTTCCCACTAACCACCAAGAAAATAAGGCAACAAATAAATATATTTCAACATTAGAAGTAAATAATGGCAATAATAAACCAAACTTTACGCTCGATGCAATAAAAGCAACTCTTTTCTCGAATAGGCTACTTGAGCCCCTGAAGGTTACCCAACCATTTCTAATACTGTAGAACAACATTGCTAAGTATAATATAAGACCTAAAAAGCCTAGCTGTACTCCAAAAATCAAATACTGATTCTCCCCCCCTACTTGAAGATCTGAATCAACGCCTCCTGCATTACCACTAGTGGCTAGACCAATACCCATAGGGTTAGCCAACATACTTTCCCAAGCTTCTAGCCATTCTAATACGTGGGCTACACTTGATGCGTTTTGAAATAGAATTGTATCCTGAACAAAATATCTAAGATCATCTGGAGCAATAAAAACAATGTATACACCCATTAAAGCAGCAATTATACCAAATGCTACAATCAGTTTATAAACTCTAAGCAAAAATGCCATGTATACCAGCATAATGAAGAATGAAACGAAAGTGGCTCTCGAATATGCAAGCAAGACACATAAAATCACCACCCCGAGTAGTATTAGATAATTTATTTTATTAGCCCTACTTTTTGATGAAACCAGATATACTATTACGATCGAAAAACTGATCAGCATAGAAGCTGCAAATTCTAATGGATTTGCAAAAAAGGACCCATATCTTGGTTGTCCTCCCTGAGCCTGAAAAGTATATCTTAAATCAAACAATCCTTCAGGCTCAATTTGTAGTATGTCTGAACCATATTTAACAAAGCCAATTTGAGAGTGAAAATGAGTTGCGGTTACTTTCTCAAGTATCACAAGAAAAAATGCAGCAACAGTCACATGAAGAACTAATTTGAAAGTTGAATGCCATTCTTGGGGCGAAAATGGTATCTGTCTTCCAAGAAAGTATGCAATGCCAAGCAAAAGAAGGTTTTTAAAATAGTTTGCCTTATTCACAAATGATGCCTCTCCAATAGGCAAAACCATAAAAACAAAACACATTGTTAAAAATGCAATAAACACCTTATCAAGGGTCGTAAGGCAAAAAGACCAATTAATAAGGCTAGCCTTTCTCCCAATTAGCCAAACAGCCAAAGCATATATGAATACAAGTTCTTTTGAGTATTTGATAAACTGTGTAAGGGGCACAATCTCCAAAAAAGCATAAGTAAAAGAGATGAAGACAGTGTATATGGGTAAAAACGAAATTAGATAAACAAGTACATACCAGAATTTACCTTGACTAATTGCATTAAGCACAAAGCCTAGATAACATAAATAGAATATTACGAACAATATGGCAATAAGCGTGGCCATCAAAAAAACAAATGCCTTTTATGGTACCTAAAAAATAAACTCATATAAGCTGATCAGCCGTTGTTAAAATCTATTTCTTTATAGGGGCTAAAACCATCTTTGACCCCTCTCAATGTGAATCTAAATTTCTTCCAACGGCCTCGCAACAGGTAATAAACTAAGAATCCTGATATTTTATAAATCTGATAGATAAAAGCTGTTGGCCAATATGGTAGAGGTAAATTCTTCCTTAAAAAATAGAGATGGTTTCTAATATTAATATACTGGCGAAAAGGCGAACGAAACCCCTCCTTACCTTTTACTCTACTAACTGCCGTAGCACTTTCAAAATGGTATATTCTGGATTGTGGAACATATTTCAGCTTGTACCCCTTTGTCCTGCATCTAAGCGACCAGTCCGAATCCTCGAAAAGGATAAAAAAATTATCATCAAGGTAGCCTATTTCGGAAATCATTCTTGCCGGAAAGACCATTGCACAACCTGTAATCCAGTCCACCTCCATTTGAACATCAAAGGAGGGGTTGTCTTTGGCTCCTGAACCAATTGTTTTTGTTAAGCCTAACCATTTATTAAACTTGCCACCTGCATTCCAAATAGTATCTGGCGGATCCATGGTATAAATCTTAGGTTGCACAGCCCCAGTGCCCTCATCAAAACCATTAATTAATGGTTCGAGAAATCCTGGCTCTACTATCGTGTCATTATTAAGCATCATTAAATAATCATAACCATGCTCAAATGCATACTTCAACCCTATATTATTCCCCCCAGTAAAACCGTAGTTCTTATCATTCTCAATTAGCTTTATGCCCGCAATCTCTCTCAGTTTCTCAACCTCAGAATTTTCACTTCCATTGTCCACTAAAACAACTTCTGCATTATTATAGGTAATATCTCTAAGAGACTCAATACATTTAATTGTGTGATTAAATCCATTCCAGTTCAACAAGACGATAGCTACGGAAGCCTCTTTTTTGCTCATCAATTCCAAATACTAAGGTTCAAGTCAAATTTTGTGGCCAATTCTTGATTAAATGGGACAAAGAACTTTTTTAGTCTAGATATATCATCTTGAAAGTCTAGATCTTCTGTTGTGGGGGCATGTTGAAGCTTGATATAGAGACTCTTTATAGAACTTTTAAATGGAACTCTATAACCAGCCATTGAAAAAGCCTTGTTTAGAATATAATGAATAGACTTATTCCTTACAGAAATCGATTGGTTAACCTTTTCCGATCCCTCTTTCAATCTCTCAGCTTTAATTCCGAGAAATTCACAAATTTCTTTAAGTGTTAATTCATGGTTTCTATTCATTTCTTCAAAGAGAATCACCATCATATTTTCTTTACCAACAGCCCTTTCCCAAAGACTCAAATATGAAATATAGCATGAATACCTAAGCTCATGAGTTAGTGAAAAAGCTGCCTTTTCGTTTTTACAGGAATCGATTATTACCCTATGATTAGGCTCAAGAAGACTATCAACATATTCAGAAAAAGATAATCTATTGACAGCTGCTAGGTTGTTTGACGTATATTGAAATGAGGAAAGAATCCTAGATGCAGGCTCCCTTAATATAAACAAGACCTTAGGCTTCTTAGGCATGTCATTAAACTGACTCAGTAACTCCTGCTGATAAATGGTTTGAGAGGTTCCGTCTAAATGCAAGCAACCTTCATGAAGAGGCTTATAAAAGTCTAAGTATTCCCTCCTAAATATTCCTCTAGTAGTTTGTCTATATGGGTTTCCCTTATCTATAAAGAAAAATGGCTCTTTGGGATGACACCCCTGAATTTGTGAATGAGCAGCTAATAAATCAAAGAGATAAGTTGTCCCAGACTTTGCGGCTCCTGCCAAAAACACATCAGGGTAGTATTGTTGATTCCAAAGAATCATTAGACAGTTGTTTTAGATGACTCTTTAGAGTTCTTCCAAAAATCATAGATCCCATTTTCCAACTCATATTCAGACCATCGGAAACGATCTCTTTGCGGTTGTTTCTGTGCCCAATCCCACATAATAGAAAGACCAGAACGCAAATCAGTTTTATCCTCAAACCCTAAGACCTTCACAGACTTTCTCCAAGTAGGATGGGCATGCTTAACCTCATGCCTTTGCTCCTGAAAGAGAACTTCTCCTCCTTCCATCACTTCCCTCAGAATCTCACTTGCTTCCAGAATCGAGTATTCTATTGCAGACCCAAGGTTTACAATCTGTTTACTTGCCTGAGGAGACACCCCAGCTTGCCATAATGGAGAAAGGCAATCATCAATAAAACTGAAAGCTCTTTTTTGCTTACCATCTCCAAATATTGTAAGTGGTTGGTTATTCAAGTGTTGATACATCCAGATACCCAAAACGTTTCTGTAAGTATCCCAGATATTTTGCTTTATTCCATAAACATTATGAGGACGAATAATGCACCAATCCAAACCATGTTGCTCACCTGCAATTTGAATATCCATTTCGCAAGCATATTTGGCCACTCCATATGGATCAATAGGTGAAGGCTGATCAGATTCATCGAAAGGGGGATTCCCAGCACCATAAACAGCCATTGAGCTAGTGAAAACTAGGCGTTCTACATTTTGGCGAATACTCTCATTAATAATATTGGCTGTAGCCAATAAGTTATTTTGATAGTTGAACTTTCTAATAAATGGAGAAAGCCCTTCAGCCGCATAAGCTGCAAAGTGATATACCAATTTTGGTTGATGCCTTTCGAAAATTAACCTTATTTCTGCAGAGGCACAATCAGTGTTATAAAATGTTATTCGGGAATCTATATTCTCGATGTAGCCTCCACTTAAATTATCTATTCCAACTACCTCATACCCTGGAAAATTAGAAAGTAACCAGTCTGCCATTCTACTTCCTATTAACCCAGCAACACCTGTTATAACTATGCTCTCATTCATTCTTTATACTTAAACTACAAATATGTACTTGATTCAAGGCTTAGCAATAGAAAATCAGTTTTTTCTTAAGCGATCCCTTTCTAACTCAACAACGCATTAAAATGATAATATAACTTATTCAATAAGCACCAACCGAAACGTAATCCCTTCCTTTTTCCGTTTACAGTTATAAGAAGAGTAAATATGTAATTCAACAATGATATTGAAGCTTACAACGAGTGGTTTACTTAAATCTCCAATATTGCTCTATCGACAACCTCCTTGATCAAGAAGTACAAGGTCATTAGACATAAACCCACAAAACCACCAATTACAAGTGCCTTGAAAAGGCTCCATTGATTATCGGGCAATGGTAAAATTGGTTTATCAATAACCTGAATTAACGGCATTTGATTTCTATGGGCAACTTTTGCCAATTCCAACTGCTTTACTACCTCTTGATAAATTGAACTATTCGCCTGCACATCAATCATTGCTTTCTGATAAGGTACTTGAGATGTTTTATATAGCGGGTTAGGATTAGGCATGGTTTCATCAATTCTGGCAAGGTTCAGTAGGGACTCATCTAAAACCCTTTTTATACTATCAGCTTGATTCTGAAGTATACGAAGGTTGGCCAGGCTTTTTTTAGTCTTGGTTTCCAAATAAAACTCATTGACATTTCTAACATGGGTTTCTGTGAATAGTTTTGCCAAAAACTCATCCTCATGCCTAAAGCCTATTTCAAGAATTGTAGTTTTTCGATTTGGTTTATCTATAAAGAGAAATTTCTCTTTAACTAATTTTATGGATTCCAGTAGTAGACTATCCTGCTTTCTAGTGAAAGACTCTCGGTCCGTATTAAACCTCGCTAACTCAACTCCCTCATCTAACCATTTATTTGTAAGTTTATTAGACTCAGCGAACCTATTGATCAAAAGTACTTTCTCTCTATCAATAATGATTGGACTCAACAAAGTCTTCTCTAACATTCGATTTGATCGATAAAGTTCTTGAATATTATCGATCTGAAACAGGATTCCTCCTTCTGCAATGCCACCGACATTAATGCCAGCTAAAGAAGCTATAGAACCTAAATCTCCTAGTCCACCAGAACTATCATTGTCTAGAACAAACGTAGCTTTTGCTGTAAAAACTTTAGGCTTCAGATAATTGTAACCAACTACTAATAGCAGAACTACCACAGTACCGAGTCCAATTTTCAGCCACTTAGACAAAATAAAGAGAACCCAATACCTGAGCCTTTGGATCAAATAGCCCAAAGAAATTTTCCCCTCTCCTATATAATTGTCCTGAGAATCCATCTTAATTATTCTGACTGATTTGACTAATAACTAAAGCCAATGTCGCTAGACCACTGGTAATTCCTATTACATCTTGTAGCCTTATTGGAATCTTTAAAGGTTTGGTAGGTACAATGACTTCTGCTCCCGGAGCAGCCTTTGGATAAAACTTCATAAAAAGTAAGCTCTTGGTTCTTGCTACTTCCCCATTCGCATAAACCACATAGGTCCCCTTCTTCTTAGCTCGATAGTCAAAGCCTCCTGCATTGTTGATGTAATACTTTAGAGATTTACCTTCAACAAACCTGCTTGTTGTTGGGTAAAGTAGCTTTCCTCTCAACCTTACTGTTTCGGACCTCTTAGGAATAACTAAAACGTCACCCTCTTCTAAAAGCAAATCAGATACAGAGCCAGGCCTATTTATTATTGATGGCAAATCTATGCCTATAGCTTCTGCTTGTTTCAACTGAATATTAGATGTCAACGCGTTTCTTTCGATTACCTCCTTAATTCGCTCTCTTTTAGCGAAGCTAGAAAGGCTCTGGTTGCTTTCCCTTCTTTTTTCTAGCTCTTGAATATCATCTTCTATTCGAGATATCATAGCCAACTCAGCTTCTGTTAATAGGTTCGGGTTATTTTCAAATTTCTCTTGTAACCTTATGAGGTCATCAATCTGCTTTTCAATGTCGGTAGGCTCCTCGTAAAACTCTGTTTTCCGAATTAAGGTAGCCCCTTCCACAAAAGCGAATTCAGTGATACCTCCCGCCCTATTAAGAATATCTGAAATTCTTTCGCCTTGATTCTTAATGGCATAAAGCCCTGGTGAACTAACCTGCCCTTCAACGGTCACTAACTGCTGTCTTCTGAAGTTTTGGCTTCTCCTAAATAAAACTTGATCGTACGGCTCTAACTCAAAACCACTTTCTCCTTCAATTTCTCCTTTCATATCGATTGGGAAAACATAGGTTTCAGATAGGCCAAGCCCGCCATTTTCTTCAGTAGATATTCTTCTAGAAATTTCAACATTACCTCCATATGCCGATGTAACTGTACCACCTACCTGCAACAAAACATCATCTAAGGTTAATCCTTTAGAGAAGCTAAACACTCCTGGGCTATTGACCTCCCCAAGAACCTCTACGAACGCTTCTTCTCGCAGCTCATTTCTCGAAAATACGGTTACAACATCTTCCTTTTGTAGATTAAAGGTTGTGGCATTCTTTAGGCTGATCGAAATAGATTCAGTAGTGAAATCTTCCCCAGTTCTAGTAATTAATATACGGTCTTGAAAAGCATCTGGCTTTAGGCCTTCAGCCTTGTTCAAAAGCCCTTGTAGGGTCAGTCCCTGACCAATTGAATAATCTCCAGGTCTAAAAACTGCACCCTTAACAATTACCCTATTTGTGAAGCGATCTAGCGCATATGACACCATAAATTCATCGCCAGTCTTAATTCCAAAAACCTCGAACTGGTCTGAATGGATATCGACCACTAACCGCTGACCATCATTAACCCGATATAACTTAATTGATTTTGTGTATGCGTTCTCAGCAAAACCGCCCGAGTATTTCATCAGATCCGCAACAGTTTCTTCAGCCTTTAGCTCAAACTTACCAGCAATCTTAGTGGCTCCTTTGAGTGTAACCCTGTTAGTATATGGTTGAACAAGTATTACGTCTCCATTTTCAATTCTCTTATCACCTATTGAATATCCATTTTGAAGAAACTCGTAGACATCTATAGTGGAAAGAAGTTCTCCATTCCTGAAGTGCTTGATCTCTCTTAGGGTACCATTTTCATTAACTCCCCCTGCTGCATAAAGCGCATTGAAAACCGTATTTAAGGCACTTAGATTGTATGTCCCTGGGAGTTCGACTTGGCCAATTACGTTTACGTTTACACTTCGAACTTGACCCAAAGAGAGTGAGACAAACGTATTGGGGTTAGTTCCATTAATACCATCATAATAACCTGCCAATCGAGATTTTACTTTTCCTCTAGCCTCGTCAATAGATAATCCACTAATGACTACAGGTCCAATATTTTCTAACAAAATAGTGCCATCAGGACTTATAGTACCCTGATAATAGCTCTCCGATGCTCCGTATACATCAATATAAACTTCATCTCCCGCTCCTAGTATGTATTCCTTCGGAGTTGGGGTATTTTGAGTGGTTTGAAAGGTAAGAAATGAGCTTTTCCTAAAAATATCTAAACCATAAATTTCAGATTTTTCCTTTGCAACTAAAACTTCCAAAGAATCGGTATAAGCTGATCTCAACCTGCTAGAAGTAGATGGACTTGTTCTAGACTTTGCTAAACGAGAAGATTCTACATTATTAATTCTCTCAGTTAATAAGGAAAGCTCATTTGTGCTCATCCCTTGTGATCTGGCTAAAGAGATAAGGTCAGTCTGGGAATAGCCCATAGCATTAGCCTGCTTCACATAAGCTTCAATCTGCTGATCAGAAAGACTCGATATGTTTATAGAAGAAAAGTCTGGAAGACTTTGACCGCTTAGGCTTGAGATGGTTATACTAAAGAAAAATAGTAGGAAGTAGGTAAAAAGGTGTGATCTCATTCTTGCTTTAAAACTTCAACGCAAGATAAGATATTAAAACAAACCTAGTAGAAATGTACTAGCAGAAATGACTATCCTGCATTTTTAGAAATGGAAACCACTTTAGCTTCATCTCTTGAAGCTCGGTTTCTTTCACGAAGTTCTTCTTTTCGCTTATCTATGGCCGCTCTAAAAATAAGATCTAGAATGGTCCCTAAAGCAATGACCGTTATAAGAATAGATGGAATTACGACTGAATCAGAGAATTCCTTTAGTACTAGAGCAAGTAAAACAAATATTACATTAACTGTAACTAGAATACCCGTTGCTTGCGCATGATTACACCCAAGCCGAAGAAGTATATGATGCACATGTGTTCTATCCGGGTGCATTGGAGATTTACCTTTCAAGACTCTTTTAACGAAAACTCTGAATGTATCCGCTAATGGCAATATGAGAATAGCAACTGCGGTACCTATGGAGCCTCCGAAAGCAAATTGTTGACCTACTATTGAATAGTTAAAGTCTATAAACTTTATAGTTAAAATGGAGAGGAAAAAGCCTATAAAAAGTGAGCCTGTATCTCCCATGAATATCTTAGAGGGTGCCCAATTATAATTAAGAAATGCTAGTAATGCCCCAGTTAAGGATAGGGACACTAATGCGAATCCCTCTTCCCCATTCAAAAAGAAAAAGAGACCAAAAAACAATGTTGCAATTATCCCAACAGACCCAGAAAGTCCATCAATACCATCAATCAAATTGTAGGCATTGGTAATTACTATAATTGTAAAAAGACTAAGCAAGTAACTTACTGCAAGGGGTATATCGCTTAACCCAAACAAGTTGTAAAGGGAAGTAAAGCGAATGTCACAAACAGCTATTATAATCATAGCCGCAGCGACTTGTCCTATCAGCTTTTGATAAGCTCTAAGATTTATCAAATCATCCCTAAAACCAATAATAAACATTATGGAAACCGCACTGAGCACATACTTGACATCTCTTAACACCTCAAAAGGAGCCCAAATCAAAATTGATATCGCAAACCCAATAAATATAGGCAACCCTCCCATAGCTGGTGTTTTGGCTGTATGAATCTTCCTTCCACCTGGATCATCTAAAAAATTCCTTCGCTTGAAAAATTTAATAAAGACAGGAAATACCAAGAATGTCAAGAGGAAAGATGTACCTGCTATGAGGAGGGTTCGTTCCATACTTTAATTGCAAAACTATGAATTAAACAGCAGAAAAAGGAGGGACCTCTAGTTGAAGATTTATAATTACTGGATAAAACAGTATTTAACTATCTCGAGTACTTTTTAACTCCATTAATAAAGTAGCAAACAAAACAGTAACAAGAATAGATAAAATTTAATCTCTCAACCTTTCTATAAATCTTCCATTGATATTTACTAGCAACAAACTTATTTCTAGAAACAGAACCCTCCCTAATCATATAAGTAGCTAATGGAACTTTGTATCCGTATGCATAGTCTGTAATTTTTAATAACTTCAACCAAAGTCCATAGTCCTGTCTTTTATCTATGATAGGCATATATTGTTTACCAAGCTTTTCGACATCATAAAGTGCAGTTAAACAAGATATTGGACATGTTTTCAATAGTGACTTATAATTTACCTTATTAGGAACGATAAAATCGCTTATATAGTGGTTATCTCTCTCAGAGAATCGTTTGTACGAAGCAAAAACGAAGGAATAATTGTTCTCTTTAATAAAAGATAGCATTGATTTTAAAAAGTCCACATTCCAAATATCATCGCTATCTAGAAAAGTAATATATCTACCCTTAGCTTCCTGAATTGATTTGTTTCTGGCTACGGCAGGGCCAGCATTTTCAGCAAGCTTAAACACTTTTATTCTGTCATCACTCTCAGACAAATCCGTTAGCAAATCCATGGTGTTATCGCGTGAACAATCATCAGTTATTAGCAATTCCCAATTTTCATATTTCTGGTTCAACACACTTTGCACTGTGTTCTTAACGTATTTTGCAGAATTGTATGAAGGCATAATAATGGATACTAACCCTTGTTCTTCCCTATCCATTATTTAGACTTTTATAAATTTCCATCGTATCTAATGATATACCCGACCAATTATATTTTTCTTTCATTAACTCAAGTGAATTAGAAATCATGACCTTTCTTTTTTCTGAATCTTGAGAGACCCCTAAAATAGCCGTAGATAACTCGCTGGAATTTCCATATTGAACAAACTCACAACTCTCTGAAAATTCCGATTTAAAAGTTGGCAAATCGGTTAAAATAGCAGCTTTGCCTGCACTTAATCCCGTTATTACTGCACCAGAAGTCGTAATTGCCCTGTAGGGGAAAATCAATAATGAAGCCCCCTTTATATACTTTTTCAACTCAGAAACATCTGCGTAAATGTTTTTATACTCTACGTTCATATCATCATGAATATGACTTAAAACAACCTCTTCATAAGAGTCTGGGCATTTTCCTATTATTTTTAAACGTAAGTTTGGATTTACTCGATTAACCTCTTTCCAAGCGCTGAGTAAAAAGTCAACCCCCTTGTAGGGTCGAATTAACCCAAAGAAAAGAGCGTAACTAAACTCATTGTTTTCTTCCGAATATTCTTCAGGATTAAAGAGAAGGCTGCCATGCCGAACAACTTCAATATTCGATTCAGCTATACTGTAATCATTTATTAACTCACATCTAATGTTTTCGCTATGCACTATTATTTTGTCCATAACATTATAAAGCTTCTTAAACCTCGATTTGAAAGTCAGATTTGAATCATGAGGAAGCACATTATGAATGGTTAGTACCAATTTATGCCCCCTTTTTTTTAGTCTCTTTAAGATGAACAACTCTAGCGATGTTTTATCAAATAACGGAAGCCATTGAAAGTGTAGAGTTGTTAAATGCTTCGATTTAAGAATTGACCTATAGAAGAATAAGTGATTTAAAAGAAGATTAATAAATTTAAAGTGTTTAAAAAGCAGCCCCTTCTTTTGAGGGAAATATTTCACGTAGCCCCACATATTAGATTTAAAAGTGGAGTCTACATACTCAGCTGAAGACCCATTTTCCTTAAGTGCTTTATGTAGCTCTTTGTTATAAGCAGGAGATCTTTCAGCTAAATCAATGATGTATATCTTTCTTTTCACTTGAACTTCCCTTTATTGTCTGTTGTGAAAATCGTACTGTAAGGAGTCAATGCTGACTTCTTTTCATTTCTTGTCGTCAATGAAATGTATGACAGGTTAAAAACTAATAAAATGAGACAGGCTGAAATAGATACTAATCTTTGAGGTTTAAAGGCCTTAACAACCAATGGCATAAGAGGAACAATAGATATCGAAAAATACTCGAACACCCTTATACCTGCATGGCCAAAAGAACCAAAAAGATTATAAAATAGAATTCCTAACGAAAATATTCCTACAAAAAAATGTACCTTCTCATTTAGCCTGTTCTGCAAAAATAAAAGGCCTAGTGCAACTCCATTCATTAGAAATCTTATTAGGTTACCACCGGTACCTTTAACACCTTCAGGGCTTAAATATGAGCTACTAAAACCAGAAATATCCAATAACATTAAAGTAATCTGACGACCAAATACAAATGTCAAAGCAACAAAAAAGGTAAAAACCCATGGCTTTATTTTAACGAAACACATCGGGATTAAAAGTATGGTTACAAAAGAACCAGAATGAATTAATCCAGAGATACAAACAATTATTATATAAGTCAGAAACTTCCTATTTATTAAAAAACTAATAGCGTAAAATATTATTGCTATAGCTAAATGTTGCCTGATTAAACTGAACGAGTCAATGAAGAATAAAGGGAACAGTGCGTATATAAAAAGTCCTATATGCAAGCTATCTGGCATCAAACGTTTTAACCCTTGAAATACGAAATAGACAGTTAAAAAACTGTAAATGAAAAATATGAGATAAGGCAGCTTGAACAGCCATACGGTAAAAACAATTATTTTACTTAAAAACTCAAACCTTAAGAACTCCCATAAAAAATCACCTTGTTGTGAAGCTACTTCATAGTAAACAGGATAGTCGAACCCTACATCATAACGAATAGCAGATATTATTGCTAAAAATATCGCAAAGGCTTGTGAGAACGCTTTTTTTCCATTGTCTAAAGAATCAGCGATTATCAAAAACAATACACTAATTAATGATAAGATTAAATAAAATATCATTTATAAAGTCCCTTGATTGTACCTGGGTTTTCTATATCTCTCAAAACTAAAGCGTGAGCCGCTAATTTTGAATTTGAGCAAATCTTTGACACTGAAAGTACCGTGACATTACAACCAAAATACACATTGTCTCCAATAACAGTTTCCACCTCTTTGACCTCATCTGAACCAATCGTTACGCCATGAAAAATGGTTACATTATCCCCTATTGAAGTGTTTTTTTTAATAATTATGTTATAGGGTTACTTATTTAGGCAGCAAAAGACTGCAAACCAAATACTTACAATTTAATCAAATTTAGAGCTACCCCCCTAAAAACAATTACTGGTTGCTTTAAAAGAGGGTTCATCTTTTTTGCTCTGCGATTTAAGTAAGTAACCCTATTATGTTATATGGATGAGGCACTCTTAGCCCTGACCCAATATTAACAGAAGAAGGCACTTCGGAGTTAAAAGCTATCGAAAAAAGAGAATTCCAGATCTTAAAAAGTAATCTAATCAATGAATATAATATGCCTTTTGGCCAGTTATACGTGTTACCCCTGACAATAAATAAAAATAGTCTTTGATTGAATCTTTTATTAACTCTAAAATCTGATTTAAGAATTTGAAGTAGCCCCATCAAAAATAATGTTATTGTAAATGTTAAAGACCTTTTTGGGCAACCGCTCAGCTTCAATGAAGAGCTTACCTTGCTCAGAAATTAATTCTCTGAGATTCTTATGGGTCAATAGCTTTATTAACTCTTGAGAAAAATCCTCTCCTGAAAAAAGCATACCTGTTTGACCATGATAGATATTTTCAACTATTCCTGGGATACGCGAGCCAATGCATGGTACTCCAACTGCCATAGCTTCTAGTAAAACGTTTGGCATACCCTCACTGTAGGAGGGCAAAACAAAAACTGTGGATGAAGAATAAAAATTTAGCAAACTTTCTTTCTCTAGTTTATCAAGAATAGTTATCCAATCACATGTTGCAAAATCATAAAATCTATCCAGCTCATCATAATAGGGCTTATCAGTAATTGGACCGATTATGGTCAGTTTTAGATTAGTCACGCCTACTTTTGCATTTCTACAAGAACTGAGCAAACGCTTTAATCCCTTTCTCGGGTTAAATTCTCCAACAAACAACACATTTGCTTCTTGAGGGCTTCTAGCTTTATTTATAAAAAATTCATCAACAGGATTAGGAATAAACTCAATATTAATTTCATTGCCCAACAACGTTTGTGCCTCTGTTTTAGATGCCTCACTTAGAACGATTATATTATGAAACCTTTTCGCTAACCATTTTCTCAAGGTAGAAGATCTAGAGTAAAAGCTTTTCAACTCATTGGCACAGACCCTACCAGTAAATGTTGAATTAGTTAATATAGAAACGCCTGCAATCAATAAGGAAAACAAATAAAGGTTGGGACAGAATACGGCTGAAACTTTTCTCCTATTGGCAAGAATAAAAAAACATGCATATAAGCTGAACCATAAACTTCTAATCCTATTGTTTTTTATAAAATCAAAAGGAATTATAGCATGAGGGATATCACTTTTCAATTCTGACCTAAAAGTTAGAACTACAACATTCTGGTCTTCTAAGTAAGGGATCATCCTACGGGTAAACTTAGCCCACCCTGCGTAGGTCTCTTCGAAAAATAAAGTCGGAATTAAAATCACTTAGCCTCTCGTAATTTCAATTTGTATAAAAGGACATACCCTAACTTTCCCAACATCAAGAAATAGCTTTCATAATTGACAAATAGATAGATTAATAGTTCTCTATTAGTTTTAGAGGCTAACGTTTCAAGTGATTTTTCTCTATTATTTGAACTTCTATTTATAAACTCATCTGAGACCTTCTTCTTTACAGCAAGAATATAGGCTGCCATGGCAATAAGTTTTTGTCGAGTGAAGTTCAGGAAAATTGATTTACATAATAAAAAAAATACCTCGCCATGAGTCGAGTTTCTTTTCGGCATTTCAACACCTCTTGGAAAAGCTTTAATAGCTCTATGACTCCCAAAATTAAACGCTTGTTCATCACTAGGATCCGGACAGTGTAAAATATACTTTGAAGAGGGTCTTGAGACTATCTCACTTTTTAGAACTGAGCTTGAGATTAACGTCCTATCGGTATATAGATTATCAGTATTTGCAGTCCATCTGACTCGATTACTATAAGCATTAACACCACTTATGTAATCTTCCAAGAAATAGTCCCATATATGAAAATGTAGCCAATCTAACTCTATATCATTTTCAAACTTTCCTTTAAGCCAATCAATAAACTGATCATCTGTTATGAACATGTCTGCATCTAGCTTCAGGAAAATGTCAAAATCATTTCTATTCTTATAGAAGGTCGAATAAAGCAAGTCATGTGCCTCATTCTTAGGCAAGTTATTGATTACAAAGTAGTCATCATTATCGGCCAAGTACCTTTGAAGCTGTTCTTTCAAAAAGTAGAACTGAGGCTCATCTACTCTAAGAATACCTACTAATAACTTCAAATTATCTTTCGCTTTGAATTTGCCTCAATTCATTAAATAAAGGCTCAGAAAAAACCGAAAAGGCTATAATTACCGACACAAACAAAAGAAAAACGATTTCAGCCAAAATAAATCTCTTGGTTATGCTTTGAGTGGCCTTATTAGGTATAGTGATTTCTTTAATTACGTAGAAGAAAGGCTTATCCTGTTCCATTTTAATCTTAGCCTGTTCCAAATCTGTAGCTAATTTTTGATAAACAGCACTAACAATAGAAAAGTCTGTTTGGAGATTCCTCAAACCTGACTGTCCTCTACTTGTTACCAGGTTAGCATTCATATCTTCATACTCTGCCAACTTTGCTTGAGCCATCAAATATTCACTTTTCTTTTTCTCAAAAAGACCTTTAATGAACTCGTAATCTCGCATAGCTTTTGCAGACTCGAATTCAGTTAGCTTATTTTTTAAAACTTCTAATAACGCCAAGGTCATTTGACTAGAAATCTCAGGATAATCTGACTCAAAACCAGCAGTCACTAATCGACTTCTTGAATCGATAGAAATAAATGCTTCAGATCTCATTCTATTGATAACCCCTTCATCTACTTTGGAAATAAAATTGACCTTATCCTCTTTCAGTTGATTGGCTTCATCATCTGTATTCTCCATCTCAGTATTTTCACCTGATTTAAATAATCTGATGATTTTTGAAGGTAATCCGAGAGAATACTCTCGGATTACTTCAACATAACTTGGCTTATAATATTCTAGAACATATTGCTTGTAGGTTAAAGAGTCATTACTGATATCACTTATCATTAATTTCTTATTGATCAACCTCAACTGAACTTCATGATTCTCTAGTAAATCTGGATATAGAGTAGAACTAATTCCAACAGAGTTTGAAGCCCCGCCTAAATTTAATCCAGCTGCGTTAGCCAAAGGTCCAAAACCTGCTAAATCTACACTAGAAGGCTGGTTATTAGTTTGAGGAAGAACAATTACATCAGATAGGTATTTCTTTGGGTAAAAGTAAACTAACAGGAGTATGACAAAATTGAGGGCAATCAACACCTTCCAGTTTCTCTTAATTCGGATGTAGAACCCATGTAGTAGTCTAATTATGTTTATGTCTTTAGCCATTTTTTAGAAAGAAAAATTCAACAGAACAAGAAAATATACAATTACCGAAATGAGTGATTGCAACTAACTAGATTAAACCTGAGATACGGTACTGATAACAAAAACTGTTTATACTTTTAACATTAATATTTAAGATTCTCAATTCAGATCTATACGTTTTTTTAGTCATTCTGTAAATACGAATTTAAACTACAAGAATTAATTTTTTTCAAATTAAATAAATCTTCATTCTCAATGATTTTTTCGATAGACCATTCCCACCATGCCATTGATTCCAATATGTCAATTGTCTCTCTATCAAACCTAAACTTTAAAACTTTAGCCGGTGTTCCTGCAGCAATAGCATAGGCAGGAATATCACCCACAACGACTGAGTTAGCAGCGATAATAGCTCCGTTCCCTATCTTCGCACCACTCAGGATAACGCATTGTGCCCCAATCCAAACATCATTACCAATGATAATTTCGCCTTTACTATGAATATCTAGACTTTTACTTTTACCGAAAATATTCTTATTAATTAAGTACGTTGATATTCCTGTGTAGTTATGATTAAACTCCTGGATATTAACATTCCTCGCAATGCTTGTAAAAGCTCCTATCCTAACAGAATTTATATAACAATGAATATCTGTATTCGGGCCATTAATTGCTGAATATCTACCGATTGTTACTTTTTTGGATTCAGAGTGTATTTGAACCCCTCCAGCTATTTTTACATTTTCTGATATCTCTATATTACCGAATAATTTACAACCAGATATTTTAGCAGAATTTGATATTTTTAAACGATCAGTAACTTGAATCACATTTCTTTTTGAAATAAATTCAAATATTTTAGTTAATAACCTCATTCAACTTCGAATTTTTCCCAACCGATTTTAAAATCTCGAAACCAAAAGAATAATTTTGGCCTTTGAACTATTAAATCACAAGCTCTAGAATCTAAAAAGTATGTTGGAATATTGAATTCTGCCGCTTCCAATGCAGTCCCAGAAAAGCAAGTAAAATGTACTGAAGTATTTTTTAGTATCTCCGGTAGTGGAAATTCATTTCCCTTATCTAGAAAAAAAGATTCATCATTCGTTATATGATTGATTAGTAACTCCTTAACAAAAGCATAGTCTAATAACGTTTGACGTGGATGAAATCTTATCCACCAGAAAACACCATCTCCAGCCGTTTTTGCCATAAAATTTAAAAAATCTGAAGGTATAGGTGTTTCCAATGGCTGTAGGCTCAATAAATATAACGAATTGGGTATAGCCATTTTTGAATTCTTATTCTTCCAATATTTAATCCAATCATTACCATAAACAACTGATCTGTGATATTCAGGATTTAAAGTAAAATCATTAATTGTTTTGGCAGACGATTCATCCCAAGTCCAAAATTCATTTGGCATTAAGTAATTATGATTCTTGAAAATGTATTTCCATTTACCGTAAGCTCCGTGTGTTGAAGTTTGTGGACCGTGTTGCAAATCTACTTTTTTAACCCCTATACGTGATGCCGCTAAAAAAGCTCCAAATACAGGATTACTATAATAGCACAATGCCACTACCTCCTGAGCCCTTGATTTCTTTAATAAGAAAGTAAATAAATTTTCCCATTTACCTATCGTCCTCAATGAAGTGAGAATAGTAGATTCAAAGTTTAAAAAAGGACAACCAAATCTCTTCGAAACAACATCTAGCAGACATCTTAACTTAAAAAGTTCAGCTTCCTTTATAGAATATTTATTATAACCTGAGAAAAAAGACCAAATTGGTAAAACCTCAAAGAGCTCAATTGTTTTAGAATAATAGTTTACATCCCTTTTTCCTGCATATTCTAGAAGTAAGCCATTCTTCGTTAATTCTGGATCAAAAAACCTATTAAAGCTACTGCCCTCATGATCTACTCTATGTGAATTAGCCCCGAGTAGTAACCTTTCATTTTTCTTTATAAAAAAACATTCAGCTATAGACCTCAGCCTTGAAGGTATTGATACAATTTTTTCAAAAATGGTACTTTTCCTTTCATCCTTAGAGGTGGACAAATTTTCTAAATTTTTAATTAATTGGGAGTATAGCTGTACACGAATTAATGGCCATAAGTCAATTTTACCAAGAATAGGGTGATTGATAAATACGGAAACATAATTTGCATTCAAAAAATCTATAATCTTTTCCCTATCCATACTCATTTTTAAGGCTTTTGGATTTGATATAAAAAAAAGAAATACATAAAAGAACAAATAGACTTATAACTAACTTAAATTCAACCTTCAAATCTCGGGCATAAAATACTCCAATAGTCAATAAGCATGTAACTAGAAACATGAAAATGGGATAGTAGTTAACAACCAACAACTCTCTAACAGTTCTAACAAAATAAAAACCATATCCCATCAGCATATAACTGATGAAAGTAGTTATTGCAGCCACTTCAAAACCAAAAATTGGAATTAATAACAGATTCAAAAACACATTAAAAGCACCGGCTGTAAATGTTAGTCTAGGCATCCAAGTCGTCTTCTCTTCAAACATCAGGCGTGCACTAGCTCCAAGGTACATAGGTCTGTAAGCATAACTCATAACTAAAACTATACCTACATCATATGTCTCAGCCAATTGATCATTATTGATTAAAAACATGAAAATCTCTTTTAACCATAATGCCAAACCAGCAGTTAGCAAGAGCATCAATTTTTGAGACGTTACAATTAAATTTCTCGCTTTGATATAATCGTTTTGTTTATAAAAATTATTTAGTAAAGGCCCTATAGCTAACCCCAAGGCATTTCCTAAACTGCTGACTACTCTAGCAACGGTATAAGCCACATTATATTTACCAATTGAAGGTGTCCCAACTCCCAAATTATCCATGACTACTTTATCAGAGCTTTCTAATAAAAAGCCTGAATAATAGTGTGGAACAAGTGGAAGGCTAATTCGTAAAGAATTTAGGATTGTTCCCTTTTTATAATTAAAAATTGGTGTCAGTTGGTGAGTAATTAGTACTGGAAAAAGATAAGAGAGGTTCAATAAAATACTAACTATACAAGTAGACCAAATCCAACCCATATAGCCCATTTTTAAAATGGCTATAAAATATAAATTAAGGAATACCGTAATTAAACCTGAACAAATAGTACGAATTGCGATTTGAATAGGTTCTTGTCTTAATTGGTAAAAATTAAACCCTATCAAATTTACTGGTCCAAATAAAACTAGAGGGAAAACTGAAAGACAAATGATTTTGAATTCATTTTGTCTAGCTTCAGGAGGTATAATGAAATAGAGTATAACTGCTGATAAAAAAGCAAATACAATGGACCATTGAATAAGGAATCCATAAACTTGTCTCCATAGCCATTTAAATTGACTTGGAGATTTAAAATAGGAATTAACTAAAACAACACGCAATCCAATAGTTGACAATACCGATAAAGCTGTTTGATATGCAGTTATAGTACCAAAAACACCATAATCTAATTCAGTAAGGTATTTTGTAATAATCGGGAGAATAAATATTGAGGCGATTTTGGAAACATGAGGAGATATTCCGTATAAAACAGTATGAGAAAGAAGCTTCTTAAGCATTAATTCAATATATAATGCAGTAATAACATATTATTTTAATGATTTATATAATATTTATAAAAATAAAATAATAAAAATCTATTAAATCAGATTTTTAACTCAGAACAATATAAATCAAGAATAAAGTCAATATACAAGTATACCCTTCTAACCCTTAGAAATTAATAATTCCGAAAATTTCCAATCTAAGATGTCATCGATGTCTACTGATGATTCTTTATCCATCTCAAAACCCGTAACTCTTTCAAACTGATGAATATCCCTTTCTTTCAATGAGTTAACATTTATGACATAGACCGCGCCATTATACTCCCACACGGTTGGCAGGTCTTGTCTTCGGGTTACATTTGAGTCTTTGGATTTCCTTAAGTATCCATGTTCATTTTCTTCAAACAGCACAAAATAGGGGTTGGACTTGGTCTTCTTGACAGAAACTACCATGTCCAAATCTGCATGGTACTTTTCAAGGGCCTCTTTAATGTGAACGGCCTGGCGAAAAGGGGAGGTAGGTTGCAACATGATCACTATATCAGGCTTCATACCATTGTTTTCTGCCCAACCAATGGCATGAAGCAGGGCCTCTCTAGAGGTAGACTGATCAGTGGCCAGTTCTGCCGGCCTGGTAAATGGTACTTTTAATCCCAACTCTTCGACAATATCCTTTATTTCCGAATCATCAGTAGAAACTAAAACTTGTTCTTCCTCAAACAGCTCTAGTGCTACATCTATGGTGTATTGAATTAAGGGTTTGCCCCCGAGTAGTTTTATGTTTTTCCTTTTCAACCCTTTGGATCCTCCTCGGGCAGGAATTACTACTAAAGCTTCATTCAAATTAATCACTGTTTTATTAACCTTAGTTTTTATGGTAACTTTAATAGCATTCTCTTTAAGATATTGTTAATAAAGAGAATAATATAGGTCAGCTCAAATCGAATTCACATGTAAGTAATTTAGAAATCGATTTTTTCTTAATAAGGAGTTGACAATCAATGAGATTAGAAAAAAGCCACGGATATCTTTTAACCTATTGAGCAAAAGGCTATTTAATCTCATACCTGTCTTAACTCATGTTCCATCATTATTCCCACTAACTCTTCAAACTTCACTTTGGGCTCCCAGTTAAGGAGTTTTTTTGCTTTAGTACCATCGCCAATCAATAAATCAACTTCTGTTGGCCTGAAGTACCAAGGATCTATGGCTACAATCACCTTACCCGTCTTGCGGTCTACTCCTTTTTCATCTACACCTTCGCCTTCCCAATCCAACTCAATTCCGGCATGACCAAAAGCGAGCTCTACAAATTCTCTGACAGAGTGGGTCTCGCCTGTGGCAATCACAAAATCGTCACCTTCGTGATGCTGAAGAATATGCCACATAGACTCTACGTACTCCTTAGCGTATCCCCAATCGCGTTTTGCATCTAAGTTGCCCAGATAGAGTTTTTCTCTCTCACCTTTTTTAATTTGCGATGCAGCCATTGCAATTTTTTTTGTTACAAAGCTGTTTCCTCTCCTAGGCGATTCATGGTTGAATAAAATGCCATTCGAGGCGAACATACCGTAAGCCTCCCGATAATTAACTGTTAACCAGTAAGCGTAAATTTTGGCCACACCATATGGACTTCTTGGATAAAAGGGTGTTTCTTCGTTCTGAGGGACGGCCTGCACCTTACCATAAAGTTCACTAGTTGAAGCCTGATATACTCTAGTTTTTTCGGTTAGCCCAGAAATACGAATAGCTTCGAGCACCCTCATTGTTCCAAGTCCATCAGCATTCGCAGTATACTCAGGAATTTCAAAGCTGACCCTTACATGACTTTGAGCCGCTAGATTGTATATTTCGTCTGGTTCAATTTGCTGAATTAAACGAGTAACATTCATTGAATCTGTGATGTCGCCATAGTGAACCTTGAAGTTAGATTTTTTATGTGGATCTTTATAAAGATGATCAATTCTCAACTTTTGTTCTAGACTAGCTCTGCGCACGAGTCCATGGACTTCATAACCTTTGTTTAAAAGAAACTCTGCCAGATATGATCCATCTTGACCGGTGATACCAGTGATTAATGCTCTTTTCATTTATTAACTACTTAAAAAGTCAATTACGCATTGACTTATATAATCGATTTCTTCATTTGTCAATTGAGGATAACTTGGTATGCTCACCCCCCTTTTAGAAATATCTTTTGACTGCTCGAAATTACCCGTTTCAAAGTAGGGTAAATCATCCATTGAGGTGAAAAATGGCCTAGTTTCAATTCCTTTACGTGACATGAAGTCTTCTAGACCTGACCTAGATACTCCATGAGGAAGACAAAATGAAACTAACCAGTATGAAGGATTTACGTGCTCTTTGGGCACTTGAAATTGAACATATTGACTCAAATTAGTATGATATCTTTTGTAGACTTCACGCTTTCTTTCGAGAATGGCATCCAATTTTTCTAATTGAGCCAATCCAATCGCAGCTTGAATGTTGGTCATCCGATAATTGTATCCCAACACATCATGATAATAGCGTTGGGTAGTTGAATTACCTTGATTTTTTAATTGTCGTGCTTTCTCTGCAAAGTCATCATCATCGGTAAGAAGGGCTCCACCTTCACCAGTGGTGATAGTCTTATTACCAAAAAAAGAGAAGGTAGATAATTCACCAAATGCACCCGAGTTCTGACCCAAATACTCCGCACCAATAGACTCCGCAGAATCAGCAATGATTCGAATATCGTACTTCTGTGCAATTTCTCTCAAGGCCCTGTAGTTAGCTGGATAACCATAAATATCAACAGCAATTATAGCTTTGGTATTTGAAGTAATTTGGTCTTCGATCTTGCTTACATCTATGTTCCAATCATCTTGAGTAATATCTACAAAAATGGGCTTAGCTCCACAATAGGCAACGGCATTCGCTGTCGCTACATAGGAAAAAACCGGCATGATAACCTCACTTTCTCCATCTAGGCCTAATAAAAGACATGCAATATGAAGTGGATGAGTACCATTATGCATACTTATGGCATGTTTGACACCTGCTATCTGGCACAGTTTTTCCTCAAACAGGTCAACATATTCTCCACGCGAAGATATCCATGAAGAGTCTAAGCAATTATTAACTAATTCCTTCTCCCGACTTCCTATGGAAGGCTGATAAATTGGATACTTTATCATTGCAATTGATCAATCAAATCGTAAGTTCTTTTTAAATCTTCTAAGCCAGAATAAACTTCTAATGTAACTGTTTTGCCTCTTAACTGAGACGTCTTAAGAATTTCATACATTTCTGAATCCTGGCTCACACCCTGATTGGAATCGGATAAACCATCATTATCACTTACGTGTACATAGTCTGTTTCTTTCACCAACCTGGAGGCCTCGTCTTCAAATGAATACCCCAAGGATTGGCAAGAAACCTTTAAATGAGCAAAGTCAAGTAATATCTTTAACTGAGGAATTCTTTCCTTGAGCTCAAAATATTCATCAGCACAGGTCAACATAAATGGATTCTCCCCATACTCATCGAAGTTAGCCTTGGAGACAACATTGTTCTCTATGTAAAGATCACCTATACCTTTAGAATATAAATTTGTAACGGTGCTTACAAATCGTTCAAAGGACTCTTTGCGGTCGTAAAGCACCCTTTTGGTGATAACCTTTCCCAACTCATCTGCTTCGATAGGAATGTAAAAACCTGCATGAACAGCATACTTTCCTAGGTTTAACTCTTCCGACAGTTTCAAAGAAGATTGAACATGAGACAATGAACGCTGAAATGTCTTCTCGTTAAGGGATGCCATATTTAGGACAAAATCCTTTTCAACCGGAGGAGAATAATTGTGAAGCTGCAAACTTACATCGCTTTGTTCAACTATATTCTTGATCTCTGAAATATTGGAACCTGAAAACTGGAGACCACCTGTGAGTTCTACAGAACGAAATCCTAATCGTTTCAATTCAAGAACATTTTTTTTAAGGTTTCTCTCCCTAATACAGGCTGATGATACAAAAATTGACAACTGTTAGCCCCCTCCTTTTATAATTCTATAACTTCATCCCGTTGAAAAGACCTCTTTGCTCTTCTACCAACTATTTGATCTACATATAAAGCTGGAATACCTTCTCCTCCAGTTCTTTTTGTATTTACGTGTTCTAAAGTCAAAATTTCTCCTTTTTGAATATCCATTGCTGCTACTATTGACTTTTGAAGTGAGGCTCTCGTGCCTAACTCACTGATTGTCGGAAACTTAATTGGGCTTCCAATAAATTTTTCAGCCTTTCTAACTTCATTAACAAACAGGGTAAGTTCATCGGGCTCAAGAGAGGCCACATGGTCAGGCCCAGGTAGATTCTTGTCGAGAGTAAAGTGTTTTTCAATAACTTTCACACCATACATTAGAGAATAAGGTGAAGCTCCTACTCCCTCTGTGTGATCACTAAATCCAGTTATAATTTCAAACTCATGATTAAATGACCTCAACACTTCAAGGTTCACTTCTTGAGGTGGAGTAGGGTAATTCGAAGTACAATGTAACAAAATAATATTCTTATTTATCTTCGAAATCTCCTCCAAAACATACCTGATTTCAGACATATAAGTCATACCTGTAGAAAGCAGCATTGGTTTGCCCTTTCTAGCAATCTTCTTTAGAAACATAAGATTTGTTGTATCTGTGGATGCTACTTTGTAAGCATCCAAATCACAGATATCCAGTGCATCTAGACTAACCTGATCAAAGGGCGTGGTGAGAAAAGTTATATTTTTGGAATCTGCATACAGCTTTAGCTCTAACATCTTTTCTGCTGACACCTCAAGTTGTTTCAACATTTCAAATTGAGACCCCTCCTTTTCTAAATTAATCTTTTGATAAGTGGCCATACCAACGTTGGATAAGATGAGTTCCTTTGCTATAAAAGACTGGAACTTGATTGCATCTGCACCGCAATTTATTGCAACATCAATCATTTCTTTGGCCATTGATAAATCACCATTGTGATTAACACCAGCCTCAGCTATGACAAAACATGGATTTTCTCCTCCAATTTGTTTATTACCTACCTCTATTATCTTACTAAACTTCATACTTTAATTAGTTAGACAGCCGATCTACTACCAAAGCAAGCGTAGCCACCGAACCAGCGGCCGCAATTATTGCTTGAAAATTAACAGGCTCCCTGTCCGGCCTTCTACTCACAAAAATCGTTGACCCAGGTTCGACTTTTGGGTAAAACTTAAAGAATAAAAATCTTCTCGTTTGTTTACTTCTGCCATTAGGATATTGTACATAGCTTCTTCCCTTCTTAGCTACAGCAGTAAAACCACCTGCATCATTGATATAATTTTTAAAGTCATAATCCTCATCGTACCTCACATTCAATGGAGATATGACTTCTCCAGCAATTCTTACTGTTTCCAGTTTAGGCGGAATGGAAATAACATCCCCCTCTTTTACAATATAGTCGTACTTGGAACCCGGTGCGTCTAAAATTTTCACCAAATCTAATACAGTAGGTTCCTCCTCTTTAATTTCTATATCTCGAATTAAAGAGTCTTGTTCTTGAATGTCCAAAATGTTTTCCTTTCTAACTCGAGAGCCTACCACATCTGCCTCATTATTTGGAGCAATCTTATTTTGTATCTTGTTCAACCGTTCAATCAACCTTGTTTGACTTATGTTTTTTAAAGCAGATTCATCGCTTAACAATTTTGACCTTAGTTGCTGTAAGTATTCTTGTGAAATTTGATCGTTTGTCTTTGATGATGAGAATTCCGTTTTTCTTACCAGAATAGCTCCTTCAGGGTAAGCATAGGTAGTCAAGCCTTGGGCTCTTTTCAATATATCAGAAATTCTTTCGTCCTTTCTACTAATAGAATAAGTTCCAGGAGCGATTACTTCTCCCTCAACTGTTACCTGTTGCTGAATAGTATAACCAGGTGTTTTCCGTATATAGATTTGATCAAAAGGCTGAAGCATAATATTTCTATCTTCAGCAGACAAAGAGAGTGACTTATCAACCTGAACAGTAATTATCTCAGCCATTGTATTTAATGAAGGGCTAGTATTTCTTCTAGAGATTTCAACCATAGCTCCAGATGCTCCCTCTGTCAAACCTCCAGCTAAAATTATGAGGTCTTGAACAGTCATTCGTCTAAAGAAAGGATACACTCCTCCTTCTAAAACCTCTCCTGAAATCTGTACAATATATTCCTCTCTTAAAGAGTAAATGGAACTAATACTCACTATATCCTCTCTTACCAAAAGAACATCTTCAATAGTACCATTCATTAGTTGCCCTAAATCTATAGGAATCACATCTTGAGAAAAGTCCTCATTCATTCTATAGATTGTAGCACGATTCATAAATACATCGCCTCTTAAGCCATCTGCTTTCTCAATCAATTTCCTCAATGTCAAACCAGGAGTTAATTCATACTCCCCCTCTCTGTAAACGGCTCCATCTATTTGAACTCTATTTCTATATCGGTCAAGTATTGGTGTGATTTGAAAAATATCACCATCCTTCGGTTCAAACTCATTAAACTCAGATGCATTAACATCTATTACTTCCCTTTCCTTAAGTCCATTTCTTCTAGCAGTAACCAAAGCTTTATATGCAGTATTAGTAAACCCTCCAGCGTAAGCTAGTAATTGCTCAAAAGTTTCACCGTCCAGAACTTCATAGTATCCAGGACGCTTAACCTCACCTTCCAATTCAACTCTCGATTCGAAAGGACGAACTATTACAACATCACCGCTTTTGATTCTCAAGTTATTATCTTGAAAGCCATTGATAAGAAAGTCATAGAGGTCAATAGTAGCTTTGAGCTTCCCATCTCTCACTAGCTGTATATTTCTAAAAGTACCTTGTTCATTCGGCCCTCCTGCAGCATAAAGAGAGGTAAAAACGGTGGACAAAGAAGATAGAGAGTAATTCCCCGGCTGGTTAACCTCTCCAACCACGGAAACATTAACAGTTCTAACATTGCCTAAACTAATCTGATAGAAAATGGACGGATTTTCTCCCTTTAAACCATTATAAATCTGGCTTAATCTATCGATGATTTTCTTTTCAGCATCTTTAATGGACAATCCATTTACATAAATAGGACTTAAATTATCTGGTCTGATAGTGCCTTCCGGTGAAACTTCAAGTCTATTATAAATTTGAGTAGCTCCCCATAAATCAACTACAATAATATCTCCAGCACCCAAAGTATAATCTTCAGGGGTAGGTATATTCAAGTTAGGTGCAAAATTGAGGTTTTCTCTTTGGAAAAGATCATAACCAAAAATCTTCTTCTGCTCCTCAGTTAAGTCCTCTTCCGGAATTTCATATGGGTCCTTGCCAAAGATATCAGAGCCTGTTTGTAGAGAGCCTTGTCTTCCGCTTGTGAGATTTTGACCAGTTTGGGACTCCGTACCTTGTTGGGACATTTGGAGCCTTAGCTGCTCCACTCTTCGTCTAAGTTTAGCGATTTGGGACTCAGACACTCCTTGCTGTCTAGCAATAGCCTCCATTTGTTGTTCAGTATACCCGCTACTTTCTGCTTGCTTCATGTATCTGAGAATCTCCTCATCGGACATCTCATCTACATTAATGGTTTTTAAATCCTGCCCCATGAAGGTTTGTCCATGCGAGTCGTTCAGATTAACTATTAATAACAAAAAGCAGATTAGGTGTAGTGCTCTTTTGAAAGTAGTTATTAACATAAATATCTATTAATCTGCAAGAATAAGCATTTTATATCTCTTGAACTTTTAAAACAGATATTTCTGCTTGTAAAGAATAATTCAAGGATAAAATATTGAGGATCACCCTATTTCCTTTCCTTTTAATTAGTTCGCCTCTTTCTCCTCTTAAAGGACCATCAGAAATCTCTAATTCCTGCCCATATTTAAGGTTTATGTTTTCAGCTTTTGCTTCAGGGTAATCTTCTAAGAACTCTCTTATTGCCTCAATCTCGTAACTTCTAATTACAACTGGTTTTTTAAGCCAAAACACGGAAGAGGCTACACCTTGGTCTCGAAGTATTTCTTGTCTTTCTAATTCATCAACATTCGCAAAAATGTACGAATTAAAAACAGGTTCTTTAACCTTCTTCTTCCGGTCCGACCATTGCTTAATAACAGTTCTTGTTGGACAATATATATCGAAACCTTGCTCCGAAAGTCTCTCAGCCACCTTTTTCTCATTACGTGGCTTAGTATAAAATGCTGTCCAATATCTTGAATCCGACTTACTCATTCCACAGCAACAGATACTTCTCCGACTCAAAATCTAAAGACTTAGCTTCTTCCTCGGTATAATTTAAATATTGGATTTTCTTATCGATCAAATCTTCAACTTTATCTACCAAGTGTGTTAAATAAACTCTATCGGGATTTCCAACAAAAACGAGGCTAATCACATTGGATTGTTTACCACAAGCTAAATCACCTGTTAAATAAACTGATCTTAAATCTCCTAACTTCTCTATGACTTCCTCTATAATAGAGCTAAGCCCAGTTTGCTTAAGTAATATGCTTCGAACCTCATTAAAAAGAGAAAAGCCCGTATTGGCCTTGTAGTACTTCTTGTTTCCCACCAGCTCACTTTCTACCATTCCTGCCTCCTCAAAACGAGAAAGCTCAAGCCTCACTGAGTTGGTACTTTCCTCGAACTCATCAGCTAAACCACGGAGATAAGACTTGCTCTCCGGGTTTAAGAAGAGCCTCAATAAAAGTTTAATTCTGGTTTTGGAAGAAATAAGAGCTTCTAACATTTAGCTATTTACAGCTTCGCCCGGTCGGTCACATTATGAGACCTAGCAATGAGTAGTAAATCTACTCATTCTTAAATAATCACAAAAAATAAGAGGAATATTTTTGCTCAGAAATAACTGATTAATTAAGCGGCTGGAATGATCCTAAAACTATCCTTGAAAACCATGTACCTTATCTACAATGAACTTAAGCTGTTCATCACTCATTTCTGTGTGGATAGGCAATGAAATGACTCTGGAACATAAATCCTCAGTGTTTGGCATGTCGCCTGTTTGGTACCCGAAATATGAATATGCCTTTTGCAAGTGGTTCGGAACAGGATAATAAATCATTGATGGAATTTCGAAAGAGGCTAAATAATCAACTAATCCATTTCTATCAATTCCATCAGACAACTTTAAAGTGTACTGATGATAAACGTGAGTACTGAATTGAGACTCATGGGGAGGAGTTATCCATCCAGCATTTGAAAAAGAGTCTGAGTAGCCATCAGCAACCTTATATCGTGCCGAATTGTACTCATCTAAATATTTGAGCTTTACGTTCAAAATGGCAGCCTGAATACTATCCAAACGCGAGTTAACCCCGATGGAATCATGATAGTATCTTTTACTTTGACCGTGATTAACAATCATTCGAAGTTTGGCAGCTAATTCATCGTCATTGGTCATGATAGCACCACCATCACCATAAGCGCCAAGATTCTTTGAAGGAAAGAAAGAAGTTGCCCCAGCATCGCCAATTGTACCCGCCTTTGCTTTCTCTCCATCAGAAAACGTATATTCTGCACCGATAGCTTGTGCAGTATCTTCAAAAACCTTTAGGTCATGAGTCTTTGCTACACTCATTAACCGCTCCATGTCAACACACTGTCCGTAAAGATGCACCGGTACAATTGCCACTGAATTTTCTGAAACCTTAGATTCCAAATCTTCAATATCGATATTGAACGTGTCAGGATAAACCTCCACAAAGACCGGTTTAAAACCAAGAAGGGCAATAACCTCTACCGTGGCTACATAAGTATAAGATGGAACAAGTATTTCTGACCCTTTTGGAAAATCATAGGCCATCATAATGATTTGAAGCGCATCGGTTCCATTGGCACATGGAATGACATGCTTAACATCTAAGTATTTCTCTAAAGAGGTCTGAAAATTATGAACTGCAGGCCCATTAATAAATGCTGCAGACTCAAGAATGTTATTAACCTCTTCTTTTACTTCGTCCTTAATTTTGGCGTATTGACCCACAAGGTCAACCATTCTAATTTCTTTCATGTTGATGCGTTGATTTGTTTAATTGTTGATTTGCGAGTTTCTTAAACTATTCAGTTTGTTCGTTACCCCTTCAATCTGAGATCTTGTTTCAGAATATTCTTGATCGTTTACAAATTCAAGGTCGAGAGATAAGATCAACTGATTTAAAAGCTCTAAAGCAGAACCATAAGACATTGTTGTAAAATGAGATTTGTCCTTCATTGTTCTTCTGGCTGTTCCTTCTGCCAAATTTGAAGCAATGGATATAGCACATCGTCTCATTTGAGAAACTAGGCCGAACCTCTCATCATCAGGATAGTTTTTTGTGAGTAAATAAACTGATTTAACCAGTGTGCGAGCATTTTGCCAAACTTCCAGCTTTTCAAAAGAATAGGTGTAGTTCATAGTTCTTACGTTTATACGTTGATTTGCAGATTACCCGAGTAATCGTTGAGGTGTTTATATGTTTAGGAAATACTGAACAAATCCACGAATAAACAGCTAAACGGAGTAAAAACTTCTGTACCACTTCACAAACTCTCCAACACCGAACTCCAAGCTGGTTTCAGGCTTATAGCCTAAATTATCAATCAAATCTTGAACATCGGCATAAGTTGCTGCAACATCACCCGCCTGCATAGGCATAAAGTTTTTCTTGGCTTCTATCCCCAAGCACTTCTCAATGGTAGAAACAAAGTCCATCAACTTAACTGGCGAATTATTCCCAATATTATAAACAGTATAAGGGGCCTTGGCGGTACCTGGATCTGGATTTTTACCGCTCCATTCTTTATTTCCTTTAGGGGGATTATCATTTACTCTAATCACTCCCTCCACGATATCATCAACATAGGTGAAGTCTCTCGACATTTCTCCATTGTTAAAAATATTGATTGGCTTGCCTTCTAGAATTGCTTTGGTAAATAAGAACAAAGCCATATCTGGCCTTCCCCACGACCCGTAAACTGTAAAGAACCTAAGCCCTGTGGTAGGGAGGTTAAATAAATGACTATAAGTATGAGCCATTAACTCATTGCTCTTTTTGCTAGCAGCATACAAACTGATCGGATGATCTACATTATGATGAATGGAGAAAGGCATTGTTTCATTCAACCCATAAACAGATGAACTACTAGCGTATGATAGGTGTCCTACTTTATTGTGTCTGGAGGCCTCTAAAACATTGACGAAACCAACAATATTACTATCAATATATGCTTGAGGGTTTTCTAAACTATATCTTACTCCAGCTTGGGCGGCCAAATTGATAACCCTATCGAATTGCTCTGAAGCAAAAAGTTTATTTAGGTTCTCAGCATCTTCTAACTTTAACTGAATGAATCGATAAGCAGGGTATTTGGAACTTTGGACTAATTTGCCGTAATGAACATCTTTAATGTCAATTCCAGTCTGATCCAATCGACCATGTTTCACACGGATATCGTAATAATCGTTGATGGAATCTAAACCAATTACCTGATCTCCTCTTTCTAAAAGCCTTTTAGCCAGATGGAATCCTATAAAACCTGCGGTACCAGTAATTAATATTTTTGCCATTACAATCTTGAGGTTACTTTTTCTCTTGGAAGAAACGATTTAACGTCATAAATAATTGAGTCTCCTGGAAGGTCATCAATAAATTGACCGCCAAACTCTTTGTGAGACACCGCCAAGACAACCCCCTCATATTCAGTATCAGACAGAACATCTTTTGATACTAAGTCAAGTCCATATTCATGCTTCACTTCGTTTGGATTTGCCCATGGATCAAAAACATCGACACAAACATCAAAGTCCTGTAACTCCTTAATGATATCAATAACTCTCGAGTTTCTAATATCAGGGCAGTTTTCTTTAAAGGTAATTCCCAGCACAAGTACCTTAGATTTATTGACAACCGATCCGTTTTTCATCAATAGTTTAACCATTGCACTGGCCACATAAGGTCCTATCGAATTATTTAATCTTCTTCCTGCTAACAAAATCTGTGGGTAATATCCAACCTTTTGAGCCTTTTGAGCTAAGTAATAAGGATCTACTCCTATGCAGTGTCCTCCTACCAAACCTGGTCTAAATGGCAAGAAATTCCATTTGGTACCAGCAGCTTCTAAGACATCTACGGTATCAATACCCATTTTATTGAAAATCATTGCCAATTCATTCACAAAGGCAATATTGATATCTCGCTGGGAGTTTTCAATTACTTTGGCAGCTTCTGCTACTTTGATTGATGCTGCTTTGTAAGTTCCTGCTGTAATAACTGATTTATACAGTTGATCGACCTTTTCTGCAATTTCTGGATTTGAACCAGATGTTACCTTAAGGATTTTCGTAACGGTGTGCTCCTTATCTCCAGGATTGATTCTTTCCGGTGAATAACCGCAATAGAAGTCCTCATTATACGCTAGGCCAGAAATTCTCTCCAATACCGGGACGCAATCTTCTTCCGTTGCTCCAGGATATACCGTTGACTCATATATAACAATATCTCCCTTCTTAAGAACCCTTCCGATAGTTTCAGAAGCCTTAATGAGTGGAGTTAAGTCAGGATTATAATCATCATCAATTGGGGTAGGGACTGTTACTATGTAAATATTACAACCCTTAACATCATCTAAAAGATTGGTGTTGTACAGCCCTTTAGAATCACCTTTAGCGCTTAAAACAGTCTTTAACAAGTTATCTTCAACCTCTAAGGTATGGTCATGACCACCATTCAATTCTTTAATTCTGGCTTCATTGATGTCGAAACCTACTACTGGGTACTTCTCTGCAAAAGCTACAGCAAGCGGTAGACCCACGTATCCTAATCCTATTATCGCGATTTTGTCACTCATGATTAATAAACCCTAAAGTATGGGTTGAGTAAGTTGTGTTTGTTATAAATTAATTCAACACCATGGGGAGTTTCTACCCTACCACCCAAAGAAGAAATAATTGCATGAGCAGCAGCGGTATCCCACTCCATGGTAGGAGCAAATCTAGGATAAATATCTGCTTTACCTTCGGCAATCATCATGAATTTTAGGGAACTCCCCATTGATACAATCTCTGGGGAATGTAAAGTATTTAGAAAATCTTCTGTCTCTTGATTCAGGTGAGACCTTGATGCTACTACCTTTAACTCTTTACTTTTGCTATCAAACGCTCTAATGGGATTCAATTTGTCCTCCACTCCATTAGTTGTTTTAAAGCCACCTTTTTTAAGAGTTCCATAGTACTGAATACCCAAAACTGGAGCTTCTACTACTCCAAGAATTGGTTTTTGGTTCTCAACAAGTGCAATGTTTACAGTAAACTCTCCATTGCGCTTGATGAACTCCTTGGTTCCATCTAAAGGATCTACTATCCAAAGCTGTTCCCAGTTTTTCCTTTCCTTGTAAGCAGTATGTTTACCCTCCTCGCTCAAAATTGGGATACCGGTTTGTTCAAGGTAAGAGCAAATGACTTCATGCCCTTTTCTATCTGCTTTCGTCAAAGGAGAAGAATCGGACTTCATGTCTACCCCGAAGTCTTCAGATTCATATATTTTCAGTATTTCCTTACTGGCATGGCTCGAAGCTTCTCGAGCTATTGCTAACAATTCTTCTAAGGAATACCCCATTACACAATCATTCCTGCAGCTACAGTTTCATTGGTAGATTCATCTACCAAAATTAGGGCGCCAGTAGATCGGTTTTTACGATAGCTGTCATTCATAATTGGCTTCGTAGTTCGCAAGGAAACCTTGATAATATCGTTAATCGAAATCTTATCATATGATTGCTCCTTGTGAAGGGTATTGATATCTAGCTTGTAATGAATATCTTTAACCATAGCTTTTACTTCATTGGAAGTATGGATAAGCGTGTGCTTAGATCTTACCTGAGGACCTTGTGGTGAGAACCAGCAAAGCATCACATCTACATCTTGAGAAACATTTGGCTGATTACCTGTCTTCACAATCATATCACCTCTTCCAAGGTCAATATCATCTTCAAGAGTCATTGCAACACTCATTGGAGCAAAAGCCTCCTCAATTTCTTCCTCCATTAAGTGAATCTGCTTCACTTTAGAAGTAAACCCTGAAGGCAAAACAGTTATTTCATCTCCCTTTTTGAAAATCCCACCAGCAATTCTACCAGCATAACCTCGATAGTCATGATACTCATCGCTCTTTGGTCTCAATACTGTCTGAACTGGAAATCTTCCATCAATGTGATTATAATCGCTTGCTATGTGAATGTTCTCGAGCGTATTCAATAAGGTAGCCCCTTCATACCAGGGCATATTTTCTGACCTGTTCACCACGTTATCACCATTAAGCGCACTAATAGGGATAAACCTGATATCCTTAACATCTAGCTTTGCTGCAAAATCTTTGTAATCGGACTTAATCTTCTCGAAAGCCTCTTCGCTATGATCCACCAAATCCATTTTATTCACACAAACAATAATGTGCGGAATTTGAAGCAATGATGCGATAAAACTATGTCTGCAAGTTTGCTCTACAATACCTTTTCGAGCATCAATTAGTATCAATGCTAAATTGGCTGTAGAAGCACCGGTGACCATATTTCTGGTGTACTGAATATGGCCAGGAGTATCGGCAATGATGAACTTTCTTTTAGGCGTTGCAAAATATCTGTAAGCTACATCAATCGTAATTCCTTGCTCACGCTCGTCCTTAAGGCCATCTGTCAACAATGCAAGGTCCGTATGACTGAGACCTCTTCTCTTACTGGAGGTTGCTACATGTTCAAGTTGATCCTCAAAAATTGATTTACTGTCGAATAGTAACCTACCAATTAGTGTGCTTTTCCCATCATCTACGCTTCCTGCAGTCGTGAAACGTAGTAGTTCCATATCTAAGTAAGATTTTTCCATTAGAAATAACCCTCCTTTTTTCTGTCTTCCATTGAGGTTTCAGAGCGTTTATCATCTGCTCTGTTGCCACGCTCTGTTTGGCGCGCAGCAGCCACTTCACCTATTATCTTCTCAATTGTATCAGCACCCGATTCAACACCACCCGTGATAGTAATGTCGCCCAAGGTTCTAAAACGAACTTGTTTGTTAATAACTTCTTCACCTTCTCTTAGTTGAATGAATTCAGACATTGGAAGCCAGGAGTTATTTCTCCAAATCACATCTCTTTGATGTGCAATATAAAGAGATGGTATATCGATGTTTTCGGCCAAAATATATTGCCAAACATCCATTTCTGTCCAGTTAGAAATAGGGAAAACTCTAAAATGCTCTCCGAAACTCTTTTTCCCGTTATACAGGTTCCAGAGCTCAGGGCGCTGATTTTTCGGATCCCATTGTCCAAAGTCGTCTCTATGCGAAAAGAAACGCTCTTTAGCTCTGGCCTTCTCTTCATCCCGTCTGGCGCCCCCCATTAAGGCATCGAACTGATGTTCTTCAATAGCATCTAGCAAAGTTGTAATCTGAAGCCAGTTTCTTGAGGCATCTTTTCCCGTTTCTTCTTTCACTCGACCTTTATCGATTGAATCTTGAACGGATGGTGCAATCAACTCTGCCCCCAACTTTTCAGCCAAATTATTTCGGAATTCGATCGTTTCAGGAAAGTTATGACCCGTGTCGATATGAACTAGAGGGAACGGAATTTTTGCCGGCCAAAAAGCCTTCCTAGCCAAATGGGTTACTACTATTGAATCCTTACCTCCAGAAAATAAAATTCCGGGTTTTTCGAACTGGGCAAACACCTCGCGGATCACATAGATCGCTTCAGCCTCTAGCTCTTTAAGGTGTGTCAAGTTATACTTAGACATTTTGTCTTATTGAGATTTTTGGTTCTACTATACTTAACAATTTGTGCAATGAATCTTTTGGATCCTCTTCTGCCGACTTTATAATAACATCAGGTTTTTGCGGAACTTCAAATGGAGAGGTTATGCCAGTAAAGTTCCTTATTTTTCCCTCCCTAGCTTTTTTGTATAGCCCTTTCACATCTCGTGCCTCACAAACTTCAAGAGGGCAATCAACAAAGACCTCAATAAAGTTGTCGGACCCCACTAAATTTCTTACTGCTTCTCTATCTTTCTCAAAAGGAGATACAAACGAATTCAGAACAATCACTCCAGAATCTAAGAACAACCTTGCTACCTCTCCAATTCTTCTAATATTTTCCACTCTATCTTCTTCAGTGAATGCCAAATCATTGCACAAGCCCTGTCTTATATTATCTCCATCTAATGCATAAGTCTTATAGCCAGACTCGTGTAGCTCTACTTCAAGCAGATTAGACAACGTTGATTTTCCACTTCCGGAAAGACCTGTAAACCACACTAACAAAGGCCTTTGATTAAGAAGGTTTTGTCTCTTCGTTCTATCAACCTTAAAGTTCTGGCGAATAATATTTTCAGAAACCGATTCGGCCCTTTTTAATCTATTTCTTCTTTCTTTTCTTCTATCTAGGCCAAAATTAACTTTATACCAGACCCTTTCATGCAGATAGTACAAAACCATCTTAGTCACTACCTCTGCGGCTCCAATTTTAAGTCCAGTTATTGGGCTACCTGAAATTATCCAGGCCAATATCATAGTGTCAATTGTCCCAACAATTCTCCATGTAACCGTCTTTGCTAGGTGTCGAACTCTACTATCAGCCATATTCAGGTTTTAAATTACAAACCTAATTAATAAATATCTGAGCCATAAGAACTAGTAGCCTGAATAAATCTACCTATATTGCCCACCATTTTTGTAGACTATTTGAATTTGCAAACATAATATATATTTGCACTCACCAAGAAAAATGAATCAGATTTTAAGTCTCATATCTAAAGAATTTCGCTCCGAATGGCGACAGAAGTATGCTCTTAACGGTATGCTACTGTATTTAGCCTCAACCATATTTGTGTGCTACATGAGCTTCAATGTAAAAGTAGGAGCCATTCAAGGATTAACTTGGAATGCTCTTTTCTGGATCATCATACTTTTTGCAGGAGTCAATTCGGTTGCTAAGAGCTTTATTCAGGAAGCGAATGGTAGACTACTTTACTATTACACCCTTGCCAAGCCAGAACAGATCATCATCTCTAAGATTATCTACTACTCATTATTGATGATAGGTTTAACATTGGTTGGATACTTCTTTTACAGCGTTGTAATGGGTAACCCTATTGAAGATAAACCAATGTTTCTCCTAACAGTAATTCTTGCATCAACTGGTCTCGCATCTGCCCTGACTATGCTTTCTGGAATAGCCTCAAAAGCTCCAAATAGTAGCACACTCATTGCTGTGCTTAGTTTTCCGGTAATGATACCAATGCTGCTTGTCATCATCAAATGTTCTAGAAACGCATTAGACGGGATAGATCGCTCTCAGTATTTAGATCAGATTGGCACACTGGTAGGCATAAATGCCATTATTATTGCGGTTTCCTACCTGTTATTCCCCTATCTTTGGCGCTCATAAGTCAAAGGTAGTTGACCATGAAGAAAAGGTGGTGGAAAATCCTCTGTGTAGTGCTCCTCGTTTATGTTATACTCGGTGCACTTTTGTTTGAAGTTCCCAGACTTGCAATCCTAAACGAAACTATCCGAAATCTGCATTTCCATGTGACTATGTGGTTCGGCATGATCATTCTTCTAACTGTTTCGGTTGTTTATGCCATTAAGTATCTACGATCTAACAAAATTGAGCACGATCATTATTCCGTAGAATTTGCCAATGCTGGTGTGCTATTCGGAATCTTAGGAATAACTACAGGAGCCATTTGGGCAAATTTCACTTGGGGTGAACCATGGAGTGGCGATCCAAAACAAAATAGCTCAGCCATTGCTCTGCTCATCTATTTAGCATATCTGGTATTAAGAAATTCGCTAGAAGATCAGCAACAAAAAGCACGAGTAAGTGCCATATACAACGTATTTGCGTTTGCTGCGTTAATCCCTCTATTATTCATTTTACCAAGGATGACGGACAGTTCGCTTCATCCTGGAAATGGTGGAAATCCAGGCTTTAATGCCTATGACTTAGACAGCAGACTAAGAATGATATTCTACCCCGCAATAATTGGCTGGGCACTCTTGGGCACATGGCTAGTTTCACTTCGTGTACGCATCAGAAAAATTAAAACGGCCTTAGAAGATTAAATCGATGAAAAAGTATCTAATCATATTTCTTTTGTTCTTGTCTTTGAGTGCTTTTGCTCAAGATGGAGCCTACTCTATTACGGACAAAGACTACGGCAATACTTCTGTTGAAATGGCCGATAGTATGCGTTCTAATGGAAAGATTTACGTAGTAGTTGCTGTAGTAATGACCGTCTTTATCGGACTTATTGGTTACACTATAGTTGTAGACCGCAAAATCTCCAAAATCGAAAGGGAGGTTTTCACCGAAAAGGTTAATTCTTAGAGGTTTGTGTTGTAATTTTACCCATAATTAGAAATTGAGGAGGAGATGAAAAAGTCAAGTATAATTGGTCTAGTTGTTATTGCCATTGCTGTAGCAATTATCATTTCAACATCGAGTAGCGCAAGTTCTTATGCCAACTTCGATGAAGCCTATGCTCTGGCTACAAAAGGGAGTGACGAATCGATTCACGTAGTGGGTGAATTGAAGAAAAATGCGCTTGGAGAAGTGGTTGGCTTACAACCAAGCCAAGACATGCTTTCTGTTGAGTTTGTTCTAGTTGATGAAAACAATAAAGAACAAAAGGTTTATTTAAATCAACCTATGCCTACAGACTTATTGAAGTCGGATAAGGTAGTGGTTATTGGAGGATACAAAAGCGACAGATTTGTTGCAGATAAGGTTCTTCTAAAATGCCCTTCGAAATACGAAGAGACCTCTCTTTAATTTGCTGAAACTTAATTCCTAGCTCTTGATCTTAGCTACTACTGTTCACACCGCTTTTGGTAATATCGGTCATTTACTGGTTATCATTTCGTTTGTTGCTTCTATAGTAGCTGCTTTTGCCTATGGTAAAGCTGCTTCTACAGACAATCTTAGCGATAACTCATGGCTGAAGTTTGGTCGTTATTCCTTCTGGATTCACGGAACCGCTGTTCTGGGCACAGCAGTTACACTATTCCTGATCATATATAATAACTACTTCGAGTACCATTATGCTTGGTCTCATGCCTCTAAAGACCTACCTGTTCATTACATGATTGCTTGTTTTTGGGAAGGACAAGAGGGGAGTTTTTTGATTTGGTCTGTTTGGAATGCTCTTTTAGGTTTCGTTCTTATTAAAACCAATAAGAAATGGGAGGCTCCAGTAATGACAGTATTTGCCGCTGTTCAGGCTTTCTTAGCCTCCATGATCTTAGGTGTGGTAATCGGAGACTTCAAATTAGGTTCATCGCCATTCTTACTGTTGAGAGATGTTGTTAGTGACCCTGTTTTCCTAATCAACCCGAACTTCATTCCAGAAGATGGAACTGGTTTAAATCCACTACTTCAGAACTATTGGATGGTGATTCACCCGCCAATGACTTTCTTGGGCTTCGCCTTAACCCTTATTCCTTTCTCTTTCTGTATTGCTGGCCTTTGGAGAAGAGACTTTAAAGATTGGATCCGCCCAGCCTTGCCATGGACAATCTTCGGTGGAGTAATCTTAGGAACTGCCATTATTATGGGGGCCTATTGGGCCTATGAAACCCTCAACTTTGGCGGATACTGGAATTGGGACCCTGTAGAAAATGCAGTCTACATTCCTTGGTTAATATTGATTGCCAGTATGCACACCATGATCATTTTCAAAAAGAATGACACCGCCCTCAAGACATCTATAGTACTAGTTATTTCCACTTTCATATTGATTTTATATGCAACCTTCCTGACCAGAAGTGGAATTCTTGGAGATACTTCCGTACACTCATTCACAGATCTCGGCTTATCAGGACAGTTATTGATTTACCTTTTCTTCTTCATAATTGCATCGATATTTATTGCCGCAAGAGTTTGGAAAGAACTACCTACGTCCGAACAAGAGGCAACGGCATATTCTAGAGAGTTTTGGATATTCATAGGAGCATTGGTGCTTTGTCTGATGTCTTTTCAGGTATTGATTCCGACCTCATTCCCAGTTATCAATAAAATAGTTGAACTATTTGGAGGCTATTCAAGCTTGGCTCCACCAACAAATCAGGTCGAGTTCTACTCTAAATGGCAGGTTTGGTTCGGTATAGGCATTGCATTACTTTCCGGAACAGGGCAATTCTTCTTCTGGAAGAAAATGGACAAAGACAAGCTGAAAAACGCCATTACCTTCCCTATTCTTATTTCTTTGATGCTCTCTGCCTTAGTGTTTGTGCTAGAAGACATTTATAACCCAGTTTATATTGTCGTGTTGGTTGCCGGAATGTATTCTGTGGTTTCCAACTTTAAAATAATGATAGACTTGGTAAAGTCGGGAAGCTACAAGCTTACTGGCGGGTCAATTGCTCATATTGGTATTGCCATGATGCTCGTTGGAATCATGTTCTCAGAAGGTTATTCACAGGTGATTTCAAAAAACACCACCATAATTAGTAGAGAATTTACAGAAGAACAGAATTCAGATAATGTGGTTCTTTTTCTGAATGACCCGAAACCTATGGCTGGCTACTCTCTTCTTTATAAAAGCGAAGGAATGAAAGCCGAAGGAATTCCTGGTTACGTCAAAAAATCTCACCTTGACGATACGGAAGACCCTCACTATAAAATCACTAGAGTCAATATTTCTTCTGAAGGCAAACAATACGCAGAAGCCGGAGATACATTGTATTTCAGAGTGCCAGAAAACACCTATCACGAAATTGAATACACTTCTTTAAGCTCAGGCAAAAAGTTCACCCTTTACCCTAGAATTCAACAGAATGAGAATATGGGTGGAAGAGTACAGTCTCCGTCAATTAAGAAATACTGGAATAGGGATGTTTATACATTCGTTCAGCTAGAAGCCGATTTTGATGATGAATTTACCGAATGGAGTGAGAAGGAAATTATCAAAGTAATGCCTGGCGAAAGATTCTTTATCAATGATTACGTGGCCAATTTCAAAGGCTTGGAAAGAATTCCGAGTGTAAACTTTGTGGATGTTGGACCAAACGATGCTGCAGTTCAGGCAAATATTGAGGTGCTAATTGAAGACAACCAAAAGCTATTGTTGGAACCTAAGTTTGTGATAAAGGACAATAACTTGGCAAGACCAGCTGAATTGAATCAGGAAATTGCTTCAAGAATTACATTAGAAAACATTAACCCCGAAGATGGTTCGGTTGAATTAGGAATTGAAACTACCCAAAAGGATTGGATCATTCTTCAAGCCATTGAAAAGCCACAAATCAACATTCTGTGGATTGGTACAATCATCATGATTTTCGGGTTCATTGTAGCCACTAGAAGACGCTACATTGAATTCATGAAAATGCGTGACAAAGGGTTGGCATAATAATATTGTTTTCAAGTTTCTTTAACCCCTCCAGATAACAGTCGGGACTAAAGGGTGTGAAACTTGAAAAGCTCTTTGTTCCCTTTAGGGTTAAACAAGGAGATTCAAGCCTAAATAATAGCATTTCATCTTCCTTTCAATTTTCCCTATTTTGAATGATTCAAATAGGGATTCATGAGCAACAGAAGATCATTTTTTAGGAAGTCGTTCCTCACCGCAGGAACTTTATCATTATCCTCATTTTTTCAGAAGTCTTTGGCTGAAGATATCTCGGATGCACTTCTGCACTTAAATACTTTATCACCAGAAGATGCTGCTCAAGACGAAGAGCTTTGGAAAAGGATTCAGCAAGCCTATACCACATCAAGCTCAATCATTAATCTGAATAATGGTGGAGTGAGCCCACAACCTAAGGTAGTTCAAGATGCTGCCAATCGTTTTTATACCTATTGCAACGAGGCTCCTTCCTATTATATGTGGCGAATTCTTGACCAGGGAAGAGAACCTCTTCGGGCGAAACTGGCTCACCTGGCCGGAACTGAAGCTGATGAATTGGCCATTAACAGAAATACCACAGAAGCGATTAATACGGTCATTTTTGGGTTGAACCTGAAAGCTGGCGATGAAGTAATTCTCACTAAATATGACTACCCAAATATGATGAACGCCTGGAAACAGCGCGAACAAAGAGATGGAATAGTGTTGAAGTGGCTGGACTTCGAAATCCCTATTGAAAGTGATGAAGAGGTGATTCGAAAATACAGAGAGGCAATTACTTCAAAAACCAAAGTGTTGCACATCACTCATATCATCAACTGGACTGGGCACATTATGCCGGTTAAAGGCCTCTGCGACTTAGCCAGAGAGAATAACCTTTATTCTATTGTCGATGGTGCCCACTCCTTCGCCCATCTCGACTTCAAAATCAGTGATCTTGGTTGCGATTTCTTTGGAACTAGCCTTCACAAATGGCTTTGCGCACCCTTCGGAACCGGACTTCTATACATAAACAAGAACAAGATCAAAGACGTATGGCCACTACTAGGAGCACCAGAAGGACAAGAAGATAATATCCGCAAGTTTGAAAATATTGGAACCCGCTCTTTCGCCATAGAACAAGCTATTGGTTCAGCCATAGACTTTCATCAGGCCATCGGGTCGGCTCGAAAAGAGGCACGCCTCAAATATCTCAAACAGTATTGGGTAGATCAGGTAAAAGATGTGGACAAAGTGAGATTCTACACCTCCACCAAACCACAGTTTAGTGGGGCTCTTTTCAATTTTGGAATCGATGGTCAAGATGCAGGCCCAGTACACAACTCTCTTTTCAACACACATAAAGTACATACCAGCCCAGTGAAATACGAGAAGGTCAACGGGCCAAGAGTTACACCTCATGTTTACACTACCAAATATGATTTAGATAGACTGGTTGAGGCAATCCTTGTAGCAGCGAAGGCATAGATTAGATAACCCACGGTTTAAACCGTGGGTTAAAAATAGATAACTTAGCCCCGTGACTCATCGAATAGCAATTTTAGGAACTGGAAATGTAGCCTGGCACCTAGCTAGAGCCTTAGAAAATGCTGGGCACATCATCGCTCATATCTACAATCGCGATGCCCAGAAAGCCAAGCAATTCGGTTTAGACTACTTCAATGCATCTACCGGAAGCTCTCTGAACCTCTCTGAAATCAACGCTGATATCTTCATTCTTGCGATATCTGATGACTCGATAGAAGAAGTTGCTTCAAGCTTAAGCCTACCTGAAAATGCTATACTCTGTCACACTTCAGGCTCGAAACCTTTGAAGGTTCTTGGCTATGCTCCCACTGAAAATATTGGGGTTTTCTACCCACTTCAGACATTTAGTAAAGGAAAGAAAGTCGATTTTGAAAACATTCCGATTTGTATTGAGGCCGAGAATCGATTTATCTTAGACGCACTCCGAGCGCTTGGCGACTCCATCAGCTCTAAAACTCAAGAGATTTCTAGTCAGCAAAGGAAAGCTATTCATTTGGCGGCTGTATTTGCCTGCAACTTCACCAACCACATGTTCACCGTGGCTCAGAGTATTTTGCAAAATCAGGAAATGGACTTTGAGCTTCTAAAACCTCTAATTGTTGAGACACTTAATAAGTCTTTCGAGATTGGCCCAGAGAGAGCACAAACTGGCCCTGCTATTCGTGAAGACCTCAAAACACTCGATTTGCAGTTCGATTCGTTGAAAAGCGATCCCGAATTGGCTGAAATTTATCGACTTATCTCACAACATATTATCGATTACTACGCCAACTGAAATATCTTTGCTGCGTAAACAAGCGCAATGCAAGTCGCTAAGATTCTACGACCGTCATTCATTTACAACTACCTGAAGCTCATAAGAGCTATCAACCTATTTATGGTTGGGCTCACACAGTATGTTACTGCCCTATTTTTATTAAGCACAAACGGAGATTGGTCTGAAATTCTAAGAGACACTAACTTCTTCCTGATGGTTTCTGCAACTGTTATGATTACCAGTGCCGGTTACCTAATCAACGATTATTACGATATAAAAATAGACTTCGTCAACAAACCCGACCGGGTTGTGGTAGGCAAAGAGCTTCGAAGGCGATGGGTAATTCTCGGGCATACAGCTCTAAACATTACAGCAATTGCCATTGGCTTCTACATTTCTATACCAATCGGTATAATAATGTTCGGAGCCGCATTTATGCTTTGGCTATATTCCAACCAACTCAAAAGACTCGCCTTTATTGGCAATTTCGTAGTGGCTATTCTTACGGGCACAACTCTGATATTAGTGGCCGAGTACTTTCATGAAAGAGCTTACATCATAGCTTGCTATGCTATTTTCGCTGCGTACATTACGTTAGTCAGAGAAATTATTAAGGATACTGAAGACATGAAAGGCGATGCTCGGTTCGGTTGTAAAACCATCCCGATTGTTATGGGGGTAGCCAAAACTAAGTGGGTCATTTATGCAATTATGGTCGCCTTTGAAATTACAGTGGTCATCCTACTTTGGAACATGTCAGTGCTCTTACCAGTTATTCTCGGAATTACTTTGCTACTTTTGGGCTTCGGTGTTCAACGTGCAGACACCGTGAAACAATTTCATAACCTCAGCACCTATTGCAAAATAATTATGTTGCTTGGAGTGCTCAGCATGATCTGGATATGACCAAAAAACGACTCTCAATTTTTGCTTCAGGCAGCGGTTCCAATGCCGAAAAGTTTTTCGAACACTTTAAAAATCATCCGCAGATTGAGATTGTCTCTGTTTTCACCAATAACAAGTCTGCAGGAGTGATAGAAAGAGCTGATCGTTTTGGAATTCAGCATCATGTTTACAATCGAACTTATTGGGAAACGGGTGAGCAAATCATCAAAATTCTGAAGGAGGAAGAAGTCGACTTTATTGTGCTGGCGGGCTTTATGCTACTCATTCCTGAAAAGCTAGTTAAGGAATTCAGTGATAAAATCTTCAATATCCACCCTGCTCTTCTACCTAAGTTCGGAGGTCAGGGAATGTACGGTTCGAATGTACACAAGGCAGTAAAAGCGGCTGGAGAAACGGAGTCTGGTTTGACTATCCACTTCGTGAATGAGCATTACGATGAGGGCAAAATCATTTTTCAGGAAAAGTGTCAGCTAGAACCGACAGATTCAGCCGAAGATATTGCGACTAAAGTACTCAAGCTAGAACACAAAAATTATCCGAAAGTGGTTGAGCAAGAAGTTCTCAAATCCATATAAAATCCCTAGTTTTGCGACTTATTAAATCCCCCTCGGACATGTCGCAGGTAAAAATCCAATCCGCTTTAATTTCAGTATTCTACAAAGACAATCTTGCTCCAATCATTGAGCTTTTAAAAGCCAATGGAGTAACCATTTACTCAACCGGTGGAACTCAAAAATTCATCGAAGAACAAGGAGCAGAAGTGGTTCCAGTAGAAGACCTAACAAGCTACCCATCTATTTTTGGTGGAAGAGTAAAAACCCTTCACCCTAAAGTTTTTGGTGGAATTTTGCACAGACGCGACAATGATGGTGACCTTGGTCAGGCCAAGGAATTCGAAATTCCTTCAATCGACTTGGTGATTGTAGATCTTTATCCGTTCGAAGAAACTGTAGCTTCAGGAGCTCCTGAGCAAGATATCATTGAAAAAATCGATATCGGAGGAATCTCTCTAATCAGAGCAGCAGCTAAGAATTTCAAAGATGTACTTATCGTTTCTTCTCGTGAGCAGTACAGCGCAGTTGAATTATTACTAAAAGAGAAAAACGGTTCAACTGACCTTGCCGATAGAAGGAAGTTTGCTGCTGAGGCATTCGACATTTCTTCTCACTACGACTCTGCAATCTTCAACTACTTCAATGAAGAAGAAGGATTGACGAAGTTCAAAGTAAGTGAGAGACAAGGCAAGCAATTGAGATATGGCGAAAACCCACACCAAGAAGGTCACTTCTATGGTCCAATGGATGAGCTTTTCGACCAACTGAACGGAAAAGAACTTTCATATAACAATTTGGTAGATATTGATGCTGCGGTTTGTTTGATCGAGGAATTCGATGCTTCCGAAAATGCATTCGCTATTTTGAAGCATACTAATGCTTGCGGAGTAGCGATTGGTTCAGACGTGAAAGACGCTTATTTAAAAGCTTTCGCTGCTGATACGGTGAGTGCTTTTGGAGGAGTTTTAGTTTCGAATCAAGCCATTAACATGGCCGCTGCAGAAGAGTTAAATAAGCTTTTCTTCGAAGTGCTAATCGCTCCAAGTTTCGATGCTGATGCGCTAGAATTGTTGAAGGGGAAAAAGAACAGAATTTTACTCGTTAAAAAGCAAAATTTATCGGCCAAGAAGCAATATAAAAGCTTATTGAACGGTGTAATTGTGCAGGATAGAGATTTGGTGACCGACCAAGCTGCGGATTTCAAAACCGTAACTAAAAAAGAGGTGACTGATGCTCAGAAGAGAGCCTTGGTTTTTGCCTCTAAGGTTTGTAAGCACACCAAGTCTAATACTATTATTCTGGCCACCGAAAATCAAATGTTAGCCAGTGGAGTTGGACAAACTTCAAGGGTTGATGCTTTGAAGCAGGCCATTGAAAAAGCCAAATCTTTCAACTTTGAGTTGAAGGGAGCGGTAATGGCTTCAGATGCTTTCTTCCCTTTCCCAGACTGTGTAGAAATTGCACATGGTGAGGGAATCGAAGCAGTAATTCAACCAGGAGGCTCTATTAAGGATGAGCTTTCTATTAACTACTGCGATGAAAATGACATGGCTATGGTATTTACCGGCACCAGACATTTTAAACACTAATTTTGATTAGGCTGGCTTTTTACGAATCATTACATTAGTCAAATTATTTAAACGACAAGGAGACCGACTCAAATGGGTTTTTTCGATTTTCTAACCAGCGATATAGCCATTGACCTTGGAACGGCCAATACGCTGATTATTCATAGAGACAAAATTGTGGTAGACGAGCCGTCTATCATTGCTATAGATAAGAATTCTAACAAGGTTTTGGCCATTGGTAAAGAGGCCATGAACATGCACGAAAAAACGCATGATAACATCAAAACTATCAGGCCACTGAAGGATGGTGTAATTGCGGATTTCGAAGCTGCCGAAATGATGATCAAAGGGATGATCAAAATGATCGACCTGAAGAAAAGAAGCTTTATGCCTTCTTCTCATAGAATGGTTATCTGTATTCCTTCTGGCATTACTGAAGTTGAAAAACGTGCCGTTCGTGACTCAGCAGAGCATGCCAACGCCAAAGAAGTTTACATGATTTATGAGCCAATTGCTGCGGCTATTGGTACTGGAATTAAGATCGATGAGCCAGTTGGTTCAATGATCGTTGATATTGGGGGTGGTACTACTGAGATTGCCGTAATCGCTTTGAGCGGTATTGTGTGTGATCAGTCTATCCGTGTTGCAGGTGATACCTTCACCAAAGATATTCTCGATTACATGAGAAGACAGCACAACCTCCTAATTGGTGAGCGTTCTGCTGAAAAAGTAAAAATAGCCATTGGTTCGGCACTCACTGAGCTAGAAGATGCTCCTGAAGATTACGAAATCAGAGGTCGTGACTTGATGACTGGAATTCCAAAGGTGATCAAGATCTCTTACTCAGAAATTGCCTTCGCACTAGACAAATCGGTTTCTAAAATCGAGGAGGCCGTGTTGAAAGCCTTGGAGATTTCACCGCCAGAACTTTCTGCCGACATCTATGACAGAGGTATTTACCTTACAGGTGGTGGTGCTATGTTGAAAGGTCTTGATAAGCGTTTGGCTCTGAAAACCAAGTTACCTATTCACATTGCAGACGATCCGTTAAGAGCAGTTGTTAGAGGTACAGGTGAAGCCTTGAAAAACATCAATTCATACAGAGCAGTGTTAATGACATAATCTGAATGAATGGGTCAGCTACTTTCATTCCTATATCGATTTAGGGCATTCTTTACCTTCTTGCTCCTTGAGTTCTTTTGTATTTGGCTCATTGTTCGACATAATGATTATCAGCGAAGTAGTTTCACTAAAACCACTGCGGGTGTAGTTGGATCTGTAAATCAGACAACCGCTAATATTACCGAATACTTTAGCCTTAAGAAGGTCAATGAAGAACTAGCTCAAGAAAACGCTAGATTAAAATCTCTTTTGCTTTCAAATAGGGCTATACCTTTCGATAGCTTAACCCAACTATCAATAGCCAGTGACTCTACTGATAGCTTAAGTTATGAGCTAATTCCGGCAGAGATTGTTAGAAATAGCATCAGAAATGCTAATAACTTCTTCATGATTAACAAGGGTTCTAACGATGGTATAGAACCTGGCATGGGGGTAATTAACTCTTTGGGTGTGGTAGGAAAGATTAGAGATGTAAGAGGAGATTTTGCTCAAGGAATATCATTACTGAATACTAGAAACCCAATCTCTGCTAAGCATAAAATAACGGAAAGAATGGGTACGGTACTGTGGGAAGGTGTAAACCCGCAAGTAGCTAAACTGCTTTACCTTACCCCAGATGTTAGAATTGAAGTGGGCGACACAATTGTAACTTCTAGTTTCAACTCTATTTTCCCTAAAGAAATAATGATAGGTACTGTAAGGAGCAGTGAACCTGATAAAAACAATACCTATCTCAATATAGAAATAGATTTAAGCGTGGAATTCGGAAGCCTATCTTTTGTATATGTGATCAAAAACAATGAGAAGCCCGAACTAGACTCTCTAATTAACTCAAACCCGCAACTATTCTAATGAGCAAACACATCGTTTTTCTGGTTATCAGCTTTGTGCTCCTAATGAGTCTTCAAGTTCTGGTATTCAGAAACTTTGTATTTCTACAGGTTGGTTTTCCCTTTATTTACCTACTCTTTTTATTGAGCTTTCCGGTAGACTCTGGCTTTACCACAGCAATGGTCTTTGGGCTTATTTGTGCCATAATTGTAGACCTGTTCTATCAAACATTGGGAATTCACGCTTCTGCAGCGGTATTCATCATGTTTATTAGACCTACCTGGATGAAAATTGTGGTTCCGAGAAGTGGCTATGAAAGTAATGAGCTTTCTACCATTGGTAGCTACGGTATTTCATGGTTTTTAGGCTATGCAGCTCCACTCATTTTTGCCTATTGTTGCATTGTATTTTTTGTTGAAGCCGGATCTGCACAATTCTTCTGGCACACTATAACAAAAGCATTGGTTTCCAGCGTTATAACATTGGTATTTGTGGTCTTTACGCAGTATCTTTTTTATCCAAAATCTAACTGATACATGCTTGAAAATAGAAGATACATAATTCAGGGTCTTTTTATTCTGATTGGAGTAGTATTCTTGGTTAAACTGTTCGCTCTTCAAGTGGTAGATAAAACCTATCAGATGAAAGCTGAACGCAATATTGTACACACAATTGTTGAGTACCCTTTTCGTGGGTTAATGTACGATAGAAATGAAAAGCTGATAGTCTATAACGAGCCTATTTATGATATAATGGTAGTGCCCAGAGATGTGCATGTTGCTGACACTGCCGAGTTTTGCAGGCTTTTCGATATTACCAAAGAAGATTTTCTAGCCAACATGAAGAAGGCGAGAGCCTACTCTCCTGTTAAACCTTCGGCTTTTCTCAAAAAACTCTCTCATCAGAAGTATGCTGAAATTCAGGATAATCTTTATCAATTCAACGGCTTTTATGCCAACCCAAGAACCGTAAGAAGATATACTAAGCCAATATTGGCTAATGAGGTAGGTTATATAGGCGAAGTAAGCCCGCGCGATTTGGAATTAGACACTACCAATTACTACAAATCTGGAGACTATAAAGGACTTACTGGTTTAGAACAGTACTATGAAAAAGAACTACGTGGAGAGCGTGGTGTAAGCCGAAAGGTTGTTAATGTAAATGGCATAGAAAAAGGCAACTTCAAAAACGGTGAACTCGATACGGCTTCAACCCCAGGCAAGAACCTTATAACTACCATTGACTTAGAGCTTCAAGCCTATGCTGAAAAACTAATGGCTGGTAGCCGAGGCAGTGTAGTAGCTATAGATCCAAAAACAGGCGAGATTTTGGTAATGGTCTCGGCACCTTCATACGATCCAAACTTGCTTTCTGGTAAGAACTTTGGAAAGTACTTTCAGCAGATAAAGAACGATACTACCGCCCCTCTATTTAACAGAGCAATTCAGGCCAAATATCCTCCAGGGTCAATATTCAAGACTGTTCAAGCCCTTATTGCTTTAGATGAGGGTGTTATAGATGCTTATGAGCCTATAAAGGTTACATTAGGCAGGTTAGGAGACCATGCCCCTGCTGGTATGTATGATGTTGCTAGAGGTATAGAACACTCCTCTAACAACTACTTCTGGGAAGTAATGCGCAGAACAGTTAATCAGGGAGTTGGCAACAGCATATTCACTGACACTCCAATTGGTCTAGAAAAATGGACAGCTGCTGTTAAACGATTTGGTTTTGGTTCTCCATTAGGGATAGACATCAAAGGAGAGGTTGGAGGAACTGTACCCGATGTAAACATGTATAATCGGATGCATGGCGAAAGAAGGTGGGCTTACCCAACTATCTACTCCCTTTCAATTGGCCAAGGAGAACTGGAAGTTACACCACTTCAAGTGGCTAACCTAGCCGCCATAATTGCTAATAAAGGCTATTATATTACCCCACACCTAGTTAAGGCTATTGAAGAGAATGGCGTACAGAAGCCTCTTCAATTTGAAAAACATTATACTGGCAAAGGAGATGAATACTATCCCGCTATAATTGACGGTATGGTGCGCGCGGTTAAAAGAACTGCAGGCAGAGCTCTGATACCAGATATCCCAATAGCGGGTAAAACTGGAACAGCAGAAAACGGCAAAAAAGATGAAACATTAGATCACTCTGTATTTATGGCATTTGCACCTGCAGATGATCCTAAAATTGCCATAGCGGTATATACTGAAAATGCAGGCTGGGGCGGAGGAGCTTCGGGCGTTACCGCTAGTTTAATTATTGAGAAATACTTGAGAGGCTACATCAAAGAAACCTGGGCCAAAAGAGAAGATTACATCCTGAATAAAAAGTACCTAATAGGGTTACAGCAAGAGAATTGAGAAGAGAGGGCGGATTTTTTACTGACTTAGACTGGCTCGTAGTCTTTATATACTTTATACTAGTTGCGCTGGGCTGGTTCAACATATTTGCTTCCGTATATGACCCCGTAGCCAACCAGAGCATTCTTGATATGACCCTGAATAGTGGTAGACAACTCATTTTTATTGGAGTTGCCTTGGTTCCTATTCTGGTCATACTTCTTTTAGATTTTAGGATATATGAGTCTTTTGCTCCCCTTTTCTATGGACTAATGATACTCTTGCTGGCCGGGGTATTGATTTTCGGTAAAGAGGTAAACGGTGCTAAGGCCTGGTTCGAGGTTGGAGCATTTCGCTTTCAACCTGCTGAGTTTACTAAAATGGCCACGGCCCTAATACTAGCTAGGTTTGTATCTGGCACAGGAGTAAAACTTACCGACCTAAGTTCACAACTTAAAGCATTGCTAATTATTGGGCTCCCCATTGGCCTAATTATGCTACAACCAGACTTCGGTTCCGTTATCATTTTTTCTTCTCTGATCATACCTATGTACAGAGAGGGCTTTCCCTCTATCTACCTAATCTTAGCCCTTATTGTTAGTGTATTGTTTGTACTCACCTTGTTAGTACCACAGAACTATATATTGATTGGAATTGGAGCGGTTACTGTGATTGCGGCCACCATGCAACTAAAAAAGCCCAAAAGGATTATTCCAATCGCTCTTATAGCCATAGGTGTAACTGGGTTTGTGTTGGCTACGGACTTTCTACTCAATGAGGTTGTGGCCGAGTATCAAAGAAAGCGTGTAGAAGCCATATTCAGACCAGAATTGGTCGATCCAATGAATGAAGGATGGAACCTAGAGCAATCCAAAATTGCCATTGGATCTGGGGGTTTTACTGGCAAAGGCTTTTTAGAAGGTACCCAAACCAAGTTTGGTTACGTACCAGAACAAAGTACAGACTTTATCTTCTCTACCTTAGCCGAAGAGCATGGATGGTTAGGTAGTGCGGTGGTGATTATTCTTTTTATCACCCTAGTAATGCGTTTAGTATTTATTGCTGAGAGGCAGAAGTCTAAGTTTGCTAGGTTCTACGGCTATTCTGTTGCCGCCATAATATTTTTCCATTTCACCATTAACATTGCCATGACTATTGGTCTTTTTCCAGTAGTTGGTATTCCATTGCCCTTCTTTAGTTATGGAGGCTCATCACTTTGGTCGTTTACTATTATGCTCTTCGTTTTACTGAAGATTGACATGCATAGAGCACAGGTGCTTTCAAGACACTAGGAAAATGTCTAAATCCAAGAGGCAAATATTAACAGATTTTGAAATTGAGAAAATTCTAGGGAAGCCGATTAAATTTGATTTCAAGTCAAAAACTACCCTGGGGAGCACCTCATTCTTTTTGAAGAAACTTGAAAGCCCTACAGAAAACACAAAACTTAAAGAGAACTCTAAATGCTCATTTCAAAAATATGAACACGGAATTCTACTAAAAGCATATTTATCCAGCAGCATAGAAAACATTCCTATAAGATTCGATTCCATAGCAAAACTTATAGTCATTAAAGGAAATGAAACCGTCAATCCAAGTTGGTATTCTCCTATGTCATGGCTATTAAAACTAGGATTTCCCCTCAGGAAAGCGCGCTACTTTAGACTGCATCTTTCTGAATACCACATTGATCAAATGACACTCATTATCCAAAGTGAAGAATTCCTACTAGAAATGATTGCCAGTGGCTATATGTTCGAAAGCCAACTTAAATTCTTTCAATCGACTATTCCAACAGAAAACCTATCCATAGTCTATAGCTAGGAACTCAATTCTTACCAACTGAAACTACCCTACACAAACCTACGCTCTAACACTCCCATAAACGCCTCTACCTCCTCACTATCCATATCCCAGCCATCGTTGAAAGTATTGGCCTTGTTGAGTGCATCTTGTAAGTCTTGTGCTTGATCTATGGCAGCAAAGGCCTGTTTCATTCTAGCATTGTCACCATTGAATAGGTTATTCTGAAACATGAATTTCTCGTTTAAAGTCAGACTAGACTCAATAGATTTATTCACCTTGCGCTGAAGTCTTTCTGCCAAGGTTTGCCCTTTAGGTGCACCTTCGAATTTATCGTTTAAAGTGGCTGAATGCTTTTCTTCTTTAGGTTGAACCTCCTCCCTAATTGGAGTGGGCGCAGGTGCCTCTGCCCGCTTTTCTTCCAGCACTGGTTCTGGAGCAGGCTCTGGCTTAGGTAGTTCCTTCACCTCAAAGAGCTCCTCCAATAAGCTTGATGAATTGAGTTTTTCCAAAAATACTTTCGGATCAATCTCTTCGCGTTGAACATGAGCTAGCCCATCAAAAGCCTGAAGTATGCTTGCCTTGGTATCGAAATCACCAATCTGTTCTACCAGCTGTTTAAACAACTCTCTGTTATTCTTAATGTATTTAAACTGCAGCTTGAAATCTTGAGGCTTAGCAGACCTATCCAAAACCGCTTCCAGATACGCTCTTGGTTCAAAAGCTATTAAAATGGTATCCGATACCGCTTGGCTTAGTATGGGTTGTAAGTGATGCCTATCAATACTAATGTGGTTAGAAAGTACATTCATAAAGTTTTTCAGTGCCTCTTGAACCTTCTCATGCTTAAAGTCAAAATACGGGCTTTCAAGCCTTTCCACTTCCTTTCTCCATTGGTTAAAAAGTGATCTGATGATAAACGAATTCACTTGTCGTGAATTGGTCAATGAAATCAGATGTTCGCCATCTATTTTTATATAATTTTGAAAGGTTTTATCACAAATGGTTTCGCCAATTTTCTGGCTTACTGTAGGTATTTGAGACTGTTTTAGTTGATAAAGCATGTATGGCAGTTTTTCAAAGTTAAATTAAGCATAATGCCCAAAATCCTGATCCGAAATTTGAATAATACACTCATTGATGTTCCATCTAGTAACGATTCAATTCTTAAGATTATTCAAGACAATCAGATAGACTGGATGTTTGCTTGTGGAGCCAAAGGAAGATGCACCACCTGTAAACTGGTGATTCATAAAGGACTAGAACAGTTTGGAGAGCCAAGTGAGAATGAGCAAAAGTTCCTCGATTTAGGTAGATTAAAGGAAAATGAGCGATTGGCCTGTCAAAACACGCTTCAAGATGATATCGAAGTTAGTGTAGCCGATACCAATAAGTTTCCACATATAACCTATACTGATTAGTATGTTTCTTGAACCACAAAGTAACATTCCTGGCGAACACACCACAGGCAGCATTGAGGTAATCTGTGGCTGTATGTTTTCAGGTAAAACCGAAGAGCTAATCAGGAGGCTGAGACGAGCCACTATTGCTAAGCAAAAAGTGGAAATTTTTAAGCCTGCAGTAGATACGCGTTATGACGATGAAGATGTGGTGTCTCATAATAAGACAGCTATCAGATCTACGCCCGTTCAGTTTGCGTCAGATATTCTACTATTAGCCGGAGATAGCGATGTAATTGGAGTAGATGAGGCGCAATTCTTTGACGAAGAGGTGGTAGACGTATGTAGAAAACTGGCCAATAATGGAAAACGTGTAATTGTTGCTGGCTTAGACATGGACGCCAACGGAAAACCTTTCGGCCCAATGCCTTACCTGCTTGCTATCGCTGAGTTTGTGACCAAACTACACGCCATTTGTGCTGTAAGTGGTTCTTTAGCTTCGTTCTCTTTCAAGTTAACCGATAGTGAAAAAACGGTTGAATTGGGTGAACAAGACATCTATCAGGCGAGGAACAGAAAATACTTTTACGAGGGCCAAAGAGAGAAAGAAAAGCAGAAAAAAGCGAGTGAGAAAAAGTAGCTTCTTTACACTTTGGGTAATTCTCATTTTGTGCTTTCAGCATGTTAAAGCACAAAACACACCCGTTCTCGGTTGGCGATCGAACTTTAGTTATACTGACGTAAAAAGCATTGTAAAAGGCAATTCAAGCCTGTACGCTGCTACAGAAAATACCATTTTTGCCATAGACAGAGCAGAAGGTAGCTTGAGCAAACTCACAAAAATCAATGACCTAAATGACGTGAGTGTGGGCGCATTAGGCCTGATGCCTGACGGTGAAACACTCATTATTGGCTATCAAAATGGTAATATAGACTTTGTTTCAGACTCAGAAATTAAAAACCTGAGCACCGTTAAAGACTTCGAAACTACCCAATCCAAACAGTTTAGATCTATCACTAATAATAGCCGTGACATCTACTTTGCAGGAGACCTTGGTGTAGTTGTCTACAATATTGACCGAGATGAAATTACTGAGGCATATCAAAACCTTGGCCAAGAAGGAAAGCCTCTTTCCATCAATCAGGTGCTGATATATAATGATAGCATTTTTGCTGCTACGGCCGATGGTCTTTTGGCTGCTAGTTTAGCTTCTAACATCAATCGACAAGACTTTAATAATTGGGAAAGAAGCTTACCTGGCTTAGCCTTCTCGAATATTATACAAACTAATTTTGGCTTTTTCGCAGCAAGTGATAGTGACCTTTTCAAACGCGAAAATGGGAACTGGATATTTTATCAGAACCTTTCTTCACCCATAACACACTTGGAAAGTTTAGGCAACGAAGTTCTAGTGAGTTCGGAAACGCAAGTACTGAACCTGACTGAATCATCTCTAGAAAGTATCTACAACACTGAAGGAGATGGAACAAGAATCAATCATGTCTTAAATGATGGTTCATTTATATGGGTTGCTACAGATGGTTTGTCTCTGCAACGACTTATTAAAGGTGCTTCAGAAACTGGAATCTACACTTTGGATGGTCCAACATCCGACCTTTCCTACAATGCTGAATTATTTGGCAGCAAAATCTATTTAAACACATCAACCTTCTCAGATTTAAATGAAGAAAACAGCTTCAGTTTATATAACCACGAAGACAGAAATTGGCTGAACATCAAACCTTCTACAACAGGTGAACCGATTGGTCAGATCATCGACTTAGTTCAATTGAACGATGAAATCTACCTTGCTTCCTACGATCAAGGGCTTTTCAAGACCAATCTGGCAGGGAATTCAGAGGCTCTTATCTCTTCAAATTCAGGGCCTGTCTCAATCAATAGCAGCTATAATCTATCATCTATTACGACAGACGAAGAAGGACTGATTTGGGCTAGCTTCTACGATAGAGAAAGTAATGTGTTTTCCTTCGACCCAAGCAACAACAGCTGGGAAAATCAAAGCCCTAGTCATCCTTTTGCCAGATACACAACCGATATTTTCATTGGCCCAAACGGAGATAAATGGCTTTCGGTTGATCCCAATGAGGGTGGTGGAATTGTTGTTTACAACGAAACCTCCAACCGCGAGAGATACTTAAACTTGAATGGTGGACAAGGTGGGCTTCCTAGCAATGTAGTCACAGATATTGAGCTAGACCAAGACTTTTTTGTCTGGGTAGCTACAAGCCAAGGCATAGCCTTTTTCACTAACCCGTATGGCATACTTGAAGGCGGCTCATTGACAGCATCGGTACCAATTTTTGAAAATCGACTACTACTGAGAAACGAATACATAACGGACATTGGAATAGATCCAGCCAACAGAAAGTGGTTCGGTACAAAAAGTAATGGCATTTGGCTTTTTTCTGAAACCGGTGAAGAACTGATCTATCATTTCACCATCAACAATAGTCCTCTACCATCAAATAATATTCTTTCTCTTGCCATAGAACCTGTTTCTGGTGAAGTATTGATTACCACAGACAAAGGAGCCATCAGCTTTAGAAGTGATGCCACAATTGGTACAGATGAGCACCAAAACGTGAAAGTCTACCCTAACCCAGTAGCACCAAGCTATACTGGCCAAATTGTAATTGAAGGCTTAGTGAATAATGCTCAGCTTAAAATCACAGATGTTTCTGGCAAACTAGTGAAAGAGGTGAGAGCCAATGGCAGCACTGCCATCTGGAACGGAAGAGACTTGAATAACGCAAGAGTAAAATCAGGAGTTTATCTGGTTTTCAGTGCTAGCCAAGATGGGCTCGAAACATATGTAGCGAAAATTGTTATCATCTAATGCTGCATCATACTCAAGGCATCGTTTTAGGTACCATTAAATACAGTGAGACCTCAATTATTGCTAGAATTTTCACGCGAAAATTCGGCATGCAGTCATACATTGTCAATGGAGTTCGCAGTAAAAAAGCCAAAGGTAAGACTGCTTTGTATCAACCTCTTTCGCTGCTAGATATGGTGGTTTATCATAAGCCAGAGAAAGATATTCAGCGAATTTCAGAAGCTAAGTTCTCAGTAAGCTACGCGTCTATTCCCTTCGACCCAACTAAAAGAGCCATTGGTATTTTCTTGATGGAAGTGTTTAGCAAAGTCTTACGGAATGAGTCTGAAAACGAACCACTTTACCAGTTTATAGAGCAATCTTTCATCTATTTCGATCATCAGGAAGAACGTTTCAACAACTTCCACCTACAGCTCTTACTCAAGTCTACTAATTTCTTAGGCTTTGGCCCTGAGAATGGTAAAGACCTGATTTATCAACTAGAAGAAGCCGGTTTTCATTATAGTTTGGTAGAAAATGAATTGGCTTTATTAGACCGATTAATGAATGAAAACATTGGAGCCAATATTTCAATCCCGAATACTTTCAGACGCGATGTATTGGATCATATCATTAAGTTTTATCGAACACACACAGATACACTGAAGGAAATCAAATCCTTAGAAGTATTGAAAACAGTTATGACTAGCTGATTTCAACGTTTATTGCTTATTTTAGACTTCAAACGATAATTACATGAGCTCAATACTTTATGACGAAGTGCCATCTTTAGATTTGGCGCATTTCACGAAAGGAACTCCCGAGCAAAAGGCGGCTTTTGTGCAAGCCTTGGGAGACGCTTATAACAACATTGGTTTTGTGGCCATTAAAAACCACGGCTTAACTGATGAAATGACCGAAAAGCTATATGCTACCATTCAGAAATTCTTTGCCTTACCAGATGAGGTAAAGCAGAAGTATGAAGTGCCTGAGCTTGCCGGTCAACGAGGATATATCGGTAAAGGAAAAGAGCACGCTAAAGGTAGAAGCACTGGCGACTTGAAGGAATTCTACCATGTAGGCCAACATGTAACGGACAACGATCCAATCAAGGAGCAATATCCAGACAATATCTGGCCAGATGAACTTCCTGAAATGGAAGCAATTGGGCTGGAAGTTTATAAAACACTAGAAGCTGCGGGAATAAAAATGCTTCAGGCTATAGCCCTTTATTTAGGACTAGATGAGCATTACTTCGATAGCAAAGTCCATAATGGCAACAGTATTTTAAGGCCAATTCATTACTTCCCAATAGAAAATCCTGATGAAGTTCCGGCAGATGCGGTAAGAGCGGCTGAACATGGCGACATTAACTTGATTACTTTGTTAATGGGAGCTAGTGCCGATGGTCTTCAGGTATTGAGAAATGATGGAGAGTGGATTCCGATTACCGCTTTACCTGAGCAATTAGTGGTGAATGTTGGAGATATGCTTTCCAGACATACCAATAACAAACTTAAGTCTACAATTCACAGAGTGGTTAACCCTCCTAAGGAGAAAATGGGTACCAGCCGCTTTTCAATTCCATTCTTTATGCACCCGCGCTCAGAAATGGACTTGACCTGTCTAGAGAACTGTATAGATGAAGATCATCCGAAGCTTTACAATGACATTACGGCAGGTGAGTTTTTGGAAGAGCGTCTTCGTGAAATAGGTCTTCGAAAGAAATAGAAATTGGGAGCGGTTAAGCGCATCCGGTATTTCATCTTTTTAAAAGATGTATTCATACTGGCCATCAGTGCATTTGGTGGCCCTCAAGCTCATTTGGCCATGCTTTTAAACATTATGGTTAAAAAGCGTGGCTACATTTCTGAAGAAGAATTGATGGAGCTTTATGCGCTTTGTCAGATACTACCAGGCCCCACTTCTACACAAACAATTACAGCCATTGGCTTCCGAATTGGCAAGGCCAATCTAGCCTACCTCACTCTCTTGGTATGGATGCTCCCTGCCGTAGCCATAATGACTACAGCAGCCATTTTGGTTGATAATTATCAGACCAAAAACTTCAGCCTGGAGTTCACCAAATTTATTCAGCCCATGGCTGTAGGGTTCATCAGTTATGGAGCTTACATCATAGCCTCCAAGATGGTGACTACCAAAACTGCAGGGGCGCTTATGGCACTTTCTGCTATTGTCACTTACTTTATTTCTAAGCCTGCTGCACTTCCTATTGTACTCGTATTTGCTGGCTGTTTAACTGCCTTCAAGTACAAAAAGCAAGAAATTGAGGTAAAGGAGAAGGTCAAAATCAAATGGGGGAATTTTACACTCTGGGGACTTGTACTCATTGCGGCTGCGCTCCTTGGTGCTTTCACTCAAGACAGAATAGTTCTACTCTTCGAAAACTTCTATCGTAACGGTAGTTTAATTTTTGGTGGTGGACAGGTACTCATTCCTTTCCTCAATAAGGAGTTTGTAGAGTTTAAAGGATACTTAAGCTCTGAGGAATTTTTGTCAGGTTTAGCCATGGTACAAGCTGTACCTGGCCCTACGTTTTCTGTTAGCTCATTTGTAGGTGCACTATCTGTAAGAGATTTAGGGCTTGGTGCTCAAATACTCGGTGGCTTCATAGCCGCTTGCGGCATATTTCTTCCAGGAACATTTCTAATCTTCTTTGTAATTCGATTTTGGGATAGCCTGAAGAAATATCGGGTGGTAAGAGCATCTTTAGAAGGCATTCATGCTGCTAGTGCTGGCATGGTGGCCTCTGCAGCCTTCTTGCTTTTTGAGCCAATAGATAATTCTGTGCTCAACGTGACGGTAGTAATAGGTACTTTCTTACTTCTTACTTACACCAAAATACCACCTCCACTAATTATTCTAGCTGGTTTAGCCGCAGGGTTCTTAATCTAAGTACTCAATTAATATGCTTCCCTCACCAATATGAATCTTAGCGTTTTGATGAAACACTAAAGGAATATTCTTGGCTTCATGCCCTGCAGGAAAACCAAAAGCAATTGGACACTCTAAATCATCAAAATAAGACAGAATCAGCTCATTCAAGCTTCTTGTAAAGTAACCGTTAGAGTCTTTCACATTAGTGAAATCACCAACCAAAACCCCTTTGAGGTTTTCAAATTTACCAACCCTCTTTAGCTTATTGAGCATTCGATCTACTGCATAAAAGTCTTCTCCAACTTCTTCAAGAAAGAGCACCTTTCCATCAGTATCTATCTCGTTTTTCGCTCCAATTGACTCGCAGATCAAATACAAATTACCCCCAGTAATTTGACCTTCAACCTGGCCTTGTTTTGTCAAATCATTGGCCGATAAAGATGCACTGAAGCTCCGTTCTCCAAACAGCAGTTGCCTAAGTTGTTCATCTGACTCATCATCATTTCCGATGGTATAAGCCATGGGCCCATGAACTGACGGAACGCCCATTCTGCCGGTCTGTAGAAGAAAACTAGTTAAATCACTGAACCCAATCGTCCATATAGGATTAGCCCGAAATGTAGAAAAGTCTACCTGATCCAAAATGTTTGTTGTTCCATAGCCACCTCGAGCAAATATGACGGCTTTAACTTCAGAACTGTCTAATGCCTCTTGTAAATCGGAAAGCCTATGCTCATTGCTTGCAGCCCAGTATTCATCAGAACCCATCACATGAGTTCCCAGCACTACTTCCAGACCCCAACTTTCAATAATTGAAATAGCACCCTCTATAGACTTTTCAAGTCTTTTGGCAGTAGCAACTATAGCAACCTTATCACCTGTTTTAAGCGGATTTAACATAGGCCTAAAATAAAAAAACCCCTTCGCAAGAAGAGGTTTCAAACAATATCTAAATATGATTATTAATTATTTCCGTTGCCAGTAGTTGGAGCAGCACTCTCTTCTGGAGCTTGTTCAGGCATAGGTACACCTAGCTTTTTAAACACAAGTTCTGTTACGTTTAAAGACTCATCAGAAGCTAGAACAATACCTGCTGAGGCTCCTGCTTTAGAGTTAATAATCATTGCATATCCGTTCTCTTTTCTAACAGCCTCAATAGCGTCTTGAACCTTATTGTAAATAGGGTTGATTTTTTCAGCCTGCTTTACACCATAAGCTTGTTCTGCCTGAGCAGAAAACTTTTGAAGTTGATCCTGAAGAGTAAGAAATTCATTTTCTTTTTCTTGTAATACAACCTGATTAGCATTTGGCTGCTGAGCCATTTGCTGAAGCTGTTGATACTTCGTTTCTAGATCTTTTTGCTTGGCTTGGATTTGGGCCTGTAACTGACCGTAATAAGTTTCCAAATCGGAGTTTATACTCTCCATTTCAGGCATGTTAAACACGATATACTCTAGGAATGTATATCCAATTTTTGTTCCCTGAGCCTTTACTGCCGTAGTCATTAGGACTAAGACCACCATCACTAAAAATTTACGCTTCATCTTTACTTATTTAATGTTTTAGTTTCCTTTTTGTTGAGCTTTCATTTCTTCTAAAATAAACTCTGTATAATCATGGACTGGATTGCTAAATATCATCCCAATAGACTCTGCTTTATCGAATATGTAATCCAAGCCATGCTTTTTAGCTATCACCTCTACTGCCAAATTTACTTTGGTCCTCAAAGGGGTTAGCAACTCCTCTACCTTTTTGTAGTAGAGCCCGTCAAAACCAAAAAGCTCAGTGTTTTTATTTAAAGCCTCTTGATTTTTGGCCTCAATCGCCTCTTTCCTTTCTTCTATCATTGCTGGCGTAAGCAAAACCTCGTTTGCTCTTAACTCAGCTCTCATTTTCTCTAGCTCATCATACAAACTCCGTACCTCTTTATCATAGGTCTTCGCCAGAGCTTCTAATTCTTTGGTTTTTTCAGCGTATTCAGGAAGTTGATTTAAGACATATTCAGAATCGAAATGCCCTATTTTTTGCCCATAGCCGTTGCCTTGAGCCAGCGCAAAATTAGAGATTATCACCAATAATGCTACCGTAGTTAATAATTTGTACATGGCCTATCTAATTTGTTGTCCGATAGTGAAATGCACCTGCGAACCACCAACTACAGCCGGACTCAAAGAATCATCAGAATCAAAACCATAAGCCCAATCAATTCCTAATAATCCAAACGCTGGTAAGAATACTCTAGCACCTACACCTGCCGATCTAAATAGGTCTCTTGGAGAGTACTCACTAAAGTCTATCCAAGCATTTCCTGCTTCTCCGAAGGCCAACAAATAAATAGTAGAAGTTGGAGCCTTAGAAACTGGATACCTCAGTTCTGCAGTAAACTTGTTGTAAATAATACCTCCTCTAAATCCGGTTACGGGGTCAACAGGGTCAATCACGTTATCTTCATACCCTCTTAACGCAATTATATCCTGTCCAATTATAAAGTTATTTGCACCATTTAATCCGTTACCACCCAACAAGAACCTCTCAAAAGGTCCAGAATCTGTTCTGCTTGAGTAAGTACCAATGAAACCTAAATGAGCTCTAGCATTGAATACAAACTTAGGTCCTAAAGGAAGGAACATGGAGTAGTCTAACATCCACTTATGATATTCTACTCTTTTATATCTTTCGCTTTCGGTCATTTCAGGATTGTAATCATCTGGGCTAATGACAGACCACGGTGGAGTAGCATTAATCGAGAAGGTAAATTGAGAACCGTAAGATGGATAAGTAGGCTGATCTATATTACTTCTAGAAATAGTAGTATTGAACGTTAAGCTGTGAGACCTTCCACTTGTGAAGCCAAGCGTGTTTCCAAAGTTAGAAACCTCATATAACTGATACCTGATACTATTCTGAACCTGAAAATAATCATCTGGCCAAGTCAATCTTCTTCCTAATCCAACAGAGAACCCTGTTGCCTTTAAGAAACCTAGAACCTCATTATCGTTGAAAAAATCAATACTTCTGTTTACTGTTCTATTAAGGCTAACTGTGAAATTATTAGGCTTTCTTCCGCCTAACCAAGGCTCAGAGAACACCATGCTATAATTTCTGAATCTTCTACCATTCGATTGAACCTGCAAGGAAAGTTTTTGCCCGTCACCACTAGGGTAAGGCCTCCATTTATCCCAATCACCAATATTTTTAACTGAGAAGTTGTTGAGTGACAGACCAACGGTTCCCACAAAGCCAAATGGTCCACCAAAACCACCGGACAATTGAATCTGATCTGATGACTTTTCTACTAAAGTAAATATGATGTCAACCGTTCCTTCTTGAATATTAGGAATTGGTTGAGGATTTATCTGCTCCGGATCGAAGTATCCTAATTGACCTAACTCACGAATAGTTCTAATTAAGTCTCTTCTACTATACTTCTGGCCTGGCAGTGTTCTGATTTCGCGAAGAACTACGTGATCTGATGTTCTATCATTACCCTTCAGAATAATTCTCTTAATAGTAGCCTGCTCACCTTCATACATTCTCATCTCAAGGTCGATGGAATCATTCTCAGCTCTAACTTCTACAACCTCTAGGCTAAAGAATAGGTAACCATCATCTTGGTAAAGAGACATTATATCATCTCCATTTTCGTTATCGAACTGAGTTCTCTGCTCAATTTTTTGACGGTTGTATACATCACCTTTTTCAATCCCCAATTTTTCAGTCAAGAATTCATCCGTATACTTAAAGTTACCAACCCAGTCAATATCTCTTATATAATACCTGCTTCCTTCATCTACCTTAATGTCTAGGTTAATGAAGTCATCGTTTAACTTAGTAACACTGTCACTAACCACTTCCGCATCTCTATAACCTTTAGAGTTATAAAAGTTGATCAGAGAGTTCTTGTCTTCCTTATACTGAGCCTCTATAAACTTGGAGCTCTTTAAAAAATTGAGCTTAACATTGTCATTAATAAACTCCTTGAAGTCGCGGTTAGACACCTCATAAGTACTATCGAAGTAATCGCCAATTGTATTAGGTCTAGTGTTGAAAACCTGTTCGAATAAGCGGTTTATGAGCCAAAAACGAGGTTTTTCCTTGGTGTTCTTTAAAGCTTTCTTTAACCTACCATCATCAAAGGCTTCGTTGCCATCAAACTCAATCTTATTGATTTTGACTTTACCCTTTGTATCAACTATAAAGTTTAATCCAACTCCATCTGTTAGAAGGCTATCTGCATTTTGCTCCGTTTTTACTGCAACATTCAAAAAACCTTTTTCGATGTAGTATTTCTTAATTACCAACTCAGAGTTTTTTATCAAGGCCGAACTAGCCACCTTACCCTTTACATTCAGCTGCTCTTCTAACTCCGAGGCTTGACCAGAGCCAACACCTGATACTCTGTATCTTAGAATTCTTGGGCGCTCCGTAATTCTTACCTCAATAAAGGCTCTGTCTCCTTCAGTTTTTGTTAACCAAAATTGTACGTCTGCAATGATTCCCTGATTCCACAATTTTTTAATAGCATCAGAAACTTGGCGGCCTGGAATAGCAATTCTATCGCCCACTTTTATTCCTGCAAAAGAGGTCAAAGCTCTTTCGTCCAATACATTTAGCCCAGTGAACTTAATGTCTGCTACCTCAAAAACTTTAGGATTTGAATAATCGATTTGAACACCTTCGCCAGCATTTACCCCATATCTCACTTGAGCCATAGCACTGCCAAAGGCAAGCATAAGGAGGCATATAGCTACTATTACTTTTCTCATTCCCGAACTCACTTCTTTATCTGCTCGCTAGTTTTTCCAAATCTTCTTTCTCTTTCTTGGTATGAGACTATAGCCTCATACAAGTGCTCTTTTCTGAAATCAGGCCAGAGCGTATCCGTTATAAAGAACTCGGTGTAAGCCATCTGCCAAAGCAAAAAGTTACTAATTCTCTGTTCTCCACTTGTTCTTATTAACAACTCAGGATCTGGAGTTCCTGAGGTAACCAAATACTTATCTATTGTACTTTGTGCTATGTCTTCAGCTTCTAGCTTACCTTCCTTCACCTCTTCGGCTATGCGCTTAGTGGCTTGGGTGATGTCCCATTTTCCACTGTAGCTCAAAGCTAGCACTAAGGTCATGCGGCTGTTTCCACTTGTTTTTGCAATGGCTTCTGCCAGCTGTTTCTGACACTTTGGTGGCAAGCTAGCTTTATCTCCAATGGTATCTAATCTGATATCATTGTCCATTAAGGTCTTGATTTCACTGCTCAGTGTTGAAACTAAAAGCTCCATTAGAGCAGTTACTTCTAGTTTAGGTCTGTTCCAATTTTCTGTGGAAAAGGCGTAAAGAGTTAAGTACTCAACGCCTAATTCGGCACATCCTTCTGTAACATCGCGAACAGCTTTGATGGCATTTTTATGCCCAAATACTCGGGCAGCACCTTTTTTCTTGGCCCAGCGGCCATTACCATCCATGATTACTGCTATGTGCTTAGGAAGACTTTCCTGCCTGATATTTTCCTTCATCTACACACTTCTCGAAAATGCGAGTGCGAAGGTACAAAAATGAACCAGCTTTTTAAATGCTAATGTTCTCTTTGTCAACTAGGTTAGAAGAAGGGCTTCCAACAGACAATTTTATAGAAAGTATAACTCAAGGAAATGGAGGTATTGAACATCCAATCGTCATCGTTAGGATTACCACCTCTATAGTTCTTAATATTTGGGCTATTGGCCGAAACGTTATCTATTAAGTCGGAGTTGGTTTTTATGGCAGAAGTTGAAATTCCTAAGACCCATCTTCTGTCGAGCCTTAACTTCACTCCTACTCCAACAGGTATTCTGAAATTCATTCCAGTATTATAGTTGTTGAAGTCTTGGTCTTGCCCTTCCATGCGATACAAACCTGCACCAAAAAAAACATAAGGACTCCAAAACTGTTGAAGCTTATCATTTCTATAGTTCAGAAAATGATACTCCAACAAAAGGTCTGTCATAAGAAAACTCCCATCAAAAGAGGCTGCTCTATTAGCTGAAAACACGTCAAAAGCTTCATCATCGACACCTTTAATTTTACCAATACCGGCAGAGATTCTATAGCTCACACCATCATTGATATGCCTTCTGATGAAAAACTGTCCGCCAAGGGCATTGTTGCTGAAATCGTATTTGCGCACAACATCTCCAATGTAGTTATTGGCGCCTATTTCAATACCTATCTCTGACATTTGAGCTTTCGCACTGAGCGAAGCAAGCCCAAAGCATAGAAACAGCAAGAACTTCTTAAAAGACAGAATATCCGTACGATATGAGCGCAAGCTAGACAAAGAGAGTTTTATGTTTAGTAGTGGTTGAGTTAAATATTGTTAAGTCAATTTCGGGCATCTAAGCCCCAATTTAGCTTCTGTCGCAAAGTGTCAAAGTACCGTGTCTCTGGGAATCGAACGAGCTTTGCTTCGAATTCTTCTCTCTTAACGGAAATTTCTACCGAATCGTCTACACTCTGAGATCGAGAGTCTAAAGAAACCATAAACTGACTACTTCTTCCCTCAATTTCAAAGGTAATCTCACTTCTATCTGAAAGAATGATTGGCCTAACATTAAGATTATGAGGACAGACTGGAGTAATAATAAAATTCTTTAGGCTCGGATGAATAAGAGGCCCTCCGCAGCTAAGAGAATAGCCTGTAGACCCTGTAGGGGTAGAAACTATAAGGCCATCGGCCCAATAAGAATTTAGGTAGTCACCATCTACATAGGTGTGAACCACAATCATGGATGAGGTTTCCTTTTTAACAATGGTGAGTTCATTTAACCCAAAGTTAAATGGCTCAAATAGGCCTCTATTGGAGTCTACATGAATTAAAGACCTATTTTCTATATCGTAGGTGCCCGCCACTAACTTATTTAAGGCTGACTGTATATCGTTTCTAGGAATTGTTGCCAAAAAACCCAATCTACCGAGATTAATACCAACAATTGGCGTTTCTGCATCATTAGTATAAGTAATGGTATCTAGTATTGTACCATCTCCTCCTAAACTTAAAACAAAATCATAATCGGAGAGATCTTCTCCTCTTCTAAACGATTTTAATCCATGAGTACTGAACTCTCTTTCATTTAAGTCTTTTTTATACTCCTCTGAAATACTTAGGTGAATGCCATCTTGCTGAAGATGTTCTATAATGTCGGAAATACAGCCTTGAGCTTCAGGCCCTGTGCTTTTTCCGTGTATGGCTATTTTCATGGATTACATTAGATATTGAGGTACTTCATAAGCAGATCATACCTTTCTCTGTCATTGGTTTTTGTTTCTTCTTCTTGAAACCTACCAATAATTCTGTAGCCAAACCTTTCTAAAGACGCGGCTATGTGTGATACCTCTGTTTGATTGATTTTCAACGTAACTCTGAGCATAGAGTTATCGGATATGTCTCTATTGACTGTTACACTTAGTACTCTGGCATTTTCTCCTTCCACCAAGCGTGAAATTTCTGCCAAAGAATAATCTCTGTAACTCACTAAGAGCACTAAAATTGCCCCCTGATCTTGGACAGCAGTAGAGTCTGCAATGGCCTTAATTGTATCTTCAATACCAACTACTCCTAAAAAACCTCCTTCAGCCGAAAGCACCGCCACCATTTGAGAATCGCAATCAGATGCCATTCTTATGATGTCATAAAAATGTTGGTGTTCTGTAACCATACACCCCAAATCTTCTAGCTCATAATCTCTAACTAGCTTTTTAGGGTCGTTATCGTCAAGAATAATGTCTTCTGAAATGAAGCCTAGAAATTTTCCCTTCTCAATAACTGGCAACTGATTTGTTCGCAGCTCTTCCATCCAAATAATGGCTTTTTCGCCATCGTCTGTTGGTTTCAAAGGGGGAATCATGTGATTTACTAAGTTTGCTGCTACCATATCGGTTATCTCAACACTGTTAAGTGGCCGAAAGTTCTACTTTTTCCACTAGGGCAGTTCAAACAATATTATAAAAACTAGCCCAATTTCTAAGCATTTCTATTCCGTATTCTGTCAGAACTGCCTCAGGGTGAAACTGAATGCCGCTCAACATTAGGGCTTCAGACTCCATTGCCATTATTTCTTTCTCGACTGTTTTAGCCGTTGTCTTGAAACCTTCTGGTAGATCTTTCAAAACCAAAGAATGATAACGAACTACATTGAATTTTTCTGGCAAGCCGTTAAAAACGATGCTTTCCTCTGTACGAATGGTAGAAAGCTTACCATGCATAGGCCTGATTGCTTTTGTCAACCTAGCGCCTTGCAGCATACCTAAAGCCTGATGACCAAGACAAATCCCTAAAATGGGAGTCTTTCCAAGAAAACTCTTTGCAATTTTTAAAAGCTGGCCCGCAGTTTCTGGCGTTTCTGGACCGGGCGAAAGAACAACTCCAGAATATTCCTTCTCAAAGAATTTATCAAAGGGCTGGTCATTTCTCAGCACATCTACCTCAACATTCAATTGTTGGAAATAGTCTACTAAGTTGTAAGTAAACGAATCGTAATTATCTACTAGGAGGATCAAGCTGGAGAGAGTAATTCTTTGATAGAATCGAGCATTTCTTGGGCAAATGGAAGCACCACATCAAGGCTAGCAATAAGCTTTGGCCCAAGTTCAGTTAGGAACGGATAAAGTACCAATTCCTCTTCCTGACCAGGTAGCTCAATTCCAAAATTGTTGACTAGCCAAAGCAAAATACTCACTCCAATAGCCCACTTAACTAAGCCAAGAATAGCTCCAGCAAACTTATCGAAACCACCAAGAAGCGTTAAATCAATCATCTTCTTGAGTAGTTTGCCCAACATGTTCACCAGTATAATTATGGCCAGAAATATGACCAAAAAAGAAATGAAGGGTAAAAGCTGATCAAAATCCTCAAAATATTCGGACAAATAAACCATGCCCGTTTCCATCAGCTTAAACCCGCCAATAATAGCTAGCACAAAAGCTAAGACACCAAAAATCTCAAGCAAAAGTCCTTTCCTGAAGCCCAACACAGCTCCAAAGACCAAAGGAATAAGTAAGATGATGTCTAGGGTTTTCAATTACTTAGTAAGCAAAGTTTTTACCATGGTAGAGATAGCTTTTCCATCGGCTTTACCAGCTAATGCTTTTGTAGAAGCACCCATTACTTTACCCATGTCTTGAGGGCCAGTGGCTCCTACTTCTGCAATAATTTTTTGCAACTCAGATTTTAATTCTTCTTCAGAAAGCTGCTTCGGAAGGTAACGCTCAATTACTTCAGCTTCGTCCATTTCAACCTTGTACAGGTCTTCTCTTCCTTGTTCTTTATAAATAGCAGCAGAATCTTTTCTCTGCTTTACAGCTTTGGCCAAAAGTTTCATTTCGGCATCAGAAGAGACTTCTCCCCCACTACCTTTGTCTGTTTCCGCCAAAAGAATCATTGATTTTATAGATCGAAGTGCTTTTAACTCTTCCTTATTTTTAGCCAACATGGCTTTCTTGATATCGGAGTCAATTTGCTGTTTTAGGCTCATGATGAAATATTATTCAGAGATTTGAAATCATTAACTTGCGCACAAAGTTATGCAATAAAGCCAATTTGAATGACTAGACTAAGTGTGAACATCAATAAGGTAGCTACTATTAGAAATGCGCGAGGCGGAAACAACCCCAATGTCGCTAAAGTAGCTCAGGATGCGGAGAGATTTGGGGCAGAGGGTATTACAGTACACCCTAGGCCAGATGAAAGACACATTACTACAAAAGATGTCTATGATTTGAAGGAAGTAGTTACCACTGAATTCAATATTGAGGGTTTCCCAGACGATAGATTTCTAAAAATTTTGGAGGAAATTAAGCCAGACCAAGCCACGTTGGTTCCAGACCCTCCCCACGTTTTAACCTCTAATGCGGGTTGGGATACCATTAACCGAGCAGATGAATTAAAGCCCATCATTGAGCAGATAAAAGCTATGGGCATAAGGGTTTCTATTTTTGTGGAGCCTGAGATAGAAATTATTGAAGGTGCTCATGCTTTAGGTACAGACAGAATTGAACTCTACACGGAAATGTATGCTACAGGATTCAAACAGAACCCTGAAGAAGCCATAGCTAAATATGCCTACGCTGCCGCTAAAGCACATGAATATGGTATTGGCATCAATGCAGGCCACGATCTAGACCTAAACAACCTGAACTACTTAGTAAAAACAATTCCTTATATAGATGAAGTATCCATTGGACACGCACTCATTTGCGATGCGCTGTATTATGGACTAGAAAACACCATTCAACTTTATTTGAGAGCACTCAAAGTATGACATTACTGAATCATAAAATTCTTGGAGAGGGAGAGCCTCTTGTAATTCTTCATGGGCTTTTCGGCTCATTAGATAACTGGATGACCTTAGGTAAAAAATGGGCCGAGGATCGTCAGGTTATTCTGGTAGATCAGCGAAATCATGGCAATTCTTTTCATGCCGATGAATTCAACTACCAGTTAATGGCCCAAGACTTACAAAAGCTGCTTAGCCACCTCAAAATCACCAAGGCTACAATTTTAGGCCACTCAATGGGTGGCAAAACTGCGATGCAATTTGCCATTCAGTACCCAGAAAAAGTTGAGAAGCTTATCATTGCTGACATTGGACCAAAATTTTATCCTGTCCATCACCAGACAATTCTTAAAGGATTCTACTCTGTGCCGGTAAATGAAATAAAGTCTAGAAACGAAGCAGACGATATTTTATCTAAACAAATCACCGAGTTTGGAATTAGACAATTCTTGTTGAAAAACTTGGCTCGAGATAAAAACGGCTTTAGCTGGAAAATGAACTTAGATGTAATTGCCAAGAACATTGAAGAAGTAGGTAAAGCACTCAATCAAAATGCGACTTTCGATAAGCCAACCCTTTTTGTGAGAGGTGGCAATTCGGACTACATTACGAATGATGATGCCAACATGATTCATTCCATCTTCACCGATTCTAAGCTAGAAACAATAGATGGTGCTGGTCACTGGTTGCATGCCGAAAAGCCAGATGAATTCTTCGAATTGATTAACTCATTTCTCAACTAAGATGGAAAAAGGAGTCGTATACCTCATACCCAATGTAATTTCTGCTGAAACTCAAGAAGCTGTAATTCCGGCACATGTAAGAAGTGCTATTTTAGAGACTGACATCTTTTACGTTGAAGACTTAAGAACTGCAAGAAGGTATGTGAGTAGCCTTAAGCTTGGCTTGACAATCGAAGAACTAGACTTTAGAATTCTCGATAAGAAAACCTCTTTTGAAGACTGCTTCGAAATTGCTCAAATAGCTCTGGAGGGGAAAAACCTTGGAGTTATTTCTGAAAGTGGTTGCCCAGGTGTTGCTGATCCTGGAGCCAGACTAGTCCATATGGCTCAGCAATTGGGCATAAAATGTAAGCCACTTGTTGGCCCATCTTCGATTCTAATGGCTTTAATGGCTTCTGGATTCAATGGTCAATCTTTTGCTTTTCATGGTTACTTGCCAATAGATAGGAAAGAACGCCAACAGAAGATCAGACAATTAGAAAAAGAATCAAAAGAAAAAGATCAGACTCAGATTTTCATGGACACGCCATATAGGAACGAAGCCTTACTATTAGATATAATCAAAGTGGCTCGAGCCGATTCATTCCTATGTGTGGCCAGAGATATTACTGGTGAAAAGGAACTAATAAGAACCAAATCGGTTGCTAAATGGACCGCCAAAGAAATAGACCTGAAGAAGATACCAACCATCTTTTTGCTTTATGCCAACTAGAGTTCTCTAATTTCCTTTTACAGTTCTAACTATAAACCTATTTTTGCAGCCTTAAATAATAAATTATGCCATATCTATTTACCTCAGAATCAGTGTCTGAAGGACACCCAGATAAAGTAGCCGATCAGATTTCTGATGCGCTAATCGATAACTTTTTGGCCTTCGACCCTGACTCAAAAGTTGCTTGTGAAACCTTGGTTACTACCGGACAAGTGGTTTTAGCAGGCGAGGTAAAGTCTAACACCTACCTAGACGTTCAGAGAATTGCCAGAGAAATGATTGAGAAAATTGGCTACACGAAAGCCGAATATCAATTCGACAGCAAATCTTGTGGTGTACTTTCTGCCATTCACGAGCAGTCTGAAGATATCAACCGTGGAGTTGACAGAGCTTCTAAAGAAGAGCAAGGCGCAGGTGACCAAGGGATGATGTTTGGTTATGCAACTAACGAAACTGAAAACTACATGCCTTTGGCATTAGACCTTTCTCATAAAATTCTTCAGGTGTTAGCCGATTTAAGAAGAGAAGGAAAAGAAATAACCTACTTGAGACCAGACGCAAAATCTCAGGTAACTATTGAATATTCTGATGACAACGTTCCCACAAGAATCGATGCGATTGTAGTTTCTACACAGCACGATGATTTTGATGAGGAAAATACGATGCTGGCTAAAATTAAGTCTGACATCATAAATATCTTAATTCCACGTGTAAAAGCATTACTGCCAGATCATATTCAGAAGCTATTCAATGATGACATCAAGTATCACATTAACCCAACAGGTAAATTCGTAATTGGTGGTCCTCATGGCGATACTGGTTTAACAGGTCGTAAAATTATTGTAGATACCTACGGTGGAAAAGGCGCTCACGGTGGTGGTGCATTCTCAGGAAAAGACCCATCGAAAGTTGACCGTTCTGCGGCTTATGCCACCAGACATATTGCAAAAAATTTAGTAGCCGCTGGCGTTGCCGATGAGGTTCTAGTACAGGTTTCTTACGCAATTGGTGTAGTTGAACCAATGGGTATTTACATCAACACCTATGGCACTTCTAAAGTAGGAATGAACGATGGCGAAATAGCTAAGAAGGTTTCTGAAGTATTCGACATGAGACCTTACGCCATTGAGACTCGACTAAACCTAAGAACACCTATTTATTCTGAAACTGCGGCTTATGGCCACATGGGTAGAAAGAATGAAGTAGTGAAAAAGACATTCATCAATGCTAGTAACCAACCAAAGGAGTTTGAAGTAGAGCTCTTTACCTGGGAAAAGCTAGACTACGTAGATAAAGTAAAAGAGGCTTTTGGTCTCTAAACAAAAAAAGCCCTGAAATTCAGGGCTTTTTTTTATGGATATGTTTACGAGTTAATGCGCGAGCATTTTCTCTTTGTGCTTCTTAATTTGTCTTCTTAGGGCTTCGGTACAGTGGTCTGTAGCCGCTTCAAACGAACCATTGGTTTTGGTGGCAAACAACTGCTCACCTGGTATATTCAGTTTAATCTCAACTGTCTTATTCTCAATACCCTCATTATTCAATCTGAGAATTACTTCTGCATCGATAGTCCTATCATAAAAAGTATCTAGCTTATCGAGTTTCTTCTGGATAAAATCGATCAACTTAGCATCTGCATCGAAGTGGAGTGATTGAACTTGTACTTTCATCTTTCTATTATTTAAAGGGTTAAACTTATGCCTTTGGATGAGCCTGATCGAAAACCGACTTGAGCTTCTCCAAAGAGTTATGTGTATAAACTTGCGTGGCCGCCAAACTGCTATGTCCTAATAAATCTTTCACCGCATTCAAATCGGCTCCTTTATCTAAAAGGTGGGTTGCAAAAGTATGGCGCAACGCATGAGGGCTCTTCTTATCCAATGACGGCACCTGATTGAGGTACTTTCTAACTATTCGGTAGATCATCATCGGGTATGCCTGCCCTCCATTCTTATTAACGATCAAATATGAATTCTGATCGTGTGAAAAGACATGATTTTTCTCAGCAATTAGATTTTTTAACAACTCATTCAAACGCTTAGAAACAGGGATTATGCGCTCTTTATTGCGTTTTCCTAGTACCTTAATGGTTGACTCTGAGGACTTAAAGTCGGAAACCTTGAGTCCTAAAAGCTCCGAAAGTCGAATGCCTGTTCCATAAAGTAATTCTAGAATAATTTGTTCTGTTTTCCCCTCAAAGGAATCTTCAAAAACAAGTCTATCTAAAAAAGTAGAAAATTCTTCTTCATTAGCGAAGCCAGGCAACTCCTTTTTCACCTTTAAAGACTTAATCTTCTGTGTAGGGTCCTTGGTTATAGACTCTCGCTTGAGCAGGAATTTATAGAACGACCTCAGTGAGGCAATCTTTCTATTGACCGTTCGTGCCGAAGTGCCTTCGTCCATTAAGGATAAAACCCAAGAACGAATCATTAGCTGCGTGGCCTCAGATAAACTTGAAATGTTGAATTGCTGCTGAGCGTATTGCTCAAATTGATTTAAGTCGTTTTGGTACGACTTAACGGTGTGTTGGCTGTACCGTTTTTCGAATGATATGTATCTAAGAAAGGAATCTATCATGCTAGTACTGCGTCTTTACACACAGTACTAACATAATAATTTATAACTACTAAAGAAATGGATTAGTAGTTTTCTTTGGCGTACATCTTTTGCTTGTATGCAGCCTTGATTTTCTCTGTTCTGCGAGTAACGGAAGGCTTCTCAAATTGAGTTCTAGATCTCAATTCTCTAAGTACTCCGGTTCTTTCGAATTTCTTCTTGAAACGCTTAAGCGCTTTGTCGATTGATTCGTTTTCTTTTACGTTAATTACGATCATAACTTAATAACACCTCCTCTCATTCGGGCTGCAAAGGTATACAATTAAACCCGAATGCAATGTTAGTCATTAAAATTATTTCAATAACGATCTGGAAATCACCAGTTTTTGTATCTCTGAAGTACCTTCTCCAATAGTGCAAAGCTTAGAGTCTCTGTAATACTTCTCTACAGGGTAGTCTTTAGTATAGCCATAACCTCCAAAAATTTGAACAGCCTCATTTGAGAAGGAAACAGCACACTCAGAGGCAAAATACTTAGCCATGGCAGACTCTTTTGTCATTGGCTTACCATCGTTTTTCAACTGTGCCGCTCTGTAAGTCAACAATTTAGCAGCCTCAAGCTCTGTAGCCATATCTGCCAATTTGAATGAAATACCTTGGAAGTTGAAAATCGGCTGGTTGAACTGATGTCTTTCTTGAGAGTAAGCCAAAGCCGCTTCAAAGGCTCCTTCTGCAATACCCAAACTCAAAGCAGCAATTGAAATTCTTCCTCCATCTAGAACCTTCATTGCCTGAATAAATCCTTCACCAACATTTCCTAAAAGGTTCTCTTCAGGAATACGACAGTCTTCAAATATCATTTCGGCAGTCTCTGAAGTTCTCATTCCGAGTTTATCTTCCTTTTTACCTGCTTCAAATCCTTTTGTTCCTCTTTCAACCACAAAAGCGGTCATACCATGAGAATCACCTACTTCACCAGTTCTGGCAATTACTACAGCAATATCTCCAGACTTGCCATGGGTAATCCAGTTTTTGGTTCCGTTCAACACCCACTCATTACCGTCTTTTTTGGCAACAGTCTTCATGTTTCCAGCATCAGAACCAGTGTTTGGCTCGGTTAAGCCCCAAGCACCAATCCACTCTGCTGTAGCTAGCTTCGGCAACCACTTTTTTTTCTGATCTTCATTACCAAAAAGAAGAATATGGCCTGTGCAAAGAGAATTGTGCGCAGCCACTGAAAGGCCTATTCCTGGATCTATTTTAGCGATTTCAGACACCACAGTGATGTACTCATCATAAGTAAAGCCTGATCCTCCATATTCTTGAGGAACCAAAACCCCCATGAGACCGAGCTCACCGAACTTTTTGAAAATATGAACTGGGAACTCTTGCTTATCGTCCCATTCATTTCTGAAAGGAGCTATTTCCTTCTCCCCAAAGTCTTTAATCATATCAGCGATCATGCGCTGATTTTCATTCAACTCAAATTCCATATCTATTATAGTTTGTGGAAATTTATCAATTTCATTTCGCCAAACAAACGATCGTTAGGCAAAATAGTTTAACGTTATTTTTCTGCCATTCGCCTTTCCATAAGCTGGCATTCAACTAAATTGCCTTTAAGGATTCTATATAGACCGTACTTTTAAGTAAAAAAAACAACCATGAAAAAGCTATTGATAACAGGAGGCGCAGGATTTATCGGAAGTCATGTGGTTAGACTGTTCGTTAATAAATATTCAGACTACCACATTTACAATCTAGATGCGCTGACTTATGCAGGCAACTTAGAAACACTGAAAGATGTTGAAGAAGCTCCTAACTATACTTTTGTTAAAGGAGACATTGTAGACGCCTCTTTTATCGATGAGCTTTTCGATACACACCAGTTCGATGGCGTTGTTCACCTAGCAGCTGAGTCTCATGTAGACAGATCTATCTCCGACCCTTTGGCTTTCGTTAGAACCAATGTAATAGGCACTGTCAATCTGCTAAACTCAGCGAAAAGAATTTGGGCAGATAATTTCGATAGAAAGCGGTTCTACCACATTTCTACTGACGAAGTATATGGCTCTTTAGGGGAAACAGGCTTCTTTTTAGAGTCTACCTCCTATGATCCTCAATCGCCATATTCAGCCTCAAAGGCAAGTTCAGATCATTTTGTGAGAGCTTATGCCAATACTTACAAACTTCCTGTAGTAATCTCCAACTGCTCCAATAACTACGGACCGAATCAGTTTCCTGAAAAGCTACTTCCTCTTTGTATTCATAACATCAAGAATAATAAGCCTCTGCCAATTTATGGAAAGGGTGATAACATTAGAGACTGGCTGTACGTGGTAGACCACGCAAGGGCCATTGATGATATTTACCACAAAGGCCAAGCAGGAGAAACCTACAACATTGGTGGGTTTAATGAGTGGAAGAATTTAGACATTGTAGAACTGCTTTGCGATGTAATGGACAAGAAGTTGGGCAGAGAAGTAGGAGAATCTAGAAAGCTAATCACATTTGTAAAAGATAGAGCGGGGCACGATAAGAGATATGCCATTGATGCTTCAAAGATTAAAGATGAATTAGGCTGGGAACCTTCGCTTCAGTTTGAAGAAGGTCTTGAAAAAACCGTAGATTGGTACTTATCCAACCAAGAGTGGCTGGATCATGTAACTTCAGGTGATTACAAGAACTACTACAAAAAACAATATCAGCAATGAAAGGAATTATTCTAGCAGGAGGTTCGGGCACTAGGCTTTATCCTTTGACGTACGCAGTAAGCAAGCAGCTTATGCCAGTGTACGATAAGCCAATGATCTATTATCCGCTATCTATACTAATGCTCTCTGGAATTAGAGAAATATTGATCATTTCTACCCCGCATGACTTGCCGAATTTTCAAAAACTATTGGGAGATGGCAGCCAAATTGGCTGTTCATTCAGTTATGCTGAACAACCAAAGCCAGAAGGATTAGCACAGGCCTTTACCATTGGAGCCGATTTTATAGGCAACGATAAGGTAGCCCTCATTTTAGGTGACAACATATTCTATGGCTCAGGTTTGCCCAAGCTATTGAAAGAAAATGCGGATCCAGATGGCGGTATAGTTTACGCCTACAGGGTAAACGACCCAGAAAGATATGGTGTGGTTGAGTTTGATGATGAGATGAACGCCATCTCTATAGAAGAGAAGCCAGAAAACCCTAAATCTAACTGGGCTGTTCCTGGAATCTACTTCTACGATAACCAAGTGGTGGAAATAGCTAAAAACCTTAAGCCAAGCCCAAGAGGTGAATTAGAAATCACGGATGTGAACCGAAAGTACTTAGAAATGGGCAAGCTGAAGGTGAGCACTATGGATAGAGGTACGGCCTGGCTAGACACCGGAACCATAGACTCCCTAATGCAAGCAGGGCAGTTCGTTCAGATTCTGGAGAAAAGACAAGGCATTAAGATTTCTTGTATCGAAGAAATAGCCTACCGAATGGGTTACATCACCGCAGAAAAACTACAAGAGATTGCCAAACCTCTAGAAAAATCTGGCTACGGTGAATACCTGTTGAACCTACTTAAAGGTTAATTACTCATTATAAAGAACAGTAAGAACAACATGTGCAACGGCAGATAAGGTCTCCTTACTAATGATGGACATGTTGTCTTTTTCAGTATGGTGATAGTCACCAAACCCATTTAATTCAGGACGATAGTCAAGAATATCAATCATTGGTATTCTAGCAATTTCGTTAACAAAAACGTGGTCGTCAATAATGCCAGAAAAGCCTATTTGCTTCACAAAGTATTGTTCATACCCGAGTTGGTGAGCCACGTCCCAAGTTTGCTCCAAGGTTCTGCTGGCGTATTGTTTCGAAGCTCCATCGTAGTAAAAGGTTGCTCCTTCAGCACCCACCATATCTAAAAGTATACCATAGTAAGCACTATAATTTGCTTGGTGCTTGTTCTTACTCCAATACTGAGAGCCTAAGCAGTACCAGCTTTGCTTACCAAATTCCTCAGGGTCAACGCCCATACCATTTACTTCATGCTCCCCCCAGTCTTCTCCATCAAAAAGGATCATATCTACACCAACAGAGGGTGGGTTTGGCCCGCTCATGATTCTCGCAATTTCTAAAAGAACAGAAACACCACTGGCCCCATCATTCGCCCCGTCAATTTCTACCATATTGTTATCCGAATCTTTATCTCCGAAAGGTCGAGTGTCCCAATGAGCTGCTAGCAATATTCTCTTTTTACTTTCTGGGTTAAACGAAGCCACTATATTCTTTAGCTCTACCTCTGTTCCATCATAAACCCTATCAGTAAATTCTTGAACGGTCACCTTTGCCCCATAGGCTTCAAACTTATCTACAAACCAGTTTGCCGCCTCTCGGTGTGCCTCTGTGTTAGGCACTCTAGGGCCAAAGTCTACTTGTTTTTGCGTAAACATGTAGAGCGAATCGGCATTGGGTTTTGGAGCCTCTTTAAGCACTGTTTGCTTGCTAGAAGAACGAGAGCTACCCTCCTGACTTCCACAAGAAAGGGTGGCAAAAGTCAATGACGCCAGAAGAAACAAGAATAAATTTTTCATAAATCTGCTTTGAAGCCTAAAAATAGAGGCATTTCTTATAAACTACGAATGAATCAGCTTTTTGATTTGAAATAAAAATCTACTACTTTTGCACCACTTAATGGTTATTTTCCAGAGGGGACACAAAGTCCCCTCTTTCTTTATTACCAATGAAAGAGTTAACAGAATCGATAAAAGAGTTAGCAGAAACACATTTAGAGGATGATTCATTCTTCATTGTCGATGTGATTTCAAAGGGAATAAGCGGAAAAACTAAGATTCTGGTATTGCTAGATAATGATGAAGGAGTAAACATAGATGACTGTGCTACCCTTAGCAGAAAACTGGCTGAAGATATTGAGTTAGAAGATCTCATAGATGTAGCTTATGTTCTTGAGGTTTCATCTCCTGGGCTAGATCACCCACTCTCTTCTGTTAGGCAATACAAAAAGAATGTAGGCAGACGGTTAAAGGTTAAGCTTACTTCTGGCGCTATGCTAGAAGGGGCACTCAATGCCGTAAACGAGGAGGCCATAACATTGGCCGCTGAGCGTAAAGAAAACAAAAAGAAATTGATTGAAGAGAAAGAAGTTCCTTTCTCCGAAATTGAAAAAGCTAATGTGTTAGTGTCATTTAAGTAAATAAAATGGACAGTGGAATTTTAATTGAGTCGTTTGCAGATTTTGCAAAGCAGAAAAACGTAGACAGACCTACCATGATCAGAATTCTGGAAGATGTTTTCAGAACGATGATCAGAAAGAAATTCGAAGTAGATGATAATTTCGACATTGTCATCAATGCCGATAGAGGTGACCTTGAAATCTGGAGGTTCAGAGAAATTGTAGACGATAACTCTGAAGACATCTGGGACTACGATAAAATTAGCTTGACTGACGCCAGAAAAATTGAACCAGATTTTGAAATCGGTGAAGAAGTGGCAGAAGAAATCAAATTAGAAGATTTCGGAAGAAGAGCTGTTATGACTGCTCGTCAGACACTAATCCAAAGAATTAAAGACCTTGAGAAAGACATCCTTTACCAAAAGTACAAAGATTTGGTTGGGGAAATTATTTCTGCTGAGGTATACCAAATACTAGGAAGAGAAGTGCTTTTAATAGATGGTGAGGGCAATGAGCTGTCACTACCTAAATTCGAGCAAATCTCTAAAGACAGATTTAGAAAAGGAGACAATGTTCGCGCCATTGTGGACAGAGTTGAAATGATTAACGGAAACCCCAAAATCATCCTTTCTAGAACATCAGGAGAATTCTTAGAAAGACTTTTCGAAAGCGAAGTTCCAGAAGTATTCGATGGTCTAATTACCATCAAAAAAGTGGTTCGTGAGCCAGGTGAAAGGGCTAAAGTTGCTGTTGAATCTTATGACGATAGAATTGATCCGGTAGGTGCCTGCGTGGGGATGAAAGGATCTAGAATTCATTCAATTGTTCGAGAGCTACAAAACGAAAACATCGATGTTATCAATTTTACAGATAACATGGAGCTATATATTTCCAGAGCTCTTAGCCCTGCGAAAATCTCTAGCATGAAAATACTAACTGATGAAGGAAGAGTCTCAGTTTACCTAAAACCAGATCAGGTTTCTCTTGCTATTGGTAAGGGAGGCCAGAACATTAAACTAGCCTCAAAACTAGTTGGCCTTGAAATAGATGTATTCAGAGAGTTGAATGAATACGAAGAGGAAGATGTAGATTTGGATGAATTTGCAGATGAAATCGATAGCTGGATTATCGATGAATTGAAAAGAATTGGTTTGGATACTGCCAAGAGTGTTCTAGCCCTAGCTCAAGAAGATATTGTGAGAAGAACTGAGCTAGAAGAAGAAACAATAAAGTATCTGTTTGAAATTTTAAAGAAAGAGTTCGAACAATAATAGAGTTTTATATAACCTTAAAAAGAGGGATATTTGAGTATGTCAGAAGAAAAAATGATGAGGCTCAGCCAGGTGGCGAGGAAATTGAACGTAGGTAGAAATACCATCGTAGATTTTCTTTCGGCAAAAGGCTTTTCCGTAGATAGTAGCCCCAACGCCAAAATATCATCAGAACAGTATGATATGTTGGCCAAGGAGTTTGCTGCGTCTGCCCATGAAAAGGAAGAAGCCTCTCATCTAACCATTGGAACCAAGCATGTAGAAGACATGGTCATTGATTCTAGTGGTGTGACTACAGAGCCTAAAAAAGAACCGGCTAAAAAAGAAGAGCCTAAACCTGCTCCAACTCCTCCCCCTACTCCTGAAGAAAATAAGGTAGAGGAGAAAAAACCAGAGCCAGAGGTTAAGCCAGAAGCCGAAAAGCCTAAAGAAGCTCCAAAAGAAGAGCCTAAAAAAGAACCAGCTAAGAAAGAGGAGCCTGCTCCTGAAGCTGAATCTAAACCTGAGGCTGCCCCTAAAGCCAAAGAGGTAGAGCAGAAAAAAGAAGAGGAAAAACCAGAAGAAGAAAAGAAAACTGGCCTCAGAGTGCTCGGAAAAATAGACCTCAATAAAGGCAAGAAGAAAGAAGAAAAGCCTAAACAACAACCTAAGAAGGAAGAGAAAAAAGCTGAAGCTCCTAAGAAAGAAGAGCCAGCCAAACCAGCCGAGCCAGAGAAATATCAGGCAAAAGCAGACTCTCTTCGTGGTCTTAAGGTTCTTGGTAAGATTGAGCTCCCTACTGAAAAGCCTAAGAAGTCTAAAGACGATGACAAGGACAAAAAAGGTGGAGATCAGAGAGGTAAAAGACCAAGAAAGCGTATTCAACAGACCAAAGTTGAAAGAGCTAACAAAGGTTCTAATGATAACCGCAGAGGCGGAAACCAAAACAGAGGCAGAAGACCTGCTCCTAAGGAAGAGCTTACTGATAAGGAAATTCAGGAGCAAATTAAGGAGACACTTGCTCGCCTAAGTGGTGGTAGTAAAGGAGGCGGTAAAAACCGTTCCAAATACAGAAAAGAAAAGAGAAGTGCCGCTGCAGAGGCTGCAGAGGAAGAAATGTTGAGACAACAAGAGGAAAGCAAAATCCTCAAGGTTACAGAGTTCATCTCTGCTAGCGATTTAGCAAGCTTAATGAACGTTTCTGTAAACGAAGTAATCTCAACTTGTATGTCTTTAGGTATGTTCGTCTCTATTAACCAGAGACTAGATGCTGAAGCCATCACTATTATCTCTGATGAATTCGGATACGATGTTCAATTCACATCGGCAGATGATGAGGTAGACGTTGTCGAAGAAGAAGATAAAGAGGAAGATCTTCAAGAAAGAGCTCCTATTGTAACCATCATGGGTCACGTTGACCACGGTAAAACATCCTTGCTAGATTACATTAGGGAAGCCAATGTAACAGCTGGTGAGGCTGGTGGAATTACCCAGCACATTGGTGCTTATGATGTAGAAACTAAAGACGGTAAGAGAATTGCCTTCCTTGATACTCCTGGTCACGAAGCCTTTACAGCCATGCGTGCAAGGGGTGCCAAAATTACTGACGTTGCCATTATTGTGGTAGCAGCTGATGATAACGTGATGCCTCAAACAAAAGAGGCAATCAATCACGCTCAGGTAGCTGAAGTGCCAATTGTAATTGCCATAAACAAGGTAGATAAGCCAACTGCTAACCCTGATAAGATTAGGGAAGAGTTAGCTAACCTGAACATTCTTGTAGAAGATTGGGGTGGTAAATACCAGTGTCAGGAAGTTTCTGCAAAAACAGGACAAGGAATTGAAGAGCTTCTAGAAAAAGTATTACTCGAGGCCGAACTACTTGAGCTTAAAGCTAACCCAGATAAATCTGGTGTTGGTACTGTGGTAGAAGCATCGTTAGATAAAGGTAGAGGTTACCTAGCAACCCTTATGGTTCAATCGGGAACTATGAAAGTGGGAGATGTAGTACTTGCTGGATCGCATTACGGTAAGGTAAAGGCTATGTTCGACCATAGAGGTAACAGATTAAAAGTTGTTGGTCCTTCAACTCCTGTTCAGATGCTTGGTTTAGACGGAGCACCACAGGCAGGTGATCGATTCAATGTGATGGAATCTGAACGTGAGGCTCGAGAAATTGCTAACAAACGAGAGCAAATTCTTAGAGAGCAAAGCGTTAGAACTAAGAAACACATTACACTTGATGAAATTGGTAGACGACTTGCCGTTGGTAACTTCAAAGAGCTTAACGTTATTGTTAAAGGTGACGTGGATGGTTCAGTTGAAGCATTAAGTGACTCACTACTTAAACTATCTACTGAGGAGGTTCAAGTGAACATTATCCACAAAGCAGTAGGTCAAATTTCCGAGTCTGATGTACTCTTGGCTACAGCTTCTGATGCGGTAATTCTTGGTTTCCAAGTAAGACCATCGGGCGGAGCTAGACGACTAGCCGAGAACGAGGAAATTGAAATTAGACTATATTCTATCATCTACGATGCCATTAATGAAATCAAGGATGCGATGGAAGGTCTACTTGAGCCTACAGAGAAAGAGGTTATTACTGGTAACATTGAGGTTCGTGAAACCTTCAAAATCTCTAAAGTGGGAACAGTTGCTGGTTGTTATGTAACTGAAGGCTTTGTGAAGAGACAAAACCAAATCCGTTTAATTAGAGATGGTATTGTAGTTTACACAGGAGACATTGGCCAATTGAAGCGTTTCAAAGACGATGTTAACGAAGTTAAATCTGGCTACGAATGTGGTCTGAGCATTAAGAACTTCAATGATATTAAAGTTGGAGACGTTATAGAAGGCTTCGAAATTCAAGAAGTGAAAAGAACGCTTTAAGACTTACTTTAAAGTATTAAAGACTCATAATGAAAGCGATTGGACTTATATTCAATCGCTTTTTCATTTTGAGCCGTAGTCCAAATAATTGCTCTTCTTATACTCATAGTTTGGGTCGAGCGGATGAAAAAAGATGGCACTTCCCTTTTTGTTCTCCTGGATGATCTCATAGATCAAGTCATTATCTACCAAAACAGGGTCGAAACGCAGCTTATACAATGGTTTTAGCTCAAAGGTGTTCTTTAGGGGTAGCAACTCATACAATTCATAGCTGTACTCCTTCTCCATTTTTCTAGCCTTGCGCTTATTCAATCCCTCAGGAATTTGAGTAATGTCTATTCGTTTTACGGCATAATGTTTCTTCAACTTAAAATCGAATAGATACTTCCAGCCTTCTATTCTTGCCTTTTTCAATGGAAACTGAAATTCTCTCGTCAGCTTAGGCTCCCCTGAAATATCTATAGAGAATATCTTACCAGCCTTTCGTTCATAGAATGTATAAGTATCTTGGTCTAAAGAGGCACTCAACCGGCCATAGATAGGATAGGTCATACGACTTAAACAACTCTTACTTTTATTAAATAATGATTGAATCAGGCCTTTATCATAAGCCCTTCCTTTATACTCTTCATACATTTCCATATTAAACATGTAAAGTGTATCTAGCTCATCAAAACCATATTTATAAGTCGGTGAAGAAAGAGAGCCTAAGGCTTCCAGTTTATTTCCATCAACATAATGATAACTAACACAATCACGGCTTTGGTCATACTTACTGCCAATTATGTAACCTCCTACTATGAAATTAGGCTCAATCATCTCATTATGAAAGGATACGTAACTTACGAAAGCAGATCGTATCTGGATTTTGTGCTCATCTAAAATATAGCTACCATATTCGCTCAAACCGCGAATACTAAAAGTTGAATCACTGGTTAGTAAAAAGTAATCGTTTCCCTCTACTTGAAGTGTATCGGTTACTACATTTTGTTCATTGAGTAAATAAACAAAACGTCTATTCTGTCTCTTTTCATCAGAAAAATGAAGCAGCTTCTGATCCTTCAGGATGTAAAGCTTTTCAAAAACCAAGTTCTCATTAGCGTAAACTAGGTTCCTAGGCAATTCTTGAGCAGCGCTGGATAAGGCAAGCAGGCCTAAAACAAGACTATAAATGATTTTTAGGTGCATCATTCTAAAGAAGTTTGTTCTAACAGAGTGTTTGCATAATTAGTTAAGTCTAATGTAAACTTAATGATGGTCGAGGCCTGCACAATTAGCAAACTGGGGTCACTAATATTCGTTCTATACAACATCAACGTGTTATTTCAATTTTATACTGAAGGTTGAACCTCTAAGAGAAAGATATCAATAGAAAGCAGCAGATTAACGCCACATTCTCAACATCATTCAAAAAGGTAAAATCCTACATTTATTCATTTGACCTTTCCCTTAGTCCCAATTGATAATACAGCGACAGGTCTTCATTAGCAGGCTCGAAAGGGTTCTTCAACCAAAGCTTTCCATTTGCAGTAAAAGCAATAGCTGGCAGTACCTTTTTACTAGGTATTTGAAAGTGGCCAATAGGTTTTAAGCCTAAATCGAAAATATCCACACTCCATTCACCCAACCATCTCGGATTCAATAAGCCATTATCACCAGCAACCTGCTGTTTATGCTTCATTAGTCTATAAATAACTTCATTTTCACTATCATGTATTAAAAAAATATATGCTGCTACATTATTCAACCAATCTTGTTCTTGTTGAAAATCGACATTTGAAGGGAGGCTTTCTGGAGAACCCGACCAATGATCAGAGTGGTAATTAACTACATAAAGTAAATCCCCAGTTTGATTGTTGTAAACCTGAATATCTGGACTTGTACTAAAATATACGTAAGATATATCATCAATGACTAATAAGCTCGGGTCATTGTAGAGAGAAAAGTTCACACCTTTTTTAAAGTGATCAGGGTAAACACCGTAAATGGACTTAAACTCATTATCTTCAATTGAGTAACTAGCGAAAGCCTTGTAATCATAATTATCATTTCGAGCATCTACCCACCGATAAGTATAGAGTTGTAGGGTTTTGTTTTTGGCGTTATAATATGGACCATTCATCAATCCTTGATCGGCATAAACATCATATTCTGTAAATCCGTCTGGTAGAGGGACGTTAGAGAATTCATATTTATTGATCTTTCTAGCTCGATTATTGAACAAATGAATGGCATTTTCATCAATACTTAGTATAAAAATACTATCGGCATTATGGTAGAAAAAGCCATCTATCATACCCTTAATTCCATCAGGTCCGTTTAACGCAAATTGAATTTGCTTTTCTGAAACTTTCGTAGTCAGATTGATAACATCTAAGGCGTGATCTCTGGAATTAATTCCTATCAAGAATGTAGTGTCATCTTTTTCAACTATTTGATAATCAGCATAATCACCTAGCACAAAATCACGAAGATTTAACGTATCTGCTGATACAAAATCTAAAGTCAAACTATCCAGCGGTGTAATTGTGCGAATCCAACCTGCATCAATTCTTGATTGATTCTGATTGGTGCAACTGATTATCAGTAGCAGTGAAACAAAATTCACAACCTTCATACTAAATAAGTTTATTCAACTAATCTGTCCGCAGCTACACTCAATCCCAAAACCCCACCCAAAAGGGAATATAAGCCTTAGCTGAGCAGTGAATTCTTTGATCGCATTCGCTCTCGTTTTCCTTTTACTACAATTCGAAGTACCATCATAATATACTTAACATCAAAAGGATACTCCGTCTGACAAATTATTCTAAGTACAATCCTTTTCTAGATCAAGACATTTAGAATCAATACTGGTTGGATTAGCTCTTATAGTTCGTGTTGTGTTAATCTAGCTAGTGTTGTCTAATGCTCGTGTGCACAAATCCGGATAAACTTCAGAAACGCCTGCCCGGACTCAAATTATACTTTTAATTAGAAAAATTAATCTTTTAAAGTCAAAAGGAAGGAGTGAATATTTTCATCATCAACTACACAAGGCATTTTTTTGATATGTGCAGGACTAATGTAGATCTTGAATGGCATGTACTTTAATGAGGACGAACGACAACAGAAAGGACGCAAGAATTTCGCTTCTAAAAATAAAACAACCCCTGATTTCTACCGAAGTCAGGGTTTTTTATTACCCCTTCTTTTTCCAGTTCAGCTTCTTAATAAGGCTATGAACCTTAGACTCTAGCTCCTTTAGTTCTTCTGGGGCTCCATCATAGTCAATGATTTTCTTATTTACCTCTTCATGGTTGAAGGTAATGGTAGTAGTTGGTAGGTCGGTCTTATTAGACTTGTATTCATTCTCAAAATCATCGAATTGAGACCCCTTAAAATCATTGACCAATGCCTTCAGTTCTTCTTTAGGTAGCTTTGCTTCGAAAGTACCTTCCATCTCAACAAACTGCCTAGCATTCAATAAAACCGAACCATCAGAGAATATTGAAATGTCATAATCAGGGCAAGTACCAAAGCAGGCTGTTTTATTCATGTAAATAACTGGCTCGCTCTCCGAAATGGTTTTAGCAGACTTACAACCGAGTATAAAAACTAGAAGAATCATTGAAAACTTTTTCATATTGAGTCTATTTACATGTTAACTTAACCAAAAATAGTTCTTATTCTAGGAGAACTGCGTTAGTTTAAAATAAACAATAAGCTATATCATGTACAGTTTGTACAAGTATGCTTAGAATAATTAATGTTGGCTTGCCGAGTCTAACCTTGAATTAAAGCTTATGAAAAAACTACTACTAACTATCACTTGCCTAATCTTGGTTAAGGTGGCAATTGCCCAAAAAATGGAGCGCTTAGATGCCAAGCCAGATATTATCTGTTATGCTGGTGACCATAGTACCTTCACCAAAATTCTCAGGAGAAACGATGCTCCGTATGCAAGCCCATCACCTTTTGGAGCCAATATGTTTAATTCAATAGCCCAAACTGGCGCCACCATTGAAGTAACTTATAATGGTTTTAGTGAGGAAGCTCAAGCGGCATTTCAACAAGCCATAGATATTTGGTCTGAGCTTATTTCTTCAGATGTAGTTATTAGAGTTGAAGCAACCTGGCAAGATATGGACGAAGGAGTTCTGGGAGGGGCAATTTGGAATACTGCCTACAGAAATTTTGAAGGAGCAAAAGAGCTTAATGTTTGGTACCCTGTGGCTATTGCCGAGAAAATGGCTGGGCAAGAATTAAACTCTCCTGATGAACCCGATATAGTTGCTACTTTTAACAAGGATGCACCGTGGTATTTAGGACTAGACGGGAACCCTAATAATGGAGAGTTTGACTTGGTTACCGTTGTTCTACATGAATTGGGCCATGGTTTAGGTTTTGTAGATAGCTTTGATGTTAATGATGAGGGCAATGGAAGCACCAACTTTCCACAACCGTTTATTTACGATTTAAGTGTTGAAAACACTGACGGTGATAACCTGACAGACCTGATTGGGAACCCGCAGGAGCTAGGAACAGAACTAACAAGTAATTCCCTTTTTTTCAATGCTCCCACAGCTGTTACCAATAGTGGTTCCAGACCAAGACTTTATGCTCCAACAAGCTATAATGCTGGTTCAAGCATAGCTCACCTAAATGAATCCACGTATCCTTCTGGCAACTCCAACTCATTAATGACCCCTCAAATAGCTCCAAATGAAGTTATTCATGATCCGGGGCAACTCACTATGGATATGTTTGGTGATATGGGTTGGGAATTCACCTATATCGATCACACTAATAGGCCTAATACAGAAGATATTCAAGCAGATAGTTATACCATAACCGCTTCAATAAGATCCGACATTGGGTATAAACCAGAAAGTATAAAGCTCTATTATAGCTTAGACGGTTTTACATCTGATAGTAATGTTTTGCCAATGACTACCACGGCAAACGCAGATGAGTTCACTGCTGAGATTCCCTCGGAAAAGGTAGAAGACCAAGTTTACACATACTATTTTGAAGTAGAGGATGTGAAAAACAGAGTCTTTACTTACCCTAGCCTACTTGTTACAGATAGGTTCTTTAGCTTTAGCTCAAGCCCAGACCAAACAGCACCTGTAATCACTCACAACCAACCGAATTTCATTCGACTCACAGACCCTAAAATCACCATAGACGCGGTAATTACTGACTTTCTACCAGTAAACGCAGAATTGGAGTTTTTTGTAAATGATGGAAATCCGCAAACAATCAGTTTTGAGTTGGTCGATAATGCAACAAGTTTATACCGGGCAGAAATAGTTACCTCCAACCTCTCTCTTATGGAGGGAGATATCGTTAGCTATAAAATTACGGCAACCGACCAATCTGCAGATCAAAATAGCTCTGTTTTCCCTACGTCAGACTATATTGAGCTCAACGTTGTTTCTACAGCCGATCCTGCTAATTATTACTTCAATGATTTTAACGACATCTCTGCATCAGCAATGGACTTCTTTAATAGCAATAATTTCAGGATTAAAGAAGAGGCAGGTTTTGATAATGGAGCTATTCACTCAGACCACCCTTATTTAGATGGAACAGGCACCAACTCGGAAAGTAATTACACTCTAGAATTGAAAATTCCCATAATTGTCAGTGAAGGGGAAGCACTAATGACTTTTGACGAGGTTGTTCTAATAGAACCAGGAGATGCCAACTCTACCTTCGGGAGTAATGATTTCTACGATTATGTTATCGTTGAGGCTTCAAAAAATGGTGGTGTAGACTGGGTGCCACTATTAGATGGTTATGATTCTCGAGTACAAGGAAGCTGGTTATCTACATACAATAGTGCCATCACAGATAATAACTCAACTGCTGCTGGTACTCAAGCGATGTATCGTCAAAGAGAAATTAACTTATTGAGCAATGGTGAAATTATTGCTGGAGATGAGGTTCTAATTAGATTCAGGTTGTTTGCAGATGAGGTAGCTCATGGCTGGGGATGGGCTATAGATAACCTTAATATTCAATTAGACTTGGAATCTCCTGATATAACCCATAACCATATAGATTTCCTAACCTCTTTAAATGACTTCACTATTTCGGCCGATGTTACAGACAACATTGAAGTAGACAGTGTTGGAGTAAACATCCTAGTAAATGGAGTGGACCAAGGGAATATTCCAATGGCTCAAACTATAGGTACTAATTATGAAGCCTTAATAAACGTTGGGAATTTAAGCATTGGCGATGTGATAGAGTACAGAATTGGAGCCTTCGACACAAAAACTCCAGAAGCTAATGCCACTTTCTTACCAAGTGAGGATAGTTATTTTAAAGTCCCTATAATTGAGTTTGGTACGCCTCAAGAATCTTATTCGAACAATTTTGACTCCCCTTCGGACGACTTTGTAGGGAATTTCTTCACTATAGAAACACCAAGTGGTTTTGAGAATGGAGCAATTCATAGCGCTCATCCATATCCATTAGCCTTCGGGGCTAACGCTAGAAGTGAGTTTACTTACACCCTCAAGACTCCTATAGTTGTAAGTTCGACCAAACCATTTGTCACCTATAATGAAGTCCTACTCGTTCAGTCCAATTCAGATTTTGCAGCAGTTGAAGGCTCGAAAGATGGAGGCGCAACTTGGTTCGAAATAGAAAGCTATGATACCAATGATGAACAGGCTTTATGGGGTACGGTTTTTAGTGCTGGTGGTGAGGGTTCTCCTTCACAATTCAAAACAAGGTCAATCAGACTGAGTGAAAATCAGCAACTTTCTGCTGGTGATGAATTTTTGCTGAGATTCAAGCTTGTAAGAAGAAGCCTAGTTCAGGGCTGGGGTTGGGCCATAGATGATCTAGAAATTCAAACTGGCGTTATACAAGGCCTAGATGATGAAATAGCAGTTGAGTTTACACAAGTATATCCGAACCCAATTAATAATGGACAGCTAAATATTCAGTTTAATAATCCTTCAACCAGAACTATAGACTATTCCATTGTCTCAACAGACGGCCAGACCAGATTGGTGGGAACTAACTTAGAGCTAGACAGTGAGCAAAAAGCAAGCATAGATGTTTCAGCTCTCCCTTCTGGTTTATTTGTTTTAAAGCTAGTAAACGGAGAAAGTTCGCAAGTATATAAAGTCTTGAAGCAAGACTAAGTTTTAAATATTTAAGAGATAACTTGAACCCTGATTTCAACTGAAGTCAGGGTTTTTTTTATGACACTTTTTCTAGTACTTACTTTACTTGGCCTTTTAGGAATAATGATTGGGCTAGTTAGACCATTCCGCGTGCTTTGGTGGATGGAAACGAAGAATCGGCTTAAGGTGCTTGGCTATTGGGGTATTCCCACGCTAATCTGTTGGCTGCTATACCTTTTCACATAACAACACTTTCTTACTATCTACATCTGTAGTAGCAAAGATGTATTGATCGCCTCCCTCCTTCAACCCAGTCTTCTTTCTAATCTCCTTGACAGACATCGGATAATTACGAACCGTGATATTCGCTTGATCTGACTTCAGTTGCTTCTTAAGTCTTTTCTTATTGAAAGATAACTGGTCAATTACCCTAAACGCCCTACCCGGAAAATCATCAACCACCTCTTCACTTGTGTATAAATGGCTGTTGACATCGAGCTTTTTCAGGTTGAATTGATTGGCTAAAGACTTAAATGCTCCCGCTTTTAGAATGGCAGCATTAGGCTCATAAAGAAATGTTGTAACTGGTGAAAGTTGAGCTATAACACTCTCCTCCTCGCTATACCGAAACTCAAATGAATCCGCTTGCTCACCAATCAGGTTGATAGCCTTAATCAATGGGGTTTGATTTGGGTCAGCACCAAGCAAAAATAACAGCTCCTTCACCTCATTTTTGACAGCCACCACATGCACCTCCTCAACAAACTCAAGGTCATCAATCGCCTTTTTGATGTCGAGCATTGGAGAGACCTTGATCAGAACCTTATTAGACTTTCGCTTTAGTTCTGGAAGAAGCTCAATAACATTGGGAGAGTAATGCTCTAGAAAAACCACTTTTCTAGACTCATCATCGCGTCTGGCTGGATCTAAATATATCAAGTCAACAGACTCCATTTGTTGAAGATAATCTTCAGCCGATCCTAGAAAAGTAACTATGTTCGATCCTAATTGCTGGTAATTGTGACTTACCACCTTATGCAATTCTGGGTTCATCTCCACATGGGTGGCTTTTTCGAACTTCGTTGCTAAATAGTAGGTATCAACTCCAAACCCTCCAGTCAAATCGACCATTGTCTTTCCCGAAACCAAACTGGCTTTATAATTAGCCGTTTCGCTAGAAGAGCATTGCTCCATAGAAATAGATGCTGGCCAAATTAGCCCGCTTTTCGCAAACCAATCAGGCAACTTATGCTGAGCTTTCTTCTTTGCCGAAATCTGTTCAACAATAGCTTTCATGAGCCAATCAGGAAACTGACTGGCCTTGAGCATTAAATCTGCAGGCTGATCATTTAAATGATCATCAATAAATTTTTGGATTTCCGGTTGGAGAAGCTGCTCGATCAAGCCTCAGTCATTTGCTTTTGCAAATACTCAACTATTTGAACCGCATTGGTCGCGGCCCCTTTTCTAAGGTTATCGGCTACAATCCACATGTTCAAAGTATTGGGTTGGCTCTCATCTCTTCTCAACCTTCCCACAAACACTTCATCCTTTTTATGCGCTGTCAATGGCATCGGATAAACATTGTTCTTCGGGTCATCTTGAAGAATTACACCAGGCATTTCACTCAACAATTGCTTCACTTCTTCCATGTCGAAGTCTTCTTTAAACTCCACATTCACCGCCTCTGAGTGACCTCCCATAGTTGGGATTCTCACGGTGGTAGAAGTAATACCAATTGAATAGTCATTGAATATTTTCTTGGTTTCGTTGATCATCTTCATCTCCTCTTTAGTGTATCCATTATCTGTGAACACATCTATATGAGGAAGCACATTCATATCAATTTTATGAGCGTAACACATAGGTCCATCTACACCATTTCGCTCATTCATCATTTGGTCAACTGCAGCTTTACCTGAACCAGTAACCGATTGATAAGTAGAAACCACAATTCTCTTTATGCCATATCGCTTTCTCAATGGCTCAAGAGCCACTACCATTTGAATGGTTGAGCAGTTTGGATTAGCAATGATTTTATCTTCAGAAGTAATTTCAGATGCATTGATTTCTGGTACAATCAATTTGTGATCTGGACTCATTCTCCAAGCAGAGGAGTTGTCAACTACTGTTGTTCCAACCTCTGCAAATTTTGGTGCCCACTCTAAAGAAGTACCTCCACCAGCCGAAAATATGGCGAAATCAGGAGCTTGAGCAACGGCATCTTCCATAGTGATTACAGTGTACTCCTTACCCTTAAATGTCTTCTTCGACCCAGCAGATCTGGCAGAAGCCACTAAAAGTAGCTCATCGAATTCAACATTTCTTTCTTCCAGAACCTCGAGGATCTCTCCACCTACAAGGCCAGTAGCACCTACAACTGCAATCTTCATGATATCAATTAATTAACTAACTTCGCTTAAAGCTGAAAAACGCACCAAATTTACTACATTAGTATACCTGAGCACAATAAATGAGGAATACTTTTCTCCTGATATTTTTTCTCTGCACGCAGTATCTCGCAGGCCAAGTCAATAGCTTTCCTTATACCCAAGGATTCGAAGCAGCATTTACCACAGGAAACAACGTGGAGTTCATTACCAATTGGACTGCCAATGAAGTGGCAACCACCAACAGAATTTATCAAGGCACGGACGCCAGAACGGGCTCATCATCCATTAATATAATTCCAATTTCTTCCTTCTCTGGCGAAATACTTATATCACTTGACTTAACAGGGATTAATAATCCTAAGCTCACATTCTACGCCTATTCCAAACAAAATGGCAGTGGTACTTCTACTAGGCCAGTGTTGGTAAGTTTTGCTACTTCAATTGATGGTGGCAATAACTTTCTGGATAATGTAGCGATTGGAGATGAAACAACTTTCCCAAACAACAGCACAACTTCCTACACCCAGTATGAATATGAGCTTCCTTCAGATGCAAGTGGTGAGTCAAATGTTATCGTAAAGCTTACGGCTGCAAGAGGTGATGGAAGTGGGTCTGCAGCAGAACTAGTAATGGACGACTTTTCAATTGAAGAACAAGTTCTTCCTTTGGCTTTGAATTCTGTTGTTGCCAATAATGCCAACACTGTGGTTGTTACGTTCAATCAAGATGTAGATCAGGTATCAGCTGAAACCACAAACAATTATGCTATCGACAATGGAATTACCATTTCATCTGCCAATAGAACTGCCAGCAATGAGGTAACGCTCACCACCTCCACCATGCCGAATAATAACTACCAGCTTACGGTGAATGGTGTTAGCAATACAGGCAGTACAAGCTCTGCGGTAAACCTTCAAGAAAGCTTCAACTATATAGAACCACTGTCCATTGAGGGCATAACGGTTCAAAACAAGAATACCCTATTGGTTGATTTCAATTTGAACCTCGAAGAAGTGGCAGCAGAAACTGTTGGAAACTACTCCGTTGATAACGCTATCGGAAACCCGACTACTGCAACCCGCAGTGTTACAAACAATGATCAGGTTACGCTAACCTTTGCTTCTGACTTTGGTGACAACTCATTTGAGTTAACCGTGAATAATGTCACTGATGAGTCGACCTTGACTTCAGCTGTAAATCTCACAGATAACTTCAGTTACCTCCCTTTATCGCTTGAAAATGTAACTGTCACATCTGCCACCACAATTGAATTAGATTTCAATCAGGATTTAGAAACCACTTCCGCAGAAAATGAATCTAACTATACCATCAATTTTGGCCGGGGAAACCCGTCATCTGCAGTACAAAGCGGAGTTGACGCTTCAATTGTTACTCTAACCGTTGGCCAAGCTTTCGTGAATAACACCTATGAAATAAGCATCAACAATGTTTCGAACACCAGCGACAACGCTATAGCTTCAAACCTCACTGCTGATGCACGATTTGAGCAAGCCACTTCTCCCAGACAGATAGTAATCAACGAACTTTTGGCAGACCCTTCGGGTAGCAATGAACCAAATCCGCTGGTGCTACCAAACGGAAGTTCTGAAGAGTTTGTGGAGCTTTTCAATACTACTTCCGAAGCAATCGACTTAACGGGTTTTGAGCTTTCAGGCGGAACAATTGGTGATTTTGTACTGAACGGAGGATCATACGTAATTCTAACCTCAGCCTCAAATGTGGCTACTTATCAGTCTTTTGGTGATGTGGTGGCTGTCTCATCTTGGAACAGCCTGACTAATGGAGGGGAGCAACTGGTTTTGTTTGATAACTTAGGCAACCAAGTAGATAGTTTAACCTATGACCTCACTTGGTATCAAGATGAAGACAAAGCTGATGGTGGTTGGACGCTTGAGCAAATCAACCCTGAATTGGTTTGTAGTGACAATAATAACTGGATAGCTTCTTCAAACGCGCAAGGCGGTACACCAGGAACACAAAACTCGGTGTATGACAACTCTCCAGATATTATCGGACCGAATATTACGGCTGTCAATATCAATACAGATTCCGAAATCATTGTGGTGTTCGATGAGATCATTGATGAAGGAAGCCTTGCAGGAGCCAACTTTAGCCTGAGCAATGGAGTAAGCGTCACTAATTCCAACCTGAACCTCCCTTACGGAAGAAGCATCACTTTGACGCTGAACCCTGCAATGACTTCAGGGACTATCTACACTTTAACCATAACTGGACTGACAGACTGTGCCGGTAATAGTATAGATAACAACTCAATAGACTTCTTATTTGATGATGAGGCTCCTGTTTTACAAAGGCTGGTTTATAAAACTCCAGACCACATCGATCTAATTTTTGATGAAGAAGTGCAGGAAACACTGGCAGAAACTGAAAGCAACTTCAGCATTAACTCAGGAATTGGAAACCCAGATAGAGCCACCTTAAATTCTGAGGTTCGAAACCGAATTACACTTGAGCTAGCCAGTGAACTTACTGAAGGTTCAGTCTACAGTCTAACATATCAGAACCTGACTGACACGCTTGGAAACACCATTGCATTGAGTACTGAAAACTTCGGTTTTCAAAATCAGCTAGATACTATCATTGTCATTTCTAGTCAATTGCTCGACATCTATTTCGATGAAGATTTAGACGAAACTAGTGCTGAAATAGTAGCTAACTATGTAGCGGATGATGGATTAGGCAACCCAGTTACTGCAGCAGTTGATGGTTCGAATGCCAAATTAGTTCACTTGGTCTTTGGTTCAGAATTCCCTGAAAATTCAACTATAGAAATTCAGTTTGAAAACATTCAGGATGCCTCTCTAAACTATCTTCAGGCATTAAATACCGACTTCACTTATGATACAGATGACCCAGATGTGGATTCTGTCGTAGTTGTGGATGAAAACACACTTCGCATTTATTTCGATGAAATCTTGGATGAGACTAGTGCCGAAGCCATCAACAACTACACGGCAAATAACTCAATAGGCACTCCAGCTCAGGCAATTCTTCAGGCAGATAAAACCTCGGTCATCCTTAATTTTTCAGTCAACTTTGAACAGGAAGTGGAAAACAGACTAACACTTACTGCCATTGAAGACCTTTCTGGCAATGCTATTTCCGCCAATAGAAACTATGACTTCACTTACGATAGACTTCCACCAAGGCTAGTGGGAGTTGAACTTCTAAGCCCAACCGTTTTAGCAGTGCAATTCTCAGAAGAGGTGGTTCAAGAAATTGCAGAAAACGTAAACAACTACTCTGTAAACAATGGAATTGGCAGACCTCTTCAGGCAGTTAGAACGGAAAAAAACACCCACATTGTTGAACTCACTTTTACCGATCTAGGCAACTTCGCTGTCAATACGCTTACGATAAGCAACGTAACTGACCTCTTTGAAAACGACCTGATTGTTAACCTAACCGCAACATTCTCTAGCCAACTTCCCGAGTTTGGAAGGTTCATTGTTACCTCTGACACTAGTCTCCAAATTCAATTCACTAAAGAATTGACTCAGGCTTCGGCAGAAGAAATTGAGAATTATGGCTTTGATAGTGGAGTTGGCCCTTTCAGCCTAGCTCAAAGTCAGGCCGATCAATCTATTGTAAACATTCTACTCACTGTGAGGCTAACTGAAGGTGAAAATTACCGAATGGTGGTTGACAACTTGGAAGACCTAGATGGTAACATTCTCGAACCGGTAACCTATGATTTCACGTACAGCGATCTTATCAATCAAATCACTCTAATAAATGCCAATACCCTTGAAATTGATTTTGAAGTGGAATTGGATGAAATGCTTGCTGAAACCACAGCAAACTATGAGTTAGACAGAGCAATTGGCAACCCACTTACAGCAGTTTTAAATGGCACAGACCCAAGCCTCGTAACTCTGTTCTTTGACCAAGCTTTGACTGAATCTGAAACTTATGAGCTTGTTGTAGCTAACCTGCTTGATATATATGGAGATGTTGTTCCTAGAAGCCGCAATACCATCGATTATGATGTAACTGCCCCTACCATTACCGCTGTAAATTCTACTTACAACAATGAAATTGAAGTAGTCTTCAATGAACCTTTAGACAGGGCAACGGCAACTAGTTTAAATCATTATAACTTAAACAATGGTGCAGGTCAGCCATCAGCGATTGAGCTTTCTACAGATGCCACAACCGCCACACTGGTTTTCAGCAGTAGTCTATTTGATGCGACCAATTACACCCTCACGGTTGACCGGGTTGAAGACCTACAAGGGAAAGCAATTAATGCAGCAACCTTCGATTTCACTTTTGAAAGTCCTGTTGTCCCAAGCTTTAGAGATTTAGTAATCAATGAGGTTTACTTCGATAACGAACTAAATGCGGGTATTCCAAACTATGAGTTCATCGAAATTTATAATCAAAGCTCAGATGCTATTGAGCTGAGAGACTTTGCCATCACTGACAAAAGAGATACGGCTTACTTAACAAGTTTCGTCTTACAGGCCAATGCCTATATCACACTTTCCAATCAAGGTGGTCGATTTGAGTTCAAAGACTATGGAAATGCCATGGGCTTAAGCAATTTCCCTTCTCTCTCTAATACTGGTGAAACACTTATTCTACTAGATAGAAATCAAAACACATTAGACTCCCTTCTGTATAGTAAGGCCCACTACAATGATGAAACCAAGCAGAATGGAGGTTTCACCATAGAGCTGATAAACCCTGATAAACCCTGTTTTGATGTAACTAATTATGCGGCCTCCACGAATGCAGATGGGGGAACTCCAGGAACTCAAAACTCAGTGTACAATACTTCTCCCGATGTCACTGCGCCACTCTTATCTTCCATAGAAGTAATTTCAAATTCACAGCTCAGACTTCTGTTTTCTGAGGCCATAGATGTTTCCACTTTACTCATAGCAAACTTCACTACTTCAGGAACTGAGACGGTAAGTGCTGTCACTGTTAATGATGCTTTCGGAACCGACATCACACTTACACTTTCTTCTGAGTTTGCTTTAGGTACAATTCAGACGCTAACCGTTTCGAATGTGGCAGATTGTTCTGGCAACATGCTGAATACTACAACCAACTTTGTTTCAGGTGCCATTCCTGAAGCCAACGAGCTGTTGATTACGGAAATAATGGCCTCTCCAGCGCCTAGCAATGGCTTACCAGAAAGAGAATATGTTGAGATCTACAATAACTCTTCAGAAATTCTATCGCTCAATGGATTAAAGCTCACTGATAACAATTCTACCACTACCCTAAGTGAATATGATTTAGCTCCTGGTGAATATCTAATTCTGGCTTCCAGTTCGGCAGCTGCATCATTACAAGCATATGGAAATGTACTAGTGGTTAACGCCTTCCCGACCTTGTCTTCTGATGATATTGTTACGCTGAGCACGCCTTCAAACACCATTATCTTCTCCGTAGACTTTGATAATTCGTTCTTCCAAGATGATGCGAAAGACAATGGAGGTTACAGCATTGAAATGATCAACCTTAATCCAGGTTGTTATGACAATTCTAACTGGACAGCCTCGAACGATAGTGATGGTGGAACTCCAGGAGCTCAAAACTCAGTCTATGATGATAGCGCTGACACAACAGCTCCTCAACTGCCTTCTTTGGCTGTGAATACCCAAATGCAGTTGGAAGTTACTTTTAACGAGTCAATGGCCTTGGGAACACTGATTCCGGCCAACTTCAGCCTAAGCAGTGGGCTAACCATTTCTTCAGTCGATATTCAAGATAACTTCGGCACATCTCTCCTTCTCAATCTAGATTCAGATTTTGCGAAAGGTATTTTGCACTCTGTCACCCTTTCTAATATCACTGACTGTTCTGGCAATCTATTACCAGACACAACGCTTGAATTCTCTTTAGGAGATACCCCACAAGCCAATGAGATCTTGATCACGGAAATTATGGCTTCGCCAGCTCCAAGCAATGGCTTACCAGAAAGAGAGTACTTCGAAATCTATAATAACTCAAATGAGATTTTGGACATGAGTCAGTTGGTGATCAAAGATGGAAACGCAGCATTTCCTTTACCTTCATTTAACTTATCTCCTGAAGAGTACCTAATCGTTACCACAACTAATGGAGTTTCTGAACTGAGTGCGTATGGCAATGCAGTAGGCGTTAATTCATTCCCAACTTTAACCATTACCGACACGGTAACTCTAGAGAATGCAGATGACGAGTTAGTATTTGAGGTAGCCTACGACCGCTCATTCTACAATGACGAGACTAAAGATGATGGTGGATTTAGCATTGAAATGATCAACCTGAGTCCTGCTTGTTATGATGATGCGAACTGGACAGCAACAACAAGCTCCGTTGGTGGAACACCTGGAGCTCAAAACTCCGTTTTCGATAATTCTCCAGACCTAGCAGCCCCCTCCATTCAAAACTTCACAGTGATTTCAAGTACGGTATTAGAAATAGAGTTTAGTGAATCTATGAATGTTGCCACTTTAGTCGCCAATAACTTCTCATTTAGTGGCTCCTTGTCTATCAGCTCTATCACACAAACGGCAGCTTTCGGTAAAAAAATCAGGATTACGCTGAGTAACGCTTTTACTAGTGGAGAACTTTATAACCTAACCATCCGCAACCTGAGTGATTGTGCAGGAAATACTCTGCCTGAAGAAACACTTGAGTTTTCGAGAGGAGCAACTCCATCGCCTGGTGAATTGGTGATTACCGAAATTATGGCGGCTCCTACCCCTGCTCAAGGCTTACCAGAAGTAGAATACCTGGAAGTTTTAAACGTGTCTTCTCAAATTCTAGACTTAAATGGAGTAATTCTGGCAGATGCTACAACTTCAACTGTGTTGACAAGCTTTGTTATAGAGCCTGGAGAGTATGTAATTCTTGCGCCATCTTCAACAGCCAATCAGCTGAGTAGCTTCGGTAAGGTTTTACCTGTAAATAACTGGCCAAGCTTAAACAACAGCGGAGACCGATCCGCTCTATTCACCCCTAATTCGTTAGAAATTCACTCCGTCAACTATACAGACGAATGGTACCGAAGCGATTTAAGAGCTAATGGCGGCTATTCTTTAGAAATAATCGATCCTGATTATCCGTGTTTAGAAGCTTCAAACTGGATTGCCTCAGATAATGCAGATGGTGGAACCCCAGGTACAATCAATTCAGCCGATGGAGACAACCCAGACCTAAGTGGACCTGCAGTTTTACAAGCCATTGCAGTTACCGATGCTATTATAGAGCTTAGCTTCAATGAAAGACTAGAACCTTCCACCGTAGGTGTAAACAATTTCTCTGCAGATAATGGACTTACGTTTATTTCGGCTCAGTTAGACGAAACCAAAAGGAAGGTTACTTTGGTAACTGCTTCAGATTTAGTGCAAAACACGCTGTATACTATTACTGTTAACAACCTAACCGACTGCACTGGTAACCTGATACAGTCTTCTGGAAAATCCGCCATATTGATCATTGCTGGTACAGCAGAGGCAAAAGACATCATAGTCAACGAGATATTATTTAACCCAGTAAGTGGGGGCGATAGATTTGTAGAGTTCTACAATAGTTCTTCTAAATATATCAACCTGAAAGGATGGAAAATTGCTGGCCAAACAAATACTCGAGTAATAACAGAAGATAACCTGTTCATTCACCCCAATAGTTATTTCGTTATCACCAACGATGCCGCTAATATTAAAACCCAATATCCTTCTGCCGTTGAATCAGCATTTATAGAAATTAGTTCTATGCCAAGCTTGCCTTCAGACGAAGGAACGGTATTTATCTACAATCTGAGTAATTTAGAAATAGACAAGTTCGAATACAGTGAAGATTATCACTCCTCACTTTTAGACGATACTGACGGTGTTTCTTTAGAACGTATACTATTTAGCGGAGAGTCAAATGATAGCAATAATTGGTTTTCTGCTTCTTCTACAGAAGGGGGAGCTACACCGGGTTATGCCAACTCACAGTCGAGAGATCCAGATAGTCAACCTGGAGCTATAAGAATAGACCCTGCTACTTTTGCTCCTGATGCAGCAGGTGCTGCCAACTTCACTACGGTTAACTATTCTTTTGATGATCCGGGAAATACCCTAAACATAAGAATAGTTGATGCTGAAGGTAGAGTAGTAAAACGGGTTACTCAAAATAGTATAGTAGGGACAGATGGCTTCTTCACTTGGGATGGTTCTACAGAAGATGGAGGAAAAGCTAAAGTGGGTTACTATATGATTATTATGGAAGTGATCTCTTCAGAGGGTCGAATAAGCTACATTCGAGAAAAAGTGGCCATTGCATCTCGCTTTTAGTCTTACGCAGTTTACATATAAATAAATGTTAGCTTAATGTTATGGATATTATAACATTGTTAACTATATTCCTGTAATTCAACTAAGAGACCACCTAAGATTTAACTAGATGAACTGTTTAATCAATCAGACTATTGACCGCTACGCAAGAAGTGGTAGGAAACTAGAGGTAATTGCCCGTTATATTCGGCTCAAATACCATGTAAACATTGAGTCTTCTGCGTTAACAAAACGTTTAGAACTGCTCAATACAAATTACTAAAACATAAAGGCTCTTAACGAGCCTTTTTTATTTACATCAAATTTTGCCAACTCTGGTAAAATCAGAATATTTCAGAATAATATTTCGCCTTCATTAACATGAAAAAGGGTGTTATTTCGTTTTCAAAAAACTTCATTATTCTTTGTATTTGAGCAAGGTGGCTTTATTTTAGCGCAAATTTTTCAAGACTAACCTATAACACAAACATATGAGCCAAAGTGAAAAAACGAGATATTCGGAAAGTGAGTTGAATGAATTTGAAGCGCTCATTTTAGAGAAGATTGAAAAGGCAAAAAACGAACTAACTGAGCTTAAAAAGAGCCTTACCAAAGGCGGTGACTCAGGAGATGATATTACTAACCACACTACTAAAGTGCTTGAAGATGGTGCCGACACGCTTGAGAAGGAAAACTTAAACCAGCTTGCCGCCCGTCAACAGAAATTCATCAACAACCTAGAAAATGCTCTAGTGCGTATTAAAAATGGCACCTATGGTATCTGTGTAGATACCGGCAAACTTATTTCTAAAGAAAGGCTTAAGGCTGTGCCACACACCATGCACTCTATTGAGGCCAAGCTGTCGCAAAGAAATTAGTGGACTTTTTAGGCAACCATATTGAAGCCTTAATTTTCTGCGCGCCTAAAGCCATCAAAATAGAAGACATTCAATCCTGCCTCTCAGAAATGTTTGAGGCAGAGATTCCTTTGGAAGATATTGAAAAGGGCTTAGCAGGCATTCAAGAAAAGTATAGTGCCGATGAATTTCCCTTTGAAGTAGTGAAAAGCGGGGGCGGTTATCAGTTTCTGACTAAACCAGCCTATCAGGCAAGTATTGGCATATTGTTAAAGCAGCAATCAAAGAGAAGGCTCTCTGCTTCTGCCATGGAAACTCTTTCCATCATTGCTTACAAGCAACCAGTTACCAAATCTGAAATTGAACAAATAAGAGGTGTTAACTGCGATTACACCGTCCAAAAACTTTTAGAGAAAGAACTAGTGGAAATCAAGGGCAAATCTGAGGCTATTGGCAGGCCCATGCTCTACGGTACTTCCGAAAAATTCATGGACTACTTCGGCATAAACGATCTCAAAGAACTGCCAACACCAAAAGACTTTACCACAGCCGAAAATGAAATTGGCGATAGTGAGCCAGAAGATCAACCTACTATCGAAGAAGAATAGCTAACTTGCCCAAAAAATACAGTAGTGATACTGCAAACTATGGGTAAAAGACCGTTCAAACCAAGAGGCCACTCTGGCCAAACAAAGAAAAATCAGACTCCAGATTACCAAGCACCTAAAGCTTCTCAAAAGGATACATTCCCTATGAGGCTCAATAAGTACATTGCCAACTCTGGCGTATGCTCAAGAAGAGAAGCAGATAAGCTTATTGAGAAAGGAGAAATACGAGTAAATGGAGAAGTAGTCACCGAAATGGGCCATCAGGTGCAGGCAAGTGATGTTGTCAAATATCAAGGCAAAACCCTTAAGCCAGAAAAGCTAGTGTATGTTCTGCTCAACAAGCCTAAAGGGTTCATTACCACTACCTCCGACCCCGATGGAAGGAAAACGGTGATGGACTTGGTAAAAAATGCCTGCGATGAGCAAATATTCCCCGTTGGCAGGCTAGACAGAGCCACTACAGGCTTACTATTATTCACTAACGATGGCGATGTAGCTAAAAAGCTTACGCACCCTTCAAGCAATGTGAAAAAGATTTATCAGGTAACGCTAGATAAGCCTCTCACCAAGAATGACTCTATGACCATTATGGAAGGCTTTGAATTAGAAGATGGGCCTGTGCAAATCGATGACATGGCATTTATTGGTTCAGACAATACAACCATTGGCATAGAAATTCATATTGGCAGAAACAGAATTGTGAGAAGAATTTTCGAGCACTTCGGTTATACAGTAGAAAAACTAGACCGAACTGTATTTGCCAACCTTACCAAAAGAGACCTTCCAAGAGGTAAATGGAGGTTTTTATCAGAAAAAGAAGTTAGAGGCCTGAAATAAAAAATAGTATGCATGCATACTATTTTTTATTACCTTTCTTATATTCGCATACATGTGCAAACGATTTCAACAACCCCAAATAAAAAAGCCTCACGAGGAGGCTTCTTGGTGTGGTGCTGAGTGGATTCGAACCACCGACTCACGGATTTTCAGTCCGATGCTCTACCAACTGAGCTACAGCACCTGAATTGGGAGCACAAAAGTATACAAAAAGTTAAACCGTGCAAAACATTTTCGATAAATTCAGAATTCGTTTATAATCGCCCCTTAAGAACCTTAAAGATGCAATACTTGCCACAACTCGCATTCGTAATAATTCTAGCGGTAGCTTCATGGCTCCTCTACAAGCGAATAACTCAGATTAGAAAGAATATTTTCCTTGGAAAAAGTGAAGACCGAAACGACAATAAGCCTGAACGCTGGAAGACCATGTGGCTTGTAGCCTTCGGTCAGAAAAAGATGTTCAAGAGAATAATTCCGGCCTTTCTTCACTTATTGATCTATGTTGGTTTCTTAGTAATCAACTTAGAAGTACTAGAGTTTGTAATTGACGGTTTGGCAGGCACTCACAGAATCTTCGCTCCTATATTGGGAGATTTCTACACAGTGCTGATCAACGTGTTTGAGTTCCTAACCGTTGGCGTACTCTTTTCCTGCGTAGTATTCCTTATCAGAAGAAACGTTTTAAAAGTTAAGCGATTCCATGCTGCTGAAATGAAGAAATGGCCAACACTAGATGCCAACCTTATTCTAGTGATTGAAATAGTACTTATGTGCGCTATTCTTACCATGAATGCTACAGACATGCTCATTCAAGGAAACGATGAGCACTATGCACAAACTGGTAAGTTTTTCTTCAGTTCATTCCTTACTCCCTTGTTTGAAGGCATGAGCACTTCAACGCTTATCGCTATTGAAAGATCAGCTTGGTGGTTTCACATTGTAGGTATTTTGGCCTTTGCGGTTTATGTAACTTACTCTAAGCACTTACATATCGGAATGGCTTTCCCTAATACATGGTACTCTAACCTCAAAGCAAAAGGCCACATGGAGAATATGCCAGTAGTGACTAACGAGGTAAAAATGATGCTTGGTATGCCTGTTGAAGGAGCTGAAAACCCTCCTGCAGAAGTAGGTAGGTTTGGAGCAAAAGATGTAAACGACTTAAGCTGGGTAAACATTATGAACGCCTACTCTTGTACAGAGTGTGGCCGATGTACCTCTGAGTGCCCAGCTAACCAAACAGGCAAAAAGCTTTCTCCTAGAAAAATAATGATGGATACGAGAGATCGTGCCGAAGAAGTAGGAGCGAGCATTGCCAAAGGCGGAAAAGGACTAGAAGATGGAAAATCTCTTTTGGGTGATTACATTACCAAAGAAGAAATTAATGCCTGTACAAGCTGTAATGCTTGTGTAGAAGCATGCCCAGTAAACATAGATCCGCTTTCAATCATTTTACAAATGAGAAGATACACGGCCATGGAAGAGTCTAGCTCTCCTGCCAGCTGGAATAGCATGTTCCAAAACGTGGAGACTAATTTTGCCCCTTGGAAATTTGCTCCTACCGATAGATTTAAGTGGGCTGATGAATTAAAAAACGCAGAAAAGTAAGAAGATGAGTACTATGAATACAAGTGTTCCGACTATGGCCGAAATGGCCGCAAAAGGCGAAAGCCCAGAAGTTCTTTTTTGGGTAGGCTGTGCGGGTTCTTTCGATGACAGATATAAAAAGGTAACTATTGCCTTCATTAAAATTCTTGAAAAAGTAGGCATCTCTTATGCTGTTTTGGGCGAAGAAGAAACCTGCACTGGCGACCCTGCAAGAAGAGCTGGAAACGAATTCCTTTTTCAAATGCAGGCAATGGCCAACATTCAGGTGCTCGATGGCTATGGCGTTAAAAAGATTGTAACTGCTTGCCCTCATTGCTTCAACACCATCAAGAATGAGTATCCTGATTTAGGTGGAAACTATGAGGTAATTCACCATTCAACCTTCCTTCAGCAATTGATTAATGAAGGTAAAGTAAAAATGAAAGGTGGTGGTGAATTCAAAGGCAAGAAGATTACATATCACGACTCTTGCTACTTAGGAAGAGCCAATAACATTTATGAAGCCCCTAGAGAAGTGCTTCAGGCTTTAGATGCCGAGCTGGTAGAAATGAAAAGATGTCGTACCAAAGGCCTATGCTGTGGTGCTGGAGGAGCTCAAATGTTCAAAGATGCCGAGCCAGGCAATAAAGAAGTAAACATTGAACGTACGGAAGATGCACTGGCTACAGGTGCTAACATTATTGCAGCAGCCTGTCCATTCTGTATGACCATGATGCGCGATGGCGTGAAAAACAAAGAGAAAGAAGATTCTGTAGAAGTGATGGACTTGGCAGAATTAATTGCAAAGAACGAAGGGCTTTAGGCCTGAGTTAAATGGAAATAAGGCTGTTTCAATTGCTATTATTGTCGTCATTCCCAGCTTGACTGGGAATCTCCCCCATATATCGGAACGGAGTCTAGAATAACATTAGCTTTTGAGGCAGCCTTATTCTTTTACAAAGTCATAAATACTCCCAACGAATAACCTGGACTGGCCAACACCCTCTTGGCCGAAAGAGCCCCTCCGATTGACGCTGAAATACCTAGGTTTTCCTTGATGAAGTAATTCACTTCAGGGGTGAAACTTAGATATTCAATATTGTTGGAGAATATACCATTGGAAGGCGTCTCAAAGTCGCTCCCATTATTCAGTGAGTTCACACTGTAGAACTTAATGCCTCCACTCCACTTTTTGCCAAACTTATGGCCAATCTCCAACCCCCACCTGAATTCATCGCTGAAGTTATTAATACGGTTGTTATAGCCTACCAGAGTATTAATCCAGCCTTTTCCACCATTAATACCTCTACTGGCTTCAAGAGCAATCATAGTGTTGAACTCGCCATCACCAGTTTGCAGTACTCCTGTTTCACCTCCTTGATCGTTTCCTAAAGGCAATCCGAAAGTTAGCGTGGCACTCACAACAATTGGCTTGTTGGTTATCAGCCCATATTTGAATGAAATATCTGTGTCACCAAAAGAGTTTACGGCATCTCCTTGAGCCAATACATTGCCATTTCTATCTACTTGCTCGTTTAGCGTTGCCCTAGAAAAGAAAGGCACATAGGCAATTACTCCGAACCGGTCGGTGATTCCATATTCTCCATAAAGACTCGTAATGTAAATACCTGCAGTTGCTATGTCTATTACGTCTCCACTGGGAGCAAAATATCCATTAGACCTGATGAAGTACTCGCTAAGCTTGAAATAGCCTTTTCCTTTGGGAATAGGCCAGCCACCACCAGCCCAGGTCATCTGGGTAGTTAGTAGCAATAGAATTATGATTGTAGATTTCTTCATGGTCTTAATTGTCAAATCGTCCTCGGCCAAATAGCACTCCAAATGGCTTACACCAAACCAAAACGTAATCGTAAGTATTCAAACCAGCATTAGCCAAGCTGATTGGGTACACTTGCTCTCCACGGCTAGCTTGAATAGCCCCCACTTCCAACGCACCTGTAATACTATTCGGACTGTTAGACAGGAAAATGAATAAACCCGGACCTGTACTTGCCTGAAAATTAGACTCAAAAGTGAGTAGCAATTGTCCGTTCTCTTCTAAAAGATTAAAGTCTCCATTCACCGAGTAATTATTCGCCCCCATGAAACTGCCAGTTCTTGCTGTCATTTCCACGGTTTGATCACTAGCGGATATGGTAACCATATCTTCTGCACCTAAATACTCTGCAGTAATTGTAGCTTCACCCAACATATGAGCCTCTGCTAAACCTTCGGCACTAATGGAAATGACACCCTCATTGCTAGAAGACCAATTAACGGTAGCCATCTCTTCTTCACCCATATTATTAAAGTAATCGGCCATAAACTGATAAGACTCTCCTACTGCCAGACTAGTAAGCCTAGTGTCTATGGCCAGCCTTTCATCTACCAGCTCCACATCTACTACATCTGTACCTATACAGCTTGAAATAGATAAAAGCATGAGCCCCAAAAGGCCATGCTTTATCATTACATTTTCAGAACTTTTCATAGCCCCTAGTTTCTAGTAGCCGTGCCTGTTGGTACTCCAGCACTATTGAAAGAAAAGCTATGAGTAGCTGGAGCCGTGGTGGCATCTGTAGGTACTACTGCCGTTAGTGGCTTCAAGAGAAAAGGCGCCTCAGCATTATCGGGCACTGGTTCTACTGAAATAACAACAGTTCTACCCCTTACATCTAGTGGAAATGTCTCGCCTGCAGGAGCGTTGTTGAAAAAGTCTTCTCCTGGAATTGGCGGACCTACATTGTTTTCGGTACCACTGTAAACATTACTATCATCTTGTGTGTCAAACTCGGTAAATGTTCCTGTAGATATCGGTCCAGCGTCTCCAATAACCCAACCCTCATAGGCCCAACCCACGGGTAAGGTAGGCAGATTAAGCCCTGCCGTAGGCGGTGCCCCTGGAGTTCCAAACCAAACCCCGTTCTCATCATTGCCGTTATTACCGTTCGTTTCGTCTGTTGGTGTTCTCAAAAAGAGCATCCCACTAGCATTATTAAAACTACCAAGGGCTGGAGCAACTCCGGTAGACAAGTTGGCTGAAGTTGCGCTAAAATCTCCCGCGAGTAATTTCTGGTCAGAAGGAGCTGGGTCATTATCTGGCACTGGTTCAACAGTAAGAACAAATTTTGTAGCTGCTGCCAGATCTTCAGCATTTACATTAAAGCTGGTTTCTGACATCTCTCCACCAGCATTTACTGTAAATACTCCAGTGCTTACAGGTGAACCATCCACAATTATCCAGCCTTCATAAGCTGCACTACTTCCTAAATCTTCTAACCCTTGAATAGAGAGCGTTAGGTTAGAGCTAGCCGAAGCATCATCATCATTACAGCCCACCACCAAAAGCAGCAGGGCAGGCAAGAAATAAAATAAGGTCTTTTTCATCAGAGTTTTGTTTTGTTGATATTTGATTGGAGTAGTCTAACGGAGCTAATGGAATTATCGTCCAATTGAATTGGTTACAAATGACAACCGAACGACATTTGGAGAGTTATTTCAACAGAACACCCTAATTATGAGAGCAATATTTGACGAATTGAGTGATAAATCGCGCATCTGGATTTTTCAATCTAGCCAACCATTAGTTGGAAAAGCTGAACAAATAACGCAGGAAGCTGACGCTTTTTTACAGCAATGGGCTGCCCATGGTTCTCAGCTCAAAGCCTCTTGTCATGTGGCTTATAATCACTTTCTCATTATAGCCATTGATGAAGATTTTAATATGGCTAGTGGTTGTTCCATAGACAGCATGACACGTTTTGTACAAGAGTTGGCTAAAAAACATGATGTTGAATTATTCGACAGAACTAAGCTGGCCTTCAACAAGGAAGGTGAAATAGTGTTAGTAGAAATGAATAAGATGAAAACACTGGTAGCGGAAGGCTTCTTTACCAGTGAAACACTCTTCTTCAATAATAATATTCAGACCAAGGCTCAACTCAATTCTGAATGGCTCGTAAAGCCAGAGGAAAGTTGGTTAAATAGATACTTTGCTGTGGCAAAAAGCGTATAATAAGAAGGCTTTCAAAAAAATTGGCATAATTTACAATCCATGAGGAAAAACGGTTTTGTCTTAATGCTCATTAGCTTATGGCTTATCAGTGCCTGTAGCTCCAAGCAGAACTTTTTAGGCGTTCAAGAAGAACCAAAGAATGTCAACAGACCATCTAACCCTTCTCTTGGGGCACCACAAAATGCGGCAGACGTGCTCTCGAAAGAAATTGAGGAAACTACCCCAAAAGAACTGAAGGCTTATGCCGAAGACCAGAACTACACTCAGGCTATTCAAGAGTTTAAAGAACTACTGGCCGAAAACCCTAATTCCCCTGAAATAAACTACTACACGGCCGAATCTTACAGGAAACTAGGAGACCTTAGGTCTTCAGCCCCTTATTATGAAAAAGCCTTGGCCGCTGGGTACAACAGTGAAGAACTAGAGTTGAATTACGCCAAAGCTCTTAAAGCAGAAGAGAAATACGATGAAGCCAAAGAAGTACTTAGCAATTACCTAGGCATGGCATCGCTAGAAATTTATAAGGAAAGAGCAGAACGGGAACTGGCTAATCTGGAAAAGCTAGATAGTATTAGCCTAAATGTGAGAAACCTTGACTTAAAGCCGCTAGAAAGCATCAATTCTGAACAGTCTGAATACAGCCCATTCTTCTTCAACAACAAATTATACTTCGTTAGCACACGAGAAGAAACCACGTTCGACAGATACGATGTGCCTTTCAGCGACATATATAGTGTAGATTTAAACGGATTAGAGCCAGATGAAAACTCTATTACCAAGCTTCCTGAGCTTTTCAATACTGCGAATGTAAATGAAGGCTCAATTGCCTTTTCTCCAGATGGTAATACAGTTGTTTTCGCCAAAGGAAACCCTGAAGGAAAAAAGGCCAGAAGGAGTGTAGACCTTTATTTTGCTACTAAACGCAATGGAGAATGGTCTAACCCACAGATAATGCCAATCAATAACCCATCGGCTTGGGATACCTCTCCCACTTTTAACCAAGCGGGAACCACTATCTATTTTGCTTCCGACAGGCCAGGTGGTTACGGAGGTTCAGATATTTACAGAGCTACCTTAAATGAAAGAGGGCGCTGGGCAGATGTAACCAACATGGGGCCTCAAATCAATACAGCAGAAGATGAGGTTTTTCCTTACGTTTCGCCAGATAACAAGCTTTATTTTGCTTCAAACGGTCATGCAGGTTTTGGAATGCTAGATCTATTTGAAGCGGTAAACAGCGGAGGAGTAGTTACTGTCAAAAACCTTGGTCCTTCTTTCAATTCAAGTTCCGATGATTTTGGCTTGGTCTATAGCGATTTTCCCTTTGAGGGCTTCTTTAGCTCTAACAGACCTGGAGGCTCAGGCGGAGATGACCTCTATTCGTTTATAGACAACTCAGCAGATCTCAAAAAAATCACTTATGCCTTAAAAGGAACCACTTACAAGATTGAAGAAGACAGTTCGCAAACCATACTTGGTGAAGTAAGGGTAAAGCTGCTCGACTCCAATGAGCAACTAGTCGATGATGTATTGAGCAGTAGAGGAGGCTCATATAGCTTCCCTATAGAACCAGAAAAAGATTATTTCCTAATTGCTGAAAAGCAAGATTTCTTCACCACCAGAAAAATATTCTCAACTATTGGAGAAGGCATTCCACAGGAAGAGTTAGTAGAAAGGTTTACCGAAAAAGTTTTCACTGAAGACATGGCTTTGGAGCCAATTGTTTTAGAAAAAGCCATTGTAGTACCTAATATCTATTACGATTTAGATAAAGCTGAAATTAGACCAGATGCGGCAGTTGAGCTAGACAAATTGGTTCAGTTATTAAAAGATAATCCGAACATTAGCATAGAACTGAGCTCACACACAGATGCTCGGGCTCCAGACGATTATAACCTCAATCTTTCTCAAAGAAGGGCTCAGGCAGCTGTAGACTACATAGCTTCTCAGGGCATTGAAAGAGACAGGCTTATTGCCAAAGGCTATGGAGAGACACAATTGATTAATGGTTGTACCAACGAAAGAGTAGACGAATGCTCTGAAGAACAACATCAGCAAAACAGAAGAACCGAATTCAAGGTTACAGAATATAACAAGAACTAATACCAAGTTCTGAAGTAATCAACCCTAGAAAGCCTTCCTTTAAGAAGGCTTTCTTATTTTTGCCGAATAATCATTTCAATATGAGCGATCGGTATATGCAAAGAGGCGTTTCTGCCTCAAAAGAAGATGTTCACAATGCAATCAAAAACTTAGACAAAGGCATTTTCCCTAATGCATTTTGTAAAGTTGTTCCAGACTTAATTGCTGGCGACCCTGAGTTTTGCAACATTATGCATGCCGATGGTGCCGGTACAAAGTCCTCTTTGGCCTATTTATATTGGAAAGAAACTGGAGACCTTAGTGTTTGGAAGGGCATAGCACAAGATGCCATTATTATGAATATTGATGACCTTCTTTGTGTTGGAGCTACTCAGAATATTCTGCTTTCATCTACCATTGGTAGAAATAAAAACCTGATTCCAGGAGAGGTTATTTCTGCTATTATCAATGGTACAGAAGAGGTTCTTCAAATGCTGAGAGATAATGGAGTGAACATTATCAGCACTGGTGGAGAAACTGCCGATGTTGGTGATTTAGTTAGAACCATTATAGTAGATAGTACAGTAACTGCCCGCATGAAGCGAGAAGAGGTTATAACCAATGAAAAAATTAAGCCTGGCCAGGTAATAGTTGGTTTAGCTTCTTATGGCCAAGCTTCATATGAAGATGAATACAATGGAGGCATGGGTTCAAATGGATTAACCTCTGCACGGCACGATGTTTTCCATCACTCCATTGCAGAAAAATACCCTGAAAGTTTCGATCCGTCTGTTCCGAAAGACTTGGTATACTCTGGAAGTAAAAAACTTACCGATTCTGTTGAAGGTTCTCCACTCGATGCAGGAAAATTAGTACTCTCTCCTACTCGTACTTATGCCCCAATTATTGTTGAAATACTCAAGCAGTTCCGCAATCAAATTGGAGGTATGATTCACTGCAGTGGTGGTGCCCAAACCAAAGTACTTCACTTCGTAAATGATGTTCACATTGTAAAAGATAATCTATTTGACATACCCCCACTTTTCAAGTTGATTCAACAAGAGAGCGGCACAGATTGGAAAGAAATGTATAAAGTTTTCAACATGGGCCACAGAATGGAAATCTACATTGACGAAAAGTACGCTAATGACATTATTTCCATTAGTAAAAGCTTCAATGTAGATGCAAAAATCATAGGAAGGGTAGAAACATTAGAAGAAACCAAGCTCACGATTGAATCTTCGGTTGGTAAGTATCTATATTAACAAGTAGAAAATAGTCTAAAACGCGATTACTTGTATTTAAACACCTTGTTTAGCATCTTTGAGTGCCTCAGCTAATAAGAATTTTTTAGTTGACCACCTAAACAATTAACAGTGCTACTCGAAGTGTCCAGGAAGTACCTAGTACTACTATGTACAATTGTCTCATTCCTGCTTCTAGAAAATACCGCTCTGGGGCAAACCCCCATAGCTTCGGCTACCTTCAATAATGTTAGTGCAGGCCTTACAACTACAAGTTATGTAGCTACTTCTCCATCAGATGCTGGTGGGGGAATTTCATCTAACACCAGCTACACTGTTAACTACGGACAAACCCGAAACCAATTCATAACCAGCTATACTTTAGGCGCTACTGTTTATGACAATTTCGTTTTACCTGATACCCTAATTATTCAAAGAATAGATGCTGGCCGACAGTTAATCATCTTCTATGAATATGGCAGTACGGATACAGGGCCTAATCCCGATGAAATTAATATTCAACCAGAACAGCAAGATAATGAAGAGGCCTTATACATAAGCGGGCTCTCTAATGCTGGTTATGACAATATTTTGGTGAATGATGCCACCAACTTTGCCAATGTGGAGCGAGTAGATGTTATCTACTTTTCTGGAGTTGTAACGTCTACGCCTGCCAATGCGGTATTTCCAATTGTTGAACGGGGCGGAAATGACGACATACGAGTAGCCGCCATTAAAAGCTTAGACGCTAGTGGCAATCCTGATGAATATTACCCGACAGTTGTAAGAATTAGAGACAACGATGGCGACTGGGGGAGTCTTGGTCAAAATCATACTTCCATTGTTATGAGGAGGCAAGATGCTACTTCAAACCCATTACCTCAGACAATTTTGGGCAGCCAGGTTTTAAATGGAACCGCTGTTAACTTTACAGAATTTGGGGTAGCCGCAGACGAGATAGTTTATGGATATTCCATTTTTGCCGATGATGTAACCGCCACGGGTAGTGACTTGGTAGACTTTTCGGACGACACTAACTATCCAAGAAATACAGGCTCAGGGTCTGGCCTAGACTTGATTGCTGGAATATCCACTGCAGTTGCCAGCGATGACAATCTCAGAAAAGCAACCGGCCCTGGTGGCTACAAAGCTGCCTTAAATACATGGCTTAAAGCAAATGTTGGAGTTACTACCGCCACAGACAATAGTATTGTTACCGATTGGCAAGATCAGTTTCTTGGCGACCATGATGCTACTACCTTAACAACATCCCCAAGATACAGAGACGGCTCAGCCAGTGCCCTAGAAGATATTAACTTCAACCCAACTATAGACTTTCTTTCAGCTACCGAAACGGGCTTGCAGATTGCGAATAATTCAGATTTTAATACTGCCACCTCTTACTCGAAAAAAAGTATCAACATCGCCTTCAGAACTGGAGACGATATAAGTACTAAGCAGCAAATCTATGAGCAAGGTGGTGCTACTAGAGGGCTAAATGTTTACGTAAGAAATGGTAACGTATATGTTGGTGCTTGGAATGAAGCTTCCGATGGAGCTGGCTCTCCTTGGACTTTCAATGCCATTTCCTCTAGTGTTTCAACCGACACCGAATATATCATTTCGGTAGAGCTAGATGGAAATAGCAGTTCTACAGGTCAAATGAGGGCATACCTCAACGGCTTATCAATTGGCACCATCTCTAACGTAGGTTTACTCTACACACACAACGACAATATTGGAATTGGTGATGCCGCTGGCAGCTCACTTTATGACGATGGAACCGCAATTGCAGCCTCATTTTACGGCAGTATTCCTGAAATCATTTATTGTAATGAACCCGCTGGCTTTAGTAGCAGTCAACGAAACAGAATCGAAAGCTACTTGGCTATCAAATACGGCATAACACTCAACCAAAGTACTCCAGTAAACTATGTAAATTCCGCAGGCGTTACCATTTTCAACACCACCATTAGTGCTGCCTCTGGTGGCTTCTTAGAGTACAATAATGACATTGCCGGAATAGGTAGAGACGATGATTCTGAGTTTATTCAACTTTCATCTCAAAGCGAAAATAATGGCAGCATCGTTCAGGTAGATAGAAACAGCTCAATTGGTACTGACGACACATGGTTAATTTGGGGCAATGACGCAGGTAGTTTAACTCCAAGCAGAGTAGCCACAAAACCAGATGTGATTAACGAAAGGATAGAAAGAGTATGGCGTGTGGCCGAAGAAAACTCCGTAGGCGTTACGGATATCTCTTTCGACCTAACGGGGCTTGGATTAGGGACTAACCCAGACGATTTTTCTTTGTTGATTGCCGGAGCCTCATCTGGAGCAGACTTTTCTAGTGCCACTGTTCTTACTGGTGGAACTTTTAATGGGGATGTTATAACCTTCCAAAACGTGAACCTCTCCGATTTACAATACTTTACCCTAGGAACTCAGTTCTTTATTTGTACCCCTGGAAACGTTCAAGATGGGCTATCACTATGGCTCAAGGCCGATGCTGAAACCTACAACACTGGTACCACAAGCGCTACCGATGGACAAACCGTAGAAACTTGGGGAGACCAAAGTAGAAACGATTACGATGCAGTTGAAGATGTGAACAGAAACCCTACTTGGGTAGAAAACTCTTTGAACTTTAACCCAGGCTTAAATTGGAATGCTGGTACCAACGAGATTGGCTTTAACCTAGGCGCTAATTACATTTTCGCCCCAGCAGCAACAGGCGGAGCACACATATTTGCAACTGTTGAACCAGAAGCCACACTTACCGGAGGTGATAGAAATAACAAATGGGTAGTCAATTTTGGAAACAACAACAACAGCGCCTACGGTGTCGCTGCTTATGGAGATAGAGGTAACATAGTGGCCGATGGTAAAAATAACTTCAACATCTCTCCTACTTCTAGTGCTTTTGTTATTGAAGGAGACATAAACACCAACTCGGGCACAGCAGATACTAAAACTTACTTAGTTGATGGATATCAAGCAAACTCTTCCACAGGAGTAGATATTGATATTGACGACTCTGGGATTGGTGAAGCAACAACTCATGGAAGTAACCAAGGACCTGTATCTATTGGCCGACAATCAGAAACAAACGGCATTGACAACAACACTGGCAGAAGGTTCTTTGGCGACATGCAAGAAGTGATTATCTACAATGAAGACATCACTCCAATAGACGCTCAGAAGATTAGGAGCTACCTAGCCATTAAGTATGGAACTACACTTACCAATGACAATGATGCCGATGCCACAACCAACGAAACCATCTCGGGTGCCATTCAAGAAGGTGATTACGTAGCATCGGATGGTAGCACTATCACTTTTGATTATAGTGATGACACAGGATTTACCAACAACATAGCCGGAATAGGCAGAGATGATGACACTTGCCTGGAGCAAAAACAATCGAGATCTAGCAACGCAGGTACTATTTTAACCATTGGCTTGGGAGAAATAGCTTCTACCAATGCCGCAAACTCCAACTCTTTTGAAGATGATTTAGACTTCTTCACTTGGGGAACTGATGGAGCTAGCACAGACAACGCAACCAGAACTACAAACGGAACACCGGGAACAGTTACTGAAAGAATGCTTAGAATTTGGAGGGCTCAAGATACTGGCGATGTAGGTTCAACAGACATTTCCTTTGACCTTACTGGCTTGGGGTATAGCACTAATGCTGCCGATTTTCAGCTCATTGTAGCTAATGGAGGTGATAACACATCACTCGAAAATGGTAGCACCTTCACTGGAGCAACCTTTGATGGTAGCACGCTCACCTTTAGCGATATCGATCTTGCCGATGGGCAATACTTTACCCTTGGAGTAGCAAGAGATTTATGTGCCCCAGGGGGAGTTACTCCTAGCATGGTGCTATGGTTGAGACCTGATTTAGGCACCTCAACCACCACCGATGCGACTGCACTAAACACTTGGACAGATCAATCAACTGCTGGCAATGATGCAACTCAAGATGGCAATGCCCCACAATTCCGAAACAATACTACCGACAATATCAACTTCCAACCTACAGTAGCTTTTGATGGCACAGACGATAGACTTTCTTTGGGCGATTTAAGTGAAATTAAGTCCACAAGTGGAACAGGAAGATACAGCATGTTCGCCATTGGCTTACGAAATGATGGGACTACTAACTATGCTTTAGGCTCTACTGGAGGTACCACTAATCAAGATTTACATTTCGGCTATAGAAGCAGCACGGTAGCTACAATTGCACACTGGGGTAACGATATGGATGTTACAGTAAACGCTTTCGATAGCCCAAGCTCTCCATATTTACTTTTCGCAGATTATGATGGAACTGGCAGAACCATTGAAGAACTGCGTTCAGATGATTTCAATAGAAACACAGACGCCAACACTACCGATCTTTCAGGAACGCAAACCAACTACATCGGAGACTTAGCCAGCGTAGGTAACTACAACGGAGCAATTAGCGAAGTATTAGTATACAATAGCTCGCTTACCGATTTAGAAAAGCTTAGAATCTACTCCTACTTTTCTATCAAATACGGATTGACCCTGCCTCAAGATAACGATGGAGATGCTACCACTAACGAAACTATTTCTGGTGTAGTAGCCGAAGGAGATTTAGTAGACTCTGATGGAAATATCATTTGGGATGAGTCTAACGGAAATGCAACTTATCATAACGGAATGGCAGGAATAGGTAGAGATGATGCCGCTTGTCTCAACCAAAAGCAAAGTACGAGTTCAACAGACGGAAGCATCTTGACTATAGGGCTAGGCTCTGTGGAAACTGACAATGCTTCAAACTCAGATATTCACGGCAATCAAGAATTTCTCATTTGGGGGCACGATGACGCTACAACAGCACAAGCAACTGCAGAAACAGTAGATGTGCCAGTTACTATATCTGAGAGAATGGAAAGAGTTTGGCGTGTGGAAGACACCGGTAATGTTGGAGAAACCGAAATTCAATTCGATTTAGCAGGGCTTGGTTATGGAACCAATGCGGAAGACTTTAGATTAATGGTGGCTTCTAGTGGTTCTGGCGGTACAATGGCTGGAGCTACACTAATAGATGGCGCAACCTTCAATGGCACAACACTCAGCTTCTCTGGAATAGACTTAGCTGATGGCGAATACTTTACCTTAGGCGTAGTTGCCCAATGTGGTCCTGGCGGAGTGAACACAAACTTAGCACTTTGGCTAAAAGGAAATGAAGAGGTTTTCTCGGATGCAGGTACAACATTGGCCACCGATGGTGATGACGCCTCACAGTGGAATGATCAGACTACATTTGGTAGAAATGCCTCAGAAACTAATGGCGGAGGTGGTGCAATTGTTGAACCAGTTTACAATACCGATGTAATAAACTATAACCCAGCACTCTTCATCTCTGACCAAAACACCACTAACAATTCTTATTTTAGAACAGGAGCCTCCACAAATACGGTCGATGGTAATATGTCTTTAGTTGCAGTGTTTACTACCACTCAACTTCAAGGTACTAACAACCAGATTGACAATACCCCATCATTGATTGGTGCGGAAGACAACACCGCTTCAGACGACTATGGCTTAGGCGTTTACAGAGGAGAAGTGGTATTCAATGCAGCCAATACCAATACTTTCACTGCAAGGAGTAATACCACCTATAATAACGGGGAGCCATACATTGCTACAGGAACTAGAGTGCAAGCCGCTTCTGGAGCAGTAGAACTTTATGTAAACTCATTGAACGTGGGTAGTGGAACTTCGGACAACGTTGCGCTAGATGAACCAGACCGATGGGCTATTGGTAATCAAAAAGACTATGACAATGAAGCACAATTTCAGGGCAACATAGCTGAAGTAATTGTTTTCTCTGAAGTACTAACCAACCAAGAATTAGCTCAGGTTGAAACCTACCTTGCACTGAAATATGGCATTACCAGAACTAATGACAATGATAATGACGCTACCACCAATGAGCTCATTACAGGAGCCATTAGAGAGGGCGACTATGTTGCCGCAGACGGTGGTATTATTTGGGATTATTCAGCCAGAGGAGCTACCTACTTCAACGATATAGCTGGAATCGGAAGAGACGACCTATCTTGCCTTAACCAAACGCACTCAAAAAGCGAAAACAATGATGCCATTGTAGACATTAGCATAGATTCTTTTCTAAATGACGACTCTTTCTTGATTTGGGGTAATGATGACGCAGCTATTGAAGCACCGAATAATAGCGAAAGACCAAGTGGAATTAACAGTAGGTTAAACAGAGAATGGCAAGCCCAAGAAACAGGTACTGTTGGAGAAGTATCTGTAACCTTTAACCTTGATGATATTACAGGCACTCCATTGGGGGACAATAATTTAACCTTAGTTAGGCTAATGGTCGATGAAGACGGAGACTTTTCAGATGCCAATACCTTAATATCTCCTACTTCAATAGATGCAGTAAACAATACTGTAACTTTCACCCATAATTTTACTGGAGCCACAGGCTTTTACTTCACCCTTGGTTCTGAAGAAGTAGATGCCCTACCCATTGAATTACTAAGCTTTGAAGCAAGGCACCTAAATGGAGAAGTTGTTCTCACTTGGGTTACAAGTTCTGAAATAAACAATGCTACGTTCAGTATTGAAAGAAGTGTTGGAGGAACTGACTTTACTGAAATTGGAGAGTTAAATGGCTCGGGTACAACTAACGAAACACAGCGATATTCATTTACTGACGCAGAAGTAACTTCAGGAAAATACTATTACCGAATCAAACAAACAGACTTCAGCGGTTCGGCTAGTTACTCTCATATTCAAGGAGTTGCAGTGGAAAAATCTAACCAATTTGACGTTAACATTTACCCTAACCCCAACACAACAGGTATTTTAAACTATGAGATTTCAGTTCCTGTCGAGCTTAACCAACAAATAGTGCTTATGTTAATAGACAGAGAAGGACGCTTAGTAATTCAAAAAAATCTCGCTTCTGAAATGAAGAGTACATTGAATCTAGACGGTATTTCTTCTGGAGTTTACTTTTTACGCTTAGCCTCAGGTAATTACAGCACAACTAAGAAACTAATTATTCAATAAGGGATTTACCTAATTGTTATCATTTAGCGAAAAGCCAAAAAATATATTTCCACCTGTGGATATATATTTAATTTTCTTCATCTTTACGTCCCTTTCACACAAACAACTGCAGTTCACCACAAATAATCTGCAGTTCATATCAATCTAAGAATTCAGTCTTTTTATTGAAATTTTAAAAACTGGTTAGTAACCATAGCGGCTAACTGCCTATAAACCTATGGTTTAACGTGAACAAAAAAATGGCTTCCAAGCTATTAACATATATACTTTCGCAAGTGGTAAAAAGAGAATTTACTGCTGTTCTGGTGGTAATACTAATTGCATCTAATGGGCTCTTAGCGCAAACCCCAATAAGTACCATTAATGTTACTGGGGCAGCAGGCACTTCAACAACTTACATCACAACAGCTCCAAGTGATGCTATCAACGACCTGACCCCCGGAGCAGCATACAATGTAAACAATGGTCAGGGAACCAATAGGAATATTACCGTTGATAATTTCATTGTATCTGGTGTAACGTTCGATAATTTCTTAACCCCAGATACTGTGGCAATTAGGCGTACTGATGGAAGCCGTTTTATAAATATTTGGTATGAACTAATCGATGATCCGCTAGTAACAAGTGGAAGCTTGAACTTAGGGCCAGATGCAGTAAGCGATGCTGATGCCGTTTATCTTACCAGAAACTTAAATGCCGGTTACGATAACATTCTTGTAAATTCTGATGATGAAGGATTAGGGGCAATTCAAGCTCAAACTGAACGTGTGGACATTATTTGGAAAACAGGAATTGTAACTTGCGCACCAGAGAATGCCATTTTTCCAGTTATTGACAGAGGAGGAAACGATGAGGTAAAAGTTGCCGCCATTACTTCACTAAATGCCGATGGTGAACCAGATGCCTTTTCAGACCTAGTGCTGATTCAAGATAGTGATTGGCCTGGAACAGGTCAATCTTTCGATAACTTCCTTATTCTAAGACGGCAGGTTGTAGGTGAAGATCCACTACCCATAGCCAATATAGGAACTTATGTTCCTGGTCAGGGTGCACAAACAGTTCAAGGAGTCTCAGTTTCATTCGATGACCTAGGCATTGCCTCCAATGAGGTGGTTTATGGCTACTCAATATTTGCCTCAGATGTAGACGCATCTCTTCACGACCTTACTGATATCACTACATTTCCCAATACCACTTTAGCAAGCAACAGTGGCTTAGACTTAGTTGCTGGAATCACAGCTGCAGTGTCTTCAGATGATTGCCTAACTCCTGCCGTGGGCCCTGGAGGTTATAAATCTGCCTTGGCCACTTGGCTAAAGGCCAATGGGGTAGATCGTAATGGTACCAATGAGGTTACTTCTTCTGCCTCTCAAGGTGCCAGTGTTACAGACTGGCAAGACCACTGGGTTGGCAACAATGACTTTAGTACCGACCAAGGTACACCCACTTACAACCTCACTTCATCTTTAGTAAACTTTAACCCTTCGGTAGAATTTGCAAGTGCTTCATTAGCTATGACATCAGATCCCGATGAAGACTTTAATGATGCATCATTCTACACCAAAAAAGGAATCAATGTACTAATCAGAACACCTGCAACACTAAGCGGAAAGCAGGTCATTTTTGAACAAGGAGATGGGACTAGAGGAATAAACATACATACTAATGGCTCTACTCTCCATGTAACAGCATGGAACCAAGCTTCTGATGGAGGCGGTGTTGGCTCACCTTGGAACACAGGTGCACCAGTTAATACTATTTCTGTATCTGGTCTAGCTACGGAAACAGAGTATATCATTTCATTCGAACTAGATGGAAACAGTACAACCACCGGTACTGCTAGGGCCTATTTGAATGGTGAACAATTCGGTACACTTTCTAATGTTGGCCTACTTTACGATCACTCAGGAGGAGATGTTACCCTTGGGTCATCAGATGCTACGGAAAGCCTTGAATACAATGATGGAGAAAGTTCTGGTAGTGCCTTCTCATTTGAGGGTGAAATTCCAGAGTTTATCTACTGCAATGAACCAGGGTCATTTCCTTTGACCCAAAGACGAAGAATAGAAAGCTACTTGGCAATAAAGTACGGCATTACTTTAGACCAAAGCCCATCCCCTATCAACTACCTAAATTCTGACGGAGCAGTTATTTTCAATACCACTCTGAACACTGCTGCTGGCGGGTACTTAACTTACAATAATGATATTGCCGGAATTGGCAGAGATGATGCCTCAGAACTTTCTCAACTCAAGTCTAAAAGTGAGAATAATGGCACCATTGTTACTATGGAAAGAGATACTGATTTCCCTCAGGACAATACATTTTTAATTTGGGGAAATGATGCCGCCAATTTTGAAGACAACACAACAAGTAATCTGCCTACTAATATTGGCAGAAGAGTAGATCGTGTATGGCGAGTAGCTGAAACTGGTAGTGCAGGCCTAGTAGATGTGAGCTTCGATCTAACTGGCACTACATTTACGGGAAGTAACTATAGCCTACTTATTGCCGGAAATTCTTCAGCTGGCAACTTCTCAGGAGCACAGATTATAACTGGTGGAGTAGTAAGTGGAAATACCTTAACCTTCAGCGATGTAGACTTTAGTAATGGCCAATTTTTTAGCCTTGGAACTACATTTAATACAAACTGCGGCCCTGGGGGTATAACAAGTATAGGAGGTTTGAGCTTATGGCTAAAAGCTGATCTAGGACCAAGTGGAAATACTGACAATACTAAAATCTCTTCTTGGGTTAATCTTGCAGGCACTGGAAACGATGCATCACAAAGCAACTCTACTTTTCAACCCAAATTTAGATCTAACTATATCAACTTCAATCCTACAATAGAATTTGATGAAGGAAATAAAACCATGATTGGCAATTCGGGATTCTTCACACAAGGCTACTACCTTGTAGTAACGCCTGAATTCGATATTGAGGATGAAACAGACCCTCAATCCCCTATTGGTTACGGCTTAAACAACAGAGGAGGAGCATTTTATCTTGGTGATGGCTTAACTGCATTAGGGCAATCAGCAGACCAAGGCAACCTAATATCTCACTACATATTCGGTGGAGGTTTTACATATCAGCAATACGTAGATGATTCAAAAGTATTGAAGGCTGACAGTACTTATATAATGGGCGTGGCAAGTGATGGAGATGCTAACACAATAGACATTTTGCTTAATGGTGAAATTCTAAACACCTCCAGATACCAAAACTCATATTTAGATCCAACACCTACAGCAGAGGGGTATGCACTAGGAGCAAATCAAGATCTAAACCAGGGCCTTTATGGAAAAATAGCCGAGATTATTAGTTTCTCTGATGTTCTGACTCCGTTAGAAGAGGTTAAAGTTCAAAGTTACTTATCCATTAAGTATGGAATAACAATAAGCACAAACAGAGATGGAGACGCTACTTCTGGAGAAACAGTAAGTGGAAGTATTTCGGAAGGAGACTTGGTGGCATCAGACGATGGTATAATCTGGACTTATTCTACCAATTCTGACTATCACAATAATGTAGCGGGTATAGGAAGAGATGACGATTCATGTTTTGAACAAAAGCAATCTAAAAGCGTCAACTCGAGCAGTATCATTACAATGGGTATAGGAGCGATTGCTACCAGTAATGCCACCAATACCAATAGCTTTAGTGCCGATGATTCATTCCTCATTTGGGGTTCAGATGGATCAGACCCAAATAGTGCCGCAATTACTACCCAACTTCCAGGAACAGTTACCGAACGTATGGATCCTATTTGGAGAGTACAAGAAACAGGAACCGTAGAAGATGTGGCTGTCTCATTCGACTTATCTGGTTTGACTAACTATTCAAGCCGAGTTGCTTCAGATTTTCAGCTAATCATAGCTTCTTCTGGAGAAACCATGCCAGACCTATCTGCGGCATCTACCTATTCAGGGGGAACTTTCAATGGTGATGTACTTACGTTCAGCAATGTAGATTTTTCAGATGGAGATTATTTCACCTTAGGCACAGCCAGAAGTTCTTGCTCCCCGGGTGGTGTCAGTGCAAACCTTGAGCTTTGGCTTAGAGGAGATGAAGGGACTAGTGAAACGGTAGATGGAGACACTGTTTCCAGTTGGTTAGATCAAAGTGGCAATGGATTCAATGCGAGTGCAACAGGTTTAGGAGGAGCCAATTTGGTTTACCCTAGTTATGAAATAGACGAAATGAATTTTAATCCTGCTATCAGATTCTACGATCCTAACTCCACCAATGCAGTATTCATGGAAACCTCAGGATCTCATAGTGTAACTGGAGATATGTCTGTGGTAGTGGTATACAAGTCGGGTCAGTTTCAAGGAAGCAGCAATGACTTTTACAACTCACCGGTGTTTATTAGTACAGGGTCCAATTCTGTAAATACTGACTATGGTCTCGGCATGTACAATGGTAGATTGCACGTTAATGCCGACAACAACAATAGCTTTAATGCCCAATCTGGCACCTCTCCATTATACAATACTTTAGAACCGATTATAGCCACTTTCACCAGAGAGCAAGCTGCCTCAGGAGCCATTGAGCTATATGCTAATTCTGCAAGTGTGGGAAGCGGCACATCTTCAAACACAAGCCTAAATGCAGCATCAACATGGGGGCTAGGTAATCACTCTGGTGCAAATGGCGCAACACAAGTTACTGCCCAGCTTAGTGCCAGAATAGGTGAAGTTATAGTATTTAGCGGTGAGCTCACCAGTACGCAAAAGCAGCAAGTAGAATCTTACCTAGCTATTAAATATGGAATAACCAGAACTGTTTCAGGCTTAAGTGCTTCTGAACAAGATTACTTAGCCTCAGATGGTACAACCCCTTTCTTCGACTGGGATGAAAACACAACCTATAGAAACGATATTGCTGGTGTGGGTAGAGATGATGGAAGCTGTTTAACTCAGACAAAATCTAAGAGCGAAAATAACGATGCAATTGTCACCATGTCTGTCAACTCTTTTAATTCGGATAAATCATTCATGATGTGGGCAAATGACAATGCTGCCATGGAAGATGCCAGTAATAGAGAGTACAATAAGGCTCAGGTAAAAAGTAGGTTAAACAGAGAGTGGAGAATTCAAGAAACAGGTACCGTTTCCTCAGCTACAATTACTTTTGATCTGGCAAACATAACGGGGCCATCTGGTATTGGTACCAACAATTTAAATCAGGTAGTTTTAATGGTAGATGCCGATGGAGACTTTACTAGCAGTGTAACTCTAGTTGAACCACTATCTATAGATGCCGTCAATAAAAAAGTGACTTTTAGTAGAAACTTTACTGATGGTCAGTTCTTTACCCTTGGGTCTAAAGAAGAAGGTGCCCTGCCTATAGAGCTTCTAGCCTTCTCAGCAACACCACTTCAAAGCCAAGTGCATTTGAGCTGGACAACTGCTTCGGAAGATAATAATGCTTATTTCTATATTGAGAGAAGCTCCAATGGAGAGTCTTTCGAAACTATTGGAGACCTTGATGGCGCAGGAAATAGCTCTTCAATTCTAAAATATAGATTCATAGATAGGCAGCCTTTTACAGGAAGAAGCTACTACCGTCTAAAGCAAGTGGACTATAATGGAAACCACACCTATTCGCCTATAGAAGGAGTGTTAATCAAGTCCCAATTTGAACACCGCTTGAGCTTACGACCTAACCCTGTTTCCAAGAATGGAACCTTGAGTATAGATTATTTGATTCCGGCTGAAGTGGGGTCTGGAGCTCTAATCATCTATGATTTGAAAGGAAGAATAATGCTAAAGGAAACGATTAACAGTAATAAATCAGTCTTTACAACAACCTTGAATGAATTCTCTGAAGGTATCTACTTGGTAGTAATTGAATCTGCAAACGGAACAAAGCTCACTAAGCGCCTCGTGATAAATCAATAATTCTAAAGAAGTCTACTTTTCCCGAATATGAATACCCTTTCCCATATAGGGAAAATATTTTCCTGTTGACATATAGTTTTTTGCCATAAATCCTGCAATTTTGTGCCTACGACCACAACCTATCGATTTGGCATGGAATTGCATATAACACCACCGCAGTTCAGCCATGCAACTGCTTAACCAGATTAATAATTAAGTAGACTCCCTTTAAGGGGCTAATTGAGGGCAACTATATGGCACATTCATGTGCTCACCTAAGTACTGGCACTAACTACCGAAGAAGACTCGCTTTTTTCATCGCAGTCATTCTATTTCCAATTTGTTCTGAAGCTCAAACTGTAATAAGCAATATTACCGTTAGCAGCTCTGCAGCTACATCGTCTACAGTGAATGTTACTGCACCATCAGATGCGAGTAATTCCATAACACCTTCAAGCCCATACGATATTCTGTATGGCCAAGGAAATGACATAGCTGTTGCCTCATACACTGTCTCTTCAACGACTTTTGACCGGTTTCTTCGTCCAGACACGCTTGTTCTCAACAGAAGGCTTGCTAGTGATCGACTAGTGAATATTTGGTATACGCTTAATTCCATAAATACAGCGACAGACCCAGACCAACTATTAATCAATCCAACTCCCACAGAAGATGCTGATGCTATTTATCAAACCGGAACACTGAATGCTGGGTACGACAACATTCTAGTGAACGATGATGACTTAGCCGGTGGTAGCATTCAAGTTGAAACTGAGAGAGTTGATGTGATATGGTATCAAGGAATACAGACGTCAACACCAAATAACGCTGTTTTTCCAGTAATTGAGAGGGGCGGAAATGACAATATTGCTATTGCCGCTATTACTAGTCTAAATGCTGATGGTACTCCTGCTTCTTATGGAAATTTAGTTGGTATTCCAGAGAACTTTTGGCCCGGAACGGGGCAAAGCTTCAACAACTATTTGATTTTAAGGAGAGAAACTGCAGGCGTTGAACCTATTCCCTTACTTAATATTGGAACATTAGTAGGCCAGTCTGCACAGACTGTTCAAGGAGTGGCGGTATCATTTACTGAATTAGGAGTTTCGGCAAATCAAAGCATCTATGGCTATTCTTTGTTCTCTGCAGATGTATGTAATGGCTTTGTTACGGATACTAATGATATATTATCAACAGGTTCACAGACCGTAAAATCAGGCATTGACCTAACTGATATCTCTACCTTCCCAAGTGATACTAAATCTGACGACTCTGGGCTCGACCTAGTTGCTGGTGTTTCGGCTGCAGTTGCAAGCGATGATAACCTAGTTGAGACTAAGGGACCAGGCGGCTATAAAGCTGCCCTAGCAACATGGCTTAAAGCCAATGAAAGTGACGATGTTACTACCTCTACAGAAGGTAGCAACGTTACCGACTGGCAAGATCATTGGCTAGGAAATCATGACTTTACAACCGATGGTACCGCACCAATTTATCGCAGTAGCACATCATCTATAAACTTTAACCCTACCGTAGACTTTACTACCACCGATAGAGGTCTTACAACAGGAAACAACTCAGACTTCAACACAGATGTCTATGAGAAAAAGTCTATCAATTTTGCCCTAAGAACTAACACCACAGATGTTAGCACTAGGCAAGTAATTTATGAGCAAGGAGGAGCCACTAGAGGTCTTAACTTCTACATAGAGTCTGGTGTTCTGCATATACATGCTTGGAACCGACAGGCATCAGATGGTTCTGACTCACCGTGGAACGATACAGACCAAACTATTAGCACATCAATATCTGCTAATACAGAATACATTCTAACTTTTGAACTTAACGGTAACTCAAGTAAAACTGGTACTTTCACCGCCTACTTAAACGGTCAAAGCTTTGGCTCAATTTCTAATGTTGGACAACTTTATGCTCATACTGGAGACATAACCCTTGGTAGATCTGGAGGCAACAATAGGTTTGCAAACGGAACAGACACTAATAGCAATTCATTCAGAGGAGAAATCTCAGAGTTGATTTATTGTAACGAGCCTGGTCAAATATTAGCTTCTCAAAGAAACCGTATTGAAAGTTACTTAGCTATTAAGTACGGCATTACACTGAATCAGAGCACTCCAATTAATTACTTCAATTCTGATGGAGCAATAATTTTCAACACTACTCAAAATGCTAGTTTAGGGGGATTCCTTGAATACAATAATGACATTGCTGGAATAGGTAGAGACGATGCTTCTGAGCTGGATCAACCCGCTTCTAGAAGTGAAAATACTGGTAGCGTTGTAACCATAGACAGAGGAGCAACCATAAGTACTGATGACACTTGGCTAATTTGGGGTAATGATGGAGGAGCATTAACCGAAAGCAGTGTGCTTACCATGCCAGATACCATTCAGAACAGATTAACAAGGGTATGGAGAGTTGCTGAGGAAAATGAAGTGCTTACCACTTCTGTTTCTTTTGATCTTACTGGTTTAGGTCTTAGCTCAAATGCAGCGGACTTCTCACTCCTTATTGCCGGAAATACAACTGATGCAGACTTCTCCAATGCAACTGTACTATCAGGCGGAACCTTCAATGGAAATACGATCACATTTACTGGGGTTAACTTAGATGATGGTGAGTACTTTACATTGGGAACTAAGTTTTTCAGATGTTCACCTGGAGGGGTTGAATCTAACTTGGCCTTATGGCTAAAAGCGGATGCTGGAACAAATACTACCACCGAAGGAGGCTTAGTAACCTCCTGGGAAGACCAAAGTGAAAATGGTAATGATGCGACTGGAGCAGGCACTTCTCCAAACTATACTGCCAACAATATTAATTTTAACCCTGCTATTGAGTTTGATGGAATAGATGAGGTTTTAACCTCAACAAGTGGTTTTCACTCCGCTACATACTATTTAGTAGTCAACCCAGATGACAATTTCACTAGTGCATCAACCTATCAAGTGCCTTTAGGGTTTGACGATGGAACAGCATCTCCAACTAACAGCATTGGTGGTTTTGCTATAGGTGGAATATATGGAGGAGTTGATGATGTACTCTCTCATACTGTGGGTAATGGTACTGTCGGTTATGGGTTGAGAGAAAATAACAATAGTAAAACCATTAGCTCAGGCATACCATTAGTGTTTACGGTAAGGGAAAATGCTGGAGCAACGGCTGCAGATATTAGACAAGATGGCTTGGTTGTAAGCAACAGCGTATCTGGGAGCGGCTACCTTTCAGTTAGCGATGAAGAGTACTCACTCGGTAGGTTTGAAACTCCTAACGCCTTCAATTTCACTGGTTTTTATGATGGTAAAATTGGAGAGTTAATCTCCTACTCCACAAGACCTTCAGATGCGGAGAACGATAGAATTGAGTCCTATCTGGCTATCAAATATGGTATAACGCTCGACCAATCAACTGGAAGAGATTACGTAAGAGGTGACGGAACAACTACTTGGAATGCTACTACCAATGCTACCTATGATAATGATATAGCTGGAATTGGAAGAGATGATCTTTCATGTCTCGAGCAAAAGCAGTCTAGAAGCCAAAATGCTAATAGCATAGTCACCATGGGGCTTGGAGGAATTGAAGTCTCTAATAATGCCAATACCAACAGCTTTGCTGACGATGGAGACTTTTTGATTTGGGGTAATGATGGAGACTTTGCCGACCAAGCAAATGCTAACACCGTAGATGTTCCGGGAGTAGTTACCGAAAGAATGGAGAGAATTTGGAAGGTGCAAGACACTGGTAACACAGGAGCTACCACCATTCAATTCGATATTACAGGACTAGGCTATAGTACCAACTTAAGTGATTTCAACCTAATTGTTTCAAATTCTTCTACCATGGCTTCTGGTACAATTATTCCTGCAGCCTCTTTAGAAGATGGGGTTTTAACCTTCACCAACGTAGACCTTACTGACGGTCAATTCTTTACCATTGGAACAGCAAGAACAGATTGCGGCCCAGGTGGAGTAACTACAAACCTTGCATTGTGGTTAAAGGCAAATGAGGGTACTAGCACTACAACAGATGGTGCATCAATTACTACTTGGAGTGATAGAGCCGGAGCTAATGATGCAATAGGTTCAGGAGGTACAGAGCCTAACTTTGTAGAAAGCTCTTTAAACTTTAACCCTTCAGTCAACTTTGATCAAGCCAATACCGAACAAATGGTTGGAGCAGCAGGCTTCCACACCAGAGCTTATTACATGGTTGTTAACCCAGATAGTACTCAGAACAGTTCAAGCACCAATGAAGTACTTATTGGTTTCGATGAACCTGCAGGGGCAACTAACGATTTTGGCGGTCTTATCTTGGGTTCAGCTACAAGTGCGTTTTCAGGTGAGGTCATTAGTCATGCAATTGGAGGCTCAGGAACACGATGGAGACGAGGAATAACACAGACCACCTTTGGTACAGTTAATGCTAACGAGTCATATTTAATGGCTGTGAGAGATAACGCTGGAGGAACAAGCTCAGAAATGCATGTGAATGGTCGCCAGCTTGCGGATCTTAATAGCGGCACGTTCCTTACATCGAGTGATGTAGACTACGAGCTTGGTAGTTTTGTTGCTACAAATGCCTTTGATGTTAATGGACACTACGATGGCCAAATAGCTGAAGTTATTTCATTCTCAACACGCCCTACAGACGCAGAGCACAACAGGGTTCAATCTTACCTTTCTATTAAATATGGAATGACATTGAACAACACTGGCGGTGGCACCGCAGGTGACTACACAAGAGCTGATGGTACAATTATATGGGATGCCTCAGATTACGCAACCTATCATAACGATGTGGCCGGAATTGGACGAGACGATAACGCTTGCTTCAGTCAAAAGCAGTCTACTAGTGCTAATTCTGATGATATTTTGGCAATAGGCCTACAAGAGATAGCAAATACAAACGCGGAAAACTCTAATAGCTTTGACGATTCAGGAGACTATCTCATGTGGGGTAATGATAATGGTGCTACAGCACAAGCAAGTGCAGAAACTTCTGATGTGCCAAATGCCATAGCTGAAAGAATGACAAGAGTGTGGCGTGTTAATGATACTGGAGAAGTAGGTAATACCGAATTGCAGTTTGATTTAACCAGCCTAGGATACAGCGGTAACGAAGAAGATTTCTCTCTTCTAGTAAGCAACTCCTCTACAATGGCCGATGCCACAGTAATAACTGGCGGCACGCTCAACGGCAATATTCTATCCTTCTCAGGTGTAGATTTAGCCGATGGCCAATTCTTTACTATTGGTACTGCTTATAAAACCTGTGGTCCTGGTGGTGTAAATACAAACATTGCTTTGTGGCTTAAGGGTAATGCAGAGGCTTATTCAGACGCTGGTTTTACCTTGGCTAATGACAATGACAACATTCTGCAATGGAATGATCAGAGCTCTCCACAGATTAATGCTTCGCTTGAAACTCTAGATGGCGCTCTACCTGTTGAACCTACTTATCAGACTAATGAGATCAACTTTAACCCAGTAGCTAGGTTCACCGACCCTAACTCATCTAACGCCTCTTATTTGAGAACAACATCTAATTCGGTGACAGGAAACTTCACACTTTTCTCAGTATTTAAAACAGGTCAATCTCAAGGAACTGATGAAGATGCATTAAACTCACCTGTTTTGATTAGCTCTAGAAATGCTGGCTCTGCCGACTGGTCAATGGGTATGCAAGGAGGAACCATCTGGTTAGAAGCCGATTCAGATAACGGGTTCGAAGCACAGACAACTGGAACTTATAATGATAATAATGTACACTTTGTTAGCTCTGTAAAAAATGGAACTGCATTAAACCTATATGTAGATTCAGAGTCTGTAGGAAGTGGAACTGGAAGCGCCACCCTTGGAAGCGCTACTGGATTTGGAATAGGAAATCACTTTAATGAAGATCTTCAAGCTCAATTTGCTGGCGACATTGCTGAAACTTTAGTTTTCTCATCAGCACTTAATTCTGACGAAAGAAGCAGAGTAGAATCATACATGGCCATCAAATATGGATTGACAAGAAATGGCTCTGATGACGGCAGTACCGGAAGTATTGACGAAAGAGACTATAGAGCTGGTGACGGTGGTGTAATCTGGGATTATGATGGTCAAGGAACAACCTATTACAATGATATTTTTGGAATTGGTAGAGATGATTTGTCTTGTTTGGAACAAACTACATCTAGAAGCGAAAATAGTGATGCCTTAGTTACCTTTAGCCTTCCTGGCGGTTTTGGTACTGATGATAGTTTCATTGTTTCTGGTAATGACAACGCAGCTATTGAGAATCCAAACAATCGAGAGTTCAATAGTTCGCAGGTTAAAAGTAGGCTAAATAGAGAATGGAAGGTTCAGGAAACTGGTACAGTAGGTAGTATTCAGGTTACCTTCGATCTAGATGATATCTCTGGACCTCTTGGAGTAGGCACCAACAACTTGAGTCAACTCAGATTAATGGTAGACAACGATGGAGACTTTACATCGGGTACAACCTTGATATCTCCAACCTCATTTAATGGAACAAACAATACCGTAACCTTTACAGTAGACTTTAGTAATGGTCAATATTATACTCTTGGTTCGGAAGAAATTGCGGCCCTACCGGTACAGTTGATATCCTTTACCGCAAATGCTTCGGAAAGCGGAACAGTTCAATTGAGATGGGCTACAGCTTCTGAAGACAACAACTCTTTCTTTACTGTGGAACGCAGTCAAGATGGTCAAAACTTTAGACCTATAGGCACAATAAATGGAGCCGGAAATTCTGAGGGAGTGCAAACTTATCAATTTGCAGATATCGATCCGTTCCAAGGCTATAGCTACTATAGACTTAAGCAGACCGACTTTAATGGTGGCTTCGAGTATACTGAAATAAGGTCTGTATTTGTTAATACTACTTTCAATATAGATTTCACTCTATATCCTAATCCAGTTAATATAGGTACTCCGGTAAATATCAAGTACAAGGTAGATCAGAATAAAGAAGTGAAAATTAGGGTCTTTGATATGAAAGGAACCCAGCTTTATCAAAAAGAAGAACTACTATCATTACGAGGTGAAACTATTACTATACCAACCTCCGGTCTAAATAGAGGCCTGAATCTGATTAAAATCACTGACTCTCAAAACAAGACTTTCACCCTGAAACTTGTAGTACATTAATTAGCACGTAATACAAAATCAATATAAAAAGCCCCAGAATAATATTCTGAGGCTTTTTACTTATTCAGATGAAAAAGCATGTATAAACTTAATTAATACAAACTTTATACAATCATTTATTTCAAATACATTTTTTTGCATTTTACACCACAAAAGAGGAAATAGTCATATAATCCTAAAACTAATTCAGCATTATTAGGTATATTATACTATACCTACAAGAATACCATTATAAATACTTCCGACCTTTATTCAGGCTTAATACTTATACAAAGCACATTTCTGAATGTAGTTAGAACATTAATTGTTCCTTATGCAGCATTTAAGAAAGTATTTGTGTACAGTACTCGCTCTTTTATTAATCGAGTCGTGGGATAATTATGCTTATTCCCAAACAGCTATTTCATCTTATACAGTATCTGTAGTAAATCCAACTAATAGCACTTACAGCGCTACGGCACCTAGTGATGCAAGCAATGACATCAACTCAGGACAAACTTACGATGTAAGCTATGGTAGAGGTGATGACTACAATCTTGTGAGCTACACTATAGCTGGAAGAACTTACGCCAACTCCCTAGAACCAGACACCTTGGTTTTAAGAAGAACAGATGGCGGAAGGTTTGTCAATATCTGGTATACGCTCATCGATATAGACGTTCCACTACTATTTGGTACTACAGAGCTTATAATGGATGGACAAGAGGTAGAAGATGCTGATGCCTTGTATCAAACAGGAAGTCTAATCAGTGGCTATGACAATATTCTAGTAAATGTAGACAACCAAGCTTCTGGAAGTATTCAAGCACAAATAGAAAGAGTAGATGCTATTTGGAGAACTGGAATAGTTACATGCGAACCAGACAGCGCTGTTTTTCCGGTAATAGAAAGAGGTGGCAATGACAGTATAAAAATTGCAGCAATTACCGCTCTAGACAACAACGGTAATCCTTCGGCATATAGCAGCATGGTAGACATTGTAGACTCCGACTGGCCACAATCGGGTATCTATTATGACGACTACTTGATTTTAAGAAGACAAACCGTGGGCGAAAATCCCTTACCCTTATTGAATACTGGAGTTATTGCTGGTCAACCAGGCCAAGTAATACAAGGAGTGGCAGTTTCATTTACAGAATTAGGTATCTCTGCTGGGCAAATAATTTACGGGTACTCTCTGTTTGCCTATGATACCAATGATACCGATCATGATCTTACTGATATTTCAACCTTCCCTACAACTACCTCTGCGGCAGCATCAGGTTTAGATTTAGTCGCAGGTGTTTCCGCTGCTGTATCGGCAGATGATTGCTTGACTCCAGCAATTGGTCCTGGCGGATACAAAGCCGCTCTTTCAACCTGGCTAAAAGCCAATGAAACAGCAGACGTTACAACTTCTACAGAAGGCTCCAACATCACCGATTGGCAAGATCACTGGATAGGCAATCATGACTTTACAACCAGTGTAACCTCTCCTATTTATAGAAGCTCCACTTCTAGCATCAACTTCAATCAGACAGCCGACTTTACAAGTACAGATAGAGGATTAACCACTTCCAATAACTCAGACTTCAACAATAATGGAAGTAGTTATGAGAATAAGGGCATATCCTTAGTATTTAGAACAGACAGTGATGTTACCACAAGGCAAGTGCTTTATGAGCAGGGAGATGATAACCGAGGCATTAATATTTATATAAGAAATGGATCACTTTTCACACATGCTTGGAACAGAACAAGTGATGGCACAGGGGCTCCATGGAATACTGGAGACAACACTTCTAGTATCTCTATTACTGGCGATACTGAGTACGTACTCACTTTTGAGCTTGAAGGAAACTCCTCTATATCTGGTAGCTTTAGGGCCTACCTCAATGGTCAGATAATCGGAACTGTTCCAAATATTGGATTATTGTTTTCCCATACAGGAGATATAAACTTAGGAAGATCTGGAGCAGCTCAAAGGTACGATGATGGCTCAAATTCAAATGCCAACTCATTTAGAGGTGAAATTCCTGAGTTCATATACTGCAATGAGCCCGGAAGCTTTACTGCTTCAACTAGAAACAAAATTGAGAGCTACCTAGCTCTTAAGTACGGTGTAACATTAAATCAAGGTACCCCGATAAATTATGTCAATTCATCTGGAGAAATCATATTCAATACTACACTCAATGCCAGTTTAGGAGGATACTTGGAGTATAATAATGATATAGCGGGTATTGGAAGAGATGATAACTCAGAATTCGAACAGCAGAAATCTAGAAGCGAAAACAATGGTTCCGTAATCACCATAGATAATGGGGCTAGCTTCAATGCAAACGACACTTGGTTGATTTGGGGAAATGACGGTGGCAACGCTGATGACCTTAGTCAGGCATCAGATGTGCCATCGATCATTAACAATAGAGTGGATAGAATTTGGAGGGTCTCTGAGAATGGCAATGTTGGCACGGTTGATATTTCATTCGACCTTAACGAAGTTACCTTTAGCGGTAGCCCAACTAGCTCAGATTATAGCCTGTTAATTGCGGCTAACAATTCGGCAGGTAACTTCTCAAATGCGCAAATAATAACGGGAGGTGTAGTGAATGGGTCAACGCTTACTTTTTTCGATGTTGACTTAGATGATGCGGAATACTTTACGCTTGGCACAGGATACATAGATTGTGGGCCAGGTGGAGTAAGTACCAACTTGGCCCTATGGTTGAAGGCAGATTTAGGACCTAATTCTACCTCAGGAGAAGTAACGTCTTGGGAAGACCTAGCCTCTGGCAACAATGCAACAGGAAGCTCAGGCACCGTTCCATCGTATCTTTCTAACAGCATCAACTTTAATCCAGCCCTAGATTTTGATGGTGTCGATAACGTATTAACGTCAGCAGACGGGTTCTACACCCATGCCTACTACTTGGTGCTCACGCCAGACGACACCTATACTAGCGCCACAACAAGACAAGTTCCATTAGGCTGGGATGACTCTTCAGTGACAACAACCAGTAGCATAGGCGGCTTTTATTTGGGTGGAATTTTTAGTGGATCGGATGATGTTCTTGGGCACTTGGTAGGAAATGGAGCGAATAGTTATGCTCAATTAAGAGTAGATAATACCAAGACTATACCTGCCAATATTCCACAGCTCTTTGAAACTCGTGAAAACGCAGGAGCTACTGCTTCAGGTATTTTCCAGAATGGCATACAAGTAGATAATGCAACAAGTGGAAGTGGCTATTTGGCCGTCTCAAACGAAGAATACGCCATTGGAAGATTTGAAACACCAAACGACTTCTCTTTTACCAATTTCTTTGACGGGAAAATAGCTGAAATCATTTCTTTCTCAAGCAGGCCAACTGATGCTGAGAAAAACAGAATCCAATCTTACCTAGCCATTAAATACGGAATTACGATAGATCAAACCTCTCCGCAAGACTATGTAAACTCAGCTGGAACAACTGTTTGGAACGCAACCACCAATTCTGGCTATGCCAATGATATTGCAGGAATTGGAAGAGACGATGACTCATGCCTTTCTCAAAAACAATCTAAAAGTTCCAATTCAGGGAGCATTGTAACTATCGGAAATGAGGGCATATTTTCTAGTAATGTCACCAACCCAAATTCATTCGATTCAGACAACACCTTCCTAATCTGGGGTAATGATGGAGACAACCCTGCCCAAGCGAATGCTAATACGGTAGATGTTCCTGGAACGGTAACAGAACGAATGGAAACCATATGGAGAGTAGATAAAACGGGAACTATAGAGAATAGCTCCATCTCTTTTGACTTATCTGGGTTGGGCTATTCCTCTTCGGCTACAGATTTTCAACTAATAATATCAGGTTCGCCTACAATGGCTTCGGGCTCAACCATTACAGGTGGAACATTTAACGGTAATGTTTTAACCTTCAATAACATAGAGTTTTCTGATGGCGACTACTTTACCTTAGGAACGGCCAGAGAAACCTGTGGGCCTGGAGGAGTAACCACAGATTTAGCCCTATGGCTCAAAGCCAATGAAGGCACCAATACCACTACAGATGACAGCAACATTTCTTCTTGGGCCGACCAAAGTGTGAATAATAGAAATGGTACAGAATTAGATCTTGGAGGGGTAAATCCTGTAGAGCCAACATATCAGACTTCAGAAATCAACTTCAACCCAGCAATTCAGTTCTCTGACCCGAACTCAACTAATGCGTCCTATATTGAAACAACTAACGGCAACAACGTAAGTGGCGATTTTACCATTATTACCGTCTTTGAATCTGGTCAACTTGGTGGTGATACCGGTGATTTTGAGAATGCCCCAGTGCTACTGGGTGCGGGCACCTCTGGTACAGATTTAGATTACGGACTTGGTATTGCAGAGGGTAGAATACATTTAAATGCTGCGAATAACGATGACCTTACGGTTAGAAGTACTGCAGGCACAACCTACATAGATTTTGAACCATACATTGCTACAGCTACTCGTGTACGGTCTACTGGAGCACTCGCCCTATATATCAACTCTGCCAGTAATGCTACTGGTACAGGAAGCACAAGCACCTTCTCCAATCCTTCTGGTTTTGGTATCGGGAATAATCCTAGCCCCACCGTTGGCTCTCAGTTTGCCGGCAGAATCGCTGAATCTATAGTCTTTTCAGATGACCTTACCACTGCAGAAAGACAAAGAGTAGAATCTTATCTAGCTCTAAAATATGGAATAACCAGAGGAGGCAGTTCAGCATACTTAGCATCTGATGGTGGTACTATATGGAGCTACACTTCAGATGCTTCATACAACAGTGATATTGCTGGAATTGGACGCGATGACAACAGCTGTTTATCACAACTGAAATCTAAGAGTGAAAACAATGACGCAATTGTTACCATGGAAGTAGCTTCTTTCAACACAGACGATTCGTTTTTAATATGGGCAAATGATAATGCACCAATGGAAGATCCTGATAACAGGGAGTATAATAGTAGTCAGGTAAACAGTAGACCGAACAGAGAGTGGCATGTTCAGGAAACCGGAACAATAGGAAGTGTAACCCTAACATTTGATGTATCAGATATTTCTGGGCCTTCTGGTGCTGGGTCAAATAATCTAAACTTGCTGAGATTAATGGTTGATGGAGACGGTGACTTTTCTTCCGGTGTCACTCTTTATTCACCGTCTTCCATCAATTCATCAGAAAAAACAGTGTCCTTCACCGTTAATTTCAGCACTGGCCAATACTTTACCTTAGGATCTGAAGAAATTGGAGCCCTACCTATTGAGTTACTCGCTTTTGATGCAGCATTCAACTCTGAATTAAACTCAGTTATGATTCAATGGAAAACCACTAATGAAGAGTCTAATACCATGTTTGAAGTCCAACGAAGTAATGATGGGCAAGCCTTTAGCACACTTCATGTAATGTCAGGAAAAGAACTTCCAAGCGAAGTAGCTTATAGACACATAGATGATAACCCAGTGGAAGGAAGAAGCTACTATCGCCTAAAAACTACCGATAGAAGTAATAATGATAGCTTCTCTAGAATTGTGGCCGTAGATGTATCATCAGGTAATCATGAAAATGGAGCAATTTATCCGAACCCCGTCAGGCGTGGTTCTAAGGCTCAGATAAGGTTAGCTTCACACGAGTTCAATGATCAAATTAGAATTGAGGTCATTAGTCCAGATGGTGTAGTTCTATACACGGAAGACAAACGCCTAAACCAAATGAATGCTAACCTAGAAATACCTACTGATAAATTAAGAACGGGTATCAACTTGGTGAGGGTAAAATGCTCTCAAGTAACTAAAACTTATAGGTTGCTTATTAAGGATTAGGTTTCAGCAAGCTTGAGAAAACAAGGCCATTGTTAAAAGAAGCTCGTTGAACTGGACTAAACAAAGCCCTTAATGCCTGAGGTATGTCTTGTAATTTAGGAGCCTGAAGCCGAGTGGTAAGCCTGAAAAAAATGATCATCAAGGAAACTATAAGCTTGTTCTTCCTATTAGATGATGGTTTAAAATCAGTCACTAAAAGCGTTCCGTTTTGAGACAGCAAGCCATGTAGTTTTCGAATCGCCAAGTCCAGATAATGTTCATTAAAGCAATCCAAAAAGAAATTACATATAATGAAGTCATATTCTCCATGATGCTGAAAAAAATCAATTTCTAGAAATCTCACATTTTGAAGGTTTCCAGCGTTTTCCTGAGCTTCCAATATCATCTTAGCCGAGAGCTCTACGTAGTCTATGCATTTAGCGTGCAGAAAAGCAGGATGCTTAAGAATTCTTCCAGTTCCCCCTCCAACAACTAATACCCTGTCAGAACTCTTCATTTCGCCCAAATAATGCATTTGAGCTTTCAGCAATTTTTCTCCAAATATTAGCTTAGCCAGCGCATCATAAAAAGGTGCCACCAAATCATACTGATTCTCCTTCATACTAATAGCGCAATACCTGGTAGAAAGAAAATTCCATCGCTCAATATTCTATAGAGCTGATATTTTCGAAAATATTGAGGCCTAAGCACCAGTATTAAAAGGGTGGAAACCATCAATATTAGAATTAGATAGGCCGCAGACAGATTGGTGAGATAGCCAAAATACTGAATTAGCAGAGTGCATAAAACCAGTAGAAATAGAAGCAATCGCTTAACCCTTAATTCTCCAAGCCTTGTCACCACGGAGCTTTGATTATCACTTTTGTCTAGCTCTACTTCATAAGAAGGAATTATCAACAGGTTAGCATAGGCTAGAATCCAAAAAATTAGCAACAAGATCACCCATTCGGCCTCAACAGTTTCGGCCAAACTGAGCGGAGCGGTGGCAATGCCAGCAACATACACAGTTGCCGCGAATAGCTCCTTGCTTATCGCTTTCTTAGCCAGCATTAAATAGACAAAATATAAGCCACTTAGACCTACAAGGACTAAACCTAAGTAGATAGTCTCTTTTGGTAAATACTTTAAATTGTAAAGACCTAAGGCAAAAACTATTAGCGCAACTGAAGAAACCTCCTTGAAATATCTCTGATGAAAAGCATGCCTTGGGTTATTTGATCTTCCCTTGGTTTTATAAGCATCCCTTAAATGATCAAAGGTGTAGATTAACCAAATAGCAATGGCCAAGCCTATCATCATGTAGGCAGAAACTTCAACATTCATAACCCTAGCCAAAAAGAGTGATGATATCACTGCGCCAATGGTAATATCAAGGCTTAGGTTTTGTACGAAATGAATGATTCTTAGCATAAAAAAACCCTGACTCAGAAATGAATCAGGGTTCAATTTATAATAAAATGTTGTTATCCTAGCTAGCAGAGGCCAAGGCTTCAGCACCACCAACAATCTCAAGGATTTCTTTAGTAATTGCCGCCTGACGCGTTCTATTATAAGTCAATTTCAATTCTTTCAATAGTTCAGCAGCGTTATCTGTTGCTTTACCCATGGCTGTCATTCTAGCACCATGCTCAGAAGCATTAGATTCTAGAACAGCTTTGTAGAATTGAATTTTTAACGATTTAGGAATCAATTCTTCAACAATAAAGTCTTTAGATGGCTCATAGATGTAATCGATGCCTGTGTTCACCGTCTCATCTTGTTCAATTTCTACTATAGGTAGGAATTGCTCTGTTTGAACTATCTGAGTGGCAACGTTTTTAAATTCGTTGTACACCAAGTAAACTTTATCGTATTTTCCTTCAGCATAAGAGTTCATAGCATATTCTGCTGCCTCTCTTACGTTGTCGAAAGTTAAGTCACCGAAAACTTCGTAGAAGTCGTTCACCATAGGGTAACCCTTCTTTCTGAAGTTGTCATAAGACTTCTTACCAATTGGAAGAACCTCAACTTCTTTGCCTTGCAATTCATCAGACTCGATTAATCTTCTGCAAGCCTTAACCACATTTGAGTTGAAGGCACCACACAGACCTCTGTCTGAACTTACTGGTACAATTAGCACTCTTCTCACTTCTCTTTCTTCTGAGTAAGTATTCATGCCTTCTTCATTATTACCTGAAGAAACATTGGCTAAAAGTGCCGCCAGTTTTTCTGAATATGGTCTAAGCTGAACAATTCTATCTTGAGCTCTTCTCAGCTTGGCTGCCGCCACCATTTTCATGGCTTTGGTAATCTGCTGTGTAGAGCTTACCGACTGAATTCGTTCTTTAACTTCCTTTAAACTTGCCATAATCTATGGTTATGGGTTACCCCAAAAATCAAATTAATATTTAGCAGAAACTTCCTTAGCAACTTGCTTGATAGACTCAATAGCGCTGTCATCCAATTTTCCAGCTTTCAATAAGTCTAGAGCAGCTCTGTGGCTGTTTCTAAGTACCATTAAGAATTCTTTCTCGAACTCTCTTACTTTCTCTACAGGTACCTTGTCAATTAAGCCCTTAGTAGAAGCGTAAATAATAGCTACTTGCTCTTCTACAGGTACTGGAGAGTACTGTCCTTGCTTAAGGATTTCTTGGTTTCTTCTACCTCTATCAATAGTCAACTGAGTTGCAGCATCAAGGTCTGAACCGAACTTAGCAAATGCCTCTAGTTCACGGAACTGAGCTTGGTCTAGCTTCAACGTACCAGATACCTTCTTCATTGACTTAATCTGAGCTGAACCTCCTACACGAGATACTGAGATACCTACGTTAATAGCAGGTCTCACACCTGAGTTGAAAAGGTTAGTTTCCAAGAAGATCTGACCATCAGTAATTGAAATTACGTTGGTAGGAATATATGCAGAAACGTCACCAGCTTGAGTTTCGATAATTGGAAGTGCTGTTAATGATCCACCACCTTTAACTTTTCCTTTCAAAGAATCAGGAAGGTCATTCATATCTGCAGCAATGCTGTCATTAGCATTCACTTTCGCAGCTCTTTCCAAAAGTCTTGAGTGAAGATAGAATACGTCACCTGGGTAAGCCTCACGTCCCGGAGGTCTTCTCAATAGAAGAGATACCTCACGGTAAGCTACCGCTTGCTTAGAAAGGTCGTCATAAACCACAAGGGCCGGACGTCCCGTATCTCTGAAATATTCACCAATAGCAGCACCTGTAAATGGAGCAAAGAACTGCATTGGAGCAGGATCTGCAGCAGAAGCTGAAACTACTACCGTGTAGTCCATAGCACCACCTTTTTCAAGGGCAGCTACAACACCTGCTACAGTAGAAGCCTTCTGACCTACGGCAACGTAGATACAGAATACAGGCTCACCTGCTTCGTAAAATTCTCTTTGATTAATGATAGTATCGATTACAACGGCAGTCTTACCTGTCTGACGGTCACCAATTACCAACTCACGCTGACCACGACCAATCGGAATCATTGAGTCGATTGCCTTGATACCAGTCTGAAGTGGCTCGTTTACCGGCTGACGATAGATTACACCCGGGGCTTTTCTTTCCAAAGGCATTTCGAACAATTCGCCTTCAATTGGGCCTTTACCGTCAATTGGTTCACCCAGGGTATTAACCACACGGCCAACCATACCTTCACCTACATTGATAGAGGCGATTCTTCCGGTACGCTTAACGGTATCTCCTTCTTTGATCTCAGCTGAATCACCAAGCAATACAGCACCTACGTTGTCTTCTTCAAGGTTCAATACCAAAGCATTCAAACCATTGTCGAATTCCAACAATTCACCAGACTGTGCTTTAGACAGTCCGTAGATTCTGGCAACACCGTCACCCACTTGCAATACGGTACCTACTTCTTCTAGCTCGGCCTCCGATTTAAAGTTAGAGAGTTGCTCTCTTAAGATTGCTGAAACCTCATCAGGTCTTACATCTGCCATTTTATAATCGAGTTAATGTTATCTAATTACTTTAATAGGCCTTTTCGTAGTGGTTTTTGTGAACTCTAAACGAAGGGCTTTCAACTTTGAGTTAATTGAATCATCTATCTGACGGTCTCCAATTTTCAGGATAAAACCACCGATTAATGATTCGTCAATTTTTTCTGTCAACTCCACTTTCTTGGAAGAAATTCTTTCAACCAAATTGATGAATTCCTTTCTCAAGGCGTCATTCAATGGGAAAGTAGTGGTAATGGTAGCTTCCTCAATACCTTTAAACACATTGTATTGATGATGAAACTCCTCAGCCACAGGAATAAGGTAGGCCTCTCTGTGCTTTTTGGTAAGGATAGTAAAGAAAGACATGGTCATGTCATTCACTTTACCCTTGAAAACCTTATCCAGCACAGACAGTTTCTTGTCGTGGCTAATTATTGGGCTTTTCAGCATTAACACTAAATCGCGGCTTTCTTCAGCAATTCCAGTAAGGAGTTGCATGTCTTTGTTCACCTCTTCCAAGACCTTTTTCTCAACAGCAAGGTCTAGAAGTGATTTAGCGTATCTGGAAGCAATTCTATATTCAGACATTCGTCCGGATTTAGTTTAAGTTCAAATCTTTTACATACTCATCAACCAAAGCTTCTTGAGCTTTCTTCTCGCTCAACTGCTTTCTGATGACCTTCTCAGTAATTTCAAGAGAAAGGGCAGCTACCTGAGTTTTTACTTCTGCCAAAGCAGCTCTTTTCTCATTTTCGATAGTTGCTTTAGCATCTTCCAGCATTTTAGCTGTGATTTTGCCAGTCTCTTCTTTTGCTTCCTCTTTAATAGAGTTAGCAACATCCATTGCTTCTTTCAAGATAGAGTCTCTCTCAGCTCTTGCTTCAGCCAAAAGCTTCTCGTTATCGGCCTGAAGTGCCTGCATGTCTTTCTTAGCTTGCTCTGCAGCTAAAAGCGCACTTTCAATAGTTTGCTCACGTTCCTTTAACCCACTAAGAATAGGTTTCCATGCAAACTTACCTAAAACGATAAGTAGAATAATGAAAGCTACTGTTTGTAGTATAAATAAACCGGTATCTGGAATTAATAAGTCCATTCTGTTAGTGTTTTAATAGAACAACTCTAGACCTGCCTAATGCAATGGCCTAAAGTTGTTCAAATGGTTTTTTAAAGTGCCTCTACAATTTGGCCGTTAGATGCAATCAAGAAACATGCAACAACACCGAAAAGAGCAATTACCTCAATAAGAGCGGCAATGATCAACATACCAGACTGCAATTTACCAGCAGCTTCTGGCTGACGAGCCATACCTTCCATAGCGGCAGCACCAATTTTTCCGATACCTAAAGCTGCACCAATTGCAACTAGGCCAGCGCCAATAGCAGCTCCTAAAAGAGCGATACCAGCAGATAATAAAATAGCTAACATAAGTTTGTTATTATAAATGAAACAATGGTTCTAATTAATGGTGGCCATCATCTACCGCCTGACCGATGTACATCGATGAGAACAGGGTAAATACATACGCTTGAATAACGGCTACTAATATTTCAATAAGCGAGATAACCACAGAGAATAATGTACCTGCAATTCCTACCGCCATATTGTTTAGAATGAAACCTAAACCTACAATTGAAAGCACTACAATGTGACCTGCTGTAATTGAAGCAAACAAACGTAGAGTTAAAGAAATAGGCTTAGTGAAAATACCAATTACTTCTACAATCAAGATTACAGGCCTTACAGGAAGTGGCACACCAGGAGTCCACAAAATGTGAGTCCAGTAAGCCTTCTTACCATTAAACTGAGTAATGAAGAAAGTAAATAGCGCCAAACACATGGTTACTGCAATGTTACCTGTAAGGTTAGCCGCACCAGGAGTAAGACCTAATAGGTTATTGAATAGAATAAAGAAGAACAGCGTAAGAAGGTATGGCATAAAACGCTCATACTTATGCTCACCAATGTTAACTTTAGCAATATCGTCTCTAATGAAAACAATTACAGGCTCAAAGAGTGACTGCATACCTTTAGGCGCTCCAAGTCCTTTCTTATATCGTTTTGCAATAGTTAGGAATACGGCAAACAATAAAATCATACTAATGATTAATGAAGCCACATTCTTGGTAATAGAAATATCTAGGAATCCTGCTTGAGTCATACCAGGATGGTCATCGCCATGAGCATCTTCTTCTACATGTGCTGCTTCTTCTCCATGAGAATCTTCTTCTCGATGCTCATTTTCTGAAACTTCTTCTCCGTGAGAATCGTTACTGTGCGATGTAGATGGAACGTAATCTTCAGTTAATTTGAAAAGCTTACCATGATCGATGTAGTAGCCACCATGAGGAATTGGGTTATGGTGCTCATCTTGGAAATCTGATGACATGAAAACTTTTAAACCGTCTTCATGGTCATAGATAATGACAGGTAGAGGAATAGTTACATGGGTATGACCGAGCGTAATAATATGCCACTGGTAATCATCTTTGATGTGGTGCATAATGAAGTCGGTGCCACCACCCTCTTCTTTAGCCTCGTCACCGCCAGATGCTGCCCATAAATTTGAAGAACTTGCCAGACCAAAAACAGCTACTAAAGCGCTAGTGATCAATAAATTGAGAATGTTAGTTCTGCTTTTTTTCATCATTAGTTTTCACCCTCTCCCGAAATCGCGCGCAAGTTAGAGAGAATGGCATATATTTCAAACACTAAGTAAAATAAATAGATTACAAAGAAATTGGCTACCCAAAGTCTCTTATCTTCTAAACCCAAGAAAATTACGGATCCGAGAAAAATCATACTTAAAACCATTCTCAAAACCGTTAATCCAATAAATATATTTGGCCTAATCTGAGGATCTAAAGAAGTGAATGCCCAGTAAGATACTAGCACCACTATTAAACCCAACACAGCCGAAAAGATCATGATTGTCCAAATTCCCTCATGAATCAACTGAATATCCATTTGCTGCAAACTGAAAACGATTGCGCATAGGATCAAGCTAAATATCAGAGATTCAATAATTTGGCGCCCCAAACTTTTCATGGCCGCAAAGGTAGGTCTATTTTGGCTCAATGTTCTAAGTTTTTGACTTTAAAGTTTCCCTGAATTTAAAGAAACACCCAACACTATATTAAAGAGTAAAAAAGGAAGATTGACTCACCAATAAGAAGCTTGTTTGTTAAGAGACAAGCAATGGCATACCAAAATAGCTACTCCTTTGGTAGCGATCGGTAAAGCTGATAGATTCCTCCACCAGCACCAATTAAAACCATAATGATTACGAAGAGTGAATTACCTCCATTCCACCATTGATCCATCTTGTAACCTAACCAACCGCACAAGCCAATAGTGATGAACAGCTGTAAGCCCAGCTGAGAATATTTGAGATAGTTATTAGGCTCTTTTAATGGCCTTTTCTGCGACACGGCTCTGAGGAGTTATAATTTCAATTTCTTTAGCCAGATGGCCCATCTTACAACCACCGTTAAAAGTTGCACCTGGTTCTACCACCAATTGATTAGTTAAGATATCTCCGTTGATTACAGCACTTGGCTTAAGAATAAGCATTTCGGAGATTTCTATGTTTCCACGAACCTTGCCTGCAACTTCTGCTGTTCTGGCTACTACGCTGCCATCTACATAAGCCTCTGCCCCTAAAACAAACTTGGCTTTTGCCTTAACGTTACCATAGATTTTTCCTTCTATGCGAACATTGCCTTCAGATTCTAGGCTGCCTTCTAACACTGTTTCTTTGCCAATGATGTTACTCGATTGACTCAGGTCTTCAGTTGATTTTTTGTCTTCTTTAGAAAACATGGTTGGTCTCTATTTAGTTGATTCTAATTGGTCTTAAAAGGTAATGAATTCTTGCGGGTTTACAGGCGAACCATTAAACCATAATTCAATATGCAAATGCGGACCACTGGTCAACTCTCCCGTATTTCCAATTATTGCTATAATATCTCCGGCAGAAATTACATCTCCCACAGCCTTCATCACTGCCGAATTATGCTTATAAATAGAAATAAGGTTTTCTCTATGTTGAACCGCGATAATGTTTCCGTCATCTTGCGTCCAGCCAGTAAATACGACAGTTCCATCTGCTATAGATTTAACTGGCTCGTCTTTTTTAGATACTATATCTATACCAAAATGTCCCTCTTGTGGATCGAAAGTTGCGACTACAAAACCTGTTAGAGGAGGAAAAAAGTAGGTATTTCTTAACTCCAGGTTATCCATGCTAGAACTCAGCAAGAAGTCTCCTCCACTACCACTTTCAAATTCAGATTTAAATATGCTATCTGTCTTAGCTATTTGGTCATAGTCGGTTTCTTCTTGACTACTCGCCTCAGCGCTCTCAGGTATCTCATTGGTAGTAACATCGCCCTGAAGTACCTTCTTTATGCTTTGTATAAACTGATCTCTGCTCTCTAATTCAAAAGAAAGCGAATCGAGCTCAAAAGTAAGTTCTACCAATTCCTGACGGGTCTGTCTTTCGGCATACCTCGGGTCGAACCATTGGTCTAAAATGGTATTTACTAAATAAAAGCTGAGTGCGAATACCACCAAGAAGCTCAGAAAAGCAAAGAAAATAATCTTGGCGTAAGTAAACTTATAGGTGGCCTTTTCAGAAAAGTTCTCCTCATTCTGAATGATAAGTATATGACGGGCATTAAGCCAGTTAGAAAGCGTCTTCTTAAATCTAGCCACTTATACAAAGGTCAAGGTTGGCAAAAATATTCATTAATACTCAAGAGCCTGAGCAATATTGTATTAATTGCTCATTAATTTCGTTGCTCTAACGAAGTTTTCACCTTTTTGGATAAACAGACTCTACATATCGTCAGAACAATTTTTGCCGCGTTCATTCTAATTTCTGTAGGATGCGCCTCAAAAGGCTATCAGAACCTTAACGCTAGATATAACGGATACTTTTATGCCGACCTATATTTAACGGAAACCTACCAAGCCTTTGAGCAACAGTATGAGTATAACTTCGATGAAATTCTCAAGATCTTTCCTCAAGTAGATTCTTCAATTGTAAGCAGTAATAAGGAAAAGCTAGATGATGCTTTTAAAAAATCTAGTCAGAATATTGAGTGGTGGGAAGGCAGCGACTGGGTAGATGATAGTTACCTGATTATTGGAAAAATCCGATACCTCCGTGCGCAATGGCAGTTTGCCATTGAAACCTTCCAGTACATCAATCAAAACAGCAAGGATGATCAGGTTAGGCAGAAAGCGCTCATTGCCCTAATGCGAACTTATATGGACATGGGTAATAACGACCAAGCCTTACAGGTTTCTCAGTTTCTAGAAGAAGAGTCGCTCACTGAAGAAAATGCTGTTGATTATCTTCTCACTTTGGCATATTTCTATCAGAGGCAAGACAACTATAGCAGAGTAAAAGAATTGTTAGAGCAAGCACAACCAGCGCTAACAGATAAAAACTATAAAATCAGAGTAAACTTTATTTTAGGACAACTTGCTCAAGAGGCCGGTGAGTTTAGAAATGCCTATCTGTTCTATGACAATGCTCAAAAGGGTAATCCTCCTTATGAGATTATGTTTCATGCCAAGCTAAATAAGCTAGCAGTTTCTGGTTTTGCTAACCCTAATTATGTTGATGAGGCCTACAAGGCCTTTGAGAAGATGCTCTCTGATGGTAAGAATACAGAGTATATGGATAACATATTCTATACTATGGGCTTGCTAGAGCAAAACCGTGAAAACTTGCCTCAAGCTATTGAGCACTTCAAATCTGCTGCACAGGTAGAACAGCCCAACCAAAGACAGCAAGGATTGGCCTATTTAAGGTTGGCAGAAATCTACTATGACGATTTAAAGAGGTTCAATTTGGCCAGTGCCTATTATGATAGTGCAGTTCAGAACCTGCCGAAAGACATTGAGAACTTTGAGGATATTTCAAAGAGACAGACCGTTCTGAAAGACTTTGTTACTCAACTCAACATTATTGAAACCAATGATAGCCTTCTTACACTATCTGCTATGAGCAGAGTCCAACTAGAAGTTTATCTGGGAAGATATATTGATGCTAAAGAAGCCAAGGAAAAAGAAAGAAAAGCTAAAGAGCAGCCTAGTAATAGCGGAATCAATAGGGTGGATAATTCAAATTATCAGACACCCGATGGCAGCGGGTCTTGGTACTTCTATAATCAACAAGCCATTAGCCAAGGGCAACTTGAGTTTCAGCGTATTTGGGGCAATAGGCCGTTGGAAAATAATTGGAGAAGATCTTTAAAACAGAACATTGGTATTGGCCCAGCCACTACCGTAGCAGAAGAAGAATTTGACGATCCTAATAAAGGGGCAGCTCAGCCAGACTTAAAGAGTAGTAGAGATACTGAGGTTGAAAAGCTAATGGCTACCATTCCATTTGAAGAAGATGCGAAAGAGAAAGCCCGATTAGAAATACAAGACGCATATTTTAAGCTAGGGAGCATTTATAGGTTCGGTCTGGAGCAAAACAGACAATCCATCGATAGTTATGAAACCCTACTACAGAAGTACCCACAAACTAGCCACAGAATAGATGCTCTTTATGCTCTATACACCTTGTATGAACCAATTGATGCCAGTAAATCTCAACAGTATAGGCAAATGATCATTGATGAGTTTCCTGAAACCATTATGGCCAAAACACTCATTAACCCTAATTACCTGCAAGAAAAGGCTGCCAGAAACAGAGCATTACAGTTACAATATGCTGAAGCGTATGAAGCGTATGAAGCTGGTAATTACTTATTGGCCGACCAAAGGCTACGGTCAGCACTTTCTTCTTTTGAAGATGTAGACTTTTTACCTACGGTAGAATTATTGGCTGCTATACTCAAGGCCAAAACAGAAAGCATTGTTTCTTATGAGCAAGCCTTGAACGATTTTATTGAGAAATACCCAGAAGCTCCACAGACATCTTACGCCAAAAGCTTGTTAGCCGCTGTAGCCCCAACAAAGAACCAGCGCTTGGGTAACCTTAAAGATGCGTTCAGCGAAGATTTCCAGCAAATTCATTTAGTGGCCTTCACTTTTAATCAGGCAAATTTTGAAGCAGACTCTCTAAGAAAACAAATAGATGAGTTCAATGCGGAAAACTTTAAAACAAAACTGTTTTCTGGCTTTGTAAGCTTCAACCCTCAAGAGCAAATTGGAGTAATATACATCAACAGCTTTAAGGTAAAGTCGGCAGCTGAGAGCTACAGAGAATTAATGGAAAAGGAACTGAAAAGAATTGGGCTGCAAGCCGATTCAAATTTTCATAATTTTGCCATATCGCAAGATAACTTCACACTGTTGTTCCAAAACAAAGCGTTAGATCAATACCTGGAGTTCCACAAGAAATTTTACAAAGAATGACCGCTACAGAGAAGCTAAATAAAAGAAGGCCAATACTTAAGAAAATCACCATAGCCTTATGGGTTGTTTTTGCCTTATGCATCATTGGCTTTCCCACTTATATTTGGGCGGTTAGTAATAACCTCAACAATTGGTTTGGTAACCTGCCAAGCTACAGTCAGCTAGAAAACCCTGACCAAAATCTAACTTCTCTACTTTTTACAGCCGATGGTGTACAATTAGGTTCTGGTTACTACAGAAATAATAGAAACCCTGTTACTTACGATCAACTTGGCGATAATCTCGTTCATGCTCTATTAGCAGCAGAAGACATTCGTTTTAACTCTCACTCTGGAATAGACTTAGAAAGTATGTTCCGTGTAGCTTTTGGGGTAATTACTTTCAGTCCTAAAGGCGGTGGATCTACCATTAGCCAACAGTTAGCAAAAAACCTGTTTAACACCCGGGTTATTAAGGCAGAAGACAAAGGCAAATTAGAAGGCGTAAACGGATTCTTAGATCAGCTTATTTACAAAACTAAAGAGTGGATTCTCTCTGTAAGACTGGAAAGATCTTACACCAAAGAAGAGATTATGGCTATGTATTACAATACCGTAGAATTTGGAAACAATGCCTACGGAATTAAGTCTGCAGCCAAAACATACTTCAACAAATTGCCTCATGAATTATCGGTTCAGGAGGCCGCGGTACTAGCGGGCATGCAAAAAGGTGTTACTACTTACAGACCAGATATCAACCCAGAAAACTCAATGCGCAGAAGAAATACTGTAATGAGTCAGATGGTGAAATATGATTTTCTAGACAAACGAGCTTATGACACCCTAAAGGTTCAAGAAATCAATTTGGAAGAATTCCGTCAGCAAGACCATAATACAGGCCTTGCCCAATACTTCCGTGCAGAGGCTAGTAAAGACTTACTTGAACTTTGCCGAAACTTAGGATATGACTTATACGGTGACGGACTCAAAATATACACTACGCTAGACTCTCGAATGCAGGCCTATGCAGAAGATGCTATGGACAGCTCTATGCGGTCACTGCAAGCCTTATTCGACCAAAAACTCGCCAAAGAAGGTAGAGATTTGTGGATAGATAGCAAGGGTAGAGAAATTGAGAATTTCTTCGAAGAGAGTGTAATCCCTAGATCACAGGCCTATAGAAGCTTGGTGAGAAAGTACGGGAGCAAGTCAGATTCTGTTGACTACTATATGAACAAACCTAAAAAGCTGAAAGTCTTCTCTTGGGGTGGAGATATTGACACAGTAATGAGTTCCATTGATTCCATTCGATACTACAAACAGTTTTTACAGTCAGGATTCTTGGCTACTCAACCTAGCACTGGTGCAATTAAAGCATGGGTTGGAGGAGTAAACTTTCAGCATTTCAAATATGACCACGTTCGTTATGGTAAAAGACAGCCAGGCTCATTATTTAAGCCATTCGTCTATGCCACAGCCGTAGAGCAAGGATACTCACCATGCTATACTTTCAGAGACGAGGCTGTTGCCATAAGAACAGGTAACGGATCTGAAGTTTGGGATCCTTCTAATGCGGAAGGCAGGTTCTCAGGAGAAGAGATGACCATGAAACTAGCCATGGCAAAATCTGTAAATTCTATTACTGCCAGAGTAATGGATATAGTTAAGCCAGATAAAGTGGTAGATATGGCAAAACGTGTTGGGATTGAAAGCACTATTCCTCCGTATTATTCAATTGCTCTAGGAACGGAAGACGTATCCTTATTCGAAATCTTAGGTGCTTATGGAACATTCGCCAATAAAGGAACACATATAGAACCATATTATATTTCCAGAATAGAAGACAAGTACGGTAACGAGATATATAGACATGTGCCGAGAAAGAGCAAGGCTATTAATGAAGATGTAGCTTACGTAATGCTTAACATGATGCAAGAAACGGTGAGAAACGGTTCTGGTATAAGACTTTGGGCACCTGGGTACTACAACCTTACTGACTATAATCAAACTGAATTCTCTATTGGCGCGAAAACAGGAACCACCCAAAACGCTTCAGATGGATGGTTTGTAGCAGTCACTAACGATATTGTTGCTGGTGCTTGGGTAGGAGGAGATGACCGTGCCATTCACTTTACTCATTGGCCTGACGGGCAAGGAGCAAGAACAGCAATGCCGATTGTAGCCCTCTTCTTACAAGATATCTACGCTGACTCTACCCTTAATCTTCAAAAGACAGTATTCCAAAGACCACCTAACCTGAGCATGGAAATAGATTGTCAGAAGTTTGTAGATGTACTTACCCCTACGGATACCACCATTTATGACGATGATATTTACTAATTTCGGCCTATGGAGGTCACCCGATTCGATCCTAAGGATGTATTGAATCTTCCCGATAACCCGGGAGTTTACCGTTTTTTCAATGAAGAAGACGTGCTCATTTATGTGGGCAAAGCCAAGAGTCTGAAAAAACGTGTTTCTAGCTACTTCAATAAACAAAGTGGAGTAAATAGAAAAACCAGAAGGCTAGTATCGGAAATCAAGGCCATAGAAGTTACGTTGGTTAACAATGAATTCGATGCGCTGCTGTTAGAGAACAATCTCATTAAGCAGAATCAGCCTCGGTATAACATTCTACTAAAAGACGATAAGACCTACCCGTACATATGTGTTTCCAACGAACGATTTCCACGCATTTACAGTACCCGAAAGTTTATTCCATCTAACGGTACTTACTTTGGCCCATTTGCCTCTGTAAAGGCCATGAATAATATTCTCAGGCTTATCAACTCTTTGTTCACTTTAAGAACTTGCCGATTCGACCTGAGCGAAGAAAACATTAGCAAAGGCAAATTTAAGGTATGTCTGGAGTACCATATTGGCAATTGCAAAGGCCCTTGCGAGGCTCTTCAAATAGAAGCCGATTACCTAGATGATGTAAACCAAGCCATCCACATACTGAAGGGAAATCTCTCAATCCCGAAGCAGTTCTTCAAAGAACAAATGACATCAGCTGCTCAAAAGCTCGAATTTGAAAAAGCCCAACAATACAAAGACAAACTTGAGTCTGTAGATAGGTTCCAATCTAAGTCTATAGTTGTGAGCCCGAACATTGCTGACATGGATGTATTCACCATTGTTTCAGACGAAAAGTGGGCCTTTGTAAACTACCTGAGGATAAAGAACGGAACTATCAATCTCTCTCAAACCAGTGAGATAAAGAAAAGACTCAATGAGTCAGATGAAGAGATCTTGAGTCTCATGATTATAGATTTAAAAGACAAGTTCCAGAGCACTGCTAAGGAGGTACTCACAAATAGAGAACTAGCACTTAACACAGAAAACTTTAAGCTGCTGCTACCACAACGAGGCGATAAAAAGAAGTTGATAGACCTATCGTTAAAGAATGCCCTATTCGCTAAAAAGGAGAAATATACTTCTCTCGAAAATGTAAAGGATAAAGGCAATAGAGTACTTAAGCAGTTACAGGCAGACTTATCGCTTAAAGAACTACCTGTTCATATAGAGTGCTTCGATAACTCTAACATACAAGGTACAAACCCGGTAGCCAGTATGGTCTGCTTTAAAATGGGCAGACCTTCTAAAAAAGATTATCGCCATTACAAGATTAAAACTGTGGTTGGCGCAGACGATTTTGGCTCCATGAAAGAGGTAGTAGGAAGGCGATATAAAAGACTGCTCGATGAAAATGAGCCGCTACCTAAGCTAATTGTTATTGATGGTGGAAAAGGCCAGTTAAATGCGGCTTGCGAGGCGCTCAAAGAGCTCAATATCTATGGAGAGATTCCAATTATTGGTATTGCAAAACGCCTTGAAGAGCTCTACTTCCCAGAAGATTCATTCCCTATCCATATAGATAAGAAGTCGGAATCACTCAGGCTTATTCAAAAACTAAGAGATGAGGCGCATAGGTTTGCTATTACATTCCATAGAGATCTTCGCAGTAAGAATAGCTTTAACTTTGAACTGGAAGAAGTGAAAGGTTTGGGCAAGGCCACAGTAGATAAATTGCTTCAGAAATACCGAACCATGAGTAAGATTGAGCAAGCCCCACATGAAGAAATAGAATCGCTGATAGGCAAATCAAAAGCAGCAATTGTCACCAATTATATCAAACAAAAAAAGGAAGCTAAATAGCTTCCTTCTTCTTTATCTTCAAACCAAGGGTTAGTATTCCCAAAGGTTATGCATTTTCTCCAATAGCTCCATACGCTTTCTCATGGCCTGTTCAATGATGCTATAATCATAGTCAGACTTGCCATAAAGTGTCTGAATATTGCTATCGTCAGAGTTCTGGAACTTAGTAATGTATGCACTGAACAACCTTAAGTCGAACGCATGGGCAAAATTGATATTTCTATCGCGAGGGTTCTTTGGGTTATACCAGTAAGCAGTATTCTTATTACTTTCGGAATAAACCTGCTCAATGTAATTCACCAATTCCTCATACTTAATTCTCACAATCTCTCTTTCTGTTCCTGCTACCGAAGCCTTAGGAGGTGCAACCAAAGTAATGGATACAATATCCCACTTGGCAAGCGATTGATTTCTATCGAAGATCATATCCTCCTCAATCAACAATACATCTAAATCTCCTTTGTTAGCCGGATCCAGTGGTCTAGCAGCAGAAGCAGCTTGGTACTCCACATCAATAATAGAGTCTAATCTTGCATCTGAATACTCTGCAAACCTACCACCATCTCTAGTCTTCAACTCAGCTCTATCCTGCCCTCTCAAGGCTTCGTCATAGTTACCCTGAGCGGTAGACATATTTTTGAGGTTATTTCTGAAGTCTGTTTCAGATAATATATCCTCGTCTGAAAAACCAGCAGCGCCAGTTTCAAAAGTCGCATAAGGAGTTATACCTACTTGTTGATCTAAAGCCTGGCTTTTAGCATCGTAATAGGCTTCAATTCCATTTAAGATTACTTCAGAAATTCTAGACTCTTTAGCATTCCAAGCAGAATTCAACTTTTCGTTGAAGTTCATTTTGGACCAAAGTCTAATACTCCACATCACATCCTCATCTCTGATTGGACGAACAGAGAATTCGTTGTTGAGCTTGCGAGCACTATTAAGCCCGGCAACTCTAGTGGTACTTTCAATAGACTGCAAGAATTTTGCAGGATCGGTACCTGCTCCTTGCTCATCTTGTGCCTTAACTAAAGTCACGAATAATAGTGCCAATAAAATTGCCGAAACTCTTTTCATCTTAGTTAATATTTAAAGTCATATCTCCTGTAAACTTGATAGGAATTCTATCGTTCTTGTAGTTCAACCTTACGATCTCCTCAACATAAACGACAATTCTATCACCGGATTGCATCTGACTGATTAATGGTCCTAAATCCACACGTGAAGTTGGACTAGATATTTCAATTGTTCTTTTAGTTTGTTTTCCTCTTGCTAGAGTTACCTGACCCTTACTCACCAAGAATTGAGAATCTTTCGGGAATCTTTCAGCAAAGTCAGGATCAGAAGGAAGGAACAAAGTCAAATTCGTTGGCTTTTCATCCAAACCGTTTTTAGCATTATACGGCTGACCGTTTGGTCTAACATCTAATCTAGGTAATGGAACTGGCTTAGCCTGAAACTCTCTAGTACCAATTGGTAAACCCGCACTAGAAACCGCAATGCTCACCTCTCTTTGAGAAGGATCTACAATAATCTGCCCTTTTTGAGAACCTGTAGTAAATGTCCCACCAGAAACTCTAAACTGAGGTTGATAAGCTGGCCCTAAAGCAGGTACATTGATATTCAAGTTATTGGCGCAACCTAGGTATAGCACCTCAACAGATTGAGATCTAACATCGATTACAGGACGAGCTACTTGATACTCATGACGAGTAGTTCTAGTGATAGTACCACCATTACCGTCTTCAGCAGTAATTTCTACCTCAAAAGCCTTAGTGGCCAAACCATTAGCATCGTATTCACCTTCTCTAGCACTGGTCTTAAAGTTGATCACTCCTCTACCATTTACCACATCAATTGGGCTACCATTCAACTTAATTTCTGGTTGCAAAGAAGAGTTACCTAGAGTTAAGAATGCTTGAGCATTAAAGTCCAAACCAGCTGTTACCAAGTTAGACTGTGATAAAATTGTTGCCTGAGCATAGTCAATACCAGCAAATCTACCATCTAGCATTTCTTCAGGCTTGATCTCTGTAGATGCAGTTCCTGAGTTAGAGTTACTTCTTGGTGTATTGCTTGGTGTAGCAGAAGCATTGTCTGTTGGAGTTTGCGCTGGAGAAGAGCTTGGAGTACCTGCTGTTACAGGGTCAACATCGCTCAGGTTAGGAATATCTCCAGGCTTAGTAGTTACCGCAGTACCTACCAACCCTCTTAGTTTGTTCAAAGCTTCAGACTCTTTGCTATAGATTTGATTCTTGTAGAAAGTCAACTGTGCTAAAACAGATGCTAAAGGCGCTTTATAAAAGTTGAAGTGAGCGTAGTCATCTTTCAATGCCTCTTTATTGTTTTCATAGAACTTAATGTCTTCCGCCTTTATAGCGATAGACTTAAGCCACTCATCACTCATTCCGCCTTTACCCAAAAGGTTAATGGCGCCATTCACCTTACCGGTATAGTCATCGAGACGAGTTTTTAACTCATCGGCATTACCCAATTCTACTAAGTACCTGCTTGGTTCTTCATACTTCTTCAATGTAGATCTCTCGTACACTTTAGAAGTATCTCCACCAGCTGAAGCTTTTCCTAACTCCAGTTTTAGGTTATCTATGTAGTTAGCCAATTCAGTTGTGTAAGAACGAATTTCTTCAGCTACTTTTTCAACCGCTTGGTCACCTTCTTTGTCTCCTTGGTTTTCTACATCGCTTTGAATGCTTTCTAAAACAGTAGCATTGTAGTCTACCATAGACTCGTTGGCTACTTGTAGCCCATTCTCAATAAGAACGAACTTTTCAAGTACCGTATCTTTAATCTGCAAGGCTAGAAGAGCAGTTAGCACGAGATACATCATGCCAATCATCTTCTGCCGTGGATTTTCCTTAGCTCCTGCCATAATAGATCAGGTTTAGTTGTTGGTTTGTTTCATGGCAGATAGCATAGCACCATACACTTTGTTCAATGAGGTGATGTTGCTATTCAATTGAGCCATTTGAGATTGGAATTCCTCGGTAGCTTTAGCAGTATTCATAGCTCCCTTAATCATGGTTTCCATGTTAGTCAAATAGCCCTTCATGTATTTTGCTACAGACTCAGTGTCTGTTAATTCAGCCTTGTAAGCTCCACTTAAAGCCTGAAGTTGAGTAGCAGCTTCTTTTAACTGAACCTGATATTGCTCAGTAGCTGTTTTCAATTGAGCTTGGTTATTACCAGAACCCTTAACAGAGCTTGCAACCTCTGCAAATGCAGCGGCAGCCTGAGAAGTAGATTGATCAATTTTAGAAAGAGAAGTAGCAGCCGTTTTTGCACTTTTAGCATACTCATCGGTAGCTACTGCTGCATTGGTCATATTGGCTAGAGACTTAGCATTCTGAGCCAAGTTATCCATACCTTGTTTAAGGTTTTGAAGACCATCTTTGCTGATAGCCGCTTGCTTCAACATTTTTTCCAAGGTTACATCGTCTTTTGGAGAAGCCGCACTTGGAGCGCCATCCTTTACAGTGGCATGATATAATTCTTTAGTATAGTCGGTTGCCTTAGGTTCAAATGCACTGAAAGCAAAGATTAGAGCTTCAGTACCAAGACCTAGAATAAGCATTTCAGTTGCACCAGCCCATCCGTTCAATTTGAACATAGCACCTACAATTACAACTGCGGCACCTAGACCGTAGATTTTCGGCATAATGTTGCCGTAGAAGTTTTGGGTAAATTTACTAGCCATCTTTATTTATTTGTTGGGTTGAAGATCAATGTTAGTGTTTGATATTGATTCTATTATTGTCCTAGATAATCCATAGCACATCTGAATCCTATAGAAGCAGAGGCCACATCTCTATATTCAAAAGTTCTAGTTCCTGTTTGTAAATAGTAGGAAATATCATTCCATGCTCCTCCTCTTACTACCTTTTTACCGAAGTGAGGACTTCTGCTTTCTTCTAGAGAATCGTAAGTGAACATTGGGTTAAGATCCCATACTAAAGGATTGTAAACCGGAGAGAAATCATCTCTTACCCATTCTGCCACATTACCTGCCATGTTGTATAGGTTAAATGGGTTTGGAAGGAATGAGTTTACCGGAGCGGTGTAAGGATAGCCATCATCGGCATAAGCACCTCTACCAGGCTTAAAGTTGGCCAAGAAACAACCATCTCTATTTCTAATGTAAGGACCACCCCATGGGTATTTTACAATTTCTTTACCTCCTCTGGCAGCATATTCCCACTCAGCTTCTGTTGGAAGTCTAAAGTTAGGGTAACGGCTTTCAATTGGAGATGTATCTACGAATGTACTTGCTTCAGGTCCTGAGGCTGCTCCACCCTGCGGGCCAGTAGCGCCTAATGGCCCACCAATAGCCCCTGCCGGATCAGCTTGATTTTTATTCTTTCCGAAAGAGAAAAGACCTCCTCCGCCTTCGTTCTTCGCTTGCTGACCATTGTTCAGGAAAATGGTTCTCCAAGCAGAAAACTTCTCTGCAGCATCCCAGCTAACACCCACTACAGGGTAATCATCAAAGGCAGAGTGCTCAAAATAATATTGAGTCATTCTATCTCCGTAGTGATAAGTAAATTCCTGATCCCAGACGTTAGGGTTAGGAACTACCGAAGCCAAAAGCTCTCTTGTGTAATATCTATCACCTTTTTCTGCCAAGTCGGCAATGTGATAAAGGAATTGACGGTATTCGTTATTTGTAATTTCTTCAGCGTCCATGAAGAACGAACTCACCGTAATTTGTCTATTAAAGTTGATTTGAGAGGCAGCCACATCTTCATCTGCTTGCCCCATGTAGAAAGTTCCTCCAGGAATTTGAACCATTCCATAAGGTAGTTCTTGATACCAACCTTCTCTATCGAGTACACCCAGAAGTTGGCCTTCATCGATCAGTGCTTGTTCTTTTCCACCTCCTCCAAGGAAGCCTTCGAACATGCTACATCCCGAACTCAAGAACAACAAAGCCATTAACGTCAGACCCAGTACAGACTTCTTCATTGTTTTAGTTTTTAGTCTATTTGCCCAACCACATATCCCTCATTTGGCAAATAAAGCGCGAAAATTAATATTTTATTGTTAGTAATCCATCCGAGGATAGAAAATTATACAAACCTTAATCTTAAGTAAACTTTTGTTTAGTAACGGTATCTCGGAGTCCTTATGATGTTCCTTCCAAGATTTATTCCGTTGCTTCTTGTTGGGAATTTGTAAATGAGCATAACCTCTTGAGAAGTGGGCTCTTTACTGTCCCTGTCAGCTAGAACTACATCTAGTGCATAAGCCAACGCCAAACTACGATCTTTTAGTATACTGTAACCAATCATAACCGAAGCCGATTCGGATTGGCGATAGGATAATCCTCCCCAAAGTTGGTCGTTGTATCTTCCAACAACGCTCAAGTCCCAAGAGTAGGAGTTAAACCCTACAGATTTCAACAATAAAGTCGGTGTGATCGTAACTTCAGGGCTTACTGCATAATCGTAGCCTGCTGTTAAATAGTAGTGTCGAATTAATTGATTGGCAATTTGATCTTGACCGAAGTCAAATTCTGGTTGAAGTAAGTGATTTGTACTGAAACCACCAAAAAAATTTCCTTTTCTGTAAAGTATCCCTACTCCTACATCTGGACGTATCTGAGATTCTTTTCCGCTGAGGTTAGCCAAGTCATCGCTAGGGTCTACTAAAACGAGTTCGTCAAAATCTAAACCACTAGAAAACATACCCGCTGTAATTCCAATGCTAATAGAAGCATCACCAGGAATAGGAATGTAGTAAGAGCCAGAGAATTTAAGCTCTAAGTTATTTGAAGGCCCTAGGTTGTCATTCATCAGATGAACGCCTAATCCTCCATTCCACCACTTAGATAAACTGCTGTAGCTAATGAATTGGGTGGTTGGTGCACCACCCGGATTTATAGTACCATCATAACCAAACCATTGAGAACGGTGAATGGCAGTTAGTGTATTTGCATTGGACAACCCAGTAAAGGCAGCATTATAGTACATGGGATTAAACATGTACTGTGTGAACTGCGCATCTTGCTGAGCCCTCAATCCAAAGGCTGAAAAAAGAAAGAAAAAGGCTAGGCCAATGGCTCTTGACATATTCAGGTAACGCGAATTTTAGACGTTTTATTTAAACAGTCCCTCAATAATACAAGAAAACTAGCTTTTGCCCTTAGGTGTTGCCAGAATTAAAGATTATTTGCCTTTTTTATGTAAAGCTCCAATGCTCCTGTCATTGAAGGCGCATTTGGTTGAGGCGCTTCAATGTCTATTTCAAGGCTAGCTTCTTTGGCAGCTTGAGCTGTTGTAGGCCCAAAAACGGCTATTCTTGTATCGTTCTGCTTAAACTCTGGAAAGTTAACAAAGAGTGAGTTAATTCCACTTGGGCTATAGAATGCCAAAATATCATAAGTCACATCGTCAAGATCGGACAAATCACTAGCCACAGTTTCATAAATAACTGCTTCTGAAAAATTGTATCCGTTCTTTTCCAAATAATTAGGAATGTCTTCTTTACGAATATTTGAACAAGGGAATAGATACTTTTCGTTCTTGTGCTTTTTCAGAATCTCAATAAGATCTTGAGCGGTTTTAGAACCTGTAAATATCTTTCTCTTTCTAACTACAATATACTTCTGTAGGTAGTACGCGGTCTGTTCAGAAATACAGAAGTATTTCATATCGGCCGGAACCTCAATTTTGAGGTCTTTACAAATGGCAAAGAAGTGATCTACTGCATTACGGCTAGTGAAAATGATAGCCGTATGCTTAAGAATATCAATTTTTTGCTTTCTGAATTCCTTAGCCGCAATCGGGTCAACCTGAATAAAAGGCCTGAAATCAATCTTGATTCCATACTTTTTGGCTAACGAATAATAAGGTGACTTTGGATCAGATGGCTTTGGTTGTGAAACGAGGATACTCTTAACTGGTTTTAGCCTCTCCTCAGACGTGCTATTGGACATATTCTTCCCTGCTTTTTATCCTTTGGCTTTGATTAGGTTATCAGTTTAAGGCCGATTAAAGTAGGCATTAATTCTGTGGTGCAAAGGTAAGAAAATATATATAAGTTGCTACACGCTCCTAAACTTCGAATCTTAAAGAATAAGTTTATCAACCTGAACACTAGGTAAATAACCAATACTACGGCCAAAATCTCTAATGCTACCATCGGAAAGTTAAACCGTACATAGATTGAAATGCTCAAAATAGCATACAACAGGATAGAAAAGCTGTGATTGAAAGACTGGAACTCTTGAAAATGCCTTGTTTCTTCAGCGGGAATATTAAACAACCAGCCAAAGACTCTGACGAATAAAAATTTGAGAAACATTACAAACTGAATGGCTACACCAAGTATGAGCCATACGGCAATTCCCCAAAATAGTGTTGTAATTTCTAGCCAAGGCAAGGCAGCCCTCAATTCAGAATGAAAGAAATAGATACAGAGAATTCCGAAACTAAAACTAAGCGATAGTACTCCGGTAAAATAGAAGCTTTCGGTACTAAACAGCCTAATACCTGAGCCAAAATCTTCTCTATATCGGAAGTTCAGGAATTTGTCGAAGCTATAAATCGAAGAAAATAGTTTAGGGTAAATTATTCTAGAAACCGCAAAAACAATAAAGAGCAGCATGGCTATGGCCATGGCAATATTTCTGAATAACTCGTTTTCTGCTAGTACCTCTTGCATTAAAACCTTGTGGTGAACCCAAAGTGAATTTTAGACTGGTTAAAGTTAATAGCTCCAGTTGAATTTGAGGTTCCTAATGCATAAACAAAATTGAAAATACCTGTATTTGTAGCAAAGCTTATCCCAGTACCTAAGCCCAAGGCTAAATCTGCTTGTTTATTCTCCTGCCTTACAAATCGTTCTTCTACATAGCCCAAGTCTGTAAAAAGTAACAGATAGGAAGTTTCATCTAAATAAAATCTAGACTCCAGATTTGAATAGACAAACGTTGTGGCAAAGTAGCTTGCTTCATCAAACCCTCTGATACTCCTTAAACCACCAATTCTGTAAGCATCGTTTTGGAATAAATTATCACTGCTCAGCAAGCCTCCATGCAATGACGTATACATAGTTGTTTTTGAGCTAAGTGGAAAGTAATAATCAAAACCCAGATCGTATTGGTACTGAAGTGTTTGCATATCTACCTGGGCGTAAAGCTCATTGGGCAATTCTGCATTAGGTCTAATGGTCTTGTTTCCAACAGAACCAGCTAACTCAAAAAGCAGTCCCGATTTTGGTAGAATAACATCATCCAAATTGTTGAAGCTATAGCGGAGTCCATACCTTGTTAATCGGAAATCAAGAATATCAGGAAGTTCATTGCTTCCCTGATATTGAGAGGTAGCTATTAAGTCTGTAGCTGTAAACTTAGTGATGAGCCCTAAATTAGAAGAAGCGCCTAAATTCAGATTAAGGTCGAAACCCAAAATTCGCCTGTTAAACGTACTATCCTGTTTAAGGAAATTGAAATCGCTTTGAAGAGAGAGTGAACTGCCGAACAAGTTTGGGTGATCATATTCTAGCGCGAGTGTCTGCGTTTCTTCATGTAGCCTACGCCAGTGAATACCTATATGTTTACCCGAGGCAAATGGATTATACAATTCTAGATCGAACTGACCGGTGAGCAAAAGCCCACTTTCCCTACCACTATTTGGCAAAAGGCCTATAATGCCATCAATGGTGTTCACTTTTCTTTTTTCTACCTCCAGCACCACGCGGCCTTCACTATTTTGAAAGGTAAGTAAGGGCGACTTGCTAAGCCTTAGGTAAGGTAATTTTCGGAGTTTCGGCACAATGGCATCTACCAAACGTTGATCGTATGTTTTACCAAGTTCAATTCCCAAATAAGCCTCGGCAAACTTAGACTTCAATACATTCGACTGAACTACCTGAACGGAATCAAAAGTTATTGGCGGACCAAAGTCTACATTCAGCGCAGCAGAAAAACCATCGCCTTCAATTTGAAGGGAGTCAAACTTAATTGAAGCGAAAGGGTAGCCATTTCTTTCAGCAAACTTCAAAACGTTAGCTTCTAGTTTTTCGATTTCTGTTATCCTAAATGGCTTGCTACTAAAATTACTCTGCTTAAAATTAAGCCTTCGCCAAAGCTCAGCATCTAGGTTTCCTGCTCGCAGGTTAATCCATTCAAATTGAGGGCCTACAAGTATATAAAGCTTCATCTCAGAATTTTCGAGTTGAGCCTTATTCAATTCGGCAAGTAAAAAACCTTCTCTATGAAGGCCAGAGACTAAGTTCTGCCCTACTGAAATACCAGACAATGAATCGGCTACTCTCCTCGTGTACTTATAAGACCGAAGAATTTGATCAGAATTATCTATTGAGACCACCTCCAAATTGAGCAACTGCTGGGCCTGAGAGACCTTGCCTCCAAGAAAAAGTGATAGGAATAGTGCCAGTAAAGCAAGGCGGTGTAAAGGCATAGCTTATATTTAAGCGAAATTAAGAAAACTTTGGCCGGACTTTATCTGCATATTCCCTTCTGTAAGAAAGCTTGTCATTATTGTGACTTCCATTTTACTCAATCTTTGAAGCAAATTGATGAAATGGTAGACGCCATTTGCAAGGAGCTGACCATGCAAAGCGAGTTTTTAGGTAGAGATTCTGTTTACACTATTTATTTCGGTGGTGGCACGCCTTCTCTATTAGAAGGCCATCATCTTAAAAAGATAATGAAGGTTATTCAGTATGAGTATGACCTTGCCACCAATGTAGAAGTAACCTTAGAAGCAAACCCTGACGATTTAACGCCTGAGAAGCTACAAACCTTTTACCGTCATGGCATTAATCGGCTAAGTATAGGGGTTCAGAGCTTTAATGATGAAAACCTAAAATGGATGAACCGACAACACTCTGGCCAAGAGGCCATAGATGCAATGCATAATGCCAGACAAGCTGGTTTCGAAAACATTAGTATAGATCTAATTTATGCCATTCCGTATGAAGACCATTCTGTGTGGAAGTCTGATTTGAAGCAGGCCATAAGGCTTGGGGCCGAACATATTTCTTCTTATTGCCTGACCATTGAACCGAAAACGGCTTTCGGAAAGTGGGTAGAAAAAGGGCATATGCCAGAAATTGATGAAGACTTTGCAGCAGAGCAGTTCGAAATCTTGTTAGACACCATGAATAAGTATGGCTATGATCAGTACGAGATTTCAAACTTTGCTCAACCTGGTTATGAGTCTAAGCACAATAGCAGCTATTGGAAAGACGAAAAGTATCTAGGCATTGGTCCCTCGGCTCATTCTTATAATGGCAGATTCAGAAAAGCCAATGTAGCGAACAATGCCAAATACCTTAAGGGCCTAAGTGAAAATCAGATACCTTTTGAGGTGATTACCTTAAGCAAAGAAGATCAGGTAAATGAGTACATTCTCACCTCTTTAAGAACAAAATGGGGATGCAGCTTAGACTTACTTAAGCAGAAGTACGGGGTAGATTTGTTGATGCAACACAGAGACTATCTGAATAAAATATCTCTTCAAGACTTGATATATGAAGAAGACGAACACTTGATATTAACCAATGCTGGCAAACTTTTAGCCGATAAACTAGCCTCTGATTTATTCATTTATACTGAAGACTAAATTGGGAGGCACCTGATGCGCTGAGTATTTTCTTCTTTCAGGCAATTAATCATTAATTTCCACATTGAGATAAAGCGCATTGGCTAAAGCAGTAATTTTGTATACTAAATCTGAAAAGTAGTGCTATGAGGAAGAACGATAAGAGTAGAAAGGGACAACCTGAAACCTTAGGCAATGCCATTCAGGATATGCTCAAGTCTTTTCGTATAGAAGACAAATTCAACGAGGCCAGCCTGATTAATTCTTGGGAAAAAATTATGGGCGCTCCAATAGCCAAGCGTACCACCAAAGTGTACATTCATGATAAAAAGCTATTCGTTCACATATCGTCAGCTCCTTTAAAGCATGAACTCAGTATGTCTCGAGACAAAATTTTAGTGCTTATTGCAAGAGAGCTCGGGTCTAGCATAGTAAACGAGGTGGTAATTAAATGAGAAGGGCTACCTTCTAACGAATTAGAACAGCAGCCCTCTCGACTTCAACCTTAACTAATTTTTCTTTATTTCTTGCTGCAAATCGGCCTTAGTGCTTTGTGGCATCTTTACAGTCTTAATCATATTCTGGTCACTCACGAATTTGTTCAATGCTTCCACAATAGCTTCTTTAGTAATAGCTTCAGCCCTCTCATTCCCTTTCATAATTAACTCCATATCTGAGCCTGATTTAATGTAAGTAGCCATCATACTCTGCCAGTAACTATTCTGCTTAATTTGCTCCTCAAAATTCTGCTTTCTAGCATTCACTACCTTGTCTAAATCTTCTTGAGAAAAGTTTCCTTTCTTTAAGTTTTCAAGCTCAGCCATGGCAGCTGCCACCAACTTATCCACGTTTTCTGGTTTACAAGGAAATGAGATATTGAAGGTGAAGTTTTCCTTCGGATATTCTGACATTGCAGCACTCGCACCAGCTCCATAAACACCACCCATTTCCTCTCTGAGCGTTTCTATCATTTTATTGGATAAAATGTTAGCTGCTGCATTTAATAAACCATTGTTCTCCATTGAATATTGATAATCACCACTAAATGTTATGTTTACTTGACTTTTGTCATCTACACCAATATAGATGTTCTCCTCAATCTGACCTTTGGTTATCGTCAGTCCGACATCTTTATAAGTTTCCTTAACTCCAGTAGATGGCAGGGCCGCTAGGTAGTTCTTTAAGTATTCCTTGAAGGAGTCAATTTCAACATTACCCACAAAAACAAAATTGAAATCTCCAGCATTGGCAAACCGCTCCTTATATATACGGATGGCCTCATTCATATCTATCTTCTCTAAATTTTCTGGAGAGGGGAACTGAGCCCTTGGATGATTGTCATACATGATTTGTTGCCGCTGAATGGAATATTGAACGTCTGGGCTAGCAGAGAAATTGGCATATTGATTTTTAGTTCTACCCAACCAACTGTTAAACGCGCTTTCATCGACCCGCACATCTGTGAATCTCAGATAAACTTGTTGAAAGAGCGTTTCTAGATCCTTAACGCTAGAAAAACCAGAGATGCCCTCTTCATAGGTACTAATATAAGGTTGAACTGAGGCCGTTTTTCCTGTCATGAATTTACTCAAGTCAATTAGGCTAAACTCTCCAAGCCCCATTTGGGTAACCACTTGTGCAGCGTTTGCAGCAGACCAATACTCATCGTTTGAGTAGAGAGAGGTTCCCCCAAAACTGAAACCCGTCATTCTTACTTCATCGTTTTTAAAATCGGTAGGCTTTATGTAAACATTTACACCATTGCTCAAAGCTAAATACGTAATGCCAGTTACAGGATCTGTAGATTCGCTAGCAATTTTACCCGGTTTCGGCATCTGAATCATTAAAGCTGTAGCGATAGACTCCTCGGCATAAGGTTCAATGGTCTCATCATTTTTAACCTTATCTAGCACAGCAATCATTTCATCTGCCGAAGGTATGGCGTCAGCCACATCGGCTTTAGCTCTTACTTCTATGGTGCGGTTATCTTCTCTCCACCATTTCTTAAGCAGGGCATTAACTTCTTGCAAACTGATGGAAGGAATTACCTTTTCGCCCAACGCTTTGGTTTGCTCTGCGCTTAATAGTGGGCCGCCTTGCAAAAAATGGCCTAAATAAGAATTTACCAGAGCCCAAGACTCTCGCTTATCTGCTTCCTTAACGAATCTCTCCAAAGAGTTTGTGAATGAGGCCTTAGCTCTTTCGAGCTCGCCTGCGGTAAAACCGTACCTTCTTACTCTCTCATTTTCGCGAACTGCCGCCACAATTCCCTCCATAAACATAACGTCCTTTACATTAATAGAAATAGTGTAATCGTTCTTCCCTTTCCCTAATGCAGAACCATAACCACTGAAACTAAATTGAAACGGTGGGTTTTCTGACTGAACTAGCTCTCTCAACCGCTGATTCATCATTTGAGAGAAAATACTATTCATTAACTGATCTCTAAAAGACTGTAGATCGTTTTCAACCTCGTTTTTGCCTGGTTGAATAAAATTGATGCTAACTGAATTGGAGGTAGCTTCATCGTCTGCTGCCACAGCAACTCTTGTACCCTCAAAATCTGCTGGGCTATAGTAAATACGCTCTCTTGGATTAGTTCTGGCAGGAATTTTACCGAAGTTCTCTTTAACCATTTCTTCCATCTCAGCTAAATCGAAATCTCCTACAGCTATCAAAGCCATCAAATCTGGGCGATACCAATCTCTATAAAACCGCTTAGCAGCATCATATTCAAAGTTTTCAAGTATATCTGCCTCACCTATTGGTAAGCGCTCTGCGTAGCGAGAGCCTGCTAAAGTAATAGGCCAGATTTTTTGCCTCATTCTTTCTGAAGCACCAAGCCTAAGGCGCCACTCTTCCATTACAACACCTCGCTCCTTGTCAATCTCCTCATTTTCAAAAGTGGCTTGGTGTGCCCAGTCGCTCAAAACCAGCATGGCATTCTCCACATTTTCGGGCTTATCTGAAGGAATGGGTAGCATGTAAACGGTTTCATCGAAGCTGGTATATGCATTTAGATCGCCACCAAACTCAAGCCCCATCTTTTGAAGAAAGTCTACCAGCTCGTTCTTCTCAAAGTTCTTGGTACCGTTAAAGAGCATGTGCTCAGTAAAGTGAGCTAAGCCCAATTGGTCTTCATCTTCTACAATTGAACCCGCTTTAACCGCTAACCTAAACTCTATGCGATTTTCAGGCTTAGGATTAGAGCGTAAATAATAAGTGAAACCATTATCGAGCTTACCAATTTTAACATCAGGGTCGAGTGGAAGCTCTTGAAAGGCGAATGTCTGAAGGGGTAGCAATACCCAAGCCACCATCAATAGGGCAGCGAGTTTTTGACTTAAATTTTTCATTGAAACAGTGTTTACTAACTAGTGAGTTAGTTAATATACACTATATTCATTAAACATGAAAAAATTTGACTTTAATTAACAATTATGAAAAAATTATTCCTTAAAGTCTTCTAGTAGTTTCTTTAAGAACTTCGCCTCGTTGAGATTAGACAAGCGCTGAACAAGCTCAATCCTCTGCGCTACAAAAATGGCAACCGCCAAAAATAAGAACAGTAAGAATTCAGTATTTGCTTCTGCAAAAAAGAGAACATAAAGAATAATGGTAGAAAGCAAGAACAAGAGAAATCCGTTAGTTTTGATGTAATAAGTAAGTTCTCGCTTCTTCTCTTTCGACTTGAACTTATTGCTTAAAACGTCTTCCTTCTTCAAAACCAATCTATAGTATGGGGAAAGTGACTTCCACTTTAACTCATTTATTCTCTCTTCTATCTTCATTTGCGTCTTCATCACTATGCTAATAAAACGCAAACTAACATTACTTGTTATTAACATTCAAGTAATATTTGATTAACATTGAAATAATTGAGTAAACTTTACTTTACTTTCTGATAATTTATAAACGATTTTTGCCTAATGAGGATGGTTAATACTCCTATAAAGATTGCCACATCGGCCAGGTTAAAGATTGGCAAAAGGGCAACTTTATCACCGCCTATAAGCGGCAACCAATGCGGTAGATTACCTTCCCATAAGTCTAGGTAAATCATATCTATTACCTGACCATGGAACCATGGGGTTACACTACTATAAGGTGCATTGTCTAACCACTGTCCATAGAAAATACTATCTACCAAATTGCCAACAGCTCCTCCAATAATAAGCGCTATACACCAAGCTAGCGCCTGTGAGTAATTCTTCTTAACTAAAAAAGTTAACAAGTAAGCCAGCGCGCCTATTGCTAATAGCCTAAAAAGTGTTAGGAATAACTTGCCATAGTCTGAGCCAAAACTCATACCGAAAGCCATTCCTTTATTCAAAATGTAGTGGAGCTTAAACCAATCGCCCAGCAGGGTAATTTCTCCTGCTGGGCCCATGGTCATATTGAAATGAACAAGCAGTTTAACTGCCTGATCGATAATTACGATGATTAGTGTAAGAAGAAAGAACTTACGATACCGCAAAATGAGACTATCTTGCCTGAATCTCTACCGCTAAGGTTCTCTCATCAATTTCCACTTCTTGTGGCGCATTCAGGCTATCTGTCAGTTCTAGTGACAAGGCCTGCGTTTCTGTACAAATGTATTCTCTATTGGCTTCAACTGACTTTTCTACAAAGTCATCACCTATATTAATTCTAATATCAATTTTGTCTTGAACCTCTAGCCCCATGTCTTTTCTCATGTTTTGCACACGATTCACCAAGTCTCTGGCCAAGCCTTCCATTTGAAGCTCATCGGTAAGTGTAATATCTAGGGCAACAGTGGTTTTTCCTTCAGAGGCCACAGACCAGCCTGGAATATCCTGACTGCTAATCTCAACATCCTCTAGTACGAGAGAAACCCTTTCTCCATCTAAGTCTAGCTCAAACGTACCTTGAGATTCAATAGCGGCAATTTCGTCTTTTCCCCAAGAGTTGATAGCAGCAGCCACAAGCTTCACTTTCGGCCCAAACTTCTGACCAATAGATCGGAAGTTCGGCTTTACGCTTTTCACAAGAATGCCGCTTTCATCGTCAAGAAACTCAACAGACTTCACGTTAACTTCAGACTTAATCAGCTCTTGAACATGCTCAACATTATGTCTTGTGGCCTTGTCTAGCACAGGAATCATAATTCTGCTCAATGGTTGACGTACTTTCAGCTTTTCTTTCTTTCTCAACGAGTGAGTAAGCGAAGAAATGGTTTGAGCCAACCTCATTTGCGCTTCTAATTCCAAGTTAATACAGCCATCGTCTGCAACTGGGAAATCGGTGAGGTGGATAGATTCTTGAGCATCTAATCCACTAACAGCATTCAAATCCTGATACAGCTTCTCCATATAGAAAGGAGCAACCGGTGCACCTAACTTAGCAATGGTGATTAAGCATGTATAAAGCGTTTGATAAGCAGCTTTTTTATCTTCATTGTATTCGCCCTTCCAGAAACGTTTCCTGTTCAAACGAACATACCAGTTACTTAATTCATCAGTAACAAAATCCATGATGGCTCTTGAAGCCCTCGTTGGCTCATAAGCATCATAAGAAGCGTCAACCTCTTTAATTAGAGAGTTCAGTCTAGAAAGAATCCAGCGATCACTCTCAGGTCTCTTATCCAATGCAATTGGAGCATCTTCAAACCTAAAACCATCTAAATTGGCGTATAGCGCGAAGAAGTTATAGGTATTATGAAGTGTACCGAAGAACCTTCTCTGTACTTCACCAACTCCTTCAATATTAAATTTCAGGTTATCCCAAGGGTTAGCGTTGGAAATCATATACCAACGTGTGGCATCTGGCCCATACTGACCTATGGTTTTGAACGGATCTACCGCATTGCCTAATCGCTTAGACATTTTGTTTCCGTTCTTGTCTAGTACTAGACCATTCGCAATTACATTCTTGAATGCCACATCTTCATGTAGCATTACTGCCAAAGCATGCAGCGTAAAGAACCAACCACGGGTTTGGTCTACTCCTTCAGCAATAAAATCTGCAGGGAAGTTCTTTTCGAAGATATCGCCATTCTCAAATGGGTAGTGCCACTGGGCATACGGCATGGCGCCAGAATCGAACCAAACGTCAATTAAGTCTGGCTCACGGAACATCTTCTGGCCAGAATCACTGGTCAAGACAATGTCGTCTACGTAAGGTCTGTGCAAATCGAAATCATCTCCAATCTGCTCACTCATAAAGCCAGCGTCTATAGACTTCTGAACTTCCTCTTTCAACTCCGCAATTGAGCCAATACACTTTTGCTCAGATTTATCTTCAGAAACCCAAATTGGTAGCGGTGTACCCCAGTAACGCGAACGGCTAAGGTTCCAGTCAACTAGGTTTTCTAACCAGTTACCAAATCGGCCTTCACCAGTAGAGGCAGGTTTCCAGTTAATGGTTTTATTCAGCTCAACCAGTTTGTCTTTATACTCTGTAGTTTTGATAAACCAAGAGTCTAAAGGATAGTAAAGAATTGGCTTATCTGTTCTCCAACAGTGGGGGTAGCTGTGTTCGTATTTTTCTACCTTGAAAGCCCTGTTCTCTTCCTTCAGCTTGATCGAAATCTGTACGTCAAGCGATTTTTCAGGACGCTCTTCTTCAGAATAGTATTCATTCTTAACGTACATGCCAGCAAAGTCCGTGATCTCATCCACGTATTTACCTTGCTTGTTTACAATCGGCACATCCTTGCCTTCTTCATCCTTTACAAAGATGCCAGGCATGTTATTCTGTACGGAAACACGGTAATCGTCTGCACCGAAAGTGCGAGAGATGTGTACAATTCCGGTACCGTCTTCGGTAGTTACAAAATCCCCTACCACTACAGTAAAAGCAGGTTTAGCCGCCTTCACGTACGGCAACAATTGCTCGTAATCTGTTCCAGCTAGGTCTTTGCCTTTGTATTCTTCTACAATCTCAAACGGAATCAGTTTGTCGCCAGCTTTGTAATCTTCTAGCTTAAGATCTTTCGCCTTTTGATTGAAATATGCGTTTACCCGATCCTTCGCTAATATGACATTAATTGGCTCGAAGGTATACTGGTTGAAGGTTTTCACCTTAACATAGGTAATGCCTGCACCAACAGCCAAACCATTGTTGGCAGCCAAAGTCCAAGGAGTGGTTGTCCAAGCTAGGAAATAGTCGTTTTCGCTACCTTCTTTCTTGAACATGGCCGTGATAGTCGTATCCTTCACGTCCTGATAAGTTCCTGGTTGGTTCAACTCGTGAGAGCTTAAACCAGTACCTGCCGCAGGAGAATACGGCTGAATGGTGTAACCTTTATAGAGAAGGTTCTTATCATAAAGACGCTTCAGTAAGCTCCAAAGCGTTTCAATATAGTCTTTTTCAAAAGTGATGTACGGATTGTCAAGGTCTACCCAGTATCCCATTTTCTCAGTCAGATCATCCCACTGATCTTTGAAACGCATTACCGTTTCTCGACACTTTTGGTTGTATTCTTCTACCGATACCTTTTTACCGATATCGTCTTTTTTAATGCCTAATTCTTTTTCGACCTGAAGCTCTACAGGAAGGCCGTGAGTATCCCAACCGCCTTTTCTCTTAACCTGAAAGCCTTTTTGAGTCTTATATCGACAGAAAATATCTTTCACCGTACGCGCCATAACGTGGTGAATACCGGGAGTTCCGTTGGCAGAAGGAGGCCCTTCAAAGAATGTAAATGAAGGATTTCCCTCCTTTTCACTTACAGATTTCTCGAAGATGTTATTCGCCTTCCAAAACTCAAGTATGTCTTCGCCTACCTTGGCGAATTCCGGCTGCTTATATTCTGTGTACTTCTTCACACCTACTCCTTTTTCAGTTTGAATTATTCTTTGTCCGTTGTTCCTACGAATGGATCGTTCTCTTTGATCAATAAATTCTGTGTGTCTATTTCTTCATCTTCATCCTCTATATAGAACTCGTAGTGCTCAATAAGTGGATGGAAATTCTGATTTCTTTTACCGCTATCGAAAACCATTAGCAATGCTGGGAGCAAAGTAAGGTTGGTAAGCATGGCAAAGAAAAGTGTTAACGAGGTTAAAAGGCCAAGTGCTACGGTTCCTCCAAAATCTGAGAAAACGAAGATTACAAAGCCAAAAAACAGAATTACAGAGGTATAGAGCATGCTAGACCCTGTTTCTTTAATACTATTGCTTATAGCAATAGGCACAAAAAACTTCTTAGCAAAAAGCTCTTGCCTGTATTTAGCCAAAAAGTGGATGGAATCATCTACAGAAATACCAAATGCAATGCTAAAGATGAGTGCCGTACTCGGTTTAAGAGGAATACCAAAGTAGCCCATTATTCCGGCTGTCATAATTAGTGGAATAAAGTTCGGTATAAGCGAAATGATGATCATTCTTACGTTGGCAAATAGAATGGCCATAATTACTGCTATGATGGCAAATGCCAACAGCAAACTAAAACGCAGGTTTTCTATTAAGAACTTATTACCCTTTACAAATAGTAAGGTAGATCCTGTCACTGCTGTTTCTACCTCATCATCGTCAAACACTTTCTTTATCTCTGGCTCAATTACATTATTGATAATAGAGTCCATTTTGATAGACCCCATATCTGCAATTTTTAGAGAAACCCTCATAACTTGCCCCGTACTGTCTACAAAAGAATTGAGGAAGTTGGCATTGTCTCCCTGATTACTCAGATATGACAGAATAACGTTTCTATCGCTAGGGCTTGGCAGGCCATAAAACCGTTCGTTTCCATTATAAAATGCTTGACGAACAGCTTTGGCAAAAGATACTATAGAGATAGGAGAAGATACATTTTCCAGCGGCTCTAATGCTGTTTCTAGCCTATCCACACTTCTTAAATTTCTGGCGTTTAAAGTAGACTTAGGCTTTCCAAAATCAATAATGATCTCTAGCGGCATTACACCACTAAAATTGTCTTCAAAGAAGTACAAATCTTGCTTTAGTGTAGACTTCTCTGGAATATCGTCTACCATGTAAGCTACAGAGTACAGTTTGGTAACCCCAATTATAGCTACAGTAATGATAACCGCAGTTGCCGCAAAAACCCTGTATCGATGTCGGTGCACCAACAGATCTAGCAGCATTAAGAACTTCCCTACAATCTTGAACTCTAAATGTTTGAGCTGACTACCTTTTGGAGGAGGTAAATAGCTGAGTATACCAGGAATTAAGATAATGCTTACTATAAAAGTAGCCAGTATGTTAATACCTGCTACCATACCAAACTCCTTCAGTATCTTAATATCTGTTGTAAGCAATACAAGAAAACCAATGGCCGTGGTAAAATTGGTAATAAAGGTTACCAAACCAATTTTTCGAACCGTTCGGCTAAGGGCTTTTACTTTGTTGTTGTGTTTTACAAACTCTTGGTGGTACTTATTAATAAGGTATACCGCATTCGGAATTCCTATTACCACTATGATTGAAGGTATAAGGCCTGTGAGCACATTGATTTTGTAGTTGAAGATGCCTACAAAACCCATCACCCATACAACTACCACACTAATTACTATCAGTGGTACTACTACAGAAACCCAAGACCTGAAGAACAGGAATAAAATGAGTGCAGTAATGGCTAGAGACAATACAATGAAAAGCCTTAGCTCATTACTAGTTTTGGCTTGCATTACCGTTCTCACGAATGGCATTCCGGAATAATGCAGCTCAATTCCTGTTTCGGCAGTAAATTGCTCTCCCATTTCCTGAATATCTGCCACCAAATAATTTCGGTTTACAGAGTTTAGCACTTCACGCTCCATATTAATTAGGATAAGCGTTGCACCATTTTCAGGATTGAGTAACTGACCAGTGTAAAACTTGAGAGATAGTGCCTTATCTAACAGCGAGTCTAGTTCATTCTGACTCTCTGGATAATCTGGCATTAAAGGCTCTAGATCAAAGCTTCTATTTTCAGTGTTTTTCACTACGTTCTGCAGACTAGCTAAAGAGATTACATTAGTAACGCCTTCTGATTCAGCGATTTTCTCTCCCAGCCTTTTGTAGGCATTAAAGTTTTCTAGCTCATACAATGAACTATCCTTAGTACCTAGCACTAAGATGTTTCCATCTTCACCGAATTTCTCCTTAAATTCTTGAAAATAGATATAGGTTTCATCTGTATCCGGAACAGCAGTGTTGAAATTAAAGGCGAGCTGAATATCTCTTGCCATAAAGCCCATAAAGGCTGTAACTAGGGCTACAGAGACAATCAGTATGAACCTGTATTTCAGAACAATATGAGGAAGTTTAGACCACATTTTTAAACAAGACCACAAAGGTAGTATTTTCCCTTTGGAAACATATTTAGAAACAGGGTTATTCGAGCAGTTCTAACTAGGCTCTGCCTGGTAGAGAAATTCCTGTAATCTTGCGGTATAAGTTCATGGCGCTAGAATCAGTCAGGCCAGAAATAAAATCTAGCAAAGACCGAATCTTTTGGTAAAGGTCTTCGGTGGTTCCTATTTCTGTTTTAACATCTTCTGGTAGCAAGCGATAATTGATTTTATCATGACGGCTGGGCTGCTCACTAATTACCGATGGCACAAAAGCCTTGAGCAAACCGTCTATCACCGTAAAGCCAGCTGCCTCAATTTCGAGAACCGTTCTGCATCTGTAGATTTTTTCAACCGAAACTTTTTTAATCTCTTCCAGATAGTCTTTTGCACTAATTACATCGGTTAAAGAATAATCAAAGTCGCCCTCTAAAATTCCCGATTCATTATCTAAGAAGAGCGCTACACTTTGCTCTATTAGCTCATTAATTGCCAAAGCCCTCAGAATAGAAATCTGCTCATTCTTACTCTTTATATTATTAAGCTTCTTTTTATCGAATCGGTCACCTATTACTCCGGCATATAATTCTACAGTATCATCATGCGCCACTAGGCCAAGGTTGCAGCCATCTTCCAAATCTATAACGTGATAACAAATATCGTCTGCCGCCTCTACCAAGAATGCTAATGGATGCCTTACCCATTGGTGATTAGATAATGCTTTTAGGTTAAGGGTCGAAGCCATCTGAGAGAACACCTCTTGTTCTGAAGCATAGAATCCGTACTTCTTTTGGCTTCTTCTAGGCTTGAATGAATCTGCTACCTTAGAAGGTCTCGGATATTTAGTAAAAGCAGCTAAAGTAGGCTCAGTTAACCTTAATCCTTGATAGCCCGACTTATTCAGTAACCTATAACCTTGAGCATTGCCTTCAAACTTCACAAGATCGTTCCATTGCTGTTCCGTGAAGCGGCTTTCTAATAAAGAGCTATTGGTAATAAAATACTCCGATATGGCCTCTTCTCCTGAATGGCCAAAAGCTGGGTTGCCTATATCATGAGCTAAAGAAGCAGAAGCTACTATCACACCGAAATCATGCGCATTCAGATGGTTCTTAAGCCCTGCCGATCTTTCTAACACTTGCTCTCCAACCAAGCGACCTAAAGATCGGCCTACACTGCTTACCTCCAAACTATGCGTCAAACGATTGTGGACAAAATCCTGTTCTGGCAAAGGATGTACCTGAGTTTTATCTTGTAGCTTTCTGAAAGGATGAGAGAAAATTATTCTGTCATAATCACGATCAAAAGAGGTTCTGGCTTTACCAGCAGTTTGATTCTTCGATACGTTCAGTAAGTCTGGCCAATTCATGTAGGCAAATATGGCTTCTTCTTTTTAATGCTCGTCAAAAAATCAGTAAACGAGACATTCATTCTGTTCAAAACCGTGCAAACACATACTTTACTGCAATCCTTTGCAAAAACTGGGGTGTTTTTTAACCTAAATTTTACCCTAATACAGAAAAGACCGACAAGCAGAGCAAAACTATTGATAAAACCACCACAGGTAAGTTATTGAAGCCACAGCAGATATAAAGCATATGTTAAATTTTGCAAACGTTTGCGTTAATTTTAACTTTAGTAGTCTAGATAATGCGCTTAAGGAATTGTACTTTAAGCATTCGATTGCACTTTTTAGGCCACTCGATGGCCAAATCAAGTAAACTTAAAAATGATTGTATGAAAAAGTTTTTACTACTCCTTCTCGTTCTGTCAGTAGGTTTCCAAGGGGCGCTGATGGCACAAACGAGGACAGTTACCGGTAAGGTAACAGGGGCGGATGACGGTATCGGAATCCCCCGAGCGAACATTACAGTAAAGGGTACCACGCGCGGTGTACCTAGTGACTTAGATGGTAACTTTACCATTGAAGTAGCTGCAAATGAAACCCTAGTTTTCTCCTTTGTAGGATACATCTCAAAAGAGGTACTAGTGGGAAATCAAACTACCATAAACGTTGCACTTGAGCCAGACTATGCTGAGCTAGAAGAAGTAGTTGTGGTAGGTTACGGATCTCAAGAGAAAAAAGAGATTACAAGTTCTGTGGTAGCCCTAGATGCCAAGGAGTTTAACAAGGGTAATGTAAACGACCCAGCCCAACTACTCCAAGGTAAAGTTCCAGGCCTAAGTATCTATAATAAAGGAAGTGACCCTAACAGCGGAGCAACTATCCGTTTGAGAGGTATCTCTACAGTAGGTGCCAACGTACAACCACTAGTTGTTATTGATGGTGTTATTGGTGCTTCTTTAGATAACGTTGACCCTAATGACATTGAGTCTGTTAACGTATTGAAAGATGGATCTGCCGCTGCAATCTACGGTTCTCGTGGATCTGCCGGTGTTATTCTTGTAACTACTAAATCTGGAGAAAGAGGCGGTAAAGGCCTTTCTGCTTCATATAATGGTTACGCTGCCGTAGACGATGTGTTCAGATTTCAATCTGTAATGACTCCTGATGAGTACATTGCTGCTGGTGGTAACGATCTAGGCTCAAGAACTATTTGGCAAGAAGAAGTAACCAGAACTGCTGTATCTCACGTGCACAACATCGCTATCTCAGGTGGCTCAGAGAACACTACATTCAGACTTTCTACTAACTTCAGAAATATTCAAGGTGTATTGAAAAAGTCTGGTTTCGACCAAATTAATGCTCGTGCTAATGTTGATCATTATGCCCTTAATGACAAGCTTAACATCAAGTTCAACTTGTCTATGACCAACAGAGAGCAAGACTTCTCCTTTAATGAAGCGCTACGTTATGCGGCCTTATTTAACCCAACCGCTCCTATTTATACAGATGCTTCTCAATCTGAGTTCTTCCAAGCTATCTTGTTCGACAACTTCAACCCTGTTGCTATTATCGAGCAAAACACCAACATCGGTCAAAGAAAGAACTTGAACTTCAATACTCAAGTGAGCTATGATCTTACAGATAACTTAACGTGGTCTGCTAATTACGCTCAGCAGTACTCTACCTCTACCAATGGTGCTTTCTACCCTTCAAACTCACTATTTAGAGGTTTCAACAGAATTGGTTTAGCTAACAGAAGAACAGACGAGAGCAAATTCACTCTTTTCGAAACTTACGGTACGTTTGTTAAAGATTTTGACAACTCAAGCCTTACAGTTTCTGCTGGTTACTCTTTCCAAGAAGAGCAATTCACAGGATTTGGTTTAGAAGCGGGTAACTTCCCTTCTGATGATATTGGATTTAACATTATCAGCGCATCTGGTAACATTGTTGGTGACCTAGCCAATGCTAGCATTTTCAGCTATGAGTCTCCAGAGAACAGAATTCTTGCCTTCTTCGGTAGAGTAAACTTCAACTTAAATAATGGCATATTCTTCAATGCTTCTGTTAGAAGAGAAGGATCTACCAAGCTTGGTGCCGATAACCAATGGGGTACTTTCCCTGCTGTGGGTGTAGGTGCAGACTTATTGCAATATGTAGACCTAGCTGCTTTCAGCCAACTAAAGATTAGAGCTGGATACGGTGTTACAGGTTCACTTCCAGGACCTTCTGGTCTTGCTCAAGACTTATACTCTTACGCTACTACAGGTGGTGGAACAGTAAGTTTTGTTAGAGCTGGAAATCCTGACCTTAAGTGGGAAGAAAAAGCGGAAATCAACCTTGGTTTAGACTTCGGCCTTTTGGGTGGCAAGCTAAACGGTAGCTTAGATGTATATACCAGAGATATTAATGACTTCATTCTAGAGAGAACTGTAGACCCTGCTGTTTACGGAACTAACCTTAGATATGAAAATGCTGGTAAGTTGAATACAAAAGGTATTGAGCTAGCTCTAAACCATACAGGATTTGGTTCAGGCGGTTTCAACTGGTCTCCAGGTATTGTGCTTTCTTCTTACAAAACCACTCTTGAAGAGTTTGTGATTGACGAAAACATGATTGCTAACCTTGGAGCTCCTGGCCAAAACGAAACTAACCTAGTTAGAATTGCAGTTGGCGAGCAGATTGGTCAAATCTGGGGACCTGTATTCTCAGGAAATGTAGATGCAGAAGGAAGACCAATTATGGTAGACCTTAACGATGACGGTCAACTTCTTACAGAGCAAGGTAGTGCTCTTGCTGCAGATGGTGACTTCCAAGAAATTGGTAATGGTATTCCTGATGTAGAACTTGGATGGACTAACCAGTTAACTTATGGCAATTGGGATATGAACTTGTTCTTTAGAGCAGCATTCGGTCACAGCCTTGTAAATACTTTTAGAGCATTCTATGAGCCAATTGATCCGGGAGCAATTAACTCTTACAACAGAACTAAGACAGATCTTCAAATTGAAGACTTAACTGTAGCTCAATTCAGTTCATTGTATGTAGAAAAAGCTGACTTCTTCAGACTAGATAATGCTACTGTAGGTTACAATTTCGATATGGCTAATAACGATATGTTCAGCAACTTGAGACTTTACTTGAGTGTTCAAAACGCATTCGTTATCACTAATTACACAGGTGTAGATCCTGATCCAGTACTACAAGATAGAGGTGCTGTAGACAATGGTGGTGCTCCTGGCAATCCAAATGTATTGGCACCTGGTATTGACAGAAGATATAACTACTTCACGTCAAGAACATTCACATTCGGCCTAAACATTGGTTTCTAATCACTGAAAACGAAGAAGAAAATGAAATATACTATAAGAATATTAGCTCTGGCATTGACCCTATTTACCGTAGGTTCATGTACAGATCTTGAAGAAGAGATCAAAGATGGCTTCACAGAAGACTTTGATCCTAACAACCCAGGCGTTGGTCAAAGTGGCTCTGGTAGCTCTGACGGACTTAACGCTGCATTCTCTAGACTTTTGAACGGCTCTGCTGCGCATAACAGCTACTTCTCTATTCAGGAAGTTTCTACCGATGAAGCGGTTATTACTCAAAAAGGTGGTGACTGGTTTGATGGAGGTATCTGGCTGAACATGCACAGACATGAGTGGGGTTCTACCCACCCTGCCTTGAATAACTTTTGGAATGACGCCTATGGCGGAATCAATGAGTGTAACAGGCTGCTAGATGCTGGCGGACTTTCTAACGATAAGATAGCTCAGTTAAGAGTAGTTAGAGCTTACTTCTATTGGAGATTGATGGACTCTTTTGGTCGCGTAAAAATAGTTACCCAGCCAGGACAAGATGCACCGCAGTCTTCAAGAATTGAAGTTTTCAACTTCATTGAATCTGAGCTTTTAGCTGCAATTCCTGACCTTCCTACTGGTAAGCAAGCATATGCTAGAATCAGTAACTTAGGTGCGCATGCTTTCCTTTCTAGACTTTATCTTAACTCTGAGGTTTACACAGGTATCCCTAGATATGCCGAAGCAATTGCTTCTGCAGATGTAGTAATCAACTCTGGTATTTATAGCCTTACCGATAACTATGCGGATGTATTCTCTCCAGATAATGAAGATGATCCTGAGCACATTTGGATTCTTCCTTTCGATGAAGTTACAGCTGGTGGAATGAACTTTGCGCAAATGACGCTTCACTACCCTAGCCAGTTAACTTACAGATTGGCAGAGCAGCCATGGAATGGATACTCTACACTAGAAGAGTTTTACAATTCTTATGACAATGCCGATGAGAGAAAAGCTAACAACTTTGTGGTTGGCCCTCAATTCGATGTTAACGGCCAGCCTATTCTAGACCTAGCTTTTGACCCTGCAGATCAAGACGGAGCTCCTGTAAACTATACTCCTGAAATCAATCAGTTAGCGCCAAGTGGAAGCCGTCAGGCAGGTGCAAGAATGAGTAAGTTCAGCTTTAAGCAAAAGCAAAGATCTAACATGGATAACGATTACATCCTGTTTAGATATGGTGAAGTGCTTATGAACAAAGCAGAAGCAACTGCAAGACTTACTGGTAACTGGAATAACCCTACTACTTTACTTTTAATGAACCAAATTAGAGAAAGAGCTGGCGTAGCGCCTTATGACGGTACTAACATGCTAGATGACTCTGAATTCTTGGCTGAAAGAGGTAGAGAAATGTTCCAAGAGTCTCTAAGAAGAGTCGACCTAATCAGATTTGATAGATGGGGTGACGCTTGGTGGGAAAAGTCTCAGCATAATGATGACTACAGAAAACTATTCCCTATTCCAAACACTCAGATATTATCTGCTGAGGGTACTTTAACTCAGAACCCAGGATATAATTAGAATTTGAATATTATTAATTAAAATGGGTTGTCGATTACGGCAACCCATTTTTGTATGAAAAAGCTAGTATTACCATTTTTTGTATTGACTCTGGTACTATCGTGCACCGGAGAAAAGAATCAGACGCTTTTTGAGAAAGTTGAAGCAAAAGAAAGCGGAATAGACTTTCGTAATCAGCTAGACTACACTGAAGAATTAAACCCATATACCTACCGCAACTTTTTTAATGGCGGTGGAGTGGCCTTAGGAGATATTAATAATGATGGCCTGCTAGATATTTTCTTCTCTGGCAACATGGTTGAAAACAAGCTATACCTAAACAAAGGCAACTGGCAGTTTAAAGATATTACCCAAGAGTCTGGCACTGGCGGAAGTAAGTTCTGGGCTACAGGAGCCACCTTTGTAGATATTAATGCAGACGGTTGGCTAGACTTATACGTTTGCATCTCTGGCCCTCCGAGCGATGAGCTAGGAAGGAAAAACCAGCTATTCATCAACCAAAAAGATGGAACTTTTAAAGAGTCTGCTGAGCAATTCGGTTTAGACTTTAAAGGATTGGCAGTGCACGCTGCATTTTTTGACTATGACAAAGATGGAGATCTAGATTGTTACCTTCTTACCAATTCATTTAGAGGAGTTGGCATTGGACAAGATATAGTTGAAAATCAAAGAGAGATTCCGAGTGCCGATAATGCTGGGAATAAACTACTTAGAAACGATGATGGTAAATTCGTTGATGTAACCAGTCAAGCCGGTATTTATAACAGTGACATTGGCTTTGGTCTAGGTATTACCCTCTCAGATTACAACCAAGATAGCTGGCCAGACATCTTCGTATCGAACGATTTCTTTGAAAAAGACTACCTGTACATAAATAATCAGGACGGCACCTTCTCAGAGCGATCAGAAGATTATTTTGAGAGTCTTAGCATGGGTTCTATGGGAGCAGACGCCAGCGATTTGAATAATGATGGGCTGCCCGAAATAATGGTTACCGAAATGTTGCCAGCTACCTTGCCTAGAAGAAAAACAAAGGCCACTTACGAATCTTGGGACAAGTATAGCCTCAATACATCTAAAGGTTACTATCATCAATATCCTCGCAACGTATTACAAAGAAACTTAGGCAACGGTCAGTTTTTGGAAATCGGCCGTTTAGCGGGTGTTTCTGCAACCGAATGGAGCTGGGGAACCCTAATTTTCGACACAAATAACGATGGCTTAAATGACATTTTCGTGTCTAACGGAATTTATAAAGACCTATTAGACCGAGACTATCTGAATTACATGGCCAATGAAGCGCGAATTCGGTCAATGATTCAAAACGATGAAGACGTTATTACCAGCTTAATCGATGTAATGCCATCTAAACCAGTGGTTAATGCACTATTTAAAAATGAAGGAGCATTCCAGTTTGAAAACATAAGTCAATCAGCCGGGTTACAAGACGAGAGTTTTAGTAACGGAAGTGCTTATGGAGATTTGGATAATGATGGAGACCTAGATTTAGTGGTTAACAATGTAAACATGCCTGCATTTGTTTATAGAAACAATACAGATACCACAGCCAACCGTTCATTACAAATTGAGCTTCAAGCCAACTCGAACCAAAACACCAAAGCCATTGGTACTTTTGTTCAGGCTTGGGCAAATGATCAGCATTATTCGGCTTACAATTTTCCATCAAGGGGATTTCAAAGTTCCGTTGACCCAAAAATACACTTAGGAGTAGGTTCTTTGAATACTTTAGATTCCATTAGAATCACTTGGCCAAACGGTTCAAAAACAACTTTGGAAAACATCAGAACCAATCAGCTTTTAACACTTGTTCAGCCAGAAAAGCCTCAACAAGCCTTAGAAGCTACCAAAACAACTCAGCAAACCTTAATCCAAGCTTCAAATCAGTTACAGTACAAGCATGAAGAAAACCTTTTTGTAGACTTTGATAGAGAGAGGCTTCTGCTCGAAATGTTTCAGAATGAAGGGCCTGCTTTGGCCATATCAGACATTAATGGAGATGGCATAAACGACATGTTCATAGGCGGCTCAAAAGATATTGCAGGAACCCTGTTTTTGAGTAAAAATGGTGAATTGAAGCCAGTGAAAAGTGCCGCTTTAGAGGCAGACAGAATATCTGAAGATGTATCGGCTGTGTTTTTCGATGCAGATGGAGACGGTAACCAAGACCTTTATGTAAGCAGTGGCGGAAGGGCATTTAGCCGAAGCTCATCTGCCTTAATGGATAGGCTCTATATTAATGATGGCAAGGGCCAGCTAATCAAGTCCCAATCAGCACTCCCATTCACAAACTATTACAGCAATAGTACGGTTTCCGCGGGCGACTTTGACAACGATGGCGATACCGACCTGTTCATTGGCGAGCGATTCGATGCCTTTACCTATGGCGAATCGGGCAGGGCTTTCATTTTTCAGAACGATGGTACTGGTGAGTTTACCGATGTCACCGACAAGGTAGCCCCAGAGCTAATGGAAATTGGAATGGTTACCTCCTCATCTTGGGTAGATATAGACGGTGACGGAGACTTAGACTTAGTAATTAGTGGAGACTGGATGGCCCTTCAGCTTTTTGAAAATAACAACGGCAGACTGCAGAAGCAGGAGGCTTTTCCAAACCTCAACGGTTGGTGGCATACCTTACACCTTTCAGATGTCGACAATGATGGAGACTTAGACATTATCGCTGGTAATCACGGTGAAAACACATTTCTGAAACCTGGCACCAGAATGTATGTGAGTGACTTCGACCAAAACGGCACCAAAGAACAAATCTATTGCGAGAAGATTGACGGCAAGTACTACCCAATAGTAGATAAAGATGAGCTCATAAAGCAGATTCCCTCACTTAAGAAACAGTTGGTTTACTTTGAAGATTATGCCAATAAAAGCATAGATGAACTCTTTAGCCCTGAGGTTTTGTCAAAAGCCAGAGTCTTTGAAATGAACGAAAGGCGCAGTGGTATTTTCTACAACCAAAAAGGTCAGTTCAATTTTAAGCCTCTCCCAAAAGAAGCACAATACTCTCCTATTTACGCTGTTCACTCCGAAGATTTAAACGGTGATGGATTTCAAGATTTAATATTAGGTGGAAACCAATACTTGGTTAAACCACAATTTGGCCGATACGATGCCCTTAAGGGTTTAATTTTATTTGGCAGCCAGACAGGATTCAGCAGTGATAAATTGGAATTTTTAAATATTGATGGCCAAATTAGGCATATCAAGAAAACGACTATAGAAGGAAAAGAAAAGTATCTTTTTGTTATTAATAATGGCCCTTTGTTAACCTATGAGAAGAAGGATTAGTGCGAAAATATTGTTGGCTTTAGGCATGTTGGTAACGGTCTATTCCTGCCATCAGTCAGACTATGCCAAATTGGAGAAAGCCGAACTGGCTAAAGGAGTAAAGTATGACTCCTTATTCCATGGCATTCAGTTTGGTCAAAGTAAAAAGGTATTCTATGACATTTGTTGGGAAAAGAACAGGCAAGGTCTCTTTACAGCCGGTAACCTCAAGAATTATGTAAACTATACCCTCAATGGAGATAGCTCACAAATCAAGGATATAGAGATGTTTTTCTACCCTGAATTCGATAGTGAGGAAACCATAATTGGGATGGACTTAGAATACAAATACAAGGCATGGGCACCTTGGAATGAAGACTTAACATCGGCAAAACTGCTTCCCATACTTAAAGACACCCTAATGAATTGGTATGGAGGAAACCAGTTTATGCAAATAGAAGGAGATGAAAGCTCTGACCCAATTTGGGTAAAAGTAGATGGCAACCGAAGAATTGCCATTAAAGCCAAAGACGAAGAACGATTACAGGTGAAAATGGTCGACCTAACGGCTGATAAATAATTTTTTGATATGAAGCTAAGAAAGACGATTCCGGGTCTATTTATTGTGTTATTGCTGGCCAGTTGCGCAAGCGAAAAACCCAAAGACACTCTTTTTACAGAAATGTCTCCTGAGAAAACAGGGTTCAATTTTGAAAACAAATTGGCCTATGACAGCGCCTTTAACATTTATACCTACCGCAACTTCTACAATGGTGGTGGTGTGTCTATTGGAGACATCAATAATGATGGGCTGCCCGATATATACATGACAGCCAATCAATTGCCTAACAAGCTTTTTTTAAACAAGGGCAACTTCCAATTTGAAGACATCTCCCAGTCAGCTGGTATTTCGGGCAATAGAGCATGGTCTACAGGTGTAACCATGGTAGACATCAATGCAGATGGCTTGTTAGACATCTATGTTTGCAACTCTGGCGATGTTCAAGGAGACAATAAGCAAAATGAACTCTTCATTAATCAGGGAGATCTGACCTTTGTTGAATCTGCCGAAGCATACGGTTTAGCCGACCCTGGCTATACAACACATGCTTCCTTCTTCGACTTCGATAAAGATGGAGATCTGGACGTCTATATTCTCAATAACTCTTACCAAGCCATAGGCAGCTTTGATCTAAGAAGAAACGAACGCCCTAAACGCGATGTTCTAGGCGGAGATAAGCTCATGGAAAATAGAGATGGCAAGTTCTATGACATAAGCGAACAAGCTGGAGTATATGGTTCGGTTATTGGTTTTGGCTTGGGCGTTACGGTAGGCGATGTAAATGGAGACTCTTGGGATGACATTTACGTATCGAACGACTTCTTCGAAAGAGACTACCTTTACTTAAATCAGGCCAATGGTACCTTCAAAGAAGTACTAACGGAAAAAATGAATTCCATCAGTGGGGCATCTATGGGAGCCGATATGGCCGACATTAACAACGATGGGAATAATGACCTCTTCGTAACTGAAATGCTCCCAAATGACTATAAGCGTTTAAAATCAGTCACAACCTTCGAAGATTGGAATCGCTACCAATACGGTCTAAATAACGGGTATTATCACCAGTTTACCCGAAACACCTTTCAAATTAACAACGGCAACAGTTTCTCTGAAATGAGCAGAATGGCTGGAGTAGAAGCCACCGACTGGAGCTGGGGCGCATTAATTTTCGATATGGATAATGACGGTTATAAAGACCTCTTTGTAGCTAACGGAATTTATCAGGACCTGACAGATCAAGACTATCTGCAATACGCCTCAAGCGAAGAAATTATGACCGCCATGGTTACTAAAAATGGCGTAGATTATAAAAGCCTCATAGATATAATTCCTTCTAACCCATTAAAGAACTTCGCTTACAAAAATCAGAATGGTGTAACCTTTCAAGATGTAACTGAAGACTATGGCTTAGCAAAACCTAGCTTTTCTAATGGTGCTGCCTATGGTGATTTAGACAACGATGGCGACTTAGACCTAGTAGTGAACAATGTAAACATGCCTTCATTTCTCTACAGAAATAATTCTGAGATGAAAACTAACCAGAACTATATAGCCCTTGAGCTTAAAGGAGAAGGACAAAATACAATGGGCATTGGTGCCAAAATATGGGTTACCTCAAATGAAACTACCCATTATATTGAGCAGCAGCCTACACGAGGTTTTCAGTCTAGCATAGATCCTCGTCCGTTTATTGGGCTCAATTCTGCAGAAAACGTAGCTGTTAAGGTAGTTTGGCCCTCTGGTAAAATCACTGAAATGAAAGATGTAGAACCAAATCAAAGGCTAACACTGTCTGAGGCTGAAGCGGCTAAACTTAATTTAAGCATCAATAGTAACTCTGCTAAAGCTACCTTCAGCCAAGAAGCCCTTTCCATTGACTATAAACACGAAGAAAACAGCTTTGTAGACTTTGATGTAGACCGTTCACTTTTTCTTATGAAAAGTACACAAGGGCCTAAAATGTCACAAGGAGATATCAATGGAGACGGATACTTAGACATTTGGATAGGTGGCAGTAAAGAAGAAGCCGCCACACTACTGATGGGATCATCGGCAGGTTTTAAAAGCAGAAAATCGGTAGCATTTGAAGAAGATGCCATATCTGAAGATATTCAGAGCGTATTTTTTGATGCTGACAACGATGGAGACTTAGATTTATATGTCTGCAGTGGTAGCATCGAGTATTCATCAAGTTCTTCAGCATTTCAAGACCGTTTATACTTTAACGATGGTAACGGAAACTTTACAAAATCTGCTCAACTACTTCCTAGCCAAAGCCGCTATGTGAGTTCATCTACAGTGGCAGCCGCTGATTTTGATGGCGATGGCGATATAGACCTGTTTGTTGGTGAAGGTAGCAAACCTATGCAGCAGGGGATTCCTGGAGATGGCTTCTTATTAGCAAATGATGGCAAGGGCAAGTTTACCGATGTTACAGAAAAGTATGCTGCTGAATTAAAATCACTCGGAATGATTACCAGTAGCACATTTACAGATGTGAATGGAGACGGCAAGCCAGATCTAGTGATTGTTGGCGAGTACTTAGGCGTTGAAATCTTCCTGAATGAGCAAGGGACTTTTAGCAAGCAAACCCCAGAGAATTTGGCTGCACTAACTGGCTGGTGGAATACCATCCACGCAGTAGATATAGATAAAGACGGAGATATGGACTTCGTTGTCGGAAACCATGGCCTCAATAGTCGCTTTAAAGCTTCCTCTACTGAGCCAATATCCTTATTTGTAAAAGACTTTGATAACAACGGAACCTTAGACCCTATTCTTTCAAAATACATGACGGATGGAAAAGCTTACCCTTATGGGCTAAGACACAACTTAATAGATCAGATCAAAGGCCTTAAAAAAGTGTTGCCAGATTACACCTCTTTTAAAGATATGAGCATAAGAGACATTTTCAATACTCAGCAAATGGATGGTGTCTTAGAAATAAAAGCATCCGAAATGGCCTCTGTACTTATTCTTAACAATGGCAATATGCAGTTTCAAGTAAGTGAATTGCCAAGTCAAGCTCAGGTTAGCCCAATATATGCGATAGCCTCCGGAGATTTTGATAAGGATGGAGATATAGATCTTCTGTTAGGAGGTAACCTCTACGCTGTTAAGCCAGAGGTAGGTCGCTACGATGCCAGTTATGGAACCTACCTCAAGAATGATGGCAACGGAACGTTTATGGTTGCAAAACCAGAAGAAGGCTTCTTTGTTCAAGGCGAAATCAGAGACTTTGCCGTGTTCGATAACTATGTAATTGTTGCAAGAAACAACGATGAGTTGGTAAAGCTGAATTACTGATCAGACATCCGTTTCAACACAAAAGCAAAATTGCAATGAGGAATCACCGGCTAAAAACTCAGAAGAAAATAAGCTCTATTTGGTGGAAGTTAGTCTGTCTAGCCATATTGGTTTCTGCTTGCGCGAGCAAAAAGGAGCCAAATGGACTCTTTCAAAGAATTAGTGCAGCAGATTCTGGGATCGACTTTCGGAACGAATTAACCGAAACGGATGATTTTAATATTATTGAATACCTCTACTATTACAATGGTGGAGGGGTTGCAGCAGGAGACATCAACAATGACGGCCTGATAGACCTCTACTTTACTGCTAATCAAGGCCCAAATAAACTCTATCTCAACAAAGGCAACTTAACTTTTGAAGATGTCACTACCCGTGCTGGAATTCAGGAAATAGGAACATGGTCTACAGGTGCTGTTATGGCCGATATTAATGCCGATGGCTTCCTTGATATATACCTTTGCCAAGTTGGAGATTATAAAGAAGCCAAAGGCAGAAACCAACTGTTCATTAATAATCAAGACGGCACATTTACAGAAAAAGCGGAAGCCTATGGTTTAGACTTTGTTGGCTTTTCTACCCACGCTGGCTTTTTTGATTATGATAATGATGGAGACTTAGACATGTATCTCCTCAACCATTCCATTAAGAACCCTGAAGTTTTTGTTCCAATTAATGAGAGAACTAAAAGTTTTGAAGGGGGCGATAAAATCTTTCAAAATCAGCTAGCTCAAGGTGAAGCTCGCTTTATCGATGTTACCGAAGAAACAGGCATTTACTCTAGCGCACTCGGCTTCGGGTTAGGGTTGGCCCTCAGTGATATTAATAAAGATGGGTGGACCGATATCTACGTTTCTAACGATTTTGCCGAAAACGACTACCTCTACATTAATCAACAAGATGGTACCTTCAAAGAGGAGCTTGAATCCCGAATTCAACATACAAGCCGCTACTCAATGGGGAATTTTGTGGCAGATATTAATAATGACGCTGAATTAGATATTTTCACTACCGACATGTTACCTGGTGACCCTGAAATATGGAAAAAATCAGTAGGAGAAGACAAAGTAGAGGTTTACCGCATCAAAGAGCAATTTGGTTACGGCCACCAGTATGTGAGAAACACCATGCAACTGAATTTGGGCAATGACATGTTCTCAGACATTAGCCTTTTCTCAAATAACTTCGCCACTGACTGGAGTTGGTCACCTCTAATATTCGATATGGATAATGATGGGCTACAAGATATTCACATTACTAATGGAATATATAAGCGCCCAAATGACCTAGACTTCGTGAATTACATGAATAGTAATCCAGGAGCCATGGAAGACAACGAGCTGGAGCGCGCCAGAATCAACTCGTTACCAACGCTTAAAATACCCAACTATGCTGGCCTAAATCAAGGCAACGGAAAGTTTACAACATCACCGCAACAAATGGACTTAGGCTTTGAAGAACCTAGTTATTCCAACGGATCTGTCTATGCCGATTTAGATAATGATGGAGACTTAGATTTAGTTATTAACAACTTAGAGCAAGAAGCCTTTATTTATGAAAACACCTACAGTGGAACAAATTCATACCTCAAAATTCAGTTTAAGGGATCAAAAAACAATCCGTTTGGAATAGGTGCAAAAGTGATAGTAAGCTCCAGTGATGTTACTTACTACAGAGAAAACCAAAACTCTAGAGGTTTTCAATCTAGTGTTGCGCCAGAAGTGCATTTCGGACTAGGGACAAACTCTCAATCAGTATCGTTAAAAGTAATCTGGCCTGATGGCAAAACAGAGAATATAAATAATCAGCCAGTAAATCAAACCATTACCTTAGACTATTCAAAAGCTCAACTTTCCGAAGCAAGCAAAATAACAGATGAAGAAGTCAGTTTGGTTAGCCCTGTAGACTGGTCAGTTGCATACCAACATCGTGAAGACCCCTTCGATGATCATTTGAGAGAGTACTTGCTTCCAAGAAAATTCAGTCACGAAGGGCCAGCATTAGCAGTAGGTGATGTAAATGGAGACGACCTAGACGATATATATTTTGGCGGTGCTAAAGATCAGGTAGGAGAATTGTGGATTCAATCCGAAAATGGAAAGTTTGAAAGACAATTAGGGTTGGTTTTTGAGCAACTCAAGCGTGCAGAAGATGTGGCCGCCCACTTTTTCGATGCTGATGGTGATGCCGACTTAGACCTCTACATTGCCAGCGGAGGTAATGAACTACAAGCAGGTATGCTCTTCAACTTCGATAGGCTCTACTTAAATGATGGAAAAGGCAACTTCCAGTTTTCCCCTGGCAGCCTAACTCAAGTTGGTTCTATTGGTAAAACTGTGGCCATCGCTGACTTTAATGGAGACTCTTTTCCCGATGTATTTGTTGGCTCCAATATTGAGCCCGGCTCATATGGTAATAATCCTCAGCAAATACTCTTAATCAACAACGGTAGAGGTTTCTACCAAAACCAGACTCAAGCCAGAATTCAGAACGCTCAAAACCTTGGAATGATCAATGCCGCAAAGGCTATTGATTTTGATTCTGATGGCGATATGGATTTGCTTTTGGCTGGTGAGTGGACAGGTATTCAACTTTTAGAAAATGATGGAAAGGGAATTTTCAACCGTGTAGATAATTCTATGGCCAACCTAAAGGGTTGGTGGTACAGCTTAGAAATTACCGACCTGAATAATGATGGTTTGCCAGATATTGTAGGTGGCAATCTAGGTCTTAACTCAAAGCTAAAAGCTTCTAAAAAAGAACCTGTAACACTTTACTTGGGCGATTTAGATCAAAATGATCAGACAGACCCGATCATCTTCCACTATCAGGAAGGGAAGGAAACTCCCTTTGCCTCTAGAGATGACCTTATTAAACAGGTTTCAAAAATAAAGAAGTTGCACAGCAACTATGAGGAGTATTCTCAGGGCTCTGGACCTGAAGAAATATTGGGTGAAGACTTTCAGAACATCCCAAATAAAAAGGCCACGGAGTTTAAGTCTCATGCTTTCATTAACCAAGGCAATGGGGAGTTTAGCGCAATACCGCTACCCGAGGTAGCACAACTAAGCCCTATAATGGCCATTGTTACCAATGACTTCAACCAAGATGGTAATGAAGACCTTTTACTATTTGGAAATAATTATGGCTACAGAACTGATTTTGGACGTGCTGACGCCAAGCCAATTACATTACTCTTAGGTAATGGTGATGGTACTTTCAATCCAACAAAAGACCATTTGCTAAACACTAATGAGACTTGGGGCGAATACCGAAATGCATCAAAAATATCTATTGCAGGTGAAGATTATGTGCTCGCAATAAAGAACAATTCAGGCCCTACCCTGCTTAAACTCAAATCTAACCAGTAGCACATTTCCCCTCTAACTCTTTGAGTTTTTGTTAGATATTGATAAATATTCGATTTCAACCCTTCTAACTAATGCTAAAAAGAACAATTGTTTTGCTGCTTGCCATTTCTTTGGCTATCAGCTGTAAGCCCACTCAATACGGTTTTCGAACCAAAGACATAAAATCTGCCCAGCGACTATATGGATTAGAATTCGACAAGACCGGTATTGACACTATGTATCATTACCTGGGCAGAAATAAGAGGGGTTACGAAAACCTGAGAGAGTACCAGGTAGATAACGAAACCTTTCCTGCCCTCACCTTTAACCCACACCCTGCTGGTTTTGAAATGCCCACTGGCCAGCAACAAATTTTGCAGCCAGAAGTATCTGACAACATCATGTTGCCTGCAACTGATGAAGAAATTGCCTTTCTAAGTATTCCCGAACTGGCCTCACTTATTAAAGCACGAAAGATTACTTCTGAGCGGCTTACCAACATTTATTTAGAGAGAATTGAAAAGCACGATGGTCAGCTACAGTCAGTAATTACTGTAACCAAAGAGTTGGCGCTTAAACAGGCCCGTAAAGCCGATAAGGAAATAGCTGCTGGCAATTATAAAGGCATTTTGCACGGCATACCTTATGGTGTAAAAGACTTAATGGCGGTCGAAGGTTATCCCACTACTTGGGGAGCAGAACCTTACAAAGATCAAATGATTGACCACACTGCTACTGTAGTGAATAAGTTAACCGAACAAGGTGCCGTATTGATTGCCAAACTTGTTTCTGGTTCTTTAGCTCGTGGAGATGTTTGGTTTGGCGGCAAAACCAAAAACCCTTGGGATCTTTCACAAGGAGCCAGTGGGTCTTCTGCGGGTTCAGGTTCGGCCACCTCTGCAGGACTTGTGGCATTTTCTCTCGGAACAGAAACCTTAGGATCTATTACCTCACCAGCCACAAGAAATGGCGTTACTGGCCTGAGACCAACCTACGGGAGAATCAGCCGACACGGAGTGATGAGCCTAAGCTGGTCTATGGACAAGGTTGGCCCCATTTGTCGCTCGGCAGAAGACTGTGAAATAGTTCTGGCGGCTATCTACGGAAAGGATCCGCTAGACCCCACTACCAATAATGTGCCCTTCACCCCTGCCAATGGCAAGGTTTCGAATCTAAAAATCGCCAAGTTAGAATCGGATATCCTTTCCGACAGTAAAACCCAAAGAGGAAAAAACGTTATAGCTGCTGTAGCGCTTTTAGAGAAAGAGCTCAACTCTAGCTTCGATACGCTTTCTCTTCCAAAAAATTACCCCTTCAGAGTATTCGATGTAATTCTAAGGGCTGAAGCAGGAGCCTTTTTTGAAGAGCTAGTGAGAAGCGGAGCTGTAGATGATATGGTAGAACAAACCTCCGGCAGTAGAGCCAACTCGCTTCGTCAAGCACGCTTTATTCCGGCAGTAGAATACCTTCAGGCTAACCGTGAACGCAGAAGGCTGATCGAAGAAATACATCAGCTGTTCAAAAATTACGATGTGATTATTGCGCCTTCAGCAAGAAGTAGTCAACTCCAAATCACAAACCTTACTGGTCACCCTGTAATTTCTATCCCTACTGGCTTTGATGAAAAAGGAAGACCTACTAGCCTAACATTAATTGGTAATTTGTACGAAGAAGACAAAATTCTACAGTTAGCTAAGTACTATCAGTCACTAACTGAGTTTGACGAAAAGCATCCACCACTATTCTATACAATCGCAAAATAACTCAGAATGCTGCTTGTATTATTCTAAGTATAACCCAAGGAAGAGATGGCTTATATTTTATGCTTTTCGCTTGATCAAATGCTTGATAGTCATAACATTTGTAATCCTAAAGAAAGGAGATTGTGATGAAGAAGATTTTTTTAACTGTAACGTTGGCTATGCTGTTTGCCATCTCTGCTTGCGATAGTGGAGTAAAAGAACTTGAGATCGAATCTGATGTTTACCATGAGACCATGGATAAGCTATCTGAAATTATTGTCCATGACATTTTTTCTCCACCTGTTGCGAGTAGAATCTATGCTTACCCAAGCATCGCTATGTATGAAGTACTCGCCAAAAATGATGCTGGTTATCAGTCGTTGGCAGGCCAGTTGACAGAGCTGTCAGAAATTCCTGACCCGAAAGAAGAAGTTTCGTACGATTTAGCTGCTCTTCAGGCATTCATAAAAATTGGGACGGCTCTAATTTTCTCGGAAGCAGATATGGACGCCTATCGAGATGAGCTTTATGAAGAATTGGGCAAAGGTGTAAATAGCGACTTTTTTGAAGCCTCCGTGGCTTATGGTGATGAAGTGGCGGCTCACATTCTTCAGTGGGCTGATGGCGATATGTATAAGCAAACACGTACTTACCCTAAATTCACTGTTACCAATGACCCTACGCGTTGGCAGCCAACACCTCCTGGTTATTTTGAAGCGATTGAGCCGCACTGGACACAAATTCGTCCTTTCGCTATAGACTCTGCAAGCCAGTTTACTCCCGAAAGGCCAACAGCCTTCGATATGGACAAGAATAGCACTTTCTATAAAGAAGTGATGGAAGTTTACGAAACGGCAGTAAATCTTACCCAAGAGCAAAAAGAGATTGCCTCTTTCTGGGATTGCAATCCATATGTAATGAATGTAACTGGCCACGTAATGGCAGCCACTAAGAAAATTACTCCTGGTGGGCACTGGATTGGTATTGTAAAAATTGCTTGTCGAAAAGCAGAAACCAACCCAATGCAAACAGCAGAAGCTTATGCACTTACCTCTGTGGCTTTGGCCGATGGCTTTATTAGTTGCTGGAATGAGAAGTTCCGTTCTAACCTGATTAGGCCTGAAACTGTAATTAATAAATACATAGATGAAGAGTGGTTGCCATTGTTACAAACTCCTCCCTTCCCTGAATATACGAGTGGCCACTCAGTTATATCTAATGCCGCAGCCGTAGCACTAACTTCAATCTTTGGCGATAACTTCTCTTTCAGAGACGATACAGAAGAAAAGTATGGCCTAAGCGTGAGAGATTTCGATTCGTTTATAGATGCTTCTGAAGAAGCTGCTATTAGCCGTCTATACGGAGGAATCCACTATATGCCGGCTATCGAAAACGGTGTAACTCAAGGAAGAAAGTTAGGAAACTTCGTGGTAGACAAGCTTGAACTCCGAAACGAAGCATTAAGCCAAAACGAGGAATAATAAGATATCAATCACCACAACAATACGGCCGCGCTCTTTTGAGTCCGGCTTTTTTATTCTTCAACAGGAACAATCTTAACCTTTAGGAAGGTACGGTAGTCCCTCTCATCTTCATACCTACGATCTTTCCATATAAAGTCCTTTTTAGTACTAAGCCTATTAACACCAGTAGGGCCTGTTTCATATTTAAGTTCGCCTAAAAACCCCTCTTCATTGAAAACGAGGTAATTTGCGTCCATATATTTCTGAGCAGCCTCTCTATATTCTTCAGATTCCCAATACCTCGGGTACTTATTTCGAAGCTCTCGATTAATTGACTCAGGTATAATTTTCAAACTGTGGAGTAGAATGTAATCTTTTGTAGAATACACGTTAGAATTAATTCTAAATCTATCAGGGTTTCCAGAATCTCCATAAGACTTAACCTCATAGTCTGGTTGAAATTCCTTCGGAATCACAATGCTATTCAGTAACTCATCACCTTCTGCATTCCAGATGTAAAGCATACTATCAACTGAGTGGATCTGAGCAAATTTACTTCCGAAGTAATTGGTCATATATGGCCATCCATGATCTACATAACCTTTCAGGTTTCGATAGGTACTTGATTCGGGTTTACTCATTATTGAATAACCAGATTCGCTTTCTACATCTATGGCATATACCATTTCAATAGAGTCATAATAATCCATACTTGGATAGCTCGGCCCCTGAGGAGCAGTAATAAAGGCAACGAACTTATCATCTCCTTGATACTCATAATCAAATAACATCCGTGGGTTGTAGTCTAGCATCCATAGACCATTTGTTTCCACGGGGTACGGAAAACGCTTTACTCTCTTGCCTTCTTTATCCAACAGGTGGAAATAATAAGTGCCATAGCATATCAAATAATCATTACCATAGAACGTCCATCCAAAATCATAGTCACCTACATAGTTAGGCCCTTCAATATGTGGGTTGAACTGGCTCAATAACTCTCCCTCTTCATTAATGATTAGAACTTCATTTGAGGTTTTATCGAGAAGCAAAAGCTCCTCGGCTTCCTCATTGTAGTCTAATAAGTCAAGTTCTGAAAGCCATTCAAACACAACGGAATCAGCTACTATGGCCTTATAGTTTCTAGTTTGAGGCACACCTATTTCTTCTTTCGAGGTAGAACAAGACCCCGCGAACAGAATCGCCAAAACAATGAATATGATTAATGTGTGCTTGTTTTTCATGTGGTTTTTAGTTTTAGAAAGTACTGTGTGTGAATCTGTGTAAGATTTTGTTACGAAACGCTTATTTTAAGGTAAGAATTATAAAATGATGACAAAACTCTGGGGAATAGACCTTGGTGGAACTAAGATTGAAGCGGCAGTACTTAAGTCGAAAGATGACCCAACACCTCTTGTTCGAAAGCGAATAGAAACAGAAGCGGCTAAAGGGTATGAACATGTTTTAAGTAACATAAAAAAGCTTATCGATCTGGTAGCCGAAGAAGTTGGGGAGCATCCTTCAATTATAGGTATTGGAACGCCTGGGGCTATTGATCCTCCAACTGGGCTTCTGAAAAACTCCAATTCTCAGGCTATCAACAAAAAACCCTTTAAAAAAGACTTAGAAGCACTTTTGGGCATTCCTACACTCATGGCTAACGATGCCAATTGCTTTGCTTTAGCTGAAGCTAAAATGGGTATTGTTCCTGAAGTTGACCCTGAAGCCCAAGTAGTGTTTGGTGTAATTATGGGTACCGGTTGTGGCGGTGGAATAGTGGTGAACGGAAAGGTTTTGAATGGTAAACAAGGTATTGGTGGAGAATGGGGACATAACTTTTTAGATGCTTCTGGTGGGCCATGCTATTGCGGAAAAACTGGCTGTACCGAAACGGTAATTTCAGGAACTGGCTTAGAAAACTACTACGAACAACTGACCGGAACGCGCAAACGACTCAAAGACATATTGCCAGCAGCAAGAAGTGGAGAAGACGAAAACGCACTAAAAACGCTAGACAGATTAGTTCACTTTTTCGGCTTGGGCATTTCTACTATTATTAATGTGCTAGACCCAGATGTAATTGTCTTAGGTGGTGGTGTGGGCAACGTAGATGAGCTATACACCCGAGGGGTAGAAGAAGCCGAAAAGTACACCTTCAACCCCAGGTTAGAAACTAAAATAGTCAGGCCTAAACTCGGTGATAGTGCCGGTGTTTTTGGTGCCGCATTTTTGTGTGAGTGATAATTGAAATCATTGTAAAAACTGATAGGATCCTTCGTACCTCAGGATGACTGCTACAATACTCTTTCAATAAAAGGAACGTCACTGCCTAATTCTGATAATCGACAGAAGATTGTTTTAACCTAAAAGCCTATCGGATAAGTCATTCCGAGTGAGCGAGGAATCTTATCTATCATAGTAAATCAAACCCATTTCAATTAAAATGTCCCTGGATCAGGAGGCCATTTGGTAATTTGATCATTGAGAAAAAGCCATTTTGGATTGTATGAATTAATCAGGTCAACCTTCTTTTGTCTTGACCAACCCTTTATCTCCTTTTCTCTCTCAATACCCCCAATATTATTATGGTGGTATTCAAAGTAGATGAGATAATAACAATAGTATCTTCCAGCGAAGGTTCTTTTTTCTCCTCGATTTTGATAGTGTTGAATGAGTCGTTTTTCTAGATCATTAGTAACACCGACATAAAGTACCTTTTTCGAAGTATTAGTTAAAATATAAACATGAAGGCCTGCCATAAGTGTGGATTTATTGTTTTCAAGATAATAACTATGGGCTAATTGATAAGATCCTTCGTACCTCAGGATGACTGTTACCATGCTCTTTTGCTGAAGGGAATATCACTGCTTAATTCTGACAACCGACAGAAGATTGTTTTAACCTAAAAACCTCTCGGATAAGTCATTACGAGTAAGCGAGGAATCTTATTAAGCATTAAAGACTTACTTAGAGTGATATAGCCTTCAAGCCTCAGTATGACACTGTCACAAGAGTCGATTGTATAGTAATCATAAATGAAAAAACCTTCGACAGAATGGTCAAAGGTTTTTTCAAATTTTAGAGTAAAAAATCTTGGATTACCTAGTCCCTATCCTTACTATCAATTTTAGCACCCTCTGGCTTGGTGGTAGCGTTTTTCACATGCCGCTCTAACCAAGTATCCATCTCCCATAGCATATGCAGAATAGACTCTTTTGCTGCATATCCATGACTTTCTTCTGGTAACATGACTAACCTAGCAGTTCCCCCATGGCCTTTCACAGCATTGTAAAAACGAATACTTTGAATTGGGAAAGTCCCTGAGTTATTATCGGCCTCACCGTGGATAAGTAAAAGTGGCTCATTAACCTTATCCGCATGCATAAATGGCGACATGTAGTTGTACAAATCTGGATCTTCCCAATAGCTTCTCTCTTCTCGCTGAAAACCAAATGGAGTAAGGGTTCTGTTATATGCTCCACTTCTGGCAATTCCTGCAGCAAACAAGTCTGAATGCGCCAACAAGTTGGCGGTCATAAACGCACCATAGCTATGGCCTCCTACACCTACACGGTTTCTGTCGCCAACCCCTAGTTCTGCCACAGCATCAATGGCCGCTTCAGCATTCATCACCAATTGCTCGCGGAAAGAGTCGTTTGGCTCCTTATCGCCTTCACCAATAATTGGGAATTCAGTATTAGCCATCACCGCATAACCTCTCAACACCCAGAACAATGGAGAGCCTGAGCTTACTCTCGTGAACGAATAAGGCGTTCCTCTTACCTGAGCAGCGGTTGCAATAGATTTGTATTCTCTTGGATATGCCCACATAAGCACTGGAAGCGGACCGTCTTTGGCCTTATCGTATCCTGCTGGGGTATAAAGCACAGCGGTTAAGTCTACCCCATCAGCTCTTTTGTATTTGATAATTTCCTTATTCACTTCCATCATTTCTGGTTGTGGATGAGGGAAATCGGTGATAGCCGTAAGTGTACCTTTCTTCAAGTCCCTGATGAAATAATTCTGAGGCTCGGTTTCAGACTCACGGATAGTCATGATTTTGTCGGCCTTCTCAGTAATGATATCGATTGGTCTTTCGTAGTATGGAGCTTCAGACCTGAATATGATGTCTTGCTTTTTCGTTTTAAGGTTGAACCTGCTCAAGAATGGTCTATCCCCTTCAGGAGAACCACCTACACTGCTCATGAATACCTCATCTTTATCGAATTTCAGAACGTATCTGCCATACTCATTTTTAATGGTCATTGGGTTACCTGGATCATTGTATCTGTCAGTAGTAGCTCTTTCAATGATCACATTTCCTGCTTGGCCAGGTTTGGTAGGGTCTATAATTGTGGCCTTCTCCATGCGGTTTGCCCACCACTGCTCGTTCAACCAAGCTCTTTTTTCATCGCCCCAAACTATACCACCATAACGAAGCGATGTTGTTGCCAACTTAGTTGGCTGACCTTCGAAAGGTGCTGCCTGCATGTAAACGATATCGCGCTCATTAGTATCCATGGCAGGGTCTCCACCATCATTCGCTTCTGCCCAGTACAATGTAGCTGGTGCATCGGCTCTCCAATTCACACTTCTCATTCCTAAGCGAGTAGCATCAAACCCTTTAGGACGAACCTCATCTAAAGCAATTTGGGCCAATACCTTCTTGTTGTTACCATTGGCACTCCATACCTCATAATTGAAAGGAAATCTGGAAGCAGGAACTAGGTAAGAAAAAGGCTTCTGAATTGTTTGTACCAGAATATATTCACCATTTGGTGACACATCGAATCCTTTGATAATTGCAGGTTGACCTATCTTTTTGGCATTCCCGTTCAGGTCTACATTTCTAAGTTGAACCGTAGTGTAATACTCGAAAAGTTGCTCATCATAAGCATTTTCAAGAAGGTCTTGATAAGTTCTAGAAGCAGCCTCAGCTCCTGCAGTTTCCTGAATTACTGGCCCTTTTGGTGCTCTTGGCTTAACAGGCGCATTACCTCTACCGTCTTTTACCGTACTTACTAAAAGTGACTGGCCATCAGGCATCCACTCAAAAGCAGATACATAAGCATTATTAATAATGGCTTCTGTTAGCTTTTTGGCCGATTTACTTTCTAGGTTAACCACCCAAAGTTCAATACCATCTTCTACTGTATTGGTAAAAGCAATCTTCTTTTCGTCATTAGACCAAGAAACATTACTGATGGCAGGCTTAGCCGGCATGTTAGAGAACTCAAAAGTCTCACCTGTTTTAATATTCTTCAAACTCAACCCAGTCATTGGGTTTTGTCTACTTCTACCATTTGTTGCGGGATTAATTCTAGTACCTCCAATACGCAATTCTGGGGCAGCAATATCCTCAATGCTCGGGTAACCTGGTCGCTCCATTAAAAGCATCCATTCTGCTTTAGAATCTATTCTTACCGCAGGAGTACTTGGTGCATCAATAAGTTTCGCGATAGCCTCTGGAGGCCGCTGATAGCCCTCTTGGGCAAAAATTGGTTGGCTGGTGTAGAACAAAATCGCTAGCACTGCTAACAGAAAAAGTCCATAGTTTCTTCTTTTCCGCATGGTTATAAGGTTTAGTGACTTTGAATTTACACCTAAAGACAAAAAGTACAATGCTGGCTGTTTCAGGAACTCATATTATGATTTAAACGGTTGAGAAAGGAAGTTAAGAAGCAGCTTCTCAAACTGGCTTCTCACCGAAAGAATAACGAAATTAAGTTCAAACCATCTTCAACAATATGGCCAGAGTACTGATTCTTTTTGCGCATCCGAAATTTGAACGGTCAAGGATAAATAAAGCCTTAATATCAAGTATAGATCAGACTTCTGATGTTACTATTCATGATTTGTATGAAAAGTACCCAGACTTTAACATAGATATAGACAAAGAAAAAAAGTTACTAGAAGAACACGATGTTGTGGTGTGGCACCATCCGTTTTATTGGTATAGCTGCCCTCCACTGCTTAAGCAATGGATAGATCTAGTCTTGGAGTACAACTGGGCATATGGGCCAAAAGGAAATGCACTTTTAGGTAAAAGAGCCATAAGCGTAATAACTACAGGTGGAAAAGAAGAAGTCTATTGCAGAGAGGGCAAAAACAACTATTCCATTAATGAATTTCTAAGACCATTTGAGCAAACCGCTACACTTTGTGGCATGTTTTATTTGCCTCCCTTTACTGTTACAGGGACTTATACGCTTACTGATGATGAGGTGGAAAATTATGCGCAGCAATACAAGGCAGCCATTAAATTATTATGTGAAGAAGAAGACTTTCACGCATTGAATCAGGCTGATTTTCTCAACAACATTCCTCAACTCAAAACGGCTATATCATGAGTGGAAACGTACTATTCGAGGCTATTGTATTTCTTCTGGGGGCTATCATTTGTGTGCCCATCGCTAAGCGCTTTGGGCTCAGTTCTGTGCTTGGGTACTTGCTTGCAGGTATTCTCATTGGCCCTTATGTAATAGGTTTTGTTGGCTCAGAAGGAGAAGACATTCTTCACTTTGCTGAGTTTGGGGTGGTTATTATGCTGTTTTTGATTGGACTAGAAATAGAGCCTAAAAACTTCTGGCGAATGAGAAAAAGCATTGTCGGAATGGGTGGAGGTCAAGTAATTGTTACTACTCTCCTTTCATTTGGACTTTTTCAGTTGGTAGGTTTTGGGTGGAACGTTTCTATCATTTTTGCTATGGCAGTGGCGCTATCTTCTACTGCCATTGTACTGCAAACCGTGAAAGAAAAAGGCATGATGGAAACACCAAGTGGTGCTGCCTCTTTCTCCATTCTGCTTTTTCAAGATATTATTGTTATTCCAATGCTGGCCATAATCCCGCTTTTAGCCAGCGAAAACTCACATACTGCTACAGGTGACGGACACAGTGAAGGACTGAAAGGATATTTGCTAGAAGGCTTGCCTATCGGTTTACAAGCCTTAACTATTGTGCTTTCTGTAGTTTCCGTGGTGTTAGCTGGTAGGTATTTGTTCGTCCCTATGCTTAGGCTAGTTGCACAAACCAAGGTAAGAGAGCTGCTAGTAGCATGTGGGTTGCTGATAGTCTTGGGGCTAGCATTAGCTATGGAATTGGTTGGTTTAAGCCCAGCCCTAGGTGCATTTTTAGGCGGAGTTGTACTGGCCACAAGTGAATTTAAGCATGAATTAGAAAGCAACTTAGAACCATTTAAGGGCCTACTGCTTGGGCTATTCTTTATTGCGGTTGGTGCCTCCATCAACTTTGTAGTGCTGAGCGAAAACCCGCTAATGATAAGCGGCCTTGTGGTGGGTATCATCCTGATGAAAGCCATAATCATTTATGTAGTAGCATACATATTCAAATTAAAGATGGACCAAAGACTCTTACTAGGAGTTGGTTTGGCTCAGGTAGGTGAATTTGCCTTTGTAATTCTATCATTCGCTTTTCAGCTCAATATTTTAGACCGAGAACATTTAGACATTATGCTGGTGGTAACTGCCCTTTCCATGACGCTGACACCCTTTTTAAATGTGCTCAATGAAAGGCTTGTTTTACCAAGAGTGGGTACTAAAAAGTCTGAGGCCAGATCAATGGATCATATTGCCAAATCGCACCGAACCATTTTAGTTGGCTTCGGACATTTCGGAAGTACGGTTGGCAGGTTTCTTCGGTCTCATGGAATTGAAGCCACCATTCTAGACCAAGACTCTTCACGAGTAGACATTCTTCGTAAAATGGGTTTCGAGGTATATTATGGTGACGCTACCAGAAAAGAGCTTCTTGAGTCTGCTGGAATTGCGGAGGCTGACACCCTCATCTGTGCCATAGACAATCCAGACGTAACCATGGATTTGGTGAAGTTGGTGCAAAAAAACTACCCTAATGTTCGGCTTATGGTAAGAGCCAAAAGCAGAATTGACGCTTATGAGCTTCTAAACATGGGCATTGAGAACGTTTACAGAGAAACCCTAGATACTTCTGTAAAATTGGCAACCGATGTGCTCAGCCATATGGGCTTTAGAAAGTATAGCCTGTTTAGGCAAGGCCAAAATTTTATAAAATATGACGAAGACAGTCTGAAGCGTCTTTCCGAGAAACCTTCCAATAGCGAAGAGTACATTTTTAAAGCGAAGGAAGAAATTGAGCAACAAGAAAGACTTCTGGAGGAAGACCTCAAGCGAGGTTTGGTAGAAGAAGACCACCATTGGGATAGCGAGCAAATCAGACTTTCTCAGAAGTAAGCCCTTACTAATGAGCTCCATCAGGTTTATTACGAAATAATTCGTAGATAAATTCCTATTACGAAAATCTTCGTATATAATTGAAGTACGAAACAAATCGTACTATGATTAAACCTACCGAAAGTGAGCTGGAAATCCTGAACATTCTATGGAATGAGGGGCCTTCGAACGTAAGAACCGTCAACAACATCATCAATCAGCAAAAAGAAGTTGGCTACACAACTACTTTAAAGTTGTTGCAGATAATGACACAAAAAGGCTTGGTAGAAAGAGATGAAAGCGCTCGAACTCATATCTATTCTGCCAAAGTAAAGGCAGAAGATATTCAGGGAGAAATGCTAGATAAGCTGCTCAATACGGCCTTTGGTGGTTCTGCCAGCAAACTGGTGCTAAGCGCACTAGGCTCAGGAAAAACCTCCGCTAAAGAGCTAGAAGAAATAAAAGCACTCATTCAGAAATTGGAAAACGATGGACACCAGTAATCACATACTAGAAGCGCTAGGCCTCAGCTTAGTACATTCACTTTGGCAAGGAGCTTTACTGCTTTTTTTATTGCTCTTAGCCTTGGTGATGCTCCGCAACAAAAGAGCGAAAGTCAGGTATAATACTACCTTGGCGGGAATTGCCTTACTTCCTATCATTCTAGCCTTCAACCTATACTTCTTCTGGCCAAATGCTTATGTGGAAAACTCTGTACCAGCCCAACTACTTACTGAAAGCAACTCTTTTGACTTACCCACAGATTTTCAACCTATTAGCCTTAATCAGGAAAGTAACACCACCATGCTATGGCTAAAGAAAAATGCTTCAACCATAGCCTTCATTTGGTTTGTGGGTGTGGGGCTATTCTTTCTTAAGATTATCGGTTCTTTCATCTGGATGAAAAGGCTCATTAATAACTCTGGTTTTTTGGAGGCTGAAGGCCTAAATGGGCTGTTGAATAAAGTTAAACACAGTTTAAGTATCCGAACAAAAGTCCAGCTGAGGTCTAGTCATTGGATCAAAAGCCCCATCATTATAGGAGTCATCCGACCTACCATTCTCTTTCCCATTGGCTTAATCGAAGGGCTTTCTATAGAGGAGGTAGAAGCCATTCTATACCATGAACTGGCTCATTTGAAACGAAACGACTTTGTTATCAACATCATTATCAACGTATTACAGATAGTATTTTTCTATCACCCTGCTTATTGGTGGATGAAAAGCCAGCTTGACAATGAGCGCGAATATGCCACCGATGAGTTGGCACTCAAATACTCAGAAAAGAAACTCCCTATGATCAAAGCCTTGGCCAAAGTTCAAGCTTTCAGCATGAACCAACCCGGTCTTGCCTTTGCGGGAAACTCAAAAAATCAGGTCCTTAAACGCATTAACATTATGATGAATTCAAAACAACAACCCAATTGGCTAAGTGCCACCTTTACCATCGCCATACTGCTGGTCGCATTTGGCCTAATGAGTGTGCAGGATACCCTGCCGAAAACCGAAAATGCAGAAGAAAACCTACCTGCTTCCATGCTCTTAGATTTAGATTCTGCCACTCATACTGAAACTATTCAGCCGAGCATCGGTAACCCTGAATTTGATAGTGCTCCTCTGCCACAAGACAATGATAGCTTGGCAGTGTCTAAAGCTATTTTGGAAATGGTCAATAAACCAAAAGCATTCATTTTCGAATTTGATGAGGAGGGAGAACTGCTACAAATTACCAAAGATGGAAAGGAGCTGAAAAGCACTGAACTGATTAACTATAAGCAAGCCTACACCAAACTAGTGAGCCTTGGGCTTACAAAACCAAAAACATCCTCAAATTCCTATGAAGAGCAAGTCCGAAATGAATTGAGACAGAGAGAAGCTATCCTTCAAGAAGAGAGGAATAGAGTAGAAAAACGACTAGAACAGATTCAAAACTTAGAAAACAATCGAGATAAGGTTCAACAAGAAAGAGTCAATGTATATCAAGAAAGGTTAGATAAACTCACCAAAGACATAATAGAGACAAAGAAAGTACTAGAAAATAATGCTGAAATAGATGCAGAACTAGAAAAGCGTTACTCGAAAGAAAGAAACAGTACAACCAGTGGCACATATAGCTTGATGCAATTCCCTGGTGGAGCTGAAAATCGAGATCTCTTCAGGTCAATAAATATTAAATATAGTCTGAATGGCTCAGAACCTTTATTGGTGATTGATAATATAGTCATACCAGGTAAAAAGCTAACAGACCTTTCTGACTCCTTGATACTCAAAATTCGAAAAGTAGAATTCTACACAGGAAATAGAATGAAAGAGGTAATTGCCTTTGATAAGTTCAACGACTATCGAGAAGTAATAAGAATTACCAACCAAGACCCTGAGATAAACAAGCCAACTGACAAAGCCCAATTTATTCTAGACGAAAATTTCGAACCAAAGCAAATACTTGTCAATGGAATAGAACTTACTGGCAACGAAAAAGAAAGGGCATTAAACGAATATAGAAGGCATAGGGAGTTGGAGTTTCTTAACAGAGAAAGCCAAAAACTGAACACGTTGATTCAGCTTTATGAAAACCAAGGAATGAATGATTTAGAAATTAAAGGTCAGTTTTTGGATGCCTTGAATAGAAAAGATCTTCTTACCGACAGAATATCAAATACTTATCAGTTCATTGGAGAAAATACAGGCATTCCGAAGATTAATTATGCCTCAATCGGTATTCAATATAAAATGGACTCCCTCTCCATCAACAATATTTTGGGTAACCCCAATCAAAGTGTGTTTTACCTCAATAAATCCAATAGGGAAGACATTTTAAACCATACTCTAACCACCCTTGAAAGAACTAAAGTGGCAATAGAGTTAAATGGAAAACTCAAAAAGGATTGGAGTTTAGAAGACATTAAGTCAAAATTAAACATTCAAAAGATCGGTAAGCTGACCATTGTTAAAGGAAAAACCATGTATAACTACCATTCAAAGCGAAAACTTGGTAATGCTTCTTCCTTACTTATAGTCGAAACTGAAAAATAGTTTAAGCCGCCCAGTGCGGCTTTTTTTATGTTCATCTGCCAAACATTCGAGGCCATTCCCTACTTTTAAGTCTATGGCTAAAGTATTAATTACAGGAGGGACTGGTCTAGTTGGCTCAAGACTTATTCCACTACTTAAATCTAAAGGGCATGAAGTGGTTGTACTCAGCAGGTCTAAAGATGCTTCTAAACCATACCCCATTTTTGAATGGGACTATAAGAAGGAATACATTGAAAGTGGTGCGTTTAATGGAGTAGAGGCTGTCATTCACCTTGCTGGTGCGGGAGTGGCAGACAAAAGGTGGACAGCAGAACGCAAGGAAGAAATATACAATAGCCGTACTAAGACCTCTTTTTTACTCTATAACACGCTAAAAAACATAGATAACAAAGTTAAAACCTTTATTTCTGCCTCTGCCATTGGCTATTATGGACTAGATACTGGAACCACCAACCTAAAAGAAACAGCGCCTGTTGGGCACGATTTTCTAGCCCACGTAGTAGATGCTTGGGAAACTTCAACTAGCAAGGTAACAGACCTTGATATTCGCTTGGTACAACTCCGAATTGGCGTGGTCTTTAGCAAAGAAGGAGGCGCTTTAGTAGAACTACTCAAGCCACCGGTAGCCGCTCCTTTAGGCAACGGAAAACAATATATGAGCTGGATTCATATAGACGATCTTTGCAAGATGTTCCTTTACGCATTAGAGAACGATCAAATGGTAGGCACTTACAATGCTGTAGGACCAAAACCTGCCACCAACCGAGAAGTTACAGAAGCAGCTGCTAAAGCTTTCGACAAAAAATATGTTCCAATTCCAGTACCTGGTCTTGCACTAAAGGTAGTTCTAGGCGAAATGGCCAAAATGGTTGTGGGAGGAAATAGAGTAAGTAGTGAAAAGATTATGGAAGCTGGTTTTGAGTATGATCACCCTAAACTAGAGCCAGCACTAAAACACCTCAAATCCATGTAATTAGAGATCAAAGCAGTAAGTTCATTAAAACTTAAAGGAACTTTGATATGGTGCATCCGTTTAGAAAAAGGTTTTCACCTATGTTTAACTCAAACAGAATAATATGAACAACGAAGATAAAATCAAGCAGGCATTTAGAGACAGAGATTGGAACGAAATTAAGACCCACGACTCTTGGGTAATTTTTAAAGTAATGGCCGAAATGGTTGAAGGCTTTGAAAAGCTCGCTAAAATTGGCCCTTGTGTATCTATCTTCGGTTCTGCCAGAACTAAGCCCGGCACTGAATATTATCAAATGGCAGAAGATATTGCAGCCAAGTTGGTCAGACACGGTTACGGAGTTATTACTGGTGGTGGACCAGGCATTATGGAAGCCGGAAACAAAGGCGCCAGAAGTGAAAACGGAAAATCCGTTGGGCTAAACATTGAGCTACCGCATGAGCAAGGCAATAACATTTACATAGACCCAGATAAACTCATTACGTTCGATTATTTCTTTGTGCGCAAAGTTATGTTTGTTAAGTACTCTCAAGGCTTTGTGGTTATGCCGGGTGGGTTTGGAACATTAGATGAGCTTTTTGAAGCCATTACGTTAATTCAAACTAACAAAATTGGGCGCTTCCCAATTGTTTTGGTTGGTGAAGCATTCTGGTCTGGGCTTATAGATTGGGTAAAAGGCACTATGTTGAAATTCGGAAATATTAGTAATACCGATTTAGATCTGATAAGCATAGTAGAAACCCCAACAGATGCGGTAAGAGTAATCGATGAGTTCTATTCTAAATACTTGCTTTCTCCGAATTTCTAATGACAAAACATATACTGTTCGATTGTGACGGAGTTCTGATCGACACTGAAATTGTAGCTGCAGAAGTAGTAACCAACTGGCTTATTTCTGAAGGCGTAGATATTAACATTGAAACCTTTATAGCCGATTATACAGGTAAAACTTTCACAGACATTTTAGAAATCTTGAAGGCTAAACAGCTGCTAGCAGCTAGCACAGCAACTCGCGAGGCAGTGGCTTTCATGGATGAGGAGATAAGGCGAAACATGCGTCCTATTGTTGGCGTCAAAGAAATGCTATCTGGCGTTCCCGTTACTGCAAGTATGGTTTCCAATAGTGCCGAAGACTACGTGTTAGAGGCCATAGAATTATTAGAAGCCAATCATATATTCCAGAAAAGAGTGTTTTCTGCCGAAATGGTACCTAAGGGAAAACCTGACCCTGCAGTTTATCTGTTGGCTTTAGAAAAATTGAACCTTAACAAAGAAGAGGTTTTGGTTATAGAAGACAGTGTTGCTGGAGTAACCGCCTCTACGGCTGCTGGCTTAAAAACGGTAGGTTTTTTAGGTGGAACTCATGTAAGAAACGGACATGGAGAAAAGCTGAAACAGCTAGGTGCTTTAGACTTAGTGAGAAGCCATAAGGAACTCACAGAATATCTTTCTGGAATCTAGAACCTACCAAACTTTAGAATTATACCGTAGTTAACACCCTCTAGTGCAGAGGCTTTGATAATATCCTGGTTGTTATCTCGGTTCAGGAAGTCTGAACCAGATATACTTCTATAGCTAAAGCCTGCTCCAATTTTCAAGAACTTCGCCACATTAACCTCTAACTCAGCTCCAACTTCTATCATAAAAAAGGCTTCAGAATTTTCAGGATCTATAGGCGCAAATGGGTCTTCCGACTCAACATAATTATAACCACCTGCCCCTAGAGTAAGCGGTAAATTTATGTGAATAACACTCTTTGGGAACAGTACATATTCTATAGCTAAACCACCATAACCGCCTTCTACTCTGATATCTTTTTGCAAAGTTTCGCTGTAGAAACTTTTAGATAATAAGGCGTTTGCATTAAAGCCAACTCCAGTTCTGATAGATGGATAATACATAATCCGCCCACCAATTAAAAAGGCATCCAAATTATCTAGTGGAGCGAAACCGGTATAAAGACCCAGACCCATCCTGAATTTCCTATCATCGGTAGCCCTTTTCTCTTTCTTCTCGCGCTTCGTGTTTTTTCTGTTCTCACTGGCAATTTCGTCCCAAATAGAGGGTTGTGGTGCCTCTTCCTTAAACTTCGGTAGCAAGAGTGAATAGTCTAAGGCTAAGGGATTAGCTTGGTAAGCATAGGGCTCATAAGGCCGCATGTTCCACCTAGGAATAAAAGTACTTGTTTGTGCAAGTAGAGATGATGTAGGAGCTCTAACCTGTGAGCCAAATGAATCTACACTATCGTCCACCGTGGGGTTTGCCAAAGAGTCTAAGCTTGCTTGCTTTTCCTGTTGATTCATCTGCTGAGTGGGAACAGGCTCGCTTTTCTCAATAATGGCTGCTTTTTGAACAGTGGAACTTGAACTAACTACAATGGAGGGTGATACGCTTGGTTGAGTTCTAATGGTGTCTAAAACCTCTTGCTGCGAATCAGGTTTTGGGGTGATTTTCTTTCTCAACAAAACCTGACCATTCATTTCATGCATTTCAACTGACTGACCCAAAAACAACTCAGTGACCACTGAAGCTAATGCAGTATTATGTCTATTGATACTAACTCGCTTTTTTACATCAAAAACTTCTGGTGAATAAACAAATGACAGCGATTCGGTTTCTAGAGATTTCAGAATCTCTTCAATAGATGTATTGCTAAAACTAACCGTCACCTGAGTTTGAAGCAAAGACTGTCTTTGGCCAAAAGCTAATGCCTGACAGAGAATGAGCATAAAACAAATGACTACAGCTTTCATCTTCAATTAGGTACTACAAAAGTAAGTATTTGAGCCTGTAAAACACTGAAAGTGAAATTACAGGCTCGTTAACAAATGGTCAGTTTTAGCTTAAGTTTTTAAAATTTTCCAAATTTCAGAGTGAGTGCTGTGCTGAATCCTGTAAGTGCATCTCGGTCTAAGATTCTATTGCCAGAGTCTATATAAGTCATTTCCATATCTGATGTAACTCTATATTTCACTCCTACGCCAAAGCGTACAAAAGGCAGGAGGTTGAACTCTACATCTACCCCAGGTTCTACCACAAAAAAGGCATGTGAATCTTCCGACTCGTAAAACTCAAAGTCGCGATTAGAACGAACGTAGCTAACGCCTCCAGCTCCAATAGTAACAGGAAAACTCAAGTGGATTGGACTTTTCGGCATGGCAATAAACTCTAACATTAATCCGCCATAGCCACCTGTGGTAATGTATCTAGAACCAAGTGTGGCATCATCAATTCTTTCGGTCATGAAGCCAGTTCCTGAAAGTCCGATTCCAAACTGATGATTAATGAGCCAAGCACCTTGACCTCCAATAGTAAGAGCATCGGCCCCTCCTATCTGAGTATACCCTACATGCACTCCCCCATAGCCTCCGTTCGAACGAATTCCTCCGTTATTAAACAGCGTTCTCATAGGTTCGTCTTCTTGGGCTTGCAGGTTAATCGCTGCGAAAAACACTGCCACCATCAAAATGGCTTTGAATAATTTGTTGTTCATGATATTTCGAGTTGTAAGTTCTTAGTTGCAAGAGCCGCCACTGACCAAAATGGTCTCTTGCTGTTTATTAAATGATGTATTAAAAAGTATTTCTAAAGTGTTTAATATGCTATCCAAATCTTCCTGATCGTATCGAGCCGTCAATGTACAGCTAGCAAATGCTGCATTTTCCATTTCGAATCGAACATTATATGCATTGCCTATATCTTGAAAGACATCGCTCATTTTGGCGTTTTCAAAAACCAAAGTGCCTGTTTGCCATGCCTGAAAGTTTCTATTTGTGTTCTCAGTTTTTTCCAACAGCCCATTCGGGCCCAATGCTACACGCTGACCAGGCGTAAGCACCACTTTCTCGTTTGGAGTAGAAAAACTAACCTTTCCCTCCACCAAAACCAGTTCAAAACCAGTATGGGAAGTAGCTGTTTTTAAGTTGAATGAGGTTCCCAAAACCACGGTTTCAGTATCGTCAGCATTAATAATAAATGGCTTCTGCGGATTACTCACCACATCAAAAAATGCCTCTCCTTCAAACGTAACCCTTCTTTCGTCTTCAAATTCTTCTGGGTATTTGAGGGTAGCACCTTTTTTGAGAGTTACTACAGAACCATCTGGCAGCGTAAAATCAGACTGCTCTTGTGCTGTAATGCTCAATTGCTCAGGCGGACTGTAGAGTAAGCTTTTCGCTAAAAAGCTAGCCGAAACTATGAATACCACCGCAGCGGCAATTCGCCAGAATATTTTAGAATTACCAGCCTTCTGCTGATTCACTTTAGACTGAACTCCTTGCCAGTTTTGGTCTAAGTCTATGCTGTCTAATAGTGAAAACGACTCTGCATTGGACCAAAGCGACTTGAGCTGTTCAATGTATTTCGCATTTTCTTCCGAATCGGCCATCCATGCTTCCATAGCCTCTCTTTCCTCGGCTGTGGCCGTATCTGAAAGGAACTTCAGCATCAATTCATTCGATATGTCGTTCGGGTTTTTCATTGCTTTTCATGGATATGACGAGTGAATCAAAATTCACACGTACGGGTAAGTAAATTTTTTTTTCGAGTCAGCTAATCCAAAAGGAAACCGCCAACAATACCGCCTTCAAATACGGATAAATATCTTCTCTCAGTCGCTTTAGTGCTTTACTGATTTGTGTTTCTACGGTGCGTTTAGAAATATTCAGCTCATCGGCAATCTCTTGATTCTTTTTGCCTTCGAACCGATTCATCTTGAAAATAAGCTGGCATTGTTCCGGCAGTTGCTTAATGCTGTAGTAAATTTTTTCTTGTAATTCAGACTGAAGCATAAGCTCTTCACTATTGAGCCCCTCCACATCAGTATCGGCCTTAATTTCCACATGATGTTTTTCGCGTGTCTTAGTAGATCGGATAAGATCGATACATCTATTCCGCACAGATTGATACAAGAAAGCTTTTAGCGAACTATGGAATTGTAAGCGATCTCTCTGCTCATAGAGCTTTACAAAAACATCTTGAACCAGATCTTCAGCCGCCTCTTTGTCCAAAGAAAACTTGGTAGCAAAAAGTACCAACACCTTAAAATACAGCTCAAAAGTTTCTTGAAAAGCGGTTTCATCTCCCCTAGAGAGGCGCTGTTGTAGTGCTACATCTTGCTGGTTAGACATGCTGCAAAGTAGAAGAAAATTGCTGAATGAATATTGGAAAACTTATAGCGATTCATTTACTTTGAATCTCAAAGTACTTTTGATATGTCAGATAAATACATTCAGGATATAGCGGAGATTCGCCAGATGATGGAGAAGTCTTCACGCTTTATTTCTCTCAGTGGCCTTTCTGGAGTAATGGCAGGAATTTATGCGCTCATTGGTGCCTACGTTGCCTGGAAGTTGGCCTATACTAGCGAAACGCTGGTTTACGACCAACTAATTGTGAGAGATGTGAGAGGAAACCTGACTTGGTTGATGCTAGATGCCGCGGCAGTTCTCTTGTTAGCCATTATTACGGGTGTATACCTGACAAGACAAAAAGCCAAAAAACAGGGAGTCAAAACTTGGGATAAAACAGCTCAGCGACTATTAATTAATCTTTTGATTCCACTTGCAACAGGAGGAATATTAGTCGTTATCTTTTATTACCAAGGCCTTATTGGCCTTATTGCTCCCACTACTTTGATCTTTTATGGCCTCGGTTTAATTAATGCTAGCTATTATACTTATCGCGATGTGAGATTTCTTGGTATTTCTGAAGTAGTTTTGGGCTTGGTTGCTTCGGCCGTTATTGGCTATGGCTTACTAATTTGGGCCATAGGCTTCGGTGTACTGCACATCATTTACGGAGCCATGATGTACTTTAAATACGAGAAATAAGTGGATATCCACAATCTGAATAAAGCTTTTGAAAGCAGGGTCCGGCTAGGGATCATGTCGGCATTGATGGCCAATGAATCGTTGGACTTTAACAGACTTAAGGAGCTGTTGAACCTGACCGATGGCAATTTGGCTAGCCACTTAAAAGCTTTGGAGAAAGAAGAGTATATCGAAGTGTCTAAAACCTTCGTTGGAAGAAAACCAAACACACAATATATGGTCACAAAAACAGGAAAACAGTCATTCAAAGCACATATAGACGCCTTGGAACAATTGATAAAGAACACACAGTAAAAAAATTTACGCTTATACTTTGTAACTCAAAGTACTTTTAAAACAACAAAATGGAAAACAACACAAACAGTACAGTATTTGATAAGATCAACTACTCCATCAAAAATTCGGTCAGTATAAAATTACTCTCAATCGGCTTTCTTATAGCTATCCTACTCATTCCTAATAGCATGATTAAATCGTTGATATCGGAGAGAGAATTCAGGCAAGAAGAGGCTATTCGAGAGATTTCCAGCAGTTGGGCTTCACCTCAACAAATCACTGGTCCAATTCTTACCATTCCTTTCGAGGCTATTCTAGTGTTAGACGATGGTAAGGAGATCAGCACCATCAAATACGCTCACTTTTTGCCGGAAAAGCTTAAGGTGGTGGGTGACATCAACCCAAAGTCGAGAAAAAGAGGAATATATGAAGTAGCACTGTATGAAACCCAACTTCAACTTGAAGGGACATTTTCTCAGCCAGATTTCAGCAAGCTCATTAAGGAAGACGATATTATTTTATGGGATATGGCCACCATAAGCATTGGCATTCCAGACATGCGAGGCATACAGAACAAGATCGAAATTCAGATCAATGATAAACCGTATTTGATGGAGTCTGGCATTCCAAAGAAGTTTGCTCTTCAACTTGCTCACGCAAATGAAAACCAATACTCAACATCGAGAAGAGCCGAATATCAAAGTGGCGTTTCAGCAAATATTGATTGGTCAGAAGAACTTAAGTCTGCCAGCTTTTCAACCCAACTCAGTCTTCATGGTACTCAATCGCTGAAGTTCAACCCAATTGGAAAAAGTACCATAGCTAAGCTCAATTCCCCTTGGCCTCACCCGAGTTTTGAAGGTCAGTTTTTACCGGATAACCATGAAGTAACCGAAAGCGGATTCAGTGCAGAATGGTCTATTTTCGACCTAAATAGAAATTACCCTCAGCAATGGGTGGGCAGTGAACATAGAATTGCAGATTCTGAGTTTGGTGTTAAGCTTTTTCAACCAGTAGATAACTATCAGCAAAACACTCGTTCGGCCAAATATGCAGTGCTGATTCTCTTCCTCACCTTTATCACGTTTTTCTTTATTGAAATTCTTAACAAAAAGAGAATTCACCCAATCCATTACATATTGGTCGGGCTCACACTAACCATATTCTATACCCTACTTTTATCTATTTCAGAACACCTCAATTTTAGTGCGGCCTACTGGATTTCATCCCTGGTAATCATTGCCATGATTTCGCTGTACTCCATGTCTATTCTGAAGAGCAAAAAGCTAGCAGGTATTTTATTCATGTTCTTCAGCATCATTTACACCTTTGTATTCGTTGTGCTGAAATTAGAAGATTACGCGTTGCTTTTCGGGAGCGTTGGCCTACTAATTGTACTAGGCATATGCATGTATCTTTCAAGAAATATAGATTGGTATAATATTAAAGCTAAAGGAGGGTTGAACCATGCAGCAACAGAAGCTTAAGTTTCTACTAAAATTTAGCTTAGTGTTAGTAAGAATCTATTGTTGGTTTAGGCAGAAAAAGAACCTAGAGAGGCTATTAGCCGCCTTTCTATTAGTCCCTGCCATACTTCTACTTATCCCTAGCTATACATTTAAACTCACCCTGTTACAGTCTTTTTTGTTTCAGGCAATGTTAGTGTATGGAGCGCTGAGTGTTTTCTGGATCGTAAAGCACCATTACCGATTAGCGGGTGTCAATTTTGTAATCTACTTTCTCCTTCTGGTAAAAATCAGTGGGCCAATCAGCAAGACTTATAGAATAGATCAGGGGGAAGAATCACTCAAAGTACTTCAATTCAACGTACTTTCTATTAATGATAAGTATGACGAAACCATCAATAGCGTATTGAATCTAGACCCAGATTTTGTCTCCTTTCAAGAGGTTAGTCATCAATGGGCAGAATCTCTTGTTGGTGGCCTTAGTGCTGACTATCCATTTTACAAAGTTGTTGAACACGAAAACCAAGGCCAAGGCATTGCGGTGTTCAGCAAATATCCTTTCCAAGAGGTTGAAGAAGTTCATTTAGATGAAACAGCCAACATTACGGGTAAAATCTTGGTGGGAAATGAAGCCGTTAACTTCTTGGCTTTGCACACCAAGTCACCAACAACCAGAAGTAAGTGGAACAACAGAAATCAGCACCTCAAGTGGGCAGAAGAATACGTCAATAATCAACCTGGGGAATTTTTAGTCTTAGGCGACTTTAACACCGTGCCTTGGGACAATAGAATGCTACATTTTCAGTCTTCTACAAAGCTCACGGATAGCCGTAAAAAGCTGACTCCAACCTACCCGACTTGGAATCCATTTATTGCGCAAATTCCGATAGACTACATCCTCCACTCCAAAGGAATTGGCTGCGACTCACTCGATGCAGTTAGAATCACTTCTGACCACAAAGCGATTATGGGTAGTTTCTTAGTGGCGGGGAAATAAAACCTTGAGCAATCACCACAACCAACCTTTGAAAAACTTGAAATTCTTAGGAATGGCTCAAGTCGAAAAAATGATGAGCCTCTGGGTTAAGGTTTGTCAAAGGTTAATACCGAGTGACAGTCCAACTACTTTCCCATCCTGAGCTTGCCGAAGGATCAGCCCAACAGAAAGGATCATCCAAAACTCTGAAAACAACTAATCATCAGCGTCCTCTAAGAGAGACACTGATGGTGATGTAGAAGAACCTTTGACAAACTTATATCTCCAAAACCTCCACAGCAATTGACTTTAAAGCAATAGCTTACTCAAGTTTGTCAAAGGTAGACACTGCACCTTCCCATCCTGAGCTTGCCGAAGGATCTGCCCAATAAAAAGTATGCCCCAATGAGCTAAGAACAAATAATCATCAGTGTCCTCACGAGAGACACTGATGGTGATGCTGAAGAACCTTTGACAAACTTATATCTCCAAAACCTCCACAGCAATTGACTTTAAAGCAATAGCTTACTCAAGTTTGTCAAAGGTAGAGCACTGCACCTTTCCATCCTGAGCTTGCCGAAGGATCTGCCCATTTTCCTAATTGCCCATTTCCCCAATTCACCAGTTTCCCTAATTAACCAAAACCCGAAACTTTAATCATTCACCCTCAGTTGTATTTGCGTTGTGAAATCCTGACCTTTGTCGATTCTGCGTTTGCAGCCAGATCTGATGGAAAAATTCAAAGAAAATGTGAATATAGAACCTGCTCCTGTAGATATTTCAGGGCATGAAAACATTGAAGTTTTTGGGGCTCGTGAGCACAATCTTAAAAACATCGATGTTACCATTCCTAGAAACAAACTGGTAGTCATCACCGGTATTTCAGGTTCAGGAAAATCATCATTGGCTTTCGATACCATCTATGCTGAAGGGCAGCGCAGGTACATGGAGAGTTTCTCGGCTTACGCCCGCTCTTTTATTGGCGATATGGAGCGTCCCGATGTAGACAAAATTAACGGCCTCAGCCCGGTAATTTCCATTGAGCAAAAAACTACCTCCAGAAACCCAAGGTCTACTGTCGGTACACTAACCGAGATTTACGATTTCCTCAGACTCTTGTACGCACGAGCAGGAATTGCCTACTCCTACCTGAGTGGCAAACCAATGATTCGCCAATCGGAAGATCAGATTATAGATCACCTGATTAAGAATTTCGAAGGGAAGAAACTCATCATTCTAGCCCCTGTGGTGAAAGGTAGAAAAGGGCATTACCGCGAACTCTTTGTGCAGATTCGTAAAATGGGCTTTACTAAGGTTCGAGTAGATGGAGTAGTGATGGAAATGGTGCCTAAAATGCAGGTAGACCGTTACAAAACTCACGACATTGAAATCGTAATCGATCGGATTATTGCAGATCCAAACGATAGATTCCGAATTGCTCAAAGTATTAAAACTGCAATGAATCACGGTAATGGGGTAATGATGGTTCGTGATGAAGACAACCAAATTCACCATTTCTCTAAGTTTTTGATGGACCCAGAAACTGGTCTTTCATACGATGAACCTGCTCCGAATAACTTCTCTTTCAACTCGCCATACGGTGCTTGCCAGACCTGTAACGGACTCGGTCAAATTGAAGAAATAAGCAAAGAGAGTGTAATTCCAGATCCGAATTTGAGCATAAGCAGAGGAGGTATTGCCCCTCTTGGAGATTATCGTGACATCTGGATTTTCAAGAAACTAGAAGCGATTCTAAAAAAGAACAAGGCCAATTTAACTACTCCTATCAAGGACTTACCAGATGGAGTTTTAGACACTCTTCTCTATGGAGATGATGTTCCCGTGGCTGTCAGTTCAAAGAAATACCCAGGAACCAGCTGGAACACCAAGTTCGAAGGAATCATCAAATTCCTAGAGAAGCAGATGGAAGAAGGAACGGAGAAAACTCGCCAGTGGATTTCCGACTTCATGACCGTAAAAACTTGCCCTACCTGTGATGGAGCAAGGTTGAAAAAAGAATCACTTCACTTCTTAATTGCCGATACCAACATTTCTCAACTAGCAGAAATGGATATTGAGAGTTTGTCTCAATGGTTCGTTGGCTTGGAAGAAAGGCTAACTGACAAACAGAATCAGATTGCCCCTGAAGTTCTGAAGGAAATTAGAAAACGAATTGGCTTTTTGCTAGATGTTGGCCTCGATTACCTCACTCTAAACAGACCTTTGAGGACGCTTTCTGGTGGAGAAGCACAAAGAATTAGGTTGGCTACTCAAATTGGTACGCAGCTAGTGGGAGTGCTTTATATTATAGATGAGCCAAGTATTGGCCTGCATCAGAGAGATAATGTGAAGCTGATAAGTGCCCTGAAAAACCTGCGAGATATTGGTAATACCATCATCGTGGTAGAGCACGATAAAGATATGATGCTCGCTTCAGACTTTATCGTAGATATTGGACCGGGAGCAGGTAGACACGGTGGAAATATTGTAGCTGCCAGCGAGCCAAAAACTTTCCTCGAAGAAGGAAGCACCACAGCTCAATACCTGAAAGGAGAAAAGCAGATTGAGATTCCGAAAGAAAGAAGAAAAGGTTCTGGAAATAGCTTAACCTTGAAAGGTGCAAGCGGTAACAACCTGAAGAATGTAACACTCGAAATTCCTTTGGGTAAAATGGTGTGCATTACGGGAGTTTCAGGAAGTGGAAAGTCTACTTTGATTCACGACACCCTTTTCCCTATTCTAAACCACCATTTCTTTAGGTCTAGAAAAGCGCCATTGGCTTACAATGAAATCGATGGGCTGAAGGAAATAGATAAGGTGATTGAAGTTGATCAGTCACCAATTGGACGTACACCAAGATCGAACCCGGCTACATACACTGGTGTATTCTCAGATATCAGAACCTTATTCACCGAGTTGCCAGAAGCAAAAATTAGAGGCTATAAAGCCGGCCGATTCTCCTTCAACGTGAAAGGTGGCCGCTGCGAAACCTGTGAAGGGGCTGGAATGAAGCTCATTGAAATGGACTTTTTGCCGAACGTTCATGTGCCTTGCGAAACCTGTAAGGGAAAGCGTTACAATCGCGAAACACTTGAGGTTCGATTCAAAGGAAAGTCTATCTCAGACGTACTAGATATGACGGTGGAGCAAGCCGTTGAATTCTTTGAAAATCAGCCAAAGATTGTTAGGAAAATCAAGACCTTGAATGATGTTGGCTTAGGCTATATTTCACTTGGTCAGCATGCCACTACCCTTTCTGGTGGAGAAGCCCAAAGGGTAAAACTGGCTACTGAGCTTTCTAAGAAAGATACGGGTAAAACACTCTATATTCTGGATGAGCCTACTACCGGCCTCCACTTTCAGGATATTCAGCATTTGTTAGACGTACTGAATCGCTTAGTCGACAAAGGCAATTCTGTTCTGATCATTGAGCACAACCTAGATGTCATCAAAGTAGCCGACCATATTATAGATCTTGGCCCTGAAGGTGGTGACAAAGGCGGTCAGATTGTGGCACAAGGAACTCCAGAAGAAGTGGCTAAAAGCAAGAAAAGCTATACTGCTAAGTTTTTGAAAGATGAGCTGACCTCCCCTAACCCCTCCTAAATCAGGAGGAAAATTTTAGTGCAATCCGCATCTCCTTTTCCATTCTGAGCGAAGCCGAAGAATCTGCCAACCAAAGTCGTTTGGCAGATCTCTCCACTACGGTCGGGATGGGAAAGAACCCAAGCCACTTTTCTTTATGAGTTTGGCGAAGAATGAGGGGAGTATTAATAACCGCAAAGGGCGCGGAGTTCGCAGAGCACTCGTAAACCAACTGACTCGTCCTAAAAAAAGTTTACAGGTTTAACGTTTAGTACTGTAATAGATTTACAGTTGTTTGATTGTCCTGATCTGGGTTTACAATATCAGGCTTTTTCTTGTAATAGTTCTTCCATATTCTCTTAGGGTTTAGACTTTGATTGTGTACTAGTTCTGGAGTCAACATACCTAAGCTCATGTGTGGCCTTTCTTCATTATATAGCTTTACTATTTCTTTGAGTAAAGCGCTGGCTTCCGTGAGGTTATCTACCTCATAATTATCGAGATATTCACTTTTTATAATACCATTGATTCTTTCGGCTATTGCATTTTCAAGCGGATCTCCATGCTCTGTCATACTTATGTTGATCTGGTTGTCCTGCAATAGCTTTACATATTCTTTACAACAATATTGTATTCCTCTGTCTGAGTGATGGGTGAGCGGTAAATAGCTGTCTGGCTCTTTCTTTAAGCCAGAGACAGCCATTTTGAGCGCTTTCACTGATTCTACTGCCTCAAGGGTATCAGACATCCTATATCCGACAATCTTCTTTGAGTAAGCATCGGTTACAAAAGATATATAGTAGTTTTTACCTTTTGACTTCCAGTAGGTTATGTCACTCACCCATACTTGGTTCTTTCTGTCAATACACTGGTCTTTTATCAGGTTCGGGTACTTCCTCAACCAATGAGATGATTGTGTGGTATAGACCCTGCTACGTCTCTTTTTAACCAACAGATGGTTTCTGCCCAACAGCTCATAAAGTGCGTCTCTGCCCATCTTAATCTGGTGTTCTAGCATAAATGGCTCTAATAATTCATACAGCTTACCTCCCATACGTCTGTGGGTCTTCCTTATCTGATGTACTTGCTGTACTATCAGGTGCTCTTCAATGCTCTTTTCTTCTCTTACCCATAAATGCTGATAATAGGCCTGGCGGTTAACACCAAGTAATCGACACAATCATATCAAGCTTACCGCATGGTAGGTGTCTTTCATCTCATGGATCACTTGGAATCTGACTTTTTTCAATCTCAATCTTGAACTTCTTCTCTGCTATTGCAATCATTCGCTGGTAGGCTTCCAACTTAAGCTGAGCGTCTTCTAGTTCTTTCTTGAGTGCCTTGAGCTGGGCAGAATCTGATTTCTCGTTCGCTGACAATGTAATGGCGCTATGTGGCTTTATTCGATTATCTGCAATATAGCCGAAATCTCGGAGCCAGTTGACGATGGCTGACTTTCCTCCAATACCGTATCTGTATTGCAACTCTACTTTGGTTACACCTCCCTTTTGATACTCTCGGCATACCTTATGCTTAAAACTTGTCTCATACCTTTTGTTCATTTTTACACTTATTTGTGTAAACCTATTTTAGGACAAGACAAACGTGCTAGTCCTTGGTGTCCTCACCAAGACAACCGCTCAGTGAATCGGTGGGGACACCGATTCTGGCTAAAAACTATACTGCTTACCTTTGAAAGACGAGCTGACCACCCCTACCCCCCCTAAAACAGGAGGGGAATTTTAGTGCAATCCGAGTCTCCTTTTACATTCTGAGCGAAGCCGAAGAATCAACCAGACAGAGTCGTTTGGCAGATCCCTCCCTACGTTAGGGATGAGAAAACAGAAATAGTTATCTTTTCCAAGTAAACCGCAACAGACCTTGCCCAAGTTTGAATCAAGTCTTTATGAACCTCCCTTTTGGAAGAAACCGTCAAGGAGCACTTTAGGGCTAATGATTTTTATACTTGTGGGTGCCATAGGCTATTTAATCGCCACTTTTCAGGGGCATCAAGTTAACGCGCTTGTGGCAATTGGCGGATTGGGTGCAATAGGAAGCTTGTACTTCGATATCGGAGAAAAGCCCATACTGGGTGATTACATTGGGGAAATTGTCTTAACAGAAAAGGACATCACTCTTAACGGAGAAAAAATTAATATTTTAGAGGTAAACGGTCTGAACATCTCATTTAATACTTATCAGAATCAAAAGATATTTCATCGGTATGGCTATTATTTTCTATCAGGCACAGAAAATAAAATTAGCGTGAAAACTGGTGGTAAAGAATATAACTATAATTTTCTAATATATAATCGAAATCATATCTCTGACATATTAAGCGTTCTTCACTTTTACTATAAAGAAGGGCTATTTGTTAATGAGAACCCAGGAAATCGAACCTACCTTGGAAAAGACCTCTCTTATGAAGAGATTCAGGATTTCAAGGCCAAATATAAACTAGAGGGAACTGGCTATCGAAAACTACATTAGTCGGATAGGCTAAATAATTTTGAATAAGACAAAAAAATAGTGCTGCCGCATACGCGAACAGCACCATCTTCAACCAAAACATTAAAATCAACACTTTAATCTAACACCTCATCGTCAGGCTCGATTGCCCGACTTCAATCATCGATTTTAATTGCCTTTTTCTGTCTCTATAACGGAAGGCCCAATGGCCTATTATAGTGTTCTAGCTATTATTTGTCTTTTTAACACTTTTTGACTCTTCAATGTTCCATCAAATTTGTTTCATTTTAAGAACCCAAAATGAAAGGCTCATGTTATAACCACAAACCACTAATATGAGCCCATTCGACCATCTCCATCTGGAGATTCCAACCTCTGATAAACCTAGACTGGTTATTATTGGAGGTGGTTTTGCTGGCATCCAACTGGTAAAATCCCTCAAAAACTCTAATTATCAAATCGTCCTTTTAGACAGGCATAACTACCATACCTTTCAGCCGTTGCTGTATCAGGTAGCTACCGCTGGTTTAGAGCCAGACTCTATTGCGGGAGCGTTGCGCCAGCTTTTTGAAAAACACAAAGACTTCTACTTTAGAATGGCGCGCGTTACAGGAATTGATCCAGAGAAGAAGTGTATCAAAACCTTAGTGGGCGAACTGAGCTATGATCTCTTAGTAATAGCTAATGGGTCTAAAACCAACTATTTCGGAGATCAGCAAATGTACGATCGTACTTTTCCGATGAAACAGGTGCCACAGGCGCTTAACCTCAGAAGTCATTTGCTTCAGAACTTCGAACAAACAGTTTTAGCTAAAGATGATGAAGAAAAAGACCGCCTTACAAACTTTGTGATTGTAGGCGGTGGCCCAACGGGAGTTGAAGTAGCCGGAGCATTAGGAGAGCTAAAGAAGCATGTTCTACCTAAAGACTATCCCGATATTAACTTCGATATAATGAAGCTCCATTTAGTAGATGCTGGTCCGCGTTTATTGGCTGGAATGTCGGAAAAATCTAGTCAAAAAGCCGAAAAGTATTTGAAAGAATTCGACATCGATGTGAGGGTAAAGACCATGCTCAAGTCTTACGATGGAAGAGATGTAGTGCTTAGCGATGGCACCCAAATTCCAGCCAAAACGGTAATCTGGGCGGCTGGGGTAACTGGTAACATTGTTGACGGACTTCCGAAAGAAAGCCTGAAAGGAGGAAGAATAGCCGTGGACAGCTTCAATAAAGTGGAAGGTGTTAAAGACATTTATGCGCTTGGCGATATTGCGGGAATGTACAGTGAAGCTTTTCCTAAAGGTCACCCTATGGTAGCTCCGGTAGCCATTCAGCAGGCCACCAATTTGGCTAAAAACCTAAAGCGAAAAAGTCAGGCTGACTGGAAGCCTTTCCAGTATAAAGACAAAGGCTCAATGGCCACAGTAGGTAGAAATAAGGCGGTAGTAGATTTACCTAAATTCCATTTTGGGGGCCTTTTTGCCTGGATGGTATGGATGTTTGTTCACCTGATGTCTATAGTTGGTTTCCGAAACAGACTGGTTATACTAACCAACTGGATATGGAATTACATGACTTATGACCGTGGCACCAGATTAATCATCAGAACATTTTTAAGGAATAAGAACTATAAACCAGGAGATACTCTCTGATTTCCAACCATATTAGCTCTTAACCTCTTGTATTATTGCTTTTCTACGAAAGGCTAAGTTTGCTTATTTTTCAATTTCGAAAATGAGAAAGAGAAGACTTTACTGGATTTTGCAATTAGTAGGTTGGGGGTTGTACTTCTCGGCTAACTTCATTTCTCAAGGCTTCGACCCTCAAAGCTTAGGCGAGCAAGTGGTAAGAAACCAGCGCATTGAGCTTACCATTCATTCCATTTTCTTTTTCCTCCTTTCTCATTACTTCATTAGGGGCATTACCATAAAAAGAGGGTGGCTACAAATCAACATTACCAAGGTTATTCCAAGAATACTGGGCGTAATTCTACTAGCTTCCATCATAGGGAACATTCTTTCCTTTAGCCTATACTTTGTTGTGGGCACCAGAACTCCGAGCGATCAGAGTTTGCAAACCGAAATTCCATTGCTATTTGGTTCTTCTTTTGTGCTCTTTGTTTTGTGGTCTACAGTGTATTTTCTCTACCATTATTTAGAGAGTAACAATCGCTCGTTAAAGTATGAGGCCGCCATGAACGAAATGCACCTCAACCAACTTAAGGCTCAATTGAATCCTCACTTTATCTTTAACGCACTCAATAGCATGAGGGCTTTGGTAGATGAAGAACCTACTAAGGCTAAAATAGCCATTACACAGCTTTCTAACATTCTTAGAAACTCGCTGATTACGGATAAAAAACGAGTGGTAAACTTCAGAAATGAGCTAAATACAGTAAAAGATTACTTGGCGTTAGAGGGCATTCGTTTTGAAGAACGATTGAAGATAAAGTATAAAATAGACCCACGGTCTGACCATTTTGATATACCACCTATGATGATGCAAACGTTAGTTGAAAACGCCATTAAACATGGAGTTTCTAACCTAATGGAAGGTGGCCTCATTGAAATACAGTCGAATGTAACCGATTCTATGCTCACCATTAAGATCAGAAACAGTGGTCAGCTGAGCGGAATCAAGAAAAAACCAACCAATAGAACGGGTGTTGGGTTAATAAATACGAAGGAAAGGCTTAAATTAATCTATGGCGACACCGCCACGTTTAATATTTATAACGAAAATGATAAGTTTGTTGTGACTGAAGTGAAAATACCTCAGCGCATATAATTAATAATCTATGAGAGCACTAATAGTAGACGATGAGAGATTGGCTCGTAAAGAGCTAACCAACCTTTTGCAGGAGTTTCAAGAGATTGAAATTGTGGGAGAAGCGGTGAATGCTGAGGATGCGGAAGAAAAAATAAACAGTCTGAAGCCAGACTTGTTATTCTTAGACATTCAAATGCCTGGTAAAACTGGTTTTGAACTATTGGAGTCTCTAGATTCTGTGCCTGATGTAGTATTTACAACAGCTTATGATGAGTATGCGCTGAAAGCCTTCGACTATAACGCAATGGATTATTTGCTAAAGCCGATTGAGCCAGACAGACTTAAAGAAACTGTGAGTAAGTTAATTGCTCGTCAGTCTAAAAAAGAAGAAGAAAAAACAGAAACTGAGCCTTCTAAACTAGGTCCTAGCGACCGAGTATTTGTTAAAGATGGAGATAAGTGCTGGTTTGTTAAGTTGGAAAACATCCGCTTATTCGAGTCAGACGGAAATTATATCAAAATTTACTTCGATAATTTTAAGCCAATGATTCATAAATCATTGAATGCATTAGATGAGAAGTTAGACGACAGATCTTTTTTCCGTGCCAGCCGTAAGCATATTATAAATCTTACTTGGGTAGAAAGTATTGAGTCTTGGTTTAACGGAGGCTTAATGGTTGTACTCAGAGGTGGAGACAAAGTGGAAGTAAGCCGTAGGCAAGCTGCCCGATTTAAAGAAATGATGAGTTTATAACTCGTTAAAGAAAACCTCGCGCTCGCGAGGTTATTGTGTGTGTTTATTGGCCCTGACGTTACGCGTCAGGGTTTTTTTGTGGTCAACTCTTTTAATGAAGCTGTAGCCTAAAAGCAACAACTTTCAATAACCCTACCAACCTAAAATTGATTAAACCATAAAAAACCACTTGTAAATACCAATTTTTATAAAGTACTTCTGTGCCTGTTCTGAAAGACACACCTGAAAGACCTCACGTTTATTGGAACAAAAAAAGCGACCCGTAGAGGCCGCTTTAAATGTTTTCACAACGGAATAATCCTTATTGTGACTAGTTTTCAAATTGTATTTCAATCTAAAAAGAACTTTTTAAATATAAAATAGCACATCATGAAAAAGATTTTAGGGCTTGATCTGGGAACCAATAGTATTGGGTGGGCGCTTATTGAACAAGACTTTGAAAGTAAAGCAGGGAAAATTAGTGGGGCGGGTAGTAGAATTATACCTATGTCCCAAGACATATTGGGAACATTTGAAACAGGCCAGTCATATTCTCAAACCGCTGACCGCACACATTACAGGTCAATAAGAAGGTTATATCAGCGAACTAAGCTAAGAAGAGAGAGACTTCATCGAAGCCTTAATGTACTGGGATTTTTACCTGAACACTACAAAAACGAGATTGACTTTGAACAAAGGAAAGGTCAATTCTACCCTAATAAAGAGCCCAAAATAGCCTATTACCCAGAACAAGTAGCCAGTAAAGTCAAATACCAATTTCTATTTAAGAGCTCTTTCTTAGAAATGGTCGAGGACTTTAAAAGGAGAGGCTATAATGGAGCAATACCTTATGATTGGACCATCTACTATTTGAGAAAGAAAGCTCTAGAAAAGAAAATAGAAAAGGAAGAATTAGCTTGGTTACTATTAAACTTCAATCAAAAAAGAGGGTACTATCAATTAAGAGGGGAAGAGGAAGATACTAACTCCAATAAGAAAGAAGAATTCTATGAATTAAAGGTAAGCAGTGTTGAACAAACTCATGACACCTCACCATCAGGCACTTGGTATAATGTTCACCTTCAAAATGGCTGGGTTTACAGACGGAAAAGCAAAGATTCTCTAAAAGACTGGGAAGGTTTAAACAAAAAGTTCATCGTCACAACTCACCTGAATGCAGATGGTAGTGAAAAATTGGATAAAGATGGAAATGTATCTCGGAGCTTTCGCGCTCCAAAAGAAGATGATTGGGGGCTTGTGAAAAAGCGCACAGAGTCTGTTTTAGAAAAATCTGGGCTTCATGTTGGTGAATTTATTTATGAAAGCTTATTAGAAAACCCCGAACAGAAAATTAGAGGTAGCCTTATAAAGACAATTGAAAGGAAATATTACAAAAAGGAACTTGAGGCTATTCTTGATAAACAAACATCCTTTCATAGAGAGCTTAGGAATGATGCGTTATATAAAGAGGCTACTCTAGAACTATACCCTAAAAATTCAGCTCACAGATCAAACATCAAGCAACGAGGCTTCAAGTATTTATTCATAGAGGATATCATTTTTTACCAAAGACCTCTTAAAAGCCAAAAACACCTAATTGCTCATTGCCAATACGAAAAACGAACCTATAAAAACAATGGTGGAGAAACCATTGAAGTTTCACTACAGGGAGCACCAAAGTCCCATCCTAGTTTTCAAGAATTTCGTATTTGGCAATTCATTTCTAATCTCCGGTTTTATGACAAAGAAGAAATCGTTGAAGGACAAGAAGTTAGTATTACCGAAAAGCTATTGAAATCAGATTCTGATTTTGCTGAACTTTATCATTGGTTATCTCACCAGAGAGAGGTTGACCAAAATAAAACACTAAAATACTTCACACAGAAAAAGCTCATTCCAAAGCAAAAGAAGGATAATCCAACAATCCGATGGAACTTTCCCGAAGATAAAAAATATGAAATGGGTGAGTTTAAAGCTCAATTATTATCAAGACTAGAAAAAGTACGCAACTGCCAACCCGATAAATTTTTAACCCAAAAGAATGAGCTTGACCTATGGCATATAATTTACTCAGTTACCGATAAGACCGAATTTGAAAAAGCACTTGTAACATTTGCGGAAAAAAGAGAGCTTGATTCAGAGTCGTTTGTTGAAAACTTCAAAAAATTTCCTCCATTTAAAAACGATTATGCCTCGTACTCATTAAAGGCAATCAAAAAGATTCTACCCCTTATGAGAAGAGGTAAATACTGGAAAGCAGAAAACCTAGGACCTCAAACCTTACAGAGAATTGAAAAAATCGTTAATGGCGAGGCAGATGATAAAATTAGCATTCGCGCGAGAAAATTGGCGTTGCACCTAAACGACACCAAAAGTTTTCAAGGGCTACCCACTTCTTTAGCCTGCTATGTGGCTTATAATAGACATTCTGAAAATGAGGAAAATCAGAAGTGGCAGACTCCTTCTGACATTGACAAATACTTAAAAGATTTCAAACAGCATAGTTTAAGAAACCCCATTGTAGAACAGCTTATTACAGAAGCCCTGAGAGTGGTAAGAGATATTTGGAAACATTATGGGCAAGGGCAAAAAGATTTTTTTGATGAAATCCATGTAGAGCTTGGTAGAGAAATGAAAAACCCTGCCATTAAGCGTAAAAAACTTTCTCAAAAGATTCAAGAAAACGAAAACACCAATTACAGAATTAAAGAAGTTCTAAGGAACCTAAAGGAGAACAATATAGATGCTAAACCCTACTCTCCAAGCCACCAAGAGATACTTAAAATTTATGAAGAAGGGGTTTACCAATCGATAGAAAATGTCGAAGATGAGATAGAGAAAATCCGCAAAAATAATACACCCAGTTCTAAAGATATAAATAGGTATAGGCTTTGGCTAGAACAAGGCTATATATCTCCTTATACAGGTGAAGTTATTCCATTAAGTCAACTTTTCTCGAATCAGTATGAAATAGAACATATTATCCCAAGGTCAAGGTTTTTCGATGATTCCTTAGCCAACAAGGTAATTTGTGAAAGTAGTGTAAATGCCCTTAAGGATAACAAAACAGCACTCGAGTTTATAACTAACCATGGGAATGAAAAAGTAGAATTTGCTGGAAAAACAGTAGAAATATTAAGCTCAGATAAGTATACGGAACATTGTAAAAGGTATTTCAAGCGGAACCGAACAAAGCTGAAAAACCTATTAAGTTATGATGTGCCAGAAGGGTTTATCAATAGACAGTTAAACGATAGTAGATTTATCAGTAAGTATGTGAGAAACCTTCTTAGCAATATTGTTCGGGAAGAAGAGGAGCGAGAAGCCATTTCTAAACACATACTAACCATACCAGGGTCAATCACCAGTCAGTTAAAGCAAGATTGGGGGCTTAATGAAAAATGGAATGAGGTTGTTACTCATAGGTTTGAAAGACTGAATAATTTAACGGGCACAACAGACTTTGGCTTTTGGGACAATAAAATCAACGCATTTAGAATAACTGTTCCGAAAGAACTCAGCAAAGGGTTCAACAAAAAAAGAATAGACCATAGGCACCACACATTGGATGCATTAGTTATTGCAGCATGTACCAAGGATCATGTAAACTACATTACCTCTCTTAACACAGAAAGAAATAACCACAGCCTAGTATCCAAACTAAGAAACACTAAAAAAGTGCTGATCAATGGTAAAGAAAGGAGAATAGCCAAGGCCTATAAGCTTCCTTGGTCTTCTTTTCCTCTTGATGCCAAGCATCAATTAGAAACTACTGTCATTAGTTTTAAACAAAACTTGAGGGTTATTAACAAGAGTTCTAACAAAACTTGGCAATGGAGAAATGTTAATGGAGAACAAAAGAAAAAGCTTATACCACAAACCAAAGGAGATAGTTGGGCCATAAGAAAATCCATGCATAAAGCCACGGTTTCAGCCAAAGTTGAAAGTGTTGGAAAGGGTAAAATCAAAACTACCAACCGAACCCCGCTCGGTGAGATCAAGGGCGAAAAACATGTTGAAAAAATTTATGATGCAAGGATACGTGAGGTAATCATTCCAAACCATCTAAATAAGTACTTAGATGAAAAAGGTAAGCCTAATTATGAAGCTGCATTTAGCCAGTCGGGAATAAAGCAACTCAATGAGAATATAGAAGTACTCAATGAGGGCAAACCACACGCCCCCATATACAAAGTCCCTTTGTTTGAAGTTGGTAGTAAGTTCCCTGTTTCTGAGGATGCAAAATCGCCTAAAAACCAAAAGTATGTTGAGGCAGATAAAGGCACCAACCTGTTTTTTGCCGTATATTGGAACGAAGAAAAGCAAAAAAGAAATTTTGAGACTGTACCACTCCACCAAGTAATTGTACATCAAAAACAGGTTGCCTCTTTGCCTACTGAACAACGAACCTCAGTACCGATTAAGCCGGAACTAGGTCTCTTCCTGTTTTCTCTTTCTCCAAATGACCTAGTTTACGTACCTACAGAAGAAGAGATAGAAAACCCACATTTAGTAGACCTTAAAAACCTTTCTAAAGATCAAACCAACCGTATCTATAAAATGGTAAGCTCAACAGGCAATGAGTGTCATTTCATTCCACATCATATTTCGAGGCTTATTATGAAATATAATGCTAAGCAAAAAGTCGGTGAATTTGGAAGTCTGAATAAGGCAGAGAAAGCTATAACGGGTGAAACAATTAAAGAGAAATGTTTAAAAATTCAGATAAACTCTCTAGGTAAGCTTAAAACTGAAAGAATCGCATAATTAGAGGACAACTTTAAGCTTTCCAAGGGTGTTTAAAAGAGCCTCTAAAGCCATAAAACAGAAGCACACATGCAAACAGAAAAGTTATATCATATTTATAACCATGCCAATGGTAGCGAAAACCTTTTTCGGGAGACAGAGAATTACCTTTACTTCTTACGGCAGTGGGACAAATACATTAGCCCAATAGCCGAAACCTTAGCTTACTGTTTAATGCCCAACCATTTTCATTGTTTGGTGCTAATAAAAAAACAAGAGGAGATTGAAGCAACTTTTGGAAAGTTCGAAACTTTCCAAAAGCTAGAGTACCTCTTGAGCAAACAGTTTGCTAATTTTTTCAGTAGCTACACACAAGCTTATAATAAAAGATACAATCGAAAAGGAAGCCTTTTCGCACCTAACTTCAAAAAGAAGGAAATTACCTCTAATGATTACATCACCAAGGTAATTGCCTACATACACACCAATCCAATCCACCACAGGTTTACCCAAGATTTAAGAAAGTGGAGCTTTACCAGCTATTCGAGCATGCTCTCTACTAACTCTACAAAATTAGCTCGGACAATGGTACTCGATTGGTTTGGTGGTAAGAAGCCATTCGAGGACTTTCACCAAGCTTATATAAACACGATTCCCGGTGAAGAAATGAATATTTAAAAAATAAGCTTTTCAAAAGCTTAGAGCTGTTGGAAAGTTCAAACGAATAAGCCTATGATAAAACGTACACTCTTATTTGGTAACCCGGCCCACCTTTCTACAAGAAAAGAGCAACTAGTAGTTAAGTACCCTGATGATGATCAAAAGAAAACCATGCCCATTGAAGATATTGGCGTAGTGCTTTTGGAGCATCCACAAATTACCATTACACACACGCTAATTAGCAAGCTCTTGGGTAACCAAGTTGCTATAATTACCTGCGATGCTCAACATTTGCCTCAAGGTTTAATGCTTAACCTGAATACCCATCATAAGCAGGTAGCTCAAATGCGACACCAGCTTTCGGCAACTCAAGTATTAAAGGATAGGCTATGGAAACAAACAATTCAAGCTAAAATAAAGAATCAGGCAGCACTGCTAAAAATGAATAACATTGCTGCTGAAAATATGGAGAGATGGGCCAGCAAGGTACAGAATGGCGACCCTGAAAACTTTGAAGGTCGCGCAGCAGCCTATTATTGGAAATGTCTATTTACTGATCTTATTCAAAACTTTAAAAGAGGGCGATATGAAGGTGAACCTAACAACTTACTCAATTATGGTTATGCCATTCTAAGGGGAGCCATAGCTAGGTCTTTAATGATTTCTGGGCTACTACCGACCATGGGTTATCACCATAGCAATCAATACAATAGTTATTGTTTAGCCGATGATCTAATGGAACCTTACCGTCCATTTGTAGACCAATTAGTTTTAGAATTGATAAGAACAGAAGATAGCTATACCGAACTGACACCGTCACTAAAACAAGACTTACTTAAGGTTCCAGTTCTCGATGTAATTATAAACAATCAATCCAGCCCGCTAATGTTAGCCGCTCAACAAAGCGCAGCTAGCTTAGCCAAGTGCTATAGTAAAGAAGAAAAAGCACTTAAACTTCCTAGCTTTTGAGTTTTGACAGGTTCAATCAATACAGAGTTATGTGGGTAATGGTATTCTTCGATTTACCAACCGAAACCAAAACAGATACAAAGAACTATCGCAAGTTTGTAGATGTACTGGAGAAAGATGGCTTCACTCGCTTTCAGTTTTCCATTTTTTTGCGTCACTGCCCAAGCATGGAAAATGCCAAAGTCCACATTAAGCGTATAAAACAAAACTTACCGCCTAAAGGGCATGTAGGAATCATGCATATTACCGACAAGCAATTCGGTATGATGGAGGTATATTTTTCTACCAAAAAAGAAGAAGTACCTCAACCAATTCAACAGTTAGAGTTGTTCTAGGATTCTGTTGGCTTACACTCCATTAGCTTCTGGAAAGCTTGAAACTTTCCAAAAGATCCAAAAAAACCCTGATTATCGTTAAAAACAACCAGGGTTTTACAGCCGTAATCAACAGGTTTTCAATTGTTTACGACAAGACATCTTCTTCTAAGATACAATTTGAAAGCTAGTCACAACCTAGCGTTTGCTGATGCGGAACTTTAAAGCCTTCTTCTAAGATACAATTTGAAAGCTAGTCACAACAAGGGGAGGATTTACCCCTCTGTCCTTCGGCTTCTTCTAAGATACAATTTGAAAGCTAGTCACAACTCCCGAAACGGGAAAAAAGAACAGCCTAAACTTCTTCTAAGATACAATTTGAAAGCTAGTCACAACACAAGGCTATTACAGGAGTTGAGAATGTCTCTTCTTCTAAGATACAATTTGAAAGCTAGTCACAACTGGGGAACAATCGCCTTCGAATGGAAGGAGCTTCTTCTAAGATACAATTTGAAAGCTAGTCACAACTAGCAGATCTTTACGTGGGTTGCCCCTCCACTTCTTCTAAGATACAATTTGAAAGCTAGTCACAACTCTAAAGCAGGGTTTAAAATAATCTCTCCTCTTCTTCTAAGATACAATTTGAAAGCTAGTCACAACTACCAGTACAGTAGATGCAGACAAATCTATCTTCTTCTAAGATACAATTTGAAAGCTAGTCACAACTACCCTCTGTTGAATAACGAGGTAAACAAACTTCTTCTAAGATACAATTTGAAAGCTAGTCACAACAAACGCCATCCAGCTCTGGCAGCACGTGAACTTCTTCTAAGATACAATTTGAAAGCTAGTCACAACGGTCAATGACATTGTAAGGAAATCGTCAAACTTCTTCTAAGATACAATTTGAAAGCTAGTCACAACAGGTAAGGAGTGCCTAAGGCTTGCACGGCTCTTCTTCTAAGATACAATTTGAAAGCTAGTCACAACCAGAGCGCTCAACCTGATTACTGCCGATCACTTCTTCTAAGATACAATTTGAAAGCTAGTCACAACCTTAGCCATGCTATTTAAAACAACGGACGACTTCTTCTAAGATACAATTTGAAAGCTAGTCACAACCATAAAGAAGGGCGTGAAATGGTGTATGTACTTCTTCTAAGATACAATTTGAAAGCTAGTCACAACTAGCTAAGGAACACAGTTCCAGCTATGCTTCTTCTTCTAAGATACAATTTGAAAGCTAGTCACAACTGAAAGGCTAGAAGTTATTGCAGAATCAGTCTTCTTCTAAGATACAATTTGAAAGCTAGTCACAACCTATTGACTTATGTCTCAGTAGGTGGTGCCCTTCTTCTAAGATACAATTTGAAAGCTAGTCACAACTCTTCTGCCTTTGCCCTCATTAGTTTTCTGCTTCTTCTAAGATACAGTTTGAAAGACATTAACACTCCAACTATGACATTACTTTTAAAATTGAATCAGAGAATCAAATCAAACACATCTCCCTCTACTCTGTTCATATCTATATGTAAATGTGACTTTTTAGTCTTTGTGCGTCTAATCTTGATATTGATATTATCTGGCTGCTTAAAACATTTTATGCCCGATACGCTGTCAAATTTATATATTGACCTTAAATGAAAGCTTTACTCTTTGCTATAGCCATACTTTGGCAATCCGTACTTTCTCCTCTTAGCACAGATTCTACTGTGGTTCAACAAGAAGTACACCTCTTAATAGAAAAAGGAGGTGTTCCGGTAGATGCAGATTCAACCATATTCTTATTTAACGGTATTGGCCCTTACTCTTTAAAGCAGCGAGTACAAAAGTTAAGAACTGAGTTAGAAAACCTAAAAAGCAATCAGCAAGATTTAAGAGAGTTTACTGTAAAGTATGAAGACCTTGTAAATGACATTATAGTACAAGAAAAAATTATACTGAGCATTAACGATGCTGATGCTAAAGCTTTAGGTCTAAGTCGCAGAGGAGCCACAGAATACTACTTAGAGCTAATTGAAAACTCTCTAAAGATTGAAGAGCCTGCATTCAGCAACATTCTCTTCGTAAATATAGCCATTGCCATACTGATTATAGTTGCGTTTATTTTTGGGCTTAAGTACTATAATAAGCTGTTCAGGCTCATCAGCATAAAAATACAGGCACAAAAAGGAGTAAAATTTAAAGGCTTCAGTGTAAAAGGTTACGAGCTTCTTACCCAAGAGAAGCAAGTAGCTATTGCTACTTGGGGTCTTACTATTGTAAAATATGCCCTACTGCTGTTTTTGATTTACTTATTACTTCCGGCCATTTTTGGCTTATTCCCTTGGACAAGGGGCATTGCACAAAAACTAATAGGCTATGTGGTGCATCCGCTTACCAACTTGGGTATTAACATCCTCAACTACATACCTAACCTCTTATTCATTGTTGTAATTGTTATCATTCTAAGGTACTTCTTAAGAATGCTAGCCTTCTTTACAGAAGAGATTTCTAAAGGTAGGTTGGTAATTAATGGGTTTTATTCCGAGTGGGCAAAACCTACTTTTAACATAGTAAGAGGCATTATTATTGCGCTAGGCTTTGTAGGCATTTGGCCTCTTTTACCAATGTCTGACTCTAAGATATTTCAGGGAGTATCAACCTTTTTTGGTCTATTGGTTGCCCTTGGTGGTGCTGGCGCATTCTCTAATATTATTGCCGGTTTAGTAATCACTTACATGCGTTCGTTCAAAATTGGCGATAGGGTAAAAATCGGTGAAGTAATTGGCGATGTAAAAGAAAAAGCCTTGTTGAACACCAAGGTCAAAACCATCAAGAATGAAATCATTACCATTCCTAACTCTCAAATGCTGAATAGCCATACCATTAACTATACCACAGCAAATGATGAGCAAGGACTTATTTTACACACTACTGTGACTATCGGTTATGATGTGCCATGGCGCCAAGTACAAGAATTGTTGGTAAATGCAGCACTGGCCACAGAACATGTAAAAAAGAAACCTCTTCCTTTTGTACTACAAACGAGTCTTGACGATTTTTACGTGAGTTATCAGCTGAACGCTAGGACGAGAGAAATTCAAAAAATGGCCGTTATCTATTCTGAACTGCATAAAAACATTCAGGATAAGTTTAATGAAGCTGGAGTAGAAATTATGTCGCCACATTATGGTGCGCATAGAGACGGAAACCAAAGCACCATTCCGCAGAAGTATCTGCCAGAAGACTATGAGGTGCCTTGGTTTAGAATTAAAAACAAAGAATGACGCTTAGAAAAAAGCTGTACATAATCATCTTCGGTACCGATACCCCAGCAGGGAAAGCTTTTGATGTTGCCCTACTCGTGGCCATACTTATTAGTGTACTTGCGGTAATGCTAGAAAGTGTACCTAGCCTAAACAACCGGTTTGGATATGTTTTCAAATATGCTGAATGGATATTCACTGTAGTATTTAGCCTTGAGTACCTCACTAGAATTTACGTAACTGACCATCGTAAAAAGTACATCTTTAGCTTCTACGGTCTAATTGACCTGCTTTCACTTTTACCTACTTATTTGAGCTTCATTTTTACAGGCACTCAATACCTATTAATCATTAGAGCATTGAGATTATTAAGAGTTTTCAGAATTCTGAAGCTAGGTAGGTTTGTTGGTGAAGGAGAGCAATTAGGAAGGGCATTAAAGGCCAGTAGGCATAAAATCACGGTCTTTATGGGTACCGTGGTTATGCTGGTGATTCTACTTGGTACCGTTATGTATTTGGTAGAAGGCAGAGACAATGGTTTTACCAGTATTCCGCTGAGTATCTATTGGGCTATAGTTACGCTCACTACTGTGGGCTATGGAGATATTGCTCCGCAAACCATTTTGGGTCAGAGCATCGCCTCATTTGTGATGATTCTCGGTTACGCAATTATTGCTGTGCCAACGGGTATTGTCACTGTCGAGCTTCAAAAAGATAGAGAGTACCAGAAAAACAAAGCTTGCAAAAGCTGTAACTCAAAAGGCCATGACACTGAGGCCTTATATTGCAAATTTTGTGGTGAGAAGTTACCCGAGTGAAAAAAGAAGTTAAGCTAGATATTTATACTCCAGAAGAAGAATTGGCCAATGCTATAACTCATGGTATAGGCATTCTCGGAGCATTGGTAGCTTTTATTTACGTTTTACTTCAGCCAATTGAAAACACTGCTGTGTTTTGGAGTACTTCCGTTTTCTGCGCTACCGCATTCATTCTCTATTCTTCCTCTACCCTGTACCACAGTGTAAAATCTAAATCGAAGAAATTTCTTTTTAAGAAATTAGATCACATATCTATCTACCTGCTTATTGCAGGTACTTTTACCCCCTTCTGTTGGGGTGTTTTAGGAAACACATCGTTAGGAATTAATCTACTAATTGCCGTCTGGGCCATTGCCATTGCAGGTATTGTTTTCAAAATATTCCTTACGGGAAAGCTTGAGTTCATCTCACTGGCATCTTACCTCGGTATGGGCTGGTTAGGCTTTCTTATGTTCGATGAAATTGCCGAAATCCTTTCTCAAGAAGTAGTGAATATGATGCTTTACGGTGGAGTCTCCTATACCGTTGGTGTGGCATTCTACCTAATGCGTAAACTAAAATACCATCATGCTATTTGGCACCTGTTTGTTTTAGGTGGAACTGGCTTCCATATGTATGCCGTGCTAAAGTATGTGGTGGCTTAACTACTCATACTGAACATAATTCTCCCACTTCTCCATTACCGCTGTAAAGTCCTCTGGCAATTCTGAGTTGAACTGTATAAACTTCTTAGTTTCAGGATGAATAAAGCCCAATGACTTCGCATGAAGTGCCTGGCGAGGCATCAACTTAAAAGCATTTTCAACAAATGACTTGTACTTCGAAAACTGAGTTCCCTTCAATACCTGATTTCCACCATAGGTAGCATCATTGAACAAAGGATGCCCCAAATGCTTCATGTGTGCACGAATCTGATGAGTTCTACCAGTTTCCAGATTACACTGAATAAGCGATATGTATCGAAGGTCTTTCAAAAGCTTATAGTGAGTTATAGCGTTACGCCCTCTTGAGCCATCTTCGATAGCCACGGTTACTCTTCTATCTTTTTCACTTCTGCCTAAATGGACATCTATAGTGCCCATTTCCTCTTTCGGTACACCCCAAACTAGGGCGTAGTAGGTTCTTTCAATACTGTGATCGAAGAATTGCTTGGCCAGACTACTCATGGCTTTTTCGGTTTTCGCAATTACCAGAAGGCCAGAAGTATCTTTATCTATTCTGTGTACCAAGCCTGGTCTACCATCATTTCCCGGCATGGTTGGCAACTGCTGAAAATGGTAAGTCAGTGCATTCACTAATGTTCCCGTCCAGTTATTATATGCAGGGTGCACTACCATTCCCGCTTCCTTATTGACAACTAAAATGTGGTCATCTTCAAAGACAATGTTGAGTGGAATATTCTCAGGGACAACATCTGTATCGCGTGGTGGCTCCGGAAGCTCAACTATAATTTCATCGCCAGGGTGCACCTTGTAGTTAGGCTTTACCTCACTACCATTTACTTTCACAAAGCCATCTTTTATGCCCTGCTGAACCTTATTTCTTGTAACGTTAGGCAACCTATCCATCAAGAATTTATCGATTCTATACGGTTCCTGCCCTGGGTCGCACACCAAACGGTGATGCTCAAATAACTCGTCCTGCTCTTCCATTAGTTTGCAAATTTAGATCAATAATTGGGATTTGTCGAAAGGCGTAACTCAACCTAACTTGCACCATGGATTTTTCGCAGATCAATGAACAGCTTCCAATCGAAAGGTTTCAGCACCCTGTTGCCACGGAAAACCAAATTGACCTGCGTATTTTAAGGCTTGACAAAACTCACGGAGAAATTTCTGGCAATAAATGGTTCAAGCTCAAATACAATCTGCTTGAAGCCAGAAATCGAGGCATCAACAAGCTCCTCACTTTCGGTGGAGCCTATTCCAATCACATTTATGCTGTGGCTGCTGCAGCTAAGCTATTCGGGTTTCAAAGCGTTGGTATTATTCGGGGCGAAGAGCACATTCCGCTAAACCCTACTTTACAGTTTGCAACAGATGCTGGAATGCATTTACACTACGTGGATAGGGAGAGCTATCGCAACAAAACTGTGGAGCACTTCATAAATCAATTAAGAGCCGAATTCGGTGAGTTCTATCTCATTCCTGAAGGTGGAACCAACAGATTGGCTATTCAAGGAGCTGCAGAAATTCCTAGTTTAATTCCTGAACCTTTCGATTATTATTGCCTTGCTGTTGGCACAGGAGGAACCATTGCTGGGCTTATTTCAGGAATGAAAGGGCAAGGAAACATTATTGGGTTCAGCTCTTTGAAAGGGTCTTTTTTACAAGATGAAGTAGCCAACTTACTTCAAAGCTTCGGGCATGAAAGCCTTCACAACTGGTCAATCCAAAACGAATATCACTTTGGTGGTTATGCAAAGACCAAACCCAACTTAATAGAGTTTATCAAGGCAATGGAAGAGCAGTTTGAGCTGGAACTAGAGCCCATTTATATGGGAAAAATGCTGTATGGTATACTAGATATGATTGAAAAGGGTCAGTTTGAAAAGGGAAGTAAAATTCTGGCCGTCCACACTGGGGGTTTACAAGGAAGAGCAGGGTTCGGCCTTTAGCCCATTAAATCTTCAAACACTTCTTTAAGCTTCGCGAAAGGCTTAACCGTTACATTTCTTCCTTTAAGATCTAGTCCTTTAGTGTTGAATTTAGAAATATAGATTTCTGTGAACCCTAGTTTTTCGGCCTCAGCTATTCTGCTTTCAATACGATTGACAGCCCTAATTTCTCCACCTAATCCGACCTCTGCTGCAAAAGCCACTTTATCTGAGATAGAAATATCATGATACGCACTCACCAGAGATGCACAAACGGCTAAATCTAGTGCTGGTTCATCAATTCTGATTCCTCCTGCCACATTCAGAAATACATCTTGGGCTCCAAACCGCAAACCTCCACGCTTTTCTAGTACTGCCAAAAGCATGTTTAATCGCTTGGCATCAAAGCCTGTTGAACTTCTCTGTGGCGTGCCGTAAGTTGCAGAACTCACCAACGACTGAATTTCTATCAGTAGAGGCCTGTTCCCCTCAATGGTTGCACCAATCGCAATTCCTGTTAGGTCATCTGCTTTTTGAGAAATCAGAATTTCTGAAGGGTTCGATACTTGGCGAAGACCTTCTGTTTGCATTTCGTAAATACCCAATTCAGAGGTAGATCCAAACCTGTTCTTCACCGTTCTCAAAATTCGATATGACAAATGGCGGTCGCCTTCGAATTGCAAGACCGTATCTACCATATGCTCCAATACCTTCGGGCCAGCAATGCTTCCTTCTTTGGTAATATGACCAATGAGGAAAACAGGAGTTTGTGTCTCCTTAGCGAACTTCATTAGCTCACCTGTACACTCCCTAACTTGAGAAACAGAACCTGCAGCACTTTCTATTCTTTCTGTGTGCAAAGTCTGGATAGAATCAACTATTAGTAAATCAGGCTTTACATTTTTTATTTGGGCGAAGATGTTTTGTGTATTAGTCTCTGAAAGTACAAAGCATTGATCGGTCTGAATTCCGATTCTTTCAGCACGCATTTTTATCTGCTGCTGACTTTCCTCTCCACTAACATATAGCACTTTTTTCTTTCTGGCAGCTAAAGCCAACTGAAGCATTAATGTAGACTTTCCAATGCCTGGTTCACCACCAATTAGTACGAGCGAACCCGCAACAATTCCTCCTCCAAGTACTCGGTTTAACTCCTTATCGTAAGTAACTAATCGTTCTTCAGAGCTATTCTCTACTTCGCGAATATTGATAGGTTTTGGTCTAACCGCGGGACCTGATTCTTCGCGCCAGCTGTCTTCCTCTTTCTTGCCTTTAGAAACCACCTCTTCAGTATAGGTATTCCACTCGTTACAGGATGGACATTTACCGATCCACTTGGCGGAAGTAGCACCACAATTTTGACAGATAAATACTGATTTGGTTTTGGCCATAAGGCAAATTAGCTAAGTAATTCCGATATATCTTCTGTGGTCAACTTCTTAATGAAGCTTTCTTCTGTGGTAATCAAGTCATTGGCCAACTTGAGCTTGTTCTTCTGAAGTGCTAAAATCTTCTCTTCCACCGTATTGCGCGTAATGAACTTATACGTGAAAACGGTATTAACCTGACCAATTCTATGTGCTCTATCTACGGCTTGTTCTTCAATGGCTGGGTTCCACCATGGATCTAGCAAGAACACATAGTCTGCCTTGGTGAGATTCAATCCCAAACCACCCGCTTTCAAGGAAATGAGGAAGACTTTTATGTCTTCATTATTCTGGAACTTCTCTACCTGACCTTGTCGGTCTTTTGTAGAACCATCGAGGTAAGTGAAGTCTACTTTTCGATCTTCCAAAAACTCTTTTACAATGGAAAGATGCTTCACAAACTGACTGAACACCAAGATCTTGTGACCTTCACTAATGGCCGATTCAATCATATAGGTGATATCTTCCAACTTACCTGAACCCCCTTCAAAATCTGGTTCAACCATTTTAGGGTGATTGGCAATTTGCCTCAACTTGGTTAAGCCCTGCAATAACAGCAGCTGCGATTTTTTGATACCGCTTTTCTCTATGGTATCAAGAATTTGGTTCCTGTAGTGCGATTTTACCTCCTCATATTTCTCCTCTTGTTCAGGAGTCATTTGGCTGTACTTCACACTCTCGAACTTCTCAGGAAGATCTCTTGCCACTTGTGATTTTTGCCTTCTCAGAATAAATGGCTTGATAATGACATTGAGCTTTCTGGTTTTATCAATGTCTCCACGTTTTTCAATCGGCTGCTGAAACTCGTTCTTAAAATATTTAGCTGCACCTAATAAGCCTGGGTTAATGAAGCTCATTTGTGACCATAGGTCGAAGGTGCTGTTTTCTAGCGGAGTACCCGTAAGAATAAGGCGATGTCTGGACTTAAGCTCGGTTACGCACTTAGCGATTAGTGAGTCAGGGTTTTTAATGGCCTGAGACTCGTCTAGTATCACATAATTGAAATAGTAAGAAGATAAAATATCTATGTCTATTCGTGTGATACCATAGGAAGTAACGACTAAATCATAATTAGCGAATTGTTCTGCATTTTTATCGCGGTTGGTTCCAGTGTAGACCAAAACCCTAAGGTTTGGTGTAAACTTAGAGGCCTCAATCTGCCAGTTGTAGATCAACGAGGTAGGCATAACCAACAAAGAAGCCTGGCCAGAGGAGTGTTCCGTTTGAGCCTGTAAAAGCGCCAGAGTTTGTACGGTTTTACCCAAACCCATATCGTCTGCCAAACAGCCACCAAAATTGTATTCAGATAGAAAACGCATCCAGTTGTAACCAGCTTTCTGATAAGGTCTTAAGGTGCCATTAAAAGCAGCCGGCATTTCGTAGTCTTCTATTTCTTCAAACTCCTGAAGTTTTTGCAGCTTCCTATCCATAGTGACCTGCGCTAAACTTCCGCTTTGAAGGTCCTGAATAAGGGAAAGGTGATGCTTTCTTAGTTTCAAAGTAGACTGATCGTCTGTTTCTTCCATAAACGCGAAAAGCTCTGCATAGTCTTTAATCCATGCCTCTGGAATAACCGCTATTTCTCCATTAGGTAGTTTAACCTCGCGTTTATGTTTGTTGATAAGTTTTCTTAGCTCTTGGAAAGTGGTTTCAAATTCACCGAATCGAACAGTAGCCTTAATATCGAACCAATCGATACCTTCTTCCACCTTAATCTCGATCTTAGACTCTCCAACAAAGTATTTTTTCCTCTCCGTATCAGTTTGCTGAACCTCTATTCCGAAGTCGTGTAAAAAGTCAGCATTTTCATTTAACCAGTTGAAAGCCGTTGCTCTTGGCAAAGTGGCTCTTCCATTCTGAAACTTTAAGCCTCTTTTACTAAGCTCCTGCACCATTTCAACCTCAACATTTGCATTCCTATTCACCTTATGGAAAATATAGGAGCCATTGCTTTTTTCTAGCTTAACAGAGGCTAGAGGTTGTTTTTCATAGTTAAATTGATACGGGCCATATTTAAAGGCGAGCTTGAAAAGAATTTTGGAGTCTTCTTCATCTTTAAGTTGATTGCTTCGCCCACTGCTATCGAAAAGTGTTCCATTAGTTGTTTGCACAAGCTCAGAGAAATTAATAACCGGTTGAGTTGGGTATTTCTCTGCATTTATTTCGAATCCCTTGGCATAAACATCGAAGCTAGCCACCAATTGAGTCACAAACTTCTGGTAGTAAGTTTCTTCTACCTTCTGCGGAATAACAATAAACTTCTTATTGAGGAAGGGCTTTAGCTTATTGCCGTCTACATTTTTCTCAAAGCTTATGAGTTTATCTTTTACAATAAGCCAAGCAGGTTCAAGACAAACCAAATATGAGTTATTGTATTGCCATTCTAGCTTTTCGCCTTGCAGCTTAATGGTGGGAAAGTAATGAGTATTATCATCGTTTCTCCTAAAATGGAAAAGTACCGTTGCCTTCTCTTCTACCCAATGAATTTGCTTCCAGGCAGGCTCTCCGTCTCGCCCCATCTCAAAGATCATTTTTCCCTTCAGTAGGTCGAGAATTTTGGCTCTTCTCGTCTCTAAATACAGTTCAATAGACTCTTGAAGAACCTTATCTCCTCGCTCTTTATCATAAACCTTAAAAAAGAACTCGTCTGGCTTTACCTTCTTCTTATAGAACTTGAGTACAACAGAATCTTGCTGCATCTCATCCATCAGTTTAATGAGCTTATAGTCGTTCTCATCACAACCAGACTCGAACTCTCTGGCGTTTTTCGATGAAATGTTTTGATGCTGTAAAGTAAGTCGACCTTTCTCATCTAATTGAACCACAAATGATTCAAAGAGATACCCAAGGTATTCATGTTGATAAAGGGAGTAGATTAACTGAAAGGGTTGAGCTGTAGATACCTTCATTTTTGCATTGACCGACTCGCAAATTAAGCCTTTTAGTCCATTCTCAAAAAGAGAAAAATGATGTATTACGAATTAATCGAGAAACTCGATAGGATTAACCTTGGAGGCCAAAAGAGCGGGCCTATATGAGGTAACAATAGTGATAAGTGTGATGCTAACGGCCACTAGCGCAACATCTGTCCAAACTATCTTTACAGGGTAAGCCTGAACCACTGCGTTAGCCATGCCCAAACCAACCAAGCCGTAGCGGTCCTGCAAGTAGCAAAGTAAAAGGCCTAGCACCATTCCAAAGAAGGCACCAATAAAGGCAATCAGAATTCCTTGTTTTAAGAAGATCTGCCTGACCATTTTCGTAGGTGCGCCAATGGCATAGAGTACAGACATATCTCTCCTTTTTTCTATTGCTAGCATTGAAAGAGAGAAGAAAATGTTGAATGAAGCAATGAGGGTGATGAAACTTAACGCAAGATATGTGAAGAGCTTTTCCACCTTAACCGCATTCATAATCTCACTGTGCTGTTGGTCGCTATTGAGAATGGCATACTTATCTCCTACAATGCCTTCTAAGGCCTCTTCAATCTTATCGGCATTAGCATCTGAAGTAAAGTAAACTTCTAAAGCAGTGTAACGATTCTTATAGTCTAATACCTCACTGGCTGCTTCAAACGAAGTTAAAAGAAGCTTTTCGTTAAGCACTTCATCAATGTTTACTTGGGCAGCAGGTCTAAGTCTAACTCTTCTCACCGAATTGGTACTTGGCAATGCTCCTGGCCTCAAATTTTTAGGGTAAATAAGTTCGATCTCATAGGCACCAGTTTCTATCAGAGCCCCTAACTCGTAGTACAACCCTGCTCCCAGAATAGCACTATTTCTACCTTTATCATCTCTAACTTCAAGGTTGCCACGAACCAAAAATGTATCTAGCTTATTGGTTTCAATGAACGATTGCTCTACACCTCTCAACTGCACCACCGCTTGCTGATCTCGGTGAATGGCCACAGCATTGTCTTCGATTATTCTTGAATAAGATTGTATTCCTTGAACCTGCTGAATCTGGCCTAATTGCTCATCTGTTAAAGAAAACGACTTTCCTTCTAGAGGTACAATCTTGAAATCAGCATCATATGTGCTATAAACCCCTCTGAGAACTTCTCCTAATCCGTTGAAAACCGACAGCACTACGATAAGCGCCATAGTACCTATTGCCACCCCGAACATGGAAATCCAAGAAAGCACTTGAATGAAGTTTTTCTTTTTAGTGGTAGTAAAGTACCGCTTAGCTATAAACGTGGAGACATTCAATCTTCTTCGTCCGTTGGGTCTAGATCAGGAATATCCAATGAATCAATGAGTGAGTCTAGCTTTGAGGCTTGTTCTGCAGTGCTGTCTAAGAAGAAAGCTATTTCAGGAACAATTCTTACCTCTTTGCCTATAGCTCTTCCTAAAGCTCCACGCACCTTAGACTTATTCTCTTCAATAAAACTCACAACCTCATCGGAATGAAGAACTGGAAATACACTCACAAAGATTTTAGCAAACCCGAGATCAGGGCTCATTTCAACATCTGTAATGGTAACCAACTTACCTGAGAACTGTGCTGAAAATTGAAGATGGAAGATTTTGCTAACCTCCTCTTTAATTAGTTTTGAAAATTTTTGCTGTCTTTTTGTAGCCATTGCACAAATATCTGATTTATTGATTGATTTTCCTTCCTTTGCATTTTATACCTTAGCTCGTAGTTAAATTAAGACCATTGCTTAGTTATTTTCGACAAAATGACCCCTTTAGAATATTCGGACTGATTGTCTTATTGTTTCTAACACGGCTCTTCTTTTTTCTGGCTGTAGGTACAGAAGCGACTTTCGATCAAATTAAGCTTAATGGTATAGAAACCTACTTTAACGAGGGTGCTGGCCCTCTGTTTCAACTTCTCTCGGCAGGTCTTTCTTTTATACTCAGCAACGCTTATCTCAATGCATCTTTTGCAGCATTGATTATTTTGTGGAATGCTACCTTGTTGAACGCTCTGCTCATAAGAAACTCGGCTTTTGAGGATAACTCTTTTATTCCTTCAGCACTCTACGTTATTCTTATCTCTTTTAATTCAGACAACTTCTTTCTGACTTCCCAACTTTTAGGCACAAGCTTTCTGCTGATTGCCTTCTTATTCTTGCATCAACATTTGAGGTTCAGAAACAGTGACGAAAAAATTCTAAGCATAGGGAGCACTTTGGCTTTAGCCAGTCTATTTCATATTCCTTATATCTGGCTTCTTGTCCTTATTCTCATCCTATTCCTATTTTATTCTGGAACGGTGGGCAGAAGGTATTTACTACTGTTTTGGGGTCTTGCTATGGTCTTGCTACTAGCCTGGCTGCCTTTCCTTTATCTAGAAAAAGGTTCTGACTTCTGGGGTCTGTTTTACAAAGGTCTTTCAACCTTTCAGTTCAATAGCACATGGCTTATAAACATAGGTATAGCATTAGCTCTTCCTTTGCTAATAAGCCTGAAAACTAGTGCTAGCAATTTAGCTGGAATGGGAATGACAAACCTACAAATTACTGTGAAGCGAGTTTTTACTTGGATAGGCCTGTTCGGAATATTACATGTGCTGTTTCTTTCTGGAAATTCAGCAAGCAGCACAAACCTGTTAATTGTGTCTTTAAGTTACTTTTTAACAGAACACTTACTGAATACAAAGAAAAAGTGGATGGCTGAACTAACTTTCAGCCTAGTTATCCTACTTATATTCGTAATGCTTTATGTAGAGCCGCTTTACTGACAAGCGATCTTTCCTACTCTTCTTTGGTGTCTTCCTCCTTCAAAATCAGTATTCAAGAAAGTATCAACAATTTCAGAAGCCAAATCGAAATCAATAAATCTGGAAGGTATACAAACTATATTAGCATTGTTATGCTGGCGCGCCAATGCCGCCAATTCTGTATTCCATACTAAAGCACCTCTAATATCCTGATGCTTGTTCACGGTCATACAAACTCCATTACCACTACCGCAAATAGCAATACCTAATTCAAGGTCACCCTTTTCAACAGCTGTAGCCATTGGGTGCACATAGTCCGGATAATCAGTAGAAGCGTCTGAGTCTGGACCAAAGTCAGTCACATCGAACCCTTTACTTGATAGAATTTTCTTAAGCTCTTCTTTGTATTCGAAACCTGCATGGTCTCCTCCAATTCCTATTTTTCTCATGATTCGTATAGTTCTTTGTCCCTTCTCTTATTTACTCTCTTAGATATGATGATGCTTATTTCATATAGCCCAGATAAAGGCAATGCAATAAGTATTTGACTGAAAACATCGGGCGGTGTTATAACGGCAGAAACCACTAGAATAACTACAATAGCGTGCCTTCTAAATCGCTTCATTAGTTCTGGAGTTACAATACCCGCTTTTGAGAGCATGTAAGAAGCTACTGGCAATTGAAACATTAAACCACAAGCTAAGGCCAAGGTAGAAACTGTACCAAGAATATTAGAAACGTCTGGGATGTTCCGAATTTGATCACTTAGTTGATAGTTGTATAGAAAGTTTATACTTAGTGGAGTTACAATGAAGTAGCCGAATGATACTCCCATGAGAAAAAGGAGAGTTACTACTGCAACAACACCTCTAGAGGCCTTCTTTTCATTAGATCTTAAGCCTGGCTTCACAAATCTCCAGATTTCCCAAAAAGTATAAGGAAAGGCTAAAACTAAGCCTGCCACAAAAGAAGATTTAATATGAACCAAGAACTGACCTTGTAAGGTTCTATTTTGAACCTCAATTCGCATATCATCTATACACAAGGCAGATGAACCAATTAAATCTCCTATTTCACAAAGCTTTCGGTACGTCCAAAAGTCTGAATTAGTTGGCCCCATCACGAGAACATCCCAGAAGAAGTCTTTCGCGATAAAAGCCAATATAGTGAATACCACAATGGCGAGAACTGATCGCACTAGGTGCCATCTTAGCTCTTCCAGATGATCCAGAAAGCCCATTTCCTTCTCATCTTCATCAAAAAGTTGATCTAGTGCCAATTATGCTTTAAATAAAGGATAGGTACCCATCCAATCGTTAACTTCTTTCCTTACTGAGGCAAGGCTTGCTTCATTTTCAGGAGCAGCCAGTACCTTATCTATTAAGTCTACTATTCTCTCCATATCTGATTCAACAAAGCCTCTAGTGGTTATAGCTGCTGTGCCAATTCTCATTCCAGAGGTAACAAAAGGTGACTTATCATCGAATGGCACCATATTCTTGTTAATAGTGATATCTGCTTGACCAAGCGCTGCTTCAGCCAATTTTCCACTCAATCCCTTAGACCTAAGGTCTATTAACATCAGGTGATTATCTGTTCCTCCAGATATTAGGTCATATCCTTTCTTTACGAAAGATTCGGCCATTACCTGAGCATTCTTTTTCACCTGAATAATGTAAGACATATAGTCATCACTCAAAGCTTCTCCAAAAGCTACAGCCTTCGCTGCAATGACGTGCTCTAGTGGGCCGCCTTGAGTTCCAGGGAAAACACCACCATCTAATAATTGAGACATCATCTTTACCTGACCTTTTGGAGTAGAATGACCCCAAGGGTTTTCAAAATCCTCTCCCATCATAATTAAACCTCCTCTAGGTCCACGGAGGGTTTTATGAGTGGTGGTGGTTACAATATGACAATGCTCAAGCGGATCATTCAAAAGACCACGAGCAATTAATCCTGAAGGATGAGAAATATCAGCCAACAGAATAGCTCCAACAGAATCTGCTATTTCACGAAGCCTCACATAATCCCAGTCTCTACTATATGCCGAGGCTCCACAGATAATCATCTGAGGTTTTTCCTTTTTAGCAGTTTCTTCTACCTTATTCCAATCGATAAGGCCTGTCTCTTTTTCTACACCATAGAAGAATGGTTGATAGAGTTTTCCAGAAAAGTTTACTGTTGATCCGTGGGTTAAATGCCCTCCGTGAGATAAATCGAAACCTAAGATTTTATCGCCTGGGTTCAAACAGGCTAACATAACAGCAGCATTGGCCTGAGCTCCAGAGTGTGGTTGAACATTAGCCCAAACGGCTCCGAATAACTCTTTAATTCTATCTATGGCAATGTTTTCTACTTCATCTACAACTTCACAACCACCATAATATCTTTTACCCGGTAAGCCTTCAGCATACTTATTTGTGAGCACTGAACCCATTGAATGCATTACATCATCAGAAACAAAATTCTCAGAAGCAATAAGCTCGATACCTTTTGTTTGTCTTTCCTTTTCTTTGCTGATTAAATCAAAGATTAAACTGTCTTTGGCCATTTTTAGATGTTTGTGCCAAAAATAGCTGATGGCTATTGAATTAACAATTGATAGAAAGCAAGTTATTGAACAGAACTAGGCTTGCTTGTATTTCTGTTGCTTTAAACTTAGCACTTCGAAGATAGAACCTATTACTTGGGCTTGAGTAAATGGTTTTCCGATGTAACCATCAAGCTTATGATTTTTGATGCCCTCCATTACCTCATCGTAAGAAAAGGTAGTATAAGCCATAATAGGAATTGGGGATGAGTGAAACTTCTCGGTTTCGCGAATTAGGTCTGTAGCCTTAAATCCATCTATAACAGGCATATGTAAATCCATCAGAATTAAATCAATCTTCTCCTGATTATAGACTTTCAGCCCCTCTTTAGCAGAAATTGCTCGAAAACAAGTGGCTCCGAATTTTGAAAGCGTTTTTTCAGCTACAATAAGGTTAATGGGACTATCGTCTACGATAAGAACATTTTGCTCAGCTAAAATCGAGGCAGACTTAGACTTCTTCAGTTGTTGAGCTCCTCCATCAGTCTCTTCGAGAGACTGAATTTTGTTATCAATTAAGTAGTACGATCGCATTCCCATAACTTCACCCTTGTATCAATTAGTGATTGGAAAAAGCAATTGTCACCCATTTCCAACAAATTATTTTTAACTTTCTCCCGAGATATAATCATACCTAGATTTGTTATTCTCATTAGTAGTAATTTTCTATAAAAACCTATGCTTGAAAAAAATTTGAAAAAATTTCACTCTCCTTTGGGTGACATTTCAACTTTAAAATCACTAAAGAGAAGAGAGCATGAGTGAAAACTCGTTGATCTTGCGGCTTAAAGCTGGTGATAAGGAAGCCCTAGAGGAAATATATCGGAAGTTTCGACCAAGTTTCATCAAATGGATTACTTACTCACATAAATGTAGTTATGAGCAGGCAATTGACATTTTTCAATACGCCATTCTCTCCTTCTATGAAAACGTTCTAGAAGATGTAATTGAGGAAATGAATGACGCTGGAATAAAAACTTATTTGTATTCCATTGGCAAAAACAAGTTGTTATCCGACTCCAGAAGAGACTCTAAACTTTCTTTTAACGAAGAATATGAAGATCATCTTCTTCTAGAAGAGCTTGATGAGACCCAACAAGATTCCGATTCAAAAATCAATCGGATAAAAAGCGTTATTGAAAACCTCCAAAACCCGTGTGCTGATATTTTAAGACTGTTCTACTTCAACAATCTTTCTAACGATGAGATCGCTGAAATACTAGGTTATAAGAATGGGAACACGGTGAAAAACTTGAAGTACAAGTGCATTCAAAGAATTAAGAGACTGTTACAATAAAGACATGAGTGATTTTGAATTGATTGAAGAATATCTATCTGGAAAGCTTTCTCCGGAAGAGAAACGTAAGTTTAGAAGTAGGCTTCTGAACGATCCTGCATTCAATCAAGAATTTCAGGAATTAAAAGAAATCCGTCTTCAAGTAAGGCAAAGCGCTCGCAACGACATTAAATCCTTTTTCGATGGAATTGAGACCTCTATCGAAAAAGATAAAACAACCAAAGATCAGACTGTTATGAAAAAAGTAATTTCAATTGCTGCTAGCCTTGTGCTAATAGCTGCCATTAGCTACATTGGGCTAAGAGACTTTAATAGCCCTCCGTCAAATCAAGAGCTTTTTAATCAACACTTTACTTCTTACAATAGCCTTACAGGTCAAGTTAGGGGTACTGCTGAAGAAAATTTGTCTTTAGAAGATAAAGCATTTATGGCTTTTGACGCAAAAGACTTTTATGCATCAGAGGAAATGTTAACCTCTTTAGTAGCTGCTGAACCAAGTGCAATGAACTATTTCTACTTAGGAGCTAGTCAACTTGAACTGGGAAAAGCAGAAGAAGCCATCAAAAACTTAAATACCGTAATCAACAACTATTCTGGATTTAAAGCACAATCTGAATGGTATCTAGCATTGGCTCACCTTAGAAATGAAGATGATGATGCCACTATTGGCTCTTTAGCAAGTATAATTACCAAAGAGTCTGAATATGAAGCAAAAGCTAGAGTTCTTCTAGAGGAAATGGGTTATACTCTAGATGATAATGATTTAGATTCAGGCCCTGTTATAATCGTAAATAGAAAGCCAGACAGAGATGATTGGGCACCTGATGGCTCAAAAGACACCAAGGGCTTAAGATCTTGGCAATGGGGAGTTGTTTCAGACTTATCTGGAGAAAAAAGTTATAAGTTCATGACCGATCATCCCATCGATAACTTGGGAGAAGGAGATATGACGGTATTTGTAGTGGTAGAAAGAAAATTTAAAGCCAGAGGTAATAGAAATAACGGTATGGATGGTAGAGCCTTCATTATCGACAAGTATTAAGATACTCTCTAATCACACACATGCACGCGAGAAAAGGAGTCCTATTGGATTCCTTTTCTTTTTTTTGCGCTTACAAAAATCATCACACCAATTATAAAGAATAACCCAATTAAGTATAGCATCCATTTCTGACCAATAAAGCTTTTTTCAAGAGAAGTATTCTGGCCAACATGTATAAAACTAGCCCAATAATATGGGTGACTAAGGTAAGAGTCTCCGTCTTTAATATAATCTAGCTTTACCTTTCTCAATGAAGAATTTAGGTCTTGTTTTTCACTTAGGAAATTGTTGTAAAACTCAACCATTTGAGAAGAAGTAATACGATCATTCACCTCCCATAAACTCATAACAATATTTGGAACACCAACAATCGCAAAACCTCTGGCGATACTAAAAGTACCCTCACCAGACTCTATTTGTCCTTTACCACTCTCACAAGCACTAAGTACCGTGAGCTTTGCCTTTATATTGGCTAAATAGAGCTGATTTGTGTTTAAAACACTGTCCTTTCCATTGAAAATAAGCCTTGATTGAAAACGATTTTCATCTGCCTTTCCATGGACTGCTAAATGTATAATATCATAATTCCTTGCTTCCGTCAGGAACCTTGACCTTGACCCCCTTTCACCCAAGTAATAATCACCCTCAAAACTTGCTTCTAAAAATTGAATCTCCCTCTCTGTTCCAGGCAAGGAAGCATAGGCTCCTTGTCTGGATTGAGCTCTCTTATCAACCTGACTGAAGCCTATTCCTAAAATTTTATAATCATTAGACATAGTAGAAGATGCAGTCTTAGATACATTTGAGGAGATTAAGTATCTGACGTTAAATGAATTGATCAGGTAATCGAAGTCCCAAAACGTGTTGCCAACATTTTCATCTACTAAAAAAGCTTCGAAAGGAACTCTTGTCAAAAATTCGTCTGCTACAATTACTAACTCTTCAGGTCTGGATTTTTGCATTTCTAGAATTGGATCTAAGAGCCTCTTGTATAAATCTGCAGCAAATCTCCTGTATCTTTTTAAATTGTCATCAAAGCTCTCATAATCTGGTGGATTAGAAACTATTTTCAAAAACCCTTCTAAATTACTCTTAAGTAGTGAGTCACTTTCTGTTCTATTCAGAACAATTTCTCGACCTGCATTGACTCCAAAGCTGTAAATGTGGTCATTACCATAAAAGTATTCAATTAAAAGTGATTCTGACTCCAAATTATCTATCGCCTGATTCTCATACTGGTCTATAGGTGACTTTAAATAATTCTTTGAAATACTATCTTTCAAAAAGGCTGTTCTATCTTCTAATGTTATGATTTGTTCGCTCAACCTGAGAACTGAGTCACCTGTGACTGAATTATCTAGCGTATTGTAAAGTATCCCCTTTAAACTGTCTAACCTTGCCGTAGTTAAATAATAGTTTTCTTTAAGTGAGAAAGGTATATCTGAACTGGTGAACTCCTTATAATCTTTCTCTTGTTCTAGAAAGAGATTAGACTTGCTTAGTTGCGCATATTTGAAAGCTTTCCATGCATATTGCTCATCACCAGTTATAGAAAAAAGTTGGAAACTCGCATCAATCCCAGTTTCATACAATTCCTTGAAAAATTGACTTAGGAATAGTTTTCCATCCGACTTATATAGATCGTCTCTATTCGCTCTAATTCTTTCGTGAGTATGATCAACATAATTGATTGCTGATTCGAGATAGGTTATTGGGTCTTGCTCGTAATTATTGAAAATAGCCTTAGATTTTTTTTTGAGGATAGTTAACGACTCTAGAGAAAATCGAGATATACTATCCTTGTTAGGAAAATCTAAGACCGCATCTTGATACTTCAACTCTGTGTTTCTTAATGCACTATCGTAACTAATTAAGGCCTCTTTCCAATTCCCTTCTCTTACCTGAAAATCCCCTATATACCTGTAACAGTTTATTAATACACTACTTGGAAAGTCGACAATAGCCTTCATCTCTTCTAAAGAGCGATTATAATTACTGATAGCTTTTTCTGTTTCTCCCAATTCATATAGATTAATTCCCATATTTAGGAAAGCAGTGGCTCTAGCAATCTTTTGATTCTGCTGATCTCTCTCTGAAAAAGATGCAGCCTGCATATCTAAGAACCTTTCAAAGTACTCAATAGACTGAGTGTAGTCACCCATCTCGTTATAAATAAGTCCTACTAAAGAGATCATTCCAGCGTAGTACTCATTATTCAACATAGACTCATCTGCATTCTGATATTCATCTACTATTTCTAGAGCTGTTTCAAATTGATCTTTGCGAAACAATGCCAGAGACAAGTCGTAGTACACCTCTCCAAACCTAGCACTATTCATTGCTTGAATGTTTTGTTTAAAGTATTTATAGTTACTTATTGCATAAGCTAGGGCAATGTCATACTCACCTTTTTGACTATAAATATCCGGATAATCCTCCAAGAGATACATTAAGTTTTCAGGGTTAGGAGCTCTTTTCTGTTCTTCATTCTCCCAAATCAAACGAATGTCGATGTACTTTTGAACAGTGTCTATACTCTTATTTGAGTATAGGTAACCATAGAACTTATACTCTAAAAAATCACTATATAGGGCACTATCATATGTGATGGACTTACTATATAATATTTGAGCGGAATCTAGATAGCTGGTCGCTCGATAATAGTCCGCACCTATATGAGTCACCTGACCGAAGGAAAGGTAAGTCCTGAACCACAGAAAATTATCTAAAGGAATATGGCTTTCTAATAACTCTTTTGCTTCAGATAAAGTCTCATAAGGAGTCTCATAAGAATAGATTCTTCTTTCTATGTCAGCTTTTTCAATCAGAGCATTAACAGCCAACTCATAATCACCAGCATCCTTAGCAGAGTTATAAATGGAATTGTACTCCTCGATTGTAGCCAAATAGTTTGTTATCGCCTCATCTGTGCGACCTTTACTTATAGCAGATTTCGCTTTGCTGTGAAAATCTATTGCCTTAGTAAAAGCAGAAGTATCCCTTACATATTTTAGCTTTTTATTAGAAAAATCTTGAGACCTTAAGGAAAGACATAAGACCATTAACGAGCAAAAAGTTATTGCCCTGATTATACATGCCTTATTAACTTGATAAGTAAACATTATTTTGTGTTGAGGCGAACTACTATAATATAATAACAAAGACTGCAGCGAACAAGAACTCACGTAATCCGCCTAACAAACGAGCAAAATTATTGGTTTCTAGCACATGAAGTTTACCGTAAAGACAAAAGTAGGTCAATCATTTATAAATGTGAAAAACGGTTTTAACGATGACCTCTTAAGCAGCCTCAGTCCACCTTTTCCAAAAGTCACTCTAAAAAGGTATGATGGTTCCAAACCAGGAGATATTGTAAGCTTAGAACTAAATTTCTTTCTCTTTAAACAGACATGGACAAGTAAAATAGTTGCTGAATCCGAAATAGAGGGAGAATACTACTTTATTGATGAAGGAGTGAAATTACCTCATGGCCTCGTCTTCTGGAGACACAAACACCTAATCAAACAATTAAGTAATGGTACGGAAATCCAAGATATAGTAGAATTCAAGAGCTACAATGAAATCTTAACCTTCATGATGTATCCATTTATACTTTCACAGTTTATTTACAGGAAGCCTTTATACAAAAGGATATTCGGTAAAAACTAAGGGTGGACATATATCGTATGTGTTCTTAATACAGTCAAATCGAAGAACTCATGAAAGGAAAATTACTTACTCTGGCTCTGGCAGTCCTCTGTTTTCAGGCCGTTGCTCAAAACCCTCTTGGGTTCTCATTATCTGATGGCAAAGGTTATGTGGAATTAAGCTTTCGAGAAGAAAGTAACTTAATAGTAGTTCCCATTGTACTTAATGGTAAAGGGCCATTCAACTTCATTCTAGACACTGGTTCGGAATCAGGTTTGGTCTTTGATCGTTGGGTTATAGGAGAGAATAACTTGGTTAACGCACGCGAAATTCCCGTCTATGCTTCGAACGGTAACAAGGTTACAGACTTGTTAGTAGCAAGCGACCTTAATATAAAGATGACAGGTGTAGAGGCGTCACAACAAACCATGCTCGTCCTTAAAGAAAATAATTTGGACATTAAGGGTATGCTAGGCATTGATGCCCATGGTATTCTTGGGTCAGAGTTATTCAACAGATTTGTTGTTGAAATAGATTATGAAGAAGAAAGGATAAGGCTTTATGACCATAGTAAATTTAAAGCTCCGAAAGGCTATAAAAAGGTAAAGATCGATGTTAAGGGTTTTAGGCCTTACATAATCACAGAGATAAAACAGAAAGGTCAAAAGAAGGTAAAAGCCAGCTTATTAATTGATACTGGAGCCAGCAGCGCTATATTCTTGGATGAACAAAGACATGATGAAATCGTTCTCCCCAGAAAAACAATTGAACACACGTTGGGTAGCAGTATTACAGGTAGCCTTGAAGGAAAAATTGGAAGAGTCCAAAAGGTTAATATAGGTGGAAAATTTACATTCAGAAAAGTGCTAACCTCATTTCCACAGGATTGGAAGATACAGAAAAACTTGACGGATGATGATGGCTCCATAGTAAGATATGGAACTATTGGCTCAGATGTTTTATCAAAATTCAACATTATATACGACTATGCTAATGAGGTCGCTTACTTTAAGAAAGAGAAAAATTATAGAGAAGAGTTCAAGTTCAATAGAGCTGGTTTCACTTTTGTAGCACAAGGTAAAGAGCTAAATGAGTATGTTGTAAGCTCCATAATACCTGACTCACCAGCTGAAGAAGTCTCTTTAGAAACAGGAGACGAAATAATTGCCATTTCGGGGAAGCCTGTTTTCTTCTTTTCGATGTCTGAGATGAATGGTCTCTTGCGCGGAGATCCCGGCTCAACCTTAGAGCTAATAATTAAGAGAAACGGGAACTTGTACAGAAAAAGTATTCGATTAAGAAGAATGATTTAATATAAAAGGGCTACTCAAATGAGCAGCCCTTTGTGTTTGAATGCAATCTCCAAATTACTTCGGATCTAATATGTCATTTACTCTTACAAGAGCATCTTCCAAGTGAATTTTGCTCATTCTGTCGGATGTTCTTGAAATGGCAGATCTGATAGATGACTGAAGTGCTTTGAGCTCGGCTCGTGCAATTGGTCTAATATCAGACTGAGAAGCATCAATACTATTGCCAAACCTAGAGTTTGATTCATCTTCTGTCAATAACTCACCAAGTCTTTCAATATGTGCTCTTTGTAAGTTTCTTCTATATGTATCAATAGCCTTACCCGCTCTCAACTCTGACCAAATACCATTTCTGATGTCAGCAGTTAATTCTAAGATGCTATAAGCTTCAGAGCCATTCAAAGTAGAGTTCTCTATTACTCTACCAAGTTTACCCCATCCTAATAAATCGTTAAGGGTAGAAACTTGTAAAGACCTCATGCTTTCAACCGCACCATAATCTTGAAGTCTACCAATAATTTCGTTGTCCAACATCCACATTGGTGTGTTAAACAATTCATCATTTAAGAACTTAACAGCTTCTTTTTGCTTAGCCTTTGGAGCGTGAGTATAAACTAGACCATCCTGATCGGCAGTTTTGTAATCTTCTTTCACACCACCAACATATCTTCTTACATGACCCATGTATCTGTTGAACTGAGAGCGAACCTCACCATACATTTCTTCAAGTTCGGTATAGTCAGAGCCCTGAACATACGTCCAATCACGAACATTAGAAACAATTCTCTTAAGGTTAGCAATACCATAAGCACTAGCCTTCATGGCATCATCTCCTAAATCTTCACTTTGAGCAGTATAGTCATTAGAGTTACCTTGACGCCCGAATCTGTAAAGAGGATCTCCCTTCTTATCTTCAATCCATTTTCTCAATGTAGGAAGTTCAGCTTCTGGAGAGTTTGCATCCAAAATAGGTCTATAACCCCATGCAATTGAATACTTATCGTACTCTCCAATCTCTGGCATAAGTGCCACACCTTTATCTTCTGGCTGAGCCACATAGTTGAATCTGGCATAGTCCATAATAGATGGTGCTGTACCCATTCTTTGAGTAAATTCAGCAGACCTCAAAGAGTCTACAGGATATGCATTACTAGAACCGAAGTTGTGAGGAAGACCAAGGGTGTGACCTACCTCATGAGAAGAAACGAATCTGATCAAACGACCCATTACCTCATCATCAAACTCTGGAGATTGTGCTCTTGGGTTGATAGCCGCAGTCTGAACGAAGAACCATCTTCTCAAAAGAGTCATTACGTTGTGATACCAGTTAATGTCTGACTCAAGAATTTCACCCGAACGAGGATCAGAAACGTGAGGACCATTAGCATTTGGAATTGGAGAGGCTAAGTATCTTACGGTAGAGTATCTTACATCTTCCGGACTCCAATCTGGATCTTCCTCTTTAGACGGTGCTTCTTTAGCAATGATAGCATCTTTGAAACCAGCGGCCTCAAAAGCTACTTGCCAATCTTCTACTCCTTGCTTAATGTATTTTACCCATTTGTCTGGGGTAGCTCTATCGATATAATAAACAATCTGCTTCTTAGGCACAACAAGCTCTCCTCTTCTGAACTTGTCCATATCTTCTTCCTTAACCTCAAGTCTCCATCTGTCTAAGTATCTTACTGTCTTAGACTGTTGAACATCTAGGCCATAGTCTGTAGTACCTCTAGCAAACCAACCTACTCTTCTATCGAAAAGTCTTCTTTGCATAGGCACTTTAGGTAGAAGAATCATTGAGTTACTCATTTCAACAGTAATTGACTCATCTGCACTAGAAGAAGGAGAATTACCTGCGAAATAAGTTTTTACATGTCTTAGTTCAATATTCTCTGGGTAAGCACTTACTCTAGTGATATAAGAACGATCGTTATCCAATCTTGTCACTCTGTAAGCACTTCTGTAGTAACCAGGAAGACCCATAGTTTTATTATCGCTAGACATCAATGAAGTAGCGTCTATTACACTACCTGCTGAATCTTTAGCGATAGCTTTGATCGGGAATGAAGCTAATATTGGTGCGAAGTTAGAGTTCTCTACAGCCTCTGCAATTGGCAAAGAATCTGCAGCGGTTACTTGAGTAGAGATAATTCTAAGCAAAATCTTATCACCCTCTTTCTGCCATCTAAGCATTTGAGTGTTAGTTTTACCTCCACCAAAACCAATGCCTGATGCAGTTTTTGCAATTCTGGTAACCATTAGCATGTCTCTATTCAACAAGCTATCAGAAATTTCAAAGTAGTACTTATCGTCTAGCTTATGTACATTGAATAAACCTTCATCAGTTTCGGCATCTTTGGTGATTACCTTACTGAAAGGCTGAATTCCTCCTTTTTTCTCAGGGGCTTTTTGAGTCTGAGTAGCAGCTTTTTTAGCAGCTTCTTCCTCTTGCTTTTTTCTTTCTCTTCTGCTCTGAGCATCTGCATTGGATAACCCAATCATCATCAGCACTAGAAGGATCAGGCTGGTTAAGCCCTTTCTAGTAATTTTCATTGATTTCATATTACAGTTATTTGTCTATTTGAATTGTCGATAGGATTTCAAACTTAATCCAAAAAGTACTATAAATTTTTCGTTTTATTTAAGTGGTTGAAAAAGCATTCTGTTCGTGAAAGAAATAATTGTAGTAGGTGGTGGGTTAGCAGGCTTAATTTCATCGATAGAGCTAGCCCAATCTGGTTATTTAGTTACCCTATTTGAAAAGAAAAAATACCCTTTTCACAGAGTATGTGGAGAATATATTTCTAATGAAGTAGCTCCATACTTTTCTGCCAACCAATTATTGCCAGATCTAGAATTACCTCAAATTCAGCAATTTGAGCTCTCATCAATAAGAGGAAAGTCATTACAAATGCCCTTAGACCTAGGTGGCTTTGGTCTAAGCCGCTTTGCACTAGACCAGCACTTAGTTAATAAGGCATCTGCACTAGGGGTTCAAGTACATGAGCAAACCACCATTCTTAGTTGTGTTTTCTCGGGTGGAAAGTTTCTCATAGAAACGTCAATCGGAAGACAATTTGAGTCTGACTTGGTGATTGGTGCGTATGGAAAAAATTCAATTCTAGATAAAAAGCTTAGCAGGGAATTCACTTCAAAAAGGTCACCTTTTCTCGGAGTGAAATATCATGTAAAAACAGATGCTCCAAAAAACACGGTAAGCCTCCACAACTTTGAAGGAGGTTATTGCGGCTTCAGCGCCATTGAAGATGGAAAGTACAACCTCTGTTACCTTGGTTCTAGGAGTGTTCTGAAGAAGTACGGAAGCATTGCTGAAATGGAAGAAAATGTGCTTTGTAAAAATCCTCAGCTTAGGCACTTATTCAAAAACTCAGACTTCCTTTTCGATAAGCCAGAAGTAATTAATGAGTTCAGCTTTGCTCCAAAAAAGCTTATTGAAAATCACATTCTAATGGCTGGCGATGCTGCAGGGCTCATCACCCCACTTTGCGGTAACGGTATGGCCATGGCCATTCATAGTGGAAAAATCTTGGCCGATTTAATCAAAGTTTACTGGGCTGGAGATTCGCTGAAAAGAACAGAACTAGAAAATGCCTACCTCAACGAATGGAACTCCCTGTTCAAAAAAAGACTCTGGGTAGGAAGACAAACTCAAAAACTGTTCGGCACAAAATTTAGCTCAGAATTGGCTGTTGGCTTAGTTCAGTCTGTTCGGCCTTTGGCCAAAAGAATAATGAAGAATACACACGGAGAGCCTTTTCAGTAAGCACCTGCCACATTCAATATTCCCGAGGAGTTGAGAAAGAAATAGAGGAAGAACCCCCCCAAACAAGTAGCGCTGATAAAATTCAAGCGCATGGTGTTTTTGAAGTCGGCAGCCGTTGCACTCTTTCTCACTTGTAAATACCACCAGCCGAAAAACAATAGAACTGGCGATAAGGCCAGCAAAAAGTGAAGTCCGTATTTCAATTCGTGATAACTAGCAAAATACCAAACGTATGAGGCTGAAGCAATTGCAAAGCAAATGGCCGTGAAGTGAAATGTTCCCAAAACTCCGAGCTTAATAGAGAGGGTGATATCACCTCTTTTGGAATCTTCTTCATGTTGGTAAACCTGTGTCATTGGGTAAGAGCCCCAAAGAATTGCGGAAGCCAAAAAGCCTGGTATCAATATGTGAGGTTTAAAAATGCTGGTAAAACTGAAATCATTCAAGCCAATATAGACTAACCAAACCACCCAAGCACCTTGAAAGAAGCCAGCGATTAGCCAGCTCAGTAGCGGATACTTTTTCAGTCGTACCGAAGGGTGACTGTATGCACGAGAAACCAAAACATAGACCAAAAGCATAGCGGCCAAGGTCCAGTTTCTTTGAAAGAAATAAAGCGCCAGAAAAAGGCCTATGGTATCGAAGGCCTGAGCAATAAAAAACACATTCTTATCTACCTTGGGCGGATTCTTAAGTCCTCCAATGCTTCCCTCGTCTTTATCGAAGTAGCTATTGAATGCATTGCTAGCTGGGTAAACAAACAAGTGCAGTATAACAAATAGCCAAAGTAGACCAGACTCGTTTAGGTTGGGACTCAACGAGATGGCAAACAAGAAAATTGGCAGTAGAAAATAAGAGAAAGGAATGCGTAAGTGAAGCCAGGTTGCCTTTTTGAACATATTCAGATTTTGTCTGAACAATTTAGCACAAAACGACTATTATAGAATGTGAGTAGTAATATAATCTCCATTGGCCTGGCCAATCCTAAACACTGCATTGAGCAACACAACGTTTTCGAATTTATGGGTCAAGCTCATGGTTTGGAAGGTTCGGCACTTACCAGACTTAAAGCACTTTATCGAGCGTCTGGCATTAAAAAGAGATATTCCGTAATCAACGATTACCAGTCGGCAGATCAATCTCAGTGGACTTTCTACCCTACAAATAAAGCGTTGGAGCCCTTCCCAACAACTGATGATAGAGCTAAACTTTATAGAAAAGAAGCTCAGAGTTTATCAGCGCAAGCGGCTAAAAATGCTTTCAACCATGCCAATCTTTCATTCCAAGATATTACTCATCTTATCACCATTAGTTGCACGGGTATGTATGCTCCAGGTTTAGACATAGACCTAATCCATCAGCTGGGGCTCAAGACTTCTGTAGAACGGACTTGCGTAAACTTTATGGGTTGTTATGCAGCTTTTACTGGCATTAAGCTGGGCGACCAAATTTGCAGAGCTAACCCAAAGGCCAAAGTGCTCATTGTGGCTACCGAACTTTGTACCATCCATTTTCAAAAAGGAGCAGATGATGATAATCTCTTGGCCAATGCCATTTTTGGTGACGGTTCTGCGGCAGTAATCATGTCGGCAGAAAAGACCGACTCAAAGAATAACTTAGTGCTTAGTCCGACAGGGTTCCTAAATGAAATATACCCTGAGGGCTCTTCCGAAATGGCCTGGAACATTGGCAACTTTGGTTTCGAGATGAAATTGAGTGCTTACGTACCATCACTCATTGAAAAAGGAATTGGCGAGTTAGTAAATAGGCTTAAAAGCCAATCAGCTACAGAGACCATCAATCACTTTGCATTTCACCCAGGAGGGAAACGAATCTTGGAAGTAATTGAGTCGGAACTTGAGCTGAGTAAAGAAGCCGATTGGGCAGGTAGAACCGTTTTAGAGAATTATGGTAACATGTCTTCACCCACTATTTTATTCGTAATAAAACAGCTATGGGATAGCCTTACGACCGAAAATAGAAACGAAAGCATTCTCTCCCTCGCCTTTGGGCCTGGCCTAACCATGGAATCAATGCTTCTCAGGGTTTGCTGATTGCTTAAACTGCCGATTGTAGAGTAAAAACTTCCCTAGGTTAGGGTTTGCATTGAGTAACCTATTCTGTTTACGCCTAAAAAATTGATGACTAGCCGACTGCGAACTTTTGGAATAAGTAATCTTTTGAGGAAACATTGGTTGCCCGTAAGCATCTAAAAAGATTTCCCTTTTCAGACTATCATCAGGCCCTAAAACAATAAATGGCGATGAATAATATAACGCATGTTTATTGATTGCATTTTCAATTGAATCTACTTCCGCTTGAGTTGGCAAAAACAATTCTCTGTTGAAAGGATAGTAGGCTAAGGGATTCTTATACTCAGAAACCACCTTTAGAATAAACGCCTGTGCCTCTTTCTGTTGATTGTTTTGAGCTTCAGCGGCAGACACCCCCAAAGTGAAAAACACAAAACATATCAACAATCGCTTCATTATAGCATCAATTTAATCATTATGTTTAATCAATAGAATGAGCGGAAAGTTTAAAAATAGAACCTACGAAGAAGAATTAATGGACGACCTAGCGGCTAGCGGTCCCGTTATTTCTCAAACCTTGAAAGAGTTAGAAACCATTAACAAATGGCTGGGAGGAAACTTTGTAACCATAGACGGCATTGTAAAGCTCATTAGAAGGCGAAACCCTGAAAAGCTGGTTATTGCCGACTTAGGCTGCGGTGGTGGAGACATTCTCAAACTCGTAGCACATTGGGCTTCCAAAAAGAACCTCAATGTGGAATTAGTGGGCTTTGACGCCAACCCTCATATCATTGAGTATGCCCGAGAAAACTGTAAAGAGTTCAGCAACATTCGGTTCGAAGTACAGGATATATTCTCTAAAGAATTCCAACAGCGAGAGTTCGATATCATTCTCTGCACGCTCTTTACGCACCATTTTACAGAAAAACAGCTGACAGGTATTTTCAAGCAATTCAAGTCTCAAGCGAAAATTGGAGTAGTCATTAACGACTTACACAGACATCCGCTGGCTTATCATTCAATCAAGCTGCTGGTGAACCTATTCTCCAAATCGGAAATGGTGAAGAACGATGGGCCTCTTTCTGTGCTTCGAGCTTTCAAAAGAAAAGAGCTGGTTCAGCTGATGAACGATGCAGAAATTGGCCGATTCACCCTCCAATGGATGTGGGCCTTTAGGTGGCAGTTGGTTTTTTGACACATTTGAATGTCAAAATATTCCTTTCTACTTTTTCAATAAGAATCTGCCACGCTTTATATCCATGTATAGTTGAATTGGCCCCTTATGTCTCAACGACATCCAAAGGGCAATCAAAAGGGTTAGGCCGAAGATTAGACCAATAACTATTACTGTATTCATATCTGATGTTGTTTTCTCGATTTAAACTCTAAGTGCTAATATTTTTGAATTGACAAATTCATGTAAATCCGAATAGTCTTTTGTAACACTTTCGCTTGAAAGCAAACATCTTTCAATTGAATTGAATGTGCGTATTATTCAATTAAACTACTCAATGCAAACCTAAATTAATGGTGGAAGAAAATAGGGCTTGCAAAAAATGTTGAGCATTTTTTTGGTAGGGACGATCTTACCAAACCCAACTCACTTTATCCTCAATAGGATTTCTTCTGCCTTGAGGTGCGAAGCCTTCCATTACGTTACCTACGAATAGAAAGCCGAGGAACTTATCGTTTTCTCCTAACCCGAAAAAGGCTTTGGCTTCAGGGTAGAAAGTCACGCCTCCTGTTCCCCAATAACAACCTACACCGTAAGCGGTGGCAGTGAGATACATATTTTGGACTGCCATAGATACCGCGGCTACTTCCTCCACTTCTGGTACAAAGCCTCTTTCATCGCGCTTCATGCCAATGGCAATTACATGCGATGCAGTTAATGGCTTGGTAGCCAACTTTTCAAAAGTAGCTTCATTGAAATTTCCGTTTCGGGTAGAAACCTCTCTGTAAAGGTTCGACTGAAACTCACCCAACTTTTTCAAACCTTCACCTTTGAAAACCATAAATCGCCAAGGCTCAGTCAGCTTGTGAGTTGGCGCCCAATTAGCATTCTCCAACATCTCTTTAATGATGGCATCGTCAACCGGCTCATCAGTATATTGCGCAGGATAAATAGAACGTCTGTTTCTTATTAAATCGTTAACCGATTGGGTATCGAACTTTGTCATATCAGTGTTTGAATTTCAGGTTTAAGCCCACATAAAAACTTCTTTCCGGGGCAGGTTGGAAATATCTTTGTCCAAAAGCATTCAGGTCGTTGCCTAAACTATATTGCTTGTTGAACAAGTTGTTCACTCCTACAAAAAACTCGTAATCCGTTTTTGGAGTTCCTCGTTGGTAACCAATTCTAGTATGGAGTACCTGATAAGCCTCGGAGTAAACAGTGTTCTCATCATTTAAAGGAATTTCATCCGAATATTGGTAAGTCAAGTTGGCGTAAAAACAGCTTCTTAGGCTGAAGTCGGTCATCAGAGAAAGCACATTCGGTGCAGTACCAGTCAAGGCATTTCCGCTCAAGTCATCTCCCCTATCTACATATTCTTTGAACTCAAAATCGTGATGCGTGTAGGCCAATCGGCTGTTGAAGCTGGTAAAGCTTGCGGAAGGCTGAGTGAGCCAATTCCACTGAAGTGCAGCTTCCAAACCCTTTTGGTCTATCTGACCAGAGTTTTGAAATAGCACTACCCCATTACCATCAGTTCCTGTGGTAATGGACTCATCCAGATTGAACATGAACAGTGCCACATCATAAGAAAGCCTTCTGTTTACTGCGGCACCGCGAATATTCAGCTCATAGTTAATGCCAATCTCTGGCTGTAAGGCTGTGTTAATGCTACCTTCATTGGTGCGCACTTCCGTGGTGGTTGGTGGAGAATAGCCATGCGATACCGACAAGTGTGTGCTGAAGTTTTCGGCCCAAGTCTTACTCAAGGCCACTCTTGGACTAAACACTCGATCGAATTCTTTTTTGAATTGGCCAGGTGAATTATTGATTTTATCTTCCACCCGATTGATATCATAATCAATGTGATTTAAACTAGCGCCAACTGTGAGCTTCAGGCTTTCGGTCAGGTTCAACTTAACATCGGCAAACCAGAAAGAAAGCTTATTGGTTAGTTCATCTCTAAAACGAATGGTGTCCGCTTCGCCCGCCACATTCCCGAAATTACTACCATCGAAGTAGGCTACCTGAAACTCGTTTCCATAAGTAACAGAAGATTTTCGGCCTAAAAAGCTAAAATCATTCTCTAGCTGAATACGAAAGCCCACACTGTTTTCTTGGTCTCGTTTATAATCTAGGTTGAAAGGATTCTCAAAGTTGCGGTTGTAGAAATAGGCATTTACATCGCTGCGGAAGTTTTCTGAAAACTCATATTCCTGCCCTCCACGGATAATGAAATACTGATGATCGATTGAGGCATTGAAGGCCTCGCTGCCCGGTCTGGCTTGTCTTCTGTTTTCAGCGAGTTGAGTTGGGTTTAGGCCTCCGGGAATTTCATAAAATAGGTCGGAATAAAGGATTGAAGCCGAATAAGTCTTGCGTTCGTTGGCGAAATGCAGCAAATCAACTTCTGCCACATGCCTTTGCATTGCGTTGTGATCGCGGTATCCATCGCTGGTTTGAAAAGCATACTTACCGGTGATGCTCGTTTTTTCGCCTAACCAGTTTGACTTAACGCTGGAGCGGAAGCTTCCGAAAGAACCAGCCGTGAGCCCCACTTCTGTAGCATTGGAAAGCTGAGACAAGTTGGTGCTTTGGAGTTTGATCACTCCACCATTTCCGGCACCGTAAGCACTGGCCGCAGGTCCTTTAATGATTTCCATATTACCGACATTCGCCAAATCGAGCAGATTCAGAAATGTGTTTCCACCTGGTTCTGTAAATGGAATACCATTCCAATAAACCTTTACATTCCTCACTCCAAATGGCGAACGAATGGAGCTTCCACGAATGGATATCCGATAGCTGGCACCAGCTCTTTCTTCGAACCGCACTCCTGGAACCGTATTTACTGCCGAAACCAAAGAGAAATTATCGAATCTATTTAAATCCTTCGGCTCAAGTCGGGCAATGCCTCCTGCTGTTTTGGAAAGCTTTTCATTATCGGTAAAACCTTCAACCACCACTTCATTCAGGTTTTTTACATTGGCTTCCAGAATTACTTTTTGAGTTTGATTCGGCTTGCCCAAAACCTGCTTTGTTTGAAAATTAACATGCTGAATGGTGAGCAGTTCTGCCGCTTCAATCCCTAAGCTTAGTCTTCCTTCCGTGTCTGAAACTCCGCTCATACCCGATTCACTCAGCACGGTGGCCGCTTCTATAGGCTTAAACTGTTCATCAAGGATTATTAAACTGGTTTGGCCATGAATTGCCAGTGGTGTAAAAGCGCAAAGGCAAACCAGTAGGATTAAATAAGAACTTCTTAAATTCATGGATATTCTTTCTATGCCGTGAGTTGGACGAACAGGCGAATGAAGTCGGTTTTTCTCACTTTACAAACGGCAATTTCATTTATCGGTTAAAACTAATCTTATGATCAGAGCTTTTCTCAGTGGTTTATGCGTGATACTGACTCTCTCAGTTTCGGCACAGCAAGATGTTTATTTTACTTCTACCCCTGCCTTAACACCAGACGGTAGCCAAATAGTTTTCTCTTACGACAGTGACCTGTGGAAAGTAAGCAGCAACGGTGGAACAGCCACTCGCCTCACCGGCATGGACGGTGTGGAAGAATTTCCAAGAATCAGCCCCGATGGTCAGTGGATTGCCTTTTCCTCTACCCAATATGGCAATGCCGATGTCTATGTAATGGCAATCAACGGTGGAGAAATCAAACGACTCACATACAATTCTTCTAATGATAGGGTTGAGACTTGGGCATGGGATAGCAAATCCATACTATTCCAATCTGGCCGATATAATAGATTAAGTGCCTATTCGGTTAACATTACAGGAGGAACACCTAAACGACTTTTCGATCATTACTTTAACTGGCCGCATAATCTGGCTATCCACCCTGATGGTAGAATTTTCTTCAACGAGAGCTGGGAAAGCAGCAATCAGGTACACAGAAAAAGGTACAAAGGTGCATTCAACCCAGATATAAAAACCTTCAATCCTAATACTGGAACTTATGAAGAACTAACCGATTATGATGGAAAGGATATGTGGAGCACCATCGATAAGAGTGGTAACATCTACTTTGCTTCAGATGAATCGAACGGGCAATACAACCTGTACGGTTTTGTAAATAGCAACAAAACCCGACTGACCAATTTCAACACTTCCATTAAGAATCCACAGGTGAATGCCAATGGAGGCTTTGTGGTTTTTGAAAAAGACTATCAGATTTACCTATACAACGTTGCTCGCAAGCGAAGTGAGAAAGTCTATATTTCCATTTTTCAGAATAACACGCTGGCGCAAGACCAAGAGTTTTCTACGAACAGAAATATCTCCACATTCGATGTTTCTCAAGACGAAAAGAAACTAGCTTTCGTGAGCCGTGGTGAACTTTTTGTATCAGACATCTCAGGTAAGTTTGTAAAGCAGCTAAAAACCCGCGCTGAAGAAAGAGTGGTTGAAGTAAAGTGGCTAAAGGATAACAAGACCTTACTTTATACTCAAACTGTAGGTGGCTACACTAACCTTTTTACCATAGATGCAGCTACAGGAACAGGAGAAAAGCAGCTGACTCAAGACAAAGGCTTCGACCGAAATATCGAGCTCAACCCAGAACTTACCCATGCCGCTTATTACAGTGGAAGAAGTGAAGTTCGCTTGCTAAACTTGGAAACTTTTAAGAGTGAAACGGTAACAAAAGAAGAACTTTGGGGACTTTACAATCCGCAGCCTCGTTTCTCGCCCGATGGCAAATACCTCACCTTCACCGTACGCAACGATTTTGAGGAAGACATTTACATTTATGACATTGAGGCCAAATCTGTTCACAATTATACCAAAACGGGTGTACCCGAAACCAGTCCATTTTGGGGGCCAGAAGGTAAGTATATGTACTTTGTGAGTAACAGAACTCAGCCAAGTTATCCGTTTGGCTTGCAGAATGCCAACATTTACAGAATACCTCTTACTCGACAAGAGGGTGAATTTAAATCCGATAAACTCGCCAAGGTTTTTGAAGCTGAGAAAAAAGACAATGAAGAAGAGGGAGATAAGACAGATGAAGGCCCTACAACTAAAATAGACTTTGAGGCAGATGTTTTGAGGGCTATGGAAAGCATCGGTCCAAGCTTCGGCAGCCAAAGCAATCCGTTTGTGATTAAATCGGGAGATAAAACCCAGATTATTTACTCTTCTAATCACGATGAGGCTCAGCGTTCTCTTTGGATTACTACACTAGAGCCTTTTGAAAGAACAAAGACCGAAAAAGTAGATGGTTCAGGAAGAGCTGGAGGTATTATTCAGGTGAAGAAAAACCTTTATGTGAACAACGGGGGGCAAATCAGCAAGCTGAATACAAGTAGCCGAAAACTTTCAAATATAGAAATCGACTACAAATTCAGAAGGTCTCTACAAAGCGAGTTTGAGCAGATTTACTATGAAACTTGGGCAGGTATTGAACAGAACTTCTACAATGAAACCTTCCATGGAGAAGATTGGCAAAAGCTAAAAACGCAATACGCAAAGTTTCTCCCGCAAATAAGTTCGAGAAGAGAATTGAGAACACTACTGAACGATTTACTTGGTGAACTCAACTCATCACACATGGGCTTCAATACTTATGGGCGTGATGAAAGAACCTATTTCGGCAGTACCAGCTTAAACCTGGGGCTTATGTTCTCGAATGATAATCCTTATGAAGTTACGAGCATAGTCAGTGAGGGTCCTGCAGACTTCCCAGATAAAAACATTCAGGTAGGCGATATAATCACGGCCATCAACGGAGAGCCAGTAGACCAATACGTTAATAGAGAATACTATTTGTCGAAGCCTTCAATCGATGAAGAAGTTAGCCTTACCCTTAAACGCGGTGATGCATCGGTTGAAGTAAAAATTCATCCGAAAAGCACCGGCAGTTTACGCACCAACCTTTATGACGAGTGGATTGCACACAATCAGAAAGTAGTTGATACGAAAACGGATAAGAAGGTAGCCTATGTTCATATGAAAAACATGGGTGGCGGATCACTTCAAGATTTCCTCATTGAAATGACTTCTGAAGCCTACAACCGAGACGCTCTAATCCTTGATTTGCGCTATAACACTGGAGGAAACGTTCACGATGAAGTACTCAAGTTCCTTTCACAAAAACCTTATTTACAATGGAAGTTTAGAGAAGGTAAATTAACTCCTCAAGGCAATTTTGGGGCTGGTGCCAAACCAACCGTTTTGCTTATCAACGAGCAGAGTTTAAGTGATGCAGAAATGACGGCTACTGGCTTTAAAGAGCTAGGCCTAGGAACCATTATTGGTACTGAAACTTACCGTTGGATTATCTTTACTAGCAGTGCTGGGTTGGTCGATGGATCGTCTTATAGATTACCAAGCTGGGGAACTTATACTTTGGATGGTCAGAATATAGAAAAAGTGGGTGTTAAGCCAGATATCTACATTAGAACTACTTTTGAAGACAGAGTGAAAGGCAGAGATCCTCAGTTGGACAAGGCTATTGAAGAGGTTTTGAAGCAACTGAAGAAATAAGTTTTATCTACTGCTAATCTTAAAAGAAGCTGTTTCAAAAGCCTAGGTTTTAGAATTTACCTGCTAGGAACCTCAATAGTTTGACGAGATTCCTCATCGGAGTCAGGAATAACACCGTGTTTTTGGTGCAGCTTCACTTTACCTTTAAGGTACTCAACAGATACGCTAACAGCAATTATTGAGGAGTTGGTCACTTTTGAGCTTTATTAAGTACTTTTTCATTTCAATACAATTATATATTTTTCCACTTCGTGGCGAACGCATCTTACATTCTGACACCAACTGAGCCTAAAGCTCGGCATGCTTCTATCGATATTCTACGTGGGGTTGCCGTATTAGGCATGGTCTTTATGACCATTCAAAGCTTTGCCATGCCCATGGCTGCCTACCTTAATCCTACAGTTTATGAAAGTTTGAGTGGCAACGACTTATATGTCTGGATCTTCAGCCATGTGTTTGTGGACAAGAAGTTCGAAGCCATTTTCGTAATGCTCTTTGGTGCCAGCATGGTAATGATTTCTCAAAAGGCCAGAAGAGAGCACCTTAGATCTAGCGACTTGCAGAACAGAAGGTTTGTTTATTTAGGAATTATCGGCATTCTGCACGCTTATCTGCTTTGGTATGGCGATGTTCTCCTAGCCCTAGCCATTACTGGTTTACTCATGTTCGTTTTCAGAAGAAAGAAATCGTCCACTCAAATAAGAGCTGGCATCATCTTCTTAATCATTGGTTCGGCCATTAGTCTTATAATTGGGTACACCGTACCGGTATGGGAACCTGGCGAATATGAAACCAATAGAACAGAAATTTGGCAGCCTACCAGTGCCGATGTAGCCGAAGAAATTGATTTTTATACCGGCCCCTACGAAAGGCAAATACTGTATAGGGCACCACAGGCTTTCAATAGACAAACCTCTCAGTTTGTTTTTCAAAGTTTCTGGAAATACGCAGGAATGATGCTTATCGGAATGGCCTTATACAGGCGCAAGGCATTTAAGGCTAAACAATCTTCGCGTTTTTACCTGAAAATGATTGGCTATGGAATAGGTCTCGGCCTTCCGTTAGTTGCAGTAGGAACAATGCTGCACTTCAACTACGAATGGGACTTTAGAATGAGCTATTTCTTCTTTTCCCAACTCAATTATTGGGGTAGCATTTTAATGGCCATTGGCTACATTGGAGTGGTTATGCTTTTCTGCAAATCTTCTACTCGAAGTTTTTTAGCCAGAAGACTTTCTGATGTTGGCAGAATGGCATTGAGCAACTACTTACTCATTTCACTCGTTTGCTCCTTCATTTTTTATGGTCAAGGACTAGCACTTTTCGGAGATGTAGACCGATCACTCCAAGCGGTTTTCGTATTAGGCATTTGTGTTTTGGTTATTGCACTCTCTGCCGTATGGCTTGCTTATTTTAAATTCGGCCCATTTGAGTGGCTATGGCGAACACTCACCTATGGCAAGTTGCAAAAGATGGGGAAAGACTGACCTCCCCGCTCTTAGAGTATTCACCATGAGCAGAGGTGTAAAATATATCCACAAGTAAGAGAATTTCAAATCCTCCGGCCTTCGGCCACCTCCTTTAAAAAAGGAGGATTAGTTCGCATAAGGTTTAAGGACAACGAGGTCCAATTCCCCTCCTGTTTTAGGAGGGGTTAGGGGTGGTCAACCACTATAATTTCCTGCATCAATCAGCTCATCCTGATCTTCAGAACGAACAGCAAAGTTGAAACCTTTGTGGATGGAATAGGCACCATACTCACCTTGCTTGTTCAGCGCAAGGAAGCCAACTTGAAGGTTTTTGTAATTGTCAGGGTACTTTTTTACTATTCTGTTTACAGCTTGTTCGCAAGCCTCTTGAGGAGAAAAGCCTTGACGCATCAGCTCGACAATCATGTGCGAGCCACAAATTTTGATCACAAACTCACCAAGCCCAGTCGCTGTTGCAGCACCAATTTCATTATCAACAAAAAGGCCAGCACCAATAATTGGTGAGTCCCCTACCCTTCCATGCATTTTCCATGCAGCTCCACTGGTAGTACAAGCTCCGGAAAGGTTACCATTTTCGTCTAAGGCCACCATACCAATAGTATCGTGGTTTTCAATATTGATTTCTGGCTCATAGTCCTGATTTTTCAACCAGTTTTTCCAAGCCTTTTCAGAGCTTTCAGTCAGTAAGTTTTCCTCTTTAAACCCTTTAGAAAGCGCAAACTTCTTAGCTCCCTCTCCTACCAACATCACATGCGGAGTATCGTCCATTACTTTTCTGGCCACAGAAATTGGGTTCTTGAAGTTTTGTAAAAACGCTACAGAACCAGCATTGTCATTTTCATCCATAATGCAGGCATCTAACGTAACGTTACCATCACGATCAGGGAAACCACCAATTCCGACAGTCGCATTATTAGGGTCGTTTTCAGTTACCATTACCCCTTTTTCTACAGCATCTACCGCTTTTCCGTTTTTACTCAAAACCTCCCAAGCGGCAGCGTTGGCTTCTTTTCCGTGGTTCCAAGTAGAAATGACTATCGGTTTTTTAGGCTCCTTTGGAGTTGAGCAAGAGAGGCTGCTTAAAGAAGCTGTGCTCACGGCTAAGCCACTGAAAATGGTCGATTTTAAAAATTTGCGTCTGTCTGCCATAATTCAAAATTTGTCCAAGATATCAAAATCGACTCTTTAGAACCTAGCAAATACCAAAGCATTTCATATTTGTCAACATGTGGTTAACTTCCGCCATGAAGAACCTTTTTGCCATAGTGTTGCTGCTCACTCTATTTTTTAGCTGCACCACAAAACCAGCCAAAGTAATTAAACCTCAAATTGTTCCTGAGCCCCAAAGCATGACCGTTGAAATGAATAAGCATTATGCTTTGAATGGTCAGCCTGCACTACATAGTAATGCTGAATCTGCTGAAAAATCGATGACTTTTCTGAACGATTACCTTAATGCCTCTGGCTGGAAATCTCACATAGCAGAAAAAGGAAGTGCTGAAATTAAGTTCGAAGTAAAAAAGGGTTTGGCCGAAGAGGCTTACGAATTGAGTATCAACTCAACTGGTATACATCTTCGCGCTAGCCATGAAAAAGGCTTTTTCTATGCGGTTCAATCGTTGATTCAGATGCTTCCTCCACAAAAGCACATGGCTAATTTGCCTTATATGGAGATTCAAGATGAACCTCGCTTTGCTTGGAGAGGGCTTCACCTAGATGTTGGTCGACACTTCTTCCCAAAAGAGTTCATCATGAAGTACATAGACCTGATGGCTTTCTATAAGTTCAACACCTTCCACTGGCACCTCACAGAAGACCAAGGGTGGAGAATTGAAATCAAGAAATACCCGAAGTTAACCGAGGTAGGAAGCCAAAGAAAGGAAACTATTCTGGAGAAAAACTTCAACCCTTACGTGGGTGATGGACAGCCTTATGGTGGTTTCTATACGCAAGAAGAAATTAAAGAGGTTGTAGCCTATGCGCAAGAAAGACAGGTAACCATTGTTCCTGAAATTGAAATGCCTGGCCATTCATTGGCTGCATTGGCTGCTTACCCAGAGTTGGGCTGTGCACCTGGCCCTTATGAAGTGGGCACACAGTGGGGCGTTTATGACGATATCTACTGTCCAAGTGAAAAGACTTTCGAGTTTTTGGAAGATGTGCTTACCGAGGTAATGGAATTATTTCCTAGCGAATACATTCATGTTGGAGGAGATGAAGCCCCAAAAACAGCTTGGAAAAAGAGTGCTCTCGCTCAACAGGTAATTAAAAGAGAGGGGTTGAAAGATGAGTTCGAATTACAGAGCTACTTCATTCAGAGAATGGAGAAATTTCTAAATGCCAATGGAAGACAACTCATTGGCTGGGATGAAATTCTAGAAGGCGGGCTTGCGCCTGGTGCAGCAGTAATGTCTTGGCGAGGAGAGTCTGGAGGCATTGAAGCAGCCGAGGCCAAACACAATGTAGTAATGACGCCTAACGGAAGTATGTACTTCGACCATTATCAGGCCGACCCAGATAATGAGCCTTTGGCCATTGGCGGATTCACCACCATAGAAAAAGTTTATCATTACGAACCTATTCCGGCAGCCTTAGAAGATGAGTTCCATCAGTATGTTTTAGGGGCACAAGCCAATGTGTGGACCGAATATATGAAGACCTCAGATCATGTGGAGTACATGGTTTATCCTCGTGCCATAGCGCTGGCCGAAACGGTTTGGACGCAGCCAGAGCATAAAAATTGGGATAGGTTTCAGGAAAAGTTGACGTATCAATACCAATTGCTAGACGCAAGAGATGTCAACTACCATGTGGCAGCACCAGCTGGTCTTAAACAAGGCTTAACGCTCTCCGATGAAGTTGAGATTGAACTTTCTACCCCGTATGAAGGCGCTAAGATATTTTACACAACCGATGGAACAGAACCTTCGACATCTTCTACTGAATATACTTCTCCAATAACACTGAACATTGCTAACGACCCAGTAGAAGTAAAAGCTGTAACTATCACCTCATCAGGGAAAGCTAGCCCTGTAGTGAGCGGTTCATATAAAAAATCATCGTTGACTACTTCCGTGAACCCACTTAAGATAGATGCTGGCCTTGCCGTCAGACTATTTGAAGGCAACTTCAATACTGTTCGGAAGCTTGGCGGAAGACCAAACTCAAATTACGTAACGACTAAAGTTGAACTGCCAGAAAATCAACCAGATCAATTTGGGCTGGTAATGCAAGGTTTTATCAACATTCCGGCAGATGGTATTTATACCTTTTACACTTCTTCAGACGATGGCAGTTCGCTTTCAATCGGTAATGAGTTGGTAGTGAATAATGATGGCCTACATGGTGCACAAGAAAGGTCTGGCGAAATAGCCCTAAAGGCTGGCTATCACCCTATTCTGATCAGGTATTTTGAAGCTGGTGGTGGAGAAAGTCTAAAGGCATTTATTTCAGGCACTAATATGGATAAGCAAGAAATCCCAGCTGAAATGTTTGGCCATTGATAGGTCAAAACATGTTAAAATTCCAGAGCGTAATTCGGAGTATACTATTTTAGGAGCCTCAACATTAAGATCATGAAAATACTAGCCAAAAACGGTTTCCTCTTGGGCGCTCTAGCTGCCTTTGTTTTTCTCTCTTGCGATAGAAGATCGGACGAAGAAAAGTGGGAAGGGCAGATTCGAGCTTTCTTTTATGAATATAAAGATGACAGCCAGTCTTACGTTCCGTTGAGATACCAGAAGATTGACTTGGCCTTTTTGGCAGACCAAGCCCCCATACAGAAGGCGCTGCTTGTGTTACAAGATACCACCAGACAAAGGGTAAAACAGCTACACCTAGCCAACCTTTCAGACAAAGTGGAAAGTATTTCAACCTTTGCTCAGCCTTTCCCAATAGATCAGGTTGATGACTATCTGAAATTGAGAGCTGCTGCCGAAGGAGAATTGAGTCGAAAAAATAACAGACCTTCTGAGGCGTATCAGCTAGCCTTGGCAGAAGAAGAATCAGCACTTAAAGATCTTGAGCACCTGCTCAGCCAGTTCAACCTTTCTATCTACAGTATAGACTTTAATAACCGACCAGTTATCTACTTCCATGAATATCGAATGAATGGAGATGACAAGTCTGCTGTTTTTGAACTGGATAGGGAGAATAACAGTGTCATCTCGTTTAGAGAGCTTATATAATCAGCAGAAATTAATACTCGCAGATTTCCGATTAACGGATAACCCTTAACTTACCAGTGTCAAAAACAACAGGTCAACATGAGGTTATTTGCTAATATTATCTGGATCGTCTTCGGTGGCTGGATGATCGCACTGGAATATATTTTAGGTGGAATCGCACTATGCGTTACCGTAGTCGGTATTCCATGGGGAATTCAATGTTTTAAACTGGCCATTCTGGGCTTTGCCCCTTTCGGTCAGGAAGTAAAGCCCGGCACAGTGACTGGTGGTTGTCTTTTTCTCCCGCTCAATATTATCTGGATTATCTTCGGTGGCTTCTGGATCTTCCTCACCCACCTCTTCTGGGGAGCAATTTTCTGTATCACCATTATCGGAATTCCCTTCGGCTTACAACACTTTAAGCTAGCCGGATTGGCTTTTGCACCGTTTGGGAGGGAAATTTAAGTAAGCAGATAAGGTGCCTCTTTAGCTGAATGCCCTGAGTACCTGATCCGAAAGAATCTACCAGATTACCACGTCATTCTGAGGTTTGAGGTACGAAAACCGAAAGAACCTGCTCGTTGAAAGCACTGCAACTCTTGAACAGATTCTTTCGGTCGATTACTTCTTTATCAAGAAGTCTTCTCCCTCAGAATGATGTACAAGACTTTACTTTAGCAATATTCTTATATTGAGTAATGACGCATGCAAAAGGAGGTTCAGTTTATATACTGACGAATAAGACTACGCTATACACTGGGGTCACTTCGGACTTGGCCTCCAGACTTAGGGAACATATTACAGGCCTCTACCCAAAGAGTTTTACAGCCAGATATAACTTGAAACTTCTGGTTTATATGGAACACTTTTCTTCTATAGAAGAGGCAATTAAAAGGGAAAAGGCTGTAAAGGGTAAAACCAGAATTAATAAAGAAAAGCTAATCAATTCCGTGAATCCCAATTGGGATGATCTTTCAGAAGAAGTTTTGAGCTGGTGAACATTCAGCTTTGCCGTCATTCTGAGGCTTGAGGTACGAAAACCGAAAGAATCTGCTTGTTAAAAGCATTGCAATTAATGAACAGATTCTTTCGGTCGACTATTTCTCTAAGGAGAAATGTTCTCCCTTAGAATGACGGAGACCATAAAAAAAGCCAACCCTCTCTTGCGAGAAAGTTAGCTTGAGTTTTAACTAAGTCCTCCCCCTTTCAAGGGGAGGTGGTCGAAGACCGGAGGGGTTATCCAAAGAAATAAGGAAACTTACCTTTTGAGATAATTGTATCAGCTACCTGTCTGCGAAGCTCTTTTACGTTCACCAGATCCATTTTAGTGAATCGCTTAAGACCCATCAGCATAACTTTTTGCTCATCGCCTTTAGTAAATGAACCGATAGCTTCTTTCGCAGCAGAAATAATTTTATCAATCGCACCAGCCATATAAATCTGCGTCATAGCAATTTGATCGGCACATGCCTCCTCGCCTCTTTGACTTACCAGCTTTTCTGTTCTTAGCATAGCAGATTCGCAAGCATAAACTTCGATTAAGATATCGGCAAGATTCATCATTACTTCCTGCTCATCTTCAATCTTGTCTTGCAGTGCCATAGCAGCTTTTCCGCCTACCATCAAGAACACCTTCTTCAAGTTCTTGATCACTTCTTTCTCACCTGCAAAAAGCACAGACTTATCGATGGTTGAGAAAGTAGGTACAGAAGTCAGCTCCTTAGACACGTCCATTGCTGGTCCGTAGATATCAATTTCGCCTTTCATGGCACGCTTCAAAAGCATACCTACCATCAACATACGGTTGATCTCGTTGGTACCTTCGTAAATTCTAGCAATACGAGCATCACGGTAAGCTCTTTCCATTGGCGCATCTGCTGAGAAGCCCATACCACCATATACCTGAACGCCTTCATCTACCACATAATCTAGCACTTCTGAACTATGAATTTTCGCGATAGCACATTCTATAGCGAATTGCTCAACTCCTTTTAGCTTGGCTTTGGTTTCGTCCATACCATCGGCAATCAGGTCATTGATTTTATCTTCAATGTTTTGGCCAGCACGGTAGTCAAGCGACTCGGTTACATAAGTTCTAGTTGCCATTTCAGCCAACTTGCCTTTTATAGCACCGAAGCTTGAAATAGACACACCAAACTGCTTACGCTCATTAGAGTAGTTAGCAGCCTGAGAGATTACAGTTCTACAACCGCCTAATACTCCAGCTCCCAATTTCACACGACCAATGTTCAGGATGTTCACCGCAATTTTGAATCCGTTGCCTCTTTCAGAAAGCATGTTTTCTGCAGGAACTTCACAGTCGTTGAAGAATACTTGACGAGTAGAAGAGCCTTTGATACCCATCTTCTTCTCTTCCTCATTCATAGTAATACCACCAAAACCTTTCTCTACGATAAAAGCAGTAAGGTTTTTGTCATCTTCGATCTTAGCAAACACAATGAAGATATCCGCAAAGCCTGCATTGGAGATCCACATTTTCTGTCCGGTGATCTTGTAATGACTTCCATCTTCTGAAAGCACCGCTTTGGTTTTACCAGAATTGGCATCAGAACCAGCATCTGGTTCAGTTAAGCAGTAGCAAGCCGCCCACTCACCAGTAGCTAGTTTTGGCAAATACTTTTGCTTCTGCTCATCGTTTCCGTAGTACAGAATTGGCAAAGTACCGATACCCGTGTGCGCTCCGTAAGTAGTAGAAAATGAACCTGCTGCACCAATGATATCAGCGATCAACATACTGGTGTTGAAGCTCATACCCATTCCACCATATTGCTCAGGAACTGAAATTCCTAAAAGACCTAATTCGCCAGCCTTCTTGAAAATATTAGGTACTAGATTCGGGTCTTTCATTGAATCTATTTCCTCTGCCCTTGGAGTAATCTCCGTGTCGATAAAGTCCTGGCACGCTTGCGCCATCATCTTCTGTTCCTCAGAAAACTCTTCTGGAATAAAGACTTCGTTTGCTTCTGTTTCTCTGACGATGAACTCACCGCCTTTGATTGATTTTTTGTCTGTCAAAACACTCATGTTTTTAAGTATTTAGTCTTGGGTATTGAGTATTGAGCTAGCCCAGTTTCTTAATTAAGTTGTAGAGCATCTTTTGAAGAGAGCCTACCTGAATACTCTGTTTTTCTAATTGTTCTTCACTAATCATATTAAAGCGATTCGCCAATATCAGTTGGGTCTCAACTTCACAAAGCGAACCATAGGCAATACCTAACATCTGGCGAAATTCTCCATTCGTATTTCTACCAGCACCTTCTGCAATATTAGAAGCCACCGAAACTGAGGCTCTTCTCAATTGACTTATTAAACCATACTTTTCTTCACTAGGAAAGCTGGAAGTCAGTTGATATACTGCTTCTGCTATATCTATGGCCATCTGCCATACCTTTAACTCTTTGTAATTATTCATTGTGTGTTTAATTGATGTTAAAGGGTCTCATATCTCAAGACCTACTACTCAATACTAATTGAGGAACTCATATATCCCCGCAACACCTTGGCCACCACCAACACAGGCGGTTACCATGCCGTATTTGGATTTACGTCTTCTCATTTCATTGAAGAGCTGAACGGAAAGCTTAGCACCTGAGCAACCTAGCGGGTGACCCAAAGCAATGGCTCCACCATTGACGTTTAGTTTGCTTCTGTCGAAGTCGAGTTCTTTGATAACAGCTAATGACTGCGCTGCGAAAGCCTCGTTTAGTTCGATCAAGTCTAAGTCTGACTGTTTCAAACCTGCTTGCTTTAATGCTTTTGGCACTGCCTCTACTGGACCAATACCCATAATTCTTGGGTGAACACCCATGGCAGTGTAAGTCACCATTCTGGCAATTGGCTCGAGGTTTAATTCCTTCACCATTCTTTCTGACATCACCATCACGAATGAGGCACCATCAGAAACTGGAGAAGAGTTACCAGCCGTTACTTGCCCGCCTTGAGCAAACACAGGTCGAAGTCCTGCCAACACATCTAAAGATGTATCTGCTCTTGGTCCTTCGTCTTTGTCTACCGTGTAAGATTTCTCAGCCATTTTGCCTGATGCATCTACAAACTTTTCAGTTACGTTGATTGGCACAATTTCATCATCAAAAAGGCCAGCTTCTTGTGCTTTAATCGCTTTTTGGTGCGACTCTAAAGCAAACTGATCGGCTTCGTCTCTGGTGATGTTGAATTCTTTAGCTACTTGTTCAGCCGTTAGGCCCATGCTCAAGTAATAATCGCTGTGCTCAGTGGCTAGTTTGTAGTTCAAAGCTGTTTTATAACCCATAACAGGCACCATGCTCATAGACTCTGTTCCACCTGCAATAATGCAGTCGGCAGTACCGGCATGAATTCGGGAAGAGGCCAAAGCAATGGCTTCCAAACCTGAGCCACAGTATCGGTTCACGATCATTCCCGGAACTCCGATTGGTAATGAAAGCAAAGAGATCATTCGACCCATTTGCATGCCTTGCTCCGCTTCCGGAACAGCATTTCCTACAATCAGGTCATCCACTCTTGTCGGATCGAATCCGTCAACTTTTGAGACCAAATGTTTTATTACGTCAGCAGCCATATCATCTGGGCGTACGCTTTTCAAAACGCTTCGCTTACCTCGACCTACTGCTGTTCTATATCCTGCAACTATATATGCGTCCATAATTAATGTTCAATTTTGAATGTTCAATGATTAATTGCGCAACGGTTTGCCTTTGAATAAAATACTATGGATTCTCTCCAGTGTCTTTGGCTCAGCCGTTAATTCGACAAACATTTGTCGCTCCAAATCGAGTAGGTATTGTTCCGATACTTCTTGCGGAGCAGTAAGGTCACCACCACACATGATCCACGCTAGCTTCTTAGCAATCTTCGCATCGTGCTCAGAAATGTAGTTTCCGAGTAGCATACCGTTAATTCCGGCATGGAAGTTTGCTAAACCAACCTGGCCATGAACCTTGATATCCGTTCTTTCCACAGGCTGCGTATAACCAGCCTCGTGCAGTTCTAGAACTTTAGCTTTTGCATCGGTAAGCAAACGACTTCTGTTTAAAGTCACGCCATCTTGCGGACGAAGAATGCTCATTGCTCTCGCCTCCTCTGCAGAAGTAGCCACTTTTGCAGTCGCTATGTTCATAAAGGCTTCCTGTAATCTGTTCAATTCGGGATCACCTGCAGTTAGAGAATCTGCTACACGAAGAGTAAGTTCTTTGGTTCCGCCTCCACCAGGAATCAGACCAACACCTACCTCAACCAATCCAATGTAGGTTTCGGCATGGGCTTGAATAGCATCACAATGCAGTGAAAGTTCGCAGCCACCGCCCAGTGTAAGGCCCGCAGGCGCAGCTACTACCGGAATAGATGAGAACTTCGCACGCTTCATGGTATTCTGGAATTGCGCAACCATCAGGTTTACTTCATCGAATTCCTGATCGCCTGCAAACATGAATAACATGGCTAAGTTGGCGCCAGCAGAGAAGTTGTCGCCTTCATTTCCAATCACCAGACCTTTATAGTCTTTCTCAGCCATGGCAATGGCCGTTTCAATTCCTTCGATAATTTCCTGCCCAATGGCATTCATTTTCGTGTGGAACTCAAGACAAAGCACACCATCACCAATATCGAAAAGTGAAGCCCCTGCATTGCCCCAAACTTTATGAGTTTCTCGAATATTTTCGAGAATCACCAAGTCTTCAGTACCTGGAATAGTTTTGTACGACTTAGAAGGAATGTCGTAATATTTCTTAATGCCGTTTTCAATTTTGTAGAACGAGTCGTTTCCGGCATCAAGCATTTCGTAAACCCAGTCGGCTGGCTTCATATCCATACCTTCCATTTGCTCTACTACCTTTTTGGTACCGAGCAAATCCCAAGTATCGAAAGGTCCCATTTTCCATGCGAAACCTGCACAGACTGCTTGATCTATTCGATAAAGCTCATCAGAGATTTCAGGAATTCGGTATGAAACATATTTGAAGGTATCGAAGAAGGTTCTGCGATAGAACTCTCCAGCTTTATCATCAAAGTTGACCAACTTAACTATTCGATTCTTGAGATCCTCTTCGTCCTTAACTGCTTCAAGCGCTTTGAAATTAGCTCTAGTTCTAGGGCCATACTCAAAGGTTTTCAGATCGAGCTCAAGAATCTCTTTCTTCCCGTCTTTGTCTTTTGTCTTTTTAAAGTAGCCTTGTCCAGACTTATCACCGAACCAGCCTTTTTCATGAACTTCCTTAACAATGTTAGGCAGTTTGAAAGTCTCCTTAGACTCATCGTTTGGAAGGCCAGCATATAGATTGTTCGCTACATTCACCGTAGTGTCCAAACCAACCACATCCATAGTACGGAAGGTGGCAGACTTGGCACGGCCAATCAGCGGTCCAGTCATTCTGTCTACCTCACCAACAGTTAAGCCCATGTCTTCAATAGTATGCATGGCCGACATGATGGCGTAAATGCCGATACGGTTAGCGATAAATGCCGGTGTGTCTTTACACAATACAGTCTCCTTACCCAAGTAAAGGTCTCCGTAGTGCATCAAGAAATCGATGATGTCCTGATCGGTTTTCGGGCCAGGAATGATTTCTAACAACCTCAAATATCTTGGTGGGTTAAAAAAGTGAGTTCCACAGAAATGCTTCTGGAAATCTTCACTTCTACCCTCGCACATCATGTGCATAGGAATACCTGAGGTATTTGATGTAATAAGTGTTCCAGGTTTTCTATATTTTTCAACCTGTTCAAAAACGATTTTCTTAATGTCTAATCGTTCTACAACCACCTCAATGATCCAGTCGACATCCTTAATTTTAGGCATGTCATCTTCAAAGTTGCCAGTGCTAATCAGCGAAGCAAACTTCTTGTCATAGATAGGAGATGGTTTGGATTTCAATGCAAAAGCTAGCGCATCGTTCACAATTTTGTTTCGAGCTGCCTTGTTAGACTTTTGGTCTTCTGGCAAACCTCTAGGAACGATATCGAGCAAGAGCACTTCCACACCAATGTTGGCAAAATGGCATGCAATTCTAGAGCCCATGACACCTGAACCTAGTACTGCAACTTTTTTAATAGCTCGTTTCATGCTTATTTGAATATATTTTTCGATTCAACGATTTGATTAATCTTGGAAGTAACTTCAAAGAATGCTTCCAGCTTTTCTGGTGCAATCGTTTGACGTACTGCATCATTAAATTGGATAACGGTTTCTTTAGATACTCTTCGCTTTTCCTTTCCTAGGTCGGTAAGGAAAATGCGTACAGACCTACCGTCTGTCGGGTCTTTTTCCTTGTAAATCACGCCCATCTCTTCCATACTCTTGAGCATTCTAGTTAAGCTTCTAGATTCTAATCCCATCAATGGTGCAATTTTAGTTGCTGGTGTACCATTAACCGGATCGATGTTCAATACCACAAAAGCTTGTGATGTTGTGCTATTATGCTTGGCTGCTTCTTGGTTATACATTCTGTATATAGCGTGCCAGCAAGTTTTTATATGGTGATCTACGGTTTCTTCTCTCTTCATATTCTCTTGTGAGGCTTACGAAGTTAGAAAAAATTTGTTATGCATGCATACTATTTTTTCAGAAGAATTATAGTTTAACTGAGAGTTAACAATGAAGCGTCTAACTAATCAAGTCTCTGAACTAAGAAAATGGTGGTTAACGTGGAACTAACAATTGCTGCTACAGTGCCAAAGTTTTCTAGGAACTTTCCTGGTTCTATTGGCTCCTTAGGTGGCTTAGCTGCAACGGTAATGACCGACCCATCCAAAACTTTAGGGTTTCTGAACCAACCAACCCTTTGGGTAAAACCATTGGCATTGGTGATAAAAATCTTTTGTCCATTTCTAGTTTTTCCACCTGCGTGTTTGATGTAACCACGCACGCTTTGATTAGGCTGATATTTCTGTAGAGATGGATTATGAACTTCACCTTCAACTCTTACTGTATAGAATGCTTCAGGTATATAAAGGCTATCGTTAGGTTGAAGCGTAATGTTGAAGCTTTCGTTTTGCTTGTTGAGTAAATCATCTAAAGATAAAGCTAGCTGTTGGCCATTTCTATAAAACTTTGCTCCAGGCAAATATGCATTGGGAGAAACTCCTCCAGCTCTGGTAAGCACTTCTTTGAGCGTTTCATTTTTACTTTCTAGAAAGTAACTTCCAGGAAATTTCACCTCACCCGTAAGCTTAATTTCTCTTGCTTCACTAGACCCTGGAATTAAGTCGACAGTAATGTTATCATTATGGCTTAAATAGTATTGATTTTGAGACTCACTGCTTTGGCCTAGGAGATAATTCATGTCGGTAGGCACGCGCTTTATGTTAGCGATAAGATTGCCGCTGAAGTCGAAATTTTCTCGTGTTACTGTTACGGAATCTCTAAATGCAGTTCGAACAAAGCCTCCTGCTTGGAGGATAAGATCTTCAACAGTCATGCTATCAGTCAAAGTGTACCTACCTCCATTTTTTACTGCACCCCGAATAGTTACATACTGGTCTAGTACTTCATTTATATCTCTGCTATAAAGGATTACCCTATCTTTTGGCCTAAGTACAGCATTGAACTTTTTGTCCAGCACATTATCCAAATTGAATGGTACAACTTGGTATTCTGTTTTCCCAGCTTGAAACCTCAGAAGATCTGCTCTGCTTGTTAAGATTCTATTTTGATATTCTAAATCTTCGACATTGGCAGACATGAAGATTAAATCGTAAAGCGTAAGGTTTTCTCTCCAAAGTACGGTTCTAGGTTCCGACAAAAAACCTTCAATCGAAACAGTTTCTAAATTCTTCAGTTCTTCGTCATTGTAAACCTTCAAAGAGTCATCGGCCTGTAAGAGAATATCTTGTCTATTCGATGGTTCTAAAACCTCTGTAAGATTATAAGACTGAAACTTGAGTTCACCTGTTCTATCTCTTCTGAATAAATCAACCTTTTCGAAGTAGGTATTAGGTCGAAGCCCACCTGCAAGCTGAAGTAAATCACCAACAGACATTCCTTCTTTGTACTCATATTCACCTGGCCTGAAAACTGATCCAGATACTGTTACGAGGTTATCAAACTTATCTAAGACTTTATTGAAGACGATTTCATCACCATCCTGAAGTGTAAAATTCACCCCTTGTACTAAGAGGTCATTATAATCTAGAGTGATTATCTCTCGATCGAAGCTTGTGTTTGGCCTTCCAATCACAGGCCTAATTCTTTTGATGGTAACCGACTGGGTATGGGCTGTAGGTTTAAGCCCACCAGCAAAACCGATGAGATCTATTAATCCTTCGTTCCCTTTAAGTTCATAAATACCTTCTCGGTTTACCTCCCCTTGAATAGAAATGCTGTTGAGTCTGCTCTGAATAAATATCACATCGTTACTCATTAGGCGAAGATCTTCAGATACTGCACCTTTAATCAGGTAATCGTAAAGGTCTATTGTTGAGACAAATTTGTTATTTCTGAATACTTTAATTTCCCTTAATGAGCCTGAGGTTTTAATTCCACCAGATGCATAAAGGGAATTCAAGGTGGTTGCAAAAGAATTGATGAGTAACGAACCTGGATTCTTCGACTCGCCCATAACCACTATTCGAATTGGTCTCAACTTAGTAAGAGAGACATCTAAAAATATAGCTGCCGGATTTTTAGTAAGACCAGAGTAGAATCTAGAAAGGTATTGCTTCATACGTTCGTGTAAATTGCTGTATGAAGTACCAGATACGAATACCTGCCCTACATTAGGAATGAATAGATTTCCGTTGATATCAACTTTCCCTTCGAATTGAAATTCGGCCTCTCCCCAAAGGTAAACTCTCAGTTCATCACCTGGGCCAATGATATAACCAGGGTCTATATTTCCCACAAGACCTTGCTGACTGGCGTATGGGTTAGTATTGAAAACATCGTAACCAAAATATGGTAGGCCATCACTCTTCTGTTCAGTTGGGTTCTGCTCAACTATTTGATCAGACCTGTCACTGATTTCGGTAGTATAATCGACCGTATCTAATTCAATTGTGGTGATAGCCTCAGGCTGACTATTTTCGGATTCTTTGCTTAAGATGTATTTGTTTAGGTACTCATCGTAATTGATGCCGTAGAGTCTGGCTTGTCTTCGAGCATCTGCTTCGGACATACCTCTTTTTCTTAATTCTGCCTGAACTTCTTCGTAGGTGTCAATCCCTCTTTTTTCTAGCTCTTGCTTTATTTGTTGCTCTGACTGAGCGTACAATAAACTAGGCGCAGCCAATAGGGTTAAACCATAAAAAATTATAATGCTGGTTCGGTTAAAACGCATCTTTCCGTTCTATTTGGTTGGGTCTTCCCTAGTTGAGGTTTGGCAAGGTATTAAAACCTTGATTGATAAGGAATAAATAGATTGGAATTAATGAAAGAATAACTTGAATTTAAAGAGATTCGATCTCAAAATCACCGCCTTTGCCGAAAGAGATCAAGTCGAAAAGCCTGTATTTTTCTAGAGTATTTATGTCTTTCAATTGGCAATCTCCATCTGCCATAATTTCTTCGATCACAAATTCATATTCTTCCCCGAAATTAGTCAATCTGAATTTTTTTCCGACCCTTAAGTTGTTGAAAGACTTAGCCATTCATTGATTATTAAAATCTCCACGTAGTTCCCGGAACCTATTACGCGCCTCAGCCACATAAATGCTTCCTTTAAATTTGGTGAGCAAATTTGAATAAATATTCATTGCTTCTTCCTCACGATCCAGATCTTCTTGCAGAATAATTCCTGATAAGTACAAAGCATCATCGGCCAGAATATCATAGTCATACAATTCACCGATTTGTTGGAGAGGTTCTAAAGCCAATTCAAACCTACCTAATTCCCTCAAGGTTTGAGCCTTTAGATATAATACCTCATCGCAAATAGAGTGGCCATTGTGTTTGGTAAGCATTGAGTCCATTGCCACCAAAGCTTCTTGCTTCTGATTTTGAAAAATCATGAGTTCAATATTGGCATATTCTTGCATTACTAAGTTGGTGGTATCAAAGACCGTATTGTTCTTTATGAGAATGCTAAGATCTAGGGCATCATTGGCTATTTCTCTAGAAGTGGCCAACTTAAGAATGTCTAAATGACTCTGAGCAAGGTCAAACTCCCCTTTGAAGTATGAAAGCTTAGCACTTTTAAGTTTAGCTGTATAACCTAAGGGTTCATCCTTAAACATTCTTTCTACCTGGCCATATAATAAAATGGATTCCCAAGGCTGTTCATCCAATAGGTATATGTCTGCCAGGTCCATCTTAGCCTCTGCAACCACTCTGTGCTTGCCTACAGGATTTTCTAACAGGTTCTGAAGGGTTGATATAGCTTGAACTATTTCGTTAAGCTGAAAGGCCTGTAAAAGGGCTATTCTTCTTTGAGCCTCCATGGCCGAATAGATATCTCGAGAGTTTTCTTGGTAGGTCTTATACTTTTCTATCAGTTTTCTCACCGCAGCTGTATCTACAGGGTATGTTGTTTTCACAACTTCTTCTTCGGCTAAAAGGGAGTAGCGCTCGGCTAATCGGATATTCGGACTTTCTCGAAAATCTGAGGTAATGAATCCGAAGGCTTGTGTGGCTGTTTTAAAATCTTTGTTCTCGAAAGATACCATGCCCACCTCCAAAATATTTTGAGCGTTATTAGCCAGTCTTCTGTCTAGGGCTCTAGCCTGCCGTAAGGCAGCAGAAAAATTCTTCTGTTGCAAATGAGTCCAAACTAATAGCTCATTGAAAACAGGATTTCCAGCCTCTTTCTGAATAAAGTCATACAACACAATTTCTAGGGTGTCCATATCTGTTGGTTCTATGAGATACCTCTGAAATGAGTTTTTAATGAAGCCTATATTTCTAGGGTTAGACTTAGAAAAATTAAGGTACTCTGTGACCATATTTTCCTTTTCATTCAGTACCCGATAAACCGAAGCTAAGTCTAGGGCAAAGAGATCATTACTCTTAACACTGCTTCTACCCTTCTTGTAAGCATCGATAGCTTTATCTCTAAAATTCTTTTCAAATAGTAATTGAGCTAAAATTCGGATATTGTTCATTTTGATACTCGGATCACTATCTTCCATGATCTCGTCTGTAAGCTCATCTATGTATTTATCAGCTTTATCATCTTCACCCATGGTTCGATATAAAACTCCCATATCTATGGCATACCTGAAATTGCCTTTCATTTGCCTTAAAACAGATTTGAGATATTTCTCTGCAGCACCGAACTCCTTTTCAGCAAGTAGGAGTTTAAAATAAGATTCGTGAATTCTGGGAATGTACTCTCGACTTTTGGCAAGCTTCTCAAATTCGCTTCGAGCTTTGTCAACATCTCCTTGGCTCAAATACTCTTCTGCAATTTTTACTGGATCACTCGATTGAGCCTTTACATTGGAAAATGTGGCAAACAAGATGAGAAGGATGACAAGAGGCTTTTTCAGACTTATTAACAGTTTCCACATACCCATTATATTAAATTAAATATTAAATAATTTTTTATCATTTCTATTAGGCCTGTGTAAAAGTGGATAACTCAAGTTATTCAACTTATCCATGTGGGTTGTTAGTGATGCGGTAATGAAATGATCGTTATTCACATTTTATCGTCTTGTATTTTATAGATTTTCAATGAGTTATAAAACTTTGTTGATAACGTGTGTTTTTTGTGAATATGTTAGCTTACTGAGACCGATGTGGATGAGTTAAGGATATTATGTGAATGGAATTCAAGTTTGGTGGTAAAACTCATGATGTGGATTGTGTTGGTGTATAGTTTTGGGGAAATCCACATCATGAAAAGGAGTTATTCACAAGTTAGAAACTGATGTTGGTATCTGTATTCTCCCAGTTTTTCCTTACTTCGATAACCTTGGTTTGATAGTATGAGTCGAAGTAGTAGTGAATATCTTCTGGTAATTCTTGTGTTAGCATGTTGCCAATATCTAACTTTCTGTTTCCATTTCTATCGTCAATAACTCTTACCATATACCTGCCCGCTGGTAGATATTGAAAGCTAAAATCTTTTGAGTATGATTCTCTTACTACAGCTTTATTAGATGCGCTCAACAGCTGAACAATAATGTTAGGTGCATCAGTAGTTACCTTTCCTGTGATGGATGCTGTTTCACTGGATTCCGTGAAGTTGTAGGCTTTTTCTATAACCTTTGAACTATCTCCATCTGCTGAGATAAATGCTCCCCTACCTGTATAGATATTCATCTGAGGATTCTGTCTGGTGAGGAGTTCAGTTAGTGTAATACCCGTATTTAGCTCGGTTCGATATTGATTGAACTTGAAGGCATCGCTGTTCAGGTCAATTGTTTGAGTACTGTCTATAGTAATGTTAATGCTATCCAGGTTGTAGTCTGTTAATGGCTTGCTAAACTCAAAAACTAAGGTATCGCCAGGTAAGGCTTGCGATCTGTTTGGTACTGTGGAGATGGTGAAATCGGCTTTTTCAACTTTAGAATCTGTAAAATAGAGCTTTACAGTGTCCTGTAAGACATATTCTAAAGAGTCAGTGGCCTGATAGATTAAGTTTAGGGTATCTCCATAATTTCTACCATTTCTATAGAATCGGATTTTGTCATCTCCTACGGGTTGAAAAGATAGATTTTCGTTATTAACTAATTGAAAGTCAGTAAGTTGTTTATTGAATGTTATGTCGTAATAGGCTCCGAAGTGCCTTGATGAAAGCTTTCTGAGTTCTGTGGTATTCAAATTTTGTATGGTGAGGTTTATACCTTCTAGGTTAGAATTCAGCTGTAATGTATCTGGGTAGAAACCGTACTTCTCATCTTTGGAGTCTGCTTTATTATTATTGTTTTTATCGTTGGTGGCATATAACCGGTAATCTCCTGCAGGTAGATTTACGAACTTATAATTGCCCAATGTATCTGTGATACTAAAGTATGAGGCTACACCATTAAGTATGTCGGTTGAATCATTGGCAAAGTATAGGGCGACTAGGGCATCTTCTGCCGGCTCTTGATCTAAGAGTGTTTTAACATTGCCAGAAATAGTCAATGAATCTATGTAAGCCCCTGTTGAGAAACTAAGGTTTAGATTCTGTGCGGGATTATTGTTTGTTATATCCTGAATGGTAGATCCAAAGCCTACTGAATAAGTGGTGTTTTCACGAAACGGTTCAAAGAATGAAAGCTCAACGGTGTTCTTCTTTACTCTTGTCTTAAATGATCCAGTAACACGGGGAGTAATAATAATATCGGTCTCAATGTTCTTGGTGTTTACCCATTCATCAAAGGTTAAGAATATACTCTGACCTTGATAATTAGTTTGACCTTGTTCTGGGACTGAGCTCAAAAGTACTGGTGGGGTTTCGTCTTCTGGTCCACCTTGTGGTGTACTGATATTTGCACAGCCCACTATGAAACTGATTAGGGCTAGAATTATGAATGGGATGCTTTTTCTCATTTGCTCAGTATGTAAATAAGGCTACTGTATTCCTTAGTGCGTTTTGCTTTGGAATTAGACTTATATCCAATTCGAAATGCATTGAACAGATTGCTCTTACCATTCTTATATTTTTCTGATAAGATGCTCACATAATAGCTATCGAACTTTAAAGGATGTGTTGAAACAATATTCAAACCAAATCTCTTTGCTAGGCTAAACATACTTTTCTGATTGAAGTGGTATAGATGCCTAGGAACATCATAGCCTGCCCAATGATTTAGATAGTGCTTGGCGTCATATGATTGGTAGTTGGGTAAGGCCAGCACCAGTACTCCGTTTTTGGATAAATGACTGATAAGTTTGTTCAGTGTCGTATCTAAGTCATGAACATGCTCGAGTACATGGAATAAACTTATGCAATCAAATTCTCTCTTTAGATTACTTAGTTCAATAACATCTATCCCTTTGCTTAGCGCCTGATTCTTTGCAGAATCATCTGGCTCTATACCCGTTACTTGCCAGCCTTTGGACTGCATGAAATGGGGAAACGATCCTGCTCCACAACCATAATCAAGAAGGTTTTTCCCTAGGGTATATTTTTCAATCAGCTTTTTCTTGTATTGTAGATTTTGCCGTTGAACGGTTTTATAAGCTAAGTCGAATACAGGATTTACAGAATCTCCGTGTGAGATGTAATTGTTAGACTTATAGTAAGGTATTATTTCGTCAACATTTGGTTGCGGGTTTGTACTTAATGTTTCGCAACTAGTACACTGCTTTAGTTGAAAGCTTTCTTTGGAGCCAAAGTGATCTTCTACCTCAAGGTAATCCTTGAACTTAGTTTGTTGACAAACCGGACATTCGTTTATTTCTTTCACTGTTTTACCTTCCCATGTAAACCATCAAAACAGAAATGTCGGCAGGAGAAACTCCACTGATTCTAGAAGCTTGTCCCAAGGTGGATGGCTTAATCTTGTTGAGTTTTTCTCTACCCTCGGCAGAAAGTGCTGTGATATCAGAGTAGTTGAGTTTGTCTGAAATCTTAACATTTTCAAGCTCATTCATCTTCTGAGCAAGCTTCATTTCCTTATCGATATAGTCTTCATATTTGATGTGAATGTCAGCTGACTCAATAATATGCTTGTCATACTTATTGAGGTAGGTGGCATAATCCTCTCCTATTTCTTTTAGGTTATTAATATCGAGCTGTGGTCTCTTAACAAGTTTATTCAGGGTTGTTCTGTGCTGAATAGCCGCGGTATTGTGAGACTCCAACATTGGATTTGCCATATCTGGATCTACTTTTTTCTGATGAAGATCATTGATAAGCAGGTTGAGTTGTCTCTGCTTTTCTTTGGTTTGCTTAAGGCGATCTTCGCTTGCTAATCCGATATTGAACCCTCTTTCGGTTAGCCTCAAATCAGCATTGTCTTGCCTAAGAAGTATACGATGCTCTGCCCTACTAGTGAACATTCTATAAGGCTCATTAGTACCCTTATTGATGAGATCATCGATAAGCACACCTATATATGCTTCGGACCTAGTGAGAGTGAATTCATCTTCTGAGTGAATTTTGCGGTGTGCATTTATGCCAGCAATAAGACCTTGGCAAGCTGCTTCTTCATAACCTGTGGTTCCGTTGATTTGCCCAGCGAAGTATAGATTTTCCACCAGCTTTGTTTCTAGGGTCAGGTTAAGCTGTGTTGGTGGAAAGTAATCATACTCTATGGCATAACCCGGTCTAAACATTTTGACGTTTTCGAAGCCGTCAATTTTCCTGATAGCCTCATATTGAATGTCTTCTGGTAGAGACGTTGAGAAACCATTGACATAGATTTCTACAGTGTTCCACCCTTCTGGCTCTACAAAGATCTGATGCCTATTACGTTCTGCAAACCTGTTGATCTTATCTTCTATAGATGGGCAATATCGTGGACCGATACCCTGAATTCTTCCATTGAACATTGGTGACCGATCGAATCCTTTCTCTAAGGTTTCGTGAACTTCTGGGTTGGTATAGGTGATAAAACAACTTCTTTGCTCTGTCAATGGCTTGGTTTCGGAGCTGAAGGAGAACTTTTCAGGTTGCTCATCTCCCCTTTGTTCCTCCATTTTGGAGTAATCAAGTGAGCGGCCGTCAACTCTTGGTGGAGTTCCAGTTTTCATTCTACCAGCTTCAAACCCTATTTGCACTAGTTGTTCGGTGATACCTTTAGCGGCATGCTCTCCAGTTCTACCTCCGCCAAACTGCTTTTCACCAATATGTATGATACCATTTAGGAATGTACCTGAGGTAAGTATCACTGCTTTAGCCTCAAAGTCTATTCCCATTCCTGTTTTTACTCCAGTAGCTTTTCCATCCCTGTAGGTAATGCCCGTAACCATTTCTTGCCAAAAGTCTACATTTGGATTCTGCTCTAGAGCGAGCCTCCACTCTTCAGCAAATCGCATTCGATCGTTTTGTGTTCGAGGGCTCCACATTGCAGGGCCTTTCGATTTATTAAGCATGCGGAATTGAATCATAGACTTGTCAGATATTATGCCTGACATTCCGCCTAATGCGTCAATTTCACGAACTATTTGTCCTTTGGCTACACCTCCCATTGCTGGGTTGCAAGACATTTGCGCAATGGTGTTCATGTTCATGGTTATTAATAAAACCTTTGAACCCATTTTGGCAGCTGCGTTTGCTGCTTCGCATCCTGCATGCCCAGCACCAACTACTATTACATCGTACTTTGGATACATACCTTGTTCTTTAACCAACTGTTCCACGTGGAACAATAAGTGAAAAAGTCATCTTAAAGTTTCACGTGGAACATTTACTTTTTTGGAATCTGAAGCAAAGATAAGGAAGCTTCTTCGCTTTTTCTCATGGCCACCTGTTGCTCCTCAGTTTTGTCAGCTTGGCCTAACAGATGGAGAACTCCGTGGATGAGTACTCTGTACAATTCGTTGTCGAAATGCGTGGCTTCGGTAATCGCATTCTCTTTAACTCTATCAATCGATATGAATATGTCAGAGAGAATGGGTTCATCTAATGCTTCTCTATTGTCGAAGGTGATGATGTCTGTGTAATAATCGTGATAGAGGTATTCACGGTTTACATTGAGCAAATACTCATCAGAACAAAAGATGTAGTTTATTTCCTCAATCGACTGTTGATGTGATTCAACAATCGATTTAATCCACTTTCTAATAATTGTTTTATGGTTGAGTTTGAACTCAACGTCTTCAACAAAGAAGTTGATTTGTGATGACATTAATCTATATAGAAGGTTAATTCAACGGTTCGGCCTTCATCCTTGAATTGAATTTCATCGGCTAAGTTCTTCATTAAGAATATTCCTCTTCCACCTATTTTCTGAACATTCTCTGGTGCTGTAGGGTCTGGTAGGTTTTTGTAATCGAAACCTACGCCTTGGTCTGTTATAGAGAAGACAATTTCTTCTTCCAAGAGGGCAGCGCTGAGCTTTACGCTCTTCTGCTTATCTGCCTGGTTACCATGAAGGATGGCGTTATTCACCGATTCTATAACGGCAATCATAATGTTGCCATATACATCGTCAGTGAGCTCGTACTTCTCCTTGGCGTTGTCTATAAAACTCTCAACTATTCTGATGTTTTCGGTGAGAGAAGGTATTTCAATACTAATGTTCTTCATTCAGTGAGCTCAGTTCTTTTCTTTGATCTTTTTGAAGTATTTGTTGGTTTCCTTCTTGTAGTATGGATTAAGCTTAGCAGGAATAGTTTTTAAAAGTTCAATTTCCTTTTCTTTAGCTTTCAAATAGTCGTTAAGCGATTGTGGAATGGAAAGCTCAAAATCTTCAGCCGTTCTGGCTTCTCTTTCGTCATCTTCCCCTCGTTCTCTCATAGAGTTTTCGGCATCCAACATTCTAGTTAATATCTCTTGCTGACGTTCTATTGTTTGGTCAGTGATGTTCTTATTGATCAGGTCCCATTCGTTTTGCTCCATCTGCTCAATAAGCTTATCAATTTTCTCGCCTAATTTATTTCCCTGCATGCCTGTTTCAAAGTTTTCTAGGGTATTTCTGAGCTTCTCTTGTTGAGCTGCCATTTTTGCTAATTCTTCCGAGAGTTCTCTTCCGCTTTTTCCGCTCTTTTTAAGCTGTTTTATTTGATCGCTAAGCTGTTGTTGGAGTTCTGACATGCCATTGATACCTGGATTGCTTTTTGAACCTTTCTTGGAGCCATTCATTGAGCCAGCCATCTGTTGTTGCATTTGTTGAAGCACATCATCTAGTAGAAGTGCCAGGTTATTGATGGAAGTCATGGTAAACTGTTGCTTTCCTATAACTTCATTGAGTCTTTTCTCCTTGAGCGATTCAATAGTACCATCCATTTGTCGGTTCATTTCATCCAATTCTTTCATAACGAAGGATGAAATTTCAAAAACGCGTTGCGAAAGTGCTACAAGACTGTCTTGTATAATCTGTGAATCATCTTTTAGCTTTAATTGCTCTTGACCAAGCTTCACAACCCTAGGGTCGCTTTGGCGAATTTCTTTGAATTGATCCATTAAACCTTCCTGATTGAAAGAGAGGGTAAGAAGATTATCGACAAGATCTCGAAGGTTGTCCATGTCTTCTGACCGTTGTTCCATCTGCATGCTGTTCTGCATATTTTGCATGCTTTGTTTAAGCTCTTGCATTTTCTGGGTTGCCCTCTGTTGAGATTGACTGGCTTTACTTTGAGGAGAATTACCTTCATATTGTTCCTCTTGCTGACCTTCCTCATTTTGCTCTCCTTCGCCTTCAACTGACTCTGATTGCTCTTGCTGCGCTTCTTCTTCTAAGGCTTCTTGAGCTTTTTGTTGTTCTTCTTGAATCTCTTCTATCTGTTCCTTAGCGTCTTGAGGTAGTTGATCAGGATTCTTTCTTTCCTGATTTAACTCATTCAGCTTTTCTAATTGCTCTTCTAGTTTCTTGGAGTCTTCCTTGAGTTCTTCTTGCTTGTTTGCTAGATCTTCGCTTGTCTTTTCTCCATTTTCTGTTTCTTCTTGCAGTTCTTGCTGTTGTTGAGTCTGATTTTCTAATTCCTCAATATTCTCTTGCAAAGCCATATCGAATTGGAGTTTTTTGAAGAGTTCTAAAGTTCTTTCTAGGTCCTCTTCTAGGTTTCCACTCTGATCACTCAACTCATTCATTTTCTCTCTAAACTCCTCAATATCAGATTGTTGTTTTAGTAATTCTCTTAGTTCATCGTAGAGTTTTTTGGTCTCGTCATCTAGCACGCTGTTCATTATCTCTTGCAGCTGCTCCATCTTGTTTTTCACCTCATCGTTCTGAGGCTTAAACTGATCTAGTTTTTTATTATTAAGCTGATTTTCCTTTTTCAGCTGATCTACCTTTTTCGCAAGTTCTTCTTTCTGGTTCAAGATTTCCTGCATTAGCTTTTCATCTTGCCAATCCATTTCTTTCTTAGTTTTCAGCTTTTCATCGGCCTCTCGAATTTTCTTGCTTAAATCTTCAGTTTGTTTCAGTGTTTCATCAATGTTTTCCTTTACGGCCTGGCTAGACTTTTCAATGTCTTTTTCTAACTCTTCTAAAGAAGGTATTTTGAAACTGTATGAGGAAGACTTAGCTGATTTATATCCATTAACGCCATCATTATCAGATACTTGTACGTAATATGTAAGCTCTGCTCCCGCTTTGATTTTTGCAGAGTCTAATTTGAATATGTAGTAATAAGATTGATCTAATGTGGCCGGGTTGAACGGTAAATTTAAGCTTTCGTATTTCTCTCCGTCATAAGAATAATGCATTGCCAATGAGCTGAAACCATAATCGTCTTCGATCTTTCCTCCTAATACTATGTTTTTATAAAGCACGGTATCTTGATATTGATCTAGCACAATACTCGGAGTCCTATCTTTAATTACTTCTATTTGAAATTTTAAAGAATCTCTGTTGGTACTGTTCTCATTTTTAAGTTGAACAGAATATGATCCGCCATTTTTAATGGTTTGCGACAGGTTGAACTTGTTTTTGCCAGTGCTCTCCCCTTTCAACTGTTCTTCAGCGTTATGGAAATAGAAACTTACACTTTCCGTATTTGAGGCGTCAATGTTCCACGTGGCCAGAGTGCCTTCAGGAATGGTTAGGTTGCCTGAGTTTTTGATAGATTCATCTGCAATTCTGGTATAATCAGGATAGTTAAGATCGATACTGAAAAGAGAAAGACTTGGTCTTAGATAGGTTTCAATTTCATAAGTACTCGATACTAATCCTTCGGCCTCTAACCTGAATGTGGTGTTTTCTTTTAGTCTTGAAATCTGATATTGGAATTGGCCTTGGCCTTGTTGAATAGCCTTAATTTTTCTTTCATTGATCCAGACAAATAGATTTTCTGGAACCGCCCTACCTTGTGTACTTACTGATATTGTAAAAGGCTCATCCTTAAATCCTGACAGTTTATCATTGTCTAAAACAAAGCTAAAGGGTGCCTCAGGCAGAAATTCATCGTTATAATTGATGATTCTAGTGGAGCTTTCTGTAAGAAATTGAGGTATAAAGATGAAGAGTAAGACAATTATGGATGCCGGAATGTAAGAGTACTTAAAGTATTTTTTGTTGGCCTTAATGTCTATTGCGCTTGCAAATGGAATCTGCTGTAGTTTAAGGCTCTTCTGTTGAATACTAGCAATTAACAACTCGCTTTGGCTGTCAGAAAGCCGTTCTAACTGAATAACATTAAGCAACTTGTCAGATACTTCAGGGAAATGCTTGCCTATTTGCCTTGCGGCTTCTTCATTGCTCATTTGGCTACCATGGTTGCTCATTACCATTAAATGCCGAATGACCAACCAATAAAGTGAAACGATTAGGGCAGTGAGAAATGTGTAGAAAACAATTGCTCTGCCCACTTTAGATAGATGAGCGGAGAATTCTATTGTATTGATTAACAGAAAGGCTATAAGAAGGCCGCTGAGCAAAATGATTGCTCCTTTAATGGCTTTATTCTTATAGTATTTTCTTTTGTAGTCCTTTAACTGCTTTATCAACGACTCATTAGAACCCATAGCCTGCTTTCTTTAGTCTACAGTAATTACGCAAATACTTTCTAAAGGATTGTAAAACAATTGATAAACAGGCTAATAAAGTTTCTGTTTAGTCAATTTCTAGTACTATCGGGCAGTGGTCTGAATGAAATGCATTAGGCAGAATTGTAGCAGATTTTAGCCTTGTCTTTAGAGGCTCGGTGGCCATGTGGTAGTCAATTCTCCATCCCTTATTATTGGCACGGGCATTTGCTCTGTAGCTCCACCAAGAGTATTGATGTGGCTCCGTATTAAATTCTCTGAACGTATCTACAAATCCAGATTCTACATATTGAGTGAGCCAAGCCCTTTCTTCAGGTAAAAAGCCTGAAGAATTCTTATTAGATACGGGGTTATGAATGTCTATTTCTTTGTGTGCTATGTTGTAATCTCCACTAATAATAAGGTTCGGTACTTCTTTCCTGAGCTCATCCACATAAGTTTGGAAGAAGTCTAACCACTCATATTTGAAATCTTGGCGTATGTCTCCGCTAGTACCACTAGGCATATAAACCGACATAACAGAAAAGTCTTTGTAATCGGCTCGTAATACTCTGCCTTCATTATCATACAAAGGGTTTCCACAGCCGTGTTCCACGTGAAGCGGAGTGTGTTTAGTGAGTATTCCTACTCCAGAATAGCCTTTTTTCTCAGCATTTTCCCAGTACATCTGGTAACCCAAGTCTTCATAAAAGTCCTCTACTTGTTCTGGATTCGCTTTAAGTTCTTGCAAACAAAGAATATCAGGGTTTTCCTCTTCCAACCATTCTCTAAAACCTTTTCTTAAGGCAGCTCTAATTCCATTTACGTTGTAGGAGATAATTTTCATGCTTCGATTTTTAATTCGTATTCCTTCTCAAAATATTCTAGCACATGCATTTTGAGAAGCTTTTCCTGATCCAATAGATCAAACTTGGGTAATTTCTTAACGGCACTCCAATGAGGCCAGCCTTCTTGATCTACACTTTGTAGCTCATAATAGCCAGAATAGCTCAAAACCTTGCATATTGCTATATGCATTAGGTCTTGCTTCTCTTCCTTGCTAAAAGTTTGAGGGCCCCTTCCTAGTTCCTGGACTCCAATAAGAAACAGAACTCCATTTAGGTCTTTCGGCCTTTTACCGATAGTGTCTTTGAGCGAAGTCATCAACTTAGCCCACCTCACATGAAGTTCTAGATCTTTTTTATACATTTTCTTCTTGTAGTGCCTCCCAATATTCTACGGCTCTTCTCAAATGAGGAATTACTATGGTGCCACCAATAAGGTTGGCAATAGAGAAAGCTTCATATACTTCTGCAGATGAGAGTTTGAGGTCGTGGCATTTGCCTAAGTGATATCTTACGCAGTCATCGCACCTTAAAACCATCGAACAGGCAAGCCCTACAATTTCCTTGGTTTTAACGTCTAGAGCACCTTCGGCAAAAGCATTGGTATCTAAATTAAAGATACGCTTGAGCACTTTATTATCAGCTGCCATGATCTTCTCGTTCATTTCAGCTCTGTATTCATTGAAATTTTGAATAATACTCATTTCTAATTTAATTATATTGTTGGAAATGAACCTACACAACTATTTTACAGATTTCTTATCTCTTATTTATCCGAATCTGTGTTTGGGCTGTGATGACCCTCTTCCAAAGGGCAGCAAATATATATGTCCTAAATGTCATTACAATTTACCGAAGACTAATACTTACAAACTGCAAGACCACATATTTAAGGACAAGTTTGATGGAGTAGTTCCCATAGCTCATGTTTTAGTTTATACTTACTTTATTAAGAATGGAATTATGCAGCATGTTCTGCATGATTTAAAGTATAACGACAATAGAGAAATTGGAGTGATGATGGGCAGATGGTTTGGTCATGACTTACTACTGGGCGGTTATTCCGATAGCTTCGACATGATAATACCTGTTCCGCTTCATACAGAAAGACTAAAGAAAAGAGGGTATAACCAAGCTGCAGCTTTTGGCTCTGGTTTATCTGAGGTGTTAAAGGTTGAACAGAGAGAAGATCTGCTTATTAGAAATAAATACATTGAATCTCAAACGAGGAAATCTAAGGTTCGAAGAATTCAGAATGTTGAGGGTATTTTTCAAGTTGAAAGAGGCAAAGACCTATCTGATAAAAGTGTGCTTCTTGTGGATGATGTACTGACTACTGGTTCTACCCTGATTGCCTGTGCAGAACCACTGCTTAGGGCTGGTATAAAAAACCTGAGTATAGCGGTAATGGCTGGTGTAAAATAAAAAAGGTGACCGAGGCCACCTTTAATATCTATTGAATAGAATTCCTTATTCTCTTCCACCAATGCCTAAGAAACCGTTGGACTGGTCCAACTGCTGAGTTCCGATTGAAATCATAGCACATCTGAAACCAATGGTGTTAGTAGATCTGTCAAGGTCCAAATATCTTCTAGTACCTGGAGCCATCCAGTAAGCAACATCTTTCCAAGAACCACCCTTGTAAACTCTTGCTCTGTCATTAACTAAAGATCTGTACTCAAGATTTTGATTAGCAGCAACACTATCTTTAGAGTCTAGTGTTTCCCAACCGTAATCGGTTTCTGGGTCATTAGTCCCGTCTTTTCTAACAGGGTTAAGGTCGTCAAAGTCTCCAAAAGAAAGTGGTCTGTAAGTATCAAATACCCACTCACTCACGTTTCCTGCCATATTAAACAGGTTGAAGTCGTTTGGCTCTCTGCTTCCTACAGGCTCAGGAATTACTGAAGCATCGTTATTAATGTTTCCGGCAATACCAGCATAGTCACCTCTACCTCTTTTGAAGTTAGCTAGTAATTCACCTCTCTTTTTACCGTAAGGGTTTCTTACACCTCTACCATCCCAAGGGTAAATTCTTCCGTATTCTTCATTTTCATCTAGGTAAACAGTTCCTACGGTTGCCTTAGCAGCGTATTCCCACTCTGCTTCATTAGGTAGTCGGAAATCAGGAAGATAAATTCCTCTTTCTATGAATCTTCTTCTGTTTTCAGGTAGGTTGATGTACTCTACAACTTCTTGCTGAAATTCATCGAAATCGGCAATTTCAATCTGCTGGCCTTGGCCACTATTAACATCTCCTATTGGTTGACCACCAATAGCTAATTGGTACTCACCAGAAGTCTCATCTTTAATAATGAATTCATCCGTGAACTCTACCGGAAGGTCTTCATAGTCCATATCGAAGATAAGGCTCAAGTTTACGAAGTCCGTTCTCCATTTACAGAAGTCTGCTACTTGTCTCCAAGAAACTCCTACTACTGGGTATTTATTGAAACCAGGGTTGCTGTAGTAGTTTTCAGCATAAACATCATTAAAAGAGAAGTCACTAGCCCAAACATCGTCTGAAGGAACAATGTCCTCATAGTTCTGTGGGTTGCTCTTGCTATGAGTTGGTCCTGTATAATCAGGAATCCACTGTGCTGGAGGCGTACTTAAGTTGGCATTATCTGGATCATCCGGATCGATGATATTTGTAGATTTTGGAACAGGGATGTCTTGAGGGTTGAATTGGAAGAACACATATTCTTTCCAGTTACTGTTGGTTACCTCAGTTTCATCCATAAAGAATGAATTCACCGTTACTGTTCTTTCAATATTGTCTCTAGAACCGTAAAGATCTTGTTCAAAGGAGCCCAAAATGGTTCTACCTCCTTGAATGAACACCATACCCGGAGGGCTTGGTAATTCCTGATCGTCATATGGTCTATAGCCTAAAAGGCTTTTTTCTGTGGCATATTCAGCACCAGTGGTGGCACTAACATTGTCTTTTTTTCCTAGCCCCAGCAGGGAGCAAGATGTTGCTGAGAATAGCACAGCCACTCCCAGTAAACCCGACTTTAATTGACCCACGCGTGTTTTCATCATCGTTTAATTTCCTATGTCCAGGTGAAACTTGAACATGCTAATATAAGCTTATGAACAAATCTATCACAATCTGGCACTCAGATTCACATCCTCAACGCCAGTTTGACTCTAATTATTTTCAAAATTACAGAGATTTGTTCCTTAAATCACTGGTGATGATATACTTCTAGCTTTGTTAATGATTATTTAATCTTTCTTTAAGTGCCTCAAGCCCATCTAAATCAGTTGATCAGTTCATTAAACCATTCAGTCAATAACTGACCCTTACTTGACTGGAATAAGCTTTCTTTGAATTATGAATAAGAATAAGCTGTATTGGTTGCTGCAGTTTGGCGGTTGGTCAGGTCTTATGCTTACCAATTTCTTGACGATGGTAATGATTATACCATTCCTTCAAGCTTTTGGAGCCAACTTCATTTCTCTTTTGCTTGGGGTTTCTATAAGTCACCTCTACAGAAAGTTTGTTAAGAAAAGAAATTGGAAAGACATTAAGGTTCCGAGACTTGTCCCTAAAGTGTTTTTAGCCAGTTTGTTGCAGGGCCTTATAATGACGGTACTTTCTCTAGCTGCGCTAATAGGTATCTTCGTTTTAATGGTACGCTCAGACCCTTCTGCCATGGATGCGCTTCTAGGAATTCCGCCAATAGAAGGTGTAGATGAAGAGGTAATGGAGCTTATTAGAGAAGCAACGGCTAAGAACTTTTCTCCGGGAAAAATCTTCGTTTTTCTGTTTAGCTATATGGTCAGCTTTGTTATTTACTTCATTAGCTGGTCGGCCTTATATTTTGCTTATCAATACATGCAGAAAACCAGAGAGTTTGAAATTGAAAAGTGGAAACTATCCGCTTCTGTTAAAGATGCTGAACTCAATGCGCTAAAAGCACAAATTAACCCTCACTTTATTTTCAACAGCCTGAATAATATCCGGTCTCTAGTGGCAGAAGATGGTGAAAGGGCAAGAGATTCTATTACTCATCTTTCTGACTTACTAAGATTTTCCATCCAGTTCGATCAGTATGAAAAGGTATCTCTCGAGAAGGAACTTCAGGTAGTAAAAGACTATCTTAACCTAGAAGCTATTCAGTTAGAAGAACGATTAACTTATAGGATTAACATAGATAAGGGATCTAAGGAAATTATGATTCCGCCTATGATTATTCAAACCTTGGTAGAAAATGCGATTAAACACTCAATTAATAATTTACCTAATGGTGGAGAGATAATAGTTGAGTCTAAACTAAGTGAAGAGTTTGTGAATATTTATGTTAAAAATACCGGTCAAATGAAGGTGAATGGCACTAAAGGAGAGCGCAGAAGGGGAATCGGTATAAATAATTCCAAAGAAAGGCTTAGACTTCTTTATGGAGAAAAAGCCAGTCTGACGGTTGAAAATATGAATGAAAAAATGGTTTGTGCCACCGTTAAAGTTCCAATCAAATAAATTATGAAGACACTAATTGTAGATGATTCGCGCCTAGCCAGAAATGAGCTGAAAAGACTGCTTAAAGAGTTCGATAATGTGAACATTATAGGTGAAGCGGCCAACGTAGATGAAGCACTAGATAAAATTGCAGAGCTAAAACCTGACTTAGTATTTCTAGACATTCAAATGCCGGGCAAAAGTGGCTTCGATTTGTTAGAAGAGCTGGAAAGTGTACCAGAAATTATATTCTCAACGGCTTATGATGAGCACGCCTTAAAGGCTTTTGAGTACAATGCCCTTGATTATTTAGTGAAGCCTGTAGAAAAGCAGCGCTTGGCTGGAGCCGTTTCTAAGGTGTTTGATAAAATTAAGAAGAAGGAAAAGGAAGAAGAAAACGGAGATGATAAGCTCACTATTCACGATCAGGTGTTTGTGAAAGATGGTGAGAAATGCTGGTTTGTTCAGCTTTCAGATATCAGGCTTTTTGAAGTAAGTGGAAACTACACCACGGTCTACTTTGGTGATTCCAAACCAATGATTACCAGAACTCTAAACTACCTAGAATCTCGATTAGACGATAAAACATTCTTTAGAGCCAATAGACAGCAGATCATCAACCTCAAGTGGATTGAAAGAATTGAGCCTTGGTTTAGTGGAAGCTTGCGTATTTACCTCAAGGGTGGCGAAGAAATAGATGTTTCAAGAAGACAAACTCTTAAATTCAAGGATTTAATGAGCTTCTGATGGCATCCAAGGTCGATTTTCGAAGAGCAAGTTTTGAATTTTTATCCATTGTCGTAGCGGTGGTTTTAGCCATGGCTTTGACAGAATGGCGTCAAGATGCTTTAAATAATAGACTTGCCGAGAAATCTTTAGAGAATATAATCGCAGAGATTAAGGACAACAGAGAAGATCTTTTGTTAGACTCTGCCAAAATCACTAAAGACTTAATATTTATGAGAGGCTGGATTTCCGCTTTTGAGGAAAAGGGGGAGAAAGGTGAGTTTAGTCTGAATTTCGACTATTCATTTCTCAATAGAGCAGCTCTGGATGTTGCTATCAATAACCAGTCAATGACTTTTATTGATTTCGATATTAATATGGAATTGGCTGAGATCTATAATACACAAGAGTTCTACTCTACAAAGGCACTAGATGTTTTTGATGCCATGAGTGACCTAACAACCAGTACTCACCACACAGAAAGTCCAGAATTTCTTGCCAACGTCAAGGGCTTCCAGTTCCAGCTGGGTTTGGTAATGGGAAGCATTAATGCCTATTTGAAGGAAACTCAAGACTTTCTTAAGGAGCATGATTTGGAGTCTAAATAGACTTCAAAAACTCAATTCCCTGTTTCACATCCGAAACATTGTTCACTGTAAGAATTAGTCTGGTTTTGTACTCCTTCATTTTACAACGCCTTGGCTGGCCTTGAACATAAGCGATGATTTTTCCGAATGTCTCTGATTGGAAGTAAGCTTCTTTTTCTGAAGGCACGAAGTAGCACTTCATGTTTTCATTTTTCAAGGTTAACTTTTCAAAACCGAGCCTTTCTCCTAACCAACGTAGTCTAACGGTTTCAATCAGTTCTTGAACCGACTCAGGAATTGGGCCAAACCTATCCTTTAGGTTTACAATAAACTTCTGAAGCTTTTCTTCATTCTTGATGTTATCTAGCTTGGCATAAAGGCCAATTCTTTCGGTAGTATTTGATACGTAACTGTCTGGGATTAGAATCTCCAGATCTGTTTCTATAGTACAGTCTTGAGCCACTATTTGTGCGGCTTCTTTCACCAAATCTTTGGTAAACAGGTCTTTGAACTCGGTTTCTTTCAGTTCTTGAACTGCTTCATCCAGAATTTTATGGTACATCTCAAAACCAAGGTCTGAGATAAACCCACTTTGTTCAGCACCAAGAAGGTTTCCTGCTCCACGAATATCAAGGTCTCGCATAGCTACCTTGAAACCATCACCTAAATCGGAGAATTCTTCCAAGGCACTTAACCTCTTTCTTGCATCGCTTGTCAGGCCAATAGTTGGAGGTGTAAGCAAATAGCAGAAAGCTTTTCTGTTTGATCGTCCAACTCTACCCCGCATCTGGTGCAGGTCTGAAAGTCCAAACATGTGTGCGTGATTGATGATGATGGTGTTGGCGTTAGGAATATCAAGTCCAGACTCAATAATGTTGGTAGAAACCAATACATCATATTCGCCCTCAATGAACTTTACCATTCGCTTTTCTAGCAAGGGGCCATCCATCTGGCCATGTGCTATGCCAATTCTTGCGTCAGGCACTAATCTTAGAATGATATTACCTACCTGCTCAATATCATTGATTCTATTGTGGACTAGGAATACCTGCCCTCCTCGCTTTAACTCAAAACTTACAGCATCACGAATCAATTCGTCATTGAAAGTGTGGATTTCAGTAGTTACTGGCTGTCTGTTTGGTGGAGGAGTGGCGATAACGCTCAGGTCTCTCGCACCCATAAGTGAGAAATGAAGTGTTCTTGGAATTGGGGTCGCTGTTAGGGTCAGAACGTCAACATCTACTCTAAATTCTTTGAGCTTGTCTTTTACTTTTACCCCGAATTTTTGCTCTTCGTCTATAATCAAAAGACCAAGGTCTTTAAACTCCACATCTTTGTTTACAATGCGATGAGTTCCGACCAAAATCTCTGTTTTTCCTTCTTTAACCCGCTTTAAGGTATCCTTAATCTGTTTAGTAGTTCGGAAGCGGTTAATGTATTCAACCTTAATTGGGAAGTCGGCCAAACGCTCAGAGAAAGTTCTGAAGTGTTGCATGGCCAAAATAGTTGTTGGCACAAGTACAGCGACCTGCTTTCCATTGACCGCTGCTTTAAATGCTGCTCTAATAGCCACCTCTGTTTTACCGAAACCTACATCGCCACATACTAGTCGATCCATCGGGTGCGGTAACTCCATATCAGCTTTTACGTCTTCGGTTGCCTTGGCTTGGTCTGGCGTATCTTCATAAATGAAGGAAGATTCTAGTTCTGCTTGCATGTACCCATCTTTCGAGAAAGCAAAACCTGGTGCATCTTTTCGCTTGGCATAAAGGTTAATCAGGTCTTTGGCAATGTCTTTGACCTTCCCTTTAACACGCTTTTTCTTGTTCTCCCACTCTGGTGAACCGAGTTTACTGATAGAAGGTGGAGCTCCTTCCTTGCCAGTATATTTAGAGATTTTGTGAATGGAGTGAACACTCACATAAAGCAAATCATCATCGCGATAGACCAAACGGATGGTTTCTTGCATTTTGCCATTCACATCTACCTTTTCCATACCAGCAAAACGTGCCACACCATGGTCTATATGCGTAACGTAATCTCCAGGCTGCAACGATCGCAACTCCTTCAGCGTAAGTGCTTTAGATTTAGAGTGCTTGGTTTTCGTTTTGTATTTATGGAACCTATCGAAAAGCTGATGATCGGTATAGCAGAGCACCTCTCGATTCTTGTCTATAAAACCGCTTCTCAAGCCAATATTAAGGGCTTGTACCTCAAGTGTTGGGTCTAGCTCTTTGAAAATAGTTTCTAATCTGTTGAATTGAGCCAATGATTCGGCAGCAATAATTAAATTGCTGTTTCTCATCTGCCATTGGCCAAGGTTTTCAACAATCAGGTCGAAGTTTTTATTGAAAGACGTTTGTGGCTCGGCTTCAAACTGAAGCTCAAAATCCGTTTTTAAGTAAAAGCGGTTGCCAAATTCAATCTGCTGAAAGCCATCTAGTTCTTTTTCAAAGGTCTCGGTTTCTTCAAATAATTCAGCAGGGCTGAGCACCACTTGAGTATCTGTTACAGAGAGAACTTCATCGAAATTGGCTGTCGCTTTCTGAAAGTATTTTTCAATGGTATCGAGCGTTTGCTGATAGTCTTTGAACCAGATTTTCGAGTTTTTAGGAATAAAGCTTAGGAAAGATTGGCGTGTTTCTTCCAGCAGGCGTGTTTGCACATTAGGAATCACATTGATTTCTTTAATGCTATCTTGGCTTAGCTGAGAAACAGGGTCGAAAGTTCTAATGCTTTCAATCTCATTTCCAAAGAGCTCAATACGGTAAGGCAGGTCATGAGCGTAAGAATAGACATCTACAATTCCCCCTCTCACTGAAAACTGGCCAGCTTCATAAACGAAATCGGCTGGCTCAAAATCGTAAGTCTGAAGTAGTTCGGTAAGAAAGGCTACGTCTAGATTCTCCCCTACTTTGGCCGAAAACGTATTCTTGTTGAGTGATTTCTTATTGATTACTTTTTCCGTTAGCGCTTCCGGATAAGTAACAATTAACTCACCTGTTGAGGCCTTGTGGTTAATTCGGTTGAGAATTTCAGCCCTTTGGAGAATATTGGCATTCTCTGTTTCATCGAACTGGTAAGGTCTTTTATAAGAAGTGGGGAAGAGAAGCACTTCTTTCTCTCCTAACAGGTTTTGGAGATCGTTTTGAAAGTAGGCAGCCTCTTCTTTATCGTGCATTACAAAGATGCAGGTTTGCTTATTGAGCTGATAAACCGATGCTGCAATTACTGCATCTAAACTACCCACTAAGCCCTTCAGCTTAATGTGAGAAGTTTCATTGGGTTTTATCTTTTCCGCAATGGTTTGAACCACTGGTTCTTCTCTGTAAATCTTTATGAAATCTTTGACCTTCAAGCGCTAATAAGTAAATGGGTTGCAAATGTATGAATAATCGGCTAGGTAAGTCGAAAGGCTAAAAACCACTGAAGTAAATTAATTGTTTCCATACATAACCCTTTCGTTTATTTAAGTGTTAAAGGCGCAATGAAAAGGCAAAAAGAAAGACCAGACCTGAGAAAAGAGGCTTTCAATAAAATGGAGCAGATGCACCCGCACGAAGTGCTGGTATATGTTGGCATGATAGGTAGCGCGGTTATTTTCCTGTTTACTATAGTTGCCTTTACTTTATCGCAGCCCCTACAAGCTGAGTTCTTAAAAATGGAATTCCCAAAGTCCTTTATCATCAGCACTTTTGTGTTGTTGCTTTCTAGTTACTCGGTTACTAGAGTAATGCCGGCCTATTTGGCCGATGATTTAGAAAGTATAAAGAAGTGGTTGGGAATAACCTTTTTACTTGGGTTGGTATTCGCCTGCTTTCAGATAACGGGCTGGAAGGAGCTGCAAGCCAGCAATATTTTATTTACAGGAGAACGCTCTGGAGCCTATTTATATGTGATTTCCGGATTGCATGTTATCCACATGGCTGGGATGATGATTTTTCTTCTGTATCTTCTCCTAGAGGCTCATAGCACGTCTAAAGACGTTGTGAAGCACTTGCTGTATTCCACAAATCCTTATCAAAAAGTAAAGTTTAAGCTACTTTCTAATTGTTGGCATTTTGTAGATGCTGCCTGGGTGGTTATCTTTTTTTATTTCCTTTTTAGTTTTTAGCGTAAAAAAGGCCGCGTGACCAAACGCAACCTCTAAGCAATAGACTTATGAAGAGTTCTTAACCTTCAGACCTTAATTGAAGGATATTACCTTAATGTCTTCCCACATAACGAATTTAGGATCTCCACTTCCGCTGAAAACTAGCACACCGTCATTGTCTTCATTAACATCTCTGGCGTCACCAAGAGTAAGTTCTGTTCCATCTTTTAATACAACGGTTGAGTAGTCCCAGTTTTTAGGAGTGATGCTTTTGATAGACTCGAATGGGATGATGTACTCCACATCGTCATCTTTTCCTTGAAGCATTTCGAAAGTAAGGGCTTCATCCAAATCGAAGATGATTTCACCTGATAACTTTTCGCCATTAGTAGTAGAAACCGAGCCAGAAAGCTTTTTCATTCCAGCAAAGTCTGAATACTTTTTAAGGCTATTTGGTGCGTCATTAAAAGTGACTTTTTTGAACTCTCTCCAAGGAATATCTACTCTGCCGAAGCTTGTAGTTACTATGATACCTCTGTTTCCTGAGTTTACATCATTGGAACCTCTTAGGTACATTTCTCTTCCCGATTTGGTAACTACATTACTACCCGAACCTTCTCTTTCTATAGAAGTAAGGTTTCCGAATTCAATCTGCACATCACCATCTCTTGTATCTCCATCCAAAATATCTGTAGAGAGTCTTTCATCGTGGTCCCACTGAATTACTCCTGTAAGCTCGCCACCGTAGAACTGAACAGTTCCGTATAAGGCTTCTCCCATTTTTGAACTTAAATTCGATGGAGTATTCATGAATTCTATAGATTCAATTCTGCTCCAACGGAAACTGGTTTCGCCTAATTCCTTATCCATTACTCTAACTTCTGCACCGAAATCGTTAGAGCCGTCTTCCACATATATTTCATCACCGTTTCTCAGGGTAATTCTTACTTCCGATCTTCTGGTGATTTCAATTTTAGAGATATCGCCAAACCTGGCTTGAAACTCATGAGTAGTTTCATATCTATTTCGATCGTTGCCCCAGCTGACCCAAACGTTTCCCCAACGGTTTCTGTCTCTAGACTTATCCCTGAGTGCTTCCTTATCTTCTCTAGTTAAATAGCGATAGTTTTCATTGTCTTCTTTAGTTCCGTTGAAGATATCTGTCCAATAAGCTTCTTCTTTTCCCCAGCGAATCTGACCTGTGTAAACATCGCCATCAATGGTAGTAAGCTTTCCGTAGATAAATCCTTCGTTTGCGCTCATGCTGGTTGAAATGATGAGCATGAGAAGTGTTAGTGTTGCTGTTTTAAATTTTGAGTTCATGACCTTTGTTTTAATTGACAGGTCAAAACTGTTTCAAAAACCAGCGTAAACCAATGAGCTTTAGTTATATCGGGGAATGCTTAAACTGAATCGGGAGGAAAGACTACCGAACCGGAATGGCAGATTCAGCCTACTGATCTAACCACTGCTTGAACAGCGGAGTTTTATCGGAGCTGATCACAATGTCTTCACCAGATTCAGGCTGAAGATCTAGCTTAACTCGGCCTTTGAAATATGGATGAATATCGCTTACCGAATCGAAATGAACGATGAATTTTCTGTTGACCCTGAAGTAGTTATCTGGGTTAAGCACAGTTTCCAGTTCTTCTAAAGTTTGGTCGAGCGGTAGCTTTTTGCCTTCAAAAGTCACCAAATAAGTAAGCTTATCTTGCGAGTAGAAATAGGCGATTTGTTCTACAGGAATGGCCTTTATTCGTTGGCCATACTTCACCAAAAAACGTGATTTGTACTGAACGTTGCTTCCCTGAATAGCTTCTCGAATTTTATCGATATCTAATGACTGGGAACTGCTACTGGAAGTTCGCTCATCATACTTCTGCAGTGCATTTTCCAGTTTCTGTTTTTGAATTGGCTTTAACAGATAGTCAACACTGTTTACCTGAAACGCCTTGATGGCATATTCGTCATAAGCAGTGGTGAAAATGACCGGGCATTTAATAGGGTGTTGGTTGAAGATTTCGAAACTAGAACCATCTAGCAACTGAATATCACTGACAATCAAATCTGGCTCCTCATTGTTCTGAAGCCACATTAGCCCAGCTTCAACCGACTTCAGCGAAGCAAGAATTTCAGCGTTAGGCCGCAAGTCTTGAATCAATTCAATCAATCGCTCAGACGCGAGCTTTTCATCTTCAAATACAACTACTTTCATGTTTAATCGTCCAGTTCTACCAGCGGAATCTTCACAATAAAGTTCTCAGGGTTCTGAAATACCTGAACCTTCTTATTGGTAAAGTAAGAATATCTCTTCTTAATGTTCTCTAGCCCGGAGTTATTGCTGTTTTTAATTTCTAGCTTTTTCGGCTGATAATTATTCTTGACTACAATGAATCCATTTTGGCTGGAGATGTGAATTTTCAACGGTCTTATTTCAGAAATGGCATTATGCTTAATGGCGTTCTCAATAAGCATTTGCAATGTAAGTGGAGGCAGATACTTTTTGTGGTCGGGCGTTTCAACATCAATAAATGTCTGAATAGTGTCTTCAAAACGAATCTCTAATAAGTAAAGGTATGAGGCAATGAAGCACAATTCATCGTGTAGGGTAACCAGCTCTTCTTTGCTGCTCTGAAGTATATTTCGGTACACATCTGCAAACTTCTCTAAATAACTTTGCGAAAGGTCTTTGTCTTTACTGATCAGGGAAGACAAAATATTGAGGTTGTTGAATAGAAAATGTGGGTCTAGATGGTTTTTAAGCGTGGTTAGCTCTGCTTTAACGGTTTCTTTTTGAAATTCTTCAGAGTTGAGTTGGGCAGTTTTCCAGTTACTCAAAAACTGAATTCCGAAGTTGATGGAGATGGTAGGTAGCAGCACCAAAATTCCCAACACATTCATGGTTAGCATCTGAGACTGATTTGGCGGGTCTACCGTAAGGCCAAACTTGAGTGCCAGATAACTGATGTTAATAATTAAAAGGGAAATCAGAATCCCTAGGCTCAATTGCCAGTAAAAGCGTTTGTTGCCAAACTTTAACCAAGGCATTTTTTTATCAAGCTGAACAGTCAGAAATCTATTGCTCAACCAGATGAGCGCTAAGGTCAGTGTTATCCAACCTGCGGTCAGGTATAATTCACGCTCAGCATTGGTGAGATAGAGCGTAAGGAACACTCCACCGGTTAACACCAATGCTAAAATGAGTTGAATAATGAACTTTCTGCTGAGTTTCACGGTGAGAATTTAATCAAAAATCACCTGATCGATCTTTGACCATCGCACATAAATAGGCTTGGTGTCTTTTGATGGGAAAACTAGAATGCCATCATTATTCTCGCTCACATCTCTTCCACCACCTAGTAGGAGGTTTGTCCCATTTCTTAGTATCACACTCGAGTAGTTGTAGTTTTTTGGGATGATGTTTTTTATATGTCTGAAAGGAATCTGATAGGTTACATCATCATCGTTTCCATCTAATATTTCGAACTCCCAAGCCTCGTCTAAGTCATAGGCCAGAAGCCCTGTGTGTTCTTCGCCATCAATGGTCACCACTGTACCAGAAATACCACTTGGTCTACTGAAATCATCATAAGCCAATGTCCATTCTTTCTTTGGTTGTGTTATTTCTAGGTCGAAGAAGTCTCTCCAAGGAACTACTACTCTGCCAATTTCTGGGTCGAAGATGACCACACCTCTATTTTCTCGGTTTACATCGTTAGAACCTGTGAGGTAAAATTCTCTACCAGAGTTCAGTACTACATCAACCCCATTTCCTTTTTTGGTGATGCTTTTAATACTTCTGAAAGGAATATCTTTTTTCCCGTCTCGGTCTTCACCATTCAGAATTTCGTCTAGAAACCTTTCATCGCTATCCCAGCGAATAATCCCTTTGAAAGTACCTTTTCTGCCTGCGTTTACAGTTCCGTAAATAGGTTCTCCGAAACCATTTTTAGAATTAGCAGGCGCTGAAGTAAAACGAACCTGTTTAATTCTGTCCCAGCGAACAGCGAATTCACCAAGTTCAAAATCGTAAATGACTACGCTACCACCAACATCTTCATAACCACTACCTCCTGCTTCTATTATCACTCCGTTTTTAAGGGTAAGCCTGGCTTTAGATCTGCCGGAAGGTTCAACAATTTTAATGTCTCCAAATTGAATGTCCAGTTGGTGAGATGTTCTTGAAAATCTATCTTCCCAAATGCTTAAAGCACCTAAATCGATTCCTAGCCAAGAGGAACCTTCACTTTCTTCTTGATTTAGCTGTTCTACTTGCCTCTTTGAAAGGAACTTCAAAAAGTCGTTTGAAGTCTTAGTGGCATTGAACAACTCTGCCCAATACACCTCATCAGAACCCCACCTGATAGGGCCTTTATATACGTCTCCACTAATGGTTTCTACTTCACCATACATAAATGGATTAGCAGTTTGTGCTTTTGCCTGACTAAGAATAATCAGCAAACCAATGCCTATTCCGAGAAAGAGTATTATGCTTCTCATGAGTTGTTGACCTTTATGTAGCTTCGTTTGCATACTACAAACGTAGGTGTTCTGCTGCCAAGCCAGAACCGAAAATGATTGGATTAGGGTTTTCAATTACCGAATCGGGATATTGAGCAGACCAATTAGTTTGGGAACTTACTTTTGTCTAGCCCAGGAATAATGCGTAATGCATTCTTGTAGTATAGCTTCTTCAATATTTCATCGGGTAAACCGAGGCCGTACATTCTCCAAAACGCATGATAGCGCTTGTAGTATGGGAAATATTCGTCTTCGGTTTCTAGCACTCTGAAGTAGGTAAAGTATTCTTCTGGGTTATAGGCATCTTTACCAAATACCACTCTGTCTTGATATTTCTCGAAGAACCAATTGGCCATTTTTGGTTGGCGACCGAGCTCGGCTATTACGGCTCCTATTTCTACTATCATATTCGGCATGGCGTCTAGCAGCTCTCCCAAATGAGCTAAGTCATTGGCAAACCAGCCCATATGTGCTGCAATGAATGTGGTGTTTTTATGCTTTTTGAAAACATTGTGCTGCTCTTGAATCAGGGTTTTGAAAGGAGCAGGATCATCATCTTCTCTTTTTCTTCTCGGGTGTGTTTTCAATTCTAACCACCTTTCATTGTTTGCATCGAAAGGTTCCCAGAACTGTTTAGGGTCTGCGGTGTGAATAAGCACGGGAATACCCAATTCTGCACATTTAGCCCAAACAGGATTCAGCCGAGGATCATCTACTGCGACTCGGTTGCCGTCAGTATCATTCACAGAAAGGCCTAGGTTCTTGAAAATTTTTAGTCCGCTTGCTCCTTGCTCAACGTCTCTTTCAAGTTGTGCTGCAGCCCTTTCTCCCCAGTTTTCATCGAAGTTGCTGAAATTGAGGTTGGCGAAAACCACGAAACGGTCTGGCTGGTTAGCTCGAATGTTTGTCATAGCATCGGCTATGGCTTTTCCACTTCCGCCAGAAAGATTCACCATCAACCCCATATTGAGTGCATCCATTTCTGCCGCTAAAGCATTTAAATCTCTTTCGCCCATTCTCCACTGGTGACTGTGCACATCTATAAAAGGAAACTTGGCTCTCTGAACAGGGTTTTCCGGCACTACTAAAGATGACGGAGGATCGTATTCCTCGAAAGTGACGGTTTGTGCAGAGAGTGATGTGGCTAGCAGAGAAATGGCCACGGCAGAAAGAAAGGTTTTCTTCATAGCGAGTCGTTTAAGGCTTATTCGTAATTGCTGTAAATATGTTTTTTTAAGCTCACGATAAGCATGTAATTTATTCACTTCAATCGGATAAGACATGGAAATTTCTTTAAGTGGAAAGGTAGTTTTGGTTACAGGGGCGTCTAGAGGTATTGGTGCAGCTATTGCAAAGGCATGTGCTGACTCAGAAGCCAAGGTGGCTCTGCACTATAATTCTAATCAAACTCAGGCCAATGAGGTGTTAGCAGAGTTGAATGCGGACTCAGAAGCTTTCCAGGCAGATCTTGGAAATACAGATTCACTCATTCGGTTGTTTGAGCAAGTAGTTGGGCATTTTGGTAAGGTTGATGTGCTGGTTAATAATGCTGGTATTGCCATTTCATCAGATATGGAGGGTTCTAATGAGTCTTGGGTAAAAGATTGGGATAACACTTTTGCCGTTAATACTCGCGCTCAAGGCCTTTTGTGTAAGCTGGCCATAGATCACTTTACCAAAAATGGTGGAGGCAGAATTATTAATATATCATCAAGGGCAGCATTTAGAGGAGATACCGGAGATTATCTGGCGTATGGTGCTTCTAAGGGTGCCATTGTAGCTTTGACCCGTTCGATAGCCAGATACTATGGCAAGCAGAACATTGCGGCCTTTAATATTGCTCCCGGTTTTGTGAGAACCGATATGGCTCAAGACTTTATGGATTTATACGGAGAGGACTATGCACTGAACGATATTGCGCTGAACAAACTCACAGAACCACAAGACCTTGCTCCAATGATTGTGCTTTTAGCCTCTGGCTTAGCTGACCATGCCACGGGTTGCACCATTGATATCAATGCTGGGAGTTATGTGCATTAGTGGGGATGGTTAATTCAACTGAAAAGCGATCGGAACTTTGCTTGGTAGATAAATGGAAGCCATGTATTTCACTTATTTTTTTGCAAAGCCATAGCCCTAAACCATTGCCTTTCATTTGTTGATTTTTGCGACTGATATTGTTAACTATTGATAAGGTCAAACTGCCTTCGCCACTGTGTAGATTCATACTTATACTTTCTGAGTTATCACCAAATTTGTAAGCGTTTATGAGCAAATTAGAAAATAAACTTTCCATTTTAGCTTTATCACCGAGAAATTTGAAGCTCTCTATTCTATGGTCAATCTTTAGTTTTAAAGTGGCGCCAGAATTATCTCTCATGTACTTTGTCTTGTCTATCATATCATAAATCAAGTCGTCAATTCGAAGCGTTTCCTTACTTGTAGAAATACTTTCTGCTTCTAGTTGTGCAAGCATCAAAAAATCTGAAACTATTAATTGCATTCGAGTAACCTCTTGCTGAATGCTTCTTAGAGTTGATTCTGCTTTCTTCTTTTTTAGGTTGTCTAGCTCTAATTCTAGTTCGGCCTGCATATTGGCTAGCGGTGTTCTTAATTCATGAGAGGCAGAATTGAAAAACCGACTTTGATTCTGTATACCTTCTTCTATTCTATCTATCATTTGATTGAAGGTTTGAGAGAGCTGACTAAGCTCATCACCTGTCTTGGACTCTGGGAGTCTATCCATATTAGTGGAGGGCTTAATAGACTTAGCTTTTTCAATTAGCAGGTTTATTGGTTTTAATGAGATTTGGGCAAAGAGTAGCGATAAAGCCAAGGAAATAAGGCAAGCGCTTGTAGTACTCAATATGATTCGGTTCTTTAATGCGGAAAGTTGCTCTTTATGTTCTCGGTTATTCTTAGATAAAACGACAATAATATCGCTGTCTGGTGCTGTTTCAGAAGGGTTTCTCACGAAACCGAATGTTAAGCTATCTGATTCAATTGTGAATCTGTTCTTGTTTTCTTGAGTATAAAACTGATCAATGACGAGAGGTAAAAGGTCATCATATCCATCTGGAAAATCGGTCCTTTCATAAAATTTTGTTGCACTTCCCGAACTACCAAGCCAGATTTGGATGGGCTGATCGGCATTAGTAACGGGTATTTGTAAATAGTCGTCTCTTAGTTGAACCAATACTCCATTGGCTTCTAGTAGAATATTGCTTTGAAAAGCAATCTCTAACGATTTGCTTAAGGTTGTGTACAGCAGCAAATTGAGCACAAAACTGATACACAAGAATATGGCTGCAAAGCCTGCAGCAATTTTGAATTTTAGACTTCTGAAATAACTTTTTGCCACCAATTTACAGTTTGGATAGCTCTCCTTTTATCCGGTAGCCATAGCCTATTTTCGTTTCTATAAGTTCCTTTGTGAATCCTCGGTCCACTTTTTTCCTAAGCTGATGCATGTGTACTTCAACTACATTGCTGCCCATATCGAAGTTTACATCCCATATCTTTTCTATAATCTCCGATTTGCTGATAGATCTGTTGGCATTGCGCATGAGTAGTTCCAAAAGGGAGAACTCTCTTTTACTTAGCTCAATTGGTTTCCCTTCTCTTGTTACTTCTCGTTGAATTAAGTCTATCTCCAATTGCTCTAGTCTAAGCACGCTGATTCTACTGTTCATGAACTTTCGCTGCACGTTTCTGACTCTGGCTTTCAGTTCTTCAAAATCGAATGGCTTTTTTATATAGTCTACAGCTCCTAAGTCCAATCCTTTAACAATATGTTCGCTTTCATTAAGTGCGCTGATAAAAATGATGGGAGTTTCTATAGAAAATTCCCTGAGGCTTTTTAGAACCTCAAAGCCATTCTGGCCTGGAATCATTATGTCTAGCAATATTAGATCAAACTTATGGCTGGCTGCCATTTCTAAAGCTGTGCTCCCACTGTGGCTAACAGAAACGTTGTAACCCTCCTGTTGTAGCCCTTTTTCTATGAAACTGGCTAGCTTCTTTTCATCTTCAACCAGTAGAATTCTCATAACTTATCAGTGTAAGGCTGGTTTTCGAATATTTTCCCATCAACGGTTATTGTCTTTGGAAGTATAATTGTGTGCTTTTTTAAATTCATTTCACCATCAGCCAATTTACGTTTCCAACCAGTAACCTCAATTTTTTTTCCTTCTTCAATATAATCTGCCAAAGACAAGGCAAGCACATTTCGAATCATTACAACTACAGAGTCATTTAATATGAAACTTCTGAAGCTATTTTCTACTGTTTTCTTGTAAAGATCTGTAGATGATTTGTTTACCTCTTTGGGATAATGAATTTCAGTGATTCTTCCTGAATAACTACTTAGCACTTCTTCATATGCTGTGTTGGTTCCGAGAAAATCTTCCTTTCCTGAAATTCGAAGAGTGTCTGTTCCATTTGCGATAGCATATAGGTAGTTTCTCTTTTCACTTTTGGCATGTGCATCGGGACTAGATGTATGGAAGTAGAGAGTATATAAGTATTCTCTGTTTTGCTGAATAAATTCAAATACCTTTTCCGCGCTCTTCGGGTCGAACTGAAAGTATAAGTTGCCTTCATCTGTTTCAACTTCTAGCTTACTTGCTAAACCAGTCAAGTCCGCAAGAATTTCTTTAATCGACCCTTTTTCCTTGTTTAAGAAAAGGCCAGTTAAGCCCATAGTAGATATTGGAGTGGTTTCGTTTCCTATTGTTCTGTACAAGCCAGGTGAGATTTTATAGGTGTTCTGGCTTTTGTAGATATACCCGCTAAGCTGATTACGCTTTGGCCTGATGTAAGAGATACTTTCGCTTTTCAGATTAGTCTTTAGATTTCCTGCTCTTGGCCCATATAAAGTGTCTTTATTTGACAGAAACCAATAATTGAGATTCTTTTCTCGGTTAGTAGACATAACCTTTTGATCGAGTATAATCTCATAACCATTGAATTGCTCTGTGGTATTTTCATGAGCCTCTTGTTTAACACTATATAGACCTTTGGAGGTCAGAATGGAATTCAAGTTTCCAATTCCGCTGATTTTAATTTTCAAACGGCTTTCAGTCTCTTGAATATTACGGTCTTTGAATTGAATCTTTCTTAATAAGAGTTCATCTCCCGTTACTTTTACTTCTGCGCTTTCACCGATTTTCAAATACGGAAGTATGTTAGCCCCTTGAGCTGCTGGAATCCATAACTTCATATATGAACCATCTTGTTTCTCAAAGATGATGGCGTTCAGAAACTCACCTCTGAGTTCGCTACTATATTCAATGCTTTTTATTTTCCCTATATGAAACTGTGTAATGTGATTCTGCTTTGCCCTAGTTCTTTTGATTTGTTCCTGAACATTTTTTGGTAGTTCATAGCCTTGTCCATGAGTGTAGAATACCATTAAAGTCAAGAACAGAGTGAGTGTTAATCGCTTCATTTCTTATCGTTTTTTGTAAACTTACTGACCCGACCTTAAGATGGGATAAAGCTGAAATTAATCTTTCTTAATCTCAACAAATGAAAAAACGCTGCACTTGGTGCGAAAACACCTTTGACGAATATATAAAGTATCATGATGAAGAATGGGGAGTTCCTGTTCATGATGATCGGGTTCACTTTGAGTTTCTTATTCTGGAAGGTGCTCAGGCAGGCTTAAGTTGGGCCACCATTCTTAAGAGAAGAGATGGATATCGTGCTGCATTTGCAGATTTCGACCCTGAAGAAGTAGCACAATTCAGTCAAGAGAAAGTGGAGGCCTTGTTGCTCGACCCCGGAATTATCCGAAATAGGCTGAAGGTTCAAGGTACAGTGATTAATGCTCAGAAATTTTTAGAGGTTCAAAAGGAGTTTGGCTCTTTCGACAAGTATATCTGGTCTTTTGTAGGAGGAAAACCAATTGTTAATGCTTGGAAGAGCATGAAAGAAGTACCAGCAACTACACCGGAATCTGATGCCATGAGCAAAGACTTGAAGAAACGAGGGTTCAAGTTTGTCGGAAGCACCATTATGTATGCCTATATGCAGGCTTGCGGGTTGGTGAATGACCACACTACTGACTGCTTTCGGTACAAGGAAGTTTAGTCGATGCTGAGAACAATCTGTTTTCGGCTAAACTTTATGGACCACATACCAATAGTTGAGTCCTTAAAACTCATGGGCTTCGTATAAAGTAATGTCTTCCCTTCTTCTAACTTTTGAACATTAGGCTCTGAAGCAATTCCATTTTTCCGATTGTAGTTGTAAGCCTGAAAAAGTTGGAGTTCTTTTCCGCTCAGCTCATTGGCTTCATCAAAAAGGTAGAATGAGCTTTGATAGGTCGAATCTGTTCCGAAAGCAACTTCGAAACCCTCCTCAGTTTCACTTACTTGAAATTTTTCAGCAACCTCACCACCTAACTTCATGGCCTGTTCAATGATTTGTGCATCGGAAACCACCTTAATTTCTCGAGACTCCATTTCTTCACGAGCTTTGGTGGTATCAATTTTTTGGTCGCCACAAGACCATAGTAAAGCAGTAGTAAAAGCGAAAAAAGAAAACTTTCTGAGCATGTTGCTTCAAGGATGTTTTTACAAAGGTAAACAGCTATTGTATTTGTTTGTTAATTTTGCAGGCTAATACTAATTCTATGATCGATAAGCTTCAGGCCATAAAAGACAGATTTGAAGAGGTGGGTCAGCTCATTGTACAACCCGATGCAATGTCTGACATGAAAGCCTATTCCAAGCTCAGCAAGGAATACAAAGACCTCGAAAAGATTGTCAAGCACTTTGATGAATATCAAAATGTAAGCGCAAACATCAATTCTACTAAGGAGATGCTTAAAACGGAAAAAGATGAAGACTTCCGTGAAATGGCTAAAGCTGAGCTAGATGAGCTTGAAACTCGAAAAGAAGAGTTAGAAGAGGAATTGAAGGTAATGCTGATTCCGAAAGACCCAGATGATCATAAGGATGTGATTATGGAAATTCGTGCTGGTGCTGGTGGAGACGAGGCCGCGATTTTTGCGGGTGACCTTTACCGTATGTATGAGCGCTTTATCGATACCAAAAACTGGACAAAAGAATTGATCAGTTTGAACGAAGCCTCATCTGGCGGATTCAAAGAGATTGTTTTCAGCGTTTCGGGCGAAGATGTTTATGGTACGCTCAAGTTTGAATCGGGCGTACACCGAGTGCAGAGAGTTCCGGTAACTGAGTCACAAGGAAGGGTTCATACTTCTGCAGCATCGGTTGCGGTGCTTCCAGAAGTGGAAGATGTTGATGTAGAACTCGACATGAAAGACGTGAAAAAAGATACCTACAGAGCATCGGGTGCGGGGGGTCAGCACGTAAACAAAACGGAATCTGCAGTTCGTTTAACTCACATTCCTACAGGTATAGTGGTGGAGTGTCAAGATGGGCGTTCCCAGCACAAAAACTACGACAAAGCTTTGACTGTACTTCGTTCTAGACTTTATGAGCAGGAGTTGAAAAAGCAGCAGGACGAAATAGCCGGAGCAAGAAAATCATTAGTTGGTTCTGCCGATAGGTCTGACAAAATCAGAACGTATAATTATCCCCAAGGAAGAGTTACAGACCACAGAATTGGCTACTCTGTTCACAATTTACCAACTGTAATGGATGGAGATTTAGACGATTTTGTGGAGAACTTGCGCATTGCAGAAAATGCCGAGAAGCTACAAGAAGGCTCTATGGATTAATGTATTTCCAGAAAGAAATATCAATTCCTTCAAAAGGAAGAGGATTTCACCTGATTACTCATGAAGTAGTTTCCAGTTTTGATGAAATCAGAAAACTGAAAGTTGGCCTGTTGCATGTGCATATCAAGCATACTTCGGCCAGCTTGACCATCAATGAAAATGCTGACCCAACAGTGCGCGAAGACTTCGAAACGCACTTCAATTATTTGGTGCCGGAAAGCTTAAACCATTATCAGCATACTTTTGAAGGGCCAGACGATATGACTTCGCACATTAAAGCTTCGCTCCTTGGCCCTTCGGTAACTATTCCCATTACCAACGGCCGTTTGAACCTAGGAACCTGGCAAGGAATTTACCTTTGTGAGCACCGAAATTACGGTGGTTCAAGGCGTTTAGTGCTTACTGCGCATGGAGATTAACTCTCCAAAATCTTGTCGATTATTTTACTGATCTTCTCTTCATTATTGCTGATGTAAACGAGCCCTGCTTCATGCAGAGCTTTTAAGTTTTGAGGAGAAACATCGTCCATCTGAGATTTGGCATTATGCAAGCTTGGTTGAATGCGATGATAGCAATCTTCATGCTTTACCGCCTTGAACATTTGCTTCAACTGATAATCTACCGTTTCTGAGTTTCCAGACATCATAATGTCAATAATTGGCTGAATCCATTTGAGCATTCCCCAATTTTTGGCGCTGTCATAATAATAAGGCTGTTGTTCAGTGCCTGTTCCTAGAGAAAGCAAGAACATATCTTCCGCGCTAGGAAAGGCAATTTCACTTGGTGTATCCTGTTTAGCAAAGTCTAATGTTCTTGCTTCCGCATAAGCACAAAGTGCAGGGTTATTGGCAAACACTCCGCCATCTACCAAAACCAAAGGCGAATCTATAGCAGATTTTATTTTCGCGGGTTTAAAGTAAGTTGGGGCAGCAGAAGTGGCTCTTGCTACATCGCGAACTTTGTAATTTCTAACTGGATTATTGATTCCATCTACTTTGTTAAAGAAGATTGCCTTTCTATCGCGAATATCATAAGAGGTGATAATACAAGGACGCTTCAAGTCTGCGGTCATTGATTCCCCGAAGTAGTCGTGAAGGGCACTTTCCAAAGAGTCGACCGAATATTTTGGTCTTCTAATTCCGAAGAGACTCCAAAGTTTTCGGCTAAATGGTAGGTTGAAAATATCTCCACCTCGCTCTAGGTAAATGTTAAGAGCGTCAGCTGCAGAATATTTTGTCTGCCCATTTTCATCAACAATAAGGTAAGTACATGTGAGAATACCTCCTGTGCTGGTGCCAGCTATTAAATCGAAATGATCTGCCAGCCGTGTATTCGGGTTATTAGTTCTTCGCTGAAGTTCAGTTTCTATGTAGTTGAGGATTGTGCCTGGCAAAATGCCGCGAATCCCTCCGCCATCAATGCTGAGGATTTTTACCTTTTTAGTACTCATGTGTGTTGTGTTTAATTTTTACCCTCGTTGGTTTTTAAACCAGCATATGTTGCAGAGCTAATGCCCATCAACCCTAAAATTCCAGGATCTAAATCTGGCATTTCGAACTTGGTGATGACTTCGAAAACAAAGAAAACCCCAATAAAGAAGGTGAAAACTACACTCTGGAATCGTTGAATATTGATTCCATCATGGTCTGATAGAATCTGGAATAAGAACGATTGACCTTTATGAGCAGCATTTGCTGGTTCAACAGGAGCGGCAGGGTTTTGAGATTTTAATGCCTGAACTCTGTTTATGTCGATGGTCTGTGCAGCTGCAGCTGTACCAGCACTAATTCCGAGAAGAATTAAGGTGTCAGTAGTGAGCGGAACCAACACGCCACTATCCGACCAAAGGGCAATGTAACAGCAAATAACAATCATGGTCCACCAACCAAGTTGAACTCTGGAAAGGCTATATTTTGAACTGCCTACTGCCTTGAGAAAATAATTCCTCTTCACTAGAACGAAGAACATAAAGATGATGAGCAAGATAATGCCTCTTCCAATCCAGCTTCTTACTGTAAAGTTGGGATCAAAATCTATAGTAACATTAGGTTTCTCGATTTGAACATGCTCACCCGTTGCATTTCCGAAGCTCATTCTCACCTTGGCTTCATGTTCTCCCCAACTATTGATCTCTTTTTTCATGAGTCCACGGAGGGTATCGGATGGAAAAAGTTGAAAACAACACTGTTTTTGGTGATGTAATTGGCTTGATAAGGGCTTAATCGGTGTCCGTTAATATAAAGAAAGAGGCTTTGTGGCTCTTTAAGCTCAACGGAGTCAGGGTTATCAATAGAAAACTTGATGAAGTCGTCTAAATAGACTTCGGTATTACCAAGCCTGCTTGGTTCCAGGTTTTCTACTGAAGTAATTTTGATTTGGCTAAAGCTGTCTTGTGCGAAACATTGGCCAGACAGAACCATAACAGCCAATAAGGCAATTGTGAGTGTCTTTTTCATTGTGTGTTATTTACGAATTGAATTTAGTAAAAACACACTGAAAAAATTCAGCTTACAGAAAATTAATGCTGATAATCAACAGGTTCTAGCTCAAAAAGCTTGTTTACGGTAGTATTAAAGATTTCTGAAATCTTAAGAGCTAGGGCAGTAGAAGGAGTATATTTACCGCGTTCTATGGCATTAATACTTTGCCTAGATACGCCAACTAGATCAGCAAGTTGCTCTTGGGTAATCTTCTTTTTCTTACGTTCTACCTTCAGGGAATTTTTCACTCGATGAAGTCGTTTTTGATGCTGTGAAATTAGAGTCTTGCACTCCGTTTTCGCGCCTCAAAAACGTTAACTTTATATTACATTTTGGTGAGCAAAATTGGCTATTTGTTACACCGCTGTTAAAAAATAGTGAACCGCTTCTTAACATTAGCCTTTTGCTTTATCTTTGCAGCCTAAACGAAAAGAACTATGTTATTTGACCCACCAATTGCTAGCGGAGCTAATACTTTCATCTGGATTGTTGTTATCCTAATTGGCTTTGTAGGTGCACTTTCTCAGCATGATGCCCTTTTCAAAGGCAAGAAAAAGAAAGAAGACGAGAGTCACTAAAGACTCTTCAATAGTCCATAATAGTCTAGCATAGTAATATGAAAGGCCTTACGACTAGTAGTATCTGCTAGTACGGGTATGTATTCTGAATCTTGCTTGAGGTAAAATTCACACCCTCTTTCTAGCTGATCTAAAACTTGAGCGGCAAACTCAAGGTGTTTCTTCCTGTCTCCTTGTTCAAAGAAGATGAGTCCGCGCACTCCATCCAGGTCGCGCCACAGAAGTTCGAACTCATCAGGATGCTTGATGTAGTCATTGGGCTCAACAATTATTTCGCTTTGGCCGTGCTTCCAGTCAATAAAAATGCAAAGATTTATTATAGGTCTGGACTGATCGAGCACCCGCTTTTTCAACCTTAAACCAAGCTTCATTCGGTTTTCGAAGGTCTCTAGGTCATAAGAGGGAATTCTATTGAACTTAAAATAATTGAGGTTATAATTCAACAGCTTCAAATCAATGATCTCCTGATCGAATTCTGGAGTCTTTTCTTTTTGGCAACCAACAGTGATGATTAAGATAAAAATGGCGAGAGCTCGGAAATGCATTAGAGTGAGTGTGTCAATACTCTAAAGTTAGCCGAAAATAGTCGAACATGGTAACTCTGAAGGCTTCTCTGCTTTTCGAATCAATTAAGAATGCCTTTTTTTCTCCATCCTTCATTATATAGAACTGACTTCCATTTTGTATCTGATCATATACTTTGGCTGCAAAGTCTAACTGATTCTTCTTATTTCCACCTTCTAGGCTGATTTCTCCACTTTTTCCATCTTCGTTTTCCCAAATAACCTTTATATCGGACAATGAGCCTGCGGCTGAATTAGGTTCAAGCAGAACATAAGCCTCGTCATATCTCCAGTTATTGACTATGTTGATATTAAGAATAGGTTCATCAGACTCTTTCACTCGCTTTTTCAGCCGATAGATTTCCAGTTTGGCTTCTTCCATTACCTCTACATCGTAGTAAGAACGCCTTACGTTTTTGAAGAATAGCTTAGAAGATTCATCGGTTTTAAAGCCAATAGTTGTCTGGTCAACTTTCTTGTCTTTTACAGGATTACAAGCTGAAATAATAAACAGGCTCAGCAAGAGTATGGACAACCTTTTCATGCCAAATGAAACCAGATGATCGACTTAAGGTTTGATTTCACTGGCTGTTTCCTGAATCAACTGCCACGCGTTTTCCACATGAAAGGCCTCTAAATTGGTGTTTCCAAAGGCTAAACGTAAAACAAACTTTCCTTTTAGCTTAGTTTGTGTGAAAAACAACTTGCCTGAATTGTTGATCTTATTCATGATCGCTTCGTTCAGTACATCGAGCTGAGATTCTTCTCCTTTGGTATACCTGAAACATACGGTGTTCATCGGAACGGGAGCCATCAACTCGAAGTCGGAATGTGCATCGATTTCTTGAGCCAACCATTTTCCGAGCATAATATGCTTTCGGATTTTCGCCCGAATTCCTTCCACACCAAACTCACGAATGACAAACCAAAGCTTAAGTGCTCGGAACCTGCGGCCTAGAGGAATTCCCCAATCACGATAGTTCTTTACATCTCCGTCTACTGAGGTTTTCAGGTAGTCTGGAGTAATGGTGAAGGTATTGACTAGACTTACCGGGTCTTTCACAAAGTATGCTGTGCAGTCAAAATTGGTGAACATCCATTTGTGTGGGTTGAAAACGAATGAGTCGGCTTTCTCAACTCCTTCAGACATCCAGCGCATTTCAGGAAGTACCAAAGCCGTTCCGGCATAAGCTGCATCTACATGATGCCAGATGTTGTGTTTTAGGCAAATGTCTCCTATCTCATTAATCGGATCTACTGCGGTTGTGCTCGTGGTACCTATGGCTGAAACCACACATAACGGAATATATCCAGCAGCTTTGTCGGCTTCAATAAGTTCTTCCAACTTTTCAGGGATCATGGCGTAGCCATCGTCCACTTCCACTTTACGCAAAGCCTCAATCCCAAAACCAGCAATTTTTACTGCCTTGTCTATTGAGGAATGAATTTGCTCGGAAGAGTAAATGGTAAACTTTCTTTCATCGAAACCCTTTTCGTTGATGCTGTAATTGGTCGCTTTTTCTCTGGCGGTGAGCAATGCGCAAAGCGTAGCAGTGGAGGCAGTGTCTTGAATTACTCCTGTAAATGACTCTGGCAAACCCAGCATTTCGCGAAGCCAATTCATCATTTGTTCTTCCAGTTCTGCAGCGGCAGGCGAAGTAAGCCACTGCATACATTGTGCACCCAAAGTGCTCATCAGCATTTCGGCCAAAACAGAGCCTTTACTCTTATTAGCTGGGAAATAGGCCATAAAGTTCGGGCTTTCCCAATGCGTAACACCAGGCATGATAATATCATTGAAGTCCTTCAGCATTTGGTCGAAAGACTCTGGCTGATTGGGTGCTTTGGTGGGAATTTGCTTCAGAATATCTCCAGGTTTTACCTGAGACATTACTGGGTAATCTTCAACCGACTCAAAGTAATCGGCCATCCAGTCTACCAATTCGTGTGCATGTTTTCTGAAAGATTGAGTATCCATTTCTCTACGCTTATCTGTCATATTGTCCGATAACAAAGTTAGCACATATGTTGCAGGCTGTAAGCCGTAATTTCTATCAAAACCTAAATAGACAATGAAGAAAAAATGGATTGTGCTGATCATTCTAGTGGTGCTAGTTTTGATCGGTTATTCGAGTATAAAAGGCACGTATAATACAATGGTTCAGCAAGACGAGGGAATTGGAGCCGCTTGGGCTCAAGTTGAAAACCAATATCAAAGACGTTCTGACCTTATTCCTAACCTTGTGAATACCGTAAAGGGTTATGCCGATTTTGAGCAAGAGACACTTACTGGAGTAATTGAAGCTAGAGCAAAGGCTACTTCCGTAAATGTGGACCCTTCAAACCTTACTCCTGATGCTATTGCTAACTTTGAGCAAGCACAACAAGGATTGAGTGGTGCTTTAAGTAGACTTTTAGTATCTGTTGAGCGTTACCCTGACTTAAAGGCGAGCCAGCAGTTTCAGCAATTACAAGTTCAGTTAGAAGGAACGGAAAACCGTATTGCGGTAGAAAGAAGAAACTTCAACGAGCAGGTAAGAGGCTACAATACTTACATCAGAAGCTTCCCGAAAAACTTGTACGCTAATATGTTTGGCTTCGACCAAAAAGGATATTTTGAATCTACTGCAGGAGCAGAAACAGCACCAGAAGTAAGTTTTGACTAATGGCAGAAGCACATTTTACATCAGATCAGAAGAAGAGAATTAAAGCAGCCATTGAAGAGGCTGAGCTAAATACCAGTGGCGAAATTCGCGTGCATCTAGAAAACCATTGCAAAAAAGACAATGTGTTGGACAGAGCGGCTCAGGTTTTTGCTCAGCTTAAAATGCATGAGACCGAAGCCAGAAATGGCGTGCTCATCTATATGGCTATTAAAGACCATAAGTTTGGCATTATTGGCGATGGCGGTATCAACGCCAAAGTGGAGCCAGACTTTTGGGACATCACCAAAGAGAAAATGGTGAAGCACTTTAAGGATGGAAAGTTTACCGAAGGCCTAGTGGATGGCATTCTATGTGTTGGCGAAAGGCTGAAAGAATTCTATCCTTACCAAAAAGACGACATAAACGAATTATCGGACGATATCTCATTTGGCAAAGACTAATATGCGGAACTTACTAGTAATACTTCTTATATCCATCAGCAGTTTAGGCTTTGCACAAAGCGGAATTCCAGATGCACCAAACCCTCCAAGGTTGGTCAATGATTTCACTAATAGTACGCTTTCTCAACAAGAGCTTCGTGCCTTAGAGAATAAGATGTTGGGTTATGAAGACTCTACTTCTACCCAGGTTTCGATTCTAATTGTTCAGTCTTTGAATGGTTACGAAGTTGTTGATTTTGCTCAAAGAACAGCCGAAAAGTGGAAAGTAGGTACGGCCAAAGACAATGGGATTTTCATTGTTGTTTCTATTAATGATAGAATGGCGGCCATTGTATCTGGCTATGGAATGGAGGGCTCTATAACCGATGCAGCTACTTATACCATCCGTGAGGAGTACATGAACCCTAGATTTAAAGAAGGCAATTTTTATAAGGGTTTAGACGATGCTACCGATGTCATTTTTGAATTAGCTTCTGGCGAATATACCGCAGAGCAATTTGCTCAAAATAGAAGAAGAGGTAATGATGGAGGAGGCGGTGGCTTCCGCTTCTTTATTGTATTTTTCTTCTTAGTATTTATTCTTCCGGCAATTTTTGGTAGAAGAAGAGGCAGAGGTATCGGAACTCGTGGTATTCCATGGTGGGCCTGGATGATGATGGGTAACTCCATGGGCAGAAGAAGAGATGACGACTGGGATAACTTCCGCGGTGGCGGAGGAATGTTCGGTGGTGGTTCTGGCTTTGGCGGTGGAGGCGGAGGCTTCGGTGGTTTCGGAGGCGGCTCCTTTGGCGGAGGCGGTTCCGGAGGCAGTTGGTAAGCCAGTCCATTCGTTGATCAGGAAATTAGTTATTAGGGCTTCGCTGAATAGTGAAGCCTTTTTTGTTTCCCCCTATGGCAAAAAGTGCTTACCCTTAAGAATGTTGAGCCTGATGACCTTCCGTCTATGTCATACCGAGTGAGGCTAGAATCCTATCGATGTAGAAGGACAAGTATAGCTTGATCAGATGCTTCCCCCGATACTTCGGGGCCTCAGCAAGACTTACTGGAACGGTTCTTTACTTGATAACTAGAGCCCTCAACCTGTCGTAACCTTCAGTATTAATTGGCACTTGGTGTTGCCCAATTTTAGCCTGGTGCTTTTCCAGCTTTTCCACGAGCTGAGAGTTAATGATAAATGACCGATGCACCTGAATGAAGCTCTCTGGTATTTGGCTCAAAACTTCCTCAAAAGTCATTCTGGTGAGTGTGCTACGCTCCTTTTCCACCAACTTGAGATAGTTGCCTTCTCCCTTAATAAAAAGCAAATCCTGAAAGTTGATGCGTATGTACTCGTAACCAGACTTTACAAAGAAGTAGTCTTCCTTCGCCTGTTTTAGACCCTCTTTCACTTTCATAACAGCTTTCAGAAAGCGACCAAATTCGAAGGGCTTGAGCAAATAATCTGCTGCATTGTGTTCATAGCTTTCTACAGCATATTCGGAATAGGCGGTTGTAAATACGATTTGAAACTTAGCATCGGTTGCTTTTAGCAAGTCGAGGCCAGAGATATCTGGCATATTGATGTCTAAAAAGATCAGATCTACTTTATTGTTTTGCAGAAAGTCCAAAGCGGCAAAGGCATCGGTAAATGACTCTTCTAGTTGCAGGAAAGGGATTTTGGAAGCATGTTCTTCCACCACCTTTAAGGCAATAGGCTCGTCATCTATAGCAATGGCTCTAATCAATTGAGTTCAATTTTAAGGTTGGCTTCAAAGCTTTCTTCATTCTCAAATAGCTGGAAAAGGTGCTTGTCTGGATAGAGCATGGTAAGCCTTTGCCTTACATTCTCCAGCCCAATACCGCTCTCTTCTTCCGTAGATTTCGATTTCTTATGATTGCTGTTTTTCACGTTCAAATGAATGGCCTCTTTGCTACAACTCAATTTAATCTCAATCCATGAATTATGATGCGCACTGACCCCATGCTTAAAGGCATTTTCAATAAAAGGAATAATAAGCATAGGAGTTATTTTACCCTCACAAGCTGTGTCTATCTCATACTCTAATCTCACTTTTTCATTTCCATCAACCCTTAATTTTTGAAGCTCAATATAGTTTTCTACGTATTCAAACTCCCGGCTGATTTCAGTTTTGTCTTCCACATTTTCGCGCAGCATAAAGCGCATCATTTCACTGAGTTTTTGAATTCCTGTCGAGGTTTTCGGACTGCTTTCTTCCAATGCCAAGCCATAAAGACTATTTAGTGAATTGAAGAGAAAGTGTGGGTTGATTTGCGATTTGAGGTTTGAAAGTTCGGATTGGGTGTTTAGTGACTCGAGCCTATTGACTATAAGCTTTTGATTGATTTTGTATCCTACAAAGCCAGAGAGTAGAGGAATTAATCCGATAATTAAAAACACATAGAGTATCCAATCATTTATGTTTGTTAGAAATTCATCTCCAAACGAAACCTTTCTAAAGAGTGTAAATACTATAAGAGTCAAACATATACCTAAATATAGCTCGTAAACTTTCCAGTAACTGAGAGCTTTAACTTTGTCAATTTCTTTAGCCAAATAAACAATTAGTGTTAGACCAAGTAAACACAAGAAGCTTGACCAAAGTAATACCTGCCAAGAGATATACATTTGTAGTTGCAGATTACCAGCAAAACTCTCTAGAGTGATTAATATAAGAAGAGCTATTGGAAGAAAGAAGTTGATAAAGATACTCGATTTTGGTAGCTCAAATAGTTCTCTTAAAAAGCTGGAGTTTCTAATATATGTTCTTTCGATTCTGTACATCGCCATTACCAGAAAGAACAATGAAACAAACTCAATTGAATTTCTAATTACCAAATGCGTAAATAGAGAGTATTGATTAGTAATAATCGGGCTGGGGTATTTGAGAAAATAATATGGATTTATTAATTGGTCATATTGGGCCAGTAAATAGCCAAACAAAGCAGATGGAAGTAAGAAAATTAGGTATGCCAGATATAACCTCTTATTTATCTCGAATTTTTTGACGAGGTGATAAAAGGTTACCCCAATCAAGATTAGAATTAGATCGTGTGTTAAAAGTTGAACAGGTAGAATGTCCCAATATTTACTTGCTAGTTCAGGGCTTTGTTGGAAAAACTCGAATGATCGCTTTGCATATTGTGAATAGATTGAATTTATATCTACAAGAGCCTTTTTAATGACGTATAGAATGGCAATAGAAAGAACTATGCCTCTGAACACTTTTATTCTACTCATCTTTTTATTTCAACATTAACCAATCACCATTCTTCCTTCCACTTAATGTGACCAACCACACTCTAAAAGTGACGAATTTCTAACAATGCTATGCTGAATATAATTAAGTCGTAAATTCACCCCCATTCAACGAATAACCAATTATCTAACTGACCAAATAATGAATACTCCTTTTCACCTAGCATTCCCTGTCAAGGACATTGAATCTACCAGAACCTTTTTTGGCGACTTACTCGGCTGCGAAATTGGTCGCTCTACCGATAAGTGGATCGACTTTAACTTCTTCGGCCATCAACTCAGTGCGCATGTTAAGCCAGAAGAACTGGCTCAAGCCAATACCAATGCTGTTGATGGTAAAAACGTACCTGTCCGTCATTTTGGAGCTGTTTTAGAGTGGAATCAATGGCATGAGCTTTCAGAAAAGCTTAAGCAGCACGGCATCAATTTCGTTATAGAACCATACATCCGTTTTGAAGGAGAAGTTGGAGAACAAGCCACTATGTTTTTCTTAGACCCAAGCGGAAATGCACTGGAGTTTAAGTCGTTCAAAGACCCGTCTCAGATATTTGCTAAGTGACAAAAAAGTGACCGTATAGAAGACCTTCTATGCCTCGTTAGTAAGCCGCAAAATAGTCTTCCAGATCTTTAAGCGTTGAGCTGCTCGTTTTAATGTCTTGCTTTACTTCGCCTTTTTCTAAGAGCACTATGCGCTCACAAACCTCTGTAACATGGTTAAGGTCGTGGCTAGAAATTAGCATTGTCAGCTGATGGTTCTCTTTCCAGTCTCTCAGTAAGTTTTTCAGTCTAATCTGAGTGGTTGGGTCTAAGTTGGCAAAAGGTTCATCGAGCAATATTACTTCTGGTCGGCCCATCAATGCAGCAGCTATACCAACCTTCTTCTGGTTACCTTTAGAGAGGTCTCGAATGTATTTATTTTGGCCAATAATTTCGCCATTGAATAGAGCCTCAAATTGAGAAAGGAACTCCTGTAAGTCTCCGGCAGAATAATCGTGGAGGCTAGCAACAAACTCAAAATATTCATCTGGAGTGAGGTAGTCAATTAAGAATGATTCATCCAAAAAAGAGCCAGTGTAGTACTTCCAGTCTTCTGTTTTCTTTACGTCTGTACCCTGGCTAAGTACTTCTCCTTCCGTTGGCCTTACCAAGTCCAGAATCATTCTGAAAAAAGTAGTTTTACCAGCACCATTATTTCCGACTAGGCCAAAGCTTTCGCCTTTTCCAACTATCAATTCAGGAATATTCACAACGGTTACTCCTTTGTATTGCTTTCTAAGTCCTTTTACTGTTATCATAATCGAAATATTTATTGTGCTCGGAAACCCGCTGCTATTTTATGTCTGTTTTTAATGAAATTTTTTGTGATAAAGTCTAGCCATTTGTCTCTCAGCAAAAAGCCAATTAGACCTAAAACCCCAAGTAATAGAAGCCCATACTCACCAATTCCTAAGATCAGGAATGGAGCATAAATGACGTAAGGCAAAAACATTACTGGCAAGGCTATTAGAAATTGAGCGGCCCCAACTCCTTCATAATTGAAAGCTGCCCTTTTGCTTAAGTCAATTTTCTTTGGGTTGAAGAGTGCAATGCGCATAACAAAGAAAACATTCACCCCAATATTAAAGAGGTAGGCGGCCAGATTGATGAAAATAATCTGCGCCCCGAAATATCCATAGGCTAAAGACAGTACAAATGAGATAGTAGAGGTAGCAAGAAACAGGTAGTACTTAGACTCGAAATACTGCCTGAACTTTACTTTTCTAGTCAGTACAAAATCGAAGTAGCCACTTTCCCAGCTGAGCAAAAACTGACCATACTGAAGAAAGAAAGTACCGGTAATGAAAATTCCTACAAACAAGAAAATCCAGTTCATTTGCTGATACTGCTCTTCTGGATAGAAAATAAGTCCATAAAGCAACAGAAAGCCAGAAATCATAAGGGCACTTCTTGGGCGCTTGTGTCTGATTATCAGTTTCAGTTCCAAAGCAATCATTTCTCCAATTCGGCCAAACCTTTTCAGGAAAGCGAAATCGCCAGAGATCTTTGATTTTTTCTTCTTGGTTGAAATTTCTTCTGGATAAGTATTATTCACCAAAAAAGAATAATTGGCTCTGTAACTCACAAACCAGAGAACAACAGGAATAAGCGCAAAGGCAGGTTGCTCTATAATTGAACCAAATAGGTCTGAAGAAATAGTAGAAAGTGATAAGAATCCGTAATAATCTAGCCCACCAACTACCGAGAAAAGCCCAGCAATAATGAGTACTAGGTTGGGCTGTTCATTCAATTTCTTCTTAAAGAGTATAGTGAGAAAGTGAATGGTAAATGCTAAACCAAAAATCATTACCAACCAGCCAAGTGTGGCTGTGGCTCCATGGGTCGTCAATACTTCTCTAAATGCAAATGGGGTAAACAGAAGTATTGAAATAAGATTGAAAACACTGACCTGACTTTTTCTGAGCATAAAGTGCACAATCTTGCGCTTTGGCATAGGCAAGTGCAAGTAGGGCTCAATAGCCAATACAGGAACATTTTGAAGAAAGAACCTCATAAAAAACTCTACTGCGAAATAGTAGATAATAAGCCCATTAAGTAGTTGAATGGGTTCTTTGTCTGGAGCTAGAGAGTCTAAGATTTCGCTGAGAAATATACCCAACACAAGCACATATATGGACAATACCACCCCAGCAAAGCCAAGAAAAACGTTGGCTACTAGGTTTTTAGCCCATACGGGCGACCTAAACTGTTGCTTGAAAGAGTGGCTAATTAAGGTTCTTATCATGTGAATGCTATTAGTTCAAAGAAGAGTCTAGTGCGAGAATACAGTCTAGAATGGCGTGGGTAGCCTTTATATAAAAGTCTTGATTTACGTTCTCAAAAACGTCTGTAGGTTTATGATAATGCGCATGGTCTTCTACTCCAAAATAGAGGAAAGGAATCCCTCTTTTGTGAAATGGTCCGTGGTCAGAAGAGTTAGTCCAGTCATCACTACCAAGGTCTGGAGTATCGTGACCTAGCTTTAGTTGCAGAGGCAACACATTTACGCTCTCAACTATTGGCTTCAGGTTAGGGTAATGTGAGGTGCCAGCTACATAAAGCTCATTTTTGTCATTCATGCTGATCATGTCCATGTTAATGTTCAGCTTAATCATGTCTTGCGGAATGCTTTCATCGTTAAGAAATGCCTTGGCACCTTGCAAGCCCATTTCTTCGGCATCTAGAGCAGCAAATACCATTGTGTGTCTTGGCTTATTACTTTTGAAGTATTCAACCATGGCCAGCATAGCCGCAACACCAGAGGCATTATCATCGGCACCGTTATAAATTTGTCCGTTTCTTACCCCTAAATGATCGTAGTGAGCGGTAATAACAAAGGCAGTTTGCTCCTCACCTTTTATGTAAGCCACAATATTTTCAGCCTGAATAGTGTCACCACCTCGGCTTACGAAGTTAAACGGATGCCTAAAATCGTCTTGAAGACTTTTAGCATTCATATCTTCTAGCTGCTTTATTATAAACCTTCTGGCAGCCTCTGCTCCATTGGTTCCAGTTCTTCTGCCTTCGGCAGCATCGTGAGAAAGCTTTCTTAAGTCTTCTAGCATATACTCTGTGTCTAGTCTATCTAATTGAGAAAACGCTGGAATAGAAATGAGACAAAGCAGAAAAGAAATGAGAATGAAATTTGAATACCTTTGCATCGTTGTGACAGTTATAGAAAGCTATTGCTATCTGGTTGTGGACTAGTTTAGTCTTAAACTTAATCAATACCTTAAGAAGATTTGCGCTCACTTACTCACAAAATTATTCTTCTTCTCTTGGCCTTTGGTTGCTCTATGTCTTTACAGGCGCAGAGCGATATTGACCAGTATTTGAACAAGTTAGGCCTTAATCAGGCCTTATATCCTCCTCAAGATATTCTGAAGACCAAAAGCTTGGTGCTTCTTTCTGTGCCGATGGACGAATCGCCAAGCGAGTGGCAAGAAATTCTAGATGAAATGCAAGCCTTCTTTGCAGAAGTAGGCGTAGATGCAGTAGCATATTTTCCTGTAGATAAGTATGATGCATCTCTAAATGATCCTCTACCACTCCCAGATTTTACTTTTTCTAGAGGAATAGAAAACCTTATTATTCTTTCGGCCAAAGAGGCAGATGGTCCCATTTTCTTAGCCATTACACAGTTTAATAAAGAAGAAAGCATGTGGAATAAAGGTGCTTCAGCTTTTGCCAGGCTCACTTCAGACTTAAGCACAGTATGGCAAGAGCTGAATACTTATTTTAAAACTGATCAGTTTCAAAGAACCAATTTGTTGGTGAATGAAAACCCTGAGTTTTTCTATTCAACCATAAAGCCAGGTGTTATAGGTAGGTCTGTGCCTCCACAAGTTGCGGAGTTTAAAATAGCTATGAGACCCATAGTCAAACAGAAGTATGAGCAGTTACCCATCTTTAAAGTTCAGCATGCTTATATGTTTGAAGAAGATTCGCTCATGCAGCAGATCAACTTGCAGAACCAACAGTTTCAAATGCTTTCAGCAGACTCTACCAATACAATGGAGCTTGTTGCTAACAATGAGAATGATGCTACGCTAAGAAGGTCAGGCTTTATTTATGAGTTGAAGATGCTTAAGGCAAAAGAAAAAACGCTAAATGAATGGATTCCCCTGCCTGAGGATAGCACACCCTCTGAAAAGACAGTCTATAAGTTCTACTTAGACGACCTTAGAACCAATACCATTTTTATAGGAAAAGAATGGGACGCTTCGGAAAATTGGTTCGAGGCACTCAATGCTTTTGTAGCTCAAATTCAGAAGGCCGCAGCATCAAACGGCAATTGAGACTGAATTCTTTCCATACATCCCAAAAAAAGGGACACTCAATCTTGACATTGCTATATTGTGAGCAAACAAACTTTAAGAATGAGGACGATAAAACTATTTTTTGTGTGCATGTTCTTTTGCACGTTCGCAGCATTTGGGTTTCAGAATACCCAATTAGACTACAATGCTCTCTACAAAATTAAAGATGAGGGCCTAAACAACAGTCAGGTAATGGACATTGCCTGGAACCTTACCGATAGAATTGGTCCAAGACTAACAGGTTCTGAAGGCTTAAAAAATGCTTATGACTGGACTTCTGGCCAATTTAAAGAGTGGGGCCTCTCTAATGTTAAAGTTGACCCTTGGGGTGACTTTGGAAGAGGATGGGATGTAAGAAAATCTTACGTAGCTATGACTGTTCCTTATTACCAAGCGATTATTGGTATTCCAAAAGCATGGACTCCAGGTACCAATGGCTTAATTAGCGGAGAAGCTGTTTATGTAGACGCTCAGTCTGAAGCCGATTTGGCAAAATTCAAAGGTAACCTTAAAGGTAAAATTGTTTTAATGCCTACTAGCGTTGAGGCAAAAACTACTTTTGAAGCAGATGCTAGAAGATTTACTGACGAACAGCTTGAAGGAATGACTAGCGAGAGAGTAAGCAACTCTAACAGTGTGTTCAGTCAAAGAAGAATTTCTGACTTCAGAAGAGCAGCTCAGTTGAGAAATGCTGCTTATCAAATGTTTAAAGATGAAGGTGTAGCTATGATTCTTAACACTACCAGAGGTGGTGGTCAAGGTACTTTCTTTACTTCAAACGGTTCTAGAAACGATCCTGAAGCATTGCCAGAAATGGAAGTTGCTCCAGAGCACTACAACAGAATAGTAAGATTACTATCTAAAGGTGAAAAGGTAATGGTAGAAGCCGATACCAAAACTGAATTCCATGAGTCTGATGAGAAAGGCTACAATGTTTTGGCTGAAATTCCAGGCCAAGACCCACAATTGAAAGACGAAGTTGTAATGCTTGGTGCTCACTTAGATTCTTGGTTTGCAGGAACAGGAGCAACAGATAACGCAGCAGGTTCTGCAGTAATGATGGAGGCTATCAGAATTTTGAAAGAGTCTGGTGTTCCGTTGAGAAGAACAGTAAGAGTAGCACTTTGGAGTGGTGAAGAGCAAGGTCTTTACGGTTCTAGAAACTACGTTCAGAGTGAGTTTATGAAAAATGGTCAGCCGAATGATAACCACGCTAAGCTTTCTGCTTACTATAATATGGATAACGGAACAGGTGCCATTAGAGGTATTTACTTACAAGGAAACGAGGCTTTAAGACCAATCTTTAAAGAGTGGTTCAGCGCATTTGAAGATATGGGTGCAAACACTGTAACCATCAGAAATACTGGCGGTACAGACCACCAAGCATTTGATGGTATTGGCCTTCCAGGTTTCCAGTTTATCCAAGATCCTATTGACTATGGTACAAGAACTCACCATACAAACATGGACCTTTATGAGAGACTTCAGGGAGCAGACCTAAGAAAGAACGCTATCATTGTGGCTACTATGGTTATGCAAACTGCCAACATGGACGAGAAGCTTCCTCGTAAGCCAAAGGTTTTTGAAACTTCTAGACGTAGATAAGATGTTTCTGTTTGACCACCGGTCAGATATAGAATTTAATATTCAGGATGCCATCTCTAAAAGGGATGGCATTTTTATTGGTCACAAAAGGAGTTAAAACTATGCACTTTAGTGCATTTCCCTTTAGCTTCTAAAAAGCATCCTAGAATTTACGGTGTACGCCCCGATAATGCTCGGGGTTTGATTGACGTTAATTCTAAGTCGGGCATTCAAAACGACTTTCAGTTGCCTCTAAAACTATGGTGCTTTCAGCCCATAATGGTTTATTTAATAGAGCTCTGTATTTACAAAAGGGATAAGCGCCAGAATAACAGCTGGTTCGTAGTATTGAGCACGATTAATTAGGTCGTGAGTGAGTATACCTACTGCACCGCTTTTCTGTTTAGAGTTAGAGCGGTCAAACACCATATCGTCTGCAACGCCTAGCTCAATACCCTCATGTATTAATGCCTGAATTTTAGGAGGAAGGTCAAAGCTAGCTGTTCTGGCTTTACCGTTTCTGTCTTTAGAAATAATATAGACCCACGCAAAGGCTTCCATAGTTGATGATGGTTCGGCAATGCCACCCTCAATACCTATCCAAAAGTCTGCTTCAGGTTCAGAGGCTTTTGCATTTTCAGCTCGGTTTTTAGCACCTTCAAGTGTTTCAGCATCTGTCATTGGCTGGTCTGCCACACCAGATGCAACGGCAATACCTCGAGCTAAGATTTTTGATTTTGGAAATACCTTGGAGAAGCCCTTTTCGGCACATTCAATCTTCACAGGGTTTCTAGAGGCTACAATGAGTTTAATTTCCTCCATTAATTTGATTGAGTTTTTCTGTCATTTCGAGCCTTTCGTAGTACACCTTCAGGGCCTTGATTACATTTTCATCTTCTGGTTTTGCCTGTTGCGCCTTCTCCATGTAAGGTAAAGCCCTGCGCGTCCAGTCATGACCTAATTGTTCAGTCTCTTTGCCCCTCATTTCATACTCTTCCTTGCTCATTAGGTTTACGCGCACGTAAACTCTATTGGCCTGTTCGTTGATCATTACCGAGTAATTATAGTTGGCAGTAAAGTCTTCAGGAAAGCTATTGAGGTACCTTTCATAACTTCTAGATGCCATTTCAAAATATTGCTCAGAGCGCTCTGGCTCCCCGTTTAGGTAAGCATCTTTAAATACTCTATCATAAAGGTCGGCTTGTCTAAGTACTAGTTGGGCATTATTTGGGTTTCTCTGAATTGATGTTTTTAATACCGATTCTGCCGCATCGAATCGCTTCAACCTGATTAGAATTCTTATTTCCTGAAGTATATAAGGCAAGTGGTTCGGGTATTCAAACAGCGCCTCTTCTACCACATCTAGTTGCTGAGCATCGGGTAAGTTGAGCAGTTGCTGACAGATAATTAGGCCATTGTATGCATTCTTTGTTAACCTTGATATATCTCTCAGGGCCATATAATTATCTATAGCTCGCTGATATTTACCTGAGTTTTGCAGACTGAGCGCTGCATATAAGTAGCCTGTGGAGTCGGCAGGTTTAGCAATCTGAGAAACTTCAAAGAACTCTGAGGCTTCTATAAACTTGCTAGACTGGAACTTGGTAATTCCAGCATTCACATAGTCGGCCCAGAGTATTTCAATTTGGTTGTTGGCCAAAATGTGGAGGTTATTAGTGGGGTCTGTTAGTCTTTTGGTATTCTGGTAGGCATCTACCACCTCGGCAACAAAAGCCTTTTGGTCAGACTTTATCTCTTTAAGCGCTTGATCAGTAGACTTTAAAATTTCATGGTAAATTCTGGCCTTAGTGTACCAAGCTCTCGGATTTTCATCGGCCTGATCGCTTTCAAATGCCTCATCTATTGCGGCTTTGGCCTCCAGATAATTCTTATCATTCAGGAAAGTATTGGCAACAGAAATAAGATCTTGGGCATGAGAGTGCTCAGTTAATAGACTAACTAATATGATGACGACATATTTCAATGATCCAGCCCTTTGTCGTTAAGACAAATTTAAAAGTTTTACGAGACTCTAATAAAGTTGAGGGTTAAAGGAGAACTAAAGATACACTTTATATATAGACGCTTGCATGTAAAAAAATGTATTTAGCGTCAATTTTCCGTTAACGGAAAGTTGGGTGTACATTTAATTCCTTTCTCTCGAAAGTTCTACATATTCCTGATAATCCAAAAAGAAAAAGGCCTCATTTCTGTGAAATGAGGCCTTTTTTAATTCGTTCTAAGTTTATTTTTTCCAGTTGGGAAGCGCTCCTGGTAATAACGGAGCCCCCATTGTACCTAACTTGCTATCCATAGCTTCAAATTTGGGTTGAAGCGCTTTTACACTTGATAAAACTGGAGCGAACTCATCGGCAGCAATATCATAGTTTCTGATTGAAGTTCCAGTTACATTAGAAAGCGAACCGAAGATGTCGTAAGCAGCATTTTGAGCTCTTTGCCTTACGCTATATTCCTGATCCATATCTAATCTTCCAACGTCTGAATCTCCATTCATGGCAATATTTACCGCTTCAACCTCCTTCTCTAGAGCTTCAATTTCAGCTAGTAAATCTAAAGACTCTTGAATAGGGAATGCCTTAGCAGCCGCTTTGTAGTTGGCAATTTTGCCAGACATCTCTGACAGTACACCTCTGGTGGCATTCATAGCAGACATTAATGACGCTGCTTTTTTCTTGAATTCTGCCATGGCGTTCCAATCGTCTGCAGGAAGAATTTGATTATCGAGTTTAGATACCTCAAAACTAACCCCAGAAACTAATTCGCTTAACTCTCCTTTTACCACCTGGCTCATGCTGACGGTATAAGTACCTGGAACAACGAAAATACCAGTAGAACCTAAGCTTGAGCTAGGGTTAGCTTGTCTTGAGTTTACACTAGAGAAGTTCATGTAGGTCATGTCCCAAACAACTTGCCCCATACCTTTTCTTAACGGGCTTCTCAACTCACTCACAATGTCACCAGTTTGGTCTTTTATGGTGAAGATAAGGTAAGAGGCTGGCTCGTTTTGCTCTGCTTTATATTCCTCTAAAGTTGGATAAGGTATGTTTTCTCCATTTTTAAAGGCGGCAGATTCCCTTTTACTTCTTTCAGATTTAAGGCTGCTTACACCTTCTTTTAGGTAATACTTAATGATGGCGCCAGTTTCTGGGTTTGGTGCTGAATAGTGCATTTCGCCTTGGAAACCGTGCTGCCTAGAGCCTAATGAACCTAATGGCATCCATGTGTTGAACATTTTAGCCTCAGCAATGTCGAAAATGTGAGCCTCTTTTTCTGGAAGTGCTGGGGTAAGTTCTCGCATTGCGCTGTAGTCATCTAATACATAGAAACCTCTACCAAAGGTAGCTAGCACCAAATCATTCTCCCTTTCCTGAATAGCCATATCTCGAACGTTAGCGGTTGGTAAACCAGCTTTTAATGGCTTCCAGCTATCACCACCATCAAGAGAAACATGAACTCCATATTCTGTCCCCGCAAAAAGGATATTGGCATTTACATGATCTTGCTCCAATGCGTAAACAGCACCTTCAGGCAGGTTGTTGCTAATGTTTTTCCAGGTTCTACCCTTATCATTACTCACATAAACATAAGGTGTAAAATCTCCACTCTTATGGTTGTTGAAGGCGGCATAAACCGTATTTACATCATGTTTAGAGGCAATTAGGTCATACACATAAGTATTGGCAGGAACACCCGGAAAGCTGTTGATCTTGAACCAATCTGCACCGCCATTTTCCGTTACGCTAATTTGTCCATCGTCAGAACCAGCATAGATCAAACCTTCCTGAAGTCTAGATTCGTCTAAGGCTACAACTGCTCCATACCTAGAAGTAGAGCCGTTTTTAGCAACAGCATCCATAGGCCAAATTTTACCCATAATTGGGAGCTGATTTCTATCTATATTTTGGTCTAACTCATCGCTGATAACCTCCCATGAATCACCACGGTCTGTACTTTTGAATACTTTATTGGCAGCATAGTAAAGCGTTTTAGCATCGTGTGGACTTACCATCAATGGTGAATCCCAGTTGAAGTTATATTGCTTTTCACCCTTTCTAGGTCTAGGGATAATGGTTACCGACTCACCGCTTTTAAGGTCGAACCTGCCCAAGCCACCATTTTGCGATTGTGCATAAACGATGTCTGGGTTTTCAGGGTCTGGAACCGACTCAAAGCCATCTCCACCTTGCGTTACTTTCCAATCGGCCGTGATGATACCATGAGCCGATAAGGTTTGAGATGGTCCGTGCAAGCTGTAGTTATCTTGCGTTCCTCCCATAATGTTGTAGAAAGGTTCAGCATTATCTACAGATACTTTATAGAACTGCGTAACAGGAATATTTGTGAAGAACTTCCATGTTTTACCTTGGTCGAAAGACTCATATACTCCACCATCTGAGCCTTCAAGGAGGTGTTTGTTATTAGCAGGATCAATCCAAATAGCATGATTATCCCAGTGCTTACTCTGCTCACCTAGTTGACTAAAGGTTTTTCCACCATCATTTGTCACCATAGTAAAAGTATTCAAAGAGTAAACTCTATCTACATCTACTGGGTCAGCCACAATTTCTTGATAGTAGTTTCCGCTAGTAGAATGGCTGCTCATTTTTTGCCAAGAAGCACCGCGGTTTGTACTTCTAAAGAATCCACCTTGTCCATTTTGTGCTTCAACTATGGCATAAATTACCTCAGGATTGGCCGGAGAAATATCCATGCCAATTCTTCCTTTATCGCCACCTGGTAAACCTCTGTTTATCTTCTCCCAGTTGGCACCAGCATCTGTCGATTTGTAGATTCCAGACTCTGGGCCACCACCAAGGTATGTCCACTGGCGTCTTCTTCTTTGGTGAGCAGTTGCGTAAAGCACATCTGGGTTTCTCGGATCCATGTGCACTTCATTCACACCAGTGTGTTCACTAATTTCCAGTACCAAGTCCCAGGTTTCTCCTCCGTCAGTAGTTTTATAAAGACCTCTGTCTCCTCCGCTGCTCCATAGTGGACCAGTGGCAGCCACATAAACTACATCAGAATTTCTTGGGTCGATAGCGATCATACCAATATGCTCAGATTTTTTCAGTCCCATATGGTTGAACGATGCACCGCCATCGATAGACTTGTAAACCCCGTCTCCGTAAGAGACAGATCTCTGATTATTATTTTCTCCAGTTCCTACCCAAATAACATTGTGGTTATTCGGGTCCATGGCTAATGCCCCGATAGAGTAACTTCCGTAGTTATCGAAAATAGGGTCAAAAGTGGTTCCTGCATTAGTAGTTTTCCAAACACCACCTGCAGCTGAGGCTACATAGAATTCGCTTGGGTCGTTTGGGTTTACCGCAAAGTCTGCGATTCTACCTGAAGTTAGGGCTGGCCCTACACTTCTGAATTTGAATCCATTGAGAGAAATACCAGCTAGTGGGTCTTTCTTATTCTCTTCCGAGTTCTTTTTACTTCTTCTTTGGGCTAGCAGGTCGGGGCTCATCAGGCCACAGCACAATAAAACCAGCACCATAATTTCTAGTCGTTTTTTCATGGGTCGATTCGTTTGAGTTTCGAATTTGAATGAGGTTTTCAAGATAGTCGTTACCGATAAATAATTCAGGGCACTCATCAAAAAAGCCGATTTGCACCAGACACTCTTTCGCAAGATTTTAGTATTCACAGGCTATGATATTTAGATGAATACTATTTAATTTAGTATTGCTAAAAATTATAGATAATGATAAAAGGAAGAGGGGCTCAGACTCAGGTGAAGAATAGGTTCTTAATGCATGAATATGTGCAAGAACACTTAGAGGGAATAGATGAATATGATGATGGTGCACCTCCAACTAAGTACATCCCCATTTTTCCTAAAACTATTGTCAACAAAGTAGAAAGCCCAGATGTTGGGATGGAGTTTTCTATGAATCCTTATCAGGGCTGTGAACACGGGTGTATTTATTGTTACGCCAGAAACTCACATGAATACTGGGGCTACAATGCTGGTTTGGACTTTGAAAGAGTTATCCTTTATAAGGAGAATGCTCCTGCTCTACTTGAAAAGTACTTTCAGAAGCCCAAGTACCAACCGGCAACTATTGTGCTTTCTGGCAATACAGATTGCTATCAACCCATTGAACGAAAGTTGGGAATCACCCGAAAGCTCCTTGAGGTATTTTTGAAGTATAAACATCCTGTTGGCATCATCACCAAAAATGTGTTAGCAACCAGAGATGCCGATATTCTTTCCGAGTTGGCCAAGGATAATTTGGTCACTATTATTTTCTCCATAACCACAATGGATGAAAAAGTAAGAAGGAAACTTGAACCCAGAACCGCTACTACACAACAGAAGCTAAGGGCTATTGAAACATTAAGCCGACTTGGAGTGAACTGCAATATTATGATCGGGCCGATTATTCCCGGTCTGAATGATCACGAAATCCCAAATATTATGGAGGCAGCTTCAAAGGCTGGTGCTAAGAGTGCCAGTTTTACCATGGTGAGGCTGAATGGTCAAATCGGCCAGGTTTTCGAGCATTGGGTGGAAAGGGCTTTTCCTGACAGAGCAGATAAAATACTCAACCAGATTAAAGGTGCGCACAATGGAAAGCTGAACGACAGTCGTTTTGGAGCCAGAATGCGAGGTGAAGGGCTGATGGTAGAATCCATTCATCAGCTTTTTGCTGTGAGCAAGGCGAAGTACTTCGGCAACACTCATCACAGACCTCCTTTAAGAACCGATCTATTCGTGAAGACAAACAGGGGGCAAATGGGGCTTCTTTAAGGGAGTAGCTATTATTGAGTACAGCGTATTGAGATTATGAGCTATAAATAATCAGTTTATAGCTCATGAAATGGTGCTTTTGTGAGCTATAAAGCCTTTAACTTTATTATTTGTCAAATATTCAAAAGTATTCAGAATTATGTAGATTAGATTATGGCGAACTTCAAAAGCATAAATGTGCCTCTTACTGATGAAATGAAGCGTTTTGTTTCAGAGCAAGCTGGTGATGGCACTATGTATTCCACCCCAAGTGAATATGTTCGCGATCTAATACGGCATGATCAGGAGAGAAAAGAAGCAGAAGCACTTCGAGAGTCAATTCTGGAGGGATATCAAAATATTGTCGAGGGTAGGTTAACTGTCTTTACTGGTAACCTAAGAAGGGATATTGGTTTGAGATAAAAGCTTACTAAGGCTTAAAATTCTATTTTAATTGTTTTCGTTGCCCCAAGGTTTTGAGCTGGAACATATTTCAAATAAGCATAGATTTTGATCCAAACCTTCTCCATTAAGATGTCATCAATGGATTTACCCGTTTCTTCAGCCTCTCGTTCCAACCAAACTGGACTTTCCTCAAGGATTTTCTGTTTTGCCTCTGGATCGATAGGTAAGTCGAATATTTGAGCATTTATAAATTCGCTATTGTAATGAGCTTCTTCTGTTTCTTTTGTTCGAAGCACCTCAATACTACCTAAGTCAGATTTGTTGAACAAAATGACCTCGTTTTGATCTTTGAAAGGGTCAATATACCAGAAGATCGGAACATTATTGAGCAGCCCGACAAATCGATTTTTAAAGGATTCGAACAGACCTTTTTCAACTTGATAGTTAGGAATAAAACCTTCTATTTTTCTCATTAGACTGGAAGGGTGATAATTTCGGAATAATACTATTTCGAAATCGGATTTTTCAAGTGAGTCAACGAAGACGTTGGATTCTTTTATTACTTCAAACTCTCGAGAGGAGTGCTTCTCAAAGGATTCTTTAATCTTCCTAAATAACAAAAGGTCAAGGGTAGAGCGTATTTTTTCTGAGAAATACTCTATCGTGCCATACGTTGGGACAGGCCAATTGGGCAAAAATGATCTTCTGAAATGTACTTCATTAGTATAGACTCCTATATGTCCCTTTTTGTCATCAAATTCAGTCAATTCTTGTGAGTAGTTGACCTCAGCAAATTCTGAAATTAGCTTTAGAAAAATGGATTTGTCGCTGAGGTTCTGTTCTATACTAACAATCAAATTTTGGAATACTCCCTCTGGAATCTTGGTTAGTTGTTCTAGGTCTTGTAAACTGCTTTTAACGACCCTAGATATTTTACTAAGGAGCGCAGATATTTGTTCTAAGTTTTTTTGTGAGAAATTCTTCTCTTTCCATCTCTGATTCTCATTCTTTATCATCGAATCTAACCTCTCCAGTCTATATTCATATGACTTCAATTCCTCCGCATTTTTATCATCAAAGTAACCCTGAATAATGTTGTCATTCTTGACGTAAAACTTGTATTCATATTTCAGTACATATTTCAATGAAAACAATATGAGAATGTTTATTAGGTGATCAGTCTCATATTTATCAGAAGAGAAAATCAGTTGATTGTTAGTTTGAAGATGGCGATTGAGAAAAAGATTTAGCGTTTGATCTAACTGAATGGGAGCATACTCTGGAGACGACCAAGATGAACTGAGCTTATGAGGAGTATTGTTCTCGAATATATAGTTTACAAAATCGAACCTATCTTGGCTAATTGAGTAAAGTAAAAGAAGAAAAAGGGTGTTTTTTTCTAGGTTAGCTTTGTATACTATTGATAACCTAGCCTTCTCTTTCTCAACTTTCCAGTTATTCTCTTCTGACTTATATACATTGATCCAATCAGTTTTGAAAAATTCTGCTACCTGATTTCTGTAAATATCCAGAGACTCCAAGTCATCTATTTTTGATTCATCAATGTATTTAATCTTGGTAATGAGCTTGTCCCTTTCTTTAAAAACCATATCAGTTAACACCCCCAGACCGACTTTATGTGCTTGATCAAAATGAATTTCATCAAGTAGATTTGTGAAATCCGATGATAAGGGTATTCTGTGTTTTGAGGTTATCGATTCAATGTATCTTTTCTGAAGTATCAAATCTTCATCAAAAGTTGATAGTAACATATTGAATATATGACCTTGAACAAGACTTGAATATTTAGGTGGAAATGACTCCTTAAAGATTAGGTCTATAGAATTGAATAAGTCCGCTCGCCAAATAAACTCTAATTCAATTTTACCCCTTTTTAATTCATAAGCTTGATTTTCGAAAATCCAGAATAACCTCCTTAATACAGATTGTGTCTCTATTTTTGATTCTTCCATTTGCGACACGTAGACCATTAAGTTGTGATAAATCTGGCCAACCAAGATGTCTATAGAATAGCCTCTAACATTGCGAGCCTTATCCCAAATAGAGTAAAAAAGTTGTAGAAGCTTTTCCAGAAAGGATTTGGAATCTCTTCTACGACCACTTAATCCAAGGTCTATTTTTTGGTCTATTAATCTAGGAGGTTCACGTTTGATCGGTCTTGAGGAAACACCGATCTGCCCACTGCTGAGTAAATCGGAAAAAGAAAGTCTTTCAACTGGGTTCTGCTCAATGAGCCTTGGTTGAAATTCTCGTTCCGGATCGAAAATTTCAAAAAAAAGACTTTCGTCTTTGTCAATAAGTTCAAATAGTTTCTGAAGTCGCTTATCAAGCCAATCAATCGTATTAATTACGGTTTCATAGTCTCCTTCAGCTAGCTTTAATACCAGTGCTTTGGTTATTCTTTCAAATGATTTGTAAAAATCAAGATTGGCCATTCAAGAGTTGGTCTACTTTATTCTGCTCTTTTTTGATTAATTCTCCACTAAAGTCAGAAATATATTTTTCCATGAAATTGATGAACACCCAGAATCTTTGAATGAACCAAAAGATTATGATGACAATAGGAAATTCTATAACTCTGTTGGAGCCAGTCCATGAGATCAGCACAACTAATCCCATGATGGCCATTCCTTTTTTGAGGTGTTTATAAGGTTTGCTATCAAAAATTAGCTCTCCAATTTCCCCCTCATTGAACGCCTCTTTTGCCGAATGGCTAACTAGCTGAATAGAAAGTGGTAAAGCAATTGCCACTATAGAAGCCAATACGGTCGCTGAAATTGGTAATATAAGGTTGTTGTCTGAAAAGACTTCAAAGTGGACTTCAGGAGGAATACCAAGTGGAACCGAGAAAATTAGTATCAATAGAAAGATCACAATCAAAACCGTAATTGAAGAGATTGTTATAAGAAGTAGCTTTAAAATATTGAGGAATAGTTTGATGTTCATTGTAGGTTCAAATTAAGATTTTTCTACAAATCAATCTTGAATCCTAGAACATAAAACTAAATATTATAGCTTCCTTAACAATCCCTCCAACGAGCAGCTTTCTTTCAACTTAGCTTTTAATTCATCGATAGAAACACGGATTTGAGATAGATCATCTCTATCTCTAATGGTTACTGTGTTGTCTTCCAAAGTGTCATAATCTACTGTAACGCAGAATGGAGTACCGATGGCATCTTGTCTTCTGTATCGCTTACCGATAGCGTCTTTCTCATCGTACTGACAGTTGAAATCGAACCTCAAGTCTGAAAGAATTTCTCTAGCTTTTTCAGGCAGACCATCTTTCTTCACCAACGGAAGAACCGCTACTTTATAAGGAGCCAAAGCTGCAGGAATTTTCATCACAGTTCTTTCGCTGCCATCTTCTAAAGTCTCTTCAGTGTAAGCCGAAGACATTACAGCCAAGAACATACGGTCGAGACCAATTGAAGTCTCAATTACATAAGGCACGTAAGACTTATTCTCTTCATGGTCGAAGAACTGAAGCTTCTTACCCGAAAGCTCTTCATGCGCTTTTAAGTCGAAATCGGTTCTAGAGTGAACCCCTTCTAGCTCCTTGAAGCCCATCGGGAAGTTAAATTCTACATCAGTAGCAGCATTGGCATAATGCGCTAGGTTTATATGATCGTGGAATCTATAGTTGTCTTCACCTAAGCCCAAAGCTTTGTGCCAAGCAATACGCTTAGCTTTCCAGCTTTCGTACCAAGTCATTTCCTCACCTGGCTTCACAAAGAATTGCATTTCCATCTGCTCAAATTCTCTCATTCTGAAGATGAACTGACGAGCAATAATTTCATTTCTGAAGGCTTTACCAATCTGCGCAATACCGAAAGGCAACTTCATTCTACCGGTTTTTTGCACGTTTAGGTAGTTCACAAAAATACCCTGAGCCGTTTCTGGTCTCAAGTAAATTTTGTTGGCACCTTCTGCTACAGAACCTAACTCTGTTGAGAACATTAGGTTGAACTGGCGCACATCGGTCCAGTTTTTAGATCCAGACACTGGGTCAGCAATACCAAGTTCTTCAATCAATGCTTTTACATCGGCTAAATCTCCTTTAGCAAGGCTGCTTCCTAACCTAGTTTCAATCTCATCGATTTTATCTTGGCTGCGCTTTACGTTAGGGTTAGTAGCTAAAAACTGTTCTTTGTCGAAGGAATCGCCAAAACGCCTCTGAGCTTTGGCTACTTCCTTTTCAATCTTGGCTTCGTACTTTTTGATCACGTCTTCAATCAGTACATCGGCACGATAACGCTTCTTAGAATCTTTGTTATCAATCATTGGGTCGTTGAAAGCATCTACGTGACCAGACGCTTTCCAAGTACTAGGGTGCATGAAAATTGAGGCATCTATACCTACAATGTTCTCATTCATTTGTACCATGGCTTTCCACCAATACTCCTTGATATTATTCTTTAGCTCAACTCCATTTTGGCCGTAGTCATAGGCAGCCGCCAAACCATCGTAAATTTCACTTGAAGGGAAAATGAAGCCATATTCCTTTGCGTGACTAGTAATTTTCTTGAGCAGATTATCGTCATTCTGTGCCATGCCGCAAAGATATGTAAATCACTTTCAACAAAGCCAATGGGAGTTCAAAAATGAAAAACATGAATAAACCTATAATTCGGCAGAATATGGCTCGTTTCTGGTGAGCACTTTTTTGAATTGAATATATTTAGGGTACTGAATGAAACCAGTTATTTAAGATTATCAGATTTTTAAACTGTTTTGACCTTATCTCTAAAGGGATAACAGCTTAAAAATCTCACAACTCCCTTTAAGGATGGGCTAAAGCGTGTGATTTGAAAATGTGATGGTTTCATTCTTTTTGAAAGAGTAATATGAGCAGACGACTTCTATACATTTTAGGGGCAATATTCTTTTTGGTTTTGGCTATTGTAGGCTTCAATCAGTACAGATTATACCAAACCAAACAGTATAGTCCGGAAGAAACTGCTGAGTATATCAGCACCGATGTGGCGGTGAAGGTTTTTTACAACAGACCTTCTAAAAAAGGCAGAGTCATTTTCGGAGACCTGGTTCCTTATGGTGAATGGTGGAGAACTGGAGCTAATGAGGCTACCCAAATTGAACTAACACGCGATATTCGTTTCGAAAATGGAGAGACCCTTTCTGCAGGTAAGTACTCGCTGGTTACCATTCCTAATGCCAACGAATGGCAGGTAATTTTCAACTCAAAAATTCCAGATTGGGGAACAGACTACGACCCGCAGTTTGATGTGTTAAATGTAGTAGGTCATGTAGAACGTCTGCCGCAAACCGTAGAGGTTTTCACCATAGATTTTACTGAAGAAAATGGTCAGCCCAGACTTACTATGGCATGGGATAATACCAAGGTCACTGTTCCTTTTTGGCCCTCTGATTAAACCTTGCTGCGCTTTAGGCATCAAAGAAGCGAACAACAACAGCAAGAAGATGAAAACATTTATCGAAATTATTGCAATTGCCATCATGGTCGTGGCATCTCAAATGGCCTTCGGTCAGAGCAAAGAAAAAACACTTTTAAGAACGGAACAGCTAGCAGCTAGGCTAGAGTTGAATGATACCCAAAAGGCTCAGTTAGATAAAGAATTCAAGGCTAATGAAGAAGCCAGAAAGCAAAGAGCCGAAAAGTATAGAGCACTGCGTGAAGAAATGAAGCGAGATGCTTTTGTGGAACGACAGGCACAGCACGAAAGACTAAAAGAGATTCTTACTCCTGAGCAATTGGAGAAACTTAAAGCCATGAAATCTGAAGGTCAACGCAGAGGAAAGGCCAGATTTCAGGATCGCAGAGGTGAGCGAATGGACAGAGCTAGAATTGAGCAGTTCAGAAAACGCAGACCAATGATGTATAAGCAGCGAATGGAAAGGCTGAAAGAAATGAAAGAAAAAGAAGAAGGAGGAGGCAATTAAGCCTCCTTTCTTATTTCAGTTTGGTGTGAACAGTTAGTCCGTTGGTTAGAGTTTTGTGCACTGGGCATTTATCTGCAATCTCCAAAATGCGTTTCCTTTGCTCCTCAGTTAAATCTCCGCTGAGCTCAACATATCTATCTATTACCTCAATTTTACTGTGCTCGCCAAGGTCTTCTGCATCTTCCGAATGACGCTTTTCTCTACTCAGATGTACTTTCACTTCATCTAACGGCCACTTTTTATGTTTGGCGTACATCCTAATAGTCATGGCAGTACAAGCTCCTAGAGACGAAACCAATAAATCGTAAGGGGTTCCTCCCAAATTGGTTCCTCCAACATCTTTAGGCTCATCGGCAAGTATGAAATGCCCGTTAGCCATTATTTCGGTTTGCAAACCGCGATGTGCTTCATTTCTCACTACTACCTGTTCGTCTGTTTCTAAGGCACGAACTTCTTCGAAACTTACATACCTAGCTGCCCAAGCGGCTATAACTTCGCCCGCATATTGCGCATCTTCAGATTTGCTGAGTAAATGATCTGCACCATCGAGAGATATAAAACTTTTAGGATGCATGGCCGAAGTATAGATTTTCTCAGCGTTGCTTACATCTACAGTATCATCTTGAGGTGAATGCATAATGAGTAATGGCTTTTTGAGCGTCTTGATTACATCGGACTTTTCGTATTCTGCCAAATCATCTACAAACTGCTTCTTTATAGTGAAGGGTCTTCCCCCTAAAGAAACGGTGGCCTCTCCTTTCTCTTTAATTTCATCGATAGATTCTTGAAACAGGTGTTTTACGTGAACCGGATCTGAAGGTGCTCCAATTGTAGTGATGGCTTCGATATTTTTAAGCTTCGCAGCTGCCATTAATACTGCAGCACCTCCTAAAGAATGACCTACAAGCATTTTTGCTGGACCATAATTTTCTTCTAAATACTCGGCAGCAACAATTAAATCTTGCACGTTACTAGAGAAATTGGTGTCTTCAAATTCTCCTTCACTTTCACCTAAGCCCGTAAAGTCGAAACGAAGAACCGCAATGCCTTTGGAGGTCAGCCCTCGGCTAATGTGTGTAACCGCAATAAGGTTTTTAGAACAGGTAAAGCAATGTGCAAATATGGCGTAAGCACGAACCCTTCGGTCTGTGGGAAGTTCGAGTTTCGCGGAGAGTTGCTCTCCGTCTTGATTAGGAAATTTGAGCTTGATGGTTTTCATTTCAAAAAATTAGTGGCTTGTATTTTAAAGTCTTTTCTGGTTAAAAAGTTTCATTATTCTGTAAGCCAACCGACTTGAATGTACTACCTCAAGTAAGGGTAATTGCTTTGAACACTGTTTTATGAGCAACTACCTTTTTAAGGCACTCTCAGCAAGGGTTAAAAACTCAGCGATTGGAGGAGATTACTGAACAACCTTAAGAGTGTTATAAATCAGAAGCTACCCATTGGGTGGCTTCTTTCATTTTGGCTTTCCTTAGCGCTTCTAAACAAATATCTTTGCACTCGGTTTTTCCTGAAGAATAACAGCAAATGGCAAAAAATACAATTGGGGTTTTACTAGTAAACCTAGGTACTCCAGACAGTCCTTCTACTGGCGATGTAAGAAAGTATTTGAAGGAGTTTTTAATGGATGGAAGGGTAATTGATATTCCTGTTGTGCCCAGAACAATGCTTGTAAAAGGCATTATAGCTCCGTTTCGTGCACCAAAAAGTGCGAAAGAATATGCTAAACTTTGGGAAGATCGTGGTAGCCCGCTGAAGTTCTATGGCTACGATGTCCGCGATATGCTTCAAGAAAAGTTAGGCAGTGACTATAAAGTAGCTCTTGGTATGCGTTATCAAAGCCCGAGTATAGAAGAGGCTTTGGAAGAACTGAGAGCAGTGAATGTAAGCCGAATTATAGTTGTTCCGCTTTTCCCTCAATATGCTTCTGCTACAACGGGTTCAGTTTCTGAGAAGGTGAACAGTATTGTGAACAAATGGCAGATAATTCCTTCCATTACGCATATCAATCAGTTTATGGATCACCCGAAGTTCATTGAGGCTTTTGCTGCCAATGGACGAGAAATGATGAGTAAGCAAGATTATGATCACATCATTTTCAGTTATCATGGAGTTCCGGAAAGGCATATAAAGAAGGGTTCAGTCGGTAATCAGTGTCAGCTGAGCACCTGTTGTAATGTTTTCCATGAGAGAAACAGATATTGCTACCGCGCACAGTGTTTCTATACTTCGCGTCTTTTAGCTGCTGCTTTAGGCTTGAAGGAAGATCAGTACACTACTACATTCCAATCTCGATTGGGTAAAGACCCGTGGATTCAACCCTATACGGATGAGTTTTTAAAAGAGCTTTCTGAAAAAGGAAAGAAGAAAGTGCTAGCCTTTTCTCCAGCATTTATTGCCGATTGCTTAGAAACTACTCTAGAAGTTGGTGAGGAATTCAAAGAGGAGTTTATGGAAGCTGGCGGAGAGGTTTGGGACCTAGTTCCGAGTTTAAACGATTCTCCTGTTTGGGTAGATTGCTTGGAAGATTTAGTAAGGAAGTCTTAATATTTGAGGTCATTCAGAGGGAGGCCTCAAGCCGACCGAAGAATCCCCAAGTGTACTGTACCAGACGAGGGAGATTCTTCAGTCGCCTCATCCCCGATCTTTCTCTTTCTGAATGACGCGATTAATTGGCCAGAGCAATTTGCTTAGTAATCAGAGCAGCATCGGTAAGTCATGCTGTTCCCGAGGATTCGGGAGAAGCATCTTATCAAGCTATACTTGCCTTGCTACATGGATAAGATTCCTCGCTCACTCGGAATGACATAGACGTGAGAGCATCAGGCGTAACAGCTTTTATCTAATGAAAACCTCTTGTATACCTTGTGTATCTACCGAAATCAGCATCTGTAAGTCTTGCTGAGGCCCCGAAGTATCGGGGGAAGCAACTTATCAAATCTTACAGATTTTTCATCGAGGATAAGATTCTTCACTGTGTTCAGAATGACTTAGACGAGAGAGCATCAGGCACAACAGTTTTTGAAAGGCACATTGTTATTAGGCATTCTGTTAAGTAACCAAAGCATCATCGGTAAGTCTTGCTGAGGCACGAAGCATCTTATCAAGTTAGCAAGACCTTCTTTGAGGTATGACGACTAGTTAGCCAGAGCAATTTGCTCTATTCTGAGTAGCTCTAAGCTGCTATTACAGCTTGCTGATTCTGTGAGTAGTTCCACTTTTGCTCTAACCTGAAGGCCGTCTTCCTGATAGCTTGGTGGTAAATATGAAGGCTTATACTGTTGGCCGTTGAACAAAAGAAGCCAAGCGCAATCTTCAAATCCAGGTACATCTCGAACATCCTCAACCGTGGCTTCAACCTCTACAATATCGATATCATTATCTGAACAGCTCAGGCTGCCAAGTAAGAAGAAAAGCAAAAGGAATGCTCTTTTAGCCATTATACCGCAACTGGTGATAAAATCTCTACCAATTTCTCTACGGTATAATCTACTTCTTCGGCCGTGCTATACTTGCTAAATGAAAAACGAATGCCTTGCCTGTTCGGGTCGGCTTTTATGCCATTCAATACATGAGAGCCAGTGTTTGCTCCACTAGAACAAGCGCTTCCGCCAGAAGCAGAAATTCCGTTAATGTCTAGGCTGAACAACAGCATACCGTTGTTTTCGTGTGGAGGAAAACTCACATTCAACACAGTATACAAACTACTTTCAGGGTTAATGTCTCCGTTAAATTGAATATCCGAGAAGTTCGCTTTGAGCTTTTCAATCATTCTATCTTTTAAAGACTGAACATGACTGCGGTGTTCGTCCATGTGAGAATAGGCTAGCTCCAACGCTTTGGCCAAACCTACAATTCCGTATACGTTTTCGGTTCCACCTCTGCGGTTTCTTTCTTGGCCACCACCTTCTATGAATCGGCCGATTTTACGGCTATTGCAAACTCTTAGGAAGCCTACACCTTTAGGTCCGTGGAATTTATGTGCTGCACCCACCACAAACTGACAGTTCAGTGACTTGAGGTCGTGCTTGAAGTGGCCCATGGTTTGGACAGTATCAGAATGGAAAGTAGCGCCATATTCTGTCGCCATTTCTCCAATCTTCTCAATGTCGTTTTTGGTGCCTATTTCGTTGTTGGCGTGCATGATGGTCACCAAAGAGTTTGGGTTGTTTTTCAACAACTCTTCTAGGTGATCCATATTAAGGTGGCCTTGAGCATCTAACTCTACATAGCTCGCTTTCACCTTGCCTAATTCTACCAACTTGTCTACCGTATGACCTACCGCATGGTGCTCAATTGAAGTGGTAATGATGTGCTTTACATCATAGGCATTCACCATTCCATTGATGGCTGTATTGTCTGCTTCAGTACCTCCAGAAGTAAAGAATATTTCTGCAGGAACCGTGTTTAGCAATTCAGCTACTGTTCTTCGGGCGTATTCAATTTTAGTTCTAACCTCTCGGCCATGGGCGTGAGTAGATGATGGATTTCCATACATATCCAGCATCAAAGGCTTCATTACTTCGAATACTTCCGGGTCTAGCGGAGTAGTTGCAGCGTTATCGAAATAGACTTTCATAGGCTAAAAATTAGTTGGCCACGATTTCTCGTATATCAGACATTATCTTCTGAGCCAAGTGTTCTGCTGTAGCAGCCGACTCAGATTCTGCATATATTCTAATGATAGGCTCTGTGTTCGACTTTCTCAAGTGAACCCATTCCTTATCGAATTCAATTTTTACACCATCAACTGTGTTGATAGGTTGTTTTTTGTATTGCTCCTTCATTTTGGTCAATACCTTGTCCACATCAATTTCAGGTGAAAGTTCGATTTTATTCTTTGAGATGTGGTAGCTTGGGTATTTCGCTCTGAGCATTGAAACTCTCTTGCCAAACTTAGCTAAGTGAGTTAAGAATAGCGCAATACCTACCAATGCATCTCTTCCATAATGAAGTTCAGGGTAAATGATACCTCCGTTGCCTTCGCCACCAATCACAGCACCTATTTCCTTCATTTTCACTACCACATTTACCTCGCCTACAGCAGAAGGCTCATATTGGCAACCATACTTCTCAGTTACATCTCTGAGGGCACGCGTTGAAGAAAGGTTCGAAACGGTATTTCCTTTAGTCTGGCTCAGCACATAATCTGCCACAGCAACTAGGGTGTATTCTTCTCCGAATACACTTCCAGACTCGTCTACAAATGCAAGACGGTCTACATCTGGGTCTACCACAATACCTAAGTCGTATTTACCACTTTCTAGCATGGAGCTAATTTGCCCTAAGTGCTCTGGTAACGGCTCAGGGTTATGAGGGAATTGACCATTTGGCTCACAATAAAGTGGTTCAACAGTTTCAACCCCTAAAGCTTTCAACAATGGCAATACTGAAATACCTCCTGTAGAGTTAACAGCATCTACCACAATTTTGAACTTAGCTTTTTTGATGGCTTCTACGTCTACCAAAGGCAGGGCTAAAACCATCTCAATATGTTTTTGAATGTAAGAATCGTTGGTAGTTACTTTTCCAAGCTTCTTAACATCGGCAAATTTGAAATTATCTTTTTCAGCAATCTCTAGAACTTCTTTCCCATCATCTCCGCTAATGAATTCGCCCTTATCATTTAAAAGCTTCAAGGCATTCCACTGAACAGGGTTATGGCTGGCTGTTAGAATAATTCCTCCACCAGCTTCTTCTAAAGGAACAGCTATTTCTACGGTTGGAGTTGTTGAAAGACCGAGGTCTACAACGTCTATTCCTAAGCCAATAAGTGTGGAAGAAACCAAGTCGGATATCATTTGGCCAGAAGGTCTGGCATCTCTACCAATAATGATCTTCTTTTTGCCTGTTTTTGCTACTACCCAAGATCCGAACGCAGCAGCAAATTTTACTGCATCTACAGGGGTTAAGCTTTCGCCTACGGCACCACCAATGGTTCCTCTAATTCCAGAAATCGATTTTATAAGTGTCAATGTCCTATTGTTTACTCAGGGATAAAATTAAAAAAAAGCACCTAACAATAGGGCTTTAAAAAGTCGGTATGAAAATATGGTTTACTTGAATTGAGCCAAAACCTTGTCAACCTCATTGTCTGGGTTTCCACAAGATTCTCCTTCTTTCATTTCCTTTCCACAGAAGCCACATTTTACTCCTTCTTTGTTCAGGAATGGGCTTTGCGAAGCACATGTGCCTTTAAACTCACCGTTTTTTATCAACAGAAGTCTTACAGACATCCCCACGAAAAACAGCCCTATCAATACCAGTGTCAGAATTAACGTTGTCATAATCGACTTATTTGGTGCAAATTTAATATTACTGTTTGCATAACACTACCTTTGTGCCAGAAGTTTCTCACCACTAATCAGACGTATGATTATCCCCCCGAAAGACGAACGTAGAAAGGAAAAACTAGAGGCTTTTAACCGCCTGCTTACTATTATGGACGAGCTAAGGCTTAACTGTCCGTGGGATAAGAAGCAGACGTTAGAATCTATCAGGCACTTAACCATAGAAGAAACTTACGAACTGTCTGATGCCATTCTCAACGAGAACATTGAGGAGATGAAGAAAGAGATTGGTGACTTGATGCTGCATATGGTTTTCTATTCTAAGATTGCCGATGAGCAGAAGGCTTTCGATGTGGCCGATGCGCTCAATTCCATTTCTGACAAGTTGGTTCACAGGCATCCACATATATATGGAGATGTGGAGGCCAATGATGCTGAAGCGGTAAAGGCCAATTGGGAGAAAATTAAGCTGAAGGAAAAAGGCAATAAATCTGTATTAGGCGGTGTGCCGAATTCATTACCCGCTTTAGTAAAAGCCATTCGAATTCAAGATAAAGCTAGAGGAGTTGGCTTTGATTGGGAAAAGAAAGAACAGGTTTGGGAGAAGGTTGAGGAAGAAATGCAGGAGTTCAAAGAAGAATTCAATGCAGAGGCCGAAGTCATAGATAAAGAGAAAGCTACTCTAGAGTTTGGTGACCTGCTTTTCTCTCTAGTAAATTATGCCCGATTTATAGGCATAGACCCTGAAGAAGCCTTAGAAAGAACTAATCTGAAATTCATTAAGCGTTTTCAGTATTTAGAGACAGAGTCGAAGAAAGACGGCAAGAACATCAGTGAGATGAGCCTCGAAGAAATGGATGTATATTGGGAAAAAGCCAAGCAACTTAAATGAGCTTTAAGAGACTACTAGGTAAGTTTTTAGTCTGGCGGATTCGCCATTTGAGCACCAGAAACTTTGTGATCATGGTGGGTGGTCTCGTAGGCGTTGTTGGTGGTATTGCTGCGGTAACTCTGAAAAGTGCAGTTCACTTTATTCAAGAGCTCATTAAGCATATTAATGTAGATTACTCTTACCTGTTTTTTCCTGTATTCGGTATTGTTGTTACCGCTCTTATTGCCCGGTACATGTTCCGAGAGCAACTTGGTCATGGTATTACTTCCATTCTTTTTTACATCTCTAAGAAGTCTAGTATCATTCACAGGAATAAGATGTTCAGCCGAATGATCACCTCAGGAATCACTGTAGGCTGTGGAGGTTCGGTTGGTTTGGAGGCTCCAATTGTGGTAACAGGATCTGCCATTGGCTCTAACATAGGCCGATTGATGCACCTCAACTACAAGCAACGAACCTTAATGATTGGTTGTGGGGCGGCCGCTGCAATTTCTGGAATATTTAACTCGCCAGTGGCGGGAGTCATCTTTAGTATTGAAGTAATTCTGACAGATGTTACCATTGCTGCCTTTATACCGCTGCTCATTGCTTCGGTTCTGGGCTCATTGATTTCCATGCTTCTACTAGGAAAAGATGTGCTTTTCTCTTTTGAGCTTACCGATCCGTTCAGTGCGGCAGATTTTCCATTCTATCTTCTATTGGGAGCTATTTGTGGTCTAGTCTCAGTTTATTTTTCCAGAACCACCCTCTGGACAGAGAAAATTATAGGTAAAGTGAAGTCGGTCTTTCCTAGGGCTATTATAGGTGGGCTTGCCCTTACCGCTGTAATCTTTGTTTTAGCACCGCTTTATGGTGAAGGCTATGACTCCATCAAACTTTTACTTCAAGGCCGAGTGCAAGAAATTGTTTCTTCTAGTGCCTTGTTCTCCCGTTTTCAAGATCCATGGTTTATTGTGGTGTTTGGATTGGCTATTATTTTAATGAAGCCTATAGCCACTGGTTTAACGATTGGCGCGGGAGGAAATGGTGGAATTTTCGCACCATCGCTCTTTATTGGTGGAATTACAGGCTTTGTTTTTTCTCAGACCAATAACCTGCTTGGTCTGAATCAAGGCTTATCTATTAGCAATTTTACCTTAGTGGGTATGTGTGGCGTAATGAGTGGCGTACTGCATGCACCGCTTACTGCCATCTTCCTTATTGCTGAAATCACCAGTGGCTATACACTATTCTTACCCCTTATGCTCGTGTCGGCCGTGGCCTATAGCACCAACAGTTATTTTGAGAAATACTCCTTCTACACCGCTAAGCTGATTAAGTCTGGAGACTTAATTCCTTCTCACGATAAAGACAAGCAAGTACTAAGTTTAATCAGTATTGAAAAGATGATTGAAAGAGACTTGCTCACCATTCATCCATCGCAGACATTAGAAGATTTGGTTAGCCTCATCAAAAAGTCGAGAAGGAATATTTTCCCTGTCGTGAATGAGAATGACGAGCTAAAAGGTATCATTACCCTTGATGATGTCCGTGAAATAATGTTCAATTCAGATTCTCAAAAAAGTTTAATTGCTGAATCCTTAATGCACCGACCCCCAGAAACAGTGCAATCCGATGAAAAAATGTCTGAGGTGATGGCAAAGTTTGAGAAAACTGGTGCTTGGAACCTACCAGTTATCGATCACGGTAAATATGTAGGCATCGTTTCTAAGTCTAGAATCTTCAATGCCTACAGAACCAAGCTCAGAAGGCAGAATAAAGAGTGAGTCGCTTCTAGCTCTTTAAGTCGCTCTATTTCAATGGGCTAATAATGGTCTAATCCGCTGCTTATTGAATTCTTGCTGAAAGTTATCAACAGAAATTGACTTTGAAGAAAAGGGTATAACTTGCTGATATTCAGTTGTTAATATTGGATAGGTGGAAAACTGTGGATAAATATTGGAAAATGTGGAAAAAAACAGAGGTATTTTTTTGAATCTTTTTTTTGTCTAAATATCGCTCTAGAATTTGGGACAATAGCTCCTTATAACTGTTTAATTTTTGGTCCATTAGCTTAAACGATTTTGGATTTTCAGCTTATTCCTAATAGGCCTTCAGTGGCTTGTAGGCTAGTCAGTTCAAACTTGTTCCATGTTAAGACAACATTAACTCGAAATCATACAATCTCCCATCACTGATTACATAGTGGTAATTTTCAGTTTACATTAAACTGCCTTGGATGAAATTGTCATGAAATAATACAATTCTGAAAATGATTGTATGAACATAGAATTTAGGGCTTCTACTCAGCATTTTATGAACGGTCTAACTTTATTATTCCCTTCGCGTTTAATTTGGGCATGCGTTACTTCGGTCTCATACTTTTGTTTGCGCTAGTAACTTCCTGTTCAGAAAAGCGGAGAATGGAAGTTGTTAAGTTCGAAGCCCTCCAAGACATTATGGAGACCAATTCTGAAAAAGTTGAGGTTATTAATTTTTGGGCCACTTGGTGTAAACCTTGTATTGCTGAGATTCCTTATTTCCAAAAACTACACGAAACGAATGACGAAGTAAGAGTAACGCTGGTTTCACTAGATTTTGCAGATGAGTTTCAAAAGAAGGTGATGCCATTTGTAGAGAAAAACGGCATTTCGGCAGATGTCATTCTGCTCGATAATATTGATTACAATTCATGGATAGATAAGGTAGACCCATCTTGGAGTGGGGCTATACCAGCAACTTTGGTGATCAACCATAAAAATGGAAAGCGAAAGTTTGTGGAAAAGGAGTTGGAAGAAGGGGAAATAGAGTCAATCGTAATGGAATTAACTGATTAAACTATAGAACCATGCAAGCCTTAAAAGCATTAGCGCTTACGGGAATTCTACTGTTGTCCAACTTTGGAAGCAAAGAGAATGGCCTTGGTGTTGGCGACAAAGCAGCCGACTTTAACCTAAAGAATGTAGATGGTAAAATGATATCTCTTAGTAGCAATAAGGCGGCTAAGGGTTACATTTTGGTTTTTACTTGTAATACCTGTCCTTATGCCAATATGTATGAGCAGAGAATAATAGACTTACATAATAAGTATGCAGGCCAAGGCTACCCTGTTTTAGCTATACAGCCGAATGATACAGGAAAGTCTCCGGGAGATTCTTTCGAGAATATGCAAGCAAGAGCAAAAGAGAAGGCCTATCCCTTTCCGTATGTCATTGATGAAACACAGCAAACCACTACTACTTATGGTGCTACTAATACACCACAGGTATATGTTTTGAATAAGGTTTCGGACAATAATTTTAGAGTGGAGTATATTGGCGCTATAGATAATAACAGTAGAAATGCATCTGCTGCCAGCAAGCATTATGTTCAAGAGGCAGTAGATAGCCTGATTGCTGGGGCCGATGTATCTACAAAAAGCACGAAAGCTATTGGCTGCACTATTAAGTGGAGCAATTAACCAATCAGAGTTTACTTGATAAGAAGGGCGGTGTCAACCGCCTTTTTTTATAGGCTCAGCTCTGAGTTGCTGATAAGTTTTAGAATATCATCCAGATATTCTCTGGTATTAGAAAGGCGGGGCACTTTGTTCTGACCACCAAGCTTTCCCCTTCTTTTCATCCACTCGTAGAAGGTGCCTGGTTGCGCCATGTGTACAATTGGTAAGCCTAAGGCTAAACTTTTGTGTCTCTTGGCATCGTAATCTGAGTTGATTCTACGAAGTGTTGCATCCAAAACTTTTGTAAACTCCTCTAAGCTGCTTGGCTCTTGTTCAAATTCTACAATCCACTCGTGAGAAGCTTTTTCTTCGCCTCCAAAGTATTTAGGGGCTGCAGTAAAGTTGTTGATCTGAGCGCCAGTTTGTTCACATGCTTCAGAGATCGCGCGTTCAGCGTTCTCTACTACTACCTCTTCGCCAAAGGCATTGATAAAGTGTTTGGTGCGGCCAGAAATCTTGATTTTATACGGGTCCGTAGAGGTGAAAACAACTGTATCACCAATCATATACCTCCAAAGGCCTGCATTAGTAGAAATAAGAATGGCATAATGCTCGCCAACTTTCACTTCATCTAAGCCAATCACTTTTGGGTTCTCCTTGTGTATTTCAGGATAAGGAATGAACTCGTAGTAGATTCCGTAATCCAGCATTAGTAGCATGTCGTCAGAATCAGGTTCAAACTGAATTCCAAAAAATCCTTCAGAGGCATTGTATGTTTCCATATACCTCATTTTATCTGAAGGAATCAGCTTCTGGAAAATGCTTCTGTATGGCCCAAATGCCACTGCTCCATGAAAGAAGACCTCTAGGTTTGGCCAGACCTCCGTGATGTCTTTGGCTCTTTTTAATTCTATTATTCGCTGAAGAAGAACTATTGTCCAGGTTGGTACTCCAGAAATGCTGGTAACATTTTCATCCATGGTTACCTCTGCCATTTTCTGAATCTTAGACTCCCACTCATCCATTAGCGCAATGTCTAATGTTGGAGTTCTAACAAAGCGTGTCCAATAAGGCAGATTAGACATGATTACTGCTGACACATCGCCATAGAACGACTCACTATTGCTATCGTGTTGGTTTACTTGTTGGCTGCCACCAATGGTAAGCCCCTTTCCATCGAACATTTTAGTGTCTGGAAAATGATTGCAATAAATGCTCAAAAGGTCCTTTCCACCTTTAAAATGGCAATCTTCTAATGCTTCATAAGAAACAGGAATGAACTTGCTACGAGCATTGGTGGTGCCAGAAGATTTAGCGAACCACTTCACATCTGAAGGCCAGAGCAGGTTCTGCTCTCCAGCCATGTTTCTTTCTATATATGGGCTTATTTCTTCATAGGAAAACACTGGAATCATTTTGCGGAACTGTTCCACATTGTGAACATCGGCAAAACCGTAAGTACGACCGAATTCAGTGTTTCTAGCCGTAGTGACTAGCTTTTTGAACAACTCATCCTGAACATCATGAGGGTATTTCATGAAGAGTTCAATTTGGTGCATGCGTTTCTTCATGACCCAAGTAAGGATGGAGTTGATAATGGCCATTTAGATTTTTCTTTTTAGCTCGAAGTGTTGGCCAAGATACACTTTTCTTACCTGTTCATCAGCAGCTAACTCCTCTGCAGTTCCAGCTTTGAGTAGTTTTCCTTCGAACATCAGGTAGGCCCTATCGGTAATTGAAAGTGTTTCTTGTACGTTATGGTCTGTAATTAGAATTCCGATGTTTCTGTTTTTGAGCTGAGCCACAATGCTTTGTATTTCTTCTACCGCAATAGGATCTACTCCTGCAAATGGCTCATCTAATAGAACAAAACTCGGATCTACGGAAAGTGCTCGGGCAATTTCGGTTCTTCTTCTTTCTCCTCCGGAAAGTACTCTACCGAGGTTTTTCCTTACATGAGTTAAAGAAAACTCTTCTAATAGAGACTCCATTTTCTCTTTCTGCTCGGCCTTGCTGAGTTTGGTCATTTCTAACACAGCCATAATGTTTTGCTCTACCGTAAGCTTTCGAAAAACCGAAGGTTCTTGTGCTAAATAACCAATGCCCATTTGAGCTCGCTTAAACATGGGCAGGGGTGTAATGTCTTCTTTATCGAGATGAATTCGCCCTTCATTGGGTTTTACAAGCCCTACAATCATGTAGAAAGTGGTTGTTTTACCAGCACCATTGGGGCCTAAAAGTCCTACTATTTCTCCCTGGTTTACCTCAACAGATACGCTGTTAACAACTTTTCTCTTTTTATAGGTCTTAACCAGATTGTCAGCAATGAGCTTCATTCATTAAAATTTAGTCGTCAAACTTGATGTCTTTGACAAAGAGCTGAAGGGTTTTGTGCCCTCTAAAATCATTTTCTTCTACCGTAAAGGCCATCTGAAATTTCAGTCCGCAATTTACAAGATCGTAATATTCGCCCAAGCCAAATCCTATGGCATCGTAAGCAACATTAGTGCCTTCTTGTTTTGCAGTGAACTTAAGGTGCTGTTCTTTCAAAAGTTTAACATTTGTAGCCTGAATTTGCTCTGTCATGAATACGGGCTGCATGTTCTGAGGCCCGAAAGGAGCCATCTGATTTACCACGTTGAAAAACTTCCGATCAATTTCTTCTAAGCGAATAACGGTGTCAATATAAAGCGAAGGAATGAGTTGCTCATCCGTAATTTGGCGAGCCACCACTTCTTGGAACTTCTTTTGAAATGCTGCCACATTATCTACAGACATGGTTACTCCTGCCGCATACATGTGCCCGCCAAATTGCTCTAGCAAGTCAGAACATTCGGAAATGGCGGCATAAACATCAAAACCGTCTACAGACCTTGCCGAGCCAGTCACTTTATCGTTCGATTCAGTAAGAATTACGGTAGGGCGATAGAATTTCTCTATACAGCGAGAAGCCACAATTCCAATAACTCCTTTGTGCCAATCTTCTTTATATAAAACGGTAGCCTTAGCATGTGTTAGACTATCGTTAGTAGTAATCATCTGGATGGCCTCTTCGGTAATGGTATTGTCAAAGTCTCTACGAACATCATTCTTGGTGTTCACCATATCAGCCAGGAGGTTGGCTTCTTCTTCGTCTTTTGCCAAAAGTAAAGCCACGGCAGAACCTGCATGATCCATTCGGCCAGCTGCGTTGATTCTTGGGCCTATGCCGAAAACAATTCCCGAAATGGTCAGGTCGCGGTTTCCTTTACATAAATCGATCAGTGCTTTTAGCCCAGGCCTAGGAGACTGATTTAGTTTCTTCAATCCGAAATAGGCTAATACTCTATTCTCTCCTGTAATAGGAACAATGTCTGAGGCAATGGAAACAGCCATTAGGTCTAGAAACTGATATAGTTCTTCAATCTCAAAACCGCTTTGCAGACAGAAGCCATGAAGTAGCTTAAAGCCTACCCCACAGCCAGAAAGTTCTTTGTATGGATAATTACAGTCTACCTGTTTTGGGTCTAATACAGCATAGGCATTTGGAGTCTCCTCTCCAGGTGTGTGGTGATCACAAATGATAACATCTATGCCCAGTTCGTTTGCTAGATCTACTTTTTCTAGCGCCTTTATGCCGCAATCTAGTGTTACAATAAGTGAATAACCGTTCTGAGATGCATATCGAATACCATCTTCCGAAACACCGTAACCCTCTTTATATCTGTCGGGAATATAGTATTCTAGCTTTTGATAAAACTTAGAAAGAAAGCCGTAAAACGTGGCCACTGCGGTGGTGCCATCTACATCGTAATCTCCATAAACCAAAATGCTTTCTTCGTTGGCAATGGCCTCCGTTAAGCGATTGACCGCCCTGTCCATGTCCTTCATTAAGAAGGGGTCATGTAGTTGGTCTAAAGTTGGTCTAAAGAAAGACTTGGCTTCGTTGAAAGAGCTTATACCCTTTTGATTAATCAGCTTGGCCAGTGTATGGCTCACGTTTAATTCTTGCTGAAGGGTATTTATAGCGTCACCATCAAAATCCTCATTAAAAATCCACCTCTTCTGCATTCTCTAAATTTAAAGGATATTCAGGTTTATTGTATAAAAAAAGCAGTGCCTGTGTTAGACACTGCCTTTAGTAATGTAAAAATATTATTAGTTAGAGCCAGAAACTCCTGGTAAAACGTCTTTTAAAGGCACTCTTTGACCATCTCTGTAAGGAACAATCCAAGCATCTTCAACGCCCATTTCTCTTAGGTATCTCTTTAGCACGTTTGCGTCTTCATAATTTCTGAAGTTGCCAATTACGTACTTTCTCAAGTCGTCTGCGCCTTCTTCAGAAAACTCCTTAGATGAATTAGCATACTTCTCTAAATCCATTTTTCTGAAGGCTCCTACCTGAACTTTGAAAACCACTCCAATTGAGAAGTCTTCACCATTGATCAGATCTGGGTTATAGGCAGGTCTTTTTGATTGGTCAGCTTTAAGCTTTTCAATCTCATTTTGAGCCGCTTGATAAGCTGCCTGCATTCTAGTTACCTGCTTTTGAAGGTCGCTGATTCTCTCGTCTTTGGAAGAAACTTGAGACTCTAAGCTACTGATATCACCCTCCATGCTGGCAATCTCTGCTTTTTGGCTAGTGTTTTCTTCATAAAGAATCATGAAGTCTTCTGGAGACATCTTCTTCTTTTTCTTCTTCCACTCTCTTTTTTCCTTCTTAGTCAATGGTCGATTTTCAGAAGTTTGAGCTATGGCTACGCTAGCCACCATAATTCCCAAAATCAGAGTAAATAATGCCTTTTGAGCTTTCATAGGAGTTGGTTTATCAAATTCTTTGTGTACAAATTAGCTTATTCTTATCAGCTTTTCAAACTACCAATCATATCCTCAGGTCTTACCCATTCATCGAATTCATCGGCAGTTAAATAGCCTAAGTTCACTGCTTCTTCTTTTAGAGTAGTCCCATTTTCGTGAGCTGTTTTGGCAATTTTCGCAGCCTTTTCATAGCCAATTTTGGTGTTCAATGCAGTAACCAACATTAGCGAGTTATTCAGGTGTTGTTGAATGCTTTTGTGGTTTGGCTCTATTCCAATAGCACAATTCTCTTCGAACGATACACAAGCATCACCAATCAAACGAGCAGACTGTAAAACGTTGTATGCCATTACCGGCTTAAATACGTTCAGTTCGTAGTGGCCTTGAGTTCCGCCAACGGTTACGGCAACATCGTTACCCATTACCTGAGCACAAACCATGGTCATGGCTTCGCACTGCGTTGGGTTTACTTTTCCTGGCATTATAGAAGAGCCAGGTTCGTTTGAAGGAATAATGATTTCACCAATTCCTGAACGAGGGCCAGAAGCTAACATTCTAATGTCATTGGCAATTTTATTTAATGAAACAGCAAGTTGCTTTAAAGCACCATGAGTTTCTACAAGTGCATCGTGCGCAGCAAGTGCTTCGAATTTGTTTTCTGCAGAAACGAATGGAAGACCAGTAAATTCAGCAATTTTCTTTGCTACCAAATCAGCATAACCTTCTGGAGTGTTAATTCCCGTTCCTACCGCTGTACCACCAAGGGCAAGTTCAGAAAGGTGATCTAATGTATTTCTCAATGCTTTCAACCCGTGATTTAATTGAGAAACATAACCAGAAAACTCTTGACCTAAAGTAAGCGGAGTAGCATCCATCAAATGAGTTCTACCGATTTTCACCACTTTCATGAAAGCTTCAGATTTAGCTTTCAAAGTGTCTCTTAGCTTTTCAACACCCGGAATGGTAGTTTCTACCACCATTTTGTAGCAGGCAATGTGCATTCCTGTAGGGTAGGTGTCGTTAGAAGATTGAGACTTATTCACATCGTCATTTGGGTGAACCAAACTTGTGCCTTCTCCTAGAGTGTTACCAGCAATTACATGAGAACGGTTAGAAACCACTTCATTCACATTCATGTTCGACTGTGTTCCAGAACCTGTTTGCCATACTACTAATGGAAACTGATCGTCATGCTGACCATCAAGAATTTCGTCACATACTTTAGAAATAAGGTCTCTTTTCTCTTCACTTAAAACACCTAATTCGCAGTTAGTATGAGCAGCTGCTTTTTTAAGGTAAGCGAAACCATATACCACCTCCAGTGGCATACTGGCTTCAGGACCAATTTTGAAGTTGTTTCTTGAACGTTCGGTTTGAGCACCCCAATACTTATCGGCAGGTACTTTTACCTCACCCATTGTGTCTTTTTCTATTCTGTATTCCATAGTGTTCTGTATGTTTTTCAGAGGAAGCCAAAATTAGGCATTGAAAGCCTGTAATTGAAAGGAATTCAATCTTATTCACCGATAACTACTTAAAGGGTAAAAGTTTTGGTCGAACCGTACTGACGTTTACCGAGGCGGGGCGTTCGTTTACCGATTTCTCTAGTCGTTGAAGTACCCAACAAGCGTACATTTGAGTAGTCAAAAACAAAAAACAACGATTTGGATCAAGGTTTGGTCGCCTGAAGCCCAAAAGTCAAAAACTCAAAAAACAACAACGAAAAACTCAAAATCATGGATTCTCAAATGAATAGACGTGTTTTAATTGGTGCCCTCTTCTTGATAATTGGAGCGGTGCTTACGCTAGATAACCTAGACATATTCGATTTTCACTTACCTGGGTATTTGTTCAGATGGCATACCTTCTTGGTTGTGATAGGTATTTTCATTGCAACGGTTAGAGAAAAGTTGGGTGTGGGTATAACCCTCATTATAGTAGGAGGAATCTTTCTGCTGAACGACATGGCCGATTATTATTGGTGGGACTTTGACTTCAGAGATATTTTCAGATTATGGCCTCTGGTGTTTGTGGCAGTAGGTGCCTCATTGATACTGAAGAGAACTAGCCATAACAGGGATTACGAAAAAAAAAACATTGACGGAAGTCACGACCTCGACTACGTTGACGAACTGGCCGTATTCGGAGGAGCAGAGAGAATGGTCACCTCAAAGCAATTCAAGGGCGGCAAACTCACTTCAATATTTGGAGGAACAGATTTAAATCTGATGAACGCAGATCTTAACCATGGCACGAATGTTTTGGATGTATTTATTCTGTTTGGCGGCTGCGATATTCGCGTACCTTCTGATATGAACGTGAAAGTGAAGGTTACCGCAATTTTTGGTGGGTTCTCTGACGAAAGAAAGATGATTGCAGATAACGAAGCCAACAACGGTAAAGAACTCATTGTACAAGGACTGGTCCTCTTTGGCGGTGGTAGTGTAAAATAAACCACTATGGGCTGAAAGCGCACCATAGTTTTAAAAGCAACCGAAAGTCGCTTTGAATGGCGGACTTAGAAAATGTACGATCTTAGATTTACGATTGACGTCAATCAAAATTCGTACCTCGTAAATTCCTGGATGCTTTTTAGAAGCTAAAGCGAAATGCACTGAAGTGCATAGTTTTAACTCCTTTTGTGACTAATAAATAAGAGCCTCTCAAAAGGAGAGGCCTTTTCATGAAACAGGTTTCTAAATTTTACTAAATTCCGCCTTCGGGCGGTTTTTTTATGCAGCATCCTTTCCTCAAGAACAGAAACTTTATTCCATACATTACCACTTGGGTAATGATTGCTGCCGTTTTCGGTTTTGCACTTTATAATTTCTATGGCCTAACTTGGCAAACAGCACTTATAGACTCTTTGGTGTTTAATGCTCTGTTTATGGGTTTGGGCTTAGCCTATTGGTTCAACGTTCGCTATAGCACTTTCGATAAATCACAGTTAATCAATCAGGTGATTAGTCACTTGGCTGCTGCGGCCATTTCCATTTTGGTTGGCGTTTTCCTTTTTAAGATGATTGTTACGCCAATGGTTAAAGAAGAGTATTACGAGACTTTTGTGAAAGACTCTATGCCGTTGCGTGGTGCTCTTGGAGTACTTTATTACGCTATTGTAGTACTCATTTACTACCTTATTCTCTACTATGACGACCTGAACACAAAGTCTCAGAGACAGGCCCAGTTAGAAACCATGCTCAAAAGTTCTGAGCTTGAAATGCTGAAGTCTCAGATTAACCCCCACTTTATCTTCAATAGCCTCAACTCAATTTCTTCGCTTACCATGATTGCGCCAGACAGGGCGCGCGAAATGGTGGTAAAACTTTCAGATTTTCTTCGATACTCTTTGGGAAAAGAGAATGACCAGATGAATTCGGTGGAGGATGAAATCAATAACATCATGCTTTATCTGGATATTGAGCGGGTAAGATTTGGTGATCGGTTAAAAGTTGAAAAAGAGGTTGCCGAAAATGTAAAGGATCACAAGTTACCCAACCTGATATTGCAACCGCTTTTCGAGAATGCCATTAAGCATGGTATCTACGAAAGCTTAGAAGAAATAACCATTCAGTTGAAAGCTTGGAAAGATGGCAACTTGTTGAAAATTCAGGTAAGTAATGAATACGATCCAAATGCAGTATCCAGAAAAGGCAAAGGTATTGGCTTGAAAAATGTTCGCGAAAGGCTGTCGCTCATTTATGGAGTGAGCCAATTGGTGGAGGTTAGCAAAACAGATGGTATTTTCACGATAAGGTTAGACATTCCTCAAACTATAGCAGACTCATGAAGGCAGTAATTATAGACGATGAAAATTTGGCAAGAGAGCTTATTAAGGCTTATCTCAAAAAGTTCGATCAGGTAGAAATTATTGCTGAGTGTTCCGATGGTTTTCAGGGGTTAAAGGCTATTCAACAACATAATCCAGATTTGATCTTTCTCGACATTCAAATGCCGAAAATCACTGGGTTCGAGATGTTGGAGCTTATTGAAAATCCGCCTGTGGTTATCTTCAGCACTGCTTTCGATCAGTATGCCATTAAAGCCTTCGAGCTAAATGCCACTGACTATCTGCTGAAGCCTTATTCTGAAGCTCGTTTTGAAGAGGCCGTTAAAAAGGCCTTAGCTAAAATAGGTCAGAAGGAAAGCAACCAAAAGGAGTTGGAAGGCTTAAAAGAAACTAGGTCTGAGCAAGAAAGTCTAGACCGTATTGTGGTGAAGACGGGAAACAAAATTCAGATTCTAGCGCTTAATCAGGTTCATCACTTTGAGGCGCAAGACGATTATGTGGCCATTCATTCTGATCAAGGTAAGTTTCTGAAACTAATGCGTATGAAAGCGCTAGAGAATGGTTTACCCACAGGAGACTTTGTGAGAATTCATCGGTCTCATATTGTCAATGTAAAGCATATTGAAAAGCTGGAGCTTTATGAGAAGGACTCTTACATTCTCTACCTCAAAAACGGTCAGCAACTACCCGTTAGTAGAAGCGGTCATGGCAGGTTGAAAGAGGTTTTGAGGTATTAGACTCTACTTACCTCTCTCAAAATCATAATCATTTTGGAATTGAATCCAAAATAAACATAATCATTTTGGATTTTGAGTCAATTTGAACTTAACATGTATAGAAAATCGCAAATTCTATACATGTCGTTAGTGACGTGTATAGTTTTGATATACTTTCTATACATTACTTAACCCCTTCGCTTAGAAGTTTAAAGAGCTCAATGTTAACGTAGTAATTCGAACGACCAAGCTTTTGCTTATTGAGAATGCCCATTTCCGTTAAGATATTCAAGTAACGCGTTGAAGTAATTCTTGAGATATGTAGGTCTTTCTGAAGCCTGTCTATCTTGGTATAAGGATGTCGGAAAAGGTTGTTGATCAAGTCTTGGCTATATATTCCTGATTGCTCTTCTCTAATTCTCTTTTTAGTTGAAAGCATTAATGATTTAATGGCTTTGATTAGAATAACAGTCTCTTTTGAAGTCTCTTCTACTGCTTTGAGCATAAATATAACCCAAGGTTCCCACTCGTTAGAGACTCTAGTAGATTGTAGTAGTTCGTAATATTCAGGTCTGTTTTTAATTATATACCTACTGAGATACAAAACAGGTAGGTTGAGCAATCCTTCATTGATAAGGTATAGTATATTGATGATTCTTCCTGTTCTGCCGTTGCCATCAAAGAATGGGTGTATGCTTTCGAACTGATGATGAATAATAGCCATTCTCACCAATGGGTCAGCATCGTAGGCTAAGTCGTTATTGATGAACTTTTCAAGGTTGCTTAGCAGCTCTTGAATGGTTTGAAAGTCTTGTGGTGGGGTGTATACAACTTCTCCTGTAAGATCATTTTTTAAGACAGTTCCGGGTACTTTCCTCACTCCAGCACTATTCCCTTCGATGATTTCTTGAATTTTCAAGATACTATTAGTGGTAAGGATTCGATCTCTTCGAATGGTATCGAATCCATATTTAAGAGCTTCTGCATATCGATGTACCTCTTTGGCAGAAGCTGAAGCAAAATCCTCTTTATCTACTTCAGATCTATACAATTCATCGTGAGTAGTGACAATATTCTCGATGGCGGAACTGTCTTTAGCTTCTTGCAGAGAAAGAGTGTCTATAAGGATCTGTTCATTCGGGATGGTGCTAGCTGCTCCTTTGAGTTCGGCTAATGACGCCCTTGCCTCGGTCAAAAGTTTAAGAACTTTCCGAGTTTCTATTCTTTCTAGAGGAACGTTTGGGGGCAGGAAGGGTAAATTCATATGTATAGAAATTGAATAAATATATACATATCAAACTTAACATGTATAGAAAATCGCAAATTCTATACATGTCGTTAGTGACGTGTATAGTTTTGATATACTTTCTATACATGTTGAACTTTACAACTCATCTTCTCAATTCTACAGTTCGGTAAGACTTATTTAGTAAAGGACTGAGTTCGCAGCACCTTTGGTTTATCAAAAGCCCAACGGTCATGCAAAAACTCATCAACTTATTTCTAATGCTTGTTTTGTCAGCACAGGCATTTGCTCAAACTCAAATCAAAGGCGTGGTTCGGGATGGTCAAGGTCAAACCATTCCCGGAGCCAATATCTATCTGAAAGACACCTTCGATGGAGCCGTTAGCCAAAATGACGGTTCATTCACTTTCGAGACTTATGAAGAGGGAAGCCATATTCTGGTGGTTAGCTTTATTGGCTTCAAAACGCTTGAAAAGCCTGTTCAGGTTGAAGAAAAATCAATTACTCTGGAGCTTAAGCTCGAGGAAGAAATTAATAAAATAGATGGTGTTACCATTACGGCTGGTTCTTATGAAGCAGGTGAAGTAAAAAAGAACACTGTACTTAAGCCGCTCGACATTGCAACTACTGCCAGTGCAGTTGGTGATATTATGGGAGCCATCAATACCTTACCAGGAACAGCCACCGTTGGCGAGTCGGGCAGACTATTTGTCCGTGGTGGCGAAGGCTACGAGACCAAAGTATTTATAGATGGACTTGAGGTTAGAAATGCCTTTGGAGCTACTGCACCTAATGTGCCAACTCGTGGTCGTTTTAGTCCTTTTCTCTTCAAAGGAACCTCTTTTAGTACTGGAGGATATTCTGCAGAGTATGGTCAGGCATTGTCTTCGGCTTTGGTACTGAACTCCAACGATATGCCAACCCAGTCTCAGGCAGATATTTCTATAATGTCTGTAGGTGGAGATGTGGCTTACACCAAAAAATGGGATAAAACGAGTGTGTCTGGTAAAGTGCTCTACACCGATTTCAGGCCATATCAGAACTTAATTAAGCAGCGATTCGATTGGGAGGAAGCACCAAGTTCTGTGGGTTCTGAGTTTGTAATCAGGCATAAGGTGAGTCAAACAGGCATAGTTAAAGTTTACCTGAATACTGATAGATCGAGCTTTTCCATCAAGCAAGAGAATATTAATCGGAACAATGTTAAGGACACTTTCGACCTTGAGAATAGATATTTCTATTTGAATGCTAGCTATAAAGATATTCTCAATAAGCAGTGGTCAATAAAATCTGGCGTTTCTGTTACCAATAATAAAGATAACCTGAGCTTAAACCGTAATGGACTGTTTGGCCAAGAATTGGGCATGCACTCGAAGCTTGCGCTTCAGTGGGATGCTAGTGAAAAACTATCAGTAAACATGGGGGCCGATTGGTTCAGCAGAGAGTATTTGCAAAGAACCAATCCCTTAAACGAGAGTCCGTTTAAGACAAGCTTTAAAGAGAACATCATGGCCAATTTTGTGGAGGCCGATTATTATGCGTCAAATAGATTTGTGGTAAGAGCGGGTTTACGGAGCGAATACACTTCACTCACCGACCAGCATTTTATGAGCCCAAGGGTTGCCATGTCTTACAAATTGAATAATGAAGGTCAGTTTTCGCTGGCATATGGTCAATTTGTACAGGCTCCTCAAAACGAATACAGTATTGTACAACCGGCTCTTAAGCCAGAAAGAGCCACCCATTATATTCTTAATTATCAACATATTAAGAACGATAGAATATTCAGAGTCGAAACGTATTATAAGGATTATGAAGACTTGGTAAAGTTTGAGGTGGAAAGAGACTTTGATCCGAATAATTATAACAACAATGGTTTCGGAAGTGCGAAAGGGTTAGATGTTTTCTGGAGAGATAATAAAACCATCAAGAATACGGATTATTGGGTGTCTTACTCCTACGTAGATTCTGAAAGGGAATATCAGAACTTCGATCAGTTAATGACTCCGTCCTTCCTATCGGCACATAACTTTTCGGTAGTGGTAAAACATATGATAGACCCGATCAGAACCCAAGTAGGGGCTTCGTACAACTTTGCTTCTGCTCGCCATTTTCATAACCCTAACCAAGCTGGCTTTCAGAACAGCAGTACACCAGCTTATCACGATGTGAGTTTAAATGCGGCAGTATTGCTCAAGCAGAACATCATCCTTTATATGTCTTCGTCCAATATATTCGGAAGAGAGAACATTTTCGGATATGAATATGCAGATCAGGCCAATGATCAAGGTGTTTTTGAAAGTAGGGTAATAGGTCAGGCAGCTAAGCGATTTGTATTTGTAGGGCTGTTCATAACTCTAACAAAAGATAAGCAAACTAATCAATTAGATAATTTATAAAGTCAAATAACATGAAAGTATTATTAACAACGCTATTAAGCTTAGTACTGATTTTGGGTAGTACAAGCCAATCGAAAACGGTTTCTATCACTGTTCAAGTTGATGGATTGAAAAACAAAAATGGATATGTAGCCATCGGGCTTTTCGATGGCTATGGAGACTTCCCTGAAGGTGATGGTTTCGCCTCAAAATATGTGGAGGCCGATGGCTCAAGTGTAGAGGTTACCTTCGATAAGCTAGAACCAGGAGAGTATGCCATCGCTGTACTTCACGATGAAAATGGAAATGAGGAAATGGATTATAATGAATATGGTATGCCAGAAGAGGGCTTTGCATTCTCGAATAATGCCATGGGTCAAGATGGGCCTCCAAGTTTTGGTGATGCCTCTTTCGAAGTGAGCTCGGATAAGGTAGTTTCTATTGATATGGTCTACCTCTCTTACTAAGAGAAACCTTTGACGAACTTTAAGATAGAGCTACAGCTTAGGCCTCGGCTCACGAGAGTATCATGGCTACAAGTTCGTCAAAGTTAATACTAACTACAGTTCATCTGCTAAACTCTACAGTTCAGTCAGACTCTTTTCTTCACCTATTTTTAAGACAATACTTTTAGCTCACAAACTCAAGAACAATGAAAAAACTAGTAGTAATAATCGGAATTTTAGTAGCAGGTTTAACCGTAAACGCACAAAGTCAACAAGCCTACATAGGTGCCATGAGCAAAGGTTTACAGTCAATGGGAGAAGCCCGAACTATGGAAGACTGGCAAGGAGTTGCTGGCCAATTCGAGCGCATTTCTGCTAAGGTATCAGATCAATGGCATTCTCATTATTATGCTGCATTGGCTTACATTAACATGTCTTTCAGAGCCAATGATGTATCGGAAAAAGATAAACTTACAGACAAAGCTCAGGAATATATTGACGTAGCCAAAAAGATAGCTCCAAACCACTCAGAGGTTGTGGCTTTGCAAGGCTTTAAGTACATGATCGAACTTTCTGCCGACCCTGTAAGCCGTGGTCAAAATATGTCACCAATGGCTATGCAACAGTTTGGTAAAGCCCTAAACATCGATCCAAACAACCCAAGGGCTAATGTTTTTCTTGCTCAAATGGAAATGGGGATGGCTCAATTCTTCGGCTCTCCTACCGATAAAGCCTGTGAAAAGGGACAAAAGGCACTAGAACTCTTCAATGCTGCTTCAAAGGAGCAAACTTTAGACCCAACTTGGGGTAAGGAAACTGCGGAAGAATTAGTTAAGCAGTGCGGTAAATAATTACGCTAAGTAAGAATGGCAGATGCACTGATTTTATCTCATGTGGTGGCTGGAGTCACCACTTTGATTTCCGGACTTTTAGCTGCGTTTTTTGGTAAAAAGGGTGGGAAGTTGCACAGACAAGTAGGTTTGGTATTCTACTGGTCTATGTTCTGGATTTTTATCTCAGCATTGCTCATCATAAGTTTTGTAAGATTCAGTGCGTTTCTCTTGGTCATCGCAGTATTTAGTTGGTATATGACTTTCTCGGGAGTACGGGTGCTCAAACTCAAGAAGACTATGATGGCTAAGCCAGTCGATTGGACCGCTGCCATCATTACCTTGCTATCGGGTCTGTTTTTCATAGGCATGGGCTTCAGCTATCAACTAAAAGCTGAATGGTCTTCTGTGGTAGGATACTTATGCTTTTTCTTCGGCATATTCACTGCTCAGACCGCTTGGGAGAATATTAAAGGCTTTAGAAGAGGTGCCAATCAAGAAAAAATGTGGTGGTGGTTCGCCCACATGAATTCCATGTGTGGTGCTCTAATAGCTAGTATTACCGCCTTTACAGTGCAGAACGGAGAAATTTTTAAGCTTCCTTCTGAAATGATGTGGCTACCTTGGGTGGTACCTACTATCATCGGAAGCCCACTAATAGCCTATTCAATGAATAAATACCGTAAGAAATTTAAAGTGGGCAAATACGCTGCTCTCAACAATTGAATTTTATTTAGTTTTAAACAATGAGCTTTCGAGAAACTGTCAGCTGGAAGAAAATCTTCAAAATGACCCTTCCTATTTTCCTCTTTGGGGCAGTCACTAATACTTTATTTTGTGAAGACTGTTTCTCTAGCTGGGAAGCCCTAAAGAATGAAAGTTTCTCAATGGTCTTTTCAGGCTTAATGTGGGTGTTCCTTTGGCAGGGAAACGGATTGGTTTCGGATTACATTTCATATAGAATTTCTTGGTTAGAGAACCCTACCAAAAGGTTTATCTGGGGCAGTATTGGCGTTATTCTTTATTCACCTGCAGCGGTACTTTTTCTCTATCTAATGTCTTGGTGGTTGGTCGATATTCGTATAACGGGTTTAGCGAGTATCATGCTTATTTCCATAGGCATCACTTTTATAATTAGCTTTTTCCTTAATGCGGCAGAGTTTCTTAGAAATTGGAAACAAACGGCTTTAGATGCCGAAAGACTGAAGAAGGAGCAAATGGCTTCTAAGTATGAGTCGCTCAAAAATCAGGTAAACCCGCATTTTCTTTTCAACTCGCTGAATGCGCTAACCAACTTGGTTTATGAAGACCAAGATATGGCAGCGGACTTTATCAGGCAGCTTTCGAAGGTTTACAGATATGTGCTCGAAACTAGGTCTAAGGAGTTAGTGAGCTTGGAAACCGAAATGAAGTTTGTAGACTCTTACCTTTTCCTTCAAAAAATAAGGTTTGATGAAAAGCTTAAGGTTGAAGCTGATGTAGTGGGCTTTGAAAAGCGAATGATTCCGCCTTTGGCGCTGCAAATGTTGCTTGAAAACGCTATTAAACATAACACCATTGCCAAGGATGAACCGCTAACTATTAAAATCTTTGTTCAAGGTGAAATGCTTGTGGTTGAGAACAACCTGCAGATAAAGAATATTCCTACGGAGGAAAGCTCAGGAATGGGCTTGGCTAACATTAAAGCACGCTATGAATTCCTAAGCGATAAGCTTGTAAATATTGAAAAGACGGACCAAGTATTTAGGGTCGAACTTCCACTTTTAACTATTTCCGAATGAAAGTATTAATTGTTGAAGATGAATCGATGGCGGCCAAAAGGTTAACCAACCTTTTGCTAAAGCTAGAGCCAGACATTGAGATTCTCGATCAGTTAGACTCGGTGAAAACCGCTGTAAAGTGGCTTTCTGCTAATGAGGCAGACCTTCTGTTCTTCGATATTCAGCTGGCTGATGGATTGAGTTTTGAAATCCTCAACCAAGTGAATATTCAAACCCCAATTATTTTCACCACCGCTTTCGATGAATACGCCATCAAGGCTTTTAAGGTGAATAGCATTGATTATCTGCTCAAGCCTATAGATCCAGAAGAGCTGAAGCATGCACTGGAAAAGTTTCACCAGAATTTCAGGCAACCAGAGCCTCAGCAACCCAACATGGCTATGCTAGAGCAGGCTATGAAAATGCTGACTAAGCAATACAAAGAACGTTTTGTGGTAAAGATTGGGGAGCATATCCATACTATTCCGGTGAGTGATACCGCTTATTTCTTCAGTCAGGATAAGGCTACTTTTCTAGTCACAGAAGAGAAGAAGCGATACATAATAGATTACACTTTAGAAGAAGTAGAAGGCCTTATTGATCCACAAGACTTCTTCAGAATCAACCGAAAGTATCTGGTTTCTATGCGTGCCGTCAAAGACATAGTCAGTTATACCAACAGCCGTTTGCGCATTATTCTTCATCAATCAGACGAAATGGATGCGATTGTCAGCCGTGAAAGAGTACAAGACTTTAAAAAGTGGTTGGATCGATAGATATCTGTAACTTTCGACTAATCATTTAGGTTAATCAGTTTATGTATAAAAAGTTCGGATTCTCAGTTCTTCTTTCTTTAGTCCTCCCTTATTCATTTGCTCAGCAGCCTTCAGGCACTTGGGTAATGGCTCATATTAAGGCCAAGCAGCCAGTGCTTTCTGCTACTATGGAGCAAGGAGAGCTTACTTTCGATGAAGGTGACCCCTACGATTCTTCTGAGGTTTATACTCCAGGTTTAATGGTAATTCAGTTTGAGTCTCAAAGAGCTGCTATCAGCCATTCGTGGGATGGTAATGAATCTTGGCAATGGCAATTGCAGCAAGATAGCCTATTGATGTTCGGTGAACGAGACACGCTTTATGGCTCTTATTCTCAAGATCAGATTATTCTAAGTAGCACTGTTGATGCAGTGCCTACAGAATACACCTTCTTGAAGGTAGAAGATAAACTTAAGCTAGAAGGTGTTGAAGCGAAAACCAAAGCGGAGTTCAAAATTCCTGATCACCCTTTCGATAACCTTCAGCTAACTTTTCAGCAAGATACCGTACTGGCCGAAACCAATAATATCAAAGGTCTAGAGCTCTACTTAACAAACATTGGTCCGCTTCAAGTTATTGAGTACACTTTTGATAGGGACTACAGTAAGGTTGAACTTGGCATTGTTTACCTCTTTAGAGACAAGCGAAAAAAGTACAAAGGCCTCTTCTATCCGGTGGTAGATGACTTCAAAAAACCCAAACCACAAGTGTTAGAAATAGACCTGAAATAATTATTTCAAGGCGAGAATCTTCAATTCATTTTCCACTTACTTTTGCGCCTCTTTTTATGTCGGTGGTTCGCAAAGTGAGAGCAGTAGAAAAGGTTTTTACAGCTCTAGATGTAGAAATCAAAAGTTTTCAGAATACATCTCAAATAAGGTGTTTGGAAGGTTGTGGCAAATGTTGCTTCAAGCCAGATATTGAAGCTACTCCTTTGGAATTTCTACCCTTGGCTTTCGACCTATTTCTTACCAAAAGAATTGATGAAGTGCACGAGCAGCTGGTTTCAGGTGGCCAAGCTCACTGTCATCTGTTTACACCTAAGCCGCTAAGTCTAGACAGGGGCTCTTGCGGTCAATACATTCACCGAGGACTTATTTGTAGACTCTTTGGCTACTCAGCTATGAAAGACAAAGATGGTTTACGTAAATATGTTACCTGCAAAACAATTAAAGAATCTCAGGCCGAAAAGGTTGAGGCTGTTCAGAATGAATTGAACAATGGCTATGAAATTCCGATGATGAGCGACTTCTACTTTCAAATTCGCTCTATAGACCCGGACTTGGGAACAGTCCGCTACCCAATCAACCTGGCCATGCGCAAAGCTATTGAGTATGTGCTGGCTTATTATGCTTATCGCAGGCGGCCTTCTATGAGAAGAAAGCTGAGTGCTTAACAGTTTTCCATGTTGGGCGATTCTATGGGAAGGAACATCGTCTGGGATGATCCTACTTTAGGTCGGGATTGAAAAGGTGGGGCTTAGCGTAATAAGATGCTTCCCTCGATACTTCAGGGCTTTTGCAAGACTTACCGATGATGTTCTGGTTACTGAGCAGAGTGCCTAATACCAATGTGTCTTTCAAAACTGTTGAGGCTGATATTCTTCCGTCTAAGTTCATCTGAGAGTAGTGAAGAATCTTATCAATCACATAGCACAGGAAATGCATAAAAAAAGGCTTTGACACTAGTGCCAAAGCCTTTATAAAATGATTATTACGTATTCTTAATTACCTCCGTTGGCTCTTTGCATTGGGTTAGAGCCTGTAGACTGGCCTCTTGCAGCACCACCGCCAAATCTGAATAATTCAAATCTAGATGGCTTGCTAGATCTTGGGAAGTAGTTGTTGTCTTCGTTAGTATCTGCTGTTTCTCTGTAAGGGTCAATTCTGATTTGAGCAACTTCCTTGTCTTTCATAAACGCTTTAGTCACTTTATCTTCATCTTTTCTCCAGATATACGCAGGTATTTTCTCTACTTCTTTTGTGCCATCCACATAAGTCCACTCAATAATGATTGGCATTACTAAGCCTCCTTTGTTAGAGAAGTCTATTTCGTAGAAGTTTTTATCGCCACCAAGTAGAGCTCTTTCTTCGGCAGAAAGTGAAGCGCTAAATCTCTGGTAAGCTCTTTTAGATTCTTCTGTTACTTCAAACTCATCGTAAGAGTAGTAGAAATCTTGAAGTCTAGTGTCTTCTTCAACATAGAACTTAAGACCTTCTTCTCGGTTTCTGCTATCGGCAATATCTGTGTTTCTCAACTCATCTTCTGCCTTAGCAATTGGATTTTCTATCTCTGGGTTTTGAGTATTCAGTTTGTACCATTTTACATCGTCTATAGCAATATCAACATTATCTATAGTGAAGTACCAACCTCTAATGAACCAGTCGATGTCTACAGCAGAAGCATCTTCTAGCGTTCTGAAAAGATCGTCTGGAGTTGGGTGCTTAAATGCCCAACGTTTAGCGTACTCTTTGAAAGCAAAGTCGAATAGTTCGCGACCCATAATGGTTTCACGTAGAATATTCAAGCCTGTAGCTGCTTTAGCATAAGCATTGCTACCAAAACCAATAATGTTTTCAGAGTTGGTCATAATTGGCTCTAGTTGATCTTTAGGCAATGCCATATAAGGAGCAATGTTAGCCGCAGGGCCTCTTCTGTGAGGGTAGTTGTTATCAAACTCCTGCTCGGTTAGGTACTGAACAAAAGTGTTTAAGCCCTCATCCATCCAAGTCCACTGACGCTCATCAGAGTTTACAATCATTGGAAAGAAGTTGTGACCTACCTCGTGAATGATTACACCAATAGCGCCATACTTAGTACCTTCTGAATAAGTGCCATCAGGTAAAGTTCTACCATAGTTGAAGCAAATCATTGGGTATTCCATACCGTTAGAAGCTTCTACAGAGATAGCCACTGGGTAAGGATAAGGAATGGTGTACTTAGAGTAAGTCTTAAGCGTATGAGCTACAACTTTAGTAGAGTATCTTTCATAAAGGTTGTAAGCTTCTTTGGCGTAGTAAGACATGGCCATTGGGTGGTCTTCTCTACCTTCAATGTCGGCAGCCATAGCGTCCCACACAAACTTTCTAGAAGAAGTCCATGCAAAGTCTCTCACGTTTTCTGCCTTATAGTGCCAAGTTTTGGTTTCAGAAGTACCTTCTTTTTCGTTCTCTTTAGCCTCTTCTAATGTTACAATTTTAACAGGCTCAACGAATTCTTTCTGAGCTTGTTCCCATCTTTTTTGCTGTTCGGCTGTAAGCACGCTCTTGGCATTTTGCAATGCACCAGTAGAACCTACAATGTGGTCGGCAGGAACAGTCATTTTTACATCATAGTCTCCAAAAGTAAGCGCAAACTCACCTCTTCCTGTAAACTGCTTATTGTTCCAGCCTTGAAAGTCTGAGTACACAGCCATTCTTGGGAACCAACCCGCAATAGTGTAGATGTAGTTGCCATCTTCAGGGAAATATTCATGGCCACCTCTGTTACCAGAATCGTCTCTTGGAGTAGTGTTATACCACCATCTGATGCTGAAAGATATTTTATCGCCAGGCTCAAGAGTTTCAGCAAGGTCAATTCTCATCATGGTTTGGTTGATGATGTAAGACATTGCAGCTCCTTTAGCGTCTTTTACCTCAGTAATGTGAAAACCCCAATCATTATCATGACCATCGAGGCCATCAATTTGGCCATAAGTCATTCTAGGGCGAATGCTACTTGGGTCGAACTTGTAAGAATCGTCTTCTGGATTGTACTTGTTCTCGTCTAATGCAAGCCACAGATAATCTAACGGATCTGGAGAATTGTTGTAATAAGTGATGGTTTCATAACCATCAAGTCTCTGATTTTCATCGTTGAGAGTAGCCTCAATTTTATAATCAGCTTTTTGCTGCCAATACTGAGGGCCTGGAGCACCAGATGCACTTCTGTAGACACTCGGGTCGCGAAGCATACGTTCTAGTTGTTCGAAACGCTTACCATGGTTGCTTCTTTCTACCTGAGCAAAAGCACTTCCGCCCAAAATAAAAGCTGCCACCAAAGCATAGATTATTCTCTTCATAGTGTATTTAGTTAATTACCAAAATTTAGTTTCAATCATTATAGTGATGGCAATACCAGCTACAGCCGAGCTTACCACGAGTATCCAGTCTCTTTTCGACACATTGAACAACCCTACAAAAACGAAGGAGATGATTACGAAGAAGAGCACAATAATTAATTGCCCTAATTCTAACCCTAAGTTAAATGCCAAAAGAGGTGTGAAAATATTTTCTTCGCGGCCTAAAAGACTTTTCAGATAATTTGAGAAGCCTAAGCCGTGTATTAAACCAAAAAAGAGTGCGTAGAAGTAGTTACTGCTAAATTTAGCAGGGCCAGAACCATGCTTTTTTACTAGGTTAGAAAAAGCAGTAATGAAGATGGTGACCGGAATTAGGAACTCAATAATATCGGTTCTGAAGTTCACTAAATTCAGGGTGCTTAAAGCCAATGTAATGGAGTGCCCAATGGTAAAGGCTGTTACTAGTATCAATATCTTTTTCCAGTCTTGCGCCTGGTAAATGGCACATAGAGCTATTACAAAAAGTATATGATCATAGCCCTGAACATCTAATATATGTTCGTAACCTAATTGAAAGTAAGTAGAGAATTGGCTCATTCTTTGCGAAAAATAGTCTTAGCAGTAAATCACTGTTTGCAATAATATTGCAATAATAAAGTTTAATTTTGAACCTGCATAGTAAGGAACCCAGCATGCCGACAAAACTTATGTATTTGGTCTTTTTTTTGTTTTCAGCAGTTTTTCATCCTTTTCATGTAAGTGTAATGGATGCTGAATACAATCCGCAAAACCAGTCTTTGCAAGTAAGCCATAGGCTATTCTTAGATGATTTGGAAGATGCGCTTACCGACTATCACGGTATAGAATACATTGATACCGTTGAACCGAAAGATCCGCAACAGCTAGACAGTCTTATTGCCGAATATTTAAAGAACAAGGTGTTCTTTGTGGTAAATGGAGCTGATAAAAGCTTTGAATACATTGGTTCAGAAGTAGAGGGCGATGCTCGCTGGTGCTACTATCAGGTAAATAAAGTGAGTGCTCTAAAAGAGGTTGAAATTACCAATGTAGCTTTAATGGATGTTTTCGATGATCAGCAAAACATTGTGCACCTTAAGGCCAACGGAAAAATTAAGAGCTACAAACTAGATAAAGGCGATAAAGTAAAAACCTTCACCTTCTAATGTTAAGAAAATCACTACTACTCACGGCTTTCTCACTTTGCTTATTCGGGTGCTCCTTTGGAGATAAATCTAAAGAGCAGGAAAATCAAGAGCCTATTGCTGAAGCAATACCTCGTTTTGTGGAATATGAAATAGAGAAAATTAGTGAAGAGCTAGGGCCTTGTAGTACTGACACTACAAGCCGAAAATGCCTCATCATAAATATTGAATACCCAAAAATTACAGGCATTGTAAGCCAACAGGTAATGGAAAAGCTGAATGAAAACATTCAGAATGATATTCTCAGCTCTACTTTTCTATCGGATAAACCCACTACTTTCGATGAACTTAAAAGTGAGCTAGAAACGGACTATAACACCATCATTAAGGATTTTCCAGAGTATGCCAATGCTTGGAATTTAGAGGTTAACTCAGATATACTCTATCAAGATTCCCTATTTATAAGTTTGGCGAGCACCGTTTATTCATATACTGGTGGGGCTCACCCAAATTCTGGTCAAATGTATAGAAGCTACGATTTAAGAACTGGTGAGGCTATTGGTTTGGCAGATATTCTTAGAGAAGGTTATGAGGAAGAGTTGAATCAGGTGGCTGAGATTGAATTCAGAATGACTAAAGAGATACCACCAACCGAATCTTTAGAAGAACGAGGGTACTGGTTCGAAAATGATAGGTTCGAGCTCACAGAGAATTTCGCCATTATAAATAAGAGTCTGATTTTCTATTTCAACCCTTATGAAATAGCACCTTACGCAATGGGGCCAACGGAATTGGAATTGAAGTTAACCGACTTTGTAAGCCTCATTAAAGAGGGTGGAGTTATTGAGAATTACAAAAATTAAACTCCCTGTAAGCATCCCAGCTTTTACCATTGTGTTTGAGTAGCCAGAAACTATTTACCTGAAAAGAGGCCTTGAATGCTCTCTGCTCAAACTCCTTCCATGCTTCTAAAAACATGGGCTTGCGTAAATCGCGAAAGGCAACTGTAATATGCGGATGAAAACCACCAATGTGGACGGCATGAAAGAGGTTTAACTGCTTTTTAGTGGCCTCAAGAAGCTCCATGTTCATGGCTTCTAACTCTTCACATGGTTTAGGCTGAATAAAGATAGTTCTAGGCGAAAAAGCTCCGAATCCATCTAACTCAACATTGAATGGACTGAAGTTGCTTGTTTGTGCAAGTACATTGAGCAGCCTTTCTTCCTTTCGCTCCTTCCATTGAAAAGGCATGTGTAATGTAATGTGTGCAGGAGACCTCAAAGATGCCTTGGAGTTGTACTTCTCCACAAACTCTTTTTTGATAGAAGTAATCTCTCCTGCCAGTGGCTCTGGTGGAATAATAGCTAGAAAATACTTCTGATCTCCCTTCTTCAATTTATACCGCTGGTTTTGATATGATACCCCAAGTCTTTAGTTTGTTCAAAATTGCAATATCCACATGAATACCATTAAAGAAAACCTTCTTTTATTCTTGTTTCTATGCCTCGCCACTTCTTGCGGTAGTAAGAATTCGTCAGAAGAACTTAGTTCAGAGGCATCAAACTACAAGCTAGCTATAACAGACTCAGTTCAGGTAGACATATTTGGTTCTAGCCTTTCTTTGGTAGATGTACACTCCGAATCAGGAGATTTACTGATCATTCAACCAGACCCGCCAAAGTTATGGATAGTTTCTCAAGAGGGAAAAATCAAAGAAACTTGGGAAAAGAGTGGCAATGGTCCTGATGAGATTGGTTCGCACTTGCTTAGTGCGGAGTTTTTTGGAGAGGGGGTGGCCATGATGGGATATATGCGATTGAAAATTTTCGACAAGAACTTTAGGGCCATCGGTTCATATAAGCCAGGCTTCGATCTTCAGGGCATGGTATATATGGGCTACAATCACCTATTAGCCTTTGAAAGTGGTGGTGATGAACAACTGGTAACCTTCTTTGGTGGACCACAAACAGAGCACCATTGGGACTCGCAAGAATTTTATAATGAATACAATGTGCTGGACGTGATTAACCCTAAGCTGGAAGGCGAGATTGAAAATGAGTTAGGAGAAGCCAAGAATGTATTTAAGCCAATTGGCGGCTTTACAGAAGACAGCCAATTTAAAAAGAGTGGAAGGTCTCACATGTACATTATACCAGTTTTTGATGTGCAAGGCAATGAGCTAATCTATGCTTTCGACAGAGATACGGTTCTCTTTAAACGAGAGCTTCCTAGTGGAGAGTTAATTTCTTCAACTCCAATACCCTTCGATCAATTCTATTTATCTAAAGGCTGGACAATGGGTAAAGGTGTAGCCGAGATGAATTCGGGGAATGTTGCTCCCAAAAATAGAAGAGGAAATATTGAGAGGGTATTTCACAGCAATGGCTTTGATGTTATTTTTTATCGATCTGGTTTGCCTTTGGAAACTATTCAGGCTATCACATTGCAAGGAGCTGAAAAAGCCAGAGAAGAATACAGGCTCGATTATTCCAAGCATCTGATTCTTAAGGAAGGTGAGAGAATTAATAAAGATTTAAAGACAACCGATAAAATCTATGCGCCAAGTATTACAGATAACAGCGGTTTTTTATGGGCCAGGCAAAACGTAAACGCCCTAGATAAGGAACCAGACTTGGTCACTTTTTACAAACTCAAAATAGTTCCAGATGAAAACTAAGCACGCACTAAAAATAAAGGTCGTTTTAGCGCTATTGATCCCATTTGTCACATATAGCTGTGGAGGAAGTTCAGCTCAAGATGAATCAGTTGAATCAAGTAATTATAAGCTAGAAATTGTAGACTCACTGCAGTTTGACATAATAACGCCAGTACTCCAAATCGCAGATGTTGATCCGAAGACAGGTAACATATTGGTGATTCAGCGGAGACCCTCTAAGGCCATTATATTTAATTCTGAACTTGAGGTTTTGGTGGAAAAGGAGTTTCTACCATCGGACCCGAAAGGGCCTGGTGCAGCATTAAAGTCGGGTACTTTTTTTGGTGATGGGGTTGCTTTTAATAGTCCGAATAGAGTATCAATCTTCGATGGAAATCTAGAGTTTCAGAAGGTCTTGCGGCCCCACTATGCCTCTCAAATGTTCGATCAGACTAAAAAAGATATCTATCAATTTTCTACTGATTCTGGAGAACCAAGGTTAGTGTCATTTTTTGGCGAGCCTCAAACCGAGTTTTGGGAAGGAATGCAAGAGTTTTATGATGAGTTTAACGTTGTTGATATCGTAGACCCAGCGCAATACTCAGATCCAAGAGATACCGTATTTATGCCGATTGGTGAGCTTACCGGAGATAGCAGGTACAGAAATGGAAAAGCTCATTACTTCCTAAGCCCTGTTTTCGATGTAAAGGAGAATACGCTTCATTATGTTTTAAATGACGACACGGTCTTGTACAGAAGACAACTTCCTGAAGGAGATATTATTGAAAGCTACACGATTCCCTATGACGAGTTTATTCTTTTTGAAGGTTACACAATGGGTGAAGCTGGAGTGGCTGAACAGAATAAGCCTCATGATAGAGAAGGTAAAGTAGAAGAAGTGTATCATGTAGATGGTTTCGATGTAATCTTTTATCACTCAGGCATGAAGTTGTCTCAAATGATGAATTACAGAGAATCTCCAGATCCTCAAAAAGAATTTGAAAGAATAGACTACAAGAAATACCTGATTATTAAAGATGGCAAAAGAGTAAACCTTGAACTCAAGCTGAACCCTAAAATTCAATCTATCCAATTGGCCGATGAAAATGGATTTTTATATGGTTCCCAAAACACCAAAATGCTGGAAGAGGAACCCGAAAAATACACCATCTATAAACTCAAAATAGTTCCAGATGAAAACTAAGCACGCACTAAAAATAAAGGTCGTTTTAGCGCTATTGATCCCATTTGTCACATATAGCTGTGGAGGAAGTTCAGCTGAAGATATATCAGAAAACTCCGCTTCCAATTACAAATTGGAAGTGTTTGATTCGCTTCAGTTTAACCTGCTGACAAAGGATATTTGGGTTGCAGATGTGAATACCCAAACAGGAGATATTTTGGTTATCCAACCTTCTCCTCCTGTAGCATGGATATATGATAAATCTCTTAATGCTAAAACCAAGTTAGAGCTGCCAGAAGATCATCCAGAAGGTGTTGGTAGTTTTATTCTTAGTGCTACTTTCTTCGATAAAGATATAGCTCTTATGGGGTGGAGAGTGGTTAATATCTATGATAAAGAATTCAACTTTAAAAAGTCTATGAGGCCACACTATGGTCCAACTGAATTGTTATCTCTTGGAAAGAAAAACATCTATCAATTCTATAATAAGGATGATAACCCCCAATTGGTTACATACTTTGGGCAGCCTCAAACGGAATTACATGGCCTATTAGAGGCGTACTATGATGAGTTTAACATTGTAGATATAGTTAATCCTGCAATGTCGAAAACTCCTAGAGACACTGTTTTTAAACCTTTGGGTGAACTTACTCCTGACAGTAGATTTAGAAGTGGTAGATCCTTTACGTCTCTTCAACCAAGAATTGATGTTTCTGAAAATTTGCTTTTCTATGCTCTCAACGTAGACACCACTCTTTTTGTAAGAAGTTTGCCTGAAGGTGACATCATTGAATCATATTCCATTCCATTTGATGAATTCATTCTCAATCCTGGAAAACAAATGGGAATGGCTGGTGCAACAAGAAGTGGAGGATCCTTCGGCCACCCGGGAATCATAGATGAAGTATTCCATACGGGTGAGTTTGACCTAATCATTTATCAATCGGGGCTCAAGCGTTCTGTCTTAGATCAATTTGATAGACAATCACCAGACTATTTTGATAAAACAAGAAAGGCGAATTATAGAAAATATCTAATCGTAAAAAATGGGGAGAGACTCAATAGGGATTTAAGGCTCAACCCAAAAGTTAGCAGTATTCAGTTTGTAGATGATGACGGTGTTTTCTATGCATCCCAGAATTTGCAAGCCTTAGAAAAAGAACCCGAAAAATACACCATCTATAAATTGAGAATTGTGGAAGACAATTAGATAGGTTTATGGCCAATCGTACTGAAGGCCTTGGCCTACATTTCATTTTAGATTATCTTCCACACTTTAACTAAAATCTAAAATGAAAAGACTCGCAATTGTTAACCTGCTATTTTTCTTGGCAGTTTCCCTTTATGGTCAGAACCTTAAAAGCCCCGATGAATTTTTGGGCTACGAGTTGGGTACCCGTTTTACACCCAATTACAAGGTGGTAGACTACTTCGAATATGTAGCTTCTGAGCTATCGAATGTAACACATCATAAATACGGTGAGACTAATGAGCTAAGACCACTTGTTACTAACATGGTTTCTTCACAGGCCAACATAGACAACTGGGAGCAAATAAGAACAGACAATTTAAAGCGAGCTAAAATGATGGAAGGGAGCCCTTCCGGAAAGCAAGTAGGTATTGTTTGGTTGAGTTACAATGTGCATGGAAATGAGGCTAACTCTACCGAAACGGCTATGAAAACCCTGTATGAACTAGCCAGACCAAACAATTCTAAGGCAAAAGCTTGGTTGGAAAATACAGTGGTTATTTTAGATCCATGTGTTAACCCGGACGGAAGAGACAGATATTCTAACTGGATTAACCAAGTGGCAGGAACTACGCCAAACCCTCACCCAGAAGCGGCAGAGCACAATGAGCCATGGCCAGGTGGAAGGGCCAACCATTACCTTTTCGACCTAAACAGAGACTGGGCGTGGCAAAAGCAAACTGAGTCTGCGCAGCGAATGGAATACTACCATACCATTATGCCTCACATTCATGTAGATTTTCATGAGCAAGGTAGCAACAGCCCTTATTACTTTGCACCAGCAGCCGAGCCAATTCACGAACAAGTAACAGATTGGCAAAGAGAGTTTCAGGAAATTATTGGCAGAAACCATGCAAAGTATTTCGATGAAAATGGCTGGTTATTCTTCACCAAAGAAAGCTTCGATATCCTTTACCCTAGTTATGGCGACTCATACCCAATGTATAATGGTGCAATTGGTATGACATACGAGCAAGCCAGTTCAGACCTAGCCATTTTAACTGATGAAGGAGATACCCTAAAGCTTTCTGATGCCATTGCTCACCATTATACCACGGGTATGTCTACCGTAGAAATGGCCTCTGAGAACAATGAAAGAATGCTGAATGAGTTCGCTTCTTATTTCGACAAGGCGGTATCTAACCCAAAAGCAAAGTACAAGACTTACGTAGTGAAGGGTTCTAACCACCCAGATAAACTAAGAAAGCTAGAAGAGTTCCTTCAGATCAACCACATCAGGTACGGAAAGTCTTCTACTAAAAAGCCTATTTCTGCATTCAGCTATCAAGCTGGAGAAACAAAAAATGTTTCGGTTGAAGACAGCGATATCGTAATCTCTTCTTTTCAGCCTAAAGCAGTAATGGTGCAGGCGCTATTTGAGCCAGACACTTATGCTAGCATTACTAATACTTATGACATTACAGCTTGGGCGGTGCCTTATATGATGGGCTTAGATGCTTATGCTACTACAGAAAGACTTTCTGTTTCTGACGGAAAACCAAGCTACGCTGCTCCAGAAATGAATGTAGGTTCAAGACCAGCCGCCTATTTGGCCAAATGGGAAACCATGGAAGACGCCAAGTTCTTGGCAGAAATCCTTAAAGCTGGTATTAAACTGCGTTACTCTAACGATGAGTTTACTGTGAATGGTAATGATTATGGCAGAGGCACGCTTATCATTACTCGCAAAGGAAACATGCACTTGGGCAATCGTTTCGATAGTATTGTGAAAGAAGCTGCTACTAAGTTTGGCAGATCGCTGAATTCTACGCCAACTACTTTTGTAGACTCAGGTAAAGATTTTGGGTCTAATGGAGTGCCATTCTTAGAGGCGCCAAGAATTTTGGCTTTGAGAGGCGATGGTGTCTCTTCACTTGGCTTTGGTGAATTCTGGTACTACATGGAGCAAGAGCTGAACTACCCAATTACTATGGTAAATACCGATGATTTCGGGAGGGTAAATCTAGATGATTACGATGTAGTGGTTATGCCTTCTGGTTCTTACGGTTCTATGTTGAATGAAAGAGCAATGGAGGGTTTCAATTCATGGATAAGAAGTGGAGGAACCGTTTTAGCGATTGAAAGAGCAATGAATACGTTCATGGGCAAAGGTGGTTTCAGCCTGAAAAGATATGCTAGCGATGCAGAACAAAAGGCTGCTAGAAATCAGACTGACGAAGAAAAAGAGGCAGCAGCACTAACTCCTTATGCAGAAAGAGGCTCTAGATACGAGAGCTCTAGACTGCCAGGTGCCATCTTTAAACTGAAGGTAGACAATACGCATCCGTTGGGTTATGGGTATGATAATCACTATTTCACCATTAAGAATAACAGCTCTAGATATGCCTATTTGCCAAATGGCTGGAACGTAGGAATTATTGAGTCTGAAGGATCTTACATAACTGGTGTTGCCGGAGAAGATGCTAAGAAGAACTTGGCTAAGTCTATGGTATTTGGAGTAGACAATGTGGGTAGAGGTGCCGTAGTTTATATGGCCGATAACCCACTATTCCGTGCTTTCTGGGAAAATGGAAAACTCTTTGTGGCAAATGCACTGTTTTTTGTAGGGCAGTAGAAATAAGAAGTACAATTGCGAAAGGCTGCTGGTTCTACAAGGATTAGCAGCCTTTTTATTAGTGACAAAAGGAGTTAAAACTATGCACTTTAGTGCATTACGCTTTAGCTTCTAAAAAGCATACTGAAATTTACCATGTACGCCCCAATAATGCTCGGGGTTTGATTGACGTCAACCGTACATTCTCTAAGTCGGCCATTGAAAGCTAGTTTCAGTTGCTTCTAAAACTATGGTGCTTTCAGCCCATAGTGGTTTATTTAGCTATAGACTCTCTTTTACGTTGGCAAGATCGTCTAGTGCCAATAAAACTCGCTCTTTGAAAGGGTTAAAATCATGAGCTATGGAAAACCCTTTAGTAACCTTATCGTGCAGCATTTGTCTTTCTTTAATGAGGCTTTTAATACCTAAGTAGGTAATGCTTGGTTTGAGTTTGTGAAGCACTCTTCTTGCGGCTTCGTGGTCTTCCGTATTGCTAGCCTGTTCTAGCTTGTTTAAGTCTTGTGGTAAGTGCTCTAGAATGGTTTCAATAAGCTCTACAACAAACTCCATATTGTGCTGAGCAGACTCTTTCAAGCTGGTTAGGTCTACAGCTTCTAAAGGAGCTATTTCTGTAAGTTTGAGCATTTGCCTAACCTTAATGGCTAAGGTAGCAGGGTTCACAGGCTTTAAGAGGAAGTTCCAGTCTGTAAGCTCCTCTAGCATAGGATACCTTTCTTTGCTGTCACCAGATAGAAATACGATGGGTATGTTCTGGTTGATGCTTTCAGACTGTCTTAATCTGGTCAACACATTAATGCTTGTGTCATCTCCTAGGTTAATGTCCGAAATAAGAATGTCGTAATGCTTTCTTGCTAGTTCAGCTTTCAGCTGGCTGGCACTAGATACAAAATGGCCTTTGACCTTCCACTGGTTAGCGTGCTCCTTTAAAATAAGGGCGTTCATGGCGTCATCTTCTGCAAAAAGAAAGGAGAATTCGCTTAGGTCTGAATTGTCTTTCGTTGGCTGCTTTCCATTAATACTATAGGTGGCACGTTTTGAAGCTTTGCACTTCAATTCAAAAGACATAGAAGTGCCTTTACCTAGACTGCTTTCAATGCTCAGCTTGCTGCCCATTACTTCTATTAGCCTCTGAGCTATGCCCATGCCCAATCCGGTTCCGCCATACTCGTAATAGCTTTGCCCTTCTACCTGAGCATAAGGTTCTAGAATCTTCTGAATACTCTCGGCAGACATACCAATGCCAGTATCCTTAATGTCAAAGTTGAGTAAGAACTCGTTTTTGGCTGTGGCTTCGGCACTAATTTTTATGGTGATACCTCCCTTTTGGGTGAACTTAATGGCATTTCCTACAAGATTATAAAGCACTTGAGACAACCTAACAGGATCTGCCTCAATGTATTGAGGAAGCGTAGAGTCTATCTCTGCTTTCAGATAGATATTCCGTTGCTTAGAAGCCATTGTAAAGCCTCTAATTATAGAATTAACAACTTCTCTTAAATCGAAGGAGAATTTTTGTAACTCCAGTTTGCCTTCTTCAACCTTAGATAAATCTAGAATATCGTTGATAATGTGGTTGAGATGTTCTGAGGTTGCCTTTATAGAATGCAGGTAGTTTTCAGTTTCTGAAGAATCGGCTTCTTCTAGAAGCTTTACTAAGCCAGATATACTATTCAATGGCGTGCGCATTTCGTGGCTTACTTCTGCAAAAAAGCGCTTTTTGAATTTATGAACCCTCAACAGCTCTTCGTTTTTATAGCCTAAAAGCTGCTTTTCTGCTTCAAGATATTTCTGTCTGATCTCCAGTAGTTCTTCATTAATGGCAGCGTTATTTCTAGACTGCTGAACAGATGAAATATGTGCTCTTTCGTGAGATCTATCTATAATAAACCACTGTATTGTTTTAGTATCTATAAGTTGAAAGCTCATGCTAAAAAGAGCCTCCTTTTGCTCGTGCCACTCTACTAAGTCGAAGTGTAGTGGTTCTTCGGCCTCAAGGTTTTGTAAAACCTCCTGAATGCTCAACAGAAAATCGAACTGATTAAAGATGGGGTGCTCTGCTGAGGTTTGTAAAAGGGTGTCGCAGCTCTCGGTAACTTTTCCCTCAAGATCAAACAGCGTTACTTGGCAGCTTGAGCCTAGTTTCTGAAGTTTGATTTGGTCGAGGTTCTTACTCATTTGGTCATTTTTTGAGTAAGTTCTTCAAAAGCTTCGTTTACTAACTCACCGGTTTTAGCACTAGTAGCAATGGCGTTATAAGGTTGAATTTTGCTGAGCGTTTCGTTCAGTTCTTCAGTAGAAACTAGGTCCTTTTTATTGGCCATTACCAAAATGGGTAAGTCGGGCATTACCTCTTGTAGTGCCTTTATTTCTTGGTGCATGTTTTCATAGGTGGCAGGCCTGGTAATGTCGAATACGTAGAGCGCTCCATGTGCCCCCAGCCTGTAGCTCTTAGGAACTTTTTGTTGGGAGTTTTCGCCAGCAATGTCCCATATCAATAGGTTAACGATAACACCATCTACGGTCAATGTTTTCTTGTCTATCTTCACACCTATAGTGGTAATATATTCCTCAGAAAATTGGCTATGCACAAAGCGCTTAACCAAAGAGGTTTTACCAACTCCAAAGTGACCGATAAGGATTACTTTTTTATTCATTTAGGTCTTCAAAATCTTGAAAATACTCCGCTAGACCTTGCTCAATTACATCGGGCTGAACTTCTTCTTTGTCTGGGTGCTTTGCTTTGTTCAGTACTTTTTCAGAGAAGCTCAGCAGTTCATCATCAATTTTATCTTTAAAGGCTGCATTGAGCTTTCCAGTGCAAACCACTGCAATAAAGAAAGAATTAAAGCTTTTGATGATGATTTTGTAGTTCTGGTAATCGATGCTTTCCAACTCTTGGGCTTCTGTTTCAAAGGCGTCTTCCACAAAAGATTTTATGGCCGTAAGCATGCCTGCTACCATGTCTCTGTCTAGTCCTTCTTTTTTGGTGTAGCTGCCCATGAGCATGCCAGAGTTCTTTTCTATGACATGAATTTCTTCAATTTTAGGCTCTATGAGCTTAGAGAGCATCAGGTCTTTTTGTGGTGTACCTGAAATCCAGGCTTTGATTCTTATCTTCCAGCCCTCCCAACTAAAAGCCATCTCCATTTGAGCGTCTATCTGGTCAGAAAGCTTCTGTATTTCACTGGTGATATACTTTTTAATCATCCGACCTATAATCGGATAAAGCACCTCTACTACTTCGTCTTGAGACTCTTTAATCTGCTTTTTAATAGACTCGGTAATTTGAGGCCCAAAAAGTACTGGAAACTCCCGCTGAATTCTAGCTTCTTGGTCTTGTAGAATAGGGTTTACCCGTTCTTCGAGCTTTTCTCGGGTATTTAGCTCGCTGTCTAGTTGCTCGAGTTTTTGGGCAAGCTCTTTCCTATCTTCCCAATCTTGTTCGAGAAGTAATTTTCTAAGCTGCTGAAAGCCTAAGCCTTGCCCCATTTCTCAGACTATTCTGCTATTTGTTTGCCCATTTCTTGCAACAAAGTGCCTAAGAGCTTACGGTTGAGTTTTCTATCGTCTAAATCGGCAACAGACTCGTCCATATCGGCTCTTAATTGAGTGACTTTCTTGTTCATGTCACTTCTCAGGTCCTGAATTTCGTTGGTGAGAGAGTCTTTAGTTTGATTGATGAGTTTGTTGAGCGCATCTCTGGTTTCGTTCAACTCGGTTTCAATCTCAGTACGGGTCTTTTTAATCAGCGCTTTTATTTCGTTAAACTCTGAATCGTACTGTTGCATGTTTTCACCAAAAATGAGTTGCTTAACCGCTTCAATTTTTGGGTCACCAGACATACCAAGTGGGTTGGCTTGTTTAGCTTCTTCTTCTTTCTTTGCCATAGTATTTATTTCAAAAGTGCTTTTAATGTCGGTTCATCAACCTCTCCGCTAGGGTAAAGGTTGTTTTGTTTTTGAAAATCGATGAGTCTTTGTCTGGTCAGTACGTTAAAGATGCCATCTTCTGGAATACTGTCGCCCTTAGTGTTTAGCAACTTTTGTAGTTCCCAGACCTCAGCACCAGATAGACCAATATTGAGCCCAAGTAAATGACTGTGATTTTCTAGCGTTATCTCTTCTGGGCTTATGCCCATTTCCATTATTAATCTTACTTGTTCTTTACTGTAGCCAGCATTGCGAAGCTCTTGAGAACGGATAAGCTCGTTTTCGAGCATCTTTACGTTCGACTTAAGCCTGTTATAATAGTCTGTGGCTTGGGTAGACTCGTAATTTTCACGGTCCATCATAAGCACATCTATACCATCATTGAACCAAAGCGACCGGGCATAAGTGCCTACATCGAAGGCCAGTTTATAGTATTCCTGAAGAACTTCAGGTTTGTAAAAGTCTGTGTCTATTTCTGATGAAATGGGATAATCATAGTCTGAAGGTGGGTTAAACCTTCTGTCTTTCAAATATTGAACGGCTATGTATGATCCAATTCCGATGATTAAGACTATAGCTATGAGCCTTTTCATAATGGAGTCTTTTTTTCAAACTGCTATAAAAATAAAAGAATTTTGACAGCTTAATGTTTGAAGGTCTATCTATTGCTGTTTAGACATAAAAAAACCCCGATTCCAGAAATAGGAACCAGGGTTCTATATGAATTGAACTTAAGTTCTAGAAAGAATATTTGAACCCAAAGCCAAAGCTCATTCCAGGGCTAAATATTGTAAATGGTTGGTCGTTGGTTTCAAATCCTCTGTATACCTCTTCTCTCTTATCGTTAAGAATATTAGATACACTGAAGTTGAAAGACATGTTTCTTTCAGCACCAAAAGTTTTGTTCAGGTTGAAGTTTAAGCTGTGGAATTGCTCAGCATAAACATCTGGAAACAAACCGCCACCAACAATGAATAAGGTAGAACCTTTAACATTGTAGAATAAACCGGCATCTAAACCAGTTTCGAAGTTCTCGTAGCCAAGGCTTGCATTAATGATGTAAGGGGCTTGGCCAGCCATGTTACGTTTGTTGTCAATCTCTTCACCGTCTTTTTGGAAGGCTAATCTTGAGTTGTACTCGGTATCAGTCATGGTAATTCTAGACTCAACAATGGTTACGTTAGAACCAACGTAGAAATTAGAAAGAGCATCTGAAACGAAAGACAAGTCTTTCTTGAATTCAATTTCTGCTCCAAGCACCTCGCCATCACCTACGTTTCTAGGCTGATATTCAGTACTTGCTTGCTGCTCAGGAATTCTCACTAATTCGATAGGATCTTTGAAAGACTTGTAGAAAGCACTTACTGAAACAATTTCAGAACCAGGTAAGAATATCTCCCATCTAGCATCTAGGTTGTCAATTCTTGTAACTCCCAATTGACCGTCCCAATCGCCATACTGGAATAAACCACCATTGAAAATTCTATTGGTTAGTGGGTCTATAATTTGAGCGAATGAAAGCTCTTTAAAAGAAGGTCTGGCAATGGTTTTAGAGTAAGATAGTCTTACGTTTTGTTCTTCTGTAAGTGCATAAACAAGGTTTACACTTGGAAACAAATCGAAGTCATCGATTACCAATTCATCTTCTAGGTTGTTACCTGTGCCAAGCTGAGCATATTGCACATCTCTACCAGTGTGTCTCTGCTGATACTTTTCTCCTCTAAGACCTACAATGGCTTTGAGTTTTTCTGTAGGGTTCAATTCTGTCGAAACATATAAACCAAGGTTTCTACTGTTTGAATTGAACTCGTTTGAATTAGGTGTACTGTTAGCAGAGTTGTAATAGATAGTTCCATCAGGATAAAGGTTCTGATCTAGAAGAACTCTATTTGGGTCAATACCAAAATCTGGTTGAGCTCCGAAGAACTGAAGGTCATAGCTTAAGATTTCGTAATCTCTTTCTTTATAGATGTAGCTTGCTCCAAACTTGTACTTAGCGTCTCTACCAAAGGCTTGAGTATTGCGCGTAATATCGAATTTGCCTACTAAATTCACTTCTTCTAAGTATCTCCAAATTCTGCTTGGGTTTCCTCCCGCGCCAGCAGAGAATGTAGTGTCAGTATCGCTATAAGTAAAAGCTGTTTTTCTTACGTCTGGGTCTTCTATTTTAGAGAAGGTTGGAGATATTCTCCAATCAATATCCCACTCACCATCTTTTAAGTGGTGCTCACCATTTAATAGAACGTTGGTTAAGCCTCTCTGATTGAATTCAAGGTTATTTGAAAACGCTTTGTAACCAGATTGTCCGATGGCTTCACCATCGTTATCGATGTAAAATTGGCCAGCGCTATTGATGCCATTTTGAAGGTGCATACCCATTAGCTTGTACTTAGAGTTTTCAGTCTTGTACGCTAAACCAGCTAAGGCACCCACTAGCACATTTCTTTCGCTTTCTATACCGTTTTGAACAGTAGCATATCTCAATCCGCGGTCGCTGGCGTTCACTCTTTTTTGGTACTCTCCATAAGTTACATCGTCATAGAAAGTAGAGTTGCTCTTGTAACTAAGTGAGAAAATATATCCCAATTTATTAGCTCCTGCATCAAATTGGTTAGCAGAAGTAAATGAAAGGCTGTAATCCATGAAGCTAGTTTGTGGAGTAGCTCCTAAGGTTTTGTTAAAGCCTTTTAAGAAAGTGTTTACATCTCCGTTGCTGTCACCAGAAAGCGGGCTCGGAATGTTTTCTCTTCTAGCTCCATTAGGAAGTGCCCTATCTCCATTATCGAAACCTAAGAAGTCTGTAGAGCTAGTATTACCCATAATAAAGTCACTATTAAAGTGCATAGAAGGGTTATAAGTAACACTTAAAGAGAAGTCTAAAATTTTATCATCAGGTAGGTCTTTGGTTTCAATATTTACCACACCACCTGTAAAGTCTGCAGAAAGCTCCGCTACAGCCGTTTTGTACACCATCATGTTGTCAATAAGGCTGGTCGGGAAGATATCCATCTGAATACTGTTACGGTCTGGGTCAAGACCTGGGATATCTACATTATTAAGAATAGTCTTAGTATATCTGTCACCAAGACCACGAACGTAAACATATTTGCCACCTTCTACTGAAACACCTGTAATTCTTTTTACGGCATCAGAAGCGTTTGAATCTCCAATTTTCTCGAAGCTAGCAGCAGAAAGGCCATCAACTAAGTTAGAAGCCTTCATTTTAGTAATAGCAACAACCGCTTCAGAGCTTCTAATGGCTTCGGCAGTTACTACTACTTGTCCGAGCTCAGAAACAGCTTCTTTCATTACAATATTGTTGAATACCACTGGTTCTGCTTGCGTAACGGCTACACTATCGATAATGATTGTTTCAAAACCAGCAAAAGAAAACCTAACAGAGTATGTACCAACAGGAAGCTTAATCTCAAACTTTCCATCAAAGTCTGTAATAGCACCAGTTTGAGTACCTACTGCCATTACAGTAGCACCAATAAGTGTCTCACCCGTTCCTTCATCGTAAACGGTTCCTCTTATCACCCCTTGTTGGGCTACTGCTGGTGCAGCAGCCATTAGGAGTAAAAACAAAAAACTTAAGTAAAACTTGTTCATATAGTTAATCAATTAATTTCTCTCGAGTGTGTGATTTGTCTTATTGGAATGCTTTCAAAAAAATAGCTTGATCGCCACTAGGACGATCAAGCCAAATTTCATTTAATCTTTATTAGTTACCAGGCCACTCAGTTGAAGTAGAAGCCCAAGTCCAAGCGAATGCTGAAAGGTCAGCACCGACACCTGTACTAGGAGTTGAAGCTGCAGTGATTCCTGCAGGAACATTTCCTGAAACGTAATCTGCAAGTGAACTACCAGCAGGAATATCTAGCTCAATACCAGTGAAAGTGGTTAAGAAAGTTACATCTGTATCATCTGACTCAGTTCTGTTGATGTCTTGATCGGCAGAGATACCAGTAATGAAGATGTTAGATAAAGTTGCGTTAGTGTTGTTATCTACATTGATTAGATCTGTTGCCTTACGGTCACCAACGGTAGCTACAACTGTACCTTTAGTAATTGTATGGTTTCCATTAATGTAAGTACCTTCTGGTCCATCTAACTCAAAGCAATGAGCTTCTGCAGTATTTGGAGCAATAACTACGAAGTTTTCTAATTTTCCATTCCAAGCCTGATCAGTGTCAATACCGTCATCATTGATGTTCCACACAACTGCATTAGTTACGCTTACAGTACCACCGAAGAACTCAATTCCATCGTCTTGGTTGGCAACAACTTCTACGTTAGAGATAGTAGTTCCAGAACCAACACCACCAAGAGTTAAACCATTGATTTCGTTTCCAGAACCGATGTTTGAACCACCGTGTCTGATAGAGATGTAAGTGATAGTACCAGAGTTATCTTCGTCATCAGAACCACCGTAAAGGCCATTAGTATCTGAAGTAGGAATACCATCAATTTGAACTTCGCTAAGTTGAGCACCGCTCGTTTTGTTTTTAGTTGAGATTTTAGCTTTACCAAGGATGATAACACCACCCCAAAGACCGCTTACATCAGAAGCAAGGTTAGGGCTAGCAAAGTTACCAGCAGCAATATCTTCTGGAGAAATTTCGTCAGCAATTGAAGTGAAGATGATTGGCATTTCTGCCTCACCTGCAGCATTTAATGTACCACCTCTTGCTACAAGAAGAGCAGTAGCGTTAGCACCAGTACCTGCCTGACCTTTTACTACAACACCTTTTTCGATGTTCAAAACAGCACCATCCAATACAGTAATTCTACCTGCAAGAATGTATGTTTTTCCAGTCTCCCAAGTAACGGTACCTGTAATATTTGAAGAAACAGTTACAGTAGTAGCTTCTGCCTCTACAGTAAGTACAACTGTGATGTCGTCAGAGTTACCTTCTGCATCGTTAACAGTAAGTTCTACACTACCACCACCAGCAGTAGTTCCTTCGAACTCTACTATAATAGTTCCAGAAGTGTCGCCAGTATTTAAGTCAGTGATAACTTCTGCATTACCGTTGGTTCCAGTAGCTGTAGAGCTAGCAAACACACCAGGCACAGTAATATCAAATGAAAGTTGAATTTTTTCTCCTACTGTTACAGAAGAAGGGTTTGTAGCAACAGCAGCTATAGTTGGAGCAGCAGCAGATGGCGTAGGCTCGTCATCTGAACATGCAGCTACAACCAAAATAAGAGCCGCAGCTACAAATAGGTTGATTAAACGTTTAACAGAGTTTTTCATGTCTTTGATTAGGTTTAAAATTTGACACAAAAAAACCCGATTGCGCTCAGAAAGCGTTTACGCCTTTGTTAAGAATAGTTGTCATTCCGTTTATTAAAAAGTTAATTGTATTAACGGAATGTTAACTGCGGAATTAATGGTTGATAGGAATCTTTTTAAGCAGCTTTTCTATGATTTGCTCGGTAGAAATACCATCTGCTTCAGCCTCATAATTAAGGATAATTCTGTGGTTCAACACATCAGTGGCTATTTCCTTAATGTCTTCTGGTAATACGTAATCTCTCTGGTTAAAGAAGGCAATGGCTTTTGCAGCAAGGTTTAAGTTAATACTTGCTCTTGGAGAAGCTCCAAACTGCATATAGTAGGCTTCATCGTTTAAGCCATACTCTTTTGGGTTTCTGGTAGCAAAGATTAACTCTATTATATACTTCTCTAAAGATTCAGAAATAGACACTTGGTTTACCTCTTCTCTTATAGAGAATATATCTTCTTTAGTAAGGAGTGTTTCTAGTGATGGCTGAAAGTTCATGTTGGACATTCTACGCATTACCTCTAGCTCTTCTTGTTTAGAAGGATAGTCAACCTTTACTTTCAGCATAAATCTATCTATCTGTGCTTCTGGTAGGCTGTAAGTTCCTTCTTGATCTACCGGGTTTTGCGTTGCCAGTACAAGGAATGGTCTATCTAACTTATAGCTTGTTTCGCCAATGGTTACCGTTTTCTCCTGCATAGCCTCTAGCAATGCAGATTGCACTTTGGCAGGCGCACGGTTTACCTCATCGGCTAAAATTACGTTGGAGAAGATTGGTCCTTTCTTTACTTCAAACTCTGCCTTCTTTTGATTGTAAATCATTGTACCAATCAAATCGGCAGGTAAAAGGTCTGGAGTAAACTGAATTCTCTGAAAGTCTAAATGAAGTACATCGGCTAGTGTATTTACCGTTAGGGTTTTGGCAATACCCGGAACACCTTCTAATAAGATGTGCCCATTGGTGAATAAACCAACCATAAGTCTATTAACCATGTAGCTCTGGCCGACAACTATTTTGCCTACCTCTGCTGCTACTCTGTTGATTTTTTCCTGATGCTCTTTTTTAAGTTCTTGAGAAACTGCCTCTTCCATGATCTTATGCTTAATGCGCGCTAAAATAAAGAATTACCTTAAACCACATACATTATACTTATATGAGTGTTCAATGTTGTTGGTTTTTAGGTAAGACAATGACAAATATGCTATAAATGACTTACCATTGAGAAACCACTGATTTCATTTAACAACAATTAACAGCGAAAAAAATTAGAAATTTTTTCTAATCAATAGATCAGAATTTTGCTGTTCACTCCTTAATTAATCCTAGCATACTGATCTCGTCCCTTTTGTATTTTACATTTTCATTTTTGTTGCCTGAATAAGCTTAACCCCTATAAGTGTTTTTAGGTAAAATACTGAGAGAATAGAAATTGTATAATTTCAATATTGTCCCACCAAGTAGGTCTATTGCTAATACTTCCTCAAAACTATAATTTCGATAGTAGCCAAGCTATTTGATAATGTAATTAGGAATTACCTAAACTGTCAATGACATCGCCTAAACAGTCGTATAGTAGGATTATTTTGCTATTCATCATGCTATTGATGATTGGTGGTGGCGAGCTATATGCTCAGTGTACCAACTCTTGCCCTGTTATAACTAATGTTAACATCAATAGCTGCGAAGGGGTAATTTCCATCAGTGTTACAGGAGATGGCCCTTTTACTTACGACTGGAGAGATAGCGGAGGAACACAAGTATCTACTTCTTTTGTGGCTGGCGGCCTAACGCCAGATAACTACACAGTAGTTGTAACAGATGCCGATGGTGATACGGAAACGGCAACCTATACTGTTACCAATCCACCAAACCTTAATGGATCCGTAGTAGTGAACGATGTTACCTGCCGGGGCGATGCTGATGCTCAGGTGGTGGTTACTATGAACAACGGAAACCCAGATTACTCATGGGAGCTCTTTAATGGAGTGGGGGCATCTATAGGCACTGGTTCTGCGCCTCCTTTTTCAACCACAATTACACTTAATGGACTTGGTGTAGATAATTACACCTTAACAGTTACCGATGACAACGGATGTACTGGAAATATTACCTTTTCAGTTACTGAACCAGCAGATTTTTTAGGATTCTCTATAGGTTCTTCTAATGACGCCACCTGTTTTAACTCAACAGACGGTTCCATTTCTGCCACGGGTACTGGTGGTTGGGGAAACTATGTCTACCAGTGGGAAAGGGTTTCTGATGGCGCTGTTGTAGGAACAAGCGCAACAGTTACAGGTTTGGCTCCAGGAGATTATCGTTTAGTCATCACCGACAGAAACGGAACCGGTTGTACAATTACTACTCCTATTCAAACCATTGGTTCACCTCCTGAAATTGTACCTACCGCTGTGGTTAATGATGCTCAATGTAATGGCGCTTCAGATGGTGCAATTAACCTCTCTGTTACAGGAGGTGTTGGCCCTTTTAGCTATAGTTGGTCTAATGGTGCAACAACTCAAGATATTTCGGGGTTAACAGCAGGAAGTTACACCGTCACAATTACGGATAATGCAGGCTGTTCTGATGTAAGTACTTATGTAGTTGGAGAGCCTGCGGTTCTAACCATCAATCCTAATGTAACTAATGTGGCGTGTTTTGGTGACGCCACTGGTGTGATAGAGAGTAACGTCAGTGGAGGTACAGCTCCTTATAATTATGTCTGGTCTAATGGAGCTACCTCCGCTGACATCTCTTCACTATCTGCAGGAACTTACGACCTCACCGTAACAGATCAAAATGGGTGTTCAACAACCTTAAATAATATTACTGTTACTGAGCCAACATCGGCCTTATCTAAGCAAAGTGATGCTCTGACAGACCCTTCTTGTGCTGGCTATAATGATGGTTCCGTCACTATTACTATGCAAGGAGGTACTGCTCCTTATTCTTACTCTTGGTCTAATGGAGATAATACAGCAACAGCATCTAATCTTACAGCTGGTTTACATACCGTAACAGTTACTGATAATGCTGGATGTACATTTTCGGAGACTTTCACCCTGACAGATCCGCCATCAATTACAGTGAGTTCTAGTTTAACAGAACCTACTTGTAACGGAGCTGCCGATGGTGAAATTACGGTTTCAGCTTCTAACGGAATCGCCCCATACATTTATAATTGGAGTACTGGAGATACTGGCCCTACCATTAGCGGGCTTGTTGCTGGAACATATACAGTTACCGTAACCGATCAGAATGGTGCAGGGTGTACAGTGGTAGAAACCATTAACCTTGGCCAGCCAGCTGTTTTAAATGACAATGCTACAGTAAATGATATTTCATGTAATGGAGCCAATGATGGAAGCATATTTCTTGCTGTAACAGGTGGAACAGGGCCATATAGTTATTCATGGAGTAACGGGGCTACCACTAACAATATCTCTGGTTTAAGTGCAGGGCCTTACTCTGTTACTATAGAAGATGACAATGGCTGTACAATTGTTCGCAACTATAATATTGTAGACCCTCCGGCCATTGGAGTATCTCATACCCAAGTAGATATTCTTTGTAAAGGAGCGTTCACTGGCGAAATAGATATTACCCCATCTGGAGGAACCGCTCCATATACATACTCATGGTCTAATGGAAGTACTGCTCAAGACTTAGTGAATGTGGCCGCTGGTAGTTACACCGTAAGGGTAACTGATGATGAAGGTTGCTTTGTGGATTTAACAGTTACACTTACTGAGCCAGCTACTGTTATGAACTTGTCTGGTACAGAAACCGATGGAACATGTGCTGGATCGAATAATGGGTCTATAGACCTAAGTGTTACTGGAGGAACAGGACCATATACCTATTTGTGGAATACAGGAGCTACTTCCGAAGATATTTCAGGACTTGCACCAGGTAACTACTCTGTTACTGTAGAAGATGCAGGAGGTTGTGTTAAGTCCATTGGGTTTACCATTTCCGAGCCATCTCCAATAACTGTCTCCAAAACACTTAGCAATGTTACTTGTAACGGAAATGCTGATGGAACCATAAGCCTTTCAGTAGGTGGAGGAACAGGTTCTTATACCTACAGTTGGGCAGATGATGGAAGCATTACCACTAAAGATAGAACAGGATTAGGGCCAGGCAACTATACTATTACGGTAGAAGATGCCAGTGGCTGTCTCTATGTTGAGTCTTTCAACATTACGGAGCCAGCAATTTTGTCCTCAACGGCAACACAACTCAATGTTAGTTGTTTTGGTGAAAGTACGGGGTCAATAGATCTTGCGATAAGCGGAGGATCGACCCCGTATACTTTTTTATGGTCTAATGGCGCACTAACCGAAGACCTTACCAATATTCCTGCAGGTAATTATTCAGTAACCATAACAGATGCTAAGGGGTGTACTGACTCTAAGTCGTTCACCATTACAGAGCCAGCCAGTGCTCTTTCAGTTACTAATTCAGTAAGCCAAATTACTTGTAATGGTGCTGCAGATGGAGCTATTAACCTAACTGTTTCTGGAGGTTCAGCTCCTTATTCATATAACTGGTCTCATGGCAGTACAGCCGAAGATCTAAGTAATCTTTCTGCCGGAAATTATACAGTAGTAGTAACTGATGATAAAGGGTGTACTTATACCGAAAGCTTCCTTATAACAGACCCTCCAGTGCTCACACTGACTAAGGTTCTTACAGATGTAGACTGTAATGGAGCTGCGAATGGCACAATTGATATTACTGTAGGTGGAGGCGAAGGTCCTTACACTTTTGCTTGGAGCAATGGTGCAACTACGGAAGACCTTACCAATCTAGGTCCAGGAAGCTATTCAGTAACTGTAACAGATGTAAGAGGTTGCACTATTAGCGATAGTTATACCATCAGTCAGCCAACAGCTTTAGGATTTAGCTATACTTCTGATGATGTTTCTTGTTTTGGTTTTGCAGATGGCGCTATCGATATCACTGTTACTGGAGGAACAGCGCCATACAACTACAGCTGGTCTAATGGTGAGATAACAGAAGATATTAATGCGCTTTCAGTCGGTGACTATACTGTAACAGTTACAGATTTTAACGGATGTACCTTTCAGCAGACTATTGCCATAACTCAACCTGCTGCCCCCCTTTCCGACACTGGAATTGCCACAGACATCAGTTGTTTTGGTGGAAGCGATGGAAGAATTGAATTGAACCCTGCAGGAGGAACAGCCCCATATACTTATTCATGGAGTAATGGAGCTACTACTAAAGACATTTCGGGCTTGGTAGATGGTAACTATCAGGTCACCATTACAGACGACAATAACTGTAGCATAACTAAGAGCTTTACCATTAGCATGCCTCCTGCCATGTTGGCCTCTGGCACACAAACCAACATTCTTTGCAACGGAGATGCTACTGGTGCCATTGACTTAACTGTTTCTGGAGGAACTACTCCTTATACCTATACATGGAGTAATGGAGCCACTACTCAAGACTTGAGCAATATAACAGCAGGTAATTATCAGGTAACCATTTCAGATGCTTCTGGCTGTACACTGGTCAGAAACTTTACCATAACTGAGCCATTGGCACTTTTGGTGGGCGAAAATGTTCAGGATGTTTCTTGCTTTGGCGTGTCAGATGGTTTCATAGACCTCTCTGTTTCTGGAGGAATAGCGCCTTACAGTTATTCTTGGTCTAATGGTGCTACCACTCAAGACCTTTTCAATATTTCGGGAGGAAATTACTCTGTAGACATTACAGACGGCAATGGCTGCGTCACTACAAAGAACTACACCATTGCAGAGCCTGCTAGTGCCTTAGGAGTAACAGGTATTGTGACCGATGAAAATTGCTTTGGAGACAGCCAAGGTGCTATTTCTCTCACCGTTACTGGAGGTACTGCCCCATATTCATACAGTTGGAACCATGGCCCTACCATAAAAGATGTGGCAGGTTTGGGAAGAGGAGCTTACCAAGTAACAGTAACAGATAACAGCGGATGTTCAGTAACGACTAACTATACGATATCGGGCCCAGATGCCTTGCAGCTTTCCGCTGTACCTACTCAAATTGACTGTAATGGAGCGGCCAATGGAGAGTTAGATGTTACGGTGTTAGGAGGAACCGCCCCATATACTTATACATGGAGTAACGGAGCTTCAGTAGAAGATATCAATAACCTTGCTCCAGGTAATTATTCTCTCACTGTTACTGATGATAATGGCTGTACCATCTCTGGTAGTTGGACAATCACACAGCCGCTGGCTATTTCAATTGGTCAGACCACTACACACGTAAGCTGTTTTGGTGCTTCTGATGGTGCTATTGATATTACGGTTTCTGGCGGAATTTCTCCATATACCTACAATTGGTCCAATGGAGCCACTACTCAAGATTTAAATGGAATTTCTGGAGGGAATTATACCTTAACCGTTACAGATGCCAACGGTTGTGTTTCTTCGGGAACTTACACTGTGGTAGAGCCTTCAGCAGCTCTTACGGTCAATGGTAGTGTATCTGATGAAATATGCTTTGGAGATAATCAAGGTGCCGTTAGCCTTACTGTAGCTGGAGGTACTGCTCCTTATACCTATAGCTGGAATAATGGTGCCACCACTAAAGATATTGCTGGCTTAGGCACGGGCACTTATCAAGTTACGGTTACTGATGCTAATGGCTGCTTTGTTCAAACCAATTTCACCGTTGGTGGCCCTGCTGCTTTAACTGCTACTTCGTCACTAACCAATGTTTCATGTAACGGGGCCACGGATGGAGCTATTGATATTACTCCAACAGGGGGTACTGCTCCTTATCTATTTAGCTGGTCTAATGGAGCCACTACAGAAGACATTACTGGTTTAGCTCCTGGCAATTATTTGGTGACTATCACAGATGATAATGGTTGTGCCATTAACCGAAACTATACCATTACGCAACCTACAGCTATCGGTATTACTTCTTCCAAGGCCGATGTTACTTGCTTTGGCGCTGGTGATGGTTCAATTTCAGTAAGCGTAATTGGAGGGACACTACCTTATACTTACAGCTGGTCTAACGGGCAGACTACTAAAAATCTCTCTGGCCTCTCAGGAGGAAGCTACACGTTGACTGTAACAGATGGAAACGCTTGTACATCTACCTTAACTGTAGTTGTAGACGAACCTACAAACCCATTAGCTGCAACAGGTATTGTCACCGATGAAACCTGTTTTGGGGACAGCCAAGGCGCAATTGATCTAACGGTTTCCGGAGGTACTGCCCCATATTCATACAGTTGGAACCACGGGCCGAGTGGCCAAGATGTAACTGGTTTAGCTAGAGGGACATATCAGGTAACTGTAACAGATGCCAATGGTTGCTCAGTGGTAGAGAGCTTTGTAGTATCAGGTCCAGATGCCTTGCAGCTTTCAGCCATAGCTACCCAAGTCGATTGTAATGGAGCCGCAAATGGCGAACTGGACGTAACTGTTTTAGGTGGTACAGCACCATACTCTTACAGCTGGAGCAATGGATCTACCAGCGAAGATTTGACAAGGCTCTCCCCCAATAATTACAACCTTACAGTAACCGATGCTAACGGTTGTACAGTGTCAGGCAGTTGGACAATCACTCAACCGCTGGCCATTTCGGTAGGAGAAAATATAACCGATGTGGCATGTTTTGGAGAGGGTGATGGAGCTATCGATTTAACCGTTTCTGGAGGCGTTGGTGGCTATACTTACTTATGGTCAACTGGTGCTACAACTCAAGATATTTCCGGGCTTTCTGGTGGTAACTATTCTGTTACCATTACCGATGCTAACAGTTGTGTTTCCGTTTACAACTATACGGTAAATGAACCAACAGCAGCCCTTTCAGTAACAGGCTCTGTTTCTGATGAATTATGCTTTGGCGATTCGCAAGGAGCAATTACGTTGACAGTTGGTGGTGGTACAGGACCCTATACCTACCTATGGGATCATGGCTCTACTTCCAAAGATGTTAGCAATTTGGCCAGAGGTAATTATGAAGTTATCGTAACTGATGCCAATGGCTGTTCAGAAACTGCCAATTTTACCGTAGGTGGCCCAACAGCACTTCAGCTTTCAGCAGTAACAACTCAGGTTAATTGTAATGGAGCCGCAAATGGCGCCATTGATGTTACCGTTACTGGTGGTTCAGGACCTTATACTTATCTATGGAACAATGGAGCCACCACTGAAGATATTTCGGGTCTTAGTCCAGGTAACCGATCATTAACTGTAACCGATGCTAATGGTTGTACAGTGTCAGGCAGCTGGACAATCACTCAACCGCTGGCCATTTCGGTAGGAGAAAATATAACCGATGTGGCATGTTTTGGAGAGGGTAATGGAGCTATCGATTTAACCGTTTCTGGAGGCATTGGTGGCTATATCTACTTATGGTCAACTGGTGCTACAACTCAAGATATTTCCGGGCTTTCTGGTGGTAACTATTCTGTGACAATTACCGATGCTAACAGTTGTGCTTCCGTTTACAACTATACGGTAAATGAACCAACAGCAGCTCTTTCAGTATCAGGCTCTGTTTCTGATGAGTTATGCTTTGGCGATTCGCAAGGAGCAATTTCGTTGACAGTTGGTGGTGGTACAGGACCCTATACTTACCTATGGGATCATGGGCCTACTTCTAAAAATGTCAGCAATTTGGCCAGAGGTAATTATGAAGTTATCGTAACTGATGCCAATGGCTGTTCAGAAACTGCCAATTTTACCGTAGGTGGTCCAACAGCACTTCAGCTTTCAGCAGTAACAACTCAGATTAATTGCAATGGAGCCGCAAATGGAGCCATTGATATTACCGTTACTGGTGGCACAGGACCTTATACTTATCTATGGAACAATGGCGCCACCACAGAAGATATTTCGGGTCTTAGTCCAGGTAACCGATCATTAACTGTAACCGATGCTAATGGTTGTACAGTGTCAGGCAGTTGGACAATCACTCAACCTTTAGTAGTATCTGTAAGCAGAACGATTACAGATGTTACATGCTTTGGTGCTTCCGATGGCGCTATCGATTTAAGCGTTTCAGGAGGTATTACACCTTACAGCTATAGCTGGTCTAATGGTGCTACAACTCAAGATATTTCTGGGCTATCGGGAGGTACGTATTCTGTTACCATTACTGATGGTAATGGCTGCACTAGTCTGAAGACGTATGTTGTTTCAGAACCTTCGGCAGCATTGTCTATTTCTGGAACAGTCACAGATGAAAACTGCTACGGAGATAATCAAGGAGCTATTAGCTTGAACGTAACCGGAGGTACTGCTCCATATTCTTACAGTTGGAATCAAGGTTCCATAACAAAAGATATTTCGGCCTTAGGCCAAGGTGTCTACCAAGTAACAGTAACCGATGCCAATGGCTGCTTTGTACAGAGTGACTTTACGGTGTCTGGACCTGCTGTTCTTTCAGCAACAGGCTCAACCACCCAAGTTTCGTGTAACGGAGCAGCAGATGGTGCAATCGATATTGAGGTAGTCGGGGGTACTTCGCCATATACCTTCGCGTGGGGTCATGGCGAAACCTCCGAAGACCTCTCCGGCTTGAGCCCTGGCAATTACGCTGTGGTAATTACCGATGCCAATGGTTGCAGCATTTCCAGAAATTACTCCATTACTCAGCCTAATGCATTGGGAATTACTCATACCGTTACCGATGTAGATTGCTTCGGAGCAAACAATGGAGCTATTTCCGTAAATGTTGTAGGAGGCACCTTGCCATACACCTATTCATGGTCTAATGGAGCTACAAGTAGAAACATTTCATCTCTGGCAGGTGGTAGTTATGATATAACGGTTACCGATGGTAATGGCTGCTCACTTGTTCAAACCATAGTAGTTGAAGAGCCTACAGCAGCTTTATCTCTGAATGCAAATGTTACTGATGAATTATGTTTTGGAGACAATCAAGGTGCTATAGACTTGACCGTTACAGGAGGTTCTGCACCTTATACCTTCCAATGGAATAATGGTTCTTCTAGCGAAGATATTTTCGGTTTAGAAAGCGGTAGCTACTTGGTAACTGTGACCGATAAAAACGGCTGCTCTATTTCAGAAACGTATACTGTTAGTAGCCCTAACATGCTTTCCGTCAGTGGAGCAGTATCTCCCATTTCTTGTAACAGTGCCGATGATGGAACACTGGATATTACTGTTACGGGAGGCACTGGTCCTTATACCTACTCATGGAATCACGGAGAAACTACTGAAGATCTGACAAACCTAAGTCCTGGTACTTATGTGCTTACAGTTACTGATGCCAACGGTTGTATTGCTGCTGGTAATTGGACACTGACTGAACCGCTTCCTCTTACCATTAATCATGTGAAAGAAGACGTTACTTGCTTTGGTGCCGATGACGGATATATCAATCTCACTGTGTCTGGTGGCACACTTCCTTACACTTATGCTTGGAGTAATGGAGCGACAGGAAAAGACCTTACTGGTTTAGCAGGTGGTACTTATGAGGTAACTATTACTGATGCTAGAGGCTGTCAGCAGGTAAAGCAGATAGTTGTAAATGCTCCAACTGCAGCACTTTCTGCCACACCAACCATTGTAGACGCGTTGTGTAATGGCTTGCCAACAGGCGAAGTTCAGTTGGCCGTTGCTGGCGGAACTACACCATATAGTTACCAATGGTCTAACGGCTCTAATCAGCGAGATTTGAAGAATGTTTTCGCAGGAAATTACGCTGTAACTATTACCGATGCCAAAGGCTGTAGCATAGTAGAAAACTATACGGTTGGAGAACCAGATGAGCTAGACGTAACTTTTGACGTTACCAACACTTCTTGCCAAGGCGATTCTGATGGAGCTATTGCAGTTACTACTACTGGCGGAACAGCTCCTTACAACTACGTTTGGTCTAACGGAAGTACCAGCAAAGATTTATCGAACATTGCAGGAGGCACCTATAACCTTACAATTACTGATGCCAATGGCTGTTCCATAACTCGAAGTGTAGAGGTAGACGACTCTAAAAACCTAAGTGTAGAGGTTCAAAAAGCTGATGTACTCTGCAAGGGAGAATCAACAGGGCAGATTTACTTAAATATTGCTGGCGGAACAGGTGTCTATGACATTAGTTGGAGCAATGGAAGTACTTCAGCCGTACTTGAAAACTTACCTGCTGGGGTTTATTCTGCAACTGTTGCCGATGCCAATAACTGTAGCACTTCCGTTACTGTAGTAATATCGGAGCCTTCGGAAGAATTGTCGCTGACCCTTTCAGATTATAAAGACCTTTTGTGTTATGGAGATGACTCTGGTTTTATGAGGGCTAACCCACAGGGAGGTGTTGCGCCTTACACATACCTTTGGAGCAATGGTGCAAGAACAAGCCAGATTTCTAACCTGAAAGCAGGAACATATACCGTAACAGTTACTGATGCCAATGGCTGTATTGTCCAGTCTCAAGCTACCATTAACCAACCCGATAAGCCAATTACTATTTCCTCTCAAGGAAAGTTGAACCTGAGCTGTAAAGGAGATAATGATGGCCGCATAGTAGTAGATGTTGAAGGAGGTACAGGCCTTTATGAGTTTGTCTGGAGTACAGGTGCCAGAACATCTTCTATTGAGAATTTGAGCGTTGGCGATTATACCCTTCGGGTTACCGATGCCAATGGCTGTGTTCAAGAGCGGGTTTTCACCATTAATGAACCAGAAGAACTAACTATTGAAGATGCTTTGGTCAATGAAAGTCAGTGTTATGACGATAGAAATGGATCCATAGAGCTAGATATTAGCGGAGGGGTAGAGCCTTATTCATACCAGTGGTCTACAGGGGCGACCTCAAAAAATCTAATAGGTATTACGTCAGGAGACTATTCAGTACTTATTACCGATGCCAACGGTTGCCAGATTCAGGCCAACTACACTTTAGATGAGCCGGCATTGTTTAGAATGGAGCCAACAATGACAGATATCAGTTGTATTGGAGCCAATGATGCCTCTATTTCTCTCAATATTGAAGGAGGCATTGAGCCAGTGGCAATAAGGTGGAGTACAGGTGAATCTTCCGAAACCATTTCAGAACTAGGGCCAGGAGAATATAACGTGCTAGTAACTGACGATAAAGGTTGTACTATTCAGCAAACGTTCAATGTCATTGAACCACTAGACCTCACTTTAGATGCCTACATAGAAGATGCCACAAGGTGTAATGACCCTAGAAGTGGAAGAGTAAATGTTATTGTTTCTGGCGGTACTGAGCCATACACTTATCGCTGGTCTAATGGTGCTACTACTTCAGAGATTACCGATGTACTGCCAGGCACCTATGTAGTGCGAGTAAGAGATAAATATAACTGCGAAGTCCAGGGTACTTACACTGTTCTTCAGCCAGAACCACTTCAAATAGGGCTAAGTACTGAACCCTACATAGATTGCGAAAACCGTATTGCGGGCATGTTGGTAAAGGCCAATGTAAAAGGTGGTGTTGGCAACTACCGATACGAGTGGTCTAAAGGCAATAGTGTTAACAGTGAAGTGCTAATGACCGAGCCTGGAAGGCTAACCATTGAAGTATTTGACGATAGAGGCTGTTACCAGCAAAACTCTATAGATATAGATGTTCCAGAGCTAGGCGTTGCCGATTTTGAGTACAATGCAGAATCTATTGATCGCACTGGAGACTTAGCCTCTAATGACCCTGTCAGCTTCTTCGATTTATCCGAAGGCGAGGTTATTGATTGGCATTGGGATTTTGGAGATGGCTTCCACTCAGATGAGATTGATCCTATTCACACCTATGATGCACCAGGTACTTACATAGTTCGCTTAGTAGTAACCGATAGAACAGGATGCGAAACCGAGAAAGTATCTGTGTTAGAAATTACCGAAGGCTATAAAGTAATTGTGCCGAATGCCTTCACCCCAAATGGAGATGGAAATAATGACTTCTTCAGGCCTAGAATGCTCGGCTTGGTCAAGTCTAAGCTCATCATTTATAACACTTGGGGCGAAGTAATATTCAGTACCGATGATATTGAAACCAAAGGATGGGATGGCACCATCAAAGGCCGCAAGGCGGAAAATGGAAACTATGTATACAAAATAATTGGCCTCAGCTTCAACGGTTTGAAAGTTGAACGAGAAGGCATTTTCGCGCTAATCAACTGACAAGCCTATGAAAAGACTTTTACTCGCAGCAACCTTTATTATAGCATTATTAGATGCAGTAGAACTTAAGGCACAAGATCCTCAGTTTTCACAATTCTATGCTTCACCTTTATATCTGAACCCTGCACTCACAGGTTCTGCCGATAGAGGTAGAGTTGGGGTGAATTACAGAAATCAATGGCCATCTCTTTCTCATTCGTTTACTACAACTTCCGCCTATCTCGACTATTTTTCTAAGGCAGCCGAAAGTGGTGTGGGAATTATATTCAACGAGCATAGAGAAGGTTTTTTAGACTTTCGTTCTACAGAAATTGGAGGCTTGTATTCCTACAAATTAGAGGTTTCTTCTGGCTTGATTTTACGAACTGGCGTCCAGCTCTCCTACTTTCAAAAAGACTTGAACTTTGAAGATCTAGTCTTCGGAAATCAAATTGATATTGTAAATGGGCAGGTTTATGGCCCTAGTGGTGAGGTATTCGAAAAGGGGGCGAAGGTCGATTTTATGAGTGCCTCAGCTGGTGCGCTTTTGTATACCAACTTAGCTTGGATAGGCTTTTCTACACACCATATCAATGAGCCCAACCAGTCATTTATAGACCAAGAGAGTAGGCTTTCAAGAAAGTATTCTATACATGCAGGGTATAAGCTTATGTTTGCCAAGGGCAGAAGGCTAAGAACTGTGGCTTATCAGTTTCAGGAGCGTTCTGCCACTTTTGCGGTGAACTACAAAAAGCAAGGTGGCTTCAACCAGCTCGATGCCGGAGTACAACTATATTTTCAACCCTTGGTAATAGGTGGCTGGTACAGAGGTATTCCAATTCAGAGTGTTAATAAGGTTTTCAAGAATGAATCGATTATTGCGCTCGTAGGCCTAGAGTTAAACGCAAACCTTTCATTTGCATACAGTTATGACTTTACGGTTTCTCGCTTAGCAGGAGCTACTGGAGGAGCACATGAATTTTCTCTCACCCTCAACTTTGGCAAGGTGGTAAAGCGCACCAGACGCGATACCATTTTGCCTTGTTTTAAATACTAAAAGAATAGTTGTTCCTTTCAATCGTTGTCATTATTTGATAGATTAAAGGAAAAATTAAAACTATTCAATGATGCGCAAACCAGAGATAATCTTCGCTCTCTTTCTCGCCCTTTGCATTTTTGCTTGTTCAGGTAAAAAAGAACCGTACGTTTTGGCGGGTAAGGTGGTTAATACCGATGCAGATTCTTTGTTTATTCAACTACCAGTAGACGGTAAATTTTTCTATCGAGTAAACTCTGTAAAGGTGCCTATTGACAATGAAGGCAACTTTTCTGCAATCATAGACCAAGAGACTTCAGGTTTTACTTCCATCAGTTTCCCTAAAACCAGAGGAAGTATAAGAACATGGATTGAGCCAGGTTATTCAGACACCGTTTTCATTGATTTTGAAGATTTTTCAAAACTCGCATTCACTGGAGACCATGCCGATGCCAATTCATTGCTTAACAATTTCGAGCGAATTCCTTATTTCCATGCGTTTGGTGGTAAGGATGAAAAGTATCAGAAAGACTCTGTGGCTCAACGAGTCTATGATCAGGTGATGGATCTTAATGAAAAAGAACTGGTTGAAATAGATGGATTGAAGGTGAAAGATAAAATCACGGACTCTTTTGCAAAAGCCATGGCCATGGAATCTGACTTACACTGGAAGAGTGTTTTTGCATCTGCTACCTGGCGCCATTACTATTTCAAAGAACAGCTCAAAAGAAAGTCGCCATACAATGATGAATGGAAGGAATTATACCTAAAGATGTTTGATGAAACAGACCTTAATAACCCGGAATACTTGGTGAGCAATTATTACAGAACGTTTGCAGAAGACTATATGAATCTTTACCCAAGGGTGGCGGGCATAGAAGACCAACCAGATACTACCTTGAGTCAAGACGAGCGCATCAGAGCATATCATCAAGACAGAATAGATAACATTAGAGAGAAGCTTTCTGGCGAAAACGAAGAATTGATGTGGTCTTTTTACTTGTATAACGCGGCTATTCAGAAGCAATACGAGAAAGTGATCTTAGATTCTTATGAAGAATTAAAATACAACTATCCCGAAACGTTATACGACCCTGTGCTCAAAGAGCACATAGACCCTATTAGAGCTTATCATACCAAGCTTGAGCAGCCAATGTCTGATAAGATTATAATGATAGAAAATGCCGATGAGTACACCACTTGGGAAGAAATGGTGGAGCCATACAAGGGCGAAGTGCTTTATGTAGACTTATGGGCCACTTGGTGTGGGCCTTGTAAAGATGAATTTGAGCATAAAGAGGGGCTCTATGAGTTTTTAGATGGCAAGCCAATCAAGATACTTTATGTATCGTCCGACAGAGATGAGGCCGAGGGCAAATGGAAAGAGATGGTTAATTTCTATGGTCTGGAAGGCGTTAACATGCGTATTTCTCAAGAACTCTTCTGGAAGATTTGGAAAGATATGCTCGGCAGTAATACAGCAGCTATTCCTCGTTACATCATTGTAGACAAAGAGGGGAATATGATTGTAAAAGAAGCCGCGCGCCCAAGCGAAGGCCAAAAGTTGTATGATCAGTTGGCGAGCTATCTAGAGTAGCAACTTTCTTTTTAACTTCCTCCCGTGAAAATTCTGATTATTCAAACTGGAGGAACCATAGATAAGGATTATCCTAAGACTAATAATGGCTATGCCTTCGAGATAAACGAGCCGGCATCAAAACGCATTTTGGAAAATGCTTTTCCCGGTTTCGAATATGAAATCGTGAGTCTTTTCAGAAAAGATTCTCAGGAAATTACCCGAGAAGATAGAGACAAGCTAAAGAGCTATCTTCTGAACCATTCTGCAGATAAAATACTCATTACACATGGTTCTGATACCCTCATTGAAACGGCCCAATTCGTAGGTAATATTTCAGGCAAGGCCATTGTACTTACAGGAGCTTTTATACCCGAAAGATTTACCAATTCAGATGCTGCTTTTAATATTGGAGTGGCTATTGGAGCACTCAACCTAATGCATGAAGGCACGTTTATTGCCATGAATGGAATGGTTTTTCTGGCAAACCGAGTAGAGAAGAACGCAAATACTGGTATGTTTGAAAAGCAATAACACTCAATGTCAAACACAAGAGGCAACGGTTCAAATTTCGCCTGTTTTAGCAGATTGAGTTGATTTAAGTAGAAAGACACATAAGCATTTTAAGAATAATTGATATATGAAAAAGTTGATTTTCGCGCTGCTATTTTTGGCAGCATTCGCACTAAACGCACAAGATACTCCTCCGCCAAAAAACTGGTTCAACTTAGACCCTGTTAAAGATTCAGTGAATGGGGTGAGTACAGAAAAGGCCTATGAATACCTGAAAGGGAAAGAAAGTAAAAAAGTACTGGTAGCTGTTATAGACTCTGGAATAGACATTGAACATGAAGACCTCAAAGATGTGGTCTGGACTAATGAAGATGAAATTCCTGGTAACGGTATAGACGATGATAACAACGGTTACATAGATGATGTGCATGGCTGGAACTTCCTTGGAGGAAAAGACGGTAGAAATGTAGATAAGGAAACTCTCGAAATCACTCGTGAATACAAAAGGTTGAAGCCTAAATATGAAGGTGTGTCAGAATCTGATGTAAAAAAGGCCGACAAAGAAGAATATGAGTATTGGAAGGAGATTCAAACTTCTTTTGAGAAGACTTATAATGAAGCTAAAGGTCAGGCTATGATGATGGAGAACATCCAATCTCAGCTTATCAGATACAACAAGCTTTTTGAGGCTTACCTTTTAGATGAAGAGATTACTTCAGAAGATATCAATAAAGTGAGCTCTACCGATGAGGTAATTATGAGAGGTAAGCAAATGCTTACTCAAATCTATAACATGACAGACAACTCTCTGTCTTTAGATACGCTCATCTACTTTGTGCAACAAGACATGGAGAACATCAAGAAAGATGCTGAATTCAGTTACAACCTAGAGTTCAATCCTAGAGAAATAGTTGGTGACGATCCGAATAGAATGGACGATATCGGTTATGGAAATAACGATGTAATTGGTAAAAACACAGATAACTTCCATGGTACTCACGTGGCGGGAATCATTGCTGCCACAAGAGGGAATAACTTGGGTATTGATGGTGTAGCCAACAATGTAGAAATTATGGCCATCCGCGCTGTGCCCGATGGTGACGAAAGAGATAAAGATGTGGCCAATGCCATTCGCTACGCAGTAGATAATGGAGCTCAAGTTATAAACATGAGCTTTGGAAAAGGATATTCACCAAATACACAGTATGTGTATGATGCTATTGAGTATGCAGCCAAAAAAGGGGTGCTATTGGTACATGCCGCAGGTAATTCAGCAGAGAATATAGATGAAGCCAATAACTTCCCTAACGATAAATTCGGTAGAAAGAAAGATTGGCCTAACTGGGTAGAAGTGGGTGCTTCTTCTTGGGGTTCTGAGAATAATTATGTTGGCGTTTTCTCTAACTATGGCAAGAAGTCTGTAGACGTTTTTGCTCCAGGTGTAGCTATCTATTCATTAGCTCCTGGCAATGAGTATCAAGACGCACAAGGAACAAGTATGGCATCTCCAGTAACTGCTGGTGTTGCAGCATTGCTACTTTCTTACTTCCCAGACCTTGAGGCAGAACAGATTAAGGATATACTAATGAAGTCTGTAAGAGGTGTTGAAGTAAAGGTAAACGAGCCAGGTACTGGCGAAGAAGTGAAGTTCTCTAACCTTTCTGTTTCTGGAGGAATCATCAATGCGTATGAAGCCGTGAAAATGGCGGAATCAATGAGCCTTAAAGGGAAGAAATAACTCTGAGTAGAGTAACCAGAAATCTGTTGATCAATAAATCAGGAAAATCACCTCTTATATACTGATTTTCTAATTACTGATCTTATTTAAAGAGTATACTTATTAGAAATAGCCCATGGTATAAACCGTGGGCTATTTTTGTATATGCTACAATCGCAGTCCTTATCTCAATCAGAGTCTCTCCTAGAGGACTCTGATTTCGCTTTAGTCAGTGTTTTTACCGACTGCCATAATCGGTGTCCTCACCGATTACTAGAATAGAGATCGAATTGTCAAGGTGTAGACGCCTTGATTGGCTAAGATTCTTTTCCAGAAGTCTCACCTCTAAGTTATTCTGAACGAAGTGAAGAATCTTATCCATTCAGAAAGACATGTATAGCTCGATAAGATGCTTCCACCGATACTTCGGAGCCTCAGCATGACTGTGACCGATGTTTTGGTGGTTGCTAAACCGAGTGCCTTTCACTCGCTAGACTACAAAAAAATGTTGGGATCGATGCCTCAGCGTGTAAGTCATTCTGAACGAAGGGAAGAATCTTATCCATTCAGAAAAACATGTATAGCTCGATAGGATGCTTCCCCCGATACTCTTTCGGTTCTTAGGTGAGATGCAAATCAACCTCACTACAGGTTTGCTGTGAAAATATTTAGCCCACGATTTAAATCGTGGGCTAAATATGCTAGGCTACCTGATTTTCTGCTAGCTGTTCTACTGACCTAGAACTCAAGAATAATTCCTCCATTCATAATGAATCCGTCCATTGGAGCCCAAACTTCTAGCGCTTCAGGGTTCATGGCATTAGAAAGGTTAATGTTCTCAAATCTCGACTGTCTGGTATCAGAGAAATTCTCAAAATTGAGGTAGAGGCTAATGTTCTTAAACTTCCTCAAAGCCATAAATCCTACAATCCAGTAATCATCTGTTTCGGTATAGTCGCTTCTAAATTGCTTCCCTGTATAGTAGCTTTCCAAGCCAATTCTCCATTTTCCATGTTCCTCGTAAACCAGCACAGCTCCAATATTGTGTTTGGCGGTTAACGGTTTTTGGAGCTCATTATTATACCCTAGTTCAGTATCGATAAGCGCATAATTCAGGAACAGCTTAAAGTCTTGGTAAGTCAGCTTCATGTTAGTCTCCAAACCTTTAGAGCTTAGATCACCATTAGCGTTTTGAAAAGCATATGCACCTCCAACTGTCGGGCCAGTCAATACCACAGGGTCGTTTAACTGAGTGTAGTAAAACAACTGATTGAGGCTAAATGTCCATTCATCGCCAATGGCTGTTTTATAGTTAATGTCAAAGTTACCACCGTAAGACTGTTCCGCATCTAAGTTATTCAGGTTGAAAGATTGTAGGCCCTAAAAGAAAGCCTTTCCGTTTCTTCCGTAAAGATGGTAGGCAGTTTATAGCCTAATCCGCCTCCCATTCTGAAAGTCAGTTTTGGATGCGCCTTATACATTACAGAAAGCCTTGGTAAGGTTTGCAAGCCATAGTCTTTACTTTGATCTAACCTAAGGCCAGTTTCCAAAGACCAGTCTTCAGAAAGCTGCGTGTTTTGCTGAATGAAGACACCGGCCGTAAACTGCTCATAGCTTCTGTCACTGTTGCTATCATGGCTCTCGTTAAATCGGTCAGAGTAAATGTTCATACCTACTAACCAGCTGCTTCTTGCTTGACCAAATGAGTAAGTGGCTTCACTGAAAGTAGCGACTTGTTCACCATCGAACCCATATTGAAATTGATGAATACCTCTATCGAAATGAAGCAAGCTATTCTTTAGAGTCAGCCGCCTGTTTTCGTCCCAAGTTTTGGTATAACTCAATTGATAAGACATTCTCCTCGATTCATTTTCTTGAAGATAGTTCTGAGCGTTTGGCTCTCTATCATCTACAGCATTGAGGTTTCCGCCCCATCTGTCTTCAAAAGTTCCATTAAGGGCTAGCCTAAATTCATCGGTTTCTGAAGGCTTAAAGAAAATTGTTGGGTTAAGGGTAATGCTCCTTGTTTCTGGCAAATCAGAAAAGTTATCATCATTGGCATCGTAGGCGGTTTGTCTATGCCCCGAACCAAAAAGGGTGTATGACCATCGGTTTTCAGCAGAGGCGTAGAACGCGTTTAAGGTGGTTCCTCCTGCCGAAGTTTGGTCTACCATTACTTTGGTTAAAGCCTCTTCTTCAGGTCGAATGCTTACGAGGTTAACGAGTCCGGCAATTGCTCCACCTCCATAAAGTGTAGAATTACTTCCCTTAATTACTTCCACCTGTCGCAGGTCTAACGGTGGAATCTGCATAATGCTCAAGCCACCAGAAAAACCACCATAAAGTGGAAAACCGTCTTTCATCAACTGAGTATACCTACCATCTAAACCCTGAATTCTGATGCTCTGATTGGCCGAACTTGGTGAAGTAACCTGCATCTGAATACCTGTGCTTTCGCGAAGCAACATGGCAATATTGGCCGATCTCATTACGGCTTTTTCTTGCAGTTCTTCAGCGCCTAAAAACTCAATTCTTGTAGGAATATCCTCAATGCTCCTACTCGTTCTGGTAGCGGTAACCACCATTTCTTCCACTTCCTCATGGTGATGCTCCATTTTAATTTCTATGGGCATTTTACCTTCATATGGAATTGAATACGTGTTTTTAATAGCTTCATAGCCTACAAAAGAGATTTTAACAGTAATGCTTTCCCCCTCAATATTGTTGATGGTAGCTAAGCCATTATTGTCGGCAATGGCGCCCATAGTAGCCGAAGCGTAGACAGTTGCACCAATCAATGGTTCACCAGTTTCTTCATCGGTTATTTTAAAAGTAATAGAGTTTTGAGCCTGTGCTAAACTGCCAAAAGACAGCAGAAACACGGCTATAAATAGTTTTATAGTGTTCATGTGAATTTTATTAAATGCTAAAAATGGCCTGACTGGGCCGAAATATTCGCTTGAAAAACGAACCGTGACAAATCTCTGACTGAGCTAATGAGTAGATATAGTTTCCTCACGCAGCCCTTTTATTCCCTTACAGTTCAGCTATACTTTAGGGCTAGGGTAATAAACCGCAGCTAAGGTAGAGATGTATGACAGTCAAAGATTTGCAAGAATTATGCTCGCGGGGGTTGCCAGATTTCTCGGCTGTGTTTGACTGGTTCTGAAAGAAGAACCGAAGAAAAATATGCTGAATTGGTAGAATGAGCCAAGTCTACATTAAACGCTTTTTGTGAGATGGTGAAGTTGCAACAGGCGCAGCAGAATGGGGAGCATTCTTCTACATCATCGGCATGAGCATCTTCAACTGGAGCCTGAGCGGTCAGCTCTTGATCATTGATTACATCTTCGCCATAACAGTCGGTGCAGGGCGCCAAACTTACCGCAAAGATGATCAAAGAAAGGCAAAGGCTCTTCTCATGATGCGTCAAAAGTAATCATTAGAGCAATGCAACAGGATAACAATTCTGATTAGAAAAGCGCTAATTAGAAATTTCAGCCCCACCGAAAATAACTAGACCTTTTACTACCAGTCGTTTTGGCGAATCTCCCAATGTGTCTGTGATTAATCTCTTGTCAGACATTCCGCCAAAAATATTGGTAACCCTCATATCTACTTGCCAACCTTTGGGCACCCTGATTTTCGACCCACCAAACATGTAGAAAATCTCAATTTCAGCTGAAGGTTGCTGAATATCGCTCATAGTAAGGTCAATATTAGAGCCTCCAAACACAGCAGTTAAAGACCCTCCTTTAAAGTTTTTAGTATTAACAACTTTGTCGCCTCCGCTAAAAACCGCTATATCTTCCACACGGTCTCCATCATCGGTAGATTGCTCAGAGTAAGGCTCTCCTGCCGCGGGTTTTTGTACCGTTCTTCTTATGAGATGAATTCCTGCAAAGACAAAAATCAATGGCCAGAGTTCCCAAATGGAAATATCTACGCGCATCCAGTCGTCAATTACAAAGATTAGCCCTATCACCAGCACAACTAATCCAGCCTTTCTATTCTGGTCTGAGAGAATTAGAAAACCTCCAATAAGGATGAGAATATTTTCCCACTGAAAAAGGTAGTGTCTCAGTCTCCATGGTATTAAATCAAAGTTGCCGAGTACAGCCAGAGTACCAACTACTATAAAGATGAGGCCAATAAGTTTATTCGTGCTTTCCTTGTTCATGAATTGCGAGATTAGCTAAAAGTAGAAAAAAGCAGGGTTTAGGCAATGGTGAATCTTGCAAAGGCTCCTTGTAATTATTTGAAATAGCTGAATTCTTATTTACTTTTGCCAACCTTTCCAAGCGCACGTGGTGGAATTGGTAGACACGCCATCTTGAGGGGGTGGTGCATTCAGTTGCGTGGAAGTTCGAATCTTCTCGTGCGCACAAAAACCCTGACGAACTCGTCAGGGTTTTTTTATGCCCTTTTTTATTGGTCGCGTAAGGAGTTAAAACTGTGCCCTTTGGTGCAATTGGCTTTAGCTTCTAAAAAGCTTCCTGAAATTTACGATGTACTAATTTTGATTGACATCAATCGCACATTTTCTAAGTCAGCCATTCAAATCGACTTTCAGTTGCTAAAAATATGGTGCTTTCAGCACGTAGTGGTTTTTTCATTACATAACCATCTCTATAATAATAACTTAGGTTATTTTTAATAAAAACTTTCTAGCCACGCAACCATTTCTCCGCTAGGCTAGGTACTACTAAATAAAGGACGGCAAAAGAATAACACCTCATGCCAGAGAAGTTGAACCTTAAGCAACTGATAGAAGGCTGCATAAAGCAGAAGAGAGCCTCGCAGAAAGATCTGTACAAGGCCCTATACAGTTATGCTTTGGGTATTTGCATGAGGTATACCGACTCTTAGGAAGAGGCTCAGGAGGTAATGAATGATGGTTTTATGAAAGTGTTTCAAAGAATTAAGAAATACGATAGGCAGAGGCCATTTAAACCATGGTTTACCAGAGTACTAATTAATACAGCTATAGATCACTTTAAGAAAAAAGAGAAATATGCTTTTGAAACACCTTTAGATGAGTCGGTTGAGCCAGGGTCTGAACAGACTATTGAAGGTAATATGGCCTATGAAGAAATTTTGGAGATGGTAAGAAAACTGCCTCCACAATACAGGGCTGTGTTTAATCTGAGAGCCATTGAGGGCTATCAGCACGATGAAGTTGCAGAGATTTTGGGTATTTCGGTGGGTACTTCCAAATCTAACTACGCAAGAGCAAAGGCAAAGCTGCAACATTATTTAGACGTCTATTTTGAAATTAGCTGATGCAAGAAGAGAGAGACGATATTGGTAAATTCTTTAAGAATCGCTTGAGTGAAAAGGAGTTTCCATTTGAAGAAGAGCAGTGGGATATTCTTGCGAATAAACTTGATGATGCCGGATTGGTTAAAATTCCATTTTGGTTGAGGTTTAGGAAACGAATAGGTTACATTCTTATACCTATACTCACCTTTTTAATAGGTTGGTATTGGCACAAGGTGGCTGAAAAAAGCCATGTACAAGACACCCTACCTGCCAGTAAAGCGCCAATAGAGCTGCCTGTCAATGAGGAAGGTGAGCCAGTGATAACTGAAACGGATGAATTAGGGCAGCAGGAATCGGTTGCGGATTTAGAAACCCAGTCGAAAGCAGTACAGGAAGCAAAACCTAATGCGTTATTGCTTGCAGAAAGAGTTAAACCAGAAGAGGAAACAGAACTATTCAATTCTTCCAGCTTGGTACAGAATAGTAAGTTGAATACAGGCAACGATGAGTTCACGCAAGAAGGAAAGACACTCACGGTTCCACCAATTGGCAATAAAATCCTTTCTTTTTATGAAGTAGCTCCACTGAGTTTACTAGAGTTGAACTTTCCTCCTGCTCAAGTGCAAGGTTGGATTGAACTTCCGAAAGGTGATTCGCTTATGGTGGAAGAAAAGACATTCAATCCGTTTTGGTCTACCACAGTTTTGGTTGCTCCAGACTTCAGCAGCACCAATGCTAAAGACCTCTTCAACAGTTTGGGTCAAACGGTTGGCCTCCAGTTCAATAGACACTCCAAAGAAAAGAGTGTATGGAGTTTTGGACTTTTATTGAATAACAAAATTTATACAGCTGGAAAGGGTGAATATTCACCATCCTTAGGCTATTCAAGGTCTGGTGTGGAGCCAGATTTGACAGATGCTAGGTGCTTGGTATTGGAGATACCAGTGTCTTTTGGCATGCGATTGTTCAAAACGAACAGGGGTTCTGTTTGGACAAACTTGGGGCTATCTTCTTTTCTGTTTTTAACAGAGAAGTATAGCTATTTCTATGATGAGTATGATCCGAGCCTGTCTACAGGTTGGGAGGGTAAAAATGAAAACAAGCACATAGCTGCAGCAGTAGGTATTTCATTTGTCTATGCGCATCAGTTGTCTGAACGTTCATCTCTCATTTTTGAACCGTATTTTAAAACTACTATTCAGCCCGTTGGTCATGGTAATGTCGACTTACTGTCTTCTGGTGTGAATGTAGGCTTCAACTATAAACTTTTCTCTAAAAACTAAAAGCGAGTAATAACAGGAACACTAACCTTCAGTAATTCAGCCTAGCTATTTATCGGTTTTTACGCTAAGTCTTAAACAGCACTTTGGTGCGTATATAAAAATCGAAAGGTAGAGGGGCCGACTGGGAGCGTGTTGTCCATAAAATTTAAGCATATGAAAAAAACGTATTCAATTATCGGTTTACTGACAGTGCTGCTAATAGGAATTAGCTGCGAATCTTCAGTATTAGAGCCAGCTGTTGATTGCAGTAGCAGCACGCTTATTCTAAACTTGGTTGCAAAATCAGATGCCCATTGTGGCCAAGCAGATGGGAGCCTAGAAGTACAAGGAAATGGTGGAGAGGGGCCTTTTCAGTATTCCTTAAATAACGGTTCTTTTCAGTCTGGTGGTTTGTTTACCAACCTAACTTCTGGCAACTACACCGTAAACGTTAAAGATGCCAACGAGTGTACATCTACGCTACAGGTGAGTATTCTTAATGAAGATGGTGTAAACATGAGCACCAATATTGCCGATAGTGGCTGCGGAACTGCTGAAGGCCAAATTGTAATAACGGCAACGGGAGGAGTAGAGCCCTATACTTACAGCATCAATGGCGGAGCCTTTGGGTCTGACAACACTTTTGCTCAGTTAGAAGCTGGTAGCTATACAGTAGTTACAAAAGATGCCTCCAACTGTGAAACTTCAGAAAATGTAACCGTGCTCAGCGGAATTAGCTTCAATAGTAGTGTGGCCCAAATTATATCTAGTAGCTGTGCTACCAGTGGCTGTCATGCTGGTTCTCAAAGCCCAAACTTATCTACCTTCTCCAATATTCAGCAGTTTGCTGATAGAATTAAGGCTAGAACTTCAGCCAAAACTATGCCGCCAGGTGGAGGGCTCTCAGATGCTGAAATAGAGGCTATTGCCTGTTGGGTAAATGATGGTGCCTTAGACAACTAACCCATTCAGTAGCTATGAAAAAGATACTAATAGTTGCTGGCCTTTTGGTGGCCGCGGGTATTGCCTATGGGCTATATGAGTTCAACAGAACAGGAAAAGACACTTCTAAAAAAGCTTCTGATTTTGTGTTGCAAGCCACAGCACTTTCGGCTGCATTTGAAATGGATGAAGTAAAGGCTAACGATGAGTATTTGGATAAGGTGATTGAAGTTGAAGGCGTCTTATTGAGCCAAGAAGTTGGAAACCCGACCATTTTAACCATTAAAGGAACTGATATGGTGAGCCTAAGAGCAGAATTAACCACCAATGAGCAGTTAGAAACCAAGGCAGGAGATTTGGTAAGATTAAAGGGTGTTTGTACTGGGCTCTTGTTGGATGTAGTACTAACTGAATGTGTGATACTAGACTAAATGAACATGAAAAAACTACTTCTTTTATCGATGGCCATTGTGCTAGCTCAGTCTAGCGCAAAAGCACAGTCTAGATTAATAGACAGATCGGGAACAGTGAGTTTCTACTCTTCTGCCCCTATGGAAGATATTGAGGCAACAAATAATTCGGCCTTAGGTATTGTTGAAATTCCTTCGGGAAAGGCAGCAGTTTCCATTCTGATTAAAGGGTTTAAGTTCGAAAAAGCCTTAATGCAGGAGCACTTCAATGAAAACTACATGGAGTCTGATAAGTACCCTAAGGCTACATTTTCTGGACAAATTGCTGACCCTTCAATGCTAGCTAAGCTTGGAAGTTTTCAAACGGAAATCCAGGGTCAGATGACCCTTCATGGAGTTACGAAGGATCTGACAATGCTTTGTCAGTTCAATGTGAGTGAGAAAGAGATTACCGTTAAATCAACATTCAACCTAGTGGTGGCCGATTATGACATAGAGATTCCAAAATTGGTGAGAAATAATATTGCCAAAGAGGTTGAAGTAACCGCCAACTTTAAATTCCAGAGAAATGACTAGATACATTTTTTGTCTATTGCTGCTGTTGCCCTCTGCTATTTGGGCGCAAGAAGATCTACTGGCTATTCTAGATGAAGAAACCGAAGAGGTTGAGACTAAAGTTGAAGCTATTTTTAAAGGTACCAGGCTTATTAATGGGCACACGGTAGAAACCAGAGATAGAAACAATTTAGACTTTATCATTTCGCACCGTTTTGGGAGGTTAAATGGCGGAGCGTATGAGTTTTTTGGCTTAGACCAATCTAACGTAAGGCTTGGCTTGGATTATGGTCTAACGGACAACATCAACCTAGGAATAGGTAGGAGTTCTTTTGAAAAGACTTTCGATGGATACTTTAAGTATGCTTTTGTGCATCAGACCAGCGGAAAGCGCAATGTACCAGTGTCGGCTACTTTGCTGTCATCAATTTCCATAAAAACACTAAGACAGCGCGAGTTTGAAGAGCTTACGTTTAGCCAAAAGATAGCTTATACTCATCAGGTGCTTATTGCCCGAAAGTTCAGTTCTGCTTTTTCTATGCAAGTAATGCCAACGTTAATTCACTTTAATGCTATAGAACCAACGGATGAGCGCAACAATGTTTTTGCAGCAGGTATTGGTGGCCGAATAAAGCTTAATAAACGTGTTTCGTTAAATGCAGAATACTACTATCAGTTTCAGAGAAAAGATCCGCTATCTAAAAATGTGATCGCGATTGGGTTCGATATAGAAACTGGTGGGCATGTGTTTCAGTTGCAGCTAACCAATGCTCAGGCAATGATTGAGAAAGGTTTTCTGGCAGAAACCACAGGCGATTTCTTCAATGGAGATATTCACTTTGGCTTTAATATTTCCAGAACTTTTCAACTGAAGTAAGGTAAAAGAGGATATCTCGCGAGCTATTAGAGTTTCCCTGGATTAACGGGGAATAGCATAACTAATAGCCTGTAAGATATCCTCCTGTATGGTGAAGTAATTACCTATTTATTCTTTTTAGGTAAACTTCTTTACGCTCCATTCGGCCTCTTGAACCTCTTTCGAATTGAACGATATGGCCATCATCCATAAGCCATACATCATCGTCATTACCAAAGCTTACATGTCTGTTGCTCCAGCGATGATTATCCTCATCAAAAATTCTTAATTCTCCGTCTCTGCTAATTGCCCACTCTGCATATTCTGTTTCTCTTTCTCCGAATGCCTCTACCATAATCTTTACCTCTCCGTTGCTTCTGAAGTCCATCCGAATGTCAATCTCTTCTAGAATATCACTGACCAAACCGGTGACAGAGCCTGCTATTTTTCTGGCTAGCCAGTTTTCGTCTTCTAATTCCTCTTCTACCTCATCCAGGTCAATGTCTATGACCATTTGCCATTGACCAATGAGGTCTTTTTCCTTCACTTTAGACTGAGCCAGACTTAATGTGCTGATTGCCAGTAGGCATAATAATAAACTGAGTTTTTTCATGGTGACCTTTTTGTTTGTTGATGCTAAAAAGACGATCATTAGTGAGGAAAGTTACAGGCTGCCGGTCTGCGGGCACTCAGGTGCCTGAATGGCATATAGTAACAATCAGTTCATCTGTACTTGAACTTTAATTTAACTTACCAGTTTATCTTTCAACATAGATTGAGTACGATGAAGGTAAAACTCGTCAAATCAAAATCAGAAGACAGATGGTACTCCAATACCAAGGAGAATTTGTTTGGAAAAACCTTTAAGGTACACTTCTCAGAATTGGCTTCTAAAGACCTACAAAGAAGCGTTTATGAAATTCTTACTGGTAAACATAAGGGTAAGCTTATAGATGTGCGCGATACCCAAATTGTTGTTAAGCTTAAATAGGCCTATTACTTAAGTGCATCTTTCAACTGCTTTCTCAGGGCGTATTTAAGTCCAGGAAAGTAACCTACTTGCGAAAATATTACTTTGCCCTCTTCATTTATAAGCAGGTGTGTAGGGTAACTGAAAATACCATAATCTGTGGCTACCCTTCTGCCATTGGGAAGTAGCTCGTAATTGAATTCATGTGTCTCTAGGAACTTATTTACTCTTGCCACATTGTCTAAACCAATGGCTAAAAATTTGACTCCTTTTGGCTTAAATTCTTCTACTAACTCGTTGAGTTCGGGCATTTCCATTATACATGGCTTGCAGCCGACAAACCAGAAGTTGAGCAATACCACTTCACCTTTTAAGCTTTCTAGGTTTATTGAGTTTCCTACTAAGTTCTGAAGCTCAAAATTATTTGCTTGTTGGTTGAGCATGAAGTCGCTGCCAGTCATATTCTCAAAACGCTTAATCTTCATGGCCTTTGCTTCTTCAGAAGCTTTCTCGAAAATGATGGCCTTAGGGTCGTTTTTACTGTCCGAATAAATTGCGGCTTGGTATTCAACCATCATCAAATAGTTCATTATCTCGCCTTTAGACACTTTCTCTCCAGTGTGTAGGTAGGCGTCTAAACTCATCGGGTCTATTTGAATATTCCGATTTATTGTCATTCGCTTAAGCTCAGACCCTAGAAAGTCGTAAGTCTGTGCTTGGGAAGCAATAGATAAAAGGCATAAAGCCAGAAATGTTAGTGTGAGTTTTTTCATGTAGCAAGTTAATTAGAAACCTTCACCCTGAACAGCTCCTTTTTTCTTGAGTGTTTGATTAGACTCAGAAGCCATCAATAGCTGATAAGGTTCATCAATGCCGAAGTATAGCTTTTTAAAGTCAATTACCCACTGAATAATTCGCTCTTTAGAGCTCGGAATGGTTCTAAAGCTGCCAACTTTACCCTTACCAGTGTTGATGTTAGGAATTTGAGCATTATATGCATCGTTTGAAGAAAATGATTCAAGTACAAAACCATCGTACATAAAGTAATACCAGGTGCCGTCAGTCATTTCTAACAGAAGGTTCATAATATCTCCTTCTGGCGTTTTTCTAATTTCCATGTAGCCGTCTAGCTCCATGTTAAGGTCTACATTAGAGACATTAGATACGCTTATCTTACCCTCGCTGTAAAATGCTTTATTCTCTTGAGACCAGTTTAAATGAATATTACTGATAACTAAATCTTGGTTTAGGAGGCCTCCAGAAGCATTTACAAGGGGTATTGGAAGAGATTGATATGAGTTGTCCCATTTTCTGGTGGCATCATCTCCAATAAACTCTGCTACTCTATATATGAGCTCCGAACGGTCTTCATGGGCCTTCGGTACGCCCAATTTCTCTCCCATTTCTTTAAGGTTGCCAGCAAAAGCAGTTTGCGCTTCTAAAGGCATTCCAAAGGCCATGGTAAACATGGCGTCTACCTCAAATTTGGCAGAGTCTAGGTTGCCTTTTCCTTTTCCTGCGGCCTGAATATTGTTGAGGCTGTTGCCAGCCATAAAGTTTAGCTTACCTTCAAAAGAGACATTCTGAAGCTCTTCATTGTAGCTAAACATGCTCCCAGAGAAATACTGAGATGGGTCTTGCTTCTTGTTAGGGTTATCTATTCTGAAAGAGCTGTTGTTGGCATCGTAATAAAGAACCCCACCACGAGGAACGAAGAAATCATCGTCTACAATGCTTCGTTTTTCTGTGATAAACGACATGTAAGGTTGTTGTTTATCAAAGTGAATTCCCGCATTTAATGGTTGACCTTGTCTTGTTCTAGCCTCATCGAAAGGAATGATGACCTCCTGAATGTCGTCTGCAGAAGAGTATTCGATCCAAATGTTTCTTTCATTCAATTTTTCAAGGTCTACTTTAACAGCTCCATCTAGCTCTAGGGCTTTTTTATAAGCATACATGGTCACTTTTCCCTCATAAATAAAGCCTGGAGAAATTCTAATTCCTTCTTCGGCAGTAACTCTTCCGCTAGATCTCGTGTGTGGGCCATGCTCTTTGTCCTTAGCTATAAATTGAAAATCATCGAACTGTATAGCGAATGTATCTTGCACTGCGTTAATCAGCTCGTAGGTTCCTCTACCTTTAAAGCTGGTCCTAGAGAGTATTTCTATATCTGCATCGTAGAGTCTGTGATACGCTCCGGCAGTGTCCATTAATATGACTGCATTCTTGAGCCTATCAATTTTTGAATTCTCTAGAATGGTAAGCTCCTGGCCTTCTGGTGTAATGAGGGCATCGGCTACCTTAATGAAAGGAATACCAGTAACATTTAGCTCCTTGCTCTCAATGTCATAAACAGCATCTGTGGCCATAAAGGCCAGTGAGTCTAGTCGCTTATTGGTAGAGTAGAAGAAAGATTGTTCCAATGGCACCTCGTCTGGCTTACTCATGGTTACCATCTTATTATTTACATCCCAAACGGCAGAGGGAATTGAAGTTTTAAACTGTGCAAAAGGAAATTCAAGGGCAGCTGCTCCCGCTACTTCAGGCTCAATACTGGCTTGCTGATTTTCTACATCGAAATTGATTCTAACCTCTTCAGAGCTCAGTATCGGTTTTACCGAATTGTCTGCATTGAGTAAAAAGTTACTGTTTCTGGCCTCAAATGCATTGATAGAATAGGCAATGGAGTCTGAGTTTAGAGTTGAGCCTGCTATCTGCATTTCTCCCTTGCCAAAAAGCCCCGTCTTACGCAATGTCATTTCTCCTCTAAGCTTCGCCTGATCTTCAAAAATGCTGAAGGGTTTTTCTTTTTCGAGGTTGCGCAAAATCATGCTGTCTTTCTTAGCCAACCAGTTCATTTCATAGGCTTCTATAGACATAGCTGGGTAAGAAACGGTGTCTATAAAACCTGCCTGTAGGCCTCCCTTAATTCCTTTTTCAGCCACTAAAGAGTCTAGAAACATGGTGGCCCGTTCATTGTCGAAAGTTCCTGTGAGGTAGTCAATAACTCCTGGCGAGGTAATACCATTTTTATCTAACTGCACTTCCCCATACAGCCTACCTCCCGTGCTGTAGAGGTTGTAACCACTATCTGGAATAGCGTGGATAAACCCGAAACTTTTATCGGGCATAATCTTCAAGTTTTCATTGAAGTCTGGGAGAATTCCGTTGGAGTAGAAAGTACCTTCAAAAGCGTATTTCGATGGGTCGGCATCGGCCACACTGTCTAGTTGAAAAGGAGGGACATCAAAATATACCGTGCTGTCGTAAGCACCTTTGAGTACATCTGACTTATCGAAAACCACGCTGGCATTTTCAGATGAGCTGAATATTGGAAACTCCGGCATAGACTTAAGAGCCGATTTATTATTGGGGTCGTTAATGCGCAGAACACCAGAAGTTTTTTCAAGCTGATTGCTTAGTGTTTCACTTTGACCAGCATCCATTTCAACCCTTAATTCTATGGAATCGATCTTGGTTAAGTTTACCAAGAAGCTGTCATATCGAAAGGTAAATTGCTCTCCGTTAAACTGAAAGTTTCCTGCATCTAGGGCACCATCGAATTCAATGTCTCTGTTTTTTAAGACTCTGATTTCTTTATTGGTTGGGGTAATAATTACGTCTAAGGAATCACTGAGCAGAAACTTGTCTACCCCCCTAACTGTCAACACAGAATCTTTAAAGCTGAAGGTGGCGTTGGGTGCGTTGGCAATTACCGAAGAAATAATTAGGTCGTCATAGTCTCTATTGCCTTTGCTAGACTCTAGGTAGTGATAGCCCTTCTCCAGAATTTCTACAGCCCCAGTAACCTCATCGTACTTAACCATGCCACGAGACATGAGCAATTCCATTGCTTTGTTTACCAGACCTTCGTTCAGTTGATACTGCCTGGCCATGGTGCTGGTATAAAATATGCCTCCACTTTTCTTAGCCATGTTGGCTGCGGCTATTAATGGGTGAAAACTGAATATTTGAGACATATCGAAGTACCTGTCGGCACTATAGAAATCTTTAGACTCTAGAGAGAGTGGTACATCTGCTCTGGCAGAATTAATGGTTATGTTCAGTGAGTCACTGTTCAGGTCCCAACTTAATAAGTCGCCAGAAAGGTCCATGTTGTAGTATGAAGACCTGAATGGAGTAGTTTTGTAACCGTCTACGCTAGTCTCCATTTCTAGTAAGTCTTTCTGGTAGTCATAGTTAAACTCTACTGCTGGGTGAAAGATAGAGTCATTGTTATGATACAGAATAACATCGGCCTTGGCTGCAGATACAATAGAGTCTTTGTTGTTGAAGACAAAACCTTTGCTCAGGGCCTTGAACTTCTTTTCGCCATTAACAGTGCCAGATAAAGTGGAGGGCTCGTCATAAGCAGTTTTAGAATAAAAATTCATTCCCTGATAGTTTACCCCTCCTTTAAATGTGAGTTTTTCGGAGCCTAAACCCTTAATTGGAGTGTCGGCATTGTAAGAAATAAACCTCGGATAGGTGCCCTGTAGGCTTCTGCCTGGCCTAATGTTCAAGTCTAAAACACCAGAAATAGGTTGGTCAATTTTTGCTGGTTGTTTGAAGTAAACATCTTCAAATTTGAATTCGTGAGCATTTACAGGAAACTCATATTGCTTTAGCCTTACCTGCATTGCCTCTTTGGGTTGTCCTAAAGTAGACCAGTCTACAAATCCATCTTGACCTCTAAACAGCTTTTGATCGAAAAGGAAAAAACCTTCTGTCCCTATAATCTCAAACGTATCCGACTGACTGGCCAAGATTAAATCGCCTCGCTTTAGATGTATTACTGAACCTAACTCCTTGTACATGTCTAGCATTGGTTCAGTAAAAGGGTCGGTTACCACTTGCTCAGGTTCCTCATACTCTCCTCTGGCTTGCGCTCTCAAGGTCTCTACATCTACTGGCTCAGATTCCTGATAAACAATTGGTTCTTCAGCATTGTAATTATCCTCGCTAAATAGCACCTCGTATTCGGCATTTCTAAAGCTTATAGACTGATATCGGTCTTTGTAAATGGCTTCGTGTTTTAGAAAGGTATAGAGGGTTTCGAAGTAATAGTTCAGATGAATTCTGTCATAAGCTTCAGCTGCTTTCTGAATGGAGTAAGCCAAATTCTCCATGCTTTCTTGGCTGAAATTTCTTTCTTCTTTAGCCAGCTTAAGGCCATCGAGCAGTTCCTTGATATCGTAACGAATACGAACCTTTTTTTGATCTAGGGCAATTAGGGCTTTGAGTAGTCTTTCTTTAGTGGTTGCAGACAACTGATTATTCTGATAGGCCTCAATAAAGAAGTGATACTCTTGCGGAAAGATGGCTGGGTTTTCTGCTTCCACAATCATCTTAACGTTCGGTGGAATAACCAACGAGTCGCCTTCAGTGGCGGTTTGAGCATGTACCGACTGTAAAGCAATAAGCACCAGCAGAAAAGACAACTTTATGCCTTTGAGCATGTTAGTTCGCATTTGGTTATGTTAAAAAACGAAGAAAACGCAAGAATCTTGAATAAACGCTATACTTTCTCTAGTAGTAACGCAACCCAGTTTTTCTCTGTTGTAGATTTAACCTCTTTTAAGCCAAGTTCTGTAGCTAAAGCTATTATCTGCGGTTTGTCGGTTTCGTAAAAACCGCTTAAGAAAAGATGACCATTTTCAGCTAAAAGCTTATTGTATTCAGCCATTTCATCTAGCAAAACATGGGTGTTAATGTTCGCCAGAATAATTTCATATTGCTCTGTTAAATCGAGTTCGTGAATAGTGCCTTGCTTAACAAATTCAGGCTCAATATTATTCAGGCCGAAGTTTTCGAATGCATTTTCAATACACCAATCGTCAATGTCGGTAGCTGCTACTGACTGTGCGCCTAGCTTGGCCGCCATAATGGCTAGAATTCCAGTGCCAGAACCAACATCTAGTATCTTTTTATCTTGATGATCAACTTCTAGCTGAAGAGCTAAAAGCTGGTGAGTGGTTTCATGGTGCCCAGTGCCGAAAGACATTTGAGGGTTAATAATGATCTCATAAGGAACATTCGGCTTTGCTTCATGAAAAGTAGCCCTAACATAGATCTGGTCGCCAACAGCTATGGGGTCATAGTTTTTTTCCCACTCTTCATTCCAGTTTTCTCTCGGAACTTTCTTTAGCTCGTACCATATTCTGGTTTGTTGACGATACCGATTAAATAGCGTTTGCAGAGCTGGGTGATTAAAGGTCTCTTCAGCAATATATGCTTCAAACCCGACTTCGGTTTCCATAAAGGTATCAAAGTCTAGCTCACCCATTTCCGCGATTAGAATTTCCGCAAATGGCGGATCGCAGTGTACATTTATTTGTATAAAGTCCATTAGTAAGACTTAGCTATGTCAATGAAATCGCGAGATTTTAGAGAGGCTCCGCCAATAAGGCCACCATCTACATCTGGCTGTGCTAATAATTCTTCTGCATTGGCTGGTTTCATAGAACCACCATATAGAATCGAAATTCCTTCCGCTACATCTTCACCAAAGTTAGAGGCCAAAGAAGTACGGATGCTCTTATGCATTTCTTGCGCTTGGTCTGAAGAAGCAGTTACGCCAGTTCCGATGGCCCAAATTGGCTCATATGCAATTACCACCTGACTCATTTGCTCTGCAGATAAGTCAAAAAGACTTTCCTTTAATTGATTATTCACGAACTCCACATGTTCGTTGGCTTCACGAGTTTCTAGGCTTTCACCACAGCAGAATATTGGGGTTAAACCTTTAGCTAGTGCAAGTTTTACTCTTTCTGCCAGCTGAGTATTTGTTTCAAAATGATACTCTCTTCTTTCGCTGTGACCTAGAATAACAAAGCTAGCTCCAGCTGATTTGGCCATGTCGGCAGAAAGGTCTCCGGTGTAAGCTCCAGACTCATGCTCACTAATATTTTGAGCACCTACAAAAACAGTCTTTGCGTCTTTAGCAATGGCAGAAACTTGAGATAAATGAATAGCAGGAGTACAAAGCACCAAAGTTACATCAGATGGGGCTTCATCGTTGGCCATGTTTACAACTTCAGAGGCTAATGAAAGGCCTTCTGAAAGGGTTTTGTTCATTTTCCAGTTACCAGCTATTATCTTTTTTCTCATGATTTCTGTTTTGCCTCAAAGATAGAAGAGTTCAAAAGATTTGTTCAACGAAGGAATTGAAAATTAGGACTACGATTGCAGGTAACATCTTCCAAAGGCTGCTCTGTTCTTGTTAAGGGTTTGCTTCTGATGGGTTCGTTGTGAAACTCAAGTCTACTCTTCAAGAATGGAAGAATACTCAACCTAGAATTTGTGGAGTACAGTATTTAAGCTTTGCATAGGCCTATAAACAAAAAAAGCCGGCTAATTAGCCAGCTTTTTGCTCCTCCTCTTGGGCTCGAACCAAGGACCCTCTGATTAACAGTCAGATGCTCTAACCAACTGAGCTAAGGAGGAATATTTCTTTTACCAACTGTCCCGATAGCTATCGGGAAAGGAGGAATTTTATCTTCTATTCAGATCGTTTTCCGAATGGGTGTGCAATATTAGCAGATGCTAATTTATAATGCAAAATGTTTCAGCAGATTTTAGCGAAAATCACACAGAAATAATTCCGAAGTAGACCATTATGTAAATTATGGCGAACACAGTAAGAAAAATTAGGCCAGCAAGAGCCAAGTTTTTCAACCATGGCTTTGGCTTGTATTCGTCCTTAATCTGATCGGACATAATTACTTTATAATTGATGTAGGCGAATACTGGAGCAATTACAAAAGATAAAGTAGTAGCCAGATCTACCAGATCCTTAAGGTTAGAGGCCAAAAGCAAAATGAATATGAAAGAGACTCCCGCAACTATTACCATCATTGCGGTATACAGTGTCTTAACTCCAGCATTTTTGAAGAACATAAGCCGAACTGTTTCGCCCATGGCGCGTCCAAAACCATCTACTACGGTAATGGTGGTGCTAAACATGGTGGAAAATGCGGCAATGGCAATTATAAGGTATGCCCAGTCTCCAATAGCACTGGTGTAGAGCCTTACCACCTGATCTGAAAACTCGGCACTATTACTAGATAGCTCCACACCCGACCCATACATTACGTATGCTCCTAGCGTAAGAAAGCATAAAGCCAAAAAGGCGGTGATGATGTATCCGAAATTGAAATCGAAAAGTATTTCTTTCAACTTAGGTTGATAGCCGGTTTGCTTCATCCTCTCTACCGCCCACAGGCTATTCCAGGTACTCAGGTCAACCGCAGTGGGCATCCATCCCATAAGAGCAATAAGGAATATAATGCCTTCTCGTTCCATTAGTTCTTTCGGAACGAAGCTTTCTATGGGCTGAATTTGACCTTTCCCCAATACCCCAAAGAAGGCCACCAAGGTAGATATAAGGAGTACTGAGCCAATAATTTTTAATAAGCCATCTAGCAAGCTATACTTACCAAAAGCCAGCAGTAGAGTACAAAACGCTAAAATACACCCAGAGAGAATGGTGGGGTCGAAAGACCAACCCATGAGGTTATTGAGCATGCCAGCCGTTACAAAAGTAACTGCTGCCGTAACGGTGAACATAGAAGCTAAGCTCAACAGAAAGTAGACCCAAAGCACCCACTTGCCTTCTTGCTGATAGCCCTCTAAAATGCTCTTTTTTGTAGCTCCTGCATACCTGCTTCCGAATTCAAAGAAGGGATACTTGAACAGGTTGGCTAGAATTATAAAAACAATGAGCTGAAATCCATAGTCCGCACCAGCTCGAGTAGATTGAACTAAGTGCGAAACGCCAATACAGGTGCTGGCAAACAGAATTCCAGGCCCCATGGCCTTGAGTAGGTGTTTTCTATCGAGAGACATTTCAAAAAAATTAATCTTCCTAAAATATGGAAAGTGTTGATGATCTCATAAACAAGTTGGACGGCTGAAAACTGCCAATGTGACCGAATGATCCTCCGAATTTGCAAGAATCAAGACATTATGGCGCAAAAAATACGAAAAAATCGCTTGGTACGATTTTCACATATACTGGGGCAAATGATTGATAAAACTAAAAGCTCAAAAGATATGAATATGATAAAAAGAACCCCAAGCATGTTTGTTCCAAACACAATGGACAAATTTTTCGACAAATTCTTTAATGAAGGTTTAGAGAATGGTGCGAACACTTTTAACCCGAGAACCGATATAGCCGAGACTGAGAAGTCTTTCGAAATTGAAGTAGCGGTTCCTGGTTTCAATAAAAAAGATTTCAACATCGATTTGAATGATGGTCTGCTTACTATCAGTGGTGAAAGAAAGTTTGAGAAAGAGAAAAGCGAGAAGAACTTCTACTCTATTCAGACCGAGTATGGTTCTTTCAAAAAGTCTTTCCAATTACCAGATAATATTGTGAGCGACAAAATTGAGGCAAGCTATGAAAATGGAATTTTAAGCTTGGTAATTCCAAAAGATGAGACCAAGAAGTTAGTGAGTAAGATAACCGTGAAGTAGGTTTGTGTTGTTGAGGTTGATTAGGGGCCACCAGTTTTGGTGGCCTTTTTTCGTGGTGAAAATTGTTAAATGGAGTTAAGAACTGCTTTATTTTGAATAAATTAAAACTTGCGGTTTTACAGAATCGTTATGAAGTCACATTAGAACGGTAAGTGTATGGTTTCGAGAAGACAGTTTTTTCTAGGTTTATTGGCCTCTTCTTTATTAGGAGGCATAATTGTGTTGGTGGGAATGAGCCTTATTGGTTCTGGCGGAAACGGACAAAACATTGGCCTCGGCAATCCTTCAGCAGTAACCACCTCTTTTGGAGAGATAGATAGCTCTACTAAAGACTACATAGTTCCAGAGGGTATTAATTTCATCAAGGCATCTAGGGCAGCAGTTCCTGCGGTGGTTCATATCACAAATACTTCTACCTACAACAGGTCTGGTTCATTTTCGAAATGGTTCGGAAGAGGCGAAAGAACTCGTCAGTCTACTGGCTCTGGCGTTATCATTTCCAAAGACGGATATGTAGCCACTAATTATCATGTGGTAGACGGAGCCGATGAGCTTGAAGTACGCTTAGACGATAATAGAAGATATGATGCGGAGCTAATTGGAGTAGATGAAGACACTGATTTGGCTTTGATCAAAATCAAAACCGACAACCTTCCTTATGTTGAATTTGGTGATTCAGATCAGGTAGATATCGGAGAATGGGTGCTTGCCGTGGGAAATCCATTCGACCTAAATAATACCGTTACAGCAGGAATTGTAAGCGCAAAAGCTAGAAACATCAACCTGATTCAAAGTGGAAGAGAAAGAAACTACGGTATTGAGTCTTTCATTCAGACCGATGCCGTTGTAAACAGAGGTAATAGCGGTGGAGCACTTGTAAACCTTGAAGGTGAGCTTATCGGAATTAACACCGCAATTGCTACCAATACAGGAACTTTTAATGGCTACTCATTCGCGGTACCCTCTATTCTTGTAAAGAAAGTAATGGACGATTTACTTGAGTTTGGCGAAGTGCAGAGAGGCTTGCTAGGAGTTACTATAACAGATGCTGATGGAAGAACAACCGATGAGTTAAGTGGGGTTCTTATTCGCGAAGTAAACCCAGGAGGCGCAGCCGATAAAGCAGGAATAAAGGCGAACGATGTAATTGTGGGAATCAATGAAAGAGCTGTTAGAACCACAAGTGAACTACAGGAGTTGGTGGCTAGACAAAGGCCTGGTGATCAGATTGTAGTTAAGTTCAAGCGTAATGGAAAGCAAAAGGAAACCAATCTTACACTTAGAAAGAAAGATGATTTTGTAGCAGATCTTTCACCAGAAGAAATTCAGTTGAGCTACAAAATTGAAGGTTCTACTTTTATAGACATCAATGATAGAATCAAAAGTAGACTGAGAGTAGATGGTGGCGTGCAGCTACTGGAGTTAGGCGAAGGTGCTTGGAGTGAAGCAGGAATTCTTGAAGGCTTCGTAATCACTAAAGTGGGCGATGTGGACATCGAGAACCTTGAAGAATTTCAGCAGTTGATTGACGCTAAAAAGAGAGACTTCTATGTAATGGGTAAATACCCTGATGGAGAAAAGGAGTATTTCAGAATAAACTGGTAAAATATACTCAAGAATTTTAGCCTCCTTTCTGAAGTATCGGAAGGAGGCTTTTTTATTGTCTGCAGAACCAAGTCGCTCATTTTTTGCAGACCTCTAAAAATACTTGTAATGTTGAGCAAAGAACTAATCTAAGGAAACAGAAATGGAGAATTTTGGTATTGAACAGGTTCTAAAGAACCTGGGAGTTCAAGAAAAAAATAATGGAACATCAACAGGCTCAAAGTCTACTGGAAATGGCGAAGAGTTAAAATCTTACACGCCTGTTACTGGGGCATACATTGCTTCTGTAACTGCAACTACACGTGCAGAATATGACCAGGTGATAGATACTGCACAGCAGGCATTCTTGCAGTGGAGAGATGTAACTGCTCCAATGAGAGGTGAAGTTGTACGTCAGTTCGGAGAAAAACTGAGAGCACATAAAGAAGATTTAGGCAAGCTTGTTTCGTTTGAAATGGGTAAGTCTTACCAAGAGGGCTTAGGCGAAGTTCAGGAAATGATCGATATCTGTGACTTTGCAGTAGGTCTTTCTCGTCAGCTGCATGGCCTAACCATTAAGTCTGAAAGACCAGGACACCACATGCAAGAGCAATGGCATCCGCTAGGAGTAGTTGGAATCATTTCAGCCTTCAACTTCCCAGTTGCTGTTTGGGCCTGGAACACTGCTTTGGCTTGGGTTTGTGGCGATGTTTGCGTTTGGAAACCTTCTGAGAAGACCCCTCTTACTGGTATCGCTTGCCAGAACTTGATCACCGAAACATTGAAGGAAAACGATATGCCAGAAGGTATTTCTTGTCTAATCAATGGTGATTACACCGTAGGTGAAATGATGACTAAAGATGAGCGTGTACCATTGATTTCAGCAACTGGATCAATCAGAATGGGGAAAATCGTTGGGCAAACTGTTGCCTCAAGACTAGGCAAGTCCATTCTTGAGCTTGGTGGTAACAATGCAATCATTGTCACTCCTGAGGCCGATCTGAAAATGACAGTAATCGGAAGTGTTTTCGGTGCTGTAGGAACTGCAGGTCAGCGTTGTACCTCAACCAGAAGAATCATCATTCACGAGTCTATTTACGACAAAGTGAAAGACGCGATTGTAAATGCCTATAAGCAACTTAGAATTGGCAACCCACTAGATGAAACAAACCACGTAGGTCCACTTATCGATACAGATTCTGTGAATAATTACTTGAATGCCATTGAAGCTGTTCAAAAAGAAGGCGGTAAAGTAATTGTTGAAGGAGGGGTACTTGAGGGCGAGGGCTACGAAAGCGGTTGTTATGTAAAACCTTGTATTGTTGAAGCTGAAAACAGCTATGCAACTGTTCAAGAAGAGACTTTCGCACCAATTCTGTACTTAATGAAGTACTCAGGTGATGTGAATAATGCCATTGCTATCCAGAATGGTGTGAAGCAGGGTCTTTCTTCAGCCATTATGACTAACAACGTACAGGAAGCCTATACTTTCCTATCAGCCACTGGTTCAGATTGTGGAATTGCCAACGTGAACATTGGTACTTCAGGAGCAGAGATTGGTGGTGCATTTGGTGGTGAAAAAGAAACTGGTGGCGGACGCGAGTCTGGCTCAGATGCTTGGAAAGGCTACATGAGAAGACAAACCAATACCATAAACTATACTGACAAGCTTCCGCTTGCTCAAGGTATTAAGTTCGACCTAGGCTAAACCAAGCTTTTATGTTGAAAATGGAAAGCGTCACTTTTCTTGTCTAGAGAGGTGACGCTTACTGTTTGTACCCTTCCTTCTCGATTCATTACAAAATCGTTCCAAGCATCTCCCTTACCACCAAACTGGTGGAACTCAAGAATTTCGCCCTGAGAGTAGCTCTCTCTCCCTACCAGCCATTCCTTAAACCACCTTCTTCTTTCATCTCTAACGGGCTGCGGATAAAGCGTAGACGATGACCAAATATGAGGAGTGTTTTTGAGTTGCTGATGATCCAATTCTTTGCCAGACCAAACCAACTGGTGCAGTTTGACTTCATTTCCTGAATGATCTATCAGAACAAGAGTGAATGGTTCTATTCCATCGAAATTATAAAGCTCTACAAAGTCTTTGACTGAATTGATTTCAAAGAATTGCAAAAGCATAATTCCTCTACTAATACGGTATGGTGGTTTATGGCTATGCTTCTCAAAACCACCATTCAATAAAACCAGAGTGAAATTTTCTTTATCTGTGGCAAACCAAGTGCCCCCAGCTTTGGGGTCTTGAGGAAAATATACCAACCTGCCGCCTAGATTCTGAGAGGTGAGTTCGTGTGTTGCCCTTTGAGGGTCTTCATCACGATTAGAAGTAATAATGAAATCTTCTTCGCCCTTAGGCAAGAAAGTTACTGTGCACATGCAAGCTGTTTTTGATACCTAACTGTAGAATAGGCAACACCAAAGTTGGCCGGAAGTTCCACTTCGGTGAAACAGGCGCCAATGGCGATTTTGATAATAGCCATATGATGTATGGCATGTTCAATATTATACTGAAGCTCTCTGAAGTATGAGCTGTTCATAGTCTGATTTTTACCTCCCTCGGCTCCATAATTAACCTGTAGAGTGATCGGAAAATCTTTTGTTATGGCATCAATCTCTTGCTTTAGCGCATGCATCTTTTCTATGGCCAACTGAGAGTTCGACTCAATCACTTTATCATGGCTCCGCTGATCATAGTTCACAAAGCCAGAGGCCGAACCAAGCATCATTAGGTCGAAAAATTCAATAATATGTCTAACATGCTTTCCAATTGTATTGCCCGAAAGCACATTGAGTCGCTCACTAAACTGATCGCCTTTAAGTTGCTTAGAAACGTCTATAAGCTGATTTAAGATAGATTTTGATACTTCTTGAAGTTCCATTTAAAAAAGTCTTGATTAAAATTAGGGCTTTTTGAGAGCTAAAAAAGGGAAATAGTGTTCTGGCTTAGTTTTTAATAATTTTCAACCATTCCATTTCAGCCTTAGGCAGCAGTTCTGTTTCTTCTTTATTCCAAAGTTTGAGAGTGTTTGTAAGCCTGAAATTGTAAAACAAATAGAGCTTGCCATCTACAATCTTGAATGTCTCCGGGTCAATTTTCACCTTGTCTCCATCTGCCATGGCATAAGCACAATAGCCCCCATATTGTGGCTCATATTTAGCTGGGTTTTCAATAAATGCTTGCTTGTTGGCTTGCGAGCTGAAGTAATAAACAATCCCATTATGGTTATAGGCTATTGATTCTTTACCCTTTTCTGCTGAGTCCGCTTTAAAATAACTTACAGGATCGTAACCCTGAATAGCCACGCCTTTCTGCAAATTGTAGTGCTTTTTAGCGTATGGTGGGTCTTGTGCCGAAAGTTGCCAGCTTGAGAGTAGGAGGAGTAAAAAGACGACTTGTTTCATGGTATTTGTTTCGGCAGATAAACGAGAAAACTGTTTGGCGCGGTTGTTCTTAAAGATCATTTGGCCGACAATTCAGGTTGAAATAAGAACAGATTACTTAAATTAATCACGAAATTTCGGGAAATGAAATTCGAGAGTAACATATCGGAGCACCCTCTATTGGCTCAGTTTACTGTTGAGCGCGCCTTGGCTTCTATTTTCTGGATGGATGAAAATGGCAGGATTCACTTTGCCAACGACACTGCCATAAATCAATATGGTTATTCGCTGAAGGAATTTCAACGGCTATCTATTCTCGATATCAATCCAAATTTTGACGAGAAGCGCTATGCAGAAACATGGGCGAAATCTAAGGAAGTTCAGAACCTTAGCTTTGAGTCTAGCCATGTAAAAAAGAATGGTGAGGAGTTTCCGGTAGAAATCTTTATTAATCACATTGAGTTCGAAGGAGAGGCGTACAACGTAAGCTTCATTCTGGATATTTCTCAAAGGCAGAGGCAAGAGCGACTCTTAAAGTCTATAACTGAGGCTACAGCCACCAAAATTGGGACTGACTTTTTCCGCACTTTGGTAGAGCGCATTTCGGAGGCACTAAACGTTCACATGGTTTTAGTTTCGGAATGTACAGATCATACCAAATCGAGGCTTAGAACACTGGCCTTTTATAAAGGAGATGAGATTAAGGAAAATGTGGAGTACGATGTGGCCGGAACCCCATGCGACATTATACTTAGAACCAATGAACCGTTGCTCATCAAAGAAAAAACGGACAAGCAATACACCAGAGAAGCTGGGGTTGAGGGCTATTTTGGTGCGCCTATTACCAACAGAGCGGGCGAAGTAATCGGTCATATTGGTCTTTTCAACAACAAAAAATTGGACCTCTCTCCAGGCGAGCAAGAAATCATTAAGATATTCTCTGATAGGGCTGCTGCAGAAATTGAGCGAAATATTTCTAGCGAAAAATTGCTTTCTGCAATGGAGGAGGTCAAAAGCCTAAAAGACAAACTAGAGGCCGAGAATACTTATTTACAAGAAGAGATTCAGCTAGAACATAATTTTGAGGAAATCATTACCCAAAGCGATCGTTTTAAATCGGTTTTAGCTACCTGTGAGCAAGTGGCAGCAACAGATGCGACAGTTCTGATTCTGGGAGAATCTGGCACAGGAAAGGAGTTGTTGGCAAGGGCGATTCACAATATTTCACCCAGAAGAAATAGGCCTTTAGTAAAAGTAAACTGTGCCGCACTGCCAGCCAATCTGATTGAGAGTGAGCTTTTCGGCCACGAAAAAGGAGCTTTTACAGGAGCTATCAGTCGTAAAATTGGCCGTTTTGAACTAGCCGATCAGGGTACACTATTCCTGGATGAAATTGGTGAGCTTCCACTGGAGCTGCAATCAAAACTATTGAGGGCATTGCAAGAGGGTGAGTTTGAAAGACTCGGAAGCACCACCACTCAAAAAGTAAATGTTAGAGTCATTGCTGCTACCAATAGAAGACTTGAAGAAGAAGTAGAAGAAGGCAGGTTCAGAGCAGATCTGTTTTACAGATTGAATGTGTTCCCTGTATATAGCATTCCGCTTCGCGAGCGAAAAGAAGATATAGCGCTTTTGGTTAAGTACTTCACAGAGCGCTTTGCAGGCAAGCTAGGTAAGCGAATTACCAATATTCCTAAAAGAGCGCTAAACGCACTTTTGGCTTATGAATGGCCTGGAAATATTAGGGAGCTAGAGAATGTAATTGAAAGGGCTGTAATTCTATCGCCCGAGAATAAGCTAGAGCTTGGAGATTGGATTCCTAAAAAAACCAAAGTTTCTAACTCTGTAGAATTAGAAACTTTGGCTCAGTTTGAAAAGAAATATATCCTTGAGGTTTTAAACCGAACATCTTGGAGGGTAAGTGGCGAAAAAGGAGCTGCAAAAATCCTTGGTATGAAAGCCACTACGCTGGAGTCAAGAATGAAAAAGCTCGGAATTAAAAGAGGCTCTGTTTAAAGTTTCAGTACAATATCAATTGCAGGAAAACCTCCCTCAAAGTACATCAAATCTATGGTTAGCTTTTTGGCTATGTACCTTAAGCCTCCCGAGATTATGGCCTCTTCACCAGAAGTTAAAATGTAGTTTTCCGTTAGGAGGGCAACCCTTTTATTCAGTCTGGTAATGCCGCCAATAGTGAGAACTCCACTACTATCAATTTCACCGTTTGCAAAAGCATAACCAGTTCCAACTGTTAAATGATGCTCTTTGCTACCGTAAGTAACTAGGCCATTTATTGTACCAGCACTAAGTTCAGCAAGAGATCCGGCAACCGTTAGGTAAGAAACAGATGCTGCTAAATTAAGCTTTGGTGCTACGGGAATACCATATTTGGCATTGGCAAAAAGTATAGGGTTCCCGCTATATAAGGAGATCAATTCTACTCCTCCAATAACACTCAGGCGGTCAGTTATTCCGTAGCTAACTAAGTTAAATAGGCCATAAATATTCTGATAATAGCCTTCGCCCTTCTCATGCGTATAGGCCGATTGGCCAATAAAGTATCTAGTTGGGTTTGGGTTAGGCATTCTGCCCTTTCCATCTAAATAAACCACTCTTTTAACTTCCGATTGCTGAAAAGTAAGTAGTCCGAGACTAACGCTGTTGATTACGATTTCTGTTTCGTTCTCAGAGATCAATTCACCTGTAATCTCCGATTTGTCTTCTAGATATACGATGACTAGTTGTGTGTCTTTTGAAGAGTTTTGCTCTTGTGCGTGTGTAAAGTTGATGGTTGCCAAAAACAGGCAAATCATCGTGACCATTGTTTTCATTGAGTTTCCTGATATTTCGTGAATATTTATTTGAATCGGTTAAGCTTGATCAATAATGACACCAAAATAGCTAAAGCGGTTGATTTTAATAATCTTTTCTTATTCACGAATATTTGTGTATTTCATGATATATCAGGAAAATGAAATTGATAGTTGTTGTCTTATTTTTAATTAAAAAACTGTATTTCAGATAGTTATATTCATTGTTTTCGCTTTGGCACATCAATTGTCAATTAAGTGACGGTTTTGCAGACGGCAGAATGACATTGTATTGAAAGACACTTATTTCTTGTTGGATGCACATCGTACACAAAGAAACTTCGTAAATCTTGAACCATTGATTACATTCAATTGACTAATGAGAACTAAGCTTCCACTTTTTTGGGTCAAAGTATTCTACTATGAGTACTGGCCATTCTGGTTTTTCTTTCTGCCCATGGTACCCTATTGGCTGTACCTGGCAATGAAAGCCAGGTCTTTGACCTACTTTACTGCGGCTAATCCAGGCATTGAACACAGCGGTGTATTTGGTGAATCTAAGATTGATATTCTTAAGAAGATCGATCCACAGTTCTTACCGAAGACACTCCACTTCAAAGCCTCAGAAGATTGGTTGAAAGTGCTAGAGGCAATAGAAACTCATGGTTTCACCTTTCCCATAATTGCTAAACCAAATGTTGGGGAAAGAGGTAGTCAGGTTGAAAAGATTGAGGATGAAGCAGCTTTAAGGAAGTACATGGAAGCTAATCCGGTAGACTTTCTGGTTCAGCAATTCATCGGCTATTCCTTGGAGCTTGGCGTACTTTACTACCGAATTCCTGGGACAGAAAAGAGAGGCATCTCTTCCATAGTGATGAAAGAGTTTCTCACTGTTACGGGAGATGGAAAGTCTAGTATTAGGCAACTCCTTCAGAAAAATGAGCGATACCATCTCCAGATTAAAAGCTTAGAGAAAAAGTTAGGTGTTAAAATGGAAGAGGTTCTTCCTTCTGGCCAAAGCGAATTACTTCAGCCTATTGGTAACCACTGTTTGGGAACCAAGTTTGTAAGCGGACAGCATCTAATTAATGAGCAGACAGTTGAGGTGTTTCATCAGATAGCCTCTAAAATTGAAGGTTTCAACTTTGGCCGATTCGACCTAAAAGTGAGCTCACCAGAAGATTTAATGAATGGAAAGAATATAAAAATCATGGAGCTGAACGGAGTTACTTCCGAAGCAGGCCATATCTATGATCCGAAGTTCAATCTTCTTCAAGCTTACAGAGATGTGGCTAAAACCATGAAAGTGATGTTTGAGGTGAGTCAGCAAAGCAGAAAGCTCGGAGCAAAAGTTACACCTGCTGGTGAAATGATTCGATTGATTAGAAGTCATTTTTCGAGCAAGCCTAATGTAACTAAATCACCCACTACTAACCTAAGTTTGCCAAATGCTTTGGATGGTATTTAGTAGTTTGCTGTTAGCAACACTCATTAGTTTTGCAGGTTCTGTGCAACTAGGGCCAGTAAACTTTGGTACCATTCATACCGCACTCAATAAGAATAAGAAGTCTGCCATACGATTTGGTTTCGGAGGTAGCCTACCTGAATTGCTCTACTGTGGCCTGGCGTTTGCCAGCGCCAATTTGCTAGACCAGTTTGAAGGCTTTCAAAACACTCTGAAATATTTGACAATTGGGGTACTGCTGATTTTCGGCACCTTTCTGATTTTTCAGAAAAGCTCTTCCACTAATTCTAAACTAAACATGAAAAGTGGTAATGAAGTATGGCTAGGGCTTACATTCGGACTTTTAAATCCACAACTATATCCGTTTTGGTTATTTGTAATTACAAACCTTAAAACGAATCAATTACTCACTTCAGACCATTGGCTGGTTCAGTCGGCATTTGTGTTTGGAGCGGCACTTGGTGCCTTTCTTTTGCAGTATCTCGTAGCAGAATTCACCTCTAGAAAGAGGGAGTTCATTTACATGAGATTAACAAAAAACTATAATCAAATATTGGGTGCAATCATTATTGCTATTGCCCTGATACAACTTTTAATGAATCTGTAGTATGCAAAAGGAAATGAAATATTGGTATCTGAAAAACTTCGATTTGTTTTCAGACCTCAGCAAAGATCAAATCAATGACCTTTCGAGTATTGCCCGTTTTGTGCGAATGAAAAAAGGTCAGGCCATTTACTTTAACAATGAGCCAAGTAAGAAGCTATATTTCCTCATTAACGGAAAGGTAAAAATTAGTGAGATTGATGGTTTCGGAAACGAACTGATCAAAAGTATTGTGCTTGGAGGAGACCATTTCGGTGAAATTTCTAATGCTGCTTATAAACAAACTCAAGAGTTTGCAGAGATACTTTCCAGCGAAGTAATTGTTTGCATCTTCAATCAAGACGAGTTTGAAGTTCTAATGCAGAAACACCCTGTTTTGGCACTTTCGTTTGCCAGAAGAATGGCCGAAAAACTGAGAGGGCTAGAGACCAGATACACCAACTTGGTTTTTAAAGACGTAAAGGCCAGACTTAAATCTTTCATTTTCGATTGGGCCAATAAAGAGGGCAAGCAAGACGAAGCCGGTCTTGTAATTAAGAACTATCTAACCCACGGAGAGATTGCCAACATCATTAGTTCTTCACGGCAAACGGTTACCACACTTATTAATGAATTGAAGGAGGAAGGTGTAATTGTGTATTCGCGCAAAATCATCACCATTCCAAATATTCATGCTTTTGCAGCCTAAGTTTTAGATTTCTTTGGTGTTGATGCAACCTGTAGAAGTGAACCCATGTCTCTCTTCTAGGTCATAAAAACTCAATACCATGAAATACTTATTCACTTTTTTCTGCTTAGTAGCAGCATTATCACTTTCGGCACAAGACACAGAGACTAGAAGCTTAAGGAGTTTCGATGAAATTTCTGTGGCACAAGGCATAGATCTTATTGCTGAAAAAGGCTCTGAAAACTCTATTAGTCTGGAAGTATCACGCATCGATTTAGAAGATGTAATTACTGAGGTGAGAGGAGATAAATTGTACGTAAAACTCTCTAGGGGCAACCACAGAAGTAATAGAGTAAGAGCAAAACTAACCTACACCGATGAAATAGAAGAAATTCACGTTTCTACCGGTGCCGAAGCAGATTTTAGGTCTGAAATTAAAGTGACAGACCTGAAGGTAACTACTTCAACTTCCGGAACGGTGTATCTTAAAACTGAGGCTAAGTCAGTTGATTTAGGAGCTACCACTTCAGGGAGAATTAAAATTCAAGGAACCACTGAAGAAGTCGATGTTTCTGCCTCTACTGGAGGAAGCATTGATGCCATGGACTTAACAGCTAACGATGCTTACGCAAGGGCCAATACCGGTGCAGATATTAGGTTGAATGCTGAAGAGAGATTGAGAGCTAGCGCGGGTACTGGCGGTTCGGTACGCTACAGTGGCAAACCAAGAACGGATGTTAGAACCAACACAGGAGGAAGCGTTAGACGCGGAGGATAATTAGCAATTATGAAGCAGCCATACTGAAAATAGATTAGTATTTTCAGTTTTTAAACGCTTCAGATATGAATAGAAAAGTACTATTTGGAGCCCTTATCGGGCTCTTTTTATTGGCTCCCTCTCTTCAAGCTCAAGACGATATTGCCGAAATAAAGAAAACCATCACCACCATGTTCGATGGTATGAGAGCCGGAGATTCCTCTATGGTTCATTCGGTAATGAAAGACGATGTGATCTTTCAGCGAGTCACTCAAAACAGAGAAGGCAAAGCCGTTGTACAAACCAGCAGCTTCCAAAACTTCCTTAACGCAGTTGGCACTCCTCATGACAAGGTTTGGGACGAGCAAATTGAATTCGGAACAATATCTATAGATGGAGATTTGGCTTCTGCTTGGACTCCCTTCAAATTCTACTTGGGCGGAGTGTTTTCGCACTGCGGTGTCAATTCCTTCAAGCTTTACCGTACAGAAAATGGCTGGAAGATATTCCATTTGGTAGACACCAGCCGGAAAGATAATTGCGCCATGAACTAAAATGAAAAACCCCGACTCGAGGTCAGGGTTTTGCAAGCAAAGAGTTAGGTTTCATCCATTTTTTAAAGACACTGAGTTGGATGATTGCTCAGCACCTTGTTTCATTAAATTCAGGGTCAAAGCTAATGAGGCATTCGACTTAAAAAAACTATTTTTAAAGAATCTTGGATTATAAGGAAAAGAAAAGAGCCGCTTAAAAACGGCTCTTTTCATTTGTTAATATTGAACAGAACAAAATCAAGGATTCTGAACTAGCTCTTTATTTACGTTCATAGCGCTGATTGGCAATAAGAACTGCCATTCTGGAGAACCAGCCGGAACCTCTGTAATTCTTGCCTGAGTTAAGCTAAAGCTTCCTCTCTGAGGTCTGAATAATGGTAGGTCTAAACGCTTTAGATCTAAAAAGTTGAAACCTTCTCCCCACAACTCAATTCTTCTTTGTACCAAAATTTCATTGAGAAGTGCTGCACCAGAATTTAAGCTTATTAAGGCATTCGGATCTCTTTGAGAAACTAAGCTGAATAATGCTGTTCTAGCTGCTAAATCGTTGCCCAGGTGAGCATTTGCTTCTGCTTCTATTAAGATCATTTCATCTGCTCTCATCAGTACAACGTCACCATCGCCAATAGTTCCAGAAGGAAGTGCCTCGAACTTCACGTTCATGTACGGATATTTGGCAAAGTTGCTTGGAATATCTATTGCAGCCATCTCTGCAGGAGTAACTGCCCAAAGACCTTTTCTAACGTCAGTGTCAGCAATAAGATCATACAAATCTGCATTGATACACTTAGGGTCGTTTCTGATGTGAGACGAGCTGTAGTTATAAGACATATAGGCAAAGAATGACGCAAAATACTCACCTTGATCTGGAATAACATGGCTGGCCCAAATCCAAGAAGGAGTATCTTGGCTATTGAATCCGTTGGTCATTTGTGCGCTGGTTGTAGCGCTAAAGCCTTGTCTGGCAGCTTGAGCATAGGTAATGGCATTGGCCCACTCTCCCTTAGTAAGTGCAACTCTTGCTAATACACCATTTACTACATTGGCACTAATCTGCGATTTATCGCTAGCATAAGTTTGTCCAGAAGCAGTAATGTTTTGCAAAGAAGAAGTAAGGTCTGTCTGAATTTGAGCATAAACCTCTTCTACTGTAGATCTAGCTTTAGAAGTACCAATACTATTAAGGTCGTCTAGGTTAATTACCACACCTAGCTGGGTGTTGTTTTGGCCTGGCACATACCTTTTTCCATAAAGTTGAACAAGGTTGAAGTGACCAAATGCTCTATAGAATAAAGCTTGTCCTTTTATGTTCTGCTTTTCAGATTCATCACCTTCAATAGCATCAATAGAATTGATGATGTTGTTGGCGTTTACAATCATGGTATAGTAATAGTCATAAGTATGACGAACCAAAGAGCCAGAGTTGTTTCTGTGGTCAATCCACTGATACGCACTAATGAACCAACCACTACCTCTTTGCGGGTTTACTACATCGCTACCAAGAAAGTCGTAATTGATCATGAAGTTGCCATAGCCAGCCCTTTCACCTTGAGAAGCGCCAGGCATGCTATACATATGTCTGTGCATTCCCTCTAGAGCTGCTCTTTGGTTTTCTATGGTGCCCAATACCTGATCGGCTGCTTGCTGATCAGTAGGGAAGGTGTCTAAATAATCTTCGGCACAAGCACTTACCAGTACTATTGCCAAGAGCATTATAATTCTTGAAATGTATTTCATTGTCTTAGTTTTAGAAGTTTAGGTTAACACCCAAAGTCATGATTCTAGATGGAGGGTAAAGCCCAACATCTTGTGTACCGTTGAATGTTTCTAGCGGGTTCATACCTTTTCTAGCGCTAACGAAGAATAGGTTTTCGGCCGATACGTACATTCTTAGGTTTGAAATACCAAGTGATTGAAGAGATGCCTTATCGAAAGTATAACCAAGGTTAATGTTTCTCAGGTTAAGGAAAGAAGCATCAGTTAACCATCTGTCTGATGTGGCAACAATGTTTACATCATTGTTTACAGATACTTTAGGTACATCAGTGATATCGCCTGGTTGTTTCCATCTGTTGGCAATGTCTATATGAACTGCTGCACCGTCATCTGTACTCATTAAGCTCTGATAGTTGGTATCATATATTTTGCCACCAATGCTATAGGCAAAGAGAACAGATAAATCGAAGCCTTTGAATGAGAAGTTGTTAGTGAATGCACCATACAAGTCAGGAATTGAAGATCCGTTATAGGCAAAAAGCGCATTGTTTTGCTTATTGGTAAGCTGAACACCATCGATAGTAGTAAAAAGGTTGGCTGGTGTTTCTTCAGAAGCTGGGTCATACACATAAAGCGGCTCTCCAGTTGCAGGGTCTACACCCCACCAATCTCTCAGCCAGAAGTCATAGATAGATCTGCCTTCAAGCAATTTTTTCGAACCGCTAATAATACCGTTTTCTCTAGAGTCTTCCGGAAGCTTAGTGATCTCATTGGAGAACATAGTACCGTTTAAGCCAAAGTTCCACTCAAAGCCATTGGTGTTAGATCTTACAATGTCTACGTTCACATCGAACTCAAGACCTTTGTTTACCATTTTACCAATGTTTCTGTTTTGAGAAGTGTAACCAGACTCACGAGCAATTGGCACTGAGAACAATAGGTTGTCTGAGTAACGGTTAAAGTACTCAACAGTACCTCTTACTCTATCCAATACTTCAAAGTCTACAGCAAAGTCTACAGAAGTGTTTTTCTCCCATAATAAATCGCCATTACCCACATTGTAGCTAAAGAAACCAGCATTGTTTGCGTTGTTTCTACCAGCAGAATAGAGTGTTTGAGAAGGATAGTATCCACCAACGTTGTCATTACCTGTTTGGCCATAAGAAGCTCTAACTTTTAATTCGTTAAGCCAACCGAAGCTGTTTAGGAAGTCTTCTTCAGAAACTCTCCAGCTACCACCAACAGACCAGAAGTTACCCCATCTTACATCTCTAGCAAACCTTGAAGTACCATCTCTTCTGAAAGAAACAGAAGCATAGTATTTTTCATTATGAGCGTAGTTTATTCTAGAGAAGAAACCCTCAGTTCTGTATTTATCAATTTGAGAGCTTACAGAAGCAATGGTGGTATAGTTATCTAGTACAGGGTTGTCTAGAACAATGTACCCAGTTTTAGCTGCACTAAAATCGTTTATCTTTTCTCCGTAATTCTCATGTCCCACAAGAATGTCGAAAGAGTTAGCTGCACCAATATCAAACGAGTAGTTGATTAGCTGGTTGAAGTTGGTAGTAATATCGAAGTTGGCACTTTTTGTTGCTCTACCTTCAGGAATATAGTCTCCAACATATGGGTTGCCATAGAACTGACCGTTAAATGTACCAATATCAACACTACCACTAATTTTAATACTTAAGTTTTCAATTGGAGTAAAATCTGCGAAACCAACAGTTCTGAAGAACAAGCTCTCATTGTAGTTGCTGTTTAGCAACATTTCTTCAGGAGCATGACGACCCGAAGTGTTGTTTGGTCTTCTTGGAATGCCAAAGCGAGCATCACCTCTGTCAAAGGCTCTTGAGCCTGTTAATGGGTCAATTATGTATTCTCCGTTGGAATCTATAGCATAAACAGGGAAGATAGGGCCCATTCTTCTTGCATTATAGAAAGCGTTAGCGAAGCCAGACCCGCCACTGGTAACGGTGTTCTGAAGTCTTACGTCTCCAGAGTTGTTCATGCCAATTTTCAACCAATCTAGCACTTTAACATCAATATTGGTTCTTAGGGTATATCTCTCAAAGTCTGAGTTTTTGAATACACCTTTCTCGTCTAGGTAGCCTATTGATGCGTAGTAGTTTACTTTTTCTGTGGCACCTTGAGCGCTGAAGTTATACTCTTGTCTGTAGCCTAGCCTTTCAATTGGGCTGAACCAATCCAGGTCATCTTCAGAATATCTGATAGAAGCATTAGGGTTAATAGAACCATCTGTTCCAATAATTGCATTGTCTGCAACATTGGTAGCGTTGTAGAACAAGAAAGGAATTAGGCCATTAGTAGACTCTGTTGCTGCTTGTTCAGGAGTACGGCCTTGAACTATTAGGTCGTTTCTTCTTGCCTCCCAATAAGTTTGGTAGTAATCTAGAGGTGCTTGTCTATCATATTCTTGAATTCCTCTGGCTGTAATTCCCTGCTTAGTTGAGAAAGAGAATTTTGGAGGAGCACCTTTTTTACCTTGTTTGGTGGTGATGATTACCACACCGTTTGCTGCTCTTGCACCATAAAGTGAAGTTGAAGCAGCATCTTTCAAAGTAGAGATAGACTCAATATCGTCTGGGCTTATCCTGTTGATGTTTCCGCTGAAAGGCACACCATCTACTACAAAGAGAGGGTTGTTGCTACCATTTATTGAACCGATACCTCTGAGCCTAATAGCTGGGTTATCTCCAGGCTGACCTGTTGAGGTGGTTACCTGAATACCCGGAGCAGAACCACCAAGAGCAGAAATAGGGCTAGTTACTGGCCTTTCTTTAATCTTTTCTTCAGTGAGTTGTGACACAGAGCCGGTAATGCTTTTGGTGTCTTGTGTACCATAAGCCACAACAACTACCTCTCCAGCATCTACAACATCTGGTACCATAGAGATATTTATTGTGGTTCGGTTGTTCACCGTTTCTTCAATGGTCCTGTATCCTAAGAATCGGAAAACAAGCACATCGGTGTTAGAGCTAACGCTGACCGTATAACGGCCTTCTTCAGTGGAGATCATACCATTAGTAGTGCCCTTAACAGAAACACTTACACCTGGCAATGCTGCACCGAACTCATCAAGAACAGTACCTGAGATGGTACGGTCTTGCCCCATCAAACTACCGCCTAGCAGTAGCAAAATGAAAGAAGCTAAAAGCTTAGTTTTAAGCATTACAGTTAGTTTAATATTGCCTTTAGACAACCAACTCAAATCACATATACAAGAATGTACACATATGGCTATTAGGTGTTACAGATGGTAAAAAGTGTTGTATGATTGGAAGAATTATTTGAAGTGATAGAAGAAGTTTAGAGGGCGAGACTTTATCTGCTGGTTGGCAAAATTCACTTCGTGCTTATTGTTAAATTCTGACTATTTTAGCGATACATTCACTATGTATGATTAAGAGAATCATTCAGTACATTTACACAGGCTGGTGCGCCTTTGCTTTCGTAGTTCCTATGCTGGTTTTTGCCTTGCCAATGGTTATTCCCATTGTCATTTCTCGGAAGCTAGACAACATCACCTACTTCTTTATTCGTGTGTGGGTTTACATTTTCAGCCTACTTACTGGTATTTGGTTTATCGGTCACAACAAAAAAGTGGTAGACAGAAAGAAGTCATACATTTTTGTAATTAATCATACCTCTTTTTTAGATGCGCCTGCCATTCCCATTGCTATCCCTAGTAGTCTAGTAGCGCTAGGGAAAAAAGAGCTTTCCAAAATTCCAGTGTTCGGATGGATAACAGGCAGATTTGCTGTTTGGGTAGATAGGTCAGATACCGAAAGTAGAAAAGAAGGGAGCAAAAGATTGAAGGAGTTGCTTTCTGGTGGAACATCCGTTTTGGTAGCTCCAGAAGGAACTAGAAATAACACGGATGAACCTTTACTTCCTTTTCGCTACGGCCCATTTAGATTGGCTATAGAATCACAGATTCCAATTATTCCGGTCATCATTCATGATGCGGGTAAACTGATGAAGCGAGGCAGTCTATTGCTTCGCCCAGGGGTTGTGCATTCTTATTGCCTCCCAGAAATATCGGTTGAAGGTCTTACCGAAGATGATCTAGACAACTTGACCCAAAGCACCTATGAGCTGATGAGAAATAAAATCATAGAGCTAGACAAAGGCTAAATAGTTTTGGCACTATTTTCGACAAGTCAAGATCAAAACCAAACATTAAAGCTTATGAACACTTTTTACAAACAACTTCTAATGGGGTTCATGGCGTTGGTATTAATAGGCTGCGCCACTGGGAAAAACGCCTTCGACAAGGGCGACTACGAAACTGCTCTAGATAGAGCCGTAAACCGACTTCAGTCTAACCCTTCTAACAAAAAGGCGCAAGATGTACTGATCGATGGTTACCGAGTAGCCTCTCAGTATCACCTGAAGAGAATCCAGCAAATGAACAGAAGCTCAGACTCCTTCAGGTATGAGTCGATCTATAATGAGTATGCTGCCTTAAACAGATATTACAGAGATATACAGAGATGCCCTGCTTGCTTAGACCTGGTAAACCCTAAAGAGTATTTGCAAGAGCAAGAAGCTGCTGCTCAAAATGCGGCAGAGGTTCAAGTTTCTCTTGGTGAGGATGCCCTAAGCACGAATACCATTGAAGGTGGAAGACAGGCTTTTGGCCACTTCCAGTCAGCTCTTCGATACACTAACAATTTACCAGCAATTGACAGCCTTTTGACAGAGGCAAGAAATATGGGTACAGTTAGAGTTTTGGTTGAACCAATTCCAGTTCACTCCAGAAGTTTGGAGCTTACCAATGAGTACTTTGCCAATAGAATGTTTGAATTCTTAGATGGGTTCAGCAGAGATAGATTCGTTCAGTTCTATTCTCAGGGCGATATGGAGGCTTATGACATAAGCCCGGACCATATTCTAAGCATGGAATTCGATGACTTTGTTCTTGGACAAACTAGAATAGAATCTAAAACCAAAGAGATTAAACGAGACAGCGTAGTGGTAGGTCAGTTCAAAGACAAAGATGGTGTGTCACATGATGTATTTGGTACGGTAAAAGCCGATTTCACTACTTACAGAAAGACCTTGGCTTCTACCGGCATGCTGAATTTCGAGATCAGAGATGCTTACAGCAACCAAGTATTAGTTCAGAGAAAATTGGGAGGCGAAGACATCTGGCAGTACGAGTGGGCCTCATTCAACGGAGATGAGCGAGCGCTGACTAAAGATGAAATCAGAATGTCGAAGCAAAAGGAGGTTCCTCCTCCAAGTCCGCAAGAGTTATTTGCGGCATTTATAGATCGGGTTTACGATCAGGCATTCACGCAGGTACGAACGCTCTATAGAGACACAAGATTATAATTTAAGGCTCCTTCGGGAGCCTTTTTAGCTACAACCGTGAAATACCTTTTCTCATTTAAGAGACTCTCCCTCTGTCTTTTGTTTGTTCCTTTATCCAACGCATAGCTCTTTCCTCATCTTGTTCTATCGCCATTTCTACGGCTTGTTTCGCTATTTCTAGTAAATGCTCGCTTTGTTTTTTACGGTTGAAGCTTTCCTCTACCAAATCTGCTATTTGTTGTTGTTTGTCTTGGTCGATAATTGGGATAACCAAAGTTTTGATGGAGGTTTGAGTTATTAAGGGTTGTACAGACCCTCCAGCTAGTTTTTCAAGTAATAACTGGTAAGGTTGTGATGAAAAAAGGATAGAATAAACATATGGATTGAGATCATCAACCAACTTAAAACAAAGTATATTATCTGAATACACTGAATTGACTAAAGACTCATTAATAACCCCAAATAGACCGATAGTTCCAACCCTTGATGTCAACACTTCATTGAGATTCGCACTACATTGAAATTTTGTCGAGTCTACTGAATAGTTCTCGTCTGGAATTATTTCTCCTTTCGAAATATTAGTGTTTCTGAGATAATATGATGAACCCTTTGATTTAGAAATGTATGAATCAGAATATTCTCCGGTTTTGATGTAATCAATTTGATTACCTAATGTTGAGTATCCGTTTTTATACGAAATAATCTGATTTTCAACATCATCATACTTCACCTGATAATACTCTGCATCCAAACGCCCAGAGCTATCAAAGGACTCTGAAAAGTTTTTGACGTTTACAGGTTCTTGACTGGGTTGGAAATCGGCTAGGTTGAGTTCTTGGAGTAGGAGTTGTTCGGCTTGGGTGTAGGCCGATTTTGAATCAATCAAAAGCTCAAATGCCTTATCAAAGCATTCTTTTAAGTTCTCTTGAAAAGGTTTAGAGAGAAGAGGTATTTCAATTTCTTTTACCTCTTCAGGGTTTACATTTGTTTGATTAATGGATTGTCTAGCTCTCCTCTTAATGTCCCAAACTCCTTGTTTACTATTTAAAAAAGCAGAAAGATATTCTGGAAAGATCAAATCTTCATTCGGTATAAACCTTACAAGATATGATGCAAACACAAAGTCTCGATTGTCCAGCTTTTTATATAAACCTGTCCGCCCAACCCATTCAAATGAATTAGTCCTATTAAAAACTACATCCCGATCATTTAAAGTGAATGTTTTGAGCTCATTTTTTGAAATATCAGCGAATTTTGACACTTCCATATCACAGAGCATGTTATGGATTTCATTCATTCTGTAAATTGGATACCCCACTCCATCTTCATTCATGGCAATGGAAACACCATATTGAGCTTTTTTTATTATGTTACCGATCTTTTCATATTTGAGTTTTGAATTTTTAGCAGGCTCTTTTGTATAAAATTGACTATCAATTCTAAAGTCTTTGTTTAAATATGTTGAGCTAAAATCTTTTTCTTTTATCTCTAGCCCTTCTAACAAATCCCTGTATCGGGACTCATTAAAAGGGCTTAGGGCTTTCCCACAAACGAGAGTTTCTCTTTTTTAGCAAATTCCAGAAATGCTTCTGCTATGCCGTCTTTGGTGAGTCCGTCATGGTTAAAGAGGTCGTGTTTTACCACAAGGTGTCCGTGTGAGTCAAGTAGGTATTCTTCAAGGTTCGAAGGAGTAGAGTCGTAATTGTCTATGGGTTCTGCCACTTGTTCTGAGCCCTCCAAAAGTTCAGAACTTTTGGAGGGTTGTGCGTTTGGAAAATCTTTTTTTCGCACAAAAATCTTTTCACCACTGTTGTCTTTGCTTGACTCTTGCATGGTAGCAAAGAAAATCGGGTAATCTTCTACTTTAGGGCAAAGGGTATCATCCCATTTCTGTACAAAAAGGACAGATGTCTTCGTACCTGTATGTGGTTTGAATACATTGCCATGAAGCCCTACCACTGCTAGAATTCGGCATCTCTCAGCAATGTAGTCTCTAATGGCTTTGTCGGAGCTGTTATTGAATCGTCCCTGAGGTAGTACCACCGCCATACGGCCTCCAGGTTTTAAAAAATCCAGGTTGCGCTCAATAAAGAGAATGTCTCGCCCCACTTTGGTTTGGTACTTGCCGTTGGGCTTTTTACCTAAATCGTATTTCGCAAGAATTCTACTTTCCTTGATGTCGCCTGCAAATGGAGGGTTTGCCATCAGCACATCAAATTGAAAATCACGGCATTCGTAAATCTCTTTTTCCTTCACATAGATTTTACCGTTTCGTTCCTCTTCAATTGTTACTGTTTTTGGTTTGGGATTAGCCAAGTGTTTTCGAATGTTCTTCCAACCGTTACCGTAGACATCATACCAATCCTTGTCATTGTAGTTGTTGTCCCATCGGTCATAGTCCAAGGTGTTCATATGGAGCACGTTAGTTTGTCCGTCACCTGCAATCAAGTTGAGCGTTCTGGCAACACGTACCGCCTTTTCGTCAAAGTCTATCGCAAAAACTTTGTTTTGTACATAATCTGTTTGTTCTGGTAGTTTCTCTTCAGCGGTAAACAAATGACTTTTAGAAAGTCCTTTAGCCTTCAGCTGCTTTTCCCATACATGGAAAATAGAGTGAACGGGGAAACCACAGCTACCAGCGGCTGTGTCAATAACTGTTTCATCAGCTTTAGGATCCATCATTTTTACACACATGTCAATCACAAAACGAGGCGTAAAATATTGTCCCTTTTCACCTTTACTATCCTTGTTGATGAGGTATTCAAAGGCTTCGTCTACAACATCCAGATTAGAATTAAAAAGCTTAATTTTTTCCAATGATGAAACACAAATAGCTAAGTGAGATGGTGTGAGCGTTATTTTTGAGCTTTCTGTAAACACCCCTTCCCATTTCTCTTTGGCTTTTTCAAAAAGCGCTTGCATCTTTTGCTTTAGCTCTGTTTCGGTTTCGCCATAGTTTCTGAATTCAAGGTATCTGGATTTGTTACGAGTGCTTTCAAGTTCGTCATAGAGTTTAGTGAAGATGAGCTGAAAAATCTCTTCGAAGACATCGACTCCTGCATTGGCAAGAACCTCATCTTCCATCTCCTTTACTTGGTCTTTAAGTGATTTACGCTCTTTTGAAAGTTTATCATTCTCAATTAAATCGTCAATCGTCCAACGTTCCGTTAAGATGTCAGTTAGCTTTTCAGTAGCTTTTGGAATATCCGGAATATCCTTGAAGTAATTTGGGTCTCTTCGGTTGTAATAAGAAATGGACTCTCCATTACTCCATATTCCAATTGGAGCACCAGTAGCGTTACAATAAGACTTCAATTGCTCTTTACCGTCTTTCAACTTAGGCTTCTTCAGCTCTACCATTATAAAGACAGCTCTAGCATCTTGCTTATCGAAAACAACTATGTCTGCGCGTTTCTTTTCTCTACCAAAGCTTACGGCATACTCAATTTCCATTCGCTCATAGGAATAACCATACTCTTCATGTAGCACCATGAGATAGAGTTGCCTTACTGCTTCTTCTGGCTTAAGCTGAACTTCCTTTCTTCTTACTAGGCAAGTGATAAAGGGAACGTATTTGCCTCTAGTCTCTCTTAAAGTGATGGACTCTTCAAGTTTCGAAATCTGTGAATCTGAGAATTGAGTGAGTTTGTAATTTGAGTCCTTTAAAATTTGAGCTAATGTTGGTTGCTTGGCTATTTCCATCGTAGAACTTTTCTAAAGTCACAAGTTAATGCTAGCGGTATGAATTTTCATACTTATTTATGAAAAGGGCTCAAGCATTGGTGATTACATGATCTATCTTGAACAAGTAGATAAATGATTGGTTTCTTAACAGTACTTTAACTGTTAATAATGAAAAGTAGATTTTGGCCTGTTTTGAACTTATTGGTTGTTTTCGCCACCATTTTTCTTTCCTACTACTCCAATACGGGAGCCATAAACGGAAATACAATGGGGAGCTTGAGCAATGAGTATGATAACTATTTTACCCCAGCGGGTTATGCCTTTTCTATTTGGGGACTCATTTACATAGGCCTAATCGGAAATGCTATTTACTTACTTAGAAACACAGATAAGCCAACTACAAAAACTCAGGCCATAGGACTTACTGTTGCAAACCTTGCTAATTGTACTTGGGTGTTTTTATGGCTTTATGAATACACAGCTTTGAGCACTCTTGCTATGTCTGTGATTCTTATTGCTCTAATTTCATTGACTGTTCAATTGCGAGTCGGATTTCAAAAGCAATCGCTATGGGTTTGGTGGCCAATATCCATTTATGCTGGCTGGATTACCGTGGCCATTGCTGCCAATATTACTGCCTACCTCTCAAAGATTGGTTGGAATGAAATACTTTCTGAACCTAACTGGGCGTTGGCATTGATTGTCATTACTACGCTCATTTTCACTTTTCTAATTTTAAAGCGAAGACTAGCCTATGCTGGCTACGTAGGTGTTTGGGCATTGGTAGCCATAGCCATGAAGCAATGGGGAGAACAAACAACAATACAATGGTTGGCCATTGCCTGCGCTGTACTGTTGTCTGTTCAGTCAGTCTATAAAGACTATGAATATAGAACTAAGGTACTGGCTTAATTATTCGTCATGGCATTCAGCAAATCGTGACGAGTAAGGATATGCACCTCATTCTTTTCGTCACGAACCAATACCGCAGGGTTGTCCTTCGTAATCACTGAAGAAAGAACATCTAGCGTATTATCTGGCGAAACAAACTGGAAAGAAGGATCCATAACCTCTGAAACCGGCTTGGTTTTCAACTCAGGATCTTCAATCATCTGAGCTAAGAGTTTAGAATCAATCAGACTACCAACAAACTCATTTCCATTTGTTACTGGAAGCTGAGAGATAGAGTTGCCAGTCATCAGTTTAACAGCTTCACCAACAGTTGCAGATTGCTCAATAGTGGTAAGCTTACCATTTCCGTTCTGATGGGTGATTATATCTGCTGCAGAATCAAAGCTTCTGTTCTCCACGAAACCACGAGCTTTCATCCAATCGTCATTGTAGATTTTACCTAAGTAGCGAGTACCATGGTCCGGAAGAATGATTACCATTACATCATCCTCTTTCAAATTCTCCTTGGCGTATTCTAAAGCACCTGCCACCGCAGAACCACAAGACCATCCGCAGAACATACCCTCTTCACGAGCCAACCTTCTGGTCATGATTGCACCGTCTTTATCAGTCACTTTCACGAAAGTATCTATTAGGTCGAAGTCTACGTTTTTCGGTAGAATGTCTTCACCAATTCCTTCAGTTAGGTATGGGTAAATTTCCTTCTCATCGAAAACACCAGTCTCTTTGTACTTCTTGAAAACCGATCCGTAAGTATCGATTCCTACAGAAACGATATCTGCATTTTGTTCTTTTAGGTATTTGGCTGTTCCACACATAGAACCACCAGTTCCTACACCGGCAGCCCAGTGAGTAATTTTGCCTTCAGTGTCTCTCCAGATTTCAGGCCCGGTAGTTTCGTAATGCGCCTGAGCATTTGAAGTATTATCGTATTGGTTCGGGTAGAACGAGTTTGGAATATCTTTATTCAGCTTTTTAGCTACTGAGTAGTAAGAGCGCGGATCGTCTGGCTCAACATTAGTCGGGCAAACAATCACTTCTGCCCCAACTGCCTTCAGAATATCGATCTTCTCTTGCGATTGCTTATCGGCTAAGGTGAATATGCACTTGTATCCTTTTGAAATTGCAGCTAGTGCAAGGCCCATTCCTGTGTTTCCAGAAGTACCTTCAATAATGGTTCCGCCTGGCTTAAGGAGCCCAGCCGCCTCAGCGTCTTCAACCATCTTTAACGCCATTCTGTCTTTCATGGAGTTACCTGGGTTAAAGTATTCCACCTTAACCAAAATAGTACCCGGAATGCCTTTATTTACAGAATTGAGCTTAACCAAAGGAGTATCGCCAATGGTTTCAATGATTGAATTATAGTATTTCATTTTTCCTTTTCTATTATAATTGGTGCAAAGCTAACTTTTCTTCGCTTGCTAGTAAAATCAAGTATTTGTTAAGCTATAAATCGTTAGACCTTAAGAACATATTCACCCTGCTGGTGTAGCGCTCTTTGTATTCAGGTCTTGTGTAAATCTGTACGTGATCGCAGTCTTTGAATAACACTGGGTACACATTCATTTCTCCTTCTATTTCTTCCTCCAAAATTGGCGCTGGTGTCATGGCATCTGAATCGCTATATAAGATGAGCGTTGGCAACTTATTGTTCGAAAGCAAATAGGAGAACTTCATTTTGTCGCTCCAATCATCAACTTCATTATCGAAGCTGCCCCATGCTAGGTTGAAAATGAAGTCAGGAATGCCCATTTCTTTACCTGCCAAGCGAGAGGTTTCTTTAACATTACTCAAAGGACTGTCTAAAATAAGCTTGTGAACCTTAAGTCCGTTGTCTTTCTGGAATTGTACCAAATCGGGACGATTAACTGCGATAGCACTGGACATTGCCCCCATTGAGAAGCCATAAAGCACGAAATCGGTCTGTTCGAACCGCTCGTTTAGCATCTTCATACTGCCTACTATATCTTCAGCAAACTCATAACCCAAGGCTGTTTTGGCTTCTTCCGACTTTCCAGAGTTTCTTAAATCAGGAATGAAAATATTGTACAATGAATCTAAACCTTGCTCTTTCACTAAGGCTAGATATTTCATGGTTTTCAATCGGTTAGATGTTCTACCATGGTTAATCATTAAGGTCTGTTTAATGCCTTCTTTACTGGCTGGAACATACCATCCGTTGAGAGCCAAACCATCGGTTAAAGTTTCATAGTCTATCTCCTCATAATTTGGGAAACCATAATCGGCAGGGTTTCTATTAGAGCCAATTCCATAGTTCTCAACCATTTCTGGGTTGCTAGTAACATACTCAAAAGTATAGCGATCGTAATCTGTGATTAGGCTTACGAACTTAGGAATGGCTAGAAAATAGAAAGCGAGGACTATCAGCACTATGCTGATGGCCAGAATTCGGAGAAACTTTTTCATATGAGCTTATTTAGAAACTGAAGCTAAAAGGTAAAGAACAGCCATTCTTACAGCCACACCATTTTCTACCTGATCTAAGATGATGGCATGGTCAGAGTCGGCAACATCACTGCTTAATTCTACCCCTCGGTTTATTGGCCCAGGGTGCATGATGGTAATCTCTTTGTTAAGCGAATCGAGGAGCTTTTTGTTCACTCCATAGTACAGTGAGTACTCCCTTAAAGACGGGAAGTATTTGATATGTTGTCTCTCGAGCTGAATTCGAAGAATGTTGGCTACATCGCACCATTCTAGTGCTTTACGAACGTCTAGTTCAACCTTAATTCCTAGCGTATCGATGTATTTTGGCAAAAGGGTAATTGGTCCACAAACCATTACTTCGGCACCAAGTTTTTGAAGGGCAAAGATGTTGGAAAGCGCTACTCTTGAGTGAAGGATATCACCAATAATTGCCACCTTTTTACCTTCAACATTTCCTAACTTCTCTCTGATTGAAAAGGTATCTAGTAAAGCTTGAGTAGGGTGTTCGTGAGTGCCATCACCAGCATTGACAATGTTGGCGTCTATATGCTTTGAAAGAAAATGCGGTGCTCCCGGGCTAGAGTGGCGCATTACAATCATATCTACTTTCATAGATAGAATGTTATTAACCGTATCGAGGAGGGTTTCTCCTTTTTTAACGGAACTGCTACTGCTAGAAAAGTTGATTACATCTGCAGAAAGCCTTTTTTCAGCAAGCTCAAATGAAAGCTTTGTACGTGTAGAGTTTTCAAAGAAAACGTTGGCGATTGTAATGTCCCTTAAAGAAGGAACCTTCTTTATGGGTCTGTTAATTACATCTTTGAACTCTTCAGCTGTCTGAAAAATGAGCTCTATATCTTCTCTAGAAAGATCTTTTATCCCGAGGAGATGTTTAGTGCTCAATTTATCCATTAGTCTTCCTTATTAATTAGCCACACGTTATCTTCTTCTACACCCTTTTGATGCTTCCATTCAACCAATACCCTTTGGCTTTCTATGGTGTTAACCTGTTTGCCCACATAGTCTGGGAAAATGGGTAAATGACTGGAATACTTTCTTTTTACCAAAACCAATAATTCTACTTTGCTTGGTCTGCCAAAAGCGTGCATTGCATCTAAAGCGGCTCTAACGGTTCTTCCGGTAAAGAAAACATCGTCAATAAGTACTACTTTTTTGTTTTCCACCAAAAAATCGATTTTGGTTTCATTGGCACGAACTGGGTTGTCTCTTCTTCTGAAATCGTCTCTATAGAAAGTAGCATCTAAGTAGCCGAGTTGAATATTGCTGTTGGTAAGCTCTAACAGTTTTTCTTTAATTCTTTCGGCAAGGAAAATACCTCTGGGCTGAAGACCCAATAATACTGTGTTCTCGAAATTTTGATGATTTTCTATCAGTTGCTGACAGAGACGGCCAATGGTTATGGCTAACTGAGGATGACCTAAAAGAAGCCGCTTTTGCATTTCAGGATACAAATATAAGAAAAGGAATTGCTCGTGGAAGAAGGTGCCTAATTTTAATCTTCGGTTGTGGCTAAGGCTTTAATAGAATTAACAAAAAACACTCTTCTGTTCTTAGCATTTGTGTTACCAGGTTTAATAGTTTGGACTCCATATACTAAGAATCTGTTGTCGTACCAACGGGTTACGCCTTGATACCCCTCCTTTGTAAAATTCACCTTATCACCAGGCTCCATTAGCACCAGTGGTTCTACTGAAGGTTCTTCATCTAGACCGTTTAAGTTGCTTAATCTCAATTCCTCTTTATGATAAAGCGCATAATAGACTTGACTTCCTTTTATTTGAAAAGCTCCAAAGTTATCTAAAACGTCTTCCTTTGATTCGTCTATAGTTGCGCTTCTATCCCATACAAGATTTCCCTTTCTGTCTACCATTATGGCAAAGGCATGAGTAAAATCCCAATTAACCTGCCTTGCCGATTGATTGTAGTTCATTAGATTAGGATCGTTTGTTGATAAGTTTCTTGTGGGAAAGCTATTGCGAAAATGTGGACTCAGCCCTGCCTGATTTCTCATATAGCTTTGTGTGTTCATACTTAATGGTTTAAAAAATTCTCCTACCATTATAAGCCCTTCTGGAGTTTCTATTAATTCGCGAAACAACCCATCGGTCTTATATCTCCAATCTTTCGATTCTTGCCTAGCCTTTAATGCTCGCTTTTTGAGCTTTTCGGCTCTTCGTTCTCCGTTGTGGTCTAAAAAAGTATCAAACTCTCCAAAGCTCACATATTTCATACTTTGTTGGCCGGTTCTATCTACATGATTAATAAAGATACCTGAGGGAAATGTTCCTGCTTTGATGGCATATAGGCCAATCACTATTTGTTCTTTATTATAAATGGAAGAAGAAATAGCATTCAGCAGATGATGATCTCTAATGGTTTCTATTTCATAGTCGCGAACGGCATTGCCTCCAAAATCATAGGTATTAATGTTAATCGTTCGATCCTTCTTACTGTCATTCTTTGAAGAAAGCACATTGAAGGTCACACTATCTGCATTAATCCTTACCTCAAGAAGTTCAGAGTTGTTTTGATAAACATTAGATAGCGTTCGAACTTTTTGATTGTCTATATCATATGCAAAAACAGCAGGCCTTTCATCTATATATCCGCCAATTATTGCCGTATTTCTCAATACTTCAAACTCTTGAATCTCCAAGTCTACGATGCTACGAGGTTCAAAAGCTTCCATCTTTCTAGTCTCCTGATCGATTACCACCAGTTTTATCTCTCTAGATACCGATGTGTTTTGGAATAGTAGATAGGTTTTTTTCTGAGCATAATGATATCCCTTAAGAAATAGCTGTCTCTTAACGTCTAGTGTATCTGTCCAATCAAGCTTGAGGTCATTATTCAAATGATGGAAAATAATTGGGTAATCTTTGAGACCAGACTGTATTACTGGTTCAATAATTAGTGCCCCTTGCTCTTCTTTAGAAACTACTATATAATCATCATTATTCCAGTCATGAGGTATTTCATATCTGGCCAGGTGATTTATCTGTGCATTTAGCTCTAAGCCCACCAAGACTAGAAAACATAGAGAGAATAGTTTTTTCATGCCTCAGACATCTTGATAATATAATCGAACTCTTCTTTTTTAACTGGCTGAACAGATAGACGAGAGATCTTCAAAAGAGTCATATCTTTTAAAAACTCTTCTTGCTTTATCTCATCTAGTGAAACTGATTTTTTAAGTTTCTGTTTAGGAGCAAAGTCTACTACTACCCATCTATCATCATCGGTAGTGGGGTCTGGATAGTATTCAGTTACGCATTCGGCAATACCTACAATAGATTTTTCTTTTACGCTATGATAGAAAAACGCTAGATCCCCTTTCTTCATCGCCTTCATATGATTTCTGGCCGCATAGTTCCTAACGCCATCCCAGTGGTCTTTCCCCAGCCTTACCAAATCGTCATAAGAATATTCATTTGGCTCAGATTTTATCAACCAGTAGTTCATAATCACTTATTTTTAACTTTGTAAGGCGTAAGACAATAGTTAGTCTTTCCAGCTATAAAAAGCAAGTTTTATACACTCTCATTAACAAAGCATAGTCAATTGGATAACTCAACAATTCTTAAACAACTCAAACTGCAGGCTGCACTTATGGAGCTTCACGATGAAAACTCTTTCAAGATCAGGGGTTATCAGAACGCAGTCTTCCAACTCGATAAATCTGATTTCGATTTGGTGAACATGAGTTTATCAGATTTAGAAGGTTTACAAGGAATTGGAAAAGGAATTGCCACTACCATTCATGAAATAGCCAACAAAGGGGTATCACAAGCCTTGGAAGAATATTTGGCCACAACACCCGAGGGTATTGTTGAGCTGTTAGACATGAAAGGAATTGGACCGAAAAAGATTAAAGTGCTTTGGAAAGAGCTGGGTATTGAGAGCGGCCACGAATTAAAGGAAGCAGCCAACTCAGGTTTGGTAGCTAAATTGAAAGGCTTTGGTGAAAAGACTCAACAGACCATTATTGATGCGCTAGAGTTTAAAGAAGCTAACGCGAACAAGCTCCATTATGCCGATGCAGAAGTGCTTGCCACAGAGATCATCGAAATCTTAGGAGCATTCAAAAATGCCGAGAAAGCCGAGGTAACCGGAGATATGCGCAGAAAGCTAGAGGTGGCCGATACTATAGAAATTCTAGTGGCTTCCAATGATTTCGATGCTCTGGAAGATGAGTTAAATGATAGTGAAGACTTCAGCCAATTATTAGAACTGAGCGGTCCAGTTATCTGGAGAGGCCTTTTCAAAGAACATAAAATCACTGTTGAGCTCATTCTTTGCAAACCTGAAGACTTTGTGAGAGAGCAGTTTTTGAAAACGGGTAATCAGCTTCATTTGAGCATTCCTATTGCGAACAACAAGTCATTAAGAGATATGGCTTATTTGGAAAAATATAGTTCGGAAGAAGAGCTTTATGCTTCGCTGAATATGGCTTATGTTGAACCAGAAATGAGAGAAGGTGGCTTCGAAATTGAACTAGCCAAAAGCAATAAACTGCCTAAGCTGGTTGAAATGGAAGACCTCAAAGGTATTCTACACAACCACTCCACTTACTCCGATGGAAAACATACGCTGCGGCAAATGGCGGAATACTGCAAAGAGTTGGGCTATGAATACCTAGGCATTTGCGACCATAGCAAATCAGCTTTCTACGCCAATGGACTGGACGAAGAAAGAGTTGCAAAGCAGCATCAAGAAATTGATGAGCTAAACAAAGAGCTTGCACCATTTAAGATTTTCAAAGGGATTGAATCTGATATTCTAAACGATGGAAGCCTAGATTATTCTGATGAGGTTTTAGCCAGCTTCGACTTTATTGTCGCTTCTGTTCACTCGGTGTTGAACATGAACAAACAGAAAGCAACCCAGCGATTATTAACTGCCATAGAAAATCCATATACCACGGTTCTGGGTCACCCAACTGGACGACTTTTATTGAGAAGAGCGGGTTACCCGATAGATCATAAAGCGGTGATAGATCATTGTGCAAAGCATAATGTGGTGATTGAAATTAATGCCAACCCATGGCGGTTAGACTTGGACTGGAGATGGGTGAACTATGCGCTGGAGAAAGGCGTTAAGCTTTCCATTAACCCTGATGCTCACCAAATGGAAGGTTATCATCATATGAAATTTGGTTTATTGACTGGTAGAAAAGGAGGGTTAACAGCCGAGATGACCTTCAATGCTTTGAGCCAAGAAGAGATAGAAAAACATTTTGCTGAGAAAAGAGCGAAAGCTCCTGCGCATGCCTAAAAAAGTACTGATTATCCGTTTTTCCTCCATTGGGGATATAGTGCTCACTACTCCAGTCATCAGAGCTATCAAAACTCAGGTAGACGATGTTGAGGTACACTATGCTACTAAAAAGCAGTATCACTCTGTATTGGAAGCAAACGCCTATATCGACAAGTTTCATTTATTAGATGGTGACCTGAAAGCCCTGATTGAGGACTTGAAAAAGGAGAATTTCGACTTTGTGGTTGACCTTCACAATAACCTCAGAACAAGAAGAATTAAGTCTGGCCTCAGCACTGAATCTGCGGCTTTCCCCAAGCTGAACTGGGAAAAATGGTTGATTGTAAACCTTAAGATTGATAAGCTCCCTAATGTTCATATAGTAGATCGATACCTAGAAGCTGCAGCACCTCTAGGGGTGAAAGTAGATGCTCTGGGCTTGGATTACTTCATTCCAGAAAAAGATGAAGTAGAGAAAGATTGGCTACCCGAAACTCATAGAGGAGAGTTTGTGGCTTTTGCAATTGGTGGTAATCATGAAACCAAGAAGCTTCCATTAGATAGAATGATAGAGCTTTGCGATAAAATCAATAAGCCCATTGTTTTATTAGGTGGAAAGGAAGACGCTGAAAATGGGGAAAAGATTGCCGATTTCTTCGATAGGAAGTATGAAACAGAAGACTTTAAAGAACCATTGAATGAGCTAGGTAAGAAAGCCTTAATCTACAATGGCTGCGGTAAGTTTTCCATCAATCAGAGTGCCTCAATACTCAAACAAGCTTCTTATGTTTTCACTCACGACACGGGAATGATGCACATTGCAGCCGCACTGAAGAAGAACATATTTTCCATTTGGGGAAACACCATTCCCGAGTTTGGCATGTACCCGTACCGAACCAAATTCACAATTCTAGAGAAGAAGGGACTCAGTTGCAGGCCATGTTCTAAGATTGGGTATAAGAAGTGCCCTAAAGGACATTTTAAATGTATGAATGAAATTATCTTCGACTTCTGGCTACCTTAGCGATTATGGCTAGCTCAAAAGTATATCGTCATTCCCGACAACGATCGGGAATCTCCTTATTATGTTCTAAAGGCTAAAAGTAGATCCCCAATCAAGTTGGGGATGACGGAAACAATTACTTTTGAGCTAGCCTTATTCAGATTCTTCTATGAAACACAAATCACTGCAAACCATATCCCTAATTCTGGTATTAATCTCACTGATCATGGAAGTGGGTTATAATCAGGCGTGGTATGAGTTTAACAACCCGCAGGCGCTATTTGGTATTTCACTTGCCCTGGTTTTGGTTTCCATGTCGCTTAATGTTAAGATCATCAGAACAATGGGCATACAAGCTCATACTCGTAAAACCAGTCAATTAGCCTTGGTAGTCACTGCCATTTACGCTGTGGCTGTATTTGGCTTTGAGCTTATTTAGTTCCTGCCCGATAGGTACTTCTTTCTCTGCCTTTTGCTCATTTCTTGAGTGATGAGAGCTGCAGGCTGAGACGAGGTATAGCTTTCTCCAACACGCCATGGCTTTTTAGACTCTTTCGTTCTGAAAGAAGGGTTAATAAAAACAGTTTTAAGCCACTCGTTATAGGGTAGTTTGCGATCTACTTCTAAGGTCTGATAACCTATTGAAAGAAATAGTTTACGATTTATATCTACCGTACCAAGGGGTTGACCCGCAAGTATCTTATCACCAGTTTTCACATTTATGCCCTTTTGGTCAAAACCTAAATAATCTGCAAAACTTCCATCGAGATGAACTATTCTTAGCCTGTTTTTCATTTCCCCACCAGGGAGCTTATCTTCCACATACTCAACCTTCCCTCCTCTAACAGCGGTGATTGTGAAGGAGTCTTTCACTTCGAACTCAACTCCGTAAAACGTAGAAATTCCGTCATGATACTTTATGGGAGTAACGAAGGGTTCTTCAGTCTTTAAGTTAGAGCTGGTGAGAGTAACCGATTTGCCATCAGGGACAGGCAGAACGTAGGTATGTCTAGACAGTTTTGGGTTAACTATTCCTTCTGTGTAGTAGAACGAAAAACTACAGTGTCTTGGGCTCGAGAAAAATTCAAACAAATGGTGGACACCTGGCCTGAAGTCACTTACAAAAGGTAACGGAACCGAAGCCTTCAGTCCAACTGTATTTTCGAAGTCAATTACTATTGAGACCGTGTTTGTTCTGTTACTTTTAAACCAGAAACCTTTGGATCTCTCGCGATATACCTCCATCTGATAGGGAAACCCTTCTTGCCTTAGAGAATATGTTTCTTTATCAAAAAAACCTACACCTTCCTTAATAAGTGGCTTTTCAGATACTATGGTTTGGGCTTGTGATAGTATAGGAAGTACAAGAAATATAAATATTGCGGCATTTTTCATGTTGATTATCAATCAATTACCGAGCCAGAAACTACTTTGAACTCTTCAAGTACTTTTTCTTTTCTCGTTTTCCCATTTCTTGTGTTATTAAATCGGTGCTTATGGTTGAAATATAGGTTTTTCCAGGTTCAAGCAACCCTTCATAATTCTTAGTCTTGAACTTTGGCCTTACATATTTATTACTACTCCAGTCTCTATAATTTTTTCCATCATCTGGGTCGATATGCAGATGGCTGACAGTGATCAATAAGGTTGCATCTCCCATTTGATTAGTTTGGGTAGCAATGGCCAGCGGATCTCCAGGGTTTACTTCATCTCCTTCACTTACTTGAACACTTTCATTTCTAAAATTACTGTAGCGGGCTACAGTACCATCTTCATGCCTAATTTTTAAAAAATTTCTATTTTTAGTGTAAGTGTATTTGAGAGTATCAGTTTGATTTTCTTGCTGAATTGCTTCAACAATTCCTTTACGAATGGCGGTGATAGTATCTCCATCTACCAGCTTGAAAGCAAGACCATAGTAATCGGTATCATCCTTTTGGCCAAGAACATCCTTTACCGTATTCGTATTAAAAACGGCTATCTTAGTGCCAGCAGTAGTGGGAAGTAAATACTGTACATCTTTGACCTTTGCATTATGTGTCCCAAACCAATACACCCATCCATAATCGAAGCTGGGTGTATTTGTTCCCATCTTTTCTAAAGTAAATAGTCTTGTTGTACCTGTTCTAATTGTTTTAACGGCTGGTAGTGTTGTACTGGCATTTAGGCTACTAAGCCTGTTAAAGTATACTACTAACGTAATGTATTCATTGGTAGAATTTTTTGCTTCAAAAATATATTTTTCAGTCGTTTTATCATATTTATAAGAAACGCTGACTGGCCTTTGAGCGAAACCTAATGAACTTATTGAGACTAAAAAGAAAATTAGAAGTATTCGTTGTGTCATTTTTTCTGTTTTGGATGCAGATTAATGGAAACAACTTTAACAGACAAGATTTTCTATCCTCTTTTCCCAATAATTAAAGTTGAAGGAGTTCAATTGTTTGTCCATGGAAGCACGAATGGCGTCTGTCATTAGGTTGCCTATACTGCATTCATGATTGTGATCTACCTTTCTATCGGCTTTGAGTTCTTCAGCATTAACATCACGGCCTCAGTCCCTAATGTGAGCTTGGATATATAACATTTATCATTTCATCGAAAATAAGACAACTTCCCGCATCGCAGTTTCGAACATTGTCTGGCGAAAGGCTTTGGTGATATTTTTGAAATTTCTCGATAAGATCAGCCCAATCGTAATACCCGGAAATGTAGGGAGGAGTTTTTTTGCAAGAGGGGTATAATGATGTTCAATGTTCCTACACCTTTTGGAACGTTTGTGACCTTCCATTTAACTGAGGTGGATCTGACCCACCGTTCAAACAATTGATTAAAGTCTTCTTCCTCAGCTTTTTCTACAAAATCGACTTGGAGCACCTTCCCTTCCAAGTCAATTGTCAGATTTAGGGTTGCCGAGTGGTAAGTAAGGAGCTCTTTCTTTGAGTTTCTTGGCTTCCTCACGGCTCATTTGATAAACTAAATATTCTTTTAAACTCCTTTCATCCTCAAAGTATATCGAAAGATTTTGTTGCGAAAAGCAATGGAGGCAAATAAAAATAGGATTAGAGTTAAAATTTCTTTTCTCTTCATTTTAGTGAGCTTTTCAATTACAGTTGGTTCCTTTAGTGCCTGTTCTATGTTCAGTGTTGATCGTATTTCGGGTTGGGTTCAGTGCCTCAATGCCGTATAAAGTGAGTGCTTCCAGTTCATTGGCTGGTAGGTTGGGGTGTAGCTCCAGCACCGCGTTCCTTAAGTCGGTCATATTATTGTTGAGCTGTAATGTGTATGGAATTGAATCTATGATTGACTTTATTAATTCGGTCTTTTTTTAGTCATTCATTTTTGAAGACAGGGCCTTTGTAATTTCTAATTTCTGGTAAAATAACGCAATTCGTTTGGAAGCACCCGCTAATCTTATTGATGGTCAAGGATTTGTGATAGTCCTGATATTTTTTCACCAGGTCCAGCCTATCAAGTTTTGGATCCATTGGCGTGGTTCTTTGCAGGAATGGTATAATGATATTTACAGAATCAGTATTCGTTGGAGCGTTGGTAATCTCCCATTTTCCAGAGGTCGACCAAACCCACTTTAAAACAAGATTATTAAAATCACTATCCGTGCTGGATTCTATAAAATATATATTACTAACACTTCCATAGAGATTTAGGCTTACTCGCACAGTGGCCGATTGTACGTAGGGTTCTTTCTCAGTGAAAGACTTGGCCAGCTTGCCATCAAATTGTGAGGTCAAATACTTCTCTAGACTGTCATCGTCATCGAATTCCACCCTTAAAGCCGTTTGAGAATAACTGACTCCTAGAATCAAGAAAAACATGAGTATCCATATATAACTATGTTTCATAATATGATCAATTACAATTGGTTCCTTTAGTGCCCGTTCTGTGATTACTGTTAAGTGCACTCTGAGTTGGCGTGAATGCCCTGAAAGCCGTTGTAACTAACGCACAGGAGCATACATGCCATTTACGATTTCATTTAAAATAATACAGCTCCCCTTTTCACAGTTCTCTATATTGTCAGCGGAAAGACTTTGATGGTATGTTTGAAATTTTCTCGAAAGACTATCCCAACCTTTTAAGGCTGGGTCTGGGGGCGTTTTTTGTAAAAAAGGTATAATGATGTTCAACGTCTCCACCCCTTTTGGAACGCCTGTAACCTTCCATTTACCTGAGGTTGATCTGGCCCACCGTTCAAACAATTGATTAAAGTCTTCTTCCTCAGCCCTTTCAACAAAATCGACTTGGAGCATCTTTCCCTTAAGGTCAATGGTCAGATTAAGAGTCGCTGAATGGACGTAGGGAGGTCTTTCTTTCAGTTTCTTAGCTTCTTCACGGCTCATTTGATAGACTAAATATTTTTTTAAACTCCTTTCATCTTGAAACTCTATTGAAAGATTCTGTTGCGAAAAACAGGAGAGGGTATTTAAGAGTAGAATCACACTTAGAATAGCTTTTCTTTTCATATCAATCATTGTTTCTAATTACAATTGGTTCCGTGAGAGCCGGTTCTGTGATTACTATTAATTGTACACCAACTCGGGTTCTACTCCTGAAAACCATTGTAACTAACGCACTGCAGGATACATGACATTTACAATCTCATGAACAATAATGCAACTACTAGCTTCGCAATTCTCAATATTGTCAGGCGAAAGGCTAGTGTGGTAATTTTGAAATTTTTCAATCAGATCAGTCCAATCTTTATATCCAGCATAAGGGGGGGTTTTTTGCAAAAAAGGGATAATAATGTTTAGAGTTTCCACTCCTCCGGGAGCATCTGTGACCTTCCATTTACCTGAGGTTGACCTGACCCATCGTTCAAACAATTGATTAAAGTCTTCTTCCTCGGCCCTTTCAACAAAATCGACTTGGAGTATCTTCCCTTTCAGGTCAATGGTCAGGTTAAGAGTTGCTGAATGTATATAAGGAAGCCTTTTTTTCAATGGCTTGGCTTCCTCTCTGCCAAGTTGAACTACCATATATTTTGCTAGACTCATCTCATCTTGGAACTCTATTTTCAGTTCTTTTTGCGAAAAACAGGTATTGGTTAATAAAAACATTAGCAAAAACAATACTTCTTTTCTTTTCATAATAATGGGTGTTATTAATTGCAATTAGTTCCTTGACTACCAACTCTATGGTTATTATTTGTTATATGCTGTGTGGGTGTTAATGCCTGAAGACCGTGTAAGGTAAGTGCTTCTAATTCATTGGTCGTAAGATTTGGATGAACCTCTAGTACAGCATTTCTGAAGTCAGTCATATAGTTATTGAGCATGATATGATGTTGTACATCCTTGGGGTTCATCCCATTAGCTATTAAGGAGTCGAATAACTGGAGGTATTCATTTGAAAAACTAGGCACGTGCCTATCCCTAACCATTTCGTAGAATAAGAAAGTAGCATGCAAAAATTCATGGTATAGGGTTGCTGTGACATACTCTTGCGAACTAGAGGTTAGATCAGGGTTAATATAAATTTCAATTAAGAATGCGTTCCGGTTTTCCGTTTCTCCATCAGTTGTAGTCCCAGCATAACTATTGTCCGTAAGTATTTCCAGCTCAAACTCTCCACCACCTATCAATCCCATAGCATTTTCTAGACTGTCCATCAAGTTATTTGTTAGGGTGTCTTGAATGGCATTGTCTATTTTTTCTTTCAGGCAAGGGTCCGTTACGCTGTTCTTTATTTCGGAGATAGGATCTTCCATAGGAGGCCCATCGCCACTGCCCCAATCATCATCATCTAGGTAGTCCATTTGACACTCGTACCAGGTGTATGTACCTATGGGCTGCCACTCGGTACACTCTTCCCAACCTGAGGCATCATAGTCACAATACCTTTCGTAAAGGGTCATTACCTGAATTACACAACCGCCTTGGTCTACATTGCCACCGTTATTAATACCAGAACGGACAATGTCTAAGTTAACATTGGGTGTTCTTTTGAACAGTTTTATCTTGGATGTAGCCACTCCGTTTTCAAAAACGTGCCCTCCTCTAAGGTTTCCAGAAAAGTCTGAGTAAATCATTTTTCCGTCAAACCCTTGCTCCAACAAACTTAGGTAGCCATAGCCTTCTTTTGGCATATCAAAGTCCTCTTCCGGTATAATATTCAATACCACCAAAGTATATTCTTCTTCTAAGGCAATTAACGCAGAGCGATGCACCTTTGCCCCATCAGTAGTATTGACAACGTCTGAAGATGTGTTTTGTGTTACGTTGTCTATCCTATAGTATTGCAAAGGCACATCTATATAGGTTTTACCATTTCTTTCCGATACAATAGCCCGTTCCCAAACTGGTTGCTTAGCCTGATTCGTATGTCCAACAACGGTTGATCTAGGCTTTGATCCAAAAGAGTTCTCGTACCATTGCTTGGCCCTGGAAACTTCATCGGCCAGGTTAGTGCTGGGGCTCAGCTCTGGAGCCTGTTCACAGGCGGTTGCTAGAATTAAAGCAAGCGAAAGGAAGATTATGGCATTGCTGTATTTTATCATTACTTTGTTTTTATTGAATAGGCCAAAGAATAAAAATATTTTTCAACTTATATATCAAAAGGTAATATAATGTGATTATTACAATTTTAGTTTAAACTAATAAATTTAGAAAAGTACTTGGTCATACCCTTGAAAAACCTGTTGCTCTCAAAGCTTGGTGGTAGAGGGAACGCTTTTGGAAACTCCCGCATTTAAATTTCAAGTGGAAACCAGTTCCTCGACTTTTTTCTGCCAGTGCTCAAATCTAAAGGCATTGAGTTGCTTCTCCATAGAAGCGCGAATGGCATCTGTCATTAGGTTACCTATGCTGCCTTCATGATTATTATCTACCTTTCTGTCGGTTTGCATTCTCCTGCATTTACCTAATTGGAAGTAGGCTTCGAGGAAGGATATATCTAAAAGTAAAGTTGGTTAATGCAGCATTATACTCAGTAGCTTCTTGGTTGATTATAGGGAAAGAGGTGTGATTGGTGGGATATGTAAGAGGGGCCATAGAATGGACTGATAACAATCAATATTTTTACTATAATGATTTGGGATACGTGTTTTTTACTGATACGGAGAAGCAATACGTCATAATCCTTCGGGGTTAGCAGACTATTTCGTATGATGAGGATAAGAAAATAGATTGGACAAACTCTAAAAGATGGAACTTCTAGTTGAGAACAAGTTTAAGATCGTAATTCTATTGTTGGTATTGATACTACCTACATACTTTCTAGTGCTAAGTCCAAAAGCTAGAAAGGCTAGACTCAACGTAACTAATTCAAAACGAATAGAAGTTGATATGGATATTGATCAGGTGGTCAAAATAATGGGTTTGCCTAATGAAAAGCTTTCGAGAAAAGAAAACCAATACGAACTTGAAACTTTCTATTATGCCCCTCCCGCGTTTGCCTCAGACGGAATTTTCATCAACTTTAATAAGGAAGGAAAGGTCGAGAAGATCGTTCTATATGAATAGAAAGTTTTGTGTATTTCAATTATTACTAGTAGCTCTTATGCTTCTGTATATACTTCGTTAGGTAATACCAATACTAAAAAGCTAACAACTAATTGTTCTTCTCAACCTATCGACAACATATTATGAATTTGCATTGCATTTTTTCTAATCGAATGAATTGTGATCATTAACTTAATTCACAAGCTTTTCAATCCTCTTTTCCCAATAATCAAAGTTAAAGGAGTTCAGTTGTCTGTCCATTGAAGCACGAATGGCGTCTGTCATTAGGTTGCCTATGCTGCCCTCGTGATTGTGATTCACTTTTCTGTCGGCTTTAAATTCTCCAGCATTTACATCTTTCCCAACTTGGATGTAAGCTTCGCGAAAAGGCACTCCTGAAAGTACTTGTCGGTTCACTTCTTCCACTGTAAACAGGTAATTGTATTTGTCTTGATCAATTTTTGACGCATTAATCTTGATATGCTGAAGCATGTATTCGGCCATTTCCAAACAGGCTTTCAAATCTTCCAGAGCCGGGAAAAGCAATTCCTTGAGCAACTGCATTTCGCGGTGATAACCCACAGGAAGGTTAGCTGTGAGCATAGCAATGTCATTCGGCAGGGCCACAATACGATTGCATTTACCACGTATCAGTTCAAACACATCTGGATTCTTTTTGTGAGGCATAATGCTCGAACCGGTCGTCAGTTCATCTGGGAAAGTAAGGAATCCAAAATCTTGTCCCATGTAAAGACATACATCCATCGAGAATTTACCCAAAGTGGCGGCAATGGATGCCATTCCGCTGGCTAATTGTTTCTCTGCCTTTCCTCTAGACATCATCGCATAAACCACATTATGGTGCATGGCTTCGAAGCCTAACAAGTTAGTTGTCAATTGGCGATTCAAGGGGAATGACGAACCGAAGCCTGCTCCTGAACCTAGAGGGTTTTTGTTGACCATTTGATAGGCCGAATGAAGCGCATTCAGGTCATCGACCAAACCTTCGGCATAAGCTCCAAACCATAGTCCGAATGAGCTCGGCATAGCCACCTGCATGTGCGTGTAACCCGGGATTAGGACCGATTTATATTCTTCGCTCAAAGCGGTCATTCTATCGAAAAGGACCTTTGTTCCCTCCACAATTTCTTTGACCTCGGAACGCATGAAAAGCTTCAGATCCACTAAAACTTGGTCGTTTCTGGAGCGACCACTGTGAATTTTCTTACCAACATCACCCAGCTTTTCGGTGAGCATAAACTCAATTTGAGAATGAATATCTTCCACATCCTCCATCATCTCAAACTCACCAGATTCCATTGTTCTGTAAATGGCTTTGAGTTCGGTATGTATGGCTTCTTTTTCTTCTGCTGTCAGTAAGCCGATAGACTCCAACATGGCAGTATGAGCCAGTGACCCCTGCACATCAAATGGTGCTAGGAATATGTCGAATTCAAGGTCTCTTCCTACTGTAAACTGCTCAACCTTGGCCGAGCTTTCTATGTCTTTTTTCCAGAGTTTCATGTGATGAAGTTGGAAGACGGAAGACGGAAGACGGAAGTATTACTTCGGTCCTCTGTCTTCGGTCTTCATTTAATTTTAGTTGTTACCGTCATTGCGAGAAACAAACTGAGCGTCCCGAGACATCGGGAGCAGAAGTTTGTGACGAAGCAATCTCCTACATTCTCGCAGTGACGTTCATAAATTTCGTTATCAGTTCAATATACAATTCTATTCCCTGCTCAATTTCCTTCAGGTAAATATACTCATCTGCCGTGTGTGATCTTGCAGAATCTCCCGGGCCTAGCTTGAGGCTTGGAAAAGGCATTAAGGCCTGATCGGACAATGTTGGAGACCCATATTTAGTCATTCCGAGGCTTTCTCCAGCTTTCACAATTGGATGATCTGCCTGAATAGACGATGGGTTAAGTCGGGTGGATCTGGCTACCACTTCGCAATCAATCGACTGCTGAATAAATTCCAGCACCTCCTGATTGCTCATGACATCCGTAGTCCGAACATCTACCACGAACTGGCAAAGATCTGGTACTACATTATGTTGAGTTCCGGAATTCACCTGAGTAACAGACATTTTAATCGGTCCAAGCCACTCAGATTCTTGTTCAAAACGATAAGTTCTGAACCAATCAATAACAGGTAAAGCGTTGTAAATGGCATTTTCTCCCTCATTTCTGGCGGCATGACCGGCCTTTCCTTTTACAGAACAGTCAAGCACCATCAATCCTTTTTCGGCAACAGCCATTTGCATCAAGGTAGGTTCTCCTACAATGGCAAAGTCGAGCTTTCCCAATTCTGGCAAAGCCAGAGCAACACCGTTCTTACCAGAAATCTCTTCTTCAGCTGAAGCCAGCAAGATGATATTGTAAGACAATTCCTCTTCATAAAAATGAAGGAAAGTGGCGATTAAAGAGACCAGGCATCCACCAGCATCATTACTTCCTAGGCCATAGAGTTTTCCATCTTCTACAATGGCTTTGAAGGGGTCTTTGGTATACCCTGCATTGGGCTTCACCGTATCGTGATGCGAGTTGAGCAATAGCGTTGGTTTTGAAGCATCGAAACGTTTGTTCTTCGCCCAAATGTTATTCTGTAGTCGCTCTGTTTCAACACCATTAGATTTCAACAGCGATTCAATCAAATCCGCTGTTTTATCCTCCTCTCTGCTCATTGAGGGAGTTTCTATCAGCTGTTTGAGAAGCGATATAGCTAGTTCTTTCAATTCCATGTCAGCAAATCTTTATAGTTACCGTCATTGCGAGGCGCAAAATGAACAAAGTGAAATTTTGCAACGAAGCAATCCCTCGTTGAGTCTCGAAAAGCGATTAGGAGACTGCTTCGTCCTCTCGAATTCTCGAGAGTCCTCGCAGTGACGTTCTGATACGTTATTGCCAGAAACAATCTCTCTGTTTGAAAGCACAATGCAACGGATTCCGTCATTCAGAGTGGAACGTAGTGCAGCGAAGAATCTCCAAGTTCCAGAAATGAGCCCCCATCTCTCATCTTCCCCCGAGGGGGAAGACGGCACATTCTGCTTAGAATGACACTTTTGAAGGCTGATATTTAAGCTTGATTCTTTCATAATCGAATAAGAGTTCCTGCTTCAGCTTGATTCAGGTCAGAGAACTGAATAATTCTTACACTTTTCACTCCTGCATTCAGGGCATCAAAGGCATTGTCCAGCTTTGGAATCATCCCGCTATTGATTACTCCTGAATCCTTGTATTCCTGATAATTTTTAGGCTCAAGCACCGGAATCACTACTTTGTTTTCAAAGTCAGAAAGCACTCCCGGTTGCTCGAAGCAATAAACCAGTTCCACCTCAAATTCTCGGCTCATAGCAACAGCCAATACCGAAGCGATGGTATCTGCATTGGTGTTGAGCATATGCCCTTCACCATCGTGAGTGAGTGCACCGAACACCGGATTCACTCCTTGATTTAACATGCTTTGAAGTAAGGAAGTGTTGACACCATCTGCTGTAATATCACCTACAAAGCCGTAGTCAATCTTCTTGACAGGTCGCTTTTTGGCTAGCATGACATTGCCATCAGCGCCAGTTAATCCAATCGCATTGAAGCCTTTGGACTGCAACTGAGCCACAATTTTCTTATTGGTTAAACCACCATAAACCATGGTCACCAGATCGAGGGTTTCAGCATCTGTGATTCTGCGTCCATCCACCATTTTCGCTTCAATACCCAGCTTGTTCCCAATCTGCGTAGCGATTTTCCCGCCACCATGCACTAAAATGGCCGGCTCAGTTCGTTGAGCAAAATCAGTCAGAAACTGATCCAATGACTTGGGGTCATCGATCACGTTCCCACCTATTTTGATTATGGTTAGTTTGTTCATTTTGTTTCTTTTCTCTGTCGGATTCTGTCATTCAGAAGGAGACCCGCTTTAGCGGTCGACTGAAGAATCCCCAATTAGATGCACCTCTTGGAGATTCTTCGGTCGCCTCATCCCCGATATTCATCGGGATGATTCTCCCTCTGAATGACGCGTACCTTTTACTCTAGCACTACCGTTAAGCTCCTCCTTTACAAGGAGGAGTTTGAGGAGGTAAATAACTCCGCAAACACAGCCTGAGCGCTATACACTCTGTTCTTAGCCTGTTGCAGGTGAATGGCATTTGGGCCATCCAGAATTTCATCTTTAATCACCAAACCTCTTCTGACCGGCAAACAGTGCATCACTTTGGCATTGTTCGTCACGGCCAGTTGCTCATTGCCAAAACTCCAGCTTTCATCCTGGCTCAAAATCTGACCATACTGCTTGTAAGATGACCAGTTCTTCACGTATACAAAGTCAGCACCTTCAAGGGCCTTCATCTGGTCATATTCAACAGGTACTCCACCAGCAAACTCTTCTGCCAGCTCATATCCTTCGGGATGAGTAATGGTTAGGTCTACAGGTGCCTCTCGCATCCATTCTACAAATGAATTAGGAACGGCTTGAGGCAATGCCTTAACATGCGGAGCCCAGGTGATTACCACCTTTGGTCTTTCAGATTTTTTCCAGTTCTCTTCGATAGTCATCCAATCCGCAAGGCTTTGTAGAGGATGTCTGGTGGCGCTTTCAAGGCTGACTACCGGAAGGCCAGAGTACCTTATAAATGCATTCAACAACTGCTCGGAATAGTCGGTATTTCTGTCTTTCAGCTCAGGGAAAGTACGAACCCCCAACACATCGAAGTACTGCCCCATTACGCCAGCGGCTTCTTTAATATGCTCGGCTTTGTTGCCGTTCATCTTCACTCCATCTTCGAATTCGAGTGCCCAGCCATCTTTTCCAATATCTAGCACAATGGCTTCTGCACCAAGGTTCTGAACAGCTACCTGCGAACTCAGGCGTGTTCTCAGACTTGGATTGAGAAATATCAGTCCAGCCCTTTTTCCTCTGGCAAAATCAGGAGTGAAAGGATTAGTCTTGATTTCCAGGGCCCTTTTTACCAGACCACCCGGGTCTTTTACATCTTTGACAGAAGTGAAGTTTTTCATACAAAGTTTTTGTGTTGATAGGTTTCGAAGTTTGGAGGTTGATTAACTTCTAAACTTGTGAACACCTCAACGACTCAACATAAATTATTCAATTCAATTTTTAGTGCTTCAAGGAATTGGATTAACTCCTCCTTGCTAACGGCCAGTGAAGGCAATAATCTCATCGTGTTTTTATCGCCAGCTGAGCCGGTAAATATTTTATGAGCGAAAAGCAGATTCTTTCTTAGCTCAGCTACCGGAAAATCGAAGCTCATGCCCAGCATAAGACCCATTCCACGTACTTCTTTAATTTGTGGAATAGCCTTGAGTTCTGCTATCAACCATTCTCCCAATTCAGCGGCATTCTCCATTAGCTTCTCTTGCTCGATTACTTCAAGTACGGCCAATGAAGCGGCACAGGCCAAATGATTTCCACCAAAAGTAGTGCCCAACATTCCATGCCAAGGCTGAATGTGAGGAGCAATCAAAATCATAGCTACGGGAAATCCATTACCAATTCCTTTCGCCAGTGAAATAACATCAGGTTGAATGCCACTGTGCTGATAAGCGAAGAACTTTCCTGATCGACCTGCTCCAGATTGCACTTCATCCATGATTAACAAGGCACCGGCTTCTCTACAAAGTGCCGAAACCTGCTGCAGATAATCATTGCTTGGTACATAGATGCCCGCAACTCCTTGCATGCCTTCAATAATGACAGCAGCTGTTTGATCATCAAGCTCAGCTTTAAGTGCCTCAATGTCATTCATCGGTACAAAAACCACCTGATGATCTGCATTGAATGGCGCAACAATTTTAGGGTTATCAGTAGCGGCAACAGCACCTGAAGTACGACCATGGAAGGCTTGCTTCATGGCAATCACTTTTTTTCTTCCAGTGTGGAAGGAAGCCAGCTTCAAAGCATTTTCATTCGCTTCGGCACCCGTGCTACAAAGGAATAATTGATAGTCTTCGCAGTTTGAAATTTCACCCAATTTTGCAGCCAGCTCCTCCTGAATAGAATTCTGTACCGCATTGGAATAGAAACCAAGAGCGTTCAACTGATCGGTCAGTCTCTTCACATAGTGTGGATGTGTGTGACCAATTGAAATTACAGCATGCCCTCCGTAGAGATCAAGGTATTCTGTTCCGTCTTTATCCCAAAGCTTTGAACCCAATGCTTTTACTGGCTCAATATCGTAGAGGGGATATACATCGAATAATTTCATTTTCTATCTCTTTGCTGTCATTCCCGTGATTCTGATGCTTCGGAACGGGGATCTCCCAATTGATAGAGAGAGATTCCCGCCTGCGCGGGAATGACGTACTTTCTTAGTTGTTTTTATGGCCTCACCCCAAACCCCTCTCCATGGAGAGGGGCTTTTGCGATGTGCTAGTTTTATATTCTTCAGTCTACTCTTGCAGACTGCTAAGCCTTCCCCCTTGGGGGAAGGTCCCGAAACATCGGGAGGATGGGGGCTCAAAAAGCACTCGCCTTCAATTTCAGCCCGGTGGTTTCTTCTAACCCGAACATCAGATTCATGTTTTGTACGGCCTGGCCGGAAGCTCCCTTTAACAGGTTGTCAATAGCTGATTGAACCATCAGATAACCATTGTGCATTTGTAAGTGAATGAAGCATTTGTTGGTGTTAACCACCTGCTTTACGTCTAAAGGGCTATCGGTTACCCAAGTGAACGGGTGTCCGTCATAGTATTCCTTATATACCCTCACGGCTTCTTCCAAAGGCCATTCGCAGTATTGGTAGGCAGAGATCAGAATACCTCGGGTGAAGTTTCCACGATAAGGAACAAAGTTGATGTTGTTTTCAAACCAAGGTTGATACTGCATCAAAGACTTTCGGATTTCCGCTAAATGCTGATGCTGAAATTCCTTATAAGTAGAAATATTGTTATTTCTCCAGCTAAAGTGAGTTGAGTCTGAAGGCATTACACCGGCACCGGTAGATCCAGTGGTTCCTGAAACATGTACTTCCTTGAGCATACCGTTGTGAGCCAATGGAAGCAAGGCCAATTCGATGGCTGTGGCGAAACAACCTGGGTTGGCTACAAAATTGGCCGATTTGGTGGCTTCTCTGTTCAGCTCAGGTAGTCCATACACTTTGCTGTCATCCAATCTGTAGTCATGAGCGAGGTCAATGATCTTTACGGAATCATCCACTTGATTGGCTTCCATGAACTTCATAGAGTCGCCATGACCCATGCAGAGGAATAAAACATCTAGATCGCTGTGCCATTCTGGTACGAACTCCATTTCGGTCTCACCCAACAGATCATTGTGAGAAGAATAGAGCTTTTTACCCGCCTGACTTCGGCTTTGAACGAAGCTGATTTCAGCTTCTGGATGGTTCAGTAGCAGGCGGATGAGCTCTCCACCTGTGTATCCAGCACCACCTATAATTCCAACCTTAATCATATCTCTTCTTCGTTTACCTGATGGTAAATGGCGTTCTGGTTACCAAATATTTTGGCAAAGCCTCTTACATCGTCACCAGTCCATGATTTATTCATTTCTCCATAATGACCGAATTTAGCAGACATCAGGTCATGAGCTGATTCAATACCGTTGACCTGATATCTGTAAGGGAATAGTGTCAGGAATACATCGCCTGAAACATTACGCTGAGTGCTTTTCAGCATGGCCTCAAGGTCACGCATTACAGGGTCCATGAATTGGCCCTCATGCAGCCAGTTGCCATAGAAAGCTGAAACCTGATCCTTCCAATAAATTTGCCACTTGCTGAGCACGTGTTTCTCCAAGGCCTGGTGAGACTTGATCAACAGTACACTGGCTGCGGCTTCAAAACCAACGCGGCCTTTGATACCGATGATAGTGTCGCCCACATGAATGTCTCTTCCTATTCCGAAAGGACCGGCTATTTTCTCCAGTGCCAAAATGGCTTCGGCTGGTTTGTGGTATGCTTTGTCGTTAATGGCTTTGATTTCACCCTTTTCGAAAGTCAGTTTTAATTCCTCTGCCGCTGTCTTTGTAACTTGAGTAGGGAAAGCAGATTCCGGCAGGTTACCATTAGATTTTAGGGTTTCCTTTCCTCCAACAGAAGTACCCCATAGGCCTTTGTTAATGGAATACACAGACTTGGTAAAATCCCAGTCTACACCTTTAGATTGTAGATATTCAATCTCTGCCTCTCTAGAAAGCTGCATGTCACGAATAGGAGTGATGATTTCCGCTTCAGGCATAAAAGTTTGGAAAATCATATCGAAGCGAACCTGATCGTTTCCAGCCCCTGTGCTACCATGAGCAATGGCCTTGGCACCAACTTCCTTGGCATACTGCGCAATGGCTACGGCTTGGGAAACACGTTCAGCACTTACTGAAAGAGGGTAAGAGCCGTTTTTTAGAATATTTCCGAAGATGAGGAAGCGAACTACCTTTTCATAGTAGTTGTCCGTTTCATCTATGGTTTTGTGCGATTTTACGCCTAAGCTTTTCGCTCTATCTTCAATTCTTTTGATTTCCTCAGCATCAAATCCACCAGTGTTTACTACCACCGAATGAACCTCCAGGCCTTTATCTTCAGATAAGTACTTCACGCAAAATGAAGTGTCTAAGCCACCGCTGAATGCTAGTACTACCTTATTATTTTCCATTTTCTTTGTTCTTTTTTCTTTCGTCAATTTTCAACATTACGCTCTTCTTGAACTTGATCCATCGTTCAAAAAGCTTCAGGTCTTTCTCCAATTCCCTTTCGGTCCAAACTGTCCTCTTAGGCTTAGCATTTTTCTCCCAAGCAGGGTTATAGAGCATGGCGGTACAGATACAGTTTTTCCTATTCTTAGCGGTGAGTATATCGAAGTTCACACAGGTTTTACAGCCAGCCCAGAAGTCTTCGTCTTGTGTTAATTCTTCGTAAATGACAGGCTTGTAACCCAGTTCTGAGTTGATTTTTAAGACAGCTGCACCAGTGGTTAAGCCAAAGATTTTTGCTTCAGGAAATTTCTTTCTAGAGAGTTTAAAGACTTCTGCTTTAATGCGTTTGGCCAGGCCGTGACCTCGAAACTCAGGATTAACAATTAGGCCAGAGTTAGCCACAAATTGCCCATGACTCCAAACCTCTATATAGCAGAAACCGGCCCATGTTCCATCTTGTGTATGAGCAATTACTGCCTTTCCCTCGTCCATTTTTTTGGATACATATTCAGGGGTTCTTTTGGCAATACCAGTGCCTCTTTTGGCTGCCGAGGCAGCAATTTCATCGACTATGGTCTGTGCATAGTGCAGATCTTCTGAGGTTGCGGGTCTTACGGTAATTTTTATTTCCATTTTGGATTTAGACTCTAGCTGACGACTGAAGTCACAAGCTAACAAGTAATAAAATAAGGATAATTAAGAAATATAGAAGGTTATGTCACCACGTAGGTAACAATGGAATATGTAGGCGACTAGCGCCTATCTTGCCTGATAGTGCTCACAGCCCTCACTCCTCTAGCGATATTAGAGGCTCCTGGTGGGGTTAATATGTTGGCTGCGTTTTGCATTTGAGGGAACAAAGGAAATAAAAAGTTTGAACTTTGAGTGAATTGCAGAATTTTTTTTGATACTCGGTGTGATTTTTTTCAAAAGCCTGCGATAAATAGACCAAACACAAAACATTGAAAGCAAGAGAAGAAGATTTCTTAGAACTCATCAAGCAGCACGAAAGACTGATTTACAAGGTCAGCTTTAACTACTGCCGCTATGCAAAAGACAGGGAAGATCTGGTGCAGGAAATCATCTTTCAGCTGTGGAACTCTTATCCGGGATTCAAACCTGATTTTAAGGTGAGCACCTGGATGTACAAGGTGGCTTTGAACACAGCGGTGAGTTTTTATCGGAAGCATGGAAAGAAAAAGGAGCAGGAAATTGCTCTGGACGACAGCAATATACACAGTCTGCAAACAGCTTCTACTGATAGCAAAGATGAACAACTCAAAATATTGGAAGGCTTTATTCAGGAATTAGAGCCAGTTAATAAGGCTCTGATTATTCTTCAGTTGGAAGGAGAGAGTATTGCCAGCATTGCTCAGATTGTTGGCCTCTCAGAAACCAATGTGGCCACTAAGCTCAGCAGAATCAAGAAATCATTAGCTCAGAAATTCAAAAGTCAAAATATCTAAGTCATGGAAAACAACGAATTACTACAACTCTGGAAAGGTTATGATCAGAAACTCGATCAGCTTTTGGAGATAGACAAAAAGAGAACCTATGAGAAAGCTCTGGATTCAGCCAAAAAGCGCTTCCATAAACTTACTTATGAACCAATTTTTGAGATTGTTCTGGCCGTCATCTTTATGTCATTCTCCGGTAGGTTAATGGTAGCCGTTTGGGGAGTTTGGCCTCTTACTGTAATAGCTGTGGCATTTCATGCCTTCCTTATCGCCACCATCATTTTCGATTTAAACCTCATTTACAGAGTGAAATCATTGAATTATGATTTACCGATGGCAGAATTGCAGAAGCAGATTCATCAACTCAAAAAAGCTAAAATACTCGAGATAAAGTTGATTCTCTGGGGAGTTGCCACCTTAGCCGGACCATTCGTATTTGCCTTTTTATATGTGCTTTTAGGTCAAGGGTATATTGGTGAAATTCCGAATCAGTTTTGGTACGTGAATGGAAGCCTTTGTCTGATTCTGGCCTTTGTGGCAGTACACCTTTCTGCAGGGCTTTCAACACCTAAAACGAAGCTGCAAAAGTGGTTTACTTCCAAATTAAAGTTTGGAGGGCTTGATGAGTCTACAGCAATTTTAGCTGAGCTCAAGGCTTAAAGAAGATGGACAGAATACGCATTAAAAAGTAGCCGGCAAATGGCAGAATTGGTGTGGCATAAGTGTATGCCCACCATATTTTGGACTTGGTGTCTTCTCCATGAAATGTTGCTGACCAATTGCCCGAAAGAGCATAGGTCATAGGAATCCACAAAACACCCAACACAAGGCTGATCAAAACACAGATTCTAAATACTTTGAGAGGAATAGGGTGAACCTTTCTGGTGCTTCTAATGATGAGGAAATTCAGCGGAAATAGAATGAACATCAGAGCTGTCATAAGATTACCCCACGGTAAACTCCCTCCTTCTACTACTGACATTGTAAGCAATGGTGAACCCGTTGCTAGTGATGTAATCACAAACATTTGGATTAGCACCGAAGCAAGAAAGAAGTATTTGATTCGTTTTTTGTTCATCTTAAACTCTAACTTAAAACAATGAACAAAGCTAACACACTTTTACTGGCAATACTGCTATTCTCAACATCATCCTTCGCTCAAAGGAAGGCTCCTAAAATTCCTGACATACTTTCCGAGAAACACTGGGCATATATTCCTAGTCAAGCTGGAGAAAATGGGTTTTATATGGCAAAGTTTGAAACCACGGTTAAAGACTATCGAGCCTTTTATATGGGTACAGGAGAAGAGTCTGCAGATCATTCACCAAAAACTAAAGTCTGGAGTTTCCAAGATGGATGGGATCAGCCCAATATGGAGTATTACTATAAACACCCTAGTTTCGACAATTATCCTATTGTTGGTGTAGACTTAAGCGATGCGAAAGCCTTTGCCGAGTGGCTTACCGTAGAATATAATAATCAACCGAAACGTGAGTTTGAAGAAGTCATTTTCAGGTTGCCAACTGAGCAAGAATGGGAATGGGCAGCGCGCGCAGGTAATGATATTGCTCCGTTCCCTTGGGGAGGACCCTATATTAGAAACTCTAAAGGAGATATTCTCGCCAATATTTTAAGAGTGAGCGACACAAACATAATCAGCCAAGTTCAAGACGATGGTTCAATTAAATTTAGTCTTGCTCAAGAACAGATGAAGAGTGTACGACCTACTAGCTATTCCACTCCAGTAAATCAATTTATACCAAATCGCTATGGCCTGTATAATATGAGTGGCAACGTGAGTGAGATGACTACTTCACTTTATGTCGAAGGGCGAAACTCAACTGTGGCTAAAGGAGGAAGTTATCTCCAGACTCCTTATTGGGCAATGATCAGTTCAAGGCAAGAGTTTGCAAAGCCAACAGCCTACACTGGCTTTAGGTTGGTGATGGAGGTGGTTGAGAAGTAGACCTCTTTCTTGCATTCAATATCTCGAACTGATAAAGAACCTTATATGGTTTTGATCCTGAAATTTATCTAGCTCAATTTCCTTCTGAGGAAGTTTTATAGCTGGTTCTTCTCCGCATTAGAACGCCAAAGATGTTTGCTGAAATAATTAAGCAGGCACCTATTACTTTATTAGTGTTCATGGTTTCGTTTAGAAAAATGTAACTAGTAAGCATAGCTATTGGCGAACCAAGGTAGAATATCAGGCTAGAATTGGTTGGTGGAAGCATTGTTGTAGCTCTTAACCAAAGTGTATGGGCTACAACAGTACAAATTACTCCGAGTATGGCTAGGTAAATCCAATCGAGCTGGGAGAGTTCCCAATTTGTTTCAGGGGTGAAAACTAGAAATACGAGCATGGCAAACGCATACTGACCAAAAGCACGAGTCATAGAGTCTATGTGTTGGTGGCGTTGCTGAACGAAAGGTAGAATGGCAAATACTAAGCCACTAGCCAAACCCACCAGAATGCCTGCAGTTACATCGTTCTTTAAATTGAAGTCTGGAACAATTAGGTAGATGCCTACCACGGCAATAAATACAGCTATTAGATCTACAGGTTTTGGTTTAACTCCTTTAATGATCCAGTTTAGGTATATCATATGTAAGCCAAAAGAAGAAACGCTTAGTATGGCCATTGAAGGAGTGGAGAGCTTTACGCTTATAAAGTAAGTAACCCAGTGCACTCCAAAGAGTAGACCTATCCAGACTAGTGCCCTCCATTCGCTTTTTCTTAGTTTGCTGATTTTTGAAGGTCCGGCTAATAGATATAGAAAAACCATACCAATAGACAAACGAACCACGCCTATGGTGAAGGCATTGGCTGCTACTTCCTTGATAAATATTGGAGTTATTCCGAAAATAAAGACTGCTATAAGCCCTTCTATGTAATAGCGAGAATTCACTGATTCAAGTTAGTGTTTAGAACAACTGCCTCCGAGACTAGAGCTTTAATAAAAAAAGCACAACCTGTGGCTGTGCTCTCTCTTCAACTAGGTTGAAATTATTCTTTTATAAGCCCCTTACGTTTCAAAATGGTCTCAATGAACTTTACCTCGTTCTGAGTCTTAAATACCGTGTAAGGAAACATCATCATTTGAGCCTTATTAATAACCAGCACAAATTGCTTCTTATCGGCCCAAGCCCTTTTCACCTGATCCCACTTCATAGGCATACCTTGCTTAGAGTTCAGTTTTATCAGAATCTGTCGGCTATCTATTTCGTAACTAAGTTTGTCAAAGAGCATTTTACTCTGCTCTAGTTGGGTTACACCAGCAAACTGAATTACCCAAAAAAGCACATAAAGTGTAAAAGCTATGAGGGCACCAATCCACCACCAGTTTGAAGGCACTACGAATGTCATGGCAGAAATAGCCAAGGCAATGAGTATAACCCACCATTGGTCGATGAAAACATTTTTAAGGCCTGCCTTCATATAGGCCTTTTTATCTAGAGCGTACTTCTTGGTTTTAACTATCATTTTTATGCTCCTTATGCACAGTGTCTAAAAAGGAACACAAACATAATGATCAAAACTAAGGCTTCAATCAATAGAACTAAAAAATTGCGTTTTGGCTTAGTCAATTACTATTCTGCTTTTAAACTTATATCCAAACTTTTAATAGAATGGGTAAGTGCTCCAACGGAAATATAGTCTACTCCGGTTTCGGCAACTGAACGAATGGTCTTTTCGGTAATGCCACCGGAAGCCTCTGTCTCTGAACGTTTTGCTATTAGTTCTACCGCTGCACGCATATCTTCATTGCTCATATTATCGAGCATAATTCTGTCTACTCCTCCAGCATCTAAGGCTTGCTGCACTTCATCTAGGTTTCTAGTCTCTACCTCAATTTTAAGTTTTAAGCCTTTTGCCTTTAAATACTCCCGAGTAGAATAAACAGCCTTTTCTATTCCACCAGCAAAATCTACATGGTTATCTTTTAGCATAACCATATCATAAAGCCCATATCTATGGTTTACCCCACCTCCTATAATTACTGCCCATTTTTCTAGCATGCGCATGTTTGGAGTCGTTTTTCTGGTATCCAAAAGTCGGGCAGAAGTTCCTTTAATCAGAGTATTCAGGTAGGCTGTTTTCGTGGCAATACCACTCATTCTCTGCATGCAGTTTAATAATAACCTCTCTCCAGATAGTATTGCCCTAACTTTTCCTTTAAGCCTAAGTATTATATCTCCCTTTTTTACTTCTTCCCCATCTTTCGCCAAGGGCTCAATGGTCATGTTAGGGTCAAGTTTATGGAAAATCAATGGGGCTAAATCCATACCGGCAATTACACCCGACTCTTTCATTAAAAGGTAGGCAGATTTCTCTGCATCTGCAGGTATGCTCGCTAAAGTTGAATGATCTCCATCACCCAAATCTTCCTGAAAAGCTCTGTCTATAAAATCGTTGAGTAATTCGCTAGTGACATAAGGTGGTCTCATATCACAAATGTAGCTAAAACCGAATTATCGTTCTTTAGTGAACTCCAATCGATATACTTTAAATACGTTGCTGAATTTTTTTGCACGAATAACCACTCTGTGATTTCCGCTAGAAGATGCGTAGGTACCAATAGCATAGATGATTCCACCAGCCGTGCTAGTACCGTCATGATTGAACTCAAAGCCTGTTGATGGATACTGCTGAAAAAACTGCTTCAACATGATTTCCGCTTGGTTTGAACTATACTCTTTCCGTTCTCCATCAAGTTTAATTTCAACCTTACTGTGAAGGTATTTGATAAGTTCTTTGGAGCTACTAGCCTTTAGCGACTCTTCAACTTTAACGATAATTACGTTATCGTCCTCTTTTTTCTGAGCAAAGGCAGAAAGAGAAAGAAACAGAGTCAGTACTAATACTGTGTATTTCAGATAGGTCTTCATGATTTAGAACTTGCTTCCGTATAACGAAAATAATGCCAATTATTCCACGGAGGGTTCAATGATTCGATCAAATTAATAGAATGAATGTTCTCTTACAAACCCCCTTGAATTTTTATATTTGCCCTTATGGAGAAACGCGTTTTATTGATGATTCTGGATGGCTGGGGACTAGCCTTAGACAAAAAGGTTTCGGCTATAGACCATGCCAACACACCAGTGATGGATAAACTATTTGAAACTTACTCACATAGTAGGTTAGAAGCTTCTGGACTAGCTGTTGGTTTGCCCGAAGGTCAGATGGGAAACTCTGAAGTTGGCCATATGAATATTGGTGCTGGAAGAGTGGTTTACCAAGACTTGGTAAAAATCAATAAAGCCGTAGAAGATGGCACCTTGGCTGAAAATGAGACTTTGAGGTCCACTTTAACCTATGCAAAAGCCAACGGAAAGAAAGTACACCTTATCGGTTTGGTTTCAGATGGTGGTGTTCACTCGCATGTTAACCACCTAAAAGGTCTTTTAAGTATATGTGCCGAAAATGACCTCAAAGAGGTGTTTGTTCATGCTTTTACTGACGGAAGAGATACTGATCCGAAGGGAGGAAAAGCCTATATGAACGATGTTGTTGAGCATTGTAAAAACACCACCGGGCAAGTTGCTTCTGTGGTAGGTAGGTACTATGCCATGGATCGGGACAATCGTTGGGAGCGTGTAAAACTAGCTTATGATGCCATGGTAAATGGTGTCGGTCAACCTTCTGAAAACATTCTTCAGTCTATTGAAGACTCATATACAGCAGGGGTTACAGACGAGTTTATTAAACCAATCATTCAGGTTGAAAATGGAAGTCCAGTTGCTAAAATTGCCGAAGGAGATGTAGTGATCTGCTTCAATTTTAGAACGGATCGTGGAAGACAAATAACTCAAGCCCTCACACAGGTAGACTTTGCAGACCAAGGCATGACAAAGCTTAGTCTGAAATATGTCACCATGACCAATTATGATGATTCCTTTAAAGGGGTAGATGTCATTTTTGGCAAGGATAATTTGAATAACACTTTGGGTGAAGTCCTTGAAAGAGCTGGTAAAAAGCAGATCAGAATTGCTGAAACGGAAAAATACCCACACGTTACCTTCTTTTTTAGTGGAGGAAGAGAGACTGAGTTTGAAGGCGAGAAAAGAATTTTATGTCCTTCTCCCAAAGTAGCTACTTATGATCTTCAACCAGAAATGAGTGCTAACGATATAAAGGAGGCCATCATTCCTGAATTGAATGCAAAATCTTCTGACTTCATTTGCTTAAACTTTGCAAATGCCGATATGGTAGGGCATACAGGCGATTTCGATGCCGCAGTAAAGGCCTGTGAAACTGTAGACACTTGTGCAGGAGAAGTTTTGGAAGCTGCTTTGGCTAGTGATTACACCACCATTGTAATTGCAGACCATGGAAACTCAGACATCATGGTTAATGCTGATGGCTCGCCAAATACGGCTCATACCACGAACCTTGTCCCTTGTATTTTGGTTGATAATGACTTAAAGCTTGAATTAAAAGACGGTAAGCTGGGAGATTTAGCACCAACTATTCTCAAATTAATGGGTGTAGAAGTGCCTTCCGAAATGACAGGTGATACATTAATATGAAGCATTTCCTTTTATTTTCACTAAGTACACTGCTATTACTCGGGTGTAATATCAGACCCGAGAACAACATTGAAGAACTCTCTTACTTTAACATTGAAGAGCTCTTAGAGGCTGAAATTCAGTATTTAATTGATGAGAATGCAGGCTTAGAGAAGACGGTAGAGTCTAATGGCAATACAGACCTCCTTGAGATTCACCCTCAAACTAAGGACGAATGGGAATCTCAGTTTAGTTTGTTTTATGAAGCCAATATAGCTCAGCCTGGCCTAAGAGATGCTTATAGAGAGGAGGAGTTGACTCCACTTGAAGGAGTACGCACCAAGATTTTTAGTGCTAGAGCTAAAAAGAGCTTCGTTCAGACTTTTGAAGTGATTTATAATCAGGACAAGTTGAGTCAGATTAATATTCAAACTCAAGAGGAAAACGAAATATATTCTAACTACAGAACCCTAAAACTTTTCTTCGATGCCGAAGGCAAGCACATTGTGGGGTTTGATGTTACCGGAGATGAGGATATGCGCCTGAAGGAACCTATGAAGATTCACATTCAGGCGGTTATCACTTATTAGATTCTGAAAAGGGCGTCTAAGAAACTCATGTTTTCTTTGCCCATTTTCACTATCATTATGGGAATATCATTGCCTTCCTCTACTAACTTTTCAGCTACGGAGCCAATTAGTACAGAGGCTGGTCCAGAGCGACCTTTAGAGCCAATCATTATAAGATCTACCCCTTTTTCTGCTCCTGTTTTATAGATTTTATCCGCTGGATGAGGATCGTCATCTAAAGCAAAAGTATGGTCATACTCAACGCCTTCTAAGTCCATCTTCTTGAAGAATCGATCGCACTCCTCCTTAGTGTTTTCAAGCATTATTTCGGCAAACTCTTCATAAGTTTTGCCCGACTTATAATAGCCTGTAGGCACTTTATAAACATTGTTACTTAAGAGCTGAGCACCACACTTTTTCTGAATGGCTGCACCAATTTCGAAAGCCATTTTTGAGTGGTCGGAATAGTCTATAGAGACCATTATCTTATTCCACTCCAATGGAGGGTTTTCAGTAACAAAGATTACTGATGAACTGATAGATTTGGCGATTTTTTTAGAGTTGAGCCCAGAACCTCCATGTTCAGCCTTTCTACCCAAAAGAGCCAAGTCAATCACTTTTACTTTTGCAAGTTTGAGTATCTCTTCTGTTACCTTGCCTGTAGTTACAATTGTTTTTGTATCACAGTTAGGTGGAAGAACAAAGTGCTCGTTGATCTCTTCTTCCATTTCCTTTTCAATGGCTTCGTCTACAGGAGCAAATACATCGGCATATTTCTCCTGAATCTCTTCGGGTAGCTCTAATGAACTGGCAATGTTTACAAAGTAAACAGTGTCAATGTCAAATACTTTGGCTGCCATTGAGGCGTATTTTAGAAGATATACATCCATTTGGCTCAGGTCTAGAGCCACAAGCATTCGCTGGTACTTACTTAAGTCTTGCATAGTTGTTTTAGGATTCCACTACAATTTATTGAATTAATGTGCTCCTACAGCAGCCATTCTTAAATTTTTGATGGTTTTAGAATATCATTCCCGAATAACTAACTGGCTTTTATATATTTGCCGCCCAAACCGAAATTATGGCTAAGCAGAAGTTTCTGGAAAGATTGCAGGAGAAGTGGGGATTGAAGTCGGCTTTTCAAACGGTAATGGTGCTCATTGTTTTCGCTTTTACCGGATCTACAGTACTATTTATTAAACCTATTGTTTTCGACTTAGTAGGTTTCGAGAACGTACACGGCTTTTGGGGACTTCTATTATATGTAGTCTTGATTTTCCCTCTATATCAAATATTAATTCTCATTTATGGGTTTATATTTGGGCAGTTTGCATTCTTCTGGAACTGGGAAAAGCAGTTCGTAAGCAGAATGGGCAAGCTGTTTAGTAGACGAAAAAAGCGTTGAACCATTTAGTTCTAATTGGGCTTATCTGATTGTATTAATATATTTAATTGTGAATTCGGAAGTAAAAAGATTATTGAAAGATCATTCGCTTAGACTTACCCAAAGTAGAGGCGATGTGATTTCCGTTTTCCTAGATAAAAACGTGGCAGTTAGCCATGGTGATATTGAATCAGAGATAGACGGAAAATACGATAGGGTTACTATCTATAGAACACTAAAGTCATTCATTGACAAAGGACTTATACACAGGGTTTTAGATGATTCTGGTGCTACGAGATATGCACTTTGTCATGACAATTGCTCTGAAGACTCACACAAGCACAATCACATTCACTTTAAGTGTCAGAAGTGTGATGAAACTACTTGCATTGAGCATGTAGATATTCCTGAGGTAAATTTGCCTAATGGTTTTCAAGCCATAGAAAGCAACTATTTGGTATCGGGTATTTGCAAGAAGTGCAATTAGTAAGTCTCTCTTTCTAATTCTTTCGAAGGCATTGAGCCACCAGAGCCATCTGGCCAAACTATACCAGGAGGTAAATCTATTTTTGGCCCAGAATCAATACTAATACCACCATCATTATTATCAGTTCCACTGGTTCGTTTCCTGCTTCTCATAAGCGTAAATGCTAGGTAGGTTAACAGCACGTAAGTTAAACCAGATAGAATAAGATCGTAGTAAAAGCTATTCATGAGTAAGTAATATACTCATAAATGGGGCTTGATGTTTTGAATTACAGCACAAAGAATATCAACCATACCAGAATAAATACTGGAACTAGAATTGGAACTGAATACCTAAGAATATAGCCAAAGAAAGAAGGCATGTGAATACCAGTTTGCTCGGCAATAGACTTAACCATAAAATTAGGCCCGTTTCCAATGTAAGTCATTGCTCCAAAGAATACCGCACCAATTGCAATGGCTTTAAGGTTAACTACCGATTCTGGATAAACACCACCAGCAGCATACGCCTGAACATCTGCAATAACGCTTATATCTCCACCCTGAGAAGCTAATGCAGCCGCCAAGAAATTAAGATAGGTAGGTGCATTATCTAAGAAACCGGAAAGAAGACCTGTTCCCCAGTACAATGTATTGGGGTTAATTAAGCTCACACCTGCTTCTGATTGAGCAAACTCAGAGACCAAAGCCAAAGCTGGCATCATAGTTCCGAAAATACCGATAAAAATAAACGCTACTTCCCTTATAGGCTCGAAGTTAAATTCATTGCCATTAATGGCTTCTTTGCTAGCAAACTTGTAAGAGAAAATTCCCACAGAGAACATAATGAGCTCTCGTAAGAATGAGAACTTCTGTCCATCATATACAATGGCAGGAACTCCATCAATTACATTAGGATCTAGGAAAACAGATGCTATTATTATGGCTAACCAAATAAAGTTCTTGCCACCTACAATGGTTGTCTTGCCCGAGAATTCAACAGTCTCATCTATGTCATGGTCTACGTTTCTTTTATCTACTAGGTAGAACATTACTGCCAAGAAGGCCAGAGCAAATACCCAAGGTACTGCGTTATGCACAACAGTCCACATAAAAGGCACTCCTTTTAAGAAACCTAAAAATAATGGAGGGTCACCAATTGGCGTAAGAGCACCACCAATATTACTCACCATAAAAATGAAGAAGATAATATGGTAAGGACGAATTCTACCTTGATTCAACCTAATAAAAGGACGAATCAAGAGCATAGAAGCCCCTGTGGTTCCTATGAGGTTGGCTATAACAGCTCCAACCAACAATAGGCCCACATTGGCCATTGGGGTAGCTCGTTTGTCTACTTTAATCATTATTCCGCCAGAGGCGATATAAAGAGAAGAGAGCAAGGCTATAAATTGTACGTATTCGGCCAATGCATGCACTGGTGCATGAGTATTGTGTAGACCAAATAGATAGTATAATACTACAATAGCTGCTAAACCAACTGCTACTATAGGATAGTTCTTATGCCAGAAATGTTCGTAGAAAAGTGGTCCTGTAGCAATCATTCCTAACAATAGAACGAAAGGAATAACCGACCAGCCCGGAGGGGCAGAATCATGATGCTCATCATCTACATGAGCCTCTACAGCATGCCCTTCAACCTCATCTTGATGCTCATCTTGATAATATGAAGGAGCGTTTTCAACGACAACCACTTCTGCTCTTAGCTGATTTATGGGGGCAAACAATGCCATCATAAGGCCTACCAAGAATAGAAAGACAGTTTTTTTCATCAAAATTGGAGTGAGTCGCTAAAATAAAAAGGGTTCAGACAATTATCAAACCCGGTCATTAGGGCGCCAAGATACATTAAGGATCAGAAACCTTCATTACCTCAAAATAAAATAATTGATAATCGGTCAAAATCCAATCAAATCACCTGCACTAACATCATACTCTGCTCCGGTAACTGAAGAAAGACAGTTAGGCCTTCCCTCAAGCCTAAGTAAGCCTAAATAGGCAAATATTAGTGCTTCTTTAAATTCTATGATTTTACTTTCTGGTAACACAATATCAGCTCTAGAATAAGTTTTAAGCCTAGAAATGAAGAATTGATGATAGGCTCCGCCACCAGTTACTAGTACTTTTTTACCCTTGTTTTCATTGATGGTAGAAGCGATTTCCATGGCTGAATGCTCTATAAAAGTTGCCATTTTATCTTCCAAACTAATCGAGGAGTTTTTTAAAAGTGGTAGCCAGTTTTTCTGATAATCTTCAATTCCTAGCGATTTTGGGCCCCGTTGACTTAAATAAGGGAGTTGGCTAAGTTCAGACAATAGCGATTCATTTATACGGCCAGTAGCCGCTATCTTTCCTTCCGAGTCGTAAGGAAGTCCTTTTTCATTTGCCAGATAATTAAGTGCCATATTAAAAGGGCAAATATCGAAAGCCACTCGTTTACCTTCTTTTTCGAAAGAGATATTAGCGATACCGCCAAGGTTAAGAGCGAAATCGTATGTGGCAAACAAATCTCGATCACCAATAGGTACCAAAGGAGCACCTTGACCGCCAGCTTTTACATCGGCAACTCGGAAATTATTGATTACTGAAATTTGACAATGGTTATAAATCTCTTCTCCAGAACCAATTTGGACAGTAATTCCCTTTTCAGGTTGGTGAAAAACAGTGTGCCCATGAGAGGCTACGCAATCAACCATTTGTGATCTTGTACCTAAGAATTTATTTATTGACTTCCCGATAAAAACCCCGAGATCGATATCTAGCTTTTGAATACCTTCTTCAGATAGCTCGATGGCATGTCTTAAGCGATGGCTGAGTTCCTTCGGATAAGGTATAGTCTCACACTTATTCAACTCAAAACTCCACGAGGCTTTATTACTTTCCCTGGAGAAAAAGGTCTCCGCCAAGTCTAAGCCATCTAAAGAGGTACCTGACATTATACCCAGTATGGTAATTTGATTCTTCACCATCATCTTTTATTAAACCTCGTTTACTAACCGTAATTAGGCAGAATTCTCTGATTTCTAGTAGGTTCCATTAACGGACTCAATAAGCAAACGATTGCCTTTCTCAAATTTTGTTAAAAAAGCTGGCAATTAGCTCATTACAACCTCCATCAATATGAAAACATTTGAATCTAATTGAAAAACTGACATCTTTGTAACCCTCAAAATTGTGCATGTTGGAAATTTCTGTGTTAAGGCGTTCGAAGTTTAGGTTGAGATATATAAATCTGGCTTTTATACTAAGTTTTGTTGCATTCCAAACAGCAATGGCTCAAGGCGATCAGTCTAGTTATTCAGCCCTTGGTGTTGGGAGTTTAAACTGGAGTGGTTTTGCTCAAAATGAAGCCATGGGAGGTTTAGGTGTAGGTTACAATACCAAATACTTTTACAATGATCTGAACCCAGCCCTATTGGGCGCCAACTACGAGGCAGTCTTTCAATTAGGCACTACTGTAGACTATCGAAATATAACGAATGGCTCTGACTCATATAGTACCGTATCTGGTGGGTTTAAAGAATTTGCTATGAGCGCTCCATTGGTTTATGGAAAATGGAATTTAGGAATATCTCTTTCTCCTTACACCTCAGTTAATTATGGGTTTACTCAAGTACAAACCGGACCTGAAGGAGGGGATACTAATATTGATGTAACTGGTCGAGGAGGAATAGATCAAGCAAATCTTGTAACATCATTTAAAATTGGTGATTTGTCAATAGGCTTAAAAGGGACCTACTACTTCGGAATTATTAATAATGAAGACAAGTTTACCCTTACAGATATCAATTCAAATTTTGCTACTACAATTGTAAATGAGAGAAGAAGCTTTGGACAACTGGCAGCAAGTGCAGGCCTTTATTATAACTTGAATTTAAGTAATAATAAGAGACTTAATTTTGGAGCCTATTATAACCCTGGTTTTAACCTGAGGCAGGAGAGGTTGGTAACATTTGAGAACGAAACCCCTAATGGGACAACAACAAGTACCGACACATTGGCCTATAATAAAGATGAGTCGCTCTACATTCCTGAGAAAATGGGGTTTGGTATATCATATGAGAAATTCAGGTCTTTCGCGGTAGGTTTAGATGTTCAATTTCAAAATTGGCGGTCATACCGAAACTACCAAGGTTCTACCGAATCCTACTACGGAAATGCCATAAGAGTCGCCTTGGGTACAGAATATATTCCTAATGCAGAACAGCCTACTAAATTGATAAATGTAACTAGTTTTAGGTTTGGTATACATTACGAAAAGACGCCATTTTTGATCAGCAATGAGGTGGTGAACGATTTTGGTATAAATTTTGGAGTTTCAGTACCGTTGAGTTCATTTTGGGGATTATCTCATTTGAACGTTGGTGCGACATTAGGTCAGAGAGGAAATATCTCAACTACTGGCTTAGTTCGAGAGAATTACGTAAAATTGAACCTTGGTTTCTCTTTACAAGATATAACCTGGTTCTCAAAGCAAAGATTTAACTAAAACTACTGATATTATGAGATTAAAAGCTCTAATGATAATAGCCTTCTTGGCTATCTGCTCATCAGCCAGTGCACAATTTGCATGGCCAGAAGATCCTGAGCAGAGATCTGAGGCGCAAACGCTTTGGACTTTATTTGACGATAATTACCGACAAGGTAATTACGAGGCTGCAAAACCACACCTTGCCAAATTAGTTGAGAAGTTCCCTACTTTGAGCACAGCCCTATACATTAATGGTATTAAGGTTTGGGAAGAGTCTTACGACAATGCAAAAGTGGATGCTGAAAAGGATAAAGCTGCAGAAATGGTGCTTAAGCTTTACGATATGCGTTTTGAAAACTTCGAAGGTGAAGAAGAAAAAGCTATCGATAGAAAAGCTATTGCTGCATATAAATTCTATGTTAGAGATGCAGATAAGACTCAAATGCTCCTCGATCTTTTTGAGAAGTCATATGAGATCAAGGGAATGGACGCTTTCTACCCGTTAGGAAGATACTATATGCAGGTAGCGGTATTAGCCTTTGCTAGGTCTAATGTTGAAATTAGCAAAGATCAGATTCTTGAAATTTATGAGCAGAGTACCAAGCACATCGATCATGAAATTGCTCAGGTGAAAGCTGCGAATAAAAGCACTAAGCGTTATGAGGAGATAAAAGAGTTCATCGATGGTAAGCTTGCCGACATGGGCATCATTGATTGTGATTTCGTTGTAGAAAAGCTAGTGCCTGAATTTGAGCAAAACCCTAACGATGCTGAGTTGGCCAATAAAATTTTCGTATTCGCTTATGAAGGTGGCTGTACAGATGCTGAATGGTTTGTAAAGGCAGCTGAAACTCATTTTGCAAATAGCCCTCAGTATGGTGTTGGTTATCTGTTAGGTGTGAAGTTTGGTGCAGATAAAGAGTACGAAAAATCTAAAGAGTACTTCATTAAGGCTGCAGAATTAACCGATGACAACACAAGTAAGGGTAAGGCATTGAAGCAAGTAGCTGCCACTGAAAGAATTAATGGTAATTATTCTGAAGCTAAAAAGTATGCGCTTGAAGCAGCTGAAATTGACCCTACTCTAAAAGCTGAAATGTATGAGCTTATTGGAGACATGGTTATGGCTAGCACACAGTGTGACAAAAAAGTTAGCCAAGTAGATGATAGAGCAAGATACATTGCTGCCTATGATTACTATGCTGTAGCTGGAAACAGCACAAAAATGGCTCAGGCTAAAGAGCAGTTCCCTACTATGTCAAGCATCTTTACTGAAAACAAGAAAGAAGGTGATTCTATGACTGTTGGTTGTTGGATTAACAAAACGGTTAAACTTCAAAGAAGACCAGAACAATAGAAATTGTATAACGTATATAGAACGGTCTTTTCTTCAGGGAAAGACCGTTTTTTATTATCAATGAACAAACTAAACCTCTTCTTATTCCTATTGCTTTCTGGAGTTGTCCTTGCGTCATGCTCGTCAGACCAAAAACGACTGGCAGACATGGAAGTATATGAAGGGCCTATGTATGAGTCTGAAGATGTAAAGATTCTTTTTACAGACTCAACAGTGGTAAGAGTAATTGTATACGGAAACAAGCAACTACAGCATCAGAATGGAGACATTGAGTTTCCTGATGGCATTAAGATCGAGTTTTATGGCAAGAATGGTGAACAGACTTCCGAATTGACTGCACAAAGTGGTTTTAAAGAGAACGGTAGTAATGTATACAGAGCTAATGGAGACGTGTTTGTAAACAATCTTCAGGTTAAACAGACTCTTAAAACAGAAGAACTATTTTGGAGTCCAGAGTCTGAAAGGATTTTTACCGATAAATTTGTTATTGTAGAGTCAGAAAGTGAAATCATTCAGGCAGAAGGGATGACAGCCCCTCAAGACTTTTCTAGCTATGAGTTTACTAACCCGAGAGAATCAACCACCATTTTAAAAGACGACTTTTGAAAAATTTAGGAGACACCATTTTATTCTCACTGAGTGTAGTATTCTTTGTAATAGGAGTTCACCAAACAATGAATTTTGGTATAGCCTCTTCCTATTTCATTTTCATGATATCACTTGGTTTGCTATTTTTAATGAGATATAGAAGAGCCAAGAGAAAAGAAGAAGACAAACAAAACCAATCTGGCTCTTCAAAAAAGACTAAGTCTAAGCGCTAATGGATACTTACCAACTGACCATGATTTTGGTCTGTCTTATTTTTTCAGCCTTTTTTTCTGGAACCGAAATAGCTTTTGTAAGTGCCAGTAAACTACAAATTGAGCTTCAGAGCCAGCAAGGCAAACTAGCGGGGCGAATATTGGCCTTTTTTACCCAAAAACCTTCTAGGCTTATTAACACTGCACTGGTAGGCAATACCATAGCGCTGGTCATATATGGTATTTTTATGGCAAGTGTGCTCGAGCCGTGGATTGCCAACAAGCTTCCTGAAAACCTTAATTCTCAGAGTACGGTGGTTATCTTACAGACTCTTCTGTCTACTATCATTGTACTATTTACAGCCGAGTTTACCCCAAAAAGCATCTTTCTGCTCAACCCCAATAACCTCCTGAGCTTATTGGCCATTCCAATGATTATCATCTTCTTCATCATGTTTCCGGTGGTGTGGTTAATAGAACAAATGTCTAAGTTCATTATTCTCTTTGTGTTGAGACAGCCATATTCTGAAGATAGACAAGTTTTCGGACTGACAGACCTTAGCAATTACATTAAGCAGAATACGCGTGACGATATTAAGAAAACAAAAGTAGAGCTAGACACTAAGATTTTTAACAATGCACTTGAATTCAAAACAGTAAGAGTTCGGGAGTGTATGATACCACGCACAGAAATTTCTGCCATAGATATAGAAGACAGTGTAGAAGATCTTAAAACTGAATTTATTGAAAGTGGCCACACTAAAATTCTAGTGTACAGAGAAAGCATAGACGATGTAATAGGCTACTGTCATGTTCTAGATTTATTCAAGAAACCTCAAGACATTGGTAGTATGCTCACACCAATTATCATTGTTCCTGAAACTATGCTTGCCAATGAACTGATGATTCAATTCATACAAGAAAGGAAAAGTCTTGCACTGGTAGTAGATGAGTTTGGTGGTACTTCTGGCATAGTTAGCCTAGAAGATGTTATTGAAGAAATTTTCGGTGAAATTCAGGACGAGCATGATGAAGATGAAGACTGGGTAGAGCAGAGAATTGATGAAGACAAATACATACTTAGCGCCAGACACGAAATTGACTACTTGAATGAAAAGTATAAGTGGGACATTCCTGAAGGAGATTACGATACCTTAGGAGGTTTCATTTTATCAATAACCGAGAGTATACCTGAGGTTCACGACATTATAAAGCACGGGTTGTTTGAAATAAAGGTTGTCTCAATGGAAGATGCTCGAATAGACAATGTTTTATTTATCTATAACCCCGACCAAGAGGACTGATTCTTAGGTAGTTTTACGCCATTTTTCCTTTGACTTTCGGGCATAATTGAATTATGTTTGCGCCTATTTAAAAATTAACCAATGTCTATAATCAATACGCTTCGTGAGAAGATGGGACGACTGTTAGTGGTCGTAGTGGGATTTTCGATTTTAGCTTTTGTATTAACCGACCTAGCAACCAACCAAAATCTTTTTGGTGGAGGCGCTAGAAACGTAGGGGAAATTGATGGAGAAGAAATTTCTCAAGAAGATTTCTCTGTCATGGTAGATAATGCCATGAGAAGTTACGGTTACCCTACAGGCAACCCTCAGCTTACTCAATACATGAGAGACCAAGTGTGGCAACAACTTATCAATCAGGTTGCTTTCTCTAACAAGTTAGAACAGCTTGGGTTAGAAATAAGCAAAAATGAGAGAGTTGATATGGTTCAGGGTAAGAACCTCTCTCCTGTAATGCAAAACTTCTTCAACCAATATCTTGGTAGCACTAACCAGGCAGACATCAAGAACTTCTTGGCCAATATTAATATGTATGGACCTGAGGCACAGTTCTACTTTGCCAATGCAGAGTCTCAAGCCATGAGTAGCAGACAAAGCCAAAAGTTCGAAAGCTTATTGACTAAGACACAATATGTAACTCTTGCTGAAGCACAGAGAGAGTATAGATCTCAGTTTACCATTTCTGATGTAGACTATCTACACGTTCCTTTCAGTAGCGTTAGTGATGATCAGGTTGGACAGGTAACGGATAGTGAGATTCAAAACTACTTGAATGAAAACAAGGAAAGATATACTGTAGATGAGTCGAAAGATTTAGAGTATGTTTCTTTTCCTGTAGTTCCGTCTGCTGCGGATTCTGCCATGTACAGAGAGCAGATGAGTGAAATTAGAGCTGCCTTTGAGGACGAAACTACTAATGATTCAACTTATGCCCTAAGCATGACTGAGCAAGGCATAGGGTTCACCACTTATGACCCAAGCGCATTGCCAAACTCACTGGCTAATAACCTTACTACTTTAAGTAAGGGAGATATAGTTGGCCCAGAATTGCAGAATGGAATATATACCATTCATAAAATCAGTGACATCTTACCTACTGAAACAGCCTTTGCTAGAGCAAGCCAAATCGTATTCTACCTTCAAGGAAAGACTCCTTCAGAAAAGTCTAATGTTAGACAAACTGCTAGAGAGGTACTTAGAAGAATCAATAACGGTGAGGCTTTTGAAGCCTTAGCAAGAGAATATAGTGACGGGCAGTTCAGTACAAGTGGTGGAGATCTTGGATGGATAAGAGAAACCGACTCTAAAGTTGCAGACGTAAAAGATGAAGTTTTTGGAGCAAGAAGAACTGGTCTTATCAATAGGTTGATTGAAAAGAATGACAAAATCTACATTATCAACGTAAGTCAAACTGCAATTAAGCAAAGATATAAGGTTGCTCAGGTTATCGTTGAAATGGTTCCATCATATGAAACTAGTAATGAGGTTTACCTACAAGCTGCTGAGTTTGCCGCTAGCGTTAGCGATGCAGAGGAGTTCAGAGAGTACGCTGCTAACAATGGCTACTCGGTTTTCCAAGGAACAAAAATCGACAAGAACGCTAACTCAATCGGTCAGCTAACCAACGCGCGTCAGGTTGTAACTTGGTTGTATGGTGAAGCGTCTATTGATGATGTTAATGAGTTCGACTTAGATAACGAATATGTTGTAGCTGTTTACACCAATGAAACTGAAGAAGGTGTTCAGTCTATAGAAGAAGTAAGAGCTGAAATCACTCAGATTCTTAAGAACCAAAAGAAGGCTGATTTTATAAAGTCTAAGCTTAGCAGCCTTTCTGGTAGCGTAAATGAAATGGCTACTGCTTACGGTCCTGAAGCTCAATACTTCGCTAAACAAAGTGTTAAAATGGAAGATACCTCACTGGGGAATCTTGGAGTTGCACCAGAGGCAATCGGTGCTGCTTCTGGTCTTCAAAACCCTGGTGACAAAACATCTCCAAAGGTAATTGAAGGTTCTGGTGTTGTTGTTATTCAACTTAATGCTAGATCTGAAGCTTCTGAACTTGGCGACTACACGCTCTATGAGAATGAGCTATTACAAGAGGCCGCCAATAGAATTGCTCAAAGCTTGTTGCTTTCAATTTCTGATAAGATTGAGGTAACCGACCAGCGTTACAAGTACTTCTAAGAGCTTAATAAACCTTAAGGAACAAAGAGGCTTTTGATAGAGCCTCTTTTTTTGTTTAACTTTTAATCAAAGCCCGAACTATGGCAGGTCAGAAATACGATACTGAAGAATTCAGAAACAAATTAGAGGCAACTCATGACTTCCCTACTCTGTACATGTTTAAGTTCATTGTAACCGATGACAAAAAACAAGAGGTAGAAAATTTATTCCCTATGAATGAAGTGAGTTTCAAGCCCTCAAGTAAGGGGAAATATATTAGTGTTACAGCCAAGGTAATGGCTTCTTCGAGCGATTACGTCATAGATATCTACAAAAGAGCCAAACAAATAGAAGGTATTATAGCACTTTAATGAAACGGCTTTTACTCTTTGCTTGCTTACTGATTTCTGTGGCTTGTAACAATAAAGGTGACCGAAAGGCATCTGATACCGTAGAAAACCCTGCGATTAGCAAGCCTACTAGACCAGAAACTGTTCAGCCTATCTTCGATATGGAGATAGAGGAAGATAGAACCGATTGGCAGAATCCCGAGATTGTCTTAAAGGCGTTTGGCGACCTAAGCAATAAAACCATAGCAGATATAGGTGCAGGCGCTGGTTATTTCAGCTTTAAGCTTGCTAGGCAAGCGGGTAAGGTTATTGCCCTAGACATTGACCCGAATGCCCTAGAATACATCAATGAGCAAAAGGAAATAGTTGGTAACTGGGCCGAAAACATAGAAACCAGACTTACTCCGCCCGATGTCCCCAACTTGCTTTTAAATGAGGCAGACGCTGTTTTAGTGGTTAATACTTTCAGCTTTATTCCTCAGCCTGAAAATTACTTCAATAGGTTACGAGAAGGCATGAAACCAAATGGAGAGCTACTAGTTGTAGACTTTAAGAAGGGAAAAATTCCCGTTGGGCCTTCAGATGATAGGAAAATGGAAGCTTCAGAAATAAGGAGTATTCTTAGAAGAGCTGGCTTCCGAAGAATTTCAATAGACCAGAAGAGCCTAGAGTATCAGTATATTATTAAAGCGATAAACTAGAACCTATGTGGACAGAAAAGGATAATAAACTTACTAGAACATTCGAATTTAAAGATTTTACCGAAGCCTTCGGGTTTATGAGCAAAGTTGCCATAGAGGCTGAAAAAATGAATCACCACCCCAATTGGTCGAACGTATATAATAAGGTAAGCTTTGAGTTAACAACGCACGATGAAGGCAATACGGTAACTGAAAAAGATCGTAAATTGGCCGAAATCATAGACAAACTGGCCTAATGCCCGATAAAATCAACCTCTACTTAGTACCTACCCCTATTGGTAATTTAGATGACATTACGTTAAGAGCCATCAAGGTGTTAAACGAGGTTGATGTTATTTTAGCTGAAGACACCAGAACTTCTGGTAAACTGTTAAAGCACCATAACATTAGCAAACCGCTTCAGAGCTATCATATTTTTAATGAACACCAGGCTGCTACCAAGCTGGTAGACCGAATGAATGCTGGAGAAACCTTTGCCTTGATCTCTGATGCAGGAACCCCATCTATCTCAGACCCTGGTTTTCTTTTGGTAAGAGAAACCATTGCAGCAGGTTTAGAAGTGAATTGCCTTCCAGGAGCCACAGCTTTTGTCCCTGCCTTAGTAAACTCAGGCCTACCTTCCGATAAGTTCGTGTTCGAAGGCTTTCTTCCACACAAAAAAGGCCGCCAAACCCGGCTGAAGAAGCTGGCTGAAGAAGAAAGAACTATCATTCTCTACGAGTCTCCTCATAGACTGATTAAATCGCTTGAGCAGCTCAAAGAATTCTTAGGAGATCGTCAGGCTTCCGTCTCTCGTGAAATCTCCAAAATGTTTGAAGAAACCGTAAGGGGTACATTTACTGAGCTTGTTGAGCACTTCACAAAAAACGGAGTGAAAGGTGAGTTCGTAATGGTAATAGAAGGGAAGAGTTAGTTATCCTTCAGTTGCTTTTCATAGAGTTTGTTGATTTTCTCCTTAGCTCTTAGTAACCTCATCTTTGCCGCACTTTCCGAGATATTCATGGAAGCCGTTATGGCCTGAAGACTTTGCTTTTCTTTGTATTTCAGAAGTAGTAAAAGTTTCTCCTCTGGAGTAATTTGCTCAAGCAGCAGCTCTAAGGCATTCATCAGTGACTCCTTATCTACTTCATCGGCATCTATTACATCTTCTAATTCAGACGAGAGCTTATCTGATATTACCTGATGGGTACTTTTCTTCTTCTTTCTTAAATAGTCTATGCAGGTATGATAAACTATGGTGTAAAGCCAAGTTTTAAATTTTGCTTCAGACCTAAAGTTACTCAACTGCATAAATACCTTAATGAATACCTCTTGGCTTAGGTCTTCTGCTTCATCATCGCTCTTTACATAACCCTTACATTTCTTCTTTACATAGTCTTGGTACCTATCCGCTAGGATAGAGAAATACCGCTCCGGACCTCCATTCTGAAGAAAGTGAACTAACTCTTCGTCAGTCAATTGGGGCTTAATATTATCCTTGAATATTTTCTCTGAAGACATGTGACTTTGCGTTTTGGACGCGTCTAATCTTCACTAAAGTATGAATAAGATGCTTCTTTCAGAAAAAGCACTACTAGATATTAATATTCTCCCTCAGCCAAACGATGTTACCTGCGGGCCTACCAGCTTGCATGCCGTATATCAGTATTATGGAGATAACATTCAATTAGGCGAGGTAATTAAGCAGGTAAAACAACTCAAATCTGGTGGAACCTTGGCTGTAAACCTTGGCAACCATGCCCTCAAAAGAGGTTATGAGGCCACCATATACACCTATAACCTACAGATTTTTGACCCTTCATGGTTTGCCGATGAAGAAACCGATTTAGTGAACAAGCTAGCAATGCAATGTCATTACAAGCCACAAAGGAAAATTAGGTTTGCTTCTACTGCTTATCAGAAGTTCTTAAGCCTTGGTGGAAAGATAAAGTTTAAAGACCTCACACCAGACTTAATTAAGTCTATCTTATTTCAAGATCAACCGATTCTTACTGGCTTAAGTGCAACCTACTTGTACCAGAGCCCAAGAGAAATCGGAGATTTGAAAGTTGAGTATGATGACCTAAAGGGCTTGCCGACAGGTCACTTTGTGGTGGTACAAGGTATTTCTGCAGATGAGAACACTGTCTCAATTGCAGATCCATTGAAGAATAACCCAATGGCATCAAGCCAATATTACGAAGTAGATATTCACCGATTAATCAACTCAATCATGCTGGGTATGGTAACATACGATGCCAACCTGCTCATTATTAGACCAAAAAAATGAACAAACTAATTGTTATTGAGAAGCCACATAAGTGGCAGTTGGATATTCCCAATGTAGATGTCATAGCTGCACAAGATTACCTATCTGAGTCAGCTGGTCAATTCGGGAAGAATACAAAAGTGATCAACCTATGTAAATCCTATCAATACCAAAGTGTTGGCTATTATGTGTCGCTTTTGGCAGAAGCAAGAGGGCATAAGGTTTTACCAGAAGTCGCCACAATTCAAGACTTCAGGTTTCCTTCAATGATTAAAGATGATGCTCAAGACTTCGATGCCATCATACAGAAATGTTTGGGCAGCAGTTCAGAAGCTAAACTAGAATTCAAGATATATTTTGGATACACAGATGAATTAGCGCTGTCTAGTTTGGGTATGCTGCTGTTCAACCTATTTCAATCGCCAATACTTAAAGCCGTTTTTGTAAAACGCGAAAAATGGGTGCTTGAAAACCTAAGGCCAATGAACATTTATGACCTTACAGGAGAAGAAAGGCAAAAGCTTCAATCGTTCCTTGGGTTGTTTTTGAGCAACAAAAAGGTGGTGAGAAAGAATCACCAGAGAAGAAGGTTCGACCTTGCCATATTGGTGAACCCAGACGACCCGAACCCTCCTAGTAATGCAAAGGCGCTTCAGAAGTTTGTAAAAGCTGCTGAAGAAGTGGGCTTCAACACGGAGATTATTACCAAAAACGACTATGGTAAGATCAACCAGTTCGATGCACTCTTCATAAGAGAAACCACAAACGTGAACAACCACACCTTCCGCATTGCTAAAAAAGCGCAGTCAGAGGGCTTGGTGGTAATTGACGATCCGGTTTCCATAATGCGCTGCACCAACAAGGTGTACTTGAATGAACTGATGAGAAACCATGGTATAAATACGCCCAAGGCAGCCATCATTTCTAAAGAGAATCCAATGGCTGCTATTGAGAAAATTGGCTTCCCATTCATCTTAAAAGAACCCGATGGTGCCTTTTCTAAAGGAGTCAAGAAGGTTCAAAATGAAGAAGAGTTTAATGAGTTACTCAAAGGCTTTTTTAAAGGCTCTGAGTTATTGATTGCGCAGGAATTTATGCCGACCGACTTCGATTGGCGTGTGGGAATTTTCAATGGAGAGCCCTTGTACGTATGCAAGTACTTTATGGCCAGAAATCATTGGCAAATTATTGAATGGAAAAAGAGCGGGAAGGCTCAGGAGGGTAAAGCCGAAACCTACCCGGTAGAAGAAGTGCCAAAGGCACTTATTGCTACTGCCACCAAAGCCACCAAGCTAATTGGTAATGGCCTTTACGGAGTAGACATTAAAGAAGTAAATAAGAAATTCTATGTAATTGAGGTAAACGATAACCCAAACCTCGATGCAGGAATTGAAGATAAAGTTTTAAAAAACACGCTCTACGAAACCATAATGGAAACCCTGATGGAGCGAGTAAAAATAAAGCAATGAAGGTAGAAGATAACCACTTGCACCTATTCCAGGCCTATGGAATTGAGCTGGAATACATGATTGTTGATACAGAAACACTCAACGTGAAACCTATTGCCGATGAGGTTTTGAAATCATTAGCTGGTGAAATCACCAATGAAGTTACTTTCGGCAATATCACTTGGTCTAATGAATTGGCCTTGCACGTAATTGAGCTTAAGTGCTCTGCTCCAACAGACGATTTAGTTCAATTAGCTGCCGATTTTGAGGAAGCCATTCAGCAAATGAACAGAGTGCTGGCTGAGTTCAAGGCTCAACTTATGCCTTCTGCAGCTCATCCATGGATGAACCCAGAGACAGAAACGGTACGTTGGCCGCACGACAATGCCGAGATATACGCTACCTACGACCGCATCTTCGATTGCAAAGGTCACGGTTGGAGCAACCTGCAAAGTATGCACATCAACTTACCATTCCATGGCGATGATGAGTTTTCTAAGCTGCACGCTGCCATTCGTTTGTTGCTTCCAATTATGCCGGCTCTTTCGGCCAGCTCAGCCATTTTGGATGGTAAAGACACTGGCTACTGGGACAAGCGATTGGATTACTACAGAAAGAATCAAAAGGCAGTACCAATTCTTACCGGACAGGTAATTCCTGAAGCTGTGTTCAGTAAAGAAGATTATTATAGCCAAATTTTCGATCAGATAGCCAATGACATCAAACCTCATGATCCAGAAGGGATTTTAGAGCCTATTTGGTTGAACTCTAGAGGTGCCATTGCGCGCTTCGATCGTGGGGCTATTGAAATTAGAGTGCTAGACGTTCAAGAGTGTCCAGAGTCAGATTTGGCTATTGCATCACTCATCATCAATGCACTGAAACTTTTGGTAGAAGAATACTTTGTTCCACTAGAAGAGCAGAAAAAGTTCAAAACCGAAAGCCTAGCAGCCATTTTCAAGCAGGTAATAAAAAGTGGAGAACACACGGTTATAGATAATACCGATTACTTAAAGGCCTTTGGCTTAAATGCAGTAGATGAAATGACAGCCGTAGAAATCTGGCATTTTATTTCCAGAAAAATAGATAGGAAGTATCCTCAGGCCTTAGACCATTGGAGAGATGAGCTGACTCTTCTTTTTGATGAAGGAACGCTCTCTACCCGAATTCTAAATGCCTTAGAAACTAACCTAGAATTTGAGAACCTTAAAATGGTCTATTCTGAATTGTGCGATTGCTTAGAGAACAATCAAATGCTTAGGGAATGTCTAGAAGAAGCTTTTTAATCACATGCGAGCATGCAGGCAACTTTGTGCCTGCAAACTATCGCTACTTATTTTTGGGTAATGAAGCCGTATTGGATACGCACAGAGGTATTGATATTGGAGCAGGCGCTTTGGCCGAAAACCTGGCCGACTCGCTAAAGCTTCCTCTTTACGTAAACGTGGTTTCGAGGCTATTGATCGATTCGAACAGGTCAAAATTCAACCCAGAACTTTACTCTGAGTTCAGCAAAACGCTGGACCCAGTGGTAAAGAAGTTTCTGATGAAGAAATACTACACCGCTTACAGGCAGCAAGTGTATGAATGGATTAAAGAAAGAGCCCGAAAAACGGACTCGGTGGTTCACCTTTCCATTCATACTTTTACCCCTGTTTTGAAAGGCGAAGTACGTTCGGCAGACATTGGTATTCTTTACGATGAAAAGAGAGAGCCTGAGGCTAAAATATCGAAGCAGTTGGTAAATGAGTTGGGTATTTTTGCCCCTCAGTTTGTTACCAAACACAACTACCCATACTTGGGCACTGCCGATGGCTTTACCACTTACTTAAGAAAGGAGTTCAGGCCACAAAATTACTCAGGCATCGAAATAGAGGTGAACAACAAGCACCATAGTAAGCCGCAAATGGAAGAAATTAAAAAGGCTTTGCAAAGCGCTGTGAGATCGGTAATGAGCGAAGAAGCAGCTTTGTGCTAAGCCCTAACATTGAGCCGTTAGATACATTATATTGGACGTGGGCTCCCAGAAAACATAAAGGAAGCCCACGTCCATAAAGGTTAAATAATCTCCGAAGACGGACGTGCCTTCAATAAGTTCGTTTTTAACGTTTGACTTAATGGTGGTAACATATCTCATCACATTTCCTGTTTTAGGGCAAACAGGAATATCAGGTGCCTGATACCACATAGGAACTCCGCAAATGTGAGTATCTCCAAATTCATCCTTTAATAGGTTAACATCAACGTCATCGGTGCTTTTATAGTTGATTCCTTTAAATACTCCAACCTCTGAACCATCAACATAATTAGTCCTCCAAGCATCGGTCATTACTTCTGGGTTGAGCACAATTGGTTCTTTTTCATTTTTCCAATCGATAAATAGCCCGCTAAGGCAGCAGGTATTGAGAGGATAAAAGATGTTCAATTCGTCCGTTTCAACCCAACTAAAAAATGGATCGGTACCGTCTATAGATGCTATGAAACTAAAGCCATATTTACTGTCAAATACAATTGGTTTCGGGCATTCACCTCCAATCTGATGTGGACCTCCCTTATCTGGAATAAGAAAAAAATACTTATGGTCAGGCCAGTCCTCAATAGGTAGATCATATTCTACATTCTGTCCAACACTCTCAGCCTGATCCGCGCAGTGTTCAATGACCTCTACCACTTTATTATCAATAATTCTTAGCTCATTGGTAAATTGTAGGTGCTGGCCAAATTTTATTTGATCTTCAGAAATACCTTGAATCATCAGAGCTCTTCTGAATCGCTCAGGGTCTCTGTCGAGAACTTCGTGGCCATTGAGATAGCGAATAGATGTGAATCGTAATGGATCTGATGGAGAAAACTTTGTTTCTGTTTTTAAGGATTCAATAAGTTCAAGAAAGTCTTTAAAGGGTCTTTTTAATTTATCGAACATAGCGTTTATCGAAAAATGATATTATCCAAAGTCTTCTACTTCCCCAAATAGCAAACCGTATATTTGCAACAAATCACCTACCCATGCAAAGACTACTTCAAGACCTTATTGTTCTAGTAAAAGAAACTGGCGACTTCATTCGTGAAGAGTCTCTGAAATTCGACCACTCCAAAATTGAGTACAAGGGCAAGAATGATCTTGTTTCTTATGTTGATAAGGAAGCTGAAAAACGTCTAGTTAAAGGGCTTTCTGAAATGCTTCCTGGTAGCGGTTTTATTGCTGAAGAAGGAACTTCTACCAAAAAATCTGACAGCTATAACTGGATTATAGATCCGTTAGATGGCACCACAAACTTCACACATGGCTTACCGATTTATGCTATTTCCGTAGCCTTAATGAAGAGGAATGAATTGGCTCTTGGCGTGGTGTATGAGTTGAATAGAGATGAGTGCTTCCATGCTTCTAAAGGTGAAGGTGCTTTTCTTAACCATATGCCAATTAAGGTTTCTCCTAGCAGGGAATTAGATAAAGCCCTTTTAGCCACTGGCTTTCCTTATTATGATTTTGAGCAGATGAATAATTACTTGGCCATTCTCAATGATTTTATGCAAAATACTCACGGGCTGAGGAGAATGGGAAGTGCTGCGGTAGACTTAGCCTATACTGCCTGTGGTCGTTTTGAAGGCTTTTTCGAGTATAACCTTAATGCTTGGGATGTGGCAGCTGGAGCACTGATTGTGCAAGAAGCCGGAGGAAAAGTGACCGACTTTAATGGAGGGAATGACTTCCTGTTCGGTAGAGAAATTGTAGCAGGCAACGCTACTCAACCTAAAATGCTAAAGACCATCCAAAAGCATTGGAAGAAGAAGTAACGATTCAGCCCAAGCTATAATTTTTGGCAGGGTAGTCAGTACCCTCAGATATATTTGAAAGTACCGACTATTGTTTTGTGCCTTCTGATTAAGAAGGAATAACCAATTCTATTTTTTACTCTTCTTATCAGCATTTAATGCTATCCAAAGAAAGGTTAAGAAGCCCCCCAAAGTAATTGAAAGGCATATTATCATTCCTATTATTGCTTCACTGCTCATTTCTTCACGAATTTTCGGTAGAACCATCCATTAAATAATACGGCAATAACTAGTGCGATTGCCCACTGTGTAACTATTGTAGCGTTACTGAACCTATCGAAGAGGTTCCAATTACCCTCAGCATCGAACCACGGGTATTCACTATAACCTTGGTTCATCCACCAATACACTAAGAATAGACCTGCCACAAAGTTGAAGTAGATCATTCCTGCGAAGTATAGCTTAGATACTTTAAAGTCAGAGTTCTGGTCGATAAAGTCCTTTTTGAATTTCATTGGGCCATAACGGATAATGAGGAAGGAGATGAAAATTCCACTCACCAAGAGTCCTACACCCCAAACCCAATCCTGATTCTCGAAGAAATCTAACCACCAAGCTGAAGGAAAGCCAACGATAAAACAGGCTGCTCCAGCAATAATGGCTGCTTTCTTTTTCGGTATTTCGTAGTCAGTAAGGTTCTTTATAATCAGCTGCATCATTGGTAAAATGGAGCTGAATGCTGCCATGGCAAAGGCGCCAAAGAATATCCAAGAAAGGAAAGGCCCCCCTGGCATTTGCGCAAAAAGCTGCGGCAGAATAGTGAATACTAGTGCTGTATTACCTCCATGCAAGAAGTCTATGGCTTCAGTAGGTGTCGCAGCCATGGCAAAAACAGCTGGTAATATGGCCATTGCAGCCAAAAGTGCAGCAGTGTTGTTACCAAATGCACCTAGGAAAGTATTTAATGTCACATCTTCCTTCTGTCTAGAGAAAGAACCGATGGTAATCATCAAACCCCAACCTGCACCAGTACTCCATGCAGAGTCCGTAATGGCTTCAATCCAAATAATTGGATCTTTGAACTTCTCAACGTCTATAGTGAATAGATATTCTAGCCCTTCAACCCCACCTGGCATTTGAATGGCAAAAGCGGCCACAACAAGTAAAAGAGTAAAAAGTGTAGGTATTAAAATTCTATTGGTTTTTTCCAGTCCTTTTTTGATTCCTTTACCCAATACCCAAATGGCTACGGTAATGGTGATCATGTAACAAACCACGGCTTCCCAACTAGAATTGGATAGGTTTGCCCAGAAGTTATCCATAAAGTTTACTGAAGGGTCGGCAAACTTGTCGTTCATGGCACCAGAGCCAAAAATATAGTCAACAAGGTTTTGAGTGTTCAATAGAAAGTACCTCAAAGACCAGCCCGTTACTACCGAATAGTAAAAGGCAATACCCACCGTTACTAGGGTAACGAAAGTACCCATCCAGTTAAATTTTTTACCAGAAAGGCTACCTAAAGAGCCTATTGTGCCTTTTCTATAATACTTACCAATGGCCAGTTCTGCCATAAGTAATGGAATGGACCAAATAACCAGAAAAAACATCCATAGAATAATGAATGTTCCTCCGTGTTCTCCAGCAATTCTAGGGAATCTCCAGAGGTTTCCAGCACCAATCGCCATTCCTAATGCGGCAAGAATAATTCCCCACCGATTACTAAATTCTTCCTTTTTCTCTGCCATACAGATGTTACTAGTTTGTCTCAATTTACGATAAGCGTGGGAAACTAACCTATTATAGCAGAAAGCCAAGTTGTCTTTTACTAAGCTGCTAAAGAGTTATGTGTTAAGTAAATATCTTTTATGTTTGCCTGTGTATGGCGAAAGATCACACCAATTTTTTTAATGACGTTTATGAAGTTGTCAGGCTAATTCCGGTAGGCAGGGCCACTAGCTATGGAGCCATTGCCAACTATTTAGGAGTAAAAGGAAGTGCCCGAATGGTTGGTTGGGCTATGAATGCCGCTCATACTATACCAGATGTGCCAGCACACAGAGTGGTTAATCGAGCAGGTGTTTTAACCGGAAAACATCATTTTGAAACGCCCAGCCTCATGCAAGAACAATTGGAGGCGGAAGGCGTAGAAGTTGAGGGTGATAAGATTAAAGATTTCAGCAAAATTTTTTGGGATCCAAGCAATGAACTTGCCCTTTGATTTGTTCTTTTTCAACTAATTTCGTTTCTGTAATTTCATTATGGTGAACAAACCAAAAGTCAATCGGCCGTTAGATCAAACTAAGCGTGAGAAAAGGAGAGTTGTCTACTTTTTTATCAAGCTAATACTGTTGATTGCTGGCCTATTTTTACGCTACAAGTATCCTGATGCCTTCAAGAACCTGAGGGAAGAAGGTAATATTGTGCCTACCATTCTCTACTATCTCATTGGGGTACTTATAGTTTCTTCTGTTCGTATTTCTTTGGTGTATTTATACCTGAAAAGAAGGCAGCTCGAGTCTGACTTTAAGGATAACTACATTTTGGGTATAAATAGAATTGCCTCTATTCTTTCAGTTTTTGTTACTTTTTTGGCCATACTCTATTACTTCGATGTAGACCCAACAGATTTTCTAACCTCTATAAGTATTGTAGCTGCGGCCATTGCCATTACCTTCAGAGAGTATATCGTTAACAGTATTAATGGTATAATCTGGATGTTCTCTAATCAGTTTTCGCTCAAAGACTATATTAAGGTAGATGAGTTCGAAGGTAGAATTATGGACATAAACCTGATGAACGTAGTTCTGCTGAACGATGAAGACGAGATAGTGTATGTGCCGAACTCTTTAATGGCTGCTTCTTCTGTAGTGAATAGTTCTAAAAAGGACTTTAAAAAGCTTAGCTTCGATTTTGAAATGCTACCCGAAACGCTCGGGGATATAGATCATTTTGAAGATTACTTGATCGATTCTTTAAAAAGCGAATTCAAAGATATTAACCTCGAAAATTTCAGCCTGAAGGTTGATATGATTAAGAAAGATGCTGTGGCATTGAAGTTAAGAATTACAGTAGACCGCAAACAAAAGAACCTTGAAAGGCCTGTTAGAAGGTTTATAAATAAATCGATATTGGGTTACTCCAATGAATTTAAAGTAGAAAAGAAGACTAACTAAATATGGAAGTTTTATTGTCATCAGAAGGCATTATTGCCCTCTTAACCCTTACATTTTTAGAAATTGTTTTGGGGGTAGATAACATCATTTTTATCTCCATAATTTCTAATAGGCTACCAGAAAAGCAGCAATCAAAAGCTAGAAATTTAGGTTTGGCTTTGGCGCTTATTATGCGTGTGGGGCTGCTTTTAGGAATCAGCTGGATTATCGGATTCACAGAACCATTGTTTACAATGTTCGATCATGATGTGAGCATCAAAGATTTAATTCTTATGATAGGTGGGCTATTTCTTATTGGAAAGAGCACCACCGAAATCCACGAGTCGCTAGAGGTGCAAGAGCATGAGTCTAAAACAAAAGTGGTGGCTACCATGGGCAAGGTTATTCTTCAAATTGTAGCACTCGATGTTGTCTTCTCTTTCGACTCTATTTTGACAGCAGTTGGTCTTACTGAGCACATTTTGATTATGATTGTGGCGGTAACCATTGCCATGATTGTGATGATGACTTTTGCCGGAAAAATCAGTGCGTTCATCAATAAGCACCCTACACTTCAGATGTTGGCAATGTCTTTCCTAATCTTGATTGGTTTTATGCTTGTACTCGAAGGTCTAGGCAAGCACATTGAAAAAGGCTACATCTACTTTGCAGTATTTTTCTCCCTAACGGTTGAAATCCTGAATATGAGGAGAAGAAAGAACGCCTCTAAAATTAAGCTTAGGAAGAAGATTACGGAGTAATTCGTTCAGAAACTAACTCAAAGAATTTATCACTATTATCTATAGAAAGCACCAATTTATCGGTGCTTTTTTTAATGCCATAAATTCCCTGAACCTTTGTTTTTTCCTTAAGACTGATGACAACATTGCCAGCCCCAAAAGAACTCAGGTTAACAAATTTCTCGCTATGCTCATCTCCTTCTCTTAATTCAATTCTCTTGATGGATTCATAAGGAAGCTCAAACGCCCATCTAATGCCTATGTTCATTTTTATGTGGTCTGCTTCTAACTCTATTGGTCGGTGTCGCATTGCGTTTCTGTCACCAAAAACGAAGAATAAACTATAAAGGCTGAGCCCTGTAAGAACCCAGGCTAGCACGGGGCTAATGGTCATCAGCCAATAGTGCAATACGAAGGTCTCCACAGGAAGGAGAAATAGCACCAGAACAAACACAGATTTGTAACCAGACTTTTGATAATAGCTAAACTGAAGCTCATCTAGAGCTGTCGGCTGCTTCCATCCCATGATGGTGTAGTAAAAGAGAGATGATTCTGAGGCAGCTACATTGGCTAATAATGGTTTTGTTTTTAGATCTATTAGCACCTCTTTAATTCGCTCTGGAAAATCTCTAAGTGTTGCTTTTGACCTTTCCAACTGTCTGTTGATCTGACTCACCTTGTAGATCAGAAATCCTATGATTGCCAGCTCTAATGGTGCAACCGTCATCTCAATAATGCTTAAGGTATTATGGTAATTGGACGGAATTATTTGGAATGCCAAAGTTAGGCTGAGAATAAAGACAGGCACCACAGTGATTTTCGGAATAGAAGTCTTTCTGATGAATAGAAAGTAGACCAGTGGAATAATCAGAACTAGATCTACTGAACTACCAAAGGCAATTAATGAGCGATTGCTAACGAACTGAGGAGAGTTCATTAGCCATATGCTTAGGAAAATTATCCCTGAAGCTATCAGAATAAAGCTGGGTATGCGAATTGCTGCAGTTTTCATACAGCTGTCAATTTAGAGCATTTCCGTTTTGCCTTTGTTGGCCAGTGAGTAAGTGGAAGATCCTCTGGTTCAGTGGTTTTCTAACCACTTATGCCCATGCTATTCAAAGTGTTTACCCCTTTTTTGAAATCAAGAACAACCCTATAAAAGTCAGTGCTCCGTTCAGTGCCAGAATAAAGAACCCAAACCAGCTTCCACTAGCTAAATCTATGAAATAAGAAAGTATAGGTGCGGCCAAGCAAACAGGAAGCACATACTTATCCATTACCGATCTTTTCGTTAACAAGCCAAAGCTGAAAAGGCCCAAGAGTGGTCCGTAAGTATAGCCAGCAGCTTTAAAGATAGAGTTGATCACGCTATCATCATTAATAGCATTGAAGACTAGAATGACTAGAAACAACAGTACAGAAAAGCCAATATGAACTTTGAGTCGAGTCTTTTTCTTTTCGGCTTCTTCCTTCTTTTCGAAGTTCAAAAAGTCTACACAGAATGCGGTGGTTAAGGCTGTCAGTGCTGAGTCTGCGCTAGAATAAGCTGCGGCAATAATTCCCAATAAAAATACCACTCCCGCAAAAGTACCGAGATGGTTTAGAGCCAATAGTGGGTAAAGGGTATCCGTTCTGGCAGGGATTTCAATTCCCTTACTCTCAGCGTAAATAAACAAGAGGGCACCCATCCCAAGGAATAGTAGATTAGCAAAAATGAGCACAACACTGAATCCGAAAATGTTTTTCTGAGCCTCTTTCAGGTTTCTGCAGGTCAGGTTTTTCTGCATCATATCTTGGTCCAACCCAGTCATTACAATGGCAATTAAAGCACCAGAGATAAACTGCTTTGGAAAAAACCTCGCACTACCCCAGTCCCAATAGAAAATCTTCGACATTTCACTCTCTTGAATATTGCTGATAGCTTCTCCAAGTGACCAATCCATTTCGCGTATAATGATGAATATGGTCACTGTCACTGCAGTCAGCATAAAGAGTGTTTGTAAAGTATCCGTCCAAACTATGGTTTTGATGCCACCCTTAAAGGTGTAAACCCAAATGAGCAGAATAGTGACCATTACACTTACCCAAAACGGTATGCCAAAGGCATCGAACAAAGCCGTTTGAAGTACTATTGCTACTAAGAAGAGCCTGAAACTTGCTCCAACTACTCTTGACAGTAAGAAGAACCCAGAACCTGTCTTGTAAGACCAAAAGCCGAAACGCTGTTCCAGATAGCCATAAATAGAAACTAGATTGAGTCGGTAATAAAGTGGCATTAGGACGGTGGCAATCACTAAATAACCCAGCAGGTAACCAATCACTACCTGAAAGTATGAAAAGAAGCTATTACCCACTTCGCCAGGAACAGAGATGAATGTGACCCCTGAGAGTGAAGCGCCAATCATTCCGAAAGCCACTAAATACCAAGGGCTTTGTCGGTTAGCAGTAAAGAAAGTCTGTGTGTTGGCACCTCTAGAAGTCAATCGTGCAATAATGATCAGCATCAGAAAGTATCCGCCAATTAAGGCAATGACAAGCGTTGGACTCATGGGGTAAATATATCAGTATATAAGGGATCTGAAAATAGTAGGTAAGAATTCCAGGTAGGCTGCTGATCGCTTGATTGCTTAGCACATTAGGGCGAAAGGGTTTTGTACCACTAGAATTAAAACTAGTTTGTAGTGTGTCAAAGAAGGATTGCCTACTAATTTATTAAAGGAATGACACGAATGTCTAGACCTTTTGGTCTAATTGTGTATGTTTACATCATGAATACCCGTGAGCGCTTAATTAATGTCACTTCTGACTTAATCCGAAAGAAAGGTTACTTCGGCACGGGGATTAATGAGGTACTCAAACAAGTAGGCGTTCCTAAAGGTAGCTTGTATCATCATTTTCCTAAGGGCAAGGATGAGCTCATCCGTGAGGCCGTTTATTATGGAGGAGAAAATCAGATGCAAAAATACGGAGAAGCCTTAAGAGGAAAGACAGCCGAACAAGGTTTATCTGATATGATAGATGTAATGGTGGACGAGCTGCTAAAGTCTAATTTCGAAGATGGGTGCCCTATTGCTGCGGTGGCTATGGCGGCAGGTACTATAGATGAAGAGATTCGAGAGGCCTGTGCAAAGGTGTTTATTGGCTGGCAAAATAACTTGGAAGGGTATCTGGAAAGAAGGGGGGTAAAGAATGCACAGATTAAGGCGGAAGAACTTTATTCTATGTTTGAAGGAGCCTATGTTTTAAGTAAGGCTCATAAGGATGTTAAATATCTGTCGTTACAAAAGCGCTTTATAGAAACCATTCTGAATTCATAAAAAATTTGACTTATAATAGACCGACTGGTCGGTAAAATTTAATCTAATGACATATAACAAGCAACCCATTACTGAGAAGATAATTCGCTTTCAAGATTGTGATCCATTTGGTCATTTGAATAACTCTAAATACTTGGACTATATGATCAACGCTAGGGAAGATCATCTTATAGAAGAGTATGGTTTGAATATCTTCAACATGGCAAAACAGCATGGTAAGTCTTGGGTTGTCGGTCACAGTGAAATAGTTTATCTGAAACCAGCTGTGGTAATGGAAAAGGTTAAAGTGCAAAGTAGGTTGATTGACTTTTCTGATAGATCAGTAAAAGCCGAGATTGTAATGCTAGACTCAAATGAAGAGCATATTAAGGCAGTGCTTTGGTCTAAGTTTGTGCATTACGACTTAAAGGCTTTGAAAAGTACAGCACACTCTGCTGATTTAAGCGAGTTGTTAGAGAAAGTACATGTGCCTATTGAGGAGCAAACTTTAGAACTTAGAGCCAAAAAGTTGGTAGAAGAGGTAAGGCAAGTTCAAAAAGTATAATAAGCTCATTCTCAAACTGAGATAGAGTTTGGCAAAAAGACCATCACACGGGTGGTCTTTATTTTTAAAAAATGACAGTTAGGCTTCTAAATCATGCCTCACCATCAAACCAAACCTTAAAGGCATTTACCTTTTCCCGGCTTACAATGATTTCTCTGTCGAAACTCTGTTTAAGGATAATTTTTAGACGGCTATTGGAGTAGACAAGAACATCTTTAATGGAGTCTATTTCTACAATAAAAGTTCGGTTAACGCGGAAGAACTTCTTCGGGTCGAGCATCTCTTCCAAAGTCTCCAGTTTGTAGTCTATGATCAGTCTCCGGCCCTCATTGGTAACTATGTAGGCGTTTCTGCCTTCAGCATAAAACAGGTCTATGGTATCGGTAGTCACCGACTTAATGTGCTCCCCAATCTTCACCATAAAGCGAGTTTTATAGTCTCGCTTGCTAAGCATCTGCAAGGCACTTTGCAGGTCTATAATAGAGTTTACTTCGGCCTGACCTTGATCTTGTAATCTATTTTTAAGCGACTTGAACTTCTCAATACTTTCAGAAATGGCTTCAAAAGAAATGGGTTTCAGCAGATAGTCAATACCATTGGCCTTAAAAGCCTCAATAGCGTATTCATTATAGGCAGTAGTGAAAACCACAGGAATTTCCAGGTTCACTTCTTTGAAGATGTCGAAACTTAAACCATCAGTAAGCTGAATGTCCATGAAGAGTAGGTCTGCTTCACCGTCATTCTTCACCCAGTCAACCGCTTGCTTTACGCTCATAGCACGGCCAATTACTTCTATGTTTTCATCATAGCGCTTGAGAAGTCTTTCTACTTTTTCCGCTGCTGGAATTTCATCTTCTATTATGTAGACCTTCATATTCTGTCGTTTATATCGAGCAAAGGAAGCTTCACAAAGCCACTGCCGTACGCCTTTATTTCTATCACCGGTCGGTCGGAGAAAAATGCAAAGGCATTGTGCACGTTTTTACATCGATTCTTTATGTATTTATTCTGGCTTAGCCTCTGATTATCCGAATATTGAATCACCAAATAGCCTTCATCTCCATCCTCGTCTAAAGTAATTGTTAAGGGTTGATGCACGCTAATTATACTATTGTTAATTACGCAGTCTAGCATGGTGGGCAACGCATTCGGCACTAATAGCTTTTCTGAGTTTTTCGATTCGTTCTTTACATTAAAGTACAACTGGTCTGGATACCTTTCTTGAAAAAGATACATCAGGTTTTTTGCTGCTTTTATTTCGTCCTTAACAGTAACCAGCTCACGTTTGCGGTTTTCCAGAATATATCGGTAAACCACAGCAAGCCTATCCACAAAGTCTTCCGCCTTATCTTGATTATAATGCACTAAGGTGATTAATGTCTCAAGGCTTTGAAAGAGCAAATCTGGGTTGATTTCATTGTTAAATATCTCCAGCTGATGCTCTAGGTTTTGACGCTTGAGGTCTTCTTTCTTCAGTTCAGATTCATTCTTTACAGACAGAAAGTGAGTGCTGAGAAAGAACATAGTAAATAGCAGTCCGCTAATTCCATACACTATGACCATTTTGGTGAGAATGGCCTCGTATATGTATCCCTCATAGTACGTGAAGTAACTGTATGCGGCTAGCAATATAATGAGTGAACCAACCAGCAAATTGGTCACCAGTAGAGCTGCGATAGTGCTGGAGCTTCGTAGTCCATCATCAGATTTTCGTTCAAAACCCCGAATGATCAACCTAAGAGGTTCCGAAATTAGATAAGCCAGAATAACACAAACGAGTAATTCTGTGGTGAAAACGGTATCGTCTAATTGGGCCAAACTATTGTTGAGCAACAAGATGAGCATGTACATCATTATGCCGTAGATTGGTGGTACCACCAATCGGAATATGGGCTGATGTATCAGGTTCTTTTTCATGCAGACAACATGGGTAAACGTACCTCGAAATAGTCGTTATTCTCTATCGAAATCTCCTTTGGAGTAAAAAAGGCATATCGATTTTTAATATTATCGAGCCCTACTTTATGGCTAGCGGTTTGGCTTGGCGTACCTGTTTTATTGTTCAGTACAATCACTTCTTCCTCAGTAGCTCGAATATGAATCTTCAATGGTTCATCAGAACTGATCACATTGTGCTTTACAGCATTTTCAACCAACAGTTGAAGCGTTAATGGAGGAACAGGTTTCTTATTATATGCTGAATCTACCTCAATATTGAGCGATATAGCATCTGCATATCTAATGGTGAGCAAGTATCCGTAATCTTTTAGTGCTTCAATTTCCTCTTCTAGTTTTACCAATTGCACCTCTCTGGTGTTTAAAACATAATTGAATGTTTCGGCCAAGTTTCGAATGAAGTTTTCAGCAATGTTCGGGTCGCGATACACAAGAGATGAAATGGTGTTCATTGAGTTGAACAAATAGTGTGGGCTCAGCTGGCTTTTTAGTGCTTCAAATTGTAGCTCTAGTTGCTTTCTTTGAGACTTTAGTTTTCTGATTTGCCCAACTGTAAATTCATTGTAACTGAACCTGTTGAATTCTACTAAAGTAACAATGAACATTGTGATGAGCGAAAGTACTATGAGCTTAAGCTCAATTTGGCGAATGAACATATCTTCTGGAAACATGTCGTAATCGATTAGGCCTAAGACATTGGCCAACCAGCCAAAGAGCAACAAAGTGGCTCCTAAGAAAACAAAGTCTAGTGAAAGTCCAGCTACGAAACGGCCCAATACATTACTTCTCCAAGGTATTTGCTCATTGAGCCAGCTATTAATAGTTATTATGCCGAAGCCAATTCCTGAAGCAGCCAAAACTGTAAAACCATACAAATTCGCATCTTCCACCAAATGCGGGAGCGCGTTATTATCTGCGTAGAAAAGATAGAACAGAAACAACACTCCTATCACTACAAAGAAAAGCAGACGAAACAGTTTGGGCATTAAAATGTATTTGACTGAAGATAGGAAAAAATGAGGGTGAGCTTCAAGTCTTGCCATCGTCACCCTGAATTTATTTCAGAGTCTATTCTGAATTAGATGCTGAATCAGGTTCAGTATGACGAGTTAAAGCTCTTTAGAGGCTCACCCAAGGATAGAAAACACTAGTCGATGCAACGTGCTACACGACCATAGTATGTATCTGAGCGGATAGATCTCGCTACCGAACGAAACTCGTCTTTCACCTGATCATCGTTCAATTTTCTTACTGAGTCGCAAGCGCCTCTTAGCACCTCAGACTTGTAGTAGTCAGAGTCAATATTATCAGCAGCTTTTAGTAGGCTCATCATATGATTCTTGGTTAAGTCACCTTTAATCACATCTTTTAAAATCTTCACCTTGTAGTGGTCAGAATCGATGTTTGCCACTCTATCTAGCACTTTAGTGTATAACTCTTGAGACAGTTGCTGGTCTTTCAGTAAAGACGATAGAATTTCACTGGCATAATGATCTGAATCCATGTCGGCCACAGTTCTTAACAGCGATTCAAAGTGCTTTTCCGAAACCTGCTTGTTTTGAAAAAGGTCGTTCAAAATAACTCGTCTGTAATGGTCAGAGTCCATATATTCTATTCTGTCCATTACAGCAGCAACTACCTTATCAGACACTTCCCTTTGTCTGAGCATTGAACGGAAAGTCTCCGTAACATAATGGTCAGAATCTATTCTAGAAATAGCATTCATTAGGTTGTTGAAGGCTTCATCAGAAAGGTTTGGCCTATCTAAAGCATCCTTCAAAATGATAGTAGCATAATGATCTGAGTCTATATCTGAAGCAGATTTAACAATTAGATCTACTGTTTTGTCGTCTAAATCTCTTCTATCGAGAAGTTGCTTGAGTACTTCCGTTTTATAATGGTCTGAGTCCATACCAGAAGCAGCTTTAAGCACTTTAGCCATGGCATCTGAGTCTAAATCTTCTCTAAGCATTCTTTTTAGGATGATAGAAACGTAATGATCTGAATCCATTCTGGCTACTGCATCTAAAAAAGCAGAGGTAGACTCAGCGTTCTTTAAAAACTTATCTCCATGATCTTTAAATAGCTCTGAAATGTAATAGTCAGAATCGATCTCCTTTGTAATGTAGGCGGCTACATTTACCAATTCCTTGCTTTTAAGGTCATGGTTTTCCATTAAGGCATCGAGGTAAATTTTAGAAACATGGTCGTTTCTGATGAGGTTGACCTCCTCCATTACGGCACTGACACCTCCTTTTTTATAGAACCTTTCCACTCGGCTTTCTGCACCCATTCCTGTGGTGCGAATCACTTCAATGAGCACATTGGCTAGGAATTCTTGACCCTCTTTGCCCCAATCTTGGCGGCTTCTACCTACTCGGTATTCATAATTGATTGTTCCATCAGAATTGGGCTCAGCCAGTACCTCTCTTCTATCGCCAAAAGTGGTTTTTCTAATGAGCAGGTAACCGCCTCTTGAAATAGATTTGATGGCTTTGTCGTCATCGGTGAATACTATTTCTCCTTCATACTCAAGGTTAAGGCGTTGATTTCCGCTCTTATGAGAAACCGTGTGAACTCCACGGTTTACGGAAATTGAGGTTGATGTTTTTGATACTTGCGATTGTACATCGTGTGAAAATGAAAGTAGGGCAAGTATTGCTATTGCCACTCCCATTACCAGGCTTCTGTTCTTCATTCTTTGAGTTTTCATCTTAATAACATTTTGTTTAAGCTCCTTTAAGTGGGAGACCAATCCCACTATTTCTTGAACCTAGGCTCAGATAGAACTTAATAGTTTTTGACCTTTGGCAAATACCACGTTGCTTCAGCGGTATTGACATTACAATGATGATAAGATTGAATACAACAAAAAACCTGATCGACATGAACCGTAAGGTTTCTGGAGTGAACCGTTGAATGGTGGTAAAGACTTATATAATTAATCGTAACATATACACTGTATTGCCTTTGTGAACAATATGATATGAAATTCTATTACTGAGAAATAGACAGAGTTAGTGGCACTATACATCTTTCTAGTTTACTCATGTGTACTTAATTCAGCATGGAAATGAAAGAGTATTGGCTTTCTTTTATTTTTCTCTCGTTAACTTAGTTAGTTATGAAAAGAACACTTCGCATTGTAAGCATAGTCTTTCTCGGGCTCATCTTCTTCCTCTTTATTTTCTTTATCACCCAAAATGAACAACTCCCAGAAGGCACTTCAGGGCCAGAAGCTGATGCAATGGCGGAGAAAATGATGGAGTCTTTGAATTATGAAGCTTGGCAAGTTACACCAGAAGTTAGCTGGACATTCAAAGGAATCCATTCATATAGGTGGGATAAGATGGAAAACGTTGTGAATGTAAAATGGGACAATCATGAAGTAATTCTAAAGCCAGAAGACAAATCGGGGATTGTTCAGAACGGAGAAAACTATTCTTCTCAAGAAATTGAAGAGCTTATCAATACCTCTTGGGACTATTTTAATAATGACAGTTTTTGGCTTTATGCACCATTTAAGGCCTTCGACCCGGGAACAGAAAGGAGCATTGTGCAGCTTAAAGACGGGCGTCAAGGGCTGAAAGTCACCTACACCTCAGGTGGCTCCACTCCTGGAGATTCCTATGTATGGATATTGGATGAAAATCATCGGCCAACATCAGTCAAAATGTGGGTTTCCATTTTACCATTAGGAGGAATGGAATTCACATGGGAGAATTATAAGACTTTGGAATCTGGGGCGATGATTGCTCAAGATCATTGGCTTTATGGTAGTGTGAATATTGATATTAGCGACCTTGACTCAGATATGAATTTCTATGAAGGTTTTTATGAAGTAGCATTTAGCGATATCATTGAGGGATTAGGGAAGGAATATAGCCTGCTTTTTGAAAGTTATACATTTGACCAAAGAGATTTAAATATGTTTGCTAGCTCAATCAGCAATACCTTTCAAAAGCAATTCTCTTTAGATAGTACTCAGCAACATGTTCTTGATACTATTACTTGGAACTTTGAGTTGATCGAAAACCATGATAATTCCTCAAGAAAAACTGTTTCGATTATGTATTCCTCTCCAATGTCTATAGGAAATGGAATGTTCATGACGTCCATCGATTTTCAATTTGGAAATGAAAAGAGAAGAATAGGAAGTATTGGCTATATAGTAGTTAGGAAAGAGAATGGTAGCTGGAAAACCTTGCATTCTGAGAGTGTTTTGGAGTTCTGACAGTATATCAATATCATTCGTGCTGATTTTAAATTAGAAAGGTTATTATGAAGTTGCATATAACACACAAGTCTTTGATAATGATGATGTCTCTGATTATGATATTGCAGTCATGTTTTCCTAAAGATGAACCATCCATTACTATCATAAATAATTCAGATGATATTATTCGAGATGTCTACTATTGGCCTAGTCGGCTAGATACAATCAGTGCTCAAATTTCTATTGAATCTGGTAATAAGATTCAGGATAAATTTAACCTTGAGGAAGTTGAAACTGACGGAAGTTACCTAGTTAGCTTTCGAAGAGGGAATAACACTGATTTAGAGAAGGTAAACTTTGGTTATTTTACTTTAGGAGCCTCTCTAGATAGGAGTTTTACTCTCATAGTGATGTCAGATACTGTCCTGGTCAACTCCAAATAGTAGATCATGGCAAAGTAATTGCAAGTGCCATTGGAAACATTGACACTTATGAAAAAGCAGATATTAATACTCGCACTATTTTTTGTGGTAGCTCTGGTAAAAGGGCAGGATTCTAAAAATTTTATCGATCAGAATTACATTGAGGTAACAGGGATTGCTTATAAAGAAGTAGTTCCTGATGAAATCTATCTGAAAATTCGAATTGACGAAAAAGACAATAAAGGTCGCGAATCTATCCAAAGCTTAGAGAGAAAGATGCTCAGAAGACTAGAGTCAATCGGCATCGACATAGACAAGCAGGTAAAACTCAACGATTTCTCGAGCAATTTTCAATTCTATTTTTTAAAGCGCACTGATGTGTTCGAAAGTAAAGAATATACCATACAGGTAAGTACTGGTGCTAAAGCTGGTGAAGTAATAACAGAGCTTTCTGATATGGGTATTTCGAATGTGACTTTAGATAGAGTTGCTTATTCAGATGAGGAGGGGCTAAAGCTAGAGGTAAAAGCATTGGCTATTAAAAATGCCAAAATGAAAGCTGCTTCGTTGGCCGGAGCCTTAGATCAAACCATTGGTAGAGCTATACATATTCAGGAGTATGATAGCCCGAGAATGTTCAGGAGCAATAATATGGAAATGAAGGTAAGAGGAGCTGGTTCAATGAATGATCAATCTCTACCGGAAGTTGGTTTTGAGAAGATAAGAGTTGACGCTAGCGTTCAGGTAAAATTCATATTAAACTAAAAGAGGGAGCACTTGCTCCCTCCTTTCACTTTTACTTACTCTAAACTAATTAATGTTCGTGATCGTCATGAGCCAAGTTTCCCATTAGCGCCATCCTAGCTGGTTTACCAGGTAGGTCTATTCTTGAAACAAACTCAAGGTTTTCCTTTTTGTACATGCTAATAGAGCCATTTATACCATCTGAGATATATAGAAACTCTTCACTCGCAACGTATGTAGGAGCGCCAGTTGAACCTGACTCAGGGAAGTTGATTTCTAAGTTTTTAGAAGCGATAGTTGTAAAACCGTGTCCATCTAATACTTTAACTAGACCATCTGAGTAAACCAAGATGAGGTTATGACCTTCCCAGTCGAAAGTAGCGGCAACCAATTTGTCGTTTTCTTCAATCACTTCTATGGTTTCAGTAGCTAGGTCTATCTCATAAACACCTCTACCAGAATCGAAACCGATAAACACTTCACTTTCGGCACCATAAAGAATTGAACCGATCCACTCATCGCCAAACGAAGCAGGATTAGCAATTAAAGATTGAGTTCCATCTTGATTTACTCTAAGAATGCCCTCAACACAACCGAATAGCACAGTTTCACCATTACCCGCTTCTCCATGAATACCTCCAGTTTGTATTGTGGAAGCGTGAAGTTCGTTGCCGTCCATATCAATGACTCTAACCCTTTCAGGTAAAGTCCAGGCAGTACTACCGTCTTTTTGGGTAACGGCAATAGTACCGTTCTTGAACAATGCAGGTGCACCATGATGGGCCGTACCAATGCTAAAGGTTCTGGCCGATGCTTCAGAATGAAGTGTACTTTCTTTAAAATGGGAAATAGTACCATCACCATCGTTGAAAACAAGCATGTTGTCACCTCTTCCATAGAAGTGAACAGGTCTGTTTCCAGTAGATTTAGTCAAGGCCCATTTGGGAGTACCTTTAATATGAGCATGGTCTTCATGCCCTTCAATGCCACTGTCGAAGAAGGCAGCTGAATTTTCAGAAGTATTGATTACTGAAACATATCTGCCGCTGGGGCTGGTATATAATCTTCCTGCAGCATATTGCCCAGCAACGGTCTCCAAAGTTCCCTCACTAGGATTAATTACGTAGTAATTGCTAGCCTCTACATCCGAAGCAAGAATTCGGACAAATTGTCCTTCAGTATCAATCTCAATTGGTTCATTTCCATTATCATCATCGCATGATACCAACATTACAGCAGCCAGAGCCACTAAAAAAAATCCCTTTTTAATCATTTCTAAAATTTACATTTGCAACAATGATGCAAACATAAAGTATAGACTTTTAATCGCAACAACGTTGCAAGTAAATTATTTTAGTGGTAATCTGGCCTGATGTGATTTACAGGGATTATGGAAGGGACATCATTATGCGCTAAAAACGAAGTTCAGCTTTTAGCATCCTATTAGGTGCAAAATCAAAGCTGGGGCGTCTTCCGATTGAGTAGCAATTATCTATAAGGAGGTCCGGCCAGCCATGCTACAATGGACTGCCGGACTCCCTTGGTAATGGGAGTTACCCGGTGCATAATAAATGAAGGGAAGACAACCACAGTGCCCTTAGTTCTTGGAGCATTATGATAGTTTTTGTTGATCATGAATTGAAGATCTCCACCTTCATATTCTTCTGGGTCAGAAAGTTGGACGGAGATACTGAGCTTTCGGTGTGAAATTTCACCGGCACCAAAATCCAGATGCCAATCGAAGAAATCACCCTCACCATATCTGGCCAATTGTAGTTCATGATGAAAGCCTAAGAGGTCGTACCCATATCTTTCATGGTTACACTGAATACCTAATTGCCCAATTTTTTGATAGAGCCAGATATTCTCTTCTGAATCTTTGATAAAAGTGAGTTTCGTTTTACGCAATGTCTCATCCGTTGTCTTTCCTCCTCCGCTTAGGGTAGCATCTACTTCATTCTCAGAACTCCAGAGGTTCCTAATTTTATCAACTTCCTGAGGATTAAAGAACCCTTCATAGAATACAAATTCGGCAAAATGAGGTCTGGTGGCTTGTTGGAATGGGAATACGATTGGATTCATCTGGCGTTTATCAATTCAATAAAGAAAGTCAGAAATTTTTAGCCAACAAAAAACCCTGACCATTACTGATCAGGGTTTCTATTTATGTTTTGTTTGAAGTCTTAGTCTTCTATAACAGACTCAGCAAGTACTACTACTTTGTTGTTCAGTACCTCCATAACTCCTCCATCTATTACTACCACTTCTTCTTTTCCAGAAGCTTTGATAGTCATCTTACCCTTTCCAAGGGAAGAGATCATAGGGGCGTGATTGCTGAGCACTTGAAACTCGCCATCACTACCAGGGAAGGTTACTGCAGAAGCTTCTCCTTCAAAAACCTTTTTGTCAGGTGTTACAACTTCTAATAGCATACTCAATTATTTAGCGGCATCAGCCATCAACTTCTCACCTTTAGCTCTTGCTTCCTCGATAGTACCTACCAAGTTGAAAGCAGCTTCAGGAAGATCATCGTGCTTACCATCAAGAATTTCGTTGAAACCTTTGATAGTATCTTTAATGTCTACAAGCACCCCTTTCAAACCAGTAAATTGCTCAGCAACGTGGAATGGTTGAGAAAGGAATCTTTGAACACGTCTTGCTCTAGATACAGTTAGCTTATCCTCGTCAGACAATTCGTCCATACCAAGAATTGCAATGATATCTTGAAGTTCTTTATATCTCTGTAACGTTTCCTTCACTCTCTGCGCACAGTCATAGTGCTCATTACCAAGAATGTCTGGAGTCAAGATTCTTGAAGTAGAATCTAGAGGATCTACTGCAGGGTAGATACCAAGCTCAGCAATCTTTCTTGAAAGTACGGTAGTAGCATCCAAGTGAGCGAAAGTAGTTGCAGGAGCAGGGTCAGTTAAGTCATCCGCAGGAACGTAAACGGCCTGTACGGAAGTAATTGAACCATTCTTAGTTGAAGTAATTCTTTCTTGCATAGCACCCATTTCAGTTGCTAGAGTAGGCTGATAACCTACAGCAGATGGCATACGACCAAGAAGGGCCGATACCTCAGAACCTGCCTGAGTGAAACGGAAAATGTTATCGATAAAGAATAGAATATCTTTCCCTTGTCCATCACCTTCACCATCACGGAAGTACTCAGCAATAGTAAGACCAGAAAGGGCCACCCTTGCTCTCGCACCTGGAGGTTCGTTCATCTGACCGAACACGAAGGTTGCTTTAGACTCGGCTAATTTGTTTTTGTCTACTTTAGAAAGATCCCATCCGCCTTCTTCCATAGAGTGCATAAAGTCGTCACCGTAAGTTACAATGCCAGACTCAATCATCTCACGAAGCAAGTCGTTTCCTTCTCTAGTTCTTTCACCAACACCAGCAAATACAGAAAGACCTGAATAAGCTTTTGCAATGTTGTTGATCAACTCCTGAATCAATACAGTTTTACCTACACCGGCACCACCGAACAATCCAATTTTACCACCCTTTGCATAAGGCTCGATAAGGTCGATTACCTTAATACCAGTGAAAAGAACTTCAGTTGATGTAGAAAGATCTTCGAACTTAGGAGCAGGTCTGTGAATAGGGAGTTTTTTATCTCCTTTAGGCTGATCGATACCATCGATGGCCTGACCTACTACGTTGAAAAGTCTACCTTTAATGTCGTCACCAATAGGCATAGCAATAGCAGTACCAGTGTCTACTACGTCCATTCCTCTAGTTAGACCTTCAGAAGAGTCCATTGCAATGGTTCTCACTCTGTCTTCACCAAGGTGCTGCTGACACTCCAGCACAACCACTTGGCCATTTTCTTTTGTTACTTCAAGTGCATCTAAGATGTTCGGCAACTTGGCTCCTTGAGCGTCAAAACTAACGTCTACAACCGGGCCAATTACCTGCGTGATCTTTCCAATATTCGCCATCTGTTATTCTTTATAGAAAGGAAAAACGGGGTTATTTTTTCTGCGTGCAAAGGTAAGCGGATAATGTGTTAAACCAAAAGGATATTGTGAACAATAATTGTCTAATCGATAGATTTATACCTGGTGAAAATGAGAACAGGATTTTCGCTAATATTTTTATCCTTAGTTTCTTTAAATAGCTGGTAATCTGCTAGCTCCTCTAATTCTTTTTCAGAAAACTTACTCTCAAAAAAATTAACGAGATTTAGAATTCGCTCTTCTGAAAGAATCGTCACAAAGTTGTCCTTAAACACACCTGATGGTCTCATTCGAAAGCTTCCTTTGTCACGAATCAAATGTCGATAAGTCAAGCTTTTCTTACTGTCTTTATCATATACAGTTTGATAAAATTCCCCTGACATATAGAAGGTAAAGTACACAGTTGTTCTTGTTTCGTAGAAATCGGATACTGAATAGACAAGTCCTGATTCAATTATGTATTGATGAAATTTTATCATTGGGCCGTTAAAAGATTTTAAAATATTATCATTTAAATTTCTAGGTCCAAAATCTAAATAGTAATGTGGTTTTAGATTGAAATTTTCCGTGTGCAGGTTATATATTGTACTCGAATAAAGTGGCACATAATTCAAATTGAGATTCTCATAGCTTCGAAATATATTGTTCTTTGTTACTAGCCGAATTTTGTCCAGCGATTTTTCCGATTGTGGGAAATGGGTTTTCAATAGATTGTTTAATGAATCTGTGATGTATACAACACTATTGTTGTAGTTATCTCCATTAAATTGCCCGTTAGGTATAGTGCTATTATGGAAGAGTCTACCACCATTACCTATTGGAGAAAATGATTTTGTAAAAAAATCATAGCTCTTCGCTGACACGAAGGCTCCTGTGCTTAAATCATACTGTACAATTCTTTGTCTTCTAGTATCTAAGACCTCAAGTGTTTTATTGATAAAGTTTACCCCTATGTCATCGATTTCAATATACTCTTCTGGCCCATATCCAGGCTTTTCGATAAAGAATTTCATTTGGCCATCCAAGTCAAAGCAGAATATACGATCACCAAAATTGTCCGATATAAAAAATGATTGATTAGAGAAGACTAGTTTATCGACAGAGAATACAGGAATTGAGTCCGATTTTAAATAAACAATTTTAACAGAACTGTCAATTACTTCTGATTCTAGAGCTGTCTCCAGATCGAAATTAATTTTTATAGTGTCTATTTTAAACCCTTCAACAACACTATATCCTTTCTTATCCCCTTTTCTACAAGAATAAATGGAGCAAAAGATAAAGCAAAAAATAATAAGCCCTCGCAGCTTAAGAGTGTTTGTCATCTTTAAGCTTAAGCTAACTATAGGTCTTCTATACAAACGGTCTCTATAAGTTCTCTATCTGCAACGGATAGTTGAGTAGGGGTACACTTATTCATTGCGTACTCACATCTGTAAGCAGTGTAAGTTATTTCATACTCAGCAAAACACGCAGAATTTCCGGGGCCAGAATAATCAACAAATTCGGTTGTTGTTACTGCCCAAAGCTCATACCATCCCCATTCATGTGATTGAGCTTTTAATTCTTGACCTAATTCAAATGAATCAGTTTGAGAATTATAAAATGGAGTGATAGAAAAGAGGACAACTAGAATAGTTATACGTATGTGTTTCATTTCTAAAAATAAGTCAAATATCTTTATATATCAAAACAATTCGGAATGTTGTGCCAACGTCTGCGTGTGAGGACTTTACAAATATTTTACCTTGATGATAGTTTTCAATAATTCGTTTGGCAAGTGCTAAACCTAGACCCCAGCCGCGTTTCTTAGTGGTAAAACCTGGTTTAAATACGTTCTTCACTTTTCCTTTCGGAATTCCTTTACCGTCATCAGATATATCTACAAATACTTCGTTAGACGATTCTAAACCAATTGTAACATTAATGTTGCCAATGCCACTCATAGCATCCACTCCATTTTTAACAATATTCTCTATTACCCATTCGAAAAGAGGCTTATTAATTTTGGCTTTTAGGTCGTGCATATCGGTCTCCACGTTCATGATTACCTTTGATGATAGCCTTGGTCTTAAATAGTTGAGGCAGTTGTTTACCACCTCATAAACAGGTTCATTTTTTAGTACTGGAACAGAACCTATATTGGAAAATCTAGAGGTGATTCGCTCTAAACGCTCTATATCTTTATCGAGCTCAATAATAACCTCCTCCTTTTCCTTCATTTCTGGCATGGCCCGAATGTATTCCATCCAAGCCATGAGTGATGATAGGGGAGTGCCTAGCTGATGTGCAGTTTCTTTGGCCATACCAACCCAAACACGGTTTTGCTCCGCTGTACGTGAATAAGAGAAGGCCAAATAGGCAATAAATGCGAATATGGCAATTACCGAAAGTTGAATAAATGGATAGGCCCTTAGCTGCCTAAGTATGTATGAATTGCGATAGTAAACATACTGAATGTCACTAATAGAACCATCGTTGGCATTGCGTACCATTATGGTGAATGGCTTATTCTCCCTTTTCATCTTCTCCAACGTTGTTTCTAACTGAATTTCTCTTTGAGAGGTACTTGATAAAGAGTCTACCACATTCCTAGACAATAGTATCTCTTGCGATGCAGAGTCTACCAAAATGACTGGTAAGGTATTGGAGGGAGTAATAATATTGTTGGTAATAAAAGTAAGTGAAGATTCGTCTGCTAAGACTGAGCCCGAAAACTCAATAGCCTTTGCCCAAAGCTCAATTTTCTCTTCCTCTCCTTCCTTGAGTCTGTCTACTAACTGATCGGTATAAATAATTGAGCCAGAACCAATGATCAAGGCAACCACTAAGATGAACCATTTAATCTTAGATTGATTGGTATAGAAGTCTATCTTAAAGCCGCCTTTGAAAGGGTTTTGCATATGGTGTTAACGCTCAATACCTCACTTTTGCTGTTTGGTAAAAATGAAATTTAATGATAATTCATCACTTCACTAGTGGCAACCATATTTGGTCGAATAGTGAGTCTTGAGGCTTTTCACTTACGGGTCTGCAACTCAGCGTCTAAATCGAGCAAAAACCTATCTAGCAATCCTTGCTGAACATGATCCATTACTACAATCTTGAACCACTTGGCATTATCGCCATGAGCATCTGGAACCAGAAGGTACTTTTCGGCCAATTTAGGAGTGATGTATTTAGATTTTATAGTAACGATATTCACATCTGGGTTTCGGAAATATTCAACCCCTCGTTCGTCCAAATTGCTGCACAGTCTATCGGTTTTCTTTTGAAGCTTCTCAATCTTGGCCTTCCAGCCGGCAGAACCATAAGTTCTCATAATCATCCAAACGGCAACAGCATTCGCTCCCGATCTACTTCCGACTAAAGTGTAATCCTTCCCTTTAACGTAATTGGCTTCTTCTGTTAGGGCGTATTCCATAAACCCTTTGCGGGTAAGGTAAATGCCAGTTCCATAAGGAGATTGTAGCATTTTATGTCCATCTAGGGTGAAAGAGTTAATCTTTGGGTTTTCGAAAGTGTAAGATTTACTTTCAGTTAAAAAAGGATAGATGAAACCACCATAAGCACCATCTATATGAACCTTGTAGTCAACGGCCAGATCATCTAACCAACCCGTGATTTCGTCAATATCATCTACCGAGCCAAACATGGTAGTAGACATGCTCATGATAACGATGAAATGCTTTACCCCACTTTCTTTGGTCGTTTTGATACACTCTATCAAACTCTCTTGAGTTACTCTTCTGGTTTCCTCATCTACTTTGGTTACGTAACTTTTGAGGCCTAGCAGTCTGCAAGCTTTGGGCATAGAATAATGAGCATCTTCAGAATAAAGTACAGCTACCTCATTTGCATTAGCCTCGAACTCTATTTCATAATAGCGCTTAAGAATCCAAATGGCTTGAATATTAGCTTCAGTGCCTCCAGAAGCCACATAACCATCAAAATCTTCTTCTCCACCTTCAAAGATTTCTTTCGCGCAAAGGTCAATTAGTTCTCTTTCAATTTGGTGAGTACCGGTAAAAGCTGCTTCCGACTCATTCAGCGTATGGCAGCCAATGTGGTTAGGATTGGCAATGAGTGTAGAAAGAAAGGGAGCATCTTTTAAGAAAGGAGCATCGTCATAAAAAACTTCAGGATCTAGATAAGATGCAGGCAGTCCCAGAACAGGTTTTTCCCTATAATCTAAATTCTGCTTCAGCGCATTACTGACAACCTCTTTAATCTTTTGGTGCGAATAACTCTCCCAGTGCATATTTTCTATATTCAATTAAAATGCAAATATATAAGGCTGAGTTTAGATTTAGCCCTCGCTTCAGTTATGAACATGTCGTGAAAAGAAAAGGCCGAAGCTCCATTCTAGAACTTCGGCCTTTTAATAATTTTTATAGCTTGAGGTTACACCTTCATGGTGAACCACTTTTTCATCACTTTCCAGTTCACTTTAACTCCGTACATCAAGATTCCGATTCTGTAAATTCTACCAGCTATATAGATGGTACCCACAAAACCTGCAATCAATAACACCATTGAAAGTGCTAATTGCCAATCTGGTACTCCAAATGGAATTCTAGCCATCATAATAATTGGCGAAGTAAGCGGAATCATTGATAGCGTTACTGCCAAACCTCCATTTGGGTCTTCCAACACAAAGAACATGGCCATAATTGACACAATGATGGGAATGATGATAGGGAACATAAACTGCTGAGCATCTTGCAAACTATCTACCGCAGAACCTACTGCTGCATACAATGCTCCGTAGAGGAAGTACGCACCTAAGAAGAAGAATAGGAAGCAAAGAAGAATTTTCACCACCGGAACTGAAGCAATCATACCCTGAATATTGGCTGCCATTTCCTGTTGCTGACTCATAGCCTCCTGAGGCATTTGTTGAGATGCAGCTTCCATCATTACATCATTTCCACCAGATAGGATCCCCAATCCAAGTGTAGAAAGGCCTCCAATTAGCACAATCCATATCAATAGTTGTGTGAAGCCTACTGCACCAACACCCAGCACCTTACCCATCATTAGTTGGAAAGGACGAACCGAAGAGACAATTACCTCTACAATTCGGCTGGTTTTTTCATCGAGTACAGACTGCATAATTTGGCCACCATACACAAAAATGAACATGTATATCAGGAAGCCCATTCCGTAGCCAATAGCATAGCTTAGTCCACTATTACTTTCTTTTGCTTCTCCTGTTTCGGTGATATTAAAAGTATCTAAGCCTACTCTAGCTTGAAGGTTGGCTACTACATCGGCATCTAAACCAGAGCGCTGAAGCTTGAGATCTTCAATGCGTCTTTCCATAGCCCTCTCTATAGATTCAAGGGTTCTAAAACTTGGGTTGGTGGTAGAATAGAACTCAAACCCTTCGAAGCGAGATACAGAAATATCTGACAAATCTAGCTCGGGAATGTATAATAAACCGAAGGCGCCTTCATCGTCAAACTTAGCTTTCTGGTCATCTAATGAACCTGTAACGAAAGTAAAGTCGTACCCACTTACATCAAATACATTCTCGAAATAACCACTCTGATCTAATACTCTTATTTCATCGTGACCAGAGTCTTTATCTCTAGTAGCAAAATAGGCTATAGCGAAAATTATGGTTGGAATTACTAGTGGAGTTAAGAGTGTAGCCAATAAGAATGACTTCTTTTTTACCCTGGTTAAGTACTCTCGCTTTAGGACTAAAAATATTTTATTCATTATTGGCCTCCTTTCACTAAGCTGATGAAAATATCGTTGATTGATGGAATGATTTCGATAAACGAGTGCACCTCGATTTTACCGATAAGCTCTTGAAGCAGAATATTTGGAGACTCTCCGTTTTTGGCCTCAATGGTGGCCTTGTTTAGACCTAACTCAGAGATAGAGTTATTCAGAATTTTGATGCTTGGGCTCTCTGCTAAAGATCCTTTGAAGATTACTTCATACTGATTAAGCTTGTAAGAATTACGGATGTCATTCTTTTTGCCATCAAGAATTTTCTGCGACTTGTTAATGAGTGCTATATGATCGCACAACTGCTCTACAGATTCCATTCTATGCGTAGAGAAAATAACGGTTGCACCTTTTTCGCGCAGCTCGAATATTTCATCTTTTATCAGATTGGCATTCACTGGGTCGAATCCTGAAAATGGCTCATCTAGAATAAGCAACTCTGGCTCATGAAGCACGGTGGCAATGAACTGAATTTTTTGGGCCATACCTTTAGAAAGGTCTTCCACCTTTTTTCCGGCCCAATCGCTTAATCCTAGTTTTTCTAACCAGAACTTAATGCGTTTTCTGGCTTCGGAATTAGAAAGGCCTTTGAGTTGAGCTAGGTACATGAGCTGTTCGCCCACTTTCATTTTTTTGTAAAGACCTCGCTCTTCCGGAAGGTATCCAATTACACCAATGTGCTTTGGGTCTAGCTTTTCGCCATTGATGAGTACTTCGCCCTCATCGGCCATAATAATCTGGTTAACAATACGGATTAGAGTGGTTTTCCCTGCCCCGTTAGGTCCTAAGAGCCCAAAGATGGACTGCTTTGGGATGCTGATGCTTACGTCATTCAATGCAGTATGTTCAGCATACCGCTTGGTGACATTATTCGCCTCTAGAATGTTCAAAACAGTTTGAGTTTAAGTTGTCTTTGAAGTTAAAGGCTTTTGGAGACACAACTCTAAAAAGCCCAAACTAATTTGAACAAAATCAATAAATGACTGAGTACATATCTATTAAGCGGAACAATTGACCGCCCTATGGAATATGAAAGGCCTGAGATTAAATTACTTGTTGGTGAAAACTACGCTACCCATAGAAAGGTCTATATTGAACGTAAGCACATTAGGTGCATTAGGAGAGTAGCTAGAGCTCACAAATACATTCTCTTTAACTTTTTCAAAGCCTTCAGGTACTTTGAACTTTCGGTAAGAGGTGTCTTTCATTCTAACTATTACAGGTATATCTTCTAAAGGAAGATTAATGGTAAGGCTACCAGCACCAACTCTTGCCCAAATATCACTAGGCATTAAAGGTTGTTCATCAAAATCTAATGTAAGACTTCCAAAGCCTACCTCTGCCAAAATGTTCTTGGCCCTAGCTAGGTCTAGTCTTTCAATTTCTACATCTCCCATATCTACAGAAACAGTCATGGTATCCATTTCCATTCTATTCTGCATTTTAGATAAATAACCAACCTTCACGTGCGCATTACCCGAGGTGATTTTGCAGTTTTCTACTGCTATATCTGAAAGGTCTATATAGGCTTTTCCTACACCGTAATTCAAGTCTAATCGGTAAGGCTTGTAGTCAGTGAAATAGATATTCCAGTAATTTTCGGTATCTGTAGTTTTCTTCCCAAAGATTTTTGAAAGCTTTGAACCGAGCCCCTCTTTACCATTATCTTTCAGATTAAGCCAAGCATGAAGCGTTTCTCCACTCATTTGCTTGCCAAAGTCTGAGGTAATGTATTCCTCATTATGGTTACCCATAATATTAATAGGTAACTCTCCCATACGAGTACGAATTTCACAGGTGCCAGAAGAGGCTTTCAGTTTGAAATAAACCTTTTCACAAGATTCATCACCTTCTACAGTGAAGTGTTTCTTTGTCTGTGCCAGCCCTTCTATACCAACTGCTCCTACGATGGCTAACAGAAAAAGTAATTTTTGCATGCTCTAGCTTACGGTTTGTTTAAAGATTGGGTTGCAATCTGTTATAAACCGAATAATACGGGAATTAACTGAAAATAGTTAGGAGTTTTTTGTGCTGGGTAGTGGCCTCATCCTTTTTCTGTTCTAAATTCAATAGAATGCATTCAAAACTTGCAGCCTGCAAGTCTTCCCCCATCCTTATAGTAATTTCCTAGCAAGTGGCATATCTATGAAATACTACCCAACGATGTTTGCACGAGCACTCCCCCTTGGCGTTCCGCCCCGAAGTCTCGGGGCATCGGAAGAGGTTGGGAGGGTTGGCTTTTGAAGAGATGAATATGTTTGTTCTAATCCCCCTAGCCCCCTTTTCAAAAAAAGGGGGAATGGCACTGCTAGAGTGAAGGGCAGTACATTTAAGGTATCTCTATTGTTGTTTAGTCCAATGCCTTTTTCTAGGAAATCACTATCCTTAGGGGGGTAGTAAATGCAGCCTGTCATTCCCGCGTAGGGGCGGCATTTAAGAGGACAACGGCTTTAAAAAGAAATCCCCGACTTGGTCGGGGATTACACTTATAGTATTTAAAAGAATTCCTTAATCTTTTCAAAGAAGCCTTTTTCTCCTTTACCCGGAGCAGGAGCAAAATTCTCGGAGGCTCTTAGCTTCTCGAGCATTTCTGTCTCTTCTTTATTAAGCTTCTTAGGCGTCCAAACGTTTACGTGAATCAGCTGATCTCCTTTGCCGTAGCCGTTGATGTCTTTGATACCTTTCCCTCTAAGGCGAAGAATTTTTCCGCTTTGAGTTCCTGGATCAATCTTAATCCGAACCTTTCCGTCAATAGTTGGCACTTCCATGCTTCCACCTAAAGCAGCGTCAATGAAGCTTACGTAAAGATCGTATACCACATTGTTGCCATCACGCTTGAGTTGCTCATCTTCAATCTCTTCGATTACAATGAGTAAGTCACCCGGAACACCTCCACCCGGAGCCATGTTTCCTTTGCCCGACATAGAAAGCTGCATTCCGTCACCAACACCCGCAGGAATTTTGATTGGAATAACTTCTTCCTTCATTTCCAAGCCAGTGCTATCTACACCAGGAGGTCGCTTATCTATGATTTTACCTGAACCACTACAGGTTGTACAGGTGCTGGCAGAAACCATTTGGCCGAGCATGGTATTCACCACTTTCTTCATTTGGCCGGTTCCGCCACAAGTATTACAAGTTTTAAAAGTTACTCCGTCTGCGTTGATCAGACGGTTCACTTTTATTTTCTTTTCAACACCGTTGGCAATTTCTTCTAGGTTAAGCTTCAGCTTGATGCGCAGGTTGGAGCCTTTGCGCTGGCGTCTGCCACCACCGCCTCCACCAAAGAAGCTTTCAAATGGGCTGCCGCCTCCACCGAAGATATCTCCAAATTGAGAGAAGATATCGTCCATGTTCATGCCGCCACCTTGGCCACCGAAACCACCACGCATGCCATCATGGCCAAAGCGATCGTACTGAGCTCGCTTTTCTTTGTTGCTTAGTACATCATAAGCTTCTGCAGCTTCTTTAAACTTGTCTTCAGCGGTTGGGTCGTCTGGATTTTTATCAGGGTGATATTTAATAGCCAACTTACGATAAGCTTTTTTCAACTCATCTTCAGTAGCTCCTTTGCTTACCCCTAAAATTTCGTAGTAGTCTCTTTTTGCCATATTAAGCTCCTATCACCACTTTAGCGAAACGAATTACTCTTTCTCCTAAGTAGTAACCCTTTTCTACGGTATCAATAATTTTTCCTTTTAGTTCCTCATCCTCTACTGGGAATTGAGTAACAGCTTCGTGAAGGTCTGCATCGAAAGGAGTGCCCTTTTCTGTTTCCATCACTTTTAGCCCTTTAGACTCGAGTGTCTTGAATAACTTAGTCGAAATAAGGCCGAAACCTTCTTTCACTGATTCAATATCTTCCTGATTTTCGTTTGCCTTTTTGGCTCTCTCGAAATCATCTATAGTTGGAAGCAGCTCCACCATAAGATCAGAAGAAGCTGTTTTAATCAGGTCAATGCGCTCTTTAGCATTTCTTCTTCTAAAGTTTTCGAACTCAGAGTAAAGTCTTAGGTATTTATCTTTGGCTTCTGCCAACTCAATTTCGAGCTTTTCTTCGGCAGAAAGTTCTTCTTGCTCTTCAACCTGCTCCTCTTTTGCAGAATTATCTTCTACTTGATCTTCGGTAGCAGTTTGGTTCTCAGCTTCCAATACTTCGTTCTCTTCTTGATTTTTGCTTGCTTTCTTATCCTTTGCCATTGTTTCACTTATAAACCGCCAGCCCATGCACAATTTTTTTGCCAAGCCATACTATGGTGTCATTATGGCATAAAGCGCTTTGGGAGGCGAAAATAGATGTCAGTTTATTGATTGATATATGTATTCAAATACTCCAAATAGCTGAAAAGTTGACTAAGATGGCCTCTCTGTTTTTACCCCGCCCCTAAAGGGTGGCATAAGCTGAATAACAGACCCCTTTAGGGAATCAAAGGGTAGCTGGCTTAACTTTTCAGCTTCCTTCACCAAGACCAACTTTTAGACTTTATTCTATTGATTAATTCTTTTCCAAATCAGGTCTTTCAGTTCTTGTAAGCCCATTTGAGCGACTGATGAAATGAAAACCGTTTCGATATCTGTAGGAAGAAGTTCTTTCATTTCTGCGATCATCTCTTCATCGAGCATATCGCATTTAGAAATTGCCAGTATTCTTTCTTTATCGAGCAGTTCGGGGTTGTACTTTTTCAGTTCGCCTAGCAGAATGTCATACTCTTTTTGAATGTCAGTGGCATCGGCTGGAACAAGGAATAGGAGGATAGAATTTCGCTCTATGTGCCGAAGGAAACGAATACCTAAACCTTTGCCTTCAGCAGCCCCCTCAATAATTCCTGGTATATCGGCCATTACAAACGACCTATGGTCACGATAAGAAACCACGCCAAGATTAGGAACAAGTGTAGTAAACGGATAATCTGCAATTTCTGGCTTGGCAGCAGATACTACCGAAAGCAAAGTTGACTTGCCAGCATTTGGAAAGCCTACTAAACCTACATCGGCTAAAAGCTTAAGCTCGAGCACACAAAGTTCTTCTTGGCCAGCTTCACCAGGCTGAGCATGCCTTGGGGCTTGATTGGTAGCTGTTTTGAAATGGGTGTTTCCAAGACCACCACGGCCACCAGGAAGTAACACTACTTCTTGCCCATCTTCTGTGATCTCACAAATTACCTTTTCTTCAGGCTCGGTAAACTTGGCCACAGTGCCTAACGGAACATCTAGAATTATATCCTTACCATCGGCACCAGTACTACCATGACCACTTCCACCTTCACCATTTTCTGCATAAACGTGCTTTTGGTATCGTAAGTGAAGCAGGGTCCACATTTGCTTGTTGCCTCGCAAAATAATATGGCCTCCTCTGCCGCCATCGCCACCGTCAGGCCCGCCTTTAGGTACGTGCTTTTCTCTTCGGAAGTGCACAGCACCTGCGCCTCCGTTTCCAGAACGACAATACAGTCTTACGTGATCTATAAAGTTGGAACCAGCCATTATTTTTCTAGTTTTTCTTTAATTTCTTTCAAAAAAGAGACTCCCCTATCTTTTGCAAAAATAGCTGAAGTTCCATTCTCAATTTTTGACATTATTTGAGATATGTCGATTATCTCATTCTGTAAAATTAAGACAATAGACTTTGATATATTATTCTGAGTAGCCATTCTCCAGTCATCCCAATGCTGCTCTCTAAAATAGACTACCAATATTTGATCACCATCAAAATTACTTTCAACTATCTCTAATCGGTCTATAGCGTCTGTTGCTAAGACAGGTTCTGGGTCGATGAAGAAAAAGTCATTTTCAAGAAAAGGATTATTAAGGAGTGGATTTCTGAATTTGTCTTTTGTCAGAATGTAAAACCCATCTTCCAACTTAAGTTCTCCTTTGACAAAAGTAGAATCGACCTGCGCCTGAGCCAGGTTACTTATAACGATAAGCAAAAAACCGAACCTTAAGCACTTAATCATGAGATTGTCAATAAAACAAAAAAGATGACCAAAACGGTCATCTTCAAAGATTTATATTTTGAAAAACGGTTAAACGTGTGACTTGATGGCACTCTCTATTTCCTCGAAAATTCCATCTATAGTTCCTACACCATTTACTTTGCATGCCTTGCCTTGCTCTTCATAAAAGGCAGCAACTGGCAAAGTTTTATTCAGGTATTCCTGAATTCTAACGTTTATTTTTTCTTCGTTCTGATCGTCTGCTCTGCCAGAAGTTTTTCCTCTTTCCAAAAGCCTTCTTTTAAGCTCATCTTGAGGCACATCTAACATAATCATGCAATCAATTTTTGTATCTCTTTTAGAAAGCAGTTCGTCTAAGGCTTCGGCCTGAGCTACAGTTCTTGGGAAACCATCGAAAATAAAGCCTTTGGCGTCTGTATTTTCGTTCAGGAAGTCATCAACCATTCCGATTACTACCTCGTCTGGAACTAACTTTCCATTATCCATGTAAGAACGAGCTTCTTTTCCTAGCTCTGTTCCTTCACCTAAATGCTTTCTGAATAAATCGCCTGTAGAGATATGCTTTAGCCCAAACGTGCTTATAATTTTCTCGCTTTGAGTTCCTTTTCCCGCACCTGGAGGGCCAAACAATACTAGATTAATCATGTAATTGATTTTATAACAAGGGCACAAATATAAGGATAATCGCTACTCCTGCTTTAATTGATAAATATCTTTCAGGTTTCTGCCTAAACCATCATAGTCTAAGCCATAACCTACCACGAATTTTTCGGGGATTTCGAAACCAGTGTATTTCACCGTAACATCTCTCTGGAGACAGTCTGGCTTAACCAAAAGAGAAGCAACTTCAACACTAGCAGCCCCCATTTTGTTTAACTCATTTACTATGCCTTCCATCGTAATTCCTGTATCTACAATGTCTTCTACCACAACGACCTCACGGCCTTCAATAGCTTCATTTAAACCAATCAGCTCTTTGGTTTTTCCTTGGCTTTGCATGCCGCTGTAAGAAGAAACCTTAATGAAAGTAATTTCTGCATCTATGTTGATGCTCTTCATTAAATCGCTAGCGAACATAAAGGAACCATTGAGCACACCTATTAGCAGAGGCTTTTTGCTGGCAAAGTCTGCAGATAGCCTTTGGCCTAACTCGGCAATTTTAGACTGAATTTGCTCATCTGAGATGAAGAGTTCAAAGGTTTTATCGTGAACAGTAACTGAGGGTAAAGGCATTATAATTTCTGCATCAAAGTTGAATATAACTGAATCATACTAGCAATATCAGCTTTATGAACAATTTCGTCTGGGCTGTGCACATTATCTTCTGGAGCACCCACAAAACACCAGTCGAATGGATAGGGAGCAGACTGTAATTCCTTACCATCGCTTCCTCCGGCACCTTCAACCTCTAATTGAAAAGGGATACCTGATTCTTCAGCAATGTTGATGATTTTATTGACGAAAGATCTTCTTGGAATGCTTCTATCGCGCATAGAAATAGCAACGCCTTCACCATGAACCACTCCTTCGGTTATCCAAGTAATGTCAGAAATCAGCGATTGCATTACACCCCACTTTTCTGCCATATATTTGGCTAAATAGGCCACTGAGCCTCCGCCATGCTCTTCCCAGCAAGAAAATACAATGAGTCCATTTTCTAAGGTTTCGGCTACCTTTAGCGCATTGAAAACTCCCAATCTGTTATCTAAATAACAAGACTGCACAAAGTCTTCAGTTTCTCTAAAGTCTGACTTGAATACAAGCTCAGTGCCTCTCTCGATAGCCCTACCAAATTTGTAATGTAAGTCACCATCGTTTTCAACTAGCTCACACTCTATTGGGCCCAATTTATCTTCACCAACAAGTTTATAACCAGTTTCAGCTTTGGGTCCTCCAATAGGAACCAATTGATCGTGGTACCTAACCGTGAAGCCAATACTATCAACATGAGCGAAAATGGCGGTTTTTGGTTCGCCAAACTTCAGCATAAGGCAGTCTTGAAACTCCGGACCGTGTATTACTTCAGGTTGAACTTTCCAACCAGACTGATTCTCTTTAACATAGTTCAGTAGGAAATCTTTCATGGCCACCTCATTACCAGAAGGTGCATGAACCTTGCAGAGTTCTTTCAGCAAAGAAAAGTCGAGCTTTTGCATGCTGCAAAAATAGGGTTCATGCCTAGAATATTGGCAGCTACCTTAATAAAAGTATAACTTGCGGTCGATTTTGAAGAGCATGTTCATACTAGACCAGCACAGTTCCATTGCCTGTCAATATTTGGCCGAAATAAGGGATGTTGAAACCCAGAAAGATCCGTTGAGATTTAGACAGAACTTGAGAAGGCTGGGACAGTTACTGGCTTACGAGATTTCAAAAACACTTCATTTTGAATCTCGAGAAATTGAAACTCCTCTTACTAAAAGCAGTGCAAAGTTTTTGAAAGATGATGTTGTGGTGATAAGTATTCTTAGAGCCGCATTACCTTTTAGTCAAGGTTTTCAAGATTTGTTCGACAGGGCAGAGTTTGGCTTTATTGGTGCTGCTAGGCTACCCCATGCCGCCAATGAACCTGTAGAAATAGGGTTGAACTATTTGGCCACACCAAACCTTAACGAGAAAACCGTAATAGTGGTAGACCCGATGTTGGCAACAGGAAAATCTATAGTAAAGAGTATTGAAAGCCTTTTTGAGAATGGCAAACCAAAGTCTCTTCATATTGCCACAACAATTGCTGCCCCAGAAGGAGTTAGTTATGTGAAGGACAATCTCAACACGGCATACAACCTGTGGTCATGTGCCCTTGATGAAAAACTCAATGAAAAGTATTATATCGTGCCGGGATTAGGGGATGCCGGAGATCTTGCCTTCGGTCAGAAACTGTGAGTTAATGCTGCTAGAAGTTTTTTTACTGATTATTGGACTCGTACTATTGATTTTTGGAGGTGACTTTCTTGTGAAAGGCGCTTCTAGAATTGCCTTGCGTTTTAACGTAAGCCCTATGGTAATAGGTCTCACCATAGTAGCCTTTGGAACATCTGCCCCAGAGTTGCTTGTATCGCTTAATGCTGCTTTTAAAGAAGTGCCAGACTTTGCAATGGGTAATGTGGTTGGCTCTAATATTTCCAATTTAGGTTTGGTTTTAGGAGTGACCTGCCTGTTGGGTTATATACCCATTCATAAAGGAACTGCCGCTCGCGATTGGCTGGTGGCCATGGTTAGCAGTATTCTACTCTTCATTTTTGTGCAAGATCAGGCGCTAGAATTCTGGGAGGGACTCATCTTGTTCATATGCCTAATTATTTACCTGATCGTTCTATTTATAAAAACCAGAAAAGATAAAGTAAAACTAGATTACACTATTGAGCCAGATAAGGACTCCAAGTTCGAAAGAATGAAAGATGTCTTCCTTTTAGCTCTAGGCGGTGTTTTTCTTTATTTCGGATCGAACTGGTTTATAGATGGTGCGGCAGATATAGCTACTGATTTTGGCGTTTCTCAAAGAATTATAGGACTTACTATTTTAGCTATTGGTACCAGCTTACCCGAACTTTTCACCTCAATTATTGCCGCAAGAAAAGGAGAAACCGACTTAGCTTTAGGCAACCTCTTGGGCTCTAACATTTTCAACGTTCTTTCCATTCTAGGAATTACCAGTATTATTCACCCATTAGAGGTGAATGAAATGATTATTTCTAGCGATATGATTTGGATGCTCGGTATAACCCTGTGCATTCTTCCGTTAATGCTTCTACGTAAGAGACTAGGCACGCCATCGGGTATTATCTTGTTGGCAATTTACGTTACCTACATTGTTGTGATTCTTTAGAATGGCTGCCGAATTATTAAAATACCTTGGCTTATACTTACTGGCCTGCCTTAAGTCGATTTTTCCACCGCTGCTTGGGCCAGCGGCAGGTTTAAGTCCTCTAGAAATTATTCTGATAACGCTGGCAGGGCTTATGACAAGCGTTCTGGTTTTTAACTTTCTGGGTGAAAGAATAAAGAAGCAAGTCATTCCTATTTTCGTGAAGAACCCGAAGAAATTTTCACCCAAAAGCCGAAGAATGGTGAGGATCTGGAAAAAATACGGTGTGATTGGCGTGTGCTTTTTAACACCACTTATTCTATCTCCTCCAGGTGGAGCATTGCTTGTGGCTTCAGTTGGAGCACCACGCAAACAAGTATTCCTCTATATGTTTCTTTTTGGCATCTTCTGGTCCGTAATCTGGACTTTCTCCGTTGATTGGCTGATCCAGATTGGCTTGGTTGGTTAAAGTTTGGAGGTTACTGTGTTTAGAAGTTTCTAGGTTACGAAGTTTTGAAGTCGACTTCTCTAACATCAAAACATCAACACATACAAACATCGTAACATTACTCCTGATCTTCGTCAGGTAACATCTCAATATCTTGAATTAGCACCCTTTTGGAAATGGCCTGACCTGTCATTGTTGCGGCAAGTCCGCCCATGGCAGTTTCTTTGTAGCGCGTTTCCATACTTTGGCCTACCTCGCCCATGGCTTCAACACACTCATCTACTGGAATAACTCCGCTTACATCGGCCAGAGCTATTTGTGCCGAACTATTTGCAATAGCTGCTGCGCTAGCATTTCTCACTACGCATGGTACTTCTACCAAACCTGCCACCGGGTCGCAAATAAGCCCGAGCATGCACTGAATGGTGATTGCCACCGCATTGAAAACCTGATCGACAGAGCCTCCCATGCAATACACCATGGCACCAGAAGCCATAGCAGCAGCACTTCCTGTTTCTGCCTGGCAACCACCAACAGCCCCTGCAATTGATGCTCTTTTTTCCATAATCAAGGCAATACCTGCACTCACCAAAAGGCCTTCATGAATCTTACGGTCTTCTACCTTGTGTAACTCCTGGAAAGTTACCATTACCCCAGGAATAATGCCTGAAGCGCCAGCTGTTGGAGCTGCAACCACTCTTCCCATACAGGAGTTGACTTCCTTGGCCGCGAGTGCCCTAGAAATAAGCACTTGAAATTCTTTGGAGAGAATCGGTGTCGGATAGTTGAAAACCTTTTTTGCTCCATTATTAATCATTCCAGAGCGTGAAGTCATATCTTGACTTAGGCCAGTTTGAACAGCATCTTTCATCACCTTATAGGCATTGTCTAAACCTGCCCAAATCATCTCTTCAGATGCCTCCTTTTCAGAAACTTCATATTCAATTACGGCTTCGTAAAGCTCCATTTCATGCTTGGCACAATAGTCTTTCCAGCCTTGAAAGTTTTCGAACAAAAAACACATAATTTCCTCCTTTGGCACAAAGCTAATGAATAGATGGGAAACGATTGAATAATGATGGAGGAGTCCTGATTTAGATAGGGATTGAGCTAGCGCTGCCGTTTTTTCATTCTAGATTTATGGAGAAAACTACCCACTTGGCCGATCCCTCCGCTACGGTCTCGGATTGAAAAGGATAATAGTCACAGACAACCTATTGAAGCTGCTCAATAAAACTTCGAAATCTAAGTTTATAGCTCTGGCTAATGGGTAGGAACTCTTCTCCAATTTTTACCCTATCGTTGGAAATGGACTCTATGTGCTGAGCGTTTATGATGAAAGATTGGTGGATTCTTACAAATTGTTTTCCCTTTAATTCTTCCTCCAGATTCTTCATATTCATAAGGCTCATTACCTTTTTATCGCTAAGCATGAACATCACATAATCCTTCTGCCCTTTTACATAGAGAATCTGGTTCAATTTGAGCTTAACCAATTCTCTTCCATCCTTAACAAAAAGAAAGTCTGATTCAGTTGCTTGAGGTAAATCAATAGGCTTTGGCTGAAGTGCAGTCTGGACTTTATTCACCGACTTAAGAAATCTAGGAAAGTCGAATGGCTTCAGTAGATAATCCACAGCGTCTAGCTCGAATCCATCTATGGCATATTCAGAAAAAGCGGTTGTAAAAACCACCTTAGGTGCATTTCTCAGACTATTTAGCATTTCAATGCCAGTAATGCCCGGCATCTTAATATCTAGAAAAATGAAATCAACAGCTTGAGTATTTAGATACTGGAGAGCCTCTACACCGTTTGAAAAATCTCCCTTCACCTCAAGGTTCGGCACTCGGCTGCAAAAGTCTAAAAGGAGCTTTCTAGCGAAGGGTTCGTCATCAATAATCAGACAAGTCAAACTCATGAGTCCTTCAAAGTTAGTTGAACAGAAAACTTATGAGAAGCTTCTTGAATACTGAGTTCATGTCTTTTGGGGTAGCTCAGCTCCAACCTCTTTTTAAGATTCTTCAACCCAAAACCCGAAGCTTCATCATTTCCAGCTGACTTTTCTTTCAAGCTATTTTCAACCTTAAATTCCAATCTTCCTTTTTCAGAATGAAGCGAGATATTTATCCAGTTTTCATCTTGTTGATCACTGATTCCATGCTTAAAGGCATTTTCTACTAAGGGAATAAAGATGAGTGGAGCTATTTCCATCTGCTTGTCTATCGTTGAAATATCGAACTTCAAATCGAAAGCCTTATTCAGTCTGATGGCTTCCAGGTCTAAATAATCCTGAATATAGTCAACCTCCTTGGCCAGTGTCACGCTCGGCTTATTCGACTCGTAGATCATGTAGCGCATAATATTGGAAAGCTTCATAATCACTTCTGTAGCCTGATCGCTCTTAATCTGACTGAGATAGTTCAGGTTGTGCAGTGTATTGAAGAGAAAGTGCGGGTTAATCTGAGCCTTTAGGTAATTGAGCTCTGCATTCAGTTTTTCATTCTCCAATTCCTTCTTCTGACTTTCCAGAACAAAGCGATCTATGGTAAACTTGATCAGGGAGATAAACACAATGAAGGAAATCAAAGTCCAAAGCATGCTGAGCACCCTGGCCAAAGTCCACTCATCGTAGTATGTTGTTTGAAAGATTCCGCTAATTAGCTGACTCTCCAACCAGCCTCTGCCTATGATGCAAAGTGCCAATAGAAGAATAAGACCTAGAGCATAGATTACCCCTTTCCTCTTCTGAAAAAGTAATGGTAGCAGTAAGAAATAATGGGCATAAGCTCCAATAAGACTAAAAATATTCTGACATACTACCAGCCTAACTGCCAGATTGGTTGGAATGTCATTCGCATAATCGAATACCTTGAAAAGGGCGAAAACCACCCAAAAGGAGACATGTAGAAGAACAATATTGCGCCTGTCGACCCATTTCATTAATTGCAAATAACGCATTCTCAGCATTATGAGTCACGTTACTCGACACTTCCTGCAATTTGATCGACATCTGACATCAATCTACTGAACCAGTCTGATTGCCGATTTTAACTTGGAGAACATCTATTAGCTGGACATTGGAAAATTGGAGGGTGCTAATTGGCGCCATGAAAAGGTTAGCAATACTAATTATGATGATGCTAGCGAGTCTAGCACAAGCCCAAAAGGTCGATACCATACGAATGGGGCATCGGTTCAAACAGTTCAAGAACTTAGAATTAGGTACCGTAACCGATGCCGTTTACAACGAGATGGGTGGAAAACTCAACGCTTCAATCAAAAAGCGAACAACGGAAATTGTCAAGATCAATGGTAGTGAGTTTGTGAAAATCACTCACGAATGGAATTCGCCCAATGAGCAATGGTCTGGTAAGTTTGAATACCTCTGCGAGCCATTCACCATGAAGCCGGTTCAGCATATTCGTGAAACGAAGATGCAGGGACTGGAAGCTTTTAGTTTCTCTAACAATTCTATTTCAGGTCTGGACAGTGCTCAAAACAACAAGCAGAAAGACTTTCGACTTGAAATGGCAGAACCCACTTACAATTGGGAAGTCGATTTGGAAACCTACTCGCTACTCCCAATGAGTGAAGGAAAAACCTTTGTGATGAATTTTTATCATCCTGGAAGCCCAACACCTCCTGCATTTTACAACCTAAAGGTTGAAGGTAGCGACAAACTCACGCTCGCTAATGGTGAAACGCTCGATTGCTGGGTGATTTTCACAGATTATGGTGGCACCCAACCTACTCGATTCTGGTACACAAAGAAGGGTCAAAACTTTGTGAAAATGGAAGGTCAGTATAATCAGGTCAAGATTTACAAAACGCGGCTTTACTAGCGGAAACAATTTTTATCTTTGCGGCATGGAATTACAGAACGATCTACTGATCAGAGCGGCAAAGGGTGAAAAAGTGGAAAGAACCCCGGTTTGGCTTATGCGCCAGGCCGGTAGAATTCTTCCTGAATATAGAGCAGTAAGAAATAGACTTAGCGGTTTTATTGAATTGGCTCAAACGCCTGAACTAGCGGCAGAAGTTACTATTCAGCCTGTAGACATTCTGGGTGTTGATGCAGCCATTATCTTCTCAGATATCCTTGTAATTCCGGAAGCCATGGGTCTTCCATATGAAATGGTTGAGAAAAAAGGGCCAAGATTCCCTAAAACCATTTCTACCGATGAAGATTTAAAGGCACTTAAAAAAGCTGATGCTAAAAGCGACTTGGGTTATGTACTTGAGGCTATCAAGATCACCAAAAAAGAGCTTAATGGCAGAGTGCCTTTAATTGGTTTTGCTGGTGCTCCTTGGACTATCTTCTGCTATATGGTAGAAGGACATGGCAGTAAAACTTTCTCCAAAGCCAGGAGAATGTTGTACAACGACCCGATGATGGCCGATCAGCTTTTGAAGCTGATAACAGATTCAACCATCGAATATCTGAAAGCACAGATAAAGGCCGGAGCAGACATTGTGCAGGTTTTCGATTCTTGGGCCGGAATTCTTGGGCCAGAGCAATACCAGAGATTCTCAATGAAGTACATTGCTGAAATCTGTGATGCGATTACCGAAGTTCCTGTAACCGTGTTTAGTAAAGGCGCTTTCTTTGCCCGTTCCGAAATGAGACACTTGAATTGTGAAACCATCGGTTTAGACTGGAGTATGGACATTCAAAACTCTCGCAGACTGATTGGTGAGAACAAAACCCTCCAAGGTAATTTAGACCCTTGTGCGCTTTATGCTCCAGATGTGGAAATTGAAAAAGCCACGAAGAAGATGCTCGATGAGTTCGGTACCAGCAGACACATTGCCAACCTTGGCCATGGTGTTTACCCAGATATCGACCCAAATAAGGTTAAAGTCTTTATTAATACGGTGAAGGAGTATAGCGCTAAGTTGAGGTCTACCGAAATATGAGTTTCCTGAGTCTTCTTTTAATTACAACTCAACTAATCTCTTCTGAACCTACAGTTGAGAAGATAGAAGACTCTGAACTGATTTCACTTTTCAACTCTCTGAAAACGGAAAACCGATATACCAATGAAGATATCTCATTGAGCATATTTAAAAAATCGAATCCTCCGGGTTCAGCTGGTATTTCAGGAGGACACGAAATAAGTTACTCCTTTTACCTAGCTGTTTCTGAATATGATGAATATCCAGCTCAGAGTTTATTCCTTATAGGTGGTTTTATTAATCCTCAATATACAGTGGAAACAAACGAAAAGTATTTGGCTTTAAACGTTAAGTATGGTGTTTTTAATGATCGAAAGTCAAAAACCTATAAGGTTACACTAAACAAAGTTTCAGTCCTGAATCCATAGTTTTCATCAACGAGATTTAAGGAGTCTCTTCCTCATTATCTCCATGAGAGTCTCCTAATGATCGGTCTTAACCCAGTCTGCTCAGCGATAGACTCTGAACGGGAAAATGTAACTTTTAGATACGGAAAACCGCCATTGATTGTGTCTTCACAATTAATTTCTGGAGACCCTATGGAGGCACAGCTTATGGCAGGTGTATTAAGACTCCTCAAAAGCTGTCGTTTCAGGTTATTTAACCCGCTGCATATTCTTTGTTCTTCTCTTCGATTGAAGTATATTCCATATTCAACCTTAGTATTATGAAGAAGACCTTATCCCTGTTTTGCCTTTCTTTCCTTTTTTTCGGACTAACCTCCATCTCGCCTAGCAACGATTCTAAACCCAAACTTTCAGACGAAGTGCTAGAGCTTGCCAAAGAAGTTGAGCCTAAAGTAATCGAATGGAGACATTGGATTCACGAAAACGCTGAACTCTCTAATCGCGAATTCAAAACCGCAGCTTATATAGCCGCACACCTTAAAAGCTTAGGTATTGAGGTTCAAGAAGGAGTTGCCAAAACAGGAGTAGTAGGAATTCTGAAAGGAGGGAAGCCAGGGCCTACTATTGGCTTACGTGCCGATATGGATGGGCTTCCTGTAAAGGAAAGGGTAGATCTGCCATGGGCTTCTAAACAAATGGGAGAATATAATGGCGAACCCGTTCCTGTAATGCATGCTTGTGGTCACGATACGCATGTGGCCATTCTAATGGGTGTTGCCGAAGTGTTAAGTCGGGTAAAAAAGGATATTCAAGGCACTGTAAAGTTCGTATTTCAACCTGCGGAAGAAGGTGCTCCTGCTGGTGAAGAAGGTGGGGCAGCACTTATGGTGAAGGAAGGAGTAACCAAAGGAATGGATGTGATTTTCGGTCTGCACATCAACTCACAAACTGAAGTTGGTAAAGTTATGTACAGACCCAATGGCATTATGGCTGCCGTTAATAGCTTCGAAATCAAAATTAAAGGGAAACAAACGCATGGTTCAACGCCCTGGACAGGTATAGACCCTGTAGTAACCGCGGCACAGATCATCAATAATGCTCAGACTATTGTTAGTAGAAGTTTACCGCTCACCACCGCTGCTGCCGTTCTCACCTTCGGTAAAATTGAAGGAGGTGTAAGAAGTAACATTATACCTGAAGAGGTAAATATGGTGGGCACCATCAGAACTTTAGATGCAGATATGAGGGAAACACTTTTCGAGCGATTCAGAACCATAGTGCAAAATACAGCCGAAAGCAATGGTGCGGAAGCTACGCTTTCTATCGATCAGGGTTATCCTGTAACTTACAATGACCCTCAGCTTACGGCAATGATGGGCAGTACATTTGTTGAAGTTATTGGTGCCGAAAACGTCAACTCAAATATGAACGCCATTACTGGGGCAGAAGACTTCTCATTCTTTCAGCAAGAAATACCGGGGCTGTTCTTCTTTTTAGGTGGAATGCCAAAAGGCCAAGACCCTGCAAAAGCTGCTCCACATCATACGCCAGACTTTTATGTAGATGATGCCGGAATGCTAGACGGTATCAAACTCATGAGCAGATTAGTGGTAGACTATGCTGAGAAGGTGAATTAAGAGGTAATGTAAAAGGCGGTCTCAAAAGCTAACTCTCATTCCCGACCCCGTACCGACATATCGGGAGGGAATCTCCCAAAAGTGGCTCCAAAGGCCAATAGAGATTCTCAGTCAAGCTGGGAATGACGATAATCGTAACTTTTGAGACACCTCTTTTCTTTTGGTGCTACTTCTTTTTTGTTGCGCCAATTAATGACTCAAAGTCTGTTAGTAAACCAATAGTCAGATTACTGTCATCTAAGTTATTAACATCGACTTGACCATCCTTATACTTGAAGAGCGTTTTAAATGGAGTTTTAGGTAACTCTACTCCAAGTGCAATGCTATAATTCAGCTTTATTTTCTGGTCAGGGTTTATCGATTCACTGAAATCGTAATATGCATTTGACTCTAGAATTAAAGAGTAATTATCGAACACGGGAATGTTGTAGTACAAGTTGGCATATACTTGGCCAGAGAACTCATTTTCAGACTCAGCTCCCATCCGCATATTTTCGAACTCATTATAAATCTTTCCTCCAACATTAAGCACTGGCTTTAAGCGCAATCTATTGCTTCCGTAGGTTAAGTTTACCAAGTTGCTGATCAGCTTCTCATAAGAAAAATTGAAGGCAACTCTGCCACTGGTGAATGTTTGATTTCCTTCCACCCCTAACCTAGCCATTATTTGAGCGTCACTTTCTCCAGAAATATTGAAGTTGACAGGGTACACATAAAGGTAGTTGAGCGAATCTTTAGCATTTGTGCTAACTCTTCCCTTTGCGTAAAACACAATGGGTTTTGCATCAGATTTTTTAGCCTTACCACTACCTAATGAATAACTCTGGTGAAAGCTGAAGTCGGCATTCAACTCCATATTGTCTATATCGCTTTCACTTTTTGGAGTAAAGCTCCAATTGAAGGAGTTGTTAGCATAGGCATAATCTCCTCCAAAGGCAGAGAAATACATATCCATGATGCTTTTGTCAATACTAATCTTTCCTAAAGACTGCGTTTCTAAATCCGCTTTTTCAATGGTTGCTGTTGTTCCGCCATTTAATGTAAGGATTATGTCACTTTTAGGACTTAGATAAACATTAGACTTTGTGTTCTGCAGAAGGACTAGTTCATACTTAGAGAGTCCACTAATTTCCACCTGAATATTCTGGTTCTGAAACCTCGTCTTTACAGAAATATCAGGGTTTTGAAATAACTCTTTACCATTGGCATAGAAGGCAAAACTGTTTTCACTTTTGTCAAACGCCAAAAGAGTTGCAAGCTGATTAATATTAGAATTGATTCCCAGATCACCTATTAAGACGTTGATTTTTGGAGGATTTGGGGTGTCTACCACTGTTTTAAAGGTATACTGAGCCTGTGCTTGAGCACAAACCAACAGTAAAATTACTATTAGCTTCTTCATGACTTATCGGGGTCCTGTACTATAATTAGTAGAAACATAATCGATGCAATCTTTTACAATGGTCCATCCAGAAAAAATGGTTGGGTTGAGGATAACATCATACATATACTGGTTATAAGTAGTATCTCCATCAGTCACAGGAATGGACTGAATATTCGTTTTTATCTTCTCTAGAAAGACACTTTGGTATGTAGGCTGGAAGTTATTGAAGCTGAACTCTTCAAAATCACCATCAAAATCGCCTACCGATTCTAAGGCAGGCTTAACTACCTGAATTTTAATAACATCGCGTGTTAATGACATTGGTTTGTGGTTTAATTGTTAGAATAGTTGAATGAATTGAAATTTTAAGTGGCCTGTTTCTCTTCTGTCTCATGCCTTTTGGCCACCAGCGTAGTGAGACAGCTGGAGCTGTTGAGTTGATCTTCCCAGTACATTCCATGTGCACGAATACCAGAAAGCATTATAAACCCTATAAGGTTGAATCTTTTCTTTGGGAGCACATTAAAAGGTAAGTTCTCTGGAGTGACTCCGTTAGCTGTAACTGATAAATTGGCAGGGCCAACCTGATGATCTTTCCTAAAGTTGGAAGAGAGAATGTCTGCAGCAGAATATATATTATACCACTTTCTGAGGTTAATAGCCTTAAACTCTCTTTCTTCATAATAACTTTTCCAATACAGTCTTACAAAGTCGTAAGGACACCCGATAGTGACTAAGTGAGTAATTTTGGCTGCAACTCTATGGCTTGTTGCTCCAACCATTGGAAACATTGTATCAAGAGCCACCATGGTTCCGAAACTGTAGGCAATGATTGTAACCTGATCGTAATCATTTTCATCTTCACACACCTTTTCAAGTAGCTCTTCAAACTTGCCTGTAAGGTTCAGCCTATTTTTACCAGCACTGAAATACCTGATCATGCAAATAAATTGGGTAGCCATTTCGGTGATAAAGAACTTGATGTCTGGCATAACCAAATAGAAAAGAGCAAAGAAGCCAATCAGGTACTCTGCTTTTCCTCTTAAGAGGGAATAGAATGATTCTATTGCTTGGCCTAGCTTATAGTTTTCTAAAAAATGCTTGAACTGAGGAAGGTTTTTTACATCAACAAGATCGCCAATTGCTACAGGAAATGACGCCACCAATAGTACTCCGAACAGTGTAAGAATTCCCAAAATAAAGGCTGCATATAAAAACTGCCCTGAATGTCCTTCTGAAATACCACCACGCTGTTTAAAGAGCTTGCGTATGGTGTGCCACATTACTTTCGGTCCGTTAAGGGAAAGAATAACGCTCAGCAGAAAGGTTTTATAGATAATACTGGTCTTTCGAAACTCAGTGGTTAGCTCTTCTATATAGCTATACTCATAGATATCAATGATGTGCTTGGTTTCCTGATTGAGTTCTTCGAATAGGCCAGCAACCTGAGTTTTGAGGGAGCCATCTATCCCAAAGTTTTCCTCTCTAATTTTTATGGAATACTTTTTCTTCTCGTTAGGCTCATTGATGTCTACCGCCTTTACATATCGGTAGGCAAATGTGTTGAGGCTTTGGTCTGACAAACCTGAGCCCAATCCTGGCATATAGATTATGGCCTCCATGTGGTGTGTGTTTGGAGACCAAAAGTTATAAATTTTATGCGACTAATTTTCTACCCTTAAAAGGTGATTTACATGTAGTCTTCCCTAGCGGGACTGAATACATCTAATAACTGACAGTCTGTAATGGCTTTTCCAGAATGAATTTCATTGGAAGGAATAATGGCTACGTCTCCGGCTTTTAAGACTTTTGTTTCGCCTTGTAGGGTCATTTCAAATTCACCAGAAATTACTTGGGCAGCTACTTGCTCATGAACGTGAGAGTGCTCGGGCAAAACACTTCCAGCTTTGATGTCCCAATACGCCAAAGTCATATTTTCAGTATGAATCATTTTACCAGAGAAGCCTGGTAGTAGCTCTTTAGATGGAACGTCTTTGAGGTTGACAAATGGCATTAACTGAATATTTTTTGCTCTACAGCTTCTTCCAATAGGTCTTGCTTGTTAATTGGTACCACACCAACATACTCACAAACCAAGCCGCCACCAAGGTTGGCTAAAGCCGCAGTTCTTTTAGCATCTAAGCCTGCAGCTAAGGCGCAAGCCACAATACTAATTACTGTGTCACCAGCACCAGAAACATCCGAGATCTGTCTAATGTGCGCAGGAATGTGATGCGTTTCTCCATTGTCTTTGATGAAGACTCCATGCTCAGAAAGGGTTACCATAACCATTTTAGCACCAAGCGCCTCTTGTAGTGCTTTGGCTCCTGATTTAACAGAATCCATGTCTTTCGGATCTACATCGATCTTCATGCCTTCTCTTAGCTCCTTCAAGTTCGGCTTAAAGAGCGTGGCTCCTTTGTAATCTAAGAAGTTGCGCTTTTTCGGGTCCACCACGGTAGGAATACCCAGCTTATTGGCTTCTTCTATGGTTTCTGAAATGATAGCTTTATTGATTACTCCCTTATCGTAGTCTTCGAAAATGACCACATCGCATTCTGGAAGTAAGTTTCTGATGTGAGCAAGTAGGCTTTTCTGCTCAATTTCACTCATGTCTTTGTCAGACTCAGAGTCGACTCTAAGCATTTGATGAGAGCCTGCCAAAATTCTCTCTTTTACTGTGGTAACACGTTCTGAACTTGTAATGACCCCTTTGCTCGGAATACCTCTTTCGTTGAGTCTTTCAATAAAAAAATCACCATCTGCATCATCTCCAACAATGGCACAGGGAATGGGAGTAGCCCCTAAAGACTGTACATTGAGCGCTACGTTAGCAGCACCTCCAAGTCTTTTTTCTTTGCTTTTGGCTAAGACAACGGGTACAGGCGCTTCTGGAGAAATTCGGCTTACAGAACCCCAGATGTAGGAGTCTACCATTACATCGCCAATAACCAAAACCTTCAGTTTGCTGAATGCCTCAAAAAGTGATTCCGCGTTGTTAAAAGTCATTTATTTAAGTTTTGCTAGAGCTTCTTTCATTTGGCTGATGGCATTTCTTAAGTCTTCTTCTGAAGCGGCATAAGATAGCCTGATGCAGTTAGGCGCACCAAAAGCACCACCAGTAACTACCGATACTTGAGCATTCTCTAAAATATACATAGCAAGCTCATCGGCATCATTTACAGTAGTTGTTCCATCAGATTTACCAAAGTAGGCGCTCACGTCTGGAAAGAAGTAGAATGCGCCTTGAGGGACATTGGTTTTAAAACCCGGAATTTCATCGAGTAGGCCTTTTACCAAGTCTCTTCTTCGCAAGTATTCTTTGGCCATTTCTCTGGTTGGCTCTAAGTCTGTTGTTAGGGCAGTATATGCTGCACGCTGAGCAATAGAACAGTTGGCAGAGGTAAATTGTCCTTGCACCTTATTGCAAGCTTTGGCTAGCCAAAGAGGTGCGCCAATATAACCCACTCTCCAACCTGTCATGGCAAAGCCTTTGGCCATTCCGTTTACAGTTGCTGTTCTTTCTAACATGCCAGGGAGTGCACCAATGCTCATGTGAGCACCCGTATAGTTTATATGCTCATAGATTTCGTCAGAAACCACAATCATATTTTCATGTTTCAACACCACTTCTGCGATTGGTTCTAGTTCTTCTTTGGTGAAAACAGAACCAGTAGGGTTGCAAGGCGAAGAGAAAATCATGGCCTTGGTTTTTGGCGTTATAGCTGCCTCAAATTGCTCGGCAGTTACTTTGAAGTCGTTTTCGATTCCACCATTCACAAAAACAGGAACACCGCCAGCCAATTCGATTAGAGCAGAGTAGCTCACCCAGAATGGAGAAAACACCACTACCTCATCGCCTTCATTGATGATAGCTTGAAAAATGTTGGCAATAGATTGCTTCGCGCCATTAGAAACCACAATCTGATCGGCTGAGTAATCTAAACCATTTTCATTTTTGAACTTGGCAGAAATAGCCTCTCTTAAATCTTGGTAACCATTTACTGGAGGGTAAGCGAAATACTTGCCTTCATCAATCGCTTTTTTAGCACCGTCTTGAATATGCTGAGGAGTCTTAAAATCTGGCTCACCCAAACTCAAGCTAATTACATTAATACCTTTAGCTTTATACTCTCTGGCTTTTGCTGCCATGGCCAAGGTGGCCGACTCGGCCATATTCTTGATGCGGTCTGAAACAATGTTCATGTTTTCTAATCGTATATCGTTCTTGTCAAAATACTTCTACCCAGAGTAACTTCATCGGCATACTCTAGTTCTCCTCCAATAGGTATTCCTCTTGCAATAGTAGTGACTTTTATGCCTAAAGCCTTCAATTTTTTAGTGATATAAAAGGCTGTAGTATCACCTTCCATTGTTGGGTTCAACGCTAAAATTACCTCTTCAATTTTAGGCTCACTTGTATCTATTCGCTTAAACAAAGATTCAATATGTAAATCTTCTGGTCCAATGCCTTCTATTGGAGATATAACGCCTCCCAGTACATGATATAGGCCTTTGTATTGATGCGTATTTTCAATAGCCATAACATCTGGAGTGTCCTGCACTACACAAATGGTGGCTAAATCTCTTGTGATGGTTCTACAAGTACAATCTGTAGTATCTGAAATCATATGACAGGTGCCGCAATACTGCACATCTTCTCGTAAGTGAGAAAGTGCCGCAGTAAGGTTAGAGGTGGCATCTTTGTCTTGTTTGAGCAAATGCAAGACTAATCTTAAAGCTGTTTTTTTACCGATACCGGGCAGCTTTGAGATTTCTTCTATTGCATCTTCAACAATTTTTGGTGGGAAGTTCAATGTCTAGAAGGAGAAAATTTACATTACTGTTGCGGTAATTCCCGCATCCAAAATACTTTCACACATAGGTCTCAACTCGGTAAATGAGCCGTGCTTAACCGTACATTTTCCCTTGTAGTGAATGAGGAGCGTACATTGTTCCGCTTGTTCTGCAGAGTGTTTACACACCTTCATTAAGATATTGATCACATGCTCAAAAGTATTCACATCGTCATTAAAGACTACCAGATCGCACAGGTCTTCTTCAACTACTTCTTCTAACACATCAACGCTTTCTTGCTCTTTGTAGCTTAATCGCATATCTCTGAATTTTGCCTCAAATTTAATGAAAATCATTGTCTTAACCAGTTGTGAGGGTAATGGTTAATCAGAAATCAGTGTATCAGTAATTTGTCTCGTCTCCGACTTTGCGAGGAATAAACTTCGCGTCCCTAGATATCAGGAGCAGAAGATTGTGACGTGGGTCAAACTTTCTCCTAGCAATGACGGGTCAGAGAAAGATTAGGGCATCAAAATAAAACCCTGACCTCTTCTGAGATCAGGGTTCATTTATAATTTATCGAGTACTAGGTTTATTTAACCTCTTCGTACTCTACGTCTGATACATCACCAGATCCGTTGTCCGAACCAGAAGTATCACCTGCGTTAGCATCAGCACCTGGCTGTGCACCTGCAGCATCGCCTTGAGAGGCAGCGTACATCTCTTGAGCAGCACCTTCCCAAGCTTTATTCAATGCCTCAACCGCTGGGTCAATAGCATCTAAATCTTGTTTCTGGTGTACTTCTTTTAAGTGAGCAAGTGCTTCTTCGATTGGCTTCTTGTTACCTTCTGAAAGTTTGTCGCCATATTCTTTCAGTTGCTTTTCGGTTTGGAAGATCAAGGAGTCAGCAGTATTGAGTTTCTCAACTCTTTCCTTCTCCTTTTTATCCGCATCAGCATTAGCTTCAGCTTCTTGCTTCATCTTTTGGATTTCCTCATCTGTCAAGCCTGAAGAAGCTTCAATCTTAATCTTCTGCTCTTTTCCAGTTCCTTTGTCTTTAGCAGACACGTTCATGATACCGTTAGCATCAATATCGAAGGTTACCTCAATTTGAGGAACTCCTCTTGGTGCTGGTGGAATATCACTCAGGTGGAATCTACCGATGGTTCTGTTATCCTTCGCCATTGGACGCTCACCTTGTAATACGTGAATTTCTACTGAAGGCTGGTTGTCAGCCGCTGTTGAGAACACCTCAGACTTCTTAGCCGGAATAGTAGTGTTAGACTCAATCAGTTTGGTGAATACACCACCCATGGTTTCGATACCCAATGAAAGCGGAGTAACATCCAGAAGCAATACATCTTTCACTTCACCTGTTAACACACCACCCTGGATAGCAGCACCGATAGCCACAACCTCATCTGGGTTCACACCTTTAGAAGGCTTCTTACCGAAGAACTTCTCAACTTCTTCCTGAATCTTAGGAATACGGGTTGAACCTCCTACCAAGATTACTTCATCAATATCTGAAGTGCTGTAACCAGCATCTTCCAACGCCTTCTTCACAGGAGCCATTGATCTCTTCACCAGGTTATCGGCTAGTGATTCAAACTTCGCTCTTGAAAGAGTTCTTACCAAGTGTTTTGGCACACCATCAACAGGCATAATATATGGCAAGTTGATCTCAGTTGAGTTTGAAGAAGACAATTCAATTTTCGCTTTCTCTGCGGCTTCTTTCAAACGCTGAAGTGCCATTGGATCTTTAGTTAGGTCAAGACCCTCATCATTCTTGAACTCGTCAGCCAACCAGTCAATGATCACCTGGTCGAAGTCATCACCACCCAGGTGAACATCACCATTGGTAGATTTTACTTCGAATACACCATCTCCCAACTCAAGGATAGAGATATCGAAAGTACCTCCACCTAAGTCGTATACAGCAATTTTCTGATCTTTATCTTTTTTATCGAGACCATATGCTAATGATGCAGCAGTCGGCTCGTTGATAATTCTTTTTACTTCGAGACCTGCAATCTGGCCAGCCTCTTTAGTCGCTTGACGTTCAGCATCATTGAAGTAAGCAGGAACGGTAATTACCGCTTCGGTCACTTCTGTTCCAAGGTAATCCTCAGCAGTAGACTTCATTTTCTGAAGGATCATTGCTGAAAGCTCCTGAGGAGTATAATTTCTGTCACCGATTTTAACTCTTACGGTGTCATTGTTTCCTTTTTCTACTTTGTAAGAAATGCCTCTTAGTTCATTTGAAACATTTGAGTATTTCTTACCCATAAATCTCTTCACAGAGCTAATGGTGTTCAAAGGGTTTGTGATGGCCTGACGCTTGGCAGGATCACCTACTTTTCTTTCTCCATTACCATTATCCAAAAATGCCACAATGGATGGTGTGGTTCTTCGGCCTTCACTGTTAGGGATCACAACAGGCTCATTACCTTCCATCACCGCAACACATGAATTGGTAGTACCTAAGTCTATTCCAATAATTTTTCCCATGATCTATCTGTAATATTTTCTAATTCAAATCCGACTCCCATTACACAATGGTTATGCCAATCGAATTTTTCTGACAGATGGTGACACATTGACAGAAAGTAGATTTCAGAACTGATGACTTTACCGTGTAATGGACGAAAAGTCACTTGCCCTTCAATGCAGGTTGTCAGACTAAAAATGAGTAAACTGCACAGTCTATTGATTTTACTAAGTCAATTCTAGTTATGATTCTTTTTTACTACCTCGTTGTATTTCCTATCTCTCGCATGCCTTGGTGGATGGTCTATGGATTTTCTGACTTCTTGTATTGGACAGGCTATAAGATATTTCGTTATCGAACGAGAGTAGTCAACACCAATTTGAAGAAGTCCTTCCCCGAGAAATCGGCAGCAGAAATAAAGGATATTAGAAGGAAGTTCTACCGACACTTTTGTGATGTCATGCTGGAAGGTATCAAGATGCAAACCATGACAGCTGAAGAATTAGCGATCAAGCAGACCGTTTCAAACCCCGAAATTGTCGATCACCTGTTCGAACAAGGCAAAGGACTAATCATCTGTACAGGGCATTATAATAACTGGGAGTATGTAGCCACAGGTATTAACCCCTGGTTTAAACACCAGACACTAGGCATTTACCATCAATTCAAGTCTGAATTCTTTGAGCGCAAAATGTTAGAGGCTCGGTCAAAAACCGGAATGCTACTTGTCTCTAGAAAGGCTATTCGAGAAGGGTTCTTTAAAGAACACAAAGATCCGTATGCTATTTTCTTTGGCGTAGATCAATCTCCAACCATTGCCAAAAAGGTATACTGGATGGAGTTTTTAAATCAGGAAACCCCAGTAGCCTTTGGAGCCGAAAAGTATGCTAAAGAAAGAAACTACGCAGTGGTATTTGCAAAGAATGAGAAAGTCAAAAGAGGACATTACTGCATGACTTTAGAAATTCTTACTGAAGATCCGCTGAATACGGCACATGGAGAAATCACCGAACTGCATCATAAGACCTTAGAAAAAGTAATTCAAGAACGGCCAGAGTATTGGCTGTGGTCTCATAAACGCTGGAAAAGAAAGAGAAAGGCAGGGGAATGACATTTTAGGCGAGGTTATGTCTAGACGGAGATTTTAAGTACTTTTGCAGCTCAATTTCAACGAGATGAGCATAGCGCAGGAGATAGAGAAACGTAGAACCTTCGGAATTATAAGTCACCCAGATGCGGGTAAAACCACGCTCACTGAAAAGCTTTTGCTTTTTGGAGGTGCTATTCAAAAAGCGGGAGCGGTGAAGTCGAATAAAATCGATATGCATGCCCGTTCCGACTGGATGGAGATAGAAAAGCAGAGAGGTATCTCTGTGGCCACCTCCGTGATGGCTTTTGAATACGAGGGCTCAAAAATCAACTTACTCGATACTCCTGGTCACCAAGACTTTGCCGAAGATACTTACCGTACGCTTACTGCAGTTGACTCCGTAATTATGGTGGTTGACTGTGTGAAAGGAGTTGAGATTCAGACAGAGAAACTCATGGAGGTTTGTAGAATGAGGAGCACTCCGGTGATCTCATTCATCAACAAGCTTGACCGTGAGGGAAAAGACCCTTACGATTTGCTCGATGAAATTGAAGGTAAACTTGGTATCGAAGTTCATCCACTGAGTTGGCCAATTGGAATGGGTAAAACTTTCCAGGGTGTTTACAGCCTTTACGACAAAAGCTTGAGGCTTTTTAAAGGTGGGCAGCAACTCCACGAAGAGGCTACTAAATTCTCAGACATTAACTCTCCAGAGTTAGAAAAACTAATAGGGGAGCGTTATGCAAATCAGCTGCGCGAAGATGTAGAAATGCTGCAAGATCTTTACGGTGAGCTTCCTGTGGAAGACTACCTTTCTGGGAAAGTGGCTCCTGTCTTCTTCGGCTCGGCAGTAAATAACTTTGGAGTGAAGGAGCTACTCGATACTTTCCTTAAAATTTCGCCTAACCCAAAGCCAAGAAAGCTGGATGAGGAAATGATTACTCCAACTCATAAAGAGTTTACAGGTTTTGTGTTCAAGATTCACGCAAACATGGATCCGAAACACAGAAACAGAATCGCATTCCTAAGAATCTGTTCTGGTAAATTCGAAAGAGGTTCTAATTATTACCACACCCGTCAGGATAAAAAATTCAGAATATCTCAAGCCACAGCCTTTATGGCTCAGGATAAAGAAACCATTGATGAAGCCTACCCAGGAGACATTATTGGTTTGTATGATACTGGTAACTTCAAAATTGGTGACACCCTGACTGAAGGCATGAAAGGTATTTACACTGGTATTCCTGCTTTCTCTCCTGAAATTTTCAGAGAGGTGATCAACAAAGACGCCATGAAAACCAAGCAATTAGATAAAGGCTTGAAGCAGCTAATGGATGAAGGTGTTGCACAGCTCTTTAGCTTTGAATTAGGCTCTAGAAAGGCAGTTGGTGTAGTTGGTCAGCTTCAGTTCGAAGTAATCCAATATAGATTGAAGCACGAGTACGGAGCTTCGGTTGAGTTTGCTCCAATGCAGCTTTATAAGGCCTGTTGGATTTCGGCTAAGGATCCGAAAAAATTGAATGAGTTTATCAGCTCAAAGCAAAGGCACATTGCCAGAGACAAAGACGATAAACTTGTTTTTATGGCTGAATCAAAAGCTTGGCTTCAAATGGTTCAAGACAACTTCCCCGATATTCAGTTTCACTTTACAAGCGAATTCTAATGGAAAGCATCGTTCAACCTCTATATGAAGACAATCACCTACTGATTGTCAATAAACCAGCTGGTTACCTTGTTCAAGGTGATCACACTGGCGACAAAACCTTATTAGATTATTGTAAGGAGTACATTGCTGAGAAGTACAATAAGCCAGGGGCTGTTTTCCTTCATCCGGTTCACAGACTAGACAGACCTGTAAGTGGTGTCTTGGTTTTTGCTCGTACGTCTAAAGCCTTGGAGCGAATGAATAAAATTTTCGCTTCTAGAAAGATTCAAAAAACCTATTGGGCTATTGTAAAGAAAAGGCCAAGTCAGCAAAAAGGTAAACTAGTAAGCTGGCTGAAGAAGGATGGAGCGAAAAACACCGTGACTGCTTATGCTGAACCGATAGATGGTGCTCAGAAAGCCGAGACTAACTTTAAGGTGTTAGGTAAGCTGAACAATCATTACTTAGTTGAATTAGAACCGTTAACTGGAAGGCCACACCAACTGAGGGTACATATGTCGGAGTTTGGTTGCCCAATTCGTGGTGATTTAAAGTATGGCTTTAAAAAACCTAATGAGGACAAGAGCATCAACCTACATGCCCGCAGATTGTACTTTGAGCACCCAGTAAAAAAAGAGCCTATCGTAATTGTAGCAGGTTTACCAAATGAGCAGTTCTGGGAACAGTTCTTAACATTAGATGAGGTAAAAGTAAAGGAAAAGAACATCAACAATATGTTTTCATAAGAATATTGTTGAAAGGTTTGTTTTAGCGGATTTGGGGTGTTGAACAATTCATCATTCTGAAACGATTATTTATTAGGTATTGGCGGTAGCCAATGAAAGGCTTAATTTCAACCCAAATCCTTATCTATGAAAACCTTAACTCAACTCACCTTATCTCTTACACTTACGCTTTTCTTGTTCAGCTGCGGAGAAACCAGTCAAACCACTCAGGAAGAACCCTATGGAAACCCTGCAGCTGAAGGCTTTAATGAAGCAGAATCTGATGCAAAAGCCATTGCCATTGCCGATGAAGTAATGGAGGCTATGGGCGGCCGAGAAGCATGGGATAATACCCACTATATTGCTTGGAAGTTCTTTGGCCGTGATGCATTGGTTTGGGATAAGTGGACAGGCAATGTTCGCATTGATGCCGGTAATGGAATGACTTACCTCACCAACATTAATGATGGCACAGGAAGAGCCTTTATGAATGGCGAAGAAATTATGGATGCCGACTCGGCTCAGAACCTAATGCAAAGAGCCAAAAGCACATGGATCAATCACTCTTACTGGTTAGTGATGCCATTTAAGCTGAAAGATTCTGGCGTTACCTTAAAATATGTGGGTGAGGAAGCCACTGTTGACGGAAGAGCTGCTGACAAACTGAACCTGACCTTCGAAAATGTAGGCCGAACTCCTCAGAATATGTACTATGTATGGGTAGATAAAGAGACTAAGTTAGTTAGCCAGTGGGCCTATTATTCATCTCAAGAGGCAGAAAAGCCAGGCTTCACCATGCCTTGGCTAGACTATAAAAAGCATGGAGAAATTATGCTTTCTAGCAGTAGGGGCGAACGTGGAATGGAAGACGTTATGGTTTTCGATGAACTTCCAGAATCAGTTTTCACTTCTCCAGAAAAACCAGATTTAGCAAGTTTAGCTTCTCAGGAATAAGAATCCCCAGATTTGCTTCCCTAGCTGTCATTCCTGCGAAGGCAGGAATCTCTGTGAGATTAGTACAACCGAGGAGATCCCCGCATGCGCGAGGATGACAGATTTAATTATTTTAGGGAAGCTAAATGCATTATAATAGCTCACTAATGAAAAAGACCATTGCTCTCATGCTTCTTGTTTTGCTAGTCTCATGTGGTTCAAAACAAGACGATCAAAAAGAAACCAACCAACAAAGGCCTACACCCTATTGGCAACCGCAAGAATCTGGGGTAACTGCAGGGTTCCGTGGTCTTTCTGCCGTTTCTGATGATGTAGCTTGGGCCAGTGGAAGCACAGGAACTGTGATCAGAACTATAGATGGCGGAACCACTTGGGAGAATGTTTCTATTCCCGGTACTGATACGCTTCAATTCAGGGATATTGAAGCATTCGATTCCAACACGGCCATTGTGCTCAGTGCAGGCCTTCCAGCAGTGATTTACAAAACAACGGATGGCGGCCAGAATTGGGAACAGAAGTATTTCAGTATGGTAGAAGGCACTTTCTACGATGCCATGGATTTCTGGAATGATAAGGAAGGCATTGCTTTTGGCGATGCTATAGATGGCAGACTTTTAATCCTCAAAACATCCGATGGTGGAGAAACCTGGAACGAACTTCCATTTGAACAAAGACCGCAAGCACTTGATGGTCAGGGAGGCTTTGCGGCCAGTGGCACTTGCCTGAGAACTGTTGGTGAAAATCAGGTTTATATTGGTTTGGGAGGGCAAGAAGCCAGCCTTTTCTACTCCTTCGATAAAGGAGAAACCTGGCAAAAAACCATCACCCCGATGCAATCAGGAGAATCTACAGAAGGTATTTTCTCAATCGACTTTAAAAATGAAATGGAAGGCCTAATGGTTGGTGGCGATTACCGTGGCGATTCGCTCACCAAAATCAATGCGGCTTATACCACAGATGGTGGCAAAAGCTGGTTTCCGGTAATGGCCGGTATGAAGCCGAATGGTTATCGCTCTGGAGTAGCCGTTTACGACAACAACCTAGTATTGGCCGTTGGCCGAGAAAGCTGCGACTATTATTACGATGGAGACAAAGCCTATACTCCAATGGAAGGAAAATACTACGCTGTATCCGTTTCCAAAACAGGCAAATCAGCCTGGGCCAGTGGCCCGGGTGGAGCTGTAGCAAAGTTGGGATTTAGGTATATTGAGTAGAATTGTATGGAAAAACACTCAACAATAAACGGCACACCACAGCAAAATGAGTTTCTTACGAAATACCTTAAAGTCTTTCGTAAACTACGAATCGATCGCTCTCACGGCATTGCCCCGCACAAGCCGATTCTTCTTCTTTCTATTATTCAGGCATATGAAACCAAACGAATATCAGAACCTAAGATTTATCTGACACCTGAATTGGTTGCTCTTTTCAAAACCAACTGGAATAAGCTTGTTCAAACCAATCATGATTGTCGGATATCCTATCCCTTTTTCTATATGAAAAGCGAGGGTTTTTGGGTGTTGAAGCCAAAGGCTGGATTTAGCAACCTGAATACAATGGGTTCGTTAGTCAAGAGCTTTGCGAACCTAAATGCTGCGGTGGAGTATGCCGAGATCGAAAAACCCTTATTTGAGTTACTTAATGATGCATCTTCTAGAAAGGCTCTCTTGCAGGTTTTGTTAGAAGAATATTTTCCAAACACTAAGGGTTACTTTTCTGAACAAGACCCTGTCTCACTTTTCAATGATTTAGAATACAGCTTTTTAAACGATCCTTCCGAATATTATAGAGATAGAACAAAGGAACTGTTGACTCAAAAAAATGACGAGGAAATCTTTCTTAGAGGGTCAGTTTTCAAGCGTGAAATTCCAAAAATATACGATCATTCTTGCTGTATTTCAGGGCTGAGGGTCAGCTCAATGCATAACATCTCGATGATAGATGCTTGCCATATAATACCCTTTAGTGAAAGTTATGATGACACGGTAACCAATGGAATCGCCTTATGTCCAAACTTGCATCGTGCATTCGATAGAGGGTTATTGAGTATTACTCCAGACTTCCGAGTTAGGGTTTCTGAAGGGTTCGTGGAGGAAGGCAAACTTACGCTTAGGCAATTCGAGGGCCAGCGAATAAGTCTTCCAGCGAATAAAAAATACTGGCCAAATAGAGAGAGCCTAGAATGGCATGGAGTTAATGTTTTTAGATGAAAAATATAGTCTTCATTGATACAGAAGTTGACCCAAAGAATAATCGAATCCTCGATATAGGTGCTATAAAATCAAATGGAGATTCATTTCATTCAAACTCTATACCTGACTTTATCCGATTCCTGACTGATTCAGAGTTTATATGTGGTCATAATATTCTAAGCCACGATCTTAAATTTATTCGCAACTCCTTTTCTCAGGATTTCCTTGAATCAAAGAAGGTAATAGATACACTGCATTTATCGCCTTTACTATTCCCTTCAAAACCATATCATAATCTATTGAAGGATGACAAACTTCTCACAGAAGAAATTAATAACCCACTTAATGACTCAATAAAAGCTAAAGACCTCTTTTTTGATGAACTCACTGCATTTCAAAAAACAGAAGGTCATTTTAAAGAAATCCTCTACCTGCTTTTACACGACAAAAAAGAGTTTTCCTCTTTTTTCAATTTTGTTGACTATAGATCGGAATATAAAAACCCTACAGAATTAATACATGGATTCTTTCAATCGAAGATCTGCACAAGCTCCAATCTGCTTAAGATAAGCTCTGAACACCCTGTAGAATTAGCTTATGCATTGGCTTTGATTAATTCTAAAAACAAGTATTCAATTACCCCACCATGGGTATTAAGAAACTATAGGGAAGTAGAACGAATTGTATTCCTTCTAAGGAATAAACCCTGTATAAAAGGCTGTGTTTATTGTGATCAGGCATTAGATATTCATGCTGGCTTAAAAAGGTTTTTTGGTTTTAACTCATATCGAAGCTATGGCGGTGAACCATTACAAGAAAAGGCTGTAAAAGCAGCAATCGACAACAAATCAATACTAACCGTTTTTCCAACAGGGGGAGGAAAGTCAATTACATTCCAAGTGCCTGCCTTGATGAGCGGGGAAAACACAAGAGGTTTAACGGTGGTTATTTCACCTCTCCAATCCCTGATGAAAGATCAAGTAGATAATTTGGAAAGGGTTGGGATTACCGAATCTGTAACAATCAATGGGCTATTGGATCCAATTGAACGTAGTAAGTCGTTTGAAAGGGTTGAAGATGGTTCGGCATCCATCCTTTATATATCCCCTGAATCCCTGAGATCAAAGAGTATAGAAAGATTGATTCTGGGTAGAAAAATCTCACGTTTTGTCATTGATGAGGCACACTGTTTCTCTTCTTGGGGACAAGACTTTAGGGTAGATTATTTATACATAGGCGATTTTATCAAGTCAATTCAGGAAAAGAAGAATTTAGAAGAGGGAATACCAGTTTCCTGTTTCACGGCTACTGCCAAGAGAAAGGTTATTGAAGATATAAGAGAGTATTTCAAGAATAAACTGGGATTGAGTTTAGAGCTTTTCAGCTCAAAAGAATCAAGAAAGAACCTTCATTATCAAGTGTTTGAAAAGGAGAATGAAGAGGAAAAATACAATACAGCAAGAGATTTAGTGGATGAAAAGAATTGTCCTACAATAATCTATGTCTCTCGGACCAGAAGGGCATATGAACTTGCAGAGCGCTTGGTAAAAGATGGGTATAAAGCCAGGCCTTACCATGGTAGAATGGAGAAGCAAGAAAAGTCTGCCAATCAGGATGCTTTCATAAATGGAGAGGTACAAATAATGGTCGCTACATCTGCCTTTGGAATGGGGGTTGACAAGAAAGATGTTGGCATGGTTATTCACTATGAAATCTCTGATTCACTAGAAAACTATGTTCAAGAAGCTGGTAGGGCAGGAAGGGATCAAAGCATTACGGCTGATTGTTACGTGCTTTTCAATGAAGAAGACCTTAGCAAGCACTTCATTCTACTCAATCAAACCAAATTGAGTATCAAAGAAATTCAACAAATCTGGAAAGCGATTAAGCATATCACAAGGTTTCGTTCAACAGCCTCTAACTCCGCTTTAGAAATCGCTAGAAAGGCAGGGTGGGATGACAATATAAGAGATATAGAGACCCGGGTTACAACAGCTATTGCCGCCTTAGAAGATGCTGGCTATCTGAAGCGAGGACAAAATATGCCGAGGATATTTGCTAACAGCATTCTAGCTAAGAATGCACAAGAGGCAATCGATAGAATAAACGCATCTGAAAAGTTTCAGGAAAATCAAAAGGAGAAGGGAGTTCGAATAATTAAATCCCTTTTCTCAAGCAAGAGCAGAAAACAGAGTAATGATGATGTAGCCGAATCTCGTGTTGATTACATATCTGATCATCTTGGAATTGTCAAAGAAGAAGTCATCAATATTGTGAAACTTCTTAGGGAGGAAAAAATTCTAGCAGATGCGAAAGACTTGACAGCTTTTATTCAGAAAGATGAGAGTGTAAATCGTTCACTTCATATAGTTCAAGTATATGCCAAAATTGAAAAGTTTCTGCTGTCCGTTTTTCAAGAGGAAGAAAGAACTTTTCATATCAAAGAGCTGAATGAAACAGCTGAGGAAAATGGCTGTAATGAAGTCAGTCCTCAAAAGTTGAAAACAATCATCAATTTTTGGGCGATCAAGAACTGGATTAAAAGGCATCTAGACCCATCCAAAAACCACATAACCGTATTGTGTAGTCAATCAAAATTGGCACTTCAAGATAAACTGGAGAAGCGCCATGAGTTGGCTCAATTCATAATTGAATTACTCCATCAAAAGAGTTCTTCTTTAAAACCGAGTAATGAAAAGGAACAGGTATTAGTAGAGTTTTCTGTTCAAGAGTTAAAAAAAGCTTATGAAAACCGTCAGGCGCTTTTCAGGCTAAATATTTCCACTGACGACATAGAAGATACTCTGTTTTATCTATCACGAATTGAAGCAATAAAAATTGAAGGTGGGTTTCTTGTAGTATACAATAAATTGACGGTAGAGCGTATCGAACAAGACAATAAGAAAAGGTACAAAATAGAGGACTATCAAAAACTCAATCAGTTCTATGAATCCAAAGTTCAGCAAATACATATTGTAGGGGAATATGCTAAAAAAATGATCAGCGATTATAAAGATGCCTTGCAATTTGTGGAGGACTACTTTCAGTTGAATGATCAATCTTTTTTATCTAAGTACTTTAAAGGAAGTAGACAAGATGAGATTAAGAGAAATATTACACCCTCCAAGTTCAGACAGCTCTTTGGAGAACTGTCTCCTACCCAGTTAAAAATTATAAATGATAGAGAATCTAAACAGATTGTAGTTGCAGCAGGCCCTGGGAGTGGCAAAACAAGGGTATTAGTCCATAAGTTGGCTTCACTGCTTTTGATGGAAGATGTAAAGCACGAACAATTATTGATGCTTACATTTTCAAGAGCAGCTGCAACAGAGTTTAAGAAACGCCTCTTACAATTAATAGGAAATGCTGCATTGTATGTAGATATAAAGACGTTTCATTCTTACTGTTTCGATTTATTGGGCAAGGTTGGAACTCTAGACAAATCAGATGGTATACTCAAAAGAACTGTCGAGCGAATAAGAGTAGGAGAAGTAGAGTCAAATAGAATAGCTCGTACAGTCTTGGTTATTGATGAAGCTCAAGACATGAATTCCGATGAGTTTGAACTCATTCAGGTTTTGATGGAGCAAAATGAAGAAATGAGAGTGATTGCTGTTGGCGATGACGATCAAAACATCTACGAATTTAGGGGGTCAAGTTCCAAATATTTAGAGCAATTCATTCGAACCAATAAGGCTGTAAAGTATGAACTAGTTGAGAATTATAGGAGCAAATCAAATTTGGTAGAATTTACTAATCAATTTGTTAGAACAATTCATCATAGATTAAAGAACACTCCGATCATTGCCAGACAAGCAGGCCTAGGCGTTATAAAAATTATTCAATATCAAAGTACAAACCTGATTACACCCTTAGTTCAAAGTATACTTGAAAGTGAACTGATGGGCACAACCTGTGTTCTAACAAAAACCAATGAAGAAGCAATGTTTGTTACCGGATTGCTTCTTAATAATAAGAGGAATGCCAAACTCATTCAGACCAATGATGGATTTAGTTTATATAACCTTGTGGAGGTTCGGTTTTTCATTGGTCAATTAAACTTGGACGAATCTTCTTATATAGTCCATGAAGAAAACTGGGAGGAAGCGAAAAGAGAGCTACGCAACCAATTTGAAAGCAGTACTACTTTAGAGATTTGCCAAAATATTATAAGAGACTTTGAAGTCACTAATCCTAAAAAGAAATACCGTTCTGACTTTGAGGTTTTTATTAGAGAATCAAAGTTGGAAGACTTTTATGGTGAGGATGTCGAGACAATATTTGTATCCACTATTCACAAAGCAAAGGGAAAAGAGTTCGATAGTATATTTCTTCTTCTTGATAACTTTAATCTAAATACTGATGAGGCAAAAAGGCAAGTATATGTAGCCTTAACTAGAGCAAAACAAAATCTTTCCATTCATTTAAATAGCCGCGTGTTTGAGCATATTAATAGTCAAAACATAATCAAGACTATTGATCCCTCTGTCTATTCACCACCGGATGAAATTCTCCTTCAATTGACACACCGAGACGTTCAACTAGGATATTTTGAATTTGTACAACATCGAATTCGTGAACTATTAAGTGGAGATGCATTATTACTATCCGAAGAGGGTTGCCTTAATACTAACAGAGAGTTTGTTCTCAAGTTTTCAAAAAGCTTCAAGAAAAAGCTCAAAGAACTCGAAGAAAAGGGCTTCAAAACCAAAGACTGTAAGATAAACTATCTTCTTTTCTGGAAAGCAGAAGACTCCGATCGAGAAGTGGGAATTGTACTGCCAGAGATATATTTCGAGAGAAATGATCGAACTTCTCTTCCTAATCATGAATAATCATAAGCTTATAATGCTTCACTCTTAATTTTAGAGACTGCTTCAGTCGTACCTCCTTCGCAGTGACGAAAAGTAAAGACAAAAAAAACCGAAGGTTAACTACTCCTTCGGGTCACTAAACAAATAAACTACTAACTGTATGAAGAGAACTACTGACTAGTCCTCGTTTTTCTTTAATCTATCCTTTCAATTATCATACCAAAATCGATCTTCACGATTTTACTATATAGACGTTTTTTTAAGCAGAATAGTTTAAAGCGCTACGTTCCTTTAACTATAATTAACTTCTTGCTACACAAGCATTAAACACCGTCTGTCTCTTTCTTATTGGTATTGCAAAATTAGATTAATGTATGCATCTTTAACGAAGGACTTAGTTAACAAATTGTTATGCTTAAATTTGCTCTTCGAATTCTTTGGAAAAACCGTCTATTCAGCCTTTTAAACGTTGTTGGGCTTACTTTTGGTCTTGCCGCTACCATTTGGTTGGTTATGTTTCTTCAGAACGAATTAACATTCGATCAACATTTCAATAACCATGAGAGAATCTATCGGGTGAGCCATGTGCTTTCTGCACCAGGTGTAGAGTTCAACACAGCCTACTCCGCTTCTGAGCTGATGCCAAAGATGAAGGAAGAACTCCCGGGAATAGAAAGTTTTTCTCGATTTGGTTTTGTTGGCCAACCAGAAATTAAATACAACAACCAATCATTCAGCCAAGAGCGAATGTATTACACCGATCCTACCGTGTTCGATATTTTCAACTTAAACCTGTTGATTGGCAATTCGGAAACTGCCTTAAAAAACCCGAATGCTGTGATTATTTCTAAGTCTGTCAATGACAAGTTATTCGGTGATGAATTAGGATTGAATGAAACCATCAGAATTGATAACCAAGACTTAAAAGTTACTGGGGTTTATGAGGACCTCCCAAAAAACACACACTTTGAATTTGACGTGCTGATTGCAGGCATTCAAACCAGAGAGTTTGCCATGCAAGACGGTGTGTTCAACTCAGAGGTGTTGTGGAATGCTGACGGACTTAACTATGTGTTACTAGAAGAAGGCACCACCAAAGAAGACATTTTAGCCAAGTTCGCTCCGTTCAATGAAAAGTATTACATGCCTTTTGGTAATCAGATTAATGGGAATCACAAACTGAGACTTCAGCAGCTATCATCCATTCATTACGATAAAGAGAGCATTGATGATGATTTTGCTAAAGGCAACCCAACCAATTTATTGGTTTTCTCCTCTGTAGGCTTGGCCATACTCTTTCTAGCTTGTATTAACTACATCAATTTGGCCACGGCTAGAGCAGGTTTAAGAGCGAAGGAAATTGGAATCAGAAAGGTTTTAGGAACAAACGTCAACAGCCTGAGAGCTTCTTTGCTTACCGAGTCTTTGGTACAATCCATTGTATCTTACCTTCTAGCCATTGTTATGGTGTGGGCACTTATTTCTAACTCTCCTTTACAAAGCTGGCTTGGAGTAAGCTTCGATTTTACACTCTTCCAAAACCCTCCACTTTTGCTCGGCACATTGGCCATTGTGCTACTTACTGGCCTGATAGCTGGCATTTATCCAGCTTTCTATCTTTCGCAGATCAAGTCAGTTTCTGCACTCAAAGGAACATGGACAGCCTCAAAGTCTGGACAGATGGTTCGCCAAGGTTTAGTGTTATTTCAGTTCGTTATATCTATAGGCGTTCTGCTCAGCACATTGCTCATGAAAGATCAGATCTCCTTTATTCAGAATAAGGATATGGGCTTTGAGAAAGATCAGGTAATGATGATAACCACAAGTGATTCAGTAACTCAGAGCAGGTATACTGCCATGAAAAATATTTTAGAGACTTATCCTATGATCGAAAATGTCACTTCATCGAACTTCTTAGTGGGTTCAGATATTGGGCAGATAGTTTTTAAGGTCGAAAAGGATGGTGAGATGAAGCAAATGGAGTTTAAGTACATCCACGGAGGAGTTGACTACCTCAAGACCTTTGGTATCCCCTTGGCTGAAGGAACATTTTTCACCAAAGACGAGACAAGTGGTAATGCAAAGTTTGTGATCAATGAAACAGCTGCTCGAGAAATAGGCTGGGATCAACCTGTTGGGAAGAAGCTAGGCTTTTTTCACCAACAAGAGCCTGGGCAGGTTATAGGAGTAATGAGAGACTTTAATCACTTCTCTCTCCATAACCCAATTGAGCCTTTGGTTTTCGTTTACAACCCCAACCCGGGCAGGCATTTAATTGTGAGATTTAATCAAAATCAAGCTTCGGAAGCTTTAAAGGCTGTGGAGGCAGTATGGAACGAACAGTTGCCTAATTACCCGTTTGAATACAACTTTCTTAATGACAGGCTGAGCACATTATACGAAGCCGATAGAACACAAAGTAAGCTAATCACTTTTATGACCCTCCTTTGCGCCATCATATCACTTATTGGATTGATTGGGCTTACGGCCTTTAACATTGATCAGCGTAGAAAGGAAATCGGAATTCGTAAAGTATTGGGTGCCATGTCTCCACAGATTGTCGGGCTTATGTATTCGGGCACCTTCCGCTTGCTACTAATTGCTAGTGTAATTGCTGTTCCATTGGCTTATTTAGGCATCGACAAATGGAGTCAAAACTTTGAATACCAAACGGGAATCAATTTTGGCCTGATCGCTTTAGGAGTTGGTGCCGCCTTAGTACTCACTTTTATCTTGGTAGGAGGTTTAGTTTTTAACTCAGCTCAAAAGAACCCTGTAAAGACTCTAAGGCAGGAATAGGCTAAAATCCTTAATAGCCATTAAACATAACTGCTAATAATACACTAACCTAAATTGACTCCAACTACAGAGTTCTTTTTAGACAAGATGCTCTGTACAATCAATCTGGAATGAACGCGAGTGTTTTCTATAAAGAGTTTACTGGTTTGCATACCTGCATTTATTACGCCAGCCACGTACACTCCAGACAGCTCTGTTTCTAGCGTTTTTTCATTGTGCAGCGGAATTCTATATTCATCAGTGCTCACAGGGATTCCTAGCGATTCAAAAAGCTGGTAGTTTGGCATATAGCCAGTCATGGCAAGTACAAAGTCGTTCTCTAATACCACCTGACCATCGGCAGTCTGAAGCACAACTTCATTGGGTCTAATCGCTGTTACTGAAGTATTAAAATAAGCCTTTATACTACCTTCTTTAATCCGGTTTTCAATATTCGGACGAATCCAATATTTTACTTTTGGGTAAATCTCAGATTCGCGAATGGCCATAGTCACATCTGCTCCTTTGTAGTAAGTCTCCAAGGCAACATCGCAGGCAGAGTTAGCTGCTCCTATCACTAATACTTTCTGATCTACGTATGGGTGTGGGTCGTCATAGAAGTGCTTGACTTTCTTCAAGTCTTCACCAGGTATATTGAGCATTCTAGGGGTATCATAAAAACCTGTGGCTACAATAACATTGCTGGCCTTATACATGCCCTTGGTAGTTTCTACTTGATAAACCTCACCATTATGATCCATAGATTTCACTTCTGTATACAAGTGAACTTCCAAATCCCAGCTATCCTGAACTCTTCTGAAGTACTCAAGCGCCTCTCTTCTAGTCGGTTTATCGTTGTGAGCAATAAACGGTACGCCCCCAATTTCCAATAAATTAGAGGTAGAAAAGAAGGTCATATTTGTGGGGAAATTATAGAGTGAATTGACCAGAACACCTTTCTCCAAAATAACATAAGAAAGACCTGCCTTCTTAGCTTCAATGGCACAGTTTAACCCAATAGGTCCTCCTCCAATAATTATTACATCGTACTTCAAAGCATCAAAATTTACTTATTAAAGTAAATCAAATGGGTAAGGAAAAGTTCGGTAAATGTTTTCTAATTATGAATTCGATTGCTCTTCCGTTGAAAAACCAATACAAAAGCTGCACTAATAATCACAATATTCTTCACAATGTATTGACCTTCCATAGTAAGCTGAAACGGAAAGCTTTTGAAAGTGACTTCGGTAAGAATAAAGAGCGGCATAATAGTGCAGGCCATGTGAAAGAGTAAAAGCCAAAAAGTGAGCCTAAACTCTTTTGAGAACACTAGTAAAAGGCCTAAGCCTACTTCCATAGTGGCTAGACTTGGCATAATGAGCCATTCAGGGAACAAGTGAAATGAAAGAATTTCTACTGTGGTTGAAGCTAGTCCTTCTGCAGGGCTTAAGCCGGGAAAAAATTTGAGTCCACCAAACCATAAAAATAGAATGCCAATGCAAACTCTAAGAATACGAAATTGGTGACGCTCCAGAAAAAAAGTGATATAGCGCGTCATAGTTTAAAAAATCAGTCCTCTAATATATCATTTTAGAGAAAAGTAAAACCTGACAAAGCTTAGTTTAAGTGAATATATGATGGCTTACTGCTTCTTTTTTCCTTTAATGACGTTCGGATACTCCCGACTTACTTGCTGAAAATGTTTGTAAACAGCATTGATGAATGCCAGAATGAGTCCAACTCCTATGCCTATGTATATTATAGTAAATAGCTTTCCTAAATCAGTCTGAGGAGAAAAATCGCCATAACCTACAGTGCTCAATGTAATAGCCGCAAAATACAGGGAGTCTAAATACGACCAGCCTTCCAGATAATGGTACACCAACGCACCACCAAATAAGATGCCTATAGAGGCTCCTAATAGACTGCGATAATGCTTGTCTTTGAGAAATTCAATAAGGGTGTGAAATACGAATTTCACGCAAAAACCAATTTAGAACTTAACCTTAGCTGTTTTTATTTCTTCTCCACGCTTGAACTCTACGGTGGTTTCATCGCCAGATTCAAATGCGCTTAATGCTCGCATATAGCCCATCATGTCTACAATGGTAGAGTCTCCTAACTTCATTACAACATCTCCTTTTTCCATTCCGGCTGCAGAGGCGGGTTTTCCTTCGGTTACTCCGTCAATACGCATGCCCTTTCCATCATATAAGTAATCTGGAACCACTCCGAGGGAAACCGTAAACCTTGGAGAGTCGCCAGAATCATCTTTAGTTTTGGTAAATGCTAGCCTCTCTTTATCATCTAGGTTATCTATCAGCCTTTCTATGTATCTGATCACCTTAATCATACCAGGGTAATTAATCTTATCCTCATCATCAGTAGGTCTGTGGTAATCTTCATGCTGACCGGTGAAAAAGTGAAGTACTGGGATGTCTTGCAGATAGAAAGACGTATGGTCAGATGGACCTACTCCAGATTCGGTGGTAACAAGCTTTAATGAATCGTAATTCACTTTATTAATTACCTCATTCCACACCGGACTAGTTCCTGCTCCATATATAGCCAAAGAGTTGTCTTCCTTCAACCTACCAACCATATCCATATTAATCATGTAGTTAATGCTATCTATCGATACCGTTGAGTTCTTTGAGTAATAGTTAGATCCCCAAAGACCATTCTCTTCACCAGAAAAGGCTACGAACAAGAAGTTGTAATTAGCCTTTTTGCCAGCATAAATCTCTGCCAATTGAATTAAAGCAGCTGTTCCACTGGCATTATCATCGGCACCATTGTGTATTGCCTGACCTTCACCTCTGTACAAAGAGCCTTCATTGCCGTAGCCTAAATGATCGTAATGCGCACCCAGAGCAATGGTATACTCAGCACCATTGTCTATATAGCCCACTACATTTCTGCCAGAAATACCTTCTCCATTCGTTCCAATTACGGCCTCTTCATGTGGGTTTGAAGGCTTATTCACCTTAAAAACCTGAAAGTATCTATCGGTTCCTTTTGGTTCCAGACCTATTTCCCTGAATTTATCGGCAATATATTTTGCAGCTAACACCTCACCATCGGTACCAATAGCTCTGCCTTCCAAGTCATCGCTTGCTAAATAAGTAATGTCTTCCTTTAGGCCAGTCATCAACTCTTTGTCGGTGGTAAAGTCTGTACAAGCCGATGCTAAAAAAGCCAAGGCGAGAATGGTATAAAGTCGCTTCATATGCTCAAGATTTAAGTCAAAGATAATAATGATTATCTTCGCGGCATTAATTGCCCATCATGATTAGACATTATCTACTACTATTAGTAACCCTTGTAACATTAGCTTCTTGTAATCAGGAAAAGTCGAATAGCACTACCACAACCGATGCACATTCTGCTGCTGACTCGCTTCTTCTTCACCCAGAAGAAATGAAGTATCTGAAGAATATTAAACAACTGACCTTTGGTGGAAACAATGCAGAGGCTTATTGGAGCTTTGATGATAATTACTTGGTTTTTCAGTCAGATTACAGCCAATGGGGAGCAAACTGCGACCAAATTTATGTTACAGACTGGAGAAATGATGACCTGAAGAATAATGCTCCAACCATGGTGAGCACCGGAATGGGCAGAACAACTTGTTCTTACTTTTTGCCAGATAATAAAACAATAGTTTACGGCTCCACTCATTTAGGAGATGAGGACTGTCCTCCTGTTCCAGAAAGAAGAGCTGATGGCAAATATGTTTGGCCTATTTATCCGAGCTTCGATATTTTCACTGCAGATCTTGATGGAAATATCATTAACCAATTGACTAGTGAGCCAGGTTACGATGCAGAGGCCACGGTTTCTCCAAAGGGAGACAAAATTGTTTTCACTTCCATGAGGACTGGCGATTTGGAGCTTTTTACCATGAATATTGATGGCTCGGATGTAAAGCAAATCACTAGTGAATTAGGTTATGATGGAGGAGCTTTCTTCTCTCCTGATGGTAGTAAGTTGATCTTCCGTTCTTCGAGACCAAAAACTGAAGAAGAGATAAGAGAGTACCAAGACTTGTTGGCCGAAGGCCTTGTAATGCCAACCGACATGGAGCTTTACATTTGCAATGCAGATGGCAGCGACTTGAGAAAACTTTCAGACTTAGGACAGGCCAATTGGGCACCGTTTTTTCATCCCTCGGGCGAGAAAATCATCTTTGCCAGTAATCATACGGCAACCAGAGGTTTTCCTTTCAACCTATACATGATTAATACTGATGGAACTGGTTTAACCAGAATCACCCATGATGAAACCTTCGATGCTTTCCCTGTTTTCTCAAATGATGGCAAGTACATTGTGTTCTCTTCTAACCGAAACAATGGCGGAACAAGAGATACCAACCTCTTCGTAGCTGAGTGGATTGGGGGGTAAGAGGTATTAATGATTGCCCGAGAACGCCTTGAAATAGCGCATTTATTGAATAAAGCAGGATGGTATGTCCTGCTTTTTTTATGTCTTCTTTGAAATCAAATTTCATAATTGTAGAATTTGTTTCTATGTTTGTTCTACAAATACGAAAATTGGATAGATGAAAGGAACGCAGTTAGGTGAGTTTGAAGAGTTGGTGCTTTTAATTGTTGGAGTGCTTTATCCTGAGGCTTATGGTTTGAGTATTCGGGAAGAAATTATCAATCAAACCAAAAGAAAGGTAGCTATAGGTGCTGTCCATTCTGCTCTGAGCAGGTTGGAAGAAAAGGGATTCTTAGATTCTAATTTGGCTGATGCGACCCATGAAAGAGGCGGCCGTAGAAAGCGCTTGTTCACTATTACTGCCGAAGGTAAACGGGCATTGGAGAAAAACCATGAGCTGCGCAATAGCTTGTTCAGTCAGATACCAGATGTAGCACTCAAACTAGCCAGAGTTGTCTCATTCTAAAAACTTTTTTGAGCCACCTAAAATTGGCAGTCGGCTGTTGCATTGGTTCTGCAAAGGGCGATTGTTAGAAGAAATAGAAGGTGATCTCTTTGAATATTATCAAGCAGAGCGAGAGGAGAACTCTAAGTGGAGGGCTAACCTTCATTACTGGTTCCACTTGTTCAATTTCCTGCGTCCTTTCGCGGTTAAAAAAATCGGTCAAAACTCAAATTTAATCATCATGTACAGAAGCTATTTCAAATTTGCCTGGCGCGGAATAATGCGTCATAAAATGCAAACGAGCTTTCATTTATTAGGCCTCATTCTGGCCTTTACCGTTTGTGGATTTATTTATTTACACCTGAAGTTCGAGACGTCTTATGACTCTCATTTCGAAAATGCCGATGACATTTATCGCATTGCATGGATGAATGAAAATCCTCAAACGCGTACGCCTCACCCAATGGCACAAGCCATGGTCAGTGATTTTCCTGAAGTAGTTCAAGCAGTAAGTCTTTCTCCTATTTATGGTCCTGGCCTAACCAAAGCAAGTGTTTTGCTTACCCATAGGCAGAATAATGTTGAACATGAGGTGAGTGACGGGTTCTTTGCAGACAGTACTTTTTTCGATGTATTTAGCTTTAAAACCATTCAAGGTGATGCTAAAGAGGCATTGAAAACCTCATGGGCCATTGTGCTTTCAGAGTCAACTGCTAAGCGATTTTTTGGAGATGAAAATCCAGTTGGGGAAAGATTAAGCTTCAACGGGATGGAAGACATGCTAGAGGTAGCAGCAGTTGTGGAGGATGCTCCTAAAGCGTCTCACTTCCACTTCAACTTTATTATTTCTTATGTGAGTATAAAGTCGCTAGACTTTAATGACCCTTGGATGTCTTGGGACGATTTTGGGCACTTCAACTACGTTAAGTTGAGTGCTGGTGCATCGGCTGAAAACCTAGAGGCCAAAATTCCCGATTGGGCGCCTAAGTACCTCAATTGGTCGGATGATGATATCGAAAGCCTGAAGGCCAGAGAAGTTGGTTTCGAACTTCAGCCTATTCAAGACATTCACTTACACTCTAATATTCGCTGGGAGTTGGAGCCCAATGGTAGCTTTAGTTACCTGATTATATATGGAGTAAGCGCACTATTCATCCTACTTATTTCTATTATCAATTTTGTAAACCTGAATACAGCTAGAGCGGCCCAGAGACTGAAAGAAGTAGGGGTGAAAAAGACGCTTGGCGCTTTCCGATCACAAATTTTTGCTCAGTTCAGTGTAGAAGCTTTAGTAACTACTTTTCTGGCATTGTTTATCGCTGTTTTCGTTATGTATTCGCTCGAAACGCCTTTCAATCACCTAGTTAATGGAAGTGTTGTCATTGAAAATTTATGGCAAGCAGATGTTGTGGTTTTCATGGTTTTGATTGCCGTGTTTACTGCTGTGGTTTCAGCGCTATATCCTTCTGTCTATCTGAATTCTTTTGAGGCTGGTAGTATTTTGAGAGGCTTAAAACTATCCAAGCTAGGTGGTTCAAATTTGAGAAATGGTCTGCTGGGAGTTCAGCTGGTGGCAACAGTTATTCTCATTAGCGGAAGCCTGATTATTCGTAATCAAATTCAGTTTTTGAAGGATAAGGATTTAGGCTTCGATCAGGAAAATCTAATGGTGTTGGAAATTGTAGGGCAAACAAGTAGTCAGAAAATTAAGGTGCTTAAGGATGAGCTGACGGCCATTCCTGGAATTAGCCAAACTTCGGCTGTTTCTAATGTTCCTGGAGGGCAATTCAATCAGCATCCTTTATACTTAGAAGAGAATCCACAGTTGAGGGTAGATGCTTCTGAAATGTTTGTAGATAAAGATGTTGCCAGCACGCTGAGTCTGGAAATGGCAGATGGCAGAATGCTAGACGATGTGTTTGCGGCCGACTCTGCCGGAACAGCTTTTGTGTTGAATGAAACCGCTGTTCGCGACCTGAATGCTGAAGACCCTGTAGGGAAGCAGCTGTATTGGGTGAACAATGAGGAGTTGGTAAAAGGTACTGTTGTCGGGGTGGTAAAAGACTTCCACTATAATTCTTTGCATGTTCCGATTAGGCCAATGATTTTGATGGTTAATGAGAATGCTACAAATTATTTGGTGACCAAATTCAGCCCGAATAATTTACCTGAGATTATGGAGCAGGTTGAATCTAAGTTCACGGAAGTTGTTCCTGAAATTGACTTTAGTTATAGATTTCTAGATAGCCAAATTGAAGAGCTATATCAGGAAGAGGCACGAACACTTAGGCTTACGGTGATTCTTTCTGTCATTTCAATATTCTTGGCTTGTGGAGGTTTGTTAGGTGTTATTTCTTTGGTCATCAAGCAGAGAGTAAAAGAGATTAGCATCAGAAAAGTGTTAGGAGCATCGGCTAAGCAAATCCTTTGGTTGATGAATATGAAGTATCTTTTTATTGCTGGAGCTTCGTTAGTTGTTGCCATTCCAATATCCATCTATTTTATGAGCGATTGGCTTAGCAATTTCACTTATCAGTCGGGTATTAGCCCAATGGTTTACGGTGTCACTGCCGCTGGAGTAGTCTTGTTGATTGGCGCAACAATCAGCCTGATCGCTTTCAAGACAATAAAAAATAATCCTGCGAATGCTTTACGAATGGAGTAGTTCTTAGAGCGGTTCTTGATTTTTCTTTGCAACCAACTAACATTTTTTGAGTCTGTGTAATGAGTTCTCTAGGGGTTCGTCTTCCTAGTGAATTCATTTTTTTAGGTCTAAAAACTCAAAACATGTTTAAAACAATCATTAAAACCGCTCTTCGGGTTTTCTGGAAAGAGCGCGCCTATGCATTACTCAATGTATTAGGCCTTACCGTTGGTATTACAGCCAGCATGCTATTGCTCATTTATATTCAGGGCGAAAAACAATACGATCAGTTTCATTCAGATGTAGACCGAATCTATCAGATGATGGAAAATCAGGACTATTCTGGAACGGTTTTCACTACATCGGCTAATCCTGGCCCGCTGAAAGATGCTATGAAGGAAGCCATGCCTGAAGTAGAGCATTTTGCCCAATTCACTTGGGAGCAAGAACGATTATTCACTAATGGAGATCAGAGCTTTAAAGAAACTGGTCGTGTAGCGAGCGAAGATTTCTTCCATATTTTCTCCACCAAATTTATCGAAGGCTCAAAAGAGAATTCATTAGTAGAGCCGACCGTTCTTTATTTATCGCAGAGCTTAAAAGAGAAGATATTCGGAGATAAAACTGCCCTAGGCCAAAGCCTTTCAGTTAATGGCTGGGGAGAATATCAAGTAGGCGGTGTTTTTGAAGATGTGCCTACAACTTCTTCAATGACCTTCGATTTTGTAATGCCCTATGAACCTTGGCTCAGACAGAATGATTGGCTGGAAGACTGGGGTAATAATGGCATCAGAGGAATGGTGAAACTTCAGCCAGGAGTAGACCATCAAGCCTTTAACGAAAAGATAAAAGGGTTTGTAAAAGAGCGAAACGAGGGCTCAGTGGTCGATCTATTTCTTTTTCCACTTAAAGATCTTTACCTAAAAGGCAGCTGGGAAGATGGCAAGCAATCTGGAGGCAGAATAGTATACGTTAGGCTATTTTCTGTAGTAGCCATTTTCATTTTAGTAATTGCTTGTATCAACTTTATGAACCTCGCCACGGCAAGGTCTACCAAAAGAGCAAAAGAAGTTGGGGTGAAAAAAGTGGTTGGGTCGTCTCGAAAGCAATTGGTTTTTCAATTCATTGGTGAGTCCACCATTATGGCGCTCATTTCGGCATTGCTGAGTGGCTTATTTATTTCCTTACTTATCCCTTCATTAAATGAACTGATTCAAAGAGAGCTGACATTCAGCTACCAAAACGTTAATCAAATCGGACTGCTGATTGGAGTTGGGCTAATAGTTGGTGTTTTGGCAGGCAGTTACCCAGCCATGATTCTATCCAGCTTTAAACCTGTGAGCGTTCTCAAAGGAAGTTTTAAAACTTCGGGCTGGTCGAACGGAATTAGAAAGGGCCTTGTAGTTTTTCAATTCCTAATCTCTACATTTTTGATCATCTCAACTTTGGTCATCCATCAACAAATGGAATTTGTGAAGAATAAAAACCTAGGTTATCAGAAAGAAAACATTGTTTACCTGCCTATTGAAGGAGATTTGGCCAATGAACAAAGTGCTGAGCTTTTCATTTCTCGGGTTTTAGATAACCCCAGTTTTACAAATATCACAGTAGCTAGTAACACCCCAATTAATATTGGTTCCTCTACTTCTGGTGGGTATAGCTGGGAAGGAAAAACGGATCAAAATGAAACACTCTTTAATGTATTGCAGGTAGGCGAAGGCTTTATTGAGACCTTAGGGATGGAAATGCTAGAGGGTAGAACCTTCGACCCTAACTTAGTTAGCGATACGCTCAACGTGATTATAAACGAGCAAACGGCAAAAGCCATGAATGTTGAAGATCCGTTGAATTACCCAGTCACTTTTTGGGGTAGAACCGGCAAGGTGATCGGGATTGTTAAAGACTTTCACTTCAGCTCTCTTCACCAAAACATCGACCCGATAGTTATCTCGCTTCGGCCTGAAAACGCCAATTACTTTATCGCTAAAATGAATGGTAATACGGAAGCTGGAATTGGCTATTTGGAAGATCTAACCAAAGAATTGAACCCCAACTACCCATTCACTTATAGGTTTCTAGACGAAACTTATGAAAACCTATACCGAGGAGAAACTACCATTGGTTTGTTGGCCAACTACTTTTCTGGTATTGCCATTTTCATTTCACTTCTCGGTCTATTTGGCTTGGCGAGCTTTGCCGCAGAACAAAGAATAAAGGAAATTGGCATTAGAAAAGTCTTGGGAGCTGGCATTCTGAATCTGATGCTTATCATGTCTAAAGGCTTCTTGGTTCTTGTAGGCATCGGCTTTTTGATTGCAGCACCTTTAGCCTACTTTTTTATGGATAATTGGCTTGGTGATTTTGAATACAGAATTCAAATCAGCGCCATTGTCTTCCTCATTGCAGGAGTAGCTTCTTTGCTAATCACCATAATGACCGTTGGCTATCACTCCATCAGAGCAGCTAGTGCAAACCCAGTAAAGAGTTTGAGGTACGAGTAAGGTCGAAACAAAGAAATGTCAGATGCGCTCTCACGAAACAGTATTTTCGTTGGGAGCGCATTTTTGCATCCAAAACCTGAACAATACTGCCATTTTTACCAATAGCATTGGGCTTAAAAGCGGAATCCATTAACTTATTCGGCCAATTGATTATTGCTAATTTCTAATTGACAATTCAACTCAGCACCTATGAGCCATAAAATTCAAACCCTTTCAGGATATATCCACGAATACCAAAAAAGTGTACTTGAGCCAGAAGCCTTCTGGTCTAGAATTGCAGAGTCTTTTCATTGGCGCAAATCTTGGGATAAAACCTTAGAATGGGATTTTGAGGGGCCAGACGTAAAGTGGTTTGTCAATGGCAAGTTGAATATCACGGAGAACATCTTTGAAAGATACCTCTACACCAAAGGGGATACGCCTGCAATTATTTGGGAGCCGAACGACCCGAATGAAACCAACCGAATTGTCACTTATCGAGAGTTGTATGAAATGACCAACCAATTTTGCAATGCTTTGCAGTCGCAAGGAGTTGGTAAAGGCGACAGGGTAATTATCTACATGCCAATGGTGCCTGAGGCAGCAGTGGCTATGCTGGCCTGTGCTAGAATTGGAGCCATTCACTCGGTAGTTTTTGCGGGTTTCTCCTCATCTTCTCTAGCCGATAGAATCAATGATTGCGAAGCCAAAATGGTGCTTACTTCAGATGGCAACTTCAGAGGAGCCAAGCAAATTGACGTAAAAGCAGTGGTAGATGAGGCTTTAGAAAAGTGCTCCTGCGTAGAAAAAGTAATTGTTCTGAACCGAACAGGGCAAGAAGTAACCATGGAAGAGGGCCGTGACATCTGGTGGCATCATGCCATTGAAGGTCAACCTAAAGAATTTAAGGCGGTTGAAGTAGACTCTGAAGACATGCTCTTTATTCTCTACACTTCTGGCTCAACGGGTAAACCAAAAGGTGTGGTTCATACTACTGGCGGCTACATGGTTTACGCACAATATTCCTTTGAGAATGTGTTTCAGTACACTCAGGGAGATGTTTATTGGTGTACTGCAGACATTGGTTGGATTACAGGTCACTCATACATTGTATATGGTCCTCTTTTGTCTGGAGCAACTACCCTGATGTTTGAAGGGGTTCCAACCTTCCCTCATGCAGGTAGGTTCTGGGAAATCTGTGATAAATATGAAGTGAATCAGTTTTACACCGCTCCTACTGCCATAAGAGCTTTACAAGCGCACGGCCTAGAGCCAGTAGAGCCTTATAGCCTTCAGTCATTGAAAGTAATAGGTTCGGTAGGTGAACCTATCAACGAAGAGGCATGGCATTGGTATCACGATCATATTGGTAAGGGCAATTGCCCGCTAGTAGATACTTGGTGGCAAACGGAAACTGGAGGAATTATGGTTTCGGCCTTGGCAGGAATTACCCCGAACAAGCCAGCTCATGCTTCGCTTCCGCTTCCAGGCATTCAACCCATCATTGTAGATGCTGATGGAAAGGAACTCACAGGTAACAATGTGGAGGGAAATCTCTGCATCAAATTCCCATGGCCTTCTATTCTTCGCACAACATATGGCGATCATGAAAAGTGTAAAAATGTCTATTTCTCTACCTATAAAGGCATGTACTTTACTGGAGATGGTGCTAAACGCGACCATGATGGCTACTTGAGAATTCTGGGTCGAGTAGATGATGTAATTAATGTTTCTGGCCATAGAATGGGAACGGCTGAGGTGGAAAATGCCATCAACGAACATCCGAAAGTGATAGAGTCGGCAGTGGTGGGTTATCCGCACGATGTGAAAGGACAAGGCATTTATGCCTATGTAATCTGCGATATGTCTGGCAGAACCGAAGAAAGCCTTAAAGATGAAATTAAGGATACGGTTCGTAAAATCATTGGGCCAATTGCCAAGCCAGATGTGGTGCAGATTGTGCCAGGCTTGCCAAAAACTCGCTCTGGAAAAATCATGCGTAGAATACTCAGAAAAGTAGCTAGCAAAGACCTTTCAAACCTTGGTGACACCTCCACGCTTCTCAACCCTGAGGTAGTAGATGATATCATTAAGGGAGCAGGGCTTTAATCAGAAAAGGTTCGTTTGAGTGCTTTGTGTTTCAGGGATATGTAAATCATATCCTAACTCCTCGTTCAGCTTTTTAATGAAGTAGCCAGAAAGTAATGGAGACGCTTTTTCAAGATTCTGATGAACGAAGAAGTAGATATTTCTCAAGCCGCCAATTTCAACCCAGCTTTTAATGCGCTCCAACCAGTCGTCTAAACGAGTGTAGTCAGAATCGTGATTGGCACCCACATAGCGGATGAAAATGTCTGGTGTGGTTAGGCGCATGTGTAGCAGGTCTCTTCGGCCAGCGGTATCAGTAATGATATTCGTCACATTATTCTCCTCTAAAAGCTTGTAGAATGAATCCGCTACTTCTGGATCATTCAACCAATCGGTATGGCGCACTTCTACAGCCAGAGGAATTCCCTTTGGAAATTCAGTCAGGTATTTCTCCAGTCTGTCAAAGTTCTTGGGCGCGAAATTGTTGTGAAGCTGGAGGAAAACCATTCCTAACTTCTCTTCTAGACCTGCTAATGCATGAACATATTCTTCGGTATAATGACCTACGTCATTCAGCCTTTTCATATGGCTGATCATCTGATTTATCTTCGGAAAGAATTTAAAGTCATCTGGAGTTTTATCTGCCCATCCTTTGTACTGCTCCTTGTTATAGAAATTATAAAAAGTCGCGTTCAACTCAATGCTATTGAACTGAGTAGCATAGTAGGTCAGCTCATCCTTAGTGCCTCTTGGATAGAACCCTTTCAAATCGGAACGATTCCATTTCGCGCAGCCAACGTAAACAGCAGGCTTACCTTTAAAGTCTGATTTTTTTAGAACAGAGGCAGTTCCCGAATGATCTTTCGGTAAAGTAAAATCTATTTCTTCTGGGTTGGAGACGCTTCCGAATTTCATATCTAGAGGTTTAGAACCCAAGTTAATACGATAAAGGCAGATTTTCGATCTTATCTTACCCCAACCTTGCAGGGTAATAAGTTCGAAAATCACTAGATCCCCTTTAGGGTTTGGGTAAATAGAGGGTAGACTACCCCGCCCAGCCTTCTCTGTCGAGGCTGCGGTATTGAATAGCTTCGGCTAAGTGTTCAATGCCAATGTTCTCTTTGCCATCAAGGTCGGCAATGGTTCTACTAACCTTAAGGATTCTATCATAAGCTCTGGCAGAAAGTCCGAGCCTTTCCATAGCAGTTTTGAGTAGTGTTTTTCCTGCTTCGTTAATCTGACAAAGCTCTTTTACCATTTGGCTGCCCATCATGGCATTGGAATGAATGCCTTCAGTTTTAAATCGCTCTTGCTGAATTTTTCTTGCGGAGATTACTCTTTCACGAATTACTTCGCTGCTTTCCGCCTTTCGGTTCTGAGTCATCTCATCGAATGAAACAGGAGTTACTTCCACATGCAAATCGATTCGATCTAAAAGAGGTCCACTTACTTTGTTCAGGTACCGCTGCACTTGTCCTGAACCACAAACGCATTCTTTTTCTGGGTGATTGTAATAACCGCATGGGCATGGATTCATGCTAGCGATGAGCATAAAATTGGCAGGAAAGTCTACCGAAAGTTTTGCTCGGCTGATGGTCACTCTGCGTTCCTCTAAAGGCTGACGCATAACTTCCAATACAGTTCTTTTAAACTCTGGAAGCTCATCAAGAAATAACACCCCGTTATGAGATAAAGAAATTTCACCAGGCTGTGGAACGCCACCTCCACCAACTAAAGCCACATCTGAAACCGTATGGTGAGGGCTTCTATAAGGTCTTTTAGTGATCAGTTGAGCATTAGAACCTAGTTTTCCAGCTACACTATGAATCTTAGTGGTCTCCAAAGCTTCCTGCAAACTAAGTGGAGGAAGAATAGACGGAAGCCTTTTGGCAAGCATGGTTTTACCGGCTCCAGGAGGGCCAATCATGATCACATTGTGTCCGCCAGCGGCAGCAATTTCTAGCGCTCGTTTTATATTCTCCTGACCCTGAACGTGTGCAAAATCAGCTTCATAGTCGTTCAGGTGGTTGAAGAAGTGCTCACGAGTATCATAGGTAATCGGTTCAATTGGTCTGGAGCCATCCAAAAACTCAATCGCTTCCACCAAATTGGTAACTCCAATAATGTCTAAGTTATTGACAATGGCGGCTTCGTTGGCATTCTCCAAAGGAAGTATAAAACCTTTGAATCCATTCTTTCTAGCTTCAATGGCAATGGGTAAAGCGCCTTTGATTGGACGAAGTGTTCCGTCTAAGGCCAATTCACCCATGATGACATACTTCTCTAAATCATCGGCAATGATTTGGCCCGATGATTTGAGTACGCCTAGAGCAATGGGTAAGTCATAGGAAGAACCTTCTTTACGGATATCGGCCGGAGCCATATTCACCACCACCTTCTTGCGAGGCATTCGGTACTCAAAATACTTGAATACCGACTCAATGCGGTGCTCACTTTCCTTTACGGCACTATCGGGCAGACCAGAAAGCCAAAATTTGGTTCCATCAACAATGTTGACTTCAATAGTAATTATTTGCGCATCTACGCCAAATACTGCACTTCCATATCCTTTAGACAGTTCCAATTGTGTGTTTTTCTATTAATTGAATGATGATGTGAATCACCTTGATGTGTATTTCCTGAATTCTATCGGCATAGCCAAAGTGCGGAACACGGATTTCAACATCGGCTAATTCCGCTAACTCACCGCCATTTTTGCCTGTAAAGGCTACCACCTTCATTTTCTTTTGCTTGGCCATGGCTGCAGCTCTCAAAATATTGTTTGAGTTTCCGCTGGTGCTTATGCCTACCAATACATCGCCTTCTTTTCCTAGCCCTTCAATATATCTTGAGAAAATAGCATCGTAACCAAAGTCGTTAGAAACACATGAAATGTGGCTTGGGTCTGAAATGGCAATGGCTGGCAATGCTTTTCTGTCTTCTCTGTACCTTCCGGTAAGTTCTTCAGCAAAGTGCATGGCATCGCAATGAGAACCTCCATTACCGCAGCTAAACAGTTTGTTGCCGGCATTTATGGCATCGGCCATTAGCATAGCAGCATCATTAATAGCTTGAATATTGGCATCGTTAGAGAGAAACTGATCTAATACTTTAGCAGCTTCTTTTAACTCGTTAAGAATAAGGTCTTGGTTCTCCATTTGGTTTGAGTAGAATAAATAAAACGAATTGGCGAATAATAAGCCAAAAATTACTTGAATTAATCTAAACTGATTGCATGTGAATCAGCTTGTGATAAATGCCTCCCAGTTTTAAAAGTTCTTCGTGAGTGCCTTGTTCAACAATACGGCCTTTATCCATTACTACAATTTTATCGGCATGCTGAATGGTGCTCAGGCGGTGGGCAATTACCACAGAAGTTCTGTTTTTCATTAGGTTGCTCAAGGCTTCCTGAACCAGCTTTTCTGATTCGGTATCTAGGGCAGAGGTGGCTTCATCTAGAATCAGAATTGGAGGGTTTTTCATTATAGCTCTGGCTATGCTGATTCTTTGTCTTTGTCCTCCTGAAAGCTTGCCACCACGCTCTCCAATGTTGGTTTGGTAGCCATGCTCCAATTCCTTGATGAAGTCGTGCGCATTGGCAATTTTAGCGGCCTGAATAATGTCTTCTTCCTTAGCATGAGGCATGGCAAAGGCAATGTTGCTGGCCACAGTATCATTAAATAGAATAGACTCTTGAGTCACTATACCCATTAAATCTCTCAGAGAGTTAATTTGAATGTCTTTGGTTGAAGTGCCATCGATATTGATTGTTCCCTCAGTAGGATCATAGAATCTTGGAATCAAATCGGCTAAAGTAGATTTTCCTGCTCCGGAAGAACCTACCAAAGCAACTGTTTCACCTTTCTTAACCTCCAGATTGATGTTCTGCAAAACAGGTTCCTTCTCATAAGTAAAACTCACATTGTTGAAGCTGATGGAGTTCTTAAATTCTTCGACTAGAACTGGGTTTGGTACATCTTCGATTTTTGGCTTTTCGTCAATCAGCTTGAATATTCTTTCTGCAGAAGCAAGGCCGCGCTGAATGTTACTGATGCTTTGAGAAATACTCTTGGCAGGATTCAAAATCTGGCTGAAGACTATAAGATAGGTGAATAGTTCCTCAGGCTGAAGATCATCTTCTGGGCTCAATACTAAGTTACCACCAACAACTAAAAGAGTTGCCACCACAATTATTCCAAGAAACTGGGAAACCGGAGATGCAAGTTCGTTTTTCCGAGACATCGACATGCTGATCTTCTTGTATTGGTTGGTTTCTTTGTTGAAAAGATCATTAATGTAATCCTTAGCATTGAAAGCTTTAACTACCCTCATACCACCAAAAACCTCATCCATTAGGTTAACTATTCGACCCAAAGATTCCTGACTTAAAATGGCTTTTTTCTTCAGTCTTTTGACAAGCTCTGAAATAATAGTTCCCATTACAGGGAAGAATATCAAAGTAAAAAGCGTGAGTTTTACAGAGGTGAAAAACAGAAACGTTAGATAGACAATAATTGTGGCAGGTTCTCTAAAGAAGACTTTAATGGAACTAACAAGAGTTACCTCAATTTCCTGAACATCGTTAGTCATTCGAGACATAATGTCTCCCTTTCTTTCTCCGGCAAAGAAGCCAAGGTGAAGATTTGTTGTATTACCGAATACCTTGTTTCTAAGTTTTTGAACAACCTCAGCTCTCAAATAACCCATTAGAACATTTGAGAGATAGGTAAAGAGATTGGATAAAAGTGCAGAAGTACCAATTACAGCACTTACATAAATGAGCATTCGGCTCTTTCCGTAGCTCTCTCTTATTTCAATCAATTTTTGATAGAATAGACCCTTGAAATAAGATCCACTAAAACTGAACTCCCCAACTGAAGCAAGTTCTGCAAGTTCCTCCTTTGTTTTAGTTTCGAAAATTACTGTAAACAACGGCTCTAAAAGGGCCAGGTTTAACAGTCCAAAAATGATCGCTAAAAGGGCAAAAACTATGTATTGCGGGAAATACCTGTGGTAAGGTTTAGCAAATGAAATTATCCGACCGTATGTACTCATGAGTTAATCGGCTGGCAAGTTATGTAAATAAAAGCTTTGTTTAGAATTCGTGCTCTCTTTGCGGAAGGTTCCAGCGTAAAGAAAGCATGGTCATAAAGCTGCTGGCCGAGCGTGCATCAATCTCGCTATCTTTCTTTCTGTAGATGTTTTTCCAGTCTAAGAACACGTTGTGCAACAGCATGTAGCTTCCGGTTAGTTCCAAATAAGTATTGGTGGTTGCCACTCCTTGGCCGATTTCAAAGTCACCATTTTGGACTCTGTTATCTGTGTCGCTCAAAACATTTCCACCATAATTTATTCCATTTTCGTCTTCCCCATACTGAGTACGAATAAGTTTGCCTGTCACAAAAAGCTTAGGAATTGGCTGGTATCTACCCACTAGTGCAAGTTCTTTAAGATTAGCTCCCATAGGATGTGCGAGAGGGTTTCTGTAGTTAGAAAAACTAAGGGCTGGTCTTTCATAAGCATAGAGGTAAGGCCTAGCTACGTTGAACTCTGCCTGAAGATCGAGATTTGAAATATTGAACGCATTGAGATATTTACCACCTAATTGCACACCAAACTTGTTTCTCCAGCTTCCACCGGATCTGAGTTCGCTAATGACAAACTCATCGAAGATAAACTGTCCATAAATCTGGTATTGCTTCTTTAAGTTCAGCTTAAAGTCCATACCTATTAATGTATTGTCAGGGCTGCCTTGTTGCTGCTCAATAGACCTGTAGAAAATTACAGGGTTGAAGTAGTTGATATTGGCACTATCGGCCATAATTGCCTCGAACAAACCTACTTCTAGGTTGGGCAGAATGCTCACATCAATTCTGTGTGAGGCTAAGAACTTCTTCGGGTACTTTCCATCTCCTGGGTTTTGACCCGCAAACTCAATGTCTTCCGTTAGCTCAGCAAACAGATTAGTAAGTCTAAAAGGGCCCAATTGAGTGGTGATTTTCCCGAAAAGCATTGGGCTAGAGAAGTCGGAAAGCATCAAAGAACGCATTCCATTTCCCATAAAATGCTTGTCGTACCCGGTTTGCACATTAATGCTTTTGGTTAGGTTGAAGGTCAAATAACCTCGGGCATGGAAGAAATCCCACGTTCTGCTGTTTCCTTCACCGTCTTTCCAGAATCCTTCATTCGGGAAAGCTCGGTTGGTTCTTATGAAGTCATGGACATACATAGGAAACCTTGCCTGAGTAGTAGAAAGCATGGAGTAGAAACCAATCTTTCCATCTATCTCGCCCTGAATTTCTGCTCCCCTGGTGTTGGTATATAAAACCTGGTCTTCATCGCTACCTTTTCCTCCAGAAAAAGTGAGGGCTGGGTTTATTCTCAGAACAAAGTCATCCGTTTTATACACATAAAAGTCAGACTTTCGCTCGTACATTAAGTCCCACCAGCTTTTTGGGTTGTCATTGAATTTCGACTTGGTGTTATACCAGTTGTCATTCATAAGGAATTCATAGTTGAACTTGTCTAGCTCAGACATGCCCTCATATTCTCCTTCAATGTTTAATAGAAAGTTCGATAGCGAAGCTCTTCTAATGGGTTTCAATGTGGTTTGCAGCAAATTATCTTTGCTGGTGTACATAATCTGAAACCTGTCTATTAAATGATAATAGTCTCTGTTATAAGGAATGAAAGTGTTTTGAGCTTGCAGATCGAAGAGCAGAAAGCCCAATAGCGTGGCGATGAATAGCTTTTTCATAGTTGAAATTCAAGGTGAAGATAATAGTTACTGAGGCTAGAGCGATAGAAAAAACTCAATTCATTGATTTTTATTTAATTATAAAAGAAAGATGTTTGTGTGGTTTAACGAAAGTCACTACATTTGCAGTCCTTTTTGAGGGAGATATAATTTAGACGCCATGAAGAAAGACATTCATCCTGATTATAACACAGTTGTATTTTACGATACTTCAAGTGAGCACAAATTCTTAACTAAGTCAACTATGACTTCTAGTGAAACCATTGAGTGGGAAGATGGTAATTCTTACCCTGTGATTAAAGTGGAAGTTTCTTCTGCATCACACCCTTTCTACACTGGTAAGAAACTATTTGTTGATACTGCAGGACGTGTTGAGAAATTCAACAGACGTTACAAAAAGTAATCAGCTTAAAAATACTTTAAGACATTATCTAAGTCTCCATTTTTTCAGATGGAGACTTTTTTATTTTTGTGCATGGATATTGCGCTTTTCGATTCCCCCGAAATAAGAACACAATTACTGCCATTCACATTTACTCGCCCAGTCGCAGAAATTAGGGTTGGTATTCTTACCATCACTGAAAAGTGGGCTAAGCGTGGGTTCAATTGTGGCTTTTCTACCCAAGACTACCTTCAAACCAAATACGCAAAGAGTGACGCTTCACTAGAAATTAATGGTGCTCTTTGCCCTAACAGTGGTTTGGTAGATGCTATCAAAGTGCTAAAAGCGGGAGAGGAACTTGTTTCTGGTGATACAGTTTTAGCCCGACATTCAGGTGGAGGTAAAACAATCGCATTTTCTGGCGAATTCACGCTTATTGAACATACTTGGGACATTTTCAAAGAAAATAGAGGTGAGATAATCGCTGATTTTCAGCTGCTGACTGCGGGCAGAACATCACAAGAAATTACTGATCCGCACACCATTGTGTATGGCAAGGAGAATCTATTCATTGAAGAAGGTGCGAGCATTAGAGCCGCCATTATCAATGCTGAAGGTGGGCCTGTTTACATTGGCAAAAATGCTCAAGTGCATGAAGGTGCCATTATAAGCGGAGCCTTTGCACTTTGCGAGAGTGCTCATTTGAATATGGGAGCGAAAATAAAAGGTGATACTACCATTGGTCCTTTCTCTAAAGTTGGTGGTGAAATTGGCAACTCAGTAGTTTTTGGCTACTCCAACAAGGGGCACGATGGCTACATGGGTAACTCTGTTTTGGGTGAATGGTGTAACCTTGGTGCCGACACCAATACCTCTAACCTTAAGAATAACTACGCAATGGTGAAGCTCTGGGATTATGCTTCTGGAAGATTTGCCAATACTGGTTTGCAGTTCTGTGGCCTAATGATGGGCGACCATTCCAAGTGTGGAATCAATACCATGTTCAATACTGGCACTGTGGTTGGCGTAGGTGCTAATATTTTCGGAGCGGGTTACCCAAGAAATTTTGTTCCTTCATTCTCATGGGGCGGAGCGAATGGTTTTGTTACCTTTCAGCTTAGAAAATTTGCTGAGGTAGCGCAGGCAGTAATGCAGCGTAGAAGCAAAGATTATGATCGGGTAGAGCAAGACATTATTCAGCATGTATATAATGAAACTGCTCAATATAGAATTTGGGATAAAGCATGAGGTTTCAGGATATTCCGGGATTAGAAAACACTAAGAGCCAACTCATAGAGGCGGTAAAGGGTAATCATGTGGCCCATGCTCAGCTATTCGTTGGTGCAGAAGGTTCGGCCAATTTGGCAATGGCCTTGGCTTTTTCGACTTACCTTAACTGCGAAAACCCAACTGATACCGATGCTTGTGGTGTATGTGCTAGCTGTGAAAAGAACAGCAAATACATTCACCCAGATGTTAACTTCGTTTTTCCTTCGGCAGCCACCCCAAAATTTAAGAGAGAAGATGCTACTAGCGATAAATTTTTGGTAGAGTGGAGAGGTTTTCTTTCTCAAACGCCTTACGGAAATGTGACCGATTGGAGTAATCACTTTGGCTGGGAGAACAAGCTACTAATGATTCCTCGGCAAGAGAGTAGAAATATTGTTCGTGCTCTTTCACTCAAGTCTTTTGAGGGAAAGTATAAGGTAATGATCATTTGGCAGCCTGAATTAATGAATGTTAATGCTGCCAACGGAATTCTAAAAATATTAGAAGAGCCACCCGAAAACACCATTTTCATTCTGGTTTCTAACGATTCAAATAAGCTCCTAACTACTATACTTTCCAGAGCTCAGCAACTTAGGGTACCTTCTTTCGAAGATGAAGATGTTAAGTCTGTTCTCACAGAAAAAAGCGCTCTTTCAGCAGCAGAAATAGACCAGATAGCCTATCGAGCAAATGGTAGCTTAAGAAAGGCCTTGGCAGAAATTGATGGCACAGGTAATGAGGCCAATGATTATTTCAAAGACTGGATGAGACAGTGTTTTACTTTCAACTTTGAAGGGCTCATTAAGCAGGCTGATGATTTTCAAAAGAAGGGAAAAGAGTTTCAGGTGGGGCTAATGGGTATTGCTAGTAACTACATGCGAGAAACTTTGCTGCAAGGCGTAGATTCATCTTCAATTTCAAGGTTACCAGATCAGGAGCGTGGTTTTATAGAAAAGTTCGCGAGTGTTTTTGTGCCTGAGAAAATTGCTAGAATATCCCCTCAGTTCGATGAGGCACAATACCATATTGAACGGAATGCCAACCCGAAAATTCTCTTTCTTGATTTATCGCTTTCCATTGCCCAAATTGCAAGAGCCAAAAGCAATTAAATGTTTAAAAAAGCCATTACCATTGGAAGGGCAGATAAAGTAGATTTGCCTGACTTTATGCTGTTTAACATTGATGCAAAGGTCGATTCAGGTGCTTATACCTCAGCCATAAACTGTTCTAAAGTAAAGGTGAAAACGGTAGACGGTGAAAAAGTCTTGTGCTTCAGTATTCCTGGAAATAGAATCCATGAAAAGAAAGCCAGAAGTTTTTCTACTACCAATTTTGTTCAAAAGAGAATAAAAAGTTCCAACGGGTCGATAGAAGAGCGTTATGTTATCAAAACACACATTGAGCTTTTTGGTCACAAAATACTTACAGAGTTTTCGCTTTCCGATCGCAGCAAAATGAAGTTTCCAATCCTTTTGGGAAGAAAGTTGCTAAGGCAGGGCTTTGTAATTGATGTTAGAAAAAAGAACCTATCATTTCAAAAGAAACATAAAAATGAAGATAGCAGTACTCTCAAGAAATAGCCAGTTATACTCAACAAGGAGACTGGTTGAGGCTATCAAAGCAAAAGGTCATGAGGCCTTGGTAATAGACCACCTAAAGTGTGACTTAACCATTGAAGAAACGGGACCAAAAGTTTACTATATGGGTGAAGAACTCACAGATATCGATGCTGTAATCCCTAGAATTGGTGCTTCTGTTACCTTTTATGGTACCGCTGTAGTGCGTCAATTTGAAATGATGGGCGTTTTTAGCGCAACTTATTCCCAATCAATTGTCCGCTCACGAGATAAGCTGAGGAGTTTACAGCTCTTGGGAGGAGCTGGTTTACCTTTGCCAAAAACTGCTTTCACCAACTATTCTAGAGAAGATAAAAGCTTGCTCGAACATGTGGGTGGAGCGCCAGTAATCATTAAGTTGTTAGAGGGTACTCAAGGTTTAGGTGTGGTTTTGGCCGAAACCAGAAAAGCAGCTCAGTCGGTTATTGAAGCCTTTCATGGTCTTAAAGCCCGAATTATAGTTCAGGAATTTATCAAAGAAGCTAAGGCTTCTGACTTGCGTGTGTTTGTGGTAGACGGAAAAGTAATTGGAGCCATGAAGCGAACTGGCCAAGAAGGTGAGTTCAGAAGTAACCTGCACCGAGGAGGTAAGGCCGAAGTAGTGAAACTTTCGCGAAGCGAGAAGTCTGTGGCTATCAAAGCGGCCAATGCAATGGGCTTGTCTGTGGCAGGGGTAGATTTGTTGCAGTCTAGTAGAGGGCCGCTTATACTCGAAGTAAATAGCTCACCTGGTTTAGAAGGTATAGAAAGAGCGACAGGAGTAGATATTGCTGGAAATATTATTGAATACATTGAGAGAAATCAGCCGAAGAAAAAAGGCACAATTTCTAAACTGAAAGCTTAATGAAAGTAAGAATAGGCACGAGGGGAAGTAAACTAGCACTTTGGCAGGCATACCATGTTCAAGACAAGCTAGAAACTGCTGGTATAGAAACAGAGATTGTTACCATAGAAACCAAAGGGGACAAAATCCTAGATGTTTCTATTGCCAAAATAGGTAGCAAAGGAGTATTCACTGAAGAGATAGAAGAACAGCTGGCCAATGGAACAATAGACATTGCGGTGCACAGTGCCAAAGACATGCAGTCTTCATTACCAGAAGGGTTTGAGTTAATCGCCTTTATGGAGCGTGAGGAGGTAAACGATGTGATGGTGAGCCATAAAGAAGGTGTTTCTCTTGAGAATGATGATTTAGTATTGGGTACTTCAAGTACAAGAAGAATAGCTACGCTAAGGCATTTTTATCCAAACATTAAAACTGTTCCGGTACGAGGAAATCTTCAGACCAGAATTAGAAAAATGGAAGAAGGAGCTTGCGATGCACTGCTTTTAGCTTACGCTGGTGTTCACCGAATGGGCTACAATGAGAAGATTAAATCTAAGCTTTCATTGGAAGAATTTATTCCTGCGGTAGGTCAAGGCAGTGTTACTGTAGAAGTACACGAAAGCCTAGATCCAGCAAAAAAACTAAAGATTTCAGGAGTATTAGACCATCCAGAAACAGCGCACTGCCTTAAAGCAGAAAGAGCATTTTTGAAAACCATGGATGGAGGCTGTAGTATTCCTGTTTTTGGTTTAGCTCAGCTTGATGGAGAAGAAATTCAAATGAAAGGCGGAATCATTAGCTTGGATGGGAAGCAGCGGATTTTAAAAGAGAAAAACGGTCCGGTTCACCAAGCAGAAATACTAGGTTCCGAACTTGCCAATGAAGTACTATCTTCGGGTGGAAAAGAGATTTTAGAAGAGATTAAAACACGACTTAATAATGAATAGAATAAAAGCTCTAGGCCTTTTGATGGCCTTATTTTTAGTGGTTACAGCTTGTGGAGATGGTTCAAGTAGTGAGTCTACTAATGATTCTGATCTGCCAGAAGTAGATCTTTCTGGAACTGATTATTTGGTAACCATTAAGACAGATTTGGGCGAAATGAAGGCTATTCTTTACGACCAAACACCTCAGCATAAGGAGAACTTCATTAAGCTTGCTAAAGAAGGTTTTTATGACAGCCTTATTTTTCATAGAGTTATTCAAGGCTTCATGATTCAAGGTGGAGACCCTGAATCTAAAAATGCTGGGCCAGAGAAAAGGCTAGGCTCAGGTGGACCGGGATATACTGTTCCTGCGGAAATTCGTGATGAATTGTATCATAAAAAAGGAGCACTCTCTGCTGCTCGGAAAGGTGATGGTATAAACCCTGAAAGAGCTTCAAGCGGAAGCCAATTCTATGTGGTTCAAGGCGAAGTGTTGAACGATGCGAGCATAGCTCAATTCTCAGGGCCAAACTTTGCTGCTATTGGTGGAGCGCTTCAGTATTTAAGAAATAACAAGCCAGATCATGATTTGAATAAAACCTACGAAGAAGCTTATAATCAAGGTGGAGATCAGGCTTATGAGGCCAAGGTAATGGAGACGCTAGATCAACTAGAAGAAGCTACAGGTATTTCACTTAATAAGCCTGAGATGTCAGAGGCTAAGAAAGAAGCCTACCAAACCGTTGGCGGTACACCATTCTTAGATGGCGATTACACCGTTTTTGGACAGGTTATTTCTGGTCTTGAGGTAATCGATGCTATTGCAGGGGTACAAACTGCTCCTGGCGACAGACCTGTAGAGGATGTAAGAATGTATATTTCTGTAGAAGAAATGCCAAAGAAAGAAATTGCTGAAAAATATAGCTATGACTACCGTATTCAATAAAAACACTTGGATAAAGGCTCTTTTAGGAGCCTTTATTTTTTTGAGCTTCTCTTGTGAAGAGAAAGATGAGTTAGTAGTGATCTCAACACCATATGGTGATATGACTGCCGTTCTGTATGACGATACTCCTATTCATAAAGAGAACTTTTTAAAGCTTACCAAGTCAGGTCAGTACGACTCAGTTCTTTTCCATAGAGTCATTGAAAACTTTATGATTCAGACGGGAGATGTTTCCACAGGAGTAGCGGAAGAAGCTGTTGATTACACGCTAGATGCAGAGTTCCTCCCTGAGAAATACATTCATGTAAAAGGGGCATTAGCAGCAGCCAGAACGGGAGATGCCGTAAACCCTCAGAAGAAGTCGAGCGGAAGCCAATTCTATATCGTTCAAGGCGAATCCTATGACGATGAAGGTCTGGCCACCAGAGCCGAGCGCAGATATAGCTTGAAAATTAATGGTCTGTTTACCAGAATGTATCGCTCTGATAGATACCCAGAATTAAGAGAGAAAGTGGAGTATCACAGAATGAAAAGTGAAGAAGACTCTACCTACGACTTTAACGCGGCTTACCAACAATTAATTCTAAACTCTATAGGTCTGATAGAAGAAGAGTTCGGAGATCAGACAGATCCGGGCTATCCTGATTGGGCCAAGAAAATTTATGCCACTACGGGAGGTGTACCTCATTTAGATGCCGAATACACGGTTTTTGGTAAGGTGGTTGAAGGTTTGGAGGTAATCGATAAAATTGCCGCTGTTCAGACTAACCAGAGAGATAAGCCTTTGGAAGATATTAGAATGACGGTGAAGGTAGTTGAAGTACCTAAGTCACAGGTTACCAAAAAGTATGGAATAGAGTACCCTGAAAAGAAATAGCCATGAAGATACTCATCACAGGTTCTAACGGATTACTTGGCCAAAAGCTGGTTAAACTACTTTTAGATAAAGGAGAAGACACATTAATTGCAACTGCAAGGGGTGGTAATCGACTTCCTTACCCGGAGACTGACTATGTTTTCGACCAAATGGATATTACCGATAAGCAACAAGTGCTTGAGGTAGTAACCAAGCATAAACCTGAGGTAATTATTCATACTGCTGCCATGACCAATGTAGATCAGTGCGAGACTGAACGAGAAGCTTGCTGGGATCAGAATGTTAATGCAGTGAACTACTTGATTGAAGCATCGGCTAAAAATAACTGCTTCCTGCTTCATCTGTCTACTGACTTCATTTTCGATGGAGAAGATGGCCCGTATGACGAGAAAGCCAAAGCCAATCCTGTCAGCTATTATGGTGAAAGTAAGCTGGCAGCTGAGAAGCTTTTAGAGAATTCAACCATTAATTACGCCATTGCCAGAACGGTTTTGGTGTATGGTATCGCTCATGATATGAGCAGAAGCAACATCATTCTTTGGGTGAAGAAGAGTTTGGAAGAGGGTAAGGAAATCAAGGTCGTTGATGATCAGTTAAGAAGCCCAACACTTGCAGAAGACTTAGCCATGGGTTGCTATCTAATTGCTAAGCAGAAAGCTCCAGGCGTATTCAATATCTGCGGCAAAGATTTGCTCAATCCGTATGAAATGGCGCTCAAAACTGCCGATTTCTTCAACTTAGACACCAGTACCATGCAAAGGGCCGATGCTAGTAGCTTTACTCAAACGGCTAAGCGTCCGCCAAGAACTGGGCTGCTCATAGAAAAGGCCCGAACCGTGTTAGGGTACGAGCCTCATTCATTTGATGAAGGTATAGCCATTGTAGCTGGGCAGATTGAGAAATAGGGGTTTAAAGTAGTTTGAGTGGTGTTTATTTTAATTGGATTAGAAGTCAATTTATAAGTAAGACCAATGGTGTAAATTTCTATTCACCTTTTGAGCACTATTTCTCAATAACTATACTGAACTTTGTTACCACAACTACGGTTCACTAGCTAATGCAGGAAGTCATTATCGGCATATTATTTTTAGCGGCTCTGTTCTTTATGGGCCGAAAGCTTTACAGACAGTATAAAGCCAAAGACAGCAGCTGTGCCTCGGGTTGCGACAAATGCTCACCAGCTCCTTCAGCGAAGCCTTTCAAAATGCCTGATCACTTAAAAGGTTAGTTAAAAAATGTCAATCCCTTGTAGGGATATGAATATTCTTCTAATTTATTTTCTCATTTAATAGAAGGATATGAGACACACAATAACCTTTCTCTTAGTCTACTTGATTGCATTCAATGCATCGGCACAAAATATAGGAGATACCATTACAGTAAAACTTCAAAGGCATGTTGGTCCTGGTCCATTCTCTCAGGGTATGTCAACATTCAAGGCAAACCCAACTAGTGAGAGCCAACCTTTTTTTGCTCTACATGAAAAAACTTCTGGTTTACCAATAGAATATACCGAATTAAGTGTTGGCTCACTTTCATCTGATTTCAGGCAAATGGCGTATTATGCCGTAAAAAATGAGGTCTTAGACTCAGCTGAAAACTTTAATAAATGGTTCTCAAAAGAATCTCCAGAAGAGTTAGCTCAATTAACCACAGATTATGTCGATACCGAGGTTTCTATGGCCTATGGAAAAGTGAATTCTGAACACATTCTTATCATTGACAAAAATAATAATGAAGATTTTTCCGATGACGAGGTAATTAGCCTAGATATAGATAAGTACGGGTTTGAAGAATTTCAAAACCCACCAATATACTCCGCACTTATTGAGCGCTATAATAAAAAGGCCATAATTAAGGACTCAATTTACTTTGCCTTTGTTCCTTTAAAGCAAATGGGAAAGGTATACATGTCTTCATCAGAATATAGGTCTGGAGCTTTTACAATGAATGGTAGAAAGCATCACATTTTTGTCAATAATTCATTCTATGGAATTCAATATACCCCAGCTACCTTAAAGGTTCTTTCATCTAATGAGCCGTACAACAAGGGAGAACCTAAAGTTTCTAAAGATGATCAAATATCATTTAATGATTTCATTTTTGGAGATGAATTCGATTTTCAGATTGTCGGTATAGACTTAGAAGGAAATCATCTCAAATTATTAGTCAGTGATAAAAAGGAACGTAAAGGAACCTCTGTTGGACAGACTGCCCCAGATATAGTTGGAGTTCAATTGGATGGAACACCTTTTAAAACTCAACTGGGCAACACCGTTTTGTTAGACTTCTGGGGTACGTGGTGTGGGCCTTGCATTGGCGAAATTCCTTTCCTTCAAGATGCTTACAAGGTGTTTAAAAGTGAGGGGTTAGAAATTGTAAGCATTGCCAATGATAAAAAGGAAACCGTTGAAAAATTCTTAACTAAAAATGATATGCCATGGAAGCACTTGATGGAGAGTGAAGCTGGAACTGCAAAAAGTGACTTCCGCATTAGAGGCTACCCAACCACATTTCTTCTAGACAAGGAAATGAAAGTTGTCGAGAAGCAGACAAGGAAATGAAAGTTGTCGAGAAGCAGACAAGGTTAAGAAATGTTATGCTTATAAGAACGCTGAGCAAACATTTTGACTTGAGCTTGGAAGAGGTTCAGAACAGGCTAAACAGCGGTAATGTAGTACTCAGTTTTGTTGGAAAAGACTTGGTTAGCCTTAACGTTGAGGCTGAATTTATAAAAGGAACATCGCGGTTTTATCGTATTTCAGAAAAGAGTCAAAGCTTAGAAAGAGGCTTCGATATTGAGCCAGGTAATTATGAACTCAAAATACGAGCGTTGAGGCGGAATACTAGTGAGGTAATGGAAATTACACACAACATTAAAGTAGAGAAAAGGAATATACCACAAAGAATAGTGATTGACATAGATGAAAAATGAACTCAAAACTCTCTTTGGACTGGCATATTAATCCGTGAGCTAAATTATTAATGGTTTTAACCATTTCATTAAGCCCAAACCCTAGTGCCTTCTGAGCAGTTTTTGCACATCTCTATTTCGCTTCTCGATTTGATAAGGCTTTGGCGAAACCGTGTGTAAGATTCGCCTCGCCAGATACTTTCAAAAGTCTGTTTCTTCATCTCACCTAACTGATAATGGGCATCTTTATCGAAGCAGCAGGGCACTACTTTTCCATCCCAAGTGATGACACATGAGTGCCACATCTTCCAGCAATGATTGACAAGCCTGTTTTTGATTGCCCATTTTCCACTAGAAAGCTGCTTGTATCGGCTATATTTTTCAATGGTTGGGATAAGCTCTGAACCGTCTTCATAATCGTAAATCTGAGCAGTTTTGAAAGCCACTTCGTCAACCTCCAATTCATTGGCTAGCCTTTTCACATCATCAAGCTGATGCTCATTCGGTTTTACCACTAAGTATTGAAAAATGATATGAGGCGTCTTCGAGTTCAGCTCCTTCTTCCACCTTACAACGTTCTTAGTGCCTTCAATCACCTTTTCTAGCTTTCCGCCTACCCTGTATTGCTCATAAGTTTCTTGAGTGGTTCCATCAATAGAAATGATGAGCCTGTCTAAACCCGATTCTACGGTTTTCTTGGCCACTTTATCGTTCAAATAGTGAGCATTCGTGGAAGTAGCGGTGTAGATTTTCTTTGAGTGAGCGTATTTAACCTGATCTAAAAAACTTGGATTTAAATAGGGTTCGCCCTGAAAATAAAAAATGAGATAACTCAACTTGGGAGCCAGTTCATCAATTACGGATTTGTAAATGTCATCTGCCAACATGCCCGTTGGACGGGTAAAATTCCTAAGCCCACTGGGGCATTCTGGGCAGCGAAGATTGCAAGATGTAGTAGGTTCTAGCGAGATACTAGTTGGCAAACCCCAGTGTACTGGTTTTTTGGTTGCCTTAGAGACAAGATAGCTACTTACTAGCTGAACCATGTTCCAAAACCTCCTTGGAGTAATTTTGGAAGCGTAATTCAGTCCATCGCGCCAGTTGCTATTCATTTTGTGAAGTTAGGGCGTGGAATGAACGGAGCAAAACAGAAGGAGATATTTGATGTATTCCTGCTGCCTTTCTTCGTAATAAGGCCTTTTATAAGACCCAATGAAAATATTGCACCCGTAGCTCCACCTTCTAAATCATTCTGAGCTGAGCGAAGAATCTTATCAAAGCAGAAGAAATGCATCGTATATGGTTGAATAAGATGCTTCCCCCGATAATTCGGGGCTTCACCATGACAGTGACCGAAGCTACGTTGCCGCTCTTCCTTCGTTCATCTTGTGACCAACAAACTTATTCAAAATTGCCTCCGAATGCTTGTGGATGATAACACCAATAAGAGCTAGAAATTGATCACATACGGTTCAGTGAAATAACATAAAAAAACCTTGAACCTGATGTTGCAACGTCTAAGTCATTCTGAACGCAGAGAAGAATCCTATCCAAGCAGAAGAAATACATCGTACATGGTTGAATAAGATGCTTCCCCCGATACTTCTGGGCCTCAGCATGACGGTAACCGAAGCTACATTGTCGCACTGCCTTTGTTCATCTTGTGACCAACAAACGTATTCAAATGTGTCTCCGAATACTTGTTGATAACACCAACAAGGGCGAGTTATGCTTATTCGTGAAAAAGGGGAAGAGCAAAATTGAGTCGTATATTTGCAGCTTTAATCTGGAAAAGAAATAGTTTTAATCTATGAAGCTCAACTTACTACTGCTTGGCCTAATTTTTAGCTTGAACCTGTCGGCACAATTTGCACAACTTTCAGAAGATGCAGAGGTAAGTTTAATCACCGTGGGGCCGGGGCCTACTCTGGTAGATTGCTTCGGCCATAGTGCCTTGAGAGTGAAAGACCCTGCACTGAACTTAGACAAGGCCTATAACTACGGAATTTTCGACACTACAGAAAGTGGTTTTTATCTACGCTTTGCTGCTGGCACGCAACAGTACATGGTTGCTGCCTACGAATTCATCCGCTTTTTCGATAACTACAGAAGCCAAAACCGTTGGGTAACAGAGCAAGTACTGAACATTAACCTAGAAGAAAAACAGGCCATTTTTGAGTTTCTAGAAAACAATATTCTACCTCAGAATAGACTCTATCTATACGATCAGTTCTTCGATAACTGTGCTACTAAGCTCAGAGATATTCCAAAAAGTGTTTTGGGAGATAGGCTTGTTTTCAATGATGATCACATTACAGAAGAGGCTACTTACAGAGATTTGGTCGATGAAAACTCATTCAACCACCCCTGGATGGATCTTGGCATTGACATTGGTCTTGGCAACGTGGTGGACAGAAAAGCTGATGTAGAAGCTAGAATGTACTTGCCAGATTATGTGCTTTCTGGATATAACCACGCTACCATAAAGCGCAACGGGCAACAGGTGCCAGCCATTAAAGCAACCAAGCAACTATTCGAATCTGATTATTATGAGCAAAAACAAGAGAAGTTAAGCCCGACTTTGCTGTTCTCTGTAATAGCCTTGATTGTCATTATTCTGACGGTTAAAGATTGGCTTACCAAGAAGCGATCTCGCTGGCTCGATTTCACCTTGTTCTTTATCACAGGACTCATAGGCCTTATTGTTTTACTCCTATGGGTGGCTACTCATCATACTACCACCATCAACAACTTGAATGTACTTTGGGCTTTCGCTCCTAACCTCATTATTGCCTTTTTTATGGTGAAAAAGGAGCCTAAGAAATGGTTGATGGTATATGCTCGTTTTCTAGTGATCTTACTTATCGCTATGACATTCGTATGGATTGGTAAGTTGCAGGTTTACAACACTGCACTTATTCCTATGATGATTATGCTCACTGTACGCTACGTTTATCTTTGGCAAAAAGGGCTTGGAGGAACTAGAAAAAGGGCTTTTTAAGCTATTTCTCAAAGTCACCAAGTAAACCGGGTTTCCGTCTCCTACTTTTGGCAAAGCTCTAACGAAGACAAGGATAGGTTCTGTGACTGGTGAGGCAGCAACGTCTAAGTCATTCTGAACGAAGAGAAGAATCCTATCTAGTATTATAACCACTGAAACAGACTACGAATTTCCCTTGCGCAGCTTGATAAGATGCTTCCCCCGATACTTCGGGGCCTCAGCATGACTGTGACCGAAACCTCTTTCTATTATCAACAAATTAATCAAAACACATGCATAGGAATGGTTGTCTGTTCTACAGCGCCTTAAACCTTACAGCAACGCCTCCACCTCGGGCCATTTTCAGCGTTAGCTTGTCTTTTTTAGTCACTATCCGCTTTTCAATCTCATATGCTGCCTGATTGGTCTCAAAATCTGCATCAGCAGCATCTTTATAAATCTGAGCTTCGTATTGAGCTCCATTTTGCAAAAAGTCTAGACTAACTTCCAGTTCTCTGGCATTCTCATCTGTTAGGCCACCCAAGTACCAATCGAACTCATTTTTGCCTAGCCTGGCCATCACTATATATTCGCCAATTTCAGCAGCCAGCACTTTGGAGGCATCCCAATCGGTGGGTACATCTTTTATAAACTGAAAGGCAGCCTCTCCCTCGTAGTGTTCAATCAGGTCGGGGGCCATTTGTACAGGACTGTATACTACTACGTATTCGGCCAATTGATGAGCCAAAGTGGTGGGCACATAAGCCCCCTCTTTGTATTCATTCAAGTTCAGCTTAAATAGGCCTGGTGTATAGTCTATAGGGCCACCGAGCATTCTGGTAAAAGGTACAATGGTGAGATGCTCTGGCGGATTGCCTCCACCCCAAGGGGAATTAAACTCCGAGCCTCTGAGTCCTTCTCTGGCCATCATGTTTGGGTAAGTTCTTCTTAAGCCAGTGGCTTTAATTGGCTCATGCGCAAAAACCATTACCTCAGATTGAGCTGCTTTTGAAAGCACTTTTCTATAATGATTCACCATCCACTGGCCGTGATGGTATTCGCCTTCGGGAATAATTGGCCCGACATATCCTGTTTTCACTGCATGGATGCCAAGGTTTTGCATCAATGCATAAGCGGTGTCTAATTGTTGTTCGTAAGTTCTAGGTGCGGCAGATGTTTCGTGGTGCATAATAATTTCTACTCCCTTTTGCTTACCATAAGCTACTACCTCTTCTAGATTGTAGTCGGGGTATGGTGTTACAAAATCAAATACTCCTTCTCTGTCAGGAAAGCCTATCCAGCGTTCCCAGCCAGTATTCCAACCTTCTACTAAAACACCATCGAAGCCATGTTTGGCAGCAAAATCTATGTACCTCTTAGCTTTTTCTGTGGTAGCACCATGCTTGCCACTGGCCATGTCCCAAGAAGAAGTTTGTAGGTGCATTTCCCACCAAATACCTATGTATTTACCAGGCTTTATCCAGTCGGTATTCTCTAGTTTGTTGGGCTCATTTAGGTTTACAATCAGCTTAGATTCAATTAGGCCTCCAGCTTTTTCAGCTACCTGAACTGTTCTCCATGGGGTTGAAAAAGGTGCGTTTACTTTCGCCTTCCATCCGTTTAATTGGGAGGGTACTAAAGAACTGGTCAAAGTTCTCTTATCGTCTTCAACCCGGAGGGTCATTTCAGAATAATTGGTTAATGAAGCCTCGTGAATACTGATGTGCAAACCGCTAGCGGTTTGCATAGTAAGCGGTGTATTCACAGCATGCCTTTCCATTATGGTAGAGGCGGCTAGCAAACTGCTGTCTACCAAAGAAGAGTCAATTTCGCTTACTTTGGTGGTTTTGTAAAGGTGCTCGTAGCTGTCGTAATCTGCAGGAATCCACCAAGCCGTATGGTCACCTGTGAGTTTGAACTGACTGAACTCATCATCTATTATTAATTCATCTACTCCTTCTTGTGGAGGAAATTCGTATTTGAAGCCCATGCCATCAGCAAAAAGCTTGAAATGAACATTCATTAAAAGGTCGTTTTTCTTGCTACGGAAGTAGAAGGTATAGGCCTTATGGTCATCAATTATAATTCCGTCTTCACCCCAAAGTGGGTTCCATGGTCTGGTATTTCTTGTGCTGTCTACTCTGAGCAGCTCCATCTCTTTTCCCAACAAACCATATTCCCTAAGTTCAAGGCCTAAAGTGCTTTCCAGTAAAACCGGATTGCCTTGAAAATTCATGATGTAGGCCAGTTGACTTTCTGAGTTTTCAAAAAGCTGAACGGAAACAACCTCTTTTGGAGAAGTGAGTGTTATGGAGAACTTTTCGCCCCCACATGAAAACATTAACAACGGTAGAAGTAAAAGAAAAGCTTTCTTCATGACTAGTCAATTTGACGTCAAATCTAATACAAAGCAGTGTTCGTTCAGCGGGAGAAACTAATCCTTAACGATTTGTTCAACTGCTTCGCGAATGAGGTCGGACTCAAAGCCCTTGGCATATAAATGTTGGGTCAGCTTGCCTTTTATAATGTACGGAGAGTTGCCGCTGAGCTGGGCGTACTTTTTTTCCGTATGTTCTAGCAGTGCCTGCCAATAGTCTTCAGGATCTATCTCTTCCATGCCTTTTCTAATACAGTATTCGGAGATTTTATGAGGCCTTAGGCTTTGGAGAATCTTCTGCTTTCCCCACTTTTTCATTCTAAACTTACCACCAATAAAGGCTCTAGCAAATCGCTCTTCATTAATGAAGCCCTCCATAATGAGCTCTGTGAGTATTTCTTCCACTTCATCGAAGTGCAAACCATAATCATAGAGTTTATCGCGAACTTGCTGTTGAGATCTTTCCTGATAGGCACAAAAATCTGCGGCCTTGAGCTTGGCTGTTTTTCGATCGTATGTCTTTTTAGGTTTTTGCCTATCGGAATCAAACATTGGGTGAAATTACGAATTCGCAGCAATTAGAAGACTCTAGCTAGAAAGGATAACCGATTGCGAAGTTGAACAAGAACTCCTTAAAGTCTGCAGAGAATCGCTCTCCTCTAGGCAAATAAGGCTTGTTTAGCGGAGTAGCAAGGTCGAATCGGATTACAAAGTTTTGAATATCTACTCGCATACCTGCACCAACTCCAACTCCTAGCTCATTCATAAAGTCTGAGCTAAATTTTCCTCCAGGCAGGTCAGAGTTCTCCTTGGTGAGCCAAACATTACCAGCATCGGCAAACAAGGCTCCTTTTAAGAAGGAATAAATAGGGAAACGGTATTCAATATTGGCCTCCAAACGAATGTCTCCAGACCTGTCGAAGAATGAGCCCTGGTCGGCATCTGAAGGATTATAAGTTCCTGGCCCAAGCGATCTGGTTCTGAAGGCACGAACACTAGACGGTCCACCAGAAAAGAATTGCCTAGCGAAAGGTAATGTTTCCGAGTTTCCATATGGCAAACCATAACCGCCAAATAGCCTAGCTACTATTCGCTGAGAGCTACTCAATCTATAATTATATACAAAGTTAAAATCGGCTTTAGCATATTGGGCGTATGCTGTACCAAAAAGAGTCTCCTTGCCCTCATCATTAGTTTTGTTGCTGAGCAGATCTAACCCAGAGCCTGCAATATCTACATTGGCCACTAGCAAAATAGGGTTTCGTTTATCTGCAAGAGCGAGCTGATTCCAAACAAAAGTATAAGTAACACCAGCTATCAGCTGTTTTTGAAAGCTGCTTTGGAGAAACCTATTCTGATCTAAGATCTCTTGAAATTCAGGAGAAACATTAGACGTATTCACATAGTCTACACTGATCGGGTTAACCTCGTGATATACTGCCCTGTTTTTTCTCCAGTTATAGCCAAATCGAAGATTCAGCGACCTAAGGCTATAAAGTTCACTTCTGTCGAAAAAGTCGAATCCGACACTCATGTTTGTTTTAGGGACAGAATATAAATACCTATCATTTATATTAAACGGTAATAAAAGTCTTGGAACGATAAGTCCGGCTTTGAAACCAAATTGTGTGCTGCTCAGGCCGGTTGTAGTTCCTCCAGAACCAAGCTGAACCTCGTAGCCCAAATTCCCCGTAAGGTTGAAGGTTTCTCCACCTTTAAATAGGTTCCTGTTACTGTAGACCAAAGCCATAGCTGGGCCAGCAAATCCGTTCGACTTAGTTACCGCCTGAAGCTCTGCTCGCACCGACCTCTTCTTTAGCGGAGACAGAAATATGTTTGCCTTAAGTTTTAACGTATCGCTGGTAGTGTCATTAGGGTTAATGCTTTCGTAGCGGATGTTTACAAAACGATAGGCACCAATGGAAGAAAGTCTGCTGCTGGTAAGTCTGGAGGTGTCAGGATTATAGGTTTGGCCCTTATGCAACAAAATATAAGGCTCCATTCTCTTTGGCTTAAAAAACACTGGGTTCTGAATAAAATTGATGCCGTTTAGAGTGATAGTGTCATTTTCTGTCTTTTCCTGATTCAGAGAGTAGTCGGGAAAAACATTGATTTCTTCTAAAGTGTAAGGTAAAAGTGATTTTCTAGGTACATCATTTTTCAGTCTTAGAAACAGATCGAATTTTCGGTTGTCATACTGGTTAGTATCTGCTTCAAAAATCAGAAAGTCTTCATTAAAGTTATAGTAGCCTCTAGACTTCAGTCGCTTATCAATTCTCTGCCTTTCCGCCTTTAACAGGTCTAGGTTAAACCTTGCTTCTTCAGGTAAAAGAGTCTCGCTTAAGGTTGAATCTATTTCAACGAAGACGCTGCCTTTGGTGCTGTCTAGCTGATATGTTGCTAGCTCGTAGGGCTTTCCTAACTCTGCTTTGAAGTTAACAGAGGCTAAATGCCTTTTAATCTTTGTTTTGGATGAAACGTTGGAGTGGAAGAAGCCATTATTTTCCAAGCGATTGTCTAGTAGCTCTATAATTCTGGCAGAATCCAGATCGGAAAGGTAAACGGGCTCTTCTCCAAACTTCTTATTCAGGTATCTGATGATGAACCCGGGTTTTTCGCGCTGTGCTTTATAATGGTAAAGTAGCCCTAATCTCATGCCTAGAAAAACGGAGTTGGGCTGAGGTTTGAGAACAGCATTTAGTTCACTTGATACCTCACCTAAATCGCCACGCTTTTCTTCTGACTCCATGCTAACACTGGCCGAGCGTAGCAAGTATTTGTCTTCTGGTACAAAGCGCCTAACACTACAAGAACTGATGAACGTAAGGGCAATAAGTAAACCAATGGTAGCTTTTAGTTTCATTTGTTACCTCCCTTTTCTACTTCTTCTTTTACCTGCTTGGCCCAAAGCTCTTTAAACTTATTGAACTCGCGAGTGAATATTATAGCAATGCCCGAAACAGTAAGTTGGCCATCTATTACGCCTTCATATTGGTTTTTACTAAAACCTTTTAGGCGGAGTCTTTTATCTTCAGTCAGCAGATATTCCAAGCTAATGTTTCCAATTATTGGTGTGCTCTGAGAAGCGTTTTGCGTTCCGGCCACATCTACTTCGCTACCTACCTGAACAATTAAGCGCTCATTGAATAGCTGTTTTCTGGCCGTTATTCCTAGCTGAGTTTGAGCTGGCGCTCCGGTACTATCACTTCTGCTGTTTAGGTCGAAGCCAACATCTACGGCACTTCCAAACACCTTGTCTGAATAGGTGTTGAGCTGGCTGCTCAGTACTTTGTTAACGTTGTCCATGGCTAAAGAGGCTGGCCCACCATTACTTCCATCACTTCCTGAACTTGGGAAAAACCGATTGAGCACCAGCAAGGAGAATACCTGTTTGTTCAACTCCTCTTCTTGGTTGTTAAGCTGTTGTACTTGCGAGTAAACCGAACCACTGAGGGCTCCTCGGTCGTCTTCAGGCATATCTAAACTGAAAGAAATCTGCGGACTTAGCAACTGCCCCTCTACATTGATGTATACCTGAAAAGGTAATCTTTCTTGATATGAACTTTCCAATGCGGTGCCTTCGGCAGAAGTTTTAACGGCCATTAATGGACCAGCGGAAGTTTCTACATCGTACATAGCACGAACATCTAAATCTGCATCGTATGGATCGCCACCCCAAGAAATGCTACTACCAGAAACAATCTGAAACTTTCTTTGAACTAGGTTGAAAAGGTTGGCTTCGTAATGTCCTCCACTTACCTCATACTTTCCAGAAAGGCTTGTTCGACCATTTGGCTCTAGCGATAGATTGAAGTCGCCATTGCCTTTTACCAACAAATTATCGCCTGTAGTTTCATCGATAATTATTTTGAACTCAGAGTTTTCTCCAATGGTAAAGTTGGTTTCTACATCGTATCCGGAAAGTGATGCCGCTAAGGCAGAAGATTCGGCTTGGCTAGTACGTGTAAGAATATTGTCTGGGTTCTTTTTATTCACAAACACCACTACGCCATCTCTTTCCTTTAACTCGGCCTGAGATTCTGGAATAATGAAGGTAAGGTTGGAGCCATCAATAATCTTTAGGGTACCACGCACGCGAGGCACTTCCAAATCGCCAGTAATATCTAAATCAGCATCTAGACTTACATCGCCATAAAATAGGTCACTATCTTCTGCAGTAGAGTTGACTACACCAAAATTGTTGGCTACCAGTTTTAGGTCGAAACTAGGGTTAGTCAGACTTTCCGTAAGAATATCACCATCTAGGCTAAAGTCATTACTTTCTCCGTCTGTAATCACAAAGTCGTTCAGGTACAGGCCAGCGTTATTTACTTCTAGCTGTTCATTGGCAATTCTGAAAGTTGAATTCAGCTCATTCACTAAAAACCCTACCTGATTAAAGGCCAGTGTTCCATTGTACTGAGGATCGGTTGTAGTGCCTGAAATTTCTACATTGGCAGATAACATTCCTTCAGACTCTGAAAGCGCATCATTAGAAAGGGCTTCTACGATAGACATATCTAGCTTGGATAGGTCTAAGTCTAAAGACAAATTACCGCCTTCTTCCGCAGCGGTATAGCTTCCCACCAAACCTAGTAGCATGTTTTCTCCCATTATAGTGAGTTTGGCTTCGTACTTATCTGAGCCAGCCGCTGAGGCATCTAAATTCATCTCACCAAGCGGAACATCCAAGGTGGCTAAGTCTGCAATATTTAGGTCTGCCGTTATACCATAGCTTCCGAATGGATTTTCCAAAATGACATCACCATTAAGAATTCCAGCTGCTAGCGGTTTTTCAGAGTTCAATAAGCTAGTAATAGTGGTTAGGTTGAAGTTGCTAAAAATGGCTCCTACATGTTCTCCTTCATGATTTGGTAGAGAAGTACCCAGTGTAATTTTCTGTTGGCCGTTAGATAGTTCAAAGTTTTCTACCCTCAGGTATTCGATAGCATAGCTAATTCGATTTCCATCTAAAATTTGCCACTCTTTACTATCGAAAACCAAGGTGTCGGGAGCAATAGTAAACTGAAGTGTATCTGAATTGATCCGTACTTCGGAGCCTACATTGAGCAGTGTGCTCTGATTCTCCTTTACCGTAAGCCGTGAGTCTACAAAACCATCGTCTATATAACCTTTGAGCATGGTTTCATCTATCTCAATTGAGCCAGCACTTACACCTGCCCAGCTCAGAAGAAAATCTAGTCGGTTGTTTTTGCCATTTAGCTTTAACTGAAGGCTATCTAAAGCACTTCCCTGATATTGGATATATGGAGCCAAAAGCTCGGCTGTAATGGTGTGGTCTTGTTCATTGAAGTTGAGGTCTAAAGAGATGGAATCCATCCGATCTAGCTTTTGTAAAAACACTTCCGAAATAATTGGTGTCTGCCTGATCACCATATCCATATTCAAAACGGTGTTGTTATCGATGGAGTCTGTAGAAACAGTTTCGGGCTGATTTAGGTAGTACTCTAGCTCACGCTGAAATACTGGAATAATCTCATTAAGGCTTCTATTGGCTGTAATTTTAGAGTCTATAGTATTACTCTGAATATATACATTCAGGGTGTCTTGAGCAGATTTAGCTTTCATGCTGAATCCACCAAAATTATAAGCTTCTTGATTGTAAATAGCCACTCCATCATTAAGGCCAGCTTCAATATCAAAGTTAGCCTCATTACCTACGTAGCTTGCTTTGAGCTCAAAAGCTGTACGAATATTGGCTTGCGTAAGGCCCATTCTAAATAAGTCGGCACCTTTAACTGTAAGCTTGGTGTTTACTTTAGGAGACACCGAATCTAGCGCCAACTGTGTGAGCATGGTCATGTCTAAATTCTCATCTTTGAATGCCAGTTTTACATCACCTTCTCCGTTTTCTAATGCTCCAGAAATTTCAAGGTTAGAGAAGTCATAGCCGTTGTAGGTAAGCCTTTCAAAGCTGGTAGAAAGTTTTGCATCTAAATCGGAGAGTTCGGTACCACTTCCTTCTATTTTCATTGCAAAAGAGAGTGTATCGAGTTGATCGTTTTGAAGTAGTGTTCTGAGCTGAAGGTTTTCCGCTGATAAATCAGCTTTGAAGGCCAGAGGTTCAGACTGCGAAAAATCTCCGTTGACTGAGATATTACCTAGCGATGTGTTCAATCGGAGGTCGGCATTGGCAGAATTTAGGCTGGCCGTGGCATTGCCTTGTAACCTTAACTGTTTCGGCAATTCAAGCCCAAGGCTATCTTCTTCAATGAACTGAACTATGTCTTTTCTGGCGGAACGAATATCGATGTTTTGTAGTGAAGCTTTGAGCAAGTCGGTATCCGTTAGGTGCTGAATGCGGCCAACAAAATTAATGTCTGTAGAATCACCCCAAACCAAACTAAACTTGTCAATGCTTAGGTCGCTTACCTTTCCCGCAATAGCTAGTGAACCAATAAGCTCCTTGTTCGAAAGCTTTTGTAGGTACTCGTTTTTGGCCAATGCGGGGCTAAAAGCAGAAAACTCTGTTGGGTCTAACTTCAACCGATTAAGGTATAAGTCTAGATTGGCCAATTCTGGTGAGTTGATGAGCTGGTTGATTGAGGTATAGCCCAGTACAATGTTTCCTGAGAGGCTATTCTTAGGGGTGACGAAAGCTAGATCTTCAAGCAACAGCTCACTTTCATCGACTGATAAATCGAAGGCAAAGCTTTGAAGCATTAGGCCGCTTCGTTCTTTAAAAGCTAGGTTGTTGAGCTCAAAATTAGCTTCGTCTGGTTTTAACGAAATGTCTCCCGCTTTAAATATGAGCCCTTGGAGATCAATCCATTCTGGGTTGAAAACTCCTGACTCCAAATAAGTATTTGCCGTTTGCAGGGTTAGCACATTATTGGCTAATGAGATATTTTTCGCTTCCACATTCCAATCAGGCCATTCAAATGCTGTAGGTTGTGTTGATGTTGCAGTTGCTTGGGCCTCAGATTGGTCTGCTTGCGCAGCTGTTTGTCTATAAACTACCTTCGAGTTATTCAGCGTCAGTTCATCGAGCACAATCTTCTGAGTATTTAAATCGGCTAAAGGAAGCTCTAAGATCAATTCTTCAAGGTCTAGTTCAGCTTCGGTAAAGTCTGCAAGCGATTTATAATTCAGCCTCACATTTTCCAGATTTAACAGCCCAACTGCTAATTGAGGAAGCTGCATTGCTTCGTTACTTTCTTCTGTGGCTTGAGTAACCTGAGCTTTTTTGTTGAGCTCGTAATTTACTCGGGTATTGGAAATTGAAAGTTCATCCACCTCAAAGATGAATTTATCTAGGTCTAGGGTTTCTACCTCAAGTGCTAAACTCCCCAGTTTAAGTTTTGCCAGCATTCCCTGCGGTTCATCTGCATAAATCAGATCGAAATTGTTGAAATAAACATTTCCGATGTTGATTTCAGGAGCTGTAGTAGGTGTAGTGTCTGTGACTGTCGAATTTGCAGGACTGGCAAAAGCATCTATGAGGAACTGATAGTTAAAACTTTCGCTTGCTTCAGGTCTAATTACTCGTGCTTTCAGTCCGTTCCAATCTACTTTTTTAATGTTGATTTCATCTCCCTTAATGAGAGGAAGCAAGCCTACAGCAACCTCTAATGCCTGAGAATAAAGTAAGGTATCTTGATTTTGGTCTTCGAGATAAAGGCCTTTTAGGGATAGATTTCCAGAAAAGGTGAGGTAGAGTTTGTCTATATCTACGTTTGTTCCGGTTTTGTCTTCCACAAAACTCACCGCCTTGTCTACAATAATGCCTTGCCCCCACGGGCTACGAATAAAGAGCACTAAAAGTGCGAAGAACAGGAGTAAACCAATGATTACTCTGATCAGAATTCTTAAGGCGCGGTATTTAATCAGTTTCTTCAAATGGAGTTTCAACTAAAAAGTAACCTTGCGGATGAGACAACCGGCAAAAGTCTTAAAACTATCAAAGTGGTGCTTAGGTTTGAGCAAACGCAGTTTTTCATTCTAACGGCAAATTTCAGAGATAATGTGCGATTTTACTACAGAATAGCATGGGTAGCTTAGAAAAAACAAAAGCCCCGTCAAAACTGACGAGGCTTCTGTACCAGAGGCGGGACTTGAACCCGCACGACCCGAAGGTCACAAGATTTTAAGTCTTGCGTGTCTACCAATTCCACCACTCCGGCTGCAACTACTAGGTAGTTGTAAATTCTTGAATTGGTTTAAAACTAAAAAAGCGTGAAAACACGCTTTTTAGCTTCTGAGCGAGAGACGGGATTCGAACCCGCGACCCCGACCTTGGCAAGGTCGTGCTCTACCAGCTGAGCTACTCTCGCTTATATTTTCAACCCTTTATTTCGCTCTTATTGCGAATGGGAGTGCAAATTTAATGAAGGGGTTTGAATTTGCAACGGCTGATCGAAAAAAAATTACTTTTTTAATTTCCCTTTGATCTCATTCAGCTTCAAAAGTGCTTCTACAGGCGAAATAGTATTAATATCTAGCGACTCTAGAAGCTCTTTTATTTCTTTAAAAGTTGGATCGGCTTCGAAAAGAGTCATCTGATAATTGTTTTTAGGGATAGATTTCATCTTCTCGCTTTCATTGTTCCGAATCTTATCTTTCTCTAAGTGCTGCATTATTTCTGCTGCGCGAATGACCACCTGATTTGGCATTCCGGCCATTTGCGCCACATGAATACCAAAACTATGCTCACTTCCTCCCTTCTTTAGCTTCCGCATAAAAATGACTTTGTCGGCCACTTCCTTAACGGAAACGTTGTAGTTTTTAATTGCAGGAAAATCTTCTTCCAGCTGATTCAACTCATGATAATGCGTAGCAAAAAGGGTTTTAGGCTTGAACTTCTCATGATTGTGTAGGTACTCTACAATAGACCAAGCAATGGAAATACCATCGTAAGTACTGGTTCCACGACCAATCTCGTCCATCAAAACTAGCGACCTGTTCGATAGATTGTTAAGAATGCTGGCGGTTTCAGTCATTTCTACCATAAAGGTAGATTCGCCCTTAGACAGGTTGTCGCTTGCTCCAACCCTGGTGAAAACCTTATCAGTTATGCCCAAATTGGCTTTAGAGGCAGGTACATAGCTTCCCATTTGTGCCATTAGTACAATGAGAGCAGTCTGCCTAAGCAAGGCCGACTTACCGGCCATGTTTGGTCCTGTAATAATGAGTATTTGATGGTTGTGATCGTCTAGCGAAACATCATTAGGTACGTAAGATTCACCAACTGGCAATTGCTGTTCAATAACAGGGTGGCGACCTTCATGAATGTCTACTACCATTTTATCACTCATCTGAGGTCGGCAGTAATTATTTTGCTTAGCCACCAAAGCGAAAGAAATGAGGCAATCTACCATGGCAATGTATCTGGCGTTCTGCTGAATTTTAGATACGTAATCAGTAGAGTATGCCACTAACTCTTGAAAAAGCCTGTACTCAATTACCTTATACTGATCTTCTGCACCAATAATTTTCTCCTCGTATGTTTTGAGCTCTTCGGTAATGTAGCGTTCGGCATTCACTAAGGTTTGCTTGCGAATCCAGTTTTCAGGCACCTTGTCCTTATGCGTGTTGCTTACCTCTAGGTAATAGCCAAATACTTTGTTGTAGGCAATTTTAAGCGAAGTAATACCAGTGTTTTTGATTTCTCTTTGCTGAATCTGGATGAGGTAGTCTTTGCCGCTAAAGGCAATTCCTCTCAATTCATCTAGCTCCTCATCTACTCCTTCTTTTATAATGCCACCTTGGTTAGCGTGCATTGGAGCATCATCCTTAAGCTCAGTGTTAATCCTTTCAACCAGTTTTTCGCAAGTGTCTAATTGATCGGCTAGGTGGGCTAGTGCTTTTACATTGGTGTTGGCTAAATAGGCTTTTACGGGGCCAATGTTCTCTAAAGACCTTCTAAGCTGCAATAGCTCTTTAGGGTTTATTCGGCCAACGGCCACTTTAGAAATTAATCGCTCTAAATCATTTATCTGCTCTAAATGTTCTGCCACCTGGTCTCTTAACTCAGGGTTTTCATAAAAAGCATCTACAACAGATAGTCTGTCTTCAATTCTGTTCAGCTCTTTAAGTGGAAGCACCATCCAACGCTTCATTAGTCTAGAGCCCATTGGTGTAAGCGTATGGTCTAGCACCTCTATGAGCGGAACTCCTCCTTGGTGCTGTGGATGAATTAGCTCAAGGTTTCTGATGGTGAATTTATCTAGCCAAACATATTTATCTTCTTCCAGACGGCTAATTGTAGAAATATGGTCTAGCTCTTTGTGCTCAGTGTCTTCTAAATAATGGAGCACACCACCAGCCGCTACTATAGCCAACTTCATGTCTTCTACTCCAAAACCTTTAAGGGAAGAGGTAGAAAAATGGTTGGTCAACTTTTCATAGGCAAAATCATAGGCATACACCCAGTCGTCTATGTGGTAAGTATTGAAGTTGTCTCTAAAATGCTGTTCGAAAGCATTGCGCTGTGCTTTTGAGAAGATGAATTCTGAAGGGTTCAACCCCTGAATTAATTTGTCTATGTAATTAGGGCTCCCCTCTGCGGCTAAAAACTCCCCAGTAGAAAGGTCTAAAAAGGCTACTCCAACGGTATCTTTGCCAAAGAATAATGAGCAGAGATAGTTATTGCTCTTCTGCTCAAGCACATTATCATTATATGAAAGTCCAGGAGTTACCAATTCGGTTACGCCTCTCTTTACAATGCCTTTTACAGATTTTGGGTCTTCCAGCTGATCGCAAATGGCTACCCGATTGCCAGCCCTGACTAATTTGGGTAAGTAAGAATCTAAAGAATGGTGCGGAAAACCTGCGAGTTCTATATGGCTAGCAGCTCCATTGGCTCTTTTTGTAAGAACAATGTCTAAAACTTTACTCGCCTTAATGGCATCTTCTCCAAAGGTTTCATAGAAATCGCCTACTCTGAAAAGTAAGAGAGCGCCAGGGTACTTTGCCTTAATGGCATTGTACTGTTTCATCAATGGAGTTTCGCTGGGAGATTTAGCTTTTGCCATGAACCGAAAAATGAAAATTAAGTATTAGTCTGATCGTCAAAAATAGGAAAATCCCTTCGCCTTACGAATGATGTGGGCTTCAATTCTTACAACTCCTAAAGCTTGTTCGCCATGGCAGGTAATTGTTTTCAAAATGAAAGAGAAATTCTCTCAATGATAGAAAAATACAACTCTGCTTACTTGTAAAACATTGGTTTTCAGTTTTTTAATTCAATGGCACTAGTTTGGGATAAATAGTGGCACAACAATTTGAAAACTAAATTCCATAACAATGAAAAATTTAAAAACATTAATGGCAGCGCTAGTGGTAACCACTGGTCTGATTTTTACTAGCTGTGATGACAACGATAACGAAATGGACGGACAAGGATCTGTTCGTGTAGAAGCAACCGATGCAGCAGTAGATGCTCAGAATATTTCTGGAGTGTATCTATCTGTTGAAGAAGTACAAGTTATTGCCAATGGCGAAGTAAAAAACACTATTACTTTCGATCAGCCTGAAGAGTTTAACCTAATGGCTTACCAAAATGGTCAAACCAAATTATTAGGTGAAGCTACAGTAGACGCTGGTACTTATGACGAGATTAGATTGATGCTTACTAGTAATGCTCAGGCATGGGTAGAGTTCACTGACAACACCACTCAAGAAATAAAAGTACCTAGTGGTTCATCTTCTGGTTATAAAATCATGGGTGACTTTGAGGTGTTAGCTAACGGAATGTCTGAAGTAGTTCTTGACGTTGACTTGAGAAAAGCTCTTGTGAAGAAAGGTAATGGTGAATTTAACCTTAGACCAACTGCAAGACTTGTATCTAAAGCAGAAGCTGGATCTATTCAGGGTAATGTAGATATGAGTGACTATTCAGATGCAGATAAGGTAGTTGTTTATGCTTACCTAAAAGGAACATATGATGATTCTGAAGCAGGCGAACCAGCTGATGGAAGTTCAAGATTTGAAGGGTCTATCAACAGTGCAGTAGCTACTTCTACAGGTAACTTTACTTTGGCTTTCATGCCAGAAGGTGAGTATGAAATTGTAGTTGCAGAGTATGACGAAGAAACTTTAAGCAACGAAACTAACTTTGAAGCTGCTACAAAAGTACAAGTAGAAATTGGAGGAGAATTGATGTCTGTATTCAATGTAGAGGCAAGAACTACCTTGAATCTTTTGATCGATATCTTCTAATACCAAACATAAATTGAAAGCTCTGTCTTAAATGACAGAGCTTTTTTTAAGATCAAAATAACAATCGTACAGGTTTCACGGTTAATTTTGGTGTAAGTGTCAATTTTTTAAAGTAACCACTACCATCAATTTTAACCTCATGAATATTATTAACAGAAGGACACTCGCTTGGACGATTAATTTGGCTCTGCCCATAACCACTATTATTATCATGATCATGGGGTACAAAGCATACTCCAAACTAGATCAGATGGTAGATGAACTGGGCGAGAGCGCTCAGCCAAACTACAACCTCATTGTGCTCAATGAAGTGTCCTTCTACATAGATGAAATGGAGAAAGATATTGACACTTACAGAACAGACCCAAAGCCAGGACTTCTAAAGTCCTTCAACAATGCCCTAGACGAGAGTCTTTTCCTTATAGATTCTCTAAAGCAGAACATTGAAGATGAAAGAGTAAAGAATCTATATGATTCACTCTCATCATTGGTGAATCAATGGGCTAAAGTGCAAACCCAAATAGGAGCTATTAATTCAGATATTCTAGAGAGCACACTAGACGATCTGGCTGAAAAAATTGAAAGCATTCCTCAAACCATTGAAGAAGATACTATAGAAGAAGAACCTAAAAAGGGCTTTTTTGGAAAGTTGCTGAGCAGAAAGAAAAAGGATACTACGCAAGTGCCAAAAGAATCTAGCCGAATTCGTCAAGAAATACTTGACGAGCTTGTACAAGCTAGAACTGCAAGTGAGAAACAAGACAAAGAAATTAAAAGAAAACTCAGTAGCCTTAACGAGGAGGCCGCAGAGTTACAAGATGAAATAGTTTATTTAATAAATGAGTTACAGCTTATAGAGTTAGATAACGATAACCAGAAAGTTGCTAAGGCCGAGGTAATGGCTAAAGACACTAACCAAGAGATTGTAGTATTCTCCACACTTACAAGCTTGCTCTTGGTAATTACCATAATCACTCAAGTCAATTATTTAGCTAGAAATAAGAAATATCAAAACGCTTTAAGATCGGCTAAAAGGAATGCCGAAGATTTAGCTCATGCTAAAGAAAGATTTTTGGCCAATATGAGTCATGAAATAAGAACTCCTATGAACGCCATAGCTGGTTTCACTAATCAGCTGCTTAAATCAGACATGTCTCCAGAGCAAAAAGATCAACTAGAGGTGGTTAAGAATTCTTCTGACCACTTAATTCATTTACTCAACGACATTCTGGACCTATCTAAGCTTCAGGCCAATAAGGTTACTTTAGAGAAAGAAATCTTTGATGTTAAGTCTACACTTTTTGAGGTGATAAGAATATTTGAAGATAAAGCTTCTGCTAAAGGCATTAAGTTAAAAACCGAGTTTGAGTCTGTGCCTAAGTATGTAAATGGAGATCCGCACAGGCTACGTCAAATGATGACTAATCTTGTCTCTAATGCCATAAAATATACAGATGAAGGCTCTATTACACTGAGTGCATCGATTCACGAAAAATCTGGCAAAGACGTTACGCTCAGACTAGCAGTAAAAGATACGGGTCTAGGAATAGCTAAAGAGAAGCAAAAGAAGATTTTTGAAGAGTTTGAACAGGCTAACTCTTCTGACCAACGACAAGGTACTGGCTTAGGTTTAGCCATTACCAATATGCTGACTAACCTGCACAAAGGAACCATAGAAATGGAAAGTGAAGAAGGTGTGGGTACGGAAATTTCCCTTTACATCCCATATCAAATTGGTAAGCTAGACAAGACGGTAGATAACAATAAGCCTGAGGAGGAAATTAAACTATCGGACTTGAAAATCCTTATTGCAGATGACGAGCCTTTCAACCTAAAGCTTTTAGAAGCAGTTTTCAAACACCATGAAGTAGAGCTTATAAGTGCTAATGATGGTACTCAAGCACTTGAGGCACTAAAGAATGAGAAGTTCGATATTGCAATTCTCGATGTAAAAATGCCGGGCTACAGTGGATTTGAAATTGTAGAGAAAATCAGAAACAATGGTTCCGTCAACAAGAAGAGTCCTATGATGGCACTTACCGCAACTATTTCTAACTATGAAAGAGAGCTGAGTAAGACATCTGGATTCAACCACATAATGAGAAAGCCATTCGATGAGCAAGAATTCTTAGAAGTAATTGAAACATTGACCAATCCAGAAGGAAGAGATAAGTCTATTCTCAACGGCAACAAATCAAAAAAGGTAAATGCTGAAAACCTATATGATTTAAACACTTTGAAATCTATAGGAGACCAAGATTTTGTAAATGAAATGGTGAGTACGTTTAAAACGAGTGCTACAAAAAGCCTTAAGAACTTACGGAAGGCAACCGATTTAGAAATTAGAACTGGCATTAGAGAAGAGGCACATAAAATGCTTCCTCCTGCTAGGCACCTAAGCGCATACGTATTGGTAGAAGCTATAGAGAAGCTTCAATCTATGGCCGAAAAATCTTCTTTTGAAGATATTGACAGGCAAATAAATAAAGTAGAAGAAATCTACTCCTTAATAAAAGATGACCTAGACTCTAAGGTATAATTGACCACTGTAGAACCTTTAATTTTTCACGAACATGACCAGTAATTCTTACACCATATTCGTTGTCGATGATGACGATTGGTATAGAAAACTTTTAGTATATACCCTAGAGCTGAACCCCGATTTCAATGTTAAGGCCTTTGAAGACGGGGCTTCGTTGTTAGAGGGCATTAAGAAAGAAAAGCCTCAGGTGCTTACTTTAGATTATCGCTTGCCTGACACCAATGGCGAAGAATTACTCAAGAAAGTATTGAGTGTTTCGCCTAATACCAAGGTAATTGTAATTAGCGACCAAAGCGAAATTGAAACAGCAGTAAACCTGCTTAAAATTGGTGCTTTCGATTACATTACTAAAACCAAAGACATCAAAGAGCGCCTACACAATGTAATTAGACACATTCGTGAGCGATCTGATCTAGAAGATAGAATTGAGGAGCTTCAGACAGAGGTTCAGGAAAAGTACGACTTTCAAAACTCCATAATAGGACAAAGTGAGCCGTTAAAGCGAGTCTTCCACCTAATCAAGAAAGCCACTACCACCAATATATCCGTTATAATTAACGGAGAAACGGGTACTGGTAAAGAAGTGGTGGCCAAGGCTATTCATTATAACTCCAATAGAAAGGACAATGCTTTTGTGGCCGTAAATATGAGTGCCATACCCAAGGAGTTAGCAGAAAGCGAACTTTTTGGTCATGAGAAAGGAGCCTTTACAGGAGCTGCCAGTCGGCACATTGGTAAGTTTGAACAAGCCAAAGGCGGAACCCTATTCTTAGATGAAATGGGAGAAATGGATAAGACGCTTCAGGCCAAAATACTCCGTGCGCTTCAAGAGAAAGAAATAGTAAGAGTAGGTGGAAAAGAGAACATAAAGATAGATTGTAGAATTGTTGCCGCTACTCACCGAGACCTTTTAAGTGAGGTAAAAGAAGGAAACTTCAGAGAAGACCTTTACTTCCGTCTCTTTGGTCTTACTATTGAGCTTCCGCCACTGAGGGAGCGCGGCAAAGATATTTTACTTCTAGCTAAGCACTTTATAAGCTCATTCTGTAAGGAGAATGGCATGCCTGCGAAAAAACTCAGCTCAGAGGCTAGTAAAAAGCTCATGGGTTACGGCTATCCTGGAAATATTAGAGAGCTAAAATCGGTGGTAGAACTAGCTGTAGTGATGAGCGAAGGCGATACTATCACTGACAATGACATATCCTTTGGTACTAAAGACATTGTGGCCGAATTCTCTGGAGAAGAGATGACTTTGAAGGAATATAACCAGCGCATTGTAAAGCATTATCTTAAAACGTATGACGATGACATTAAGCTGGTAGCCCAAAAGCTAGACATAGGACAATCCACTATATATCGAATGCTCAAGGAGATGTAGAACGGTAAAAAACCTTATCAATCTGAAAAAAAGCCTCTCAAAAAAAGAGGCTTTTTTGGTTTTCAAGAATTTATTCTTCTGAAAACCAGTCATTTACATATTGTTTTCAAACTGGTTTCATTTTGGCATTTAAAGCCAATCAGAATCGAAAACCTTAGAAAATGAAAAAATCAGCAATAACAATACTTGGAATATTCGTCATGGTAGTTGCCCTGATGAGTACAGCAAACAAATTGCAAGCTAGCACCGGAACTCCAGTTAACGATACTACAGGAGTACATGACCCAATGCTTCAGGTGGCCAACAATTATGGCATCAATGCTTTGGGTATAAGAGCCATTGGTACCACAGGTATCACTTACAAGCACTTTAACGCTCGAGGAAACGCCTTCGAGGCCATTCTTGGGTTCGGATACAACTCTTTTAGCATTACTGGTTTGTCAGAAAAATATGCTTCACCATTCGATACAGACATTGTAGACATGTACTACGGGTTTGGTGGTCACGTGGTGTTTCAGTCAGACTCTAACTTAGGAGTAGATAGAAACCGCTTTGACAATGACGATGATGAGTTTGGTGTGGGTGTAGACTTCATTCTTGGATTAGAAATGATGATTCCTGATACGCCTCTGGCTTTAAGCTTAGATATAAAACCATTCTTCGAAGTAGCAACAACAGGTAACGCATACTTTGGTATAGACCCTGGCTTCGGAGTAAAAGTATTCTTTTAGAAAAGACACTCTATAAATCATAAATCATGAAAAAGAGAACTTTAAACCGAATAAAACTGCCGGTAGCGCTGATGCTTGGAGCAACAGTTGTGCTAAGCAGTTGTAATCAGAAAGACGAACAGAAGATTGCAGAACAATCTGATGAAATAGAAAGAATTGAGCAGGCACTTGCCGAAAGAGATTCTACCTATAACAAATTAATTGCCATGCTCAACCAAGCAGAAAGCCAAGTGGCCGAAATTGCTGAGAGAGAGAACTTAGCAATCAATGCAACTAGCGAAGGTAACAAGAGCGAAGACCAGTTAGTTACTGAGCTTAAACTAATCGATGAACTAGTAAAGGAGTCTAACCTTTCTATTCAAAGATTGAAAGCCGAAGTGAAAGAGAGCAATATTGAAATCAGTGCGTTTAAAACACGCATAGATCAGCTTTCTGCTGCTTTAGATGAGCAGAGAAAAACCATTACTTCTCTGAAGGCAGAGTTAGCCGATAAAAATCAGGAACTACAAGTTTTTGCAGTAAAGTACGATTCAATCAAAATTGAAACTGTAAGTCAAAAACAACTTATTACAGAGAAAGAACAGGAAATTGACTTACTCACTGATTACAACAATAACCTTAACAAGGTGCACTATGCTGTTGGCAGCTACAGAGACCTTAAAGAGCAAGGTTTGGTAGATAAAGAAGGTGGTTTCTTGTGGATTGGTAGAACCATTGATTTAAAAGCTTCCGCTCAGGCAGAGAACTTTATAGAAACCGATATTAGAGAGTTTTCTGAGCTAAAAATTGAGGCAGACAGATTTGAGTTGGTTACCGAACACCCTGCAGAATCTTATACCGTAATTCAAGATGAGCTAGACCCTGAGGTAAAATACATCAAGGTGCTAGACGCGAAAAAATTCTGGGAACTTTCAAATTATCTCGTGGTCACTACCAAGGGATAATCCTAAACATAAATCGGTGTGGTCCGCCTTCGGGCGAGCCATACCACCAATCAATAACTAAACCTTATAATCATGAAGAAGAGAATAATTCTATTAGTGTTGCCAATGCTTATGCTAGCCGTTGGTACAGCTCAAGCACAAGGAGGACTCATCATTGGTGCTAACATGTCTAACCTCTACATTGATAATGTAGACGATGAAAATTCGAAAATTGGAATTAACGTAGGGCTCTATAACCGATGGGGTGCCGAAGAAGGAATTGGCTTAAGAACTGAGCTTCTTTACAGCCAAAAAGGTGCTGCAGCTCAATACAATAACTTTTTACAAGGCAGCGGTAAATACAGATTCAACCTTAATTACTTGAAAGTACCTGCCATGCTTTCTTTAAAAGCAGGTCCGTTAGATATTCACGCTGGTCCATACATTGGCATCTTGTTAGGCGCTAACGTTAAAGATGTAGACAGCGATGGTAACATCAACCAGATTTCAGAACTAGATAGAGACGACTTCAATACAATAGATTATGGTGCTGCAGTAGGCCTAGGGTTAGGCTTTTCAGGAGGGCACATTTCACTAAGATATAACTATGGTATGCGAGAGATTGGTAAAGACGGATCCTTTGCCGGTCAGGCTACCGAAGACGCCAAAAACTCAGCGCTAACCTTGAGTTTAGGTTTAGGTTTGAACTAGACGAAAAGTGGCCTCAACGCCACTTTTTTTATGCTTTTTCTTCAAAATCGGACAATAATAACTAAGTATTTCGTTATAAAGGTGTCGAAGGTCGAACCACAATCACCAACCAACCAATAACCAGAGTTTCATCACTTTTTCCGCAAGGGAATAGAGTCGAATTTTTTAACAACCCATAAACGTAAGTAAGATGAAACAATCAATGAAAGTAGGCATGGTATTGCTAGTTGCATTAACCGTTGCCATGTGGTTCGGAATATCTTCCGTATCCAAGAAGAAAGAAGTGCTCACAAGCCAGTACAATGAACTGGAAACGCAAATGTTTGAGAAAGAATCGGCATTTGAAGACATGCTGACACTCTACGATAAAGTAGAAGGCCAGATAAGCGATATCCTTGAAAAAGAAAACCTCATTCAACACCAAGGCAACGACCGAATTGACCGAAGAAACAATGAGAAAATTTTTAAGGAGATCAGTATGATAGATGATTTAATTTTTCGCAGTAAGCAAGATTTGAGGCAGTTGGAAGATGAAGCGAAAAGTGCCAATCTGAAGCTTGGCGTATTCGAAAAGAGAATCAATGGCCTACAGGCCGAATTGAATGAGAGAGCAACAGTTATCACTACGCTGAAAGCAGAGTTAAGTAAGAAAGACGAAACGCTAGCCTTGATGATTAGCCAGCAAGACTCGTTAAATCAGACCATTAATGCACAACTGACAGATTTGGAAGAAAAGGCCTTAAAGGTTCAGCAGCTTACCGCTCAAAACAGCGAGTTGAACAAGAGCTTTCTGGCAATCGGAACTTTTGAAGACTTGCAGTCTAAAGGAGTAGTAGCTAAAGAAGGTGGCTTTCTCGGAATCTTCGGCAAAAGGGTGGCTTTACAAGAAGAAGCAGATGAGAAATCATTTATGACGGTAGATCGCAGAAATGTTCAGAAGCTAAGAATTGAAGCCGCTTCATTAAGCTTAGTGAGCAGCCATCCACTGGGATCTTATCAGATTTTACCTGGTGATAGTGAAGCAGAACAAGTACTAGAGATTACAGATCCAGAATCTTTCTGGAAGGTATCTAAATACTTAGTAATCTCTAAAAAGATATGAGTTGTTGATTGGTGTTGAGGAGTCCCGAAGCCTTTTCGGGACGGAAGCCCGGCTGGAGAGTCGGGCTTCTTTTTTTACCTATTTCTAAGCCTAGTAACCTTGCAAATTTGGAATTGTATTCCGAATTTGCAAGGATGGTTTTGAGATCTGAACTTCAGAATGTAAAGGAACTGCTCTCCATTTTCCCCGCAGTAGCCATTCTTGGTCCTCGGCAAGTAGGGAAGACTACTTTGGCTTTTGAAATAACAAAGGAATATGATTCCATCTATTTGGATCTAGAATCACCCAGAGACATCGCCAAGCTTTCGGAACCAGAAGACTACCTTTCCAGACATTCCGATAAACTGGTTATACTAGATGAAATTCATCGAATTCCTGGCTTATTCAGTATTCTGAGAGGTCTAATCGATGAGAATCGTAGGAAAGGGAATAAATCTGGATCTTATCTTTTACTTGGGTCTGCTTCATTAGATCTCTTGAAACAAAGCGGAGAGAGCTTAGCTGGAAGAATTGGATATACCAATTTAAATCCTCTAAGTTTTACTGAGATAAAAGCTACTGACTTGGAAAAACTCTGGTTGAGAGGAGGATTCCCTGATAGCTTTTTAGCCAGTAGCGATAGCGTTAGTTTCAAATGGAGAGAAAACTTTATCAGAACTTACATTGAAAGGGATATTCCCCTTCTTGGAGCAAGAATTTCTTCTGAAACGCTTAGGCGATTTTGGACAATGCTGGCTCACGAGCAAAGCGGAATTGTGAATGCATCGAAACTTGCTCGGTCCTTAGGAGTTGACTCAAAAACGATAGCCAATTATATAGACCTGCTTGTAGAGCTATTACTTGTTCGAAGGTTGCCTCCTTGGCATAAAAATGAAGGTAAAAGGCTCGTTAAAAGCGCTAAAGTGTACATCAGGGACTCGGGGCTTATGCATACATTATTGCAAATCAAAAACATGGAGATGCTTCTCAGTAATCCCATTCTTGGCGCAAGTTGGGAAGGATTTGTGATTGAGAATTTAATCGAATCATTACCCGATAATGCCAGGTATTATTTCTATAGAGCTGCAGGCGGTGCGGAAATAGATTTTGTAATTGAATTCAATCCAAGCAAAGTCTGGGCAATAGAAGTAAAAAGGAGTTTGACTCCTAAAGTTGAAAAGGGCTTTTACTCTGGTGCCGAAGATGTAAAAGCAGAGCGGAAACTCATTATATACCCTGGAAACGACAATTATAAAATTACTAACGATATAGAAGTAGTGTCTTTAGGACATGCTTGTAATATTCTTAAGACCAACTAAAATGCGAAAAATTAGTAACGAAGAGCTTAACCGTCCAGACCTTGAAACCTTCAAGGAGCAAGAGAAAAACCCAATCATTCTGGTACTAGATAATTTAAGAAGCATGCACAATGTGGGCTCAGCCTTTCGCACAGCAGATGCGTTTGCAGTAGAAGCAGTTTACCTCTGCGGAATTACTGCCCAGCCTCCGCATCGCGAAATTCATAAAACAGCCCTAGGTGCCACAGATTCAGTTGAATGGAAATACTTTGAGAGCACTGCTAAGGCCTGTTCAGCATTGAAGGAAGCAGGCTATAAAATTGCGGCAGTAGAACAAGCAGATAAAAGCACCTCCTTAGAGACTTTTCAACCTAAAGCCGATGAAAAACTAGCTCTAGTATTCGGTAATGAAGTTTTTGGGGTTGAAGAAAATGTAGTGCAATCAGCCGATTTGTGCCTGGAAATCCCACAATTTGGCACCAAACATTCCATCAACGTAAGCGTTAGTATGGGTGTAGTTTTATGGGATATTTTAAGCAAGTTGAAATTTGATTCAAAAGCTTAGATTGATCGTCACTCCAGAATTTTATTCCCATTTTTAAGAAGGAATAATAAGGTCAGAAAACTCTCTAACAATAATTTAGAAAATGAAAGACATCAACAATAAAGGCAGGGTTAACAGGTTTAAGTATTTGCTCTATTTCTATGGAGTATTTGTAGTGTTTATGTTCGTCTACAAATTCATTATTGCTCCTGATTTACCTAACCTGATTCTGCTTGCTGCATTTGCTCCGCTTTTTGGGTTTATGTCTTCTTTTGTGAATTGGCCTTTATATGTTCATGCTGCCGAAGCCGATGGCGGTATGGTGATTAATACCCAAAAGCTTTTCTCTAAGAAGCAGAAATCACTGCTTATTACTAAATACAACTTCGACAGCTACTTCGAAACAGACCATCTGCATATTGGTCTCAACGTACTCGATGAAAACGATAAGCTGAAAAAGCACAAAATCAAAGTTAGCTGGATGCGCTTAAAAGACCTTCGCGCTTTAGAAGACAAGCTGAAGGAGATTAATCCGTATGCCCCGATGAAGTAGTAGGCTTATTTGGTAGTGGGTATTGCGAAGTAACACCGAGCTTCATTGATAAGTCATTTCGAAGGAGGTAAGACTGAGAAATCTTCTACATAGATAAGATTTCTCCCTATAGTCGAAATGACTTACTAAAGCCTCTTCTCCCCACAAGCATTGTCTCAATACTCAATACCTAGATCACAATTCTATTATTACTCTCCAAAAAGCTCCATCCATGCAGCATTAACTGCTCTGGTTTGCCCACCTTTCCACTGTGGTGCACCAGGGATTTCTGTAGCCTCTGCCAACTGTTCTTTAGTTTTACCAGCTGCCTGACCTTTCTTCACAAACTCCATCACCTTACCTAAGTAATTTTGGAAAGCTAGAAGGTCTTCTCTGTTGCCTTTTACTTCATATCCGTCTCCCGCATGGCCAAAGACAAAGAGCGTATTTGTATCGAAAGTATTGTAAGCTTTTTCTAGCACCACTTGCCAGTTGGTAATATTCGCTCCAGCAGATTTATCTATATAAGGTACTCTTCTGTTGAAGAGCAGATCGCCAGTATGCACAATGTTAGCATTCTCAAAATGCACGAAAGAATCACCATCTGTATGCCCAGGTCCAAAGTAATGAAGCGCTACTCGTTCACCACCAACCTTTTCCTTGATCATTCCATTGCTATAGGTGGTATCTGGTAAAAGCTGATTATCCAAAGAACCTTGCCCTTCAGCAGAACGCTTCTGATTTTTCAGCGAATTTTCATGAGCCATCACCTTATTCACCAAGCCTTTAAAAGCGATATTTCCAGCAGTATGGTCTCCATGGTGATGTGTATTAACCAGTAGGTCAATTTTTCTGTCCGACTTTTTCTGAATTTCTTCAATGAGATGATTGGCCTGAGCAGGAAACTGCGAGTCTACCACCACAATACCCTCTTTGGTAATCATGTAGGCTATGGTTCCACCGCGTTCAGTGAATATGCCCACATTGTTGCGAAGCATCTCCATTTGGTAGTCATTCTGAAAAAGTAGCTTTAAAAGAGGGTTCGAAATACTCAATCCGGCAGAGACTACCATTGAGTTCTGAATAAATTGACGTCTGTTTAGCATAAGGCTGGGCTTTCTTGAATTTAATTCTATATAAACATAGAACTAAACCACTTATGTAATTGAAAGTTTAGATTTCTCGCATTAAGGCGGTTTTTGGTATTTTCAACGCCTAAATCTCAATCAATGAAGAAAGTAATAGTACTATTTCTACTGACATTTTCACTTTATGTGCAAGGTCAGCAATGGCCGACCGAATTGCTGACACATCCGGAAAAAACAGGATTCCGAGAAACTTCCACTTATAAACAAGTAATGGGGGTGGTAAATGCAGCAATTAAAGATAGTCCATACGCACATTTAACCTCAATGGGGCAGTCAAAAGAGGGTAAAGAAATTCCAGTGGTGGTAATGGCGAATCCTAAGGTTACGAGCCCAGAGGAAGCTAAGGCTTCTGGGAAGCCAGTTATTTATGTGCAAGGCAATATTCACTCAGGAGAAGTAGAAGGCAAAGAGTCTTTACAGATACTTTTGAGAGAGATTTTGAAAGGGGATAAGACAAACCTATTAGATAATCAGATTCTATTGTTTGTACCAATTTACAACACTGATAGTAATGATAGACTGGAGCAAGGTAGAAGACCTTCTCAGGAAGATAGCCCAATAAAAGTTGGAATGAGACCCAATAGCCAAGGTTGGGATTTGAACAGAGATGGTATTAAGGCTGAAGCCCTAGAAACTAAAGCTCTTTTTCAAAACGTAATTGTGCCTTGGGACCCAACTCTTTTCGTAGACCTTCACACAACAAACGGTGTATGGCATGGCTATTCACTAACTTGGGCTCCTAGCTACCACACTGCAGGAGAGAAAGCACCATTCGATTATACTTGGGATAAGATTTTACCTACAGTTACTGACAATGTACTAGAAGAAGATGGCATTCACCTAGGGCCTTATGGCTACTTCTATGAAAGAAGAGAAGGTTGGCCAATTAAGTCTATTTATACTTACAATCACCACCCGAGGTACTTAGTAAACCAATTCGGTTTAAGAAACAGAATGGCGATTTTAAGTGAGGCTTTCGCCCATGAGAGATTGTATCAACGCATGGCAAGTACTTATGCCTTCGTTCGCGAAATCTTAGAATACACCAATGAAAATGGTCAAGAAATGATGGCTGTAAACCAAAAAGCCGAAGCAGACGCTATTAATTTGGTAAAAGAGCAAGCCGGAAAAATTCAGAAAGGAGTAAGGTTTGAAATGGTGCCAATGCCAGACCCTATTGAAAAGTATAGAGCCTATAACTATCTAAAAACAGTAAATGAGAACGGACAAGAAAGATATTTAAGGTCGAGAGAAATAGTGGAGTTAGAAAATGTGACTAACTACAGTGCTTTTAACCCTACTGTTAAGGCCACTTTGCCTAGAGGCTATGTTATTCCTCAAGAAATGGCTCATATTGCTGAACACCTTCAACTGCTAGGTGCAAAAGTGGACACTCTATCTAAAAACGCTAGAGCTAATGGAGAAGTTTTTACCGCAACCAAGTTAGAAAAGGGGCAGCGACCGTTTGAAGGGCATAATATGGCCACTATAGATGGAGAATTCTCTTCAGCATCTAACAAAAGATTTAAAAAGGGCGACTTCTATATAGATTTAGCTCAACCTTTAGCCAACCTGATTTTCTACATGTTAGAGCCACAGTCAGATGATGGTTTAGTTACCTGGAATTTCTTCGATACTTATTTTGAGGAGAATAAGATTGATGAAAAGCCAGTTGAATACCCAATTTTCAAATATTTTGAACTCAACTAACAATGAAGAACTCTAAATGGAAAATTTGGCTTGGCCTGGTTCTAATAACCGCCAATGCCTGCGCACAGAAAACTGATCTAGAAAAAACCGAAGCTACGGTAGACCAGCAGACAATTAAAGATCACATTTATTACTTGGCTTCAGACGACTTAAAAGGTAGAAATACTGGCTCTGAAGAAATACAGGTTGCAGCTAATTACTTAGCTAATCAATTAGAGTCTTATGGTGCTCAGAAAGTACCGGGCTTAGAGGGTTACTTTCAGCCGGTACCACTGAGAATAAAGACACCAGCTTCGGCTGGGAGCTTAGAATACAGCGGAAAATCATTCGATCTAAATGAAGACTTTATTGTATTGGATGGTAGCTCTGGAGACTTTGAGGGCGAAATAGTTTACCTCAACTACGCTTCAGAGGCAGACTTTGAAAATGCCGAAGTACAGGGTAAAATCATTTTTGCCAAAGCAGGCGATGGAGAAACCACCGACAGAAGATCCATCTTAGATCTAAGCCGTGAGAAAAATGAGCGAGCAAGAGCAAAAGGGGCTGCTGGATTAGTAGAGTTTTACAGCTCTCCTAGCATTCCATGGGGGCAGTTGGCTAGAAGCTTTAACAGAGCAAATATTAGCATAGACTCTTTTGAAGATAAAGGAGAGTTGATTCCACACCTTTGGTTGAAAGATATGGATAATGCCAATCAGCGTTTTATGATGACACGAAGTATCAAAAGGGCTAGTATCAACATTGAAGGCATGGTAAATGAAATCTCTAAAGACAAGAACGTGGTGGCTATGGTAGAGGGCACCGACCCTGAGTTGAAAGACGAGTTCATTATGTTCTCTGCCCACTACGACCATATTGGAGTTGGAGCACCAAATGCTGAAGGAGACTCTATCTATAACGGAACTAGAGACAATGCCATTGGAACAGTTACTGTACTTTCTGCCGCTGAAAATATTGCAAAATACCCAATGAGAAGGAGTGCTTTGTTTGTAATGTTTACCGCTGAGGAAAAAGGACTATTAGGCAGTAGATATTTGGCTGAAAACCCAGTGATTCCGAATAACGAAATTGTTTTCTGCTGGAACAGTGACAATGGTGGTTACAACGACACTACTATTTCTACCATTATAGGTTTAGAAAGAACTACCGCTTCTCAATACATTAAAGATGCTAATGTGGCTTTCGGGCTTACGGCTATTGATGATCCGGCCGGAGAGCAAGGTCTTTTTGATAGATCGGACAATGTGAGTTTTGCCAGAAAAGGTATTCCTGCGCCAACTTATAGTCTGGGTTTCCGTGCGTTCGATGCCGAAATTATGAAGTACTACCACCAGCAATCGGACAACCCAAACACAGTTGACTATGAGTATCTGGAAAAATTCTTCAAGAGTTATGTCTATGCTTCTCGAATGATTGGTAATGCCGATGAAACTCCTTTCTGGGTAGAAGGCGATAAGTACTATGAAACAGGAGTTGAGCTCTACAGAAAAGACAACTAATGTTGAATCGTGAATTTTAAATGGAGGCTGTCTAAAAAGCTTACTGTCATTCCCGACTCCGTCCCGATATATCGGGAGGGAATCTCCCTAAACTGGCATCATAGGCCGGAAGAGATTCCCAGTCAAGCTGGGAATGACGAAAATAGGAGCTTTTTTGATGTGCAATATTTTTTGATTCGTCCGACCACTTGGAGTGGTCGGACGAATACACACTACTTTATGCCCTGAGAAATAATAGTGATCAACCAGAGCTTTTAGTAGAATGTGTTACTGAATTCCAAAGCTGTAATCAGACGTGTATTTCGGTTAAAGTAAATCTGAAACGTACTGCTTACTGGAGAGAAATGAAATAGCATTCGATGTTGGTTATCCATATCTCTCAACTCAGGAGCTTTTAAGAGGTCAGGTAGAGAATCAATTGATTGTCCTACCTTTATCTTCTGTTCTTTTAATTTAAGTGTGTAGACAGGAGAGTTGAATAATATTTTCGTGTATTCGTAATGTCCCTTTTCAAAATCTGTGCTATGTCGATATGTCAATTCAAGACCCTTGAAGTGAACTTCAAACCCATAGCCGTGATCAGCACTAAATGGCTCTCTTTTTAGAAAGGTAGGCTTACCCAGAAACTCAAGGTTGTTCATCAAGGAGTCAGTCTGATACAATGATTTGAAACTGTCTATTCCAACAATAGAAAAGTCTGTGATAGCCTTCCAACCTAAGTCCATACTCTCAGTTTTCTGAGCGAAAGATTTAGAAGAAATGAAGAAAGTCAGTATGATCAGAAGGTTGTTTAAGGTTTTCATTGTGTTTATTGTTCAATATGAATAACTCTTAATTCTCCTTCCTCTTTTCAAGCTTCTCCTTTAAGAATTTATATCTGTACCAACCGAAAGCTACTCCTGCAGGAATGGCGATGATTAAGTTGATGATGTTTTTCTCTGGTTCCATCGGTTTGGTATCATCAAATAATGGAATGCCAATGTAGATGATCAGCCAGATGACGATCATGAAAATGATTCCCTTAATTGCCCAGTTGTATTTAGCCATTATTTACTATTTCATGTATTAATCTCAGTCCGTCTAAAGTCAAGTGTCTTTTAACTTCATCGAATCTTTTGTGTAGCGGATGCAGCACAGAAGAAAGTCCTCCAGTGGCAACCACTTTGGTTTTCTTGCCTAGTTCAGCATGAATTTTATCCAACATACCTTCTACCATACTTACATAGCCCCAAAGCACACCTGATTGAATAGCGTGAATGGTGTCTGCACCCAGAACTGATTCTGGCAGTTCCAAAGGCACTTCTGGTAATTGTGCAGTATTTCCAACCAAAGCCTTAATAGCAGTGCGCAGACCTGGCGCAATATTCACACCTTGAATCAATCCATCTTCACCAACAATGGTAAAAGTTAGTGCGGTACCAAAGTCTACAATGATAATATCTTCCTTGTATAGAGAATATCCTGCCACTGCATTGGAAACTAAATCTGTTCCAATTTGATACGGCCTCTTGGTGCGAACTGGCAACTTATCATAGATTTTCGGCCCTATAAACAAGGGTTCCTTATTTATCAGTGGTCTGGAAAAGTCAGACAGAATATCGTTGAGTTGAGGAACCACAGAAGAAATCACTATGCCATCCACATCTTCGAGCTTCAAGTTGGCTTCTAAGAAGTTCAACCTTAGGAACATCTCATACTCAACCTTGTCTTTAACAGGCAAAGTATTGAACCTCCACTCATGAATCCATTCTCCATCTTTGTACACCCCAAAGACAATGTTAGTATTTCCGGCATCTATGGCTAAAAGCATATGGCGAGTTTAATGCATAAAGTTCAAAGTTTAATAGAGCACACCATAAACTTTGAACAATGAATCTGGAACATAAAACTAGTTTAAGAACTTAGGCGGATGCTGCTCATCGAAATCTGTGGCCTCCTGATAAGTTCTAGCTACGCTTAAAATGGTGGCTTCATCGAATAAGTTTCCGATAAATGAAATACTGGTTGGACTTCCCTGATTATTGTAGCCATTCTTTAACACCACACACGGATGGCCAGTCAGGTTAGTAGTGAGCAACTGCGAGCCACCAAAGCTCGGAGTAACAATCACATCATATTCTTTCATCAGAGCATTGACCTTCTCAACAAGTTCATAGCGTGCTCTATTGGCATTAATGTAGTCTACTGCAGAGGTAAATCTGGCCGCTCGGAACAGGTTAGGCCAAGCTCCTGCATTTTGTCTAACGAGCAAAGTATCTTGATCGGAGCGAGTAAGCGCATCAAAAGCCGCAGAAGCTTCTGCAGTTAAAATGGCCTGCATAGCTCCAAAAGGCATATCTGAAACCCACTCTACAGGCTCCAGTGTAGCACCTAGGCTTTTCAGTACTTCTAAAGAAATAGAGTCATTGATTTTTTGCGAACCTCTTCCGCCATCGAAATAGTCTTTCAAATAACCGATTTTCAACTTCGACAAATCGGCTTTTCCCGTATAGTTGAAAGGGTGGTTTTGAACCGTCAAGTCTTTGTTGTCTTCACCTCTAATGGCATCGAGCACCAAGGCACAGTCTAGCGCAGAGCGTGTCATTGGGCCAATTTTATCCATTGTCCAGCTTAAAGCCATTGCACCTGCTCGGCTTACTCTTCCGAAAGTAGGTCTAAGTCCTGTCACTCCATTTCTGGTGGAAGGAGAAACAATGGACCCTAACGTTTCAGTACCCAAAGCAAAAGGCACTAAACCTGCTGCGGTGGAAGACCCTGAACCAGCACTCGATCCGCTTGAACCCTGCTCCAAGTTCCAAGGGTTTTTGGTGGTTCCGCCATACCAAACATCACCCATAGCCAATGCTCCTAAAGTAAGTTTTGCAACCAAAACCGCTCCGGCCTCATCTAACTTCTTCACCACAGTAGCCAATTCATTACCCCTGTTTTGGTCTTTATAAGGACCAGCTCCCCAGGTGGTTTTGTAATCTGGCACGGAAAATAAATCTTTCGCTCCATAAGGAATGCCGTGTAATGGCCCTAAGTAGGTTCCATTCTTCAATAGGTCATCGGCCTTTCTAGCTTGAGCCATTGCTCGCTCTTCAGTAATAGTGATTACAGACTCAAGCTCACTACCATACTGCTTCAATCTTTCAATGAAAAACTGAGTCAATTCTACCGAAGTGATTTTCCTTTCCCTAATTAAAACGGATAGTTCAGCAACCGTATAGAAGGCCAAATCATTTCTGTTGGCTGGCATTTCTACTTTAGTTGGAAGCTCCCACTGCTGCGACTTCTGACTCTCAGCAATGGGCTTTCCAGTATGCTGAGGCCTGAAAGTAAATGCTGGAGGAATGCTATTATCGATTTCGTAATTATGAAGCTCTTTCATTCCCGAAAGGGTCTGATTAACATTTCGGAGAAGCATATCTACCTCATTCTGGTCGAAGTTTAGATCAAGTATTTTCTGAGCCGCTTGCACATCTTCAGCAACAACTTGACTGTCTTGTACTAGTTTCGCGCCAGCAAGAAAACCAACACCCATTACAACTAGGGTAAAAAAGGCCTTGGAGTTAGATAGAAAAGCCAGTCTATTCTTCATCTTGGTTAAGGTTATAGTTTATTTTGTAGTTGTTAAGTTCTTTCAACAATAAGAATTCACATAAGTTATATAATCGATGGAGACACCGCAAAGTTTATTTCCTCAATGGATGAGAGGATTCCTTCTGGCCGCAACAGCCTACAATATATTATGGGGCGTTTTCATTGGCTGGTTTCCAGAAACCTTTTTTCAATGGGTTGCCGAAACAGAAGCTCAAGCACCAAGCCTAATTATATGGCAGGGAAGAGGCGTGTTACTCATGGCTGCTATCTACTTAATGTGTGCTATTCACCCAGGTAAGCTTTGGTTTCTGATTCTCTTTGGTGCTTTTACTAAAGTGGCTGGCGCTGCTTGGTTTTACTTTTCTATTCTGGAGACAAACGTTGGTAAGCGTGGTATTTTCCATCTTTTAATGAACGACCTCATTTGGGTTCCCATGCTATTATGGATTGCCTACAGGGGGTACAAGTATAAAAAACTGAAAGGATGAAAGAACATTATACGAGACTGTTTGAATATAATTTATGGGCGAATAAGGAGTTTTCGGAAGCTGTACGTGTGAACCCATTCGAGAATCAGCAAATACTGAAACTCATTTCCCATATAGCTAATGCACAGGTTATTTGGCTCAGCAGATTAAAGAAGGAAGAACCTTCTGTAGGTGTTTGGGACGAACACGAAGTTCATGAAGCACTAGATATGCTAGAAAGCTCTAGCCAAGACTGGTTGGATTATATTTATTCTGAAGAATTGGAAGAAAACGTGAGCTATAAAAACTCTAAGGGAGAAGAGTTTGAAAACATGGTTTCTGACATTCTCACTCACGTAGTGAACCACGGAACGCATACTCGAGGCCAAATTGCTTACTTACTCAGGGAAGAGGATATTGACCCGCCAGCCTCAGATTTTATCTTTTTTGTTAGATGAAGTTCAAAAATATTGCTTCTGCTGGTCACAATTTTTGTCATAGCTTTTTAAGCCTGATGAACTATAATAGCGATCAGGACACACACATTATTGATACAGTTATGAAAGTCAGAGGCAAGGGATATGTTATTGAAATAGATTTCCTCAGCGGTGAAGTTCAACCAGACGTTCTTAACTCAATTGCATTCCAAAGAAATCTAGGCTTCTATCTAAAATCCTTACCTGAGAGCTTTGAAAGTCAACATATCAATCTTGAAATGCTTAGTGAGTTCAAGTTGATTTGGCCTTTGAATGAGAAGCTCCCATTATATCATATTCAAGATTCTAGGGGTAAAGAGTATTCTGGATCAGTAAAAACTCACGGTAATTAAATTTAAAAGAATATAAACTTCTTCCTCTTGTAGAGCGGGGTTCTTTTAGTTCTCACCAGTGCTGAACCTGTTTTAGAGCTGCCAAAGCAGTATGGCTTTCTGGCGTTAGCTTTAAGCTGGTTCAAGTTAATGCTAAAGAAGAACCCAAGAGATTCTTTCTCGGACGCGAACAGAGTGCCTAAAGTATGAGTGCCCAAGGTCAAAGGGCCGTATCTGGCAGCTAACCCTACCTCCGTGTCTCCTTCAAAATTATAGAAAAAAGGCAAGTAAAGTCCGTAAAGACCAGTTTCGTACCGTGGTGCAATGGTGACACTGTTGGCGTAGCTAACTCGGTAGTCTGCGGGTAAAGCCCAGCTTAAATCTGCAACTGTGGCAACATTTAGAAACAGGTTATTGCCAAAGTTGTAGTCGTAATTTAACCTTAGAGCTGTGGGTAAGCTTACACTATATTCGCCCTGCACATCAGTCAATTGCAGGAAAGTATTTAAGGAATCTCTAAACTCTCTGAAGCTATTAATGCTGTTTAGCATAGATTCAAAGTTTAATGAATTGGCACTCGGATCTAAGCCCGATGCCATAAAAGCTGCACTGCCATGTTCAAAGTTAAACTTACCAATATCTGTTATAGAGGCACTCACCCTAAACTCATAGGTAATGTCTTTGTTGAGACTTGTTTGCGCTGAAGTTTTTGGATCTGGTCGGTAAGCCACTCTTTCGTAGAGTACTCCAATGTCAGCTCCTCCAAAGATTAACCCCGTGCCTTTTGGAGGAACTCTCATCTGCTCATTTCCATCAAATTGCTCGTAATCATTGAGGTTAGATGAATATCCAGCCGAAAAATCAAACCTATCTAAATTCAAGAGGCCATTTCCATCAATGGAGTAATCAGCATCGGCCAAATCTAGCCACAGGTGTGCTGTTGGGTTAGCAGCCTTTATTGTGAGCCCCATTTTCCAACGGTTATAACCATCGTCTTTCAATATGCCGCCATAGGTGAATGCTACTTCTTGCCAAGCCATTGATGACAACTTCATAGACTCATTGAAGTAAGATTGGTTTAAAAACTGAGGTGCATTGAATCGGTTGAGTTGATAAATAAAGTTAGGGGTAATGTCAGTGCCATTCGCTAACGTTCTAAAGTTGTATTGAATGCCAATACCTCGGTTTCTAGAAAGTGAAAGCAGAGCAGAAAGCCCTCCTAAAGATGCATTTGCTATAGCAAACCTGTCTTGAAAACCCTCTTGACGAATAAAGCCGCTTCCGCCCTCGTCATTCTTGGCTATTACGGCTATGTCATTAGTCAAATAGAAATTTCCGTTTACTAAACTGAAGTCGAATTTATAGGGTGAATTAGCAACACTTGCAGGCTGACTTCTGACTCCAATTACACCCGAGAAATCGGAATTTATAAAGCCATTGAACCGCTGGGCCTCTACTTTAAAGATGCCAAAAACAAGTAGAAAAATGAGTGCTAAAAGTCTTAAGTTCCTGATTATCATCTGCTTTTAGTGCTTTTTACATAAGAATTTTTGACTTTTTTTTCACTCATCTAAGATTGGGCATTTTGAGTCAAGTTCATTCAAATTAAACTGAACTCAAACACGGAAACGAAATAATGTTCTGATAATTAGAAATTCTCGAAATAATAACATTTGTACCTACTTATATTAATTGCTTCGAAAAACGTTTTATTGTATGTGAAAAACGTCATTAATTGTTCGAAATGCAATTTTCTGTATATTTGTAACACTTTCACATACACCAATAACTTAACACACCTCATCTTAAAACTTAATTCCTAGGCCACTTTACCAAACAACCTGTATCGAACTAGCAGCTACGTTTATGCGTGCGCTACATAGTATTTTCCTACGCCCTGCCTTCAGGGTGACATAGGTATTTTACCGTTGTTTTAAGTAAAATACCCAATGTGCAGAATCCGTTTATCTCTCTAACGAACTAAAGGAGTTCAACGGAATTTGAGGCTGTGAAATTAATGTCAAAACAGCCACTTGAACATCGCCCTGATGAACAAAAAACAGGGTTAACGATGTACAAGAAATTGCTTAGTAGTGCCTTCCTAACATTCCTCTTCAGCTTTCTGCTGATAGTAACCAATATCCTTTTTGCTAACGATAATCTAGACAGGCTACTTACTAAAAATGATGCCGCTGAAGATATTGAGCTTTATTTCGAGATTATAGATCAGCAACATGGCAACCCTTACCAGTTTATCTCTAGGTCTGAGTTCAGAGAGCTAATCGATCAGACTATTACAGAACTTCCAAATGTTATTACTTTTAAAGACTTCGATATTCTTCTTTCTAAGCTCAATAACAAAATCAGATGTGGCCATACCGTAGTTTCTTTAGACACTGAAACACTAAAGGCTGCCAACGATCAAGCTCAATTCTTTCCCTATCCTATCAGAATTATAGACGACTCCTATTTCATCGATTTTGAGGACGGGAACCTTCCATTGGGTGCAGAATTAATCAGCATTAATGGAAACCCCGTTCAATCTATGACCGAAGAGTTGAGTGAGCTAACAGTTACAGACGGCTTTAGTGCTACTAAACCAATTAGAGATATAGAGAGCCGCTTCGGGTACTATTACTTCTTGAAATATGGTGCCTCAAGAGTATTTGAGGTAGCCTTTAAAACACCTTCTGGCGAGAATTTAACCCAAACAATTGAAGGCATTGAAGGCAATAAAATGTTAGCCAATAACTACTATCGACCTGTTTACAAGTTAAACGAAAGATATTATCACTTTACGCACTTAGACGCTATAGACTCGCTGCAGACTTTAGTTTTAACACTCAATACGTTTCAGGCCAATCCCGACTGGTTTTTTAAGCAGTTAGCTTCAAGATACAATGAGGAGTCTAACGAGTTTGACTTCGAGAACCTGATTATAGATTTAAGATTGAATGAGGGAGGAGATCGTAGAATCTTAAATTTCCTCTATGAATTTATGGGAGGCGGTCAGTTAATAGACCCTTCCAAAACCTTTGTAAGAACACAAGACATTGAATTAGCAGATTACCTAGTGGCTATAAACGGAGCAAACAGCTCTACTGATGTTGTTGAAAATGCGGGTAGCTATCTAAAGGAGCATTTTAATTTGGCCGAAGCAAATGGCTATGCTGGAACAACTCAAAACTGGCACGATCAATTCGATCTTGGTATTCATTGGGAGGGAAAAGCCTTTAATGGCAATATTTATGTTTTGACTTCAGGAAAGACCTTCTCGGCTGCTGCAGACTTAGCCAGAATATTGAGCAGCATGGACAATGTTACTTTGGTTGGTGAAGAGACAGGTGGTGGACACAATGGAAGAACAGCCAACATGCTTCTGAATTACAGCCTTCCGAATACACAAACAATGCTTCAGGTTCCTGTTATTTATGAAGAGTTTATTAATGTGTCTAATAACTCTGAAGGTCGCGGTACTTTTCCAGATCATTTGGTAACTCAGTCTTATTCAGACTTATTGAATAAGAAAGATTCAGCATTCGAATTCACACTTCAGCTTATTTCCCAAAGCCCTTCATTCGGTAGCCACTAATTAGCATAGAAACCTTTTTCTGACTTTCCATGAAAGATTTACCTTTATGGAATGAGTAAACCCGAGAAAACCCTCTTTCTGCTAGACGCAATGGCGCTTATCTATAGAGCACATTTCGCCTTCAGTAAAAACCCAAGAATCAATTCAAAAGGCCTCAATACTGGAGCGCCTTTCGGTTTCACCAATAGTTTATATGAAATTATTGATAAGAGGAAGCCTACTCATATTGGTGTAGCTTTCGATACCAGCGCACCTACCTTCAGGCATGAAGAATACAGCGAATATAAAGCCAATCGAGAGGAAACTCCAGAAGATATAAAAATTGGCACTCCCATAGTTAAAGACATTGTCCGTGCTTTCAACATTCCTGTATTGGAATTAGACGGATACGAAGCTGATGATGTAATCGGTACTTTAGCCAAAAAGGCTGCTAGGGCAGGATTCGAGGTGTTTATGATGACTCCCGATAAAGATTATGGCCAACTAGTAGAAGAACATGTTTATCTCTACAAACCCGCTTTTATGGGTAATGGGGTAGACATTATGGGGGTTCAGCAAGTGCTAGATAAGTGGGACATTGAAAGAATCGATCAGGTAGTTGATATGCTCGGCTTGCAAGGAGATTCGGTAGATAACATTCCGGGTATTCCAGGAGTAGGGCCAAAAACTGCTTCTAAACTTCTGAAAGAGTATGGCTCTGTGGAAGCCATCATTGAAAATGCTGCGAGTATTAAAGGGAAGCTAGGCGAAAAGATTGCTGCCAATGCAGATCAAGGTTTACTCTCCAAGAAATTGGCAAAAATCAATACTGAAGTTCCTGTAACATTCGATGAAAAGGAACTGGAGTATTCTGGGCCGAACATAGAAAAGCTGACAACCGTTTTTGAAGACCTAGAATTTAGAACCACCCTCAAGAGAATTTTGGGTGAAAGTAGTCCTAGCGCTAGTGCGAGTCCTAGACCAAAGAAGGCTGCGTCAGATCAAATGGCACTTTTTGGTGACGCTCCAGCACTTATGGAGAAAGATGACACTCCAATGCCTGAGGAGAAGCTCAATGCTTCTAACACCAAACATAACTATCATCTTATTGACACTCCTGAGCTGAGGAAGCGATTGGTCAAGTACCTTTCAGCCCAAAAGGAGTTTTGCTTCGATACAGAAACAGATAGCCTTGAACCCATTGAAGCCAATATGGTTGGTTTGGCATTTAGCTACGTTGCTGGTGAAGCTTATTATGTACCAACACCTGAAAACAGAGAAGAAACTCAAGAAATTTTAGAAGAGTTTAGAGGGGTTTTTGAAAACCCTGAGATTGGAAAGATTGCGCAAAATGCCAAGTACGATGTTCAGGTACTCAAAAACTATGGTATTGATGTGAAGGGGCCAATCTTCGATACCATGATTGCCCATTACCTGATAGATCCAGACACAAGACATAACATGGATGTGCTTGCTGAGAACTATCTCAATTATACGCCTATCTCAATTACGGACTTGATTGGTAAAAAAGGAGCCAAGCAAGGCAATATGAAAGATGTTCCTGTACATAAAGTGGTTGAATATGCAGCCGAAGATGCCGACATCACCCTTCAATTGAAGAACATTTTTGCCTCTCAGATCAATGAAGGTCGAATTCAGAAGCTGTTCGATGAAGTTGAAATGCCATTAATGCACGTACTGGCAGATATAGAATACAATGGGGTAAAGATTGATACTGACACGCTCTCCAACATGTCTAAGGAGCTGGAAGAAGCTAGTGCTATAGCCGAAAAAGAGATTTACGAGCTGGCTGGAGAAGAGTTCAACGTAGCCTCGCCAAAACAACTTGGAGTCATTCTCTTCGACAAACTAAAGCTTGTAGACAAACCAAAGAAGACTAAAACCGGGCAATACGCTACTGGAGAAGATATTCTTTCCAAACTAGCCGTTGAACACGACATTGCTAAGCGCATACTGGAGTTCAGAGAATATCAGAAGTTGAAGTCTACTTACGTAGACGCTTTGCCGAATATGATCAGCCCAGCCGATGGGTTGGTTCACACAGATTACCGTCAGGCCGTGGCAGCCACCGGTAGACTCAGCTCGAACAATCCAAACCTGCAGAACATCCCAATTAGAACAGAGAAGGGAAGAGAAATTAGAAAAGCCTTTATTCCACGTTCTGAAGAATATACTCTAATGGCAGCTGACTACTCGCAAATTGAGTTGAGAATTGTGGCTGCTTTCGCGAAAGATGAAAGCATGATTGAAGCCTTCAAATCAGGCCGTGATATTCACTCTATCACAGCCAGTAAGGTTTTTGGTGTACCTATCGAGGAGGTAGATAGAGACATGAGGCGAAAAGCCAAGGAAGTAAACTTCGGTTTGATATATGGTATCTCGGCCTTCGGTTTATCTCAAAACATCGGTATTTCCCGGACGGAAGCGCAGCAAATCATTACCGCATATTTCAATGAGTTTCCGGGAGTAAAACAGTATATGGATGCTCAGGTAAATAATGCTCGAGAGCATACTTATGTGGAAACCATTTTGGGCAGAAGAAGATACCTGAGAGATATTCACTCTAAGAACATGACCGTTCGTGGCCATGCAGAGCGCAACGCCATCAACGCTCCAATTCAAGGTAGTGCTGCAGACATGATCAAAATAGCCATGATCAATATTCATTCATGGATGAAGGAAGAGAAGCTCAAGTCTAAAATGATTATGCAGGTACATGATGAATTGGTCTTCGATGTTCACAATTCAGAGTTAGAATTGATGAAGTCTAAAGTGCCTGAATTGATGTCTAATGCCATAGACTTAGATGTACCATTAGAGGTAGAAGTTGGAGTTGGCGAAAACTGGTTAATAGCGCATTAGATATGGCTTTTAAGGTAACACAATCTGATATTCAGGCTGCTCATGAAAAAATACAGCCGTTTATTCATAGAACTCCTGTTCTAACTTGCCAAAGCATCAATGAAATGGTAGGTGCCGAACTATTTTTCAAATGTGAAAACTTTCAGAAAATTGGTGCCTTTAAAGCACGAGGTGGAATAAATGCAGTGCTTTCACTTCCCGAAGAAGCTAGATCGAAAGGAGTTGTTACACATAGTTCTGGCAATCATGCTCAAGCCATTGCTTTGGCAGCCAAAATGGCTGGTGTTCCTGCTTATATCGTAATGCCAAAAACCGCCCCTGAAGTTAAGAAAAAGGCTGTTGCAGGGTATGGTGCTCAAATAACCCTATGTGAACCTACTCAGCAATCTAGAGAAGAAAACTCTGCGAGAATTCAAGAAGAAACTGGAGCCACTTTTATCTCTCCTTATAATGATTATGCCGTAATAACTGGTCAGGCTACTTGTGCGAAAGAACTGATTGAAGACCAACCTGACCTAGATATAATTATAGCTCCAGTTGGTGGCGGTGGACTTTTAGCTGGCAGTGCACTTTCTGCCCTTTACTATAATCCTGAAATGACTGTTTATGCAGGCGAACCTGAAGGAGCCAAAGACACCTACCTTTCTATGGAGGCTGGAACTATCACCAAAGTAGAAAAACCATCGAGTATAGCTGACGGCCTTTTGGCTAGCATGGGCGATAAAAACTTCGAAATTATTAAAGAGCTGGTGAAAGATATTTTTCTTGTATCCGATGAAGAAATCGTAGCAGCCATGCGCATTATTTGGGAACGAATGAAGATTATCATTGAACCTTCATGTGCCGTACCATTCGCTGCTATTTTGAAGAATAAGGATGTTTTCGCTGGTAAAAAAGTAGGGGTGATTTTGACAGGGGGAAATGTGGATTTGGCGAAGCTGCCTTTCTAACGCCTTCCAACTCCCCCTAAATAAGGGGGGGAGCTAGACTCGTCAAGAGATAAGTCTCTTCCTTATTGGTTCAAAGTAATGTGAATTTTTACTCTAAGTATCAAGCCAGTTTTACTGACTCCTCCCCTTACCAAGGGGAGGTGCCCTTTAGGGCGGAGGGGTTAAAGTACCTCAGCCAAATACTTAGCCGTATGGTTTTCGTCTTTTAGCACCACCATATCCTCAGGCGTTCCGGCATAGCAGACCTTACCTCCAGCATCACCACCTTCTGGACCTAAATCGATAATCCAATCAGCACATTTGATGACTTCGGTGTTATGCTCAATGATGAGTACAGAATTACCTTGTTCGATCAGCGCGTTGATGGAGTACATCAGCTTGCTGATATCATGGAAATGAAGCCCCGTGGTTGGCTCATCGAATATAAAGAGGATATGATCTTTGTTGCTACTTTTACCTTTACCTAAGAAGTAAGCCAGTTTCACTCTCTGAGCTTCACCACCACTAAGTGAATTAGAAGACTGCCCAAGTCTGATGTACCCGAGTCCAACCTCTTGCAGTGGCGCCAACTTATTGATGATGGACTTTTCTCCTTCGAAAAATTCCATAGCATCATCTATTGTCATGTCTAGTACATCAGCAATGTTCTTGTCGTTGTACTTCACTTCTAGGATCTCTTGCTTAAAGCGCTGGCCTTTACAGCTTTCGCATGTCAGATGAATATCTGCCATAAACTGCATTTCAATCTTCACGACACCTTCTCCCTGGCAGGTTTCGCATCGACCACCATCCACGTTAAAGGAGAAGAAAGCTGGCTTATAGTTTCTTTGCTTAGCTAATGGCTGATCCGTGAAAAGTGCTCTTATGGCATCATAAGCCTTTACATAAGTTACTGGATTGGACCTTGAAGATTTTCCGATCGGGTTCTGATCTACAAACTCAATCTGACTTACCTTTTTAAGGCTGCCTTCAAGGGCTTCCATCTTACCCGTTTGCTCACCAACTGTACCGAGCATTTTCCCCAAAGCCGGGTAAAGAATTCGCTTAATCAAAGTGGATTTTCCAGAACCACTTACCCCAGTAACCACAGATAGAACTCCTAAAGGGATTTCAGCATCAATATTTTTCAGGTTGTTCTCTCTGGCTCCTTTGATAATCAGTTTGTCATTCCACTTTCTTCTTTGCTTCGGAACTTCCATTCTGTCAGTTCCATTCAGAAAGCGAGCAGTATGCGTATTTCCTTGCCCAATCAGATCAGGTAATGTTCCCTGAAAAACCAATTCACCACCATTAGACCCTGCATCAGGACCAATATCAATAATTTCATCAGCGGCTTGCATCACTTTTTCTTCATGCTCAACCACAACTACCGTATTTCCTAAATCACGAAGTGATTTCAATACAGAAATCAATCGGTCGGTATCTCTCGGGTGAAGACCGATACTTGGTTCATCCAATATGTACATAGAACCAACCAAGGCACTTCCTAAAGACGTAGCCAACTTAATTCTCTGATATTCTCCTCCTGAAAGCGTATTGGTTAGTCTATTCAAAGTCAGGTAGCTCAAGCCAACTCGTTGCAGATAATCAATTCTATTTTTGATCTCTTTCAACAATCTTCCTGCTACTTTCTCCTCATGTGTTGTCAGCTCCAATTGCTCAAAGAAATCGGTAAGCCTTCCAATTGGCATCAACACCAAGTCTGTGATAGATTTCTTTTCAATCTTTACATAAGAGGCATCTTTTCGCAGCCTTGTACCCTTGCATTCAGGACAATCCGTTCTTCCTCGGTAACGAGAAAGCATTACTCTGTACTGAATCTTGTGAGTTTTCGACTCTAAGTATTCGAAGAACTTATTGAGACCTTTGAAGTACTTATTGCCTGTCCAAAGTACTTCTTGCTCTTCGTGGGTCAAGTCTGCATAAGCTCTATGAATTGGAAAGTCGAACTCAATACCATGCTTTAGTAATGGAGCCAGCCACTTTCTCATGGTTTCGCTTCTCCAAGGAGCAATGACTCCATCGTAAACTGAAAGTGATTTATCGGGAATCACCAAGTCAGGATCAATTCCTAAAATCTTGCCGAACCCTTCACACCTTTTACAAGCTCCGTAAGGATTATTGAAAGTAAACAGGTTTACGCTTGGCTCTTCAAAGAGCATTCCGTCTGCTTCGAATCTATCTGAGAAGCTAGTTCTACCTTCTCCTGGAATATCTATGATGCAATCGCCCTGGCCTTCGAACAAAGCGGTTTGAACCGAGTCGCTGAAGCGGAATTGAGTGTCTTCATCATGTTGAACAACTCCTCTGTCGATTAGGATTTCAATATCCTCTTCCTTTAGCTCATTTGGCTTTTCAAGCAACTCTTCAATAAAGTGTGGTTGGCCAGCATAAATGACTCTGGTATAGCCCTTCTGGAGAAGCACGTTTAATTCGTCTTCTAAGCTTCTGTCTTCTTTTGTGATCAAAGGGCAAAGAATCATAAGCTTAGTGCCTTCTTCTTTCGAAAGAATAAATTCTACTATGCTAGTGACACTATCACGCTGAACTTCCTTTCCACTGATTGGTGAATAGGTTTTGCCTATTCGGGCGAAAAGCAACTTTAGGTAATCATAAATTTCCGTTGTGGTTCCAACAGTAGATCGTGGGTTCCTTGTACTTACTTTTTGCTCAATGGCTATAGCCGGGGAAACGCCTTTAATATAGTCTACCTCAGGCTTTTCCATTCTACCCAGGAACTGACGGGCGTAACTGCTCAGACTTTCCACATACATTCGTTGACCTTCGGCAAATAATGTATCGAATGCCAATGATGATTTCCCCGAACCAGAAAGACCTGTAACTACCACGAGTTTGTTTCGGGGAATAGCCACACTTAGGTTTTTCAGGTTGTTAACTCGCGCCCCTTTAATGATGATAAACTCCTTAGGGTCAAGCTGATCGATAGGGGTATGTTCTAAAGCAGTTGTTTTTGACATGAGATTGCAAAGATAACAGAGCTGATTGCTAAATGTTCTAGTTCAATTAAGTCTTTTAAACAGAATTATTGAGGGCTTTTTGGCATAATCATTGCACTTTATTTGGAGTCGTTAAATGGATTAATCCAGAAAATAAAACGAAAGAAATAGTTAGCAAATTTGCTTTGTTTTCAACTTTTGATACATTTGAGATTATTCTAAAACAAAAGTTTGTCTTACCCTAACCAGCACAATATGATATAAACCTCTACGTTAACCTAACATTAAATAACATGAGGAAATATACTGTAAGCGATAGTCAGTTGATATCGCAGTATAAAAATGGTAACGAAGAGGCGTTCGCTACGCTGGTCAATCGTCATAAAAAGAAAATCTATACCACCATTTATATGATCGTAAAAGATCAGTATTTGGCAGAAGACTTAATGCAAGAGGTCTTTGTTAAAGTGGTAAAAACCGTGAAAAGCGGGAGATATAATGAAGAGGGTAAATTCCTTCCTTGGGCAAGCCGAATAGCGCACAACTTAGCCATAGACAATTTTAGAAAGGCAAAACGTTATCCGACCATAGTTATGGAAGACGGAAGTAGCGTTTTCAACACTTTGGAGTTTTCGGAAGACTCTATTGAGTCTAGACAAATAAAACAAGATACTCATGCTTTGCTTCGAGATTTGATTAAAGAATTGCCAGATGCACAGCGAGAGGTTCTTATGATGAGACACTATATGCAAATGAGCTTTCAGGAGATTGCCGACAACACAGGGGTCAGCATTAACACCGCCTTAGGCCGTATGCGATATGCGCTCATCAACCTTAGAAAGAAGATGGACAAAAAGAACATTGCCTATGATCAAAACCTTTACCCAAGATGATTTAGTACGTTACATTTACGAAGAAACCTCGGAAGAGGAAAATGCTGAAATTGCCAGCGCTATGTTGTTCGATGAAGAATTGGAGCAAAACTATGATGACTTGAAAGAAGTGATTTCTGGTCTTGAAGCCTCCATGAAAGAACCATCGGCTAAAACGATAGATGCCATACTCAGTTATTCCAAATCATATCACCTGCATTCCGTTGAATAACTTATTTTCGCGGTATGACTAGGAAAGAAAGGTACGATGCATTTGTAACCTACTTTAAAGAAAATCAGCCAGAGGCTGAAACAGAATTGAATTACAGCAACCCGTTTGAATTACTGGTTGCTGTTGTTTTATCTGCCCAATGCACCGATGTTCGAATCAATAAGGTTACTCCCAAACTGTTCGAAGACTTCCCCACTCCTGAGCATTTGGCTGCTTCGAATTTTGACGAATTATTCCCTTACATCAAGTCGGTTTCTTATCCCAACAATAAAACCAAACACCTTTTAGGCTTGGGAAGAATGTTGGTTGAAGATTTCAACTCTGAAATCCCTGAAACCATAGAAGAGCTACAAAAGCTACCTGGTGTCGGACGAAAAACAGCTAATGTCATTACCTCGGTTATTTGGAATCAACCCTCCATGGCCGTTGATACCCATGTCTATCGTGTTTCTAAGCGCCTAGGACTTGTCAACCAGAATGCTTCAACACCTCTAGCGGTTGAAAAACAATTGGTAAAACACTTGGACGAGGAAGTCATTCCAAAAGCACATCACTGGCTAATTCTACATGGCCGTTATGTTTGCCTTGCCAGAAAGCCTAAGTGTGAAGAATGCAAGCTCATTCACTTCTGCCGATACTTTGAGAAGCAAGAGAAAATCCTTCGCTAGTAATTTTTCGTAAGTTAGAACAGTATTTAGTGCTTCTGATCAAGCCTTTGGCGGACGAGGTTATTTTGACCCCTGCCCGAAAGGGTGAAGAATTTAGATTGAGTATCCCCTTAGGGAATTAAAGGGTTAAATAAGCTGGCTTGATCGAGAGCAAAATGAATTAGCATTTAGTGGCACAACACATTCTCTATATTCACCAATATTTCAAAACTCCTCAGGAAGGCGGAGCTATTCGCTCCTATTACCTTGCCAAAGGGCTGGTTGAAAAAGGGTTTGAAGTGGAAATGCTGACTACGCACAACGAATCGATCTACACGAAAGCTGAGATTGATGGTATTAAGGTCCACTATTTACCAGTAAGGTATTCTAATGAAATGGGCTTTTTCAAACGAATTTGGTCATTTTTCAAGTTCGTTCGCCTAGCAAAAAAGTATGCTAAGAACATTGCTAGTATTGATAAAGCCTACATCACTAGTACCCCATTAACTGTTGGTCTAATTGGGTTATGGTTAAAAAAGAAAAGACATATCCCATACATTTTTGAGGTCAGGGATTTATGGCCAACCGCACCTATAGAACTAGGTGCAATCAAAAGTGCTCCTCTTAAAAAGTATCTATATGCTCTCGAAAAGAAGATTTATCTGGGAGCAGATAAAATAGTAGCTCTTTCTCCAGGAATGCGAGATTGGATTAAAAAAGTGACTCCAGAAAAGGAGGTGTACATGATACCCAATATGGCCGATTGTCAGTTCTTTAAAAAGGAATTAAAGGACCCAAAGCTGACGGAGTTTTATAATGCTCAAAAGCCATTTGTAATTACTTACTTGGGTAGCATTGGCATTACAAATCATTTAGAATATTTGCTAGACTTAGCATCAGAATGCAAAAAGAGAAACCTGAACATTGATTTTAAAGTGGTTGGTCAAGGCTCTCAGTTAAGTAAAATTAAGCTCGAAGCCTATTTAAGAAAGCTTTCTAATGTTCAGTTTATTGGGCATCAGAATAAGGAAGGGGTTCGCAGGTTATTGAATGTTACCGATGCAACCTACGTTTCATTTGCGAAAATTCCGGTCTTAGCTACCAATAGCCCGAATAAGATGTTTGATAGCATGGCTTCTGGTAAACTGACAATTGTTAACTCCAATGGATGGACCAAAGACTTGGTGGAGCAATACAAATGCGGGTTCTATGCAGACCCTGAAAATCCACAAGAATTCATTGAGAAGCTGAAACCATTTTTGACTCAGAAGGACTTGTTGGAAAGTTATAAGAACAACTCAAGACAGATTGCTGAAAAGCTATATTCAAAAAGGCTACAAGTTGAGAAGCTTTCTAAACTTCTCAACAACGAGAACAAACTGAAGACTAACGAGAACGAGGTCTATATTTTGACTGCGTAAGAATCTTCTGCGCATCGGTTTCATCCATCAGGTCTACAAAATCTGTTTCGGTTTCTTCCTGATACGCTTTCACTATTTGCCAGCCAAGCCATTGACCAATTCTTCCGGGAGCCCTTCTGTCTATTTCTAGCACATTTGGCCTTTCATCTATGTAGCGAGTAATGTGAACTGGCTGCTCACTGTATAGTAGCTTTTCTTCCAGAAAGTGATTCCAAATTACCGCTTCACTAACCGTTGCATTTGCTAGATCTTGACTAGAATAACCGACAATTAAACTATCTGCAGTACATGGCAACATTTGCTTTGCGAAGGCGAAGGCCTTTCCGTAGTAAATCATTTCGTCCAAAACGGACCTTTGTCCTTCTGCGGTTTCGTTATACGGCAGTGACATGAATTGCATTATCTGTGGCACAAGGTGATCTGGCGTCAGTCTTTTAAGAATGTAATCATAAACGTTAGGTCTATAGCTAGCTTCTTCGCCCAAGTAATAATCTAGCCCAATTACAATTAGCGAATCAGACATGTAAACATCCTTTCCAAAAGCTGAGTAGACCGTCTGAACCTTTGGAGCTTCAAACTCAGGGTAAGTACTCTTTAGTCTAGCAAAGGCCTGATCTAATTCATAAGCTACTTCCTGAGCGCTAATAAGTCTTAAGGTTTCTTGGTAAAGGGTGTCAACATAAGGGTTCTGTAGCAGCCTATAGTTTTCGTCCATCAACCCTTCCTCTGTCTGAAAGTTGAAGACGAACTTAAAGTATTCGTACTCCTTCGGATTGGCCAAGAGGTAAGTATCTATAGCTTGAATTGTACTTAGGTCTTCTATAGCGGAATTTGCTAGAAGATTGTACACATCTTTAAGGTTCTTATCTCTATTAGCATTAAGATACTCGAAAGTAAGGTATTCTCGAATTTCCCTGTTCTGATCTAGCAATTCTTGAAAAGTCTCAAAGCTTCTAGCTTTAAAGATTGACTTTATCTTTGGCACTTGTGTAAACTTGAGTACTTCGTTTAAAAAGGCCTCTTTAGGTACTAACTCTCCAAAACCAAAGAAGTAATCACGGACAATAGGATTTGAGTCAAAAAATGCTTTCAGGTCTTCTTTTGAATCAATTTGATGTATGGTATGAGTCAGGTCTTCAAATTCCAGCTCTACATCAACCTTCGATAGATCTACCTCATTATTGCAGTCATCGCCAGAGCAGGCCACAAAAAAGACTACGATTAGTAAAAAAGACCAGCGTTTCAACATCCTCACTTTTTAAAAGACAAAACTATTCATTTATTTTATCCCACATGAAAAAACACGTTTTCTCTGCTCTTATTGCCCTATTTTTTGTGAGTACGGCAAAAGCTCAAATTGATGACTATAGGATAGGAATTACCTTAGGGCCAACTGTCTCTTACAACCGAATTCCTTCGAGTGGTGAAGATACCTCAGTAGACAAAGATGGATCTGCGGTTAAGTTTATGCTCGGTGCCTTTATAGATGTTCCTTTTCGAGAAAACTACTATTTCCATTCAGGAATTAATTATGCCACAAGGGTTACTAAATTAACTATTACAGACCCTCGGTTTAATGGTGGTCAACCTGAAAACGAGCGATACGACCATGAATATCTGCAAGTTCCATTACTCGTGAAGCTCTATACCAACGAGGTTCTCTTGGACACTAGGGTGTTCTTCAATTTTGGAATTGTACCTGAAATAAGGCTAACAACCAATCAGGAAAATGATCGGATAATGTCTATCAGTAAGTTTCAGAGTATTGATGTTGCTGGGAACTTCGGTGGCGGAGTGGAAAGAGCTATTGGAGTTAATACCAACCTTTTTGCTGCTCTTAATTTCAACATAGGATTTTTAAATCAGGTTAGCCAGCAAACCTCTGGTTATGATGAGTTCAAGGTGAAGAACAATATGTTCGCTCTTGAATTTGGGATCAAGTTCTAATAAACCACTATGGGATGAAAGCACCATAGTTTTAGAAGCAACTGAAGGTGGCTTGGAATGGCTGACTTAGAAAATGTGCGTCCCGAAAATTTTCGGGATTAGATTTACTATTGATGTCAATCAAAATTCGCACATCGTAAACTTCAGAAAGCTAAAGCGAAACGCACCAAAGCACGTAGTTTTAACTCCTTTTGTGACCAATAAAAAACCCCAACTCATTGCTGAATTGGGGCTTTCTTATTCCTTTGGTTCGCTACTAAGCTTTAAGCTCAATCTCTTCACCCATTTTGTTATAGAAAACATATTGGTTTAAACCGAGAGAGCTATCTTTCTCCAGTTTCACCCAAGTATGGAATCTTCTATACCATTGCCATCTTCTTGAAAACACCCCTTTGGTAAAGTAGGCATGTAAAAATGGATGCAATGTTACGGTTACATTCTTCTCATTCTGAGTAGTAAGAATATATTCTAGGTTCTTTTCGACTTGATCAGAAACTAAAATAGTTGCACTTACCTTTCCTGTTCCCTGACATGTAGGGCAAACTTCACGCGTAGTAATGTTCAACTCAGGCCTTACTCTCTGACGAGTAATTTGCATTAAGCCAAACTTACTTAGTGGAAGAATGGTATTCTTCGCACGATCAGTCTCCATAAAAGACCTCATTTCAGCATAAAGCTTCTTCTTATTGTCGGGCCTTCTCATATCAATGAAGTCGATGACAATAATTCCGCCCATATCTCGAAGTCTTAACTGGCGCGCAATCTCTTTAGCAGCCTCAAGGTTTACAGCTAAAGCTGTAGACTCTTGGTCTTCTCCTGCGTTAGATTTGTTACCACTGTTCACGTCAATTACGTGAAGCGCTTCAGTATGCTCAATAATCAGATAGCCACCACGAGGTAAGCTAACAGACTTTCCGAATAGAGATTTAAGCTGCTTTTCAATACCGAAGGCTTCGAAAATCTTAGCCTTTCCATTGTAGAGCTTAACAATCTTTTCTTTATCAGGAGCAATCTTTCTGATATACTCCTTAATCTCATCGTGTATTTCCTTATCGTCAGTAACTAAGCTATCGAAAGACTCATTCAGGATATCTCTGAGGAGCGAAGAAGCTCTGCTCATTTCTCCAATTACCTTTTCTCTTGGCTTTACAGAATGAAGTTTTTTCATTCCCTCTTTCCAAGTTTCTTCGAGGTTTCTTAAGTCTTTGTCTAGTTCGGTTACATTTTTTCCCTTGGCTACGGTGCGAATTATGCAGCCAAAGTTTTCTGGTTTAATAGATGAGATTAAACGCAACAAGCGTTTTCTTTCCTCACCATCAGTAATCTTTTTTGAGATGTTAATGGAATTGGAAAACGGCACTAAAACCATATAGCGCCCAGCTAACGACAACTCACAGGTCAGTCGTGGCCCTTTTGTAGAAATGGGTTCTTTGACAATTTGAACCAGAATCTGCTGCCCTTTTGTGAGCACCTGATTCATTTTACCAAGCTTATTAATATCAGGTTCATTTTTAAAATTGGCCAATGAGCCTGATGTATGCTTGTTCGAGAGCGCCTTTTTGGTGTACTTATTTAAAGACCTTATCTGCGGACCTAAGTCTAGGTAATGCAGAAAGGCGTCTTTCTCGTAGCCTATATCAATGAACGCGGCATTTAGACCGGGAACAATTTTTTTAACCGTTCCCAGATAAATGTCACCTACTTTAAACTTGTTCTCATCATTATCATGATGGAACTCCGTTAAATTTTTTTCCTTTAGAAGGGCTATACGACTACCATTTTGAGTTGAATTAATAATCAATTCATTACTCAACGTAGTAGAGGTTTAGATTTATAATAGAACAAAAAACGGGCTATAAAGCCCTAGAAGATTACTTCTTCTTGTGTCTGTTCTTTCTTAGCCTCTTCTTTCTCTTGTGAGTAGAAATCTTATGTCTTTTTCTTTTTTTACCGCAAGGCATAATCTTAATGTTTTAATGTTTTTAATTAATTCTTTCCAGATACTCATCGGCAGCGGTCAGAACCTGCTCATTGGCATCTAATGTTTTTACTTTCTCGAACTGCGACTTGGCCTTCACCATTTGTCCGGCTTCGAAGTAACACACGCCCAAGAAGAAGTTTCCTTCTATATGGTTTGGATAATATTCAACAAGAGACTGGAAACGCTCAATTCCATTTTCAAACTGACCGGTTTGAATGGACATTCTTCCCATGCTCATTAAAGCTTTCATGTTTTTAGGGTCTTCTTTAATAATATCCCTTAACATCATGATACCTTGCATTGGTGCCGGACCTGCTACATAGGTCATTGCAATGTTATGCTTTGCATCCAAATTGCTAGGTTGTGCTTCGAGCACTTTCTCGTAAGCTTCTCTTGCTTTACTACCCAGTAAACTAATTTTCTGCTCATCTAAGGCAAATGTAAAAGCCTCAAAATAAACATCACCAGCCTTTTGCCAGTGTTCAATTTTATTAAACCTTTCTGCGAACTGGCCGGCATAATATGCGGCACTGTCGTACTGGTTGATCTCCATGAACACCCTCATTAATGAATCAAGAGATTCATTTTCGGGCTGCATATTGCCATTCACGAATAATTGACTCTTCCAGTAGTCAATTTTAGGTTGAATTTCTTCAGGCACCTCAGAGCTATGATCTACTACCCCTCCCGGAACACTTTCATCCACAAACTCTGCAGCTTGCTCATTGTCATTATCCACAACTACCCGTGGCAGACTAAAAAGGCCTATCACAGCAGCGATGGCAACAACAAGGAGAATGACCTGATTTCTATTCATAAAGCCCAGGGGCTTTTATTAACTATTTGCAGCTTTAACTTTAGAGCTGGTTTTCACCTGCTCAACAAAAACCTTTGACGGTTTAAAACTTGGCACAAAGTGCTCATCGATAACAATAGCCGTGTTTTTAGAAATATTACGAGCAATCTTTTTTGCCCTCTTCTTATTCACAAAGCTTCCAAACCCTCTTACATAAATGTTCTCACCCTCAGCCATCGAATCCTTAACCACAGCAAAAAGAGTCTCAACAGTTGTAGTAACATCAGATCTATCGATACCTGTTTTGTCCGCGATCTGATTGATAACATCTGCTTTAGTCACTGTTTTCTTCTTTTAATTGATAAAACTTTACAAAAAACTTATTCTCAGTTATTTTGGCCTGCAAAATTAAGGGATCGGGTCTAATTATAAAACCTATTCCCAAAAAATTCTACCTGTGCCCGCCCAAAACGAAAGCTAAAGACTTGGATAGAGAAATATTTGTAAATCAATTAATTAGGTGGTACAGCCACCAAAAGCGTGATTTACCATGGAGAAGAACAAACAACCCGTATAAAATTTGGCTATCTGAGATTATTCTTCAACAAACTCGGGTAAACCAAGGAATGCCCTACTACCTAAATTTTGTTGATAAATATCCGACAGTAAATGATTTAGCTGCAGCTCAGGAGCAAGAAGTTTTGCGTTTATGGCAAGGATTAGGGTATTACTCGCGTGCCAGAAACCTTCATAGCTGTGCAAAAATGGTTGTTGGAGAGTATGATGGCCAATTTCCAAACAAATTTGAGGAGCTTTTAAAGCTAAAAGGAATTGGTAGGTATACTGCGGCTGCTATTGCTTCTATGGCGTTCAATCAAGTTAATGCTGTAGTAGACGGTAATGTATATAGAGTACTTTCTAGGGTTTTTGGGCTTTATGATGATATAGCCGAGACAAAATCTGCTAAGGTATTTGAAAAGTTGGCCAATGAACTCATTCCTAAAGATCAGCCAGGAGAGTTTAATCAAGCAATTATGGATTTTGGGGCTATTCAATGCACACCTAAAAGTCCTGCTTGTGCTATCTGCCCTCTTAGCGATAGCTGTTATGCTTTTAATAAAGGAGAGACTGAACAGTTGCCTGTAAAGACAAAGAAGGTAAAAGTGAAGAAGCTATTCTTTAACTACATCATCTTTGAATACAACGGTGAGCTGTTGTTGCATGAGCGTATTGGCAATGGTATCTGGAAAGGATTGTATCAGTTTCATTTAGAAGAGACATTAAAAAGAAGCTCAGAAGAATCTGTATTGAATAGTCTAAACTCTCCAGATCGCTTTACACTAATTGATGTTTCTGAAGAGGTAAAGCATGTATTAACACATAGACAGATTTTTGCCCGATTTTTTAGGCTTCGGGTTAATGAATTGAATACCTTTGCCAATATTCAGAAAGAATTGAATTTGAAGGCATATAGTCTCGAACAGATTCATGAGTTGCCAAAACCCATTCTCATTGAGAACTATTTGAAAAAAGCTTTCTATTAGTTAATTTCATTCAATTCAGTCTTAAAATATTCAATATCATGGCAGGTGTAAATAAGGTGATTCTCGTTGGAAACTTGGGCAAAGACCCAGAGGTTAGACATTTAGATAATGGTAGAGCAGTAGCTAACTTCCCTATTGCGACAAGCGAAACCTATAAAAACAAACAAGGCGAAAGAGTTACTAATACCGAATGGCACAACATTGTGTTGTGGACACCACTTGCTGAAATTGCCGAGAAGTTTTTGAAAAAGGGCGGCCAGGTGTATATTGAAGGAAAGTTAACTACACGTTCATGGGACGATCAGGATGGCAACAAGCGCTACACTACAGAAGTTGTGGGGCGTGAGTTGACCTTACTAGGAAGCCGACCTGAAGGTGGAAACTCTAGCGATGGTGGAAACAATATGAGCGAAAGCCCCGTATCTAGCATACCTGAAGATGATACGGACGATCTACCATTCTAATGTGGGACTAAACAAAAGATTTTGGAAATAACACCAGACGAACCTGAGCCGAGTTTGGCGCTACTTTTACAACTCACAGAGTTGAGCACTCCATATCTGGTTTTCAATGTGCTTGCTTTTGTATTGCTTATTATTTCTTCGGCCCTTATTTCAGGCTCAGAGGTAGCATTCTTTTCTTTAGATAGCAATCAGCTTAGCGAGTTAGAAAAAGAACAATCTGTAACAAGTAATTCAGTACTAAAGCTATTGAGCAGAAGGCGCTATTTATTAGCCACTATTCTTATACTCAATAATTTAGTAAACATCGCCATTGTTACCATTTCCACTTTTTTCACCTGGGCCATTGTGGGTACTAAAACTACTGAAGGTATTGTAGTTGTGGCTCTTTCGGCCGTTGTTACTTTCGTTATTCTGTTTTTCGGAGAAGTAGTTCCTAAGAACTTCGCCAACCAGCACAATGAGAAGTTCGCCCGATTCACCTCAAGAGCATTGGTATTTCTAGAAAAAATATTCCGCCCAGCTTCTTGGACACTCATCACAGTTACTAACATTATAGAGAGAAACGTAGAAAAAAAGGGAGTTGACCTGACAGTAGATGAGCTGAACCAAGCTTTGGAAATTACTACTGGCGATGACACCACAGAAGAAGAGAAGGGTATATTAAAGGGTATTGTAAACTTTAGTACGTTATCTGTTCGCCAGGTAATGAAATCTAGGCTAGATATTACAGCTGTAGATATTGAACTGGACTTTCATGAGTTAATGGATAGAATTAATAAAAGTGGTTTTTCCAGAATTCCGGTTTACAAAGAAACCATAGACAAAATTGAGGGAGTACTCTATATTAAGGATCTCATTGCTCACGTAGACAAGGATGATACCTTTGCTTGGCAAACGTTGCTTAGACCTGGCTTCTTTATTCCTGAAAATAAAAAGGTAGATTCTCTGCTCAAAGACTTTCAAGAACAACGCGTTCACATGGCGATTGTGGTAGACGAGTACGGTGGGACATCTGGATTAATTACCCTAGAGGACATCATTGAGGAAATTGTAGGTGAAATTAATGATGAGTATGACGATGAAGACATTGCCTTCAATAAACTAGATAACTCTACTTACATATTTGAAGGCAAAACCAGCCTAAACGACTTCTGCAAAATTATTGGTGTAGAGCCTGCTGAGTTCGACAGCGTAAAAGGCGAAAGCGAATCGCTTGGAGGTTTATTGCTCGAAATTGGCGGAAAGTTACCAAGAGCTGGAGAGAAAATAGAATTCGGTAGATTTTTGTTTACCATTGTGGCTGTAGACTTAAGGCGCATTAAACGCGTTAGGGTATTGATAAGACCACAAACTTCGTGAGGAAAACATTCAACTTAATTTTTGCTAGTACCATTATTCTTGGCGCCATATTAAGCTGCGAAGAAGTGTATTTGCCCAAGCCTAAAGGATTCAATCGCATTGACCTACCCGAACCGAGATACCAAATTCTGCCCGATACTTTCCCCTACAAATTTCAGTATTCAGACCACTCTGTATTAACAAGAGACGACTCTAAGAATGCTGAACGCTTTTGGGTAAACCTTACATACCCACAGTTCGATGCTATTGTACAAATCACTTACAAAAGCTTGGTCGACCCTAGAAACCAACCGCAGGTATTATTGAACGAAGCTTTTGAGCTCGCCATGAAGCACAATGTAAAAGCGTATGGTATTGAAGAAAGTCTGATTAAAATACCGAATGGACAAGTAGCCAGCGTTACCGAGCTAGAAGGTGAGGTACCTACTCAATTTCAGTTCTTTACTTCAGATAGCACCCATCATTTCTTTAGAGGTGCCCTTTATTTTAACACCGCTACCAAAAATGACTCACTCGCGCCTGTGATTGAGTACATCAAAACAGACATGATACACCTGTTGAACAGCTTTGAGTGGAAATACTGACCCCATCTAAATCTTCCCCTTGCGAAGGGGAAGACTTTGCAGCGTTCTAGAGTAAACCAATTCACCTCTCAAATACATTCTCAATAGGAAACTTACCCCGGTGAGCGATAAAGCCAAGTCCCCTTTAGGGGATTTAGGGGTATTTCTTATCCCGAGGGTAATCGAGGGATAAACCAAACTTAGATACTAGGTCTTGTACAGCATGGAAACAAAAAGCATGCATACCAGAATCGTTTAAAACACTAAAAATAAATCTCACAACCCTTAAAGCCACGGATTAATCCGTGGACTAAAAGCTTAAAAAATCCGATGATATAGAATTGGTATCAGCATTCTATATTAATTTCATCCGATGCCTGCGTTCTTCGATACAAGCATAGAGTTTCTTAAAGGAGTTGGTCCGCAAAAAGCTGCCCTTATCGGTAAGGAAATGGGGCTATTCACCTATGGGGACCTGATCCAGCATTATCCATTCCGGTATGAAGACCGTACCCAATTCCACACCATAGAAAGTGTTCATGCCGATATGCCTTTTGTGCAGATCAAAGGAAGAATCACCAAAATGGAAACAGTTGGCGAAGGCAGAAAGAAAAGGCTAGTCGCTCGTTTTGAAGATGATACCCAAGCCATGGAGCTCGTTTGGTTCAAGGGTATTCAGTGGGTGGTCAAGAAGTTGAAACTAGGAGTAGATTATGTAGCTTTCGGCAAACCAGCAGTATTCGGAAGGAAAGTAAATATTGCTCATCCAGAAATTGAGATATTAACCACCCAAAACAATAAAGCCGGATTTCTTCAGCCAGTGTATCACACTTCTGAGAAAATGAAGGCCAAGTTTATAGACTCGAAGGCCATTTCTAAGATGATTCGTCAGGTAATTGTGCAGGCCGAGGGGCACATATATGAAACGCTGCCTGAAAATCTACTTCAGCAATTCAGCCTTATTGAGAAGAAATACGCGCTCTGGCATATTCACTTTCCATCCAACCAAGAACTTTTGCAAAAGGCACAGTTCAGGTTGAAGTTTGAAGAGTTCTTCTTCATTCAGCTTAAGCTGCTGAAAATGAAGGTGACTCGAATCGATAAATTCAAGGGTCAAGTATTCAATGATTCGTCTTTACTCACGGAGTTCTATAATCAGCACCTTCCTTTCGACCTTACAAATGCACAGAAGCGAGTAATCCGAGAGATTTATCAGGATATGAAGTCTGGCAAGCAGATGAATCGCTTGCTGCAAGGTGATGTAGGTTCTGGTAAAACCATTGTGGCTTTTATCTGTATGTTGCTGGTGGTAAGTTCGGGAGCACAAGCTTCCATGATGGCTCCCACGGAAATTCTGGCCGATCAGCATTATGAAGGATTGAAGGAGTATGCCGATTTACTCGGTATTAAAATCGCTAAGCTGACGGGCTCCTCTAAAACTGCCGAAAGAAGAGTAATTCACGAGGCGCTAGAAGATGGCTCATTGCAGATTCTAGTGGGAACGCACGCTTTGATAGAAGACAAAGTGCAGTTCAAGAATTTGGGTCTGGCCATTATTGATGAGCAACATCGATTTGGGGTGGCTCAAAGGGCCAAGCTTTGGAAGAAAAATGCCACGCAGTTCCCACATATTCTGGTGATGACCGCCACACCAATTCCCCGCACTTTGGCCATGACGGTTTATGGCGACTTGGATGTATCTATCATTGATGAGTTGCCAGCAGGGCGAAAACCAATTCAAACCATTCATGAGTATGACGGAAAGAGACTTTCTGTTTTTGGCTTTATGAAGAAAGAAATTGCCAAGGGTCGGCAAATTTATGTGGTGTATCCGCTGATTGAAGAGTCGGAAAAGCTTGAGCTAAAAGATCTGATGGATGGTTACGAAAGTATAGCCAGAGCCTTCCCTGACAACCACATCAGCATTGTGCATGGTAAAATGAAGCCGCAAGACAAGGATTTTGAAATGCAGCGCTTTGTGAAGCATGAAACGCAGATTATGGTGGCTACCACGGTGATTGAAGTGGGTGTAAACGTGCCGAATGCTTCGGTAATGGTCATTGAAAATGCGGAGCGTTTCGGATTGGCACAGTTGCACCAGTTGCGCGGCCGAGTTGGCCGTGGAGCAGATCAATCGTATTGTGTGCTGATGACTGACTATAAGCTGAGCAAGGAAGCCCGCATTAGAATTGACACTATGGTAAAGACTAACAACGGTTTTGAAATTGCCGATGTTGACCTCAGACTACGAGGTCCGGGTGACATCACTGGAACGCAACAAAGCGGAGTTCTAGACCTACTCATTGCTGACATCTCTAAAGACACCAAACTACTTCAAGCTGCGCGAAATGCCGCCAGCGACATTCTAGAGGCCGATCCAGAACTAAGCGCTGACCAGAACCGTAACATTTTGAGACATATCAACTCACTGAAAAAAACTGCGGTGAATTGGGGGAGGATTTCTTAATGTTCAATTAAGAGTGGTCAATTAAGAATTACGAGATCTGCTCGTAATTCTTAATTCGTAATTGATTATTGACCTTTACCACCTCCACAAGTAGCTCGCTTTGAAGAAGAATCCTTGAGCAGTGTTGAGGTATTGGTCATTCGGCACATAATCGGTGCCATTCCAGCGAACTTTCTCGTAAACTGAGCCCCAACCAAGATGTACTACAGTGCCCGGAATATAGGTGAAGCTCACCAGGAAGTTCGGACTAAAAACCTTGCTTAGGCTATTGTATTGAGCAATTCCACGGAAAAACAGATACTTGTTCATTTGATACACTAAGCGTCCTCGAGCAATGTGGATGTCATAGTATTTGGCATCAGTAGCTTCGCTGTATAGTGAGGCAAACCGGTGAGTGAAATCCATGCTGAATTTATCCGAAGCCTGAATATTCAAAGTTGCACTAATTCGCTTTCCGTAACCTTGCTCTGCCGCTGGGTAGTAGATTCCATTATCCCAATCATAATTAAGCCTAAAAAAAGTTCTTTTTGTTATTTGGCTCGATGCATTTAAACTGATACTACCATCTTTAAATTCCTGGCCTAAGTAGATTTCGGAAGACCTATCGACACTAACCGCCAACCTTGTTTGCCTTGGCAAAGTAGCCGCTAACTGAACGAAAATTACATGTTCATTCAAGCCACTGGGTTTATCTTTAGTAAGAGAAGTGTATAATGTAGGGTCTATTCGCTTAATTAGACCATCTCCCTTAGGGAAAAACTTGGGGTTTAAACTCAGTGTAGCCCTGCTGATCCCCGTTCTGGTGACATAGCCAACTTCAGATTGAAAGTCTTGTCCAATATCTAAAATACTAAATGAGCCATTGAAGCTGCGAGTATTTTTAGATAACCCAAGGTACATTGAACCTGCATTACTAAGGTGGCCTCCATTCAATGCAGCATTGTTCTCCGAGTACAAATAATGACCTGAGACCTGATAAGCCTCTTTAAATCTGTACTGACCATCGAGTCCAAATACGTTATTACTTCCTCCATTTTGTCTTCTAGTAGTGCCGAGCAAACCAACATAACTATCTTGAGTCAGAGATCTCATATAGCGCATCACGGCAACGTCTGCCGTGTTATCAGAAAGCTCTGGAATAGCAGAGTCAATTCGGTCGTCTCTATCTAAGGCATAAATCGTTGAAATAATATTCTTATCTCCGACTTTACCAGTGAGCTTGGTGGCAAATTTAGGGGTAACTATAGACCTAGAGTTGACAGCCATTTGTATAGGTTGAAAACCTCCGGTTCCAGCAAAGTTGAAGTTCTCATTACCTTCCAAAAAGAAGGGTCTTCTCTCTGGGTAGTTGACAGGGAAACGTTGGTTTACTTCCACCTGCTGAGCATCAGACTCCACTTGGCTAAAATCTGGGTTTATGGTAGCATCGAAAACCAAATCGGAAGTAATACCAATCTTGGTTGTGAGGCTAGGTTCAAAATTCGATTCTCTCACAAATTCTCCATCAACATGAGTTTTATTGACGCCATAGGTTACAGCAGGGAGAATTTCTACCAGTTTTGACTTTTTGACTCCATCATATTGCAGAGGCATCATCTGAGTTAGAAAAGCAAATCCTTTATCTGGGTCTAAAGGAGGGAAAGTACCTTGAGTAGAAAAGCGACTGATTCTTCTTTCGAAAATCACTCCCATTTCTACCTGACCGTCATTAGACTTGTACCGAATACTTTTGAAGGGAATCTTGACCTCTACTACGTAACCATCATCAACTATTTGTGCGGCACTGTAGAAAATAAGGTCAAGCCCAATATCCTCATTACCTGCGGCAAATCGAGTGTCCATCTGAATCCCACTTGGATTAACGTAAATGCCATAAAGTGACTGGCCGCTATTGAAAGAGTCTAGGTTAATGCAAATCCAGTCGTCTGCTCCAATTCTGTCGCGGGCGGCTATGGAAGTCTTGATTTCTGTAGGATCGTCAAAACATTTGAAAGCGAAGTACAAATTATCCTCATCATGAGCCATATAGGCTATGGTCTTATAAGGCATGTCTTTAGCGAAGTCTGGAACAAAAGTCTTGTAGCCGGTTACTTGAGGACTGTTTTTCCAAACCTCGTCATCTAAAACCCCATCAATTTGGGGAGGTACTTCGGTCTTGTTAGAAACCACAGGGTTTTGTGCTTTCGATATAGACAAAACCAGACAAAAAGATAGTGCCAGTAAAAGTTTGAGATTCACCCTACTAAAAATTAAAGCTTAAAAAATTTTGCTACTAAAATAGGTAACCACTTTCATAATTATCATTTCAAAAATAAAAACGTTCAATGAGTGAGAAGAATGGATGGCCATAAGGTCAAAAGTTTATGATTTCTTAGTTTGCCCCGAAGTTTTTGAGCAGGAAGCTCCCTACGGAAGAGTCAGTAAATCTGGCTTTTTTTGAGAGTTAAAGAGCTTACCCTCACCTCTATTAATAAAGCAGACTGATTAGAGAACTAACTCTCCCTTTAGTTTGGAAGAAATATACGCCCCTGAGCTTCGGGGTGGAGGGGTTATCTGTATTGTGGAGGAGCTATTCCTTTCATTCTTAAATAAGTTACAATTTGCCCTCTATGGTGTGAGTTGTGATCTAAATAAGAAACCACACCTGCTGTTAAGCCATCATTAGACTCTTGTTCTAGTATGAACTTATTGATTTCATCGAACTTGGCATTTGCCCACTCTATTAGCTCCTTCTTAGACTTAGAGTTTTCATCGCCAGGAGCCCACTGAGCATTGCCACCATTGCTTAAGGCCCTGTGGAAATAGTCTATACTATAAACAATGTGATAGGCCTGAGCCGCAAAAGTTCTTTGGTCATCATTCGGTTTAAATGAATAGTCATCTTCTGGCATGGCCTCCAACACCGCAACCGTGTAAGCCTTAGAAGCATCTAGTCTCTGTTTTAGCCAATCGTAGCCACCTTCGTTTGCATTGGCAGTAGAAGCAATAAAAATCAGCGCTAAAAATGCGCTCATTAGTTTGTTTGAGTTTTTCATATTGTTGAGTTTTTGGGTACAAACTTAATATACGTAACAGCTTACCTATTTTGTTTCCCTAGCCTGAATCTGACCATTATTAATATGAAAGTACCTATGCTCCTGATCAATCTTCTCAAAAATTGAAATAGAGCGTTCTGGTCGGGCGTCTGTTACGAAAATTTGTCCAAAAGCATCTGAGGCCACCATTTGCATCAGTTTTTCAATGCGCTGATCATCTAGCTTATCGAAAATATCATCGAGTAGAAGGATTGGTTTTACACCTAACTGATTTTTTAGAAAGTCGAAGTTGGCTAGCTTCAGAGCTATGAGATAAGACTTTTGTTGGCCTTGCGACCCAAACTTTTTTACGGGCACATCATCCATAATGAATACGAATTCATCTTTGTGAATTCCCTTGTTGGTTCGTTTCAGTATTAAGTCCTTTTTTAAAGAACTTTGCATTTTGCCTTCAATTCCTTCAGCAAAGTCCGACTCATATTCAATTCCGATCAACTCTTTTTCACTACTTAGTTTGGAGTAATGCTCCATTAAAAGTGGCTTGAATGACTCTATGAAGCTACTTCTTACTTCATGAACTTTTGTTCCTAGCTCAACCAACTTTTCGGTAAAGGGCTCTAGTAAATCTGAATCAAACCGGTCTTGTTCTGCAAACTGTTTCAGTAAACTATTCCGCTGTTTCAGCACATGATTATATGCAATGAGGTTGTTGAGGTAACCCTGATCTACCTGAGAAATAATAGCATCGAAAAACTTTCTCCTGTCTTCACTTGCGCCTCTTATTACGTCTGTATCGTTAGGAGCAATCAACACAGTGGGAAATTTGCCAATATGCTCGCTTACCTTTTTGTAAGGTTTGTCATCTAGTTTTATTTGTTTCTTCTTTCCTTTCTGGTAAGCGCCTAGCACCACTCTTTTCTTTTCTTCCACTTTGAATTCACCCTTAATGGAAAAGAAGTCTTCATTGTGAAAAATGCATTGCATGTCTAGAGCCTGATCGGCACTCTTGGTAAAAGCGAGGTAAAAGATGGCATCGAGCAGGTTGGTTTTGCCGCTACCATTTTCACCCAGAAAACAATTCACCTGAGGTGAAAAGCTCACTTGGGCTTGTTTGTAATTCTTGTATTGTATTAGTCTGACTGATTCGAGATGCATTTTCTACCGTAAAGCGGAAGTTAATTTCAAAGTTGAACGTTTTTGTCTTATTTTCGCAGTCCCATTTAAACAATTGAAAATTAAAGGTTTTTACCTTTTAAAGAATAGTACATGGCAGCAGCAAAAGGAAGCACAAAAGCTAAGGCTAAGAAAGAATCTAAGTTTTCAAAAGAAACCTATATGTTCTGGTACGAGAACATGCTTTTGCAAAGAAGGTTTGAGGAGAAGGCTGGTCAGCTTTATGGTCAACAGAAAATCAGAGGTTTCTGTCACTTATATATTGGTCAGGAAGCTTGTTCAAGTGGTTCTGTTACCGCTTTGAAAGAAGGTGATAAATGGATAACCGCTTATAGAGACCACGGTCAACCATTGGCGTTGGGTTCTGATCCTAAGGCTGTAATGGCTGAATTAATGGCCAAAGCCACTGGTATCTCTAAGGGTAAAGGTGGCTCAATGCACATGTTCGACAGAGAGAAGGGTTTCTTTGGAGGTCATGGAATTGTTGGTGGCCAGGTGCCATTAGGTGCTGGAATTGCCTTCGCTGAGAAGTATAACAAAACCGACAACCTGTGTATCTGTATGATGGGAGACGGTGCTGTTCGTCAAGGTGCCTTCCACGAAGCACTTAACATGGCTATGTTGTGGAAACTACCAGTAATCTTTGTTATTGAGAACAATGGTTACGCCATGGGTACTTCAGTTCAGAGAACTTCAAACGTAACGGAGCTGCATACCTTAGGTGAGTCTTACGATATGCCTTCTGCTCCTGTAGATGCCATGAATCCTGAAAACGTTCACGTTGCAGTAGAAGAGGCAGCAGACAGAGCAAGAAGAGGTGATGGCCCTACTTTGTTGGAGTTCAGAACTTACAGATATAAAGGACACTCAATGTCCGATCCTGCAAAGTATAGAACTAAAGAAGAGCTTCAAGACTATAAAGATAGAGACCCTATTGAATACGTGAAGTCTAAGATTTTAGAAAATAAGTGGGCTACTGAAGAGGAATTGAAAGCTACAGATAAGAAAATTAAGGACGAAGTAATGGAGTGCGTGAAGTTCGCAGAAGAGTCTCCTTACCCTGATGCTTCTGAAGCTTACAAAGACGTTTATGTTCAGGAAGACTATCCATTTATCACTGAATAGGTTTTAACCCTTTGTTTTACAACAATTTCTTTATATTTGCGACCTAATTTTTGAGAGAGATGGCGGAGAATAATTCTTCAGAAGAAAGAAACAGCAAAGACAGCAGCGCGATTGAAAAGTTCAAGAACGAAGTTGGACCAATCGGTTTTATTGGTGCAATTGTAGGCCTTATTGTGCTTGTTGTTGCTAGTGGACTGTTCTTTTTAGACTACAGAAAAGACCAAAGAAACATAGATGCTCAGAACGAGATTTTTCAGGCTCAGTATTATTATGAGAATGATAGTCTTGAATTTGCATTGATGGGCGATGGTAGAAACCTTGGTTTTATTGACATTATCGATATTTATGGCGGAACTGAAGTAGCTAACTTAGCTAGCTTCTATGCTGGTGCTTCTTACTTAAAGCAAAGACAGTATGAGCAAGCCATTGATTACCTAGAAGATTTCTCAACTTCAGAAATTTTGGTTCAGGGTAGAGCTTACAGCCTTATTGGCGATGCATATTTGGAGCTAGGTAACTTCTCTGATGCTGCAGATAATTACGAGAAGGCTGCCAATACTGTAGATGATCAATATTTCTCTCCTGGTTACTTATTGAAAGCATCTTTGGCTTACGAGAAAGGTTCTGACCTTTCTTCAGCTATTGAATCATTAGATAAGATAATCAACGATTACGCTAAATCTACTCAGGTGAACGAGGCGCGAAAACAAAAAGCAAGATTAGAAGTCCTTGCCGGACGTTAATTTTATAAACAACATTAACGAAGAAGGTAAGGCGATAGTCTTACCTTTTTTTATACACAAAATATTATGGCCAGTAGCAACAAAAACTTAAGCGAGTACAGCGATAAGAATATTACACCCATCAGCGAAAGAAAATTTGCTGTTGTAGTTTCTGAGTGGAACGAAGAGGTAACAGAAGCATTATATCATGGTGCATATAGTACCTTAATTCAGCATGGTGCACAGAAAGAAAACATTATTAGAAAGAGTGTGCCAGGCAGTTTTGAATTGACTTTAGGAGCTCAATGGATGGCAGCACAAGACGATATTGATGCAGTAATCTGCATTGGATGTGTAGTACAAGGCGAAACCAAGCACTTCGATTTTATCTGCGATGCAGTTGCGCACGGCATCACCAATGTTGGTCTAAAATTCAATAAGCCGGTAATCTTTGGTGTACTTACCCCAAACACCCAAAAGCAAGCGCTCGATCGCGCTGGAGGAAAGCATGGCAACAAAGGTGATGAAGCAGCCATTACAGCCATTAAAATGTTAGGGTTCTAATTCCGTAAACAATGCAGGTATACAAATTCGGAGGAACTTCTGTAGGCAGGCCTGAGCGCATGCACTCCGTTGCCGATCTCATTACAAGAGACGATCAATCTAAAATAGTGGTACTCTCAGCCCTCTCTGGTACCACCAATAGCCTAGTGAGCATTGGTGAGTCTTTAGCGGCCGACAAAAAGGAAGAAGCACTTGAAAAGATAAATGCACTCCGATCTCATTACAATGATTTTATAGATAGCCTCTTTTCTACACAAGAGAAGAAAAATGAAGCTACAGAGGTAATCACCGAGCATTTTGAGTTTCTAAAAATCACACTCAAAATATCCTTTAATGAGGCCCTCAGTAGAGATATTTTGGCTCAAGGAGAGCTAATGTCTACCAAGCTATTCACTCTGCTCCTTCAAGAAAGAAGTATTCCTGCTCAATTGCTTCCTGCGCTTGAGTTTATGAAGACCAATGAAGACCATGAGCCAGACTTAGACTTTATTAGCGCAAAGCTTTCTGCTATTCTTGAGAAGAACAGAAACCAAGGTTTGTTCATTACCCAAGGATACATCTGTAAGAACCATAAGGGTGAAATTGACAACTTGCAAAGAGGTGGTAGCGATTACACGGCTTCTTTGATTGGGGCTGCCATTAAGGCTACCGATGTGCAAATTTGGACCGACATAGACGGTATGCACAATAACGACCCTCGTGTGGTAGATAAGACATATCCGATTGCAGAGCTTTCATTCGATGAGGCTGCCGAGCTCGCTTATTTTGGTGCAAAAATCTTACATCCGGCCTCTATTTGGCCCGCCCAGAAGTATGGTATCCCAGTAAAACTGCTGAATACTATGCAGCCAGAAGCTAAAGGAACGGTAATAAGTAAGGGTACCATTTCGGCAGACGTTAAAGCCATAGCCGCGAAAGATGGAATCACTGCCATCAAGATAAAATCTACCAGAATGCTTCTAGCCTATGGTTTCTTGAGAAAAATATTCGAAATCTTTGAGAAGTATAAAACGCCAATCGATATGATTACCACTTCTGAGGTGGCTGTTTCTGTAACTATCGATGAAGATGAGCACTTGGACAAAATTGTGAAAGAGCTGAGTCAATTCGGGCAGGTAGAAATTGATAAAGCTCAGACTATCATTTGTGTAGTGGGTAACTTTGTGGCAGAACAGAAGGGTATTGTAACCAAAATTTTCGATGCGCTTGAAGAAACTCCAATTCGCATGATTTCATACGGAGGTAGTAGACATAACATTTCGCTTTTAACAGATAGCTCCAATAAGGAGAATGCACTTAAAAAGCTAAATGAGCATATGTTTGGGCTTTAAATGCGTGAAAATAAGGCTGTCTCTGAAGCCATTATCTGTGTCATTCCCAGCTCGAATAACTTCATTTCCGATTTATCGGAAGAGTCTGGAATGACTGTCGGCTTTTGAGACAGCCTTATTGTATTGAGCTTATTTTCTACAGTTTTATCTGGCCAAGGCCGCGGCTTGGTTATTTACTTCAGCCGGAATGGTCTTCTCAATAGCAGTTCTCATGCTAGAGTCGTAAATTAGGAATAACCAATCTGAGTATTTCGGATCGTTGATGGCCATCAAGAATTTCTCTCCTTTAGCATTGATTAGATTTTGGCTTTTATTGTAAGTAACGTTTTCCTTCCCAAAGTTACTTTGAAGTACTGGTACCAAAAGCGGTGCGTAGCCTCTCAACTCATCAGTATTGAGTGGTAAGTCAAGCTCAAATCTATACTTAATTAGCGCGTACTTAGTGTCTTTAATAGTTTTTAGTCCTTGCTTATTAAGTACCTCTGTATTCTTGAATTTCAGTTCAATACCCGATTGCTCCAGCATTTCAAATATTTGGAACATATCCTTTTTTGAGGTATGCTCAAAGATTGGAGGATACATGAAATCCAACACTTTGGTGTAATCCTTTTTTTCCATCAGTTTTAAAAACTGATCAACTTTGGCGTCTATGGCTGCATTGTCTTTTGAGCTTAGACTTTGTGCATTGGCCGATAGTGTAATCAACGCCAGGGTAGCTATTAATAGAACTTGTTTCATTTTGTCTCTTTTAGTTTGTAATAATCTGAAGTGGGCAGAATTAGTTTTTATTAATAAACTCTGAAATTTCAGTCAAAATTGGGGTAGGAACTAACATGGCGTTTAGAGCCGGATTGTTTACATCGAACTCTATAGCCGACCATTGATCGTCATAAGCCTGATCTTTGATGGCCAAAAGCCTTTTGTTCCCTTTAACTATTAAGGAAGAGGTTTCTTCCACATAGTCTATAGATTCTACCCCTGCAGTATTTAATAACGATAACTTGAGTATATCTATTGACTCTTTCGTTTTCATTTCTTCCTTAGTGATCTTCATCACCATCTCAGAGTAATAATTCACTAAAGCATATTTTACCGAATCATTTTTTGCCACCAGTATGGGCTCCTGATTAGTAATAGAGTCGTAGGATACCTCAAACCCCATTCCGCTCAAGCCATTTAACAGGCTGAGCATTTGTTGTTTCGTTACTAAATCGAAAACCTTCGGGTAGGTCATGTCTACAATCCCTTCAAAATTCATGCTTTCTGTATGCTTCATGAATTGAGCTATGGTGCTATTGAGGTCAGCCTTGTCTGTAGGAGATAATTGCTGTGCCCGTAAGCTAAATGAGCCAACAGCAAGTAAAGCGACAAGTATTACTTTTTTAGTCATTCTTAGGTCCTTTATCCTTTGACGATGTAGTCTTTATTTTTGTGAACATTTGAAAGTTCTGAGTGGCAATCCAGAAGCCTCTTCCTTGTTTATATACATCTTTATAGTTTTGCCACTTTTTGTCGTAAAAGTAAACTCCGCAACCCAATTGAAGTGCATCTTGCGAATACATTGTTTTTCTATGTGGCGGAGAGTCTATCCAACTTTGCACAATGCTATCTGCTAGTTCAATATACGTGCCGAATTGTCTTCCGCCTGTGGCATGAATGTTTTCACCTATGTTCGGATTAGATATTCCAGCTAGTTTAGCCCGTTGAGAGGGGGTTTTTCTTTTTTTATCTTTTGGGTTATTATGGTCGAAGAAGTTGTCTTTGGCCATGGCTATAGAATGATTGTATGCCATAGTTTCTAAGCCAGAATGGTATTCTAAGGCTGTTAAGCCTTGCTCTAAGCGCGCTTCGTTGGTAACAAAGAACAGCGCAGCACTAAGCAGAGGGTAGTCAATTTTGTCGGTGTCTAACTGTTTTTTGAAAAGCTTGAAATCCCGAAAATTCTGATCGTTCAATTCTGAATAGTAATCATCTTTCCACTTTCTTTGGGCATAAACATTAGGTGCCGATGACAAGGCGAATAAAACTGTAACTAAGAATAAAATGACGGTTTTCATAGGCTTAGAAAGATAGTCAATACCAATTAGCACTCTTGGTAAAAGAAAAAATAAAATGAAAAATTTTAAATTTGAATACCGACACCCAACTACTCATGAAAAATAGAACACTGCTCAGAAATTCTGCGCTGATCTTTCTCCTCATTTTGATTTCTGGCTGTGGAGGGCATATGTCTCGTGCTAAGAAAGTAGACTTGGTAGTTCAGACAGCCAGATCATACACTGGTACACCCTATAAATATGGAGGCACTACACGAGTAGGAATGGACTGTTCAGCACTGCTTTTTCATTCCTTTCAAAGTGTAAGACTTACACTGCCTAGAACTTCAGCTGAGCAAGCTAAGAAAGGGAAGCGAGTTAATATCAAAGATCTTAAAGTCGGTGATATGGTGTTTTTTGCAACAGGCAAAAAGAAAAGGCAGATTAATCATGCAGGTATTGTAACGGCCATTAGAGGTAGAAATGATGTCCGATTTATCCATGCCTCCACCTCACTTGGAGTAACAGAAAGCAACCTCTACTCCAGCTATTATAAAGAAAGATTTAGAAGAGCACGTAGGGTGTTTTGATTTAATTAAAGACAAGTCTATATTTGCGCACCTTTTGGGGGTTTAGCTCTCCCGATAATTATCGAGAGGCTAGAGCAAAAAGGGGGTTTAGCTCAGCTGGCTAGAGCGCTACACTGGCAGTGTAGAGGTCACCGGTTCGAATCCGGTATCCTCCACAGAAATTAAGCCTTGCTTCTCGCAAGGCTTTTTCATTTCTTCTAATTACAACTCTTTCAAAATACACTTCAACAGTATTCGTTATCTTCACGACATGCAAAAAAGGGTTTTGCTTTTTGGTTTAATTGTTTTGCTCACCTCCTGTGGCGGGGTAGATCAGATTTTTGCTCCAGTTGAAAAGGAGAAAGATCCGACCAAGCCGGATATTACGTTAGAAGATGAAAAACCTCAAGAAGCCGATACCATTCCCGATGCTGAGGAAAGAGTAAAACGCAATGTCTTTTATGGAGAGAAGACTAAAAAGGCCTTTACTTCTTTCTCTGAAAGAGATACAGAAGATTTCCGTTTGTTCTACGTATTGCCAGAACCGGTAGCGGCAGCACCTTACGTAAGAAAAGTGTTTTATCACGATGCTAAGAATAACACCATTCGTTCTGCCGAAGGGAAAGGACAGATGCTAGATAGAGTTTTGCATGGGCCTTACGAGCGCATAGTTAACGATGTAGTTATTGAAAAAGGAGACTTCTATTACGGAACCAAACACGGTACTTGGCTGTATCAGCGAATGGATTCTACCCTATACGAGAAGGAGCATTATACCAAGGGTTGGTTCACAGATTCACAGATTACTTATTATGATGAAGACCAGAAAACCAAAATGAAGGAAGTGATTCCTTTTCAGTATGGAAAGAAGGAAGGAACCTACTACAGATTTTATGAAAGTGGCAATGTTGCAGTAACTGGAGAATACGTATTCGATAAAAAAGTAGGCGTTTGGATTGAATACCACGATGTACCAGGAGTAGTGGTTCAAAAGCGTTGGTTGCAGTACCCTAAAGTTTTTTACGATTGGGACTTTGAACCTTACATAGTTAGAGAGTGGAATAAAAACTCTCAAACCATTTATAATTCCTCCAAAACAGGTCAGTAGAAGGCATCTTTCAGGTGTTCTATTTGCATAGTGGTTTGTTTTACAATAATAGCCACAATATCAAACCGAATATCTCCTTTCCAGCCCTGTTCCTCCACATAGTAGTTAGCCGCTCTTATTATGGCTTCTTGCTGATTTTTAGAAACGAAATCTTCTGGAAAGCCAAAACTGTTAGAGCTTCTTGTTTTTACTTCTACAAAAATCATAAGCCCTTCACCTTGCATAATCAGGTCTATCTCTGATTTGCCGTGTCGGTAATTCCTTGCTAGAATTTTATAGCCTCTTTGCCTCATCTCTATTTCGGCCATGGCTTCTCCTCTTTTGCCAAACGTTTGCATGGATATGAATGTGGTTGATCTTAATTTAGGGAATAATTTGAAGTAAATTCAAAGCCTACAAAGAACTCACGATGCTACAGAACATTAACCCTACTGAAACTCAAGCCTGGAAAAAATTATCGGAGCATGCCGAAAAAATGAAGCAGGTTCATATGAAAGATCTTTTTCAGTCAGATGACAAAAGGTTTGAAAAGTACTCTCTTCGTTTTAACGACACGCTGGTAGATTACTCTAAAAACATTATTACTGAAGAAACCATAGAGCTACTGTTTAAGCTAGCAACAGAATGTGGTGTTAAAGAGGCCGTAAAGGCAATGTTTTCGGGAGAAAAGATAAACCAAACCGAAGACAGGTCTGTCCTCCATATTGCTCTTCGAAATATGGGTATTGAACCTATAATGGTTGATGGTGAAGATGTTATGCCCGATGTAAAGGCAGCGTTGGCTAAGATGAAAACCTTTGCCGACAAAGTAACAGCGGGTAATTGGAAGGGCTATTCTGGCAAATCCATAAAGTACATTGTAAACATTGGGATTGGAGGTTCAGACCTTGGACCTGTAATGGTTACTGAGGCCTTGAAGTCTTATGCTACATTCGGCATCAAACCATACTTTGTTTCTAATGTAGATGGCACGCACCTTTCTGAAGTGTTGAAAGAGGTGAATGCAGAGGAAACTCTTTTCATGATTGCTTCTAAGACTTTCACTACTCAAGAAACCATGACCAACGCGCATTCAGCGAAAGATTGGTTCTTGGCTAATGGAGGAACTGAGGCTGACGTAGCGAAACACTTTGTAGCACTTTCTACCAATGCTGAAGCTGTTGCTGCCTTTGGTATTGATACAGCCAATATGTTTGAGTTTTGGGATTGGGTAGGAGGCAGATACTCCCTTTGGTCTTCAATAGGGCTGTCCATTGCATGTACTATAGGTTACAACAACTTTGAGGAGCTGCTTACAGGTGCCTATGAAATGGATCAGCATTTTTTAAATACTCCGCTAGAAGAGAATATTCCTGTAACTCTGGCTTTAATCGGCTTGTGGTACGGAAATTTCTTCGGCAGTGAGTCTGAGGCTATTTTACCATACGACCAATACATGCACCGCTTTGCTGCCTATTTTCAGCAAGGGAACATGGAGAGTAATGGAAAGTATGTAGATAGAAATGGAAACACAGTTCAATATCAGACAGGACCAATTGTTTGGGGCGAACCTGGAACTAACGGACAACATGCCTTTTACCAATTGATTCATCAGGGTACTAAGCTAATTCCATGCGACTTTTTGGCGCCAGCAATCAGCCAGAATCCATTAGGAGACCACCATCCGAAATTGCTTTCGAACTTCTTTGCACAAACCGAGGCTTTAATGAACGGAAAAACCAAAGAAGAAGTAGAGGCTGAGCTTAAAGCTCAAGGTAAAAGTGATGAAGAAATTGCTGAACTAGCACCTTTCAAGGTATTTGAAGGTAATAAGCCAACAAACAGCATTCTTTTCAAAAAACTGACACCAAAAGTGTTGGGTAGTCTTGTGGCTATGTACGAACACAAGATTTTTACGCAAGGCGTTATTTGGAACATCTTTAGTTTCGATCAATGGGGAGTAGAATTGGGTAAAGTATTGGCCAAAAAGATTCTTCCAGAGCTAGAGAGTCAAGAAGATGTATCTTCTCACGATGCATCGACTAACGGATTGATCAACACTTATAAGGCAATGAGAAAAGGATGAGCAAAAGATACTTATACCCACTAAAATTCGATACCATATTTAAGGAGAAAATCTGGGGAGGCACTAAGATAAACGATGTGCTTGGTAAAGATTTTTCACCCCTTAAAAACTGTGGCGAAACTTGGGAGATCTCAGGTGTGCCAGGTAACCTTTCCAAAGTTTCAGAGGGGGTACTAAAAGGAAGTACGTTGCCTGAGCTTATTGAAGAGTTTAAGGAAGACTTGATTGGGAAGAAGGTATATGAGGCTTTCGGAAATGAATTTCCTCTTTTGGTAAAGTTTATCGATGCCGCTCAAGACTTATCCATTCAGGTGCATCCCGATGATAAATTGGCCAGAGAAAGACATAACTCTCTTGGTAAATCTGAAATGTGGTATGTCTTTCAGGCCGATGAAGGCGCCAAATTGATCAGTGGTTTCAATAGAGAAACCAGTAGAGAGGAGTATTTACAGTATTTGAATAGCGGAAAGCTGACCGAATTACTGAACGAGGAGGAAGTACAAGCTGGCGATTGCTTCTATCTGCCTGCTGGTAGAGTACACACTATAGGGAAGGGGCTTTTGTTGGCAGAAATTCAGCAGTCTTCAGATGTTACCTACCGTATATATGATTTCGATAGAACAGATGATGAAGGAAATAAAAGAGAGCTTCATACAGAACAAGCTCTAGATGCTTTAGATTATCATGCCTATTCGGAATACAAAACCAACTATAAAAGAGGGCTAAATGAGGTGGTGCCTTTGGTTAAATCACAGTACTTTCAAACCAATCTTTTAGAGTTTACAACAGGTATAATCCGTGAGCATTTCGATCAAGATTCCTTTATTATTTATACTTGCTTAGAAGGTTCGGCTAATCTCGCCTCAGAGGGACAAACTACAAAAATTTGCATGGGAGAAGCAGTTTTGTTGCCACGAAAATTCAAATCGGTTCATATAAAAGCCAATTCGGGCTTCAAAATGTTGGAAACATTCATGCCATAATCTATTTTTGGAACATGGCTGGTAAGAAGAATATGAAAAAGTTCTCGGCCACGTTCCTTAATATGAAAGACAATAGCGTGGTCAAGACAGAGTTTCTTGCGCGTAATCAAACCTCGGCTCAGCGTAAGGCCAACAGACAAGTAACGAAATATGTTCGTGTATTATCTGTGGAACTTATTGGAGACGTACCGAGGGAGGCCTAATTTAGCGTGCATGTGGCCGATTAAGCGTAAGTATGAGTATTCTTCAGAATAAGAGAGTTGAGGTAATTTATCTTGGAGAGGATGATTACCAAAAAGTGTGGGATTATCAAGAGTCGATCTTTAAAAAGACTGTTGATCGAAAAATTGATAATCGTAAATCAGTTGAGTCATCGGTGGTGCCCACCGATAACTATCTCATATTCTGTGAGCATCCTCATGTTTATACTCTAGGGAAGAGTGGTTCAATAGACAATCTGCTTCTGGATGAAGAAGGATTGCGGGAGAATTTTGCCCAATTTTATAAGATCAATAGAGGCGGTGATATCACTTATCACGGTCCAGGGCAAATTGTTGCCTATCCAATCTTAGATCTTGAGAATTTTTTCACAGATATACATAAGTATTTACGCTTTCTAGAAGAGGCTGTAATCTCTACTATGGCCGATTTCGGGCTGAAGGCAGGGCGTATTGATGGTCTAACGGGAGTATGGATAGACTTTGAAGAAGGTGCCGAAGACCCTAGAAAGATTTGCGCTATGGGAGTGAAGTCTAGCCGATGGGTGACTATGCATGGTTTGGCCTTAAACGTTAACACAGATTTATCGTATTTTGGACATATTGTTCCTTGTGGTATAGATGATAAAGCGGTTACTTCTATGCAGAAAGAGCTTGGTCATGAGGTAAATATGGACGAAGTAAGGGCTAGGCTAACACATCATCTGGCTACTATCTTTGAGATGGAGTTGATATAATGAAACCCAAAAAGCTATCGATTGTCATTTTTCCAATCACCTTAGTGTTGATTGGCTTTTTGGTGTTTGGTAGGCCTCAGAAACAATCCAGTATCAATATTTCTAATCATGCCAAGCACAGAGGTGTTTGTTGGGTGGCAAGTCATTATAAGCCAGATTCACTGGCCTTTCAACAGTTGGTTAATAATAATGTGAATTGGATTTCTCAGACTCCATTTGGATGGCAGAAAGAGCATAATTCACCATTAATTGGTAATCAGATTGGTAGAGATGATGGTTGGTATGGAGAAAGCGATAGAGGCCTGAGAGAAACTACTCGAATAGCTAGGTTGTACGGTATCAAAACCATACTTAAGCCTCACATCTGGCTCAGAGATAGCCAAGGCAAATGGAGAGGAGAAATAGCGATGGAGACTGAGGCCGACTGGAAAACTTGGTTTGCCAATTATGAAGAATTTATACTTCACTATGCCAAGTTAGCCGAAGAAGAGTCTATTGAAATGCTCTGCATAGGCACAGAACTTTACAGAACTTGCGTGGAGCGAGAGGCAGATTGGCGCAGTCTGATTGAGAAGATTCGTTCTGTCTACTCTGGAGAACTTACCTATGCAGCCAACTTTGCCGATGAGTATGAAGAGGTAGCATTCTGGGATGAGCTAGACTATATCGGAGTTCAAGGTTATTTCCCTGTGGTGCAAATAGAAGAGCCTTCAGTAGAAGACGTAAAAAAAGGTTGGAGTGAACACTTAAAGCAGTTGGGTAACTTTTCAGCCAAATATGATAAGCCTATTCTGTTTACAGAGATCGGATATAAAAGCACCAAGGATGCTGGTATTGAGCCTTGGCAATGGCCTCAACGCATGAGCAAGAGCGATAGAGAAAAGATTTTCAGCGAGAAGGCTCAGGCCAATCTCTATGAAGGAATGTTTCAAGCATTGGCAGATGAACCTTTTATTGCTGGATTTCATTTTTGGAAATGGTTTCCGCCAATTCCTGAGTCGGCAGAAAGGCGAAGAAGAAATTATACTGATGATGGGGCTTTCAATATTGATTTTACCCCTCAGAATAAATTGGCCGAAGGCGTTATGCGAGAGTGGTTTGAGAAAATGGCCAAACAATAATTTACTATGAGAAAAGACATTGAAATGCCTGAAGTAACAGGCGTGAAAGTTTGTGTGGGAAAGTCAATTAATAAGCTGGGGGAAAGCGAATGGCATGTTTATCTCATCAACGAAAACCTGATTGAGCTAACCAACGTGATGATTGTTTCTAAGGGCTATGAAGGTAAGTCTAAAGAGGCACGAAAGACTTCTACGCTAAGGCATATGATTGAGAAGGTGGATGAGCAATCTGTGGCTAAGGTGGAAAGTATTAGCCCAGAGGTTTTTGGTTTCTACAATGAGTTTTGGGTGAGTTATTACATTTTGAACGAACTCTTCGATAAGAAATTTGTGGTAGAACCATTCAATGAATTCGAGCTAGAAGAAATAGTAGAGCTAGAAATAAAAGGAAAGTACGCTTCTTAATCTGAACTGGTAAGTATTTCGCCTTCTACGAAGCTTAGGCTTCCTTTCTCGAAGCCATTATATCATTTCGCCAGGCTGTGGCTTCTATTTAATTCAAAAACATCAACTATGTTTACCGGCTACGGTTCGGAGCTCGGTAGGAGCAAAATGTCATAATATCCAGTTTGTTCCAACGCTTCTAAGCTCCAGAGGAGAGGTATGTAATGATACACGGTGCCTAGTTCATCCAAGTGGCACCTCTAGCATTTACGGCTAATTCCCACTAAATTATCCATGCTATGAACAAAGACACACTCAAGAATATCCTTTTCTTGGACATTGAAACTGTAGCTGAAACCAAAACTTTTAAAGAGCTATCCGAACGAAAACAAGAGCTTTGGAAAAAGAAATCTGCCTTCTTTCGCGAAGCAGAAGAAAAGTCGGCTGAAGAGCTTTACGAACGTGCCGGAATCTATGCGGAGTTCGGTAAGGTGGTTACCATTGCTGTAGGATACTTCTCGGATTTAGATCCTGAGCTAAAACTTAGAATTACTGCTTTCTCTGGTCATGATGAAAGGCAATTGCTTCAAGAATTTGCAGAATTGTTAAACAGTAAGCATTTCAGCTCTAAAGAAACTAGGCTATGTGCGCACAACGGTAAAGAGTTCGATTTTCCATATATCGCTAGGCGCATGTTGGTCAACGGCATTGAACTGCCAAAAGCGTTACAGCTTTCAGGTAAAAAGCCTTGGGAGATTCCGCACTTAGATACGCTTGAGTTGTGGAAGTTTGGAGACTATAAACATTATACTTCTTTAGACCTATTGGCTTCTATTTTTGGCATTGAGAGTAGCAAAGATGATATAGATGGCAGTCAGGTTAACGGCATCTATTACGAACAAAACGATCTCGATAGAGTTGTAAAATATTGCAAGAAGGATGTTTCGGTTTTGGTTCAGGTATTCCTTAGCCTAAGCCAATTGCCGAAGCTAAAAGCTGAAAATATCACCTTGCTTTAAAGGCTATTCAGCCAGAAATCCTTTTATTATACCTAATTTTAAAGCATTCCATCAAAAACCATTTATGGGTCGAAAGAGAAAAGGTACGCCTCCAGAAAATACATCAGTCACTAAAAGAGCTGCAAAGCAAATTGAGCCACTTATTGTGGAGTTTCTAAATCAAACTCCAGGCCGTGGATATCAGGTTAAGCAAATCTTGAAAGGCTTAGGTGTCAGAGATGCCAAGTCTAAAGGCGTTGTTTCTGAGGTTATCTTTGGCTTAGAAGCTAGAGGAGTAGTAAAGAAGCTTAGAAACGGTTCTTTTACTATTGAAGGAGAGCAGAAAACCATTACCGGAGTAGTAGACAGTGTGAATGCACGCTTTGCCTACGTAGTGCCTGATGGAGATACCGAACAAGACGATATATGGGTGTCTAAAGAAGACCTGCTAGGTGCCATGGACGATGACAAGGTAAAGGTTGTCTTGAAGCCTAAGAAGCATGGAAAGAGTCCTGAAGGAAAGGTAGTAGAAGTATTGACTCGTTACAGAGATGAGTTTGTTGGGCGAATAGAAATGAATACCCGTTATGCTTTCGTAGTTCCCGATTTCAAAAAGATGTTTCACGACATCTACGTGAAGTATGAAGATTTAAACGGAGCCAAGCATAACGATAAAGTGATTGTGAAAATCACGGAGTGGCCCGAAAGAGATAAAAAGCCAGAGGGTGTCGTACAGCGAGTGCTGGGCAAAGCTGGCGAGCATAATGCAGAAATTCACTCCATTATTGCTGAATTCGGCCTGCCATTGGAGTTTCCTGACAAGGTGAATGAAGATGCCGAGGCTATTCCAGCAAAAATCACTGCAAAGGAAATTAAGAAAAGGAAAGACTTCCGTGAGATTACCACCTTCACCATCGACCCGGATGATGCGAAAGACTTCGATGATGCCCTTTCTCTAAGGACCTTAGAAAATGGTAATGTTGAGGTGGGTGTACATATTGCTGATGTTACACATTATGTAGAGCCTAAATCGGCATTAGAAGAGGAGGCTGTAGATAGAGCAACTTCGGTCTATTTGGTAGATAGAACCATTCCTATGTTACCAGAGAGGCTTTCCAATGGCTTGTGTTCTCTTAGACCTCAGGAGGAAAAACTTACCTTCAGTGCGGTTTTTGAATTGGATGCTGAAGCAAAGATCAAGAACGAGTGGTTCGGCCGAACAATCATTTACTCAGACAGACGCTTTACTTATGAAGAAGCGCAAGAAAGAATAGATTCAGGCGAAGGAGATTTCAGTGAAGAGATTAGCCAGCTGAATGGCCTAGCCAGATTGCTAAGAAAGAAGCGCTTTCAGCAAGGGGCTGTGAACTTCGAAACTGTTGAGGTTAAATTTAAGCTCGATGAAAACGGTACGCCATTGGGTGTTGTGCCGAAAGTAAGAAAAGAGGCGCATATGCTCATTGAGGAGTTTATGCTGCTCGCTAATAAGAAGGTTGCTGAATTTATCTACAGCAAACATAAAGGGGCGAATCCGCTAACATTCGTTTATAGAACCCACGATTCTCCAGACCCAGAAAAGCTAGATACATTCGCCAAGTTTGCCAACCGCTTTGGTCATAATATGGACTTCGAAAAAGGCGGAGTTTCCAAAAATCTCAATGTCTTGATGGACAAAATTACCGGAAGGCCCGAGCAGAACGTCTTGGAACAACTAGCTATCCGCAGCATGGCGAAGGCCAAGTATACCACTGCAGAAAAGGGCCACTTTGGTTTGGCATTTCCTCATTATACGCACTTCACCTCTCCTATTCGTAGGTATCCAGATATGATGGTGCACAGGCTGCTTCAGCATTATTTAGATGGTGGAAAATCTGCCGATAAGGAAGAGTATGAAGAGCTCTGCTTGCACTCTTCTGAAAGAGAAAAGCGAGCAGCAGATGCTGAAAGGGCTTCCATCAAGTATAAGCAGGTAGAATACATGTCTTTGGTTGAGAAGAAAGATTTCCCTGGTATTGTAAGTGGTGTTACAGAATGGGGTGTTTTTGTAGAAATTTCAGAAACCAAATGTGAGGGAATGGTTCGCATTTCCGATATGACGGACGATTATTACGAGTTCGATGAACAAAATTACCGCATCTTAGGTAAAAGAAACAAGCGAATGATAAGCCTTGGTGATAAAGTAACTGTTCGAGTTAAAGCAACAGATGTTGACCGAAGGACTATCGACCTAATTTTTGTTGAAGATGACAAATGACTTGAAGGCTCTCATTGGCCTGATCAATAACCGACTTACTGAACATTCTTACGGAGAACAACCTAATGAGCTTTATGAGCCCATCAGGTATATTATGTCTTTGGGTGGAAAAAGACTGAGACCTGTTTTAGTGCTTTTAGCTTACAAGCTGTTTAAAGACGATCACGAGACAATTTTGGATCAGGCACTGGCGGTAGAGGTGTTTCACAACTTCACCCTCATGCATGACGACATCATGGATGATGCGCCACTTCGCAGGGGTAAGCAAACGGTACATGAAAAGTGGGATAGCAGTACAGCAATTCTCTCTGGAGATGTAATGTTGGTAAGGGCTTATGATTTGTTGCTTGATGCTCCTGGAGACTTAAGGGTCATTATTAAAGCCTTCAATGAGTGTGCGGCTGGAGTTTGTGAAGGTCAGCAATTCGATATGAATTTCGAGACCATGTCATCAGTCACTGAAGAAGACTACATCAATATGATCAGGTTGAAGACCGCTGTACTGTTGGGTTTCAGTCTTCAGTTTGGAGCCATGTTGGCAGGAGCTAGCGAAGCCTCTACCAAAGCGCTTTATAAGTTCGGAGTAGATATTGGCATTGGCTTTCAGCTAAAAGACGATTTGCTAGACGTATATGCAGATCAGGAGAAGTTTGGTAAGCAGGTTGGGGGAGACATCATTTCCAACAAAAAGACTTTCCTTTTACTTAAAGCGCTAGAGTTAGCCAATAAAGAGCAAAAGACTCAACTTACTCAGTGGATTGATAAAAAGGAGTTCGATTCTGCAGAAAAGGTTGAAGCAGTGACAGCCATTTACGATCAGATCGGAATTAAAGAACTGACATTAGGCAAAATGAACGAGTACTTCAATAAAGGTTTTGAGTCGTTAGATAAAATTGAAGTAGCCGAAGAGAGAAAAACAGGCCTTAAGTCATTTGCTCAATATCTGATTGAAAGGGATAAATAATGGAGTTCACTTACGGACTAATGATTGTGATTGGGTTGGTGACCTATGTGGCTTGGAAGCAGCCCGAGCTTCACGCAAAACTTATGCTCAATCCATATCAGACGGTTCAGCAGAAGCAGTACTGGAGATTATTGACCTCTGGTTTTGTGCACAATAACCCCATGCACCTGTTTCTAAACCTCTTTACGCTTTTCTTTTTTGGAGCTGCCATAGAACGCATTTTCAATGTCTATTTCCCTCAGGTGGGAGCTCTGCTTTTTATTCTACTCTTTGTTACGGCTGTTATAGTGGCCAATGTGCCCACTTTAATCAAGCATAGAAATAATCCTCATTACAACTCTTTAGGTGCTTCAGGTGGGGTTTCTGCGTTAGTATTGTCCTTTGTGCTTTTCGATCCACTAAGAGACCTCTGCCTCTACGCCATCATCTGCCTGCCTGGCTATATTCTCGGAGCCATCTTTATCGTCTACTCCATCATTATGGGCAAGCGAGGCCGAGACAACATCAATCACGATGCCCACCTTTGGGGGGCTATTTACGGAGTTGTCTTCGTATTACTTTTGAGGCCTTCGACTATTCAGACCTTCATAGATTCGGTTTTTTAGCGCAGTTACATTGATCAATGATTGCCGTAGGCAATGTGTCAGAGTGTTTTTGTCTACCGATTTTCTATACTATTACAGAAGTTGGGTGCTGTGAATAATCTCTTTTAAGTGTTTTAAAGAACTTCGGCTTAAAATCTATAATCAAACAAAAAACGGTAATTACCAGTACTCTGTCTAACTTAAGGGGGGGGGGGCTGCTAATGAGCGAAGTGAGTTTGGAGATTCAGGAGATGAATTAGTGGGAGTAGACCCATGCCCAAATCCGACAGATATTGGAAACAATAATAATAGCGGTTCTTCTGGGGGAGGTGGTAATAATAACTCTAATCAAAACAATTCAGATAATAGCAATGATAATAACACCTGTGATGTCTATGTATTAGAAACCGATTGGTATGCTTGTGTTTCAGTAGGTAATGAAGTGCCGGATTGTCATTATAGCTACACAGAATATGAGTTGGTTTATGAAAACTGTGGGCCTGACGACAGTCTCTCGGCAAATTTAGAGAATGATGATGCATGTTCAGATGATGATGACAATGTTCCGATTATTGAGCCCGAGGACTTTGGATACAAAGTTTGCAACAAGCATATAGCTTTTGATGAAATACCTGGAGATGGAAGTGAAACCAGTTTGACTGGAGAAGTAAGAAGGGTACAGGTACCTGCTGTTCACACGGAAACTGGCGAACATGTGGAGGCTTTTTTGGGGGGCTTGGTGCATTACATATGGAAGTAGTGCCGACTTAGTTAATAATGAATATCAAGCATCAGATATATTCAAGGAGGCTTGGCAAATGTCCACTTTAGAAATAGAATTATGGTTAAATGAATTTAAGGAAAACCCGGGAAAAGTAGCTTTCTCAAATCAATTTCTAGATATTTTTAGAGAGAATATACAGTTGCTATCTAGTACGAGTGGTGATGGTTATGTTTTTATTGCCTCGAGCACAACCTCCTGTCGAAATACTCGATCCACGTGGTTGGTATATTGTAAATAATTTTCGCAAGCCTCAGAGATGAATTTATTTAAGAAAAAGTATCATAGTCTCAGAAATGAAATTGAAAGTCTATTCTATATCAAAGCACTAGAAAGCAGCTCAGAAATTGACATCCAAACGCTTGAAAGCAAGGGCAGAACAAGAAATGACTTATTGGATAGGAATTACAATCGTAAAATATGGTCTAGTTTTTTTGAAGAGTTGAAAGATCGTTATCCTGGTTTAAAAATTAGAGATATCACTCATGGTCAACAGCCTGGCTTTAGCTTAGATGTGATCATTGAATCTCAGTTTTTGAATCACATTGGAACCTCCTTGAACATCTACCTCTATGTAAGTGCTTTGTTGCCCTACTACGCTCTATTAGCCAGTGATGGCATCAAAATAGACAGAAGTCTAAGCCCCTTTCCTTCAGAAAGAGCTAAAAGCAGTGGGTTCAAATCATACAATATCTACTGTTCTCCCAATGAGCTTTTCGAACCTCATTACAGCATAATAAGGAAGATTGTTCTAGACCATTTTTTAGATTTTAAACAAATTCCGATGGAGATACTTTTTGAAAAATTTCCTGGGCTAAGAACGGACGAGCAGGATGTTGATAAAAACATTTATGAAGCTCTATTTGCAGGGGAGATTGATAATTTTTTCTATTTAAAGGGAGACAAATCCTTTCCTAAAGAGGATTGGTATTAAAGACTTTCTTAGTACTGCTTTTTCCTATTCTATCTTTCAAGGAAAGAATGAACTAACACTGATTTATTCAGATTACACTTTTGATCAAATCAAGATAAGAGAAGAGGTGTTTTATTCCTCTCTTGGCGCCTACTTATAGTGAGTGTTGTTCTTTTTAGCGCTTTTGGTCTGGTCGTTATTTAGCGAAAGTATACTAAGCAAAAAACCCTGACACTTTTCAGTATCAGGGTTTTTAAATATCTATAAGCTCTTAATTAAGCCTCAGCTTTGCCTTCGCCTTCAAAAGGAAGAACAGAAACGTAAGATCTGTCTTTTCTACCTTTTTTGAATTCAACAACACCATCAGTTAATGCAAACAAGGTGTGGTCTTTTCCCATACCTACGTTATTACCAGGGTGATGCTGAGTTCCTCTTTGTCTTACAATGATGTTACCTGCAATTGCAGCCTGACCACCATAAATTTTAACGCCAAGTCGTTTACTTTCCGACTCTCTACCGTTTTTCGAACTACCGACTCCTTTTTTATGTGCCATGGTATTTTCTTATTTAGAGATTTTTTCGATCAATACTTTAGTGAACTGCTGACGGTGACCGTTTTTCACTTTGTAACCTTTTCTTCTTTTCTTCTTGAAGACGATTACTTTATCACCTTTTACATGTCCGATAATTTTACCGGAAACCTTTGCGCCCTTAATTGCTGGGGCACCAACTTCAACTTTACCTTCGTTGTCAAGTAATAATACTTTCTCGAACTCTACGGAAGCGCCTTCTTCGCCCTCCATCAATGGAGCGTAAACGAATTGGTCTTGCGTTACTTTGAACTGCTTTCCTGCTATGTCTACAATTGCGTACATTATGAATGATTTTTCAAAAATGGACTGCAAAGGTAACGGAATAATCGCGAATAACAAACCAAATGCGCGCGATAAATCCAAGCAATTTTCCAATATTAAATTTTCAATTTTTTTCGCCTTTCCATACGTCAAAAATAGAGATAAGTGATTGTGTAATGTTGTGTATGTAAACTACAATGTTTCAGTTGTTTAAACGAACACATGAAACGCCATTCATGCATTAAATCACTTCTGTTTTCGCGTTGATTTTTCAGCCCCTTTTTGTAATATTTGTTTCAGGTTACGACCCCAATAAACAACCTATTCCCTAGTTAGACTCCTACTCTCAAGAGTATCAAGGAATTAACTGAGGACCCTGAAAATTAAATAGGAAAATGCTTTTTGCCTTCGGGTAAATGGCACTTGTTTTTTGAAGAATGTTAATTCTTCAGCGTGGCCTTTTATTATCAACCCCAAATTGAACAAGTAACATGAGCGAACAAACTACTGCAGTAGAGGAACCATTATTGAAGGAGAACAAAGACCGCTTTGTACTGTTTCCGATAAAGCATGACGATATTTGGCAGTTCTATAAGAAAGCAGAAGCTAGCTTTTGGACCGCTGAAGAAATAGATCTTCATCAAGACCTTACCGATTGGAATGGCAAGCTTAATGATGATGAGCGTTACTTCATCAAACACGTGTTAGCGTTTTTTGCTGCATCCGATGGGATTGTAAATGAAAACCTGGCCGAAAACTTCGTTAATGAAGTGCAATACACAGAAGCAAAGTTCTTCTATGGTTTTCAGATTATGATGGAGAACATCCATTCAGAAACTTACTCTTTATTAATAGATACATACATTAAAGATCCGGTAGAGGCAGATCAGCTTTTCCATGCCATCGAAACATTCGATGCCATTAAGAAGAAAGCAGATTGGGCTTTGAAGTGGATCGAATCTCCTTCTTTCGCTGAAAGGCTAATTGCATTTGCTGCGGTAGAAGGTATCTTCTTCTCAGGAAGTTTTTGTTCCATATTTTGGCTTAAGAAGAGAGGCCTAATGCCGGGACTTACTTTCTCAAACGAGTTAATCTCTAGAGATGAAGGCTTGCACTGTGACTTTGCTGTTCACTTGCACAACAACCACCTAATTAACCAGGTGCCAGAAGAAAGAATTAGAGAAATCATTATTGATGCTTTAGATATTGAAAGAGAGTTTATCACAGAGTCGTTACCAGTTAGGCTAATTGGAATGAATTCTGATCTAATGGCTCAGTACCTTGAGTTTGTTACAGACAGACTTTTGGTTGAACTAGGCTGTGCTAAAGAGTATAACTCAACTAACCCATTCGACTTTATGGAAATGATTTCCTTACAAGGAAAAACTAATTTCTTTGAGAAGAGAGTGGGAGAATATCAGAAAGCTGGAGTTATGAAAGATAAAGATGACACAGGTAACTCACGAACCTTGTCATTTGATGATGACTTCTAAATGATGGCTCAATAAATTAACCCCCAAACCCCAAACCCCATAAATATGTTAGTAGTAAAAAGAGATGGCAGACGAGAGTCCGTCAAATTCGACAAAATCACCGCAAGGGTAGAAAAGCTATCCTATGGATTGGATTCTAACTTTGTTGAACCAATCGATGTAGCCAAAAAGGTAATTGAAGGCCTTTATGATGGCGTAAGCACGCAAGACTTAGATAACCTTGCTGCTGAAATTGCTGCTACTATGACAGTGAAGCACCCTGACTATGCTAAGCTGGCTGCTAGAATTGCAATTTCTAACCTTCACAAAACAACAAGTAAGTCTTTTTCAAACACCATGAAGAGACTTTACACATACGTAGACCCAAAGACTGGTCAAAATGCTCCATTAGTTTCTAAGGAAACTTACGGCATTATTAAAGCGAATGCCGCTTTACTAGATTCTACTATTATTTATGATAGAGACTTTAGCTACGATTACTTCGGGTTTAAAACTTTAGAGCGCTCTTACCTTATGAAGCTAGACGGTAAGATCGTTGAGCGTCCTCAGCATATGCTTATGAGGGTTTCTGTGGGTATCCACGGAGAAGACATGGAAAAGGCAATTGAAACTTATCACTTACTTTCGGAGAAGTGGTTTACTCATGCTACTCCAACGCTCTTTAATGCAGGTACGCCTAAGCCTCAGCTTTCATCTTGCTTCTTACTCACAATGAAAGATGATAGTATTGATGGTATTTATGATACTTTAAAGCAGTGTGCTAAGATTTCACAATCTGCAGGAGGTATTGGTCTTTCTATTCACAATGTAAGAGCTAAAGGTTCATACATTAAAGGAACAGGTGGAGTTTCTAACGGTATTGTACCAATGTTGAGAAATTTCGATATGACTGCCCGTTATGTAGACCAAGGTGGAGGAAAGCGTAAAGGCTCTTTCGCTATGTACCTTGAGCCATGGCATGCCGATATCTTCGACTTCCTTGATCTGAAAAAGAACCATGGTAAAGAAGAGTTGAGAGCTAGAGATTTGTTCTACGCCCTTTGGATCTCTGATTTATTTATGAAAAGAGTAGAGGCTAACGAAGAGTGGACGCTATTCTGTCCGAATGAGTGCCCAGGTTTGGCCGATGCTTACGGAGATGACTTCGAGAAGCTTTATGAAAAGTATGAGAAAGAAGGTAAAGGTCGTCAAACTGTAAAGGCGCAAGACCTTTGGTTTGAAATTCTTGAAGCACAAATTGAGACGGGTACGCCATACATGTTGTTCAAAGATGCGGCTAACAAAAAGTCCAATCAGAAAAACTTGGGTACCATTAAGTCTTCAAACCTTTGTACCGAAATTATTGAATACACGGCTCCTGATGAAGTAGCGGTTTGTAACCTTGCTTCTATTGCTCTGCCAATGTATGTCAATGAAGAAACTAAGGAGTACGACTTCCAAAAACTATATGATGTTACGTATGTAGCCACCAAAAACCTGAATAAGGTAATTGATGTAAACTACTACCCTGTAGAAGAAGCCAAGAACTCTAACATGCGCCATAGACCAATTGGTTTAGGTGTACAAGGTTTGGCCGATGCATTCTTGATGATGGGCTTTCCATTTGAGTCTGAGCAAGCACGTAAGCTAAACAGAGACATCTTTGAAACCATCTACTTCGCAGCAATGACAGCTTCTAAAGACATTGCCAAAGTAGAAGGTACTTATGAGACCTTTAAGGGTTCTCCAGTATCTAAAGGAATCTTCCAATACGATATGTGGGGAGTAACTCCAGATTCTGGTCTTTGGGATTGGGACAGCCTAAAGAAAGAGGTGAAGAAACACGGTGTGAGAAACTCATTGCTAGTAGCACCAATGCCAACCGCTTCTACTTCTCAAATTTTAGGTAACAACGAGTGTTTTGAGCCTTATACTTCGAACATCTATACCAGAAGAACCCTTTCTGGTGAGTTTGTGGTAGTGAACAAACACTTAATGAAAGACTTGATTGAGCTTGGTTTATGGAGTGCCGACATGAAGAATAAACTGATTGCGGCTAAGGGCTCTGTTCAGAACATCAAGGAAATTCCTGATAACATCAAGGAGCTTTATAAAACAGTTTGGGAGATTTCTCAGAAAGCAATTATTGATATGTCGGCCGATAGAGGTGCATACATCTGTCAGTCGCAAAGCTTGAACATACATATCCAAGATCCGAACTTCGGTAAAATGACTTCTATGCATTTCTATGCCTGGAAGAAAGGTCTGAAGACTGGTATGTATTACTTAAGATCTAGAGCAGCAACGGATGCAATTCAGTTCACTGTAGATAAAGCAGCAGCAGCTGCACCTACTGCAGCAGAAATGGAGCAAAAGGCAGCCGATATGGCCTGCTCGCTAGATAACCCGGATGCTTGTGAGGCATGCGGTAGTTAGTAAGTATGGGGTTGATTACTACTAACCTAGAACCCTGACTATCCAAGTCAGGGTTTTTTTTATGCCTATTCGTCAGACTACTCCAAGTGGTCAGACGAATTATTCAAACTTGATCAATTCTCTTGGGGCTTTCCATGGGAAAAGGTGTGCACCTTCTTTGATAGCTTCTCCCAAAGTAAATTGAATTTTATTATTAGCAGTTTTTGTCAAAGTTGCTTTGTAAACGGCTAAATCAAATTTTGAAATGAATATCAACTTCAAAGAATTTTCAGAATTATTATATTCCTTAAACTCTATGTTGTTTTCATCTTCGAAAGGCACATCAATTTGTTTTCCAGCATCAGCAGCTATGGAATAGGTGGCATCAATGGAGTTATTGGAAATACTATTAATTTCAATAATAAAGCTATAATTATCTGTTTCATATTTCCACTTTCCTAAAAATTCATTTACTGATTGCTGTTCAAAAGCATAAACATTTATAATAAAAATGAGTGTTATCAAGCAGCTAAGAATTGTAGTTAATCTTTTCATTATATACAATTTGCATTAAAGCTATTTTCAACTATTTTATCTATAAACTTATTAATTCTGTTTAAGAAGCCATTTTTATATTTTTCATAACCCCTAACTGGTCTTATCGTCTCGCTAGGGCCTATAATAAAAATGAAATCTATCAATCCTTTTTCATCTTCATAGTCACGAGCACTACTAAATACCCATTCTCTGGCATTATACACCACACCCCGCTTCAACAGGGTTGTTGTGAACATAATCCAACCGCTGTTGTGTAATTTCAATAGTTGAGAGTTCAATGGGGTGGTTGTGCTGCTGCCAAAACTGGAAGTCTTTATTGTTCGATTTGCTCTGCCCTGCAGTTTTGAATAGATCAATCATCCACTTTCTGCTCTCATAAGGGCTATTTTCAATAAACTTTCTAATGTGACGGGATGTGAAGGACTTTAGATCACGAATAATTTCTTCCAACTTTGGTTCTCTATCCCTTCCTAAAATAAGATGAATGTGACTCGGCATTATGCACCACGCCCCTACTAAGAGCCCTTTTTCTCGTTGACAGTATTTGATTGAATCGATAAATATGTTTTTGTATTCCTGCCGAATAAAAACATCTATCCAACCTACAACTGTGAAGGTGACAAAATAGAACTCTTCCTGATTTCTGATCGCGTATTTTCTTCCCATTAATGTGTGTTTGGAATCAAAATAATCAATTTGAGGTAGAAAGAAGTCTCAGCGAGTCCTCCTTTCTCTCACTATGAGTCTTAGCGAGACGCTAAGACTAGGCGAGGGTCTTTCGGTTCCATTCGTTAGGCCGCCTTTCATAACCTGATAAATTACCTCTTCATCATCCACGGTCATTTCTCCTTTCCATTTACCAGTGGTAAACAATTTTGCACTCTAATCGATTATGTATTGCAACTTAGTTGCAAATGTACTATTGTTGCAAAATAACAATCATTGACTAATAATTTTAAAATGAGAAACATGATCAAACAAAGCGCGAAGGGAATCTTGGGTATGTTCTTAATGCTTTCTGTTTTTACTGCTTGTGATTCTGACGATCCAGAACCAGTAAATGAGGAAGAGCTAATTACAACTGTTGAATTAACATTTACCAACGATAACGATGCTTCTGATGTAGTATCAGCAAGCTTCACAGATTTAGATGGTGAAGGTGGTAACGACCCAATCATCGATAACATTTCTTTAATGGCTAACGCCACTTATACTTTGACAGTGAGATTCTTGAATGAGGAGGAAACTCCTGCTGAAGATATCACCGAAGAGGTTGAAGAAGAAGATGAAGATCACCAAGTATTTTATGTTGCTACAGGAGCTGAGTTTACATATGCTTATGGCGATCAAGATTCAAACCAGAATCCATTAGGCCTTACTGGTACAGTAACAACCGGAGCAGCAAGCAATGGAACTTTACAAGTAATTCTTATTCATGAGCCTAATAAAACTGCCGCTGGTGTTCGCGATGGCGATCCAACCAACGCTGGAATTGAATCGGATATAGACGTGACGTTTAACTTATCTATACAGTAGTTTTTGGTTAGTTACTGACAAAGAGTTTAACCGTCATTTATAGTAGCCAGTAGTCCTTATTTGTACATGACCAATCAAGAAATTGAAGCAGTATTAAAGAAGTACAAATGCAGGGCTACTGCTATTAGAATTAAGGCATTAAGCCTTCTCGTTAATCATGGGAAGGCTTTTTCTATTTCTGAAATAGAAGAACATTTACGCGAAGCCGATAGGGTTACTATTTACAGAACATTCAATTCTTTTGTTGAGCTTGGCTTGGTGTCTAAGGTGTTCAATAATAAAGGCGTTACGTGCTTTTTCTACAACGGAAGTGAACACAAAGAAAAGTGTGTACATCCGCATTTGCACTGCACTTCTTGCAACAGAATAGTTTGTTTGCCGGAGTATCCTGAAAGCTATTTGAAGACACTAGATCAGTACAAGGCCGATCATATTCCTGTATTGATGGAGGGTGTTTGTGAAAACTGTCTCTAGTTTTTTATTTGCCCAATTTGTGTTTGCAACGTTGTTGCAAATAATAAAAGAACTACCTAAAATTGCACATGGTTAAAGCTGTTAAAGATTCTGTGGTACTAGATAACTGGGGCATTGGTGTTTCCATTCTTTGCTCCATTCATTGTGCTTTAATGCCCATATTAATTGTTACTTCTGCCATTGTTGGTTGGCAGGCAGAAACATTAGAAGAGATTGAGCTTCCCCTCTTTATTGTTGCTGCAATCATTGGTTCTGTATCCATTCTCAACGTTTATTTTCAGAAAAGAAGAACCAAGCCGGTTTACTTTTTACTGGCAGGCCTAGCACTAATTTTAGTAGGAGGCTTTGTTGAGTCTGAGTGGCTCGAACCGGCCTTTAGGGTGCTAGGCTCCCTATTTATAGTGGCTGCACATGTTGTGAACAAACGAACGCTAAAAAACGCTTGACATGAGATCCATACTAGTAGTCTCTCTGTTTGTTCTTAGTAGCCTGTTGGTAGATCAAGAGCCCAAAGGCTGGGAGCTTTTCGAAAAAGTAAAGTTCAGCCCTAAGTATTTTGAAGAGGCCGAAGCATATTTTGATGTGCCTACCTTCAACGAAGAATTAAAGGCCCTTGAAAAAACGGAAGTAACACTTACAGGCCATTACATTCCTTTAGAACTCGACTCCATTTTCATGCTTTCGGCTTTGCCTTTTAGTTCGTGTTTTTTCTGTGGTGGAGCGGGGCCAGAAACTGTTGCCGAAATACAAATGGAGAAAATTCCTGCCCTAGCTCCAGATCAGATTGTAAAGGTAAAAGGTAGGCTCAGGTTGAACGATTCAGATATCAACCACATGAATTTCATTTTAGAAGACTCAAAAATCATCAAGTAATGAGAGTAAAATCATTATTAACCCTTTGCATAGCATTAGTCATTTGCGCCTGTAGTGGAACAAGTAAAGAAGATCAGGCCCTGTATGACAAGGCCTACGAGAAGCAAAAAGAGATTATAGCTATTCTGGGCGAAATAGAGAGTGAGCTAGAAACATCCACTTTAGCGGAAAAAGATAGTATAGAAGAAGTGGTTGAAGAGTTAGAAGAAAGCCTCTTCGAAATTCCAGGTCACCACTTGGAATTACCTGGCCACGAAGGCCACGACCACAGCCATGGCAGAGTAGAGCTAAGCGCCCAAGCCATTTACGATGCTCATGCCGATATGCTCGAGCAGATAAAAGAAATTCAAAATACCCTTAAGAATTAATGACCAAATTACCGGTAACCGTACTTTCTGGCTTCTTAGGAGCTGGTAAAACCACTTTACTTAACCATGTGCTTCACAATAAAGAAGGGATGCGTGTGGCTGTTATTGTCAACGACATGAGTGAAGTAAACATAGATGCAGAATTGGTAAAGCAAGGCAATATGCTAAGCAGAACCGATGAAAAGCTTGTTGAAATGAGCAATGGTTGTATTTGCTGTACACTCAGGGAAGACCTGATTGAAGAAGTAGCCAAATTAGCGCTTGAGAATAAGTATGACTACCTGCTGATTGAAAGTACAGGTATTTCAGAGCCACTTCCAGTTGCCCAAACTTTCTGGTTTGAGAGTGATGAGCTGGAAGTAAACCTTTCAGATGTTTGCCAGCTAGATACCATGGTTACGGTGGTAGATGCTTTCAATTTCCTCAGAGATTTCAGCTCGCCAGATACCATTGCCGGTAGAGAGATGAATGATGATGAAGAAGATCAGCGCTCAATAGTCAACCTACTGACTGATCAGGTAGAGTTTGCTGATGTAATTCTAATCAACAAAGCCGACTTGGTGAGTCAAGAAGAATTGAATCTGTTAAAAGGAATAATTACTAAGCTTAACCCTAAAGCAAAGCTGATTAAAACGGAGTTCGGTAAAGTACCTTTGGAGACCATTCTCGGCACTAAGCAGTTCGATTATGAAACTACTTCACAGTCTGCCGGGTGGATTCAAGAGCTCGAAAATGAGCATCACCCAGAAACTGAAGAATATGGAATAAGCTCTTTTGTCTTTCGCGATAAGCGGCCTTTTCACCCTGAGCGTTTTTGGAACTATGTTTCAGTCATGTGGCCAGCCAATATAATTAGAAGTAAAGGTCTTTTTTGGCTTGCTTCTAGACAAGATGAAGCCTTAAGCTGGGGCCAAGCAGGTGGTTCATTAAGAGCAGATTTTGCAGGAGTTTGGTGGTGTTCTATGCCTTTTGAACAAAGAACGCAGTACGAGGCATTTGTGGAGAACAAGGAACATATTGAGTCTGACTGGAGCAAACTGTTTGGCGATAGAAAGAATGAATTGGTGATTATAGGGCAGAACATAGACGCAGAGCAAATCACCGAGGAATTGCGAGAGTGTCTATGCTCAGTAGATGAAATTGATGCTTGGCAAAAGAAGGAGAAATTTGCTGACCCTTGGCCAATCCACATGAATTAGGCCGATGAAAAAACTATATCTACAACTTTGCTTATTGTTTGTGTTGGCCTCTTGCGCTAGCACAAACAATCTGAACATTACTTCCAAAACTAGCCTTTGGAACCTATCTGAACTTTCGGAAACAGAACTGGCTATGGCCAATGAACTTTTGGCTTATGGTCTAGAACATGAGGCGCTTTATACTTTGCTCGATACGCTGAAGCCAATGAGTAGTATGGGGTTTCCTCTGTCTTACCCCATTGCAAAGGCTGGGGAAATGAAAGATGGAGATAAAAACGTTGTAGATCTTCGTTCTGACTCTACCCAAATGGCACTTGCCGAGCTTACTAAGTGGAATAATGTACTTGAAAGTCTATCGAATGAAGAGTTTTCGTTCCACCTAATTCCATATAGGTTTGCTTATCAAGGAAAGAGAAACCTTCAAATTCTTGTCGTCAGAAGAGATAAGTTAGCTGAATTGCTGAAAGATAAAGCGGCATTTTTCGCTCAGTGGGGTTTTACAGCCAATGCCGATCCAGCAACGGTTTTGACAGCTATGGAATTTGAAGAGCGAAATGATAGATACCGCGCTTATGGCTATCTTTTTGGTTACCCAGAGCATGCAGTAAACTTCTTTGTTGAAGCTTCAATTTCTGAGAAAGAAACAGGAGAGTTCGTAACCCGAGACTTCTTCAGTATACCTGTGGCGGTGGGTAAAACGGGCTACTTTACTTATGCCACTCCAAAGGGCTATACACCAATTGAGGTTGATTCTGCCATTTATAGGGCTGCCGTGTCTACTCTAGATCAATACATTTCATTGAAGCCAAAATATTCAGACATCGATGGCGAAGTAGATGCTGTTCGCCTCATTTCTGATTTTTGGAAGAGAAACACTGACCGATAGAATGGCTAACCGGCCACTCCTAAATTCATCAAAAATCATTTCTGCACTATTGTTGCAATTAATAATTAATCCATCATATTTGCATCATTGTTGCAAAATAGAAAGTCATGTTGCATGCCGTTAATTTAACCAAGAAGTATCAGGAAAATCTAGCTTTAGATAACCTGAACTTGGTCATTGAACCAGGAGACATTTACTGTCTATTGGGAGCTAATGGTGCGGGCAAGTCAACTACTATAAATCTATTTCTGAACTTTATAGCCCCAACAAGTGGCAAGGCGGTAATAGATCAGATTGAAGTATCTAAAGATCCGCAAGCCATTAAAAAGCTCATTGCTTATATACCAGAGAATTTGGTGCTGTATAACGAGTTGAGCGGTTTAGAAAATCTAGAATACTTTGTTGGCTTGGCAGGCATGAAGTATCAGCAAGACGAGTTGGTGAGTTTCTTACAAGAGGCGGGTCTTCAATCTGAGGCCTTCAAAAAAAGGGTGAAAACTTACTCAAAAGGTATGAGGCAGAAAATTGGAGTGGCTATGGCCATAGCCAAAAGAGCCAAGGTGCTTTTGCTAGACGAGCCTACTTCTGGGTTAGACCCTAAAGCAAGCAATGAGTTTTCAGAACTGTTGTTGCGTTTGAGCCAACAAAATGTGGCCACCTTAATGGCTACTCACGATTTATTTAGGGCTAAGGAAACAGGTACTGACATCGGAATTATGAAGTCAGGTAAATTGGTTGAGCAACTTTCTACAGAAGAGATCAACCATAGCGATTTGGAAAAACTATACCTCAACCACATGAACAATTGAGATGATGGTTTTCCGAGTAGCTAAAAAAGAAATTTTGGAGATGACCAGATCTGGTCAATTCAAATGGATGTTGGGTATTGTTGTGGCCCTAAGCGTTGTTGCCATTTATATTAGTCATGTTCATTGGCAAGAGAAAAACCTTCAGCGCGAATTGGCACAGGAAGATGCCAGATCACTTTGGTTAGCTCAGGGCGCAACCAACCCGCACAATGCTGCTCACTATGGCACTTATGCGTTTAAACCTCAATTTCCACTTTCTCTGATAGACCCAGGAGTAGAGAAGTTTACCGGGGTGTCTATTTTTCTAGAAGCACACTCTAGAAACGAAGCCGATAATGTGGCAGCTGCAGACCAGACCGGTTTATCGCGTTTTGGCGATTTAACACCAGATTTTATTCTGCTCTTTATTGTTCCACTTATGATCATAGCCTTGGGGCATCAGTCGGTTACAAAGGAAAAAGAGCAAGGCACACTAAGAATTATTAAGACTCAGGGAATAAGCAACCAGCAGTTAATCTTGGGTAAATGGTTGGGCAATTATGCTCCAGTAGCCATTCTCACAACAATTATATTTATTCTGGCTGCCTTATTCATAAGACAAATTGACTGGAAGTTCGTGGCAACAATGTGGCTAGTTTATCTAGCCTATTTTGCCATAGTCAACAGCATTACCCTTGTTATCTCCTCATTCTTAAATAACTCGGGTATTTCATTGGTTATATTATTAGCCATTTGGATTGTTAGTTGTCTGGCGGTTCCAAAGACCGCCAGCAGCTTTACCAATGAAAAACATCCTTATCCTACAAGGCAGGAGTTCGATGCTGCTGTGGCCGAAGATAAGAAGAAAGGTTTAGATGGTCATGACCCTTGGAGTGAAGCTTCTAAAAAATTGGAGCAAGAAACGCTTCAGGCTTATGAGGTGAGCAAATTAGAAGACTTGCCCTTCAACTTCGATGCGTTTAGAATGCAGAAGGGCGAAGAACACGAGACCGCTATTTACTTTAAGCACAACGAAAAGCTGAAAGAGGTACATCAAAAGCAGACTCAGGTATACCGTAGCTTGGCATTTCTTTCACCTTTTTTGCCTACTCGTTTTCTGTCCATGTCTCTAGCTAGTACCGATTACTCCACCCATTGGAATTTTGCAGATGCAGCAGAAAAACACAGAGTGGAAATGCAGAGAGTTTTAAATACCAATTTTGCCGAAAACTCTAAACTAGGTGAATGGAGCTACAAAGCCGATGCTTCTTTGCTTTCAGAAGTGCCAGAGTTCAATTTCGAAGCTCCTGATTTTGGCGAAGTAATGGATGCCAATAAGAGTAATCTCCTCATTCTTACTGCATGGTTACTGGGCTCGTTTGCTCTACTATTTTTTGCTTCAACCCGAGTTTAATATGGTCAGTCAGAATATCCGCCACGAGGTCAGACTTTTAAGCCGAAACTATTGGTTCGTTTCACTTAGTCTTGTTTTAGTCTTACTCTGTTTGTATGCTGGATACAACGGTTTAAGACATTTTGAAAGAAGGCAGGCAGACCAGCAACAAGCCATTGCTGCTCAACAAGAAAAGGAAGACCTAATACAAGAAGTGGCTTTAAACCTGAGCAAAGGAGAGGAACATCCTAGTGCTTTTCGCCTTTCTCCAATGAATGTGGCTATTTATACTGGCCAATTGGCTACTATGCCAGCTACAGAAATTAGTAAATTGGCCATAGGTCAGAGCGATTTATATACTCATCAGATTAAGATTTCTTCTAGTGAAGACTTGGCTACGCTTAGTTTCAATGAGCTGAATAACCCAGTTCAATTGCTATTCGGGAATTTCGACTTGGCTTTTGTGCTCACTTATTTGGTTCCACTAGTAATTATAGCTTTTACCTACAACTTAAGAACTCAAGAATTGGAGTCTGGTAGGCTGAGACTTTTGGCTTCTAACCCCATCAACACAAACTTGTGGTTACTTCAGCGTTTTATTATTCGCTATTGCTCTTTGGCCATAATTCTTACATTCATTCTGACTCTTACAGCAGTAATGGTTGGAATGGCGTTTAGCTTGAGCCTAGTTACTTTCTTTTTGCTGACCTATGCTTACTTAGCCTTTTGGTTTGCTGTTTCTTATCTGGTTAATATTTACGGGTATTCTTCGGCCAAGAATGCTGTTTCCCTGCTCTCCTTATGGATTTTGCTCGTGCTGATTCTTCCAACCGTTATTAATCAGGCTGCCAATACCGTGTACCCAATGCCTTCAAGGGTAACATTGCTTAATGAAATTAGGCAGACCAAGAAGGAATTGAGCCAAGAACAAGATAGGGTGTTGGATGAGTACTTGAGGAATCATCCAGAACTTATTCGTAATGAAGGACAGAATGCTTATGGCTACTGGCAAGGCTATTTTGCTAGCCAAGAGTTAATGGAAGAGGAGCTATCGCCTGTAATCAATAGGTTCGATGAACAACTAACTAAACAGCAGAAGTGGGTAGACTCATGGGGACTGTTAAGTCCGGCAGTTCTGTTTCAAGATGGTGCTACTGAGTTGGCGGGTACATCTTCAAAAAACTACAATGAATTTAAGGCTAATGTGAGGTCTTTCAGTTTGGATTGGCGAGCGCATTTTATGCCTTTTGTATTCGATAATACAATGCTCGAACACAGTGATCTGGAAGCACTACCAAAGTTTGAGTACCGATCGATTTTAGGCACCTCGGGTGTACTAGTTAATATTTCTGTCCTATTGATTTTGTCTGTGTTGATGGCTATTAGAGGCCTTGCTTTGGAAGGGAAGCAAGAGCTTTTATCATTTAGTAGAAGTTAACACCCATCGCAATGTTCATCCTTCAACTCAAACTCAAGGGTTGAATGCTCAATGCCTAATTCGTGAAGTAAGTATTTTGCCCGCTTTTTAATAGCAGCCTGAAGGCGTAGGTCGTAAGACTTATCCAGTACCAAATGAGCAGAGAACACATGGTATTCACCATCCATTGACCAGATATGGCAATCATGAATTTCAATCACTTCTGGGATGGTTCTGAGCTTCTTGTGTACTTTCTCGATATCTATTTCTTTAGGGGTTGCCTGAAGAATGATCTGAAAGCTCTTCTTGATGTTGACGAAGACATTGTATATAATGAAAAGAGCGATTAACACAGAAAGTAGCGGATCTATAAAGTACCAATCGAAGTACATAATGAGTAAACTACCTATAAGTACAGCTACCCAGCCGAGTACATCTTCCAGTAAATGCAGACTAATAACTCTTTCGTTGATAGAACTGCCTTTTCTAAGTCTTAAAACAGCTACACCATTCACTACAACTCCGAAAATGGCAATGTAGAGCATGCCTTTTTCGTCTACCTGACTTGGATTCATAATAGCAGGTGCCGCCTTGCTGATGATGATTACTGAACCTACTAAAAGTACCACAGCATTGATTATGGCTCCGAGTAAAGAGAATCGCTTATAGCCATAAGAAAAGGTGTTGTCTCTCTTCTTTTCTGAGAGGTTCTGAAAGTACCAACTCAAGCCTATGCTAATGCTGTCGCCAAGGTCATGCAGGGCATCAGACATGATAGCCATACTACCAGTTAGGAGCCCACCGATAAACTCAATAACCGTAAAAGAAAGGTTAAGAAAGAATGCAACCTTAAGGTTTTTGGTGCTTTGCCCGTGCCTGTGATGATTATGGTGATGACCCATGTCCAAATGTATTAAGAAAACCTACGCAACACAGTTTCAGATAAGTACCTGAGCTAAAACCGCAGACATCGCGCCAAATACTGATACCCCGAATCTTTGCCAATTGAGCTTGTGATTGGGATCTGTTTCTATAAAAATGGTTGTAGAGATTTGCAGAAAACTACCAGCAACTACTGCAAAAAATATAATCATGTACTTTTCTGGAAGAACATGCCCGTTACTAAGAAACTCACCAGTAAATAGTCCTAAAGGCGAAGCTAGCGCAAAGACTAGAATAAGCATATAAGCTTTGGCTTTACTAGACATTTTATAAAGCAGAAGGGCCATAAGCGCTATTGCCGCTGGAATTTTATGCATTATTATGCCAAGCAATATCTTCGGAGAGCTGCTTTGAGCGTGCTCTGCATCTGTTACATGGTGTGAGTGTAAAGAATCGGTAAGAATGCTTCCTTCTAAAAAAGAGTGAAGGCTTAGGGCTATCAATAGGTAAGTAACTGAGAAGTTGGCATGCTGATGTACGTGTCCGTGTTCTACACCACTGGTGAAATTCTCTATGATTTTCTGTAAGAAAAACCCCAATAGTATATAAAGCCCAAGACTAAACGGATCTTCTTTAGAATAGAAAAGATCTGGAATAAGGTGAATGATGGTCATTGCAAATAGATAAGCACCAGCAAAAACCAAAAAGAGCTGAAGGCGCTTAGTAGAAAAGCCTGAACTCTTAATGATAACAAGAGCCGGCAATGCAACAGCCAGAAAAAGTAAAATAGCTTTAATTAACAATTCTCAAATTTTGCATCTGCAACAGGATTGCAAAGATGAGAATAAAATCCATTTCTGGACTAAATAGTTCAGTTATTCGCCATTTTCTGTTTTTACCGTCTTCCCTTTTAGTCCAGAAGAGAGGTAGGTAGTAGTTTCGCCATTTTCATCTGCGAATATCAAATAGCACTCAAGGGTAGGGTCGGCTTCTATCAGTTCAATGCTTTTTTCTTTACCAAGCACCATACAGGCAGTAGCATAAGCATCGGCTAGCATACAAGAAGGGGCAAGAACTGTAGCGCTAAGTAAAGTCTGCATTTTTGGATAGCCTGTAGAAGGGTCTATTGTGTGAGCTACTTTTCGGCCATCTTCCAAGACTCGGAAATTTCGGTAATTGCCAGAAGTAGCCATTCCTTGGTTTTCCAAATGTAAGGCATCGAACAAGCCACCAATTCGCTTTTCATCAGGAACCTCAATACCAATAGTCCAGAATTCACCATCAATATTTTTGCCTCTAGTTCTTACTTCTCCACCAATTTCAACCATAAAATTTTCCATGCCCTGCTTAGTAAGCCAGTTGGCAATTACATCTATGGCTTGCCCTTTAGCAATGGCAGAAAAGTTCAGTTTCACACCAGGAATATCTAAAGCAGCATATTCAGAATTGTAAGAGATTTTGTCTAGCCCAACAAAGCCAAGCAAAGAGTCTACTTGAGCAGAATCTGGAGCAATTAGTTTACCATCACCAAAGCCCCATGCATCAATTAATTGTCCAATAGTTGGGTCAAAAGCCCCATTTGTTTCCTTATGCACTTTATTGCTGGCTTCTAACACTTCGTGGAAATAAGGTAGCTCAAATTCAACTCGGCCAGCATTATTTAAAGTTGAAATCTCCGATGAAGGAATGTAGGTAGAAAGCGCCTGATTGAAGTCTTTGAGCAGAGAATCGAACTGCATTTTAAAGTTTCGCTGCTTTTTGTCGAGGTATTTAATGTTATAGGCAATTGTGCCCATAGTAGTGCCTTGAATTAAAACCTCTTTGGGTTGATTTTCGCGATAGGTATACACCACAAAAATTGCAATGAGCAATACAATTAAGTAGATCCTTGAGCGCTTATTCCTGTCCATTCCCTTATTTTTGGCAAAGATAATTGAATTGAAAGCCGAGGGTGCTACTTTTCTGTTACATTTCTGTAATGTGCCTAAGGTTGATTATCTTTTGAATGAATTTCTGCTGAATGAGGGAAGATTATCTTGATCCTAATGCAGACGACTATAGCTCGTCTGAAAAAGACATAGAAAAGGCTTTACGCCCACTTTCTTTCGATGATTTTACTGGACAAGATAAAATCATTGAGAACATCAAAATATTTGTGTTGGCTGCCAAGCAAAGGTCGGAGCCTTTAGACCATGTGTTACTGCATGGCCCTCCTGGACTCGGGAAAACTACGCTCTCCAATATTATCGCCAACGAGCTTGGTGCCGAGATTAAAACTACCTCTGGTCCTGTTTTAGATAAGCCTAGCGATCTGGCTGGTCTTCTGACCAACCTTGATGAAGGCGATGTGCTTTTCATCGATGAAATTCACAGGCTTAACCCAATTGTGGAAGAGTACCTCTATTCAGCCATGGAAGATTATAAAATCGACATCATGTTGGATTCTGGGCCGAATGCCAGAACTGTGCAGATCGGGCTGAATCCATTCACTTTGGTTGGTGCAACTACTCGTTCTGGTTTGTTGACTTCTCCTTTGAGGGCTCGTTTCGGAATAAATGCTAGGTTGGAATATTACGACTCAAAGTTACTGACCAGCATTGTGCTTCGCTCTTGCGATATTCTGAATACTCCGGTAGACGAGGAGGCCGCTTATGAAATAGCTAGAAGGAGTAGGGGAACCCCTCGTATTGCCAACAACTTACTCAGAAGAACCCGCGATTTTGCTCAAATAAAGGGAACTGGAAGAATCACGAAAGAGATAAGCGAAATGGCGTTGAACGCGCTAGATGTGGATTCTCATGGTTTGGACGATATGGATAACCGTATTCTTACTACCATTATCGAGAAGTTTAAGGGTGGGCCAGTTGGTATTTCAACCATTGCCACTGCTGTGGGCGAAGAAGCAGAAACCATCGAAGAGGTTTATGAGCCGTTTCTAATTCAAGAAGGATTTCTGAAGAGAACTTCTAGAGGAAGGGAAGCCACTCATTTGGCCTATGATCACCTTAAACTGAAGAAGCCTGGCCAAACAGGTACTTTGTTTGGGTAGGGAATTTTCAAATCAACAAAATGCCTAATTAACCAATCGGTTATTACCTTTGTCTCATGGCCAACTTGTACATCAAGTCACTGCATATCATTTTTATAGTTACCTGGTTTGCAGGGCTTTTTTACATCGTTAGACTCTTTGTTTATCAGACAGAGGCACTGGAAAAACCTGAACCAGAACGCTCTATTCTAAGTAAGCAGTTGGCTCTTATGGCCAAAAAGCTTTGGCTCATTATCGCTTGGCCATCGGCAATTATCACACTGATTCTGGGCACAACTATGATAATCCAATATCCAGATATGCTCAAGCTGCCCTTTATGCACATTAAGCTCAGTTTTGTAGTGTTGCTGTATGTATATCAACTGTATTGCCACAAGATTTATAAGGAATTGCAGCAAGGTGTAGCAAGGCTAAGTTCTATAAGACTCAGAATTTTTAATGAAGTGGCCACCATTATTCTTATCTCGGTGGTGTTTTTAATAGTTCTAAAAAACCAGCTAGACTGGATAAAAGGCACACTTGGTTTTGTGGGTGTAACAGTTGTATTGATGATAGCCGTTCAGGCATACAAAAAAATTAGAGAGAGAAAAGAATGAAAAAGATTACTCTTCAAGTGATTTCAGCATTAGTTGTATTTGCAGCTGTGCTAAACGGATGTGGTAAAGGTTCATCAGGTCAACAATTACCTATTTTAGGCAGAACCGACTACAAAGAGGTTGGTGGAAAGGTAGATACCATATACCATACCATTCCTAGCTTTCAATTTGTAGATCAGGATAGCGCCCTTGTAACAGAGGCTACAGTTGACAATAAAATCTATGTAGCCGATTTCTTCTTCGGAACTTGCCCAACTATTTGCCCTGTAATGAAGCAGCAAATGCTGAGGGTTTATGAAGAGTTTAAAGACAATCCTAACTTTGCTATTCTGTCTCATACCATAGACCCAGACCATGACACCGTAGCTTACCTGAAAGATTTCTCTGAAAGACTCGGGGTGCCAGACAATAAGACTTGGCATTTTCTGACAGGTAATAAAGACGAGATTTATGAAATAGGAAGTGGCTCAGGTTACTTGGTTCCTGTTGGAGAAGATAAAGATGCTCCTGGTGGGTATATTCACAGTGGTGCTTTTATTCTAGTTGATGGCCAAAGAAGAATTCGCGGTATGTACGATGGAACCGATCCTAAGCAAGTGACAGCACTAATGAGTGATATTCCGAAACTATTGAAGGCATATGACGAGTAAAGCTAGAAGCTTGAAGCTGAATTTTATTGGCCTCATGGCTATCCCCTTTTTATCTCTCTTTGTTTCTTGCACTGGAGAAAAGTCTGAGGGGGCAAAAACCCAAGAGCGCTTATCAGATACCGAGATTAAGTACTTCACCAATGGCAAGAAGCTTTATACTCAGTATTGCGCGAATTGCCACGCAGAAAATGGTGAGGGTTTAGGTAGGCTCATTCCTCCTTTAAAGAATTCGGATTACTTGTTGAGTGACATTCCCAGAGCTGCTGGAATTATCCTTAATGGTATGAAGGGGCCAATACAAGTTAATGGGGTTGAGTATAATCAGCCTATGCCAGCTAACCCAAAATTGAATCAGACCGAGGTACTAGAGATTTTAACTTATATCACCAACTCATGGGGAAATGAATTCGGTGGAGTAGACCCTGAGTTGATTAAGAAATAAAACCATTGTTCAATTTGCTATAGGCCTGTTAGCTCTTTATAATTGGCTATGCTTAAGAACACACTCCTATTTATCTTCCTTGCTATTTCAGTTTCAGTCTACGGACAGAGAGTTAGAATTGACAGCACCTTTTATGAGGGGTCTGAGGTTCTTACTGAGTCAAATTCTGGCTATACTTCAGTTGAATTTTGTGAAGTTGATAGAAGAGGTCGAAAGATTGGAAGTTGTAATAGATACAGTCAAAATGGACAGTTACTTGAAGTTTCTTTTTTTGAAAAAGAAATTCAAACAGGCCCCTACTTTCTCTATTCAAACGAAGGCATTCCTGAGTTGGAAGGCAGTTTTTCAAATGGAAAAAAGAATGGTGTTTGGGTCAATTTTGATGATGAAGGTGAGCCCAAGGAGATAACAGTTTATAGCATGGACAACGAGGTAAGTTCTCGAGAGCTAGAGATTATCGATCCGCTTGAAGCAAAAGATTCAGAGGGGAATCCACTAGTAGACTCTCTCCCATCCTTTGAAGGGGGACAGCAGGGTTGGCTAAATCACCTTAAATACACACTTCGTTATCCAAGAGAAGCCAAACGAATGGGGCATCAAGGCGATGTTTTTGTAAAATTTGTCATCACCAGAGAAGGCTATGTTATAGCACCTGAGTTAGTTAGGAGTCCAGCGCGTTCATTAGGGTATGAGGCGATGAGAGTAGTTAGTCTTTCACCAGATTGGATTCCTGCTAAGAGCAGAGGTCAAGAGGTTGATACCTTTCTGGAATTGCGAATTGCATTTGCCTTAAGATAAAATTACTTCAAAGCCTCTTTGGCTTTGGCCATAGAGGTGTTAATTGCTTCTTTTACATCGATTACTCTTTCCATTTCAGCTGCTAGGTACTCCTTTTGAGCTTCCGTACCGTTTTTCATCTCCATGTACTGTTGAGAATTTTTGCTCCAGTCGCGCATCCAGCTCATCATTCCTTCCGAGGCCTCGTCTAATTCTTGCGCAATATTTTGTAGCTCAGAAGCATTTTCAGCGTTCACCTCAGAGGCTTTTTCAATGACTTTCCGCTTTAAGCTCATTAGCTCACCCATCTTCGGCATCACTTCATCATGTATATCAAAGATTTTATTCTTTTCGGCTTCAGCATCAAAACCGCTTCCACAAGAAACGAATAAAGTAAGTACGAATAGGAGTAAAGAGAGCTTCTTCATAACATTGAATTTTGCCACTAAGTTAAGCAGCTCTCTCTTGATTAGAGTTATAAAAGTTACAGAATAAGAGCTTAGTAGCTATCGTCAGATAGGCCCAAGAACTCACCATCTACCAGCTGATACATTAGCTTGTCTGGGTTGTCTGCATTGAGTTTAAGTTTACCTCTAAACTTCAATCTCTTGGTGTTGTACTTATACTTTTCTCCCTCTTTAAGGTGAACTTCCATTACGGTTTCTGGACCTCCTGAACCACAGAAGAAACATTCTGAAATTGGCAATAAGGAAAGAATTAGGTAATCGTAAACAAAAGTATAGTCAGATGGAATAATGTAGCCTTCAACCTCAACCACTTGGTCTCTTAGGTCTTCTATTTTTTCTCCGAATACAGGTACATACAAATCACCGTATTCGTCTTTTTGAATTTCGTATTTAACATCGGCCAATGTTCTCCAAACCTGAATCCCCCTCATTTTCACTCCATCTTTTTCATCAGGATTTTGAGCTTGAACAAAACCAGTGGCCGTTATGAACATCAAAATGATTAATATTTTTTTCATCTTATTCTTTTGCTAATACTTCTGAAATATCTGTCTTGTATGCATTGATTGCAGGAATCAGAGAGGCTATTATTCCTATGCCCACACTAATTAACATCACTGCCAGCTCTTGTTTGACAAAAATTAGGCCTGTTAACCCAATTTCATCAGATTTCTCATAAAGACCAGCTAAGAACTCTGTTAGTCCGTGGCCTATTAAGAAACCCAATAACCCTCCGAGCACGGTTATAATTACTCCCTCTAATACTACGTGAAAGAAGAGTTTTGTTTTAGATGCGCCTAAAGAACGCATAATGGCAAGGTCGTATTTTCTGTCTTTTAGTGCATTATATAGTGAAATGAATATGCTCAAGCCAGCAATGATAATAATGATTACAGCAAATGCTTTCAGCAGGTCTACGCCAATTCCAAGTAAGGAGAACAAACGCTGTGTTTCGAATGCTGGTGAGGCAGCCTGCATGTTGGTGTCCGCATTAATCATTCTAGGTAAAGTCACTGCTCCCATTGGAGAGCGGAACTTTATAAGCATAGAGGTGATTTCGGCATCTTCATCGCCTTCAGGAAATCCCGTTTCATAAGCAGATCCCAGTTGAGGTTCGCTGTGTTCTTCGTGATGCTCTTCATCGTGGTCATGAACAGCCCAGACACTCTCAATATTGGTGAGAATGAGCTTATCAATAACACTATTGTTTTCTTCCAAAATGCCCACAATGCGGTAAGACATTTCTTCATGTTCCATGTCGGCAACGGAAAGACCGTGAGCTCCGAAAAATGTATCTCCAACCTTTAAGCCTAAAGATTGAGCCACATTAGACCCTACAACAGCGTCTAAGTTGTTTTTCCATAACTCACCTTCGTCCACAGCTGCATCAAATAGCTTTACGTAATCGTGGTTTGTTCCCACAATTCGATAGCCCCTGTAGTTATCTCCTAATGCCAATGGTATGGCCGAGGCTATCAGCCTGTTCCTTGTGAGGTCTTTGGCCTCTTGAAGCTTTATGTTGCCTGTAGGGAAGTCTATATGGTAGACATTGGCAAGTATTAATTGAAGTGGGCTTCCTTTGGCTCCAACAACCAAATCTACTCCTTTTTTATTCTTAGCCAGATTATCTTCTAATTGGGAGCTTAGTAAAATGAGCACCAGAATGATGGCAATACCCAAGCCCATCAATAACATGTTGAGCACCATGTTTAGTGGCCTGGCTTTAATATAATTCCAACTTAATGATAGGAGGTTCATGCGGTAGCTAGGTTAAGTTGAAGTTCAAACTGATCTTTCACACGCTGATCATGTGTGGCAATTAATAGAGATGCTTTGTATTGCTCTGCCTGAGATTGGAGTAGCTGAATAACTTTCTGAGCGTTTTTATCATCAAGGCTGGCAGTAGGTTCATCTGCTAAAATTACTCTTGGCCTATTCAATAATGCTCTTGCAATGGTTACCCGTTGTTGCTCACCTTGGCTTAATTCGCGAACGCTTTTTTTGATTTTTTCTCCCAATCCAAGTTCACTCAGTACTTCTTTTACTCTTCCTTTGTCTTGCACCATGCCGGCCAAGTATTGAGCCAGAAGTAGGTTGTCTTGAACGGACAACGCACTGATTAAGTGTGCTTTTTGAAAAACCAAGCCAATGTTTTGCCCTCTATACTTGTCCCTTTGAGAACCAGACAGGCTGTATATATCTGTTTCACCTATAGTTACTTTGCCTTGCTTGGGAGCTAGCAGCCCGCCAAGAATGTGCAATAGTGTGGTTTTTCCACTTCCTGAAGAACCTAACACCATAAGGTGTTGCGACTCTTTTACCTCAAAATGAGGTATTGAAAGAATCTTATGGTCTGAATATCCGAAAGAGAGATTGTCAATGATAATCATAGTACTGCTCTGAGCCACAAATTAAGTGAAGGCTCGTCAAATTCAGAAACCGCCTAACAGATATACGGGAACCTCATCAGTATTTAAGCCGTATTGAAGGGATCGGAGAATTTGAAACACCAATTTTTCACAAATTAATAATACCTTTAAAGCCGACTATTTATACCTAGAATCATGCTCGATTTTCTGAAGAGAAAGAATAAGGAGGAGAAAAAGCCGAAACAGAAAAAAGGTTTCTTTCGAGAACTACTAAACGATATACTTTTTGCGCTTATAGCAGTAACCATAATCCGTGGACTTTTTGTGGAGGCCTTTGCCATACCCACAGGCTCAATGGAAAACTCAATGCTCATTGGAGATCACCTTTTTGTGAGTAAGTTTCATTATGGAGCCAGAACCCCTCAGACCCCCATCCAATTTCCTTTAGCGCACCAAACGTTTTGGGGCATTAAGCTTTTCGGAAAAGAGGTACCGTCTTACACAGATATTGTGCAGCTACCATCTTACAGGCTGCCAGGGCTGAGAAAGCCAAGAAGAGGCGAACCTGTGGTGTTTAATTATCCGCCAGATTATAAGCAGGGTTTTCCAACCGATATGAAAACCTTCTACGTAAAACGTTGCTTGGCTATTCCTGGAGACACTTTTGAAATCAGAAATAAGCAAGTATACATTAATGGTGAAGCGGTTGAAAATCCGCCAAAGAGTTTAACAAGCTATTTTGTAGAGGCAGATAAAGGTGTTCATCAAAGGTATTTGAGAGAAATAGGTATTACTGATTATGAGGATGAGAACCCTTACGATACTTATGCTACTAACGCCATTTCTAGAGAGTACAATGGCAAATTTGGCTTCAAAATACACACCACTCCAGAAAAAGCTCAGGCTTTAGAGCAGTTGCCATTCGTTCAAAATGTTGAAGAAATTGTTTATGAAAGTGGTTCGGAATCCATGTTTGAAGTTTTTCCTCACGATCAGCTTTTCAGTTGGAGTAGAGATTTCTTTGGGCCATTGGTAATGCCTGAAGAAGGAATGACTATCGAACTCACTCCTGAAAATGTAGCGCTTTATGGCGAGGTAATTCAGCAATATGAACACAACGAAGATGTAGTTATTAACGGCTACGAGGTCTCTATTGAAGGAGAAAATATTACTTCTTATACCTTTAAGCAAGGTTATTACTTCATGATTGGAGACAACAGGCATAATTCTCTGGACTCTAGATCTTGGGGCTTTGTGCCATACGATCATATTGTGGGTAAGCCACTATTCATCTTCTGGTCTGTAGATAGAACAGACCCTAATGCTGGCTTCTTCCAGCGCCTTAGGTTCAATAGAATGCTCGATTTAATTAAGTAATGCTCAAAAGAATAATACTTATACTTCTGGTTTTTTCAAGCTCAATGGCATTCTCCCAAAACGGAGAGAATACTTGGAATACCTTATCCAAAGTTGAGATTGAAAAACGATTCGATGAAACCCTAAACTTTGAAGTAGATTATCCCACCTTTAGTGAAGAGGTAAAAAAGTTAAATGGAAAAACCATTGAGTTGAAGGGCTGGATGATTCCCTTAGAAGAACTTCAAGGCGAAACTTACTTTGTTCTGTCTTCCCTCCCTTTTGCTAACTGCTTTTTCTGTGGAGGCGCAGGGCCAGAAACGGTGGCCGAAGTATTTTCTAAAGGGAAGTACAGGTTCACTGAAAAGAGAATTACGGTACGCGGAAAACTAGAAATTAACGCAGAAGACCCAATGAAGCTCATGTACATTCTTCATGACGCAGAAATTGTAGATTAACACATTATCATGAAAAAGACCATCATCCTTAGCCTGCTACTCTTAGTGTCATTTACAGTGTTTAGTCAGGATAAAGATGCTGCTTACATCAGAAAAATTTATGACGAAGCCTTAGAACGAGGCGAGAGCTATGAGATGCTTCGCTACCTCACCAAAAATATTGGTGGTAGACTGAGTGGTTCTCCACAAGCTGCAGCCGCAGTTGAATGGAGCAGGCAGCAAATGCTGTCTTATGGTTTCGATACCGTATACCTACAACCTGTTATGGTTCCTCATTGGGTAAGAGGCGAAGTAGAGATTGGTAGAATTGTCAACTCTAGAAAGCTCGGTTCAAAGGAAATAGCAGTTACATCTCTTGGCAATGCTGTGGGGACTGGTCCAGGTGGAACTGTTGCAGAATTGGTAGAGGTGCAAGACTTTCAGCAGTTGGCAGAGTTAGGCGAAGAGAAAATTAAAGGCAAAATTGTATTCTTCAATCGGCCTATGGATGCTAAGCTGATGGATACTTTTTCTGCCTACAGTGGAGCTTCAAATCAAAGGGGAAGTGGCCCAACCGAAGCCGCTAAGTATGGAGCCATTGGAGTAGTGGTTCGTTCTTTAAGCTCATTTAGAGATGATGTGCTACACACCGGCAGCACTAATTATGGACTGAATGTTCCTAAAATTCCGGCAGTGGCCATTACAGCAAAAGACGCTGACTTCTTGAGCGATTTGTTAAAAGATGACCCAAAGCTTCAATTTTACTTTGAGACACATGCTCAAATGCTAGAAGATGTTCTATCGTATAATGTTGTGGGCGAAATTAAAGGTTCAACACACCCCGATGAAATTATAGCCGTTGGTGGTCATTTAGATTCATGGGACTTGTCTGAAGGTGCTCATGACGATGGCGCGGGCTGTGTACAGTCTATTGAGGTGCTCAGACTTTTTAAAGCCTTAGATTATAAGCCAAAAAGAACGGTTCGTGCAGTTATGTTCATGAATGAAGAAAACGGACTGCGCGGTGGTAGAAAATATGCTGAGCTGGCGGCTAAAAACGGTGAAAACCATATTGCGGCTATGGAATCTGATAGGGGTGGTTTTTTACCTATTGGTTTTGGAATTACCGGTACTCAGGTAGAGCAAGATAAATTATTGAGTTGGGCTCCTTTATTCGAACCATACGGATTGTTTCAATTCAAAAGAGGCGGGGGCGGAGCAGATATTAGCCCACTTAGAACACAAGATGTACCAACTATTGGTTTTATTCCTGATAGCCAACGTTATTTCAAATACCATCATACTCCAATAGATAACTTTGAAGCTGTAAACCAAAGAGAATTGGAGTTAGGAGCAGCATCTATGGCTGCTGTTATTTACCTCATAGATCAACACGGGCTTAGGTAGAAGATACCTGCTTTTCCTTATTTATATGTTCGATTCCCTCAATAGCCAATCTGTGGTAAATCACTACCTTGTATAATAAGGTACTAAATATTACAACATATCAATCGTTATTACGTTATTGCAGTCACTAGGTCAAAAAAAACTCAAACTATGAATACTGTTAAGCAATTCTTTTGGTTCTGCTCAGGAGCCAATATTTCCCTATTAAAACGTTGCCCTACCGAAGCTTCTAAATTCACAGGAATTGGTGCTACGGTTTTCTTTACAGGTATTTTAGCAGCCCTTTCGGGTGGTTATGCCTTCTATACAATTTTCGAAAATGCATGGTGGTCTGCGGCTTTCGGTTTACTCTGGGGTTGCATTATTTTCAACCTAGACCGATTCATTGTTTCAACCATGAAGAAGTCTAGAAAGGGTAAGGGGCAAGAGTTGCTGATGGCTTCTCCACGAATTCTTTTGGCCGTTATGTTAGCCATTGTGATATCTAAACCGCTAGAACTTAAAATCTTTTCGAAAGAGATAGACAGGAAGCTTGTATTGTTAGAAGAGGACATTTATCAAAGAGAGATTGCTTCAATAGACCAACGGTTTATTGATCAAACTCAGCTTTTACAAGGACAGATTGCAGCCTTGAATGCGGACATTGAGGCCAAGCGGACTAAGCGCGATGAATTGGCCACAATAGCTAGGCAAGAGGCCGATGGTACTGGAGGTTCTATGAAACGTAATGCTGGCCCTATTTATCAGATCAAAAAGGCCGATGCTGATCAGGCTCAGGCAGAGTTGAATGCCTCAATGCAGAATAATCAGCCGCAGATTGAAAGGCTCCAGATGGAACTAGCCGACCTCAACAAGCAGAAAGCTACAGAGCTGAGCGCAATCAAAAGAAACCCTTGGGACGGAATGGCTGCTCAGTTAGAAGCTTTACGGCAGATTTCTTTAGAAAATAGAGCAATCTATTTTGCTAATATCTTCATTATCGCCCTGTTCATAATGTTGGAGTGTTCACCAGTAATTGTAAAGATAATGGCGGCTAGAGGGCCATACGATGAACTATTGGAAGTTAGGGAGCACTTCTTTAAGAATCACAACCTTGAGAAAATTGCGCAGATGGATTATGAAACTAGGGAGAGGCTAAAGCCCCTCCTTAGCTAAGTAATTACTTTAATGCTTCAAAAACTGGCTGACCAGTAGCACCATTTGGCAAACGCATATTCATGAGCATGCTAATGGTTGGTGCAATATCTGTGATATGAATTTCTCGAACTGACTGAGTGCCTTCGCTAATACCCCAGCCATAGAAAATCACCGGAATGTGAGTGTCGTAATTCCATGGGTTGCCATGGCCAGTTCCTTTTGAACCTCCGCTCTGCCAAGCCGGATCGAAGATTAACTTCACGTCTCCAGACTCTTTTGGATGATAGCCTTTTTGCATCAAAGACCTCATCTTTTCGCTGTAGCTATTTCTGGCCAAATCGGTTGCGGTAAGTGCTAAATAAACACCAGGGAATTCCATGGCTTTTTGGCTTACAAATAGTTGTAATTCATAAAGATCCTTACCCTGATCAGCAACAACATCATGGTTAAGGAATATGTCTGTTCCACGAGCTTCAATCCACTTAGCCTCTCCGAACTTTTGGTTCAGTTGTTCTTCCACATAAGTGCCAATATCTCTTGTACTAATATTATCTGCTCTAAAGCCTAAGTCTTTCATGCGAACACTATTTTCTGCCACTGCGTGGTCGGCACTAACAAACACGGTGTAGTTTCCTTTGCCAAGCTTTGCATCTAAGGCATCTAGCAAGCGCTTAATTTCTTTGTCTAGCCTCACATAAGTGTCTTGAACCTCTTTAGATTGTGGCCCGAAGTTATGGCCGATGTAGTCAGTGCTAGAGTAGCTTACCGCTAAAAAATCTGTAATTTCATCACCACCCAAATCTTCATTCTTCACAGCTTCTAATGCCAAATCTGTTAAGATGCTGTTTCCAAAAGGAGTGCTTGGTAGCATTCCAAAACCTCCATTTTCATCTTTTAGCTTGGCCAGATCGTAAGGGAAGGTTGGGGTATCTTTCCCCTTAAACCCACCTTCATATTTCGAGTTATCGTCACCGCTTTCTACATATGACTCAATAGGCTTAATGGTGTTCCATGTTTGGCTTAGGTACTTATCTGGATTTTTCTGCTCATTAAAAGTCTTCACCCAATTTGGCAGGTCTTCCATGTAGTAAGTAGAAGTCATGAAGTTACCTGTGCGGCTATCATACCAGTAAGACCCGTCAGATAGGTGGCCGCCCGGCAAGGCAGAACCGCGGTCTTTTATGGACATAGCAATTACTTTTCCACGCTGTTGAGTAGCCATTTTAAGCTCATCGGTAATGGTTGAGCTATACAGGTTGGCTGGTGAAATAAGTCCGCTTCGGTTAAATCCGCCTACCGCTCTTACACTAGTGTCTTCGGCACAATAAACACTTCTCTTTAGCTTTCGGCTATACCAGTTGTTGTTCACAATGCCATGAACAGAAGGCGTAGTGCCGGTGTAGATAGATGCGTGGCCCGGGCCAGTGCTGGTAGAGGCGTAGTTATAGTGCCCGTTTTTGGCCATAAAGCCACCTTCAATTAGCCTTTTGAAGCCACCTTCTTCAAAGTGATTGTAGAATCGCCAAACGTATTCTTGCTTCATTTGGTCTACAACAATACCAACTATCAGTTTTGGTTTCTCTGTTTGGGCTTGCAAGTTGAAAGCTATTGCAAGCGAAAAAATACTAAGTAAAAAACGCGTCATGTTCTAATTCAATTTGCTGGGCAAGCTATTTTAAAATACTCCTCTTGCCTGAAGCTTTGTGTAAAAAGTTTATTACCTTTTTTGTCGTAGTAAATAACTACATAGATATTGGCTTCGGCCACTAGTTTTACAGCAAAATAGATAGGGTCCTTAGGAGTGCCAAGCACTCTAATGTAAGTGTAAGTAGGTTCAATAATCTGGCCCATAGATTCACTATAAATACCTTGTCCTGTCTCTGTGGTAATGAATAAGGTCTTGTCTTCTTCTCCTACTTCAATAATTTCCCAATCGGTAATTCGCTCGTAGAGTATGTCTTCATTTTTGATGTTTTCAAGTAACCACTCGTCTTCAATTCTTACTAAAGCAATGGAATCGTTGAAATAGGCCACCTCGTCAAACTCAAAAGCGGTTAAAGCCTTGTTTTTGGTATTAATAAAGCCTTTGTACTTGTCTTTTACCGCCACCATTACGGTATCAGTGTACGGCTCTATTAGCTTTTCATATACAGGTGGAATATTAATCTGCTTGGCTGGGTTAATAACCCCAAACTTTCCTTTATCTAGGGTGCTTACATAGCCATCTTCGTTGGAGCCAATACCATCATAAACAAAGTTGAGCAAATAGTGGCCTGTGCTATCGGCTAGTGCGGCATTTCTTTTCTGAAGACGTAGCATATTATCTTCAAGAGCCACTACCTCATTGAAGGTGGCCGAAAGAATTTCTCTGCCAAACTCGTTATACACCTTTCTATAGTTTTTGAAATTGCTCAACATGAAATAATCATGGACTGCTGGCTCTCCTGTTTTTACATATGACTGAGGTATTAAGAGCTTGTAGCTCCAGTCTTTTTCCATGGTTAGCTGTTTGCCATTTTTGAACTGTGCCAATAGCTTGTTGCCAACTTGTAGCATTACCATATTTTCGCCAAGAGTGGCTACAGAATCAATTTCTTGCTGAATGGATGACGAACCGAGTTGGTCATATAGCGTCCACTTTTCTTCCTCTTGTAAAGCCAGCCATTGCTGGTTGCTTTTTACTTGGGAGAAGGTTTTGCCGCTTAATTCTGGATATCGATCGTGAAGTACTCTAAACTTACCTTTTTCCTTCAACAGCCAACCATAAGCTTCTTCATAAATCTGATGTTGCCCAAAGGGAATAACCATTCTGAGTTCATCATCTAGTATAGCTTCTTGGCCGTTTCGGCTTACCCAGATTCTACCATTTCCGAGCAATTCTACCTCATCATAAGCAAACTCAATAGGAGGAGTTTGGCCATCTAATGCCGGAAAAAGTACCTCTGGAGACACTAGTGCAATTCCGTCTTCCTTTTCTAGCCAAAGAAAGCGGCCCAATGTGTCTATTAAGGTAAACTCATTCTCTAGATAACGCAGTCCATTAATGCTTTCCAATCCAAAAAATCCATTTTTTGCAGTTCTGATCATCGATTCATTCAGTACTTCAATGGCCTCTTTGCGCTCGTTAATAATCATCTCTCCCGATTTATGGAATAGGCGCTCCCCATCTTCCGCTTCTAAAATGATGAAGCCGAAACCCGCATCTCTGGCATTTGCGAAATTTCCAGAATAAAGTAAGTGCCCGTCTCTACTGATAATAGCGCTTTCTTCGAAATAGCTTCCTACAACAAAGTCTGCAATAGTAGGCTCACAAAGACAGTTTTGAGGCACCGTTGTAAGCTTGGTTTTCAGCATAGAAGTACCGTTGGAGTTAACAAACTCAATGGTGTTGTCCGTAAGTTTGGGTACCCAATAGTCTTTTTCTAACTGTTGAACATTTCTGATAGAATCGTTCCAATTCAGAGAAGGGAAGTATTTCAAAAATTCATCTGTTCCGTATTTCTCTTTAAAAACATGGTAAATTCTTTTATACGCTATTTGCTGAAATTCTTCTGAAGGATACTCCTTTAAGAATGCCTCGTAATCTGCTATTCTGTTAGTGGCGGTCCTTATTTTGAATATTTCAGGAATAATTTCATCTCGGTAAGGAGTACCTGGAAACTCATCTAAAAACGACTGGTAAGAAGCCAGCGTTCCGTCTTCTGTTCGTTCTTCATAAATCAAAAGTTGATACAGTGAATCTGCTTCATTATATTCTTTAGCCGAAGGAAAGGCATCGATAAAGTTTTTGTAGGCTTGCCAAGTATGGTCTGCTTGAGCTGCTTTGAAAGTTAGGCTGTGAATTCCTGCACGAGCCTGAGGAATTTGCTCGGCATCTGAGTGTTTTTCAATGAAAGCTTCATATTCAGCAATAGTATGTACCTGAGCCACCAGGTCGAACTTTAGAGCATCAACCTTATCTTTTTGAACTTCCAGATTGGCCGAGTCAACTTGCACATCCTTTAGGTCTTCTAAATCCTTTGGATCGGAAAGTGATTTAAACTGAGCAATAGCTCTAGTAATGTAGCTGAACGCCTCGTCTACATCGTAGCCATGGTAGAGCGAATCGGTGTGTAAAACCGAATATAAGTAATAAGCAGCTGGATTGAGGGTGTCTTTTTCAATCGACTTATCGAGTGCCTCAACGGTCTTTTCAATATCCCTTTTTTCGTACATTCTGAAGGCTCTCTTAGGCACTTCTATACTGAAAAAGGTGATGAACAGAATCAGTGAACTCGCAAATACTTGTTGGCCTCTGGTTTTCATTTCAATCGGATGACGGCAAAAATAACAAACGCTTTGGCAATCGGCTTGTTTGTAAGGCACTGATCGTAAAGGAATTTTATTGGAAACGCTTTATTTTGCCTTTGTCATGTCAATCAACAAACGAATAGCTGAGGTTATTAAGTCTTTCGGAGATAGTGAAAGTGCTTTTGCCAAGCGTTTAGGGGTAAGTTCTTCCGTTATGTTCAACATAGTAAACCCAAAAGGAAGAATGAGTTATCCGAGTGGCCCAGTGCTTGAAAAACTACTAGCGCTAGAGTTAGATGGCAAACAAATTTCAGCCGAATGGCTTATGAGAGGAAATGGTGAAATGTTTTCAGAAGGAGCTGCCATTGCAACTCCAGAAGAAGCTTTGGAGTTTTTAAAACAGTCGATAGCCGAGTTGAGGAAAAGTCACTAGTGCTAATGAAATTTTGCCCTTCTTTAGTCTGAGATACAACTTGTTATTAAATTCGCATCAAAACTTGAAAGAAATGAAGAAAGTATTTTTAGCAGCCCTAATGGTGATGGCGGTTTGGGCTTGTCAAGCAAAAAAAGAAGAAGCTACTAAAGAAGCATCTGCAGATGTTGTTGGTACTTATGGTGCAGAAATTAGTGAAGAAGGAGCAATTTCTGTTAACGATATGATGGCTCAACTGAATGATTCAGACTCTGTAATGGTGAAAGTAAAAGGAGAAATTACCGCTACTTGTGCCATGAAGGGTTGCTGGATGAATTTGGTGCTGCCTAATGGTGAGGAGATGAGAGTAACTTTTAAAGACTACGCTTTTTTTGTGCCTAAAGAAGGAATGGAAGGTAACGTAGCCCTTATTGAAGGTGTTGTTACTAGAACCCTTACCGATGTTGAAACTTTGAAGCACTATGCAGCAGATGCTGGCAAGCCTGAAGAAGAAATTTTAGCTATTACTGAAGATAAAGAAGAGTTGGCTTTTGAGGCAACTGGAGTAATTATCTACAAAGGAGAGGAAGAAAAAACAGCTTCTCTTTAAATTATAGCAGACACTTAAGACTGTCTTGTAAAGCTTTTTACTAATCGTCACCCTGAACTAGTTTCAGGATCTAAGTTCAAAGAACAGATGCTGATATAATTTCAGGATGACGATGGGGAAGCTTTGCGAGACAGTTTTTTTATGCCTTTACGCAACCTATCACTCGGTTTTTTCATCATTATGCTAGTGCTTGTGTAACGTTTTGCTCGTTAGCAAGTCTTTAAAAAACCAAAAACGTTAAAGGTCATGCAAATTCAAAAACTCTTAAAAACAACAACACTAGCTTTACTTCTTTGCCTCTTTGCAGGTCAACTCCATGCTCAAACTGTGGTTAAAGCCTCAGAAATTATGGAGGCATTAAAGAGGGGCGAAGAAGTAAGCTATACTAATGCTACCATTCAAGGAGTGCTCGATTTCACTTTTATGGAAGAGAAGCTTCCCGATTTACCCACCAAAAGAAGGTGGTGGAGAGATGGTGGAGACAACACCGTAAATGAAGGCATAGAATCGAAGGTCTCTTTTGTTAACTGTACTTTCGAAGATCATGTAATTGCTTATTACCATGATAAGCGAACCGAATACACCTTCACTGCAGATTTTGAGAAAGATGTGAAGTTTGAAAAATGTCAATTCAAACGCGATGCCATGTTTAAGTACTCCAACTTTGAAGGCGATGCGGTTTTCGCAGGTTCAACTTTCGATGAAGAAACAACCTTCAAATATGCTGAATTCGACTATGCCGCAGATTTTTCAAGCACTCGCTTCGATGAAGATGCTATTTTCAAATACACTAAATTCCGCGATGGTGCCAGCTTTAATGCTGCCAAATTCGAAAGGTCTTTGGATATGAAATACACTAAGGTACGTGGTGATTTCGATGTGAAAGATATGGATGTTCGCTGGGACATCATCACCAAATATGCCGAAGTAAATGGAAGAAGCTTTTCTAGATACTTATTAGACAACTAAGTTACCTATAAATAAAACCGAGAGGCCGTTCTAAGTTATTGGAATGGCCTTTCTTGTTTTATGGTTCTCTAGTTATAAAGAATCTCCTATTTGCTGTTTTTCACGAATTGTTTGGCCAGAATATTAAGCCTTGTTCTGTAAGGTACTACGGTTCCAATTCTTTTATAGAGTCTCGGGAAGAAGCCCGGAATAACTACTTGCTTGCCTTGCAGCATTTTGTCTAAGGTGTAACTAGCCACTTGCTTTGGTGTTCTGCTAGAAAGTCGAGCCATTAAACCTAGCTCTTTCTCCCTTTGCATTACATCTGGGTTGGTTGGCACAGAAGCTGGGCAGAGCACGGTAATTTTCACTGAAGAGCCTTCTAACTCCTTATTCAGCGATCTTGAAAATGAAAGAACAAACTTCTTGCTGGCAGAATAAATTCCCTTGAAAGGAATATCATAAAAAGCGGCCATACTGGCTACGTTAATGATGTTGGCTTTTTCTTGAGCCATCATCATAGGAAGAAACAAATGCGTGAGGCCTACCAACGAAACCATATTCAACTGCATTTGTCCTTGATAAAACTCCGCAGGTCTACTGACAAAGGGACCTGAATTGCCTAGGCCAGCATTGTTGATCAGCAGATTTACCGTAAAGCCATTATCATTACACCATTTCAATATTTGCTGTGGAGCACCTTGATCCATCAGGTTAATACCTAACAAGTGAAAAGACTGCTCTGGATATTGACTGCTAAGCTGGTTGGTTACTTCTTCTAACTTTGGCTCGGGCAAGGCTACGAGTAGTACATTGTCCCCACGTTCGGCACATTCTTCGGCAAAGGCTCTACCTATTCCATTGCTGGCTCCGGTAACTAGGGTATATGTGGGTTTACTCATTTGAATAGCCAATTTACAGTTTCTTCAATTCCATTTTTAAGTGGAGTTATTTCGTAGCCCAATTCCTTCTTCGCCTTTTCGCTAGAAACCCTCCATTCGTAGTTGTACTTTCTTACCCAACCTGGAGTAATCATTGGCTGACGGCCAAACTTCTCTGCCATAAACAGTTGAATCTTTCCAAAGGCAAGCATAGCACCAAGAGGCATATTGTACAACTTGTGTTTCTTTCCTCCAATTTCTGCAATGGTATCAAAGAGCTCGTAGTAGGTGGCATCTTCTCCGCCCAGTAAATACCTTTCGCCTGCACGACCATTTTGCATGGCCAGTTTGTGTCCGTTGATTACATCTTCAACATAAACATAGTTTCCTGTGCTCATGCCATCGCCAGGAATAAACTTCCACTTACCTTCAATGTACTGTTTTACCAGTTTGGTGACAGAGTTGCTGACATTCAATGGTCCTGGGCCATAAACCCTAGTTGGGTTTACAATAACCACATGCTGGCCATTCTGAACATACTCTTTAATCTTTAGCTCAGACTCGTACTTTGAGCTTTCATAAGGAGTAAAGAAATCTACCTTTCTCGGGGTATCTTCATTTACCGGGCCATCTACCGCAGGACCAATTACTCCAGCAGTGGAAGTGACCAAGGTTTTCTTTACCCCCCTTTCTTTAGCAATGTCCAGAATGTTGAGTGTCCCATTAATATTAACTCTCTCGAAGGTATCGTCTTTGGCCCAAACGCTGGCAAAAGCCGCCAAGTGATATACTTCATTACAGCCTTCCATACCTTCGTGCAAAGCTTCTTTAGAGAAAAGGTCTCCTTCTACAAATGAGATTCTTTCATGCTGAAGGTCTTTGGCTTTACTTTTCGACCTGATGAGGGCGACTACTTCGTGACCTTCGTTGGCCAAACTTTTGGCTAGTTTCTGGCCAATAAAACCAGTGCCTCCGGTAATGAATATTCTTTTCGACATTAAATGACTTTCATTTCAGGGTGATGCTTCAACGAGAAGAAGAAGTTGGACAAGGCCAATGTTATATGGACGAAGAAAGCGACCCAAATGGTACCCGTAGTAAGGGTAATTAAACACAAAACCACTCCGAGAGGAATGGCTCCAATAGTTTCTTCAAGGTTTTTAGGTACGTGTACCAAGGCATAAATTGCCGCATTTAAAATTATGGCAGGCCATTCACCTAAAAGAGGAACTGTAGCAAAAAGCAGTAGCCCTCTGAACATTAATTCGTACCCGAATAAGTATGATACCCAGGTAAGTGCATTGGTGAATACCATCTTTTTAGTCCATTCTTTCTCCCGAACATTTGGGTAGAAAGCCAGATTCTTCTCCTTTTTTGAGTTGAAGAAATTCATGGGGATGATGATACAAGCTAAACCGCCAATCCACGCTAGACTGGTGGTGTGATTTTTAAAAGCGAAGCCATAATCTTCTAGGCCTTTTCCTGTTATAATCAGCAGTACAATGGCTGGAATAATTCCGATAGTGGTAGCGCCAAGGTAGCGGGTCATCCAAAGGAATTTGGTATTTCCTCTTTCTGAGCCATACTTTGCAGTGTACTTAGCTTTAACTTTGTCGGAGATAGACACGAAGTGATAAACACTGAAACCAATGGTTACTAAAGCAAAAGCTAAAATGGGTTCCAGATAAGTTGAGTTCCAGGCCGGAATATTCATTGAGTCAGTGTGAAGATAGTGCGCAAAAATAAGAACATCTGCTAGAAATAGGCAGCAACCTTCCTAAATTCAACCATGAGAAATTGCTTATTCATACTTTTTAACATGCTGCTGGCTCTAAATGTCAGTGCTCAGGAGATAACAGGGCAAGAGTTGCTGAATAGAGCCATAGCTTTTCATAATCCCTCAGGCAACTGGAATACTGCCAAAATTGACCTGATTATAGATATGGAAACACAAGGCAATTCTGCAAGAAGAAGCCAAATGACTATAGATAATAAGAAGGGTAGTTTCTATCTGAAAATGCTAAGTAGCGGAAGTCTTTATGAGTATTGGGTAGATAAAAATGATTCTACCGAACTCCTCTACAATTTTATGGCTCCTGATTCGCTCCAAGTAGATTCGCTGAATCTTACCAAAGAAAGAGCACTTAGGTGGAGAGATTACTATACTTACCTCTACGGTTTACCTATGAAGTTGAAGGATCCGGGCACTCAGGTTGATCCGACCGTTCAGAGAATGCAGTTTATGAACCAAGAGGTGCTGGCACTAAAGGTGACTTATGATGCTGCGGTAGGCGAAGATATCTGGTATTTCTACTTCAACCCAGAAACCTATGCCATGGTGGGTTACAGATTCTATCACGATGAAGCAGCCAACGATGGAGAATACATTGTGCTAGAAGGCATGGAAATTCAAAATGGCCTGCGTATTCCTAAAAACCGCACCTGGTATACCAATGCCGATAATAGGTTATTGGGAACTGATTATTTGATTGAGATGAAGGTGAACCGCTAATCTCTAGTTCACACTTGCAGTGCGAACTCATCTTTTACAAGTCGAATGACTCTACAAAGCCGCCTTTGTTGGTCTTGTGACCGACAAACTGATGATTGGTTGCTCGTTGGTGACAACATCAACGAGGAACCACTAATCTTACTTCTTCTTTTTCAGGGAGTTGATAAACTGCGCCCAGGCAAATGGGTTAAGCAGTGGGTTGGTTCTTGGACCAGTACTATTTTGCAGGTTTTGGAACTGCTGGTTCATCATATACCGGTAGTTCATGCTTGGTGAGCCTTCAAGTGGCATAGTTCTTACCAATTCCTGAATAATACCTGGTTCATAGCTGTTCAGTACATTCTCTTGTTCTTGACTAAGGTTCATGGCGAGAATTGCTTCTTTAAATAGCTCTTCAGAAGGGAAAGGATTCACCTCAACATCGGCCAGTTGGGTGACTTCTTCTTCCAAAGCAAAAATAACCGTAGCTCTATCTCCAAGAGAATCTGGAACAACTACTTTCTCATTCTTAAAACCTATGGCACTAATGGTAAGGGTGTCGCCAGCTATAAATGCTTTGCTAAACCAACCTTTGAAGTCGGTAGGGATACCACGGCCTCGCTGATCGTATATATGAACTCCTGGAATAGACATTGTGCTATCTGAGTTCATTACTAAACCAGACACTTGAACCACATGAAGTTTTTCCTGCTCCTGGGCTTGTGCCTTGGCCGATAAAATAGCCGCAAACACAATGGTGAGAAGTGAAATTTTAACAAATGTACTTTTTAGGTTCAATCGCATATTGGTGTTACAAACGTAAAGAAAATCAAATAGATATGCCTGTTTGATGAACTGAACGACACAAACTTAACCAACAGTTAAGGAAAATTGATTGGTGTATTCGATTAATTCTCCCCAAATTAACAAGAATTAACCCGTCATGAGACTTAAGAATTTCAGCCTCACATTTGGTAGCCAAATCTTTAAATCGGTCTCTGAAGAGTCTAGAGTGAGAATCTTACACCTGCTCTACAGAAACGGAGAACTCACCATATCTGATCTGGAGCATATTTTAGAATTTACGCAGACTAAAACTTCAAGGCATGTCACTTACCTAAAGAACTCTGGAATTATTAGTGCCAGAAAAGTAGACCAGTGGGTGTTTTATAGCATTCGAGAAGAGGTGGAGGAGATTATTCACCGCATCTTCGAGTTTTTAGTGAAGGACGGAACTTTGCAGAAAGATCAGCAGACCTATGAAATTTTGGCTTCAAATAGAGAGCTAGCGCAAAATAGATTTAACAATCGGGAGTTCTACAAATAATCTTGGCTTACTACAAACATATTTTCTTCGACCTAGATCATACCCTTTGGGACTATGATGCTAATGCATCGGCTGCCCTTTTCGAGCTGTACGATCATTACAAATTTTCAGATTTAGCCATCTTTACTAAAGAAGAGTTGGTACGGACATTCTTTGAAGTTAATTACGAACTCTGGGGTTTATACAATAACCATAGAATCGGAAGGGGAGATATTCGCAAGAGAAGGTTTCCTCAAATCTTTCAGAAGCTAAGGGCTGATATTAAGCACTTGCCAGAAAACTTGGAGTCTGAGTACATAGGTTTAGCACCAACCAAGCCTGCTGTATTCCCTGATGCCTTTGAGGTGTTAGATTATTTGGCCGGAAAGTACAAGCTGCACCTCATCACCAATGGCTTTAATGATATTCAGCAGACTAAGCTTAAGTATTCCAAACTGGAGCCATACTTTGGTCATGTGGTAACCTCTGAATCGTCTAAGGCCAGAAAGCCAAACAAGAGAATTTTCGAAGTAGCTTTTGAGCTTACAGGAGCTTCAGTTTTTGACTCTATCATGATTGGCGATAATATAGATGCCGATATTGCCGGGGCGCAAGGCATAGACATGGATCACGTTTGGTTTAACCCCAAAAGGGAAGTGCCGAAATTCAAAGTTCAGCATGATATTTCGAACCTTCTACAACTCAAATCCATTCTATAAACAGGGATTGGTTTCCGATCCTTAGGCGAACTCTTATCTTTGCCGCAATAGAAATGTTTAACCATTAAAAGTAAACTATGGCAACAGGTTTTTTTAATGTACCGGTAGCGAAAAATGAACCTATTAACAGCTATGCGCCCGGCACAAAAGAAAGAGCCAGTCTTCAGGCAGCCATTGCCGAGGCTCGTTCTAAACAAATTGACGTTCCAATGTACATCAATGGAGAAGAAGTAAGAACCGATAAAAAGGTGCCTATGTCTCCTCCGCATGATCATCAACATATTTTAGGATATTTTTCTGAAGGAGACGCTTCTCACGTTCAAGCTTCAATAGATGCTGCTTTGGCGGCTAAGAAAGATTGGGCTGCTATGAGTTGGGAAAATAGAGCATCTATTTTCTTGAAAGCTGCCGAGCTAATTGCTGGTCCTTACAGAGATAAAATCAATGCTGCTACCATGTTGGGGCAGTCTAAAAATGCTTTTCAGGCAGAAATTGATTCAGCATGTGAAATCGTTGACTTCTTAAGATTCAACGTTCAGTACATGACTGAGATTTACAAGCAGCAGCCAGACTCTGCAGCAGGAATTTGGAACAGAGTTGAGCAGAGACCATTAGAAGGTTTTGTGTTCGCTTTAACTCCTTTCAACTTTACTGCCATTGCAGGAAACTTGCCAACTGCACCAGCCATGATGGGTAACACTGTAGTTTGGAAACCTGCGTACACTCAGATTTATTCTGCCAATGTATTAATGGAAGTATTCAACGAAGCAGGTGTTCCTCCAGGGGTAATCAACCTATTCTACGTTGATGGTCCAACTGCTGGAGACATCATCTTCAAGCACAAAGATTTTGGTGGAATCCACTTTACAGGTAGTACTGCAGTATTCCAACATATTTGGAAGACCATCGGTGAGAATATTTACAACTACAGATCTTACCCAAGAATTGTAGGTGAAACTGGTGGAAAAGATTTCATTATGGTGCATGAGTCGGCTAAAGCTAAGCAAGTAGCTACTGCCATCACCAGAGGTGCTTTCGAATTCCAAGGCCAGAAATGTTCTGCAGCTTCTAGAGCTTACATTCCGTCTAACCTTTGGGAAGATGTGAAGAAGTACGTTCAGGAAGACCTGAAGACTTTCAAAATGGGTGGAACTGAAGACTTCTCTAACTTCATCAACGCGGTAATCGATGAGAAAGCTTTTGACAGAATTGCTAAATACATCGATGAAGCTAAGGCAAGCGATAAAGTAGAAGTAATTGCTGGTGGAAACCACGATAAGTCGAAAGGTTACTTTGTAGAGCCAACTGTGTTGTTGACTACTGATCCGAAGTACACGACTATGTGCGAAGAAATCTTCGGCCCGGTGATCACCATCTATGTATATGAGCCAAATGACTACGAAGCTACATTGAAGTTGGTTGACGAGACTTCTCCATACGCATTGACAGGTGCTATCTTCTCACAAGACAGATATGCATTAGAAGTAGCAGTAAAAGCGCTAGAGCAATCTGCTGGTAACTTCTACATCAATGACAAACCAACAGGAGCAGTTGTAGGTCAGCAGCCGTTTGGTGGAGCAAGAGGTTCTGGAACTAATGATAAAGCTGGTTCAATGATTAACTTATTGAGATGGGTGTCTCCAAGATTGATCAAAGAAACATTCGTTACACCAGAAGATTACAGATATCCTTTCTTAGGAGAAGATTAAGATTGATAAATGAAGCCAGCTTAACCGCTGGCTTTTCTTTTTGTATCTTTCGGTATGCATTTGAGCGAAAATCTTTTTTGGGATGTAGATAAAAGTGACCTGTCCTATGAAAAACATAGTGGGTTCATTATTGCTCGTGTTTTCACAAAAGGAGATTGGAGTGATTTTAAGCAGGTGCTCAATTACTACGGAAGGGATAAGTGCCTCAGCGCACTCAAGAATACACGCTACCTCGATCCAAAAACGCTTTCGTTTTGCTCACATTATTTTGGAATAGACAAATCTGAATTTAGATGCTTCAGAGAAAGACAGTTGAGTCCGGCACCCTGGAATTATTGAATGCTTTAATGCAATTGGAATCACTGTCTGATTTTGCTCTAGGTGGAGGGACTGCCTTAGCTCTTAAGTTTGGGCATAGAGTTTCGATCGATTTGGATTTGTTTTCAGTCAATGAGTTTGATTATGAGTCTACATTAAACTCAATTCGAAATGGGTTAGAAAGTGAAGTTTTAGTTCAGGGAAAAGCAAAAAACACTTTGAACCTGACCATCAATGGAATTAAAGTAGACTGTTTATCTCACAGATATCCTAGTTTAGGTGAAAACTCAACTACTGAAGGTGTTAGGTTTTTGAGTATTGAAGACATCGCTGCAATGAAACTGTCAGCTGTAGCTCAAAGAGGTTCCAAGAAAGATTTTTACGATTTAGCGGAATTATTAAAGCATTACGCTCTTAAAGAATTGACCCAGTTCTATTTTTCAAAATACGGGGAAGAAAATCAGTTTTACTTACTCAAGTCATTGAGTTATTTTGACGATGCTGAAGAAGAGCCGTTACCAAGACCTTTGAATGCTATGACGTGGGACGATGTGAAGTCTCATATTATAGAAGCAATTCAAAAAATGAAATAAGATAAGCATGGAAATAACATCAGCAGAACAGTATTTGCAAGAAGACGCAACTGGTAGTTTGGCCGAATTGACAACGGATCACTCAGCAGCTTGGGGTAAAATGACGCCTCAGCATATGGTGGAGCATTTGATCATTACTTTCAAGATGTCAATAGGTAAAATCAATATTCCGATTATCACTAAAGAAGAAGATTGGCCAAAGACAAAAGCTTATCTGATGAAGGATAGCCCAATGAGAAGGAATGTGCCTTCCCCTGTTGGTAATAATGACCTGCTGCCATTACGTTTTCCTGATTTGGAGTCGGCCAAGGCTAAGTTGTTGCAAGAGCGAGATTCCTTTCTTCAGTTTGTAAAAGAAAAGCCTGACTTTTTGGCTAACCATCCTTTTGGTGGTCCTATGAATGCAGAAGAATGGCTACTTTTCCATCGTAAACACTTCAAACATCACTTTATCCAATTCGGACTTATCCCTGATTATGAACAAAACTGAGCATTACGACTTTCTGGTTAAGCTTTTTCATTCTGCACCTATTAACAAAACCATTTTTGTTGGTTCAGATATGTCATTGTCAGATGGAGAAGCCAAGTATGAGCTAACAGTAAAGGAGGAGTTTTTTCATGGTGGAGAAGCCATGCATGGTGCCATTTACTTTAAGCTCTTAGATGATGCCGCCTACTTTGCCTGTGCCACAGAAGTAGACGACTATTTTCTGGTGACCAAGTCTTATCAGATTGAATTCGTTCGGCCAGTAATGGGAGGAAAACTAACAGCTAAAGGGAAACTACTTAAAGCCGATGAAAATGGTTTCCTGGCTTCTTCTGAAATATTGAATGAAGAAGGAAAGGTGGTAGGAAAAGGTGAAGGAATCTTTGTGAAGAGTAGAAAACCTATGCCTAAGCTGAAAGATTAATTCAGTCTTGTCGGCTAAAAGTTAAACTTCTGATCATCGGCCTTTAATTTCATTAGCAATCGATTAAATTGCGCTGAAACGGAGGAAATATGAGCGGAACACAAGATTTTATCAATCAGAATAAAGATAGATTTCTAGAGGAGCTTTTAGACTTATTGAGGATACCTTCAGTAAGTGCAGATAGCCGACATAAGGCTGATGTAAAAAGGGCAGCTGAGTTTATTCAGACAAAATTGACCGAAGCTGGAGCAGATAGAGCTGAAATCTATGAAACTAAAGGCCATCCAATTGTTTATGGCGAAAAGATAGTGGGTTCAAATGTGCCAACCGTACTGGTGTATGGGCACTATGACGTTCAGCCGCCAGATCCATTAGATTTATGGGATTCTCCTCCCTTCGAACCAGTAATTAAGAAAACAGATATTCACCCAGAAGGGGCCATTTTTGCACGTGGTTCATGTGACGATAAGGGGCAAATGTACATGCATGTAAAGGCTTTTGAGGCTATGATGGCAGGAGGCGAACTAGCATGTAACATTAAATTTATTATTGAAGGAGAAGAAGAGGTGGGCTCAGATAACCTCGAGATTTTCCTAGAGGAGCATAAAGAGATGCTGGCTAATGACATTGTGCTGGTTTCAGATACTGGAATTATTGCCAATGATGTGCCTTCAATAACCGTTGGTTTGAGAGGTCTTAGCTACCTAGAAATTGAAGTAACGGGTCCGAACAGAGATCTTCACTCTGGTCTTTATGGTGGAGCGGTGCCAAACCCAATCAATGTGCTTTCAGAAATGATTGCTTCATTGAAAGATGAGAAAAAACGAATCAATATTCCGGGCTTCTACAACGATGTGCTCGAACTGACAGCAGAAGAAAGAGCCGCTATGGCTAGAGCTCCTTTCAGTTTAGAAGCATATAAAAAATCTATCGGCTTAAGTGATGTAGAAGGTGAAGAAGGCTACTCTACTATGGAACGCGCTTCAATTCGCCCGACATTAGATGTTAACGGAATTTGGGGTGGCTACACTGGCGAAGGTGCCAAAACGGTAATCGCTTCTAAAGCTTACGCGAAAATTTCCATGCGCTTGGTGCCACATCAAGACCCAGATAAAATTACGGAGTTATTCCAAAATCATTTCGAGTCAATTGCGCCACCATCAGTAAAGGTTAAAGTGACTCCTCACCACGGAGCATTACCTGCTGTTACTCCTACTGATTCTCCGGCATATTTGGCAGCTGCCAAAGCTATGAAGGAGACTTTCGGAAAAGAGCCTGTTCCTTTCAGGGGAGGTGGATCTATTCCTATAGTTGCTTTGTTCGAACAAATACTGGACAGCAAAACGGTGTTAATGGGCTTTGGTTTGGATTCGGATGCTATTCACTCGCCCAATGAGCACTATGGTTTGTTCAATTATTACAAGGGAATTGAAACTATTCCTCTGTTCTACAAGTACTTTGCAGAGATGAAGTAATAATCATACAGAATGAAAAGATCAGGAATTTTACTCTTCGCCATTTGGCTGATAACAAGTTTTCAGGTATTTGCTCAGTTCAAAACAACCACAAATTGGTCGTTCGATGCTTCTAAAACAGAAGTTCAGACTGGCGATGAAATAGAGCTCATCTTCAAGGTGAAGATTATTCCTGATTGGTATCTGTACTCCAGCGATATCGATCCTGATGTTGGCCCAATGGTCACCGAAGCTGAATATGAAACAAATGACAGCTTCGAGGTTATTGGAGGGTTAATTCCTGTAGACGCCAAGGAAAAGTATGATGAAATCTGGGGAACTGATGTCACTTATTTTGAAGGAAAGGGAGAGTTCAGGCAGAAGATTAGGGTACTGAAGAAAGACTTGGATATCAGAGGTTCTCTGACTTTCCAGACTTGTACGGATATCGATGGTCAGTGTATTCCTGGAGGTGCAGATTTCGACTTTAACTTTATCAAAGTCACAGGGGGCGAAGACCAAAAGGCACAAAATGATTATAGTGATTTATTAGAGGCTGAAGGAGGAGAATCGCTTTGGGGCTTCTTTCTCGCTGCATTTCTATTTGGCTTAGCTGCATTGCTAACGCCTTGCGTTTTCCCGATGATCCCTATGACGGTGGCTTTCTTCACTAATAGCTCTCAGTCGAAAAAACAGGCTAGGGTAAAAGCAACCACTTATGGGCTCTCCATCATCTTAATCTACATTTTGGTGGGCCTAATCTTCACAAGTTTCTTTGGTGTAGGGTTGGCCAACGATCTGGCTACTGGAGCGATAGCGAATATTATCTTCTTTGCTGTGTTCCTCATTTTTGCCATTTCATTCTTCGGTTATTTCGAGATCAACCTGCCGACAGGCTTTGTGAACAAAATGGATAAGAATGCCAATAAGGGCGGATTCCTTGGAGTGTTCTTTATGGCTTTCACTTTGGTGCTGGTTTCATTCTCATGTACTGGCCCGATTGTCGGAACTGTATTGATTGAGTCTTTTCAAGGGGCGAAAATCAAGCCCTTGGTAGGGATGCTAGGCTTCTCATCGGCCTTTGCTATTCCTTTTACCGTGTTCGCTTTCTTCCCAGGTATGTTAAAGGATTTACCGAAATCTGGAGGCTGGTTAAATTCAGTTAAAGTGGTTCTCGGATTCATAGAATTGGCTTTAGGTTTCAAGTTCTTAAGCGTAGCTGACCAGGCCTACCACTGGGGATTATTAGATAGAGAGATATACATCGCCATCTGGTTTGTACTAGCGCTTGGTTTGGCACTTTATCTCTTCGGTGTAATCAAATTCCCTCATGATTATAAAAAGACAAAGCTTCAACCGCTTAGATTGGGTGTAGCTGTTGCTTCGCTAGCTTTTGCGGTTTATTTGTTCACTGGCTTTACTGGCGCACCACTCAATGGCTTGGCAGGTTACCTTCCGCCAGATAAAAAAGCAGACTTTTCGTTTGCGGTAGCCATGGGCTTAGAAGAAGCTCCTGAAGAATTTCAAGTGGCACCAGTGGGTTATGACGGTGAAGTAAAGCATGCCGATTTCCTTGAGCTGCCTCACAACTTGAGAGGCTTCTTTGATTATGAGCAAGCTATGGATTATGCTCAAGAACAAGGTAAACCCGTGTTTATCGATTTCACGGGGCATGGCTGTGTAAACTGTCGAAAAATGGAGCAGTATGTTTGGTCGGCTCCTGAAGTGCTCAATATTCTCAGAAATGATTATGTGGTTTTAGCGCTTTATGTAGATGATAAAACTGAGCTGCCTGAGTCAGAATGGTACACATCTAGCTTCGATGGTAAAGTGAAGAAAACAGTTGGTAAGCAGAATTTCGATTTTCAAATTACCCAGTTCAACGGGAACGCACAACCCTATTATGTGTTGTTAGATACAAATGAGCAACCTTTGGTGGCACCACTCTCATACGACCCAAGTGTTGAGAATTTTGTTGAGTTTCTTGAAAATGGCAAAGCCGAATTTGAAAGAAGAACGAGTGCCACAGCGTTGTCTAACTAGACAAAAGCCATGGCAGACAAAATAAGCTTGAAAAAGCAACTCCCCGTAGAAGGAATGACCTGCGCAGCTTGCGCAAGCACAGTAGAGAAAACTCTTCAAAAAGCACCTCATGTGGTTTCGGCCAGTGTTAACTACGCTACTCACAAGGTAACTCTAGAAGTAGATGATCAGGCAAACCTGAAAGAGCTGAAGAAACTAGTAAAGAATGCTGGCTATAGCCTGATTCTGGAAGATGAAGTGGCCAAATCGGCAGATGAAAAACTAAAAGATATCAGAAGAAAGCTTGTTGTAGCCTTGCCCTTATCACTGATAGTTATGGTCCTATCCATGTTTGTTGGTGACTTTGCTTACAAGAACTTCATTCTTTTAGCACTTACTCTCCCCGTACTTTTCTATTCTGGTTTGCATTTCTTTTTGGGTGCTTTCAAACTGGCATCAAAGCTCCAAACCAATATGGATACGCTGATCGCTAGTGGTACTGGAGCAGCTTTCACCTATAGTTTGATCAATACCCTGGCCCCAGGCTGGATTGAAAGCTTGGGCCTTCAAGTTCATGTTTATTATGAATCTGCAGCGGTAATTATCGCCTTTATTCTCTTAGGTAAATTCCTCGAAGAGCGAGCAAAGTCAAAATCTTCGGCAGCTATTGAGCAACTCTACAAGCTTCAGGCTAAAAGTGCTATCAGGCTTGAAAACGGCAAAGAAAGAGAGGTTCCTTTAGACGAAGTTGAAATTGGAGATTTACTAATTATCAAAGCTGGAGACCGAGTTCCAGTAGATGGAAGCATAGACAACGGTTCAGGCGTGCTGGATGAAAGCATGCTTACTGGAGAATCAGTTCCTGTAGAAAAACAGAAGGATGATCTGGTGAAGGCTGGTACTTTGCTTAAAAATGGAACGCTTACCATTAAGGCTGAAAACCTGGGTTCTGATACTGCTTTAGGCCAGATCATTCAAATGGTGTCTGATGCTATGGGTTCTAAAGCTCCTGCTCAGAAACTGGCAGATAAGATTTCTTCCATTTTCGTACCTGTGGTTTTGGTTTTGGCTGTCGCCACTTTCATTATCTGGTACAGCCTAGGTAGTGAAAACGCTTTCGCAATGGCCTTCGTGAATACCTTTAGTGTGCTAATTATTGCTTGTCCTTGTGCTCTCGGTTTGGCTACGCCAACAGCTATTATGGTTGGAGTTGGTAAAGCGGCTTCAAAAGGAATACTAATCAAGAATGCTGAAACACTCGAGAAACCAAAGTCTATTAAGGCCTTGCTGTTTGATAAAACTGGTACAATATCTAAAGGTAAGCTAGAGGTAGTTTTGGAAAAGCTCTTTTTTGAAGATGGTGATAGACTTCACCTCTTAAGCATTTTGAATGGAATGGAGTCGCAATCTCACCACCCAATGGCCGATGCTGTGACTCAATATCTGAACGGAAAGTATTCTCTTCTTCCATTTATGATCAATAAGGTCGATACTGTTTCCGGTGTCGGTCTGAAAGCACAAATCGATAATGAGGAATATAGAATTACTGGTTTAAGTGAGCTTGAGAATTTAGATGAGGAGAAGTCTAAGCTTGTCAAGGAGTTAAAAACTGAAGGCAGGTCGGTTGTAGCGTTTTGGAGGAATGAAGAGTTGTTAGCGCTTTATGGCTTGCATGACAATATTAAGCCAGAAACGAAAAGCGCTGTAGAGGCATTGAAGAAAAAGGGTTTACACTTAGAGGTACTCTCTGGAGACCATGAAGCAGCTGTTGCCGCTGTAGCACATGATTCCGGTATTTCAGAATTCAAAGGGGGCTTGCTTCCAGAAGATAAGTTGAAGTACTTAAAAGAGGTGCAGCAAAAATACGGACCGACCGCTTTTGTAGGTGACGGTATAAATGATGCCCCTGCCCTTGCTCTAGCCGATTTAGGAATAGCTATGAGTACAGGAACGGATGTAGCTATTGAAAGTGCAGATGTAACTCTCATGTCGGGAGATATTAGTAAGATCAGTGAATTCTTTAGGCTTTCTAATCTCATCAGCTCCACTATGAAGCAAAATCTGTTTTGGGCCTTTGTTTACAATGTCATTGCCATACCTATTGCTGCTGGAGTGCTTTATCCTGTTAATGGGTTCTTGCTAAACCCTATGATTGCTGGGGCAGCCATGGCCTTTTCTTCTCTAAGTGTGGTACTTAACAGTTTGAGACTCAAGGTGCGGAAGTAAGCCTTCCTTCACTTTTTTCATCTTTTTTCGCAGAAATCCTTTACTTTGTCGTTAAGCTCAAAAATAAGGTTAATGAATAAAAAAATTGCGGGTATCGCGGGGACAGCATTAGTAGCAGTCGCAGTAACATTTTTCATCTTTAAATCACAGAATAATGAGGTAGCAGACCCAGAGTTCTTCGATGAACTTCCGGAAGCTTCGATTGAAGAGCCAGTTGAGCCACAGTTTAAGTTTGGTATTCCATTAGACCTCTATGAGGTAGAAGAAGGAAAGATTAAAAGAAATCAGACTTTCGCAGATATTCTGTTACCATTCAACTTAAGTCATCAAGACATTTATTCTATCGATAGAATATCTAAAGATGTTCATAGCGCTAGAAACTTGGTTGTAGGAAAGCCATACAGCATTTTCTATACTAACGATTCCATTAAAACAGCCTCCTATTTTGTCTATGAGCCTAACAATACGGAGTATGTTATTTACCAGCTATCTGATTCGCTAGCAGTTTACAAAGAGACCAGAGAAATTGAAGTGGTAGAAAAAACTATGGCAGGCTTGATCACGGTTTCGCTAGATCACTCAATTCGAGAGCAAGGTGGCTCTGCAGCTTTAGTCAATGCAGTGGCAGATCTTTACGGCTGGCAAATAGACATGAAAACCCTCTTTAAAGGAGATTGGTTTAAGGTGGTTTACGAAGAAAAACTGGTAGATGGTAAGTCAGTAGGTATTGGTAATATCATTGGTGCTGAATTCAACCACCGTAATAATGATTACAAGGCTTATGCCTTTGATCAAGGTGATGGACTCAATTACTTTGATGAATTGGGTATGAGTAACCAAAAGGCGTTTTTACGTTACCCAGTTGAGTTTTCAAGAATATCTTCTCGATATAATCCGAATAGGTTTCACCCAGTGTTGAAGAGAAGAACTCCTCACTTAGGAACTGATTTTGCTGCAGGAAGAGGAACTCCAATTAAAGCAGCAGGTGACGGAATCATCACTGAAAGAGGTTATACCAAAGGGAATGGAAACTACGTAAAGATTAAGCATAACTCTACTTACACTACTGGTTATTTGCATATGAGTAAGTTCAGCAACCTGAAAAAAGGTCAAAGAGTGAAAAAGGGAGATGTAATAGGCTATGTAGGAAAAACGGGTCTAGCCACAGGCTACCACCTTTGTTTCAGGTTCTGGAAAAGAGGTCAGCAAGTTGATTTCTTGGCAGAAGACCTTCCTTCAGAAACTCACTTAAAAGAAGATCAGATGATTAAGTTTGAAACTGTAGTTCAACTTACAGACAAAAAACTTAATGACATTGTCGCTCCTTGGGCCGAATCTGGCATAACGGCCAGTAACGAGTAGTTTGTTAAAGATTTCTTATACAGAAGCAGGGTTTTGCCCTGCTTTTTTCGTTTATCTTGGTGCTATGAAAAGGGTGCTGCTGCTATCTCTATTGTTTATGCCTTTAATGTCCTTAGGTCAGCAAAAGGTAGGTCTTGTTTTGAGTGGTGGTGGAGCCAAAGGCCTGGCACATATTGGCGTTATCAAAGCGCTTGAAGAGAATGATATTCCCATAGACTACGTGGTTGGCACATCTATGGGGGCGGTTGTTGGAGCATTCTATGCGGCAGGTTATAGCCCAGAAGAACTACAGATGATTGTAGAAGAGCCCTCTTTTCAACACTGGATTGACGGCACCTCTACAGAACGCTACCAATACAATTACACCAAAAGAGAAGATAATGCCTCTTGGTTGTCACTAGACCTTATCATAGATCCAAGAACTGGTGCTCAGCTAAACTCTCCCTTAGCTAATGACCTGATCATTAATTTCGTCTTAAACGAATACCTTACTCAAGCTGCACAGGCTTCTAATTTTGATTTCACAAAAATGATGGTGCCTTATAAGGCTATTGCTGCTGACGTGTTCACCCAGCAAACATTGGCATTAGACTCGGGTTCGATAATGAAAGCGGTAAGGTCATCTATGGCGGTGCCATTTTTTTACAGACCTATTAAAAACAACGATCAATATCTCTTTGATGGGGGGATATATGACAACTTTCCAGTAGACATTATGAAACGGGATTTTAGTCCCGATGTAGTCATAGGCTCCAATGTGGCTACCAAGCTTAGTGAGACATACCCTTTCGATACTGACGACCAAATTATCAATGATGCTTTGCTCTTTATGTTTTTGGATAAAACAAACCCGAATGTTTTGGGTGAAGGCGATGTATACGTAGAGCCAGACATACAGTCTAACTTTAGTGCCGTAGACTTCGACCAGGTTGAGGCGCTGATAGATTCTGGCTATACTGCTGCGCTGAGAAAGATACCTGAGCTTAGAGAAAAGATTCAGGGTAGAAGAAACAAGGCTCAGGTTGAGCTGACCAGAAGAGATTTTCATCAAAAATTCAGTCCGTACTCTTTTTATGATCTCCATCTATTCGGGTTCTCTAGCGATCAGGAAAAATTCGTTAGAAAGCTCATCAATTTTAAAGATGGACGTAAAACTGTAACTCAAATTAGTAGGGCTTACTTTCAGCTTGTATCGGAGCCATACTTTAAGAATGTCTATCCTAATTTTACATATAATGAAGAGGAACAGGCGTATGTTTTAGAACTTTACTTGAAGTCTACAGCTCAAAACGCTCTTACTGTGCAGTTTGGAGGTAATATATCTACAAGAGAAGTATCTACTTTACAACTCGGTGCTGAACTTAACTCTTTCAAGCGAAAGCTCAATACCTACAAAGTAATGCTTTCTACAGGCAGGTTTTATGAAGCTGTCAACCTTTCAACTCGATTCAATATTAACCCAAAAACAAGGTTTTTTATTCAACCTGACTACCAGTATAATCACTGGGACTACTTAAGTACCGAAGACATTTTTGATGAGCAGAGTGATCCACTGATTCTCGATAGAATAGATAGGAGAGTGGGTGGAATAATAGGTATTGGCACTGAAGGTAGAAGTGTGCTGACCTTGGAGAATGGATTGATCAGGAACAGAGATGAGTTTAGTAATACCATCGATCTTTCGTCAGATGATAAGCTAGATGTATTCAAGCTGAGAGGCTTTAGGTCTAAGCTCGCTTTTGAAAGAAATAGTCTGAACAAAAAGCAGTTCCCAACAGTGGGTACGCGTTTCTATACTGGAGTTAAATTCATTGGCAGCTCCATAGACTACACTGCCGGAACAACTTCTGCTGAATACAACACGAATAACCCTATAACACTTTCGAGTAATGAAAACTGGTTTGAGTTTTCCATGAGTTTCGATGAGTACAGCAAAGTAACCGAACGCTATTCTTTTGGTTGGTTGTTCGAGGCAACTTACTCTACCATGTCGCCATTGGATAACTACCGAAGCACACTCATTTACACTCCGTCATTTGAGCCAATGTTCGATTCGGAAACATACTTCTTAGATAATTTCAGAGCTCCTGGCTATGTTGGGGCTGGCATGAAGCACCTTTGGCATTTGGGAGGAAGCTTTGATTTTCGCCTAGAACTTTATGGCTTTTTACCATTCAGAACCTTTAATGAGGGTATAACACAAGAGGCTGAAATAGAGATGGGCTTTCAAACGCCACAGTTCAAAGGTATGGGGGCGCTCATTTACGATACGGTGGTTGGTCCGCTAAGTGCCAGAATTAATTACATTCAAGGAAATAGTGCTCCAATAGGACTGATGTTGTCATTTGGTTATCTTATTTTTAATGAGAAATCACACGAATAGCTATTAATACGCTGTTTGAAGAATGATAATCGCTACTAATCGTTAAAATTGGCTATTTTTAGATCACGTTCAGACGTGTATCTCACCATGAAACACTTACTAAGTATACTATTCATAGTATGCACTTATTTTTCATTAAGTGCTCAAACAACAGTGCAGTGGGCAACACAGGTAGAAGAAGTCTCTTCTGAATTCACGGAGCTGGAAAATTCTTCCAGACAAGCACTACTTAAGCCAAATATTTTACCTGCTGGAGGGAGCAATCCAAATGCTTGGAGGCCTTTTAAGCCTAATACTACTGAGTATATAAAAGTGGGATTTGAATTGCCCATGCCCATAGAGCAGATTGCCATTGGAGAAACCTACAATCCAGGGGCTATTAGTCAGGTGTTTCTTTATGACCCTGAAGGAAACGAATATAAAGTGTACGATCAGCCTGCGGGTCCTGTTCGCGAGCGCTGGAGAATGTTTCGCATATTTTTAGAGAAGACTTCTTACAATGTTTCAGCAGTAAAAGTTGTGCTCGATGGTGCCAAGGTAGATGGATTTAGCGATATAGATTGTATTGGCGTTTCAAACTCAAAAACACCCATCGAGGCTAGAATTAATCTGATGCCGAATATTAACACAAAGCTTCAGGTGTATAGGTTGAACGATCTGGTAAATAGTGATAAGCGTGAGATAAAACCTTTGCTTACCAAAGATGAACAAACACTTTATTTCAGTAGAAGGGGGCACGAAGGCAATGTTGGTGGTCTAGATGATCTGGAAGATATCTGGTATTCTGACTTTGATAAAAAAACTAATGACTGGGGCTTAGCTTACAATATAGGAGAGCCTTTGAATAACCTCGACCCTAACTTTATAAGTGCTTTTCTTCAAGAAGATGAGGAGCTCATCATTCTAGGTAATGAATACCTGAAGGGTGGAATGAATTATGGTTTGTCTAAGAGTAGAAGGTTAGATAAAACTACCTGGACTTACCCACAAAACCTTAAGATTTACAATGACTTAAACGTGCATGAAAACGTTAACTTCTGGCTTACTCCAGATAGTGAGGTGCTGATAATTTCAGAAGAAGGAAGAGGTACAGAAGGGCAAAGAGATCTCTATGTGAGTTTTCAGCAGAAAGATGGCGTATGGACAGAGCCAGTGCACATGGGGCCAGTAATTAACACAGCTGGTGAAGAGGAAGGACCGTTCTTGATGCCAGATAAGAAAACCCTGATTTTTACCTCAAATGGCCACAGTGGGTATGGAAAGAAAGATCTTTTTATGACTCGTAGGCTGGATAATTCTTGGCAAAGTTGGACAGAGCCCGAAAATCTTGGTCCAGTGGTCAATTCTGAGGTAGACGATATGTTCTTGTTCATTCCAAAGAATGGAGGCTTCGGTTACTTCTGTAGAGAGGTTGAAGGGAATGATTTAGACATTCATTCATTCACTCTTCCGTTGGTTTCTCGTCAAATACGCTTGGTGTCTTTATGTGGCAGAATAGTAGATCCTGAAACTCAAGAGCCGTTAGATGCAGAAGTGGTTTTTTCTAGGCTTAGAGATGGTGTTGAGGTAGGACGAGTGAGAACAGATGCAGGAGGAAATTATTGTATTGAACTGCCAGCAGATGAAATTTATAGTTACAGAGCAGAAATACCAGGCTATGTGCCAGTGGGTTCAACCATAGACTTGTTAGATGTTTCTGATCTGAATGTTTATGCGGTTTCGCTTGACAGACTAGATTTGGACAGTGCTAGAGTAGCTTTGGGTGAGCCTATTGAAGTACCCCAAGACGTTGCGAAGGCGGTGGCAATTACTTTGGCCTTACCAGAAATTGAGCGAGATACCTTTGCAGTATTAAACGCGCAAAGAAGAGAGCTGGGTTTACCAGAACTTAGCCAAAATACAATCATTTCTAATGCAGCTACACCAACTGTTTATGCCACTCCACAAATTGTGAAAGCCGCAGCAGGTACATCGTTTATTATCAGAAATGTGTTCTTCGATTTCGATAAAGATTTACTCAAGGAGCAATCATGGATTGAAATGCGTAACCTAGCGAAGTTCATGAATGACTACCCTAACTCCATTGTAGAGTTGGGAGGGCATACCGATAGCTATGGAACAGATGCCTACAATGTAGATTTATCTTTCAGAAGGGTAGAAGCTGTTAGAAAGGGGCTGGCTACCTTGGGAATCGATGAAGAGAGGTTGCGCTTTGTTTGGTATGGAGAAACAATTCCTATTGCTTCAAATAGAACTAGAATGGGGCGCGCTTTAAATAGAAGGGTAGAGTTTAAAATTTTAAAGCTAGACTAGAAGTCTAGCTTTATTTGGTTTGCGATAGCTTTTTCCCCTTAACAGAGGTTACATACTTGTCTAAGTATTCGCTTTTCAATTCCTGTTTTATCAGGTCGTATCTCAATATTTTATTAATAATCAGTTGCATAATTTTTTCATTTCTTTCCGAAGGATATAGCGCGTAGGCTTCTAGTGCTAAATCCATCGCTGTTTTATAATCTTTGTTTAAGTAGAATTTTGCTGCTTCGTTGAAATATTGAAGCCCAGCAAGTTGATTCAGGTCTATGGTTTTGTAGTTGCCTGGCACAATCTTGAAATCTTGGAACCAATCTCCAACTGTGCTCAACTCACTTATTCTACGATAATTAACCCATGGTTGTTCTAGAAGTTTTTCCATTTCGGCAGTAGTTTTCATAAATCCACCAAAAGGAAGGGTAGACTCAAAAACAAAAGAGTCATCATTTACAGATAAATGGAGAAAGACATGGTTTGGCAGTTCAATAATGCGGTATTCATATCCGAAGTAATCTAGCAGAATAGCATACAGGGCTGTTCCAGTTAAACAGCCAAACTTGCCACTGGCCAGAGTTTGATCCATAGTGGCCAGCCTGTCATACTCATGCAGTAGGCTAGTATGAGTTTTGTAGAAAACCGCTTTAAGAAAAGCGTAATCAGATTTCTTTCTGCTCTTAAGTCGTTCTAGCTTATGAATTAGCCTTTCAAACTTTTCAGTAAAGAAGGTGTCTTGCTCTAAATTATGAAGTGCTAAATAAGGTTTTAGATTTTGTATTGCAGAGGTTTGATTAGATGGTATGGATGTACTTTTTAGTTCCTGACCTTTTGTGCTAGTCAGTGTAAACGCAAGTATCCATATAATAATCCATCTCTTCATTTCGCTCCCAATACATGTGAAATAACATGGTGTTGTAAATTTCGGTTAATACAAAGTTAACATTAAATTAATATTAACCAAGAATAGACAATAATACGTTACAAATTAGCTGTGTGTTACGTTATTGTAAATGTTTACGTAATATTATGGTAACATAAAATTACCCTTGCGTTAATTCCCCTTTTTACAGTTATTGCGCCCATTTGATATGAGTACCAAGGGCATAGTAAATTCGGTTAGAAGTTTTAGAAAGTTTCACAAGTGGATGGGTATAGTGCTGGCCATTTTCTTGTTACTCAGTGCCCTAACCGGTGTTTTGCTAGGCTGGAAGAAGAACGTAGATCTACTTCAACCTCCTACTCAATCAGGGGTAGATAAAGCGCTCACTTCTTACAAGCCAGTAGAAGAGTTGGCTCGAGCCTCACTTTTAGCCGTTGATTCATTAGGTCTGACGGCAGATAATTTCGATAGAATAGAGTACAGGCCTACCAAAGGGATTGCTAAAGTTATTTTTGATACTGGAAGCTGGGAGGTTCAGGTAGATGCTACCAGCCTTGAGATACTTTCAGTAGCCAAAAGACATTCTGATTGGATTGAAACAATACATGATGGGTCAATCATTTCTGATGCCTTCAAGCTCGTTTCCATGAACATATTGGGCTTGGGCCTTGTTTTCCTCACTGTAACAGGACTGTGGCTTTGGTACGGGCCAAAGCGAATCAGAAGCTTAAAATCCAAGGGGTAGCTCTTCACTCTACCTGCCTTTTTTCTTGGAGCCCGCCTCTTCATAAATTATTTAATCTTGAAGAATGTAAGCTTTATGGTTGCCGAGTCCTTTATTCTTTAAATTTGAATAGAATTAAACTGAATTATGAAAAAGGTTCTCAAAATTTTTGTTGGCTTCTTATTTGTCATTTTTATAGCCATTCTGCTGATACCAGTATTTTTCAAGGGAAAAATAAAGGAGCTAATTATGAGCGAGTTTGCCAAGAATACTGAGGCTTCACTCTATTTTGACGACTTTAACCTGTCTTTAATTAGGAACTTCCCAAACTTCACGCTCTCCTTAGATAATATGGGGATAATTGGTACAGGGGTATTTGAACAAGATACGTTATTCAAAGTAGGAGAGCTATCGGCTACTGTTAACATGAAGGAGGTGCTTTTTGGGGATGAAATTAGCCTGAAATCGGTTTCGGCTGATGGGGCAGATATCACCATCATTGTGCTGCAAGATGGTACCGCTAACTACGATATTGCCAAGGCTTCTGAAGCTATTGAAGAGCAGGTGGAGGATGAAGAATCGGCCTCGGTAAGCCTTGGGCTAGAGTCTATTTCAATAACGAATAGCGAGTTCGTTTACTTCGACCAAGGGCTGGGTTATTTTATGCAGCTCGGTGGTATGAATGTAAAGGGAGAGGGTGATTTTGCTAATGACATTTTCGACCTTAAAACTACTGGAAGAATTGATGATGTTGAAGTTACTTACCAAGAAGTAGACTACCTCCATAATAAATCTATCGATTTAGATGTGGTGCTTTCCATGGACCTCACCAACTCTAAGTACACCTTTAAAGACAATGTTATTAAGGTCAATGACTTTCCGCTGTCTGCAGATGGTTCTTTTACTATGCTAGAAGATGGTTACGGCATGGATCTTTCTTTCTCTTCTCCAGGTGCCGAGTTCAAGCAATTGCTATCGTTAGTTCCACCAGCGTATTTAGCGTCATTCGATGAGTTGCAGGCCACTGGAAACTTGAGTTTTGCAGGAGCGCTAAATGGCATCTATAATGACGATAACATGCCTGCCTTCAACTTCGGTCTCAATATTAAGGATGGAAACTTCAAGTATCCGGACTTGCCAGATGCTATTAAGAATGTTCAACTCAATGTGGCAATAGATAACAAAACAGGAGTAATTGAAGACACGCGCATAGACCTTCAAAACCTGCACCTTGAAATGGGTTCTAACCCTTTAGATGCCAAGTTGCTTATTGAGAATCTTAGGGATTATAGAATGTCTGCGGCTATAAATGGCCAGCTTAATCTTTCAGAGGTCGGTAATTATTACCCTATGGATGGTTATGCAATGAGAGGCTTGATTAACATAAAGGCTGATGCTATCGGTGTTTATGACAGCGTTAGAAATATTGTGCCAAAAATGGATATTGGGTTGAGTTTAGAAAACGGCTATATAAAAACACCTGATGTTCCGTCTGCTATCGAAAATCTAACACTTGCTTCAGGAGTAATCAATAAGTCTGGCCAAATGGCAGACACTGAAATTAATATAGATAACCTTTCTCTTAACCTCGATGGTCAAGAGTTTGTAGCTCAAATTAAGCTGGTAAACCCCGATAATTTTTCTTGGAACGTAAAGTCAAGTGGTTCTTTAGACTTAGAGAAGCTGATGGCTATGTATCCTATGGAAGGAATGCAGCTCAAAGGCAAGGTGAATACCAACCTGCAAAGCAGTGGTAATATGAAGGATTTAGAGGCCAAGCGCTACAGTAGACTTCCAACATCTGGAGATTTGGTTTTGACGGACTTTAGCTATAAGGGAGATGCTGTTGAGCAAGAAATTACTATATCAAATGCCGAAGCTAGGTTTGATAATAATGCAATTACCCTAGCGAACTATTCAGGAAAGGCCGGTTCTACACCTTACAAAATGAACGGTAAGATAGAAAACTACTTAGGTTTTGCTCTTAACGATGAGGTTTTAACAGGAGCCTTAAGTGTGGAGGCAGATCAACTGAATGTGAATGAGTGGATGACAGATTCCGATGAGCTTGAGGAAACTACCGAATCTGGAGAGCCTCTAGAGGTAGTGCGAATACCGGAGAATGTAGTGTTCAACTTAACCACAAGAGTGAATCAAGTGAAGTATAACAGCCTTACGCTAAATAATATGGCTGGGCGCATAGAGGTTAAAAATGGAGCTGTTGCACTAAATAATGCTGGTTTTGATGCACTAAATGGAAAAGTATCGGCTACTGGTGAATATGATAGTAAGCCTGAAAAACCAACCTTCGATTTCAAGTTCGGAGCCCAAGAAATCTCAATCCCTGCTTCATTCCAATCTATAGATATGGTACAAAAAATGGCTCCAGTCACTCAAAACATGACAGGGCTTTTCTCCACTGACTTTAATATTAAGGGGGCATTGGGTTCTGACATGATGCCTGACTATAGTAGTCTTACTGGTGGAGGGCTTATACAAATTCTACAGGCTAGCTTGGGTCAGTCTAATCTACTCTCTGGTTTAGCCAGTGTTACAAAATTGAGCGATGTGGGGGCAGCCACCCTAGATAAAGTAAAGATGACTGCTGAAATAAAAGATGGGAGACTCTTTGTTAAGCCATTCGACCTGAACTTGGGAGACTACAAAACTACTATTGCTGGGAGTACTGGAATAGACGGTTCTATAGATTATACTTTGGCTATGAATGTGCCTGCTGGCCAAGTGGGAGCTCAACTGAATAGTCTGGTTTCGTCTTTAACAGGGACTAGCAATAAACTTACTGGAGATAACCTCATCTTGAATATTGGTATGGGTGGAGTTTTCTCTGATCCTAAATTCTCTTTGAAGAGCATTGCTTCTGCCGATGGTAGTGGAATTAAGCAAACTGTTCAGGCAAGTGTAGAGGCCAAAGTAGAGGAGAAAAAGGAAGAGGTAAAGCAAGAAGTTCAGGAGAAAGTAGATGTTGCAAAAGATTCGGCCAGACAGGTTATTCAGGCTAAAACAGATACCGCCAAGGCGAAAATAGATAGTCTTCTTCAGTCTAGAAAAGATAGTATTGCTGCTGTTGCTGCTGGCAAATTAGGGGTAGAGAAAGACTCTGTAGATAAAAAATTGGAAGAAGTAAAAGAAAAGGCAAAAGGGGTATTAGAAGGGCTTCTAAAGAAGAAAAAGAAGCAGGCCAAGAAAGAAGATGAAGATGATGGTGGCAGGCCATAAGACGACTTGAGCCTGCCCTTTGTTACAGGTTAAAAGTAGAGTTCATTTAACCTTAACAAAGGAATTCATCTAATTAACAAAATCTTAAATAGCTCTTTATCAATTGCTTTCGGAAAATATGTTATGCTTGCATAATAATGTCGAAAGTAAGTCCACACATAGATTTAGGCACTGGATATGTGCAAATATCTAGGCTCCCTTTTGATCAGGCGATCAAGATAAGGGAGTTTATTCCTCAGTCGAGCATTTTGAGCTTCAATACCTCAGAAGGCTTTATAGCCGATGTATTGGAGTATAGCCAGTACGAATACTGGTTCGATTTCCACCATGAATCTTACGAAGCAGACTTTAGTATTTAGGCTTTCCAACCACTTTTGGCAACGGCCTCAATACTGTCTTCTACTTTTGTTCTGAGGTTTTCTTTGTATTCGGTTAAGTTATTGGCAACTGCTTCATCTGAAGTGCCAACAATTTGAGCCGCAAGAATACCTGCATTTTTTGCTCCGTCTAGTGCTACTGTAGCTACAGGAACACCACCAGGCATTTGTAGAATGGAAAGAACAGAATCCCAACCATCTATAGAGTTGCTAGATTTTACGGGTACGCCAATTACTGGCAGAGTAGTTAAACTAGCCACCATTCCAGGTAAGTGAGCAGCACCACCAGCACCAGCAATAATCACCTTCAAGCCACGGTCTTTGGCCGACTTGGCATAATCGAACATTCTATCTGGTGTTCTGTGGGCAGAAACAATGGTAAGGTCGAATTCAACGCCTAAGTCTTCTAAAACTTGAGCAGCTTCTCTCATTACCCTTAGGTCTGACTGACTACCCATTATAATTCCTACTACTGCCTTACTCATGCTTTTACTTTTAAGGTGGATTTAACGAAATTAACTTTTTCTCTTAGTTCATTCATGTCTTGGTCAGACACGGTTATGTGTCCCATTTTTCGGAACGGTTTGGTGAGTTTCTTACCATATAAGTGCACGTGAACTCCAGATTTGGCAATTACTTCAGACATGCCTTCATATTTGGCGTCTCCAGTAAAACCATCTTCTCCTAAAACATTCACCATAGCCGATGGCCATAGCGTTGTGGTGTCACCCAAAGGCCAATTTAAGATTGCTCGCAAGTGTTGCTCAAACTGAGAGGTAACATTGCCCTCAATAGTTTGGTGGCCACTGTTGTGGGTTCTTGGAGCCACTTCATTCACTAATAATTTGCCCTCTTTGGTAAGGAACATTTCAATGGCTAAAAGGCCTACCATATCGAGCTTTTCGATAACTTCTTTGGCAAGCTTTTGAGCTTGCTCTTCAATGCCTGAATTGATTTCTGCTGGTGAGAAAAGATATTCAACTAAGTTGTGCTCTGGGTGGAAAACCATTTCAACCGTAGGGAAGGTCTTCATTTCTCCTGCCTCATTTCGAGCTACAATTACTGCTAGCTCTTTCTCGAAATCGACCATTTCTTCCACAAAGCCAGGGGCATCGAAAGCTTTGTCCATGGCTTCTTCATTTCTGATTGCCTGCACTCCTCGTCCGTCATAACCTCCGGTTGCCAGCTTATTTACGAATGGAAGGAAGTCTTTCTTAGCTTTCACTTCCTCTGCATTGGCCACCTCGTGAAATGGAGCGGTTGGAATTCCATGCTTTGCATAGAATTGCTTCTGATGCAGTTTATTCTGAATTAGTTCGATTACTTCTGGCTGAGGGAATACCTTCTTGCCTTGTTTTTGGAGTTCTTTTAATGCTTCAGTATTTACATTTTCTATCTCAATAGTAAGTAGCTCTTTATCTGCCCCAAAAGCCATTACAGTATCAAAATCGGTAAGTGAGCCATTGGTGAAACTGGTAGAGATGTTTTTACACGGAGCATTTGGGTCTGGGTCTAGCACATGAACATCGAGATTGAAGTCGATCGCAGACTGAATCATCATTCTGCCTAGCTGACCACCGCCAAGTACACCAATTTTTACATTAGAATCGAACGCCATAGATTTTTCAAAAATGAGCCCAAAAATAAGTAATTCCGTAGAACTGATGGCGCATTATTCAACTTCAATACCCATGAGCTGCATTAGCTTAGTGGCGTTGAAGCTTTTACATAAACCTGGCGTTAGTTTGTAGTTGAAATGAATTTCGTTTCCGGTAATGGTACTGTTGAAACTGTAGTTCTTTACTCCTGCCAATTCATTGGTCATGTTGCCCAGCACAATGTCGTGTGTAGAAACAAAGCCAAAGGCATTGGTTTTGTTGAGCTGTTTAATAAGTGCTGTGGCACCTTTATGCCTGTCATCTGAGTTTGTGCCTTTCAAGACCTCATCGATCATGAATAGTGTTGGTCGTACTTCATCAATCTGACCGATAAGTTGCTTCAGTCTTTTAAGTTCAGCATAGAAGGATGAAACGCTCTCTTCCAAGTCGTCTTGGGTTCGCATACTAGTAAATACTTTCAGCTCTCCCACTTGCATTGATTTGGCGCAGACGGGTGCTCCCATAAGTCCAAGAACGCAGTTGATTCCTACTGTTCTGAGAAAAGTACTTTTCCCGCTCATATTTGAACCAGTGATTAAACAAACTCCGCCCTTACCAGAGAAATCAAAATTGTTACTCACCCTTTTGTTTGAGTTGATAAGCGGGTGTCCGAGTTCTTCTGCGCGGATAGTATGAGGTGTGTCGGCAATTTCTGAATACTGATAATCAGGGTTAGAGAATGCAAAGCCAGCAATGCTCATAAGAGTATCTATGGTTCCTATTACTTCAAACCACTCTTCTAGGTTTGCTTCGTTCTCTTCCTTCCACTTATTAATCTTTAGATACCAAAATATGTCTAAAAGCAAGATCGCATTGAGTAATTGGTAAAGCACATTAGCTCTGTTCTGAAGGTTATCCAAGATGCCCGATAACTCCTGCAGTAACTTAGAGGCCTTTTTGTTTCCGTTACTTAATGGGGATTTCAGTTCTTGAAGTACTGTGCTTTTTACCTCTGCATTTTCTATTAACTCAATTTGTGCTTTTAATGAACGAAGAGACTTATAGCCGTTTTCTGTTTGTCTAGTGATGGCCAAGAGCTTTTGGAAAAGAGTGCTCAATACTCCAATGTTTATGAAAATCAGTAAAATGGGTAAGCCTATTGCCACAACAGAGAAATACGCTAAGACAATGCTTGTTATAGTGGCTACTGAAAGCAATGCCATGAGCACTTTATAAACGGACCGGTTTTTAGTGGATTGCTCTTCTTTTAACCAATTGAAAAGAGTTTTAATACTGTCCTTATTAGGCTTTTCTTCAGCCATTCCCTGTGCCTGAAACTCTTGTCTTAAATCTAACTGAGAAGTGAGCTCTTTAATAGCCTCCTGTCTTTTTAGTATCTCATTTTTAGGAGCGTGATTACTTAGCCAGTTAGCAAGAATTTGTTTTCCGAATACTGATGAAGTTCTATTGATAAGTTGATATAGCGAGTGCTTTCCAAAAATATCTAAGTCCATATGGTAGGGGTGGCTCGGGACAAAGAACTCCATACCATCTTCAAATCCACTTAGATTAAATTGCCCTCTCAGAATTTCATCAGAGTTTATCTGAGAAAGGTTGTTCATAACCTTTAGTCGTCTTTTTATAGATTGGTGTTTTTTCAATAGCACCAAATAGCCAATTAGAAAGACAACAACTGATGACAGAAGCAAGACACTATTCCCAGCATTGGCAGCATAAACAAAGGTGATTGTGAAAACTATAAACAGAATAACTCGTAATGTTGAGAATGTATTAGAGTCAGACTTCAATGACTTGGCAGATTGCTTGAATTCATCGAATCTTTTTTGATAGGTCTCTTGGGCTGTTTCTTTCAAGTTTTCTTTAGTTTAAGCTTTAGCATACGGGTTTACAAAACTAGGGTTAGCCCTTTATTTTCTACCTCTATGCAATTAGTAAAATCTTTATAACTTCAACCCATCGAGAAACAACTAAGTGTGGTAATAGACGAAGTGCAGTTGTTAAAGGCATTTGCCAAAGGCGACAAAAAAGCTTTTGAAAAACTCTTTAAGGAATATTATGATCCTGCTTGTAGGTATGTGATCAGAATTATTAGAGATCAAGATACAACTGAAGAGATTGTTCAGGCTACTTTTGTGAACCTTTGGGAAAAAAGGGAAATGATTCGGTCCGATATCAGCTTCAGGTCCTATTTGTTTAGGGCTGCCTATAATACCGCACTCAACTACATAAAGCATAGAAAAGTAGTGGCTCGGCATGTGGCCAGCAAGCAAGATAGAATTGAAGAGGTAAGAAGAAACTTTGTAAGTCATCAGCCAGATTTCGAGCTTCAGAAGAGAATAAAAAATGCAGTTGAGGAATTGCCACCACAATGTCAGCGAGTGTTTAGGTTAAGCAGAGAAGAAGGGCTGAAGTATCATGAAATTGCTGATGAGCTGGGCATCTCTAAAAAGACCGTAGAAGTACATATGGGTAAGGCTCTGAAGATGCTTAGAGAAAGTTTAGGAGATTATTTAACTATTTTTTTACCTCTTATCTTTTTTTGGTAGGGGTATCTATGCATAAAATTGTCTGAATATTGTAGATCAAGAAATACAATGGAAACGCGAATAGCCAAATATCTGGCTGATGAGATGGGAAAGGCAGAAAGAGCGCAGTTTGAAGCCGAATTGCTTTCTGATGAACAGCTTAGCAATGAGCTGCAAAAATGTGCTGCCTCGTGGGAAGTAAGTTCCGTCTACACAAATGATAGCTTCGATTCAGATGCTGCATGGAATAAAATAGCTCCTGAGCTTACCATAGAACGTCAACTTAAGCCAGAAAAAAACAATTTTTCATTCTTAAAAATTGCTGCAAGCATTGTTATTGTAGCAGCGGCAGGGTTCTTTCTAGCTAAAAATGGTGGGTTTACGATAGGTTCGGATAATGAGCCCCTTCTCGTAGAAACAGCCAATCAAGTTGAAGAAGTTACATTGCCAGATGGTTCTGTAGTTAGACTAAACGCTAACTCTTCTATTAGTTATGACGAGTCCTTTGGAGAATCAAATAGAAACGTGACGCTAATGGGCGGAGCTAATTTTGATGTTCAAAGAAACGAGAACCTACCATTCGTTATATCTACTGTTAATAGCGAAGTAGAGGTGCTTGGTACTAGCTTTGAAGTTAGGGCCTATGAAAATGAATCTGTAGAGGTGAATGTAACCTCTGGTAAGGTTGGCTTTAAATCTACTAAAGCTAAAGGAGAGCCAGCAGTTCTAGAAGCGGGAGAGAAGGCAGTTCTTTCTGCTGATGGTACTCAAATGCAGAAAGGTAAGTTGAAGAACAACAATTTTTCCGCTTGGTGGACAAAGCAGCTTGAATTTGAAAACGTTAGTTTAGCTGATATAGCAAAAGACCTCCAAAAGACTTACTGGGTAGAAATTGAAGTAGCTGAATCTATAGCAAAATGTGAGGCAACTTTGTATGTCAATGACCAAACTATTGACGGAGCCTTAGATATCTTACAAGCGACTTTTCCTGCCATCACTATAACCAAGGATAAAGAAAATCACATAAAATTAGACGGAATTGCATGTAACGATTAAATTGGTGCATGCATCGAACGCTTGTCGTCTCATTTTTCTTCTTCGTTGCCATTAAATTATTTGCTCAGGACACTCAGAATTCTGTCCTTAATAATGAGGTGTCCATTCAGTTCGATGATGTGAGCTTGCCAACGGTTTTACGACAGCTCAACAGAGAAGCGAATCTTAGCTTTTCCTACAATAGTAATATCATTCCCAGAGACACTCGAATAAATGAGTCTTATAACAATGTGTCTATCAAATATCTACTCGATGACTTGCTCTCCAAAGGCAATCTCTACTATAGAGAGGTAAATGGTACCATTGTTATCTTAAAAAGAATATATAGCGAAAGGACAATTACGGGAGTTGTTTTAGATAAGGAGACCCAAGAGCCCTTACCCTTTGCTAATGTGTTTATAGACAATAGTACTTTAGGAGTGCCAACAGATCTAGAGGGAAGGTTCAAAATTGATAATATACCAGATATTGGCTTCAACTTGGTAGTCTCTTATGTTGGATATAAGTCTAAATCTATCTCTTTTAATTATAAGCAGGAGGTGAAGGACAGAAACTTCATCATTGAAATGGAGATAGACCCTATTGCCTTGGAGGGTATTCAAGTTATAGGCAGATCTAGGAAGAAAAATAGTGGTGAAAACAGACGGCTCTACAAGCGGTTTGAGCAGGAATTCTTAGGCCGATCTGAAAATGCCAAAGACTGTGAAATTATCAATCCCGATGTGCTGGATTTTGAGGTTATAGATAGCCTTGATAATTACAAGGTTACTGCTGAAGACATACTTTACATAGAAAATAGGGCATTAGGCTTTAGAATAGGTTATTTATTAGAGGAATTTAAATTTGAGAATGGGACTAAAGTAAATATAGGCTCTGCGCAGTTTAAGGAATTAGAGCCAAAATCTAGAAGGCAATATAGAAGATGGGAGGAGGCTAGAGAGCAAGCTTACAACGGTTCTGTACTTCATTTTTTGAATGCCTTGATTATGGGGAGGTTGGAAGCAGAAGGTTTTAGGGTTAATATTATTCAATACGATTCAGTAACTTCAGAATATACCACACCACTTAATCCGCAACCGCTCGATCAAATACTACAGATTGAGAAAACCGAAAAGGAATACTTATATAGGCTTAAAACAGTAGGTGATATAGAGGTTACCTATAGAGGAGAATTTGAAGATGATGACTATAAGAAACTGTATAGAAGTACCTCTAAAAGCGGTAATTATAAGTATACGGATAAGAAAGCAAGATCCTCTATTTCATTGTCGGACAATCAAAGCCTAACAAGCTATCAGGTTTTCGGTCTGGAGTTGGATGAGCTAGAGCTCTTCCAAAAGTCAATTATCTTTTTTGACAAGAAGGAAACCCCTGTGAGCTTTCCAGGGCAGTTTCTAAGCCCGCGTGACGTTACTTTTGGTGGTTGGTGGAGGTGGGGAGCTTTCTCAGATGTTCTCCCCCTAAATTATAGGCCTACTAACTAAATATATTGTAGGTTACAAAGGCAGCCAAGTATGCTACAGCAGACATGTAAATGGTTTGAAGCAAAGGCCATTTCCAACCCTTGGTTTCTCTATATACTACTGCTAAAGTACTCATACATTGCATGGCAAAAGCATAGAAAACCATAAGCGAAAAACCTAAGGCTGGTGTATACATCTTCTCTCCGGTTCTTGGATCAACTTCCTTGCTGAGCTTTTCTTTGATGGTGAGTTCATCCTCTTCGTCAGCTCCTATACTATAAATGGTAGAAATAGTGCCTACAAATACTTCTCTGGCAGCAAAAGATGTGATAAGTGCTATTCCAATCTTCCAGTCATAGCCTAGAGGCCTTATGGCAGGCTCAATGAATTTACCAAAAACCCCAGCGTAAGAGTGCTCTAGTTCGTAGGCGCTAATGGCATTTTCAATCTCCTCTTCTGTTCCAGATGGCATTTCTGATCTAACAATCTGCTCAGCATTATCAAAGTCTTCACCAGGCCCATAAGAGGCGAGTACCCATAATATAATCGAGATGGCCACAATCACCTTACCTGCTTCAAAAACAAAGGTTGTAGACTTTTCATAGATAGTAAGAAGCACGTTCTTCCACTGTGGTACTTTATAGGTAGGTAATTCCATAATGAAATAGCCTCTCTGCTTAGTTTTGAGGATGAATTTCATTACCCAAGCAGATAAAACCGCGGCAATAATTCCCAATAGATACAAAGCGGTAAGTACTAGTCCTTGTAGGTTCAAAAAGCCCAAAACCTCTTGCTCTGGCACAACTAAGGCAATTAGTAAGGTATAAACGGGCAGTCTTGCCGAGCAACTCATGAAAGGCGTAACAAAAATAGTGATGATTCTATCCTTCCAGCTGTCTATACTTCTAGTGGCCATAATGGCGGGAATGGCGCATGCCATACCAGAAACTAGGGGCACTACACTTTTGCCATTTAAACCAAAGGCTCGCATAACTCTATCCATTAAAAATACAGCGCGAGACATATAGCCAGACTCTTCTAAAAGACTAATGAAACCAAAAAGAAGGGCTATTTGAGGAATAAAAACCACTACACCTGCTAAGCCTGCGATTATTCCATCTGTCAGTAAATCTCTCACAACTCCCTCTGGGAGTGCTTCACTGACAAGAGAAGAGAAGCCAGCCATTATTTCTTCGATAAAGGTCATTGGCCATTCTGACCAAGCGAATATGGCTTGGAAAATGAGTAGGAGAATGGCTGCAAATATGGCATAACCAAAGAATTTATGAGTTATGATTTTATCTGCTTTTTGAGATAGACTTAATTCTTTGACATCGTTGGTTTTAATGTTTCTATCTACTGTCTCTGAAATAAGCGTATAGCGGCCAAGAACCTCTTGCGATTGAGTAGGGACGTCATAAAAACCCGTATCGCTTTTTATTTGCTCTATTTGCTTGCGTTGTTCTTCACTTAAGAAGTTCAACTTTACATTTTGCTGGGCATATTGGTATGCTCTATAGTCTTCAGCTATGTCGAAAGAAGACATTATTTTGTCTATAGTGTCTTCAGCCAAAGACCGAACCGGGTAAAAAGGTTTTTTTGGAACCCTAAGTTCTTGAGTTAAAATGTTCTTTAAGGTTTCTACTCCTAAACCAGAATGCGAGTTTGTTGCTACTATTTTAACCCCTAGGTCTATTGAAAGGGATCTTAAGTCGAACTTGAGTTTTTTGCGCTCCGCTAAATCCATCATGTTCAACACTAGAACACAAGGAATATTTAAGTCCCGAATTTGAGTAAAGAGTAATAAGTTTCTCTTTAGGTTGGTGGCATCGGCTACTACAATTAGTGCGTCTGGGTGTTGCGGATGCTCTTGATTTAGAAGTACCTCTTGAACTATCTGCTCATCGAGCGTTTTTGGATAAATACTGTATGTGCCAGGCAGATCCGTCAGTTCAGCAATTCTTCCGTCAGGAAGCTTGAAAGAACCGGATTTCTTATCTACAGTTACTCCAGGAAAGTTTCCGGTTTTTTGCTTAAGTCCTGTAAGTAAATTGAACAAGGTTGACTTACCAGAATTTGGATTTCCAACCAGTGCTATTTTTAAATCTGCCTTAGATGCCATTAATTCTAGTCTTCGATAAGAATGCTTGAAGCTTCTGATTTTCTCAATGAAAGCTGATAGCCAGCAACTTCAATAGCTATTGGGTCGCCCCAAGGTGCTATAAGTTCTAGCGATATCTCTGTACCTGGTAAGCAGCCCATTTCCATTAATTTCACAGAAAGAACTTCGTCCGTGAAACCCTTAATCACGGCTTTTTCGTGCAGCTTTAAATGGGTGACGTTCTTCAAGACTTATTTAGATTAATTATAAAGAGCGGCAATTTAGCAGACAGGTTGGTCTAAACAAAACCGTTGGAACTAATTATTGGGGCTTAGTATCCAAGGAGAGTGTTTTAAGGGTTGCCATCTTACTTGGCTCAGGTCAACCTCTGGGTCTATGAGCCTTACCATCGGGTCTCTATTGAGGCGTACAAATGCTTCTACTTTTATTTCTACATCCTCAATGCCTTGCTCTTGATATTCGCGCTCTAAATACTGGGCGAACTGCCAGATCATGTCTGGATGGCCAGATAGTGATGATGATTGTTTCGGAGTAAGGAACTCAATTGGTTTTACCGTCCAAGTAGAGTCTGTAGCTAAGTCTCTAATCATATAGTTAGTATAACCCGACTTGTATCTTAGCATCATTCTCCAAGAAAGTCTATGCCCTTCTTCTGTATAAAAAACGTCTCCTTTATAAAGGTGATTTCTAAGTGGAAGATAAATCTGTAACGCAAAATAAAGTCCAAATATGCCTACCAAGACTAGGCAACTAGGGGTAAGGTTTGGAAGGTTCTTCTGCAGCTGAACTATTGGCTTTTTTCTAAAGAAAGTGCGTCTGATTGTTTCTGGTTCGAAGAAGAAAACCATTAGGGCTATCATTAGATATGGGAAAATACCAATGTGAAATACCGCTGAATTAAATAGGTGAAAAAATGCGGCTATGATAAATGCAGCTTTTCGTGTTTTCTTCCAGAGCAGGAAATAGACTATTAGACCGTCAAAGAAAATGCCACCATAAATTACCATCTGTTGAAGCCAATCTTTTTGTAGCAACTCGCCAATGAGCCAATAGTCTGACTTTGCTTTGAAGTTCATTCCAATAAAATCTCCATTGAGCCAGCCAGGGTAAATTTTATGCAATGCGGCAAACGTAAAAACTATCCACATTTGTAAAATGAAGATATTAATGCACCATTTTGGGCAAGTAGTGGAGACTACAGAGTTCCAGCGTTTTGAGTCGTAAGATGCATAGGCGTGTGCAGGTACTATGAGCATAAATACACACAAGAGAATGAGTAGGTAATAGTGATTGTTGTAGTGAGATTTCTGCATCCAATAGACTAGGGTCCAAAGAATGGTGAAGCCCGCCATACCTGCCTTATAATAAAAGCCAAACATCACCATTAGTCCACATAAGGCCATAGCATAGAAGTAAATATACATCCATGGGCCATCCAGTGGTTGTAGCCATTCTAAACCAATTAGGGTGAAGTTGAATGTGGGCTCAATTAGTGCTGTATTTACCCAGCCTGTAAGTGTAGCACCAAAGCTTTCTAGAAAAATGAGTAGCCCGAAACAGATTCTAAAAAGAATAAGTGGTGAGTTATCTACAGGTTGGAATTGAGTTTTTAACCAGTTCAATTCAATTGAATTAATTAATGCAATTTACAGTTATATGTCTATGGCTAAAAGCAAAAAGAAAGCTTTAAAAAAAGAGCAAAATACCAAGAAGCCTCAAGTAGTGAAAAACGATAAAGAAGAGGATGATACTGGTTTTGATTTTGGTGGTTTTCCTAAGGATGTAGATTTGAAAAGAAACATAGGTTGTGGAGGTTGACTATTCAGCATAGAACACTCTTTGTACCCTTCCACTTACATTAGTTAGTATTTCATACGGAATGGTGTTGGCCCATCTTGCAAGTTCCGATACTGTAGGGCTATTTCCAAAAACAGTAACCTCATCTCCCTCTTTTACTGAAAGACCAGTTATGTCAATCATGGTCATGTCCATGCACACATTGCCAATTGTTTTTACTTTCTGCTGGTTGATGGAAACATAGGCATTGCCATTGCCAAACACTCTTAGGTAACCATCGGCATAACCAATGGCCATCACAGCAATAGTCATGTCTTGTACGGCCTTTCCTTTTCTGCCATAACCAATACTCTCTCCCGCTTTTACCTCTCTAGTTTGTGAAATGATGGTCTTCAGTTGTGCCGGTCTCATCAACTGACTCTGAAGCCTTTCATTAACTTCTACTCCATGGAGCCCTATGCCTAGTCTTACCATGTCTAACTGATGTTCAGCAAAACGAGTAATTCCTCCAGAGTTCAGGATATGTAATAAAGGCTGATTAGCTAGTATAGAGGTTATATCAGTAGCTATTTGCTTAAAGCTTTCTATTTGTGTGAGGGAAAACCCTTCGTGTTCAGCTTCGTCAGATGCGGCTAGGTGAGAAAAAATACTTTTCACTTCTAGGTCAGGCATCAGGCTTAATACTTCTTTTAGCTGTTTGATTTGGCCTTCGTTAAAGCCTAGCCGGTTCATCCCAGTATTAATCACAAGGTGCACGGGTAGCGTTCGGCCTAGCGATTTAAAAGCATCGTAATAGTGCTTTAATTGGCTTACTCCATGTACTTCTGGCTCAAGATTATTCCTAGCCATGGCGTAGACATCATCTTCAGATGGATTCATTACCATAATTGGCGTGTCGATGCCATCTTTTCTTAGGGCTACCCCTTCATCAGCATAGGCAACTGCCAGATAATCTATCTTATTGTATTCTAATAGTTTAGCAATTTCGGTGCTTCCTGAGCCGTAAGCCATGGCCTTTATTACAGCCATCACCTTAGTGCTCGACTTTAATAGGGACTTATAAAAATGAAGATTATGTCTTACCGCGTCTAGGTTGACTTCTAGCCGGGTTTTATGAACTTTTTCTGTAAGAAGCAGTGATACTCGCTCAAGAGCGAACTTCCTAGAGCCCTTAATTAATACCAACTGGTTGTTGAGTTGATCTAGTATGTCTGAGTTGATTAACGCCTCGGTCGATTCAAAGAAACGAGATTTAATTGTAAAGCATGAGCTTGCTTCGGATAGTTGGGGGCCAACGCCAATCAGCTGATCTACTCCTTTAGAAATGAGAAGATCGTTGAGTTTGGCAAAGTCTTCGAGAGTCACTTTGGACTGTATAAAGTCTGAAAGTATGAGCGTTTTTTGCTCATGAGACCGCTGTTGCTCCATAAAGTTGAGCGCCTTATTCAGTCCCGCTAAATCATTATTGTAGGTGTCATCAATTACAAAATTGCCCTCAATGCCTCTTTTTAGTTCCAACCTCATATTAACAGGTTTTATCCTATCAATACGTTCTTGAATTGAGTTGTCTTCAATGCCTAAAAATAGGCTACATACAATTACATGGGTCAGGTTTTGAATAGAAGCCTCATCTTCAAAAGAGGTATTGAAGTAATGTGTTTTGTCTCCCCATTTTACTGTCAAGCCGTTACTTGCTTTCTGAGCGAAAATTGAACCATTGCTCTTTCTGGACCACCCAATTTTATCACCATTAAAATGTTTGTCAATTAATGTGCTAACAAGTTGGTCGTCCTTGTCATAAATTAAGGTTTTGGCTCTTTTAAAGAGCTTGAGTTTCTCTTTTACTTTCTGTTCTAGGTTAATGAAGTTCTCCTCATGTGCCGGTCCAATATTGGTGAATATTCCTATATCGGGAGAAAGTATTTCTTGAAGCGGCTCCATTTCATTAGGTTTTGAAATGCCAGCTTCAAAAATGGCTAAGTCATACTTGTTGCTAATTGGCCAAACGGAAAGAGGTACCCCAAGTTGGGAGTTAAAGCTCTTAGGGCTAGCAAGTACAGCATGTGATGTAGTCAGTACAGAGGTGAGCCATTCTTTGACAATAGTTTTACCGTTGCTTCCTGTTATTCCAATTACACGCCCTTCGAATTGGTTTCTCTTATAACTTGCTATTTGTTGCAAGGCCAAAAGGCAAGACTTTACTTTTATAAATGTGCCTCCACTAGCCACAGGTATGTCTTTTTCAACCAAAAAGAACTTCGATCCATTCCTCAGCAATTCAGGAATGTAATCGTGGCCATCTTGAGTAGCACCTTTAAGCGCTACAAATAGTTCATTGGGTAAATGTGTGGCCTGCCGGCTGTCATAACACAGCGTTAATATTTCCGTTTCACTTTTTTGGTGAGCGGAAACTTCGGCATGAGTAACCTTGGCTAGTTGGTCTATATTCAAAGCTATCGATTAAAAGAGTTTAGATCCGTTGGGAACTTTAAAGTCTGGAGAGCAAAGAACCACTTTGCCGTCTTCACTTGGAAATCCGGTAACCAAAACTTCAGACATTACCTTGCCAATTTGCTTTGGTGGAAAGTTGACAACAGCAATTATTTGTTTGCCTACAAGATCCTCCTCCTTATAATAATCTGTTATTTGAGCACTAGTTTTTTTTGTGCCTATTTCAGAACCAAAATCTATCTGCAATGTGTAGGCTTTTTTTCTTGCAGATTCGTTGATTTTGGCCGAAAGAACGGTTCCTACGCGCAATTCTACCTTCTCAAAATCTTTCCATTCAATTAGCTCCATGACGGTTTATCACAAAAAAGGTTTGACATTTATTACGAATTAGTAAACAAAATTATCTACCGAACGTTAAGCCCAATACAAATTTTAATTAAATTAGGCGTTCATTTGGACAGTATGATTCGCAAGGTCACAATTTTTTCTCTTACTATGGTAGCCCTGCTACTTGTTGAGCAAAATGTATTTGCTCAAGAGGAGGGCGGTGTCGATGATAAAACATCAGATGAAATTATTACTCAAAAAGACTCGGCTCTGATTTTTGAAAGTGGCGAGATGGAACAGATTGTTCAGCCAACGGCCACTCCATTTAATATCCCTGTTAAGGAGCCTAAGCGAAACGCTTCTCCAATGCTTGAAAACACTATCAATAGGCCAATTCAAGAGGGAGAAATTAAACCGAAAGAGAATAAGCAAGACTTCTCATTTAACATTATCTACTACCTTCTCTACAAGTTCAAGCAGGTAGACAATTAATTCCTTTTAACCATTCCTGTAAATACTAATGATGCTTTTGCAATAGAGTTGCAAGAGTCATTACCTTTGCCTCATGAATCGGGTGTGGATTGCGGTAATATTTTTAGGCTGTTTCTTTTTTCAAGGAGCTATTGCTCAGCAAGATTGTGACTTTAACCTGAGAGGCCAAGTGTTTTCTACAGAGGATGGCGAGCCAATTCCTTTTGCAACTATCATACTGAATAATGAAGGAGAGAAAGCTACTGTTTCCGATGAAAGAGGAGAGTTTCTTTTCGAAAACCTTTGTGATAAGGAGGCAATTATTTCCATTCGTTTTGTTGGCTTCATTACTTTGACAGATACACTGTTGTTAGATGTAGGTGCAAATGAATTCGAGTTTCAGTTAGAGGTGAATGTCCAAGATTTATCTGAAGTTACTGTAGAGGAAGAGGCCGTAGAAGAAGTTGCCACAATTAGCAGGGTCGAAATCAACACGAAGGCCTTAGAAAAAACAGCGGGGGAGTCCTTAGGTAAAAGTCTGTCAGGTCTTACAGGGGTAAATATGCTTCAGACAGGTCCAACCATTGCTAAACCAGTAATTCATGGGCTGCACAGCAATCGTATTCTTATTCTTAATAACGGCATTAGACAAGAAGGTCAGCAATGGGGGCAAGAGCATGCACCAGAAATAGACCCCTTTGTGGCTAACAACCTAAGGCTTATTAAAGGAGCGGCAGCAGTTAAATATGGCTCCGATGCAATTGGTGGGGTTATACTTGTTAATCCAGCAGAATTGCCAAAAACGCCTGGTATAGCTGGTAAGGCGAGTTGGATTGGAGCGGAGAATAATAGAATGTACGCTGGTTCATTATTGCTAGAAGGTGGTCTTAAAGGCTTAGAAGGTTTTGGGTGGAGAGTTCAGGGTACTTATAAAAGGGCTGGAGATGCTAGAGCATCAGATTATAGGCTAACCAATACTGGAACATTCGAGAACAACTATTCTATAGGCGTTGGTTATCATGAAGATAATTTAGGTGCTGAGTTGTTCTTCAGTAGCTTCGATGCCGAAATAGCCATATTAAGAAGTGCACATATTGGCAACCTAACAGATTTAGAAAGAGCAATTGGCAGTGAGCAGCCTCTGTTCATAGAAGATTTTAGCTACGACATTAATAACCCTTATCAGGCAGTTAACCACAAACTCCTAAAAGCAAATGGCCATATAGAGGTTTCTGACTTGGGTCAGTTTTCAGTGCAATATGGAATGCAAGTGAACTCTAGGCAGGAGTATGACATTAGGAGAGCAGGCAGATCGACTATACCAGCACTTTCGTTGGACCTTTACACTCATACCTTGGACCTAGATTTTGATATGAGGCACAGAGGTAACTGGAAGTGGGATGTTGGAGCTAGTTTCATGTATCAGAATAATGAAAACGACTCCGAAACTGGTATTCGGCCGTTAATTCCTGATTTTGAAAACTGGGTGGCTGGTGCTCATTTAATTGCTAGATTCATTAAGCCGAGTTATGAATTGGAGGCTGGAGCGCGTTATGATTTTAGGCATTATTTAATAAAGAGATTCGATCGGCAGAATAACTTACTCAAACCGGAGTTCGATTTCAATAATCTTACTGGTTCTGTTGGTGCTCTTTTCTTCTTACCAAATGACTTTCAGTTAAGAACCAATATTGGAACTGCTTGGAGAGCACCTCACGTAAATGAGCTGTATAGCGAGGGGCTACATCATGGCTCTGCAGCTATTGAAGAAGGAAATGACCAGTTAAAGAGTGAAAAGTCTGTAAAGTGGATTACAAGCATAGAAAAGTCCGTAGACAGGTATAGTTTGACTTTGTCTGGCTATATCAATTACATAACGGACTACATTTATTTAAGGCCAGAAGATGTGAGCTTGACAATTAGAGGGGCGTTTCCTGTATTTAGGTACCGACAGACTGATGCTCTTCTTTCAGGTTTAGATTTCGACTTAAAGTATAAATTGTCCGAGAGGTTAGAAAGTGAGAGCAAAGTGTCGTTTATCTATGCCCAAGACAGGGTGTCTAAAAGTCCTTTAATTAATATTCCTGCTAATTCAATATCAAGCGGAATTGAATACGATTTGAAGATAAAAGGACTTGAGAATTCATACTTTGGTTTAGATGCAAGTTATACTGATAGGCAAAGGAATGATCCTAGAGTAGTTTCTATAGCTGAAATTCGTGATTCGAATGATCAGGGCTCAGATTTGTTTGAAGGAGACCAGTCAGTTTTTGACATACTGGAGGTGCCAGATGCTTACTTGCTGATAGATGTTTCTGCTGGTTTTGAAAAGCAGATATGGTCCAATACACTTAAGGTTAACCTTTCAGTTAATAACCTATTCAACACAGAATACAGAGATTATCTGAATAGGTTTAGGTACTACGCTGATGAAATGGGTATAAATGTAACCCTGAGGCTAATTTTAGAATTCTAACTACTTAGTTAGAGATTCTATGTCCTTCAGGGTCAGGTTGCCTTCGTAATACGCTCTTCCGAAAATAACTCCCTTAACTCCAAGGTCCGCAAGTTTCTTAATGTCATCCACAGATCTCACACCGCCACTGGCCAAGAAATTAATATGAGGGAAAAGAGCCACTACCTTTTTGTATAGGTCGAAGTTCGGGCCTTCAAGAATTCCGTCTTTCTCAACATCAGAGCATTTTACATACTTGATGCCTCGCATATAGAAGTAATCAATATGTTCTTCTAGGTCGAAGTTAGTAGCATCTTGCCAGCCACGAATGGTTATTTTGCCGTTTTTAGCATCGGCACCAAGTGTGATTTTCTCTCTTCCGTAAGACATTAGCCATGAAGAGAAAAGCTCTCTTTTGTTAATTGCAATAGAAGAGGCTGTAATAGAGGTGGCGCCATGCTCATAGGCTTTGCTTATATCGCCATCCGTTCTGATACCACCACTGAAATCTATCTTTAGATTGGTATAACCAGCTATGCTCTCCAAAATATGATAGTTCACTGGGCTTCCCTTTCGGGCACCGTCCAAGTCTACTATATGGATTTTACGGATGCCATAGTCTTCAAATTGTTTAGCAATGTCTATCGGGCTGTCTTTATATACAGTTTCTCGGGAATAATCACCCTGTTTTAGTCGGGTCAACTTACCGTTGATGATAGAAATTGAAGGTATAATCTGAATCATATGTTGATGAGCACTTTTAAGGCGGCTAAAATTAGTAATTTATTAAGCAGAAAAATGAAGCGCTGCTTTATTAATTTATTAACAGCGTGTTGAATAAAGTACTAAACTTTCGGACACTTTCCAAGCACAATTTATATGCTTATTCAGTAATCTGAGCGTCAGTTATCAACTTAAAGCCTGAGCCATGCAGAGTCATAATTTGAACGGTTGGGTCTGGTTTTAGGTGTTTCCTCAGTTTAGCAATGTACACATCCATACTTCTAGCATTAAAGTACGAGTCGTCTCTCCAAATAATTTTTAGTGCTGTAGACCTGTCTAAAGGTTGATTTACGTGTAAGCAAAGTAACCTTAGTAACTCAGATTCTTTAGAAGTAAGTTTGGTTTGGTCGTTTCCATGTATGAGCAATTGCTTGTCATAATCGAAGTGAAAAGAACCAAAATCGAATTCTTTCTGATCAGATACCTGAGGGTTTTTTTCTGCTGTTCTACGCAGAATAGCCTGAATACGTAATAAAAGCTCTTCCATACTGAAGGGCTTGGTGATGTAATCATCGCCACCAATTTTAAAGCCTTCAATAGTGTCTTCCTTCATCGATTTAGCGGTGAGAAAGATTATTGGAGTAACAGAGTCTGTTCTGCGTATTTCCTTGGCCATGGAAAAGCCATCCTTTTTAGGAAGCATTACATCGAAGAGGCACAGGTCGTACTGTTCTTTTTTAAAGGCCGAAACTCCTTCTTCGCCATCTCTGCAAAGAGTGGTTTCATATCCTTTTAAGGTGAGGTATTCATTCAAAATCTGTCCTAGATTGGGATCATCCTCAACCAATAATAACTTAAAACTAGCCATGAGTAAACGGTAAAAAAACTTTAAATGTACTTCCTTTGCCCAGCTCACTTTTTACAGAAACCGAACCTTGGTGCATGTCTACAATGTTTTTAACATAGGAGAGGCCAAGACCAAAACCTTTAATGTCGTGAACATTTCCTGTAGAAACACGATAGAATTTATCAAATATTTTTTGGGTAGCTTCCTTAGACATACCAATGCCTTTGTCGGTAATTTTGATAATTACTCCGGTAGATATGCTTTCGGTGCGAATATGTATTTCAGGTGCATCTGGAGAGTACTTATTGGCATTATCTAAGAGGTTGTAGATAATATTAGTTAAGTGAACTTTGTCTGCTTCTATTTCTGGATTAGAAGCCAAAAGCTGACTAGAAATTACGCCACCTCGTTGCCCAACCATTATCGTTATATTAACCAAGGCCTTTTGAATGATGTCGTGCACATCGGCCTTTTCAAACTTAAGTATAAAGTCTTTTTTATCTAGACTAGCAATCTGCAATACCTTTTCTACTTGCATACCTAGCCTTTTATTTTCATCTCTTATAACCTGAACATACCTGTCCATAATGATTTTGTTCCCCTTTATGTCATCGTCTTGAAGGGCTTCCGTTGCTAAAGAAACTGTAGCTATAGGGGTTTTAAACTCATGTGTCATGTTATTTATGAAATCATTTTTGATCTCAGAGATTTTCTTCTGCTTTAGAATAACCATAATGGCGTAGGTAAAGCATCCAATAACAATAAACATAAGCACACCAGAAGCAGATAGCGGTAAGAGTGCCTGTTTCATTAGGTAGTTCTTTTCTTGAGGAAAGTCTACGGAAAGAAAATACTCCTTTTCTGTTAAGTCCATAGGGAAAAGGTTAGCCTTAAGGCTGGAGTTTTTCACTCCTTCAGCATCTTCTTTAGTGTTGGCATTGAGTATTTTTAGGTTGTTGTTAGTGGCGTCAATCACTCCGTAATTGTACTCTAGCTCAATACCTTTGCCTTCTAGCTCTTTTCTAAGTAGGGTATCTAAATCTGCTGGATTGATGCGCTCAAAAAGGTTGTTGCTTCCTACCAAATGGTTGAGCCAAGTCTCCTTAAGCATGTCTAACCTTCTATTAAGCTGATCTTCCATGAAGGCTTCGCGATTTACACTGCGATTAGAAGGTCCAAAAGAAGGGACCTGATTTACAAAGGTGGTGAAGTCTACATTAAAGAGTAACTCCCCGGTTTGTTCGTTTACCTGAATTTTGACCATGCTTCTCAATATCTCTCCATCCTGATCGAAACTCTCAGGGTTTTGAGGGCTAAATTGGCCAGGGTTAGAGATTCGCTTCAAGGTGTCGCGAAGTATTTCTAAGTTTCTCTGCGGAGAACGAACACCGCTATTCATGGTCTGCTGAAGAAAGTCACGATCGTTCTGAATGGCTAATTTGTAGGCCACTTCATTCAGTGCATCATTTACCGCTTTATTGAAGCGCTCTCTATTAACGGTATTTACCTCATCTATCCAGTAGAACTGGAATCCGATGAGCCCGAGTAGCGCTACACTTAGCAAACCTATCAACCAACGTATCTTATTCTGCGTCACGCTTTAAAATTACGGCTAATTAAATCGTGTCATCACAAGCTTAACAATTATTAACATCGTTTAACCGGCATTTAACAACGATTTGCAAGTTCTCAGAGTACTTTTGAATGAATAAGGAGGTAAAAAATGAAAAGGTCAGTTTTCTATCAATTTATGAGACTTAGAAGTGCAATGGTTGCATTTCTGATGGTACTAAGTGTGGCCGTTTTGGCTCAAGATGAAAAGATAAGGGAAAGTCAATCTGTGTCTATTTCTACAACCCATGAAGGCAAGGTCAAGCTAAAGGTGGTTCAAAAGAAAGGCAATGATGAAACCACTTTCGAAAAAACTTACGAGTCTCGTGAGGAAATGCAGAACGATCCGGACTTGGAGAAGTATGGCATAGATAAAAATGCATTGGGCTTTTCTTTCGGAGGCAATAAGCCACAGTTCTTTTTCCATAATGGACCAGCCCAAGGTTTTTGGGATGATGAAGATTTCGACATGTCTCCATTCTTAGATATGCAGGAAAGAATGCAGGAAATGATGAGAGGCTTTGGTGGCAACTTTGCTTTTGACTTTGATAATAATTCTTTCATGGATATGGATTCGCTAGTGAAGCGATTCGATTTTAGAAATGACAATGGCAGATTCTTTTTTAATGGTGAAGAGATTATGGATGTAGACTCTTTGCGAGATGCAATGAAAGACCGGTTTCAAGGTTTTCGCTTCAATTTTGATTTCGATGACTGGGGAGATAGAGGGAATTTTGGATCATGGAGTTATGGAGACGAAGACGATAGAGATGATGTGAGGGTAATTACTAGAGCCAAAGTAATGGTTAGATCTGCTAATGAAGATGATAAAAAGGCCGTGGGAACCAATGAGATGGAGAGCCTAGAGTTAAGAGACATTGACTTTTACCCTAACCCAAGTGATGGAAGGTTTGATGTAGAACTTGAAACTAAAAGCGATGCTCCAGTGCAGGTGATCATTGTAGATGATGATGGAAACGAAGTGTTTAATAGAGTGGGTAAGCCAAGTGATGGACAATATGTTTTAAAAGTAGACCTCTCCTCTCAAGGAAAAGGAATTTATATAATGAAGTTAGTTCAAAACGGCAAAGCGCTTACCAAACGCTTGGTAATCGAGTAATAATTAGTTTTAGTTGAGTAATTCGAAGAGGAAGTCGGTCAAACTTCCTCTTTTTGTTTTATTGGCTATATATTTGGCGCTCAATTTGAAACAGATGGAATTGGTTAACGATAAATTCAGCATTCAAGGAGTTGTTTTAGAAGATCTCGCTGCAGAGTACGGAACTCCACTTTACGTTTATGACGCTGCTAAAATAAAGTCGCAGTTCGATAGATTGAATTCGGCATTTAGCACCGTAGATATGAAGGTTAAGTTTGCCTGTAAATCTTTAACCAACCTTTCTATCCTTAAGCTACTCAAAAGTTATGGGTCTGAATTAGACTGTGTATCAATTCAAGAGGTAAGAATGGGGCTCAAAGCAGGTTTTAGCCCAGAGCAGATTCTATATACCCCCAATTGTGTTTCCTTCGCTGAAATTCAAGAAGCCGTGAAAATCGGTGTAATGATCAACTTAGATAATATCTCCATCTTGGAGCAGTTTGGAAATGAATACCATGACTCGGTTCCGGTGTGTATTCGACTGAACCCGCACATTATGGCCGGAGGAAATAAAAAGATTTCTACAGGTCATGCCGATTCGAAGTTTGGTATTTCCATATATCAAATGGCTCACATACTTAAAGTGGTTTCAACTTACAACTTAAATGTTGTTGGGCTTCATATGCATACCGGATCTGACATATTGGATGCGGAGGTGTTTTTAAGGGCTGCAGAAATACTTTTCGATGCTGCTAAGAATTTCACCAACCTAGACTTTATAGATTTTGGAAGTGGCTTTAAAGTGGCTTATAAAGAAGGAGATATTACCACCGATATTGAGGAAGTAGGTCAAAAACTCTCAGCAGCTTTTAATGAGTTTTGCGAGGCTTATGGTAGGAAATTACAAATGTGGTTTGAACCTGGAAAGTTTCTGGTAAGTGAGTCTGGTGTATTTCTTACTAAAACTAATGTGGTGAAAACAACACCGGCAACTGTGTTTGCTGGGGTAGATTCAGGAATGAATCACCTAATAAGACCAATGATGTACGATGCCTACCATGAGATTGTCAATGTTTCAAATACCTCTGGCACGAAACGTGTTTATACGGTGGTTGGCTATATCTGTGAAACCGATACGTTCGGTTTAGACAGAAAGCTTAGTGAAGTAAAGGAAGGTGATATTCTGGCTTTTAAAAATGCTGGAGCATACTCTTTTAGCATGGCTTCTAATTATAACTCTAGGCTAAGACCTGCCGAGGTGCTTATTTATGAAGGAAAGGCGCATCTTATAAGAAAGAGAGAGGAGTTTGAAGACCTTTTGAAAAACCAGGTGGAGCTAGATATTTAGCAATCGATAAACTAATAAAGCCTTAATTAAGTAAATTATCTTAAGTACTTTAGACGATACGAAACGCAAGACTATGAATACTAAGAAACTTACCCTTTTAACTCTTTTTTGTGGCCTATTGCTGGCTTCATTTTCATTTAAATCTGCTGAAGATCAGAGTGATGCTCTGAAAAAAAGCATGGAAGCCGGAAAAAATACTTACAACCAAGTTTGTATGGCCTGTCATATGGATAAAGGTCAGGGTATTCCTAATGTTTTTCCTCCATTAGCTAAGTCAGACTATTTGATGAAAGATGTTACTAGAAACATCAAAAACTTAATTGAAGGGCTTCAGGGAGAGATTACCGTAAATGGAAAGAAATATAATCAGGTGATGCCGGCTTCTGGCCTAGACGACACTGATATTGCCAATGTATTGAATTACGTGATGAATTCTTTCGGGAATAAGGCGGAAAAAATGGTAACTAAAGAGCAGGTGGCTAAAGTAAGAGCTAGCCTCAAATAGTTTCCAAAACAAAATAAAAGCAGAAAAGAGCAGTTACATTTTCAAGTTCCAACATGGATTTAGAACTACTTAAAAGAGTTATGAGAAACCTAACCGCTATTTTCTGCTTGTTCTTACTTTGTGCCAATGGCTGTAAGTCTCCGCAGAGTGACGAGAACCCTCAAGATGATGACCAAGAGATTTCATCACTTTTCTCTGCTCCACAGGCTACTGGCGAACTCCAATTTTCAGATCTAGATGAGGCTTCTGGGCTAGTGAATAGTCGTTCTAATCCTGAATACTTATGGTCTCACAATGATAGTGGAGGTGACCCCGTACTTTACCTGTTCACCCTTCAGGGGGCAGACTCTGGTAGATATGAATTAAGTGGGGCTCAGAATAGGGATTGGGAAGACTTGGCTATCGGAGCTGGCCCTGACGACAACCTTAACTACCTATATGCAGCCGATATTGGAGATAATAACGCTGTAAGAGAGAGCTTAAATATATATAGAGTGCCAGAGCCAGATGTTTCTGAGCAATTTGGTGTTGGAGGAGCTAGAGTAGACTTGCCTGCTACTGCTACGCTCAACGATGTGGAAACCATCAATTATATTTATGAAGATGGTGCAAGAGATGCAGAGTCGATTTTTGTAGATCCTGAAACCAGAGATATTTACATAATCACTAAGAGAGAACCTAGCGTAATACTCTACAAACTGTCTTATCCACAAAGCACTACTGAACAAAACACAGCAGAAAGGGTAATGGTACTGCCATTCACTTTTGTAGTAGCAGCAGATATATCGCCTTCAGGCAATGAGGTGCTAATAAAAAACTACTCCAACGTATATCATTGGGCTAAAAGTGGTAACGAAAGTATTCAAGAGCTTTTGGCTACCCAGCCTAGTCGTCTGAATTACAGGCAAGAGCCCCAAGGAGAGGCTATTGCCTGGGCAACAGATGAATCTGGTTACTTCACTTTAAGTGAATCTAACGGAGATACTCCAGTTATTTACAGCTATTCGAGAAACTGATTAGCTAGCGCTAATTGTATTTAGAGTTGCTGTAAAGGCATTGTAGTAAGACCTTCCTATCGGAATTTTCTTTTGGCCTAGATAAACAAAGTTGGTGTCTATGGCTGTTACCGAATCTACTAATACTACAAATGATTTGTGAACCCTCAAGAATCTATCTTTTGGCAGTCTGTCCGTAATCTCTTTAAGAGATTTTCTAATAGTAAAATCACGGCCATCACTGGCATGAATGGTAATGTGGTTACCATCTGCTTCAATCCACTCAAGATCACTGTATTTCACTTTCTCCAACATGCTCTTCTTCTTAATAAAGATAGAGTCGTTGTTGTAGGTGGTAGGGTTGTTTTCTGGTAGTCTTTCTCCAGAAATTACTGCCTGTCTGTTCTTATTAAATAGCGCTACTTCAATAGCCGCATATACATCATCTTTTGTAAAAGGCTTAACTATAAAGCCTAAAGGCTGAGTTTGCTTAGCTCTATTAACAGTGTCTTTGTCTGAATAAGAGGTGATGTACACAAACGGTACTTTGTACTGCTCTTTAATAATGCCGCCTAGCTCAATTCCATCTTGGTCTCCTTTTATCTTTACGTCTAACAGTATAAGGTCCGGTCTGGAAGCTTTTATGGCTTTAATAGCCTGGTTGGCAGAGTTGGCTATCTCTGTATTTTCATAGCCGAAAATGCCTAACATTTCTTGAAGATTTTCTGCTATGAAAGGCTCATCTTCAACAATTAATATTTTAGGGCTGTTTTGATAGTCGTTGTCCATGGCTAATCTGCTTTGGTCATTTAGGTGAATATGCTAAAAAATGAGGTTAATTGGCGGAAAACTACTAAAATAGTATCTTAAAATTATCCAAAAAACACGCTTCTTACGCTCTCAGGTGATGGAAAACATTTTAAAAGGTGCTACAGACGATTTACTGGATGTCAAAAATAGGACGGTCCAATTACGCTCTGTGGTAGATAATCTTACCGAGGTTGTATGGTCAATTGATTTGACTAGTGAACCTTACGAAATTTTATATCATAATAATCCAATTGCTCGATTTGGTAATCCAGAAGACTTAGACCCTCTTCCTAAAACCATGGAAGAGTGGCAACAGAGAATTCACCCAGACGATAGAGAAAGAGTGCTTGAAGAGGTAGTTAATGCACTGAGTTCGGGCAAAGCTAGTTATGCTTACAAGTCGCTAAGAAAAAAGGATACTTACAGATATTATAGAGATAGAATTAGTGTGCTCTATGAAGACGATAAGCCCATTAGGTTAGATGGCATAACTGAAGATATTGATAACATCAGGCGGTCTCGATTAAATTTGGAGCTAAGCCAACAGAGATTAAAGGCAATAGTAGATGCTCTTCCTGACCCTGTTTTTATTTCCACCAAAGAAGATGGTAAAGTAATTTTTGCCAATGAGGTTCTTTTTAAGGTATATGAAATGTCTCCCGTAGACTTTCTGGGGAAAAAAGTGATTCACTTTTACCAGAATTTTGAAGGTAGAAAGTCATACATAGACAGGCTCCAAACCGATGGGCATATCCAAAGTCACGAGCTGGTTTTAAAGAACAAAAAAGGAGAGTCTTTTTGGGTAAGTGCTTCAAGTATGCCCCTCGACTTTCAGAATCAGGAGTGCTTTATCACCATTCTGCAAGATGTCACGGATAGAAAGAATCTAGAGCGCCAGCTACAAGAAAGTAATGAAAGATATCAGTTAGCTGTAGAAGGTACCAACGATGCCATTTGGGAGTATGACTTCAATACGAAGCGATCCTATCTTTCCCCTCAATTTTGGTAAGGAATGGGTATTCCTCCTGAAGAAAATCCTTTAGACGACTTGCTAATAGCTAAATATTTGCACGATGTAGATAAGAAGGAGTTCATTTCTATTCTTCAGCAGGCTATTGAAAGTAAACGCGATAAAATCACTTTAGAATTTAGATTAGCGGCTGCCAACGACCGTATAATTTGGGCACTTTTTAAAGCCGGAATTATTTACGGAAAAGAAGATAAACCAGTACGGGCTGTAGGTTCTCTCTCTAACATAACTACCCTAAAGGAGGCACAAACAAAGCTTCGGGAAAGTGAAGCTAAGTATAAGCTCATTTCAGAAAATTCGAGTGATTGTATCTGCTTGCACGAGCTGAATGGCCGATTTGTATTTGCCTCTCCTTCTTCAAAAGAAGTATTGGGGTATACGCCAATGGAACTTCAGAAGCTAAGGTTGCGAGAGATTATTGCGCCTGAATACTTGTACAAGGTTTCGGATACCATGCTTAGCGTAATTGAGGGTAAGCTGAAAACTGTAAGCATTACTTTTCAGGCTAAAAATAAAGAGGGCGAATTGGAGTGGTTAGAAACTGTGGGTGGCGCTATTTTGGACGATAATGGAGAAGCCATTTTCTTACAAACTTCTACAAGAAATGTAACGGATAGAGTGGAGGCTCAGCAGAAGCTAAAAGAGAGTGAAGAACGCTACAAGCTTATTACTGAAAACTCCAACGACATTGTTACGCTCATGGATTTAGAAGGTAACTATCTATTTGTTACCCCATCGGTGAAAGAGTCTATGGGCTATGAAGTGGAGGAGATGCTGGGTAGGAATGCCTTAGAGTTTGTACACCCCGAAGATGTTTCTGCTATAGAAAAAGATTTTACGGAGAGTCTGGAGAAAAGAATCAAGGAGAAAACAAGCTACTTCAGGTATAAGCATAAGAATGGCGAGTGGAGATGGATTCAGGCTACTGGTGGCTTAATTTTCGATGAAGAAGACAAGCCGATTTACTGGAGGGCTAATAAAATTGACATTACCGAAAAGAAGATTACTGAAGAGAAGCTTCGTGCCAAGGAAGAACAGTATAAACTGGTGTCCGAAAACTCTGCCGATGTAATTTGCCTTCATAAGCTAGACGGTTCTTATACGTTTGTTTCACCTTCTTGCGAAAGGCTAGAAGGGTATTCTGTAGAAGAAAAGATGGAAATGACGCTGGAGGAGTTCATTCATCCTGATGACAGCAAGCGTGCATTGGAAGTTTTTAGAGACACCATTGCCAATAAGAGCACCAATGTGATGACCCAGTATCGAATTCAAAAGAAGGATGGTGAGTATTTCTGGGCAGGTGTTTCTATGAGCGCTGTTATGAATCAAGAAAATAAAGTACAGTTTGTGCTTACTTCAACTAGAGATATTAGTGAGATTGTTAAGGTTATTGAAAAAGAACGACAGCTTAATAAGCTTAAGTCTAGCTTTATTTCAATGGCATCGCATGAGTTCAGAACACCATTGACCACCATACAATCAAGTAACGAACTTATCAGCATGTATCTGGATAACAGACCAGAAATGCCAGATAATAAGCTTGTTAAGCACGTAACTAGAATCAGAACTGAATTAGATCGCCTAAATTCATTGCTAAAAGACGTATTCACCTTGGGGCGTCTAGATGTAGGAAAAACTCACCTAAAGAAAGAGATAACGTCTTTAACAGGTATAGTAAAGCAGGTAATTCAAGAGTGCCAAGTTCAGTATAAAGACCGATCAGTTGGTTTAACCGTAGAAGGTAAGGAACGCCAGCTACTTTTGGATAGTCAGTTAATTTCTCACGCTATTTCTAACCTAATAAGCAATGCGCTCAAGTACTCAGGAGCTAAGAAAGATCCAGATGTAGTACTCAAGTTTTCTGATAACGGTATTTCTGTTGTGGTAAACGATTACGGAATTGGTATACCAGAGAGGGATCAGCCGAACCTTTTTGAATCTTTTTCCAGAGCCTCTAATGTTGGTGATATAGAAGGCACGGGCTTAGGTTTAGTTATTGTAAAGCAGTTCATAGAAATGCATGGAGGCACCATTACCTTCAGCTCGGAAGTGGGTAAAGGCACCTCTTTTTATGTAGATATTCCTAATGTATAATTAGAAATAGAAGCCTAGCTTGAATAGCGGAAGGAAGTTTTCTTCAGATCGGGCTAATAAAATGTTCACAGCAAACTGCCCAAATGGGGTGAGGTAAACGCCTCCACCATAACCATGGTGCAGTTTGTTGGAGTCTTCTCCATCTACCCAAACTCGGCCAATGTCGTTGAATAGAATAAGGCCAACTCTTGCTGGCAAGAAGTAATTTCTCCACTCAAACAAGTCTACTCTTAGGTCTACTTGATGGTAGAAACTGCTCTCGCCCGCAAATCTATACCTTCTATAACCCCTTAGAGTATTGAAACCATCTAATCTGCTGGCCTGATAAAACTCGTAATCACCGAAAGACTTATTGTATCCTACTCTGGTAGCCATTGATGTACGGCCAAAACCATCGAGCACCCATCTAAAAGTTAAGTCAGTAGTCCATCTTGCACTGTTTTTAGCTAGGTTTCCAATGCCATTGTCATAGATAACATCAGTGTTAAATGTAACTCCCCTTTTTGGGAAAATTTCATCGTCTTTAGTTTCAAAATGAAAGCCTACGTTTCCTCCAACGTAGGTTCTGTGCTCCTCTATGATATTCGGATTCAGACCATTATTAGGGAAGTCAGAAATAAAGCGGTCATTGTTTTCTTCAATTTCAACTCCCCACACACGGCCGCCAATTACAAAATTGGCGCTGGCCCCCACTGGGAAGCTCAGGCTAGGGTTTATCAAGTAAGACTGGTAGCGAGTTCTGTAATAGGTAAGGTCTAAATCTTTATTGTATTCTGTTTCATTTCCTAAGCCAAAGAAGTTGTTTACAAAGTTTGGAGCTTTTACATCCAAGTCTAAAAGTAGATTTGCTCTGCCTAATATGTCTACAAACTCTGCTTCGTAGCTCAGATTGTACGAGCTTGTGGCCACTGCATAATTGGCTAGTACTTTGTGTTTGCTGGCGTAAGGTTCTTTTCTAAAACCATCATTCTTTCTCATAAACCCACCACCAATGAAAATCCCATCATCGGGGTTGTAGTTGAAGCTTACAAGTGGCATAGTTACATCAAAGTCGAACTCTTCCATATCATACTGATTGATGTCCGGATCATCGTCAGATGTCTTGTCTTTGGTTTCTAGGCCAGCTTCAATGGTTGTGCTCTTGGTTTTGTCGTAAACAATAGTGTGTTTCTTAGCGCCTTGCACATTACTAGAGTCTTTTATTAAGTCTTTGTCGCCACCACCAATTATTCTTACAACAATTCCTTCATTTACATCGCCAGAGATAATAAACTCATCTTCCTGATCGAAGCCGTATAGTCTTATTTCTTCAGTGATGGAGGTTTTGAAGGTTCTCTCGTACTTCTTTTCAAGGTTGCCCTTGTCTGAGATTTTGAACATGGTAACCTTAGTATGCTCATCATCTAGTCTTTCTACAACAAAACGTTCACGCTTATCGCTTCCAAGAACGTTCACGGTTTTAGAGAGAAAGCGGAAATAGTCTCGAGCGTAAGTATCTAGATTATCCCTTCTGTTCTTGAGTTTGCGGATAATTTCTTCGCCTGAAAGGTTATAGATTTCTTGTGGCCAAACTTTAAAGGCCGACTCTATTACTTCATCAGTTAAGGCAGCTTTTAGCTCATTCGCTTGTTGCACCCAAGAAACCTCGTCTGGTTCGGTCATAAAGTACCTATCGAACCAACGAATTCTGTAGAAACCATAAGAAGGAGTGTAACTGATTTCGTCATGGAAACCTTTTAGGGCTGGTTGCGCCCATTTAGATGCTGAGAGCTTTTTAAAAGCACCTTCTCCAGCAAAAAAGGCTACGTCTCTGTCTCTAGGTATTGGTCGGTAGAGCTTTTTATCATCTTTTTGGTCAAACTCAACCCATCTCCACTGGTCGTCATGACGATCCCAATCGCCTAACCACATATCGAACAAGCGATTTCTGACAACAAAAGCCTCATCAACCTTTTCATCATTATCGTCTTGAAGCTTTTCATATAGTTCAATGCTAGAATGAACATCGTCTCCAGCGCCAAAAAATGGCTCTGATATATGCTCTTTGTTCGCTCTTTCTTCGAACAGCGCCAAGGTGTTGGCAAAGTCTTTTCTGTAAATACCAAATCGAGGATCGTCTGGAATGTAGTAAATCTCAGGGTTAGCGTGGTAAATTCCAGCAGCATCAGCCAATGGAGGAATTACAGTGGGAGCGTAAGGATGAGAAGATGAAATGCCATCTTGAACAATGCCTTTAATAAATGTTCTACGCAGGTTTGGTGGAAGTGTGAGTGCTGGATTCTTGTCTATAGATCTCAAAACATACTGCTTACCATCTTCGGCTTCTAGCCTTAGTGAAATGGTTTGATGCCCTCCGCCTTTTTTCAAAATTTTGAGTCCGCCTTTTACAGAGCCAATGTCAAAAACTGGATGCTCTACTTCTGCAGCCCATTCTTCTCGGTAATTGGCTCCAAATAAGCTTTTGTGGAGGTTGCTCTTATTGTTGTATTTGAGTGATGCAGGAAATTCAACGGTTTTATCCTTAAACTCGTTAGTGTTGAATTTAGCAATCAGGTCTTCCGGATTTGGGGGGAACGGATTTTCAGACAAAACGGCTGAATAGAGCTCTTTCGCCTGGCCTCCTTCTGGAGTGATAAACGTAAGGGTTACTTTTCCATCATTGTAGTAGTCTAGCCTGCCGTAGCCCATAGTATTTTGTGCAAAAAGAGCATCTCCTTTCTGCTTTACATGGGCATTGTTTTTGGCGCCAGACCCACTGACAACAAAGTGCATGTCTTCTTTTTCTATATGTTCTAGCGCATGCTCATGGCCTGCCGTATGAATTACGTCAGGGTGGGTTTTCATTAATTGAACCATGCCATCTCTGAACTGCTTGTAAACGGGGTGCGTATTGTCTTGAATGTTTCCGAAGATCTTTCTGTACATCGGGTAAATGGAGCCAATAACCGGGAGTGGTATGTACAGGTTCTTGAGCTTTTTTGAAGCCGTAAGTGGGAAAATATGATCTTTCAGCCCAAAAACACCTCCATGAATTCCATATGTGTACATAGGGTGGTGTGAGCTAACTATCACTTTTTTGTGGGCATTTCTCTTTAGAATGTCTTGCAAGAGTGCTCCCACTTCTACCAAAGAAGTTACTCCGCAATTATTCCCTTCTTCTGGCTTTCTGCCTTTGTGCAAAAACCACTGGGTGTCTATTACAACAAGGGTGATTTTCTCGTTAAGATCAATTTCAACAGGCCCAGGACAACCTCTGGTAGGAATCCATACGTCAAGATTGTTCAAAGCATTTTCTACATAATCTTCTTGGTTGCGCAGCCAGTCTACTCCATAGCTTCTTCCCTGAGCCCAGTCGTGGTTGCCAGGTATAAACACTTTTTTGCCGGCAAAGTCTTTAACAGCATTGATTTGGCCATCAATAGCTAATTCAGCTTCTGCCCTTAGCGGATGATCTTCCGGAGGCATTCCCTTAGGGTAAATGTTATCTCCCAAAAAAATGACTGCTGCATTTTCTCCAGCCATATCTAGCTCTTTCTTGAGCAATGTGAGCACAGGGTTTTCGTAAGGTTCACCAGCATCTCCAATCAGATAAACTGAGTAAATAGGTGGATTCGCCTGAAAGGCTATACTGCTAAATGGTAGAATGGTTAGAAGAAAAAAGAGTAGTCTTTTCATATTATGACAATTGCAGGTTCAAACAGCGGTTTTCAATTAATGGTTCTACTGCTTCATTTTAAACCAAAGTAGTGTTCCCCCTTCGCCCTCCATTTCATTACTTATATAGAGGTCTCCTTCGGGGCTAAAAGCTATTCCTTCAGGTTGAGGAAATAAGCTCCTCTTTAGGTCGGTCAGGTTTTTGGGCTTACCGTCTTTTCCAAATACCATAAGTGCTCTTTTGTGTGCCGAAAGAACATATACCTCTTCAGTTAAAGGGTGAACAGCCACTGCAGAAGGGTGAAATTTATAGTCTTTTCCCAGCACTCTTTCCATGTCTTTATGGCTTACAGAAAAATGTGGGAGTTTATCGAAAGTCTTTTCATTGAGGTTGTACCCATAAATGGCCTTGCCAGCAACTTTTACATCGGGGGTGTCTCCATCATCTTTTAGGGCTATTAGCAAATGGTTGGTTTTTGGGTTATACCCAAGGCCTTCTACATTGTTTTTAGAATCGAATGGAGTTTCAATTTTCTCTACAACACCTTCAATGTTTACATTAAAACGATATAGATTACCATTGCTTTTTACAATGTATATGTATTCTCCCACTCGTTCAATGCCCTCATAGTCTCCATCTCCATCAAACCTTACCCTTTGTACAACGGCTCTTTTTTTTAGGTCGAATACATACATTCTCCCTTTTTCATCGTTGTGCATTGCGAGTTGATTGGTATTGAAATAAGTAAGGCCAGAAACTTCTTCCAAATAGTCAGGAAGCGTATAGATTATCTTTGGCGATTCTAGATCGTACGGAGGTCTATCTTGCGCTTGTATATGGAGCGACAAAGAGGTTAAAATAAATAAGATGAATATCTTGGCCGAATGGATCATTTTCATGCTAGGGAACAAAAATAAATTTAATATCATTCCTTATAGGCACTGAGATTCAAGTAATTTGGGTCCCGGGTCCTATATTTAAGATTAGAACAAAGCGCAGTGGCAGATTTACTTGTTTCGAAGGTTCAGGCCTATTGTAAAGAACTTTTTACCGAGAAACTCTCGGAGAGTTTCGTTTATCATAACTATCAACATACCGAAAGGGTTGTGGATGCGGCTCGTATTATTGGACGAGAAAGTGATTTAAACGAAGATGAGTTGGAGCTGATCACCATTGCAGCTTGGTTTCACGATGTTGGTTATACTGAGGGATGTACTAACCATGAAGATACTAGTGTAAGGATTGCCAAAGAGTTTTTGCAAAAGGAAGGTCTAGCCCAAGATAAAATAGAGACCATCTGTAATTGCATCTCGGCCACAAAGATGCCTCAAGCTCCTAAAACGCTAATGGAAGAAATTTTGTGCGATGCGGACATGCACCATTTAGCATGTACTGATTACCATAAAATGTCTGACCGCATGCATCGGGAAATTGAGTTAACCAAAGACAAGCAAATCAGTGATGAGGAGTGGGATGAACTGAACTATAGCTTCTTTAATGACCATGAGTACTTCACTGAGTTCGGCAAGAAATACTTGCAACCCATTAAGGATGATAACCTTAAAAGGATAGGGAAAGGAGAGCCTAAGAAGAAAAACAAAGCCGAGTCTAAAAAGATAAAAAAGCTGGAGAAGCAACTGGCGAAAATGGAAGAGAAGGCCAGGCTGAAGCCAGATAGAGGGGTTGAAACCATGTTCAGAACTACCTCTAAAAACCACTTAGAACTCAGTGCTATGGCCGATAATAAGGCCAATATCATGATTTCAGTGAATACCATTATTCTTTCGGTAGTGGTTTCGGTGCTTATCCGCAAGTTATACGAGTATCCCAACTTAGTTATACCCACCATTGTACTCATTATTGTTTCTTTAACCACTATCGTATTGGCCATTTTGGCTACTCGGCCTAATGTATCATCTGGGGTGTTTACAGATCAAGATGTATTGAGTAAGAAAACGAACCTGCTCTTTTTTGGAAACTTCCATAAGATGAAGCTAGACAGATACGAATGGGGCATGAAAGAAATGATGAAAGATGGCGACTACCTTTACAGTAGCCTTGTAAAAGACATCTATTATTTGGGTGTAGTGCTTGGTAAAAAATACAAATTACTAAGGGCTTGTTACACCTTCTTTATGATAGGTTTTGTCATTTCCATATTAGCTTTTGTATGTGCTATGTTACTGTTTCCACCAGTAGAACAAACAGGTTTCTACACTTTTTAGCTTGATTTTCTGCGAACCTCTGGCTAAATAGGTTCATGTTAAAGAGTTATTTTTTAGTTGCCCTACGCACAATCAGGAAAAATCCTGGCTACGCTGGAGTCAATATTTTCGGTCTTACCTTAGGTATTTCGGCCTTTTTGGTCATACTTCTTGTCATAAGGTTTGAATTAAGTTTCGATAAATTTCATTCAGATTCTGAGAAGATTTTTAGAATCAATAATGAGTTGAGATTAAGTAGTGGAAACTATAAATATCCAACTAGCACTTCTGCCTTAGCTCCTGCCCTTAGCAATCAACTACCAGAAGTTACAGATTATACCCGAATGAGTGGTGGTGGCCAACAGCTGGTAATAGAAGTAGAGACGGAGCTTTACAAAGAGAATAATTCCTTTTTTGTGGATCCTAACTTCCTAGAGTTTTTCAATTTCTCTTTGCTTCAAGGCCAGAAAGAACAGGTGCTGTCTGCTCCCAATACGGTTGTGCTAACAGAAACTGCGGCCGTTAGATATTTCGGAAACACCAATGTAATTGGCAAAACGCTAAAAGTGAAGGGGCAGCAGGATACCAACTATGAGGTTACGGGTCTGTTAGAGAATTTGCCAAAAAACACCCATATCGCCTTCGATCTGCTTTTTTCTAATCAGACATTTCGTAGCCAAAATGCCAATTTCCTTAATTCTTGGGCTAATGATGGCTTCTATAACTACATTAAGTTAACAGATGAACAGCATGCTAATTTGGTGACAGCTAAAATGGTTGAGCTGAAGGCAGCCAATATTGAGGAGGGGCGTTTGCATATGTTTAATCCTGATTTAATAGCCTTAGAAGACATTCATTTAAAATCGAATTTGAGAAACGAAATATCTGTAAATGGCAGCATGGATTTCGTCTACATTTTTACGGCTGTAGGCGTGTTTGTTCTACTTATTGCGGGTATCAACTACATGAATTTGGCTACGGCCAGATCGGCCAAAAGAGCTAAAGAGGTGGGTATGAGGAAAGTGCTTGGAGCCTACAGAAAACAACTGATAAATCAGTTTTTGGGAGAGTCTTTGGTATTGGCATCAATTTCAGCTCTTCTGTCATTAATTATGGTCTACTTGCTCATAGGCCCCTTTTCTAGCTTCATCAATAAGCCTTTGTCCTCGGCAATGCTATTTGAGCCTGAGGTTTTGGGAGCGTTGGCCCTCATAGTAGTTGTTATTGGGTTGGGCTCTGGAGTATATCCTGCTCTCTTTCTCTCGGCTTTTAAACCTGTAGTGGTGTTAAAAGGCAAGCTTGCAGCGGGTATGGGAGGCTCTGGTATTTTTAGAAAAGCGCTGGTTGTTTTCCAGTTTGTAATATCCATTGTGATGATCATCGGAACAGTTATAGTTTATAATCAGCTTAGCTTTCTACAGAATAAACCTTTGGGCTTCGAGCGTGAAAATATTTTGATGGTTTCTAATACCAATCAGGCGATTACTCCAAGAATGGAGGCTTTCAAAAATGAGCTTGAGAAGAACCCTAGTATTGAAGGGGTTACAGCTACTTTTTCTAAACCAGGCGGACTCAGGCCAATTATTTTTGTGAAGTCAGAATCTGTTTCTGAAGAAGTTGATGGATTGAATTTAGCCGGCATAAATATTTATCTGAACTACCTAGATGTCATGAATATAGAGGTACAAGATGGTAGAAATTTTGACCCAACAATTCCAACCGATTCCACAGAAGCAATTATTATTAATAGGAGGGCCGAAGCAGAGCTTAACCTAAAAGGCGAGGCCGTTGGCAAGTTTATAGATGTCCAAGGTTTTGGAGGTGACTGGCAAAGAAAACAGATCATAGGTGTTATCGATGATATCAATTTTGAACCCCTTCAGAGAAGAACTGAATCATGCTTCTATGCCTACTTCTTCCCGAACTTTCAAGAGATCTTCATAAAGGTAAATCCAGAGAGTCAAAGTGAGGTGGTGAGCTACGTTCGAGATAAGTGGACGGAATTTGCTCCATCGCAACCTTTTGAATATTCTTTCTTAGAAGAAGACTTAGCTGCACACTACGATAATGAAAAAGCCTTAAGTCAATTGGTGGTTTTCTTCGCAATACTGGCTGTGGGGATTGCGTGCTTGGGCTTGTTTGGTCTTGCATCATATTCAACAGAACAACGAATAAAAGAGGTAGGCGTGAGGAAAGTGTTAGGCGCCTCTATATGGCAAGTTTTATATCTGCTATCTAAAGATTTTGCTATTCTAATAGCTATTGCCTTTGTTATTGCGGCACCTGTTGCGTTCTACTTGTCTGGTTGGTGGTTGCAAAACTTCGCTTTTTCCATTACTCCATCAGTTTTAACGTTCTTGCTTGCAGGCTTTGTAGCGCTATTCATAGCATTGCTAACAGTGAGTCAGAAAACTTATGCTGCTGCCAAATCTAATCCGGTTAAGGCACTGCGGTCTGAATAACGTGTCAATAGTGAACAAAAGTGATCGAATCTGTACAGTTTTGATTTGCGTAATAACTGCTTAATGCTGAAAATCAATATATTCGCTATTGGCATATAAATTGGTAAAACGAAAAGGTCAAAACTTAAACAAGTCAAATGATTAAACTACGCGACATCGACAAATTTGTCGACTCAAAATACCAGAGAACATTCATTCTAAAAGGAATTGATTTAGACATAGAGCAAGGTGAGTTTGTAACTATTATGGGGCCATCGGGTGCAGGAAAGTCTACTTTAATGAACATTATTGGAATGCTAGACGAACCTTCTCAGGGAGAGTATTACTTCTTTGATGAGCCTATTCATAGAATGAAAGAACGTAAGCGCTCCGATTTACACAAACATCACATTGGCTTTGTTTTTCAGGCCTATCATTTGATCGATGAATTGACAGTTTATGAAAACATTGAGACGCCTTTGCTATACAAAGGCGTAAAGTCGAAAGAGAGAAAAAGTATGGTGGCCGAAATGTTGGATAGGTTCCAAATGGTGGCGAAGAAAGACCTTTTTCCAGAGCAGCTTTCAGGTGGCCAGCAGCAGTTGGTTGGTGTAGCTAGGGCTTTAATAGGTGAGCCAAAACTACTCTTGGCCGATGAGCCTACGGGTAACCTGCACTCAGATCAAGCAGAAGAAATAATGAAGTTGTTCCAGAAATTAAATAGTGAAGGGATGACCATTGTTCAGGTAACCCACTCAAAGGAGAATGCAGCCTACGGAAATAGAACAATTAACATTGTGGATGGTGCTGTAGAAAAAGACGATAGACATTAAGAAAAACAGATAGAAAACACCTTAAAGGCTACTTGTAGAAATGCGAGTAGCCTTTTTATTTACTGGTTTCGTATTTCTCTTTAACCTTCCAGAGTTGCCACCATGGCGTGCCTGGAGAGGCATGGTGTTCGTAGTGGTAGCCAAAGAAATAGCAGCTTAAAAATGCCCAAACATGATTAAGCTTCTGACTATTAGACTTATGAATGTTGTCTTGTTTGTGTTCTCCTCTATGGGGTAGGTAAGTGCCAAAATAGAACAACTGTAAAGTAGAAAGTACCGCTGGCAGCATCCAAAATACAATAAGGTTTTCCGTGGGTAAGAAAAGCTTTAGAATGTTGAAGCTTATGGCCATGAGTAGAATTTGCCAAATATTTAGGTACTGCTTCAAAAAGCTTAGATACCAAGAAAAGAAGTTGCCTCTGTGGTAGTCTGGGTCTTTGTCTGTAGCTACATACCTATGATGTTCATGATGTTTTGGAAACAACCTTCTGTAAAAGTTAAAGCTGAATAATAACGAGGTGAAATGGCCAATAGCATGGTTGAGTTTAAGGCTTTTGGCCACTGTTCCGTGCATTGCGTCATGAGCAGTTATAAATAGCCCAGTATATAAATGGGTCAGCAAAAGAATAAGCAAATAGGTAACTGGCGAGTCAAACTCTAGTTGCCATTGCAAGGCAAAGGCTAAAGTGGCAAACCATAAAATAATTATGGCAAGGGCAACATAAACTCCAGTATTTGACTTGGCTCCGGCCATGCCTAAAATTAACGATTATAGCTTTTGAAGGTGTGATTTAATTTCTTCCATCAACCACATTGGAGTAGAAGTAGCTCCGCAAATACCAACACTTTCGTTTTTCCCGAACCACTCAGATTTTACATCTGCAAGCGATGAGACAAAATGTGTTCTTGGATTCTGATCGGCACATATTCTGTACAGCACTTTACCGTTAGAAGATTTTGTGCCGCTTACAAAAACGACTACATCAAACTTTCTGGCAAAATCTCTTAACTCTTTATCGCGATTCGATACCTGTCGACAAATGGTATCATTGGTTTTTACAGTGATTCCGTTTTCCTCAAGTATTCTATTGATCTCGTAAAATTTGTCTGTGCTTTTGGTGGTTTGAGAATAGAGGGTGAGCTCTCGTGGTAATGTTGGAATATCTAGTTCTGCTATATCTTGAAAGACAACGGCTTCATTATTGGTTTGGCCTAAAAGACCTACTACTTCTGCGTGGCCATGTTTACCGTAAATGTATATCTGCTCTTCTTTATCGAAGCTGTTTTTGATTCTATTCTGAAGCTTTAAAACCACTGGGCAAGATGCATCAATTAACTCTAAGTTGTTTTGAAGTGCCATTTGATATGTGGCAGGTGGCTCGCCATGGGCTCTAATGAGCACTTTAGCATTTGTAAGCAGCTTAAGCTGCTCATGGTTGATGATTTTCAACCCTTTCTTTTCTAGGCGCTTAACCTCCTCATCATTGTGTACTATATCTCCTAGACAATAGAGATTTCCCTCTTCTTCCAGAATGTCTTCAGCCATTTCTATGGCGTATACCACACCAAAGCAGAAGCCAGAATTGTTGTCGATATCTACACTGAGATTAAACATAATAGCATAACCTAGAATGAATATTTATGTTTGAGATTTAGTTTCTGTAGCACTAATTAATCAGTCAAAATCAAATTGTGTGGATTCTGTGCTTAAAGTAAATGCCTACTAAAATGCCAAACTTTCTAGCATCGGGAATTCGAATTCTCTCTTCCTTAATTCTAGAAGGAGGACATTTTTTAATTTTATTAAAGAGCTTCAGGTAATACTTGTAGGCTAAATACACGCCTAACCTTGCTTCTTTCGGAAGCTTCTTAATGCCTATTAATGCATCGTCAAAGTCTTTCTGAATATCGGCTTCAATGGCTTCTTTGGCTGTTAGACTAAAATCGTTAAAGTCTACACCAGGAAAATAAACCCTTCCTCTTTCTTCATAATCACTTTTAATGTCCCTGATGAAGTTTACTTTCTGAAACGCTGCTCCTAACTTTTTGGCAGGAGGTAATAGCTCTTCATACTGGGTATTGTCTCCGTTGCAAAAGACCTTCAAGCACATTAGGCCAACTACTTCTGCCGAACCATATATATATTCTTCATACCCGTCTTGATTATAAACGGTTTCACTGAGGTCTAACCTCATAGAGTGTAAGAAAGACCGAATAAGCTCATGGTCTATCTCGTATTTGTTTACTATAAGTTGAAAAGCATGAAGTACTGGGTTGAGACTCACTTGTTGTGCAATTGCCTTGAACGTATTCTCTTCAAATTCATCCAGTAGCCTTGCTTTGTCTTTATCATGGAAGGTATCTACAATTTCATCTGCATAGCGAACAAAGCCATAAATGGCGTAGATCGGGAAGTGCAGCTTCTTGTGCAGGGTTTTTATACCTAAAGTGAACGAAGTGCTGTACCGTTGAGTGATAAGCTTGCTACATTCCAATGTGGTTTGATCGAACAGATCCATGAGTTAAGATAACTAAATTATGTGTAAGAGGTTTAAGCCAAGTCTTTTACAATTTCATTGGCCACCACAATTCCCGATATTAAACTCGGAGGAACCCCTGGCCCGGGAACAGTTAATTGACCTGTGTAGTACAGGTTTTTTACATGCTTATTTTTAAGGCTAGGCTTCAGAATGGCGGTTTGTTTCAATGTATTGGCCAAGCCATAAGCGTTGCCCTTAAATGAATGGTAATCGCTAACAAAGTCTTTGTGCGCAAAGCTTCTCTTGTATACCACGTGTTCCAAAATGGATTGTCCGCAGTATTCCTCCATTCTTTTTACTATAAGCTTAAAGTAATGATCTCTTATTTCTTCATTGTCTTCTAGTCCTGGTGCTACAGGTATTAGCAAGAATAAATTCTCATGACCTTCAGGGGCTACTGTGTCATCAGTTTTTGAAGTTAGTGATGCGTAGAATAACGGATTATCAGGCCACTTAGGATCGGTATAAATATTATGGGCATGCGGGGTAAAGTCCGTATCAAAAAACAAATTGTGATGGAGTAGGCCGTCCAGTTTTTTATTTAGTCCCACGTAATAAAGTAAAGAAGATGGGGCAAGTACTCGCTTGTCCCAGTATTTCTCTGAGTAGTTTCTATCGGCTTTGCTCAATAATTTATCATCTACATGATGATAATCCGCTCCTGCCACCACAACATCTGCAGAATAGGAGCCTCGCACTGTTTCTACTGAAGAAACCTTGCCGCTTTTGGTTTCTATAGATGTTACTTCATGGTCTGTAAGTATTTCCACGCCTAGCTCTTCGGCCAAAGATGCCATTGCCTCAACAATTTTGAACATGCCACCCTTTGGGTACCAAGTACCTAAAGCCATATCTGCATAGTTCATTAAACTATAAAGCGCAGGGGTATTTTCAGGAAGGGCACCAAGAAACAACACCGGAAACTCCATGAGCTGAATTAGCTTGGGGTGCTTAAAGTATTTTCTTACATGCTTAGCCATAGATTGGAAGATATCCATTCTAACTACATCAATTAGTAGTTTAGGGTCAGCAAATTCTGTGAGGGTCCTGCCTGGCTTATACACCAGTTGGTTAATGCCTACTTCATATTTGTAAGCAGCCTGTTTTAGAAATTCATCCAATTGAACACCAGAGCCCGGCTCAATAGAGTCGAATAGCTTTTTAAGCTCGGCCATTTGGGCTGGAATTGGCATAGCATCTCCATTTTCATAAACTACCTGATATGAAGGGTCTAGCCTGACTAAATCGTAATAATCGGTAACCGATTTTCCGAATTTGTTGAAGAAACTTTCAAAAACATCGGGCATCCAGTACCAACTAGGCCCCATATCAAAAGTAAAGCCCGACTCGCTAAACTGTCGGGCTCTTCCTCCAATGGAGTTATTCTTTTCCAGAATTTTTACCTCAAAACCTTTGTGAGCCAAGTTGATGGCGGCAGAAAGGCCTGAAAAACCGGAACCAATAACTAGTGCTGTTTTCTTATTCATTAAAGCTAAACTAGCACTAGCTTCTGTATGTTCTTAATTTTTCTTTGAGTTGCTTTCTGGCAATGTGAATTCTATTTTTCACTGTACCAATAGGAATTTCAAGTCTATCGGCAATCTCATGATATTTAAAACCTCTGAAATACATCATAAATGGAGTTTTATAAACATCATCTAACGACTCAATTGCCGCTGTAATGTCTTTCATGGCAAAGTTGCCATACGCTCCATTCTCGATGTTTACATCGCTAGAATTGATAAAGTGTAAATTATCTGTAGTATCAATGAAGGTTCCTCTTCTTACCATTCTCTGATAATTGGTAATAAAAGTGTTCTTCATTATAGTATATAACCACGCTTTCAGATTTGTGCCTTCAGAGAATTTCTCTCTGTTTCTATAGGCCTTCATTAATGTCTCCTGAAGTAAATCATTAGCGTCTTCGGTATCCTTTGTCAACTTCAAAGCAAATGGCTTCAGAGATTTAGTCATTTGTGTAATTGTGTAACTGTATTCTAGAGCTGTCATAACTTTTGCTTTTATGTTGAACAAATATCAATAATGATTAAACAAAAGTCAAGAGCTTTTTGTGGAAAGTTTAAATAATAAGGTTAAACAAAAAATGAGATAATGATCAGACTGTTTAAAATATGGAAGAGATAGTTGACAAATGATTCAACAAAATGATTATACGGGTATGTACATGTAACTATATATATACGAGGCAAATTGGCTAATGGATTCAACCAATCGCAAAAAAGTGTCTAGATATAGGTTTTGAGTAGCTCTAAAAGGAGGAAAAGCTGAAAAACGGCACTTCTTACGCCTTAATCTCAGGGGTTGAGCTAATTGATGAATAGGAATGACTGTAGCTCGCGAAGCAGGTACATCGCGAGCTCAATAAATTCAAAAAAAAATTATTTTGAAACCGACTCAGACTGGTGAGCGCTGATGAATTCTAGTATTCTGTTCGGATTGGCTACCTCTATTACATTATCTGGTAGGCCTAAATCTTCTCCAATAATTTGGCTACCACTTACCAAGATTTCTGTATTAGGGAACAGTTCAGAAAGATTGGCCAAGTATTCCTTCGGGTCAAATGCTCTACTGTTATTTGTAAGTATAGTAAAGAGGTAGTCTGGTTGATAGGTGTCGTACACCATTGACAGATCATCGAACGGCATATTCTGACCCAGATAAATTACCTTATTACCTTTTGCTCTTATTAGATAGTTAGCGAAGAGCAAACCAAGTTCGTGAAGTTCGCCTTCGGGAAGGAAGAGCATGTACTTTTTTGCCTTTTCGTCAAAGGTCTCGTATTGTCCATCTATGGCTACAATAACCTTCTGCCTTATCAAATTAGTGATAAAATGCTCCTGTGCAGGATTTACAGCGTCAGTAAGCCACATTATTCCAATCTTTGAAAGGAAAGGATATATAATGTTGAGCATGGTGCGCTCAAAGCCTACTTTTAGGGTGCTAGACGAAATGATTTTCTCAAAACGCTGTTCGTCTAAGTCTATCATTGCCAAAGTGAGACCGTAGATCTGATCTACAAAACTTGTTGTTTTGTCAGATACTTCTACTACAGCTTCCTGCAGCTCTTTCTTAGACATCTCCGCTATTTTGGAGATCTTAAAACCGTTGTCTTTTAATAAAGAAACATTGAGTACGAGCTTCAAATCATCCTGATCGTAATACCGTATGTTGGTATCAGTTCTTTTAGGATTAATCAATCCGTATCTCTGTTCCCAGATTCTTAGGGTGTGAGCTTTAATCCCCGAAAGGTGCTCTAAATCTTTAATTGAATAATTTGCCAAACCTTTACTCCTTTATTCCTTGCTTCTTCCAAAACTCTCTCGGTACAACAAATAGTCCGAACGACACTGAGTTGTTTTTTTGAGTGCTATGATGAGCCTTATGAGCCTCGGTTATGGCTTTTAGGTATTTACTTTTTGGTCTGTTAAACCAACTCAGCCTTTTGTGTATGAGTACATCGTGTAAAATAAAGTAAGACATACCATACAGACTAATACCGCAGCCTATCCAGAACCTGTAATCGAAGGTCTCTGCGCCTAGTAGTATTAATGCTATGGCCGTTCCACCAAAAATTACAGTAAAGAGATCATTTAGCTCAAAGAAACCTTTTGTGTGAGTGTGATGGGTTTTGTGAATGTTCCACAAAATACCATGCATTAGGTATTTGTGAATGGCCCAAGAAAAGACCTCCATCAAAACAAATCCCAAAAACGTCCACAAAATTGCCTCTAACATTTCCTCACAAACAGTACGTTCATTGAATTGTTTTTAACTGCTTCAAATAAAATTCAAAGCCATAAAAAAGCCGATCAATATATATAAAAGTCTAGGTGCCAACGAATTGTTTGACTTCGGCATTAAATAATAAAATAAAGTGTGAAGTATTATGCTGGTAATAAACCAACCTAAGTAGTTGCGCAGAGGAATATGGTTTCCTTCCCAAGTCCAAAAATCGAGCTTAACTGCAACAGGTTCAATTAGAATGTCAATGGCCGTCATTAAAACAGCACCAACTAGTATGGTTGGAACCTTGCTATGGGCAACACTTCTGGCAAATAAGCCAGTGCAATAAATCATAATTACCCAGTTTATACCTATTGCCAGAGGTACATCCCAAAGTTTAAATCCAAGAGTTGGCCCGTAGCTATACTCACCAAAAATAACTCCCGAATGAACCCCGGCTACTTCAACAAAAAAGCCAATGATTATGGTGAGTAGAATAAATAAGAAGTATTGACCAGACTTAATCTTTTCAAAATGAAGAAGAATAGCGGCAGTGGCCACAAGGTTGAATGGGGTGAGCATCTGAAAGAGTTCTCTCGATGCGTCTATACTCATGCCTACTACTCCAGCAACGTGCATGGCTAAGAGCAGATAGAAGGCATTGTTCTCGTTTACGAAGGGTAGGTTGTCAACCTTAGATAGCATATGCTTCAAAACTCAACGACTATTGAAATGTTTAGCACAAAAATAAGCCTTAATTTTGTGCCAAACAGCAGTAGAATGATTCTTTATAACGTAACGGTAGCAATAGACAAAAGAGTTGAAAAAGAGTGGTTAAAGTGGATGAAAGAAACTCACATTCCAGAGGTGCTCGAAACAAATCAGTTCGTAGATCATAAAATTTTCAAGGTATTGAATACAGAAGACCCTGAGTCGTCATCTTATAGCATTCAGTATTTTGCTGAAAGTATGGATAACATAACCATGTACCTTAATGCATTCTCTCAAGAATTGAGATTAAAGGTTAATCAGAAGTTTCCAAACCAGTTTGCAGCCTTTAGAACATTGTTGGAAGAGGCTTAGTAAGATTGAATTTGTTGGGAGGTAAGTGTACAATTTATCCACTCCCCATCTAGATCAGCTCCAAGTTTCTTGTAGAATTCAATGGCGGGTTCATTCCAATCGAGTACTTGCCATCTTACCTGCTTGGAGTTGGTTCGTTTTGCTTCTTTAATTATTGAATCTAAAAGAAGTTGTCCGTAGCCTTTTCCTCTTTCAGAGCCTTTTACTACCAAATCTTCTAGGTAAACGGCTTTTCCTTTCCAGGTGGAGTACCTGAAGTAATAAAGAGCAATGCCAACAATTTCACTTTCGTTTTCAGCCACAAAAAACTCATAGACTGGGTTTTCCCCAAACCCATCTTCTTCCAATTGTGTAAGAGTTATTTCTACTTCATGAGCGGCTTTTTCATAATCGGCTAACTCCTGAATAAGTTCTAGTACTTGTGATAGGTCAGATTTGATCCCTTTTCTGATGTTCATGGCTGGTTTATCTTATTAATTTAAACTCTCCTCTAACTTCTTCTGTAGAAGTGATATTGTTGGCTTCAATAACCCAAGAGGCAAAGTAAGAGTATTTTCCTTCTGGAGCATCACTTCCGTTGAAAGTACCGTCCCAACCTAGGCTGATGTCATTGGTATGGAAAATGACATTTCCCCATCTGTTGTAAATAGTCAGCTGGTATTCTACTGGACATGAGTTTGAAGGACGGAATGTTTCGTTACTTCCATCGCCATTTGGGCTGAAGGCATTTGGAAGAACTATTTTTGGGGTTGCTTCTTCAACAATTTGTGAGCCAGTTGTGGTACAGCCATTGGCATCCGTAACAGTAACACTATAGGTGCCTTGTTTAAAGCCGGTTGCATAAGCTCCAGTTTCTGAATTCATTTCCCAACTGAAAGTATAAGGGCTTGTTCCTCCCGAAATAACAGCTTCCAAAGAGCCATCTGTACCACCTGGGCATGAAACTTTATAGGTATATATTTCTTCTATCACCAATGGGGCAGGTTGGCCAATGGAGAAGCTGTCACTCCAAATACAGCCATTAGCATCTGTTATGGTCACTGAGTGATTGCCTTCGGGTAAATTGCTAACCGAGAAGCTGGTCTCTCTTGAGCTATGGCTCCACTGGTAAGTGTATGGGGTAGTTCCGCCAGTGGCATTCACTTGAATGGTTCCATTGGCATCTCCATGGCATAAGGTGTTATTTTGATCAGAAAATGTAGCTGTTAGTTCAGTAGGTTCTGTTATAGTAAAAGGTATGTTTACAGTACAATTATCTACTGTGACATCGACAGAGTAATCTCCCTGTGGTAGGTTAGAAATACTATTTCCACTGGTAGTGCCAAGCCCTCCAGTTTGCCAAATAAAGCTATTTGTGGTGCCGCTGCCAGAGGTAATAGTTGCCGTTGCAGTTCCGTTACTTCCCTGATAGCAACTTACATGAGTTAAATCCATGTTTACCGCAATTTCATCACGGAGATCAACTATTAATATTGGAGAATCTCCATCGCAAATATCTGTGGCTGTTCTGGTCGACTCAGTAAAATAGAGTTCTCCTGTGCCAGAGCCATTCCAGAGAACAGTTACTTCGTTGGTGCCATCTCCACTTGTAATTGTTCCGTTTGTAATATGCCAGAAATAGTCGGAGCCAGGTGTTCTTGGGGTCGAATAAGTTTGCTCAGAAGCAAGGTCTGAATAACAAACAAATTCAGGGCCTTCTGGTGTAGATGGCTCTAGCTTCTGATTGATTTTAACAGAATATGTTATTTCAGTGGTACAGGCAAAGTCAGACACGACCTCTAAAACTACTGAGGCATTATCATTTGTGTTGCCCCAGTTCACTGTTATTTCGTTTGTTCCCTGTCCAGAAGCTATTGTGCCACCATTTACAGTCCAGTTATATGAGTAGCCATTTAAAAGTGTGGCTGAGTAGGGCAAACCGTTAATGTTGGGGCATACAGAAATTGGTCCAGTAATCTGAATATCTCTTTTCGGATCCAATATGGTTGTTCCAGAAATAGAAGAAAGCACATCTGGATCGCCTGTTTGGCCACCGTATTCAACAATATAGCCTGTAGGTTCAAAGTCTCCCGAGCCGCCAGCATTGGGTAGATCATTCCACCGGCCAGGGGGAGAGGTCCAATCCATCATGTGTGCATAATGCTCGTTACCTCCATTGTTATTAGGCTCTGCGGTATTCCAATTTTCGTATCCAGAAGTCAGAAGTGTGCCTAGGCCTCCATTTGCTTCTCCTTCTGGGCCAGTAACCCAGCGCCAAGTGCCTTCTTGATTTTCATCGCTTGCACCAATCCATGCCGTGCCGCTTACTCTCTCAAGAATAAAGGCATTTTCTTCTTGAGATGTAATGGTGGTTAAATAGCCCTTAAGACCAAAAATCTCTTTTGTTTCTGCCTGAGCTTTGGCTTGGCTCCAAGAAACTCTAGATGCAGCGAAAAACTGGTAGAAATGACCAGTTGAGACCAAGAAGTCTACTCCAGATAGTGTAAAGTTGATAGACTTTTGCCTGGTCATATCACTGCTAGTGAAAGTGACTTCCGATATGATTTGTCGATACTGACTCAGTGTGGCTTGACCATTTAAAGTGAGTATGCCATTTGAGCTATCGAAGTTGCTATTTACTGCAGTGCCATTGTAGGCTAGTAAATCTGTAGAAGCATCATAGTTTTCTATGGTTACCTGAATGCCTTCTAGCTGTTCGTTACTGTCTCCGCTGATTACTACGAATTGGGAGATGGGTAATGGTTGTCCCGCTATATAGCAGTAAGAGGCTTGAGCTTGTACCTCTAGTGTTTGGGCAAAGCTGAAAATATTGGTGCACAGTAAAATACACACCAAAAAATGGAGTCTAGTAAAAGTCAATAGCAGCGCGTTCTATTCTCTTCGTAATAACGAAAGCTCGCAATATAAGTATGTAGAACGCCTGCTACAAGGTGGGTTCTATATTCTGTTAAACCCAGTATACGAATGTAATACCTCTGGAATGTTGATTCCGCTTTCGTCTTGGTTGTTCTCCAAAATTGCAGCGATTATTCTAGGTAAGGCCATGGCGCTACCGTTAAGGGTATGAAGTAAAATGGACTTCTTGTTTTCGTCTTTATACCTAAGCTTTAAGCGGTTTGCTTGGTAGGTTTCAAAGTTAGAAACAGAACTTACTTCTAGCCACTTGCCTTGTGCGGCAGAATATACTTCAAAATCGAAGGTTAGGGCAGAAGTAAAACCTAGGTCTCCACCGCAAAGCCTCAAAATTCGGTATGGCAGATTTAAGCTAGAGAGCAGGTGTTCTACATGAGCACACATCTCTTCAAGTGCCTGATAAGACTCTTCTGGCTTTCTTACTTGCACAATTTCTACCTTATCGAACTGATGAAGTCTGTTGAGACCCCTCACGTGAGCTCCCCAGCTCCCAGCTTCTCTTCTAAAGCAAGGGGTAAAACCAGCATGCTTTACAGGAAGATCCTGCTCATTCAGTATCACATCTCTATAAAGGTTAGTGATTGGAACTTCTGCGGTTGGAATAAGGAATAGGTTCTCTTCTCCAATATGATACATCTGTCCTTCCTTGTCTGGAAGCTGACCAGTGCCATAGCCGCTAGCTTCATTAACTACAATAGGTGGCTGAACTTCAGAGTACCCTGCTTTTACCGCTTCATCTAAGAAATAGTTTACTAAGGCTCTTTGAAGCCTAGCACCTTTTCCTTTATAAACTGGGAATCCTGCCCCTGTGATTTTTATCCCTAAGTCGAAATCTATGATGTCGTGCTTTTTTATGAGATCCCAATGCGCCATAGCGCCATCATTAAGGGTTGGAACTTCGCCCACTTTCTTAATTTCTACATTGTCTTCATCTGTATTTCCTGCAGGTACAGATTCATTAGGAACGTTGGGGATATTGTAAAGCTTTTGGGTCAAATCGTCTTGAATGCCATTTAGCTTTTCGCCTAGCTCTTTATTTAGTTGCTTTAATTCAGAGGTTCTGGCCTTTATTTTTTCAGCCTCATCTTTTTTGCCCTCCTTCATTAAGGCACCAATTTGCTTGGCAATACTGTTTGCTTCGGCCAAGTTGGAGTCTAACTCTTGCTGTGTACTCTTTCTAGATTCGTCCAATTGAATTACCTCATTCAGCAATTCTTCCGCATTAGAAATGTTTCTTTTCTTTAATCCGGTTATGTATCGGTCTTTTTCAGCAATAATGTTGTTTACCTGAAGCATCAGTCATTTAATTTAGGCCGCTAAATTATTTAATTCCGCTGGAATAGAAGCCTTAAATGGCATGGAAAAGAGGGATAAGTAAGAAAAACAAGGTCTAAATTTTGAGAGTTTAAATGTTTGCTCTAATATTGTATATCCTTTGATGATCGGATGCTTTCCAATAGTCATCACTAACTACAATTCATTTAACTGAAATCATTTTTAAAATCGTCCTCCCAGAGGAGATTTTCCCAATAAATTTATTATGTATAACATCGAAGAACTGAAGCTCAGACTTCTTTCAGAATTGAAGGAAATTGCTGAGAATCTTGGTGTAAAAAACTTCAAAAAGCTGAACAAGCAAGATCTCATCTACGCTATCCTCGATCAGCAAGCCATTACACCAGACGAGAAACTACCTAAGAAAGCCGATTCAGAAAAAACTGAAGAAAAAGCTCCTGAAGCCAAGAAAGAAGCTCCTCAAGCAAGAGAGTCGAAAGAAAAGAAAAGAGCTCCAAGAGAGAATAAGTCTGCCAGAAGACCTCGAAGAGAGAATGTTACTGACTCTGCAGAAAGTACAGACGCTTCTTCAAACGAAAACACACCACAAGAAAAACCTGAAAAGTCTAAAGCCCCGAATAAAGAGGCTAAGAAAGAAGACAATAACAATCAGGAAAGCGGTGACAAGCCGGAGAAGCCTGAGAATAATAGAAAAGATAACAGAAGAAATAAAAAGCAGGAGTACAACCAAAACATCAAAGATTTTGATGGCCTAATTGAAAATGAAGGCGTTTTGGAGATGATGCAAGATGGCTACGGCTTCCTTCGCTCATCTGACTATAACTACTTAGCTAGCCCTGACGATATTTATGTTTCTCCATCTCAGATCAAACTTTTTGGTTTAAAGACTGGAGATACTGTAAAAGGTCAGATCAGACCTCCGAAAGAGGGAGAGAAATATTTTGCTCTATTAAGAGTTGAATCGGTAAACGGAAAGACTACCGAAGAAATTAGAGATAGAGTGGCATTCGAATATTTAACGCCACTTTTCCCTGAAGAAAAATTGAAGCTTAGCACAAGACCATCTCAGATGTCTACCAGAATTTTGGACATGTTTGCTCCAATTGGTAAAGGACAAAGAGGTATGATTGTGGCTCAGCCAAAGACTGGTAAAACGGTTCTTTTGAAAGAAATTGCAAATGCAATTGCTGAAAACCACCCTGAGTGTTACCTGATCATTCTTTTGATTGATGAGCGTCCAGAAGAAGTTACCGACATGGCTAGAAGTGTGAAGGCCGAGGTGATTTCATCGACCTTCGATGAGCAAGCTGAGCGTCACGTAAAGGTTTCTAACATTGTGTTAGAAAAAGCCAAGAGAATGGTAGAGTGTGGTCACGATGTGGTGATTCTTCTAGACTCGATCACTCGTTTAGCCAGAGCTTACAATACTGTAGTGCCATCTTCTGGAAAAATTCTTTCTGGTGGTGTAGATGCCAACGCTCTTCACAAACCAAAGCGTTTCTTTGGTGCTGCCCGTAATGTAGAAAATGGCGGATCACTTTCAATCATTGCTACTGCTCTTATAGAAACTGGTTCTAAGATGGACGAAGTAATCTTTGAAGAATTCAAAGGTACGGGTAACATGGAGCTTCAGTTAGACAGAAAGCTTTCGAACAAGCGTGTTTACCCTGCTATCGATGTACCTGCGTCTGGAACAAGAAGAGAAGATTTGCTAATGAGCAAAGAAGAACTTCAGAGAGTGTGGATTCTACGCAAGTTTATGGCAGATATGAACTCTGTAGAGGCTATGGAATTCTTGCTAGACAGAATGAAAGGAACCAGAGACAACAACGAGTTCTTGGTTTCTATGAACGGTTAATACTGACTAACTATATACAAGAGGCCTCTTCAGCAATGAAGAGGCTTTTTTATTTTTTGCCGTTGGCTGCAAAAAGCCTTCGTTATGAGTATATTCATTTTTAAGATTGCTGACTAAATACTAGGCTCCTACTAATGAAAACCAAGGTTCTTGTTGTTGAAAATGAGATTCTGATCGCAGACGATCTTTGCGCTACCTTGGAGGAGCTCAATTACCACGTATTAGAGCCAGCTCTGGATTATTATTCGGCCATTGAGGTACTACAGACCGAGTCAGTAGACATAGTAATACTAGATATTCAGCTAGGTGGGAAAAAGACTGGGATGGACGTAGCTGAGTATATTAGAAAACATCTAAATGTGCCTTTTATTTATCTCTCTTCTCATTCAGACCAAAAAACACTTGAGTTGGTCAAAGATACCATGCCCTATGGTTATTTGGTAAAGCCCTTCAATGCTCCAGATGTACAGACAACATTGGCAATTGCCTTGAGCAACCATTCTCGGTATACCAATAAGCGAGCTAGCTATGAAAAGGAAGAGAAGGTAGACCTTACACCGATGGAAAAAGTTGTGCTTAGGCTGGTGGCCGATAATAAAACTACCAAAGAAATAGCTGAGTGGCTCTCAATTAGTCTGAGTACGGTTAAAAACCATCGACACAATATTTGTGTAAAATTAGATCTGCCTCAAGGTACACACTCTCTATTGAAATGGGCTATTGAAAATAAACACACCTTTTATTAGAATGAAAACACATCGCGCCATTGGCTTTTTTCTCTTTTGTCTTTTACGTTTTGCTTACGTATCTGTGGCTAACGGCCAAGATAGATTAGCTGAGAAAATGGACAGTCTGCAGAGCATAGTAGACCAAACCAAAGCGCAAGATTCTTTAAAGCTGCTCTATGCCGAACAATTAAGTATTGCTCAACAACAAGGCGATTTGAAGAAGGAAGCACTATTGGAGCTTAAGCTTGGAGCAAGTTCAGATTATACCGGGGTAGAAATGGAGCGGCATTATGCCAAGGCCTTGGCTATTTACACTCAGACCAATGATACGCTGGGAATGACAAGGGCAAACTATGAAATTGCCAATGCCAAGCAGCTTCAGAACGATTACGACAGCACTCGAATTTACGCAGAACGATCCGTTGCTTTGGCCGAGCAACAGGCCGATACAGTTGGCATCATCAAAGGCCGATTGTTGCTCTCTTCCATGTATTCGCATTTGGCGCTCTATACACAGTCTCTGCAAGAGCTGAATAAAGGAAGGATGTTGGCCGAAAGAATGGAAGATAATCAGGCTATGGTTCAAGACATTCTGAACAAGGAATCTTTTGCACTTTACTCTTTGGAAGAATACGATAAAAGTGCAGAGAAAATAAGTCAGATAATAGAAATGCTCAAGCCATCGGGCAATGCAAGGCGTCTCAATGTTTGGTCTAATAATCTTGCTAGCGTATACTCTTTGTGTCAGGGCTGCGTCTCGTTCGAAAGAAGGAAATCTATACTAAGAGAAGCCATTGCTTATGCAGAAGAGGCCAACTTTGCTTATGGCAAGGCATACTCATACAAACACATGGCCGATACCTATCGCGATGAGGGCATCTTGGATAGCACGCGTTACTACTTAGATCAAATAGAAAGGCTTTTACCCGAGATTGATAAAAAGGATTTTACGGGTTTGGTGAGTTCTTCTCAAGCAGCATACTGGAGTAAGGCTGGCAATAATAAGAAGGCCATTATTTATTTTGAAAAAGCCTTTAATATTTGGAAGGAGATTGGAAGCAAGAGTGATCAGATGTACGTGGCATCACACCTTCAAAAACACTATAGGGCCGAGCAAGACTTTAGAAATGCTTATAAATACTTAAATGAGTATGTGAACTTAAAGGATAGTTTGTTTAGTCAGGAAAATGTAGAGAAAGTAAAGGAGTTACAATTAAGCTACGAGTTTCAGAAGCAACAGATTGCGGATAGTCTGAAAAACGAAGAACGACTGAACCTTTTAAAAGTAAGTTATGAGTACGAAGCTTCGATAGAAAAGCGTTCGAGAATCATTCTGATTATCTCTATGTTGGCTGTCGCCATTATTGCGGTATTGATTTTTACCAACTACAAAAAACAGAAAAGGCTGGCTGGCTTACTTCAGATAAGAACTAATGAAGTAACAGATGAGCTAAAACAAAAAGAGTTACTGCTTACGGAGATACATCACAGGGTAAAAAACAACTTTCAAATTCTATCTAGCTTACTAGAACTACAGGCCAAAGGAACCACCGACCCTAACACTAAGAGCCTCATTAGCGAGGGTAAAAGCAGGGTAAAGTCTATGGCGCTTATTCATAATCAGCTTTATAATACAGACAGTCTTAAAGTTTCGGTACTAAGCTATTTGCAGAATTTATTTGCAGAGATTCAGAGATCGTTCGAGAATATTTCTTCTGACGCCAAATTTGCTATCGATTCAGATATTGAGATAGATGTAGACACCATGGTGCCTTTGGGGCTTATTGCTAATGAGCTGATAACGAATAGCTTCAAGTATGCTTCTGCCAATGGGCTGCAGCTAACAATCTCTTTGTCTCGAATGGAAGATTCTTTGCTTCTAACCGTCAAAGACAATGGGCCGGGCATACCCGATGGTTTCGATATACAAAGAGCAAAAAGTACTGGGTTGTGGCTGGTGAGCAGGCTGGCACTTCAAATACATGGAAGGTATGAGTATGCTTATGATGCTGGTGCTGTCTTCAAAATTTATTTCAATCAGAGTCAATATATCAACTCATAATAGATTCAGCTGAAATTAGTCCTTAAGGTCTATTTACTGGAAGAGTTTTCACGGGTTACTTTGTTTTTTATCGTGTACTAAACATTTCCTTTGGATAGAAAAACCGTACTCATTGTTGAAAACGAGATAATTGTTGCCGATGATATTTCGAGGCTAGTTAACGATTTGGGGCACGATTGTGTGGTTCCCGTTTTTAGTTATGCTCAGGCCGTTGAGTGTTGTGAGAGACAGCGTTTAGACCTTGTTATTTTAGATATTAAGCTCAATGGAGTAGAGTCGGGAGTAGATTTTGCCACATGGCTCAGAAAAAACAACTGTTCCATACCTATTATTTATCTGTCAGTTTCTGACGATGTTGCCACAAAAAGAACCTGCGAACTTACTGAGGCTCATGCCTATCTAGAAAAGCCATTTGTAGAAAATGAGCTTAAAGAGCTTATCAGCTCGGCATTGCAAATACAAAATGAACCTTAAGGTCTATTTACCACCAAGTATAGCAGGCTTAATTTCACCAAGAAGTTATTTGAATAATCCATGCTGAAAAAGATTCTGATAGTTGAAGATCATATTGGGGTGGCAGAGAACCTTGCTGATCTGATAGATTTTATGGGGTATGAACCATGCGCCATAGCAAGTAACTATGATGATGCCATAGAAAAATTCCTTCACCATGAACCCGACCTTACTATTCTAGATATCAATTTGAAAGGAAGTTTTAATGGGGTAGAGGTAGCGGAGTTTATTAGAAAGGGTTCGTCCAAACCTTTTATTTTCTACTCTGCTTGCCAAGAGGAAGGCCTACTGAAAAAGGCACAAGCTACTGAGCCTTTTGCCATTATCACAAAATTGCAAGGTTTAGATTATTTGGAGGCAACCATAAGTGGTGCAATTGGAGCAGGTTCTCCAACTACAGAGCTTGTCTGAAGGCATTGAAGTAAGAAACAGTTGATGGACTATTTGGTTGAGGTCCTATTTTAATATAGTCCGGAGAAAGGCTACCGTACGGGTGGCCTTTTTCATTTAATGCAGACCTGAGATGCTTGGTTCTGGTTAAACTATGCCTCACTGGAAATGGATCGGCCACTAGTCTTGTACAATGAAATTCATTCCTTAAAACTATTGAGAGGAAAGTAAACTTTGAGCTTATGGTAGTTCAATGAAATCCATTATCCTTATTTTTGAGTTTCAATTTTGCCTATGAACTTAAAACTCTTCTTCAAAGCCGCTGAACAAATCGAAGGCCTTCCGCAGTCTGCTATTGGCAATAGCATTAAGCAGCTGAACGATGAAAGCCTCGATATTTCAAAAACCGATTTGGCATTAGTAGGGGTTACCGACAACAGAGGTACGTCTGTAAATGTTGGTGTTCAGGGAGCGGCAGATGCTTTCCGAAAGAAATTTTATCGCTTAAAAAAGGGGAGTTTAACCTACAGAATTGCCGACTTGGGTAATATTCAGAATGGTGCCGATTATCAAGATACCATGGATAGGCTCAAGGAGGTGTGTGAGCACCTTATGGCTACAAAGGTTACCCCGATAATTATTGGAGGCACGCATGACATAGCCTTGCCTCAATATTTGGCTTATGAATCAAAGAAAGATCTAATATCTGTCTTGAATGTAGATGCCAAATTGGATGTAGAAGATGAAGGCGATGAAAACGAAACATTTCTTTCTAAGCTAATTACACACCGGCCAAACTTTATGTTTAGCTATAATCACCTAGGGCACCAGAGTTATTTAGTGGAGGCAGGTGCACTATCGGCACTAGATAAGCTCTATTTTGAAGCTTTAAGGCTCGGTGAATTAAGAGAGAATTTTCATAATGCAGAGCCAGTAGTGCGTATGGCCAATATGTTGAGTTTTGATATTTCTGCTATTAGAAACGCGGACGCAACTGCTAATGCAAATGCTCAGCCCTTCGGCCTTTCAGGAGAGGAGGCTTGCCAACTTATGTGGTATGCTGGTATGAATGAAAAAATGAGTTCAGTTAGCATCTGTGAGTATAATCCAGACATGGACGATCAGCACTTTTCTACGGCTTCTGTAGTGGCAACAATGGTGTGGTACTTCATTGAGGGTTATTACAATAGAAAAGACACTGGCCAATTTAACTCAGATCAGTATACTAAATACACAGTTAGCTTTGAAGGTACCGATGATACCATGACTTTTTATAAGAGCAGACTTTCCGAAAAGTGGTGGATGCTAGTGAACTATGGAGATAAGATGATGGATAGGGCTTATATACCTTGTTCATATGAAGATTATACCACAGCCACACATGGAGATTTCCCTGAAAGGTGGATAAAAGCACAAGGGAAGCTTATTTAGGCTTGTCTATTACTTTAGTAGATATCTTTTGCCGCTTTCTTTAAGGATCAGCGTTTAGTTGTAAGTGATTGATGTGAAAGTGATTTATTGAGTTAGACTGCCTGTAAAATAAAGCGGCCCCTCCACCATCTATGGAGAGGCCTGGTTTAGATTACTAGTAATCCAAACACCTCAACTAATAACACACTACCAAAGATCAAAGTGAGTTATAAGCCTTCTTTATTATTCAGACTAACCTACTTTGAGCTAAACAGCTTCTCCGACAAAGCTGTTGCTCGCACATTCTATTATGAAGATGCAAAACCCTTAAAGTCCGCGTTTTGAAATGTAAGCGAATGGCTAAAATTTGTAAGCGAATGTCAGTTTGCTGTCGTTTAACTGCAAACAACTTATATTAATAATTGAGGGTGGAATATTTAAAAATGGTCAGTTCTTATGTGCTGATTGTTAAAAAATGGCATTTAAAGTCCATTAAAGAGTGTACCTGCTTTATTGACTGCTGAGTTAAACGAAATAATGTAGCGAAAAGTAGTACTAGCGCTAACAGCGCCTCATCTGACTGTAGAGTTCTTCTTTATAAGTTCTTCCAATAGGAACTTCACAACCATTAATTATTACTAGCTGCTCTTTTTCATGAATACTATCAATACGCTCTCTGTTTACCACGTAAGCTCTGTGAGTCTGTATAAAGTAGTCGGAATTAAGCTCCTTTACCATGCCCTTAACCGTATGTCTAGAGATAAGTTGATGTGTTTTGGTAACTACTTTACAGTAATTGTCTCCTGCGGCCTCTATCTAGAGAATGTCCTTTAAGAGTACTTTCTGAAGTTTGTTTCCAGACTTAATATATACCGACCTTCCGTTGAGTGGTGCTCTGCTGCTTTGGGGGGCGGCTTGCGTTTTCTTAGCTAAAGCAAGTGCTACAGCAGCTTTCAGATTATCTAGTTGAATAGGTTTAATTAAGTATGAAGCTGGAAATGATGCTGCTGCTTGTTCAATTACTTCTGGGTCGGTAAATGAAGTGGTGAAAATTACCGGAGGTCCTTTTTTCTCATAAAGGCACTTCGCTAAACCGATACCATTAATCTTTCCAGGAATGGAAATATCCATGAGAACAACATCAGGAGCTGCCTTTTCAATGGCGTCTAGTGCTTCATTAGCATTATCGCATTCTCCAACCACTTCATATCCAGCATTTTGGACTGAAATCCTTGTGATTTTAGCATGAATTTTCTCATCCTCTACGACAAATACTTTTACATCAGGCATAATCTAAATATATCAAAAAAGTTGTTTGAGCCACTATGATTCTATTTCACATGGCTGTTTTATGCTATTTACAGCAGAAAATGAAAAGGCCCTGATCACCGTGTGTGTTAGGGCCTTCTGCTGGGTCATTAAAATAAATGGTTTCTTAATGCTTTATATAATATAAATAGCTATAAATTTTCTTCACTTATAATTAGTACTCTTTATAGAGATTATACCCTATTCTCTCTGAAAATCTTTTTCCAGATTTAGCGGCTAGGCGGTTAAAACATGTTTTAAAACCTTTCATGTTGATGCTCAGTCTTTTAGCAAAATCAGAGCGATAATGGGTGTGCTTTCTGACCTGTCCTTCCAGTTATCTCTCCCAAAAGAAAGGTGGCTGAATGCCTAGCGATCTAAGGTAAACATAGCCTTGAGCCCTATGGTGAATCTCATTGTCAACAAAATAGAGCAGTGAAGCATAATTAGGGTATTCGTATTGTCCGAATGCAGATTCGACCTTTTGAAATCTTTCTGAGCTAATTTTTGGCCAAACGCTATCTATAGTAACTGTGACTTTATCCCATAATTCGAGTAAACCCTCTTTAGTTTTGGGCATTGTCTTCGTGTGATCGAATTCCTCAATCTTTTCCCATTTTCCAGTAGCTAAGCCTTCAACACCTGGTGCAGCAATGTCTATCAGTTCCATGGCTAGCTCCGCAAACGGGCGCATTCCACCAATAGAGTGATTGAAAAGTTTATCTTCAGGAAAGGCTTCAATTACTCGTCTGGTCAAGTTTCTATGCCCTTGCCAATGAGCAAGCATAGCATCGGTTGAAATGAAAAGTTGGTCAGTTGTGGTTGCAGTTTGTGTTTCCATTGTCTTGAATTAAAAAGTTTCAAATGATTTATAATTCAAAGAAAATGGCCACTAGTGACAGCCCTATGTCAGTAGGTTTTGAAAGAGAGGAAATTAGATTTATCACTACCGCCCCTAACCCCTCCTGAGAGGAGGGAAATTGGAATTTATGCGGCTCATGATTTTTTTGAATATCAAATCTCCCCCTCCCAGGGGGAGTCAGAGAGAGGGCTTTCGATATAGATTTTCTCTAACCTGTGTTGGCTTTCGGCCCTCGGTCGTGTTGTCACCAACGAGTATCAATTAATGCCTGAAAGGATACTTTTTCAAGGAAACCAAACCCGAAGGGTTTTTCTCATATCTGGCAACTACATCATCATTGAACGACTCGGAGAAGTAAGGTTTGGTTCCACTCACTTTAGTTGGAAAAGGACTTCCTTCTAGGAAGAAAAAGACCTCTGTAGTTCCTAGTTTATTATGAGGCTGAAAATTGCCATAAGCTTCTAATTCTGACCAAACCGTGTCATTGACAGTGACAATGTAGACTCGTTTTACCGGCCCAGTGTTGTTCTCGTTTCTGTAGAAGGTAACCTGCTCAAATTGGGTTTCAAGATCATTCACCCCTTTCTGATTGAAGGCGTTCCAAAGCATAACGCCAAGGATAAGCACTGTAATTGCCAATATAATTTGCTTGGGTTTCATGAGGCTTGTTGTTTTAGGAGATTCCCGTTTTCACGGGAATGACGTTCTAAATGAATTCTAAACCAACCCCCTTGACTTTAGTTCCAAATACTTGTTGATCGTATTTACCGTCAGGTCTTGCGGAGGGGTAAGCACCGAATAAATGCCATGCTTTCTGAGCTCCTTTACTATGAGTCGCTTCTCGTGATCGTATTTCTCAGCAATAGTTTTGTAATAGATGTCTTTCACAGACTTTGGTCTGCTTTCCAGTAGGTCTTTCAACTCCGTATTTTCGAAGAACACGACTACTAATACATGGTTCTTTGCCAGATTAGAGAAATAAGGCAATTGCCTTTCCAAAGCAGCCATCGACTCAAAATTGGTAAAGAGAATCAACAAGCTTCTTTGCGTGAGCTTCCTCTTTACGGTAACAAATAACCTTGAGTAGTCCGCTTCTTTGTACAGTGTCTTTTGGTTGTAAAGCGACTCCTGAATCAGCTGCATCTGCTTGTTTCGCTTGCTAGCAGGAAGCACCGTACTCACTTTGTGCTGAAAGGTAATCATCCCGGCACGATCGCCTTTTTTGATGATGATATTGGAAAGTGCCAGTGTAGCGTTGATAGCGTAATCGAGCAAACTGAGCCCTTCAAAAGGCATTTGCATCACCCTACTCTTATCTATCAGACAGTAAACCTGCTGAGACCTTTCATCCTGATAGTTGTTCACCATCAGCTGGTCTCTTCTGGCAGTAGCCTTCCAGTTGATAGTTCTAAAATCATCTCCCGGAACGTATTCCTTAATCTGCTCAAACTCCTGATTATGGCCCAGTCTTCTAATCTTCTTCACTCCCTGAAGCGTCAGCTGATTAGAGATAGCTAACAGTTCATACTTCCTCATTTGAATGTAAGAAGGGTAGACAGGAACCATGGTAGATTCACCAAACTGAAACCTTCTGGAGATTAATCCAAGTGGTGATTTTACAAAGACATTGGTTTTACCGAAGTGATATTCGCCTCGCTTTACTGGTCTGAGTTCGTAGTTAATGGCTTTCGAACCGGCCGCTGGAATTTCAATATCAAAGCTTGCCTTCCGCATTTGGAATTGATCAGGCACCTCATCAATTACCATTAGCTTCGCCTTAAACTGATACATATTCTGAATGAATATGCGCATAGGATTCTGATCACCGTTAGAGAATTTCTCTGGAGCAAACCTGCTGGCGGTTACTCCTTTCTTCACCCTAAAGAGGAGAAGAATATCAATAATCGCCAAGCTTAATAGTAAGTAGAGCAAGGCGCGGGCAAAACTTTCCAAGCCTCCAATAGCATAGCCCAACAGGGCACTGGCTACAATTATACCAATGGCCGCAAAAAGCCTATTGCTGAGATATATTGCCCGAATTACTTTCACTAACGTGGCACTTCTACTTTATCAATGATCTCTTTGATTATTTCATCAGAAGAAATGCCTTCCATTTCGCTTTCTGGCGTAAGAATTACCCTGTGTCGCATTACAGGAACAGCGATAAACTTCACATCTTCAGGAGTTACAAAGTCTCTCCCATTCATGGCGGCAAATGCTTTAGAAGCCGCCAAAATAGACACTGAAGCCCTTGGTGATGCCCCAAGAATTAGCGAAACGTGTTTTCTGGTAGCGGCTACAATCTCTGCGATGTACTTCAACACTTCTTGCTCTACATGCACTTCGCCAACTACTTTCTTGAACTCCGCAATATCACTTGGAGAAAGAACAGGTTGAACAGTCTCTAAATCTACCGCCACTTTTTGCTCATGGTGGTTTATCAGAATGTCCATTTCCTGATCTATTGAAGGATAACCAACCGTGAGCTTAAAGAGGAATCTATCGAGTTGAGCCTCTGGTAATCGGTAAGTTCCTTCTTGCTCAATCGGGTTTTGAGTGGCCACCACAAAGTAGGGTTCAGTCATTTTTCGAGTCTCGCCATCAACTGTAACCTGACGCTCTTCCATCACCTCAAAAAGGGCTGCTTGCGTTTTGGCTGGAGCACGATTTATCTCATCGATGAGGATGATGTTCGAGAAGATTGGCCCAGGTTTGAATTCAAATTCGGTCTTCTTTTGGTTGAAGATTGAAGTACCTAAAACATCTGATGGCATCAGGTCTGGTGTAAACTGAATTCTGGAAAAGTCGGCTTTAATTACTTTGGCTAAAAGTTTAGCCGTGAGCGTTTTGGCCACACCTGGCACACCTTCTAACAGCACATGCCCGTTGGAAAGTATGCTCACCAAAAGCATGTCTACCATCTCTTGTTGGCCGACCAACACTTTGCCTATCTCTGCTCGCATAGCGTCTAGCTTGCCTTGAAGCACAGAAAGGTCTAATCTTGATTCGAACTCTGGTTTATCTTCCATCTGTTCCATAAATATTCTCGAGTTGAGTGTTTAACATTTTCAATTCCTGAACACTGACTTCCGACTGATTTTTGATCTTCTCCATCATGTCGAATAACTTCTTCAGCTGCACCACATCTTTGCCCGATTTAGCACTCAGCTTCTCGAAGAAATCTTTGTCGAATTTTTGAAAGTTCAGGTAGTATTTAGTGCGAATGAACTCCAGAAAATACTGAATCTTCTTTTCTGCAATGTCTTTGTGATTTCCGCTCTTTAGGTAAAGTTTGCCAATGGTCTTTACGAATTCAAGGCTTGTGTTCTTGAGCGGTTCTATTATCGGTATGATTCGCTGTTTTCTCTTGGCTTCAAACACCATAAAAAGGAGTAGCGAAATGATGGTTACACCGTAGGCAAATTTTAGGGCTGGGGTGGTAAGAATTACCCTCAAAGGTGTTTGTGCTTCTATTCTTCCTAATTGATAATATTCGCTCCAAATAGTGGTTCTTTGAGGTAATTCGCTCAATAAAGTTGAGGCATATTGAGCATTGTCTTCAAAAAAGAGGTAGTTATTGGTGAAAGCTAAAGGTGTACTATTGAACACTATTTTGCCGCTACCGAAAGGCACGCTAATAGCCACGGGGTCATCATTTTCATTAACAGCCAAAACCGTATGATCTACACTGTCTAATTCAGAATAGTAGGTGGCCACAGCATCGCGCTTGAAGCGGTAGATATCTCTGTTAATTCTAGCTTCAACTGTATCTTGATTGGCATTGATGACATAATACAGCTCGTCCAGATCGGTGCCGATTTTGAGTGTGTCGAGCAAAGGCCCTCCCATTTTTTCGGCAGAAATAAAGGCTGTCATACCTTGGTTCACCGCATTAAGTAGTATGTACGTATCCTCTTGATCCATCAATAGCTGATCGGCAAAGATGATCAGGTTTTTATCTGCTAAAACCGAGTCTTTAATTTCATAAAGCGTGCGGTTTAGCGACTGTACTTCGCTGCCTCCCATAAACTCTGGCAGCAGGTCTTTCAGTACATAGCCACCATAAGGGTTCTTATCTAAATGAGAATAAGTTCGTGCATAGCTGGTTGGTTCTTTCTGGAAATATTGAATGAGGAACAATACTAGAAAGACAAAGATGATGATGGCGTAATACTTTTTATCTCCTCTCATGCTGCTGCCACCTCCTTTCTACTAGCTATATCAGCAAGAGTTTTGGCTTTGGTGTGCGCTTTCTCATAGATACTTTTTTCTACTTCGAAATCTCCATACCAAGCGTAGTCAAAGTAGTAGCACAAATCTTTGAATGGCTGCTTTAGCTTTTCATCGTTCAGCTGATAAAGGTATTCGTAATTGGTTCGCCCTTGTTCCCAATCAATAATCTGGGCTTCGCTTAAGGCCTTGAGGGTTTTAAGGTATTCTACACGAATAGCTAATCGATAATCTTTGTTGGCTAATGCATCATTCAGCAGCTGATCAAAGTCTAGCTCATGAATATTTTCCTCCATGTATTCGAAGCTCGTTTTTCCCTTATCGGCCGAACCATAAAACACATCTTTTATGTCTATGCTGAATATTTTAATGATGGCCACAAGCAATAGAATAAAAAGCGCTACATAGAGCAAAATTCTACCAATTGGGGTGCCTGTTGCTGCTTGGAAGATTGAGCCAATGAACTTTTGAATGAAATTCATAATCCGCTGAAGAAGCGATGGCGTTTCTTCTTGTCTCTCAACATAGTCGAAATCTCCGCTGTCTTTCAACTCATCAATTCTCGACTTATCGAATTCTCGATTCTCCTGTACAGGCTCTTGCATGCCGATAGAAGAGGCAAAAGTAGGCTGAAAAGATGAACCAATAATCAGCAATAATATGGTAATGAGCTTTTTAATGGTACTCTTCCTCGTCTTCTTCGTTGCTCTCTTCTTCTGCTCCAAAAGCATCAATCTTCTTCATCAATGCCGTGGCATCTTTCTCCTCCGACATGCTAAAGTACTGAACCGTCATACCTACCAGTGGAATACTGTAGGTAAGAAACGAGCCGATGAGCAAAATAGCTCCAAACAGATAATTTAGTAATGACATATAGGCTGGAGTCTCTTCCATCAAATCCATTTCTGCAGTGGAGAAAAAGCTGAAAATCATGCTGCCATAGAATGGTAGGGCGAATATTACAATGACTGCATTGTAAATGAGCAGGAATAAAAGCAACAAACCGATGGAAGACCACCAATTGCCCTTGAGCAGGCGGAAAGCCTGACTGAGTCCGCTCCCAATCCCTTTGCCTTCAAATATTTGTGCAGGTATGGCGGTGAACATAATCACCATATAGAAACCCATAAACAGGTAAATAACAGGGATAATGAGTACCGAAAGCACGGCTGCAAATAGGGCCAGTGGGAAGATCAAAATCATATAGGCCACAAAGAATACTATGCCGTAGAGTAGGGTAGTTCCAAATATGGTCCAATAGATTTTCTTCACCCTATCCCATACTTCAGAAGTGGTGTAATCTGCACTTTGGTATTGTTCGTAGCACCTTACGCAGGCATAAATTGTAGAGACAATCATGGTTCCTGCAAAGGCCATTAAGAACATAAAGCCTATGGCTGAAAAGCCAATCGACATCAATTCTGATACACTAGGCTCGGCACCAGCATTACTGTTAATACCAGCATTGAACGATGAACTCAGAATATTGGAAACTAGGAAAGTTCCTAGCAACACAAATGGGCTAGAGAAAAAGAATAAGCTTTTAAATAGCGGTTTCGCATTTATGCGAATGAACTCAAAGGTGCCTTCTAGTTTCTGGCCGAAGGTCCTGGTTTTTCTAAGCTCGAATATTCTTGCGGTTGGCATTGGCTAGTTTAATTGGGTAAACAACGTAGTAGTAAATAATAAAGAAGGCCGAACCAAAAATGATGGTTCCGCTCAAAATCCAAGGCATGCTGGTGTAGCGAGTGAAAAAGCCTTCTATAAAACCTGCTAGAATAAAGACAGGCATTAGACCCATCACTATTTTGAGGCCTTTAATAGCTCCCTTTTTAAACGAAGCCATTCGGGAATAAGTACCGGGAAATAGGATACTATTGCCCATCACAAAGCCTGCTGCTCCTGCAATGACAATGGCAGAAAGTTCTAAGGTTCCATGAAGCATCACTACTTTAAATGACTCATTCAGAAAACCCTGCTGTGCTAAAAAGGTAAAGAAGCACCCCACCATTACACCGTTTTGCAAAAGCATGAAGCCCGTGCCCAGTGAGAGCAAAAGGCCAGCAGCAAAAGCAAAAAATGAAACGCGAACATTATTAAAAGTGATGGCAAAAAAGGAATCCATTTGGCTGCCTCGGCCATAAACGGCTAAAGCATCTCCCTCTTTTATGTTTTCTAAAGTCATGTTTACATAGCCATCGCCAAGAATAGTACGCACAAAACTGTCATCTGCTTTTTGCGAGACTATACCGATTAGAATGGATACCGCGAAAACAACGAAAGCATAAAGCAATTTTTTTCTGGCTTCGAACATAATCATCGGTACCTCATATTTCCAGAACTCAACAAAGCGCTTGCGGTCTTCCGCCTTGTTCTTGTAAATCTTGCCATGAATTTTGGAGGCTAAGTCATTGAGGTAGATGTAGGTTCTACTTTCTGGGTATTGAGTTCTGGCAAAAGCCAAATCGTCAGTGACCTGAATAAATAGATCAGATAGCTTGTCTGGGTCTGAGCTGTCTGACCTTAGCAGATTCTCAAACTCTTCCCATTTCTTAACATTCCGCTTAACAAAAGCAGATTCTCGCATCTATCTATCTTTTTGTAGTGCAGCCAATATACAAAGCCATTCGAAAAAGATTGAGCTTTTAGATCAGTTCTATATCTGCGGTAAGCAAAATTTCTTGTTATAATTACACTTCCTTAAAAATGGCTCTCAGGCTTCAGAAATAGATTTATGCAAATCAGTATTCAAACCACACAGAATGTCACCATCGAACACGATAAAGCAGGAGTTGGCAACCGTGTGCTGGCTTTTATGATAGACCTAGCCATTCTTATTCTGGCGGGTATGGCAATTGGCTATACCATGGACCAAATAGGATGGTCGGATAAGCAGTGGATTAACATTCTCTTCTACTTTCCAGTGTTCTTTTACGATCTGTACATGGAGATTCTAAACAACGGTCAGTCGGTGGGTAAAATGATCATGAACCTGCGCGTAGTCAGATTAGATGGAACCGCACCAACCATAGGTGGTTTTATTTTACGGTGGATTCTCAAGCCTATTGATGTTATGCTGAGTGGCTCTATTGCCATTATCTCCATTGCTCTTACCCAAAATGGCCAACGATTGGGCGATTTGGCTGCAGGCACTACAGTGGTGAAGCTGAGAAAGACGGAAAAAGTGAATAGGCTTCAATTGGTTGAAAAAATGGAAGAAGATTATGAACCTCAGTTTCCTGAAGTAAAAGCCCTTACCGACAAAGAGGTAAACCTAATTAAAGACTGCCTCCGCATGCAGGCCGACCATACCAACTCCAAACCAGTATTGATGATGTCGGAAAAGGTGAAGCAAAAATTGGATATTGAATCAGACATGAGGCCTACACAATTTCTCTATACCATTTTGAGAGATCATACCTATTACACTACCAGAGAACAATAGCGGTGAAAACATATACCAAATCACAATTGGCCTTAAGAAACGGGCAAGACCGAGATGAGGTCTGGGTGGCCTATCAAGGTAAAATCTACGATGTAACTAAATCCAGGCTCTGGAAAACCGGCAAGCATTACGAGCACTGGGCAGGCCAAGATTTAACTGACGAACTCCCTGACGCACCTCACACCGAGAAGGTATTTGAGAAGTTTGAGGTAATTGGGGGACTGGAGAATCAGTGATCAGTCGATCAGAAATCAGTCAATCAGTTTGACTGATTCCTGTTTTCTGATATCCTGAGTACTATTTACCCCCATTTGCAGCTAGGTCAGCTAGACAATTGGCGTCTAATTCTGGTGGGCTACTCATGCCGAAGAGGTCACTGATTCCGCCAGCGCTCTCTACCGCATAGTACATTAGGCAGTTTTCATTGTCGCAATGCGCTCCATTGGCCTCATCTTGATGATCGGTCTGCATATCTGATCCCAAATTGACTAGCCCGAGAATGTGTCCGAATTCATGAGCCATAACCGTAGAAGTTAACATTTGGGTCGACACTTGCCCTGGACCTCCAGAGAGTTCCTCAATTCTGTTCTGGAACAGCACCATCGAAGTATTTCGGTGGGCAATGCCCAAAACGTTTTCATTCTCACTATAGTTACCATCGGCAAAATAGAAGTAAACGGCTAGGGTAGAGCCATTAGTGAATTGAGTTCTCGAGTTGTCTTCTATTCCACGTAAATCGGAAAGGCTGTAGTTGCCTTGGTCTGGTGCTGTTACTTCAGTTGTAGTAATAGTAATGCCTCCAGGCTTGTTCAGCCTTTGGTTCAAGAAATTTCTCAAGTAGTTTACACTTCCTTGTGGAGGCTCAAAGCCAGCAGCATACTGAATTTCTACCCTCAGAGAATTATAGCTTGAAGAAGAAAGTAAATCATTGGCTGAACTACCTACCGCTCCACGGTTCAAATTGTTATTGCTATTGCTTCCGGGCTCAGGGTCGTCACCGCTACACGTAGTAATCAAAAGAGCTACTATAGAGAAAAGTGCTAGCTGTTGAAGTTTTCTTGAAAAAGTCATGTTCATATAACTCATGGCGGTTTGCAATGTTGCAAAAGACATTTTGAATACAACAGCTTGAAAGATTCGTAATATGTTAATAATTGTATTTGTGGGTGTTTAATTTTAGTTTTATCGTATTTTAATTTAATAAAATGACAAAGGACATACATAAAAATGAATTTGATTTTGGCACTAAGATCAAGCTGGAAATTTTCAGGGAGTATTTAAAAGCTTGGCTTCCAACATTTACAAAAGCAAGAAAAATCTACTGGAGGGATATCTATGTATATGACTTTTTTTCTGGTGAGGGAAAGGATTCAGAGGGGAATTCAGGTAGTCCCTTGATAATTATCGAAGAGCTTCTGTCTCATCATGAAGCAATTGAAAGTAATAAATTGAACTTAACAATTGTCTTGAATGAAAAGGTAAAAAGAAAGTTTAATATCCTTAAAGAAGTTATAGATTCTAACAAGCCAAAGGAAGCACCATATAAAGTAGAGTTACATCAAAGAGCTTTCAAGGAGTTTTTCAATGATCAATATTCTAGAATAAAATCGGATCACTGTCCTAGACTCATCTTTCTTGATCAATACGGTATTAAAGAGATTACCAAAGATATTTTTAGCATGTTGGTTTCTCTAAAAAGAACTGACTTTATATTTTTTATTTCCTCTTCTTTTGTCAGAAGGTTTTATGAACAAGAAGAGTTTAAAAATTACATAACTCTAACAAAGAGCGACTTTGATCAATCAAGGCCCGTTCATAGCCATAGGGTTGTCTTCGAATATTATAAATCTCTACTTGGAAAGGAGTATCATTTAGCACCATTTTCTATAAAGAAAGGGTCTAATATTTATGGGCTAATTTTTGGATCAAATCATTCGTTAGGATTAGAAAAGTTTCTGAATATTGCATGGCGAATAAATCCGCACTCTGGAGATGCGAATTTTAATATAGATGAAGAAGGGTATTTAACTACTGGCCAATGGTCTCTATTCCCAACCGAGAATCTTCCCAAGAAGCTTAATGTTTTTGAGAGAGATTTAAAGGCCAGAATTTTATCTAGAGAACTTTCGAGCGATTCTGATGTATATAAGTACAGTCTGGATCAGGGGTTCTTGCCGAGACATGCTAATGTGGTTCTCAAGGAATTGATAATTAACCAACAGATAGAAGAGATAAGGACTACGAGCTCTAACATACACAGGCTTGAACCACCCCAAAAAATTGTTATTTATGAGTAAGTCGAGCATAGAATGGACAGAAATGACTTGGAATCCTACTACTGGCTGTACGAAGATTTCGGCTGGTTGTAAATTCTGCTATGCAGAAGGCATGGCCAAAAGGTTACAGGCAATGGGTGTAGAAAAATACAAAGATGCTTTTAAGGTTAGGATGCATCCATCAGAGCTCGATACTCCTTACAAATGGAAAAAGCCAAAGGTAGTTTTTGTAAACTCCATGAGTGACCTTTTCCATCCAGATGTGCCTTTAACCTTCATTAAGAAGGTTTTTAAAGTAATGCGCGACAACCCTCAACATGTATTTCAAGTCTTGACTAAAAGGTCTGAAAGACTACTTGAGCTTAGTTCTCAACTAAAATGGACTCATAATATTTGGATGGGAGTTTCTGTTGAGGATGAAAGAGTTATGAAGAGGATAGACGATTTGAGCCAGACAAAGGCAAGAGTCAAATTTCTAAGCTGCGAACCTTTGATTGGCCCATTGCCTAATTTAAGCCTTGAAGGCATTGATTGGGTAATTGTAGGTGGTGAAAGTGGCCACAAACCACGGCCTATGGATGTTAACTGGGTCTTAGATATTCAAGAACAATGTGAAAATGCGCAAGTTGCCTTCTTTTTTAAGCAGTGGGGAGGAAGAAACAAAAAGGCTGCAGGACGAATTTTGAATGGCAGAACTTATGATGAGATGCCAGAGGTGTTTTAACCAAATATCTTTTTCGCCTTTCGGTTAATAAGCACCATACCCACCATGGCGGTTCCAAACGAAGCTAACGCTACTACCCACCAAAAATGCTGGCCTTGGAGTAACCTTGTTCCTGTTTCGGCCCAAAAGGCACAGTATAGCCCTACAACCGACCAATTCATGGAGAAGAAGTGAGCTTTAAACCAACCCTTGCTTTTCTTTAGAATAGGAATCATTCCTCCCATAAGTGCCGCCAAACTGACGAGTGCAAAGCCATGGAACAAAGAAAAGCCTCCAAAATTATATATGGCAAAAGCAGTTCCGTTGAGCCCCAACATGCAGACTACATAAATGTAACCCAGCACTTTATGGGTTTTATCTCCTTTGATCTTGAGCAGTACTATGCCACCAAATATCATGGCTAGTACTGCAAAAACGGTATGAATTAGGCCTATTGTTGAATGAATCATGATTTAGTTTTTTTACTGATGCTAGTATTTAAGAATTGATGTTGAAAATCTCTTGGCCGATGCTTCTCGCGATAGCTATCGGGATCGCTCAGAATGGGAAAATCTACTTTCCATCCCGAGTTTATCGAGAGATCGGCCAATTTCTAAATCCTTAGGCGGCTATTTCACCCTAGTTAGTTTCATCTCCATAAAAGGATACCAAGAATTGCCATCCATGCTATATGCACCTGACTCTATCCATGTATCATTCTCAATTTTGATAGTGTATTGAATTTCACCTTTTTGAACCTTAAAGCCCCAAACAAACTCTCCTTTATCATTAAACTCTCCCTTGGCTAAAGTTGACTGGCCTCTGGCCACTAAAGAATGAAAATCATACTGTTTCTTATCGGCATTATAATAGATCATACCTAAGGCATGGTGCCCTAATGTTTCTCCAGACATACCTTTGCCTTCAACAATAAGTGACATTCCATTAAGGCGCGACTCCACCTTTTCTTCTACCGTGAATGACATTTTGTTTTGAAACTGGTCGTCCATTTGCCAGCCTTCACCTTTCCACTCACCAACCCAAGTAGATAGCTTATTCATTTCGTCTTTAGAGATGTTAGCATATTGAGCTTGAGCTTGTTGGCTAATGAGTAGAGCGGCTGCCAAGATTATACCGAGATATAAATGTTGAGCCATGCTGAGTAATTGATTTGCTTTCATAATTGTATTTTTAAACTGGTTTATTTTATAAACTATAAATAGAAATTTTTTTAAGGCTTCAGGTATTGTTGAATATTCTTCACGTAGCTTTCAAAGGCATCAATACCTTGTTTGGTGATTTTACAGGTAGTTTTGGGCTTCTTGCCCTCAAACTTCTTTTCAACAGAAATATAACCTGCGGTAGAAAGCTTATCTATTTGCACGCTCAAATTGCCAGCGGTTGCTCCCGTCTGTTCCTTGATGTACACAAAGTCTGCACTTTCCACACTAATCAGCAGTGACATTACCGCAAGCCGCAGTTGTGAGTGTAATAATGGATCGAGTGCTTCAAACGGCATTCTTCTTAGCGTTAGATTTCATAATATAGCCCGGAACCAAGTAGCCAAAAGCCACACCAGAGGCCATCAAAAGCATCTGCTTGGTTGGGTCTACTCTAAAAGCTGCCAAAGCTAACAACCAAAAGATAATTGAACCGATTCTTAAGGGCTGAAAATTCATCATGGCACCAGAAACTGATGTGCCAACACCCGCTAAGAGCAGAATAAACGGAATGGTGTTCCAGCCAATTGATTCCCCATTGAAAATGATGGTAAACATGGCAATACCCAAGCTCGCCCAAAGCCATCCGTACAACTTGTCGGTGTAATTACGCACCTGTGCCTGTCTGCTTTTCTTGCTGCCTTTAATCATGGAGAGTACAGCTCCAATAATGGTTAGGCTCCACCCAGCATATGGATATTCGAAAGAAGTATATGCCGCAGTGATGTAGTGAAATAAACTAGCGAACATCACTATCCAGCCCCAAAGCAGAAAGAAATAACTATTGTCTGTATAGCGCTTTCTGGCTTTGCCAATCATCTGTTGTATCAAATCCAGACTTTCTTGAGGAGATAATTCTTTGTCTTCCATGATTCAATTTTATACAAAAATAAAGTAGTTTATAATATAAACCAAATGAAATGAGATAAAGTCCCTCTCTGCTAGTAATCGGTTGGTAGAGAACGACTTTTCAGGTAAGCCGTTACTTCATCTCGTTGACACAATGCGACTTACTATATGCTGTCCTTTTTTTGGGGATGAATGGTTTAAAAGCTTTTAAATTGGGTATAAGTGAACATCATTAGATGATAAACTGAGTACATCAGTTATTTGACATGAATTTTCACAATTACGCCTGATGAATTTTTCAACTTACTCTCGAGTGCATTTACCGTAGCTTCATGAATTTGCAACTGGGGGTTTGATGCAATTCTCTCCTTAACCACCTCTAGTTCGTAACTGACTTGTTCAATATCTTTTGCTGAAAATATGTTCTGACCATCTAGGAGAAAATAGTTAATCGGAAGTTGTAAGACAGTCCTGTCTTGAATCATGGAAGAATAAATGTAGTGTACAGAGTCTTGCTTATTAGCCATGTACAAAAACCTTTTCGATTTATATGAGAAGCTAAAGGTTTCGACAAGCTCATTATTTAAGTAGTTGCCCAAAAAATAGGCTTTATCTGAATTTGCTATATCTCTGCTCGTAATTCCAGGTTCAGCAATTAAATCATCGATTTCAAGCCGAATATCCTGGAAGTCAATAATGCGATGAGTGGAAAGTTCACCATTTTCCACATTGTAGATAGTGTCATTGAATGCCTCAATAAAGTAGTTATCTCCTTTATTGGTATAAAACGGATCCTCTTGTGAGAATGTAAAGCCCTTTATATTCGATTTGATTAACGAACCCTGATAAGTAATGTCATCATTTTTGTAGTTATAGATAGTTACATTAAAGGGCGAATCGTCCATAGGGCTATTCAGCTGATAATTAAGTATATGCTCATCATTTGTAACATAAGTTTTAAAACCCATGTGGTTTTTCCTAACAGTTTTAACAGGGGCAAAATCGTCCAGACTATAGTACTCAACTTTCATTAAGTCGTTAATTACTATGTAGTTATCTATAAATGAGAAGTTTAATATCTCATTGTACTCGTTGGGGCCTGCTCCTAATGAAAATAGTGTTTTTTCGAACTCCCAATTCTTATTGAACTCATGTATCTTTTGAGTTCCCATATCAAGGACATAATAATTGTTCCGATACATTTGAATGTCCGCAATTGATCCCATCAATTCGTTCTTCGGAAGATTTAGTGGGATAAAGATCACGGAATCAAATACCTGTGACTCGCTGATTTTATCTAGAAAATCTTTTTTATCAATTACTATTGTCTTGGAAGATACAACTCCTAGTTCAGTGCTTCTATCAACACTACAACTAACAGATAATACTATTAAGAAAACGATTAGGCTTCGGTGGTTTATTGACATCTTATTAATTGTGGATAGGTAAGTATAACTAAAAAGACCTTCATATTTAAATGTCACTTTTGATTCAATACATTTGTGTCTACACGATTAAATATGAGCCCAATTCTTATTGCCGACAGCGGCTTTACAAAAACCGATTGGAGACTTATTTCCTCCGATGGAAAAATTAAACAAGCGCGTACCCTTGGCATTAACCCCTATTATCAAACTGAAGAAGAAATACTGGAGGTGATTGAAGATCTCTATCGTCAGCTGCCCGAAAGTATAGACCAAATCTATTTCTATGGTACTGGCTGCTCTTCTGGAACCAATCGAGAAAAAATCGCTCGACTGATTGCCAAATATTATCCAGTAGCCAAAATTGATGTAAACCATGACTTGCTGGCCGCAGCTCGTTCGCTGTGCGGAGATGAAGCTGGTATTGCCTGTATCATCGGTACAGGAACTAACTCCTGCTTATATGACGGCACTAAGATCACTCACAATGTACCTTCTCTAGGTTGGGCTATTGCCGATGAAGGTGGAGGGACATACCTAGGTAAAATGCTAGTCACTGATTATTACCGAAAGGATATGCCAGTTCACTTAAGAGAAATTTTTAAAGAGACTTTCGGCCTGACAAAAGACAAATTCCTGACTCACATTTATCAGGAACCTATGCCAGGGCGTTTTTTAGCCAGCTTCGCGAAGTTTATTGGTCAGCATATAAATGAGCCTTATATGCATAAATTGGTAGCCACTGGTTTCGATACTTTCATAACCAAAAATGTGATGAAGTACGAAGGTTATGATAAACTTCCCGTTCACTTTACCGGCTCAGTAGCGTATTACTTCAGCAATGTGTTAAGGCAAGTTGCTCAAGACAAAGGCATTTATGTAAAGCACATTTCAGAGTACCCAATTGCGGGTTTGACTTTGTTTCATAAGTGAGTATTGGGTATTTGGTAGGGAGTATTGAGGCGCTAACCACCCCCTAAATGGTATTGGCTGTTTGGTTTACAGACTCTGTGGCTTCCGTTCAAAACTTCAAGGCGACCACCCCTAGCCCCTCCTGGCCAGGAGGGGAATTAGATCTGTTACTTCATTACGAAAAGTACTTCGGTGTATTCAATTCCAAGGCTGACTACGTTTCATAAGTATGTATTGGCTATTGAAAAGGGAGTATTGAGATACTGACCATCTCTAAATAGTACTGACCGTTATGGTGGTGTATAGAAGCTCAATAGTTTCCGATCAAAACCTCTAGGCTTGCAGATACTTACTCCCCTCCTGGCCAGGAGGGGTATGGGGGTGGTCGCTTTCAAGTCGGTTGAATTCAAAGAATAGGTTCAGATATTCAATGGCAAGTCTTAAGTTTGAACCGCAAAACCCATTAGCCCATGAACGTTACCGAGTCGGAATCAAATCATAATCATCTGGAGCAAATGTCAGTGAAGGAATTGCTGACCAATATTAACCGAGAAGATCAATCTGTGCCGTTAGCGGTTGAGAAGGTAATTCCTCAGATTGAAGCACTTGTGAAAGAGATTGTACCAAGAATGGAAAAGGGCGGAAGACTCTTCTACATTGGAGCGGGTACTAGCGGCCGACTTGGTGTGGTAGACGCATCTGAATGTCCTCCAACTTACGGGGTTGAGCATGGAATGGTAGTAGGGATTATAGCCGGAGGCGATGGCGCCATTCGCAAGGCGGTTGAGTTTGCCGAAGACGATGAAAATCAGGCCTGGAAAGATCTTCAGGAATATATGATCAATCATAAAGATACTGTGATTGGTATAGCTGCTTCTGGAGGGACTCCATACGTAATTGGCGGGGTGAAAAAGGCTAAACAGAATGGCATTCTTACAGGCTGTATTACTTGTAATCCAGACTCTGCTTTGGCTTGGGAGGTTGATTATCCTATCGAACCGATTGTAGGGCCTGAGTTTGTAACAGGAAGCACCAGAATGAAGGCCGGAACGGCACAAAAGCTTGTGCTGAACATGCTTTCAACTGCCGTAATGATTCAACTAGGAAGAGTAGAAGGCAACAGAATGGTTGATATGCAGCTTTCAAACAACAAACTGGTAGACCGTGGCGCCAAGATGGTTATGGAAATGTTGCAAGTTGATTACAAAACTGCGGAACAGTTGCTTAGGAAACATGGTTCAGTTAGGAAAGTGATTGACCATATCAAAAATTCCTAATCAGTTTGCATCAAATAGAACCCTATTATTCTTGGCTTAAATATTACAACGTAGCGAATGACCCAAACTCTCCTTATGATGGTAAGGAGTACAACTACGAATTATATTCCGAAACCATTTATGGCTATTACATAGACCCAGCTTGGGATTTTATGGGTTCGGAAACCTTGTTCATTAAAATCCTGTATGTCGATTACAACAAAGGTTTCATCATCATAGAGTTTATTGGTGAATGGAACGATGCGCTGAATAATGACATCATGCATTTTAAACGCAATATCATCGATCACTTCAACAGTTTTGGGATAGACAAGTACATCTTAATTGGTGAGAATATTCTCAACTTCCATGGCTCAGACGATAGTTACTACGAAGAGTGGTTCGATGATATGGAAGACGGGTGGATTACCGCCATTGGGTTCCGAGATTTCGTTATCGAGGAAATGAAGAACTACGAAATCGATAGCTACATCAACTTTGGAGGCGATTTAGATGTGATTGAATGGAGAACACTCAAACCTTCCGTTCTTTTCGATCGAATCAACTCAATTATCAGTAGAAGAATTGGGTTGGTGTAATTGTAGACACGATTTAACAGTAATTATTCAATCTCTACCATTAATGGGACAAGGTATCGCTTCTGATCCTTGAGGTCGAGGCATAGGGCTCTTGTTCTTTTTACTTCTAGTTTACGAAAAGATCTGCCTCTGAAGCTAAACTCTTCGTTGATGGCTAGCTGAGCCAAGGTAATTCCTCCAGAATCATCATCGAATTTCCTGAGGGCGTTTATTAAAGTAATGTCTGCAGCAGCGCTAGCCTTTGGGTTTTTCATGTGTTTGGCCAAAGCCCTCAGTACTGGCTCTGGAAAAACCTCAGGTCGAAGCATGGGTAACATCAACCTCCTAAATTCATTCTTCCAATGAGGGCCGTGTGGGGCTTGTTTTCGATGTTGCTCATGAACCCTTCTGTGTGCAACTTCATGTATATATGTTATCAGAAATTGAAAAGGGTGGAGGTCTTCATTTACCGTAATGGTGTGCGACTTCGCTCTCGGATCAAATCGGTAGTCGCCTAGTTTAGTAGCTCTCTTTTTGGAGATTTTAAAATGAAACGGAGCTTCTTCAAAGAGTTGAATGCAATAAGCTAAGGCACTCTCTGGCACTTTTCTTGATATTAATCGGACAAAAAACTGCTTCTCCATGTGTCGATTTCTCCTGCTTCCCTTCCTTTTTATCAGTATTTCTGCAAACGCCCAATGGTTCAGTCGCCTTACCCTAGAAACAGATGCCTATGGTATAGGAAATATTGATCGCTCGAAAATAACGCAAATCTATGTAGATGAAACTGGCTTGAACGAAAACCTTGCCTTGTTGCCATATATTCAAAAAATCAGACTCAGGTTGTACGACCTGGGATTCTCTATTTCCAGAACGAAGTCATCGGCCAAATTCATTCTTAAGTTCGATGTGTTTACGAGCGAGCCAATCATAAAGGCAAGAGAGAGTTCTTATACCTTAAGAGGGGAGGAGCAAACCATTGAAAGAAAGAATAGCGAGGGGAAAACAGAAACGATTACAATAAAGGGTGAGGATAGGTCAATCCCGATTATTGAAGAAGATATTTACTTCGAAAAGGTTATGAGGATGAAGCTATATCAGCGGAATAACAATAGGCTAATCTGGCAGGCCGAAAGCGGTATCGAAAATAAAATAGATTCACATGCTAATTACGCACACCTTTTAGTTTACGAACCTCTGAGGTATTTTCTGAAGACAACTCCGACACATCCAGTCAAGAATGCTTATGGAAGAAGGCACAGAAGAATCATTGCGGAAATGTTCTCTGTGCCTAAATACTAAACTTTAAGTGTCTCTATTTTTTTCTGAAGACAAGCTTTATTGGCGTTCCTTCGAAATCGAAGTGCTCTCTGATTTTATTCTCCAAGTAAGCCTCATAAGGAGCCTTAATGTACTGCGGTAAATTACAGAAGAAGGCAATGGTAGGAGATGCTGTTGGCAACTGAGTGATGTACTTAATTTTTACATATTTACCCTTAATTGCTGGTGGCGGATACCTTTCGATCTCTGGTAAAATAGCATCGTTCAGTTGAGAAGTAGTTACCTTGCGATGTCTATTTTCGTGTACTTTCACAGCCAATTCAATGGCTTGGAAAATACGTTTCTTCTCAGTTACAGAAGTAAACATTTTCGGAATCCAAGTGAGCTGACCTAGCTTCTCGTCTATCTCTTCTACAAACTGCTTCATGGTATTGGTTTCCTTTTCAATAAGGTCCCATTTATTCACCATAAGCATAATTCCCTTCTTGTACTTCAGCGCCAAGCTTATGAGGTTCATGTCTTGAGCTTCTAGCCCTCTGGTGGCATCAATCATAATGATGCAGACATCTGAGTCTTGCAGCGATTGTAGTGCCCGCATTACTGAGTAGAACTCAATATCTTCATGCACCTTAGATTTCTTGCGAATTCCTGCGGTATCAGTAAGAATAAAATCCTTTCCGAAAAGCTTATAATGCGTGTTGATGGAGTCTCGGGTAGTACCAGCAACATCGGTAACAATGGTTCTTTCTTTTCCTAAAAGCGCATTGACGAAGGAAGACTTACCAGCATTCGGTCTACCGAGGATGGCAATTCTTGGAATGTCTCCATCAGGATCTTCAATGCCGTCATCTTCAAAATGCTTAACTACTTCGTCTAGAATTTCTCCCGTTCCCGATCCATTAGAAGCAGACATAGGAAATACATCTCCAATGCCTAAGCCATAAAACTCATGAGATTGGTAAGACCATTCAGCGGTATCCGCTTTATTGGCCACTATGTAAACAGGCTTTTTTAGTCCTCTAACTACTTTGGCAAAATCTTTATCTAAGTCAGTAAGCCCATCATGACAGTCGGTCATAAATAGTATAACCGAAGCCTCATTCATGGCTTCTACAACTTGGCTCCTGATAGCGCCTTCAAACACATCGTCCGACCCAGTGACATACCCTCCAGTATCTATTACCGTAAAGTGTTTGCCTGTCCACTGACCGTAGCCGTAATGTCTGTCGCGGGTTACCCCACTTTCATTATCCATGATGGCCTGTCTTTTCTCTACCAAACGGTTAAAGAATGTCGATTTACCCACATTTGGGCGGCCTACTATCGCTATTATATTTGCCATATCTTAATTCAATTAGAAATTAGGAATTACGAATTTTCAATGTCTTCGTAATAGCACCTAAAATCTTTAGTACTTCTTCTGAGTCGTTAAGAAGTTCATCGAGGGTTTGCACATCCATCATTTCTGCTGCTTTCATTACTTTCAACCAGTATTTTGTTTCCCTGGCTTCTTTGTATGAAAGGTTAACCTTAAATTGGAAATCATTGGGAGAATATCCTCCGATAGCCTCTTCAATGTTAGCTCCAATAGATGTTGCACTTCTTAGTAACTGCCCTGTAATTTCAAATTCTTTTTCTTGCTTTCGAAAGGCCCTAACTGCCTTCACAACTTTTACCGCAAGCTCAAAGCTCTTTTCCTGAATGATATTGGTGTGTGCCATATTGATAATTATTAATTCGTAATTTCTAATTACTATACCCAAACCCTTTCAGTTTCAGCTCTTTCTTTCTCCAATCTTGCTCAACTTTTACAAAGGTCTCTAAATGCACCTGTTTTCCGAAGAACTTCTCTAATTCTTCACGTGCTTGAATACCTACTTTCTTAATGGCTTCTCCTCTGTGGCCAATCACAATGCCTTTCTGGCTCTTGCGCTCTACATAAATGTCTGACATAATGCGGATAATCTTCTCGTCTTCCTTAAAAGTATGGGTGACTACCTCGCAGCTGTAAGGAATCTCTTTTTTGTAGTTGAGGAAAATTTTCTCTCGGATGATCTCATTCACGAAGAACCTTTCTGGTTTATCCGTAAGTTCATCTTTTGGGAAATAAGCTTCATGCTCTGGCAGCAGGTCTATAATTTTTGAGAAGAGCTCTTGAATGTTTAGCTTTTCTAATGCCGAAACCATTATTTCAGCATCGAAATCGAACATTTCTTTCCAGTAAGCTATTTTATCTTCAGCCTGAGAGCCTTTGGCCAAGTCTACCTTGTTCATAACAAGGATTGTTGGAATTTTAATGTCTTTTAAAAAGTCTAGCTGTTTTTCACCATCGTACTTTTCATAGAGATCGGTAACGAATAGAAGAACGTCAGCATCTTCGAATGAGCTGTTCACAAAGCTCATCATGGTCTCGTGAAGTTTGTATTCAGGCTTTAAAATTCCGGGGGTATCAGAATAAATTACCTGAAAATTTTCTCCGCTCAAAATTCCCATAATTCTGTGTCGGGTAGTCTGTGCTTTGGAAGTGATGATGCTAAGTCGCTCACCCACAAGGGCATTCATAAGCGTTGACTTTCCGACATTCGGTTTTCCGATAATGCTGATGAATCCGGCTTTATGTGATTTTTCTGACATTCTTAAAATTATGTAGCAAAGGTACTTGTTTAGAATGAAAATGTCACTACATTTGTAGCCCAGTTCGGAAATCGTCTGAACTTGTACACATCGCGGGATGGAGCAGTTGGTAGCTCGTTGGGCTCATAACCCAAAGGTCGCAGGTTCGAGTCCTGCTCCCGCTACTTAATAATCAAGGGGTTACATTAGAAATGTAACCCTTTTTTGTTTGTCACTAAAACATACCTAAAACAAATAGGTGCGTTAAGTACTTAAAATGTACTTTCGCTTTGATTAATAGCCTAGTAGTTGATGGCCGTACGCTTCCAAAATAACGTAACTTCCGCAAGAAAATCAGCTTAATTTGTCCTTGGGCTATATCATCATTTCAAATATTTAAAATGTCGGATCACGTTGAACAAGGAGGGCGAGCGTTTTGTCCTGCCGATCTAGAGTGGGAGTTTTCTGATTTTCCTGTTAAGCTTTCTGAGTTGGAATTTGAAAAGTCGGATTGGGGATATAACTCAGGTGCTTGGATAGAAATATCAAGAACTCAAAATTTCCGATTTAGCGCGAGAATTTTTGGAAATGTACAGGATGTTCAAAAACTCAATGAAGCTGATTTTGTTGGAAGTAGTAATGTCATCAATGGCCAAAGGTTATTCGGAAAGGATGAAGAAGGAAATGGATTTCACCTGAGCCAGTGTTGTCTGACCAACTTCACAATCTCATCAGTAAACTTGCATACTGAGGGTGCTTTTGTCCAAAGTGAATTGGAGATAAAATCTGTTGAGATAGATTTTGTTCGTCCAAGCAAAATCACCAAGGAAAAGAATCAAATCAGGCTTGATTGGTTTATTTGCTCAAGTATTCCAGCCAATTTTTCTGGGCAAACGATTCGCAGTCTACTTCTAGAAAATAAAAAGATACGAATTGGAGTTGACAGCTTTGAGGACACTCCTAGAAATTACATTAATAGCAGTATCTCTAAAGACTTTATCAAATACTCACAGAATGACCTAGAATTTCTCGTTGCCAAAGTACCTCGGGACATATTGAAATCAACCTGGTCAGGGATTTGCTTGGAATTCAGGGGGGACATTGGCAATGTTTCAAGTAACTTGATTATAGGGGTAGAGAATTTAATATCTTTCCTTTTGGGAAACAGAGTTCACTATCTCGGGCACAGTATTCTTGAAGATAATAAACTCTTGAATGCTCGGTTGATTAGTGTCTCAGGGATTACAAGTGAGTGCTCAATTGAATCGATGCCTCCTATACGGTTTAATCTTCAATATGATTGGGGCAACTTCGGGATACTTCTGAATCAGTTACTTCCTGAGTATTTGCTAAAAAGAGATATTCTGGCATTGGATGCTGTATTAGAAAGATATTGGACCTTCTTTGATTTACCGCTTGGAGCTAATTTACCAGTTCTATCAAGTGCCTTAGAAATACTTGCAGAAAAGTATTTAAAAACAATCGATCATGTTAAAACTGAATATATCAATCGGGCTTTGTATCAAGAACTTATTGAGGAAGGCCTCAGTTTGATCGCGGATAAAATTGTGAGTTTTGAAGGCGCTGACATTGTATTGAGTAAAATAAAAAATGCCCACAGGAAAGGGCCTAATGAAAAAATGACACTCTTTTATTCTTTGATTGGTATCACTCTGAAAGGAATGGAGAAGAAAGCATTGCAGCTTCGAAATCAGATGGCTCATGGGATTCCTGATTACTCACTGGATAAAAAAGTCCAAGAACACCTTATCCTCACTAGAGTTTACCAAGTGTTATTCAACAAGACCATTCTACAAATTTTAGGCTACCGAGATTATTATATTGACTATAGTATTCAGAAAAGCCCTGTGAAGAATATGTCAGTAAGTGTAGGAGAGAAATCAGGAGCTAAGATTTAAAGTAACCTTCAAGTTAATTTTGAGAAGGCTATTTTAAACGACTATTTATGCTTGTCAAGATTGTCTTCTTCATTAATTATGGGTGTAATTTCCCCAAACTGATCATCTAATCTTCCAAATAGAGCTACAAAATACCCTGTTAATCCGTTAACACTCCATATGAGAAGAGGTATACAGGCAAGGCCTATGGCACTTACATTGATTACCCCGAAGTCTTTGAAATACTCAATTTCAAAGAATAATTGGCTAAATAAGCCTCTAATCAATCTGAGCACCGAAGCAATCACAATTCCATAAGACAATGTATTAAGAGGTGGGTCAATTAGAGGTCCAAAAACCTTCATAAAAAAATTAAGGTCTTTAGGCTGTTTGTTTTTGGCGAAGTAAAATGAATAGAACAAGCCAATAATCAATGAACAAGCCATGACAATATAATACGTCCCCTCGTAATCCAGCCCATTCTTTATCATATTTAGAAAGTAAGACTGTATATCATTATCCACGATAAGAATAATGGTTGAACCTAAAACCATTAAAAATAAAAGCCCTCGTTTAGTCTGTGAGTTAAGCTTCATCCCTAGATGCTATGGTTAAAAAAATTCACCTTCTTAATTTCTTCCCTGTCTGACGAGCTTCCAATTGCTGCTCCTATGCTCCCACCTATCAAGATACCTGCAGGACCTCCCAATATGCCAATCAAACCACCTACTATACCTCCAGCAACAGAAGAGATAGCTTCAGACTCAGCCTTGACTTCATTAACGGAAAATACTCCTGTAACACCACATTGAGCACAACTCAGATGAAACCTGTCGCTACCCAATAATCTCCTTAACTCACTTCTATTCTCAGCAGATTTATTTAGATATATTTTCTGGCCACAGCTTGCACAAGGTTCAACGTATAATTTCATAGCCCTTTCAAATCACGGTATATACCTTCCAAAACCTGATCTTCATTAACTTCATTTTTCCCCCAGGTAATAATCTGAGAAGGGCTCGAAGATTGAACAACAACAGATGTTTTGTTCCCTAAATCTTTAAAGATTAAAGAAACATCTTCACCCCAGCCAAAAAACGAAGTTTTTGTAGAGGCTATAATCGTACCCCGTTTTTCATCCACTTCTTCAATGGTCATAGACAGCTTATTTAATGCTCTTTTTGCAGAGTGGAATACTCTATTGTAGATGTATTCAAAATCCTTAGATTTCAATTTAATATTGCTTTATTTCTTAAATATATGGGATTGGCAGGAAAAAATGAGACTGATGATCTAGTCTAATTCAATATAAATTAACTAATAATGCCTACATATTGCCTACAGCATTTTTAAAGCTGTTTATTATCAATGAGTTATTTTGAGAATTTGTCCAATCCATCATAGGGGCAACGGAAATATGCTTGTGCTTTGGATTTCCTTCTAAAGTGCAGGAATACTGGAGTTTTTGAGCTTTTTCGTTCTTATCCGTTTTCATACATTTTCACACATTTTAGTACATTTTCTTGACAATTTGCCTACATATTGCCTACAGTAGGCAATGTAATAACCGCTAATTGAGGAAGGAAAATTAGCTAGTGCCGTACTTTAGTGTTTCTCCTCGAAATGGTAAATATTGTTGTCAGGTTAGATGGGTTCAACCAGAAAGTGATGAGCGCAAATCCAAAAACAAGACCTTTAAAAATAAAGCATCCGCAAAAGCATGGGGGAAGCTTCAGGTTGATCTGATTGAAAGGAGCATTTCCCAAGGTCAAGACTTCTCAAACAATCATACATCATTATTACTTCTTAGAGACTTATTGGAAAAATATCTATCTGATGAACACATTGGTATGGGTCGTTCTAAAAGATACTCTTTAGAAGCAATCAAAGAATTTGATATAGCGAACACAAAGCTTTCAAATCTTAAACCAAAGCATATCGTGGATTTTTGTAAGGAAAGAAAATCGGGTGGTGCATCTCCAGCAACTATTGCATGTGACATAAGCCATATAAGAGCGGTTTTGCGATCTGCAAAGGCGCTATATGAGATTGACGTTAGTACCTCATCAATCGTTGAGGCAATGCCAACACTACGAATTCTTGGATTAATTGGGAAGTCAAACATTAGAACAAGAAGGCCGTCAAACAACGAGCTTAAAAAGCTCAGAAAAGGATTAGCCGCAAGGCAGGGTCACACTTATTCAACTATACCCTTCACAGACATTCTGGACTTCTCAATTCTCTCATGTATGAGAATATCTGAGGTGTGTTCGATTGTATGGGAAGATTTGAATGTTGAAGAAAGCTGGGTTTGGGTGCGCAATAGAAAAGACCCCAGGAAGAAAATTGGCAATCACATGAAAGTGCCTCTCTTAGGAGATGCGCTTAAAATCGTACTAAGACAGAAAAGAAATAAAAAGGACAATAGAATCTTCCCATACAATCCCCGTTCTGTAACGGCTGGATTTCAGAGAGTAAGGAATGATCTGAAAATTTCAGACTTACGTTATCATGATTTGAGAAGAGAGGGGGCTTCTAGGCTATTTGAATTAGGCTATTCTGTTGATCAGGTAGCGCAAGTAACCGGCCATAAAGATTTGAACACCTTATGGCGAATTTACACTGACTTAAATCCCGATCGCCTCATTCTGAAATAACTCCAACCCATTCTTTCTTTGCCTCAATTGAGTTTGTCTCAATGAATCTAGCCAAGTCTTGGATGTTTATCATCCAAGGTAACTTTTGTGATGAACCAAGTCTAAAGGCTGGAATGGGTAGGGTTCCAGACTTGGCCTTTTGCTTTGCCGTGTTCTTGCTGCAGCCAAAATATTCTTGGCATATTCTGTCTAGAGGAATTATTGGTGATTCAAACTTCATCAACAACATTAGTTCCAATTTATTCATCTCAAGACCTCCATATTTGTTGTAGGACTATAATCCTAATTGAGGGTAATGTCAATGAAGTGTCCTTTGTTTGTTCTAAATAGGCTTATCCATGGGCTTAAAGGTGAAAGCACCCTTGATTTAACCAACCCTCTGATTGGTACATTGTCTAGTGTCCTGATCAGGCAATAATCATGTTATGGGTGTTTAATTTAATGATTCTATGCTTAGTATGAGTTTTTGAAATACGTACAATATTGGTGTATAATTAGAAATAAACTGAATTCATTTCTAATTAGGGAGAGTTTGAATATTCAACATTTTTAATCGAAAGGCTCGTTTATCGAAAAGTGACCGTCTTTGTCTTTTTGAAGAAGGAAGTTGGCATAGTGTTATTTATGAGAAGAGAATGAATGAGCTGACTCTTGAAGAGTTTAATAAAATACAGGGCCTAGTTACTCGCCTTTCCTTTCCCATCAAAAGGCTAGATAAAAACAGAAATTCTGGCGATCAAATCTATATATTGAAGGTGGCTGGTCGAGACAAACCAAATCATGAAGGAAGAGAAATTTATACTTCTTCCGCTTTTTCACCCATGCCCAAAGCCTTGATGGAACTAATAAACATCATGGGTTAAATGACTTTCTGATCGTTGAAAACAAAAGTACCATAACATCTATGTTTATAAAGGTGGCGTTGCCTTAAACTTTTGGATGCAATTATCCTTCCTTCCTCTGAAGTTTGTCTGACCTTTGCCCGATCCTCTAAATCAAACTGAATATCCAGGTTCAATCTATCCCAGGCTTTCATAACATTTTGGGCTGAGAAAAACATTGTATCTGCAAGTTTCTGCCTGTCCTTGACTAAAAAGTGATGCCCAATATGATTTATCAAGTGGTCCAATATATAGATAAACCGGTGGAGCGGAGACATATGTAGCTGATTTCTAGCACGGCTAACATGCTGAAGATGGAAGATCGCTATAATGCAGGTAGAAACAAGCGAGGCTTTATGGTAAATATTATCAAAGTCAAGATCACACATCTCTACATAGTCTCTATTGACTTCAGTGAAGATGTCTTCGATGAGTAAACTGGAAGCCAGTATATCAGCCTCATATTCCCATATTTTATGCATGGTCAATGGATCCTTTTTCATAGCAAGACTCAACCTTAAATCTTTGAAAATCTTACTTATGCTAAAAGATGTATCCGTGTCTAAGTGATCTGAGGTCAAGTGACAAAGTTCATGATAACCAATAAATGGTAAAGCGAATGACGCTGAGTGAAATGCAATATTTCTTTGTATCTCGTTTTTGGGTAACGTATCATATATTAAGCTTGGGATTTCTAAAGAAAAGCTTCTTTTGCCTGGGAATTTGATTAGAAGGCCTTGTGATTTGATTCGCTCCAAAACATCATTATCGATACCCTCATCTACTCCTGATATCAAATAATCTTGCACAAGGTGATTAAAGTAGTAATGAAGTGCAACGGGATAGCAGGGACTTATTCCAATATCAATTTCTTTGCTTTTTTTACGATGAACAATTTGTGCGTGTAGATCCGTTCTATCCGAATAGAAAGCGTTCACTTTTATTGAAAATGAGGGGTTTTCCTTGCCTATATAAAACAGCTTTTGATTTATGGCTGCCAATTGGTCTTCATAATACTCTTTGACCTCTGCGGGCAGTTCGGCCAAGACAAAGGGACGGTTAGCCATAATTAGTTTTCAATTTCATCCCCATGATAGATGTAAGGAACAATGACAACCCATGTGGCTATCATTAGAGACCCCAGCCATTTTTCCTGAAGACCGGCAATTTCGAAAAGAGAACCAATAGAGTATACCCAAATGCAAAATGAGATCATGGATATCACAATAACTGGCCACTGAGGTTCATTAGAATTTATCTCTTTAGTCCATTGGTATCGTGAAACGGCAACAAGCATTAAGCAGATGATAGCGAAAATTACCCGTGCAGTCATGATTTCTTCTGGAATAACATTCTCTCCGAAGACATAGAGTGCGAGTATATCTGAAGGGATTAATTTTATGAGTCTAGAAAGATAAAAATCAATCTTTTTGTCATCGTTGTTGTCTGAGAAGTGGAGGCCTTTTGGGGCTTTCCTTATTCTTAAAAAACCTTTCATTCTTATAATAAATATAAGGAGTTAACACTCCTGGCCATTGTCTATAATTTGATTTTTTTGAGCATGTTGAATGGTGTATTGAATAATCACATTTTCTCAATCCTGCGTATATCCCGGAAACCAAATAGATAGACATTGAAATAGGCATTGATATAGAATTAAACTTACTCCTATGTCTTATTGGAACAATTAATAGGAGTCATGACATTATTCAGTTCCTTAAAAAATACTTTCTCAAACTTAATAGGTCTTGCTCTGTAAAGATAAGCAAGGTGGGAGGTTTCACTGGAGGTAATCTTGTTGAGCCAAAGGTAGTTAATCTGTCAAAACTTAATGATGGCCAGTATGTTCGAATGACTGAGCTAATCGATGAAATAAAGCAATCCCGTTCTAATGGAGAGTGTATTCAAGGTGATTTTTTTTATGAAATCAGTATAGCTTTTAACTCATCATCCAGATTTTTTACAGTGTATAAAGGGAAGTCCTTTACACCCCATCCCAAATGTATTCTAGAAATTGAGGAAATGGCTGAGCAACAAGATTTAAGGTTTTAGTTTATCCATTCGGTCTTAGGCAGCCACGACCATGGTTGACTCAATGATCTGTTTTTGAAAGCAAGTTCCTGAATACGAGCCAGGTCATTCTTAACCTTTTCAGGTGTAGAATCTTTAAATAGAAATGAATTGATCATACCATTGTAGGCAAAAATATCCTGTATGCTAATTTGCATTTGCTCGTAAAATGTATCGAATAAATCTAAGTCAAAATCCCAACGTTCAGATAGGGTTTGTACTATGCCATTCACTACATTTCTGATTCTTGTCAGAGGGTGGTGGTGGGCAGTATATCGAAAGTCTCTCACGGTATTGGGTCCAAACATATATAGGAACATCGCGTAAATTGCAGAGGTAGATAATGCTGTTAGAAGTTCAAGCATCCGATCTGATTCATGTATTTTTCTAAACGCCAATTGATACCTGTTATCTTCTAGAATTTTAGTGTGAAGCTGTTCAATATATTGAGGGATCAGTCTAGCTGCTATCATATCGGCATCATGTTCCATGGCCTGTCGGTTTTCCGCTTCTCTCAACCTTCTTTTCTTGAAGCTAAATATTTCTAAAAGCTGGTCATCACCAAATTCAGCTTTGGTAAAATCCACGTGCCCAAGTACAATGTGGCCTATTTCATGTAATGCTATGAATGTTCCTGTAAGGTCAGTGAGTACAGATGAAACCAGAGTACGGTTAGAGTCTTTCGTTATAAGGACTTCTTTCTGATTGTAGATATTTCGAACATCATTAATCAGTCGAAAAGGAAATGTCACATTATTAGAAAGCTCTCCAGTTATATAACCACCATACTTATCGTCTGTCACCAAAACATCGAAGAGTGTTCTAGATAATAAAATTGTGGGTGAATGAATCCCAATATTAAAACTGTCTATCTTTGACCTATAGGCCTCTGCCTGAAAATGAGTAGAGTGCAGGTAACCAATAACCAGCTCTTTATTTTTAGAGCCAGGGAAATAAACATCCCTAAATACTTCAAAAATGTGGGTGGCTCTATGAAGTATATAATCATATAGTTTTTTTAAGGATTCATCTTTTAATTGCTTGGTATCGAATGAACGGCTCATGTGTTAAAATTAAAAATTTGACCCAGAAAGAGTTTCACTGCTTCTATTCTTAAATAAGGAACTTTGATCGCCTTAGACGTGATGTCTGTAAGTAAACTGAAGCGGGATTATATTCCTATCAATAGGTGCATTATGAGGTCAATGAACTTTGGATTTTGAGCTTGAACCAAGACCAATCACTAGACAAATTGAGGTTAGCTATTCAATATTTAAACAGCAATATTATCTGACCCCTTGGACAAAAAAATTGCCATGAAGATTTGTTCTCCATGGCAACTTCAGGTGGTGGGAGCCTGAATAAACTCAGGCTGATGTTAGATTAATCTGATGGTTTCTATTGTCAAGAATGGGAAGGGCTATGGTATGTGTCCCTCATTCGCCATAGAGTAATAGCCTTCTTCACTGATGATCAAATGATCAGCCAGAGTGATCTCCAATAGCCGACCGGCTTCATGGAATTTTCTAGTCAGAGAAATATCGGCATGGCTGGGCTTTAGATTTCCCGAAGGGTGGTTGTGGGACAAGATGATAGCTGAACACCGTCTTTTGAGGGCCATTGCAAACACTATTCTGGGATCAATGACCGTTCCAGATAAGCCGCCTTTGGATACGGTTGAAATCGACATGAGCCTAAAGCGTGTGTCGAGAAACATGACTTTGGCTTCCTCAACAAGGGAAATCTGATCATTATCCCAATGGGCTCTCAATATCTTGTAGGCGCTCTCAGCACAATCAATCTTGGGTCGGTCATTGGCTCTTGTTTTGTTTCTGTAAATGAGACTCACCTCTTCAAACATATCAAACGGACCTCCTTTATTCCTCTTCGACATTATAAATCTCCCAGCTTCCTGTCCCTTCGATTTCGGTGAATTCGCTGCCGCATAGCACCTTTGCTTTTTGATAGGCTTCCTCTTCCGAATTGGCTGTGATTTTGACCTGTAGATAGGTGCGCATTTCGGCTTTGGCGATATAGGTTTTCATTCATTTTCCTTTCGTTTGATTTAGAAAAGTGTGAGTTGATGGGCTGGCTCTGTGGACTTGCCCCGAGCTTGTTTGTCAAATTCAGATGTCTTGATTTTCGGGGCTTCAAACCAGAGTTGAGATTGCTCCCTTTCAATGGGTGTAATGCCAAGCCCATCCATGTTGATGTGCCAGCCTCCAAACCACTCCATGCTTAAAGAGTTCATCAAAGCGATTTCCCCCTTTAGGCCATTGAGAAAGAAATTGAGGGTTGCCATTTTTGCGCAGGTGCTTGAACTGTCAGCACCGTAGAAGTAATTCCGATAGTTGATCTTGGCTGCACTCAAAAGCATGCGCCCTGATCCGCAGGCTGGGTCTTGAATCCTTTTGCCTTCGCCTTCAATGCCTGCCTAGTTCATTCTTGCCATCATGTCGCACACAGGCTCAGGCGTGAAATACTGCCCGTTCTGGCCTCTGGTGATCTGCTGCATAAAGAATTCGCCCAGAATGTCGGAATAAGGATTTTCATAGACATTCAATTGTATGAGCCCCAAGGCCTTGCTGAATTCTTCAAGCTCTTCCTTTTTGTAGGGTTTGATCGTTTCAAGGTAGTGTCTTTCATTCACTTCGTCCTTTTCCTGCAACCAGCTTTTGATATTGGTGGAATGGTATGAGCAAATCCCCATGGTCAAAAGGTCGTTGAATACACGGGCTAAATCATGCCTTCTGCCCAATTGGTTCATTTGCTTGGTAAGCTCATTGAAATAATCGGTCATGGCTGGGTTTCTCCCATGACCAATTGATCTAGATAATCAACCGCTTTGGCTGCCTGAGCAGATGCTTTGAAGATGAAGGTTTTGTCATCCTTCAAGGCTTTCAACCAACTCTTGATATAAAGGGCATGATTAGGCGGGTGGTTTTGAGCAATGCCATGATGCGCACATAGGAATGCTGCGCCAAGTTCTGCAACCAGTTCTTCAAACGCATATTTCTCGCGCTCCTTTTGGTTGTGGGCCAAGTCGCGCTCAAGTCTATGCTTTGCTCCTGTCCAATGGGTCAGTTCGTGGAGGAGGGTGGAATAGTAGTTTTCTGTGGCGGTGGATTGTTCGCTATCCAGAAAAAGCCGTGTTTCAGGCATCTGGATATAATCTCCCATAGGGCTGAAATAAGCTTCATCCCCACCATGGCGAATGTCTGCCCCTGTACCTTTGCAAAACTCATCGACCAAAGATATGCGCTCAACATTGTCTGTCTGGATATCTGCTGGAGTCGTTTCCGGCTCAAAATTCTCGACCTGATTGGCATTGAAAACAGTGTAGAGCCTGAGCATCGGGATTTTATGGGTCTCAGTTTCGCCTTTGCTGTTCTCTTCAGTTTTGATCAGGCTTTTGTAGAAAATGATCTGTGTGCCTTTCTCGCCTTTCTTGACATTCGCGCCTTTGTCTTTCCATTGCTTGAAGCTCGCCCAATGGTTCGAGTTGAACTGCTTGGCTTGTTGGTTAAACCAAAGGTTTAGAATGTTGATCCCTTGGTAGCGGTTTTTCGTGGTTGGGTTTACCGGCAGGCCTTTGGCTGCAAGGCTCGCAAATGGTGGCTGGTAATTGTTCAAGTCAACCTGATCGAGCAGGCTTATGATCTGATCTGTGACCTGCTGGTGGATATCTGTTTTGTTCTTTACATAAGACATGAATGCGCTCCATCAAAAAAAGAGGGAAAGCCATTGAAATGACTTTCCCTTTTAGGTTTAGGCAGGTTGGGAATTTGCTTCCAAGGCTTGGCCTTCTTCAGGCACTTGCTCGGTTTTCTCTTTCTTCAAAACCACTTTGTAGGCGAATGTGGTGACTGCTGTATCCTTGTATCCTTCGACTGTGTCGATGGAACGAGAGCTGTCTTCACCTTTGATATAGACCCAATCGCCCTTCTTAAGGTTCTGGGCTATGGCAAAAGCATCTTTAAGATTGCTTGAGACGATGATGTTGAAATAGTTGGCCATGTTCTGGACCTGGCCTTGTGAATCCAGAAATTCCTTGTTTGTGGCAATTCTGAATTTGGCAAATTTTCCATCACCGATCAGCTCGGCATCCTTCACAAGATGGCCTGATTTCATGCTGATATTGGTATCAGCAAAAAGGTTTTCAGTTGGTTGTGTTTCGTTGGTTTCAGTGTTTGACATATTTTATCTCCTTTATGTCGTTGGTAAAAAAATCCCTTTGGAAAAGGGTTATGGGGTCGCCATAACCCCTGCCATGTGGCGAACAGGGGGTGAGCAAGGGACAAGGCCTGGACAAACCGAGGGGGATCACCCGCTTTGCACAAACCCAAAGGGTGCGGAAAAGCGGGGATACGGTTTGAACAGCTCGTATTAGCCTTGCCCGCGCGAGGGGGAACGCCCTAAAGCATTCAATGGATAGTCTTCTTCAAGGAAATTTGACTTTGGGTCTTCTTTGGCTGCTCTACTTTCCTGAATGGATGAGGAGGCTAGAGCTATGAGATCGGCCATGCTGGGTGCTGTGCCGTTTAATAGAATGTCCCGCAATTTGTCGGAATAGATATCGAGTGCTTTGTGCCAGTCGATATAGTGCTCACCAGAGAGATCCTCGATTTTATCAAACACCTGGGCTGCATCGGCACAGATCGTCCAGAGGGTGTTTTTATCAGGCATTTCACCGCTCATTCTCAGCTTGTTTTCGAGCCTTGAGAGTGTGATCGGGTCATGGTGTATAAAACCTGAAATCCGGGCTACCATTTCTCCATAGTACAGTGTATTGTTCATCCTTTGTTCCTTTCTTGAATGTTATGGGATTAAATTCCTATTGCTAGGTCAGGAACAAGTCATTAGTAGACTGCCAAGAGGGAGTCAAGGAGAAAAAGGAATAAATTCCTACTATGGTGTGGGGAGGGCTAGAGCTTGTACAGGAAATTCATGCGACCATGAAGGACACGCACAACATATATGGTGTCTTCTTCTACGCGGTAAACCATCACATGCTCCCCGACATTCCAGGAAAGATAGGGTTCAGGTACGTCTCTGCGCTTATGGCCAGAGTAGGGGTTCTGAATAAGATGCTCGAAAGCACCGTTCAATAACCCCTCATATTTCTTCCATTGGGCTTCACCGAATTCCGAATAGGTATAGGCCTGAATGTCGATCAAATCGTCATAGGCCTCATAGGAGAGTTCCAGATTGAATTTAGCCTTTGACTTCACGCTTCACGGACTTTCCGGATAGGGCAGCTTCCTTGCCCTTTTTTGAGATTTCAGAAATAAGGCCGGGTGAATAGGAAAAAGTGCGGCCATTGGCAATGTCTTCCTCGCCTTTTGCCAAAGCGGCCTGAATGCCCGATAAACGAAGTTTTTCTTCTTCCTTCATCTGGTTCAGGATAGCATGTTCTACAGCGGCTGTGATAGACCTGAATAGCCCGGCATCAACCTGACTTTTTAGATAGCGCTCATAAGGATCGCTCAAATCAATACGTGCCATAAGTAACTCCTTTCTTCTTTCATTATACACAAATAGTGTACTAATAGTACAGTATTACTGTAGTAAAACTACAGATATTCTGTATAGGTTCAAATATTCTGTGCTTGATGCACACAGATTATGTGCCCTTAAAGAAGTCTTCGAGTGTGATTTTATGGACATCCAGGACACGAAGAAGTGTTTTGATTGTAAAGTTGGCTGTGCCTGCCTCCAACTTCCAATATTGTTTGGGTTGCATGTTTACATGATGGATTGCGAAACCGACATAACCGCCCTCAAAGCCGCCTGCTTCTCGCAATTGCTTCAGCCGGTCTCCTATGGCTTTTAATGTGGTTTCTATCGTTTCCTCTTCCTTCATACAATGGGTCAAAAGAGGTTAAAAGCGTCTTTAAAATCAGCGTCTTATAAAACGTAGTTCAGAATTTATATTTATATTGCGTCATATAAGTCGCAATCCATTGTTAAACATAAACGCAAAGCCGTGAAAAAAGTGAAATGTGTCATGTGTTCTGGTACGGGAAGCGTCATCAGCACAAACAGCCCAGGAATGAGGACTTGCACCGACTGCGGTGGCAAGGGCTATAACTACGTTTGAGCCAAGCCTGAAAAATTAGGGGGGCTGTAAAAACAGCCCTCCCGGCTCTCAATTGCACACACGCGAATTCTTAAAATCTTAAATAGTTAGCAGGAACTGATTGTAGTGAGGGTGCAAAAGGTGATATAAATGAAGTGTATTAATAGGATAAAAACCATGAATCCAACCAAAAAGATAGCAGCAGGGATCGCCACATTAGGCCTCATATTCAGCTTGAGCGCCAAGGCGCAGAGCAATGATAACGGCAATGTGATTGCCTTTAACAATGCTGTAAAAACGGAAAAACCTGCAGCTACTCCTGTGATCAAAGCAGGTGGTGCTGGAGATGCCAGTGGATATTCAGGTAAGAATTCTGCCCTTGTGATTTACATTTCAGGTGGGCAAAAAGATGATCGTTACACAGCCGAGCAATACGCCCGTATGCTTCAGGTGATGTTCAAGGACTCAAAGCGCACCGACTATCCAACAGACATTTCTGTTTTCTTTGATGAAGAAGGTGGAGACCGTAGTACTTTTGGTAAAATATATATTAATGGCCGCACCTACGATAAGAATGGCGGAAAATATGAGGATGGGGATGGTATCTTCCACCCGACTCAGATGGTGAAGCTGATCCCTGTCGTCACAAAGCTCTATGCTGAGAAAAACGGTCTTGTGGTGGTAAACCACATTCCAGATTCAGACAAATCCAATCAGGTTGTTGCTTCAAACAATCTAGAAAATAATCTTTAAAGCTTCATCCCTTTTGTCATGGACTGGCCGCTATATGTGGCGTCTTCCGACTGCTTTAATTCACCTGTGAGATCTACATCAGAAGTCATAGTGGTCATACCACCGGCCTGATTGAAAGATTGTGTAATGCTACCGGCAGAGGCGGCAAACTGATTTCCATCATCCAGCGTATCGGCAAAAGAAGATGAAGAGAATTCATCAAAAGCCGAAAAGTCTTCGAATTCAGCTTCAAACTCCTCACCTTCCGAGAGTGCCATTGAATCTGTTGCTTTACTAAGCACACTTGAATCCCAGCCCGTAACCTCTCTAGCATCAGCTTTGGCATTTTCTACATCCAGATGCCCCGCCTTAGCATCTATCCTTACAATCTCAGCCTGACTTGCGGTTTCATATTCCCTTTTCAGGCGCTCCTGATCCTCTTTTGAGAGCATTTGGAATGTGTCACTGTTCAACTTGTCCTGCAAGGCCTGATCAACCTTGATATATTCATTTTTCAACTGATCATATGTAAGCTTGTCTTCCTCAATGTGATTTTCGAGGGCTTCAGTCTTTTGATCGTCACTCATCCCATCAATCTTTTCCTGAGAGTAGTTGTGCTCACTCATCAGTTGGAAGGTAATGGCATCCATGCTGCCGCTCTCAAGGGCTGCTTTGCCCTTGTTAATACGGTTTCCGACCTTGTCCATTTCTTCGCGTATCTCTTTTAAACGATCGAGCATGTCGCCCACATCATTTTTGAAATCCTGAATGAGCTGAAGCAATTCCCAACTCATATCTTTCTTCTTCTCTTTTGAGTCCTGCTGATTATCCAAGTTGCCATCTGCGGCATTTACTTTGCGAACACCAGCGTTTTCAGCCTGACCGTTGACGGTGAGGTCAAACTGCTGCCGGCTCAAATGTTCGGCCTGTTTATGGACTTTATTTATCTCTACATCTGACACGGAATTTCCCCTTCATTTGCCCCATGACACGATAATTGTGACAGAAAAAGATGAATTCAGCGTAAATTATGTCAACCAGTTTTAGCTAAATTTTAAGGGTATTTATCTAAAATTTTATCTATCTGGCAAAATGGAAGTGTTAGCGAAGGAGTAGGGCTATCCATTGCTCAATTCATTTTGAACATTAGATAATAAATATTGCTTTCTTGCCCATTTTCGAATGTTTTCTGTTGAGAACATAATCTTCTTCGTAATGGGGTTTTGATATTTCGTACCAGCAAACCATGCAAAATCATTGTCGGTAAACCCCAAAAGTTGGGCAATTCGTTTGTGGCTGTCGTAATCGTCTAAAGGCGGATAATTCTCAACACCGACTTCATAATATCGTGCGAATAACTCCTTTCCTTCAGCTGTCTTGCTGCTCTGAGCATAGACCTGAACCAAGTCATGAGTTTGGAAATCACTAGCACCTAATTGACCACGCTTCACCGCTTGTTCCAACTCATCTTTCATGGGCATGCCTTCATCTATCCTTAAAGGCTCTAGCGATGGAATAGTGCCTTCAAGAACAGCTATCATGTTGGGACTTTTATATCGTTCATATAGTGCTGTTTTCATGACTGACATTCGGCTGTGTAATATTTGAGCCCAGTCCTTGGCAGTCTCATCAAGTTCTGAAAGCTTGTAGAATTTGACCAGCTTGTTTACATCCTCTGCGCCAGGCTCAATTTTTGAATTCATATAATCTTCAAGTATTCTTGAGATTTTTACGGCTTCCTCCTTTACAAGGGGTGTGTGATAAATTCTGTAAGTTTTCGTGAATTTCTCCTCACCGACTTTGACAATCATCCCTGAATCTATTTTTGTCTGTAATGTTGAATCAATGTCGTGAGGTGACATAATTGCTACTGGTTTTGCGCCTGCACACAGTAATTCGGCTTCATAAGGCGTATGCGGATTACCCAATCCGTGTTTTGATATGGCCTTAAAAATGGGTTTCAGGTATTTCCTTGCAAGCCGGTTCATTGTGATATTTTACCGTAATGATGATGTCGGGGTCTAGCTTAAAACTATATCCATATTTGCTAATTTTGGACATAGTTGATATATTGAAGTATAGACAAAGGAGTCGTTATGAATGTTAGCCTTACAGAGAAACAACAGGAATATATAGCCGCTCAGATCGGATCAGGAGATTATCAAAATGCCAGCGAATTGGTGCGTGATGCCCTTCGCTTGCATCAACTCTACCGCGATAAGGTCATCAGGGATTTGCGACTGGAGATTGAAAAGGGCTGGAACAGTCCTGACAGCAAAAGGGGCGTTCAGGATATTATTGCGGCAAAGAAATCGGAAGGGCAGTACTGATGGGGCAATTAAGGCACTATGTGCTTTCTCAACCGGCTGACCATGACCTTGAAGATATATTCGACTACACGGCACAAGAATTTGGAATGGATCAGGCTGTATCTTACCTGAACGGTCTTGATGAGCTTTTTCACATGCTTTTGGATAATCCGGAGTTAGGCCGGTTGCGGCCTGAACTTAAAGCGGATTTAAGAAGCATAGCCAAAGAAGCGCATGTCGTTTTCTACTCTGTCAACAATGATCATATACGTATTATCCGTGTTCTGCATGGCAGTCGAGATATGATCAACTTTCTGGGAGAGCATGAGTGAGGATCAAAAGAGGCTATGTCCTGATTACTTCTGATATTCGAGAGCAGATAAATGCTGAAAATGAGCGCACTGGAACAGGCCCACAAAGGGCTTTGAAGGGAAACAAAGAAGCTCGTCAAATTGGTTTAACATCGGGAATTATCTATCGGCTAACGGGTCAAAATGGCAAGTCAATTACAGCAAAGACTGAGCATGTAGAACTGGCTTTGAAACTGTGGAATGACCTTCCCGACAAAGACATCGAGCCTTCAAAACCAAAGCCCCATAACCCTGGGCCTATTATGATTTACAAGAATCCTCATTACGGCTATGAGCCGATTACACCCGAATTTTTAGAAAAGCTAGAGAGTGAAGAATTACGCACTGGAGTCAAAGCAGAAGACTTGGTCAAAGAAGCAGGAATTGATGTTAAACCGCATGTAATCAGGGCTTGGAAGAGCGGAAAAACCAAGAGTGGTGATCCTGACGTCATCGACTCGGTTTTGCAGGCTTTTAAGGGCCTTTTTAACATGAAAATCAGCATCTAGGATTGATAAAGACTACTCAACTCAAATAATTCACATCTCCCACTTTCTTTCCTTAGGCAGTCAATTGCTAAGCCCACGAAATAAGCTATGAGGAAACGGAATAAACATGCATAGCCTTTTTTGGCCCCTGATTTTATAAAGGAGTCTTGCTGTTAACTGACGGAGACTGCTTAATAATATGATTAAGCAAGGTTCGAACATTTTTTTGCAGGACAACCAAACATTTTCCGATAAAGGGATTGATTATCTATTGTCTATAGATCCCTTAAATACTTAATCGGATTGTTACCTGCTTGTCTGACCAACAAGGCTCCTACAATAACCAAAAACAAGACTGACACAATAATTACAGGAGCCACATAGACCCAAACATCAATTTCCGGTCGATAAGGGAAGTTCCGCAACCAAAACTCTATGGCCACAAAGCCTAACGAAGAAACCAACATGGCTCCAAAGAGCAAATATTTCCAGACAACTCCAGCGGTACTTCTTAAAACAAGAAGTGGGCTGGCTCCAAGGACCTTGCGTATACTGAATTCCCGTGCCTTGCTTTTTCTTAAAAGTGTTGCATGACCAATCAGTCCGATAACAGCAATAAACACGGCAACGCAGACCAAAATATTAATAGAATGTAAAACGCCCTTTTCATAGCTATAGAGCTTTAAATTGTCATCTTCCAGAAGACTGTATTCCATCGGATATTTTTCATACCTCTTTGACCAAACCTCGGCCAGGTTGTCGATTTTCTCCCTATTAAATCCGGTAGCGGAGCGTACCGACACATAACGGAGCGTAGGTAGAAAATTGTAGATGATGACCGGTTCAACCAAATTGTGCAAAGAATTAACCTGAAAATCTTCTACCACCCCCACAACTTCACCTGTTATTTTGCCACTCACCTGTTTGCCTATTGGTTCATCAAGCTCCAGAAAGTCGACTGCTGATTGGTTCAAAAGTATTCCCACATGTCCATCGCTTGATGAAAGGGAGTTTAAGCGTCCCCTGATCAGCTTAATATCATAGAGCTTACAAAAAGATTCATCTGCTATTACAGTTGTGAGGGCCACATCAGCCTTATTCGCACCAGAAATGGTGTAGGTATAGGTCAATGCATTACTGCTTCCCGGTGTGGAGGATGAGAATGAGGCACCGTCTATTCCTGAAACGGACTCAATCTCACTCAATATTGTCTTGTAGTCTGCATTATGAGTACGGTCTTTAATTGGTATCACCAAAATGGAAGCCCCGTTAAAGCCAAGAGAGGTCTCCTGTAGAAAGTTTAGCTGTTGGGTAACCGCCAGCATGGCCATAATGAGCAGAGAGGATATGCCCAATTGTGTGAAAATTAGCCAATGGGCACTTTTCGCCTTTGGTTTCAGTCCTTTATCAACCGCAAGGTTATTGTTTCGCAATAGCCTGAACGCTGGTGGAATACCCGAAAGCACCCCGGTACCCAGTGCTATTAAAATGGCAAGCAGCCAGAACCACGGCTCATAGAATTGAGTTAGGTTTTTACCCGTTAACTGGCCTATTTCTTCGATGGAAAGGCTAACTGTGGTCATCCCAATAACCAAAGCCAACATGCTCACCAAAACAGATTCGGCAACAAGGCTGATCAATAGTGCTGTCTTTTTAGACCCTAGAATCTGTCTAATTGCTATCTCCTTGATACGCGACATATATATGGCGTATGACAGGTTGATATAATTGAAAGAGGCGACAACCAAAATCAAAAGAGCGGCTGAAATAAAAACCAAATAATAGGTACTGTTGCTATTTGGTCTCAACTCACTTTGGCGGTTAGAGCCTAAATGGATGGATTCAATAGGTTGAAGTTTAAGTGTTATTTTCTCTGAGACCCATTCAGGTGCTTGTGAGCTTAAAAAGCCCGTCATTTTTGCTTCAACATCCATTTTTATGGAGCCATCAGCAATCTTGAGGTAGGTGTAATGATCGAATTGCCCCCAATGGTTTAGTCGTGAATCTGCAAAAATATCATCCAATAAATTGAACGAAACAAGCACATTGAATTGGATGTGAGATTGAGAAGGAGGGTTTTTCGCTATGCCAGTCACTTTAAGATCAAACCGATCATCGAAACGCACGATCTTTCCGATAGGATTTTCGTCACCAAAATACCTGCGGGAGATCTCTTGTGTTAAAACAATTCCGTTCTTTTCTGCCAATACATCATCAACATTACCCGCTATCAATTGAAATCCAAAGAGGTTAAAAAATTCTGGTTCAACCATCAGTAAATCTGGTTCATAGAAAGGAACCTTACCGATTGTAATCAGATCAGTACCGGGGTTCTTCCTTATTCTCACCCTTTCAGTAATTTCAGGAATTGCGCCATCTGCAACTCGGCCAACGGGAAAACTGGACCTCGCCCAGTTTCTTTGAACCCCATCGCCATCCCAGTCTACAACCAATCGGTATATTCTGTCGTGTGATGGATGGAACTTATCATAGGAAACTTCATCTATACTATATAGGGAGGCCACTAAAAAACTGGCAAGCCCCACGCTTAACCCTAAAATATGGATTGCGCTATACCCGAGTCTCTTACCAAAAATTTGCCTAATGGATGTGCGGATAAAATATCTTGCATTTGAAAGCATGATTTATTCTTAGAAGATATAAAAAATACTCCTTAAAACTTGAGATGATAATTTTTAGGCAGGTCAATTTAAGCAACTCTTTATTAACTGAAGCATCTACGTGTGACTTTTCAATTTCCCATTGATGTAATGAGTAATTTCACTCCCAGACGGAAAAACAGCTTAATCTGAAATGCAATATGATTCCAAAAGAAGATAGATCTAGAAAAAGTTTAGGTTAGAAATCAATGTCGAATCTAGACTTTGCAATGCCATTGCATTGTTTAGCCGCGTATATTTGCGTGAAATGAAAATAGGGTGCTTCATATTAAGTTTTTACTTTATGGCTCTCGCAGGGCTAGCATGTGCGGACACGCAACCCTTAGACACTAAAGAAGACACAGTTTCAATTTTTGAGGGCAATGATGGTGACCATAATAACCAGCAGAGTAGTTGGGATGGATGTTCTCCGATATGTGTATGTCACTGCTGCCACGCTCATTTTCTATCAATATCAGCATACAACTTCACGCTGCCTGTTAAATTACCTGTGACTTTCTCATCTTATTTTCAAGATTTCAGAAGTGTTGAAATCTCTGAATTCCTCAAGCCTCCAAGGTCATAATTTTCAGTGTTTAGGAGGAGAAGTATGTCTCATCGAAAAAGTCTTTAAACAAGATTTCAAGTCAGCAGTCATTCTGATAGCCTGTTAGCACTCCTTCAGATGTCTTTTCTCAAAGGCATCCTTTCATTCAATGTTCAATACTATTTGTACAGCTTGAAAAAACTGAATAGGAAAAAAAGAAAAAAGAGAAGGAATAAAATCACTGCCAAATGGGCAATCAAATGGTTTTTCATTGTGCTGTTCTGCCTCATCCTGCTCGCAGCGATGGTGGCTCGTGTCCATCACTTCTTTTCTGTCCATGTCAAATAATTAATAACTCGTATGATCAATAAAATCATTTCTTTTTCAATAAAGAATAAATTCATTGTGGGCTTGCTTACGCTGGCCCTCATCGGGGTAGGTATCTACTCCATGTCCACGGTCAACCTGGGCTCTGTTCCCGATATCACCAACAATCAAGTGCAAGTAATCACTGTCTCTCCTAACCTGGCCACCGAGGATATAGAGCAGTTTGTTACCTATCCTGTAGAGCTTGCAATGGGCAACCTACCGGGGGTAGATGAAATCCGGTCTATTTCCAGGTTTGGCCTATCGGTAGTGACCATTGTGTTTGAAGACGATATGGGTACCTATCTGCCTCGGCAACTGGTGCAGGAAAAACTGAACGAATTAAAAGAAACCATTCCAGAGAAATTCGGAAGCCCATCAATGGGTCCTATTTCTACTGGTTTAGGCCAAATCTACGAATACACCATTCAACCGCAAGAGGGTTTTGACTCACTGTATTCTCCTATGGAGTTACGGACCATTCAGGATTGGATTGTCAAGCGCCAATTGACATTGCTGGATGGAGTAGTTGAAGTCAATTCATTCGGGGGCTATATCAAGCAATATGAAGTGGCCATCAACCCGGAAAAACTCAATGCACAGAATGTGAGCATCTCTCAAGTGTATGAGGCACTGGCCAGAAACAATGTAAATACAGGTGGGGCTTACATTGAGAAGAACAGAATGTCCAATTTTATACGTGGAGAAGGCTTGGTGCGATCTCTGGATGATATCAGAAAAATCGTTATTAAAAATGAAAACGGTATTCCTGTAACCATAGGGGGCGTGGCTGAAAAAGTTCATTTTGGGAGTCAGGTACGTTACGGAGCTTTCACACAGGATGGAAAAGAAGCTGTCGGGGGCATTATTATGATGCTGAAAGGCTCTAATCCCAATGCGGTGATCCAAAATGTAAAAGAGCGAATGGTTGAGGTAGAAAAGTCACTTCCCGAAGGGCTAGCGATTAACTCAATCATAGACCGAAGTGACCTTATTTCCAGAACTACAGATACCGTAAAAACCAACCTATTGGAAGGCGCATTAATTGTGATTTTTGCTCTGGTAATACTTTTGGGTAGCGTCCGTGGTGGCATTATCACCGCCACCACTATTCCGCTTTCCTTGCTTTTTGCTTTTATCCTGATGAAACAGTTTAATGTCTGGGCCAACCTCATGAGCCTGGGGGCTATTGACTTTGGGATTATCATAGATGGGGCGGTGATCATTATTGAAGGTACGGTATACGAAATCCAGAAGCGCATCCGCTCCGGTAAAATCAAATTCAATCAGGGTGTGATGGATGAAGTGGCTTATGATGCAGGAAGTACCATGATGAGTTCGGCTTTCTTCGGCCAGATTATCATTCTTATTGTATTTGCCCCTATTTTATTCCTCACCGGTGTGGAGGGTAAAATGTTCCAGCCCATGGCCTACACCTTTGGGTTTGCCATGATTGGTGCCATTATCCTGTGCCTGACTTATGTGCCTATGATGTCGGCTTTATTCATGAAGCCCATTCAAAATAAAAAGAACTGGTTTGGCCGGTTTGAACGCTGGCTGGAAAGGGTAAGTGATAAAATCATTGGTGGTATTCAAAAAGCCTACCTGCCCCTGCTAAAAAGTGCCCTGCGTTTTAAAGCAATAGTGATTATCGTAGCTATAGTTCTGCTGGGAGTAGCCGGATTCATTTTTTCACGGATGGGAGGTGAGTTTGTTCCTCAGCTTGATGAGGGAGATATCGCCATGCAGGCACTCATCAGGCCCGGAAGTTCCCTTAGCGAATCAAAAGAAGTATCCATCAAGATTGAGAACCTGTTGCTGGAGAGTTTTCCCGAAATAAAAACAGTAACTGCCAGAATCGGAGTGGCGGATATTCCTACTGATCCCATGCCCATGGATATCGCGGATATGTACCTCATATTAGAAAAAGATAAAGACAAATGGGTTTCAGCAGAAAGCAAAGATGAACTGATTGAGGCCATCAAGAATAAGCTGGATGAGCAACTGACTGGTGTAAACCTGGTATTCACCCAGCCCGTAGAGCTGCGTTTTAACGAGTTGTTGGAAGGAGTACGGGAAGACATAGCTGTAAAACTCTATGGCGAAGACCTGGAAGTGCTTTCTGCAAAAGTGCAGGAAATGGCTGATATCATTTCTACCGTGCCCGGGGCTGGTGATGTGAACCCTGAACGGACATCAGGACTCCCCCAAATGACCGTTCGTTATAACCGAGATAAAATTGCACAATACGGCCTGGATATTCAAAAGCTCAATGAGTATGTAAGTTCTGCTTTTGCCGGTGGTGTTGCCGGAGTAATCTTTGAGGGAGAAAAAAGGTTTGATCTGGTCATCCGCTTTGATGAAAAACACCGGAAGAGCATTGACGACTTGCGTACACTTTATATTGATTTGCCGGATGGTACACAAGTTCCTATTAAAGAAGTTGCAGATATCAGCTATGTGCCGGGCCCCATGCAGATCTCCCGTGATAACACGTATAGACGAACCTATGTTGGAGTCAATACCAGAGGCCGTGATGTGGAATCAGTGGTCAATGATATACAGGACAAACTGGATGCACAACTAGACTTGCCTCCTGGCTATTACATCACTTATGGCGGTGAATTTGAAAACCTGGAGCGGGCGAAAAGCCGGTTGCAGATCGTAGTGCCTATTGCGCTCTTCCTGATTTTTGTGCTGCTGTACTTCGCCTTACAATCCTTTTCACAATCTATCATGATTTACATCGCCATTCCACTGGCAGCCATCGGTGGTGTATTTGCCTTATGGATTAGAGATATGCCATTTAGCATTTCAGCGGGTGTGGGCTTTATCGTTCTTTTCGGAGTAGCGGTGTTGAATGGTTTGGTCTTGATTAACCGATTCAATTCCCTGAAAGAAGAAGGGGTCACTAGCATCAGAGACCGCATTCTTACCGGTACCAAAGAAAGGATCAGGCCGATCATGCTTACAGCTACTACAGATATATTCGGCTTCTTACCGATGGCATTTTCAGGTTCTGCCGGAGCTGAGGTACAAAGGCCGTTAGCCACAGTGGTAATTGGCGGAATGCTTACAGCTACACTGCTCACATTGGTGGTGCTTCCGGTGCTTTACACTTTTGTGGAAAGCAGAAGTGACAAAAGAAAAAGCCTGAAAGGGCCAAATGCCAACGTGATTATTGTACTGCTGGTTTGTGGAGGTCTATTCGGGCTGCCTGCCTTGGCCAATGCCCAAAACCAACAACAACCACAAGACAGTTTGCCAACGATCACGCTGGATCAGGCCAGAAAACGAGCGGTAGAAAGCTATCCGAAAATCCAATCGGCAAGACTAGAGATAGAAAACCAGGAAGTGCTTAAGAAAACAGCCTGGGACTTTGGGAATACGCAGGTATTTACCGGAAAGGAAGAAGTGGGCAATGGCTCTGATGGAGTTTACACACAATTTGGAATTCAACAACAACAGATAGATGTGTTTGGAATAGCCCCAAAGCTGAAATTGCAAAAAGAACGGGTAGCACTTGCCGAGAAGGCACTTGACCTATCCGTCATTGAACTGGAGCGGGAAGTAAGCCAAGCCTGGGCTAGGGTTTATGCTACCAAAAACAACTACCAGGTTTATGAACAGTTGGATTCGGTATTTTCAGATATTGAAAGAGCGGCCAGGATTCGCTTGGAAACGGAAGCCACATCTAAACTGGAATATCTGGCTACTTCCAACCAGGCCAATCAGGTACAGATACAAAAAGAGCAGGCATATCGGGATTATCTGAGTGCCTTACAGCGCCTGAACCTTTGGTTTGCCAATGACACGCTGTATACCGTACCGGATGTCCCAACCAGTCAATTGGACGAACCGCTCAATTATGTAGCTGATTCATTGATGAACCATCCTTTGCTGAATGTATCAAAGCAACAGGTAGATGTAGCGGATGCCACCATAAAAGAGAGGCGTTCGCAGTTCTTGCCTCAATTACAGGGGCAGTATGGGCGACAGCAGATTGCCGGGCAATCTGGATTTTATCAGTACCAGGTAGGTGTCAGAATCCCTTTGTTTTTCGGACCTGAGCTGGGCAGGACACAGTCGGCCAAAATCCAACGGGATATTGCCGGTCAAAACCTGCGCCAAAACCAGTTGGAACTGAATGCCGCCTATCAGAACATGAGAGAACAATACCTGAAGTGGCTGAATTCATGGAACTACTACCGGGATGAAGCACTCCCGCTGGCTCAGGAGCAACGGGACGGAGCTATTTTGGCTTACCGGGAAGGGGCTATTGATTATGTGACCTTCCTGCAAAATATCCGGGATGCCATTCGCATAGAAGTTGATTCCTGGAATGCCTTTGGTAGTTACCTGGATAGCCGCTACCAATTGGAATACTACTTAAGAACATCAAACTAAAAGTAAACTGATCATCAGATATAAAAATAGAAGCACAATGAAAAAGCAAATCATATATATAGTGGCACTGGCACTTATGGTATCGGTATTTACGGGCTGCGGCAGCAAGTCGGCTGACACTGAGGATAAACAAGAAAGCCATACCGAAGAGGAAGGAGGTCATGGTGAAGAAGAAATGGGAGTGGTTCATTTGTCGGCTCTCAAGTTTAACAGCCTCAGGATGAAAGTGGACAGCTTGCCTACCCGGGCGCTGACCGGCACAGTAGAAGCCAACGGGCAACTGGAAGTCCCCCCTCAGTATGAGGCCACGGTAACGGCCATACTTGGTGCAAACGTGACTTCAATTAAAGTAATCGAAGGAGATAAGGTTAAAAGAGGGCAGGTATTGGCCTACATTTCTCATCCTAATATTACCCAGTTGCAAACCAATTATGTTAAAGCTTATAGTCGACTGCAATACCTTGAGAAGGAAATGCAGCGGCAAAAAAGGCTATATGAAGAAGAAGTAGGTTCGGGAAAAGCCTATCAGGAAACCCTGGCCGATTATCAGTCTATACAGGGTGAGGTAAAAGGACTAGAGGCTCAGTTAAAACAATTGAGTATCAATGTTAAAACAGTGAGAGAAGGTGACATTTACCAAAATGTGCCGGTAGTCAGCCCCATTGATGGCAACATTGAAAAAGTGCTGATACAGATAGGGCAGTTTGTAGAACCCCAAACCAAAATGTTCATGATTGTTAATACAGATCATGTGCATGCCGACCTTATGGTATTTGAGAAAGATGTATATAAAGTGAAAGAAGGACAGAAAATTTCCTTTACCATAGAATCTGTGCCGGACTCTCAGCTTTCGGCAGAAATTTATTCGGTAGGTAAAAAATTTGAGCAAAATCCCAAGGCGGTGCATGTGCATGCCGAAATAAAAAGCAAAGAAGATTTTCTAATACCGGGTATGTACATCAATGGAAAAATCCATACTGAAAGTAAAACAGTTAAGGCGCTACCGGAAGAAGCCATTATTGAAGAGGAAGGTAAGCCCTACATCTTTCTGGCTGAAGCACGAAAAGAAGAAGAAACAGAATGGGAATTTAGGGCGATAGAAATAAGAACTGGTGTTAGCAACGATGGTTGGGTAGAGATCAACCTGTTGGAACCTTTGCCGCAGGGAGCGAGGGTAGCCTGGAACAATGCTTATTATCTAATTGCAGAAATGAAAAAAGGCTCAACTGAGCATGGCCATTAATATAGAAAAATCATGATCAGAGCATTAGAAGAAAATTTAAAATCACACAGTATCAAGCCAACAGCCATGCGCCTGCTGGTTTTGGAATACTTGCTTGAAAGAGAAGCTGCCGTGAGCCTTACAGATATCTATGAGGCATTTGAGAAATCTGACCGGACAACCCTCTATAGAACATTGAAGGTGTTTGAAGAAAATGGGATGGTACATAGTATTGATGATGGTACCGGTGTGCCCAAGTATGCTTTGTGCGAAGATGGTTGTAAATGTGAAATAGAAAGGGATTTGCATTTGCATTTTCACTGTAGAATATGCGGACAAACCAAATGCCTGACCAGCTACAAAATACCCAATATAGAATTGCCTGAACGATATCAACCGGAGGAAGCCAACCTGGTAGTGAAAGGAGTTTGTGATGTCTGTTCAACCATTCCAAAAAACAACTAACATGAAAAAACTACAGATAAAAATACCACTCATCCTGCCCGAAGTGCCTGATGAAAAAGACCAATGCGTAGATAAACTGATCCGCCAGCTTCAGGACAAAGATGGGCTTGAAAAAGTACATGTGGCTGATGAAACCGACAATGGTGTGCCACAACTCTGCTTCCATTATGATCCTCAGGTAATATCCATTGACCGGATCCAAAAACTGGCGGAGCAAACCGGGGCTGAGATCACCGGGAAGTTTGGTCATAAACTCATAGAAGTAGAGGGAATAAGGCATACACGCCATGCCCGTAACATAGAGCGAAACCTTAGAAACAAAGCGGGCATTCTGGAAGCTTCCGTCTCGGGTTCCGGCATGGTGCGTTTGGAATTTGATACCACCGTAATAGTTGAAGCGGAGATACTTAAATCGTTAAGGAAAGAAGGTCTTGACATACCCGATACGCAGGTAAGTGCTGAGCGATTTCTTCAGCAAGCCAAGAAACCTGAACAAAAGGAAACCCAAGAAAAAGAGGATGAGCATTCACATGAGGAAGGTGAAGATCACGACCACTCACACGGTGGTATTTTTGGCAAAAATACCGAGCTGATCTTTTCCATCATCTGCGGGGCATTGCTCGGCATTGGTTTTGGGCTGTCCTTTGTTGAAGCTATACCTTCATGGGTAAGCTTGGCGCTCTACATCGCAGCGTATTTCTTTGGAGGCTTTTTTACGGCTAAAGAAGCCATTCAAACAGTTGCCAAAGGCGGTTTTGAGATAGATTTCCTAATGCTGGTAGCAGCCATCGGTGCGGCTATTCTGGGTGAATGGGCAGAAGGTGCCCTGTTACTGTTCCTCTTTAGCATGGGTCATGCTCTGGAGCATCATGCCATGAACAAGGCCCGTAAATCTATTGCTGCTTTGGCAGAACTGGCCCCTAAAACCGCCTTGCTCAAGAGAAATGGAAAAACAGAAGAAGTAGGTATAGAAGAACTGAGCATTGGAGACATCATCGTAGTGAAGCCTAATAGCAAAATTTCAGCCGATGGTGTGGTAGTAGATGGTCGGAGTAGCGTAAATCAAGCACCTATTACCGGGGAAAGTGTGCCCGTAGATAAAGAACCTGTGGATGATCCCAATAAAGACTGGTCACAGGAAAAAGACATCAAAGACGAGAACCGTGCCTTTTCCGGTACGATCAATGGCAATAATACACTGGAAATTAAAGTGATGAAAGTAGCGAAGGACTCTACGCTCTCCCGCCTTGTGAAACTGGTGAATGAAGCCCAGACCCAGAAATCGCCTACCCAACAGCTTACCGATAAGTTTGAGAAATATTTTGTGCCTGCTGTATTGGTTCTGGTGGTGTTGCTCAATTTCGCATTTCTAGTCCTTGACGAAACTTTTAGTGAAAGTTTCTACCGCGCCATGGCCGTGCTGGTAGCAGCCAGCCCATGTGCATTAGCCATTGCAACTCCAAGTGCTGTGCTCAGTGGAGTAGCCCGGGCAGCCAAAAGTGGGGTGCTTATCAAAGGTGGCCGTCCATTGGAAGATTTAGGCGTACTTACTGCCCTGGCTTTTGATAAGACCGGCACACTAACAGAAGGGAAGCCTAAGTTAACCGAAGTGGTAGTCCTGGGTGATGTGAAAGAAGAAGAATTACTGAAAATAGCAGTGGCAGTAGAGGGTCTTAGTGATCACCCACTGGCAAAGGCCGTAGTGCGTGACGGAAAAGAGCGACTGAAGGGTGCTGACATACCTGAGGCGAAAGACCTGGAGGCAGTGCTTGGGAAAGGGATCAAAGCCACATTGGGAAGTGACAAAGTCTACATTGGCAACCTGGATCTGTTTGAGTCACTGGACGACAAAAAGCCATCCAATGAAATAGAAGAAAAAGTAAAGTCACTTGAGTCAGATGGCAATACTACCATGCTGATCCGTCAAAATGACGATTACATAGGCATCATCGCCTTGATGGATACGCCAAGAGAAGAAGCGAAAAATACCTTAGCGCAACTGAAAAAGATTGGTATCAAACGCATGATCATGCTCACCGGTGATAACCAGAAAGTGGCCGATGCAGTGGCCAAAGAAATTGGCCTTACAGATGCCTGGGGCAGTTTGCTGCCGGAAGAAAAAGTAGAGGCCATTAAGGAGCTTAGAGAAAAGGAAGACAAAGTGGCGATGGTGGGTGATGGCGTAAATGATGCCCCGGCAATGGCCAACAGTACCGTAGGAATTGCTATGGGAGCGGCAGGAAGCGATGTAGCCCTGGAAACAGCCGACATTGCCCTGATGGCCGATAAGCTGGAAACCTTACCTTTTGCAATCGGTTTAAGTAGAAAGGCCAAAGGCATTATCAAGCAAAATCTCTGGGTGAGTTTGGGAATAGTGGCTTTGCTCATTCCTTCAACCATTTTTGGTTTGGCCAATATCGGTATTGCAGTGCTTATTCATGAAGGTTCAACCTTGGTTGTAGTCTTTAATGCGCTGAGATTGTTAGCTTATAAAGAATAAGAAAATTGAATAAAAGTACTTTCATAATAACCAAAATGGACTGCCCCTCTGAGGAGCAAATGATCCGCATGAAGCTGGAACCTCTCAGCCAGGTAAAACACCTGGAGTTTGACATTCCCGCACGTAAGCTGGAAGTCTTCCATCAGGATGAAGTACTGCCTATACAAAATGCCATCAGTGAATTAAACCTCAGTGATCAACTCCAAGGTACTTCTGAGGCAGAAATGCCCATTGCCGAAGACGAGACCAAACACAAGAAAATACTCTGGTGGGTGCTGGGCATCAATTTTGGATTTTTTGTAGCCGAAATGACCACCGGCTGGATATCCAGCTCCATGGGCCTGATAGCCGACTCGTTGGATATGCTGGCTGATTCTATTGTTTATGCTCTGAGTCTATTTGCGGTGGGGGCAGCTATTTCCCGTAAGAAAAAAGTAGCAAAGATCAGTGGTTATTTTCAGATGGGGCTGGCACTGCTTGGCTTTTCGGAAGTATTACGCAGATTTTTCACCCAAAGCGAAACGCCTCTATTCCAGTGGATGATCATTGTATCGCTGCTCGCTTTAGCAGGTAACCTTGTCTCGCTATGGCTGATCAACAAGGCAAAAAGTAAAGAGGCCCACATGCAGGCCAGTGCAATTTTCACTTCTAATGACATCATCGTCAACGGAGGGGTGATACTGGCCGGGGTACTAGTTTACTGGCTGGAAAGCAAATGGCCTGACTTGTTCGTAGGCGGGGTCGTTTTTGGTTTCGTGATGCGCGGAGCTATCAGAATATTAAAGTTAGCAAAGTGATGCTTATACTCTAAATAAGTGAATGGATGGTTATGGGTGGGAGGCTGCTCACTTTGAGATGGAAATTTAAAAATGGACTTATCCCATGCTGACGACTATGAAAAGATAGCCGCCTCGGCATCATTGCCCTGATGGCCGACAAACTTGAAACTTTGCTCTTTGCTATTGGGCTGGGCAAAAATCAAAAAGTAGAATCAGGCAAAATCTATGGACGAGTTTTGGTATTGTGGCCTTATCAATTCCTGCTACAGTTTTCAGGTTTGCCAACATCGGCACCGCGGTCTTAATCCATGAAGGCTCTACACTGGTGCTAGTCTTTAATGCTTTGAGCTTGCTGTAATAGACATAATCATAGAGTAAAACATGAGCATGGCAGAAGATATACCTCATGGCGATGGAATTCTACCAATGAGAAAAATTCTTCAGAAACTATATCTAAACTGTCGAAATTGTAAGATTGTAGGCATCCTTCTTTTAAAAGCCAGTTTTGCTCAATATATTTAACTGGATGATTAACCTGAATAGCAAATCGAAGACTGGAATATCCGCATTTCTGACCTTAACGGTGTCAGCAGTTTTTCTTTTGAATATTCTATGTGGTTTTGAGGTTGGCCTAACCCATCAGCACGAAGGTTCTCATCCTGCAAATAATCAAGAGGCACATAGCCATGAACATTCCGATCACTCAGATGGCCACAACCATGGTTCTGAGGATGATGACGACTGCTGTGAAGATGTAACCAAACAGTTCTTTGCTCAACTGTTCAAAGAGCAGGGCAAAACCTACACCTTTCTTCATATAGCAAAGGTGTTTTATACTGGGTTCCCTCCTTCAACTAAGGTAGTGGCCCCGGTAGAGCAAGGTAGGAACTTAGAACATTACTTTAATTTACCTCCACCATTTCAGGATCGAAGCAAACAAGTCCTGTTTCAAACTTTCATAATATAGAATCCCCTCCAAGAGTTTTTGGGTGAATAATATTATATCCACCATTTAAAAACCATTTTTTCCTGCATTTGCTCAATGCAATTAAATCTGCAGGACACAATCATCTATTCATCATTTGCTACAAGGATTTTGCATAGCGGCAATTCCTTGAAGCAGTTAGTCTGGGCGAGTGCTTTAACAAAGCGGTTATTCGACCTGGCCTATGAACCGTTAATTACAAAAACATGAAAACGAAAATATTGATACTAATAGCCTTATTTACATTAGGGGCCAGCATGCTCAATGCTCAAATTAGCAATGAAGTCAAAGCTGTAGAACAAGTATTGAAAGACTACAAAAAGGGGCTGGAAAGCCTAAAAATTACTGGCCTTTCTGACCTTTTTACCACCGACTCACAAATATTTGAATCGGGAGGTGTGGAAGGTACATTTGTCCACTACCTGGAGCATCATTTGGGGCCGGAACTTGGTCAATTCAAATCTTTCAAGTTCTCGGATTATAAAGTAGAGACAAAGCTGGATCTACCTTATGCTTTTACTACCGAAACCTACATCTACACCATAGTATTACCCGAAGGCGATAGAACAATAAAGAAATCAGGTGTGGCCACTTCTATTCTAAAGAAGGAAAATGGGGAATGGAAAATAATGATGACCCATACCTCTTCAAGAAATGCCAAATAATTAACCCAGATCGACATGGATTTTATACCAGATTGGGCTCCGAACTTGCATCCAATGATCATCCACTTTCCAATAGCATTATGGATGTTGGCGGTCCTGTTCGATTTTTCTTTGGTTTTCAGAACTAAAGAATGGCTTAGAAGGGCTGCTATATGGATGTATGTTATAGGAGCCATTTCAGCTTTGGCAGCTTTTCTAAGTGGTAGCCAGGCCATTGACTTGGTTTCTGTACCCATGCAAGGGGAGGTAACAGCCAGCAAGCATTCTGACTGGGCACATTATACGCTGTATTACCTGGGTGGCTATGCCCTGCTGCGATTATTTATCTTTTGGCAGCGACTCGATAAGAAAAAATGGGTGCTGATCCTTCTGTTCATACTTGGTGCAACGGGCATGGTGCTGGTTGCCAAAACAGCCGATCTGGGAGGAAAGCTGGTCTATAAGTATGGAGTGGGTACAGCAAAATAATTTTAACGAAAATCTAATTACATCAACGATGAAAAAAGGAACAACAATAGTTTATACAGTACTGTTTTTAGCGGGCATTTTGAGTTTGAGCTCCTGTAACGGTAAAAAGAAGACCGATAGCTCATCTATGCCTGAACATGAGGAAGCTTCGGCTCACCATCAACCCGAGAATGAGACTGCCGAGCATGCACATGGTGAAGAAATGGGTGGACATGCACATGGCGAGGAAGCACCGGACAATGGAGGTTCCAGTATTTGGACTCCTAGCGGTGATGCTGTTGCCTTGCTGGCCTCAGACTTTCACTACATAACAGGAGCAACGCAGAACATTGCACCTAAAATGGTGCAAACCGAAGGTGTTAGTACACTGGAACTTACGGCAGATGGAACTCCAACAGCCTTTGTATTCCACAAAACCTACGGCAACATTGGTATGATTGCCGCTGTTGATCCCAGCAATTTTAATGGAACATTGAAACTGATACACCATGCCAAAAGCACTGAGAATTATGAGTTTGTATCAATAAATGGTAACCACCTGAAGTTGGGGAGAATTGTAAATGGAAAGGAAACCATTTTTGATGAGGGTGATTTTGAAAGCACATCCGGCTGGATAAACCTTCGTGCATCTGCCGCTGGGACACACTTTAAAGGTTACCTCAACGATAAGATGGTTACGCATGGTCATGGCGACAAAATGCCAAACGGATTTGTTGGGATCATGCTAGAGGGTACCGGAAAACTAATGTTGCGTTCAATTGAAATTGCGCAGTTAGAAGACGAATAACCCTTGAGTAAAGGTGAGGTTGCAAAGTGCAGCCTTGCCTCTCATAATCAATATCCATAGTTGAACAGTTACCAATTAAAGACATTGAAGAATGAAAACATTACAAATATACGCCAGCCATTTGAAAGCCATTCGCTATATCTGCTTCCTATATATCCTATCGCTTGGCTACGTTTCCATCGCCCACGCCCAAACAGATACTGTCACATATCATTTGACCATTCGGAAAGAAATGGTGGACAAAGCCGGTAAGCAGGTTATGGGGATGACTTTGAATGGTGGAATCCCTGGTCCAACGCTTACTTTTAAAGAAGGGGGCTACGCTGTGATCTATGTGAAGAATGAAATGGATGTGGAGACTTCAATACACTGGCACGGGCTCTTACTTCCTAATTTTTATGATGGTGTTCCTTATCTTACCACACCTCCCATAGAGCCCGGGCATACCCAAAAGTATGAGTTTCCCCTGAGGCAGTCTGGTACATATTGGTACCACTCCCATACCATGCTCCAGGAACAGAGCGGGGTATATGGTTCTATCGTTATTCAGCCTAAGGAAAAAAGCCTTCAATATGAAAAAGAACTTGTGGTCGTTCTGTCTGACTGGACAAATGAAAAACCTCATAACATTCTACGCTTTTTAAGGGGCGGGACCGAGTGGTACAACATAAAAAAAGGCACGGCAACCCCGCTCAATCAAGTAATAGCAAGAGGGGGGCTGAAAGCCCAATTGAATTTTTGGAAACAACGGATGGAAGGAGCTGACATTGCAGACATTTACTACCCTGCTTTTTTAACCAACGGAGCCACAACCCAAGAATACCCGGATTTTAAGCCGGGAGAAAAAGTCAGGCTCAGGGTGATTAATGGTGCTGCCTCAACGTCATTCTGGATGACATTTGGAGGAGAATCCCCAACCTTGGTCTCTGCGGATGGTCTTGATGTTGTGCCGGTAAAACATGATAAAACCTTTATAGGAGTAGCCGAAACCTACGATTTTATCGTCACCATACCTGAGCAAGGAAAAATTGAGTTCCGGGCTACCGCTCAAGACGGTTCCGGCCAAACCTCTGCATTCCTTGGACAGGGAAATGTAATTCTTGCGCCAGACGTACCCAGGCCTGATAAAATAGGAATGATGATGAAAATGGCCGAAATGGACATGAAAATGGGTGCGCCTGCACTCAAGTTTAATCCCAAAAAAGACGAACCCTACAAAATGATGGAAAAGTGGGGAATGCAAATGAAAGACGAAATGGGGGCCATGCAGGAAATGGATCATGGCATGCATGGTGCTCATTCAAAAAACCAGATGGGCAGCATGAATATGGCTAAAGATACAACCATGGCACATCATAACATGGATGAGATGGATATGGCAGATGAAGAAGGAAAAATGCAGAACATGGAAGGTATGTCTATGTTTTCAGAATATAATTACGATTATCTAAAAGCGCCTGAAAAGACCACTTACTCTCCCGATTTACCAGTAAAAGAGATTCTACTCAATCTAACAGGAAACATGCAAAGGTACATTTGGAGTTTGAACGGCATTCCTCTGTCCGAAACCGACAAAATAAAAATCAATGGTGGGGAAGTGACCAGAATTACCTTTAACAACCTCACCATGATGCATCACCCTATGCACTTGCATGGCCATTTCTTTAGGGTAATCAATGAAAATGGCGAATACTCACCGTTAAAACACACAGTAAATGTGCCCCCAATGCAAAAAATAACCATTGAGTTTTATGGTAGTGAAGAAACAGGGGACTGGTTCTTTCACTGTCATATCCTTTACCATATGATGTCGGGAATGGCGCGCATTGTCAGTTACGATACTCCAAGAGATCCAAGGATGGATGAGTATCCGGTGTCTAAGTTGATTGATGAAACCGATCAATACTATTCTTTCAATATGCTCGATATGGCCTCTCATATGACGGCAATCAATTTAAGCACTGCTAATATTCGAAATCAATTTAACCTCTCTGCAGAATATGGTTGGAACAACAATTTTGAAGCAGAGTTCACCTATGAGCGGTATTTATATGACTACCTTACTGTATTTGCTGGTATTAATGTTGAAAACACTGTTCCTGAAAGCTTGGACGACACCAATACCACGGCTGTAGCTGGTATACGCTACTTAACCCCCTACCTGTTCAGCCTGGACGCACGTCTGGACAATGAGCTCAGGCCTAGAATAAGTTTGGCCAGATCAGTCATGGTTTTTCCAAAGGTCTCCCTATTTGGCTATTATGAATATCAGGCCGATTTTGGTTTAGTGAACGACTTCGAGAATGGTGCCAACTATTCCGATGAAGTGGTTTGGAGCGCAGGGGCTGAGTATATGCTTTCCAAGAATGTTTCGCTTGTAGGTAGCTATGATAATCGCTTCGGTATGGGGGCTGGTCTATCAATAAGATTTTAAATCAGAGTAGAATGGATCAATACAACAAAAATAGCCTCTCGCTTACTGGGGCAGTTGCTTTGGGAACTGGCGTTATGATTGGGGCCGGTATATTCGCTTTGTTAGGTCAGGTGGCAGAACTATCGGGAACATTCTTCCCTGTCGCTTTTATATTTGGCTCGATCATTTCTGGTTTCAGTGCCTACTCCTACATCAAAGTATCCAATAAATATCCTTCGGCTGGAGGAATAGCAATGATCCTGAAAAAATCATATGGTAAAACCACCATAACAGCCGCTGCTTCTTTGCTCATGGCATTTTCAATGATCATCAACGAAAGCCTTGTCGCCAGAACTTTCGGTACATATGTACTACAATTGTTTGATGTGGACAATTCGGAACTCCTTGTACCGATTCTCGCAGTTGCTTTAATCGTAATTGCCTTTTTGGTCAATATTTCAGGCAATAACTTTATCGGGAAAAGTTCACTCGTAATGGCCATTCTAAAGATTGGCGGTATAGTAATTTTTGCTTTAGGAGGCCTTTGGGCAACCGGGTTTTCATTGGATGATGTGGTAGAGGCCCAAAAGTCAGAAAATTATTCCGCTGTTAGTTATCTTGGTGCTTTGGCACTTTCTATTCTTGCCTTCAAAGGATTTACGACAATTACCAATAGTGGGGGAGAAATAACCAAGCCGAACAAAAATGTTGGGCGGGCCATTATCATTTCATTGGCCATCTGCTTGGTCACCTACATGCTTGTTGCACTTGCAGTTTCAGCCAATTTAACTATCCCTGAAATAATAGAAGCAAAAGATTATGCGTTGGCCGAGGCAGCACGCCCGGCATTTGGTAAATACGGGGTATGGTTTACAGTCGGCATTGCAATTATTGCTACAGTTTCAGGCATTATAGCCAGTATTTTTGCAGTTTCAAGAATGACGGCAATGCTTACAGATATGGGTTTGATTCCTCATAGCCACTTTGGAATGCCTGGAGGAATTCAAAAACACATGTTGGTTTATATTGCTGTAATCGCGATTGTTCTTGCCATATTTTTTGACCTTAGCAGAATAGCCAGCCTTGGAGCTATTTTTTACCTAACCATGGACATTATTATTCATTGGGGAGTGTTGAGATACCTTCGCAAGGAAGTAAATGCTAAAGCTCCAATTGTCGTAACCGCAATAATACTGGATAGTGTAGTCCTTGGAGCATTTTTGTGGTTAAAGGCAACATCCGACCAACTTATCATTTATGTGGGGCTTATTTCAATGATCCTTATCTTCATAGGAGAAAAATGGTTTCTGAAAACCAAGAATATTTCCTTCTAATTATGAAAGCAAAAACATGAAACATACCTACCAAATTACCGGAATGACCTGCAGCGGTTGCAGAAATCATGTAGAGCAAACCCTCAAAGAAGTGCAGGGTATTTCTGATGTTTCTGTGGATTTGGAACAACAAGAAGCCACAGTTTACATGAAAGAGCATGTTTCGATTGAAACATTAAAAGAAGCACTCAAAAATGACGGTGGCCGCTATGGCATCCACCTTCCCGGAACTTACAAAAAAGAATCTAAACCTATGCCCGAAATCAAAAAACGGGATAGGGGTGAGAAGGGAAAGTATTATTGTCCTATGCTCTGTGAAGGAGATAAAAAATATGACAAGCCGGGTGACTGCCCTAAGTGCGGTATGGATTTGGAAAAGGAAAAATCAGTATCGGAAACGGTAGAATACACATGCCCTATGCACCCAGAGGTTGTTCAAAGTGGCCCGGGGAGCTGTCCTAAATGCGGTATGGATCTTGAGCCGAGAAAAACAACCGGCAATGATGAACAGGAAGAGTTTAGAGCCTATAAAGTCATGCTTAACAAGTTCTGGGTTTCCGTCATATTTACATTACCTGTACTATTTATTGCCATGAGTGAAATGGTTGGTATTTCACTATCAGGTATTGCCAGCCATAAAACCTGGGGCTGGGTTCAGTTTGTACTCAGTACTCCTGTCATTTTTTATGCCTGCCGAAGCTTCTTTATTAGAGGTTTTAAATCAATCATCCACCGTTCTCCAAACATGTGGACACTCATAACGCTGGGAGCTGGTTCGGCTTACATTTTCAGTATTGTCGCCTTACTCTTTCCTGAGATATTCCCCGACCAGTTTAAATCAGAAGGTGGTGCCGTTCATCTCTATTTTGAGGCAGCAGTGGTCATTCTTACCTTGATTTTATTGGGTCAACTAATGGAAGCAAAAGCGAGGAGCCAAACGAACTCGGCCATTAAAGAGTTACTCAATCTGGTACCACCTGAGGCTACAGTCATTCGCAATGGCGAAGAAGTTACCATCCCCCTCGAACACGTCAAGCTGAATGACATTATTAAAATCAAACCGGGGGAAAAGATCCCTGTTGATGGGGAAATTACACAGGGCAATAGCGCCATTGATGAGTCCATGCTCACGGGGGAGCCCGTTCCCGTAGAGAAGAAAGTTGGAGATGGTGTGATTGGAGGCACAATAAATGGCACTAGCGCTTTTCAAATGAAAGCCCTGAAAGTGGGAAGTGATACGCTGCTTTCGCAAATCATTGAGATGGTAAATAAGGCCAGCCGGACCAAAGCACCAATTCAAAATTTGGCCGATAGAGTGTCAGGCTACTTTGTGCCTATTGTGGTGGTAATTGCCCTCGTTTGCTTTACTGTTTGGGCCATTTGGGGACCAGATCCAAGATTTGTGTACGCCTTTACCAGTGCCGTCACAGTTTTAATAATTGCTTGCCCCTGTGCTCTAGGCCTTGCCACACCAATGTCTATTATGGTTGGAACAGGGAAGGGGGCCAAACAGGGCATATTGGTCAAAGATGCCAAAGCAATTGAGGAAATGCACAAGGTCACTACCTTGGTGGTTGACAAAACGGGCACCATTACACAGGGCAAGCCATCCTTGCAAAATGTGCAATCCATTTCGGAGAATTATGGCGAAGACGATATACTGAGAATAGCAGCTTCTTTAGAATCTAGCAGTGAGCATCCTTTGGCACATGCCATTGTTGTTGCCGCAGAGAAAAAAGGATTTAAACCTCAAAAAATAGACAATTTCAACTCCATTACCGGTAAGGGAATAATGGCAATTACAGAAGGAAAAGAGGTGGCCATAGGGAATAAAAAATTGCTGGAAGAATTTGACATTAAGCTGGAAACTGAACAAGACAAAGATGTAGAGAAAAGACAGCTAGAGGGCGAAACCGTGATGTTTGTGGTAATTGATAAGAAAATTACCGGGTTTATTGGTGTATCGGACCCAATCAAAGAAACATCTGCATCTGCCATTAAACATTTACAAGATCAGGGGCTTGAGGTGATCATGTTGACCGGTGACAATAAAAATACAGCCAAAGCAGTAGCCGATAAACTAGGGTTGGATGGATATGAAGCAGATTTGTTGCCAGAAAATAAATACGAAAAAGTCAAGGCATTGCAAGAAGCTGGAAAAATAGTGGCGATGGCTGGCGATGGGATCAATGATGCTCCAGCATTGGCACAAGCTAATGTGGGAATTGCCATGGGCACCGGAACAGATGTTGCCATTGAAAGTTCCAGCCTGACTTTAGTAAAAGGGGAACTCGATGGCATAGCAAGGGCTAGAAAGCTGAGCACAGACGTTATGCGAAACATCAAGCAGAATTTATTCTTCGCCTTTGTTTATAACGTGCTGGGAGTACCCATTGCCGCAGGTATTCTATTCCCTGTATTTGGCCTTCTGTTAAGCCCGATGCTTGCTGCTTTAGCAATGAGTCTAAGTTCTGTAAGTGTCATAGGTAATAGTTTGAGGCTTAGAGGAAAATAAATTAGATAAACTCTACTGATAGATTAAGCCAAGCTTTTTATCAAAAATAAAAGTTTATCGCAAAACTGTACTGGATCACTGACGCCCTAAGTATTTCACACCTCCCCATTTTCTTTCCTTAGGCCGTCAATTGCTAAGCCCAAGAAATAAGCCAAGAGGAAACGGAATAAACAGGCATGGCCTTTTTTGAGCGTTGGCTTTATGCCGTAGTCTCTTGGTGTTTACTTGGGTGGGGCTAACTTAGCCTATTCGGAAAGAAGGATGCTGGTTTGAAGAGATAGATTGAGTAGTGCCGTATGGAAAGGATTGAGCTTGTATAAATTGGACAATTAGTCCTTAAACTGCTATTTATAACTAATCTAAATTATCTTGTTAGATACCGGTGTCAACCTTTAAAACAGTATTGATGAGCTTAAAATTGAACCAAATTAGCCCAAAGTGGTCTTTTCGAAATAAGATTCAAGATAATTGTTGTTAAAAAGCTCTTATAGAAGAGGCTAAGGTCTTGTATATCTGTAGATTACTGCTTAATATCAGGCATTGGAGTTTAAAACACCCTATTATGTGGGTAACTTTGTGGATAAGTATGCCTTAAATGTGGATAATTTCAGGAAGAAGAATATCAGATTATGAATCCATTTCCTTACTTTTTCCGTATATTTCAATACATTCTCTATAGAAATACTGGGAATTGTAGGTTATATATAGAAAAATGTTAGGCGTTTCGGCTCAAATTTGTAATTTCGGCACAAATTTGAATTGAGGCACCTGACAATGGGGAATAAGAAAGAAAAAAAGATAACGTTTAACGTAACCAGTGATCTCTTAAAGCTTGTAGATAATATCATTAATGATAAGGCTACAAAGCCAAATTCAAAATCGCAATTCTGTACGGAAGCGATTATGGAATACGCTCAAAGGAGTCATAAAGAGCATTGGGAAGAATACGTTAATGGCTATGACAAAAAGAAATCGTAACACACATCATAAAATGAATTTGATAGAAGACATAAAGAGCATATTTCAGGTGGTTAGCGAAAGGCCAAAGGAAGTAATTATAGATGATGTTTATAAGATATTGCTTCTTAATTTGGCTAATAATCAGATAGATCAGCCCTTTGCCAATGGAAACGGAAAGCATGCAGAATTTGCGCTAACTCAGATTTTTGAAAAGGCAAAAGATGAGGTATACATTTTTGCTGATAGTTTACATAGTGAAACTGGAGAACGGTCGTATGCATATTTGAATTCAATCAAGCAGTTTTTAGTAAAAAACCCCATGTCCCGTTTGAGCATTGTGCTTGAAAATGATGTTGATATTTCCGAATCCCTGAATTTCATCAAGGCTCTGAAATCGAGATTTCAGGACAGAATTAGTATTTCTAAATTGCCTCTTAATTATAATAGCTTCAGTTTAACTACGGATAATCAAAAATTCCATTTCACCATTGCCGACGATAGAATGGTAAGATTTGAATATGACATACAGAAAAGAAAGGCTACGTTAAATTTTAACGATCCAGATTTTTATGCTTCTTTAAAGCAATGTTTTGATAAATATCAATATGATTCAGTGCCTATTGCTGAAGATTATGATCAATATGTTTTGAAGTCTATGGACAATCTGAGAAAAGAATTTTCAATCTAGTTCTTCCTTTCGTCACGCACATTTCATTAAATGGATTTTTCGTATGAAAAGTATAGTACTCTTTTCAGCATATTATGTGTTGTAAATGTAGGTTTAGCTATACCAAGATTATTAACAGACTTAATTAGAGCATCCTCAAAAAGGTTCTCTGATGAGGATCTCAAAACAATCGTTAAATCATTGAACCTTGGCGATGAGCTTGTTGAGGATTTAAATGATTATTTCAAGGCTGAATCAGATCGACATATTAAAAGCTTTTGCTACTGTGCAATCGGTGCCTTTGTTGCTCTTTTTTTACTTTTAAGTCAATTAGGTCAAATTCCATTTATGGCTATATCCTTGGCGACCATAAATTATTTGGTGGTCTCATCAATGTTATCAAAAAAGAAACTGGGAAGAAAAAAGGGTTTTCGGAGATTTTACTATTTGGTTCTTCTAATTCTAATAATAAGAGGCCTATTTCCTCCGCTCAGATTGGATAATTATCTAAATAATATCTTTGAGGGACTAGCCATAAATTTACATTACCTCGTACTTCTTTTTTGGGTTAGCTCACTACTCTATCCAACAATACGCTTATTGCTTAAGACCCAGCATATCACTATTCGCCTATCAAAGCATGAAAGGGAGCCCAAAATCAAAGAATATTATGACGTCGGTAAGTATGCTAGAAAGGAAGCTATTAAAGGAGATGGCTCAAAATAGAACCTTAATCGCGGTTTTCTTTACTGTTACATCTGGCCTTATCAAAATTGTGCTTGAATAGACTTGGTTCAGGCTGTTTGGATTCTTTAAAGTCTTTAGAAAGACTATTATTGGCATTGTAGTGAGCTTTCGCCTTTTCTATAATGTCATCCCTTAATTCCTGATCCTGGCTTTCATAACCAAGTTTGATTTGCTCATAAGGTGCTTGTTGTAGCCCTGCCTGAACACCCATCGAGTAGTTTAAGGATGCCTTTTCACGAACCTCTTCGCGTTTTCTAAGTTCCTCTATGTACTCCTTTTCAATCTTCTGTATGCCGAATGATTCTTCAGGTGTTCTGCTGTACTTATTTATCATATCCAGCCTGTTTCTTAATTCATGATCTGTTAAACCTGCCTTTTCAACTTTCTTGCTGTCATTCGCGGAGGGGATTTGAGTTGGTGCTAAATGGTCTTCCTTTTGATCTGGAGTCTTTTTCATGTTCAGTGGGTTAAAATGATTTAATGCATAAGATTTTCTCCTTCGAGTGTGATTTTTTCAATAAAAACGGATGACTCTCCATCATCCTTTCCGCAAGGGTGGGTTTTGATGTAGGTTAGAACCTCCTTGGATAGAGCATCCTCAATGGCAGATAATCCTCTACCGAAAATTGTGATTTGAACCTCATAGGCTTTAATGATCAGCTCCTGATTGCCCTTAAGGATAAAAATGGGAAGAAGAGAGTAGGGAATGCTATATCGTTCGCCACTTCTCATATGAATATGGAAACGCTTCACTGCCTCGTCAGAATGTGCCACTGCATAGGGCTGATAATCCTGCAATGAAACCGAATGCCCATTATTATTCATGTCCCTTTGGTTTTGGCTGGTTTGAAATACCTGGTGAAGCCCGTTGTGTTCTTCTTCTGGTCTGCTCATGTTCCCTTATCTTCTCATTGAGAGAACGATGGTGATTTCTTTGATTTCTCACCAAAGTTTGTTGCTGCTGTCGCTGTGCTATTTCATGCGCACTTATTCGTTGCTCACTTTTGGCTATTGCTTTTTTCAATTCTGCCTTTTCAGGAGTAAAGAGCTTTGCGGAATGCTTTCCTCTACTTACTGAAACATAGAGACCTTCTCTTGATAAATTTCCATTGGAAGGATCAACTGAAATAAGGACATGATCGGCATCTTTTCCTTGGCTTGCATGTGATGTATCACATGCGGAATAACGGATATGTCCTATGTCTTTGGATAATGTTTTTCCATTGGAAAGCTTAATATCACCTGCTTTGGTGAAGCCAGTTACAGAATAAGATGTGCCGTTTAAAGCTTTCGAGCCTTGCTGTGTTTTGGTGTTTATCGTGAGCCTGATCTGATCGCCTTTGGCTAAATGGATTTTTGATTGCTGGTAGACTTCAAATCTATCGGCATGTTCCAAAGGTAATTTCTTGACAGTGCCGGTCTTCTTATCCTTTACCTTTAGTTCATCGGGTTTCTTACCTGGTATGACTTCAAATTCAACACCGGCACGATAATCACCTTTGCTATTGGAAATAAACCTCAGAACCATACCTGGCTCGTAATTGGCCTTCAGTTTTTTCTCGTCTTCTGTGTAGGATAAAGTCTGTAATCTGTTGAATTCACGTTCTTTTCCTTTTATCATCCCTTCGTGCTTTTGCTTCTGACGAATTATGTTATTCACCTGATTGAGCTCTTTATGAGTTGGGCTAATTACAAGGCAGGATTTCTTGGATTTAATGGTGTCTAGATACATATCTGCCAGCTTATCCAGCCTTTTATCCTTATCAGGCTCTTCAATAATACCTCCTAATTTGTCCAGCTTTTTGAAGCCCTCGTATGTTCTATGCTTGGCCAGTGATTGGACAACTGAGCGATAGGGCTCGTTTTGCTGTCGAACTACTTTATTGACCGTAACGGTTTGGACCTGTGATTTCTCAATCAGATGCCTCAAAGAGTCGCCATATTGTGCTGGTGGAGCATGTTGAGAGGTGTCGCCCGACATAATTAACCGGGCATTCTTTTCTTTGGCAATTGTCAGAATTTGATTGGTAACCTTGGTACCGCACATCCCTGCTTCGTCAACCAGTATTACCTGTCCAAATACTTTCTCTTGAAGAGTTTTGTTCTGAAGAAATCCGGCAATGGTCTCTGCTTTGAAGCCTTTACTTCTAAGTACGGAAACGGCTTGAGAGGAGGGCGCAAGACTGAATAGTTGCTTGCCCGTTAGAGCTACTGCATCCCTTACCTCAGTTAACAATGATGTTTTTCCTACACCGGCACTCCCTTTCAAGACCGTTATAAAATCTCTTGAATTGAGTATTTGCTTAATCGCATTTTTCTGCTGATCGTTCAATAGGTGTTGCTTAGGCGAGTAGTTCTGAAAGATTGGAGCGAAAGCACCTTTTCCTTCATTGGCTCGCATGACAAGTTCAGACTCTTGCCTGATCATGTCCTTTGTTGTTAGAAAGGGGACTGTGTCAATTTCAGCTTTGATAATGTCATCTCTTCTGGTTAGAGCCGCTTTGACATCTTCGGGTAGTAAAGTGCCGTAGCCCAATTTGAGGGCGTATGCCAGGACATCACTTTGCTTAAATGCGGAGTTCCTTTCACAATGGTGTTGAATTGATTTTTCAATAGCTAAGTCAGCTGAAATACTATCTCTTTTATCAATCGTCTGATTCTTCAATTTGAATAGAGCTTCAAATTCCTTTTCGCTCAGTCGGCTCTTCCAGTGCTCGTATTGCTCTTCTTCTCCGACTACTTTGGCTTTCGCATTTCTGGTGAGAAGGGCGAGTTTGGACTTGCTGGACTTATTCGAGATACCTTTTTCCAAGGCAACCTGATCGATTGTCTTTGTTCTATTTGAAAAAAGCATGATTTGTTCGCGACTGATGCCAACAAGCTCGAAACGATCACGGGTTATCCTTGTCCTAAAGCCTAATTTTTCAAGATTCTTGGCTAAGTATGAGTGGTAGGCAGCTTCGAAATATTTGGCCTGTCGATGAACTGAATTGCCTAGCTCAAGGGCCTGAAACCGGTTATTGATATGGCTAAATGTTACGTTCGGGATTAGACAGTGTGTATGTATCTGAGGATCTGATACATATATAATTTCCCCATCCTTTTTGACCTCACACGGTCTGCTTAAAAAATGGTCAAAATTTGCAATTAGGAGTTCTCCACATGTCTCCCATCCTCTTTGAGTCGCTGAATTATGCTGACTCTGGGCGTTTGCCTCGATCTCCACTAAAACAGTTTTATATGCCTGAATATGACATTGATGGATGGCTTCATTCCTGGTCAATCCATAAAGCAATGATACGCTCTTGGGAACGGAGAAAGTGAAATCATAATAGCTTCTGGCGTTATCCACCTTTCTTACTTTGAACCTGATATCTGAATTTGGAACCTGTCCTCTACCAAAGCTGATAAAATCTGATCTTTTGACCTGGACACCGTCATAGCCAATCCGCTTACTGATTTTTCCAAACCAGGTCGCCTTGACCACATGCTCTAAATAATAAGCACTTTCATGGGAAAGGTTGATATAGTAATCGGATGCAGATTTCACATCCTTGAAAACATTAATTCCAAGCATCGTTCTTCTGTTTGTATGTGGGTGATTTGTACTGAGTCGCTGGATAGAGTCCGGCTGTTGATAGAAAGTTTGTATCTGTTTTTGACTTACACGTCAAGGTTGTAAAAAGACCTCATGATGCATTCAAATAAGCCTGTCGATTAAGTTGAGCTGTTTTGGATTTGATCTGGTTAAAGAATTCGGCAGATGACATCAAAAAGCAGAATAACCCAAAAGTATGGTCTTGTACTTCCGTCCAAAAGTAGTATCCAATGGATACCGTGATCCCACATTCAACAAAAGCGTTAACTACAAACTCGTTGGCTTTCAGCTTTAGACGTCCTTTTGTTAATCTTTTGATTTTTGAAAAAAGTTTGTTTAACCCTAAGAGGATCCAGCTTTCACCAGATTTGCTCATGTCATCCGGATTGCCTTTTCCGATGTAAATCATGGTTGTGTTCACTAGGCCAGTCAAAAGCATTATACCTGAGTACACAAGAAGTGGCAGACTGCGTATGTCAAGAAAGGCCCACGAATAGAGAGTATCCCAATCATAAAAAAATGGCAGAATTGGCAACATCAGTAGTGAAATGGAGCCTAAGGCCAGATATGAATGTTCCGAGTTTGCGATTAGAGCAAGTCCCACTGAACTGAATGTGAGAATTATACCTTGGTTCAATAATCCAAATTGATTGCGGTACACGGTGTTTTGGCAATTAGCAAGCGCGGCTGTAGTAAACTCTATCCATTGACCCAAAAGCCTTAAAAGAGCCAGGGATGGGTTGCTGAATAGAAGTTTGTAAACCTCAGTCTTCGTGGCTCCGAAAATGATTGAACTATCACCGAAACATTTCTTTCGGGGTTTGATGTCTTGATTTGATTTTTTGGTGATCATAGCTGTGAAGGTTTGATTTTGAGAAGACAAAGCGATCCAAGGCAAGGCCTTTACCAAGCCTTGGAAAGTACTTTGAATAGATAGTGAGGGGGGTTAGTAGCTAGGTCGTATCGAAACGATCAGGCCATGCTCCTCAAAGAAGCGTCTCCAGAATTTAGCGGCTTCATAGCTGACCAGATAGTATTCCGGGCATATTAAGATAATCTCAGTACCCTTGAATTCATCTGAAATAGGTTCTGATGCGACCAGTAAGCTTTTGAGTTTCTCATAGTCAGTTTGAAGTTTCTCGGGTTGCTTTAAATAGTCTCCCATTTCCAGAATTACTGAAGATTCTAAATAATCAGCCATTACTATCATTTTTCGATGCTGGGCAGAATGATCCATTTGGGATAAACCATTCAGCATTCCTCTATAGAGGTTACTTATTTGATCATTGGCATTACGGGATAGTAGATCATTGGTTTGCTGCTTGGATAGATTGTAAAAGGTATTAACCTCGTTAATTCTATCCTTTCTAGGGTTCAGCATCCATATCTTAGATTCTAACTCCGCTTTACTCACAATAGGTAGATATGACTTGCCCATGTAAGAGAAATAAATTCTGGCGCCAATATTGGTTGGTGAGTTCTCCTCAATTCCCATCTCTTTCATAAGTGCAGAATGTAAGATATCCCCGATCAAACTACTTTTTGAATCTTCGTATGATTTTGATACATCAATGAGCAGAACATACTCATAACTGTCTCCTATTAAAGGGTCTCTGTCCTGGCAAGAGGTTGCTATGATTGATATTAGTAGCATTGCCCCGATCAGGGACAATGCATTGAAAAGGTTTTCATTTGATAGTTTCATGGATATAAAGTTTTAAGGATTGAATAGTTAGGCTACTTCATCAAAGTCATAATAGCCTCTTTTAATTTCAGCAATTACCTCTCTTTCGAGATGTTCAACTGACTTTAACTCAGCCTCTTTCTCTTTTGACAATTTTTCAATTCTGTTTGAGGTGGAAGCAATGCTTTTGTTGAGTGATTCAACTTTGTTATTCATAATTACCTGGGCTTTAATGACCAATTGATCTTGCGCTCTGGTTAGGTCGTTTTTTAACTGGACTTTACTTCCTTTGAGGGTATTAATTTTATTAGTCAGAAAGGCTATGAGTCTGGGGATTCTGAATTTCTCTTCATCAATGGCATAACCATACGAGAAAAGAATGCCGACCATAAAAACGAGAAGAATGATCAGGCCGAAACCAAAGTCGACTTGTTTACTTACAAGGTATAGCACCATACCCAAGCCAACCATGAATGATACAATTGCTCTTTTCCATCTTTTGAGAGCCAAAGACTTCCCTATGAACTGTGCCAGCTTCATTTCTACAATGCTCATGCACAATGAAAGGATCAAACCGAAGAGGTAGATCCCTCCTGAAAATTCCTCGAATGTGGGGCGATTCAAGACAGTGCATAAAATGACATACACTATCACAACAAACCAGTATGACTTTCTGTACACACTGCTGTTTCCGGTGGTTTCTAATTCATTTATCATTATTGTATTCGTTTTGGAGTTCTAATAATCTTACTGTAGTATTTTGAAGGTCATCCTGAACCTTAGTCAGCTCCACCATTAATTTTGTGACATTTTGATGGTCTGCCTCTGGGAGGGTATTAATGATCATTTGGAGGTAAGCATTAGGGTCGGCATTGATTTTTTCTAACTCTTGTTCGTCTGCCTTTAAGGAGTTTTTGCTTTCAATTATTTGCTGGTCATAAATTGAAGAGGTAGTAATCTTCAATTCAGACATGGCAGTTTGGGCCTGGGAGATAACTTCTTTGTCTGCTATATTTTTTGAGGCACTATCAAAAGACTTTCTCCGCCATTCGGCAATCACTTTGGACTTGGATAGCCTCTGATACTTATCTCTTTTTTTGGACTCCTCTTCATTACCACCTTGCAGTATGAGAAGTAGCCACTGTTTCAATGTTAGTCTTAGTTTCATATCCTTTTTCAAGATTGGTTTTGACAAATATGGTTTGTTTGAATCAATAAAAACAATTCTAAATAACTGATTTACAGTCATTTAGAGTTTTTAAATGGATTTATCGAGTACTATTGGATTTTTAAAATCCAATCTGGATTTTTTGGATTTAATTGGATAGTTTTCGAAAAACTAAGTGCACACATATGAAAAATGAGCAGCTATTAGACTCTATCTTAGAATACAGTGAAATCGTAGGAAAACAGGAAGGTGGATGGTGGAAATATGAAGAATGGTATAGGAAATCTAATTTTAAGTCATGGTCACGGACCTATTGTTATTATCTCGTCCGGGCCGCACGCTCTCACAAGGGTGAAATATCATTTTCCAAATTAAATGCTCGAGAAAAAGGCTTCTATGAGAAGATATCCGTAGAGGGGCCGAAATTCATTGAAGTAGCAAAGACATTTATTGCAGAGAGTGGAAGGGATAATTTCGTTGATAAAAAATGGTTTTTTTATTTTCTATCTGTAGCGGAAAGAAAAAGTAAACACCTGAAAATAGCTAGGGCTTTATTGGAAACTTCAATTGGAAATGTAGCAGAGTTGGAAAACGTTGTTGATGGTTTCAGCAAAGACTATTCTGGGACTTATGAAATAATCAAAGGGAATAGGAAGGTTATATATTTTGATTTAAAAGATGATCCAGTTAACACTACACGTGAACTTCATATAAAGGCAGTATATATGAATCCTAATGATGAGATAATGTTAGGGACTTATACAACTTATGATGAACAGTTTGTTTACTCAGGTCTAATAGTACTTCACCAGATTACGAATGAAAAATTCAGTGAAGATGAGATGAAACCAATTCTTTGTTCCTATAGGTTAAACTCAAAGGCGTTTATAGCTATTCCTGAAGCGATCAAACAATATCTTTCATTAAAGAAAAGGAACTATAGAAGCGTTCCCAGAACCGTGCCTAGCCTTGATGAGTTACAAGTATACTTAGATGAGTATGTGCCTTTAAAGAATAAGAAAAATAGGTTTCTTGAGCTGGAAATACCTAGAGTATATTTGGCAACACCTCAAGGTTCATCTAAACAAAATGGTTCTTCAGAAAAGGTCGGCCAACCCCAAAATGTAGATAAACTGATTTTGGAAATTGAAGGTGCGTTGAAAAATGAAAAAGTGCAGCTTATTAGTAAGCAGACTGATTCCAATATGCCTGCCAGTGATTTAAAATCAATAGATAGCCTAAAATTGTTAAAGAGAACAAGGTTTTTTATTCTGGTAATTACTAATGTTAATAAGGCATCATATTCTCTAGTTCAACTAGGTTGGGCATTGGCACACTGCAAGTATATAATGCTTATATATAATGATTTATATGTCTCAGACAGGATCAAATCAATAAGTACTAATGTAATCAATAAGCATATCTATAAATCTTTGTCTTCCGAGAAAGAAAGAAGAGAAATTGCAAACGCAATTAGAACATTCGTTCACGACAATATGGAAAAATTTGTTGACAGCAATTTGGAAAAGGATTAGACTAAATTTGTACTAATTTTTGGAGCGACTTGATGTTACAGTTAACAGAGTTATTGAACTCTTTCAGAAATGCCTCGGATAAGAAGGAAGAAGATTTAGACCTAATTTCAATAGCCATTGAAACTTTAGAACAACATAATTGGGACCCTGATTTGTCAGCAATAAGTTTGATGATCTGTGCAGGTGGTACCGAGTTAACTGATGCTCAAAATCAAATGTTGCTGGAGCTAATTAAGGAAAAGGCACATTCTCAATCTCCAAGAGTGAAATTGAATGATGACCAAAAAATTGATGCACTTGTTAAGTGTTTAGAAAGGGGTAACCCTGATCAAATTGATCTGAAATACATTAGAGACTGGCAAATCAGGAATATTCAACAAGTGAGTGTGCTTGGATAATAGTCCTACTGTTTGAACTCCACTATGGCAAAATTGGAATCCTTATCATCCCAAAGCTTTCCAGGCTTGAATACCAGTGCTTGAACTTTGTGACCATTCTCTTTTCGACCCGTTTTTAGGGTAGTAAAATGATCTGGGGTAACCTTGTAGTGAAACTGCATTGATTTGGACTTGGTTAAATCACTGTCTTTGTTGTAGCTAGACGAATAAACATCAATCCAATGTTTTCCAATAAGATTGGAAGCCCACTCGTTTGTGGTGATATCAGCATTGTTAGCGAAGTATTTGAGGTTCAAATTCCCAAGAAGACTATATGCCCGGGCTTGAGGCTGGCTATCCCCCATTACAAAGAAGAGGTTGTTGATGTTCTGTGTAATGTACACGCATGCAACCCAGGAACTTCGCGCGGTAGCCTGGAAGAGACTGTCTGAAACAGGATTGCAAAAACTTTGGTATTCATCGATGAATAGCCCAATTGGTTTGGGGTCTGTCTCATCTGTTAAATTCCGTCTTTCGCATGCGTTTTGGAATGCAGTTTTATAAATAGTTGCGGCATAGATAGCACTCAAACCAAACTCTTTTACAGGGAAGTCAATGATGAGAATCTTCTTCCCCTTGATTATTGATTCAGGGGCTAACTCTTTACTTAAACCTTGTGAAAATTGATCTTTTAGAATGCCATTTCCGATAAAAGCTTCCACACACCCCATGTAGCTCTCAATTATTATTGAGGCTGTTTTATCCGAAATATTGGCAAATTCTTTTAACCAATAGTCAAGGATAACATCTGTTTCTTCAGAACCGTAATATGGGCCACTTATGATCATATCGATGACCTCGACAAAATAGTTAGATGACTTCCACTCGGTTAAATCCTGAAAGGCTTGGTCTTTTACCCGTTTATCTATTTGTTCATTACTAAAAGCGAGTTTCGTAAGATTGAAATAACGCTTGGCATCTTCGTCTCGAAAACAGTTAACAACGATTTTTCGCATGTTGTAGATGCTCACCTCTTCACCTGCAAGACGGAGTAAGGCAATTGTCCGGGAAATTAATCTCCTTAATGACTCATCCCAGAAGCGTTCATCTTTGTTACCAGAATTACCACTCTGGTATATGCGGCTTTGTTCATTGAGATTCATCAAAATGTTCAGGGCATTTAGGACATCACCTGAACCATCCCCGTCTCGGTCCAACTCATACTTAAGAAAGTTGAATTTTAATCCGCTTGCTTTGTTAAATACGATCTTATCTTCAGTGCGGCCGCAATCTTCTATATAAGCCTCCCATCTTTCTCTTTCTTCCTTCTTTGCACAGAAAATAACCATGCCAAATCCCTTGTTAAGCATGGCTTGCCCCACATATTTTCCAATTGCTGAAGTCTTACCACTGCCGGTGGCTCCGGTTATTAATGTTCCTTCAAGACTGTCAGCCCAAGAAATTGAGGTGTCCGTGGTTGGAACCCTGTATAATTCCTGATCGAGAATTTTTTCGAGGTTAGGTTGTTTACTGATTTTTCCAAAGAGACCCATAGAAGTACGATCAGCTAATTATTTCGATCATCTTTTCCGAGATCCTTGGGCTTTTCGGAGTTGTCCCTTTCAATTCCATATCGCTGGTTCATACGTTGGTATGGATTATCTTTCATTGCTTCCAGAACTTTTTTGTGTTCGTTTATTCGATCCTCGAATCCTTTGGTATACTCGCTTGGTTCTCCTTTTGGTCTTTCCAGTTTGTCGATGAGCTGAGGGAACTGGCTGATGACCAATTCGGCATCATTATATGCTCTTTTGTATAAGGCAGATAATTCAAGCTGTTCTTTATCGGCCTTGTTTTCCTTATCTCCCATGATCAAAAAGTTTTAGATTTTTTGCTCTCAATGAATTCTTCAATAGAGAACCTATTATAGAGTATTGTTCGATCGTTTATTTTGGAGAATTCGATTTCCCCATTGTCTCTCATTTTTTGGAGGGTACTTTTGGAATTTATGTGCAGGATTTCCATAACTTCTTTGCCATCAATCCATTTGTTCAATTCCTTTTCTGTTGGCTGGAGTCTTTCAACCAATTGATTAAGTAGTTCTTGAAAGGCTTTACTCTCTATAACTATAACCTCCATATCTCCTCCATTGGTACTGTGTTGAAATCCAATTCTAACATTTTTGATTATCAAATACGAATTTGGGACAGATAAATAAACACATTCTATTTTGTGGAGTGAAGTTCAATTTTAATGAGGCTGCAACTAGAGTTTTAAACTAGGTGTAATTTAATCCATTCTCTAGCTCGCTCTACATCAAAGTAATTCTGGCCATAGCCTATATTGAGCAAAGATTCGGGTAAAAAATCGTCATACTTTTCAATCCTTTTTTCTCTGACAGACAAGGCAAGATCTGAATTGGTGAGCTGCTTGTTTGAGCATGATTCAAACAGTGAATTTGAAACAGATTCCAAATTCGTTTTTTCAATTTCTATGATGCCTGAGAATATAGAGACCTTATAATTAAGCTTAATCAACATTGTGGCAATCGTATTTACAATTTTATCACCCATCCAGGGGACTATATATACGTAATCGTTATTTTGAAAAATTCTCCGCTCATGAAGTAATGCTTCCTGGAAGAATTCGAGTCCCTCGTTGAAAAGAGATTTGGCGGTTGAGTCTAAGTAATCTACCTCAGACGTGCCAACTGGAATTTTGTAGTTTCCACTTTTATAGATGTTAAACATTTCTTGTCTGACAATATCGTGAACTATCATTCCATGGCCATTGAATTGCGGAGGATCCCCTCCTTTAGAAGGAGATACAATTATGGTTTTATTATCAGTATTAATGTTTTCAACCCTCCATCGTTTGCCAGAAAAAATAATGTGTTGTCCTTCCAATATTAGGGTGTCAACAGGCAAAGTTCCCAATGTCTTATCTCCAGCAATTACTCGAAATTCTTGAGGGGTCTTAAAAACCGTATAGAAATTATAGCTATTTGTTAAATATTCACCTTTAAGCCCTAAAACCAGTTGTCCTCCAGATATTTGTGTAAGCAGGTCTTGTTGCCCCATATGGTGTAGGAGTTCTTTAAACTGCTCGACCGTTACATTATTGAAGCATCCCTCTTTACAGAGAGAGTTGTAAATTTGATCTGCCCTAATGCCACCCCATTGGGCAATTAGCGCCAAAATTTGATGCAGAAGTGTAGAAAAGTGAAAGCTTCCTAAATCAGCTGGTTCATACCATTTTTGAATAATAAGAAGCCGGGTCATCGCTATTGATTGAAGTAACTCTATTCTCAACTTGTCTCCGATGCTAGAATCTACGTTTATTTCCTTTTCAGAAATAAGCATTCGGAGCGTAGAGGGGGTGTTTCTTCGTCCAGAACGACCTAACCTTTGACGTAAACTGGCTACAGAATGAGGTGCAGTTACCTGTATAACAGAATCCACTTTTCCTATATCAATCCCAAGTTCCAGAGTCATTGTGCAAACTGCCGTAGTGGGGAGATTATCTTTTTGAAGTCTGGCTTCTAAAGCTTCTCTAAGGCTTTTATCAAGCGATCCATGATGTGGAAAAAACTCATTAGGAACAACTTCTTGTTCACACATATCACTTAATTGAGCGCTAATACTTTCAGTTCTTTTTCGGCTATTCGCAAATATCAAATGTGAACCTCCTCTACAGAGAGAAAAGAGATCAGTACATATTCGATGAAATGCTGGTATCTTCTGGTCGTTGTCTATAGGGTCAATATAGCCTTGAATGCCAAACCTAATCTGAGAGTTGGATTTACTCTCCTTAATTATGGAACAGGGCATTTGGGCGTTTTGTCTTAATACCCCAGGGATTTCATCTAAGTTGCCTAAGGTTGCACTTAAAGCTACCCTTGGAATAGGCTCTTCAATCTCTTGGAGTAGGGCTTCTAGTCTATTTAAAAGTGATAAGAGGTGTTGACCTCGTTCAGTACCGATGAAGGCATGAAATTCATCTATTACAATGTACTTTAAGGATGAAAAGGACCTTTGAACCCAGCCAGAATTCCTGATCAATAATGATTCTAACGACTCAGGTGTTATAAGTACAATGCCAGAAGGGTTGCGTTTTGATTTGGTCTTTAGGCTTTGTGCTACATCACCGTGCCAGGGAGTAACATTAATGTCGGTAATGATACTTAGACTTTCAAGCCTTCTATATTGATCATTGATGAGAGCTTTTAAGGGGCTAATGTAAAGTATTGAATAGCCATCCTTTTCATCTATTGTTGAAGAACAAGCTGGTAGAAAAAATGCCTCTGTTTTACCAGCTGCTGTAGAGGCGCTGATGATCACATCCTGATTTCCAGCCAGTATTGGAGGAATAGCGTCATTTTGAATTTGTCTCAAACCGGTCCAGCCCTGTTTGAAAATCCATTTTTGTATACGCCTATCTAAACTATGAAATGGCTCTGTCATAATTTGAAAGAAACCAACTCATCGTCAGAATTCAGTGGCCCATCATCAATATCACTTGGTGTTTCTATAGCAATTGTTGTGTCCTCAATTAAGTTCTGCCAATCAAGTTGTGGGTTTTGTTCTAAGACACTCAATAGGTCTATGAATGCCTTTATAGTGTTTCTAGGTGTAGTGAAATAGGCATTGCCTATGGTTTTGTTACAATGATCTAGGAATGATTTTAGAGCACTGTCGTCAACTAGGTATTTAGTAGAATCTCCACCGGCAAAAACATTTCTCAAATTCTTAAGCAAAATGAACAACTCTTCAGGAGTAAGGCTTGCGAGGTGAAGGGCAGGGGAGGAATAATCAATGACACCTGCTCTATTGGCAAAACTGTTTTCAGCCAATCTTGTCTGAAGAGCATCATAACTGTAAAGACCTTTCCTTGGATCAAGTAAGAATTCCGGTGTGCCACCCAATAGAAACCCAAGATTCTCAGCACTTCCCTGAAGACAATCATTCAAAATGCGAAGAATTTGCTCATAATTAGACGTTCTGGCTTGAGTGCTATGAAGTTTATACAGGTTAACCATTTCATCTAAATTGACCAGAAGCCCATTGTAGCCCGCTTGTTGCACAAACAAACTCATTAACTTTAAAGCGTCATAGAAATGATCATCTGAAATAATTGTCCTCACGCCCAGATCATTTTTTGCATCTGTTTTTGTAGTGTACTCAGCTCTAAGCCATCGAATAGCATTAGATTTAAGATGTTCATCACCCGCTTCATGCCCTTGCCAATATGCCTCAATGACTTTTGCAAAATCATACCCGCCCACCAATTCAGTTAGCGCCTGAAGTCTTGTTTGGATAGATTCCGTAACATCAATACCTTTTTGATCAGCCTCCTGACGGGCCAGTGTGATGAATTTTTCCACTATGGTTGTTAGTGCATTGCCATCTGGCTTGGTTCTGGTTGAAATATTCCTCATCAATTCAGAATATAAATTTCGAGCCTGCCCTCCTGAAGCATGAATTCTTCTATCAGGGGATAAGTCTGCATTTACAGTCACGAGCATTTTTTCTAGTGCGATTGATCTCACTACACTCAAGAAGAATGTTTTTCCAGAGCCGTAGTCTCCGATAATTAAGCGGAATGCTGAGCCACCATCACAAACCCTTTCAATATCCTTGTGTAGAGCTTGAAGCTCTTTACTTCGACCTACCTGAATATGCTGTATTCCAATTTTTGGAGTAACTCCAGACTTTAGTGACTGAATGATTGCATCCTTTTCCTTTGTTCTAATTTTGATTCCACTCATCATGTTTCCTCGTATTCTTTTAATTCTTCCGCAATTTCTCGATCGACAATTACATCAACATCCTCTTCAAGTACCGGTGCGTTTACTTTTTCAAAAGCCCATTCATTTATGCTATCAATAGCAGATTGAACAAAAAAGCCATATTCAGAACAAATTCTTTCGAATTCATCTTTTTCTATTCGGTCTCGATGAGAAATAATTTGATAGATAGACAATGCTTTATTTTCAAGTGTTTGTTCAGGAATGGCTTGGATCATTTCTTCTTCCTCATCTTCATTCTTGAAAATATTATTCAAAATGTCCTGAGCTTGTTTGGTTTCTGTTTCATGAAAACTTAAAACACTCTCGTCTAGAGAGAAGGATTTGTTTTGATTAGTTTTTGGAACGGCATCTTTTCTAGTAGAGACATGTTCGACTTTGCGTGAAGATAACGCGTGTATGTCTGCAGGTACTGCTGATTTATCAAATCCCAGACTGGTATATAGTTTTTCTATTTCTTTGACTTCATTAGGGTCAATTTTGCCATCAGAAAGAGCTACATGAATGATCATTTTCCTGACCAATTCTTTGTTGTGCTCACTGAGTTTTGACAAAGAATTTTTTAGACCTGAAAAATCAGAGGGTGAAATTAACAGCCATTTAAGATAGGCTTCTAATGACAATTTCTCTTCGGAAGACAGATTGTCATTGGTGTTGATAAGTTCCTGAAGATAGGTTTTTTCATTACTATGAATATGCAAATCAGCGTTCGCAATAATTGATCCTAACCGTAACTTTATAGCCACATCACGAAAGACTTTTTGTTTCTTGAATTCTATTGGTTCATGCCTATGGTAAATCACAATTGGGTCATCAATGTTGAGTTTACTACTGTGTAAGTTTAGATCTGGTGCAGCTGAGTAGCCAATTTTCTCAATGAGGTTGCAAGCTAATTCCTGCTCTTTTTTATTCAGTTTTGAAGGGAGGGGTAGTTTAGTTTGTCGCCAAAAATCTTTAAACTCACAGATGCCATCATTGGTAGTTATAATATTTTCGGCCCATAGCCTCAGGTCTTTGATCAATTGGAATTCATTAATCAACTCATTCGGTAAAAGGGCGACAGCTTCAATACTTTCTTTGTTTGAATTTTTTCTCCCGAGATATCTGCTATAAGCATCTAGGTCATCAACGCATTGATAGGCAATTTTAGCCAATTTATTGGTGGGGCCTGATAGCACTGTTACATCACTCAAGTCATGCGGACCGTATCTAAAATAGCTTAAACTTCTACTTGCGGGACGATAATGAAGGTTGAGCTTTGTTTTGTTCGGCTTTATGACAATGCCATCATTGTAGGTTTCTTTATACCTATATAAAAACAATGTTCTAAACTCTTCTGGGCAACGTCTCGCAGGTGTTCTGAAAGAGTGTTCTGGATGATTGGATATCCAGGAGAACGCAAGCTCTGGATTCAAAGGCTCACTATTTTGAGCAATTCGAGCAAGTTTTACTTTAAATACATTCGAATTTATCGAATTTTCTATTTGATCATCCTGAATGGAAAGAATATGGGGCAGGGTGATGGAAATGTATTCTAGAAGATTAGAGGAGTAGCTATTAAATGAATAATTATCTCTGAAAACTGATCTGAGACGAATTATTTCATTGCAAATCTGAAGACATTCTTCATCTCCTACCAGGCCATCTTTATAGTCCTTGATGATGCGCCTTTCCAGTCCATAAAAATATATGAATAGATATCCGATCGGGGTGTCAGACATATCACGATCACTGGCAAGCCAGTCAATATACGCACCTCTGCAACTGGGCGATAAATCAATGAAACTTGGCCAATATCCAAGGCTACTATCAGTGTAAGTATATTGGCTCTCCTTTATTTGAAGAGTCTCATCGACCAAAGAGCTTTCGGTTTCGTTATAATTTTCACCTTTTAGAACTCCGCCAAAATAAAATAGTCCTTTTGAGATGGTTTTGCTTTTTATTGAAACCTCCTCACCGGGCATGATCCATTTGCCTTTTGAGGTATTTTTAGATTTTTCTTTTTCAAAGTAAGAATAAGAGTGGATATAGTCAGTGTCACTCCTAAAATTCACTTCTGCACTCCTTGAAGGTACTTTCTTCTCTTTCTTACGAGTGAATGAATACAATACATAAATGATAAATATGAATATGATCCATCCCATGTGTCACCTTGATTAAATGCTAAAAGCGTGTATCTGTTTATTTAAAATTCTATGACCGAAATTGATTTTAAATTAAAGAAAATGATTGAATCAGAGTATTTGAAGCGCAATTAATTGTCCACAAGATGATTTAATCTATACTTTAAGCACCTTATTCAGTTTAGTCGTGTGAAGTTGACTAAAATGAAGGTCATAAGGCTTTAATCCTTAGGAGTTTAGCACTTTTTCTAATGCTTCATCCGCTTCCTTATGAATGAAGTTGGCCTGATAATTTATAGTGGTTTTTAGGTCGGTATGCCGGTAGAGTTTTTGTAGCATTAATGGGTGTATATTGTCTCCTGCAATATTTCCGAAACTATGGCGAGCGATATGATTGGATAAGTTTTTATCAATGTCGCACATATCAGCTATTCTCTTTAGGTATTTGTTTAGGAGTTTGGTTGCGTTACGAGTTTTCGTGAACAAGTCTACTTTACTTTTGGGGTCAGCTTTTTTTAAAAAGGGGAAAACGTAGTCCATTTGAGATTTTTTGCCTTTGGAATATAAGCTCAAGACCTGCGAAGCATTATTTGGAACTTTCAGACTTACGGGTTTTTCATTTTTGTTCATCTGATAATAAAGACGACCATCAACAAAATCAGACCACTTCATTTCAAGAACATCCGAAATTCTCACTCCCGCAAAATAATATGAGAATAACCAGACATTTCTGGTATGCCAAATAGAGCTTCCTTTTTCTAATTTTAGTTTCTCTATACGTTCGATCTCAGGTTTAGTAAGACCAATTTTGTTTCCAGACTTAATTCTAATTTTTTCATTTTCTCCAGCAAATGGGTAATACTTTCGATCAATGATTCCTTCATTTATTGCAAGGTTATACATTGTGCGAATGAAGATTAGCTGATTGGTTATTGTTCTGGGCTTCTGTTCTAGATAGGATGTACTGAAACTTTTAAAGTTATTAATGAAGCCCATGTCAATGTCAGAGAAACTAAGGGAGCTGTTTTTTGCAAATTCTTTAAGTTCATCATCGACACTATAAAGCCCTTTTCTAGCCTTTGAAATTCGCTCTAACCTTCGATTTTTTATCTCTTCAACCACTTTTTGTCTCGGTTTAGAATGGTTGAGGTTAATGAATTCCATTATGTTATAGAGAATTGAAATTTCAGGCTTAACAACCGAGAATTTGCCTTCATTATATTTTCTACCAATTCTTTCACTTGCCAATTGAAAGAATGAAACATTCTTTCCAGTTCGTTTTACCTTCTTTTGTATCTGCTTTGCCGACAATTCTTCTGTACTTGCTTCAGCTTCTAGTATGGCAGCGTGAGCCTCAGAAAGTTTCTTTTGGAGCAAGTTATTTAAGCGAACGGAGTTCACGTGTGACTTTTTGACTTTTGATTGCTTGAAGTCCCAGTCTTTTTCTTGTGCATATTCTCCAGTGAAAATATACCTTGTCTTACGGTCTTTTGTAATTCTGATGGCAATAGGTGAGGTGCCGTCTTTCTTCTTGTCGTGTTTCCAGAAAACCAGTTTAACAGATGCCATCTTGTTTGATTATGAACTCTGTAAAGATAATTATTGGGCAACATTATACCTAAAACATACCTAAAACAATTTGTAGTTTTGAGCAGTTCTCAACGGTTTCCAACGTACCATAAATGACCTATAATGAGTGATTAGGAGCTTTTATTGACTACACAAAACCAATAAAGACAAGGCTCATAACCCAAAGGTCGCAGGTTCGAGTCCTGCTCCCGCTACAGCGTAAAAGCCGATCATTTTGATCGGCTTTTTTTGTTTTATGACATACACAGTTTACGTTCTCTATTCTTCGAAATTCGATAAGATTTATATCGGCTACTCTAGCAATCTGGAGCAGCGAGTGCTTTCCCATAATAAACTAGCAACAAAAGGCTGGACAATAAAATTTCGTCCTTGGGAGGTTGTTTACACAGAGGATTATGTTGATAAGCCAAGTGCAATGAAAAGGGAAAAGGAGTTAAAATCTAGTAGGGGAAGAGATTTTATATGCTCAAAAATATTGAAGAAAGGCTAGTTGGGCTCATATCCGTCAGGTGACGGACGCAGGTTCGATCCCCGCTACAGCGTAAAAGCCGATCAAATTGATCGGCTTTTTTTGTTTCAATACTTTTCTCTGGTTCAACTTGCAGTGCGGATCATTCTTACTCCCATTCCAACTGAAATTAGCATAACATGTACTTTGAATGATATGTACCCGCCATAGGCAAGCTCCAGTTACTAGGGCAGACTAGTTAGCGTTAGTAGATTTAGCCGTTTTCAACGCTTCTTTTACCATTGTTTTACAAATCTTTTTACACTTTAGCAATTGACATAAACAGCTTAGCAGTTAAGTATTGTCATGGCTCATGTTGTGTCATTTTTTTGCGCAAAAATTAATCAACATGAGAAAAATCACAGCCCTAGCATTATTGCTTTCTATGTTTCTCTATCAATGCGATAGCGAAGACAAAGAACCGGTGCCAGTTCCTGAAATTACCATTACTGCACCAACACTTAGCATTGATGAAAACCCTGAACAAGGTGCCGTTATCGGTACTATTCCGGTAGATGTAGTAAACGGAACGGATGTAACTTTAGCCATTACTAGTCAAACTCCTGCAGACGCAGTATCACTAAACGCCAATAATGAATTAGTTGTGAACGATGCCAGCATTTTCGATTTTGAAGTGAACGAAAGTATTTCAGTAACACTTGAGGCTACTGTAGACGAAGTAACCGAAAGTGCTACACTTAATATTGCCATTAACAACTTGGCAGACTATGTGGGCTTTAACAGCGATTCTCACACTTATACCATCAAGGAAAATACACTTTCTGGGGAATTTGAAGAGACGCTAAGTGACTTACTCACTGCAGAGCAAGGCCTAAATTATAGCTTTGACTACGATGAGAACTTGAGTCCGCTGTTAAAAGGTGATGCTCGAGTATTCGATTTTAATAACCTAACAGGATTACTGGAATTCTGGAATTCTGGAAATTGGGATTTTGAAGAAATCACTGGTTTTACTTCAGAAGGAGATGGTCTTAAAACTTGGTCTGACACAATTTATATTCTTGATGTTGAAGGCGAGGTTCTAGATCAAATGACCTTAAATATTCAAATTGAAGATGTTGAGGGTGAAAATGAATTCGATGAGCGCGTAAACCATCAAGGTCAAACCATTAGCCAGATTAGAAATTTAATTGGCTCTGATATTTATGGACAAACCTATAAAGGTGGAAGAATTATTCGAGTTAATGCGGACTACAGTGTTGTACTAGTGGCTCCTGAAAAGATTGAGGCAGGTACGTACTCTGAACTTGTAGAGGCTGTGGAGAGCTATAGCAATGATGGCAATGACGAATGGTACATTCCGCCAACAGCTGAGTACCGCGGTGGCTTGACTTATAGAATAGCACCTCTTTTTATCTCAGTGGGGCAGCACGAAACAATTGTGACTTCTAAGGAAAATGGCGAGCACGAATTATTCTTAAGATACTATTTAGGAAAAAGTTCTTCTGGCGCAATTGTGATTTCTCATGCGCAGTTTGGCATAAGCGCTAACTTCCCTTTCATATCAAGACCGATTAGCTTGGTAGATAAGCCATAAAGAGTAATCATAGTTTTTGATTTGTAATAGCCCGGCATATTGTTGGGCTTTTTTATTTCCATTTACTTTTAAACTCATTCATTTTTGAGCGTGCAATTGGTATTGACTGCCCATTTACAAGCTTCAATTCTTGTCCTTTGGCTTCTTCTACCAGTTTCATGTTCACCAGATAACCGCGGTGAGAACGGAAGAAGGTTTCTGGTAGCATTTGTTCAAACTCCTTCACTGGCTTCGAAGCTACTACTTGGCGCTCTTGCAAATGGAAAACTGTATACATACCCGAAGCTTCTAGAAATAAAAGATCGCTGATAGGAACGTATTCTATACCGGTTCTTGAGGCAACGGCTACTTTTTCAACCTTGTGTAAATTAGATTTTAAGGCATCAAATTTTGGTTTAAAGTTATCCTCTAGTTTTTCATTTAAGCGTTTTATACAGTCGCTTAGCTCATCTAGGTCCACAGGTTTTAATATGTAATCGAAAGCAGAAAGTTTTATGGCTCGGATAGCGTAATGATCATGCGCTGTAACAAACACCACAAGCTTATTTTCTAAGTCAGGGTAAACCTCAAAAAGCTCGAAACTCAATTGACCATCGAGTTGAATATCTAGAAAGACAACATCTGGATTGTTCTTTTCAATGCTTTGAGCGGCATCCATTATAGTGGCTACCTCGTCAACCACTTCAACAGAGTCGCTAATGAACTGCAATAACCTGCGAAGCGATTCTCGCGCCTGTCCCTCGTCATCTACTATTATTGCTGTTATTTTATTGCTCATGCTCAAATGTTAATGTTACGGTTGTGCCTTCACTGGCCGAAGAAATAGTACTGCCTACTTTTAGCTTGCTAAGCTTATTCACTCTGCTAATTCTATTTTCAATGGCTTTTAAAGCAAAAGATCCTTTTTCTTCATTATACCAAGTGGTGGGGTCGCTGCCTAAGCCGTTGTCTTTGATTATTACTTGATACCCCTTAATTACCTTGCTGAAAGCAATAGATATGTGTTTTGCCCCTTTTCGCTTAGATACGCCATGTTCTATCGCGTTTTCTACAAAAGGTTGAGTAATAAGAGTAGGTATTTTTTCGAATGCAGTGTCTATTTCCTTCTCACAAGCAATTTCGTATTCGAATTCTTCGCCAAAGCGTTTTTTAGAGAGTTTGAGGTAGTTGTGTAAGAAGTCTATTTCCGCCTGAACCGAATGCACTTCCATAGAAGACTTATGTAATACATCGCGAAGCAGTTTGGAAAGACTCGAAAGCCCGTCTAATGAATCTTTCAAATCTTTTTTTAGAATGGCATTTTGAATGGTGGCCATGGCATTGAACAAAAAGTGCGGGTTCATTTGCGATCTGATGGCCTTTAACTCGGCAGCAGCCAATTGGTTGTTCAGTCTTACCTTTTCTAACTCTACCTTGTTTTTTCTCACAAGTCTCAATCTATTCAGGTAAAACGAAGTCCAAAAGATGCCGCCCAGTATTACTATATAGAGTAGTAACATGCTATTCTGACGCCACAATGGAGGTTTGATGGAGAAGGGGAGGAGGAAAGCCTCCGATGTTACCCCGTCTTCATTTTCTGCCATCAATTCCAACTCATATTGGCCATTGGCAAGGTTGAGTAGGTCTATATTGTAGCTACCATTGGTGGCGTACAGCGGCAACCAGTCTTGGCTGAGCCCTTTAATTCTATACATTACACTGGTTTTTCCTTGAGCGCTAATGTTAGGATATACCCCGAACGCGAACCTCAAATCGTTTGATGAGTAGTCTATCGATGTGAGTTTTTCTGGCAGTAGTTCTCTGTTGAGCAGTTTAATGGTTGGTTTAACTAGGTTGCGCTCTGGAAAACTAGAAAAAGCACTCATAAATTGTTGATGCAAGAACAGCAGTTGACCATCGAACTCTACAACAGCAACTAACTTGTTGGTGTCAATTCCTTTTGAGTTGAAGAAGGAGTTTCGCTTTTCAAAAGTCTTGAGATCGAAAACATCGGCTCTTTCAGAATTGATCACGAATAGGTAGTTGTCGGTCAGGAAAATGTCCGAGTAGTCTTCTCCTGACTGAATGATAGGTTCGAGCTTATTTTCCTTTAGTTCGGAAACACCTCCAGTGGTGGTAAGTATGAAAGTTCGGCTTCCGCTATAAACTACTTTTTCAATATTCTGATTATCGAGAATAAGCTTTAAGCTTTCATCTTCAGCTATTTCCCAGAGCTTATTTGCTGAGTAACAATATTGTTGACCTTTTTGCCGAAAAAGACCTCTTAACCTATGTTTTGGTAGAATCAATTCCGCTAACTTTCCTTCTAAGTGGTATACATAAAGTCCGCTAGAAGTAGCCATAAAGAGCTTTTCTCTACTGGGTAAGAAGCCTTTTATTGCACTTAGTTTAAATGATTCTAGCGTTACTAAGCTTTTGGCGTCTAGCAATTCGGCAAGGTTGCTGCCTAAGTATATCGTTTTGGTTGTGCTATCGGCCAAAAAACCTTCTATCCTATTGGGAGAAGGAACTTCTCTTTTGAAGGTTAAAGAGTAATCTCTATAGTCCAATTCATATAGTTTAGAGTCATTGGTGAGTAAAAGCGCATTGCTTGGGCCATTTTGTTGACTTTGTAAAATGAGACTTTCGTCTAGCTTATCTTCAAATTTGATAACCCTTCGGGTAAGGGAAGGAATCATAAACACACCATGAAGCAAGCTAGAGCACCAGAGGTTTCCTTCTACATCAAACATGGTGTCAGAAATTTGAATATCGGATAAGTAGTGTTCAGCTTTTTCCGAAGCCAGATTGAAAACCCACAGGCCGTTGAGGGTAGAGAAATACAGCGTGTTTTCATGGATGTAAAGGTTGTTCACCTTTTCAGGAGAAAAGGGTAAGGATTGAATAAGTTGCCCACTTACATTAGTAATGCCCCCTACCGATGGCCTGTAGAAAAGAATGCCTTCATTGTAAGTAAAAGGGATATCTTCTTTAGTCATGGAAAATCCTAAGCTTATGGTGCTTAATCTATCATTGGTTTCTAGTTTATAGAGAGTGTTTTCTTGAGTGTCACCAGCAGTAAACCAAGTTGTGTTGCCATGCTGTACTAAGTGGTACAAGAAATCGAAAGAATTTTTGAAGTGAATGGTGTCTTGTTGATCAGGAGAAATAAGGCCGGTTTTTACATAAAGTAGTTTCCGATCCCCAAGTGGGATTACCCTAGGAAAGTCTAGGCCAGACTTGTTTATGGCCAGAACCTGGGTTGTGTCTTTTTTAAAAAAGACATACTCCCAATCGAAGTTAGTACCAATATAGGCCCCTTCTCCTATTTGGTATACATCGTTTAGCGCATTGCTAGCACCAACATAAGTTCTGTTGTTAAACGTGAGACCATTGTAGATGCTTAACCCTCTATCCGTTCCGAAGATGATTTCACCGTTTTCGTTCAGGTTGATATCATAAACAGTGTTCGAAAGCAGCCCATCACTCTTTTCAAATTGATGATAAAACACCTCTTGTTGCTGAGGGGTAACTCCCAAAACAGCAAGGGATTGTATGATCAAAATGAAGAAAATAAATGCGCGCAACGCCATACCCACTTAGTCCTTTTGAATGGTGTCCAAGAGTCTGATTTCTCTAAAAAAATAAGCTTGTTGTGCATTGGAATGCACAGTCTAACAGATTTACGATTTAATGAAAAATCCAGATTGGTTCAATATGCCTTTAATTGAAGAGGGTTGCCATGGAATCTAAAGGGCTCTAAAAGAGCTAACTAATTCAGTGAAAAAAGTAGAATTTATTCTCAATCTATTTAACCATGGCGGGTCAGTAAGTTGAATTCCAATGGAGACATCCGTCCGAAAATTCTACCATGAGACTAGAGAATGCACCTGGCTGAAATAAAAAATAAGCGCCATTTGCGTGGCGCTTATCATATTGAAAACAGTGTTCATTTTGAGAAAATCCTTTTCATTAAAAGAATTTAGGAGAGGGTAATTGGTCTCTTAAATCAACTTCAAATACTTTTTTTAGGAGAATTGAGTGATAGAAAATATGGTAATAAAAGACAGTACACTTAGTGCTATGGCCACCATAAATATGTTGTATGAGATGGTTACTAACCTATACTTTCTATCCAATACTAAACCTAGGTAGTAGATGTCTACAGACATTTGGTCATATACTCTCTTCTTATCTTGTCTAAACAGGCTCATTTCTCTTATAAAGTCCTTTTTATCTAAGTTTATGTAGTTTCCGAAGAAGAGTAAACTAGAGTCGTTGCCTCTTATTTTTTGCTTGGTTAGGTTAATTCTGGTAACCTTTGGGCGAGCAGATAATACTGCGAATATTACTGCTGCTAGAGAGCCTAATAGAAGTACTAAAACGGGAGCTGTAAATCTAGAATACTTGTAAAAACCACCATCGAAGAAAGTGTATCCAGTACCCGCTAAAGTAACAATAATGGACATTATAATGGTATTTACGCGGATTATGAGGTTAGCTTTTGCATCTGCAATGGCGCTTAAATTCACGTGATTTTTATAAATAGAGCGATACATTGTTTCAATGCCTCTGCCTAGTTTATGCGATCTTCTAAGCTGCTTTTTTCTCTTTTTTTCTTCCTTTTCAATGGCAGATAAAACCTTTCTAGTATTGAGCGATTTTCGCTCAGAATACTCCTTTATAGCCCATTTGGTTCTGTATCTGAAAGCAGAAATTACTTCTATATATTCCTTAAGCGTTTCCTTCTTATGACTAGCATCTCCAAGGTGCTCAATGGCAAGCAATTCTAAGTTTCTGACCAATTTCTTTTTACCCAGAAAAGACCAGTAAATATCGTAGACAATAGCCTCAGAGGTAGTTTTTTTGGTATTATGATCGTTTATGGATAGTGATAGTTTAGTAATGGAATCCACATCTTTTTCACCTAGATATTCACTGAAATTTTCTTCCAGAAATGTCTTGGCAGACTCATCTTTATCTTCTCCTTTAAACCAGAATGTAGAATAGTAGGTAGCTATTGCTAACTCAATTTGATTTCTAGTGTTTTCGCTCTCAAAGAGCTCTTCAGCATCTTCTTTTAAGGTGACCAATATTTGGTTGAGCCTATTAAGATGGTGGAAGGTTATGTTTTCTTCTGTTCGATGCTCGTAAGCAGAGGCTACTCGCTTACGGATGATGCTTTGGTCGATGTTTTCTGTGGTTTCCATTGGCTTAAGTAGTTCAAATCCGATACCATGATTTTTTGGAAAGCGAAAATGAAGAAACCGAAACGCCTAGCGACCATAATTATTTTGTCACGGTTTTTGAAAGTTAGAATGGCATGTTCACTAAAATCATTTTTAAAACCCTCATCGCGACAGCACTTGTACTGTCATCTATGCCGCACACGCAGGCTCAACAGAATGTAAAAGATTCAACCGTAACCATTAGTGCCAACCCGAACTTTGAAAAAGGTAGAGTAGGCAGATTCTTTTTCGGGAATCACTATAGGGAAACCTGGACAACTCCAGTAAGCGCTCCTATTTTCGATTTAGATAAATACAAAGGTGGGTTGGAAATACTCAAGCTTGGCGGAGGTAACCAAACCAAAACACTTAGGCTTACTTCTGAAGACAACATTCAGTATAATCTAAGAACAATAGATAAGTTCCCGGCCAAGACCTTACCTAGCATGTTAAGAGGAACATGGGTAAATAACATTCTCAAAGATCAGATTAGTACAGCGCATCCATACAGTTTTCTGACAATCCCTCCAATGTCTGATGCCCTAGGTATCTATTACACCAATCCAAAATTGTTTTATGTGCCAGCCAATGACCAACTCGGTGAATATTCTCAAGAATATGGCGATAAGCTTTTTATGATTGAAATAAGACCCGATGAGGATCTGTCCGAATTCGACAGGTTCGGCAATACAGAAAACGCTGTGGGTACAGAGAAGCTTTATGAAGAGCTTCGAGAAGATAACGACAACAGCGTAGACCAGCTCTTTTTAGCCAAAGCCAGAATTTTTGATATGATTATTGGCGACTGGGATAGACATGAAGACCAGTGGAGATGGGCTGAGTTTGAAAAAGATGGTAAGGGTGTACTTTACAAAGCTATTCCAAGAGATAGAGACCAAGTGTTCGCAAAGATGGACGGATTCATTCCTTCCATTGGTACTTCTAGGTACTTTATGAGAAGAATCGGCCATTTCGATTACGATTTTAATGACATCAATGGATTTAACTGGTCGGCAAGAAATATAGATAGAAACCTGCTTAATGAACTTCAACTGAGCGATTGGCAAAGAATGGTGAAGGAAGTACAGACCCAGTTAACAGACAGCGTAATTGACTATGCCATAAAGCAGATACCAGAAGAAGTTTATGAGCTTTCTGGGCCTGAAATAGCTGCCAAGATTAAGTCTAGAAGAGACCTAATGGACGAAGAAATTGTGAAATACTATGAGTTCTTGAGCAGAGAAGTGAGAGTAGCTTTTAGTGATAAGCACGAACTTTTTGAGGTGTATAATCAGACCGATAACACCGTAAAGGTAGTTGTGCATAAGGTAGAAGAAGACGGAAAAGAGGAAGATTTACTATATGAAAGAACCTTCCACCCGGATACTACAAAACGAATTATCCTTCACGGATTGAGAGGAATCGATAGATTTAAAGTCTACGGAGAGCAGAAATTCCCAATAGAAGTTCAGATGTATGGTGGTGAAGGTAAAGACAGTATAATTAGTGCCAGAACTGAAGAAGGACGCTTTAGAGGAGTTAAGTTCTATGATAAAGATGAAGAGTTTACCGAAGTGTTTGGTGAAAAATACGCTTCAGTTCCTGTAAGAGATACGGAGTCATCGGCTGTCTACGATTTTGAGAGAAAGTATTTCAAATACGATATAGTTACGCCAAGAGCCTCTTTCGATTATACCCCAGATGACGGTTTGTTTTTAGGTGCTGGCTTGTACATTGAGCGTCAGCAGTATAAAGAAGACCCTAAAGCAACTCATCTAATCAAAGCCAATTGGGCTACAAGAACTAATGGTTTCAATGCTGCTTACAATGGGCGTTACAATTCATTCATTGCCAAGCATTGGGATGTTGAAATCGATACCTGGGGACACAACAGTAAATATGCTTTCAACTATTTCGGCCAAGGAGGTAACACTACTTTCGATCAGCCTATTGACTATTACAGAGTAGGTTTAGAGCGTTTCAATTTTTCTCCGAGCATTATCAGAAAGTCTAGTAAGTACTTCGAAATGGGCTTTGGGCCAACTTTTGAACACGTGAATGTGACAGAAACAGATGGAGTAATTTCTGACCTCATGGGGCCAAATAATACAGTTACTACTGGTTCTACCTCATTTTTAGGAGCTTCTTTCTTTACCAGACTAAGATATTATGACCACCCGAATCACCCTTCTATGGGTATCAAGTGGCAGGCACAAATGGATTATTGGAATGATATAGGTGGAGACAAAGTGAATATGACAAGCCTAAAAACTGATGTGAGCTTGTATTATACTTTCAAACTACCTTTCAGACTTACAGTGGCTACTCGTTTCGGAGTAGAAAATAACTCAGGGCCTTACTTATTCTATCACTCTAACTTCTTGGGAGGACAAACCAACCTAAGAGGTTTCAGAAGAACACGTTTTGCAGGACAAGGTATTTTCTATAATAACACTGAATTTAGGTTGTCTCTCTTCCAGATGAATAATGTAGTGATGACCGGAGACTTCGGGCTTATCGGCTTTGTAGATCATGGTAAAGTTTGGACTGAAGACGGAGAAACTAGCGGTTTCAAAAGAACCTACGGTCCAGGTGCTTTTGCTGCCCTTTACAATTACATAGTTGTATCGCTGCATTATGGAATAACGGAAGAAGAAAGTGGCTCATTTATGCTAAGAGCTGGCTTCTTGTTCTAATGCAGCAGTCTTATTTAAACAAGATTGAAATTGATTAGTATTTAAACTGTAACCCAATCAACTATGCCATTACTCGGGAAAATTATAAAAAGAGCTATAGATCTTGGTGAACAAATCACCGATAACAGTAAAACACCTCAAGAACATCAGGAGGAGGTGCTAAAGAAATTACTAAAGAAGGCTAAAGATACGGCTTTCGGTAAGTTCTATCAGTTTGAGCAATTGCTGGAGAGCGATTCGCCCATAGAAGAATTTAGGAAGAAGGTTCCCGCTTTCGACTATCACAGAATGCACGATGCATGGTGGTTCAAAACGGTAGAAGGAGAGGTAGACATTACTTGGCCAGGCCAGCCAGAGTATTTCGCCTTAAGCTCGGGCACTACGGGTAATAAGAGCAAGCGCATACCAGTTACACAAGAAATGATTGAAGCCATTAGAGAAACTGGTGTAAAGCAAGTGCTTAGCCTTTCTGAACACGATTTGCCAGATAGCTTCTTCGAAAAACAAATATTGATGTTGGGTAGCAGTACCGATTTAGAAGAGGTTAACGGTCACTACGAGGGAGAAATTAGTGGTATTAGCGCTAGTAATATCCCATTCTGGTTTAAAGGGTATTACAAGCCTGGTGAAGACATTGCCTCTATTGAAGATTGGGACGAAAGAGTATTAGCTATTGCCAAACAAGCCCCCAGTTGGGATATTGGTGCTATTTCTGGAATTCCGTCATGGATTGAATTAATGCTGCAAAAGGTAGTAGAGCACAACAAGGCAGAAACTATTCATGATATATGGCCAAACCTGATGGTTTATAATTCAGGAGGAGTAGCTTTTGAGCCATACAGAGCCAGTTTTGATGCGCTAACTTCTAAGCCAATGCTTTATTTAGATACCTATTTGGCTTCTGAAGGATTCTTGGCTTATCAGGCGAGGCCAAATGATCAAATGGCTATGCAGTTATCTATTGATTCAGGAATCTATTTTGAATTTATTCCTTTTAAAGAAGAGTATTTCGATGAAAACGGAAGTCCTATAGAAGATGCACCCGCCCTATCACTTAGCGAAGTAAATGAAGGAGAAGACTATGCCATGCTCATTAGTACGGTAAGCGGTGCTTGGCGCTATAGTATTGGCGATACTATTGCGTTTACTAATCTTGAGAGAGCTGAAATTAAAATAACTGGTAGAACGAAGCACTACTTGAATGTGGTGGGTTCTCAATTATCGGTTTCAAAAATGAATGAGGCTGTTCAAGAACTGGAAGAAGCTTTCGGTCTGCAGATTCCTGAGTTTACTGTAGGTGCTGTTAAGAAAGATGGCGAATTCATTCACCAATGGTTCCTAGGTTTGGCTGGAGACCAGAAAGCCAGTGAGTCTGAAGTAAGTCAGAAGCTTGATGAAGTGCTTAAATCCAAAAACAAGAACTACAAAGTAGCCAGATCTAAAGCTCTAAAAGGCATTGATGTAAAGCTCATTAAGGCTGACGATTTCCACGATTGGAATGGAAAGAACAAAAAGAAGGGTGGACAAGTAAAAACTCCCCGAATGATGAATGAAGAAACACTTCTAGAGTTCGAGGAGTTTGTCAGGACTAAATAGCAGGGCTTACTGTGCCCTGCTGGTCAGTATCTACCATCTGCATAATCTCTTCTGGAGAAAGGTATAACTTCTTCATTTTCTCTTTATAGCTCAACGGTATTTCAGCATGGTTTAGAATGTAATTTTTAGTTTTCACTATATAATCTCCTAAACCGTGCTGAACTGCATATTCATCTGCTTTCCGTTCGGCTCCCTTTACAAAGTTTGGAAAGAGCAGGTAGCCAATTCCAAACTTTATCATGCCCCAAGCAGACCTGTCCTTATAATCCATCAGATGACCTAATTCATGGCCTAACCATCCTATCAAAACATCTTTTGGCAAATCTTCAATTTTCATACTATCAGAACCAAGCTTAATAGTTCTGCTAATGTTTACATAATAGGCTCGTTCGTCTAAAACCCTAAATAGAGTTTTAAAAACAGGCTGAGCACTCATAATAATGTGCTCCTGCGGATTTTTGAACCTAAATGTGATGGGAGTATTTTTTAATTCGGGGTAATAGGAAAGCGTTTCCAGTACCTGAAAATAAATTTCATCAGGAATGGTTTTCCTATACCCGTAAGTTTCAATCTGTTTCATTGAATTATGCTTGAGACTGAACTTCAATTTTGCTTGTTCCTGCTTGTTCTGGAGTTTTTAATAAGGCTCTAATCAGCAAGAAGCTAATAACGAACAAGATGGTCTCTACCACGGTCCATCTAATGACAAAAGCGGAAGCTACACCTTCAGCAAAAAAGCTGTAAACTCTACCTATTAAGAAACCAATGGTATATAAGCTAATAAAGCCTAATGCTGTTTTTTGCATTCTGAAACCGGCATAGAATAGAAAGCCAGCAAAGGCTAAGTTTAGACCACCATAATATGAACGAATGGAATTAAATGTACTGTCTGAGACAGGCTGCAGACTCAAATATTGCATTACCTCTCCGGGAGCGAAAAACGCACCCATGGCTACAGCCAAGAATATTGAGCTGACTAATAGTATAAATCCTGTGATAAGTATTCTTAAGAAATTCATTGTATTACTGTTTTAAGTTGAACATTTGTTTCTCGGGTAATGCCTCTGATCATTCCTTTAAAAACAAAGCCATGAAACGGCAATACCGCAAACCAGTACAACCTACCCCATAAACCCTTAGGCCTAAATGTGGCGGTTTGATGCAGTACTTGGTTTTTGTCAATTTTAAACTCCAACCAGGCATCTCCTGGGAGTTTCATTTCTGCAAAAAGCAGAAGTCTCTTTTTTGATTTGTCGGCAACAATTACTCTCCAAAAGTCTAATGAGTCGCCAGAGTTAATTTCTGAAGGGTGAGTTCTTCCCCTTCTTAGCCCTACACCACCGGCTACTTTATCCATGTAGCCTCTAATTTTCCACATCCAGTTGCCATAGTACCAACCACGCTCTCCACCAATAGACCATATATTATTTAATACATGTTCTTCATTTGTAATCTTGGCTTGCTTGTGGTCTTTGAAACAGCCGAAGTCTGGAACTTCTACCAAATCTTCGAAATGCTTGGTAATAGTTTCACTAGACATGGCGTCTTTCCAGCTAGAGATTAGCTGGTTTTGTTTTATTCTAGAAAAGGCTCTTTTAACGGCATCGGTGTAACTGATTAGCTCTATTTTCAGGTGCTCAATTAACCTATTGTCTCTAGCTATAACCTCCGTTTTCATACTGTCTACTAGGTTAGTAGCTAAGTTGTACGATGTTGAGGTAACAAAATATAGCCAGTAAGAACTAAGTCTAGGAGTTAATACCGGAACAGAAATAATCCACCGCTTTAGCCCACGAGCTTCTGCAAATTTCATAAGCATGTCTTTGTAAGACATGGTGTCTGGCCCTGCAATGTCGAATGTTTCATTATAGGTGAATTCATCGAATAATGACTGACTCAACACCTCAAGAATATTCTTAACCGCTATTGGTTGAGATTTAGTCTTTAGCCATTTGGGTGCTATCATTACAGGGAGCTTTTCTACCAAGTCTCTGATGATTTCGAAAGAACCGCTGCCAGAACCTACAATGATTCCTGCTCTAATGCTGGTAAAATTGTAATTGCCTTTTTTTAATTCGTTCTCTGTGTTGAGTCTACTTTTTAAGTGAGGGGAAAGCTCTTTGTCATTGGCAATGCCACCGAGGTAGATGACATGCTGCAAATTTCTTTTTTCACTTATTTTGGTGAAGTTCTGAGCCATTTGCTCTTCTTTTCTGGCAAAGTCTCCACCAGACATAGACATGGCGTGCATTAAGTAGTAGGCAGCATCTACATCTTCTGGAATTCTCTCGAGTGTTTCCTCCTTCAGAAAGTCTACCTCAATAATAGATACTCGCTCATGATCACTTAAAGCATGATTGAATCTAGAGGCATCTCTAACGCAGCATATCACCTCCAAATCTCTATCTACCAGAAGATAGAGGAGTCGCTTTCCTATGTATCCGTTTGCACCTGTTAATAAGACTTTCACCACTTTTTAAACAATGTTGAGTAGTGATAATGTTTATATAAATGTGAATTCGTTATTCCCCTTTTGTTAGAACTAAACATACTAGAAGAGAAATTCTATGGATTTTAATGTTTCAAAAGCTTTCGAAATAGTTGAAGAAAAGCTTCAGGGTTGGTTAGAAACCCTTACAGAAATGCTACCCAATTTTGTTGTAGCACTTATTGTGTTAGTCATCTTTTACTTCCTGAGTAAATTAGTAAGAGTAGGTACTAAAAAGTTGATGGGTAGGTTTATTGAGCAACCAGCCATAATTGGGCTCATTTCTACCATCATGTCCATTTTTATTATCGGCTCAGGTTTAGTAATAGCACTTAATCTGCTCCATTTAAGTAAAGCAGTAACTTCCATTTTGGCGGGTGCTGGTATAGCAGGTTTGGCTATTGGTTTTGCCTTTCAAGACATATCGGCCAATTTTATTTCAGGTATTATCATGGCGTTCAAAAAGCCGTTGAATATTGGAGATATCATTGAAACAAACGGCTACACGGGTTTTGTAAGAGATATTCAACTCAGGGCAACCGTATTAGAAACCTTTCAAGGTCTCCATATTATTATTCCAAATAGGCTGGTGTTCCAAAACCCTATCACCAACTTCACTAAAACCTATAAAAGAAGAGTAGATCTAAACGTAGGGGTTTCTTATGCCGAAGACTTAGAGGAGGTGAAGAAAATTACAGAAGATGCACTCAAGAGCTTAGATATGCTCACCGAAGATGACATAAAACTAGTTTTCGAAGAGTTTGGAGACTCATCGATAAATTATAGAATCATGTTCTGGATTAATTATTCACCAACGCAGCCTCAGTTTTTAGAGGCCAGAAGTGAAGCCATTATGGCAATAGACAAAGCGTATAAAGAACATGGTATCACTATACCTTTCCCAATCAGAACGCTAGATTTTGGTATCAAAGGAGGAGAGAGATTGGAAGGGCATATTAAGACGCTCAAAGAACAGTCTTAAAGTTTTGGTATGGCCTTTGAATTATTTGGCGCAACGAACAAAACATTTAAGATCATGAAAAAAGCAAACATAACATTAATCGCAGTTTTACTATCCATCATATTCGTTTCATGCAACAATACTAATCAGTCTGATTGGGAGCAGGAAAGAATGGAACTTACCGATAGAATCGACAATACCATCGATGACATTGATGATGAGCTTACAGAAATAAATAACGACTTAAAAGATGCATCTGAAGATGTAGCGGAGTCTTTAGAGGAAGAAAAGGAAGAGCTTTTGGATCAAAAATCGGCTTTGGAAGAGGCTAGAGATAATGTAGCTGATGCCACTGAAGAAGCTTGGGAAGACACAAAAGACTGGGCAGAAGAGACTTATAACGATGTTGAAGACTTTTTAAGCGGTAGAAATGGGTAGATAAAACCTAATGCAAACAAAAAAGCCGGAGCAAATGCCCCGGCTTTTTTTGTGCCTTGTGATTACTAGTAACCTACTAGCTGCATCACAATGGATATAATAAATAACACCACAAATATGAAGAATAGAAATCTCGCAATATTTGAAGATACGGATGCCACTCCTCTAAAGCCGAAAAGTGCGGCTATAACGGCTATAATAAAGAATATAATTGCCCACATTAACATAATTTCAAGAGTTTTAGTTGAACATAATTGTGCGCTTTGCACGCTAACTAATCTTCAAATCTGTATCCAATCTGTAGATTCTATTCAGGGTTCAAGGGAGGCCTATTTGGTTTGTTTCGACTTGTCAAATTGAGAAATTCAATGTCACAATTAGAAAAAAATGAACGGACTAAAGAGGTGTACTTGATGCATATCATAAAATATGCTGATATGTGTCACAAAAAAAGTTTGGAATGGAATTTACATTAGATACCATAAACAAGGAGGATATTATGAAAAAGCTAATTGTACCTATAGATTTCTCAGATTGCTCAAAAAATGCCCTCGCCAACGCCATAAAAATTGCCGAGAGAATGAAGCTAGATTTGGTCTTGTATCATTCGGTAATGGTTCCTGTAGGTTTTGCCGAAGGAGCACCCGTTGGTGGCGCAGACTACAGCTTTCAGGAACTGGAGAAACAGTCTAGAGCTAGTTTAAACGAGGTGGTGACCGAATTTCCATTGTTAGAAAAGATAACCTATGAAACTGCCATTCAATATGGTCCGCTACATGAAGGAATCAATGAAATGAATGAAGATGGAAGTGTAGCCATGGTAGTTATGGGCACTCACGGAGCATCTGGTTTTGCCAAAGCATTAATTGGTAGCAACGCATATTATGTAATGAAGAATGTTGCCTGCCCGGTGATTGCTCTTCCAGAAGATGCCGATATCACTAAAATGACTCATATAGGAATTGCAGGAGATTTTCTCTCTGTACCTAATCCAGATCTTATACATACCGTAACAGAGCTTGCGCGAGCTTTTTATGCTCAGCTCCATGTAATACATATAGATACTGGCGATGTTGAAGTAAAAGGACAAATAGATGTGGCCAGAAGAATGGAAAAATACCTCAAGAACAACAACCATACATTCCATTTCAGAAAGTTTGATGATGTAGAAGAAGGGCTAGAAGAAACAGCGCAAGAGCTAAATATTGATCTACTGGCTATGATTGCCAAGCATCATGGCTTTTTCGATAGGCTTAGAAACGCTAGTCATACTAAAAAGATGGTTCTAGATATTCCAATGCCGCTTATGGTATTGCACGAGTAAAGGAAATCTTAAATAGACATTCTTAAGAAAGAGCGGTAGAATTGTTTTCTGCTGCTCTTTTTTTGTAAATATTCATTATGCTAATTCTTGACTGGCCTAACTATCTGATTAACGGACAAAAGACTTTGGGTTTTGTTGACTATTTTCATGAAGTAAGACTGAAAAGTCGTGCACCTCAACTAAACAGATTTTTACTTTTTTAAGTAAACATGGCCGCCATGACAAAGAAAACATTGGATAGGGCAGCCAAGATAAACCTATTGGTTTCTCTTGTCCTTGTGCTGCTGCTCGCCATTATTCTCGAAACGCTAATTAGAGAAAGGCGAACCGATGCTGCTGTCATAAACCTTTCAGGTAGGCAAAGAATGTTGAGTCAAAAAATTGCAAAAGGCATCTACACTACCTCATTAGGCCTTACTTCTATCCAAGAAATTAAGAATGATGCTGAAACATGGACGCTCGTTCATGATGGCTTAATCTATGGAAATGATTCTCTAGGATTGCCAAGTCTAACAGATCAAGATCTATTGTCTCTTTTTAAGCAAGTAGAGCCATTTAAGAAGGGACTATTAAGAGTGGTTGCCCAGATAAATGAAACCACTCAAATTACCCCATCTATGCTAAATGAGGTAGAGAGAAACGAGCAGGCATTTCTTTCGTTGATGGACGAAATTGTTTTTCAGGCCGAAGAAAATTACAACCGCTCCATTTTTAACCTGAGACTTTGGACCTTGGTTCTGTCTATACTTGTAATCGTTTCTTTAGTAGTGCTCTACTTCAATCTGGTTAAACCCATCATAAGAGAGTTGAGCAGAGCTGAAGGTAGCCTGATGAGGAGCAGGCAATCTTTAGAGTTTTTTGTGAAACACACCCCAGCGGCTGTAGCCATGTTCGACTTGAAGATGGATTACTTGTTCGCCAGCGACCGGTGGTATGTAGACTATGGTTTAGAGGGCAGAAGTATAATCGGAAAAAATCATTACGATATTTTTCCTGAGATCAATGAAATTCCTGAGTGGAAGGAGATTCATCAGAGAATTTTGAAGGGAGAAACCTATAAAACAGATAGAGATAGGTTTGATAGAGCTGATGGAAAAGTAGATTGGCTCAAATATGAGTTGCTACCGTGGAGAGATGATAATGGTGAGATAGGCGGGATGATCATGTTCACCGAGGTAATTACCCAACAGGTAGAAATGCAGTTAGAACTTGAGCGAAAAGCACGTGAGCTTGAAAAAACAAATGAAGAGCTAAAGCACTTTATATACATTGCTTCGCACGATCTTCAAGAACCTTTGCGCACTACTTTGAGTTATTCGGACCTTTTGCTAAATGAAGAGTTTAACTCAGATGAGCAGGTAAAACAGCAGAGTCTAAGGTTTATAGGAGAGAGCGTTGGGCGGATGAGTACCCTCGTGAAGGGGTTGCTAGATTATTCCCTCATCGGTTCGGATAATAATTTTGAACAGGTAGACTGTCAGTTACTCGCTAAGGAAGTTTTTAATGCATTAGAACAAAAAGATAGAATTGATGTTTCTATTGAAGTTGAAAATTTACCAGTTGTATCGGGTTCAAAACTAGAACTGACACAACTTTTTCACAATTTAATTGTCAATTCTATTAAATTTGTAAGACCTAATGTTCCATGTCTAATACAAATATCGGCTGAGCGCACCAACGGGTACTGGATTTTTACGTTTAGCGATAATGGTATTGGTATAGAAGAACAATACTTCAAGCAAATATTTAAGGTTTTTCAGAGATTACACTCAAAGGATCGAGTGGAAGGTTCAGGGATTGGTTTGGCTCTCTCAAAGAAAATCGTTGAACATCATGGAGGTGAGATTTGGGTAGAATCTGAGTTAAACAAAGGGACAACCTTTTATTTTACATTAGTAGGCTAATTGAAAATGAGAAAGATTCTTAAGCGTGTTTTGTTGATTGATGACAACGAAGCAGATAATTTCATCCACAAGATTTTTATTCAGAAACATGGCGGTGTTGAAGAAACTGTTGCTGTAACTAGTGGTCAAAAGGCACTAGACTACCTCAGTTCTAATCAAACAGGTAGTTATCCAAGGCCTGAACTTATTTTTCTAGATATTAACATGCCTAGAATGAATGGCTGGGAGTTTTTGGAAGAATATAAGAAGCTAGATGATGAACAAAAAGGTGGCGTAGTAGTAGTAATGCTCACCACTTCTTTGAATCCCGATGACAAAAAGATGGCTGACGGAGATGGCAATGTAACGGAGTTTATGAACAAGCCTTTGAACATTGAAAAGTTTCAATCAGTACTAGAAAAGTATTTTCCAGATAGGCTTGATTAAGCTAAAATAGCTTGAGCCCCATTTTTAAAGACCAAGACTGTTCTGCGGCAATTTTTTTTATGCCTTGCTGAGTGTTGAAAGCATCTATTCCACAGCTCATAGGTTCTATTGCCATGGCCCGCTCATCGGGCTTATACACTTGAACAAAAGGAAAGTTGTGGTCTTGCCAAATCTCTAAAGTACCTAACTGAGGGTAGTTAAGGAATACACTGTTTCTATCTTCTATTTTTTCCAACCTATAGCAGCTATCTAGCTCTTTTGCGAACACCGATGTAAAGTCTTGAAAGTCTCTATTGTGACTTTCTGCTCCTGTAGGAATAAGGTTTTCGTTGACCTCAATTAGGCTTGTTTTGGGCATTTTTAGCCTACATGGCTCATTAGTTAATTCCAGATCGAAGTAGGGGTGCCAGCCAAAACCACAGGGCATTGTTTGGCTTCCTGTGTTTTGTATATCAACCTGAATTTCTAACTCATTCTTCTTGAGTATATAGTTTACCTCGAAAGTAAATGGGAAGGGGTAGGCTTCCAGTGTGCCATCATATTCGTGCCTGAAACGAATAGAATTATCGAGTTTTTCAACTAAGTCGAAGGCCACATTGTAAATGAAACCATGGAGCGCATTGGGTTTTCCAGGGTCGTTCTCATCAAAATGAAAACTCATACCTTCATAGTTGTATTTGCCTGAGGCCAACCGATTGGGAAAAGGAAACAATAAAGAACTTTCAAATAGATTGAAGTCTCTATTATTGATGAGCGTTACCTCTTCACGCGCTTTAAAGCAAGTCCATTTAGTGATAGAAGCCCCGTTTTGGGGATTTATAATAAGTTTGCTTCCTTCAAAGCTGAGTTGTTCCATGGTGTTTGTAGGTGCTTATTCTGTCAATGATTAACTGTTTCTTGGAGCTTTTACCACCAAGGTAACGGTATGGTCAAGTCTGCAATAGAATCTATGACTAAATCGGGCTTGAACGGATAATCATTGAGGTCTTCTCGCTTAGACATTCCCGAAAGGGTAAGTATAGTGTGGTAACCAACTTGAACACCGCCTTGTATATCGGTAGCCAAAGTATCTCCAATAACAGTCACTTCTTCAGTAGCCAGACCAATGTGCTTTCTAGCCTGGCGCATCATAACGGGGCTAGGTTTGCCAACAGAGAATGCCTGCTTACCTGTTGCAGCTTCAATCATAGCTACTATTCCAGCAATCCCTAAGTTGTTCCAGCCTGGCTTGCGAGGCGATGGATCTAGGTTAGTAGCAATTAATTTTGCTCCGTCTAGTATAAAGTCGATGGCTTTGCGCACCATTTCTAAGGTAAAATTGATGCCTTCACCAACCACAACGAAGTCTGGGTCGTTTTGCACTAGGGTGAACCCGTGTTCATGTAAACTAGAAATAAGGCCTCCTTCTCCCAAAACATAAGCTGTTCCTTCTGGAAATTGCTGACCCATAAAATGTGCAGTGGCCATGGCCGATGTATACACGTTTTCAGGTTCTACATAAATGCCCATTTTTGCCAGTTTTCTAACAGCATCTAGTGGAGTACGCTGGCTATTGTTGGTCATAAAAGTGAACGGTATATTCTCCTTTTGAAGCGTTTTGATAAACTTATCAGCACCCGGAATCATCTTGTTTTCAACATAAATGACACCGTCTTGATCTATTAGAAAACCTTTGGGCATGTGAACTAAAAAACGGTTGATAAAATCTTTTCAACGAGTTTAGCGCTTTGCAAACTCTCTTCTAAGGTAAAAAGGTTTGACTCTTTTTCCCCATTATTAATACATTCTCTAGCTGCGACAATTTCATGGACATAACCTGTGCTTTCAAATGGTATGGCAACCTTTTCTACCTCTTCTCCTTTTACAACCTCAAATTCCTGACACTTCCAGAAAAGAGGCATACGAATGAAGCCATCTTCGCCATAAATACAGGCTTCCTTGTTTGTGGTTACTGTAATGCTCGCAAATAATTGCGCCATCTGCCCCTCTGAATAGTTTAACTGTAGCTGTGTGCTTTGGTCTACTCCTGTTTCACTTATTTGGGCATCGGCTGTAAAAGAGCTCGGGTTCCAACCAAATAAATCTGCTGCTATGGTTAATGGATAAACACCAACATCAAAAAGGGCTCCTCCAGCTAAATCTGGATTTAAAAGCCTTCCATCTTTAGTTAATTTATCAATAGACCTAAAACCAAAACTAGCGGTCATGTATTTGATAGGACCTATTTCGCCCGACTTCGCCCTTTTAATGGCTTCTCTATAGGCAGGCAAAAAACGCATCCACATGGCTTCCATCAAAAACATTCCAGTTTCTTGAGCTACTTGAGTCATCTGCTCTATCTCTTGGCTAGAAACTCCCATCGGCTTTTCACAAACCACATGTTTGCCTGCCCTAAGTGCTGATATGGTGTTTTCGCAATGGAAGTTGTTAGTTGTGCTGATGTAGACAATGTCTATGTTTTCATCTGCCAATAGTTTATCGTAAGAGTCGAAAACTTTTACTGAGGGAAACTCTTTGGCCAGTTCATGAGCATTAGATCTAGATGCAAATGCATATGGAGTTTCTCCTTCTACCGTTTCTAAGCTTGCTAAAAATTTTCGTGCTATTCTTCCGAATCCTATAAATCCCCAGTTCATACTCTAAGTTCACCAAATATGTTGAGAAGCATAAGGGGAAAAGAGATAATTGAAGTTAAGAAGGTGTTTTTTTAATCTAGTATTAAGAGAGAATTGCTTTCTGGCTTTAGAGGGGGTATAAAATGTCACTCTTTAGAATCTATGAGTGACATGTTGTAATGCTATCTTTATACAGAAAGCTTTTTCATATACTCAGCATCGTCTTGTACACTCTTGAGAGGAGTGGTGCCGTCATATCTTTCTTGTTCAACAATAAGGTATTCCATGCCAGCCTCTTTAACAGCAGGGGCTATAGATGCATAGTCAATTATTCCAGTGCCTAGTGTACAAGTTGCTTCTCTTTCTTCCGTATTGGCCATGCGGTCTTTAACATGTCCTAATTTATATCTTCCAGGCTGTTTCTTACACCAAGCTACAGGGTCTTCACCAGCTGTAACCACCCAATACATGTCCATTTCAAAATCAACCAAGTTAGGGTCGGTTTCATTCATGAATATATCTTGAGGGTAGATGTCTTCTAGTTTGGTAAAGCTATAAGCGTGGTTGTGATAGGCGAAACGAATTCCATTGCTTTTGCAGATTTCTCCTTTGGCATTGAAGTCAGCCGCAGCTTGTCTGTAACCATCAAGGGTTTCCTGACTTCTCCATGGACAGATGAGGTATTTCATTCCAATTTCCGCTGCTTCTGCCGCTTTGCGTTCAAAATCTTTGTCAATATCGCAATGGCTGGCAACCACGTTCATGCCAAGCTCATCTATGTAAGCTTTAAACTCTTTATTAGTCATTCCCCAGAACATACCGTCAGGGCCTTCATAACTTTCAATTTGCTTATAGCCGTATGAAGCAACTTTAGCCAGTACACCTTTAGGGTCTTTTGGAAAATCGTCTCGCAAAGAGTAAAGTTGAAGACCAAATGGTTTAGTAACTACGCTGTCAGTTGAAGCTACTTCAGTTTTGTTGCCCGATGAACAGGCATAAGGAGCAATGGCTAAGCCAGCTGCAAAGCCTCCGGCCGTTTTAAGAAAATTTCTGCGTTTCAATGTCATAGTATTAAGGTTGAATGCTGAATATACAGAATCTTAGGTTTTGATCTAATGAATATATGCCTGAGTGTAGCTTCAAACTACACTCACTAATAATCTCTGCAAATTATTGGTTTGGCCGATCCCTCCGCTTCGGTCGGGATGAAAAAGAGTAAATAGCTTTTACGGGTGCATAAGATCCTTCGTACACTCAGGATGGCTAAGAGATAAAGCATTTTTCAAATGTCTCAGAATTACCTGTTCAGAAGTTCAAGCTCGGAGAAAGGTCTCTTTTATCGATTCCTGCACTGCTCATATCGGTGACCTCACGATTGATCTAAGTCAGGTTATGGTGGAGATACCATGACTGGCTAATTAATGTTTGGCGAATCACGGCATCGGACGTGAGTGTTTTCCATCCTGAGCGAAGTCGAAAGATCTACAAATTACTAGTTTGGCCGATCCCTCCGCTTCGGTCGGGATGGAAAAGAGGGGGGTTGACTTTTCTTGATATATAAGATCCTTCGCACACTCAGGATGACTAAGTGATAAAGTTGAGCCAATTAGTTTAGTAAGCCACGCTGAGGCTCCGAGAGATCAGAGAGTGCATTTTATCCACCCAGAAAATGAGTTCAACAAAAAAGCCATCCGTTTTCACAGATGGCTTTCAATATTATTGTTGAGATTGATTATCCTCCGAAGTCGTCAAAAGAGACGTTTTCGTCTGGCACACCCCAATCTTCGCACATCTTAATAACCGCTGCGTTCATCATTGGAGGTCCACAGAAATAGAATTCAATTTCTTCTGGCTCTTTATGCTTGCTTAGGTATTGATCGATCACCGCTTGGTGAACGAAGCCTAAGAAACCATCGCCTTCTTTATCGTTAATATCTTTCTTCTCCACCCAGTTGTCTTCAGGTTGTGGCTCAGAAAGCACTAGGAAGAACTGGAAGTTTGGAAACTCTCTTTCGATCTTTCTGAAATCTTCTAGATAGAACAATTCTCTTTTAGATCTACCACCGTACCAGTAAGTTACTTTTCTACCCGTTTTCAACGTGTGGAAAAGGTGGAACAGGTGAGATCTCATTGGAGCCATACCAGCACCACCACCAACATAAAGCATTTCTGCGTCAGTTGGCTTAATAAAGAATTCACCGTAAGGTCCTGAGATAGTTACTTTATCTCCTGGTTTTCTAGTAAATACGTAAGAAGAACAGATTCCTGGATTAACATCCATCCACTTGTTGTTCGCTCTATCCCATGGTGGAGTAGCAATACGAATATTCAACATGATGATGTTTCCTTCTGCAGGGTGGTTGGCCATTGAGTAAGCACGGAAGATTTCTTCCTTGTTTACCATTTTCAAATCCCAAAGGCCGAATTTATCCCAGTCACCTTTAAACTTGTCTGGACCAGCCGGATCTTCCGGATGTGGCTCAATGTTCATGTCTTTGAAATCGCAAACTACAGGTGGTACGTCTACCTGAATGTAACCTCCAGCTTCGAATTCAAGGTGCTCTCCTTCAGGGAGTTTTACCACAAATTCTTTAATGAAAGATGCCACGTTGTAGTTAGATACTACTTCGCATTCCCACTTCTTAATACCGAAGATTTCTTCAGGAATTTCGATGCGCATGTCTTGCTTCACCTTAACCTGACAAGAAAGTCTTACACCTTCTTTTTGCTCAGAGCGGCTTAAGTGGCCTACCTCGGTAGGTAACACATCTCCTCCTCCTTCTTTCACTGTACATTTACACATGGCACATGTACCTCCTCCTCCACAAGCTGATGGAAGGAAAATTTTCTGTCCTGATAGCGTGCCTAATAGGGTTGAACCTGCCGAAGTAACTACCGGGTTTTTCTCATCACCATTGATGATGATTTTAACATCGCCCGACTGAACTAGCTTTGATTGTGCATAAAGCAAAATGAAAACCAAAAGCAGTATTACAACCGAGAAAGCAACTATTGAAGTAATAATGATAGATGACATCTACTAATAGATTTTAAATCAACATTTTGTATTTGACCCTTGGGTCGTTAGGGCTACAAATATATTGACTTAAAGATTAAATCAGTAAGAGAACTCGAAAAAAGATACCAATGGTAAAATGGGGCTAAATGGTTATTCTTTCCCTGATTTTTTGGCCCTTCTTAAGTTCGGAGATTTCTTCTTTTAAGTCGCTCACACAGAGGTTGCCCAAGCCCTTTTGACAGCCTTCGGGTGTTAGAACTATGTTGATATTCTGATTGTTTCGCCATTCTGCTTTTTGCAGCTTACCTATGCAAATGTTACCTATAATATAGCAATGGTCGAAACTGAAGTACTTTTCTTGAATGCTTTCAAAATCACTTAAGTCTACTTGCTCTGGAGAGTTATAGCTCACATATACCTGAATTGGCGATTGATTGCTAAAGGGCAGTTTGCCCAGATTGTAATGTTTCTTGTATTCGTATTTGTAGTCATAACTCAGTGCAGAGATGTCAGATAAAACCGCAGCTCCCGTAGGTAAGCTCCCAGCTCCTTTGCCAATAAATAATTGTTCGTCACAGAACTCTCCGTTAATAGTTACTGCATTGAATTCATTTTGAATGTTAGCTAATGTCTGGTCTGGCTGTACGAACTGTGGAATAACAAAGCCAAAAACTTTTTCCCCAATTCTCTTAGCTTGAGCCACCAGTTTAATGGTGTGTCCGTTAGCTCTGGCGTATTCCAGGTCTGCTGTTTTTAGTCTATCTATTCCAAGGTTGGTAATGTGGCTAGGGGGAACATGTATGCCGAAGGCATGTGTTAATAAGATACTCAACTTGAATTTTGGGTCGAAGCCTTGAACGTCTAAGGTTGGGTCGGTTTCGGCAAACCCAAGTTCTTGGGCTTCTTTTAACACTTTTGGATAGTCTAGTCGCTCCTCAAAAATCTTGGTCAGAATATAGTTGGTTGAGCCATTGAAGATTCCTTTAATTTCATTGAGAGGTTCATGACCGAAATACTCTTCAAGAGTCCTGATTATTGGTATGCTTCCGCAAACCGCACCTTCATAAAGAACCGCTTTGCCAGTTTGTTGCTGAAGTTCAACTAAGTATTCAAGGTTTTCGGCAACCATCTTCTTATTTGCAGTGACAACAGACTTACCCGCTTTTAATGCAGCAACAACAATAGATAGTGCTGCATCTGCATCATCTATGAGCTCAACAACAATATCTATAGCCTCATCATTAATTATTTCTTCTTTGCTCGTTGTAAATAGTTGGCTGGGTAGCTTTCTCTTTTTATCTGCATTTTTAATACAGATTTTACTGATTTCACCTGCGAAATTCCTGGAGTTGTTAAGTGTTTCGTAAAGCCCTTGGCCTACGCAGCCGAACCCGAATAATCCGATATTGATGTTTTTCATTTTCGATCGTTTAAGAAGTTTTTAAGAATTGTTGAAATGGTGTTGGCTTCAATTAAAAAGCCATCATGTCCATAGTTAGAGTCTATAAATGTGAGCTGACTTTGTTTTATACCATGTGCTAAAACTTGTTGGTCGTTTTTGGTAAAGAGTAGATCTGAATTGATGCCTATGACCAGTGTGTTGGCTTTTACTCTTTTTAGCGCTTCTTGTAAACCGCCTCTTTTTCTGCCTACATCTTGGGTGTCCATACATTTAGAAAGGCTATAGTATGAATGTGCGTTGAAGCGTTTTTGCAACTTTAATCCTTGATAGCGCTGATAGCTATCTGCATTGAACCCATCGATTTTTTCATTGCCTTCTTTTTGGCTGAAGTTGAAAATAGCATCTGTTCTATAAGAAATCATAGCCATTGCTCTGGCGGCTTCTAGCCCTTTCCAGCCACCTTTCGGTGAGCTGGAGAAGAAGCTAGGATCTGCTTCAATAGCCATTCGCTGAGCTGTTCGAATGCCGATACCCCATGGCGAACTTTTAGCTCCTGAGGCTACTAAACAGATGTTTTTAAAGATTTCTGGTTGTTCTATGGCCCATTCCAACACTTGCTGCCCCCCCATGGAGCCCCCTATGCCCAAATGAATTTTAGAAATACCCAAGTGTGCTCTCAGTAACTCATGCGCTTTAACCATGTCGCGAACTGTGAGGAGTGGGAAACTTCTTAGGTATCTTTCTCCAGTGTTCGGATTGAAGTCTTTTGGGCCTGTGCTTCCATAGCAAGAGCCAATGATATTAGCGCATATGATGAAATGCTCTTTTGGGTTTATCAGGTCATTTTCACCTACCAAACCTGGCCACCACTCTAGTGGATTGGCATTAGCGGTAAGGGCATGACAGACCCAAACTACATTAGAAGCATTTTTATTGAGCTTTCCGAATGTGTGATAAGCAATCACGGGGTCGGTTAGGAAACTGCCGTTTTCTAGGCTGAAATCTCCCTTAATTGAATAATACTGTATAGGAGCTTGAGCTGAATCTATCGATTCATTCAAGCCAAGATGGCTTTTTGTTAACATGTGCTAGTGGTTTAAATGTGAAAAGAAGTGGGCGGAAATTATGCCCTACACATTCGGCTAGATATGTAATAAAATAGCAGTGCTAGTTGGGTTTGATTTACCCAACCCGATAAGGGTCTTGCAATTGGAATTTGAAGCATGTTTAACCAATTTATATTCTCCCGAGAGCCAACTTGACACTCATTTGGGATCAGGATTTAGCACCTTTGCCGATGTGTCGGCATGGTTGCTAGCGCTTCATAGAGCCTGTCTCTCCACGCTTCTTTATAAATCGATTCGTTCCGAAATCCCGATAACTATCGGGAGGGATTGAATGACTTGATGTTACAAACGTAGTAGCCGTTTGCGAGTTTTCAAAAGGGATATTGAAATTATTTCAAGTTGACTGAATGGATAATAAAAAAAGGGTGTCCTTTTGAGACACCCTTTTCAAATTCTTGTAAAGAGATTGATATTAGTCTTTCAACATATTGAGCAACGTAGTGAGTTGCTTTTTCAAATCTCTTCGGTCTACAATAAAATCTAAGAAACCGTGATCCAATACAAACTCAGCACTTTGGAAGCCTTTCGGTAAATCTTTTCCTACTGTATCTCTGATTACTCTTGGGCCAGCAAAACCGATTAATGAACCAGGCTCGGCAATGTTGAAATCACCTAACATGGCATAAGAGGCAGTTACTCCACCTGTAGTTGGGTCGGTTAAAAGCGAGATATATGGAACTTTTGCTTCAGACAATAAGGCCAGCTTGGCAGAAGTTTTGGCCATCTGCATAAGTGAATAACCTGCCTCCATCATTCTCGCACCTCCAGATTTGGAGATCATTAAAAACGGGGTTTTGGTCTTTAATGCATAGTCAATACCTCTAGCAATTTTTTCACCTACTACAGAGCCCATAGAGCCTCCAATAAAAGCAAAGTCCATACATGAGATAACAATATCTACACCGTTCATTTTGCCATAGGCAGTACGAACCGCGTCCTTCAATTTCGTTTTCTCTTGGGTGGCAGCTATTCTTTTTGGGTAAGGCTTGCTATCGTTGAAATTCAATGGGTCTGCTGAGCTCATGTCAGCATCTAACTCAGTGAATTTATTCTGATCAAATAGGATTTCAAAATATTCTCTAGAGCCAATTCTTACGTGAAAACCATCTTCAGGACTCACATAGGCATTATTCTTTAGCTCTCTGGTATGGATTATAGTTCCACCCGGGGTTTTGAACCACAGGCCATCAGGCGCGTCTTTCTTCTCTTCAGTAGGTGTGGTAATTCCCTTTACTTTTCTTTGAAACCAAGACATATAAACTGGTTTAAGTGAGTTTCTTTCTCAAGCGAGTTGGCAAAAATACATCAAAACTCTTCAGCCACCAAAGAGAAGTGCCCTCTAGAAGTTTTTTAACGCCAAGTACTAAAGTAAATGACCTAATCCTTTGATTTCTTCTAATTTACTCTTTTCCTTTGCTCGGAATGAACGTTCATTCCGTATAGAATGATAGAGAGTCAAGCCACAGATAAAAGAAAGCTAATATTGGAAACTACGCTGAATCTGATTACAGATTATGGTTTCCATGCTACTCCTATTTCATTAATTGCTCAGCATGCGGGGGTTGGTGCCGGCACTATTTACCGGTACTTCGATAATAAGGAGCACTTAATCAATGAGCTTTTTACCGCTATTAAAAAGCGTGTAATTAAGGCCATGTTGCAAGATTATAGAGAAGAAGGGTCTTATAAAGAGCGGTTTAAGCACTTATGGAGAAACCTCATTCAATATTGTATTGCTAACCCTAAAGAGTTTCAGTTTGTAGAACAGTATAGGTATGCTCCGTTTGTTAGCAATATGACCCGGGAAGAGACTTTTATAATTCTCGGGCCTATCATGCAGTTCTTTATTGAGTCTAAAAGGGCGAAGGCAATGAAAGACCTGCCTTTGTACACCATTATTGCACTACTCTATGGGCCAATTGTTTCTTTGGCCAAACTGCATTTAGATCATAATCAACAATTGACTGAAGAACGCATCGATCAGGCTTCTGAGGCCTGCTGGGATGCAGTTTCATATAAATCAGAAAGCTAGGATATGCCAAACGTAATTATCAATGGAGTGGGAAGTTGTATTCCCGAACAGGTAGTTAAGAATGAAGATTTTCTCAATCATGAGTTCTATCAAGAGAATGGTGAACCATTTCCATACGAGAATGATGTAATCATTAAAAAGTTTGAGAAAATCACAGGTATACGAGAGAGGCGGTACGCTAAGCCAGATCAGCTTTGCTCAGATTTAGCTTCCATAGCGGCTAAGAATGCTCTAGCCAATAGTACTGTAGATAAAGAAGACTTAGACTATATTATAGTAGCGCAAAATTTTGGTGACATCGATGATCAATCCAATAGGATAGACATAATGCCGAGCCTTGCGGCAAAAGTAAAACATCAGCTAGGAATTGAAAATCCAAAAACCTCCTGCTATGATATTGTCTTTGGGTGCCCTGGTTGGGTTCAAGGAGCTATTCAGGCCAGTCAAATGATACGTTGTGGCGATGCTAAAGCCGTTATGGTAATTGGCGCAGAAACTCTGAGTAAAATTGTAGATAAGCACGATCGAGACTCCATGATTTTTTCTGATGGCGCAGGAGCTGCCATTTTTCAGGCCACCGAAAACCCTACTGGTGGATTTCTGAGCCAAGCTTCGAGAACAGATGCTTCTGCCGAGTTGGCTTATTTAGCTATGGGACCTTCATTTAAGCCAGATCTAGCAGGCAATGGGAATAAGTTCATCAAAATGAAGGGGCGTAAAATCTATGAATATGCCTTGGTAAATGTAGCTGAAGCTATTAAAACGGCCATTGAAAAGGCTAATCTAGATTTAGACGATATTGATAAAGTGCTCATTCATCAGGCTAACGAGAAAATGGATGAAGCCATTTTGCTGAAGCTGTATAAGCTTTATGGCTACGAGCCAGATGTAAAACAGCTAATGCCTATGACTATTGGTAAACTTGGTAATAGCTCTGTAGCCACCATACCAACCATGTTGGATCTAATATTGAGAGGTGAACTTGAGGGGCATGAAATCAAATCTGGAGACCACGTTGTATTTGCTTCGGTTGGTGCTGGTATGCATATCAATGCTATGGTATACCAAGTGCCATAAAAAAAAGATTAATCGAGTGTAAAAATTTTTTAGGGTAAAAAGAAAGGGTGTATCTTCAGAAATGCACATGAAATACCACCCTCTAGCCTTACTGTTTATTTTAATTCTCTCCTGCTCTTCAGAAAAAGAGAATAGTACTTCAGATCAGTCGGCAATATTGCCCCAAGTCATTGATGTTGCTAATGCTGAAGTTTTTGATGGTTACTTTACGGATTTAATTGAGGATGTATATTTTTTGAAGTTAGACACCCAAGACGATGCCTTATTTCAAAGTGTCACCAACCTCTTCATCACTGATGAGTTGGTGATAGTGTTTGACGAGCAGGGGCAAAGTGTGATTATTTTTGATGATGAGGGTGCATTCCAGACTAAAATATATTCACCTGGAGATGGCCCTGGTCAATACCAGTATCTTTGGAAAGTGGCTTATGACGATGTTAAAGGCGAGGTAATCTTATCAGCAGCAGGGAAGATCTTATGGTTCAATACTCAGGGGCAATTTATCAAAGAAAAGAGAGTTGAATTCAGTTTTATCAAAGACATGGCTAGTCTTACAGGCGGAAGACTTGCATTTCATCTAGGAATGAATTCAAGCTATTCGTTTAAGGGGCAGTTGGTTGTAATGGATAGTACCTTCACTGATACTAAGGTTTTCTTCCCTCTGCCTGAAGAGGCCAAATCTCGTAATATAATCAACTTTTATAGCCATTTCAGTAACTCAAAGCAACCTCTATCAGTGAATGTGTTTTCGCATGACATTTCAAGAGTTGATGAAGACACTGTTTACACAGAATATAGGGTGAATTTTGGTGATGATGCATTGCCAGAAGATTTTATCGAGACTTATGTAGATGACCCAAACCTTAATGCTCAAGCTGTCAGAGATATAAAAGAACAAAAAGGGTACTTGGCAATTCAAGGAGGTGCTGTTCAAGAAAGTGGTAATCATTTACTCTTTCTTTACTCTAAAGGGAAAGAATACTTTTATGCATTGTTTGATAAGAATAATGGGAATACTTTGAGCATACCTTATCAATTGAAAGTGCGTAATCGAGAGAGTGGCTATGTGTACTTTCCTGCTACTTATAATGACTATTTTGTTGCTGGAACTGGAGCTACTTTGTTATCTCAAGTGTATTCTAATTTTAAAAACATTGACGAAGCTCCCATCTTAGAAGAGGTACAAGACGAGGTTCCTTTTATATGGTTTATTAAGTTCAAAAGTGATGTAATAAAAAAGCCGATCAATTGATCGGCTTCTATGTTTTTGATTTTAATTAATCTACTTCTTCGTAATCTACGTAGTCTCCACCCTTAAAATTGTCTGAAGACTTTTTGCCTTTCTTCTTACCTGGTGCATAGTCGATCTTAACGTTGCCATCCTTAGGTTGACGTTGCTGTTCGTAGCGCCCTTGTTGGTTGAAGCTCCGTTGTTGCTGCGCTTGACCAAAAAGGTTCACCGTAAAGAATCGAAGAACACTTCTAAGAATCCAAAAGACAAGGAATATGAAGAATAAAAACTTTAACAAACCGCTATTATCTACTTAAATACTGATTACGTTTAGAATAAATGTCTAGGAAGTAGTCGTCCATCAAATCATCTATGAAGTAAATGGCTTCTCCCGTAGATTTCATTTCAGGGCCTAACTCCTTATTTACATTCGGGAATTTGTGGAATGAGAATACAGGTTCCTTAATGGCGTAACCTTTTTTAACCGGCTTAAAGTCGAAATCCTTAAGCTTTTTCTCTCCCAACATAACCTTAGTAGCAAAGTTTACATAAGGCTCCTGATAGGCTTTACCTATGAAAGGAACGGTTCTAGAAGCTCTAGGGTTCGCCTCAATGATATAAACTTTATCGTCTTTTATGGCGAACTGAATATTTATCAGTCCAACGGTTTTTAAAGCCAGCGCAATTTTCTTGGTATGAGCTTCAATCTGTTGAATAACGAAGTCGCCTAAGCTATAAGGAGGTAATACGGCATAAGAATCGCCCGAGTGAATACCTGCAGGCTCAATGTGCTCCATAATGCCTATGATGTACACATCTTCTCCATCGCAAATAGCATCTGCTTCAGCTTCAATGGCGCCATCTAAGAAGTGATCTAACAATACTCTGTTACCAGGAATGTCTCTTAAGATATTTACCACATGCTCTTCTAGCTCTTGCTCGTTGATTACAATCTTCATGCTCTGACCACCCAATACATAGGAAGGTCTAACTAGAAGAGGGAAGCCTAGTTCTTTAGATAACTCCAATGCTTCATCAGCATCTTCAATTACTCCGAATTTCGGGTAAGGGATATTGTTTTCAGCAAGTAGTGTGGAGAATCTACCTCTATCTTCTGCAAGGTCTAGCGCCTCAAAGCTAGTACCGATGATTTTGATGCCATATTTATCTAGTTTTTCAGCTAGTTTAAGTGCTGTTTGACCACCCAACTGAACAATTACACCTTCTGGCTTTTCATGAAGGATGATGTCGTAAATATGCTCCCAGAATACTGGTTCGAAATAAAGCTTATCGGCAGTATCGAAGTCCGTAGAAACCGTTTCAGGGTTACAGTTGATCATGATGGTTTCATAACCACACTCTTTAGCAGCATACAAACCGTGTACACAACAGTAGTCGAACTCAATTCCTTGGCCAATTCGGTTAGGTCCTGATCCAAGTACAATGATTTTCTTGTTGTCAGAAGCTTCTGACTCGTTTTCTTGGTCGAAAGTTGAGTAGTAGTAAGGGGTTTGCGCTTCAAATTCTGCGGCACAAGTGTCTACTAGTTTGTAAACTCTCTTGATACCTAAATCATGGCGCTTCTTAAATACTTCGCTTTCCCAACACTTTAATAAGTGAGCAATTTGTCTATCGGCATAACCTTTCTCTTTGGCTATTCTTAAGAGTCTTTCAGGAAGGGTATCTAAGTTGTATTGTTCAATTTCAGATTCAAGCTCAATAAGCTCTTCAATTTGCTGAAGGAACCACTTATCGATTTTAGTCTTCTTCTGAATAGTTTTGAATGGAATGCCCAATTTGAAGGCATCGTAAATATGGAAGAGTCTGTTCCAGCTTGGGTTCTCGAGGCTATCTAAAATAGCCGCTTGGTCAGTAAGCTCTTTTCCATCGGCTCCTAGTCCGTTTCTTTTTATCTCAAGAGATTGGCAAGCCTTCTGTAGTGCCTCTTGGAAGTTTCTACCAATACCCATGGCCTCGCCAACAGACTTCATTTGTAAGCCTAGTTTTCTGTTAGAACCTTTGAATTTATCGAAGTTCCAACGAGGTATTTTTACAATCACATAGTCTAATGCAGGCTCAAAGAAAGCAGAAGTAGTTTTAGTGATTTGGTTTTTAAGTTCGTCTAGGTTGTAACCAATGGCCAGCTTAGCTGCAATTTTAGCAATTGGATAACCGGTTGCTTTTGATGCTAAAGCTGAAGAACGAGAAACCCTTGGGTTGATCTCAATACCAATAATGTCGTCAGTTTCAGGGTTTACAGAGAACTGAACATTACAACCACCTGCAAATTGACCGATGGCATTCATCATTGTGATGGCCATGTCTCTCATTTTCTGATAGACAGTGTCTGGTAGAGTCATGGCAGGCGCAACGGTAATAGAATCACCTGTGTGAACCCCCATAGGGTCAAAGTTCTCAATAGAACAAATAATGATTACGTTACCAATATTGTCTCTGAGTAGCTCTAGCTCATATTCTTTCCAACCCAAAATACTTTGTTCTACAAGTACTTCGTGAATTGGAGAGGCATCTAAACCTCTTTTTAGTGCTTCGTTGAATTCTTCTTGATTATCTACAAAACCACCTCCGTAGCCCCCAAGGGTGAAGGAAGGTCTAATAACCAATGGGAACCCAATTTCTTGAGCAATTTCTTTTCCTTTTAGAAATGAAGTAGCGGTTTCTCCTTTACAGACACCTACTCCAATTTCAATCATTTTGTGCCTGAATTTCTCACGATCTTCAGTGGTTTCAATGGCGTTAATGTCAACGCCAATGATTCTCACATTGTATTTATCCCAAATTCCTGCTTTGTCGCAGTCTATGGCAAGGTTCAAGGCTGTTTGACCACCCATGGTAGGAAGTACAGCATCAATCTGATGCTTTTCCAAAATCTCAATGATCGACCTTTTAGTTAATGGCTTCAGATAAACGTTATCAGCCATAACCGGGTCGGTCATGATGGTAGCAGGGTTAGAATTGATGAGGGTAACTTCAATGCCCTCTTCTCTTAATGATCTGGCTGCTTGAGAACCAGAATAATCAAACTCACAGGCTTGTCCGATAATGATTGGCCCACTTCCGATAATTAGGATGGACTTGATGCTATTGTCTTTCGGCATTTTTCAGGTAAGGAACGACTTTTTGACTTAGGTACAAATTGGCACAAAGTTAGGCCATAATGCTTACAATCAAAACCGCATTGGGATTATTGGAGAATCTTTCATTTTTTGGCAAAAGATGGGGGCTTTCTGAGCGGGTCATCAGTGAAAAAGTACTATTTTCATAGCTCTTTAATTTCAAAACTAATAATTGCATGAAGACTAGAATGACATTGAAAACTGTATTTGCCTTTTTGTTGATTTCAGCTTTTGTGGTGAGTTGTGCAGCAAGTGGTACAACAACTAACTCCTCTGCCAAGGCCGAAGCAAAGCAAAAAGTATATGACCCAGCTGGCGTTTGGGAATACTCTGTAGATACTCCTGATGGAGGCAGTAGCGGAACACTAAGAATTATGGGTAGCCCTGGAGCCTATAGCGCAACTTTAGAAACCGATCAGTTTGGTACTTTAGATGTAAATGGAGTGACGGTTCAGGGAACTAACATGACGGGTTCTATTGAAGTAATGGGAACTGTAGCTGAACTTGAGTGCCAGTTTGATGGCGATGCTATGAGCGGTGCAGTTTACCTAGGTCAAGATGCCTTCCCAATGACAGGAAAAAGAGTAAGTAAATAAGAATAGTTAAGTATTATAAACTCAAGATAGGGGCTGTAGATCTGTTAAGATCTGTGGCCTTTTTTTATTCTTTTCTGAAAGCAAGACCCATTAAGCGGAGAAGCTTAAAGGCTCCTAGGAAAAATACCTATTCAGTCTAGGAGACTTGCCGAATATGCCCAATCAGGCAATAGTCGGATATGTAGCAGTCGTGGTCATACGACATTTGTGATGTATTCATTTACAAAACAACAAAACCATGAAAAAGCTATTTATCATCGCCCTCTTTTTGGTATCGGCACAAGCAGCCTTTAGTCAATACTATTATAAAAGAAGTTATGACAACCATAGAAATAAGGCTGCAACATTTCAGGTAGTTCCAACTGTTGCCAACTATGACGGAATGAAGTTTGGCTTCGGAATAGGTATGAATTTCAAGCAGGTGCTTTCCCTGAATTATTTTCACACAAGAGATTACGGAGTGAATGAGGAGCAGCCGCATTTAGATAATAGGTTTGCTGGTCTTCATTTGAGCTTGGCTCAGCCTGTAGCCGAAAGTATTGAGCTAGCGGCAGGAGCCAGAAAAGCAACACTCAATGGAGAGCTCCAGAAAACCATTTTTACAGGTGAAGTAAGATTTAAGTTTAGCGATAGCTGGCGTTTAGCATTTGAGTACGGAGGTAACAAAGAAAGAAATATGGCCAGCGCAAGGTTGATGTTCAACCTTTATTGACCGAAGATATCCACCTCTCGGTGGAAAGTTGGTTTTGTTGTGAGGCGAGCTGTGGTGGCTTGCCTCTTCTTTTTGTAAGCAATTTACCTAGTCTTTTTATTCAGGCAATTCACCAATAAATGTGAGCTTACTTCCAATCAACTTTGCATTAACAAAACCACAAAACCATGAAAAAGCTTATTGCATTAATAGTGCTTGCTGCGAGCTTTTACAGTTGCTCCGACCTTTATGATATTAAAGAAACTGTTTATCTCATAAAAGAAGGTAAGCACGAGAGTTCAATAGAAAATAGTGCAAATCCAAAAGGCTTAAGGACACTCAAATCTGAGACATTAAATCTAACTGTTCGTTTTGATGAGTCCGTCAGGTATAATCTGGGAAACAAAAACCAACAAGACATTAATAAGCTTTTCGGTTTTGCCGATTGTAACAGTCTCCACCATGAGAATAGTGCACGTTTTGGATGGAATTATAATCCAGAAACAGATCAGGTAGACATATTCACTTATGTGTATCAGAAGAAAAAGAGATTATATCAGCAGATTGGGTCGATGGAAATTGGAACGGCTGTAGATATGAGTATTTCGCTTGAAGACCATCAGTACCGATTTTTATTCGAAGACCAAAGCGTGGTGGTAGAAAGAGGTGCTGCTTGCGATACAGGGGTTTATTATTTGTTATATCCATATTTTGGAGGTGATGAAGTGGCTCCACAAGATATTCGCCTGTATATCACAGAACATTTGAATTAGATCAGACTAATTATACACATAGCATTCGTGTTATGAATTGAAAGGACTACAGTCGTGTAGTCCTTTCATATTTTAACTCTCTGTTAATTAGGTGATTTACCCACTGCACTTCGGTAATTCTCTGGTTTTTTCGAGTCAGGTGTTTCTCCATCAAAATCACAGGGGCTAATCGTAAACTTTGTGATGTAAACAACAAAAACCAACACCATGAAAACTCTACTTATCACCTTAATTCTAGCGGTCTTCTCAGTGTTTTGTAATCAATTACAGGCACAAAGCTTTAAAGGATATTATAAGTCTAGATCTTATAAAGCTTCTAAGATCAATAATGGTCCAGCTTTAGAAATAGGAGGCCAAACCAATAGGTCTATCAGAGGGTGGAAAACAGGTTGGAATGTAGATGTTGCGTGGTCTAATAAGTTCAGAGTAGGTTACTTCAGAACAGCCGGAAGAACCCAGTCTGAGCAAGCTCAAAGCTCTGAACAAGGGGTAGAGTTTAGTTTTATGTTCAATTCTAACGGCAAAGTAGCATTTGGCCCCCAAATGAGGTTTACAGTTACCGACAAGCGCTTTGTGTCTTTAATACCTATGGTTCAATCTAGGGTATCTATCTCGTCTAAATTGGCGATTAAGGGTGGTGTAGGAATGAGCGATCGATATCCCATTTTCGATATGGGAATGGTAGTGCGACTAAAATAGCTTAGCTTTGCAAATCAATATGTTAGCTTTATTTAGTATAAAGCCGACCCCTTTTTCTTCAATACTGTGAGGTACTCTGTTAGGCTGTTATTTATTCTTTCCCTTTTTGGTAATCTACTCTTTGCTCAAAATGATCCACATCAGATGTGGAGGGAACGTCCCATCAATCAAAATGTCATCAAAAACTGGGAGTTTTCAAACCCACTCGGTAGGGCTACAGTTTGGGACATAGATCAAGATAAGTTTGGCTTTATCTGGTTAGCTACAAGTGAGGGAGTTATCAGGTTCGATGGAAGGCGTTCAACCGTTTTCAACTTAAACAATACTTCTGTTTTTGAAAGTCAAGACTTTGCGCAAGTAGAAGTGGCTCAAGATGGAAAGGTTTGGGTCTGTGGTAGGGATGGGCTCTATTATTACGATGGTGAGAAGTTCAATGAATGGGTTTCTGACGATGTAGAGATTTCATTGGCGTGGAAAATAATTACTAGACAAGACGGTAGTTTAATAGCGTTGGCCAATGGTCAGGCTTTAGAAATTGATGAGACTGGTGTAAAGAAAGCCCCGTTTGGAATTGAAAATGCATACCAATTAAAAAGAGGATTTGACGATAGGATCTGGGTAATGTTAAATACTGGTAAGGTAAAGTATGTGAAAGACAAACAGCTTTATGACTTACCAGAGGTTAATGAATATACCGGTGAAGTAGCCATTAGAATGGTGGTAGATGATGCAGAAGGTAATCTTTACATCTCTCTAGACGATGAAAGGCTACTTTACTATAATCATGAAGAGTTCATTGAAATCAATTCGGAAAAAGCATTTGATATTGGTTTGGTGCGAAATCTATTCCCAGACTCTCATGGGTTTGTATGGGCATCTTCTGTAAATGGTACCTACAGGTTCAGTAAAGACAAGGTAGAAAGTCTTACCACTCACGATGGTTTATCAGACAACGGTGTTCGAACCTTGTTTGAAGATAGAAATGGAGATATATGGATTGGTACCTATCGCGGCCTCAATTATATTCCCAAATCACCAGTAGGCTTGGTACAGCTTAATGAAGGAGGAGTAACAACACCGGTAGAAACAAAGGCTGTTATTGAGGCTTCGGATGGCAATATCTGGGTAGCAACTGGAGGTAAGGGGCTTTATTTGTATCAAAAGGGTGAACTGGTGAAGCCAAAAGCTTCATTTAGAATGCCATCCAATATTTTCACCATTAATGAACAAAGTAATGGTGATTTACTCATTGGCGGAGAAAATGGGCTAATTAAGGTTAGATACCAAAATGGAGTACTGGAGTTCCTTCAGAAGATTGTGAGCTCAAATGTTCGTTTTGCATACGCTACTGGAGACGATGTAGTATGGATAAATGAGATAGGAGGCCTTGCAAAGACCAGGACACTACTCTATAGAGATAATGAGCTGGTGGAGGTGCCTGAGTTGAATGGGAAGAATGTAAGGTGGATAAATGAGTTTCAGCCAGATAATTTTATAATAGGCACTCTAAATGGTCTTTTCAGGTATTATAGAGGTGAAGTTACTGAGGTGGGAGGTAGCTATGGCTTTTCCACAGAGGCCTTTACAAGTTACTTCAATGGAGAAGAGAATCTTTGGGCAGTTACGGAAGGGAAGGGCTTAATTAGATATGAAAAGAGTTCGGGTCAGCTAACAACCCATAACTCTAAAAATGGCTTTTCTATCAGTTCCCCAACTGCCATAATGATGGACGCTAATAGTGGCGTTTGGTTTTCTAGCCTAAGTGGACTATACAGAGTCGCTTTGTCAGAGCTAAAGAGAAATATTATTGAGCAAGACTCCCTGAAAAGTGTAGAATATTATCCAGCTAACGTTACTGTGAGTCCTGCTGGACACCCTATTAATTGGAAAGCAAAAAATGGTGTTATCTACTACAGCAGCCCTAATGGGTTGGTAGTTGTAAATGAGAACTATAGAGCGCCTAGAACTCGGAATTATCAGGTTCAATCAATTACTGTGGATGGAGAAGAATATCATCCAGAAGAAATAGTTGAGATACCTCCTTACAGTAATAAAATCAGTATAAGGTTCTCTACCATAGACTTTCAAGAAAGAGGAGATCTATCTTTTGAATATAAATTAGAGGGGTTTGATAAAGGTTGGTATAATATTAAGGGAGTCAGGGACATCTACTATACTAACCTCCCCGCAGGGAATTATAGCTTTAGATTAAGAGAGGTGAATTCAGATGGTTATTACGAAGAAGCAAACCAAGCATTTACAATTATAAAGGCTAAATATTGGTATAGAACCAACTTGGCTATTATCCTCTACATTGTTTTAATTATTTTATTGTTTGTTCTGGCCTATAGAGCCAGAACGAGGTCTATTCGAGAACACAACAGCAGACTGCAAGAGCAGGTGATTAGTAGAACTACCAGGCTAGAGGAGGTGCTTTTTAGCTTGGAAGAAAAGGTAGAAGAAAGAACGTCAAGCCTCTTGAGGGCAAATGAACAGCTCAATTTAGCTATGGATGCAGGAAAGCATGCATCTTACGTTTGGAGCTTGAATAAAAAAGGTGAGCGAGTTGCTGAATACTCAGATAGGTACTTTAAGCTGCTCGGATATGAACCACAGTCTTTTCAAACCACTTGGGATAACTTCATTGAGATCATTCATCCAGATGACAAAGAATATGTAGTAAATACTATTGAAGAAATGTTAGACAGTCAACGTTCCATAGACCCTATCACAACCTTCGAAGTAGAATACAGGGCTCGAAGAAAAGATGGAGCTTATATTTGGATGTCGTCTAATGGGAAACTCTTAGAGTCTAGAATTACGGGTTTAGTTACTGATATTTCCGATAGAAAAGAGGCAGAGTTAGAGCAGAAATCTAGCCATGAAATGTTCCAGAAGCTCTTTGAGCAAAGCACAAGTGCCCACTTACTGGTTGATTCTAATGGGGCCATTGTAATGCAGAATGCTAAAGCCGAAAGCGTATTCGGATACCAAGGAGAAGAGTGGAAAAGCGTAAGGGTTGAAGACTTAATTCCTCATAATTATCGTGGTCATCATGTTGGTTTAAGGGAGGGCTATCATAAAGCTGAGTTTTCGGCACCAATTACCATAGAGAGAGACTTGGAAGGCCTTACAAAAGCTGGAGAAGTTATTCCGCTTCAAATTGGAGTAAGTCCCATCAACTTGCAAGACAAAAAGTATACGCTGGTTTTAGTGATCGATATGTCTGAAAGAGTGAAGATGGAAAACGCGCTCAAGAGTAGTAAGCAAGAACTACAAAGACAGCGAGATAGGTATATGACCATTTTCCAGAATATAAGTGATGCGCTATTTATTCTGGATGTAGATGATAATGGAGAGTTCAAGTTTGTCGAATTCAACAAGGCTCAAGAGGCAATAATCAACCTGTCTACAGAACAGGTGGCTAATAAATCTGTTTCCGAGGTCTTTCCAGATTTTGCCGAATATTTAGAATGGAGGTATAGCACTTGTAGAGATAGTTTGCAGACAATTACCTACAGAGAACAACTCAGTCTAAAAACAGGGAAAAGAGATTTTGATACCAGTTTAGTCCCTATAATTGAAAATGGTAAGGTAGTGAGAATTATAGGGATCGCTCACGAAATAACAGGTCAGTTAGCTCAAGATAAATTGATAAAGGATAAAGAAGAGAAGTTAAGGTATGCTCTTCAGGCATCTCAAGATGCAATCTTTGATTGGAACATGACCAATGGCATTATGGAGTTTAGCGATGCGTTATTCCGAATGCTTGAGTATGATAGATCTGAGATTGATGAGAACTTAGAAAGTTTAATGAAAATTGCTCACTCAGGAGACATTGATAACATACATAAGGCTGATCTTCTGAGAATTATCAATAAGTTAGAGGTTGGAGAACAGTTTGCCAGTAGCTTTAGAATGAAAAAGAAGTCTGGCGAGTGGCTATGGGTTCTCCTTAAAGGTAAGGTAGTAGAGAGAGATGCTCAAGGTAGGGCACAGCGCTTTGTTGGGATAATTACCGACATTACCGGAGAAAGAGAGAAGACTAAGGAAAAGTTAGAGACAGTTTTACTTACCGAAGATAATGAGCGAAGTAGGATTTCAAGAGAAATCCACGATGGGTTACAACAAACCCTTACTATTACTGCGCTTAACATGGAGTTTGCAAAGAAGGAGGTAGAGAAACTTTCCGAGAAAGGGAAAGAGAAATTCAATACCGCTTGGGAGTATTTGCAAAAATCAATAGCCGAAAGTAGAACAGTGGCACACTCCCTCATGCCTAAGGCAATTGTAGATTTTGGCTTGGTTAGCGCTTGTAAAAGTCTAATCATGCAGTATGATAATAGTATTGAAGAAACGGCATTTAGGTTTGATGAAAACTTAGCCGATGAAAGAATAGCCGATAAGAATGTAGAAGTAACGCTTTACAGAATTCTTCAGGAGTCTATAAATAATATTATTAAGTATGCTAGAGCCTCTGAAGTAAATGTTCAACTGAAAATGTTCGAAGATATTATCTTAATGACTATTGAAGATAATGGTGTAGGCTTTGATGTTGAGGCTGTAAAGGCTAAAGGAAACGGTTATGGTTTAAGAAGTATGCAGAATAGAATTGATGCTATTTCAGCTCATTTAGAAATTGATAGTGCCCCTGGCAAAGGCACAGTAGTTATAGTGGAAATATTGAAAGAGGCTTTAGAATAATTAATTATTGCATCTAGCAAAAAGGCTAGACCCAAGAGCTTACATGGATTATGAGGTTTATTGTTAAATTTTGTTGTTTGTTACTATGTGCAGCAAGTTTATCTGCTCAAGATAGTCCTAAGTATGATGTTTGGCATCAACGCCCACTTGTTCAGAATGATTTAGCCTATTGGCATCAGAAAAGCCCCTTAGGCAGGTCTGAGATTACAGATATAGCGCAAGATTCTACTGGCTACATTTGGATGACATCTGCAGAAGGCGTGCTTCGATTTGACGGCTATGATGTTGAAGTTTATGACAGAAGTAAGGTTGAGGTATTTAATAGAGACGAATTTCAGCAGGCTGTTTTAAGTCCAGACGATATTTTATGGTTGTCTACCAATGAAAACCTATACTATTATAAAAATCGTAAATTTTCTGTTTGGAAAGATGCTAATAAGCAGCTCAAGAATGATATTGATAGGCTAGAATTTGACCCTGAAGGAAATCTTTGGGCCTTAGCCAGAGGCTTTCTATATAGAGTTGGCGGTGATAGTGCCGTAAAAGATCCGCTCGGGCTTGGTGAAATCAAAAGTCTAATTAAATGTCAACAAAACTTACTGTGGGTGGTAACCAAAGAAGAGGAGGTATTCACCGTAGATGGTGCGCAATCTAAGAAATCATTCCCCTTTCTGAACGAACTTTTTCCAGATGATATTCAACACGCTGTCGGAAATATAGATAGGTCTATCTATGTAGCCTTAGAAAATGGGAGTCTCTACAGAGTAAAAGATGGAGTCAAAACCAAGATAGATTGGAGCGATCAACAAGAAGCTGGGGTTAGAGGCGATATTATTCACTCACTCAAAGCTGACTCTCAAGGCTTTATTTGGGTTCTAGCGCATGAGAATTTATACAGAGTCAACGGCACAAAAGTAGAGATTGTGAATTACTCACTTGCTAGTAATGACTTTCATGTTAATGCGGTTTTCGAAGATAAGCATGGAGATTTCTGGATAGGTACATATAGTGGGGCAGCTTTTCTATATCAATCAGCTGTTGGGTTTATAGACTATTATAACGAAGGTGAAGTAGCACTTACCACATCTGTTTATGAAGATAGAGAAGGTAATGTTTGGGTTGGGTCGGTCAATAGGGGACTTTTTTCTATTAAAAATGGTGTTTTATCCCCTATACCGAGTGATGACAATCTGCCAGTGTCTATTAAGTCAATTGCTCAATTAAATAATGGGAATTTGCTTTTAGGGGGGCAGTCGGGGCTTTTTGAGGTGCGATATAATAGTGTCAATACATCCTTGGTTCGTCAGATAGATGATAGGCCTACACGTGCGCTGTTTACAGATAAAAGTGAAACGCTTTGGGTTAATCGTCAGGCCACTGATGGGCGATATGAAACTGTAGCTATCAAAAACGGTATTACGAACAAGAAAAAGGAACTAGACGACAAGAGGATTTTCTTCTTTTATGAAACAGATGAGTATGGGCTTTTAATAGGAACAGATTCAGGGCTATATCAACTTAAAGATGACAAGTTAGAAGCTGTTGGATCAGAACTTGGCCTTGAAAGAGAGAACTTCTTTTCAGCCACAGAGGTGAATGAATCAGTTTGGGTTAGTAGCAAATCTAGAGGGTTAATTCAGCTTAAAGGTGATTCAGTGTCGGTTTTAGATAGTAAGCAGAATTTTAAAGTTAAGAATAGTAGTTCCATGATTCCTGATGATAATGGAGGGTTATGGTTCGGAGTCAATTTGGGTGTCTCTTATTTGCCGCTGAAAGAATTTGAAGATTTGATAGAAAATGGGGATCCGCTAAGCAATATTGAATTCTATGCTATTAGCTCTTCAGATAATGCATTAGGGTACCCGCTACAAATCAAAACTACCTCAGGAAAAATACTCATCACCACAGATAGAGGGCTTATTGAGGTTACTCCAGATTTTAAGCCAAAGAGGAGTCCCGTATTAGATATTGAATCTTACATGGTTGAAAATGAGGTTTTTAATATAAAAGATAATCAGATTCAACTTTCAGGTAATGATAATAACCTAGTTATAAATTATTCTGGAATCGACTTTTTGAATTACGGCAGTTTAGAGTATGAGTTTACTTTAGAAGGGTTTGATAATCAGTGGCATAATGTAGGTCAAAGATCGAGCGCTATTTACACCAATTTGCCTAAAGGGAATTACACATTTAAGTTGCGCCTGGCCAACATGGGCAAAGAGAGTCCTGTAGAAACAATATCTGTTAGAAAGCTAGCTAAATGGTATGAAAGCACCCTGTTTACTATTCTTGTTGGCTTGCTTTGCTTTGCATTGCTAGTAATTCTTGTAAAATGGAGGACAAGAATTATAAGGGAGAAGAATAAAAAACTAAAAGTTGAAGTAGACTTAAGAACCACCGAATTGAAGCAAGTTCTTAATAGTCTTGAAGACACCGTAGAAGAAAGGACAGAAACGCTTACCAAGGCTTTAGAGCAGCTAAATTTAGCTATGGAGGCAGGTAAGTTAGCTTCTTACTACGAAATCTATGATAAAGAAGGGCATATAACAGACTATATGTATGCAGAGCAATTCTATAACCTTGCAGGCTACCAGGCAGGCGATTTTGAATTGACAAGAGAAGGGTGGGAGGCCCTTATTCACCCTGAAGATGCCCCTAGAGATCAGGCTCAGTTCGCTAAGATCAGCAAGCCCGGAACAGATAATCAATACATCAATAATTACTGGGTCGAATATAGAATAAAGAGCAAGTCTGGTGATTATGTCTGGATGGAGTCCATGGGGAGAGTGGTAGAGCGCTATCCTAATGGAACTATTAAGAAATTGGTGGGTGTACTGGCAGATATTAACGACAGAAAAAAGAATGAGTTGGCCAGGCTAGAAAGCGAAGCACGGTTTAGGCATGTATTCGAAGCTGGAGCTAACGGCCTTATACTTGTAAATGGCGAGGGAAGCTTAGAGCTGTTCAATAAAAAAGCTGCCCAAATATTCAATTTTGAACTAGAGGAGTTTCAGTACAAAAACATCAGTGAGCTTATACCCATATTTGAGAATATTGATGGGAAGTTTGACGAGGAATTGCTTAAAAACCAAGTTGAGCCTGGAGGGCATTATAGCGGCTGTCATAAAGATGGCACCAGATTCCCAATACGCTTAGAGTTTACAAACCTCAAGATTAAGGAAGAAGAACTTAGTTTGGTGGTGGTCATGGATATGACACATGAGATGGAAATGGAGCAGGCTTTAGAAGATAGCAGGTTGCAGATTAAACTCGACAGGGATAAGTACCACTCAGTTTTCGAGAATATCAATGATGCCATTTTTATTGTCGGGGTTGAGGGAGATAGGTTTAAGTATTTGGAAATAAACTCGGTAGATGCCAAAATAATAGGCTATTCAAATGAAAATGTGATAGACAGGTATATCGAAGATCTCTTCCCTAAGATGGCCGATTACTTGAATTGGAGGTTTGCGAGTTGTAGAGATTCTGGCGAAGTGGTTACCTATCAAGAGAAGGTTAAGTTTCAAGATAAAGAACAAGACTTCGAAACCAGTTTAATACCAATCCTTGAAGACGGTAAAGTCGTTCGAATTATAGGAATCGCTCATGATATTACAGAGCTAATTAAGTCTCAAAAGGTAATTCGAGAGCGAGAAGAGAAGCTCAGGTTTGCCTTAGAAGCCACTCAAGATGCTATTATAGATTGGGACTTTCAGTCGGGCAAAGTAGATGTTAGTCCGGTGCTTTATAGAATGCTTGGTTACAAAATAAGTTCTGTACAGGAACATATTGTAGGGATCACTAAACTTATTAATAAGTCCGATTTCGATTTTGGAACGGTAGATGAATTAAGAAAGCAAATTCAACAGCTTGGAGATAATACCTTTGTTCGAGAGTTTAGGATGAAAATGTTCGATGGCTCTTGGCTTTGGGTGTTAATGAGAGGAAAAGTAGTTAAGTCGGAGTCGGGTGATGCTTTGCGATTTGTTGGTACCATTTCAGATATTTCTAAAGAGAAAAAGAAAACCAAGGATAAGTTAGAGGCTATTCTGCAGACAGAAGACAACGAAAGACGCAGAATTTCTAGAGAAATCCATGATGGTTTACAGCAAACCCTGACCATATCGGCTTTAAATTTGGAGTTCATTCATAGAGAGATTTCTAAATTGAGTGACAGAAGTCAGAAGAAATTTGAACAAGGATGGTCATATTTGCAGCAAGCTATAGCAGAAAGTAGAGGCGTTGCCCATACTCTTATGCCCAAAGCCATTGTAGATTTCGGCTTTATAAGTGCTTGCAAGAGCCTTATTATGGAATTTAATAACTCTGTTGATGGTACTATCTTTCACTTTAACCATAACTTGGCAGATGAAAGTAACATTGACAAGAATATTGAGGTTACTCTCTATAGAATTCTGCAAGAGGCGCTGAATAACGTTATTAAGTATGCAAACGCCAATGAGGTAAATGTACAATTGAGAGATTATAACGATATTTTGATGCTCACTGTAGAAGATGATGGTAGTGGTTTTGATGTAGAAGAAGCAAAATCTTCTGATATTGGGTTCGGATTGAGGAGTATGCAAAACCGAATCGATGCTATTTCAGGAGTTTTAGAAATAGAAAGCGCTCCGGGAAAGGGAACATTTATAGTCGTACAGATTTCAAAGGATATATTAACCGAAGTTTAAAAATGGATACTGTAAGAATCATGTTAGTCGATGATCATAAAATGATCAGAGAGGGTATTAAAACTTACTTAGCAGAAGACGAGAGCTACAAAATTGTAGGTGAAGCAGAAAATGGTATAGACTGCCTAGAGCAGCTCGAGTCTTTGGAAGTAGATTTAGTACTTAGCGATTTGAACATGCCAGAGATGGATGGTTTGGAGTTGGCCAAAGAGTTAAAGTCTAAATTTCCTGATATTAAACTGATTGCACTTACTATGATGGGGGAGAGTCAGCATATTAAACAAATGTTGGCAGAAGGGGCAATGGGCTACTTGCTAAAGAATTGTGGTGAAAGTGAAGTGAAACTCGCTATTCAAAATGTAATGATGGGAGGTACTTATTATAGCCCAGAAGTTACAAGCATTATCATGAATAACATTAGAAAGGTTAAGACCAAATCTAGCAGTAATGTGGCCATGGAAATGCCCCTGACGGATAGAGAGAAGGAAGTTTTGAGGTTAATTCTGAAGGAATATTCGAACCAAGAAATAGCAGATGAGTTGTTCATTTCCGTAAGAACTGTAGACGCACACAAGAGGAATCTTCTTGATAAGACGGGAAGTAAAAATGTAGCTGGTCTCGTAATTTATGCTGTTGACAGACAGCTTTTTGATGATATATAGGAAATAGGTATTTTACCTACTCGATTGAACTAGGTAAATCACCGAGTCTTTCGAGAGGCTCAATTTTGTAATTTTGTTAAAAGCTTCGTAATGCTTATTGGTAAGCAAACGCCACTTAATGATACTCTTCTAGAGGCATTGAAAATTTTCATGCCAAATGCGAGGCTTGTTTCTCCACGTAGCTTCCTTGCGCCAGATTTTATGACTGGCCATTCTAGTGCTGTGGTCTTTGTTAACCTAACAGACCTTACAAACGAGGAGTCAGATATTTTGACCAAGCTGAGAACCCAATTCCCAGGTGTCAAAATAGTAGGAATGCACACGTTTATGGTACCGCAAATGAAAGATCAAATCTTAAATAGAGGGTTTGATGCTTATCTCTCTTTCTTCGACTTTTCTGATGATATCGAAGAAGTTTTAGAGTCTTTTGGTGTTTACTCATAGTAACTCAGTCTTCTTTTTTGGCAGCTTCAGTTCTTGATTCTAGGTTGTCCCATAATGAGAAAGAATCTCAATTATGAACAATTTGTATTTGTTAATCGTCTGATTTTAAAGGTTCTGTGAGTTTGGAGAAGTGTTTGACTTGTTAAGGCAAACAGAGACCAACATGAAAAAGCACTTTCTATTTTGGGGGGCATTAGTGTTCCTATTCAGCGCTTATGGTTGCGCAGACGATGCTTATTTATTTACTGATAAGGAAGAACAAGCTAAGTTAGCTAACCATCAGCAAGCTCTAGTAGGCCAGTGGGTTCTAGAGTCTGAAAATGATACCGAACTTGTCATGGGAATTAAGCCGACTGATTCCGCGCTGACTTTACTTACTCCAACAGGTGAGGCTATTATTGAATCTATCAAACCGCTTGGAGACCTTGGCTTAGTGCTTGAGTTGAGAAATGGTGAAAGTTCAGACAGAATAATGGCCAAGTTTAAGTCTTATCAGAAGACTACACTAGTTTTAATGACTGTTCAGGGAGTAAACTTGGGTATAGAGGCCGAAGTGCCTATGACTTTTAAGAAACTAAAAGAGGAAGCCGTTTTGACAGCTTCCTCTAATGATAAATAATATTATACTGACAGACTATATGTGAAGTGCCCGGTTGTCTGTGGCAGCCAGGCACGCTTCTTTAAACGCCTCTGTGTAAGTTGGGTGAGCGTGAGACATTCTTGCGATATCTTCAGCACTTGCCCTGTATTCCATAGCTACAACAGCTTCAGCAATCATATCTGCTGTTCTTGGGCCAATCATATGTACTCCTAAGATTTCGTCTGTATTCTTGTCAGCTAGCACTTTTACCAAGCCATCGGTATCCATAGAAGCTCTTGCACGTCCTGAAGCTTTGAACGGGAATGAACCTGCTTTGTAGGCTACTCCTTTTTCTTTCAATTGCTCTTCGGTGAATCCTACAGACGCAACTTCTGGCCAAGTATAAACTACTCCCGGTATGAGGTTGTAGTTTATGTGAGGCTTTTGTCCCATAATGGTTTCGGCAACAAATACTCCTTCTTCTTCAGCTTTATGCGCTAGCATGGCGCCTTTGATTACATCACCAATTGCGTAAATGTTATCAGCAGAAGTTTTTAAGTGTTCGTCTACTTCAATTCGGCCTCTATCGTCAGTTTTGATCCCAACGTTTTCAAGTCCTAAACCTTCAGTGTATGGCTTTCTACCAATCGAAACCAAGCAGTAATCGCCCTTAACTTCTACAGTTTCACCTTTCTTGTTTTCAGCCTTAACGGTAACGGTTTTTGCAGTACCTTTTACCTCAGTCACTTTATGGCCTAGGTAGTAGTTGAAACCAAGTTTCTTCAGAGATTTCTTCAACTCCTTGCCCATGGTTTTGTCCATAGAAGGAATTAGGTCGTCCATGAATTCTACCACAGAAACCTCAGCACCTAAACGAGCATAAACTGAACCCAGCTCCATACCGATTACACCGCCACCAATTACGATCATGTGCTTAGGTATTTCTTTAAGTTCTAGTGCTTCAGTAGAAGTGATGATCCTTTTCTTGTCGATTTCAATGAAAGGAAGCGAAGCTGGTTTTGAACCTGTGGCAATAATTACCTTATCAGTTTCAAGTTTAGTCTCCTTACCTTCAGCGTCAGTGACTTTAAGATTGTTTTTGTCGATGAACGAACCAACGCCTGTGTGAACATCGATCTTGTTCTTCTTCATCAAAAAGGCAATACCGTTTACGTTATCTGTAACTACGCCACGCTTTCTTTCAATCATTTGCTCAAGGTTCACTTTTAAATTATCAAGCTGAATACCGTGAGTTTCGAAAGTGTGAGCAGCATTATGGTAATGCTCAGAAGAATCTAATAGAGCCTTTGAAGGGATACATCCAACATTTAAGCATGTTCCTCCAAGTGTATTATATTTTTCAATGATGGCTGTTTTCATGCCTAGCTGAGCGCAACGAATTGCTGCTACATATCCGCCAGGTCCTGAACCAATCACTGTTACATCGTATTTCATTTTGTTGTATTTAGTAGTGAGTACCTAGTATTGAGATTAAATTCCGAGAAGTAGTCTAGTCGGATCTTCAAGTAATTCCTTCACTCTTACCAAGAAGCTGACAGACTCACGGCCATCAATAATTCTGTGGTCGTAAGAAAGGGCTACGTACATGATTGGAAGAATCTTTACCTCTCCATTTACTGCCATTGGTCTTTCCACAATGTTGTGCATTCCTAAAATTGCCGACTGCGGAGCGTTAATGATTGGGGTAGAAAGCATTGAACCGAAGATTCCACCATTGGTGATGGTGAAAGTTCCACCAGTCATTTCCTCGATGGAAAGCTTACCGTCTCTTGCCTTGGTAGCCAATCGGATGATTTCCTTCTCAATTTGATCGAAGCTCATGCTCTCTGCGTTTCTGATTACTGGCACCATCAACCCTTTCGGAGCAGATACAGCAATAGAAACGTCAGTGTAGTCATGGTAAACAATTTCATTACCATCGATCTGAGCGTTTACTGCAGGCCAATCTTTCAATGCCATGGTCACCGCTTTGGTGAAGAATGACATAAAGCCTAAACCAACTTCGTATTTGTCTTTGAACTTCTCTTTGTACTTAGATCTAAGCTCCATGATTGGCTTCATGTTCACTTCATTGAAAGTAGTGAGCATGGCCGTTTCATTCTTCACAGATACTAACCTTCTAGAAACTGTTTTTCTAAGAGAAGACATTTTCTCTCTTCTTTCATCTCTAGCGCCAGCAGCTACAAATGTTGGAGCTGATGCAGGAGCCTCTGACTTAGTTTCTTTCTTAGGAGCTTCTTTGCTCGGGGCTTTAGTATTTTCAGCATCTTCTTTTGTGATTCTGCCGTCTTTGCCTGTTCCTTTAATCTGCGAGGCGTCTAATCCTCTTTCAGCTATAATTTTAGCAGCAGCAGGAGAGGCATGGCCTGTAGCGTAAGTCTCATCTCCGCTTGGAGCAGATGAGCTGGTGCTGGTAGAACCAGTAGCCTCATTTTCAGAAGAGCTTGATGGCGCTCCACCTTCAGTTACTTCAATCTTGCAAATCAAAGCACCAATTTCCAAAGTGCTATCTTCTTCAGCAATAATTCTTAAGATACCATTAGCCTCAGCTGGAAGCTCAAAAGTAGCTTTGTCTGAATCTACTTCAGCAATTACTTCATCGAGTTCCACATAGTCGCCATCAGCTTTCAACCAGCTAGAAATGGTTACTTCTGTGATAGACTCACCAACAGTTGGTACAGTCATTTCCTTCACTTCACCAGTAGACTTAGGCTCGCTTGAACCTTTGTCTTCAGCTGGAGCTGCTTCTTTCTTCTCTTCTTTTAGAGAATCTGAAGAGCCTGAAGCGTCAGTATCAATCAGGCAAACAACATCGCCAATCTCCAAGGTGTCGCCTTCTTCGGCTTTGATGGTTAATTTGCCGGCTGCTTCCGCATTCAACTCGAAAGTAGCTTTGTCTGATTCCAGTTCACAGATTACTTCATCCATCTCAACGAAGTCTCCATCTTTTTTGAACCATTGGGCAATTGTTACTTCGGTAATTGATTCGCCAACGGCAGGAATTTTAATTTCCAAACTCATGATTCTTATGTTTTATGCGAAAGCTTTTTCTATGATTAATTCTTGTTCTTCGGCATGCACTTTGGCAAAACCTGTTGCTGGAGAAGCGCTAGCTTTTCGAGAAATCAGTTTGAGGCTTCTCTCTGGGTATATTCTCTGAATGTAGTTCCAGTAGCCCATGTTTTCTGGCTCTTCTTGCAACCAAACAAAGTCTTCGGCTTTGGTGTACTTGGCCAGAAGATCATTGATTTGTTTCTTAGGGAAAGGATGAAGTTGCTCCAGTCTAATAATGGCAACATCTTTGATTTTATCCTTCTCGCGCTTTTCAATCAGATCGTAATAAACTTTACCCGAGCAAAGCACTACTTTTCTTGCTGAAGCTGGTTTCACTGTATCGTCAGCAATTACCTCTTGGAATCTGCCTGAAGTGAACTCGCTTAAGTCAGAAACTGCCTTAGGGTGTCTCAGTAAAGATTTTGGAGACATTACTACCAATGGCTTTCTAAACTCCCAAGTTAACTGTCTACGCAAAGCATGGAAGAAGTTGGCTGGGGTAGTGATATTAGAAACTACCATATTGTATTCGGCACAAAGCTGAAGATATCTCTCAGGGCGAGCGTTTGAGTGCTCAGGTCCTTGGCCTTCATAGCCGTGAGGTAGCAACAATACAAGGCCGTTCATTCTTTGCCATTTGGTTTCAGAACAAGAAACGAATTGGTCGATCATTACTTGGGCACCATTGGCAAAGTCACCAAACTGCGCTTCCCATATAGTTAACGCGTTAGGGTTAGCCATAGCATAGCCAAATTCAAAGCCCATAACTCCAAATTCAGAGAGAAGAGAGTTGTAGATTTCAAATTTTTGCTCAGCTCCTTCAATATGATTTAAGCTGTTGTATGCTTCGTTAGTATTAGCATCATGTAATACGGCATGTCTATGAGAGAATGTTCCTCTTTGAACGTCTTGACCTGTCAGGCGCACAGGGTTTCCTTCCAAAAGTAAAGTTCCATAAGCAAGGAGTTCACCACCAGCCCAGTTTAGCTGTTTGTCTTTGAAGAACATGTCTTTACGTTGCTTCAATTGTTTCTCAATCTGCTTTATGGGTTTGAAGCCACTTGGAATAGTGGTAAGTGCTTCTGCCACTTTGTTAATTTCTTCCTCTTTAACTCCAGTTTCAGGAGATAGGTCGAAATCTTCTGGTTTAGATCTTCTAAGGTTTCTCCAAGCTTCTTCCAAAGGTTGATATACATACGGTAAAGGTTCTTGTTTTACCATATCTAATCTGTCCTGAAGCATGCTCCTGAACTCTTTGTCCATGTTTTTGGCTAGCTCGCCTTCAACTTCGCCCATTTCAATAAGCTTCTTGTTGTAAACCTCTCTTGGGTTCGGGTGCTTACTGATCTTATTATATAATGATGGCTGTGTGAACTTAGGTTCGTCACTTTCGTTGTGGCCATGCCTTCTATAGCAAACCATGTCAACAAAAATGTCACTACCGAATTTTTGTCTATACTCAGTAGCAAATTGAACACAGAATACCACCGCCTCTGGGTCATCACCATTGACATGAAGTACTGGCGCATCAATCATTTTGGCTACATCGGTACAGTAGACACTTGAGCGAGCATCATCGAAGTCCGTAGTAAATCCAACTTGGTTGTTAATGACAAAGTGAATTGTTCCACCAGTTCTGTAGCCCTCTAACTGGCTCATTTGAACCACTTCGTAAACTACTCCCTGACCAGCAACGGCTGCGTCACCATGAATAAGTACAGGAAGAATTTTAGACCTGTCGTTATCGTATTCGGCATCGCCTTTGGCTCTTACAAAACCTTCAACAACAGGGTTTACCGCTTCTAAGTGTGAAGGGTTCGGAGCTAGTTTAATCTCTACTTTTTCACCAGAAGGAGTATCTACTTGGCTAGAATAGCCCATGTGGTACTTTACATCACCATCACCCATGGTGAGGTCTGGCTTCGCATTGCCTTCAAACTCGTTGAAGATTTGCTCATACGTTTTGCCCATGATGTTGGCTAAAACATTCAGCCTTCCTCGGTGGGCCATGCCAACCATCACTTCTTTTACGCCAAGCTCTGCTCCTTTATTAATTATAGCATCCAAAGCTGGTATAGTAGTTTCGCCACCTTCTAAAGAGAATCTCTTTTGTCCTAAATATTTGGTGTGAAGGAAGTTTTCAAAAACTACGGCCTCATTAAGCTTATTAAGTATGCGCTTTCTTTGTTCCGTAGAAGGTTTGAAGGCTAAAGCCTCCTTTTCAATTTTTTCTCTTAACCACTTGAGCTTTTCAGGGTCTCTTACAGACATATACTCGAAGCCTACCGTGCCTTCATATATGTATTTAAGAGAGTCGATTATCTTTTTAAGTGTAGCTCTACCAATTCCGATTTCGGCACCGCAATTAAACTCAGTGTTTAAATCTGCTTCACTAAGGCCAAAATCTTCAAGTTCAAGAATTGGTTTTCTATCTCGTCTTTCTCTAACAGGGTTAGTTTTAGATCTTAAGTGTGCTCTGGTTCTGTAAGCATGTATCAGGTTTCTTACCTGAACTTCTTTATCAGATACTAGGGCTCCAGAACCACCTTTTTTTGGTTCTTTCTGGTCGCCAGGAAGCATTGGGAAAGACTCTTGTGCGAATTCAAATCCTTCAAAGAACTTTTTCCAGCCTTCTTCAACACTCGAAGGATCTTGAGAATATTGCTGATAGAGCGCCTCTATTGCTTTTGGGTCAGCATTTCCGAGGTAGGAATAATTGCTCATAGGGTGATGTTTTCAATTAATTACGACAAAGGTAAACTGAATGTTTTAAGTAATAAAACCGTGTAAACGATTATACAAATTGAATTTAAATTCAGTTACTTATCTAATCGATTGGTGGTGTAATTGTTTAAGTGTGATAGTTTTTTTATTGCTGATGTGGTTTTAAAGAAAAAGGAGCTATCTTTGCAGTCCTTTTTCGAGACGTGTTCTCAGAAAGAGCGAGGACGTGATCCTCAGAAACCATATAAAAGAAAATGGCAGTAAAAATCAGATTGGCCAGAAGAGGCCGTAAAAGAAGAGCGATGTACGATGTAGTTATCGCTGACGCTAGAGCACCACGTGATGGTCGCTTTATTGAGAAAATTGGAACATACAATCCTAACACCGACCCAGCTACTATCGATATTAATAACGATAGAGCATTCAACTGGTTGATGAATGGAGCTCAGCCTACAGATACTGTAAAGGCTATGCTCTCGTACAGAGGTTTGATGTTGAAAAAACACCTTCAAATTGGTGTTATTAAAGGAGCTTTAACTCAAGAAGAAGCGGATAAGAAATTCGAGGCTTGGGTAGCTGACAAAGAATCTAAGATTCAAGGTAAGGCTGATCAGATTGCTGCAGATAAAGCTGCTGAGAAGAAAGCTAGACTTGAGGCTGAGGCTAAAGTTAGTGCTGCAAGAGCTGAAGCTCTAGCTGCTAAGAAAGCAGAGGCAGAAGCTGCTGCTGCTCCGGCTGAGGAAGCAGAAGAAGGTGCTGAAGAAGCAACTGCTGAGGCTGAAAATACTGAAGCTGAAGGCGAGACTAAAGAATAAGTCAAGTCATGAATATTGATGATTGTTATCAATTAGGTTACATCATCAAACCACATGGTTTAAAGGGTGAGTTACAATTGTTATTAGATGTAGACTCACCTGAAGACTATCAAAATTTGGAATCAGTTTTTGTTCGACAAGGGCAACAGCTGGTTCCTTTTTTTATTGAGTATATCAATGTCAGGTCTGAAAAGGCTATTGTGGCCTTTGATGAAATTCAGGATTTTGAGCAAGCCAAAACCCTAAAAGGGGCAGAGCTTTACTTGCCGCTTTCGGCTTTGCCAGAACCTTCTGGAGATCAATTTTACTTGCATGAGATTGATAGCTTCCAAGTGATTAGCCAGTCCGGTCAGTCTGTGGGGTGTATCAAAAATGTAATAGAGAGTGGTCCTCAGCTTATTCTTGTGGTAGAGAATGTTGGGGGTATAGAAATTCTACTTCCTTACACGGAGTCACTACTAATCAAATTAGACAGAGAAGCCAAAGAGATGCATATCAATATAGCTGATGGTCTGATTGATGTATATACCAACCCAGAAAATGAGGATTGATATCATTACTTGTTTGCCAAAATTGCTTGAGAGCCCTTTCTCTCATTCGATTCTTCAGCGTGCTCAAGATAAAGGTTTGGTAGAAGTTGTGGTGCATGACTTGCGTCAATGGGCTACTAATAAGCAAAAGCAGCTCGATGATTATGCTTATGGTGGTGGTGCTGGTATGGTGATGATGATCGAGCCAATCGACCGATGTATTTCTGAACTAAAAAAAGATAGGGAATACGATGAGGTGATTTACATGACGCCTGATGGAGAGCGATTAGAGCAAGGAATTGCCAATCAGCTATCTCTTAAAAAGAACATCATTATCCTTTGTGGTCATTATAAAGGGGTAGATGAAAGGGTGCGCGAAGCTTTTGTTACTAGAGAAATAAGTATAGGAGATTATGTCTTATCTGGAGGAGAGCTTGCCGCAGCAGTTTTGTCTGATGCTATAATTCGGCTTATCCCTGGGGTGCTTTCGGATGAAACTTCAGCATTGACTGACTCTTTTCAGGATAATTTGCTTGCACCACCAGTTTACACTAGGCCTGCAGAATACAAAGGAATGAAGGTTCCAGAAGTGCTTTTATCTGGCCATCAACAAAAAATTGAAGACTGGCGAGCTCAAAAATCAATTGAGAGAACAAAAGATAGAAGGCCTGATTTACTTGAAGAATAAATTTTCACACAAAACACAGATAATCAAAAACTAATCTCTATATTTGCAGTCCGTTTTGCGGGAAGTGCTTTTAGACGAAGAAATCATGAGCGATCTTATTAAACTAGTAGAGGAAGAAAATAGCGAAAGAAGAGCAGCAATGCCAGCTTTCAATGCCGGTGATACAGTTAACGTACACGTTAAAATCACAGAGGGTAATAAAGAAAGAATTCAGCAGTTCCAAGGAACTGTAATCCAGAGAAAACATGAAGGCACCAATGGTGAGACTTTCACTGTAAGAAAAGTATCTGGTGGTGTTGGGGTTGAAAGAATCTTCCCGATCCTTTCACCAAGCATCGACAAAATTGATGTAGTAAGAAGAGGTAAAGTTAGAAGAGCTAGATTGTTCTACTTAAGAGGGCGTCAGGGTAAAGCTGCTCGTATCAAAGAGAAGCTTTCTAAATAAGCCTTACTATCGCATAAGATATAAAAGCCCCTTTTGGGGCTTTTTTTGTTTTCAGTCAGTCATTTTGTCACAATTCTAAAAAAGGCTCGTTAATTGCACCATCGAGTCAAATTCAAGAAATGGCCACTATTTCATTCTATAAATATCAAGGTACTGGTAACGATTTTGTCATGATAGATAATCGTGACCAGCGCTTCGATAAGTCTAACCTTTCATTAATCTCCCATCTTTGTGACAGACGTTTTGGTATTGGAGCCGATGGCGTAATCCTCATCGAAGAGTCCGCTTCCTCAGACTTCGAGATGATTTATTTTAATCCAGATGGTTCTCAATCTCTCTGTGGCAATGGTAGTCGTTGTGCGGTAATGTTCGCGTGCTTCCTTCAGATTATCGAAGATGAAACTGCCTTCATGGCAATAGATGGCGAGCATACTGCCCGCATAGATGGTGATTTAGTCCATCTCAAAATGCACGATGTGGAGAGTTATGAAGAGATTGGCGAAGATTACCTAATTGATACTGGTTCCCCCCATTATATTAAGTATGTGGAAAGTATAGATACAATAGACCCGATTGCTGAGGGTAGGTCGATTAGATATTCTGAGAGATTTTCAGAGAAGGGTGTTAATGTTAATTTCTTAGAGAAAGTAAACACCAATACCTTGAATATTAGAACCTATGAAAGAGGGGTGGAAGGAGAAACCCTCAGTTGTGGTACTGGATGTACCGCTGCGGCACTTTCATTAGGGCTTCAACAAGAGCTGGCTTCAGTGAATTTACAGGCACAAGGCGGTTTGTTAAGAGTAGACTTTAAAAAGGAGAATGGTAGATTTTCCAATATATATTTAATTGGGCCGGCAAAGGCAGTTTTTCAAGGTCAGATAGAAGTTTAAAGAATTGCTTTAGACCTTCAATAATTAACATCAAGAGACTAACTTTAGCACATAATTTTAAGATATGAGTGTTTTCACTAAAGGGTTGGCAAAGCTTTTCGGAAGCAAGTCAGATAGGGATATTAAAGAAGTGACCCCTTATGTTGAACAGATCAACAAGATTTTCTCCTCATTTGCCAGTTTATCGGACGATGAGTTAAGAAATAAAACAACCGAACTGAAGGAAATTATTGCTTCAGATTTAAAAGAAATTGATGACCAAATTGCTGGGCTTCAGCAGAAAATAGAAGATAATCCTGAGCTAGATATTCAGGAGAAGGAGTCTACTTTTGAAGCTATAGACAAGCTAGAAGAAGAGAGAAACGAGGCGCTTGAAAAAACCTTGATGAACATTCTTCCTCAGGCTTTTGCTGTAGTAAAGGAAACTGCAAGAAGGCTCAAGGAGAATGGTGAACTTAAAGTAACCGCTACCTTGTGGGATAAGCAATTGGCAGCTAAAGGAGATCACATCAAAATAGATGGAGATGTGGCTACTTGGAAGAATGAGTGGATGGCTGCTGGTACGTTAGTAAAGTGGGAAATGCTCCACTATGACGTACAGCTAATTGGTGGCATAGTGCTGCACCAAGGTAAAATTGCCGAGATGGCTACTGGTGAAGGTAAAACCCTAGTGGCCACCTTGCCAGCATACCTCAATGCCTTGGCAGATAGAGGAGTGCATGTGGTAACTGTGAACGACTACCTAGCCAAGCGTGACTCTGAGTGGATGGCGCCTTTATTCCAGTTCCATGGAATGAGCATTGACTGTATTGATAAGCACGCTCCGAACTCAGAAGAAAGAAGACAAGCATACGGTTGTGATATTACTTATGGTACCAACAACGAATTCGGCTTCGATTATTTAAGAGATAACATGTCTCGCGAGGCGAAGGAGTTGGTTCAAAAGAAACACCATTTTGCTATGGTCGATGAGGTGGATTCAGTACTCATTGATGAAGCTAGAACTCCATTGATTATTTCTGGCCCTGTACCAAAAGGTGACGAGCATGAATTCTATGAGCTTAAGCCGAGAATTCAGAAGTTGGTAGATGCGCAAAGAAAACTTTGTAGCCAGTATTTGAACGATGCCAAAAGACTAATCAAAGAAGGTAATGAGCAAGACGGTGGTTTAGCACTTTTTAGAGCATACAGAGGCCTGCCAAAGTATAAGCCTTTGATTAAGTTTTTAAGTGAAACCGGGGTTAAAATCACCTTGCAAAAAACTGAGAACTTTTACTTGCAGGATAATCAGAAAAACATGCCTTTGGCCGATGAGCCACTTTACTTCACTATCGATGAGAAGAGTAATGCGGTAAACTTGACTGAAAAAGGGACAGAACTGATTACTGGCGAAGGAGAAGATCCTAACTTTTTCATCTTAACAGATATTGGAGATATAGTAGCTCAGCTAGAAAAAGAAGAGGGTGTCTCTGATGAAGAAAAGCTGAAAAAGAAGGATGAAGCCATTAAGGATTATAGTGTAAAGGCTCAGCGAATTCATACTGTCAATCAGTTGTTGAAAGCTTATGCTATGTTCGAGAAAGACACTGAGTATATTGTTGTAGACAACAAAGTGAAAATTGTTGACGAACAAACAGGTCGTGTAATGGATGGCCGAAGGTATTCAGATGGTCTGCACCAAGCGATAGAAGCTAAGGAGAATGTAAAAGTGGAAGATGCCACTCAGACATACGCAACTATCACCTTGCAGAATTACTTCAGAATGTACCACAAATTAGCTGGTATGACTGGTACTGCAGAAACTGAAGCTGGTGAGTTCTGGGAGATCTATGAGTTAGATACCGTAGTTATTCCTACCAACAGAAATATTCAGAGAGACGATAGGCAAGACAAGGTTTTCAAAACAGTTAGGGAGAAATTCAATGCTGTGGTAGATGAAATTGTTGAGTTGACCGAGCAAGGAAGACCTGTGCTAGTGGGTACAACTTCTGTAGAAATATCTGAGGTTCTGAGTAGAATGCTCCACCTAAAGAAGATTAATCACCAAGTACTGAATGCCAAGCAACATGCTAGAGAAGCAGATGTTGTAGCAGAGGCAGGTAAGCCAGGAACGGTAACTATTGCTACCAATATGGCGGGTCGAGGTACAGATATTAAGCTGCACCCAGACTCAAAAGCTGCTGGTGGTTTGGCTATTATTGGTACTGAAAGACATGAATCTAGAAGGGTAGACAGGCAGCTGAGAGGTCGTGCAGGTCGTCAGGGAGATCCTGGTTCTTCGCAATTCTTTGTTTCGTTAGAAGATAACTTAATGAGACTTTTCGGTTCGGATAGAGTAGCCAAATTGATGGACAGAATGGGACTTCAAGAGGGCGAAATGATTCAACACTCTATGATCACCAAGTCCATTGAAAGAGCTCAGAAAAAAGTGGAAGAGAACAACTTCGGAATCCGTAAGAGACTTCTTGAGTATGATGATGTAATGAACCAGCAGCGTACTGTTATTTACGACAGGCGTAAAAATGCTCTCCTTGGTGAAAGGCTTCAGTTAGACATCATGAATATGATGTACGACACTTGTGAGGATATTATCAATAACTCGAAGGGTGGAGAAGATTATGACGCCTTCAAGCTAAGCTCAATTAGTGTTCTAGGCTTAGATACTAAGATCTCTGAAGATCAATTTAGAACCACGGATGCAAATACGTTGACCAACGACTTGTACGAAGAGGCTTATGCTGCATATCAGACCAAGAATAGGATGATTGCTGAGCGTACCCTTCCATTCCTTCAGCATATTCAGAAAGAAAGAGGCGCAACTGTACAGAATATTCTTTTACCATTTGCCGATGGGAAAAGACAAATTGGTGTAGCTGTTAATCTGGAGAAAGCGATTGAAACGGATAATCGTGAGACCATCGAAGCCATGGAAAAGGCAATTACGCTTGGCGTTATTGACCTGACTTGGAAAGAGCACCTTCGCGATATGGATGACTTGAAGCAGTCTGTTCAGAATGCGGTGTATGAACAGAAAGATCCGCTTTTGATCTATAAATTCGAAGCTTTCGAAATGTTCAAAGTGTTCCTGAGCAAGGTGAATGAAGACACTATTTCATTCTTGACTAAGGCCTTTATTCCTAGTGAAGATCCGAACAAGGTACAAGAAGCTCGTTCTGCTAGAAAGCAAAGCTATAACGAGTCTAAGGAAGAAAGTAGAAGTGCTTTAGCCGGAAGACAGGATACCAGAAATAGGCCGCCAGTTGAAAAAACAGCGCCTATCAAGTCTGAGAAAGTATATGGAAGAAACGATAAAGTTTCTGTCCAATACACAGATGGAAAGGTGATAAAAGACGTTAAGTTCAAGACGGTTGAAGAAGATATCAAAAACAATAAATGCATTGTATTGGATGAGTAAATCCATAGGAAATATATTATTACTTACACTGATAGTGGCTATGGCTGTATGGAGCTGTAGCCCAACTTCTGTACCCCAGAAGAAAGAAGTGATAGACTATTCTTATGAAGATGACCTGAGTAAGTACAGGCCCATCTTTGAGCAACAAGAACAATCTGATCAACAAGAGCAGAAGGTGATAGCCAATGAGCCTCTAAAGGTGTCTTACGACATCTCCTCTGAGCTTAATGCTGTCATAGATTCTATGCTTGTGAAGAATGATAGTATCCGTTTGGCTGATGGTTACACTATCCTCGTTTATTCAGGGAATGACGAGCTTCAGGCAGGAAGGGTAAGGAATAGACTCTTTGATTTGGTTCCGGAGTGGGAAGCCAGGTTTAGCTATAAACTTCCGACTTACTTTGTGAAAGTGGGTCAGTTTTATCAGCAAATAGAAGCTCAGTCGCTTTACAGAAAAATTAGGAATTACTACCCAACGGCATCTATCGTTCCAGATAAATTCCCAATTGAGAATGATTGATCAGCAGCGCGTTAAAGATTTAGCCAAACAGTTTGCCTCCAATACCATAGATATTAGGAGGCATATTCATGCAAACCCAGAATTGTCTTATGAAGAGTATAAGACCGCTAAGTTTGTTGCAGAACAATTAAGGACTATGGGAATTGAGCCACAAGAAGGCGTGGCTGGTACTGGTTTGGTGGCCATTATTGAAGGTAAGAATCCTGAAAAATACACCGTAGCTCTTCGGGCAGATATGGATGCGCTGCCAATAACAGAGCAGAATGACATACCCTATAAGTCGACTAATGAGGGTGTGATGCATGCTTGCGGGCACGATGTTCATACTTCTTGCGTACTTGGAGCCGCACGAATCCTCAGTGAGTTAAAAGACTCTTTTGAAGGGTCCATTAAATTGATTTTTCAACCTGGGGAGGAGAAGAATCCTGGTGGGGCGTCTTTGATGATTAAAGATGGAGCGTTAGAAAACCCTAAGCCTGGAGCAATGTTAGGGCAACATGTAATGCCATTTATTGAGACTGGTAAGGTTGGTTTCAGGGAAGGTATGTATATGGCCAGTGCCGATGAAATATATCTTACGGTAAAAGGTAAGGGAGGTCATGCCGCTTTGCCAGATAGGTCGGTAGACCCAATTGTAATAGCTGCTCAAATTATTACCGCACTCCAGCAGGTAATCAGTAGAAATGCAGACCCGAAGTCACCAACTGTTCTTACATTCGGTACAATACATGGAGGTCATGCACAGAATATTATTCCAGATGAAGTCAAAATTTCGGGTACCTTCCGAGCACTGGACGAGAACTGGAGGTTCAAGGCTCACGAGCTAATAACACGCGCAGCAACAGGAATAGCTGAAGGTTTAGGTGGAAGCTGTGAGGTTTTTATAGATGTTGGTTACCCTTTCCTTAGCAATGATGTAGATACTACCCGCTTAGCGAGAAAGGCTGCAGAAGACTATTTAGGTAAAGAAAATGTTCAAGACCTTGATTTATGGCTAGGGGCAGAAGACTTTGCTTATTACAGCCACGTGGTTCCTTCTTGTTTCTATAGATTAGGTACGGGTAATGAAGAAAAAGGTACTACCAATGGTGTCCATACTCCAAATTTCAACATTGATGAAGATGCTATTGAAGTAGGTATTGGACTAATGGCATGGATTGCGCTTCAGCAATTAGAAGCTCATAGGAACTCCCGTTAAGAAGCTAATTAAGAACACTAATCCGATACTAATAGCCAGCCCGAAAAACACTTTGCCTAAGTCCTTTCCAAGGTCTTTCAAAGTATTATTTGGTACGTTGCCGTAAGCAAAATATTTAACTGCAATTTCTCTACCTGCTAGTAAGCCTAAGAATACCCAGGTTGTACTCATAGGTACATTGTTCAATTCTTTGAAGAACAATAGTATAATAGCGAAACAGAAATCAATAATAGTTGCAGACCTTAAGTCCATAGTGTTTGACTTTGCCTTTACAATGCCCTGTATAGCCCCGCCTTTTGAATAAAAGATATAGCCTAGCAGAACCAAAAAGACCACTAAAGTAAAGGCCATTGTTGTTGGAGAAACTTCTCTCGGCAGATAAACATATATATTGGCAAAGTCTTGAATTAGCCATTGAGACCATAAAAAACCAGTAGAAAACCATTGCAATACTGTCCATACCCGTTTTTGCTTGGCACTCGGTGGATTTTCTATAAATCGTTTTTCAAATTTCTTCGCAATGAAAAGATAAACAACAATGGCAGCACCAAAGGCTACTAAATAGCCAGACATTGACTTTACAACCATGTCGTAAAGTCCTTTAGGATGAAAAAATGTTAGAATCAAGAAGGAGGTACTAACAGGAATTCCAAACCTAGTAATAATTAACAGTACTATAGGCGGTAGTAAGTAAGCCCAGCCGAACCCCTCTTTATCGACCGGATTGGCATATTTCGGGTTGTCTAAGCTGTGAACAGGGGGGTCGCCAATTAGACGGCCGTATGTAGGATCTCCTCCGTTTACGTACCATCCATAAAGTAGCACTATAGTCAAAAGGGAGGCAGCGAAGATCCATAGAACCCACCACTTTCTGTGCTCATTAGAAGAGAGAAAAGTTCCAAGGGTTTGGATAACATCGTTACCGATAACAGAATATGCTGATAGAATAAAACCAACATACATTACGATCTCTAGCTGGGACATTTTCGGATGAGCTACTGGACAGGTTTAGTTAATCGCTTTAATCGAAGCACAAATCTAAAATTTCTTTTCAGATATCTTATTATAACACCCTTTTGCTACTGGTTGATTGTCAAGCAATTATGACACTTATATTTCATAACACTCACAAAATCAACAAGATAGATGGTTAACAATTTTTTCAATAATACCCCAAATGTTAACATAGGCTTTACATTACTAGGTATACAGCGCAAAAGCATTGGTCTATTTTTGCACAATATTTTAGGGCAGGTGTATCTGCTCATTAAGAAATGGTAGAAGTATTAAACAAAAAGTCAATGGAAAAGCCGTTGGGCTGGCTGAGAACAACCTTGTTGTTTCTCATTGCTATCTTTTTGTTTTTACTGGCCATAGACCTTGTAGGTGAGTCGGTTACAATGCTGGGCCAAGATACGGTTCGGTCCATTCTTTTGGCTACATCTAATCCATTTATTGGGTTGTTTATTGGGTTGTTGGCTACTGCATTAGTTCAAAGTAGCTCAACCGTTACGGCTATGACTGTTGCAGTTGTGGCTTCCGGTTATCTAACCTTAGGCAATGCTATTCCCGTTGTGATGGGGGCCAATGTGGGTACTACGCTCACGAGTACATTGGTTTCATTGGGTTTTATTACGAATAGAAACCAGTTTAGGAAAGCCATATCTGCTGGTACCATTCACGACTTCTTTAATATCATTACTGTACTGATTGTATTTCCGTTGGAGTACTACTACGGAACTATGAGTTATTTTTCACAAGAGCTTACAGGGCTTGTGAACGATTCTGAAGTAGCGTCTAATATCATGCATAATTCTTATGGCATAGGTATAGATAAGATCAGTACTTGGCTAGTGAGTGTGCTGCCTCAGAATTTCATTACCGTTTTTCTGTCTCTTATATTACTCTTTGTCTCTATTAAGTTTTTGTCAAACATCATCTACAAAAGGCTTATTGGTAGCTCTAAAGAGAATCTCAAGAAATACATCTTTGCGAACCCGTTTAAGTCGTTTGGTTGGGGAATAGTGATTACTGGAGGGGTGCAGTCTAGCTCAATTACAACTTCTCTCGTAGTGCCTCTGGTTGCTTCAGGTAAGGTAATGCTACATAACGTATTTCCATTTATTATGGGAGCAAACATAGGAACAACTATTACTGCCTTGTTGGCAGCTTTTAATAAATCGGAGGCCGCATTAAGCTTAGCTTTTGTTCACCTGTTATTTAACTTAGTTGGGGTTCTAGTTTTTCTTCCATTTCCAGCCATCAGAAGGTTCCCGATATTCTTGGCAGGTAAATTTGGAGAACTGACACTGGACTCAAGATTAGTAGGTTTCTCCTATATATTATTTACTTTCTTTTTAATGCCATTCGCCCTTATATACTTTAACCAAGGGTACGTTACGGAGAGAACCTATCGGTATGAGAGCTATGCAGGCTCTGAAGTAAGTCACTCTACCATTAAAGTAAGACGGGAAGTTTCTGATCATAGGCTTGACTATTTGTTATATGAGCAGTCTAGCCCGAGAGAAAATGCTCCGCCTGATACTATGTTTATGATAAGCGATAAACAACAAAGCTTTGCTGCGCTAGAGAGGGTTTACTCGTATGAAGACAAAGGGCTCAGTTTTGAAAAGAAATATCAAATATTAAGTCATAATGATACCTCAACCTATAAGTTAGATGAGGTTAAGTTAGAGCATCTGAACTACATAGAGGTTAAGATGGATGAGTCTATCGCACATTTCTGGTTCGATGCTGATCAGAAAATTATAATCAGATCTGAGCATTATGATGGCCAAGGAAGATTGTTAAAATCTTCTAAGCTACTCTCTATTCAATAATTCGCTCCCTTATTATTATCTTGCCGGAAACATTGAGGCTTGAAAATCTTTGATTTCAATAAACTTGCGGATACAGTTTCTGCTTATGTGGAAACTAAAATAGAATTGTTAAAGCTAGACTTAAAGGAGCAGCTTGTACAAGTATTGGCTAGGTTACTCACTTGGAGTGTGCTAATATTCTCTATGCTTACGGCTTTACTGTTCCTCTCTATAGCGCTTTCGGCCTTTTTGAATGAGGTTCTAGAAAGTAGCTTTTGGGGCTATGTAATTGTGGCCGGAACATATATTTTAGTTGGTATTGGCGCCTTCTTATCTAAAGAGAGTATAGAAAGGGTTCTACATTCCCAAGTAGAAAAATCTGGAATTTTACAGGAGAAAACTGATGACGAAGATGAGCAGTAAAGAAGAGTTAGAAGCAACTAGTAAAGAGTTAAAAGACTCGATCGAAGATCAGTTTGATGAAATGAAGGAAAAGGTTCAGAAGGCTGGAAAAATTGGCCTAGCTGTTGGTGGAGGACTTTTGGCGGTGTTACTCGTTTCTCAGCTTTTCTCTAGTGATGAAAAAGAGGAAGAGCAAGCTGAAGAAACTACCAAAAAGAAGAAAAAGAAAAAGAGCAAGGTGGTTCGTCAGATAGCTCGGTCAAACTTTCTAGGCAATTCACTAAAAGAGCAAGCCATACTTTTTGCTCTTGGTTTAGCGGCAAAGCAGCTCAAGACATTTATTACCGACCTGAATAACAGCAATGACAAAGAGGGTTCTGAATAAAATCCAAGAGAATACAAAAGGTGCACGAAAGAGCTTAGCGGTATTGATAGATCCGGACGATCTAGATGAGTCGGGGCTTGTGCAGTGTCTTAACCGATGTATTGAGAATAAGGTAGACTACATTTTTGTAGGGGGAAGTCATGTTACTTCTAACTTCATTCATGAAGCGGTAAGTTTCATTAAGTCTTACACTAACATTCCTTGCGTTCTTTTCCCTGGCAATGCCATACAGATTTCGGCTGAAGCAGATGCTATTTTGTTTATTTCATTAATATCTGGCAGAAACCCTGAGTTGCTTATTGGGCAGCATGTTGTGGCGGCTCCAGTTATAAAGAAGAGTAATCTTGAAGTTATTCCTACGGGGTATATGCTAGTTAATTCTGGTAGGCCAACGAGCGCCTCTTACATGAGTAACTCTCAACCATTACCCAACGATAAGCCTAATTTGGCAGCAAGTACTGCTTTGGCTGGTGAGATGCTTGGCATGCAGTTAATTTATCTAGATGCAGGGAGTGGTGCAGAGGAGCCAATTGCTCAGCGCATAATCAGGTCTGTTAAAAGCAATACATCTGTGCCCTTAATAGTAGGTGGTGGCTTAAATACTAAAGAGAAAATTAAACGTGCCTATGAGGCTGGGGCAGATGTTGTGGTTATTGGTAATGGGGTACAAAAAAACCTCGATCTAATGACCGAGGCTTCTGATATTGTTCAAGTTTTTAATGAGACCTTAAACGTTAATTAAGCTCTCTCTTCTTCTCATTTTACCTGCAGGAATACCGAACATCATCTTAAATCTCCTACAGAAATAAGCGGTGTCTTTGTACCCAACTTCTTTACCAATGTCTCGAATGCTTTTCTTGGTAGTTCTAAGTAGGTCTACGGCTGCTTCCATTCTCTGGTACTCAATGTAGTCTTGAGGGTTTATTCCGGTAAGCATTTTGAAATATTGCCCAACGTAGTCTTCAGAAACATTAGCAACTCTTGCTAATACTTTGTTAGAAAGATCTCCACCAATATTCTCTTTGATGTAGTTAAAGATATCGATGAGTCTTGGGTCTTTAAAGTAGGTGCTGTTGGTTACCAATTGCTCTACGAATAGCCTGTTGTCTAAGATGTATCTGATTATCTCAACAACTAAGTATTCAGTGTTTAGCTTGATAATTCTGTTTTTACCAGGCTTCACAGAATTGTCTTCCTCAATAATTAATCTTATGAGGTCGGCAATGAGGCTAGATCCCTTAATGGCAAATGGAGTGATGTTCAGTGAAGAGAAGAAGTTCACTGAATCGAACACCTTAGCCTCAAACATAACTTGGCTGAATCCATCTACATCATAGTCGTTTATTTCAGACTCAGAAGCATTTTGCAAGTACTTCTTTTTGTTCGAAATGAATTCGTCATTGTTAATAGCAGGGGCTGTTGATGACCCAAATGAAATGTTAAGAGATTTACCACCAGGAATAAATAGCATATCTCCTTCAGAAACCTTCTCTTGGTCTGGCCCGAAGTAGATATCGCCATTATTTACAATAATGATGGTGTTTTCAACATCATAAAAGTTGTTGATGGTAATCGATTTGGCAATTTTAATATTACGGCTTTTGATAAACCGGACACCTAAAGATTCAATAATCTTGTTGTAGTCTTCCATGGTCTCTTTAAAAAGTTACAGTCCGATACTAAGGTAACATTGAAAATTTTTTCATCTTGGAATTTTCCAAAAAAAATGACCATTGGCATGAATCAATATACCAATGGTCATAATATTTGAACAATTCTAATTATTTCAATAACTCTCTCGAGATCACGATCTTTTGTATTTCTGAAGTTCCTTCGTAAATCTGAGTAATTTTTGCATCACGCATCAAACGCTCTACATGGTACTCTTTTACATAGCCATAGCCACCATGCACTTGTACTGCCTCTACGGTAACGTCCATGGCTACTTTAGAAGCGTATAGTTTGGCCATTGCACTTTGCTTGCCAAAGTCTTTCTTCTGATCTTTTAGGTAAGCAGCTTGAAGGCAAAGAAGTCTAGCGGCATCAATTTCAGTTGCCATATCGGCCAGCTTAAATTGAATGGCTTGGTGCTGACTAATTGGCTTACCAAATGCTTTTCTTTCTTTAGAATATGCAAGAGCCAATTCATAAGCTCCAGAAGCAATTCCTAGTGCTTGAGAAGCGATTCCAATTCTTCCTCCATTTAAAGTAGACATAGCGAATTTGAAACCGAAGCCGTCTTCACCTATTCTATTTTCTTTCGGAACTTTTACATCGGTAAACATCAAAGAGTGGGTATCAGAACCTCTAATACCAAGCTTGTCTTCTTTTTTACCTACAACAAAGCCATCCATGCCTTTTTCAACAATTAGGCAATTGATTCCTTTATGTCCTTTTTCACGGTCGGTTTGAGCAATTACTAAATAAATAGACGCTGAGTTACCGTTTGTGATCCAGTTTTTAGTTCCATTCAACAAGTAGTGGTCGCCTTTGTCTTCTGCGGTAGTTTTCTGCGAAGTGGCGTCAGAACCTGCTTCTGGCTCTGAAAGACAGAATGCACCAATTTTTTCGCCTGATGCCAATGGTTTAAGGTACTTTTCCTTTTGTTCTTCAGTACCAAATTTTTCTAATCCCCAACAAACTAAGCTGTTGTTTACAGACATACAAACGCTAGCCGATGCATCTATTTTAGAAATTTCTTCCATCGCCAAAACGTAAGAAACGGTATCCATTCCGCCCCCTCCATACTTAGGGTCTACCATCATTCCCATAAAGCCGAGCTCACCCATTTTTTTGATTTGCTCTGCTGGGAATTCCTGTTTGTCATCCCTTTCAATAACACCCGGAAGAAGCTCTGTTTGAGCAAATTCCCTCGCTGCATCTCTTACAGCTATCTGTTCTTCTGTTAATTCGAAATTCATAGAAATAAAATTGCCTAACGTTTGTTAGGCAAAGTTATAATAATGTGGATAAAATTCTAATCAATCATTACCTAAGAATGCTAAAACCCAGTAGAGTAACATGGCTAGAGAGCCAAGAGCAGCTACTAAATAGGTTCTGGCAGCGGCATTTAAAGCATCTTTTGCCATGCCATGCTCTTCACCTGTGGTAATATTTCTTTCTTCTACCCAAGCTAAAGCTCTTTTGGTGGCGTCATATTCTACCGGAAGCGTTACAAAAGCAAATATGGTGAATATGGCATAAGCTGCTATAATTCCAAGGATTGCCCAAGTTTGGGGTATCAATGACAGACCGAAAGAACCAATCAATAGTGCCATAAATAGAAAGTTCATCATTCTACCCCCCGCTTGCTGTAGTGGAACCAAGGCTGATCTCATTTCTAAAGGTCCGTATGCTCTAGCGTGCTGCACTGCGTGTCCGCATTCGTGAGCGGCAACGGCTGCTGCCATTACAGAACGCCCGCTATATACTTCAGGGCTTAGGTTTACAGTCTTGTCAGTTGGGTTATAGTGATCGGTTAACCTGCCTTGCACAGAAACTACATTCACATCATAAATACCATTGTCTTTAAGCATTAGCTCTGCTATTTCTTTTCCGCTTAAACCAATCTGTAATCCAACTTTTGAATACTTATTGAATTTGCTCTTTAATGATTGCTGAACTACTAAGCTCACAATCATTATTCCTATGACTAATACTATATACATATTACTTCTCTTTTATCTTCTCAATTATGTTTGTTGTTGAAAAGCCGTCCACCAAATTAATGGTTTTCACCTCTCCACCATGCTTTAAAACGATGTCTGCCCCCACAATAGTTTCAACGGTATAGTCGCTTCCTTTTATGAGTATATCTGGCAATAAAAACTCAATCAGTTCTTTCGGGGTGTCTTCTCCAAATACGGTTACGCCATCAACAAATGAAAAGGCGGCTAACATCCTCGAACGAGCATATTCTTTGTTGATCGGTCTTTTTGGTCCTTTCAGTTTGCAAACAGACTCATCAGAATTTAGTCCTACAACTAATTTGTCTCCGGCCGCTCTAGCTTTTTCTAGATAATCTATATGTCCAAGATGGAGTATGTCGAAGCAACCATTGGTAAAAACTACTTTTTGCCCTTCTGCCTGCCAGTCTCTGATTTGCGACTTCAGGTCACTCTTCGACTTTATTTTGTTCGGAGTTTCCAATTTTACTTTGCCTTTTATGCTTAATGTTCACCAAGATTAAACTTATGGAACCAATCACCAAAACAGTAATGAATTGTGATGTGTGCATGATGGTTGCAAAAATTATTCCCTCTTGCTGATCTATGCCATAAAGTACTAAAACACCTGCTACTAGGGTATGAAATGCGCCAACACCATTAGGAATTGGGGTGGCCATGCCAAAACTGCCCATTACTAATATGGAAAGGCCTGCCAAAATGCCAAGGTTTTCTGTTAATGGAGAACCAAAGGTGATAACGTAAAGCATAAAAAAGTAAAGAACCCAAATGCCTAGAGTAGAGATCCAAAATCCGAACTGATTCTTTACATGTTTGAGGCTGGTTATGCCAGTCCAGAGCCCGCCTACAAAGTCTCTAACTTTGCCAACCAGTTTTACTCTTTTGCCTAAGCTGGTATAAAAAAGCAGGTAAAGCCCAAAAATCCCTAGTACGAATAGCAATCCTAATATCCACCAATTGTCTATAAGCTTGGTTTTGAGGCTCAATAGGCCATTGTTGAAATAACTTTCCAGCAAATTGAACTGTAGCAAAAAAGTAACTGCAGTAACTATTAGTAGTATAAACAAGTCAATGACTCTTTCAGTAACCACCGTACCTAAGGAAATTGAAACAGGGACTTTATCCGTTTTATTCAGTATTCCGCAGCGAGTCACCTCTCCCAGTCTTGGAAATATAGAGTTGGCCAAGTAGCCAATCATTACAGCGAAATAGCTGTTGGATAAATTAGCAGAGTAATCAGAGCCCTGAAGCAATAGTTTCCACCTCCAAGCTCTGAGAAAGTGGCTGAAAATTGACAGAAATATGCTCAGGCCAATCCACCAAAAATTGAATTGACTTAAAGCAGATTTAAAATCGTCTAATTGAATTTGTCTAAAAAGATACCAAAATATGGCTCCTGTTAAGATGAGTACAAAAGCGTACTTGGCAGCTTCTTTAACGTTTAGCTTCAATCTGACTATTTAATGCTGTTGTTCTGATCTGGGAAGATAATTATTGGCTGATGGTTCTTTGCTTCTTCTCTTTCCATAATGGCATAAGAAACAATGATAATAATGTCGCCAACTTGTACTTTTCTTGCTGCAGGGCCATTAAGACAAACTGTTCCACTGTCTTTTTCACCTTTAATCACATAGGTGTCGAATCGCTCACCGTTATTTACATTTACGATTTGAACCTTTTCGTTCTCAATAATATCTGCAGCCTCCATTAAGGTCTCATCGAGAGTAATGCTACCAACGTAGTGAAGCTCTGCTTGAGTAACTTTTGCCCTGTGTATTTTCGATTTGAATATTTCTAATTGCATTTCCTTTCCCCCAAAACGGGCGCAAAGTTAAGAATTTAATAGCAAGTTATCTATTAACCTTACGCTTCCAATTTCTGCAGCTATGCACATAGCTGTTTTTCTACTGTCTTTTACTTTTAATAAAGGTTTGAAGCTAGATGTGTCTATTACCTCAAAATACTCGAGCTCCAAACGCTCAGATTGGCTGAATAGTTCTTGAACTTGAGCCTTGACTTCCTTGATGTCGCTTTGAGCTAAGAGCATGTTTTGAGATATCTTTAGGGCTTTATAGAGCATGCTTGCCTCTTTTATTTCATCGGCAGAAAGCCTCATGTTACGAGAAGACATAGCTAGGCCGTTGGCCTCCCTCTGGGTTGTTACCATGTGTAACTCTACTGGAAAATTAAGCTCAGTTACTAGTTTTTTGATTACATAGAATTGTTGGAGGTCTTTCTGGCCAAAGAATGCTAGGTCGGGTTGCACTATGTGGAAGAGCTTAGATACTACTAAACCTACACCATTAAAGTGCCCAGGTCTAAATTTACCTTCAAGCTCAGTAGTTATTGGTCCTAGGTCTATCTTAATTTCTGGTTTTCTAGGATATATTTCCGAGTCGTCTGGAACAAAAGCAATGTCGCATCCAGCTTCACTTAGTTTAGCTAAGTCTGATTCTAAAGTTTTTGGGTATTTCTTTAGATCCTCAGGGTTATTGAACTGTGTAGGGTTGACAAAGATGGAAGCTACAGTGAATTGGGATTTCTTTTTTGATTCTTCAACCAAAGAGATGTGCCCCTGATGAAGCGCTCCCATTGTTGGTACTAGACCAATTTTGGTTTGGCTCCTGAGTGGTGAGAGGTGCTCTCGCAATTGATGGATTGTTTTGAAAACTTTCATGAAGTATTAACCAATATTAACTACGAAAAAGAAAAGACTCCTGAGGCTTTTTCGTTCCTTTGGAGGAAAATTGACCAAAAATCCGTAATTTTGTGCTTCTTTTTAGCAAAGAGGTTTCATTAAATTTCCATTAAATATGTCAAAATTAAGGATTCTTTACGTAGCGAGTGAGATTAACCCCTTCCTCCAAACTTCAGCAGTTGCAGATTTTGTGCGCAAATTGCCACAAGCTATGCAAGAGAGAGGTATGGAGATTAGGATTTTGGTTCCTCGCTTCGGTCTCATTAATGAGAGAAAGAACAGGTTGCACGAAGTAGTGAGGCTATCGGGAATTAACATTGCCGTAGGAGAGGAAGAAAAGCCATTAGTTATTAAAGTGGCGTCTATTCCGAATGCTAAGCTTCAGGTGTATTTCATCGACAATGAGGATTATTTCCATAGAAAGTCTGTGTTCTTCGATAAGAACGACAACTTCTACAAGGATAACGATGAGAGAGCCATTTTCTTCTGTAAGGGCGTTCTGGAAACCGTGAAGAAATTAGGCTGGGCTCCTGATATCGTTCACTGTAATGATTGGATGACAAGTCTGATTCCATTGTATTTAAAAACTACCTACAAAAACGATCCCCTATTCCAAGAAACGAAATCAGTATTCACTATCTATAATAATTCTTTTGCACATCAGTTTGATGAAGGGTTATTGGATAAAGTGAAAATGATGGACATTTCTGATAGCATGCTCGAAAACTTAAAGTCTGCAGATTTTGCTGGTTTTATTAAAACCGGTGCAGAATATGCCGATGCGGTAATTAAAGCAGAAGAAGAAGAGGTTAGCGAAAGCTTAAACCAACTTCTAGAGGAAATCGAAAAGCAGAAAACAGTTAATACAATAGAAAAGGACGATAACTTTTTAGATTCGTACTATAACTTATATAATGAACTTGTTGGCTAAGATTAAAAATTGCGGGATTCTGATGTTGGGTCTCGCAATTTTCAATTCTTGTGAGGAGAAAGGAGAATTTGGAATCGCAACTGATGATGTGGCTCCAGTAGAGTTTTCAACTGTTGATGTTCCTGTTGGGGCTTCCATGGTTTTAATGGACTCGATAATCACCTCCGATATTTCAATCGCACTATTCGGACAATTAAATAATTCACCATTTGGTAATCCTGTTTCAGCTACTGGTTATATAGGGTTAGCAGCTAATGTTCTAAATCAGCCAGATATATCTGACGATGCTGTTTTGGACTCTGTTCAGATCAATTTCAAAATTGGGTATTTGATAGACACTGCCTTAGCAAATAGGGCTTTGAGTTTAGAGCTATACCCGATAGCCGAAGAGTTTTATGATACTACTTATATTAACACAAATAGTCTTGCTATTGGAGATGAATTGTTAGCCAGTGGTCAGTTTCAGATAGATGCGTTTGACTCTGTATATGTTATGGATGTGACAGCGGATTGGGCAACTGAATTTTTTGAAGGGGTTAGAACAGATGATAGTAAGTTTATCTCTCAAGATGAGTTTGAAGCTTTCTTCCCTGGTTTTGCTATTAAGGCTAATGCCGTAATGGATAATAATATTTACGGGATCCAGACAGGTTCTACTTTTGAATTAGCCTTCTATTACAGTGAGCCTAATGCAGATAATACAGAGACCTTAAATAAGGAGTTCTCCATGAGTGCCTCAGGGATGCCGAATTTTTATAATGTGACTGTAGATAGGTCGGGTAGTTCTTTTGAGTCTGTCGTTGAGACGAGTACAGAGTATGAGACATCCTTGTTAGGTGTCCACGCTGGTGAAGGTTTAGTGCCCAAAGTAGATTTCTCTGGCTTAGAGGAGTTTAGCAATAACTTTCCTGAAGTGATCGTTAACCTTGCCGAAATAACAATTGGCCCTATAGAAGATTTTCCTGATGGAGAATACCCTCCTTTTAGTTTGTCGTTTTATATGACTGATGAAAGAAATACCCGTATTCCTGATAGGTTGACCTTTAGATCAATTCAGGAAGATGGAGCCAATCCGCTGAGTAGTTCATCACCTGTGCGGTTATTTTATGATCCGGATAAAAAGACCTATTCAGGGTCTATTACCTCGTTTGTAAAAGCCTATCAGTCAGGCGTGATTTCTAGAAATGACTTCTTCGTTTACCCTTCTCTTATGAATTCGTCCTTAAATGGGTTTACATTTAGTAGAGATAATTTGAAGCTGAAGATTTTCTATTCTGAGGTTAACTAAGCCTCTTATTTTTATTACTTTTCCACAAATAAATTAAGCATGTGCGGGATTGTAGGATATATAGGTCATAGACAGGCCTATTCTGTAGTTGTTAAAGGACTTCAAAGATTAGAATATAGGGGTTACGACAGTGCTGGTGTGGCACTTTTAGACGGAGACCTCAATGTATATAAGAAGCAGGGTAAGGTTGCCACTCTGCATGATTTTGCTAAAGATCAAGATATAGATGCTAATGTGGGAATAGGCCATACGCGTTGGGCAACCCATGGTGTTCCTAGTGATAGAAATGCTCACCCTCACGTATCTAATAGTGGTCGTTTAGTTATGATTCATAATGGAATCATTGAGAATTATGCCGCTATAAAAACAGAGCTTTCTAAGAAAGGATACACCTTCAATAGCGATACAGATTCTGAAGTGTTTATCAACTTCATTGAGGATATATTCCAAAACACTCAAGTGGATTTAGCCGAGGCGGTGCGATTGGCTCTAACTAAGGTGGTTGGAGCTTATGCGATTGTTATTTTGGACAAAGATAATCCCGACTTAGTTATTGCTGCTCGGAAAGGTAGTCCTCTAGTAGTTGGCCTTGGTAAGGATGAGTTTTTCTTAGCGTCAGATGCAACTCCAATTATAGAGTACACCAATGAAGTAGTTTATTTAGATGATCAGGAAATTGCGATCATCGAGAATAAGAAGCTTACCATTAAGAATATTGAAGATGTTGAAATGAAGCCTTATATCCAGAAAGTGGATATGGAGCTAGAAGCTATTGAGAAAGGTGGCTATGAGCACTTCATGTTGAAAGAGATATTTGAACAGCCACGTTCTATTGGAGATTGTCTTCGAGGTAGGCTCAATGCGCAAGAAGGTCATTTACACCTAGGGGGAATTCATGATTACATCAATAAAATTAAGAATGCCGATAGGATCTTAATTATTGCGTGTGGTACATCGTGGCATGCAGGATTGGTTGCAGAATATATTTTCGAAGAATTCTGTAGAATCCCTGTAGAAGTGGAGTATGCTTCAGAATTTAGATATAGAAACCCCGTAGTAGGAGAGAAAGATGTTGTAATAGCCATTTCTCAGTCAGGAGAAACAGCCGACACGCTTGCTGCCATTGAATTGGCAAAGAGTAAGGGAGCAACTATTCTTGGTGTTTGTAATGTTGTTGGAAGCTCTATTCCTAGGGCAACGCATGCAGGTAGCTATACGCATGCTGGCCCTGAAATTGGTGTAGCCAGTACAAAGGCATTCACGGCTCAAATTTCCGTGCTTACCATGATGGCATTAATGATTGCCAATAAAAAAGGCACTCTGAAAGAGAGCGTTTACAGAAACCTATTGATTGAGCTTGAAGCTGTGCCAGATAAAGTGGCTAAATGCTTAGACCTCAATGCTCAGATTGAATTAATTGCCGAGAAGTATAAGGATGCTAGCAACTGCCTGTATCTAGGGAGAGGTTATAACTTCCCTGTAGCCCTAGAAGGCGCCTTGAAGCTAAAGGAGATCTCCTATATTCATGCTGAAGGTTACCCTGCGGCTGAGATGAAGCATGGTCCTATTGCATTGATAGATGAAAACATGCCGGTAGTGTTTATTGCTACTAAGGATGGCTCTTACGAAAAGATTGTTTCAAACATTCAAGAGGTGAAAGCTCGAAAAGGTCAAGTAATAGCAGTAGTAACCGAAGGTGATACTGAAATTGCGGCTATGGCAGATCATATTATTGAAGTGCCAGCCGCTCATGAAGCGTTGATGCCATTAATTTCAGTTATTCCGTTGCAATTGTTGTCTTATCATATTGCAGTAATGAGAGGTTGTAACGTAGACCAGCCAAGAAACTTGGCTAAGTCTGTTACGGTGGAGTAATCAGTTTAATAAAAGATATTCACGTTTGAGGAGCGGGCAGATTTTGTACCGCTCTTCTTTTGTGTCTTCATATATGGCTTCAAGGGTCTCATAAACATTATCTAAGCCAATTTTTTCAGCCCATTCAAAAGGCCCAAACGGATAGTTAGTGCCTAACTTCATTCCCTGATCAATATCTTCTCTAGTGGCCGTGCCTTCTTGAACGGTATAGTATGCCTCATTAATTATCATGAAGATAATGCGGGGTGTAACCATGCCTACCCTATCTTGTACAACCTCAAAATCTGTTTCTAGTTGCTGGCACATGGTTTCAAGTGCTCCATTATTCTTTAAAGCAGAAACTTCAAGAATTTCTCTTTCTATGAATGTTGGTAGTCCGTTAAACCCGTAAAGATTACAGTTTACTTCGGGCTGATAAAAAGCCATCTCTGCCAGACTGATTTTGGGCGCATTTAAGAATACATTTAAACCTTCTTCCGATAAATAAGCTTCAATATCTTCTGGTTGGTCCGCAATATTGAAATCAAAAACCACATCAATATCTTTAAAACCATCGATCTGGCTTGAGCTCAACAGGTGTTGAAGGGAATGACTATGGGCGAATTTTATTTCGAGGGCTTTGAATTCGGCATCGTTGCCTACCACTAGAATGTTCATAAATGACTAATTTGTGACAAAACTATAGAATCTCTAAAACTTATCTAGTATGTCTAAGAAGATCATTGTAAGCGATCAGGCTCCAGCTCCAATTGGGCCATATAGCCAAGCAGTAAAAGCTGGCAACATGTTGTTTGTTTCGGGTCAAATTCCTTTCGACCAAGTGACTGGGGAAATGATCAATGAGAATATAACAGAAGAAACGCACCAAGTAATGAAGAACTTAGAGGCAATTCTTTCTGAGGCAGGAATGACTTTTAGTAATGTAGTAAAGTGTAGCATTTTCATTAAAGATATGGGGCAGTTTTCTACTATTAATGAAGCCTATGCCCAGTATTTTAAGTCTGAGCCACCGGCAAGAGAAACCGTTGAAGTGGCTCGATTGCCTAAAGATGTTAACGTAGAGATTTCGTGCATAGCGGTCGATCTTTAGCTACTGAACTAATTCTTGATTCAAGACTTTATATATTTGCGGCCTAATTACAAAAGACCATGAGTGTAAGAGTACGTTTTGCCCCGAGTCCTACAGGGGCTTTACATATTGGAGGAGTCCGAACGGCTTTGTATAACTACCTTTTTGCAAAGAAAAACAATGGAACTTTTATTCTTCGAATAGAAGATACTGATCAGAATAGATTTGTTGAAGGTGCTGAAAGCTACATTGAGGAGGCTCTCAGCTGGGCTGGAATTGTGCCTGATGAAGGAGTAAGCTTTGGGGGTGAATTTGGACCTTATCGACAGTCAGAAAGAAAGGATATTTATAAGAAATATGCTCAGCAGCTTTTGGATGAAGGAAAGGCGTATTATGCCTTCGATACTCCTGAAGAGTTAGACGCCATGCGCGATAGACTGAAGGAGGCAAGAGTAGCTAACCCTCAGTACAATGCTGTTACGCGCATGCAGATGAGTAATTCCTTGACACTTTCTCCTGAAGAAACTCAAGCAAAACTTGATGCTGGTGAGCCATACGTGATTAGAATTAAGTTGCCTCGTAATGAAGATGTCAGATTCAAAGATGTAGTTCGTGGTTGGGTTGTAGTAAACACTGCAACCTTAGACGATAAGATTCTGATGAAATCTGACGGCATGCCAACCTATCACATGGCTAATATTGTTGATGATCACTTAATGGAGATCACTCATGTAATACGAGGTGAAGAGTGGTTGCCTTCAGCTCCGTTGCATATAATGCTCTATCAATTCCTAGGTTGGGAAGCTCCTGAGTTTGCTCATTTGCCATTGCTTTTGAAACCAGATGGTAACGGAAAACTGAGTAAGAGAGCCGCAGATCAATTGGGATTCCCTATTTTTCCGTTGAACTGGACTGACCCTCAATCTGGAGAGCTGTCTGTTGGTTTTAGAGAAACAGGCTATCTTCCCGATGCTTTCATTAACTTTTTGGCTTTACTTGGGTGGAACCCTGGAGGAGAAAAAGAATTATTCTCTATTGACGACCTCATCGATGCTTTCAGCTTAGAGAAGATTAATAAGGCAGGTGCAAAATTTGATATTGAAAAGGCCAAGTGGTTTAACCAGCAATATTTAAAGTTCATGTCAGATGATGATTTGACAGACCAATTTATAGCTTTACTAGACTTTGAAATAGATAGGGATAGGGCTCAGCGTATAGCTCTTTCTTTGAAAGAGAGAGTCACTTTTGTTCAAGAAATGCCAGCGGCTGGAAACTTCTATTTTGAGCAACCAAATGAATACGATAGCAAAATTGCTCGTAAGAAGTGGAACGAAGAGGCAGCAAGTAAGTTGATGGAATTTGCAACAGAACTTAGACAACAGAGTTCTTACAACAAGGATTCTGCTAAGCAACTACTGGTAGAGGTTCTAGAGAGAGATCAATTGCCGTTAGGAAAGGTTATGCCTGCCTTGAGATTGGCTTTGACGGGCCAAGGCGGAGGTCCTGACTTAATGGATATTGTTGAAATTCTTGGGGCAGAAGAGGTTTACAACCGAATTGATAAGGCCTCAGAAACTTTGAAATCATAATTTATGGCTAAGAAAAAAACTGATGAGAAGCCAAAGGTGGCTAAAGAACTAGATGGTCTGGAGTTGAATATAGACTCCTTTGGTGAGATCCAAAAGTCATTGCCTATCGACAAAATCAATGAGTTTCTGAATAAGAAAGTTGATGATAAGAAGCTTAGAGACAGAGACGATTTAGATGAAATAAAAGGAACTGATGAAGAGGAGTGATTTTTACTCCTTTTCGTTCATCTCCAAAACAACCTTCCATATTGTGCCTAAAAGCATTAGCGCCAATCCGATGATGTAACAGCCAGTTCTCTGGTTCACGGTAATGAAATCTGTGAATCGACTCAAGATTCCGATAAGCACTAAAGTAAGACCGAGCATAGCCGCCCATGTGGCAATTTTAATTTTCATGCTGAGCGCTTAAGTTTAATAGGTGGAAATAGTGCAGGAACATTCTTTTTGTACTCCAAATAAGCTTCTCCGTACATTTTTATAAGTTTTTGCTCTTCCCATCTTATGCCGAATGGAAGATAAATGCAGAGCGCTAAAAGTATGACAAGGCTTGAGAGTTGAGGGTTGAAAAGCACATAACCAATGACCAGCAATAAGGTACCTGTATAAAGCGGATGCCTTACGTAAGCTTGAATTCCTTCTGTTTTTAAGTCTTCATTCAGGTTCTTCTTGAAACCTAGAAAGGCACTTAAGCTGTAATTTCTGAATGCTCTTTTTATAATGAACAATCCCGCTGCAGCAAACATTAGCCCTGTGTAGGTTGAAAATGGTGATGGAGCGAAAAGCAAAACGTTATAGATCAAAGCTCCTAAAAGCATTAGGCCCAGAAAGAAAATGAAACTGATGAGGTTATAGAGAATTCTGTAAGCACGTGGTCCAATCGGTAAAGCGTTTTTAGCCTTTTCAGTCGCCAAGGCACTATGAATGCCATAAAATAAAAGCCAACCCAGAAACAAGATCAGATGATCTAACCACATGCCGCAATGATAAGGATTATTTACCAACCATCATTCGATGTTTTCATAGGAATATCATTATAAACTGAAGTCAATGATGAGGCATAGCTTACTACTAGCGCGGACTATTTCCCCCTTTTTCGAAAAGGGGGCTTGGGGGATTAGGTCTTTCAATTATCATAACTGATATAATCTGTTGCCTGATGGATTTCTGTAATTATCACAAGACTGATGAAAAAGTTGAAACCGATGCTGGCAGTAGGTCAAGTCTTCCCCCATGGGAAATCTAAAAGTATCGGGATAGATGGAAGCTCAAAAATGATCTGGACAAGGAATTCTATAATTTCAAGGTTTTATATTCGCTTCCCCGACTAACTTTTTAACTTCCCCATTCAATGAACCGAATAGACCGCCTAACCGCCATGCTTATTCAGCTGCAGACCAAGAAGCTGATTACCGCTCAGGAAATTGCCGACCGATTTGAGATCAGCTTGCGGACAGTCTATCGCGATGTGCGAGCTTTGGAAGAAGCTGGTGTACCCATTGGTGCAGAAGCTGGCAAAGGCTACTTCATCATGGATGGCTATCATTTGCCTCCGGTAATGTTTAGCGAAGAAGAAGCCAATGCACTGGTTTTAGGTGCTAAGCTGATTGAAGGTCAGACGGATGCCTCTATCAAAGAGCATTTTTCTGAGGCTATGTTTAAGATTAAGTCAGTTCTGAAGACAGCCCAAAAAGAGGGGCTTGAAAAACTAGAAGAGCAGATTAAGGTGAGTCATCCTCCAATACCTGTAGATGATGAGTTTCCGAACAACTTTATGGCCACCATTCAGAAGGCCTTGATAGAGCAGAAGGTGTTGCGGTTCAAATATTATTCTAATTACAATGGCAATATGACCGAGCGACAAGTAGAACCTATGGGCTTGGTATATTATGGTAATAGCTGGCATTTATTGGCTTACTGTCTTTTGCGACAAGAGCCACGAGATTTCCGAGTAGACAGACTTGTGAAGCTGGAAATTAGGGATGAGCAATTTGAGCCTAGAGAACCCTACGAAGAATTTATCAAGCGCCTGACTTATGGAGGTGAATTAGAAGAAGTGATTGTTCAGATTAAAGGAGAGGCGGCTCGATACATCGTAAACCAGAAGTACTACCAAGGTTTTGTTAGCGAAGAGAAAAAGGGAGATGCCTTGATAATGAAATTTCTGACCCCTCATTTGGGCTACTTTTCACGCTGGCTGGCCATGCTAGGGGACTCAGTAAAAATCGTCTCACCAGACAAGCTCTTTACCATTATGCAGAAGAGAGCTGAAGAGTTGAGGAGGAATTATGAGTGATCACTGCTCTGCGCACTTTGCGTTATCTGCGGTTAAATATGAAACCGCTAAGTTCGCTGAGAGCGCAAAGAGAGAATCATCACGTGCCTATATTTTCATTTTGATCTTGCTAAAAATTCGTTCTCCCAAAACCTACTGACATAGGGTTGTCACTAGTGGCTGTTTACTTGCTCATAAATTCAACAGCTATGATTATAACCTTTCAGAAACTCGATCTACAAAAAGCCTATCCAGAATATTATACCGCAGCAGAAAGACCCAAAGTCGTCAATCTAGAACCTTATTACTACCTCACTATTTCAGGCAAATGTGCTCCTGAGAATCCCATTTTTGAAGATGCTATCGGTCGCCTGTATGCCTTGGCTTATAAAATTAAGTTCACTAGCAAAGCCAATGAAATGGACTTTGTTGTGCCCAAACTAGAAGCCTTTTGGTGGGTAGAAGGAGAAACTCCATTTGAGAAAAGCCCGAGAGAAGAATGGTGCTGGCAACTCATGATCCGCATGCCCGATTTTATTGGGAGACAGGAAGTAGCAACGGCCATTCTAGAGTTGAAAGCCAAGAACAAGCTGCCCGATAACCACGGATTGAATTTCGAGGAAATTCATGAGGGCTTAAGCGTCCAGTTGCTGCATATTGGTTCTTACGAAGAAGAATGGCCAAGTATCCAGAAAATGCTTCAGTTTGCCCAAAGAGAAGGTTTTGAGGTAGTTGGTAAGCATCATGAAATCTATCTCAACGACCCAATGAGAACGGAAAAGAGTAAATTGAAGACTATACTAAGATATTCAATCAGATGAGGAAACTAGTTGCTTACATTGCCATTAGCCTTGATGGTAAAATTGCCGATGCTGAAGGTGGAGTGGGTTGGTTGGACACCATCAACCACCCTAAAGATGAAGATTATGGTTATTCAGCCTTTATTGAAACCATTGATACTACAGTGATGGGGAATGCCACTTATCAGCAGGTGTTGGGTTTCGATATGCCTTTCCCATACAAGGAACAGAAGAACTATGTTTTAACCAGAAATCGAAACTTGAAGGAAGATGAGTATGCCACTTTTATTACTTCAGATCATGCTAAACGGTTGAAGGAAATCAAACAAGAGCAAGGGAAAGATATTTGGTTGATTGGTGGTGGAGAAGTAAACACGCTCTGTCTTAAAGCCAGCCTTCTCGATGAAATGATTGTTCATTTCATGCCCTTTATTGTAGGCAAAGGCATTCCCATTTTCTCAGATGCTCAGCTGATGCAGAACCTTGAGCTTACCAGCTCAAAAGTCTATAGCTCTGGTGTAATGGAGCTGAGGTATAAGGTTAACTACCGGTAACCGTCATTGCCAGGAGCAAACTTCGCGATAGCGGAAGGTTGTGACGAAGCAATCTCCCAAAGGTTGTTGTTGCCCTACGACAAGGAGATTGCTTCGTCATAAAACCTGTGTCCCGCCCCGAAGTATCGGGGTCTCGGGACACAGGTTTCATTCCTCGCAATTGCGTTATGCATCATATAACCTCTCGAACCTGATTTTTGATTTTCGAGCCTATGGGTTAATTTATGAGCGAAAATAGTTTATGAATAACCTCAAGAAGATCACCAGTCAGTTCTCACGACTGAGAAAAGAAGCAGTTCAAATTTTAAACGACAACACCTGGGAAGGCCGATATTCCGTCCCTAGTATCAATTTGTATCCTTATCAATGGAACTGGGATTCAGGTTTTGTGGCTTTGGGGTTTGCTCATTTCGACTTAAAAAGAGCCTTTTTAGAATTTGAGTCCCTCTTTGAAGGTCAGTGGGAAAACGGAATGCTGCCACATATTGTCTTCCATTCCAAAAAAAGAGAAGGATATTTCCCCGGTCCGAAATATTGGGAGTCTAGTACTATTGAAAGAGCTAACAAGAAGGTGGAGACTTCGGGAATTACCCAGCCTCCGGTGCACGCTTTTATGCTGGAGCGCATCTATCAGATGAACCCGAATAATCAGGAGGTGAAGGATTTCATTAAGTCCTTTTTCCCAAAGTTGATGAAACTCCATAAATACTATTACGAACATAGAGATCCTGAAAATGAAGGACTGATCTACATTTATCACCCTTGGGCTTCTGGCAGGGATAATTCTCCGTTGTGGGATGATCTGGTAAAGACTATTCCAATCACCAAAGATGATATTCCTCCTTACAAACGATATGACAACCTGAAGGCAGACCCTTCGGAACGTCCATCAGATCGTGATTATGATATTTATGTTTACCTGATGGAGCTTGGTAAAAAGCACAAATACAAGGGAATAGAAATTGCCAAAGAGTCGCCATTTGTGGTTCAGGATACACTCTATAACGCAGTACTTATCAAGTCGAATGAGGCACTAATTAACCTCGGAAGGGAGTTTGGCTTCGATGTTACGGAGATTGAAGCGTTCAATGCATTGAGTAAGAAATCATTCGATGAGAAACTCTGGTTGGATGAACTCGGGATGTATGCTCCTTATGACCTTCGAAATAAAAAGCATATTAAAATGAAGGAAATAGGGAGTTTTGTTTCCCTATATGCCGGAATTCCTAATCAGGAAAGAGCCGATCAGCTGATTGACTACATCGATTTTCTGGGGGAGAGAGAAGATGGTTATAGAATTATGCCAAGCTTCGATCCCGATCATTGGATTTTCAACCCTAAAAAGTACTGGAAAGGTCCGATTTGGCCACAGATGAATTGGTTGTTGTATCAGGGCTGTAAGAATTACGGTCATCATGGAACGGCCAATATCTTGAAATGGGATTTCTTAGAATTAGTTAATAATTTAGGTTTTCACGAATATTTTGACCCGCGTAGGGCTGTGGCAGATACACTAGAGAAGGGGTATGGTGGCGATAGGTTCTCTTGGACAGCCGCGGTGGTTTTAGACCTAATGGCTGACTAATGAATGTACTCGACTATGCGATTGTAATTCTTTACATTGGCGGATTTCTTTATCTGGGATACCGCTTCAAAAATCAAGCAGACAAAAACGATTATTACTTAGGAGGAAGAAGCTTTGGCTGGTTTCCACTAGCTATGAGCACGGCCGCCACACAGCTTTCCGCTGTGAGTTTTATTTCGGCCCCTGCCTTTGTTGGACTGAAGGAAGGTGGCGGAATGATTTGGCTCACTTACGAGTTTGCTGTTCCGTTAGCCATGATTTTTCTGATGGTAGTCTTAGTGCCCACCTTCTACAAGTCGGGCATTGTTAGTGTTTACGAGTTTCTGGAAAAGCGTTTTGGACCGAGTACCAGAGTCCTGCTCAGCATAGTCTTTCAAATTAGCCGAGCCTTCGGGACAGGTGTGATGATTTACACCGTGGCCATTATTCTTGAAAGTGTCATGGAAATTCCCATGTGGCAAAGTATCGTGCTGATAGGAATTGTAACCATGATTTACTCTTATCAAGGTGGAATGAAGGCCGTGGTTTATGGGGATATGATTCAAATGATCATTCTATTTATAGGAATCATTATCTGTTTCAGTTTTGGTTTGAAGGAATTAGGGGGCTGGGGTGAATTCCTAGATAAAGTAGATTCTGAAAGAATTACAGCCGTAGATTTTTCTTCGCTAGGCTTTAATGGAGATGAGTTTGGTTTTTGGCCAATGCTCATTGGAGGGTTCTTTCTGTATGTGTCTTATTATGGTACAGATCAAAGTCAGGTACAGCGATTGCTTTCTGCGAGTAGCATGAAAACCATGCGGCAGACATTGCTTTGTAATGGGTTGATGCGCTTTCCAATCACCTTTGCCTATTGTATTATGGGGCTAGTGCTGGGCACTCTCGCCTTATCGCGAACTGATTTCATCAGCCAGATTCCGGCAGACCAGCCCGACAGAATGATCCCTATTTTCATTCGTGATTTTCTCCCAAATGGAGTTGTAGGTCTGTTGATTGTAGCTATTTTCTCAGCAGCGATGTCAAGCCTTAGTTCAGCTATTAATTCACTTTCGGCAGCCTCTGTTGAAGACCTTTTTGCACGAGGAAAGAAAGTGGAGGAAAAAGCTTACATGAGACTTTCGCATTTAACTGCGCTGTTTTGGGGAGTGGTTTGTGTGGTCATAGCGTTCTTTGTAGGAGACATTGCCGATACGGTGATAGAAGCCATAAACAAAGTGGGCTCTGTATCATTCGGGCCAATTCTGGCCACTTTTGTAATGGCCATTTTGATGAAAAGGATCAGCACTAAAGGAGCGAATATCGGCCTCTTGGTTGGTGTGGGTGTGAATGTTTACCTATGGCTCTTTGTACCGGAAATATTCTGGTTCTGGTGGAATGCCATTGGAGCAGTAGTCACTTTTGTAATAGCTTATTTGGTTAGCATGGTTGCTCCAGTAGTGAGCGGTCATCCTATGGTCAAGGTGGAACCTATTCGTTTCAATCAAAAACCAGTTTATTATCTGGTGGCCTTTTTCGTCTTGATTGTAGTTGTTTCGGTAATTTTGCCAAGCTTATTCTGATGCGCATCCTAATCTCCCCCGACAAATTTAAAAATTCGCTTACCGCCTATGAGGTTTGTGATGCTATAGAAAGAGGGATAAAAAAGGTTAAGCCAAAGGCTGAAGTCATAAAACTCCCTTTGGCAGATGGTGGTGAAGGCACTTTGGATATTCTTGAGCAGCAGTTAGGAGCGATTAGAGTAGAGAAGGAAGTTTCTAATCCTCTTTTCAAGCCGGTTAATGCTTATTACTTGCTGAAAGAGGAGAAGGCCTATATAGAAATGGCCAAAGCTTCGGGGCTACCCTTGTTGAGTGCTGTTGAGAAGTCAGCTACAAAGACTTCAACTTATGGTACGGGTGAGTTGATTCTTGATGCCATAGATCGGGGAGCCAATGATATTTATGTGATGATAGGGGGCAGCGCCACTAATGATGGTGGTTGCGGTATGGCTGAAGCTTTAGGAGCTAAATTTTACTCCAAGTCAGGTACAGAATTGAGTGCAATTAGGGGAGGAGATTTGTCTAAAGTTCACTCCATTGATCTCTCTCTTTTAGAGAGGTTTTCGGAAGTCAAATTCACTGTTCTTTCAGATGTTCAAAACCCATTGACAGGAAAAAATGGAGCTTCTCACGTTTTTGGAAGTCAAAAGGGAGCTACACAAGCTGATATCGAGTTTCTTGATGACGGACTAAAAAACTTGGCAAAAATTCTTGATAACGGTAATGAAGATAAGCCTGGAGCCGGTTCTGCTGGAGGTCTAGGGTATGGCTTAATGAGTTTTTTAAATGCTGAGCTTAAGTCTGGTATTGGGCAAGTTTTTGAATTTTTGGAGTATGACCGAAAACTTCTAAATGTAGATTTGATCATTACTGGAGAAGGTAAATTGGATGGTCAAACACTTGGAGGAAAGGTAATTTTCGGAGTGGCTAACAAGGCAAAAGAAAATAAAATACCAATTGGTATAATATGCGGAATAGCCGAAGAAATTGATAAGGTCAAAGCCAATTTAGATATACAGCTGGTCTATCAAGTCTTCGAGAAAGCCAAGGGTTTTCGTGACTCAATGCAGCATGCGAGTATTTATGTAGAGGAGCTTGCAAAAGAACTTATACAAAGCTTGAATAAGTAGTTGGTAGACATGGACAGAATCCTAATTTTGTACTATGTCGAATATTACCATTGGTATCATCAAAGAGGGCAAAATTCCTGTAGATAGGAGAGTGCCTTTAACTCCAGATCAAGTCAAATCGATTTTAGATTTAAATCCGTCTTTAGAGATTAAATGTCAACGAAGCGATATTCGTTGCTTTAAGGATGAAGAATATGAGCAAGCAGGAGCCACATTGGTAGATGATGTTTCCGATTGTGAAATTATTCTAGGTGTTAAAGAAGTGCCAATGAATATGTTGGCCGATGGTAAAACGCATTTCTTCTTTTCACACACCATTAAAAAGCAAGAGTATAACAGAGAGCTTCTTCAGACAATCATGAAGAAGAAAATCAGACTGATCGATTGGGAGTGCCTGACTAATAAAAAGGGAAAGCGCCTCATTGCGTTCGGAAGGTATGCCGGCATTGTTGGTGCTTATAACGGCATATTGACTTATGGCAAACGCTATAACCTTTTCCACCTTAGGCCAGCTCATACTTGCTTCGATCTAGACGATTTGAAGACTGAATATAGCAAAGTTGCCCTTCCAAAAATTAAGATAATTCTTACTGGTGGAGGAAGAGTTTCTAAAGGTGCTATGGAAGTGCTCGATGGAATGGGAATTAGAAAGGTAAGTCCTGCGGAGTTTCTAAATGAATACTTCAACGAGCCTGTATATACTCAACTTAATACAAGAGATTATAATAGCAGAATTGCAGGTGGAATCTTTAATAGAGATGAGTTTTATGCTGACCCTACTAAGTATGAATCTAGCTTCTTAGAGTATGCGAAAAAGGCTGATCTGCTAATTGCTGGTGCTTTCTGGGATCCTAGGGCTCCTGTGTTATTCAATAAAGAAGACATCTCTCGCAATGATTTTAAGATTCACGTGGTGGCAGATATTACTTGCGATATTGAAGGCTCTATTCCTTCCACCAAGCAGCCAAGTACTATTGAAGATCCTGTTTATGACTACAACCCAAGCAATGATAGGGTCGAAGAAGCCTACACCGATGAAGGTAATATTACAGTAATGGCTGTAGATAATTTGCCTTGTGAGTTGCCAAGAAATGCATCTGAAGATTTTGGGAAGGAGTTTGTTTCACATATTCTGCCTAACCTTTTGGGAGAAGATAAAGACGCTATTATTGAAAGAGCCACTATTACTCAAAATGGTGAGCTAACCGATAAATTTTCCTACCTACAAGATTACGTAGATGGACATTAATCAATACATAGAACATACTGCCCTCAAACCTACTTTGGTCGGTAAAGATGTAGACCTACTCATAGCGGAGGCAAAAGAACATAGATTCTTGGGGGTTTGTGTTCCTCCCTTTTGGGTGAAGAAAACTGCACGAGAATTAGCCGATACGGATATTCAATTGGTTACGGTGATTGGTTTTCCCTTGGGCTACAATCAGACTGAGGTAAAAGAGTTAGAAATTAAGCAAGCCATTGAGCAAGGAGCGAATGAGCTAGATATTGTCATGAATATCTCAGCTTTTAAAGATGGAATGCCTTGGGTGAAGATTGAGTTAGCCAAATGTGCTCATATCATTCATGAGGCTGGTTGCTTAATGAAAGTGATTATTGAAACGGCCTATCTGACCGATGAAGAAATAATAAAAGCAACCAAGTTGTGCTCTGAGGCCGGAACTGATTTTGTAAAAACTTCTACAGGGTTTGCAGGTGCCGGAGCGAAAGTAGAGCACATCAAACTAATGAGAGAAAATGCTCCATCTAATGTGGGAATAAAGGCTTCTGGTGGAATAAAAACTTTAGCAGACGCTCAAGCTATGATTAATGCAGGGGCCGATAGACTCGGAACTTCATCTGGAGTAGAAATTATGCAGCAATATGCCGATAGCATTTGAAATAACTATTAAGGGGAAAGTTCAGGGCGTTTTCTATAGAGCGTCTACACGAGATAAGGCCACTGAATTGGGGATTTCAGGTTGGTGTATGAACCTAGATAATGGAGATGTGTTAATTCACGCAGAAGGAGAGCGGGTAGACCTAAATGCTCTATTACTATGGTGTAAAGTTGGACCGCCAAAGGCTAAAGTAGACCAAGTTTTGCATCGAGAAACTGAATTGAAAAACTATTCTGGCTTTAGAATAAGGAGGGCCTAAGCGCTTTTAGTTTTGAAGGTCTGAATACCACGGTGTTTGTACACCTTGAGTTCAAAATGATCAAATATGGCAACCTTCATTCTGTTTTGAGCCAATTCAATTCGCTTTTCAGCAGAGTGAAATACAGTAAGTTCCAAAACGGCTAGAATAAAGTTCTTTCTCAGGCACATGTCTTTAATATATCCTTCAAAAGCATATTTCCAGTCAGCTACATATTTTTCGTAGTGACTAGTGCCGTCAAAAAGCAGTTCTAACTGGTTGTCTCCAATCTGATATCTATAGATTCCTGCAAGTATATCGTAGAGCTCATCAAAAAATGATAAGTTTTCGGCCTCATACTTTTCCACTTGCACACTGATATCATCCTTCAGTCTCAATGGATTGAAGTAATTGAAGTAGCCGAGCTTAACGATGTCAACTAATTGAGCCTGAAGCTCTAGTCTCAGATCGTTCTGGGCCTGCTTGAGAATGTAGTTCTTATCTAATAGAAAAAGTCGGTTCTCCACCGTGAAGTAATTTTGACAAAAATAGCTAAAAATATCAGGTCTCGGAACGTAAATCCAATTATCTGGCAGAGTATCCATTAATGATTCTTCCGAAGAAAATGGCATTCATCATTAGTTTGTTAGTGCCATACCAGAATGCTCTAAAGTTTGGATTGTCTACTAAAGAAACTACTCTGCCTCTGCCAATACTACTAACTCTTACGGATGATGCTCCTTTCATTGCTTCCAAGTTGGCATCGCTAATCCATCCAGAAATTAGGGGTTCTTCAGCATAAACAGCTGCATTAGCAAACTTACTTTCAGAAGGTTCAATTAATATAGTGCCTCTTTTGAATACAGGTAGTTCCTCTCTATAATAACCAAAGGCCATAGGGTGAGAAAGCTGTAATTCAGACATGTAAACTCCTCCAGGTATGTATTGCGATCTCGCATAATTGTTAATCTGGTCGTAAGTTATGTCTTCGGTTCCTGGATATTCTACTTCAACCGCCTTAAGGTCAGAAAGCTTGTTTCTAGCCATCCATTCTACGGCAGAGCCTATACCCACAAGTGTGCCTCCATTACTTATCCACCTTTTAAGATTATCTGTTTCTCTTTCGGATAGATCTAAGCCACCAGTAATAATTATGGTGTTGTACCTGTCTATTGCATTAGAACCGACCCTGCTTTCTGGAAGTTTAGTGACAAGCATATTCATTCTAGTGTCTAGTAGATGCCATACTTCTCCTGCATCATATGAGTTATCGGCTTCAACAATAAGAGCTACCTCTGGTTTTTCAAGGTTTATGAAAGTGTTGCTACCTAAGCTTACTCCGCCTGTAAGGCCAGTGTTCATTGCGTGGATTTGAAGGGCATCGTTTTCAGCAATTTGCTGTAGTTCATAAAAGAGCTCAGTTTCGGATAATGCCTGATTTGCTACAGGAACAAGAATGGAACCTCTATCGAATTCTTTTTCATCTGAGCCAATAAACTTACTAGTAGCTACCTTGATTCTAATCCCTTTTTCTAACAGTCGGTTCGCTGCTCTTGGGGCATAGTACCCATGCCACTCGAACACGTAAGCGTAATTGCTTTGGCCACCAACAACTTGCCCTTTCGGGAACTGTAAATTGTCTACTTTTCCGCCCAACTGGTTGCGACTATAATCCCTACTGCTCATTTCGGCATACTCAAGGTTGAATGCTGCTGGGTAGGTCCAACCCGAGATGTCGTAGAAAAGACTGTCTTGAAACTCAGTTCTCTTTTCGAACATAGCTTTGATTAGCTTGTAGTTTCGCTGTTTCAAGGGCACTATGTAAGCATTGTCTTGATTGTAAGACTCATCATTGAGTTTTATTTCTCTTGAAGGTCTGTAGAAGTCAATTTCTTGGGCATCGAGTATCTCTGCCAAATGAAATGCCCTGGCAGGGTCTTTTTCAGCCTTAAATATGTATGCCTTTACATTGTCGTTGTCTGCTTCGCGAAGCACTCTTTTGTAAAAATCGCGTTGGTAGTCTAGCAATTCTACTCTCATTTCCACGGCAGCCTTCCAGGTAGAAAGAGCAGTATTAAACTGGTTTTTTATGGTGAAAGGAAATTCCAAAATACCGTTGTCACTTTCTTGTGCATGACCACGAGAGCTGGCTTGTTCAAATAAGATACCTATTCCTCCATTTATATCTGGGAAGGTAGAGCCCTTGCCATAGTAAAAGTCGTCATACCCTTCTTCTGTGAAGTACAAAGAACCTATACTGTCTAGAGCAGCGGCATGGTAATTTCCAATTTTTTGAGTGAGTTCTTGGTTTAATTCTGGGGTTAATGGGTGAGTTCTTTGAGGAACACCTGGTTGAAAGAAAAAGGTGGAGTTTGTACCCATTTCGTGATGGTCGGTGAGTATGTTGGGCTTCCACTGATGGTACTTAGCTACTCTATTTCTAGATTCTGGTTGTTGTAATGGAAGCCAATCTCTGTTCAGGTCGAACCAATAGTGATTGGTTCTTCCACCTGGCCATGCTTCGCTATACTCTCTATCCATAGGGTCTGGGTTAACGCGCTTGCTTTTATGCATGTTTGCCCATGTTGCAAAACGATTTAATCCATCAGGATTAAATGAAGGGTCTAGTAGTATAACGGAATTTCTGAGCATATTTTCTACTTCAGAACCTTGGGCTGCAGCCATGTAATAAGCAACCAATAAAGAGGCGTTTGAGCCACTCGGCTCATTGCCGTGTATGCTAAAACCCATATAGGTGACTACAGGCATTTTTTTAATGTCGAACTTATCGGCCTCATTTGGGTAAGTGAGCCAAGCATGGTCACTTCTGATCTTATCAATGCCTAATTGGTTGGTAGGGTGCGTAATAGTGAGTAACACCTGCGGTCTACCTTCATGAGTTCTTCCAATTTCTTCTAGGGTGATTCTGTCAGAAATTTTGGCCAATTCCCTCATGTAAAGTACCAGCTTGTCATGCGTTATGTGCCACTCTCCAACCTTATGTCCAATAACAGACTCTGGAGTTGGAATGGCAGGGTTAAATGATATGTTTTGAGGGAGATAATAGTCTAGGTTTTTCTGGCCAAATGCCTGAAATCCTGTGCATATATAGAATACACATAGTAGTCCTGCCAACTTAGTTTTCATAGTAATCAAGTTCTCAAAAGGCAATATACTGATAACCTTCACTTAATGAAATAAAGGTCTTCTTAGTTAAGTAAAGTTGAATTGACAAGTTGTAAGTATGGGCACTTTGCCAGAAAGTGGCTAAATTGAGCGATAAGCTCGATTAGGGAGCAGAATAGGCGGGGTTGGAGGTCCTAGAGTACAATTATTTTGCATCCTATTTTGGTAGATGCGGAAAAAGCAAGTGGCGGTTGGTTAAGTTATGTTAAGGATAGGTTAATGTAAGGTCCGATTCGTAGCGAAATCATAACATTTGTCAAACAGTCATGACCTCGTAAGCCTGTAGATTTGTTCCCAAATTCTTAACGACACTAAAAGAAGAATCTTTATTAACTAATTATAACTATGAGGAAACAATTACTAGTCTTAATGACATTTGTGTTGTCCTTTGCTACGGCATTTGCTCAGGGCGGTGTTGTACAAGGGAGATTGCTCGATGCAGAAACCGGAGAAGGTGTTTTCGGTGCTTCTGTATTGGTGGTTGGAACTACCAAAGGTGCGGTATCTGATGTTGATGGTCGATTTAGAATCGCCAATGTATCAGGAAACGTTACATTCAGAATTTCTTACATCGGTTACGATCAGATTACTATCGAAAGAAGTGTTTCTGGCGATGTAGATTTAGGAGATATTCAAATGCAACCAAATGTGATTGCTCTCGATCAGATCGAAGTAATTGCTTCCGTTGCAGAAGAAAGAAAAACTCCAGTTGCTATTTCTACAATTAAGTCTGTACAAATTGTAGAGAGAGCGAGTAATCAGGAATTCCCAGAATTGTTGAAGTCTACTCCTGGTGTTTATGCTACTAAAGCTGGTGGTGGATACGGTGACTCTAGAATTAACCTTAGAGGTTTTAATTCAGAGAACGTAGCTGTATTGATCAACGGTGTGCCTGTAAATGATATGGAGAATGGTAGAGTTTACTGGTCTAACTGGGCAGGTTTAACTGATGTTACTCAGTCTATGCAGGTTCAGAGAGGTCTTGGTGCTTCTAAAGTAGCCGTTCCATCAATTGGTGGTACAATCAACATTTTGACAAAAACTACTGATGCTGAAAAAGGTGGTAACGTTGCGGTTTATACTGGTAACAATGGTTACTCTAAAGCTTCTTTTGCTCTTTCAACTGGTCTTTCAGAAGACGGATGGGCTGTTAGCCTTTCAGGTGCTAAAATCACTGGTGATGGTTATGTAGATGGAACTTGGTTCGAAGGTTATAACTACTTCTTCAACGTAACTAAGCAAATCAACGATAATCACATCTTGTCATTAACTGGTTTCGGTGCTCCTCAAAAGCACGGTCAGAGACAGTCAAGAGCTTCTATTCAGTATTGGAGAGATGCTCCAGAGCCAAAAAGATTCAACCCTGATTACGGTATCTTAAATGGCGAAATTCTTTCTGTAGAAGATAACTTCTATCACAAGCCTCAGTTCTCATTGAACCACTACTGGACTATCAATGACAAGTCTGAGCTTTCTACTGCAGTTTATGCTTCTACTGGTACTGGTGGAGGTGGAGGAAACTTAGGTTTCTCTAACGCTACTGCTCCTAGAATTGCAGGAACTTATAGCCCAATTGACTTTGAAGCACTAATTGCTGAAAATGAGATGAATGCTGACGGTAGTGCTTCTGTAGCATTAAGAGCTTCTAGAAACGATCATGAGTGGTTTGGTGCTTTGAGTACTTACTCAAACGAATTGAATAACAACCTAACGCTATTAGTTGGTCTTGACCTTAGATCTTACAAAGGTTTCCACTTCAGAGAAATCACTAACCTACTTGGTGCAGAGTATTACTTAGATGATTCTGATGTTAACCAGCCGGTTAAAGCTGTTAGAGTAGGTGATAAGTATGACTACTACAACATTGGTTATGTAAACTGGATTGGTGGTTTCGGTCAGTTAGAGTATACTAAAGATAAGCTTTCTGCTTTTGCTTCTGCTGCAATCTCAAATACTGGTTACAAGAGAGAAGACTTATTTAACTACTTAGATTCAGATCCTAACCAAATTACTGACTGGCAAAACTTCTTGGGTTACCAGATTAAGGGTGGTGTAAACTACAACTTAACTGCTAATCACAATGTGTTTGCTAACATCGGTTACTTCGAGAAAGCTCCAATCTTCGATAACGTTTTCTTGAACTTCGTAAACGACATCAACCCAGATGCTGAGAACGAAAAAATTGGTTCAATTGAGCTAGGTTATGGTTACAGAAGCAGAACTTTCAATGCTAACGTAAACATTTACAGAACTCAGTGGAAAGACAGAGCTTTCATCAGAACTATTCCTAACAACACTGGTGACGATATAGTAGCTAACTTGAAAGGTGTTAACGCACTGCACCAAGGTATAGAAGTAGACTTCGTTTATAAGCCAAATACTAAATTGAACATTCAAGGTATGGCTTCTCTAGGTGACTGGGAATGGCAAAATGACTTGACTAACGTTCAAATCTTCAATGGTCAAGTTGCTGTAGGAAATCCATTCGACCTTAGAATTGCTGGTTTGAAAGTTGGTGACGCTGCTCAAACTACTGCAGCTATCACTGTTGAGTACTTCATTGTTCCTGACGTGAAAATCTCAGTAGATGCTAACTACTTCGCTGACCTTTACGCGAACTTTGATCCACTTTCTAGATCTACTACTGACTTAGGTGGGGCAACTGGTCCTCAACCTTGGAAAGTTCCAGATTACTCTACTGTAGATTTAAGAATGAAGTACGACTTCAAATTCGGAAACTTTGACGCAACTCTTTTCGGTAACGTAAACAACGTATTTGATACTGAGTACATTGCCGATGCTAATGACGGTTCTGGTAGCAATGCTGCTTCTGCTTCTGTTTGGTATGCACTAGGTAGAACTTGGACTGGCGGTGTAAGAATTAACTTCTAATTGATAAGACTTACTAGAAAATGAAATACTTAAATAAACTTAATCTTGTCGCTTTATTGATGGCTGTTGCTATCGTGTCTTGCGACCCGTTAGAAGAAACTTTCGAAGAATTAGATAACTCAACTGATTCATCGATTTCTGCAGACCTTGAGTTTACAATGTCTGATGATGATTACGAATTGTTAGAAGATGTTCCTGGTGGTGCGGGTATTGCTCAGTACAAGAACTTTGATAATCCTAACGAGCCTAAGGAGTTCCTTCCAATTGTTCTTTCAATGAAGTACCCTCACTTGGGTAATGGTTCTTCTGCATTAGTTACTTACAATTTCTACAACGGAAGTTCTCCAGACTTAAGAGGTGATTACTGGGAGTACACAGTAACTTCAGATGAGTACGATCAATTGGGTTTCCGTTTTGGTAACTTTAGCAATCTTTCTGCTGATATTCCTAAGTATGCTGAATTTAAGCAACCAGATGCTTGGGATGGTGACTACATGGATATTGAGCACAAGTTCTATAATGGTTCTGGTGTAGAAACTATCACGTCTAGAGCAGTGTACACTGTTTCTGACGGATGGCAGTACACTTTCATTCTTCCTGCAGATTCTTATGGAGATTTCTTCGGTGAGAGTGGAACGGACTTTTCTAACAGTGGTGAGGGTCTAGATAAAGTGCCAGTTTACTTGAATAACTTTAGAGTAAACTTTGTTGAGGCTGGTACTCGTTTGGTAGTTCAGTATAACTACGATGACGGTGAAGATGGTGATGTTCCTGCTGTAGGTCTTTACATCTTTAATGGTACTGAGTGGTTACTTTATAACGATCATTACCAAGTTACTCCTGATGTTCTTCAATTAGGTTATGAAGCTGGTGAGTGGGTGCCCGATAATACTATCAAGTATACTTTATCTAATGCTGATTACGCAACTATCGGAGCTGAGTATACTGGTACTCCAAGAGGAGATAATTTGGTTAGCTTCGGTAACTTCAACAGAACTGGTGGAAGTACATCATGGAGCTCTGAACAAGTTATTGATGCTTTAGCTTTCTTGTTAGATAGCGGTGGGTTTGTGACTGAAGAAGGTCAGAAATACCAGATCACAATCGTAATCTACAATGGTTCTACTACTACTGAAGTTTGGAACCTTATTAGAGAGAATGGCGAGTGGGTAGAGAAACAATAACCCATTAGAAATATATATAATGAAAGTCCTGAGGCAACTCAGGACTTTTTTTGTGTCTGCTTAACACTAAGAGTTCTATAAACGGTCGAACTAATTAGGCTGAGGGACGTTACTTTTGAATTAGGATTCAAATGCTGTATTACAAAACATATCAACATGCCGAGTCTACTGAATGGGTAACTTTTGTTCATGGAGCTGGAGGTAGCTCATCCATTTGGTTTAAGCAGATTAAATCGTTCAAAGAGCGATATAATGTGTTATTGATTGACCTTAGAGGTCACGGTAAGTCTCAAGAAATGTTTCAGCGGTACTTTACCAATGAATATAATTTTGAGAACATCTCTAAAGATATTATTGAGGTGCTAGATCATCTCAAAATCCAGAAATCGCACTTTGTAGGTATTTCACTGGGTACTATTCTCATAAGAACCATCTGTGAAATTGCTCCAGAAAGAGTCAACTCTCTTATTCTAGGGGGGGCAGTAACCCGACTTAATGTAAGGTCTAAATTTTTGGTGGCAGTGGGCAATGCAACTAAGAGGTTCCTCCCTTTTATGTGGCTTTACAAATTATTTGCTTGGATTATTATGCCACGCAAGCGGAACCAAGAGTCTAGGATACTTTTTGCTAGTCAGGCAAAAAAACTATGTCAGCACGAGTTCATCAGATGGTTTAACCTCACCTATAAGTTGAATCCGCTGTTGAAGTATTTCAACGAGAAAGAAATAAAGATGCCAACCTTATACCTTATGGGAGACGAAGATTACATGTTTTTACCACAGGTAATGGATTTGGCAAAGAAACATAAGAATTCATTTTTAAATATAATACCCGATTGTGGGCATGTGTGTAATGTAGAGCAACCTGATGCTTTCAACCGCTTGGCCATGAATTTTATAGACTCAAATTCTTAATCTACTAATTGTTCAAATGAGTAAATTTTCTCGAATTGCCGTTATCCTTGTGATAATCATTATAGTCGTTGCTTGGGCCGTTTACCCAAGATTAGACGATTTCACAGGTTCTGGTAGCAATGACGCGATTGCTGCAACGGCTTCTAGAGGTCCTTCTGCACTGCCAGTAAATGTAAGTGTGGTTCAACCTAAATACATAGAAAACAAGATTAAAGTAACTGGTTCAATTCTCCCAAATGAATCTATAGAGCTAAAAAGTGAGGTTTCTGGCTTAGTGACTAAGGTTCATTTTAAGGAAGGTCAGCAGGTGAAGAAAGGAGAACTCCTTATTTCGCTGAAAGATGATGAACTGAAAGCACAACTAGAAAAGCTTAAGTATAGCAATCAGTTGGCTAAAGAAACTGAAGGTAGGCAGAAGCAGCTGTTAGATAGAGGTGCTATCAGTCAAGAAGAGTATGATATCTCTCTGACCAACCTTAATACCACCAGTGCCGATATAAGATTGCTGGAAGCTCAGCTAGATAAGATGTCAATCAAAGCACCTTTTAATGGAACGCTTGGCTTGAGACAAATTAGTGAAGGTGCCTACATTACTAACGGTACTGTAATTACTAGCCTTTATAGCTTGAACCCTATGAAAGTAGACTTTGCTATTCCAGGTAAATATGCTGGTAATGTAAAGGTAGGTAACAGAATTAGCTTCGGAACAGACGCTTCTTTAGATACTTTCGAAGGCGAAGTTTACGCTATTGAGCCAAAGATTGATGAAACTACCAGAACGCTTAGACTAAGAGCACTAGCTGACAATAAGTCGAACCAGTTAATGCCAGGTCAGTTCGCCAAAATCGAATTGGTGATGGAGAGCATAGAAGACGCGCTTATGGTGCCAGCCGTTTCGGTTATCCCTGAATTAAACGGGCACAAGGTTTATATATCTAAAGGAGGAAAGGCTGCTTCGGTTCCTGTAGAGATAGGAATTAGAACGGATGAAGAAGTGCAGATACTTAAAGGAGTGGAACCACAAGATTCTGTGATTATTTCGGGCCTTCTGCAAATAAGACCGGGTTCTGCAGTTCAGATAAACTCAGTAAGAGACTAGTATGGCCAGTTTATCAACCATTAGTATTAAAAGACCAGTGCTTGCACTGGTAATGAATATTGTCATAGTCATATTCGGAATCATTGGCTTCTTGTATCTGGGAGTTAGGGAATTTCCGAGTGTAGACCCACCTGTAATCTCTGTTTCAACCTCTTACACTGGAGCTAATGCAGAGATTATTGAATCTCAGATTACCGAACCTTTAGAAGAGGCCCTTAACAGTATTGCAGGTATTAAAACCCTGACTTCTACTAGTAGAGATGGTGGTAGCTCAATTAGTGCAGAGTTCGATTTAGGTGTAGACCTTGAGGCCGCTGCCAATGATGTTAGAGACAAAGTAGCCGGAGTAGTTAGAAGACTGCCTCCTGACGTAGAGCCACCAAACGTATCTAAAGCCGATGCAGATTCGAGCCCTATTATTTTCCTCAATATTTCGAGTAGTGAGAGAGACCTTCTGGAGCTAACGCTTATAGCTGAAAACATCTTCAAGGAAAGAGTTCAGACTATCCAAGGAGTGAGTTCGGTACAGGTCTGGGGCTCTAAAAGGTATTCCATGAGGCTTAAAATGGATCCAGAGAAATTGGCTGCCTATGAGCTTACCCCAATAGATGTATTGAATGCGGTTAATAGTGATAATGTTGAACTGCCTTCAGGAAGAGTGGAAGGTGCTGAAACCGAACTTACTGTAAGAACAGTTGGCCGAATCAACACTCCTCAAGAATATAACGACCTGATTGTAAAAGAAGAGGGCGATATTATTGTTCGCTTTAGAGATATTGGAGAGGCAGTTCTGGCACCGGAAAATGAAAGAACTATTCTGAAGAGAGACGGAGTGCCTATGGTGGGTATTGCTGTTATCACTCAGCCAGGATCTAACAATATTGAAATTGCCGATGCCTTTTATGAAAGAATTGAGCAAGTAAAGAAAGACTTACCTGCAGATATTAATGTTGCTATAGGCTTCGATAATACAGATTATATCAGAGAGTCTATCACAGAAGTGCAACAGACCATTATAGTTGCCTTTGCGCTCGTAGTAGTAATCATTTTCTTGTTTCTAAGAGACTGGAGAACCACTGTAATTCCTATTGCTACTATTCCAATTTCACTAATTGGAGCATTTTTTATTATGTACGTTTCTGGCTTTTCCATAAACGTACTTACCCTGCTCGGAATAGTGTTAGCCATTGGTCTTGTAGTAGACGATACCATTGTAGTGCTAGAAAATATCTACTCTAAAATTGAGGGTGGTTTACACCCAGAAGAGGCTGGCGTTAAAGGAGCAAATGAAATTTTCTTTGCGGTAATATCTACTACGGTAGCCTTGGTGGCAGTATTTATGCCAGTTATTTTCCTTCAAGGTTTAACGGGAAGGCTATTCCGTGAATTTGGTATTGTAGTGGCTGGGGCGGTTGTAATATCGTCTTTTGTAGCGCTTACCCTTACTCCTATGATGAGTACACGGATATTAAAGAAGCGCGAAAAGCACAACGCATTTTATAATTTTACAGAGCCCTTCTTTGTTTGGTTGAATAATGTGTATGCCAAGTCTTTAGACTCATTTATGAAAGTGAGGTGGATGGCTTTTGTGGTTATTCTATTGGCAGGAGGAATGATTGCGTTTTTCTTAACGGGTAACCGAATTCCTGAAGAAATTGCTCCATTAGAAGATAGATCCAGTGTTCGTGGTTTTGCAACAGGGCCAGAAGGAGCCACTTTTGAGTACATGGACAGATATGTGGATAGCCTTATCACTGCTGTAGATAAAGAAGTGCCAGAGACACAGGCCATTATTACGGTTACTTCTCCTGGTTTTGGTAATAGTGCAGTCAATTCTGCTAGATTTTTCCTGATTCTTAAAGACCCAGACCAAAGAAAGAGAACTCAACAACAAATTGTAGATGACTTTACACCGGCAGTGAATCGATACACCGAGGCGAGAGCATTCTTGTCTCAGCCCGCAACTATTGGAGGAAGAAGAAGTTCTGGCTTCCCCGTACAGTATGTAATTCAGGCGCCTAACATTGAAAAGCTGAAGGAAGTTTTACCTGAGTTTATGCTCAGAGCACAGGACTCTCCTGAATTTACATTTGTTAATCTAGATCTTAAGTTCAATAAGCCAGAGATTAAGATTGAAATTGATAGGGAGAAGGCTAGGTCTTTAGGACTATCGGTTAGAGACATTGCCCAAACCTTACAGCTAGGCTTGTCGGGTCAACGTTTTGGCTTTTTCATTTTAGATGGAAAGCAATACCAAATTATCGGTCAGGTAGATAGAGAGAATAGAAACGATCCATTAGATCTGAAAACGCTTTATGTAAGAAACAATCAGGGCGAACTAATTCAGCTAGATAATTTGGTAACCCTTACTGAAAGCAGCTCTCCACCGCAACTCTACCGATTCAATAGATTTGCTTCAGCTACGGTTTCGGCCAACTTGGCTCCAAAAGTTACTACTGGTCAAGGAATTGAAGCAATGGATAGAATTGCTGATGAAGTACTAGACGAAACCTTTCAGACAGACTTAGCGGGCGAATCTAGAGAATTTAAAGAAAGTACTAACAGTCTTTACTTTGCGTTCGGTTTTGCTTTGGTGCTTATCTACTTAGTACTATCGGCTCAGTTCGAAAGCTTTGTAGATCCGCTTATCATTCTGTTTACCGTACCGTTGGCACTTGCAGGTGCATTATTGGTGCTTTGGAGATATGAAGAAACTTTGAACGTATTCAGCCAGATCGGAATCATTATGCTAGTAGGTTTGGTGTCTAAAAACGGTATCCTCATTGTAGAGTTTGCCAATCAAAGAAAGGCACAAGGGCTTAGTGTAATGGAAGCTATTGTAGATTCATCTAGGTCTAGATTCAGGCCAATTCTGATGACTTCTTTTTCAACTATTCTGGGAATTTTACCTATTGCCTTAGCACTTGGAGCAGGTGCCGAAAGCCGAGTATCAATGGGGGTAGCCATTATCGGTGGTCTAGTATTCTCAACTATTTTAACTCTTTATGTCATTCCGGCCATGTACTCTTACTTTACAAGTAAGAAGAGCCGTTTGGCCAGAACATCAGCTTAAGCATGAAAAGAATTGTTTCAAGTTTATTTTTTATTCTCCTTTCTGGAGGCGTAATGGCCCAACAAAGTCTTACGCTTCAGGAGGCCGTTGCTACTGGTCTAGAAAAGAATCTGAATATTCAAATAGTTTCAAAAACGGTAGATCAGACAACTAACGACTATGATAAAAGTATTGGTGAATTTTTGCCTAACGTGAGTGTTACGGCCAGTAAAAGCTTCTCTAATACTAATGTTACTCAGCAGTTTGTGAATGACGATGCGCCAAGAGAAATAAATGGTGCAAAGTCTAATACTTTAGATGTGAGCCCTACGCTCCGATGGACCATCTTCGATGGGCTTGGTATGTTCTATACTAGAGACAGGTTGGCAGAGCAAATGGGATTGGCAGAGGACGATTTGAAGGTTCAGATTGAAAATACTATTGCTCAAATTTCTACTGCCTACTACATTATTGTTTTGGAGCAAGAAAGGCTAAGGGTATTGGAAGACGCGCTAGAACTGTCGGCTACAAGAGTTGAATTAGCCAAGACTCGCTATGAAGTTGGTAAAACATCTAAGTTAGATTATTTACAAGCTCAAGTAGATTACAATACAGATCAATCGAATATTCTTCAACAAAGGGAGGTAGTATACAATGCTTTTGTTGACCTGAACAGACTAATGGGGGCCGACTTAGAGAATAGATACTCCGTTCAGTCGACATTCGAAGTAGAGAGGAGCCTTGAATTGAACGGTCTTCTTGAGAGTGTGAACCTCAACAATCCGAGTTTGTTGAGAGCGCGGAGGAATCGTGAAATCGCATATCTTCAAACCAAAGAGGTAAAAGCCGAGCTACTTCCAGAGATATCTCTAAACTTCGGTTATAACTTCAACGATCGGAACTCAGATGCTGGCTTTCTTATAAGCAACACCTCAAAAGGTATTAATTATGGTGTCTCAGCTTCATGGACAATCCTCAATGGATTCGATGTGAAAAGAAGGCAGCAAAATGCTCGTATAGCAGTAGAAACCCGCGAATTAGAAGTGCAAGACCTGAAGCAGCAATTAGAAGCAGATATTAGAAAGGCCTTCATCAATTATGAAAATAGCCTTGCTTTGAGTGAGCTGGAAGAACGCAATTTTGAAATTGCCGAAGAAAACTACGAGATAGCTCAAGACCGATACAATATTGGCAATGCCACTGCTCTAGAAATTCGCGAAGCTCAAGTCAATTTCGTTCAGGCCGAACTAAGAAAGTTGCAAGCTGCATTCAACGTTCAAGTGCAAGAAGTAGAGCTCAAAAGGTTGGCAGGAGAGAACCTCCGTTAGTCTAAGTGCTTGAATTTTAAGACCTAGTTTACTATCTTCTCAAAACCTCCAATTGAACTTTCGTGGCTCAATTGGGTTTTGTAGAAAGATATGAAATCTACTAAACGTAAATTCATTTCGTTGACAGCCAGTGTTTTGCTGGTTGCACTCTTTTGGTCATGTAACAACTCTTCAGATCAAAGCACCGCCCAGAACACTCCCAAAAAGGAGAGCAAGGCTATTAAATTCGATCTGGATAAAATCAAAGAACGAGGAAGCCTCATTGCAGTTGTAGATAATAGCACCACGGGCTATTTCATTTACAGAGGTAGGCCAATGGGCTATGAATACGAATTACTTTCTCGCTTAACCAAGAGTCTTGGTGTAGACCTCAAAGTGGTACTTACCGCCAATATAGAGCAAGCCTTTGAAATGCTCAATTCTGGGGAAGCCGATATTATGGCTTACCACCTCACTATTACTAAAGAGCGTAGCAAGCGAGTAGCCTTTTCAGAACCTCATAATACGGTTAGGCAAGTGTTGGTGCAGCGAAAGCCAGACAATTGGAGACAGCTTAAAATTCACCAAATAGATGCCTCTCTTATCAGGAACCCTATAGACTTAGGGGGCGAAAAGGTGTATACAAGAAAGGGCTCTTCTTTCGCATCGAGGTTGAAGAATTTATCTGATGAGATTGGAGAGGATATTGATGTGGTAGAATTGGAAGGCGATGTAGATACTGAGAATCTAATTAGGCAGGTAGTAAATGGTGAGATAGACTATACCATTGCCGATGAAGATGTAGCCATGATTAATGCTACCTATTCTCCAATATTAGATGTTGCCACAGACATTAGTTTCCCTCAACAAATTGCTTGGGGTATGAGAAAAAATGCTCCCAACCTGAAGAAGGCAGTAGACAATTGGATTACTCAAATGAAGCGGAAGCCAGATTTTTATGTGATCTATAATAAGTATTTTAAGAGTAGTAAAACTCAGAGAATTAGAGCTAAGAGTGATTACTCTTCAATAAGCCAGGGTAGAATTTCACCTTATGATGATTTAATAATGGAAGGAGCCGAAGAACTAGGAATTGACTGGTTGTTGTTGGCCTCAATTATTTTTCAAGAATCTAAGTTCGATCCGAAGGTAGAGTCTTGGGCAGGGGCGAAAGGTCTCATGCAGTTAACCAATAATGTTATAGACGAGTACTCAGTTGACGATGTCTACAATCCAGAACAGAATATTTGGGCGGGCGTTAAGCATTTGCAATGGCTTCTCAATTATTGGGAAGATGATCTTGAGAATATTGAAGACAGGATGAAGTTTACGCTTGGAGCATACAATGTTGGTCAAGGCCATGTAAGAGATGCCATGCGTTTGGCAGAGAAATATAACAAAGATGCAAAAGACTGGAGTGTTGTGGCTGAGTACCTACTTCTAAAATCAAAGCCTGAATATTACAATGACCCCGTTGTAGAATTTGGCTATTGTCGCGGTTCAGAACCTGTTAATTACGTGAAACAAATTATGAACCGATACGAGCAATATAAGCTCTTCTTTTCTAATGATGAGGTGGAAGCCGACTCAACCAAGATTGTGGAAGCGAGCCTAATTCATTAATTCATCTACTAGTTTTGCTGAAGACAGGCAAAGAGGAATTCCGCCTCCTGGGTGAACACTCCCCCCACAGAAGTACAAATCTTTGATACGCTTTGAGAAGTTTGGGTGGCGCAAGAATGCAGAGAATTTGTTATTCGAGCTATTGCCATAAAGTGCACCCGCCACACTACTAGTTTTGGCCTCAATAAGCCTCGGATCCAGAATGTCTTCTACCTCAATCAGTGGCTCAATATCTTCTCCAAGCTCTTTTGATAGCTTTTTGATGATCGCTTTTTTAGCATATTGAATCAGGTAGTCCCAGTCTTGCCCCTGATTATTGGGTACATTAATCATAGTAAACCAGTTCTGGCAGCCCTCAGGAGCATCCGAAGCATTATGAACCGAAGTAATATTTACATAGACAGTCGGGTCTTTATAAATACTGCCTTTCTTAAATATGTGCTGAAACTCTGTCTTATAGTCTTCCGAAAAGAAGATGTTATGAAGCCCTAGTTGCTTAAACTCTTTCTTGATTCCCCAATAAAAAATAAGTGCAGAACTAGATTTAGGCTGATTTAGCAGCCTTTTAGGTTGATGCTGATCTTTTAATAGGCTTTTGTAAGCTGCAACCATATCCATATTGCACACCACCTTATCGGCTTTGTGAAAACCCATATTAGTGTCGATGCCTTTAGCTGCTCCTTTGTGAACCACTATTTTTTGAACCTTGGTGTCGAAGTAGAAATTTACACCTAAGTCTAGCGCCAAGCTATATAAGGAGTTGGTTATGGCGTGCATTCCGCCTTTTGGGAAGTACGCCCCTATGCCAAATTCTAAATGAGGGATGATATTCAATGTGGCCGGAGTCTGATAAGGATCTGATCCGTTGTAGGTAGCATACCTGTTGAAAAGCTGAGCGGTTTTTGGGTTGTCGAATCGCTTTTGATTGGCTTGGTTCATTGTTCTATTGAAATCAAAGCGATTTAGTTTTCCGTAGGCTGAAAGAGCATCTGGGCTTAGCCAAGTTGAAACCTTGTTCAAACTCTTTTCTAAGAATAACGGTGCCAAATGTTTATAAAGCAGAGTACTATTATCTAAAGCCGCTAAGATGTTTTTGCGAGGTTCTCCAAGCTGTTCTTCAAACTCGGAGGCTAGCTTTTCCTTATCATACCAAGCTGTAAGCCGACTACCATCGGCATAGAAATATCGGCAAGTTTCATCTAGCTGAACGTATTCAAAATAATCCTTAGGATTTAATCCAGAGAGCTCAAAAAGTTCATCTACTAAATGTGGAAGGGTAAATAGAGAAGGGCCAGCATCGAATCGATACTCCCCTAAAGAAATTTCTGAAAGTTTACCTCCTGGGTAGCTATTTGCTTCAAATACGGAAACGGTGTACCCTCTGTTGACCAACCGAATGGCAGAAGCTATTCCTGCTATGCCGGAGCCAATCACAATTGCTGATTTAGCCATTTATCAGTAGTTATTGTAAGTCTTTGGTTGAGGAAACCGTTAAACTCAATGTCAACTGATTATGTTGGAAGATAGTAATTGCAAATGAAATGAGCTACTTGTATTTCCTTATTCGGCTTTTTAATACTTCAACCTGCCTATAAACTGATACCATTTGGCCTTTGTCGAATTAATGACTTCCAACTTTTCTAAGCTTATTGTATACCTATGGTTCTGCTTCTAGACTTAATCGCTTGGTATAACAATTGTCTATTGCGTTTTATGTATTAACTAAGCTTAGTTATACCTTTCTACTTTGAGTAATTCAGATTTCACAGAAGCCTTTTCTCCAAGAACTTCTTCCGCGAGCATTTTGCCTGTAATAGGTCCTAAAGTCCAGCCTAACATGGCGTGGCCAGTTCCTACCTGCAGGTTTGAAAGTGATGAAACTCTGCCAATATAAGGCAGGCCGTCTGGCGTACACGGCCTCAGGCCTGCCCATGGTCTGATTGATGAAAAGTCATAATCTGCCAAGCTTGGCATAGCTACTTTTAAAGACTTGATAATTCCATCTATACGAGGCTGGTTAATGGTGTGATTAATACCGGCCAGCTCCATGGTGCCAGCAACTCTAAGACCGTGCAACATTGGTGTAGTTGCAATTCGTGCTTCAACCAAAATTGATGGTAGCTTCGGGTTGCTCGGTAGATTTTCCATCATAAAGCTGTACCCTTTGCCTCCTTGCAGTGGCATAAATATGCCAAGCCGCTTCATGAGAAGTGGAGACCAAGCACCCGCAGTGATAATAAACTCGTCTGCTATTAATTCGGCCACTTTAGTTTTAGCTGCTTTGACTTTGCCATTTTCAATTTTAAAATCAGTTAGTGTGCTGTGGTATTGAATATCCACACCTCTTTCAATAAGTAGCTCTCTGAATTTTGCCATGAATACGTTTGGAGTCATCCATGAGTCGCAACCAAAAAATACTGAACCCGCCATGTTGTACTGCACATTTGGGTCTAGTTTTTCTGTCTCCTCTCGAGTTAATGTGGAGGCTTCTAATCCATAAGACTCAGCAATTTTCACCATTTCTTCTTCATGGTGTAGGGCTTGGGCTGTTTGGCAAACCATTAGTAGTCCAGACTTATTATACCCGGCTTCTATTCGCTCAGTTTCTAATATTTCTTCATAGAGTTTTTGACTCTTCACGGTTAGATCATACAGAACTGGTATTGCTTCTTTTACCCGTTTGTCTGTAGAGGCTTTGTGAAAAAGTCTTACCCAGCGAATAAGGTCCAAGTCTAGCTTTGGCTTAATGTAGAAAGGACTTCTTTTGTTTAGCATCCATTTGAGCCCTTGGCTGATGATTCCAGGAGAGGCCAATGGAACCAGATGACTGGGAGAGACATAGCCGGCATTACCATAAGAGCAGTTATTGTTGCCATCGGTTTGTTCTAGAATAGTAACCTCACAGCCCGATTTATTCAGGAAGTAGGCAGTGCTATACCCAACAATGCCAGCCCCAATAATGATTACTTTTTTCGCTTTCATTTAGATTACCTGAAATCCATATGCATATGGGTCGTCTTCATCATCTATTAATATGGTATTGTAGCCTGTTATTTTGGCCCATCCCTCAATGCTAGGCACAATCGCATCAATTGCTCCTAACTTTACTTGTTGTTCTATTCTTCCTATAAACTGGCTGCCAATAATGCTCTCATGAACAAATTGGTCTCCAGGCTGTAGTTTGCCTTTAGCAGCCCATTGAGCCATTCTAGCTGAGGTGCCGGTACCGCATGGAGACCTGTCTATTGCTTTGTCTCCATAGAAAACTGCATTTCTAGCAGTAGAATTGTCTCTTGTGGGATTACCTGTCCATAAAATGTGAGAAAGCCCGCGAATGGTTTCGTTTTCTGGGTGTTGGAAAGTGTGAGATGCATTTATTCTTTCCCTCAGCACCCTACTCCAATTAACTAGGTCGTTGGCCGAGTAATTGGCCATGTCTTGGTAATTCTCTTGTGGATCTACAATTGCATAAAAATTACCACCATAGGCTACATCGACAGTAAGTTGTCCTAAATCTGGACAATCTACTTTTATTTCTTCTGCAGCCAAGTAGGCAGGTACGTTGGTTAGCCTTACACTACTTACTTTTTTCCCCTTCTGCTCAAAGTCTATGAGTACTAGTCCAGCTGGTGTTTCCAGTCTCAGCTTTCCAGGTGTTTTAGGCTTAACGAGCCCTTCTTCAATCATGATAGTTACAGTACCAATAGTACCATGCCCACACATAGGTAAACAGCCGCTGGTTTCGATGAATAGCACTCCTATATCATTGATGGGGTCACTGGGAGGATAAAGTATGCTGCCGGACATCATATCATGTCCTCGCGGCTCGAACATTAGCCCCTTCCTTATCCAGTCGTATTCCTCTAAAAAGTGCTGTCTCTTTTCGCTCATGTTAGCCCCCATAAGTAAGGGGCCTCCACCAGTCACTAGCCTAACAGGGTTTCCACAGGTATGGGCGTCTATACAAAAGAATCTCTTATTCATCTTCTAGTTCATTGAGGAGTAGCTAGCAGCCAATGTTTTCATCATTCTATCGCTTTATTGGTGAGCTCACCGTTTATCAACCTGCTGATTCCTTTTGGATTAGAGTCCTTAAGTTCTTCAGGTAGAACGCTGTTTGGCCACGATTGAAAGGCCACTGGTCTGGTAAACCGAGTTATGGCATCGTAGCCCACTGATGTGTATCGGCCATTACTGCTAGACGGGTACGGTCCACCATGGTGCATAGCTGGGCAAACTTCAACCCCAGTCGGCATGCCGTTGTAAATAATTCTGCCCACCTTTTCTCTTAGACTATTAATTACTTCCTCATAATTCACGAGGTCTGAATCAGTAGCAAGAATGGACCCTGTAAGTTGTCCGTCTAGGGCATCTACAACTTGAGGTAACTCGGATTGGTCAGCGCATTCTACAACAATAATGAATGGGCCGAATACTTCGTGATGCAATTCTGGGTTTGCCATAAAATCAGCTCCAGAAACGCTTACCGTAGCAGCTGCACCAGCTTCTATTTTTTCAGAAGAAGAAGTTACTGTTTGATGATTTCTTACTTCATTACCTGTTCTTTCATAAGATTTTCCAATGCTTTCGTTTAACATCACTCCTTTTGGAGTGGAAGAAAGCGCTGTGGCTAGTTCGGCTTTGAAAGCATCTAATGCGTCTGATTTAATGGCTAGTAAAAGACCAGGACTAGTACAGAATTGCCCAACGCCTAAAGTTACCGAGCTGGCCAAGGTTTGCGCTAAAACGGCTGCCTCTTGCGTGAGTTTTTCTGGGAATGCAATGACAGGGTTAGTGCTGCCCATTTCCGCATAGACAGGAATTGGGTTTTTACGTGCGGCCGCGCTATCCATGAGGGCTCTACCTCCCCTAAACGATCCTGTAAAACCAACCGCTTTAATTCTTTCATCTTTCACCAATTGTTGGCCAACAGAGATTCCCCCATTCACCATAGAGAAAACACCATCTGGCATACCAGTTTCTTCGGCAGCCTTTAATATTGCCCGGCTTACCAATTCATTAGTACCCAAATGAGATTCGTGTCCTTTTACAATCACAGGGTTGCCTGCGGCTAGAGCAGAAGCGGTGTCGCCTCCTGCGGTAGAAAATGCCAATGGGAAATTACTAGCACCAAAAACAGCGATCGGGCCAATTGGCATTTCCATCTTTCTTAGGTCAGGTTTAGGAATGGGTTGCCTATCGGGAATGGCGGTGTCAATTCTGGCGTTTACCCACGAACCCTCCTCAATAATGTCGGCAAAGGCATTTAGCTGATTGCATGTTCTGCCTCGTTCACCTTGAATTCTGCCTTCTGGAAGAGCAGTTTCGGCCATTGCACGCTCTACTAGCACATGGTCTAAATCCATTATGTTCTTGGCAATTGCTCTTAAGAAATTAGCTCTTTCGGTAGAGCTTTTCTTTCGATAAGCTTTGAACGCTTTCACAGCTAAGTCTACGGCCTCATTAACTTCTTTTTCCGTAGCTTCTACAAATACCTCTTTAAATGCTTCTCCAGAGGCAGGGTTATACGATGTTAAGTTTTTGCTGCCAGTAGAGGCTGGGCTTTTTCCTATAAAGTTTTGTCCTGTAATCATCTTATAAATTCAAGTAGACTGGAAGGGATGGTCTATTTTCAACACCTTCTTTTATAATACTTAAAACGCTGTCTCTTTCCACTCCTTGTAGAGGAAGCCTTGGAGGGCGCACAGTTTCAGTTCCAATGCCTGTAGCCACTTCGGCTAGTTTGATATTCTGAACCAATTTAGGATTAATGTCTAGCTCTAGAAGCGGTAAAAACCATCTGTAGATTTCTATTGCCTCGGCAATTCTTCCAGCCTTTTGTAATCTGTAGATCGCTACGGTTTCTGTAGGGAAAGCGCAAACAAGTCCTGCAACCCAGCCATCAGCTCCCATTAAAAGGCTTTCTAAGGCCAAGGTGTCTACACCAGAAAGTATTTTAAATCGATTCCCAAAACGGGTTTTCATTCTGGTGACATTAGAAATATCTCTGGTAGATTCCTTTACTGCCTGAATGTTTTCACATTCAGATAGAGATTCGAACATGTCTAACGTGACTTCAATTTTATAGTCTACAGGGTTATTGTAGATCATAATTGGAAGGTCTGTTGAGTTGGCTACCGCTTTAAAATAAGTTACGGTTTCAAGGTCATCGGCTTTATAGCGCATAGGAGGGAGCATCATTAAGCCATCGGCACCATTGGCTTTGGCCTTTTCTGCTGCCTTAATAGCTCCTTTGGTAGTTTGCTCAGCAATATTCATCACCACTGGCACTTTGCCTTTAGCTAGCTCTGCTGTGTATTTCACTAACTCATCTTTCTCATCTTCCATCAATGAGCTGGCTTCTCCTAATGTTCCTCCCAGAATTATCCCATCAACTCCAGCATTGAGCTGAGCTTCTATGTTTTTGGCAAACATTTCATTATCCAGTCGGTCATCTGTGGTAAACTTGGTGGTAACTGCAGGGTAAACTCCTTCCCAATTCACTTTCATGGCTTAAAATTTTCTCAAAACTACGCCAGTTCTCAAAGGCTTGCTTCGTAGAAATTGATCATTAATAGTGAAATATTTGCATTTTTGTCAGTTCAGTTGAATATAAAGTGTTTAGATTTCATTGATGAAGGCGCTACCTTTTAAAATACCTAAGGTTGAAGACAGCTCATTCCATCTACAGATTGATGATGAGCCTTACTTTTACGATAAACTGCATCAGCACCCAGAGTTGCAATTAACATGGATTGTAAAGGGGGAAGGAACTCTGATTTACGGAGATTATCTCGGAGAGTTTAAGCCTAATGAAGTCTTTTTGATGGGGAGTAATGTGCCTCATGTTTTTAGGAGCAGAGCTGAGTATTATGAGAAAGATAGTTTGAGGATTTTGGCTAAGTCTATCTTCTTCAAGCCTGATTTAATTAGAAAAGGACAGGCTATTTTGCCTGAATTGAGTCAGTTAGAAGGTCTACTTTTGGCTGCTTACCGTGGACTCAAGATAAACCCTGAAGAAAGTCAAAAACTGATTCATCAAATAGATGAAGTCTTTCGAGCAAATCCACTTTCTAGACTTGGGCAAACTCTTTGTTTGATTGATGAATTGGGGAAAACGGAGCTTCAGCCACTAAGCCAATTACCACAAAAGTCTATTACAGAAAACCAAGGGAGAAGGCTGGACGATGTTTTCAAGTTCACCCTAGAAAACTATCATCGACCGATTCAATTAGAAGAAGTGGCTGATGTGGTTCACATGAACAAGGCAGCTTTTTGCCGTTACTTTAAGCAGCACACCCGAAAAACCTACCTGAATTTCCTTAATGAAATCAGGCTGCAAAAGGCTACTGAACTACTTCGGACTACTGAACTTTCCGTTGCTCAAATTGCCTATGAAGTGGGCTTTAATAACCTATCTAATTTTAATAGGACTTTTAAATTGGTGAAGGGCAGTACTCCTTTAATTGAAAGAAGAAAGATTACAACTGATTAACAATCGACTCAAAATCCAGATTCTCCCAAGCCACTTCTATGCCTGGGTACTCCATTACTTTGTTCATAATTTGCTGTTGCTTTCGCCCTATTTCTAGTGCTTCGGAATAGCGCAAATCACTGAACGTTACCATTGGGTAGAGTGGAAGCCATTGCTCAGGAAAGAGTTCATTCAGTCTTTTTTCAATCTTCTTTTGAAGTATGAATTTAGGGTCGGCCACCTTATCACGCATCTCTATAAAATTGTACAATGCTAAATCTGCAATAGCTTCTGCATCGGGTTTGCGTAATTCTTGATACTTTTTTAGAAGCTCCGTACTAAGCTCGCCATGTTCTCCCAAAAGCTGGTCGAGCACATGGCAGTCTTCAAAACCAGCATTCATGCCTTGGCCATAAAACGGCACAATAGCATGGGCTGCATCACCAATTAAAGTGCAGTTTCCTCGAGTCCAAGGGTAACAACGGACAGTCACTAATCCCGAAGTTGGGTTGTTGTTGAAGTCATGTAGCAATTCTGGCATTAATGGCACCGCATCGGCAAATTCTTTATTGAAGAATGCCAGTACTGCTTCATCGTTCGGAAGCGACTCAAAAGACGTTTCTCCTTCAAATGGAAGAAAAAGTGTCACTGTAAAACTCTTATCCAGATTAGGTAATGCAATCAGCATAAACTTTCCTCTGGGCCAAATGTGAAGCGCGTTGGGGTCTATGGCAAACTCACCGTTTTCGGTAGGGGGGATATGAAGTTCTTTATAGCCAGCAGTTATGTAATGCTGCTCATAGTTGAACCTTTCGCCGCGCATAAATGAGTTGCGCAAAGCACTAAACGCACCATCGGCACCAAAAATAAAGTCAGATGAAACCGCTTTTTCCCCTTCTGGCGAGTGGAAATGCGCTTCCGTAGTTCTATAGTTTACATCGTTACATTTGTGGTTGAAGTGAATGGTTACACCAGCTTTTTCAGCTTCATCGAGCAAAAGTTCATTCAGGCCACCTCTGGAAACTGAGTTGATAAACTGACCTTCTTTCCCATAAGGATGAAAATCCAAGCTGCCCTCTAGGTCATGGATCATACGGCCAGGCATAGGAATACAGCGTTCCTTAACCTCTTCATTAAGCCCAAGAGCGTTTAATGCCTTAATACCTCTGTGACTCAAAGCTAAGTTGATAGATCTGCCAGCCGAGATGTCAGACTTTCTTAAGTCCGGACGGCCTTCAAATGCTTCTACTTTATAGCCTCTTTTAGCTAAAAAAATAGATAGTAATGAACCAACAAGTCCGGCTCCGAGTACAGTTACTTTTCTACTCATAGGTCAAAAAATCATAGTTGAATCCTTCCTTTCTCCCTTTAGGGTTGAGGTAGAAAAGGAAGGTTCTCAATAGCTTCATCTCTTCTAATCGAGTGTAAATGAAACATTAAAATCATATGCTATTTCTCTATTAGGCATCAGCATATTTCTCTATCGCTTCTTTCAATAGTCTGCCAAAATGGTAAACATCTTCAAAAGAGTTATACAAAGGAGCGGGGGCAATACGAATTACATTTGGTTCACGCCAGTCGCCAATTACTCCTTGTTCCACCAAATAGTCGAACATCAACTTCCCATTCCTGTGAAAGAAAATACAGAGTTGGGCACCTCTTTCTTCTGGATTTCTCGGGGTAATTATCTCAAATAGTTTGTCTTCACCACTCAATTGGTCTATGATGAACTCCAAATAACCCGTCAGTTTTAAACTCTTCTCGCGCAAAGCTTCCATTCCTACTTCATCGAAAATTTGAAGCGAAGCCAAGTGAGCGGCCGTACCAATAACATTTACGTTACTCAACTGCCAACCATCGGCTCCAGGCATCGGCTTAAAGCCCTTTTTCATTTGGAAGCGTTCACCTTCATCGTGTCCCCACCAACCTGCAAAACGCGGTAAATCGGTGTCATGGGCGAACCTTTCATGTACAAAGATGCCACTTACGTTGCCTGGACCAGAGTTCAGGTATTTGTAAGAACACCAAGTAGCGAAGTCTACATTCCAATCGTGGAGTTGGAGTGGAACGTTCCCTGCAGCATGAGCTAAGTCATAGCCAACAAATGCTCCAGCTTTGTGACCCGCTTCTGTGATCGTTTTCATGTCGAAAAGCTGACCGGTATAATATTGCAGTCCTCCAAAAAGCACTAATGCCAACTCATTGCTGTGCTCATCTATAGCAGAAAGAATGTCTTCAATATGTAGTTTGTTTTCTCCTTCTCTTGGTTTTAGCTCAATAAGCGCTTCATCGGGGTTAAGTCCGTGAAAGTGTAATTGACTTTCGAACATATATTGATCTGAAGGGAAAGCTCCTGCCTCACAGATGATTTTGAAACGCTCCTTGGTTGGTCTGTAAAATGAGACCATGAGCAAATGCAGATTCACCGAAAGGTTATTCATAGAAACCACTTCAATAGGCTTGGCACCTACAATTTTTGCGAGCGATTCTTTACTTGCTTCGTGAAACTTTAACCAAGGTCTTTCTTTAGGAACAAAATGGCCTTCTACACCATAGGTTTCCCATTTCTTCATTTCTTCTTCAACAAAGCTTCTAGTTCTTTTAGGTTGAAGCCCAAGTGAGTTACCAGTGAAATAATAGGCGTCTTGCCCGTTGATTTGAGGGAAGTGAAATTCCGATCTCCATTTTCTTAATGGATCTTCCTGATCTGCTTTTTGTGCAAAGGTGAGTGAGTTCTCGTATGTCATCCGAATAGTTTCAGTTGATTAAAACCGGGAAGTGAGTGCTCATGTTTTAGCAACCACTCTTTTCTTTCAAGGCCTCCCGCATAGCCTGTTAAACTGCCATCTGACCCAATAATTCTATGGCAGGGAATAATGATAGCAATTGGGTTTTTGCCATTGGCTGTTCCTACAGCTCTGTTCTTTTTCAAATCGCCTAACTTTATCGCTTGCTTGGCATAGGTAGAGGTTCTTCCAAAAGGAATTTGCAACAACTCTTGCCATACCTCTTTTTGGAACTCCGTACCGTTGGGATCGAGCGGTAGGTCAAATTCTTTTCTTTTTCCTTCGAAATACTCCTTCAGTTGAAACTTACAATTCCGAACCACCACCGGTACTTTACCATCTGTAGAACGTTCCTCTTCATCAGTAAACGCTACCAATTTGATGGCCAGTTCATCGCCCACAATCTTGAGCTTTCCAATGGGAGTATCTAAGAAAGAAATGGCAGTGTGCTTCATTGCTCAAATTGCTTTTTGTCTAAGTTGAGCCATTCTAAAGCGGCATTGCAGAAAATGTCTTCAACTACTTCTTCCGAAAGATTCATTTCTTCAATGTAAGCGCCTATTTCCAAGTCACCTAACGGAAAGGGATAGTCGGAACCCAGAGTGATCCGTTTAGAGCCCTGCACTTTTAAAACGTATTCTAGTAAGTCCGCATCGTGCGTAATAGAGTCTACCCAAAACTTGCCCAAGTACTCTCTCGGGTTAACGGGGTTGTCAATAGCCACCAAGTCTGGTCGGCAATTGAAGCCATGTTCAATTCTACCTAAGGTTGGTAAAAACGAACCTCCGGCATGCGAAAAATTGATGCGTAAATCGGGGAGTCTTTCTAATACTCCTCCAAAGATTAGCGAGCAAGCAGCCCTCGATGTTTCTGCTGGCATACCTACCAGCCATGGCAGCCAATAGCGCTCAATACTATGGAAGCCCATCATGTTCCACGGGTGAATCATCACACTCATGCCCAATTCTTGGCAGGCCTGAAAAATAGGGAAGAAACGTGGCGAGCTTAAATTTTTATCATTTATGTTAGAGCCAATCTGAATGCCTGGTAGACCGAGTTCTTCCTTGCATCTCTTCAATTCTTGGATGGCCAAATCTTCATCTTGCATAGGAATGGTGGCCAGTCCGATATAGTTTTTGGAGTACTTATGGCAAATTTCCGCCATGTGGTCATTCAGGAAGCGAGAGATTTCTAGCCCATCGTCTGGTTTGGCGTCATAAGAAAATAGTACTGGGATAGTCGAGATCACCTGAACCTGTGTACCATGCTGGGCGTATTCCTCCATCCTGATTTCCGGGTCCCAACAATTCGCCTGAATTTCCCTGAAGAACTTTGCCCCCTTCATCATCATAGCTGCGCCCTCCTTATGGTGATGCAGATGAATGAAATCACCATATCCGAACTTATCCGCCCATTTAGGCAAATGCTCTGGAATGATGTGGGTATGCATGTCTATCTTGAGTCTTGTCATTGGTCAAAAGTCATTGGTTGTTTTGCTAACTGTGATTCGGTGATTTTCCAATCGTTTTAATATAGGCATTCAGTGAAATGTGAACTTCCTCAAGTTCTTTGATCAATTGCTCAAAATTTTCAGGTGAAATGATATTTCTTCTACGGCATTTGTTAATCCAACTTTTTGTTTCCAGCAACGAACCTCTTGAATAGAAACAGAATTGTCGATTTTCTTTGTAGAAGTACCGCCCAAAGCCTTCCGCAATGTTTGCACTAATGGAGTCAGCACTTCTGGCTAGTTGTTTACCTAATGTGTCTTTCTCAAAATGATTCATGTCTAATACTAGATTCCAGATTTTGTCAGACAACTCATCCGCTCGTTTATAAACTCGTAATTCTTCCAATTTCATAATGTGTGGTTTTATTTGTTGAAATACAATTTCCTTATTCTTTTCGATTGACCAATGACCAATGACTAATGCCTTTTGACTATTCCACAAACCTAGGATCCGTCTCCATTACATGGCCGCAGTTTTTGCAGGTGCGGAGTTCTTCAGAGCCATAGAATTCTTTGAATCTTGGAAGGAAATCTTTTTCAATATTTGTTAGCGGAAAGTAAGTGTCGTGAAGCTTGGTGTTGCAGTTGTCGCAGAACCACATCAGTCCATCGGTGTGCTCAGGTTTTCTGACTCTTTCAATAACTAAGCCTAAGGAGCCTTCTGAGCGAATAGGAGAGTGTGGCACTTTAGGCGGATGTAAGTACATGTCGCCAGGGCCAAGAGGAATGTCAACGGCTTTACCATCTTCCTGAATACGAACTGTTATGTTACCTTCAAGCTGGTAGAAAAGCTCTTCGGTTTCGTTGTAATGGTAATCCTTGCGAGCGTTTGGGCCGGCAACAATCATCACAATGTAGTCGGTGCCTTCAGGATATAGGTTTTTGTTACCGACAGGTGGTTTCAGTTTGTCGCGATTCTCTTCAATCCATTGGGTCAGGTTAAATGGTCTTCTGATTGACATTGTTTCTCTCCATTTGATGTGCCCGAATTTACCCAAAAATCGGCTCATGCCTAAATTCGATTTTCATAACTTTGAATGAACCCCAATGTCTATGGATTTAAATTTAAAAGGAAAGTCGGCCTTAGTTTGCGGAAGTACGCAAGGGATAGGAAAGGCCATTGCAGAAGAGTTAGCCAATCTTGGCTGTAGTGTAACCCTTTGTGCCAGAAACGAGCAAAAGCTGGAGGAAGTTAAACAAGGTTTGTTCAAAGCCTCAGGGCAGAACCATCAAATCCTTGTTGCTGATTTTGCCAAGCCCACCGAGCTGAAATCTACAATCGATGCTCATTTAGCTGATGGTAATCAGTATCACATACTAATCAATAATACTGGTGGTCCGCCTGCGGGACAGGCGATTGATGCTGACGTAGAGGCGTTCAGAATTGCTTTCAATCAGCATTTGGTGTGTAACCAGATTTTGGCTCAAGCATGTGTGCCTGCTATGAAAGAAGCTAGCTATGGAAGAATCGTTAACGTGATTTCTACCTCAGTGAAAATGCCAATCCCAGGTTTGGGGGTTTCAAACACCATTCGTGGGGCTGTGGCTAATTGGTCGAAAACTTTAGCCAATGAGCTTGGCCAATTCGGTATAACGGTGAATAATGTATTACCAGGTGCTACTTCGACCCAGCGCTTAGCTTCAATTATTGAGAACAAGGCAAAGAAAAGTGAAAGAACGGTTGAGGAGGTTGAGGATGAAATGAAATCTGAGATTCCTGCCAGACGTTTTGCTGATGCGTCTGAGGTAGCAGCAGCGGCTGCCTTCTTGGCTTCTCCAGCAGCAGGCTATATTAATGGAATCAATGTTCCTGTAGATGGTGGAAGAACGGGGTGCTTGTAATATGGAAAGAATACTCAACTACATAGCTGGTGAATTAATTGAACCTCAGTCGGGTGAATACTTAGAAAATATTGAGCCAGCTACCGGAAAGGTATATGGCGAGATTCCGGACTCTGCTCAAAAGGATGTTGAAGCTGCTGTTCAGTCAGCTGATAAGGCCTTTCCAGCCTGGTCAAATACCTCTAGGGAAGAGCGTTCACGGATCATGCTGAAAATTGCTGATTTGATCGATGAGAATCTTGACATGCTGGCCATGGCTGAGGCCAAAGACAATGGAAAGCCGGTAAAGCTGGCTAAGTCGGTAGATATTCCTCGTGCTTCAGCTAACATGCGGTTTTTTGCTACTGCTATTCTTCATGAATCTACTGAGGCTCACCAAACCGATGGTGATGCCATCAATATGACTTTAAGGTCACCAATAGGAGTTATAGGATGTATTTCACCTTGGAACCTTCCTTTGTACCTGTTCACTTGGAAGATTGCGCCTGCTCTTGCTGTGGGAAATACGGTGGTAGCCAAACCTTCTGAAATCACTCCAATGACAGCCTTTCTGTTTTCGAAACTCTGTATTGAAGCGGGTTTGCCAAAAGGGGTTTTGAATATTGTTCACGGCTTGGGGCCTAAAGTGGGCCAAGCGATTGTTGAGCATAAAGAAACCAAGGCAATCTCCTTTACGGGAGGCACACAAACGGGTAAGCGAATTGCTGCAACTGCGGCTCCAATGTTCAAGAAAATATCTTTGGAGCTAGGCGGAAAAAATCCGAACATTATTTTTGCCGATTGTGATTTTGAAAAAGCTTTGAAGACTTCATTGCACTCAAGCTTCGCCAACCAGGGTCAGATTTGTCTCTGTGGATCAAGGATCTTTATTGAAAGGCCAATTTATGAGAAGTTTAGAGACGCCTTCGTAGCAAAGGCTTCAAAACTGAAAGTGGGTTCTCCTTATGAGCCTGAAAGTCAGGTAGGAGCGCTTGTTTCTGAGTCTCATTTTGGGAAGGTTAGATCTTACATTGATTTAGCAAAAAAAGAAGGAGGAAAATTACTTTGTGGAGGCGATGTGGTAGAGCTAGAAGGCGACTATTCAGGAGGTTATTATTTACAGCCTGCGGTATTTGAAAATTTGCCCTTCAATTGTCGAACTAATCAGGAAGAAATCTTTGGTCCTGTAGTTACGCTTACACCATTTGATACTGAAGAAGAGGTGCTAAATATGGCTAATTCTACTCCCTATGGGCTTTCTGCCTCTGTGTGGACCAACAATCTCAATAGAGCTTACGGCTTTTCTTCGAAAATTAAGAGTGGGATTGTTTGGGTGAATTGTTGGCTCTTTAGAGACCTCAGGACTCCGTTTGGAGGTGTGAAAAATAGCGGTGTCGGAAGAGAAGGTGGATGGGATGCGTTAAATTTTTTCGCGGAAAAGCAAAATATCTGTATCAGGCTATAGTAGTGTTATGAAATGCATAAAAATGTATTCGAAACACTTAATGAATTATTGATGGTATAGGAATTAAGTTTTTCGAATTATTGATATATTAAATTTTATTTAACAGAAAATACTACTAACTTTGATTTCACAAGAGGTTAATCCTCTGATAGATAAGACAAATCGCGAAAGCAATAAAGATAAGTCTGGGTGTAGGAACCGAAAGGTTCACTATGAGTAGTTAGTTACCCAGGTGTTTAGGTGAAAGGGAGTCGCTCCAACGGGAGTGACTCTTTTATTTTACGCCCCTCTTAGTTGATCCATTCTTTAGTTTGTGTGCTTCTCAAAATTCCCTTCATATTTAGCACTTTCTGTTTTCATCCATTTATCCCAAAAAGTAAAGTATAGGCCAAAGTTATATCTGTATTGAGTATGGTGCAGGCTATGATGCGTGGCGCCAATAAGCCATTTCCCTAGCCAATGTTTATAAAAGCCCTTTGGGTATATTTCTACATTAGAATGGTTGATAGCACTCGTCAGTGTCATAAAGGTGAGCAGGGTGACAATAGTCCAATAGTGCATCGGTAAGAATAAAACGATTACTGGTATGATCAGAGACTGTAAAACCCCTTCTCCAGGGTGGAAAGAAAAGCTTGTCCATGGAGAGGTTATGTGGCTGTCGTGATGTGTTTTATGAATTAGTCGGTAAACTTTTGGTTTGTGCATCCATCTATGCAGCCAATAATAGTAAGTCTCATGAATAAATGTGGCTATAAGAAAGCTTATTGGTATCCACCACCAACCATATTGGTCTATGTATTCATAAATTGCTGTATGGCCTAGTTGCCAGAGAACGACCATTCCCGCACCTGCTAAAGCGAACAAGATTGAGGTAAAAGTAGACCAGAATATTTCCTTTTTCAATTGCTCTTTGGAGGCGCTGGTTTGAAAGATCTTTCTGCTTCGGGTAGATTTCGGATCAATTATATAGAAAACCAAATAGAAAATACCGGCAACAAAGGTGTACCTAAATACGACTATGAGAAACATCAATCCTGTGAGGATCAGGAAGTTTTCTGGTTCAGTAAAGTCATATTGATACATACGAGGTGTTCAAATTTGAAAATAGGAACAAATAAAATCTGTCTGCTGTTTTTAGGTGGATTAAATTTGTCGCTATGAAAGGAAAATTTGATGCTTTAGTAAGCCAAGATCAGCCAGTGTTAGTAGACTTTTATGCTGACTGGTGTGGGCCATGTCAAATGATGGCTCCGGTTCTTAAAGAGGTAGCTCAAGAGCTTGGAGACAAAGTGAAGGTAATTAAGATTGATGTTGATAAGAATCAGCCGATAGCTCAGCGGTTTGGTGTTAGAAGTATTCCGACCCTTATTTTATTCCAAGGAGGAGAGATAAAATGGAAAAAGGCTGGAGTGGTGACGAAAAGAGAGTTGACACAGGCACTCAGTCAAGCTTAATTAATGTGATGCTTTGTGTAAGTAAGTGCTTACAATTTCGATGAAGTTAGGTTGGTCTTCAAACATACCCATGTGTCCTATGCCAGGTAAAATATGTCCGTCTACTTTTTCGCGTGCGTAAATATGCTCTTCTGATATTTCTGGGCTTATTCTAGAGTCTTCAGTGCCTCCAATAAAAAGGCAATGGCCTTCAATGTTTCTCCAAACTTCAAATCGGTCTTTCCTGTCCTTCATGGCTAAGGTGTAGGCAATAATAGTTTCGGCCTGAGTGTTTACTCCCATTTCCGTAACCATTTTAATGGCTGCTTGGCAATGGTCAACATTCTCTTTAGCAAAGAGACTAGGAGCAAAGGTTTCTATCCACTTTTCGTGCCCATGTCGCTCTATAAACTTCACTACCTTATCTCTATTGATCTTGCCCTCTTCTGGGTCAGCGTACGCATTAGAGTGGGCGAGTCCTATTCCGTTGATGAGGTCGGGGTATAATTCAGCCAGTGCAAGAGCCACATATCCACCTAAGGAATGTCCAATAAATGCCGCCCTGTCAATGCCTTGTTCTTTAGCCCAGTCGGCAACGGATTTAGCGATAAGCTCAATGCTGACTTGTTCTTTAGGCAGGGGAGAGCCACCAAAACCGGGTAAATCTATTGAAAAGACCCTATAATCTTTGGCTAACTCGGACACTATGTTGTTCCACATCTCTAGCGTCTCACAGAAGCCGTGAATTAGGACAATGGCTGTACCTTTTCCTTGAACTTTGAAATTAATTGCTGGCATACGGGGTGGTAGCTTTAACCCCTAACATTTGTTTTACTGTTTCAGCAATACCTGATGGATCGAATCCGCACTCGGCATGAAGCTCGAGCTGAGTTCCATGCTCAACTATTCTATCTGGAATACCTAGTATTTTCACTTGGGCCGAATAGTTGTTAGCTGCCATAAACTCTAGTACGGCACTACCAAATCCACCCACAATGCAGCCATCCTCAACAGTGATTACCTTCTTATAATTTCTGAAAATATCGTGAAGTAGTTCTTCGTCCAAAGGTTTTACAAAGCGCATATCGTAATGAGCTGGGTTGGCACCAGTGCCCTTCAGCATTTCCTTCGCTTCAATGGCATAATTACCAATATGGCCTAAGGTAAGAATGGCTAAATCTTCACCTTCAGAAATCTTTCTTCCAGTTCCGATAGTCATTTTCTCCATCTCAGTTTTCCACTCTGGCATAACACCTGTTCCTCTTGGGTAACGAATGGTGAATGCTTGTCCTTCTCTAGGAAGTTGAGCAGTATACATCATGTTTCTAAGCTCTGCTTCATTCATTGGAGCAGCAAGAATCATGTTAGGAATACAACGCATGTAGGCGATGTCATAAGCTCCGTGGTGAGTAGGCCCATCGGCTCCTGCAAAACCGGCCCTGTCTAGACAGAAATTCACTGGTAAATCCTGAATACACACATCGTGGATCACTTGATCGTACGCCCTTTGCATAAAGGTGCTGTATATGTTGCAGAAAGGCATCAAGCCTTGTGTAGCTAAACCTGCCGAAAAAGTAACTGCGTGTTGCTCTGCAATACCCACATCGAAAGCTCTTTCTGGCATGGCTTTCATCATAATGTTCATTGAAGAACCTGATGGCATGGCAGGAGTAACTCCCATGATTTTGTCATTCTTTTCGGCTAATTCAACCAAGGTATGACCGAAGACATCTTGGTATTTTGGTGGCTGAGGCTTGTCATGAACTTTCTTGAAAACCTCTCCAGTTACTTTGTCGAACTTGCCTGGAGCATGCCATTTAGTGGCATTCCCTTCTTCGGCTGGTTTGTAGCCCTTGCCCTTTACTGTTACACAGTGAAGGATTTTTGGGCCAGGAATGTTCTTAAGGTCGTTCAGAACATGGGTTAGGTGATGAACATCGTGACCATCTACCGGACCGAAATATCTTAGATTGAGTGATTCGAATAGATTGCTTTGCTTCAAGAGCATTGCTTTCATTGAATGCTCTACTTTTGAAATAATCTCTTGAGCACTCTTACCAAATTTTGAGAATTTACTGAGAAGCTTCCATACATCGTCTTTTACCTTATTGTAGGTTCCAGAAGTAGTTACATCTGTCAGATAATCTTTCAGTGCACCTACATTTGGGTCGATAGACATGCAGTTGTCATTCAGTATAATGAGCAGGTTGGCATTTGTAGAGCCAGCGTGGTTCATTCCTTCAAAGGCCAGACCGCCCGTCATGGCACCATCACCAATAACGGCAATGTGTTGGCGATCGTCCTTCTTATATTGGTTGGCAATTGCCATTCCTAACGCACCAGAAATAGAAGTTGAAGAGTGGCCTACGCCAAAGGTGTCATACTCACTTTCCTTTCTTTTCGGGAAGCCAGAAAGTCCTTTGTACAATCTATTAGTGTGGAAGTTATCCCTTCTGCCAGTTAAAATTTTATGTCCATAAGCCTGGTGCCCTACATCCCACACCAACTGATCTGTTGGGGTGTTGAAGATGTAGTGAATGGCTACAGTCATTTCTACTACGCCAAGACTAGCCCCAAAGTGGCCGCCATAAACGGAGACATTATCTACAATATACTGTCTCAGTTCATCGCAAATTTGAACTAACTGAGTTTGATCTAGCTTCTTTAAATCGGCAGGAGAATCAATTTTTGAAAGGAGTGGTCCCGGCTTAATCAACATTCTTTAATTTGGATGTCTAATGAACAAACATGCGCGTTAAATGTTTGCCATAGATTTTCAATAAGGCGTAAAATTAAAAATAATTTTGGCACTAAAGGCGCAGTTCTTTCAATCTCTATATATTTGATTCAAAAGATTTTGTATCCGTGAGTTTCGAAATTAAGCTCCCTCTTTTTGAAGGCCCCTTCGATCTGCTGTTGTTCTTCATACAGCGAGACGAGCTAGATATTCACGATATACCTATTCATACCATCACCAAAGACTTTTTAGATTACCTGCATCATTTAGAACAAATGAATGTGGAGGTAGCCAGCGAGTTTATTCTTGTGGCAGCAACGCTAATGAGAATTAAGGCGAAAATGTTGTTGCCACGCCCCGTTTTGGACGAAGAAGGAAATGAGGTTGACCCTAGGGAAGAGTTGGTGAAACATCTTTTGGAGTACAAAAAATATAAATCGGTTGTTGATGAGTTGAGCAATATGGAGTTGGCTCGATCTCAAAAGGAATCTAGAGGTAATATTGTTCGCGAGCTTAAGAAGTTGGCAGAAGGGAATGATGTGGAATCTGAACTTCAAGATGTCGATTTGTATAAGCTGCTGAAGGTATATCAACGATTAATGTCTCGTTATGAATACGAGCAGAATAAGCCAAAGCATGAAGTAGTCCAGTATCCTTATACTATATCAGGGCAGCGAGACTATATTATTGAGAAGCTTCAGGAAGCACCAAGGCTTTCTTTTGAAGAATTGATTGCCATGGAGCCAAACAAAATTGCTGTAATATTCAACTTCCTCTCTATTTTGGATCTACTGCAAATGAGACAAATTACCATGCACCTTGGGGAAGGCTTCAATAATTTCTGGATAGAAAAAATCGAAGAAGACCTGGTGACGCAAGATCAAAATGGATAACGGCAAGGCGCAAAAAGTTCTCAACCCCAAAAGCGTTTGGCTGCCTGTTTTACTCGGTTTCGTAATTATTTCTTTTCTCGCATATCGCGATGATCAATTTTCAAAAGAATCCCTGCTTCTCTTTTCAGATTTTCGTTTAGTTAATATTCTAATAGTTCTGCTATTTATAGTTTTTAAGGATGGATTGAATGCTCTTAGGGTACGACTACTATCTCATTCTGAAATTGATTTTTATCCAGCTATTCGGGTTGTCTTGTTGTGGGAGTTTGCTATCGGAGTAACACCGCCAGTGATTGGTGCTGCAGCTGTTTTGATTTTCATAATATTCAAAGAAGGTCAGTCATTTGGAAAGGCACTTGCCTATTCGTTATTGCTTGCCATTTTGGATAATCTGTTTTTTCTAACTGCCTCTCCGCTAGTTATTTTGGGAGCCTCTGAAAGTGTTTTTCCATTGGTCGACACCACCAATGAATGGTTAGAGGATGGTGTGAGCAAGGTCTTTTGGCTTAGCTATTCTTCGGTGGTTGCTTATACTGCCTTTATGCTTTCTGCTCTACTGTTTTTTCCTAAGACAGTACGGAAAATTCTTTCCAGTATTATGAATCTGAGGTGGTTTCAAAAATGGAGAGCTCCTGTGATGAAACAAAGTGATGAAATGATTTTGGCTTCTCAGGTGCTAAAGGGGCAGTCTCTCCTTTATTGGTTGAAACTACTTGGTCTTACTTATCTCATCTGGATATTCAAGTTTGCCTTGGTTAATGCGTGGGTTGGAGGCTTTGCCGATCTAACCTTGGATAACCAGCTGCTCATGTTGAGTAGGCATTTAGTAATGTGGGTGGTAATGCTGGTTTCTCCATCGCCAGGTAATGCAGGTACAGCGGAATTGATGTTTAGTGTCTTTTATCAAGACTTTGCAGGTAAATACACCTTCGTTTCAAGTGTACTTTGGAGGCTATCCACCTATTATCCTTATTTAATAGCTGGTGTTATTTTGATGCCGAGGTGGTGGAAGTCCGATAAATAAGAATGTACTGAACTTTCCTTTGTTGAGAGGCTATTCTGTTTGGTAACTGTTGCTCTATCAGTTTTTTTGGTTGAAGCTAGGCGTGGGAAGGTAACTTAGCCTTGTTGGGTGCCACGTTCTTCACTGTAATAGCCTAATCGAAAGAGTATTTCTTCCAGTTTGCATTTAGTATAAACATTCTTTCGAAGTAAATCCCCTTGGCCTTTTAGAAGGTCATTTTTCTAGAGTAAAATATCTAGAGAGTTTTTCAATATGGTTAGTTATAACAGACGGAAATAACTGATTAGCCTTATCTCTTCTCAAAAAAAGGAAATGATTATGATGCAATAACAACGGAGTTCTTAGTGTTTATAATTAAGTTTAATAATAGAAAAAGTCTATTATTTTTTTCACACATAATAAAAACGTTTTGAGGTTCTTCGCATCTCTATTTCTATACCTTTTGGTTTCCTATTCTGTTTTTGCTCAGACTGACAAGCGCTTTAAAGGGCAGGTCTATATGCATGGTAGTGATGAGCTAATTCCATTTGCCACACTGAGAATAAAGCATACCTATTTGGGGAGCATCTCTGAAGAAGATGGAAGCTTTGCCATAAAAATACCTTATGCTTATCGGAATGATACACTCGTTTTTTCCTGTATTGGCTATGAACCAAAAGAGGTTCCAATATCTAGCCTGCGAGAGCAAGAAGAGAATAGAGTGTTTTTGAAAATCCATATTCAAGAATTGGCAGATGTTGTGGTTTCTCGTGGAAGGCAGAAGAACCCAAAAAGGGTTCTAAAGAAAGCATTGAACAGAATTAAGGTTAACTATCCGAAAGGCCAGTTTATTTATGATGCTTATTACAGAGAAAGGATAGAAGAAAACGGGGCGACTATCAAGTTTTCTGATGCATCTGTTACTTATTCCCAAACGGGATATACAGGCAAGCGCTTTAGGCAGTCTATCTATGGGGGTGTTTTGCTAAGTAATAGTAGGGTGGGGACTATAGGTGGCATTCCTTCATTTAGGTCACTCTACTCTCATTGGGGAGAGCGGTTACACGATCATTTTGGGCATAGAACGGCTAGAGAAGATAAAGTTAAAATTCATGATTCAAGATCGAGTCTAAATCTAACAAAAGAAGGGTTAGAGGCTAATATAGAAGGAGGTCCTTTAGGGATAGTGAGTAAGGACCTAGTAAAGTACATTCATTATTTTTTAGATAAGAAGTCTTTCAAAAGCTATCAATACGAACTATTTGAAGAGTATTTGGAGAATAAGGGTTGGACCTACCTAATTAGGTTCGAGCCTAAGAAAGAGCCAGCTTCTTTGAAAACAATTCAGGACAAAAAAGCTAAGGGGAAAAGAACCAGTCGGTCCGATATTCTCTCAGGCGAAATCTATATAGACCAAGATTCTTATGCAATAGTAAAGCTAGCTTACCGAGTAGAGCAAGACTATAGAAGGCATATTTGCAATCTTGGTGACATGAATATTCAACACTATGGCTATGAGGTAAATGTAGACTATAAAAGGAACCTTGACTCTAGGTGGCAAGTAGACCGTATTTTCAGAAAAGATGAGTTTATTTTTAAAGACACGGTTAGTCAACAAACTACTCCTTATGCTACTATTGCCGAAATGTATGTAACAGAGTCAAACTCTGCTATCCAATCCATTCTGCCCACAGAAAGTTTTCTTAATCATGATGCCAATTCGCTTTACGATTATGCCGTTGAGTACAATCCTGAATTCTGGAAGACTTACGAGCGAACCAACCCCATTGCAGCTATTGACTCGGAAATAAGAAGCCACATGGAAATGACGGACTCTCTTGAAAAGCAATTTGCAATAAAGCATATGAGAGATGAAAGCCTTAAGCCTCCTGTGGCTGAAGTTATACCAACTCAAATCACTTTGCATGGGAAGAACCTAGTAGATAATTATTCTTGGTTAAAGGATCGTAACCCAAAATCCAATTCAAAAATCATGGATTATATAAAAGCGGAGAATGTCTATACCGATAATTATTTGATTCCACTTAGAAAGAATATTAGGGAATTGTCGAATGAGATATTCAATAAAATGGATGTAGAGAGTAAAACAGATTCTGTCTTAGACTATGGGTATTGGTACTGGTCACTATATGAAGGATATAATGATCATAGAACCATTTATAGGAGAAAGAATGAATCTGGGGCTCCAAAAGAGGTGCTTTTGAATCTTACTTCAATAGCAGATAGTGCTGATTACTTTCAGTTCGGTTTTTATGATGTAAGCCCGAATAATCAATACTTGGCTTATGCAATAGATACGGTAGGCAATGGTTCACTTACTACATATATTACGGATTTGACTTCAGGTGAAGTTCTACAAGATTCTAGCAGCAATAGCTCTGATTTTATGTGGTCTGAAGATTCAAAAGGTTTTTTTTATTCAAGCAAAGACAAGAGTACTAATCGAAAACACTCCATTTTATATCATCGAATTGGAGATCAATTCTCTCAAGACACGACTTTTTTTCATGAGCCAGACCCAGCTAGGAATGTAGCGATATGGAAATCATTCAATAAGGAGTTCTTATTTGTATCAAGTAGATCTGCTACTAGTAGAGATTTATATATGGCTAGGAATAAAGTACCATATGATTTCAAACTAATTAGTGCTACAAAGGGGCGGGAAGTGCATTCTATTTCTCCTGTGGAGGATAAAATGTATGTGCTTACAAACCAAAATGCGCCAAACGGAAAGCTAATGGTTGCAGATACCACAAGCTTTAGCATTAAACACCTAATAGATGTTGAAGAGCCAGCGGAAGGGGTTGTTCTAGAAGACTATGCCGTGTTTCGCAACTTTTTTGTTTTTCTTAAGAGAGAACAGATGCATCAATATATTGAGGTTAGAAACAGGTTTACTGGCGATAAGTACAGAATAGAGTCAGACCATGATAAGCTTCGGGCCTATGCTCTGGGAAGAAATGTAAACATAGATACAGACACTCTTCGGTATTTTGAAACGGCTCCGAACTACAGTACTCAGCGCGTTCTGTTCAATATGAATAATAAAAAAAGTAAGAGCGAGACAGTTTCGAAAAGAAAGGGTTATGATTTGAGTAGTTTCTTTAGGGTGAAATTACTTTGGGTTCAAGCCAGAGATGGAGCTCAAATACCTGTCTCTATTGTCTATTTTGGATCAGATAAAATGAAGAATCTTGAAAATAGACCAGTTTTTATTGATGCCTACGGTGCGTATGGTTTAGGAAACCGCCTCACACATAATGCGTCTATTGAGCCCTTGATAGAAGAAGGGTTTATTTATGCATATGTTCATGTACGTGGTGGTGATGAGTTGGGGGATGACTGGTATGTACAAGGTAAGCAATTCAATAAAATGAACTCTTTCTATGATCTTATTGATGCTGTAGATTTTATGAAATACACGGGTATTGGGCACTCTCAGAGGTTTTTTGCCAATGGAGGAAGTGCAGGAGGACTATTGATGGCAGCTGTAATTAATGAGCGTCCTGAAATGTTTGCAGGTGCTTTTTTGGACGTTCCATTTCTCGATGTAATTAATACAATGCTCGATGAGTCACTGCCTTTAACAGTAGATGAGTTTGACGAATGGGGGAATCCTAGGAGAAAGAAAGATTTTAATTACATGCTCCAATACTCTCCTTATGAGAATATTAAGCCACAAGCTTATCCTAAACTTATGTTTCAAATAGGTTTAGAAGATAAAAATGTGGGGTTTTGGGAAGCAGCTAAAATGGTTGCAAAGCTACGTGCTACTAAAACTGACGATAATGTGTTACTCCTACAAACCAAACTTAGTGAAGGTCACAGTTTGTCAAGTTCTAGAATGCAAGGGGTACAAGCTTTAGCTCAAAAGTATTCCGTACTCTTCGAATGGCTTAGAGAAGTGAATTATGAAATCGCTAAAGAGCAAGAGCAACAAAAAAAGCGACCTTAAAGTCGCTTTTTTGTTAAATCTTTAGCAGATTCTTAATTAGAATCTCTCGAATTGGCTGAAGAAGAAGTTGCCCTCAATTTGAGCATTCTCATCTGAATCAGAACCGTGAACTGCGTTTTCACCAATAGATTTAGCATACAGTTTTCTGATGGTTCCTTCAGCTGCTTCTGCAGGGTTAGTAGCACCAATCAAAGTTCTGAAATCTGCAACGGCATTGTCTTTTTCAAGAATTGCAGCCACAATAGAACCAGATGACATGTACTCTACTAACTCACCATAAAATGGTCTTTCTTTATGTACTTCGTAAAACTTACCAGCCAAATCAGCAGAAAGTCTAGTGTACTTCATAGAAATGATTTTGAAGCCTGCATCTTCAATCATTTTCAAAATTGCTCCCATGTTGCCATCAGCTACAGCATCAGGCTTAATCATTGTAAATGTTCTGTTTCCTGCCATTTTTCTTTATTTAAAGTCGTTGCGTTTCAAAATTCGGTCGCAAAAATAGAAGATAATTTCGATTTACACTGTTCGCCTCCATTTCTTTTAAATTCTTAATAATCAGATAATCAAGGACTAGCATTGTTTAGTAAAACAATTCTTGTCAACTTTGCCCCTTCTTTCAAAGACCCGCAGGGTTGCTGATTGCATGCAAGAGATAGAACTACTTAAAGAAAAACTCGCTAAACCCTCCAGAATCGTCATTACTACTCACGATAAGCCAGATGCCGATGCATTAGGTTCGTCTTTAGGAATGGCCAATTTGCTTAAGAAGCTGGGACATGATATTACGGTTATTACTCCTTCTGATTATCCTGGTTTTTTACATTGGATGAAAGGCAATGATGAGGTAAAGATTTTTACAGATGAAACCCCACAAGATTGTCAGCAATGGGTAAATGATGCAGATATCATTTTCGCGTTAGACTTTTCTGTGCTAAGCAGAATTAATGAATTAGGAGAGATGGTTCGCCAAGCACCTGGCTACAAGGTAAATGTAGACCATCACCTAGACCCAGAAGACTTTGCCGATTTCCGTTATTGGAGTACCGAGGCGGCAGCTACTTGTGAGCTTTGCTATGAACTACTGGTAAGCCTTGGCTATGAAGAGCTCATAGATAAAGATATTGCCGAATGCCTGTACGCTGGTATTATGACAGATACTGGTGGATTCAGGCACCCCAATACCACAAAGAATGTGCATGAAGTGGTTGCTCAGTTAATCGAGAAAGGCGCAGATAACAGTCGGGTTTCCAAGAATATTTACGACAAAAACTCTCTAAACCGATTAAGGTTTATTGGCTATGCTTTGAGCGAAAATCTTAAAATCATACCTGAATATCAGGTGGCTTACTTTGCCATTACAGAAGAAGAGCTTGCTAGGTTTGAGTCAAAAACCGGAGACACGGAAGGACTCGTGAATTATGCACTTTCTATAGAAGGTGTAACACTAGCAGGGTTATTTAAAGAGTCTGAAGACAAGGTTAAGATCTCTCTGCGTTCTATTGGAGAGTTCCCTGCAAACGAGGTGGCTGCCAGATTTTTCAATGGCGGAGGTCATAGAAATGCAGCAGGAGGAAGAGTAGAAATGTCTCTAGAAGAGACTATGAAATTATTTAAAAGCATACTTCCTGAGTATGCCCAACAACTAGAAGAAGAATCAAAAAAAGTATGAGAAAAGTAAAAAGTGTAATGTTAGCTGGAGCGCTTCTGGCAACTGTTTTTGCCTGTGATTCCACTCCTGAATTCACTGAGCTAGAGTCTGGATTAAAGTACAGAAAGCTTAATGAAGGTAGCGATAAAAGAGCTGAAGAAGGAGAAATCATGAATGTGGTAATGACACACACCTTGGAAGATTCAGTGCTCTATGATTCTGGCAACGAACCTGGCTATTTTCTAAACCCTGCTTCGAGCTTACCTCCAAACCTTTCTGAGGTGTTTAAGCTTTGTGGCCCTGGAGATAGCGTTCAAATTAAAATGCCATTTGCAGAGTATGCTCAACTTACTGGTTTTCCTGTTACTGCAGAAGACAGCTCGAAAGTAGTAATGTGGAATTTCAAAGTTAATGAAATAGCTACTGAGCAGGCTTTTGTTGAAAAGTTTCAGGCTGAGCAGAAAGAGATAGATAAAGGTATTATAGAAGAGTACCTTGTTAACAATAATTTAGAAGCTAACTACACTGAAGAGGGTATTGCCGTTGTAACTTTGGAGTCTGGAAACGGTGAGTATCCTGAAAACGGTGACCTAGTTAAGGTAGATTACGCAGTAAGATTGTTAGATGGCACCTTGGTAGATACAAGTAATGAGCAATTAGCTCAAGAAAATAACGTGTATAATGCTCAAAGAGAATACAAGCCATACGAGTTTACTTTAGGTAACAGAGAAGTAATTCAAGGTTGGGATTTAGGAGTGCCGAAAGTAGATAAAGGAGGAAAAGCTAAGCTTTTAATACCTTCTCAGTATGCATACGGTGCTAGAAATACTGGTGGTCCCATCCCTCCAAACGCTGTGTTGGTATTTGATATTGAAGTAGTTGATTTTGAATAATGAATAAGATTAAGTTTTTGTTGGTGATAGTTCTCGCGGCTTTCATGGCCTGCGATTCCGAAGAGGTGTTTGATGAGCAAGAGCAGTTGGCCATCGACAGGCAACTTATTACCGAGTATTTAGCAGATAATAATATCACTGCCGAGCAGATTGGTGAGACAGGTATCTATTACGCTATTAGCCAGTCTGGTACTGGCGATAATGCGGAGTTTGCAAGCTCAGTGTATGCTGACTACCGAGGCTATCTTTTAGATGGAACTGAATTCGACTCTGGAACTATTGACTTTGTTGTGGGAGCAGGATCGGTAATTCAGGGATGGGAGCTTGGTTTTCAAGAGCTGAATAAAGGAGCTAGTGCTACGCTTTTTATTCCATCGAAATACGGGTACGGAAGCTCGCGCCAAGGGACGACAATACCAGCTAATTCAGTATTGTTGTTTGACGTTACTGTGGTAGATATTAGATAAGCTATTTTGGAATGAAGATTTGCTTCACCACAAACAACGCCCATAAACTTCAAGAAGTAAAGGAAATATTAGGGGATAGCATTGAGTTGCTATCCCTTTCTGATATTGGCTTTGAAGGAGATATTCCCGAAACTCATGAGACACTAGAGGAGAACTCTTTGGAGAAAGCGCAATACATCTTCCAGAAATATAGAATTCCTGTGTTTTCTGACGACTCTGGTTTGGAAGTAGTCGCACTAAATGGTAAGCCAGGCGTTCATACGGCTCATTATGCAGGCAGCAGAGATGCGGTCGCTAATATGTCTAAAGTACTTTCCGAACTCGAGGGACAGACTAACAATAGAGAGGCGAGATTCAGAGCCGTTATCACTTACATTGATTTGGAGGGTAAAGAACAACAGTTCGAAGGCATTGTAGACGGTCAAATAGCTCCTGAGATGTCTGGCGCAGAAGGTTTTGGCTACGACCCAATTTTTATCCCTCTAGGTTATGAAAAAACATTTGCCGAACTCTCTTCAGAAGTGAAGAATACTATTAGCCACAGAAAAAGAGCATTAGAAAAGCTCGTTCAATTCTTAAAAAGCACTACATAATTCATTTGCCTTTCTAAATTTGCACGATGGAAAAACCATACATCATTGGTATTACTGGTGGAAGCGGTTCGGGTAAAACCCTTTTTCTAAGCCAACTCAAGAAGAATTTTGATGCAAAGTCGGTTACTTGTCTAGCTCAAGACGATTACTATATGCCGCGCGAGTATCAACTGGTAGATAAAAATGGCCAGCACAATTTCGATAGACCTGAGTCTATAGATTACGAACATTTTGCGAGTGACCTGAAGGCGCTAAGCGAGGGTAAAGAAATTGAAAAGGAAGAATATACCTTCAATAATCCTAATGTGGAGCCTAAGAGAATCATCAGAAGACCTGCGCCAGTGATTTTAGTAGAGGGGATTTTCATTTTCCATTACAAAAAAATAGCGGAGCTGATAGATCTTAAGATTTTCATTGATGCTAAAGATTATATTAAGCTGCAGCGAAGGTTAAAGAGAGATAGAGAGGAGCGTGGCTATGATGCGGACGATGTGCTCTACAAATATGAAAACCACATTATGCCATCTTTTCAGAAGTATATTGCTCCGTATAAAGAAACGGCAGACCTTATTGTACCAAATAATACCAACTTTGATAGTGCTTTGAATGTGATTAAGGCACTCATTACATCGAAAATACCAGTGAAGAGCTGATTTTTTCACATCAATTGCTACATTTGTTGCGCATTATGAGAACCGAAAACAACCTAAAGAAGCTAAAACAAGGACTGGTGTTCTTGCTAGGGCTTTTTGTGGCTGTTTTTGTTGTTTCTCAGGAGGTTGTAAACGTGCATTGTGAGGAGATTGCAGATAAGCAAGAGCAATCAGATGCTGATAGTGATTCTTCTCAAGAAGACATAGTTTACGAATATACCTGCAACGCCCTACTACCTATAAGTGGTATTTCTATTGAGCCTTTTCAGGCAATTCTTTTAGCAGAAATAGAGTATGAGTCGCCAGAGGAGGTGCATCCGGTAACAGATGTGCCACTTAGTGATTCCCATTACTATAAGACCTTATTCCGTCAAATCATATCGCCTAACGCGCCCTAGTTAGCACCTTGTTTCGGAAACTGAGAACATAGGTTCTCCTCTATTTACTACCCTAATTATTGCTAAAAACACAATTACTAATATGAAAAATAAGAATACCATTGTCTTTTTGACAGTCATAATCACGGTTTTGTGCGTGTATTATTTGTCAATTACCTTCTTCTCTAGAGGTATTCAGGCCGATGCCATTGAATACGCTAAAGACGAAGCTGGAATTATTGACCAACAAAAGAAACAAGCTTATCTAGATTCTATCTGGATGGAGCCAGTACTTAACCTTTTAGGTGCTGAATTTACTTACAAAGACATCAAAGAGCAGGAGTTAAACCTTGGGCTTGACCTTCAAGGTGGAATGCATGTTACTTTGGAAGTTTCTCCAGTTGAGATCATCAAAGGTCTTTCTGGCAACAGCCAAAATGCCGATTTCCAAAGGGCTTTAGAACTTGCATCTGAGCGTCAGAGAAATAGCCAAGCTTCATACACTCAATTGTTTGAAGAGGCATGGAACGAAGTGGCTCCAGAGGGCAGGTTGAGCAGAGTGTTTGCTAATGCTGCCAACAGAGGTAGAATCAGCTTCGAGTCTTCTAACTCAGATGTAATGGAGCTTATCAACGAAGAAGTTGATCAAGCTATTGACAGAGCATTTCAAATCTTGAGAACTAGGGTAGACCGTTTCGGTACTTCTCAACCTAACATTCAGAGAATTCAGGGAACTGGTAGAATTCAAATTGAGCTTCCAGGGGTAGATAACCCTGCAAGGGTAAGAAAGCTTTTACAAGGAGTTGCAAAGCTCGAGTTTTGGGAGGTTTATTCTCCATCTGAAGTTAACCCAACGTTATCTGCAATCAATGATGAGCTATTAAGAATTGAAAGAGAGCAAAAAGGTACTAGCCTTAATACTGAGGCCACAGCTAACCCAAGCAATGATGAGTCTTCTAACTCATTGGAGGCTCAGATGTCTCAAAATGACAGTACGGCTTCAGATACTAATAGCTTAGATTCAGACTCAGGAGTTTCAAGCTTCTTCAGCCTAATGAGATCAGGGCCATACGAGGGTTTTTACTATAATTTAGCTGATACAGGTACTATCAACCGCGCGTTAAAGCATGAGAGAATTAAAAGGTTGATACCTGCGAATGTGTCTTTTAAGTGGTCTGTTAAGCCAGTTAAAGACACTGAGTTACTTCAGATGTATGCAATTAAGGCTACTAGAGGAGAGGCTCCTTTAACTGGTGAGGTTGTTACAGATGCTAGAGTGTCTTTAGATGACAGAGCACAACCTGCAGTAAGCATGAACATGAATACAGTAGGTGCAAAAAAATGGAAAAACCTTACTGCTCAGAATATTGGTAGAAGTGTGGCAGTTGTTTTGGATAACTACGTTTACACTGCTCCAACCGTACAGGTAGAAATTGCGAATGGTAGCTCTCAAATTTCAGGTAATTTTACTCAAGAAGAGGCTGACGATTTAGCGAATATCTTGAAGGCAGGTTCACTTCCTGCTCCAACCAGAATTGTAGAAGAAGCTGTTGTAGGTCCAACTCTAGGTAAAGAGGCACAAGCGCAGGGTGTTACTTCAATTGTAGCAGGTCTATTGATTGTAGTAGTGTTTATGATTTTCTACTACTCTAAAGGTGGTTTAGTAGCTAACGTTGCACTATTGTTCAACATCTTCTTCATTCTTGGAATTTTGGCTAACATTGGTTCAGCACTTACACTTCCTGGTATTGCTGGTATTGTATTGACCATTGGTATGTCGATTGATGCTAACGTACTAATCTTCGAAAGAATTAGAGAAGAGTTAAGAAACGGTGTTCCATTGCTTCAGGCTATTAATTCTGGTTATCAGAAAGCTTACAGCTCAATCATTGATGCTAACGTAACTACTTTATTAACAGGTATTATCTTGTTCTGGTTAGGTCAAGGCCCAATCAAAGGTTTCGCTATTACCCTAATCATCGGTATTATCTGTTCATTCTTCTCTGCAGTATTCATTACCAGAGTAATTGTTACTTGGATGACTAGAAAGGGTAACGAGAGCAATATTTCGTTCGAAACTCCTCTTTCTAAAGGTATGCTGAGCAATATTAACCTAGATTTCTTGGGTAAGAGAAGAATGGCTTACATGATCTCTTCTGTGATTATTGTAGTAGGTATTGCTGCACTTCTAACAAGCGGATTGAGACTTGGTGTAGACTTCAAGGGAGGTCGTTCTTATGTTGTTCAGTTCGATGAGCCAATGACTGCTTCTGATGTTAAAACTTCTCTTTCTAGTGGAGTATTTACTGATGATGGTGTTGAGGTGAAAACTTACGATGCAAGTAACATTTTGAAGATTACTACTTCATACAGAGTAGATGAAGAGTCTACCGAGGCAGATCAGGATGTTAAAGACGCATTAACAACTGGTTTGGCTGATGCTACAGGTAAACAGTTTATCGATGGAACGGTAGACTTACAAGATGGTCAGTTTACCATTATAGCATCTTCTAAAGTAGGAGCTACTATTGCCGATGATATTAAGAAATCTTCTTTCGAAGCCTTCGGTTTATCTATTCTTGCAATCTTCGTTTACATCCTCATCAGATTTAGAAGATGGCAGTTCTCACTGGGTGCCATTGTTGCCCTAATTCACGATGCAATCATCGTAATGTCAGCATTTGCCATTGCAGGTTGGTTCGGAATTTCATTTGAGATAGATCAGGTATTTATAGCAGCACTGTTAACCATTATTGGTTACTCGATAAACGATACCGTGGTTGTGTTTGACCGTATTCGTGAAACACTTCAGTTGAAAGGCTCTAAAGACCTTATCAATACCTTCAATATTTCAATTAACTCAACTGTTAGCCGTACGTTGATTACGTCTGCTACCACAATGATTGTAGTGTTGATTCTATTGATCTTTGGTGGTGAAGTATTGAGAGGTTTCTCATTCGCTTTGTTGATCGGTATTTTGGTGGGTACTTACTCATCTGTATTTATTGCTACTCCAACTGTAGTTGACTTAACTAAGAAGTCGCTTGGAGCTGCTGCCGATAAAGAGCAAGCTGCTGCAAGAGCTAAGGCTGCTGCAAAGGCAGAAGCATCTGCTCAGCAGGGATAATAGATTTCAGAGGCTAGACGTCAAATAGACACTAGATTTTAGAAAATAGAAAGGCCACTTCGCAAGGAGTGGCCTTTTCGTTTTTGTGTGATTGTCATTCCCGCGATCCCGATGGTCATTGGGAGAAATCTCCCTGATCTATTTCCTTCCGAACTTTCTAAAGGCTTGAATGATTTGATAGATAATAGTGACTATTAAGACTTTAGAGAAAAGAAGTAGGAGTTTTACTCCCCAGCGGACTTCCCCACCTTCTAACTCATAAATAAAATCCCATCTTTTCCAGATATAAGAAGTTGGATTAATAAAGTCGAAATATTGAGTGGCATAAAGCCCAAAGTCTTCTGAGTTCATTTGCCAAGGCCAAACAGCTACTACACCTTTTGTAGACCAGAGCAGAAGTACAAACAAAGGAATGGTGGTGACCAATAGTGCTAAGAATCCTCTTGTCCAACTTGTACCAAAGTTAGTGGTGTTTTTGTTGAACCAGAGTGTGAGTTTGTCCCAAAAGTTCTTATTCCAGTTGAGAATTGTATAATGTGCATTGAGTTCTTTGGCTTGATATATTATGGACTCTGTTTTGTTTCCTTGACGATTATATATCGTCTTAACTTGTTCGAAGAAGAGTTTTTTTTGAACATGGCTTTCCTTTAAACTCGCACGGCTATTTTGTGATATAGAGGTAGATGCAACAGAATTGGGGAATGAGGTTTGTGAGAGGAAGCAGGAAGTAATGTCAGAATTCTTAAAAACCAGTCTATCAAAAGTATCTAAAGAGTTATCGATTAGCTCAAGTTTGGAAAATGTACAGTTTTGAAACTCAATCTCTTTTTTGCCCTGATAGTCTCCGTTCGCTCTTAGTCTGGATATTTGAATTATTGAATTGACATGAAAGTCAATAAATCTAATTTGACCTATTAATATATCTTGAATAAGGAACTTGAGTGGAAAGCTGGTGCCTGAGTTCCTGAGCAACGCTGAGTTTGAAGTCCATTTGTGAAACTTTATGTAGTTTTCAATTTTACCTCCTTCAAAGATTATTTCTGTTACTTCTGGGTTTTCTGTTATTTCGAATACATTGAGTATAGCCTTTTCCGAAAGTGTAAATTCAGATATTTTGGAGTCGCCCTTAAGGTCGAGATCATACACAATAGAGTTTTCACCTATGTTAACTTCATCACAAGATGCAAATTCATTAATTTCTATGTTTTTCACTTTGGCCGTTTCATAGATGTCAACATCTCCAATTGTGCAATTACCTAAAAAGCATAAGTTGTTTACTTTCGCGCTTCCAGAAATACCAATCCATGAAATTTGCGCATTGTTATGAACTCTAACCTCTTCAATTAAAGATTTACCAGATATATCGATGTCCTCTATAGAAACGTTTTCGGTAAATATTAACTTATCTATTTGGGCATTACTCATAGTCGTTACTGAAATAGCTCTCGTTTTATCTTGAAAGACTAACCCTGTGATTTTTGCCTGACCTTCAATAAAAATGTAGTCAAACTGACTCTCTCCTGTAAAGTAAATAGGTAGGTCATAGTTAGTATTGAGAATTAAAACACGTTCAATAACTAGGTCATTGATTTGTATATAAAACCCTCCCTGTGAACTTTCTCTTAAGAAGGATAAGCTCTGCTTTTTTTCATCCTTTACTGTTTCTCCTTGTAATAAGAGGTCTATTTTTTCGGGGGAGAGTTTTGTCAGGTTCATGTGGTTGGTAGTGTGTAATTAGAAAGATAATCAATATGCCTGTTATATTGAATTGAATCGATCTAAAGACAAAAAGCCTGTCAGCTATTCAAGAGCTGACAGGCTTAATATTTTGAGATTCCCAGTCAAACTGGAAATGAGTGCTAAAGATTACCTGCTATAGTTAGGAGCTTCTCTTGTGATAAACACATCGTGTGGATGGCTTTCTCTTACGCCAGCTCCAGTGATTTTCACAAACTTGGCCTGTTGCATAGCTTCTATATCTGCAGCACCACAGTAACCCATACCAGCTTGTAGTCCACCAACTATTTGGTAAAGCACTTCTTGAACTAGACCTTTGTAAGGTACTCGGCCCACAATGCCCTCAGGTACTAACTTCTTAATGTCGTCTTCAGCATCTTGGAAGTAGCGGTCTTTAGATCCGTCTTCCATTGCTTCTACAGAACCCATGCCTCTGTAAGACTTGAATTTTCTGCCTTCGTAAAGAATTACTTCGCCAGGAGCTTCTTCAGTTCCAGCTAACAACGAACCAATCATGATGGTGCTAGCACCAGCAGCAATTGCTTTTACCACATCTCCAGAGTAGCGTATGCCACCATCGGCAATAATTGGAACACCGCTACCAGCAATAGCCTTAGCCGACTCATAAACTGCAGAAAGCTGCGGCATACCAACACCCGCAATAACTCTTGTTGTACAAATACTACCAGGGCCAACACCTACTTTAATAGCATCTGCACCAGCTTCTACTAGCGCTTTCGCAGCCTCAGCTGTAGCAATGTTTCCTACAATAACATCAAGGTCACCATAGGCTTTTTTAATACGCTTAGCAGTCTCGATAACTCCTTTAGAGTGGCCATGAGCGGTATCAATACTCACTACATCTACACCTGCATTTACTAAGGCTTGAATTCTGTCATCTATATCTGGAGTAACACCAACTGCGGCACCCACTCTTAGCCTGCCATAGCTGTCTTTACAAGCATTTGGTCTATTTCTGTTTTTAAGGATATCCTTATAAGTAATCAGGCCTGTAAGCTTTCCTTTATCATCAACAATAGGAAGCTTCTCAATTTTGTATTCTTCAAGTACACCTTCTGCTTCATCTAGGCTAATGCCCATTTTTGCAGTTACAAGGTTGTCTTTACTCATTATTTGACGAACCGGAGTAGTCATGTCTTTGATAAAGCGCATGTCTCTATTGGTTACAATGCCCACAAGGTTTTTGTCGCCATCAACCACAGGAATACCACCAATTTTGTTCTCACGCATAATCAGCTCAGCCTCACGTGCAGTGCTGTCTACATGAAGAGTGATTGGGTCTAAGATCATTCCGCTCTGCGAACGCTTTACCTTTCTTACTTGAAGGGCCTGTTGTTCTACAGTCATGTTTTTATGAATGAACCCAAGACCACCTTCAAGAGCCATAGCAATGGCCAGCTTGTATTCAGTAACAGTATCCATAGCTGCTGAAACCAATGGAATATTGAGCTGAATATTTCGCGTTAGCTGCGTTTTGGTGACTGTATTTCTTGGTAAAACTTCGGAGTAACCCGGCAGAAGAAGCACATCGTCATAGGTTAGCGCTTCAAAGAGGAATTTGTCAGTATCGAGTGGCATAGCAAATAAATACTTGGTTTTATTTGCGGGACAAAAGTACAGAGATTGAAGGATTGAAAAAAATATGTTCAACAAATAAATTTCAATCCCTCAAATTAAGTGATTTAAGCGGGTCTACTTACTTTAAAACACTCAGTTAATCTTCGTAAATCTGCTTTTCCATTATACAAATGCGGAGAAACACGTATTGAATTTCCTCGAATGGAAACGAAGATTCTTTCAGCATCAAATCGTTTTTTCACGTCTTCCATTACCATGTGCTCAGGAAGTCTCAAGCCAAGCAAATGTTCCGCTCTGTAGGCTTCATCTTCTACAATAATGCCAATGTTTTGCAATTCATTCAGGAAAGGTGCCGTAAGGTTTTTACAGTAAGCTTGAATATTCTCTGGCTTCCATTCATTTATTTGTTGAATAGCGCGAGTGAGCATAGGTGTTAGAATAAAATTGGCGCTTTCTCCAACCTCATAGCGGATGGCACCGGGCTGATATTCGTCTTGATAGTTGATTAGGTTTCGGAAATCTTCGCTATTCAGGCGATTCATCCAGTTATTTTCTATTGGCCTTCCATCTCTGAAATATTCACCAAAGTAGGCTACGCCTGAAGAATAAGGCCCCATCAACCATTTATAGCCTGATGCAACAACAGCATCGGGTCTAAATTTCTGTACATCGAAGGGGAGTGCTCCAATAGATTGAGTTCCGTCAATCACAAGAATAGCGCCCACTTCATCCGCTCTTTCTCTAATGGCGCTTAAGTTGAATTTAGTGCCATCGGCCCAATGCACGTGGCCAGTAGCTACCATCTTGGTATTCGAATCAATGGTTTCTAGGATTCGTTCATTCCAAAGTTTGCCTCTGCCTTCTTTTACATTTGGTGCGCTAACATATTTTAGCTCAATGCCTTTTTCTCTTTCTAGCTCCTTCCAAGCATAAACATTGCTGGGAAATTGCTCATCGGCAATTACAATGTTATTTCCATGGCCAGCCTTTAAGTTTTTAGCCACATTGGCCAAGGCATACGACACTGATGGCACTATAGCACAGTCGTTACCAGACTTTGCATTAATGAGTTTAGCAAACTCAGCTCTGAGAGCAGAGATGTTTTTAAAGAAGTCTTCTGGCTTTACAGAGGTTGGATCTTCCTTACCATAAAGTGCTCTGACTCCTACTTCGGCCACACTCTTTAGCATTGGAGACATGTAGCTGCAATTGAGGTAAGTTATGTCGTCTGGTAGGTTAAAGAGGTCTTTTTGGTTGTTCAGCATTATTGATTAAAAATTAACTCCATAGAATGCTCGAAAGATATTTCAGGTTCTTCTAAAATTCTGGCTATTTCTTCTCCATCTCTCAAAAAAATGATGGTCGGAGTTTTTCTTACATCCCAGCCCTTTTCTTCTTCTAGCTGGCTTGTTTTATTTACATCAACCCCATAGAGTTCTAAATTTTCATAGATGCCGAGCTCTTCGCAAACTCTCATCAATCTTGGTATTTCACGGTTGCTATCGTGACACCAAGTGCCCATAAAGGCTTTTATAGTCACTCCTTTTAGATTTCTTTTCTTAATGTTTTTGAGAGTCTCAGTATCTACCAAATAGGTTTTATAATTGGTGTTGAACCAGATTTTATATGGCATTTGCTGAAGCCCCTCTTTGGTAATTGGGCCGTTCAATATTTTTTCTACATACTCAGAAACACTTTCTGTTTCTACATTATACTTACGCTCTTGAGCCGATGTCATTAAAGGAAAAATCCATAGAATAATGATCAGGGCGGCTATTACTTTGTACATCTCCATAAATACTTTTTCAACCAACGAAATATACCAATTAATCATATCTTTGGCGACATGGAGCTCAGCCAGATTTGGCAAGACATTGTTGCCAATGTTCAAGCATTCGATTTTTGGGGCTTAGTTGCTTTTATCTCAGGAATACTTGCCGTTGTCTATTTAATACGGGAAAGCATCTGGACTTGGCCATTCGGCATACTCTACACAATTATTTCGCTATTTGTATTCTACGAGTCGAGGCTCTATGGCGATCTGTTTCTTCATGTTTTTTTCTTAGTGCTTAATATTTATGGTTGGGTACATTGGATAAAAGGAAAAGACAAAAAGGAAGATGATTTACCGGTAACACGGCTTTCTGTAAAGCAAGCAGGGGTATATTTACTTGCGTCAGCGGTAGGTATTTATCTGTTTGCTCAGTTTTTAATAATGCTGCCTTCTTGGTTTGAGGGGATAGATGAACCGAGTTTGCCGTATTGGGATAGCACTACATCTATTCTGAGTGTAACAGCTATGTGGCTAACAGCCAGAAAGAAAATAGACAACTGGTATTACTGGTTTGCCATAGATATTCTGGCTACAGGAATTTACTTCTACAAAGAACTTTATTTCTACTCAATACTTTATTTGATATACATTGTTATGGCTGTTATGGGCTACTTGGCCTGGAAGAAAAGCCTTAACCTCAACCGCGCTTAAATGATAACTGTCGGAATTGTGGGGCCGGAAAGCACCGGTAAAACAACATTGGCGAAAGGTTTGGCAGAACACTTCAATACGCTATGGGTGCCAGAATATGCACGAGAATTCCTCTCGGATCTTGATAGACCTTATGAGAAAAAAGATTTGGTGGCCATTGCTAAAGGGCAGCTAGAGTCTGAGCGGCATTACAGAAAGAAGGCTAAAGACATTCTCTTCTTAGATACCGATCTTTTTGTAATTAAAATCTGGAGTGAGTTCAAATATGGAGAATGCGACCCTTGGATTCTTCAGCAGCTGGGAATGAATAAGGCGAGTGTTTATTTGCTGACACACTTCGATATGCCTTATGAACCCGACCCATTGAGAGAAAACCCTAGTCAGAGACCTGAACTCTTCGATTTGTACGAAAAGGCTCTGAAAGAAGCGGGTGTTTTATATGCTGTTATTCAGGGTAATAAGCACAAGCGCATGGATACAGCAATCCAAAAGATTAATTCAATTATCTAGTTAGGCTGGTTTTATAATTTTTCATCGCTACTTTTGCGCCACAATTAAGGGGTGCCCTTTTCCGAATAATCGGAATGAAATACGGGCTGAGATTATACCCATTGAACCTGATGCAGGTAATGCTGTCGCAGGGATATGGTGGTCTAACGTTTAGGTAGGCTTCCCCTAGCCTCCATTGTTGAACCATTTTAAAATTAAAAATGAGAAAAGTTTACTTATTGGCAGTCTTAGTACTGACAATGGCGCAAGCATTGGCGCAAAATGTTGTAAAAGGTAAAGTGGTAGATGACGCTACTGGTGAGCCTGTTTATGGAGCAAGTGTAATGCTAACTCCAAGTAACAAAGGTACTACAACCAACAGGTTGGGAGAGTTCTCTTTGGAGAATGTGAGTACTGGTAACTATGTATTAAAGGTCTCTATGATCGGTTTTGCGAGTCTTGAAAGGAGTATCTCCGTTCAGGGTAATCAAAACATTAGTTTGAGACTGACCCAGAGAGCTCAAAACCTGCAAGACGTTATTGTTACTGGTACAAGAGCTACTGAAAAAACACCTACTACTTTCACTAACGTGAGTGCCGAAGAAATTGAGAAGCAAAATCTTGGTCAAGACTTGCCGTTTTTGCTCAACTGGACTCCTTCGGTAGTTACTGCTTCAGATGCTGGAGCTGGTGTGGGATACACCGGAATTAGAATCAGAGGGAGTGACGGTGCTAGAATAAACGTGACCATCAACGGTATTCCTATTAACGATTCAGAGTCTCAAGGTACTTTCTGGGTGAATATGCCAGACATCGCCTCTTCTACTTCTTCCATTCAGGTACAAAGAGGAGTTGGTACTTCAACCAACGGAGCGGGAGCATTTGGTGCTTCCCTGAACATCTTAACCAATGGAGTTAGCACAGAACCAAAGGCTCAGCTAAATACTAGCTACGGTTCATTCAATACACAAAAGTATAATGCAATCTACAGTACTGGTCTGTTAGAAAATAACTGGGCTTTTGAGGGTAGGTTATCTAAGATTTCTTCTGACGGGTATATTGACCGGGCTTCTTCAGATCTTACTTCATACTATATCTCTGGAGGATATTTTGGCGAAAAGACTAGTTTTCAACTGATTCACTTTGGTGGCGATGAGAAAACCTACCAAAGCTGGTGGGGTACACCAGAGGCTAAATTGAACAATGATGCGGCTGGTATAGAAGAGGTGATTGCTAATAATGGTTACGATCAAGAGCAGGCAGAAAACCTTAGAAACTCAGGCAGAACTTTCAATTACTACTTGTACGATAATCAGGTAGATGATTATGGTCAAGATCACTACCAATTTCACTTTAGTCAGGAATTGGCTGCCGAGTGGAATGTGAACGCTGCACTACACTATACTAAAGGTGCCGGATTCTATGAGGAGTTTAGGAGAGATGATGACCTAGCGGACTACGGGCTTCAAGATGTTACCCTTGGTGGGGTAACTATTTCTTCAACTGACCTTATAAGAAGAAGGTGGTTAGATAATGATTTCTACGGAGTTACTTATGATTTGAACTACGAGAATTCTAATGTTCAAGCTACGCTAGGTGGCGCATACAACGAATATGATGGTCTACATTTTGGAGAGGTTATTTGGGCACAATATGCCAGTAACGGAAGCATAAGAGAAAGGTATTATGAAAGCCGTTCAGATAAGTCAGACTTCAACACTTATGCTAAGGTGAATTATCAGGTAACAGAAGGGCTTAACTTGTTTGGCGACTTGCAGTTGAGAAGAATTACTTACTCAGGCTTTGGGGTAGATAACGACCAACGTGTTATTGACTTCGACACAGACTTCACTTTCGTCAACCCTAAATTTGGTGCTACCTATAACTTGACGGAGGGTAGTAGTATTTACGGTTCATTTGCTGTAGGAAATAAAGAGCCAAATAGATCTGATATTATTGATGCTACTCCAGGCACAGAGCCAAAGCACGAAACGCTAAATAACATTGAGGTTGGTTATAGAAAAAGAACAGGTAGAACGGTTTTTGAAGCAAACTACTACCTTATGGACTATAAGAACCAATTGGTGCTTACTGGCGAGGTAAATGATGTAGGAGGAAGCATTAGAACAAATGTGCCTGATAGTTATAGAATGGGTGTTGAGCTTGTTGGCGGAATGCAGCTAAACTCTTGGTTTGGTTTTCAAGCAAACCTTGCTTTGAGTAGAAACAAAATTAAGTCTTTCCAGGAGGTGATTTTTGACTACGGAGCAAACTTTGATGAGTATAACGAAGTGAGAACGGAATTTGAAGATACTGATATTAGTTTCTCTCCTTCAGTAGTGGCTGGTAGCCAAATTACTTTCACGCCAGTTTCAAACTTGGAATTAGCCATTCTTTCTAAGTATGTAGGCGACCAGTATTTGGATAATACCTCTAACGAAAATAGAAAGATTGACGCCTTCTTTGTCAATGATTTAAGAATCAATTATGGCTTCAATACCAAGTTTATTAAGAGAGTAAACTTGAGCCTATTGGTGAATAACCTGCTAAACGAGAAGTATGAAACCAATGGTTATACCTTCGGTTATTTTGGTGGTCCAGATTATGAAGTGAGAGAGAATTACTTCTATCCGCAAGCTGGCACTAACTTTTTGTTTTCCGTAGGACTAGACTTTTAATCATAGAAAATTGAATCCCTCCGAGCCCCTGAGCTTGGAGGGATTTTTTTATGCAATCGTTTACTTAAAAACTATTGACTAAGCTCCTGCTTATCAATTCCTAATCCTCATATTGTACTAATTTTGATATGCTGTAGCCGTAGATCGATAATTTCGATTACTTCGCAGGCAGTATTGATCGTTATGAAAAAGTGATGTCATGAGAGAGACGGCCATTGGGATAGATATTGGCGGAACTTTCACAAAATTCGGACTTACCGATGTGGAAGGTAATGTGTTGATGGAAGGTTCAATTCCTACCTATACACATAAAGAGATAAAATCTTTTCTGGATGCTTTAAGTCAGGCTATTAATGAAAGCCTCGATGAGCTCAATGAGCCTATCGAGATTTTGGGAGTAGGTATTGGAGCGCCTAATGGCAATTACTACAAAGGTACTATTGAGCATGCCCCCAATTTGCATTGGAAGGGCATCGTGCCATTTATAGATATGTTCAAAGAGTACTTTGACCTACCTATGGTGCTCACTAATGACGCTAATGCAGCAGCTATTGGAGAAAAGGTCTTTGGTGGAGCTAAAGACATGGATGACTTTATTGTTATCACCTTGGGAACTGGCCTGGGCTCAGGCTTAGTAACCAGAGGAAAGCTCATATATGGTCACGATGGTTTGGCTGGCGAATTGGGGCACACAAATGTTTACCCTGATGGCAGAGAGTGTAATTGCGGTAAGAGAGGGTGCTTGGAAACCTATGCTTCGGCTTCAGGAATTAAGAGAACCGTTTTCAAATTACTCGCTACCAATAATGTAGATACTCCGCTCAGAACTTACACTTACGAATCTCTCACCTCAAAGAAAATTACCGAAATGGCTTTGGAGGGCGACCCGATTGCACTTGAAGCTTACACCTATACGTCAGATATATTGGGGTTAAAGCTTGCCGATGCAGCCGCTGTTACAAGCCCACAGGCAATATTTCTATTCGGAGGTTTGGCAAAAGCAGGAGATATTCTTGTAGAAGCCACCAAAAAATCTTTCAACGAGTATTTGTATCCAGGATATAAGGGTAAGATTGAGATTAGATTATCTGACTTAATGGATAGAAATGCAGCTGTTTTGGGAGCAAGTGCTTTGGTGTGGAGCGAAATTGCCCATAGCGAAAGCATAAGAGTACCCCAGCAGGCCAGGGTTGTGTAGCTGTTTCTTTGAATAGTCTTCCTGAAACTTTTTGAGTAGAAAACTGAGGAGAACCTCGATAGCCAGAGGTTCTGTTTTTAATTTCGCGTATGTCTTCACATCATATTGTAAGAGACGAACAAGAACCTGCTTTGCTGGTTGATGATGCTTCTGTACTCAGCTTCGAGTTTGTAGAGCTTCTGCTTGAGTGGTCGCCAAAACTAATGGTCACCTCTAATGCCGTAGACGCAGTCCTTAAGTGGGGCGTAAAGGTTGATGCTGTAGTTGCCAGGCCTGAGCAATTGGAGGAGCTTAAGCCTAAACTGAAGCCGCAATCACCAGTAGAGGTGTTGCTGTTTGAAACTAGTGATCTTCTCAATTCAGCTTATATAGTTTTGCAAGACCAAGGTCATAAGGCAGTGAATGTTTTGGCCGATACTTTCAATAGCTCTTGCTTAGATACCATCAGAGATTATGCTGAGGCCATGGAATCTGTACTTTACTACAATGATCAGAAATGGGTTTATGAGTCTAGAGGAGCCTTTCAGAAATGGGTGAATATTGGCGATGTCTTTGGCGTTCATCCGATAGTACAAGGTACATTCTTTAAAACTGAAGGCTTTTACTCCAACTTAGACAATGAGATGTATCTAGAACCTTTTGAGCTAACCTCGGAGGTAGAAGGAAAAGTAAGAGTCCAGTCTAATCAAAAGCCATTCTGGCTGATAGAGACCTTAAAAACAGATTTATATTTGTGATTGATCTCTGAGTTATCGATTTAGGGTAGTTAGCATTTCAAGCGCTAAATGCCCCAGACATAATTAATTTTTAGGCTTTACAATCATTACTATCGGGTTGTCTTCTGGGTCGATGTTCTTAAACCGCTTTAAATGTTCAGGGAGCTTGTTAGCCTTTGATTTATTGGACTGAAACCAGGTGTAGACATCTTCTGCGCTTATTGTTCCCACCAAATAGCCTTCTTGAGTTCGGAAGCTTGGTATGAAGGGAACAAAGTTGTCTAAGTCGTTATAGAACCCGTTTAAGTCGTCTGACTCTGGGTCAGAAATTAGCGTTTGATTGGTCTTTTTGTTGAATAGGCCAACTCTGTATTGTTGTTGATGATGCAATTCGAAATAAACAAAATGTGAGTCTTCTTGAAGAAGCTTGATGAACATTAGCCTGTTACTTTCATCATCTGTCAGAAAGTCTTGCCTCTTGTAGGGAGGGCTATACTTTCCGTTGTTGAATACGTATTTAGGCTGAATTTTTTGTGAGTTGAATTGAAAAGTAGTATCTGAGAAATACTCTTTATGATATCCGGCATTGTCGAATTCATAATAGGAGTTAGACTGCACTTTCATGTGCTTTGGATCCTTTTTCTCAAAAGTCTGTTTGTTTTCAAAGAACTTTATAATCTGGCCGTCACGGCTGAAGAGGACTACTTTGATCGGGTCTTTACCTGAAAGATTTGTTACTAAGCCAACAAAGTATCCTTGCTCTGACCAGTAGTTCATGTTGATTTGAGTGTCTGTATATGCGCCACTTGTAAAAGTAGTTCGAACCCCACCAATCTCCATTAAATCGGGAACATTGGTTTCATGTACAATTCTATCTGTTGCTAAAGAGTATTCAATTATCTTACGATAGCCATAAACAAATACATTTCCATTATCAGTATTAAAGCCCAAAGGGCCAGGTCTTTGATAACTATCGGGGTCTTGCCCTATGTGTCCTATATCTCGAATGAATGAACCTGTCTTTCTGTTAAAAATCGAAGTTCGGTTCATGGATTTAACTAGAATGATGGAGTCGCCTTGGATTCCCCGTACGGTAGGGTAAGAGTATAGTGTCTCATCACTGGTTTCCAATCGAATATATTCAATGGATTCTGCAAAAGTGCTGAGATTGATGCGGTATCTGTCTTTGTAAGCTTCAGCTACTTCAATGGTTTTTAGGTCTTGGGCGGGCAGCTCGTATGCCAATAAAAAGAGGAGGGAAGTGACTAGTATTCTGTGCATTTCCGAATATAATAATTTCGCCTATTTGTTTAGTTAAAAAAATAGGGCTGTCAACAACTAAGTTAACAGCCATTCAACCTTAACTAAATCAAAACTCCTACAACATATACTTTGTAGGAATTGAAATCTTCATTCTAACCAATACCTCTTTACCATCTTTGATGCCGCGCTTCCAAGGGTAAATGGCTGCAATTTTGCCACGGAGATGATCATGGACTTGTCCAAAAAAGAGATAGTATGGTTTATTCTTCTTTTCTGAGCCTTTTAATTCATTTAGAAGATTTAGATGCGAGATTGTCTGGCCTCCTTCAACAACGAACTCAAAGTCGATTGATTCTGGTAACTGAGACTTTTCAATGTTTGCAGGGATTTTAACGTCTAAAGCAATGGCTTTGGCTAACTTTTCAATTCCCCCCATAACTTCTGGAAGTTGGTCTACCTCGTCAGGTTCATATATTTTTTCCGTTATGTGGTTGAGTCCTTCTCCTGTTCGGCTATAAATCATTATATAGTTCATAGTCAAATCAATTGTCTCTTCCATATTAGGGAAAGCCTCCTGGTAGGTTATTTCTCTATATTTAGTGAGGTCATTACGGTCATATATTCTTTCCGGCTGGGGGTCTTCAAGATGAAGTTTTTTCAATTCAGCCTTTTGTTCCTTTGATAGGTGGCCTATATAAAGAGGGTTGTATCCAGGTTTGAAAGAGTCAAAGTATGGTTTGAAATTGGCTTCAGAATAATATGAATAGAAAATGTCAATTTCGGGGTTTTCATTTTTTAGTAACTCTAAGATTCTTTGGTGATCAGTGGTTAGTTTCTGTCTCAAGAAAGTTCTTCTAATTTCACCTGATTGAGTGCCCAAATCTATTGAAAGAGATGCGTTAAAAGATGAGTCAGGTTCTTTCTCCTGCCCCTTCAAAGAGCTCCATCCAATAATTCCGAATGAGAAAAGGGAAATAGCCACAATGGACAATAGAGTGGTTTTGAGTTTTGTTCTGTGTGTTTTCATAAGTTTTAACCTTTTAGAGAACGATGAAATAACTGCGAAGGAGTGGGCTACTGGTAATTGATAGCCAGGTAAACTCACTTGCATTAGTGTTTGGGCATAAGCACTAAACCCGATGTTTTTCAATACTTCTTCATCGGCCTGTGCTTCGTGAACTGTTCGCAAGTCTTTTTGCAATAAATAGATGATTGGGTTGAACCAAAAGAGTGACTGTAATAAGCGAGCGAACAGTAGATCTAAACTGTGTCTTTTGTCTATATGAGCTTGTTCATGGATGGAAATGGTTTTCCAAGTAGCACCTGAAAAGTCATGGTTCTTAGGAATGAAAATTGTTTTGTTGAACGAGAAAGGAGAAGTAATCGAGCTATGAGCTATTACATTTCTGCCCATCTCAGGTGCTCGGCTTCCTGTGAATTTTAAATAGACTACTTTCCCCAACTCGAATAGAAGAAGCGCTAGAGAAACCGAAATACCAATGAGATAAGCATACAGAATCATCGCTCTCCAGTCGATGGTTTTTGCCTGCTCCTCTGGTAGTGAGTGTGGTTGAATCCCTGTTTCTTTTGTTGGAGTGAGCTTAATTTGGCCTATTGTACTAGACCTCAGTTGAGCGGCTTGTTGAATAATTACGGGTTGTTCTTCCTGAGGAACCTGAATCTCGAATAATGGGGCCAAACAGCTAAGCCCAAGAATGAGTAACAGAAGGGTTCGCCTTAGTTTAAAAACGGTATTGTTTCTAAAAAGAAAGTAGTAGCAGGCAAATACTATTGCTAGTATCGCACTACTTTTTAGACTCCAGATTAGTAATGCTTCCACTAGAATGACGATTTAGGAATTTCTAATCGGTAGTTCGTAGCTACTCTCTTATCCGCTTTTTTGGCACTGTTCCATCCATACAGATTGGAAAGGTTAAGTATCTGCTTATTGATGGCTCCAAGTGCTTCAAATTTTTTGTCTTGAGTAGCTTCATCACCAATTACTTCAGTAGCTAATTCTAAATTACTGATCGCTCCATTTATTCCCACTACTAGGTTAAAGGCAACGTCTTCATCTAGAACAGAAAGGTCTACAGAGGAGGAGGCTTCCTTAAGAATATTGGTTAAGAAGCGTTCAAGGCCACCTTTGGGGCTTGGAAGTTGATCTACTTCACTAACCTGAAGTACTCTCTCGTCTGAATTGAATGGAAATTGTTCATCGTCAGGAGAGAGAATGATCATATACTTATACTTAATAAACTCAGGCTCTGAGATGAACTTTTGCTCTGGATATATAGGTCTTACATAATTGTTGAACCAGTTTTTAGAAAGGTCGTACATGGCCACTAGCTCGTCTGTGGTCAACTCAAATTGTGTATGCACCTTGTTGTTAATACTAATAATTGGAGATTCTAGTAACTCTGTGGCTTCTCTTGTTTTTGATAGCTTTAAAAGGGTGCTTTGAAGGAAAAGTTCATCGTCTTGTTGACTTGATATTGCTGTAATTATATCGGCTCTTTTTTTAGTCAATATAATTGGGATATACTGTGATGCAGCATAGTTCTGAATCCAACCATCCGCGTTTTTTTCAAATCGATCTTTAATCTTAATAGTTGAGAAAGTAGAACCATCGTCACCACCAGTTGTAAAGAATAATGTTCCATTACGAAACATATCTTCTTTTTTGGGCTCTTTATCTTGTCCATAGATATTAGCCTGTAGAAAAGCCAAGGTTCCTATAAGAGAGAATGCTATTACATTTCTAACTGTCTTCATGGTATTTGTTTTTTGTGTTTTCATTAAAATCAATCGTGCAGAAAGAGAAGACTTGAGTGCCATATAATGGCCAAGGGGTCTTTCTGGTTGAGCAAGGCTGATGTTGAGAAGTGTTTGGGTGTAGGTTTTAAGGCTTATGCTTTTCAGTGTTTCTGAATCGGCAAGGGCTTCATGGTTTAACTTGATGTTTCTGCTTAGCCAGTAGCAGAAGGGATTGTACCAACAGAAAATCAGTAGAATTCTCGAAATCAATAGATCAGCTGTGTGCCATTGGTGGATGTGTGCTTCTTCGTGTGTTTTGATGGCCTTCCACGTATCGGAATTGTAATTGGCGCCATCGGGTAGAAAAATCCATTTCATAAAGGAGAAAGGAGAATGTATTCTCCTATGAAAGATCACCTTTCGGTTTAGTATTGATCCCTTTGTTCCAGATTTCTTCAGCCTGAATAATCTGTATATTTCTAATGCTAGCAGCGTGGTTGATACCAAAATACCAGCTAGGTAAAGGTTCATAGCCAATTTCCACCAGCTGAATGAAGGTTCTGCAATGGTTGGTTCTACCTGAGCCTCCTCTAATCTTAATTTGTCTACTGTTAATTCAGTGCTTTCTGAGTCAAGAGCAGGGATTATTTGAGTAAGCTGAGGTCTGAAAGAATCTAGTTTCAATTCTACCCGAATAAGTGGGAAGGAGACTGTGCAGAGTAGGATGATGAGCAGAATGCCTCTCTTCAATTGGGCTCTTGAGTTGTTCCTAAACAATAGCCAATAGGCTAAAAATAAGAAGCTGCATATAATGCTGGCTTTTAAGCTCCAGATTAGTAACTGTTCCATTATTCCTCTTCTTTTTTGCTTTCTAGAATCTTAATGATCTCATCGAGCTCGTTGATGTCTATCTTCTTACGGTCGGCAAAGAACGAGACGAGTCTGGTGAGTGAACCTTCGAAGTACTTGCCCATTACATTACTCATGGCAAAGTCAGAGTATTTCGATTTGCTGATAAGTGGGTAATACTGTTTGCTGTTTCCAAGCATTTTATGAGCAACAAAGCCCTTTTGCTCGAGAACAGTAAGTACGGTAGCTACTGTGGTGTAGCTTGGCTTTTCTTTTTTGAATTGCTCTAATACCTCGCGAGTGAATGCTTTCTCAAGATCCCAGACAATCTGCATTACACGCTCTTCTGCCTTTGTTAATTCTTTCATGGATTCTAATCTACTATAAAAATAGTAGATAAACTATGTAAATAGTAAAACTTCGATAAAAATAGTAATGAGTGTGCTGTTAGGGAGGGAGTTCCTATAGCTGGTTATTAAAGAAAACTCACATTAGTATCAAAGAAAATAAGAAGATTGATGTCAGGCTTGCTTCGAATAAAAAGCCCTCACCATTCGGTCCTTTCCCTGTAAATCTTGCTTGATGGTTATGTCCGAATAACCTTCTGACTCTAGTAAGGCTTTAGTGGCATCACCATAAGCTTCGTGGATTTCAAAATAGAGCTGACCATTCTTAGAAAGAGCTGTTTTGGCCTTTTGTGCTATGGTTCTGTAAAACAGAAGCGGATCGTTATTCGGCACAAATAACGCAAGTTCTGGTTCGTACTCTAGCACATTGCTGTGCATTTGAGCTTTGTCAGACTCAGGTATATATGGAGGGTTGCTGACTATAATATCGAAACTTCCTTCAATCTCTTCCTTCAAAATGTCTAACTGATGGAAAGTTGTATTGGCTTTCAACTGTTCTGCATTTTTACTGGCTAAGCTCAAAGCTCCTTCAGATATATCTATCCCTTGTGTTTGGATTTTTGGTGCCTCAAGTCCAAGCGTTATTGGAATACAACCAGTCCCCGTTCCTATATCTAAAACACTAATTTCCCAGTTTCCCAGTTCCCCAATTCCCTGTATTATCCAATCTACAAGCTCCTCCGTTTCAGGTCGAGGAATTAATGCTTCTGGTCCGCATTTAAATCTACGGCCGTAGAATTCGCGAAAGCCTACCACATACTGAAGAGGGGTAGCCGCTCGGAGCAGTCTAAGATCGTGAAGCATCAGCTTTTCATCGAAGTGAATAGGGCTATTCATGGCTAACTTCATAGAGTCAACATGAAATCGATCGTGTAAATAATGTCTGGCTAGGGCCGATACTTCACGCTCTTCATACAAGTTTGCCAATTCATTAATAACTTGGCGCAGCAAATCCTTCGCGGGCTTTTCTGACATGGTACAAAGTAAAGGAAATATCGAATCAAAGAATTTCAATGAAGCCGATATTCGCTATATGCGAAGGGCCTTAGAGCTTGCTGCCTTGGGAAGAGGTTTTGTAAGCCCTAACCCAATGGTGGGCTGCGTAATTGTTCATGAAGGAAGAATTATTGGCGAAGGTTGGCACAGAAAATATGGCGAGGGCCATGCTGAAGTTAACGCCATCCACTCAGTTGAAGATGAGTCATTACTAAGCGAAGCGACTTGTTATGTTACGCTGGAACCTTGTGCTCACCATGGTAAAACTCCACCTTGTGCTGATCTACTTATTTCAAAAAAGGTGAAAAGGGTAGTGATTGCCGCTTTTGACTCCAATCCATTGGTTGGAGGGCAAGGTATTGAAAGAATGAAAGCAGCGGGAATTCAAGTGGAAACCGGTTGTCTAGAGCAAGAGGCTTTAGCTCAGAATGTGCGCTTTTTCACCCTCATCGAAAAGAAACGACCGTACATCATACTCAAGTGGGCAGAAACGGCCGATGGTTTTGTAGCCAGAGGTAACTTCGACTCTAAGTGGATCAGTAATGCATATTCGCGAAGCATGGTACATCAATGGCGGGCCGAAGAAGATGCTATTTTGGTGGGACGAAATACAGCGCTTTATGATAACCCTACACTTAATGTACGAAGCTGGGTGGGAAATGACCCTCTAAGGATACTCGTAGATAGAAAGCTTCAGTTGGTTGATGACCTGAACCTCCACAAGGGGGATATTCCTACCTTGGTCTTCAATTATAGTAAGTCAGAGCAGTCTAATAACCTCGAGTTTATAGCTATAGAACCTTCTAATTTCATGGAAGACTTGGTTTTAGAATTAGGAAAAAGAAAGGTGCAGTCGCTTATTATTGAAGGTGGAGCGGCTACCTTAAATGCTTTCATTGAACAAGGCCTTTGGGATGAAGCTAAAGTGTTTAGCTCGAGGGGTAATTTTGGAGAAGGAATTAAGGCTCCTCAGTTGAAAGGACAATTGATCTCAGAAACTGATCTGATGGGGGATAGGCTTCGGGTTTACCAGAAATAGTTTACAATTATCAGCAAGGAGTTCAAACGTAATCCCAAAGGATTACACTAACCTTCCACCTCCGCCTGTCGGCACCTCCGCCAGCGGAGGACATTAACCGATGCTGTACTGTTTTATGCGGATAGAAGTAGTTATGAAACTGATTCACTTGCTTGTAGTATTAAGGTTTAGGCCTTAGCTGTCCCCCGCTGGCGGGGGGGGTAGGGGGTGGATACCTGTTTTTTATCTACATGAGATACTATATCTGAATATGCTCAGGAGCTTCAATGATCAACTTCCCCAAGGGAAGGCGGGAGATGTGAGTTAAAAACTTCAACCTTAGAGAGAACCGAATTTCCGTTCTCTCGGTTACCTTTGCATTCCAAAATCAAGAGTTATGGCAGAAGAGCTAATCGTAAACAATACCGCTACTAAAGAAGAAAAATATCAAAGCTTGATTCCTCAGATTGAAGCTTTGGTAACTGGTGAACCAGACTTGACTGCTAACCTAGCTAATATTGCTTCGGCTCTTAAATATGGTATGGGCTTCTTTTGGGTAGGTTTCTACTTGGTAAAAGACGATGAATTGGTGCTTGGACCATTTCAAGGGCCAATTGCTTGTACGAGAATCAGGAAAGGAAAAGGTGTTTGCGGAACTAGCTGGGAAAAAGCTGAAACACTCTTAGTGTCCAATGTAGATGAGTTTCCAGGACACATTGCTTGTAGCTCAGATTCTAAATCGGAGATTGTTTTGCCAGCTATGAAAGATGAAGAAGTGGCTCTAATTCTTGATGTAGATTCAGACCAACTTAATGACTTTGATTCAGTAGATCAGGAGCATCTAGAAAAACTTATGAGAGTTGTTGAAGGGCTGCTGTAATGCCCTTGTTGGTGTTTTTACCGACAAGTAAGTCGTTATTCGTTGGTCACAAGGCTAATGTCCTTGTTGGTGTGTTTTCACGAACGAGATAGTTGGTGTACTTACTTTGGTTACAAGGCCAACAAAGGCAGTCAACGCTAAGAAAATGGCAAGAGAGGAGTTAAAGAGATTACTTTAACTCCGCAATTACAGTTTGGCCACCTTTGGTAATTTGGCCATTGGTAACTTTAACTTCAGCATCTAGTGGTAAGAATAAATCTACCCTGGAGCCAAATTTGATAAAACCGAATTCTCTTCCCTGAATAACGCTGTTGCCTTCTTCTATATACCATTTTATTCTTCTTGCGGCAGCTCCTGCTACTTGACGTATCAGGATTTCTACGTTTTTATGAAGTTGGTATACTATGGTAGTTCTTTCATTTTCAGTGCTCGACTTAGGGTGCCAAGCCACCAAGTACTTACCTGGGTGATATTTGAAGTACTTAATGAGCCCAGTTACAGGGTTTCTATTTACGTGCACATTTACTGGCGACATAAATATTGAAACCTGAATACGCTCTTTGCCCTTAAAGTACTCGTCTTCGGTGGTAGTTTCAATCACCACAACTTTTCCGTCTGCAGGAGCTAAAACGTACTTTTCATTGAGCTCAATTTTTCTGGTAGGATTTCTGAAAAACTGAAGAAAGAAAAGAAAAACCGCTAGCGATACTCCTCCAACAATATATTTGATGAGTTCGGGGATTGGTGCCAGATAAATGATTCCGGCATTTAACACTATTAAAACAAAGAAGAGGATTGTTAAGAATCCTCTTCCTTCATGATGTACTTTCATAAGATTAAAAACCTCCTCTAAACTTGTAGGTTTCAGCCACTTTCTCAATTGCTACAACATAAGCTGCAATACGCATAGGTATGTCGTACTTCTGAGAGGCATTGTATACTTTATCGAAGGCATCTTTCATAATTCTGTCAGATCTTCTGTTTACCCTTTCACGAGTCCATTTATAACCTAAACGGTTTTGTACCCATTCAAAGTATGAAACAGTTACACCACCAGCGTTGGCCAGAATGTCTGGTACTGCCATAATGCCTTTTTCATTTATAATTTTATCAGCTTCGGCAGAAGTTGGGCCATTGGCACCCTCTACAATAAGCTTAGCTTTTACTTGATCTACGTTGCCAAGGTGAATTACATCTTCAACGGCTGCAGGCACTAAAACATCTACATCAAGAGTAAGGAGGTCTTCAGGCTTGTCCATTAAGGTGGCTCCAGTAAAACCTTCTAAAGTTCCTTTATTGCCATCTCTGTATTCAATGGCTTTCTTAATGTCTATTCCTTTTTCGTTGTAATACGCGCCAGAAATGTCGCTTATAGAAACTACAGTACAGCCTCTTTCTTCTAAAAGAAGAGCAGCAAATGAACCTACGTTTCCAAATCCTTGAACTGCAATAGTAGCGTGGTAAGGATTGATTTTAAGTTTTTCCATGGCTGCTAAAGCAGAAACCATAACGCCTCTACCAGTAGCCTCTACGCGGCCTAAAGAGCCACCAAGTACCAAAGGCTTACCCGTTACAACAGCATTGACCGTGGTTCCCATAGAGCGTGAGTACTCATCCATCAGCCAGGCCATTTCTCTTGGGCCAGTTCCCATATCTGGTGCAGGTATGTCTCTATCAGGACCAAAAACGCCAGTCATTGCTTGTGTATAAGCACGGGTTAATCTTTCGATTTCTCCAGCAGACATGGCTCTTGGGTTACATCTAATGCCACCCTTTGCACCACCATACGGAATGTCCACAACGGCACATTTCCATGTCATCCACGCAGCAAGTGCTTTTACCTCGTCCAAGTGAACATCCATTGCATAGCGAACACCACCTTTAGATGGCCCCAAAATGTTGGAGTGAATCACACGGTGACCTTCGAACACTTGAATGGAACCATCGTCCATAGTGATAGGCAGTGAAACAGATACTTGCTTTGAGGGTGACTTTAAAACATTATAAACTTGTTCGTCCAGTCCCAGCACCTCGGCTGCAATATTGAACCTGGACATCATTGACTCGAAAGGATTTGATTTGTCCTTAATCGGAGCCGGTTCTATGTAACCCATAGGGAATATTTTGTTTAAGACGGGTCAAAATTAAGGAAAATTTAAGCGAATATGTCCAAGACCAAGGCGCTAATTTTCCCGATTAAAGTATCAAGTGCAGATAGGCTGTTGTGAATGGTAAACTTAACAGTAAACCATCGAATCTATCTAGAAAACCTCCATGCCCTGGCAAGATGCTTCCTGAGTCTTTTATAGCCAATGTTCGCTTAAAAAGAGACTCGGTTAAATCGCCCAATGTGCCAAATATGGCCGTGATTGCTCCCAATCCCAGCCACTCCATTAAGCCGATTTCACCAAATAGCTCGTAAAAACCGTAAGCAATTACCAAAGACAGTAAAAAACCCCCAATGCTACCTTCCCAAGTTTTGTTTGGAGAAACGCGTTCGAAAAGCTTTCGCTTTCCAAAAGTCTTGCCTGCAAAGTAAGCCCCAGTATCGTTTGCCCACTGAAGAAAAAGAATACCCAAAATGAGCACATAGCTGTAAGTTCCTCCTAGAAAGCCAATACTATGTAGTAATGAGAATGGAATGGCAATGTATACCACACCAAAGGTTGAAAGAGCCGTACAGTTAATGGCATGCGACTTTTTTATAGCTTGAAGCGGATAAATTAGTACTGTTGCAAATAGAGCTGGAAGTAGCCAAAACAGTTTAGTGGAAAGCTCTAGCTGAAAATAACAGAACATGAGGGCGTACAGAATAAGGGAAAAGGTTAAGCCCCAAACCTCGTACGGATGGTTGCCTGAGTTTTTCTCTAGTCCGTAAAACTCCTTTAGTGTGAGTAACATAATTAGGGCGAAGACTATAGCAAAGGCCCATGGAGATAGAACGGTTGCAGCAATTATAGCGCCTACGCCAATAAGAGCTGTAACAATTCTCAATGCCAGATTATTCATTATTGAAGCTGATCTGTTCGTTGATGATTTTTAGAGCACGCATAACACTATCCGGATTAACCTTTACCTCTAGCTGACCAAACTTGTATGAATGGTCTTGAAGGTTGAAGACAATAGCCGCAAACCCTTCATTGATTAATACGTCTTTTACGATTTCCGCCTGATGCGGGACAGATGTTGTATAAACGGTTTGCCAGCTACTCACTCTAAAGATTTTCGCCTAAGATACAGATTTCTGAAAATAACCATGATAGCAACAAAGGCTACTGCAGCTACTATTTGGCCAACTACTGGTACGGCTTCCGTATCGTCTAAATTGACACCGTTTTCGGAGAATTGAGCAGAATAGGCAATTGTGACTCCAATTCCATTATTGATGGCATGTGCAATTATAGGATACCAAATATTTCCAGACCAAACATATAGATAGCCAAAAACGGCTCCTAACATCATTCTTGGAACTAGGCCAAAGAACTGCATGTGAATAGCTCCAAAAATAAAAGCACTTACCCAAATGGCTATATGAGGGTTTTTAGTCCACCTCTGGAAGCTGTTTTGCAGCACTCCTCTAAACATTAGCTCCTCGCCAATGCCCGGAAGAATAGAGATAACGAGCATAGCGAAGAGGTACTCACCAACATTGCTAAAAGACGTAAAGTATTTAGTGGCTTCTGCTAACTGCTCTTCTGTAGTTCTGGCCCACTCTTCAAAACCAGCCATAAATTCTGGAAATTGTATCCCCTCATTCCATTCAATAAAATAAGAGTTGACAATCATAAAGGCGAAGGTGCCAGCTGCGGTCAGAATTAATGGAAGCGGTTCTATTTTTTTATTCGGACTTAATGAGCCCAGTTTCTTGTTGGCTACAACCTTTAAATAGAACCAAGGGGTAAAAAATGTAAAGAACAGGGTGTATAGCATTTGAGAAGACAAGGCTTCTGTAAGACTCATATAAGAGTAAAGGCTATTGGGGTTGTTCAAGATGTCGCCAAGTTCTGCTCCATTGGCAGCCGCTAAGCCTATGGCTACTGCGCCAGCAATAAACTGCCCAACAAAAAAGCCAACTAGCATAAAGCCAATTACTATCAACAGGTTTTGGCCAGCAGCTATCTCTCTGGTTTTCTTCCTTACGGCTACTTTCTCCTTTGCATCGCTCATAGAAGCTAAATCGATGCTTGCCTCTATTTTCTCGTTATCATTTCTCACCATAATGGCGTAAATTTACGCTAAAATTTGAATAGCACTTGGTACGAATAGGAAACATAGAGGTTGGTGAATTCCCGTTGCTGTTGGCTCCCATGGAAGATGTGAGCGACCCACCGTTTAGAGCGGTGTGTAAAGAAAACGGGGCAGATTTGATGTACACCGAGTTTATCTCTTCAGAAGGACTCATTAGAAATGCTGAAAAGAGTGTTCAAAAGCTCGATATATACGACTATGAGCGCCCAATTGGTATTCAGATTTTTGGCGATAAAATCGAATCTATGCGCCAAGCAGCTGCCATTGCTGAAGAAGCGCAGCCAGAATTGGTAGATATTAATTACGGTTGCCCAGTTAAGAAAGTAGCATGCAAGGGGGCTGGGGCTGGAATTCTGCTAGATATTCCCAAAATGCAGAAGATGACCGAGGAGATTGTAAAGCAGGTGAGCCTTCCAGTTACTGTGAAAACGCGCCTTGGTTGGGATGACAGTACCATTAAAATTGTAGAAGTTGCCAAGCGACTGCAAGATGTTGGAATCAAAGCTTTGACCATTCATGGCAGAACCCGAGTGCAGATGTACAAAGGCATAGCCGATTGGACTAAAATAGCTGAGGTTAAGAACCATCCAGATATTCACATTCCAATTTTTGGTAATGGAGATATTGATTCACCCGAAAAGGCACTAGAGTATAAAAACAAGTTTGAAGTAGATGGTATTATGATTGGCCGTGCGTCTATCGGTTATCCGTGGATCTTCAATGAAATTAAGCATTTCATGAAAACAGGTGAACTGCTCGCGCCACCTTCTATGGATGAGAGAGTCAGAACTGCCAAAAAGCACCTAGAGTTTTCTCTGGAATGGAAAGGGGAGAAGCAGGGTATTTACGAAATGAGAAGGCATTACACTAACTACTTTAGAGGTATTCCTAACTTCAAGCCTTATAGAACTCGATTGGTTGAATCTGAAAATCCGGAAGAGCTATTCGGAATTTTAGATGAGGTGGGAGGCATATTTGAAGATGCCTATTCAATGGCCTAATTTCTCTTCGGAACGTTCACTAATTATTCTACATTTGGGCTTCTTTTAGAAGCATGAAAAATACCAACGTTTTAGCCTGGGGTATTCTGGTAATTCTTTCTTTGGTGTGGGGAACCAGCTTTATTCTAATCAAAAGAGGTTTAGAGGTTTATGATGCCGGTGAGGTAGGAGCCATCAGAATTTTGGCAGCTTGTCTTTTCTTGGTGCCAGTGAGCATTCCTAGAGTAAGGAAACTAACTAGTAAGCAGGTTAAACTTCTGTTCCTGATTGGTATGGTTGGTACTTTTGGCCCAGCATTCTTTTTTGCTATTGGTCAAACCCGTTTAGATAGTGGTATTACTGGTGTACTCAACGGCCTTACTCCCATTTTCACCCTTGTAATTGGAGCACTTTTCTTTAAGCAGAAGTTTAATAAGGCCAATTATTTAGGGATAGTGCTGGCTTTTATTGGGACCGTTGTTCTGCTTACTGCCGGAAGCGGAGGTAAATTCAGTGAGTTTAACTTCTATGCTTTTTTTGTAGTGCTGGCCACGGCTTGTTATGGAACCAATCTTAATGTGATTAAGTATTATCTGGCCGACTTGAGTCCGTTGGTAATTACTAGTGTTAGCATATTGTTAGTGGGGCCTTTAGCTGGACTTTACTTGGTGTTTGGAACCGATTTTTCGGTAACATTGGCCACTCAACCAGGAGCGGTAAAAGCCTTAGGCTATGTAAGTTTATTAGGTATTATGAGTACGTCTTTGGCTCTAATACTTTTCAACAAGCTGGTACAGCTTACTACTCCAATATTTAGTAGTACGGTTACTTATCTTATCCCTATAGTGGCTTTAACATGGGGCGTGTTAGACGGAGAAGTTGTGTTGATAGGGCATATTATTGGAGTATTAGCTATTTTACTTGGAGTATTTATTAATAATAGACGCAAAGCAAAAGCCGCTAATGTTAAAGTCTAAAAAGGAGCTTCTAAGTATCTATATATTTTCTGCCATAGGCTTAGCCTCTCTATTGATCATCTTGTTTTCTGACCAGGATAGTTGGGCAAAAGGATTTTTCATCGGAGTTATGGTCTCAACTATTCTCGGACTACCTTATTTTATCTATTCCTATTTCAGAGAGAAGAAGAGAGAAAATCAGTCTAGTTGAAAGAAAAGTTTGCGACAATAGGATAGTGGTCAGAAGGGTAGAAATATTTGTTCTTCCATCTATCTATCTCAAAACTATTCAAGCTTAAGCCTTCTGATTTTTGATAGAAAATATAGTCTATTCTATCGCAATGGCTGCCTCCGTTCCAGTTGTGATAAGTACAGCCTTCCAGTTCATCTCCAGAATAGGTATCAGTAAAGTATTCTTTTATTCGTTGAATGTTTTCACCTTCAGGCGTTTCGTTCAGGTCGCCTAAAAGTATAGTGGGCATTGGCTCCACTTCTGTCATTAATTTTCTAAGAATCAATTCAACACTTCTTTCTCTGCTATAGTCCGACCGATGGTCTAAATGAGCATTAAGCAGCCGAAGTTTCTTGCCACTGCTTTTGTGTTCAAGAACAACGATAGTAGCAATTCTAGGTAGTGTATTGCCCCAGCTTTTGGTTGCTGGTTCGTTTGGGGTGTCGGAAAACCAAAATGTTTCATCATTGACAACTTTCCAGGTTTTCTTGTTGTAGAATACCGCATTAGACTCCCCCTTCTTTTCTTCTAAGGTTCTAGACCTAAAGACGACATCGAGTTGAGAGACTTCATCCAAAATTTGATCTATTTGTAAAGGCAAGGCCTCTTGGGTGGCAATTATTCCATCTCTGTATTTCTTGAAGATGGTCATTACTCTGTCCCTTCTACTTTTCCATTTATTTTCTCCATCACCTGGAGTGCCATAGCGGATGTTGAAGGAAGTTACCTCAAATTCTTGCGCCATGGAGGGAACTTCAAGTAGAGACAGTAAAATAATGCATGTGGTAAGGGTGAAGCGCATGTTCAAAGCTGCAAAATCCTGATTTAACATTCAAATAATTGTAGTTCTTACCATAACCCGATAAGCTGCAACCTTGCTATATTTTTTTGGTCATTATGAATATGTTTCTCAATTCGTTTAATTGAGAGTTGTTAAAACTCAAACCAACGGTCATGTTTAAAAATTACTTTAAAGTTGCGCTCAGAAATCTTCTGAAGCACAAAGGATTCTCATTTATCAATATTTTAGGTCTTTCTGTAGGCCTTACCTGCTGCTTACTCATCGGTCTTTACATCAATGAGGAAATGAGTTATGATACGTTTCATGAGAATGCTGACGAAACCTACCGATTCACTCGCGAATTCATGAGTCAAGATGGAACCACTTCTTTACATCTTTCACGGTTAGCCCCTCCATTTGGTCATTATTTGAAAGATTATTATGAAGGTGACATAGAGAAAATTGGTCGTTTTCTCACTACTTCTGGCACCATCGAATACGGTGAGAAGCTTTTCAATGAAACTGATTTAGCTTTTGCCGATCCTGAAATTGTGGACATTCTTACTTTCGAAACTCTTCAGGGGAATCTGAAGGAAGCCTTGCAGAAACCAGGATCAGTGGTGCTTTCTGAAAGCCTCGCCAAGAAATATTTCGGTAACGAAGACCCAATGGGGAAGTCTATCCGTGTGTTCGATCAAGCGGAATTATTAGTGCAAGGAGTCTATAAAGATTGGCCAGACAATTCCAGTTTTGAGCTGAATATGTTGGGTGATTTCTCAGTGATAGAACAATTCTATGGAGGAAGAGAAAACCTCTTAGGCGCGTGGGGAAGCAATAACTTCACTACGCTTTTTACATTGACAGAAACAGGGTCTATCGATGGAATTATGGATAGAATGGAAGAGTTTCTTACCATTCAACTGGGAGAAAATGCCAATAGCTGGACTAGGCTACACGTTCAGAAGTTGACAGATATTCACTTACATTCTAATCTTTCTGATGAATTAGGAGAGAATTCAGATATTACTTACGTCTACATCTTTACTTCAATCGCGGTACTGATTCTGCTAATTGCCTGTATTAACTACATGAATTTGGCCACGGCCAGATCGGCCAGAAGAGCCAAAGAAGTAGGAATGAGAAAGGTATTCGGTGCCGGAAAAGGGAACCTTATCAATCAGTTTTTGACTGAATCTGTTGTACTTACCCTTTGTGCTTTGTTGCTCTCTGTTGGGCTCACTTCAGTGATTCTGCCATTCTTTAGAGATTTTACTTCACTGAATTTAGAGTTCAACCTAGTACAAAATGCGGGTCTAATCGCAATTATTTTTGGAGCTGCCTTGTTGGTGGGTGTTTTGGCAGGGAGCTATCCTGCATTCTACCTTTCTGCATTTAAGCCGCTAGAAGTAATGAGAGGCAGTAAGGGTTCTGCACCAGGGAAGTCGGGATTATTAAGGAGAGTGCTTGTAGTGGCTCAGTTCTCAATTTCTGTGGTTTTGATTATCTCTACGGTTGTGGTAGTTCAGCAGCTAAATTATATGCAGAACAAGAATCTTGGCTATGACAAAGACCAAATGATGATCTTGAATGTGAGTCAAGAAATTGGCAACAACTTCCAGACTTTTAAGAATGAGCTTAAAAATATTGCTGGGGTGAAATCTGCCGGAGGTTCTAGTCGTGTGCCTTCTGGTCAGTTGCTCGATTCTCAAGGTGCGCAAGCCGAGGTGGATGGCCAAATGCAGCCTACTCAGGTGGTAATTAAGCAGCTGCAGGTAGACCCTGATTTTGTTTCGAATTACCAGATGGAAGTAGTAGCTGGTAGAAACTTCACCGATGACTGGCAAAGAGATTCAGCCAACTTTATTCTAAATGAGAAGTCGGTAGAGATTATAGGTTGGTCTAGCCCTGAAGATGCTATTGGCAAACGCATGAATTATGGTGGTGTTGCTGGAAGAGTAATTGGTGTGGTTGAAGACTTTCACTTCGAGTCGCTTCAGAGTGAGATTGTGCCGGTAATTATGGCGAACAATAGAAGTAATATGCGTTTCCTTTCCATCAAAATTGAAGGTCAAAATTTGAGAAGCTCAGTCGCAGAAATTGAGCAGAAGTATGCAGAGTTTTCGCCTAATTCACCGATTCAGTACAACTTCTTAAATGAGCGGTTCGATACTCTTTATGAGTCTGAATCTCAGCGAAGCGAGTTGTTCACTATCTTCTCAGGTTTGGCAATTTTCCTTGCTTGTCTTGGTCTGTTTGGCTTGGCATCATTTACGGTAGCTCAAAGGGGTAAAGAAATTAGCATTAGAAAAGTGCTTGGAGCGTCTATTAATCAGATCGTTTCAACCTTGAGTAAGGAGTTTATCATTTTGGTGGGAATAGCCATGTTACTGGCTGCTCCGATTGGCTGGTACTTTATGAGCGATTGGCTCGATGGCTACGCATACAGAATTGGTTTAGGAGCCTTGCCATTTATTATTGCTGGCGGAATTGCGCTACTCATTGCTTTTGTAACCATTAGTATGCAAACCTTTAAAGCAGCATTTTCTAACCCTGCAACAAGGTTGAGAGAGGATTAGGGATAGATAGTTAAGAGAATGACGTAAGGGCTAGTTTTTGCTAGTCCTTATTTTTTTGCCTATTAATAAATTCAAACCCGAAGCCCATAGCAATACCTACTCCAACGCCAATGGCTAGATTATCCATAGCAACGCCTATTCCTACTCCAATGGCAATTCCGGTTCCTATTCCCCTACCACGCGGTCGTCTGCTGGAGCCAGTGTTCTTCTCATCCTTCATTACTTGAAGGTAACGAATAGATATAGGTTTAGACTACCGCAGCTTTGATTCTTTTGAGCTGGAGAACGTGCCTGTCGAGATGACCTAGCAGAAAGCGAAAGGCATCGCCTAGTCTGAGTTTCACCAAAGGACCTAGGGCGGTGGGCACTTTCACTTTGTTTAGGCTGTAGTTTTTGGACTTTCGGATTAGTTCAGCTAGCTCTCGGTGAGTGGAGAAAAACTCTTCTATGGTTTCAGTAGCGTTAAGGGCATTTGCGGGATCCATAGACTTCATTGTCTTCATACTATTCTTTACTTCGCCTGTGTCTTTAGGGGAGATCATTTTGGTGAAGTAATCGCCCTTCCAGTGAGAAGAATAGGTTTCTTCTGGCTCTTGAGGATATTTCTGATGTGCCTTTTTAATATTCTCAACATAGATTTTGTTAGCAATGCTTAAATGCTTTAAGCACTGAAGGATACTCCATTTTCCATCGGCTTCCTGAGTGTTTAGTGTATTGTCATCGAGACCAGCGATGAGTTGCTCTACTTCGGCCAAGGCTTTTTCGCATTGTTCTACGGAGTTCTGAATGTGGGTTGTTGCTTTGAGTTTCATTTTTTGCGATAAAGTAAGTGAGTCGCTACAAGTTTCGTCTTGATATAGATCAAGTTAAGTCGCCCATTTCTTTCTCATTCGGGAAAAAGTTTCGGGAGTCATTCCTAAATATGAAGCTAAGTGTTTCTGCGGAACAATCTGAATAATGTGTGGACTCTGAGTCATCAGTCGTTCAAACTTCTCTTCCGCAGAATCGGCCAATAAGCTCCTTATAAATATGCCCAGTCCAAACATTACTTGCTGGTTGAACTTGAACAGCCATTCCTTGATTACTGGAAATCTCTCTTGCAACTCTACCAATTGGTTATGGTGAAGTTTGAGCCCAACGGTGTCTTCCAAGGCTTCCACATTCCAGTCAGATGGTTTCTGAAAAATTAGTGAGTCATAAACTCCACTGAACTCGCCATTGTAGGAAAAGCCCATGTTGTACTCTTGGCCATTCTTCTCGAAATAGCCTCTGAGTAGTCCATTGTCTATGTAATAGAAATACTTTTCTACTTCACCCATGCTAGTTACGGGTTCGTTTTTGTGGAAGGAGAAGCTTTTCCAAGCGAAGCGAATTTCCTCCCATTCCTCATCTTTTAGGGTCACGAATTTTTCAATGCTCTTCCGAAGACCATGATGCATTTCTTCCATGTTGGAAAATATTAAAAGGGAATCATTTTTGATAGCTTTAAGTATGGCCAAGGAGGTGAAGTTTCATAAAAATCATGACGAAGCTGAACGCTATGTTTTAGAACAGGGCTTTGAAAGGACACCCAAGGAACGGATTCTTTGGTTGCTCAAGCATGTCAAAACAATGCACAAGTTTAATTCGGTGCAGAAGGAACCCAAGGGCTTACTATTGAAGAAGAAAGATGATTTCTATTTGAAAGTAATTGACGCCTTCAATCAGGAGGAAGTGGAGTACATGGTAGTCGGTGGCTTTGCAGTCAACTTCCATGGTTACAATCGGTCTACGGGAGACCTGGATTTATGGGTGTCGAAGGAGAGCAACAACCTTCAGAGTATTCAGAGGGCAATTGAAAGCTTAGGTTTTGAATTTCCTGTTGAGGCAATTACTGAGCTTAAAGAGGAAAGAATAGTTTCTTTTTCTGACTCAGGTTTTTTGGTTGAACTGATGACCAGATTGAATATCAGCAATGAAGTCACCTTTCAAGAAGCTTATGATAATTCAGTCATTAGATTGGTGGATGGAATAAGTATTTCGGTGATTTCCATAAACGAACTCAAGCAAGAGAAAGCAAAATCCAAACGATATAAGGATCTGGACGATCTTTCTAAGCTAGAAGAAGCTGAAGCTTATTATGCTCGCAAAGGTAAGACATGAGTTTTTAACTCTTAAAAACCTTATTGTGCTTCAATTAGCTGCTTGGTAGATCCCTCGGTTCCTCGGGATGGAAAAGGGCGAAATGTGTAACCCTAATAAGCTCACGCAGTTTTATTCTATTCGACTTCTACCCAAAGAACAATTTAATGGCAAATGCGATGGCTGTAACCATCACAAAGTAGCGGATGTACTTTTCGTTTACCTTGGTGCTCCATCGGCTGGTTAGCCAACCTCCGGCACCATTTCCAGCCGCCAAAGCAAGCCCTAATTCCCAGTTAATCAGTCCCGAATAGATGAAAACTCCTAAGGCAGAAAGGGTGTAGATTAGTACTGTCAACGACTTAATCATGTTGATTTTTACCATGCCATAGTTGTGGATGAAAGACATGGACGCAATGATTAGGTAGCCTACTCCGGCCTGAATAAACCCACCGTAAATACCAATAAAAAAGAAGGTAATGAGCCCAATGATTTTCGACTTCTTGGTGGTTTTAACTTGGTATCCAGATTTTAGTCTTTTGCCAAAAACCATATAGGCTACAATAAACACAATGATTGCCGCCAAGATTCTATTGAAGGTTTCTCCTTTGATGTCTACCGCTACATAAGACCCTAAAATGGCTCCAATAAAAGAAGTAGCACCCAGCCAGAGATCATATTTCTCGGCTTTTACTCCTTTGGAGTGGTAGCCACCCCAAGACATCAGTCCATTGAAGAAGACACCGATTCTGTTGGTGGCATTGGCAATGTTGGGAGGTAGGCCAAGGAAAATAAGTGCGGGCAAAGTGAGCAATGAACCTCCTCCTGCCAAAGTGTTAATAACACCGGCAATTAAACCGACACCAAAAAGCAGGAGGATGTTCGTTATGTCCATTTCTAAAAACTAGAGATTAATCTTCCCATCTCCAGTCTCCACCAATCTGAAGCTTTAGCTTAAGGTTGTGACCTTCTAGAAATGCCTTTGTTTCAGCATCATTGAGCTTTTGGGCTGGAAGCTGGTCTGCATCGGCTAAAGCGTAAAGCATCATTGAGCTAAACCTTACATTATTCACCATGTGCTCCTTGTTCACTAAATCGAAATCGTCACAATCTGCATGGTAGCAGCCATAAATGGCTCTATCTAATCTAGAGGCTGGAGAAGTATAAGGTATGCCCTGAAGCATAAACGGCTGATGGTCGCTGTGGAGGCCTGCGCCATTAGAAACAACATTTTTGTATGTAGTAGAATCAATGGCCATGATTTCTTTTCCTACTTCTTTGAAGAAAGCTTCCGCTTCAGGTCTTCCTCCAGTTCCAAATCCGGCAGGGTTACCAGACATGTCTTGGTTCATGATATATTTAATCTGGTTGATGGTGCCATTCTCAATGGCTTGATCAACCATGTATCTTGAACCAAGCAATCCTTCTTCTTCACCCATAAACATTACAAACTGAATAGTTCTCTTTGGCTGTAAATCTAGTGCAGCAAAAGTTCTGGCCATGTCAATAATTGCAAAGGAGCCAATACCATTATCTATTGCTCCAGTGGCTAAATCCCATGAGTCTAGGTGGCCGCCAACAATAACTTTTTCTTCAGGTAACTCACTGCCTTTGATTGTGGCAATTACATTGCGAGCGTTGATCAAACCAGATTCGTTCGTCATTTTGATAGAAGCATATTGCTTAGTCTTCTTCAAGGTTTCTTTTAGCTCCATGCCATTTTCTTTGCCTATGCAAACAGCAGGGATGGTAATGAGGCTACCAGTAACTGAAGCGGTACCTGTCAGAAGAACGCCACCATCTACTTGATTAATAATAATGATGCCAATAGCACCATACTTGGTTGCTAGAGCAGTTTTTTCAGATCTGTGAAGTCCGGGAGTTCCTTCTGGGCTATTCGGAAGTGTGCCAATATAGACTAGCGCAATTTTACCTTTCACGGCATCAGGGTTGGCTTCATAGTCAGCATCTACACCGTTGCCCATGTCCACTATTTCTGCTGTGATATCTGCTTCAACAGGAGAGTGAGCAAGGGTTACTGCAGGCATTTCTTCTTGCTTATTTTTAGAGCCAATCTGAACTTCAATCTCACCTCTAGACCAAGACTCTACCTCAAAGGGTTGGTATTCCACTTCAAGCCCATAGCTTTTAAATAAGTTGTAGGTGAATTCTTCAGCTTTGGCGCCTTCTGGTGACCCTGTCAGTCTGTGGCCAATGGTTTTAGTAGCTTCTTCTAGGTTTTCATAGGCCGCAGAATTGGCTAAAGCTTCCTCGTTAATTTTCTTAAAAATGGTGGCTTGGTCGTCTTTCTTAGGTGTACACCCAAAGACAAGCACCAATACAAAAAATAAAATAGTTGTCTTTTTCATTAGTATTAGAGTTGTGTGGTGAAGATAAAAATAAAAAGCAGCGGTTAAGCTGCTTTTTAAATGATTGGTTTATGCTGTGAGTGCAGGATCGTCTTTGTCTTTAACAAACCGTAGTGTAAAAGCTGCCAGTATCATAAAAACGCCAGAGGTGATAATGGCGAACATTGGGTTGCCTCCGTACAGGCTTTTTACTATCGGCCCTCCTATAATGGCATTGATAATTTGAGGTAGAACAATAAAGAAATTAAATAGTCCCATATATATCCCCATTTTCTTAAGCGGAATAGAACCTGCTAGAATAGCGTATGGCATGGCCAGAATGCTTGCCCAAGCTATTCCAACCCCGAACATAGAGCCTATGAGCCAATACTTGTTTGGGGCGAAGTACATGGATATTAGCCCTAAGCCTCCAATAATTAATGAAACTGCATGTGTGCTCTTTCTACCAATTTTAGCAGCAATTGATGGTAGTAAAAATGCATAGATGGCAGAAACTAAATTGTAAAAGCCGAATATGATTCCTACCCAATCACCTGCATCTTGATAGGCTTGGCTTGAGGTGTCATCAATAGGGAGCTTCCAAATATGATGGGCAATTGCTGGTGTGGTGTAAACCCACATTCCGAATAAAGCAAACCATGAAAAGAACTGAACTAGACCCAACTGCTTCATGGTGGTTGGCATGGCAGCAATGTCTTCTAGAACTTGGCCAAAGCCCTTTCTTTTTACTGCGCTTTCAACTTCAGTCTCTCTTTCTTCTTCAAAGGCAGCAGTTTCTTCAGGGCTATATTCTTTGGTAGTAAACACTGTAATTAGAATGGTGCCTATAAGTACTACCGCTCCACAGATGAATGAGATAATTAGGCTGGGAGGCACGGTGCCTGGCTCGGCAGTATTAGCAACACCAAACCAGTTGGTGATTGCCCAAGGTAGCCATGAGCCTATTACAGCTCCTATTCCTATAAGAACGGTTTGAATGCTGAAACCTAAAGTGGTTTGATCGCCTGGAAGTTTGTCAGCAACCAGCGCTCTAAAGGGCTCCATGGCAATGTTGAAACTGGCGTCCATGATCATTAAGAACCCTGCTCCAACCCAAAGCGCTGGTAAAAAGGCAATAAACATGTCGGCCTGAGGCATAAGTATTAGCCCAATTGATGCAAGAATGGCCCCTGTAAGAAAATAAGGTCTTCTTCGTCCTAGTTTTGTCCAAGTTCTATCACTGTAATGGCCAATGATAGGCTGAACGATCATTCCTGTTAACGGTGCCACAATCCAGAACCATGATAGTTCCTCTACATTTGCTCCAAAGATTTGTAGTATTCTACTAGCATTGGCGTTTTGCAGGGCAAAGCCCATTTGAATTCCGAGAAAACCGAAACTCATGTTCCATATTTGGCCAAAATTGAGGCGAGGTTTCGTCTGCATATTCTTGTTTATTTCCACGTAATGGTCAGCTCTGAGTCAGAGAAACCAGTTTCAATTACTTTCAGATTTCGGTTAACATAGTTTCGTTTCTCTCTTTGTGGGAGTGGGTCGAACTCTGTAACTGGTTCAATCAGTCTGATGTCTTCCATCTGGTAATTTACAGATTCACCATTTAATTCATAGCTATCTGATTCAAAACCATGTAGATATACCTTTAGAGTCTTGAATTCAGATTCGAAGTTTCCTTCTTTCGCTTCAATGGTTATTGAGTTAGACTCACCATCAAATTGAATCAGTCTTTTATAGAAGCTACCATCTTTGAAATCGTAGGTAGAACCATTGTCTTCGTAATACAGCTGTTCCGTTTTAGTATGGCCGAAATAGACATGCAGTCTAAGCGTTCCATCTGACTTTTCTTGCGTGGTTTGAACAGTGTTTTGCATTGGTATTATTGCACCAGCCTTGGCGTAAACCGGTAAGTCTTCTAAAGTAGTTTCAATTACATGATGACCTGAATTCACCTTTTCCCCGCTAAAGAAATGATACCATTCGCCCTCGGGAAGGTAGATTTTTGCATACTGTTGTTGGCTAGTAGTTGGACAAACCAAGAGCCATTGGCCAAGCGTAAATTCGTCTTGAGCGCTTCCACCATAAATGTTGTGATCATTGTAATAGTCTACTGCTAAAGATCTATTCAATGGAAGGCCAGTAGTGTGGGCCTCATAAGCCAAGGTGTATATGTAAGGCATCAGTTTATACCGTAGGCTGATGTAGTTCCTTGAGATTTCTTCTACCTCTTCGCCATAAGCCCAAGGCTCAGAATCACGAACGTTTACCATGCTGTGGACTCTGAAGAAGGGCGCAAAAGTGGCTATAGCTAACCAACGGGCAAACAAAGCTGGGCCTGACTCTCCAACAAAACCACCTACATCGTATCCTGAAATTGGTACACCGGCCATCCCTAAGCTGTTCACTAGTCGTACTCCGAGTAGCATGTGGTCATCGCCAGCTACATTGTCGCCAGTCCAAACGGCTGAGTACCGCTGAACTCCAGAAAAGCCTGCCCTAGTTAAGGTGAAAGGTCTTTTATTCCCGATGTGTTTTTTTGCTCCTTCAAATGTGGCGCGCACCATCTGAAAACCGTAAACGTTTCTAGCCTTTTTGTGCGATACTTGTTGGCCTTCATAATCGAACTCAATGAGGTTTGGCACATCTTGCCCCCAGCAAGCAGGCTCATTCATATCGTTCCAGAAACCTTCTAGGCCGAGGTCTGTGTAGAATTTTAGTTCTTTAGCCCACCATTCTCTCCCCTTTTCAGAAGTGAAATCAGTGAAGTGGCTATTACCTGGCCAAACGCTCGCCTCATACTTTGTTCCGTCAGGGTATTTCACAAAGACATCTTCTTCCACACCTCTATCATAAGTGCCGTAGCCTGGTTTAGTGGCAATGCCTGGGTCTAGAATAACTACCACTTTAAAGCCTTGAGATTCTAGCTTTTCAATCAGCCCTTTTGGGTCTGGGAATCTTTCATCATTAAAAGTGAAGGCCATGTAGTCCTTCATGTAGTGAATGTCTAGGTAAATGACATCGGCAGGGATTTTCTTATTGCGGAAAGTATCGGCAATATTATACACCTCATGGTCTGGGTAGTAGCTATATCTGCACTGCTGAAAGCCAAGGCTCCATTTGGGAGGAAGCTCGCATGTGCCTGTAAGCTTGGCATATTGCTGAATAACTTGAGCCACAGTATCTCCTTGAATGAAGTAATAGTTCAGATCGCCTGCTTCTGCACTGAAGTAAGTGAACCGCTCATTATTTGAAGCACCAAAGTTGAAATGGCTTTTGTACGTGTTGTCGAAGAATATGCCGTAAGGTTTGCCTTCTCTAACTCCTATATAAAAAGGAGTAGACATGTATAAAGGGTCAGTCCAGTTGTCAAAACCAAACGCATCAGAATTCCAATGGTCGTAAGAAGAGCCTCTACGATTGAGACCACCGCCTTTTTCGCCCATGCCAAGAAACACTTCGTCATTGGCTAATGTCTTATAGTTGGTTACTTCATGGCCAAGCCAGCTAATGCCAAAGGCCGGGTCGTCTTGATTAAGGATAGCGCCTTCGGAATTTTTAAAAGTAAGCCTGAAAGGAGCCTTTTGAATTTCAACCTTGAGGTGTTCAGACTTTAATGAGATTTGCTGATCGTCTTCTTTGCCGTCAATGTTTACTTTTTCTGGCGAAAGAATTACTGAAAAGGGATAGTGTTCGAACTCAGACTGTCTAGAAGCTTGAATTCTGCAGATCTTTTCATTGTAAAAAGTAACAGCGAAGTGCTTATCTCCAGCAGCTCCTATAACGCCTCCATCTTTCCAATTGAAAGTTGAAATTGACCCAATAGACTCGTTTTTGAAATTCATGCGATGCGAAAGTTAAAGGCTAGTTAGCCTATGCTCCATTAGGTGAAAATAGTGCTTTTGCGCTCTTCCTTTAGGAAATCACCTAGGTATTCTCATCACAAACGTTTGCACGAAGTCTAATTTGCGAGCGGTTGTATTACGCCCAATTTGTTAGAAGACTCTCTAACTACTACCTCAGTATCGAGAATTTTAATGGTGCTTTTCTCGATGTTGGTCTTGTTTATTTCTTTGAAAATTAGCTTGCATGCTTCTTTTCCCATCTCATATCCTGGTTGAGAGACGCTAGAAAGTGAAGGGTTTACCAATGAACAAAACTGCCAGTCGCTATAGCCAATCACGGCAATATCTTCTGGTATTTTAAGACCTGCTTTTTTAATAGACTTCAGTGCGCCTAAAGCAGCCATGTCATTGTTTGCAAACACTCCATCTATTTTTTTGCCAGAGGCAAGTAGCTGATCCATGGCTTGCTCGGCTTCTTCTTGAGTTCCGTTTCGACACTCCACAATGAAGTCTTTTTTGATAGGCATCTCATTGTCTTCTAATGCAGAAGTGTAGCCCTCTATTCTTTTACGGCCAATAATTAGGTTTCCTGGCCCTGCCAGATGGGCTATGTCTTTACAGCCTTGTTGGATCAGGTGTTCAACAGCATCGTAAGCCCCTTGGTAATCGTCTACAATCACGGAAGGTGCATTCATGCCTTCTACGAGCCTATCGAAAAAAACCATTGGTACGCCTTCTTCCACTACCTTTTGCAGGTGAGCTAAGTCAGAAGTTTCTCTAGATATATCTACCAAAAGGCCATCTACTCTAGCGCTCATGAGGGCATCAATACTGTCTGCCTCTCTCTCAAAGCTTTCTATAGACTGACAAATCATCACATTGTAGCCCTCTTTCATGGCTTCGTCTTCAATACCGCTAATCACGGTAGAGAAGAAAAAGTGAACCGTTTCGGGAATAATGACACCAATGACATTGGTTCGTTGGTTTCGAAGGCTTAGTGCTACAGCATTGGGCCGATAATTATACTTATCGGCAAGCTCTTTTACTGCTTTGCGGGTATTAGGACTTATGCCTGGGAAGTCTTTTAGGGCTCTGGAAACAGTAGAACATGAGATGTTTAATTCCTTGGCAATGTCCTTAATTGTAACCTGTCCCTTCTTCATTGCTTGCTGCTTGGTAAATTAGCCTGACTTTTGGCTGAAATAAGTTTATATGTTTGGAATAAGCCAGTAAAGACAAAATTTTTTCGAAAAATAAATTCTTCCAAATAGTTAAAATTTGGCTGTTTCAAACGTTTGCATGTCTTTTGAATTGTCAATGTTGCCGCTTGCCAAATTGAAATCTATGGTTTTAATCCCTACTTTTATCTTCTGACACTGTATCTGTGAGATCATTGTCAGTAATTTCCTCCATTTCTATTATAGTTTACTTTACTTATAGCGCAATCCATTGCGCTATAAGTGTTTTAAAGCATTTCCGTTTTCGGTAGAAGGAATTAACTTCACAATTGCTTTCTTTGCAAACACTATCTAAAAACATAATTATTTCGACATGGGAAAATTCAGAAGCGGTGTATTGTACGGTCAAGAATTAAAAGACTGTCTTAGCTACGCGAAAGAAAATGAATTTGCTTTACCTGCGGTAAATGTGGTAGGTACCAACAGCATTAATGCAGTATTAGAGACTGCAGCAAAGGTTAACTCTCCGGTTATTATTCAATTCTCTAACGGAGGAGCCTCTTTCTACGCAGGAAAATCACTTTCTAATGATGGTCAGAATGCAGCCATTCAGGGTGCTATTTCTGGCGCAATGCACGTTCATCAGATGGCAGAGCATTACGGTGTTCCGGTAATTCTTCACACTGACCATGCCGCTAAAAAATTACTTCCTTGGATAGATGGTTTATTAGACGCTGGCGAGAAATTCTACAAAAAGAATGGTCAGCCGTTGTTCAGTACGCACATGCTAGACCTTTCTGAAGAGTCGCTTGAAGAGAACATTGCTATCAGTTCTGAATATTTCAAAAGAATGGTGCCTTTAGAAATGGGTATCGAAATTGAATTGGGTATTACTGGTGGTGAAGAAGACGGTGTAGATAATACTGACGTAGATTCTTCTAGACTTTATACTCAGCCAGAAGAAGTTGCTGAAGCATGGGATGCACTAAGAAAAATTGGTGACATCTTCACAGTTGCTGCATCTTTCGGAAACGTTCATGGTGTTTATAAGCCAGGAAACGTTGAGTTAAGACCTGAGATTTTGAAAAACTCTCAAGAGTATATCAAAGAGAAGTTCGGTACAGAAGATAAGCCGGTTTACTTTGTTTTCCACGGTGGCTCTGGGTCTGAGCCAGAAAAAATTAAGGAGGCTACTTCTTACGGTTCAATCAAAATGAACATCGATACAGATGTTCAGTGGGCCATGTGGGATGGTATCCACTCTTATTACAACGATAAGAAAGACTACCTTCAAGGCCAGATTGGTAACCCTGATGGAGAAGATTCTCCAAACAAAAAATACTACGATCCACGTGTTTGGTTGAGAAAGGGTGAAGAGTCTGTTGTGAAAAGACTCGAAAGAGCTTTCGAAGAGCTTAACGCCATTGGTAGAAACTAAGATTTCACAAATCACCACAAATAGAAAAGGCAGTCTCAACGGACTGCCTTTTTAATGCTTAATAGTGGAATATCTTAAGCCTTAGGATAATCTGTATAACCTTCTGCGCCAGGTGTGTAAAAAGTATCCTGATTAGGCATGGCTAAGCCAATACCATCTTTCATTCTAGTTACTAGGTCTGGGTTAGCAATGAACGGTACACCGAAAGCTACAAGCTCAGCTTTACCTGCTTCAATATCTGCATCAGCTTTTTCAGCATTGTATGATCCGTTAAGTATTATTGTACCACCGAATTTGGCCTGAATAGTCTCTTTGATTTCTGAAGGAACAGGCACTTGAGTCATGGCAGACATATCGGCCAAGTGGATGTATACTAGTCCAATTTTGCCAAGCTCCTCGGCCAATAGAGCATATTGCTCATCAATGCCATCAAATTCTCCCATACCGTTGAATACGCCATATGGCGAGAGTCTGATGCCTACTTTACTTGCTCCAATGGCTTCAACCGCGGCTTTGGCCATTTCTAAGACAAACCTGTTTCGGTTTTCATTTGAACCACCGTATTCATCAGTTCTTTGATTCGATTTTGGGTTCAGGAATTGGTTAGGCAAGTATCCGTTTGCAGCATGTAATTCTACCCCATCAAAACCAGCCTCAACCGCCAACTTAGCAGTGGTAGCAAACTCTTGAATGGTTGATTTAATTTCTTCGGTAGTCATTTCTTGCGGCTGACTTACTTCTAACATGCCCTCACCATCGACATACATTTTGTTGAAAGGTTCTGGAGCTGGTATTGCAGATGGAGCAATTACTTTTCCGCCTTCAGGTAGGTTAGCCTCGTGAGAAACTCTTCCTGAGTGCATTATTTGCAAGAAAATCTTAGATCCTTGAGCATGAACAGCCTCTGTAACTGGCTTCCAACTATCACGCTGAGCTTCGTTGAAAATGCCCGGGATTCTTGGGTAACCCAATCCGTTAGGCGAAGGAGAAACACCTTCTGTAATGATTAGTCCTGCCTCTGAGCGTTGCTCATAATAGGTTTTCATTAGGTCGTTGGCTAGGTTGTCTATAGCTCTAGATCTTGTCATTGGAGCCATAACTACTCTATTCTTCAGAGTAATGTCGCCTAGCTTAAATTCACCAAATAGTTTTGACATATTTTTATGTTTTTGATTTCTTCAAATGCGTATGCTTAACTTACTAGTGGCGCCTAATAGTTCCATGTATGTACATTAATTTAATGTTAATAGTAACTTAGAGACATGTCTAACACTGATTTAATAATTGAAGAACGAAGTAGAGATATAGGCGATTTTTTAGTGGGAAGGCTTATCCCTTTCCGAAAGAAGCGCATGGTAGGGCCTTTTATTTTCATAGATCACATGGGGCCATCTACTATGGGGCCAGGTCGATATTTAGATATTGGTCAGCATCCACACATTGGCCTTTCTACACTTACTTATTTGTTAGAAGGCGAAATAGACCATAGAGATACACTAGGAACTAATCAGCGAGTTCAGCCTGGTGGGGTGGGTTGGATGACTGCCGGAAAAGGTATAGTTCATACAGAAAGAACACCAGAAGACCTTAGAGATGGCAGTGAGTTTACCATGCATGGTTACCAGATTTGGGTGGCTTTGCCTAAGGCTCAGGAGCAAATGGAGTCTCAGTTTTCTTACACAGAGCCCGAGGCTTTACCTACTTGGGTTCAAGATGGGTTGAAGTTCAAGCTGGTTGCAGGCAAAGGCTTTGGCAAAGAATCTCCAGTGCCTGTATTCTCTCATCTTTTTATGGTAGATGTTCAATCTGAGCAAAAGTCTACACTCAATATTTCTGGTCAGTTGAAAGGAGAGATAGGGATCTGCATAGTTGAAGGTTATATAGAAGCCTGCGGAGAGAGAGTTGAGAAGGGAAATATGTTGGTTTCCAAAGAAGAAGATATCTGCTCAATAACTATGGGCGAAGATACTCATGTACTATTGTTTGGGGGAGAAGCATTTCCTGAAGAAAGATTTATCTTCTGGAATTTTGTCTCATCAGATAAAGACTTGATAGAGCAAGCCAAAGAAGATTGGAAAGCTAAACGTTTCGATTTGCTAGAAGGTGACGAAAGTTATATTCCATTACCTTAATCCTTTAAGCTTTGCTATCGGCTATTCCTCTATATAGAACTATTGACGAGTATAATCTTAATATCAATATTCCTTTGCCAAGGTATCCTGACTTTGACGTTCGTGATTTTGAGCAGAACATGGAAACGGTTAGGCTTGAGATGCCTTCTTTTCGCCATAATTTCTATCAGGTAGCTTTGTTAGAATCTGGTGGAGGCACAGTTACTTCTGCCGGTCAAGCTTTCGATTTAGATAATTTTACTATTTTTTTCATTCAGCCAGGCCAGATCAACTACTGGAATATTCCGAAAGATTGGCGCGGTTACTATTTCAGCATTTCCGAATCGTTTTACACCGTGCCGCTAGATGGTTTTAGGAGTCTTAACGATTTTCCATTCTTTCAGAAGTTTACACAAGGCTTTAAACTAAAGAGAGAAGAGGCCAAGGTGATACTAGAGCTGTTTGAAAGAATAAATCAAGAATATCATAGCCCTTCAATGTTTAACCAAGCCATTATAAAGTCATACGTTTGCTCAATTCTTGGCTATTGCATTCGCTTTTATGAGAGGGGTAGAGATGAAGAAAGGGTTGAGAAATTAAAGCTTGGTCTTGTAGATCATTTTCAAAAACTGCTCAGAGATTATGGGCAAGAAGTTGGTTCTGGCTTAATTACAGATCACAAGTCCGTAACAGATTTTGCCAATGAATTGGCTATTAGTTCAAAGCACTTATCTGAAGTGATTAAAAAGTCTACAGGCCAAAGTCCAATAGAGCATATTAATCAAGTTTTAATTGATGAAGCAAAAAAGCTTCTAATTACTACCGATATGGCTATAAAGGAGCTAGGGTATTATTTAGGTTTCTCCAGCCCTTCTTACTTTACAAGATTATTCAAAAAGTATACGGGCTCTTCTCCAGCTCAATTCCGAAAGGCTTAATACACTTCTTTTTTACAGATTCCGAAAATTGTGCAAGACAAGCCGAATTCTGTGAAATTCTTCCATTCCTCAGTTGGCGTCTTTTGTAATGTATTCTGAAAGAAAGAATCATGAAAAGAAAAATAACATCCGTGCTCATAACACTTCTAATGGGCATAGGAAGCTTAAGCGCTCAGAAAATGGAAATGATAGATGTAGTAAAGAACATTTTTGAAAGTACCGATGCTCTCGAATGGCAAAAAGTACAACAGTCTTTTGCCGAAAGGGTAATGTTAGACTATACATCAATGGCTGGAGGAGAGCCCGTTGAACTAACTCCACAAGAAATTACAGATAGTTGGAAAACCATTCTGCCTGGTTTTGATAAGACAAGGCATATGGTGGCACATTTTGAAGTAAAAGAGATTGGTGAAAAGGGATTTGTATCGCACGATGGAACTGCCACACATTACTTAAATGGAAGTAGCTGGACGGTGATCGGAAATTATGATTATCAACTGATCAAGGAAGGTGGATTGTGGAAAGTTAGTGCCATGACATTCAATTTGGAATTCGTGGACGGCAATACGGACTTGCCTCGCTTAGCTAAAGAACGTTTAGAAAATGGATCAATGAAAACTAACAAAGAATTGGTAGATCAGTTTTTTGTGGCACTTGAAACGCAGCAGTTTCATTTGTTGAAGAAGGTGTTTGCTGAAGATGCCAAGCAGCTGAATCCATATATACCCGAAGGGTTTCCGAAAAGCTTTGATGGCAGGGAGGCTATATACCAACAATATAATGGACTCACGGCAAATTTCGGTCAAATGAGATTCCCAAGGGAGATATTCTCTACTGAAGATCCCAATACCATTTTTGTGAAGTTCAGAGGAGAGATCGAAATAAAAGCTGGTGGAAAGTATGTCAATGATTATTTCGGGATTTTCCGCATAAAGGATGGTCAGGTTGTAGAATATCAAGAGTATTTCAACCCTATAGTTATGGCTAAAGCATTCAATATTGACCTAAAATAACAATGAAAAACGTAATCAAGATTTTAATGGTCATAACTGTTGTGGCCTGTTCAAATGTAAAAAGTGAAAATTCAACAAATATGGAAGAGCATAAATTTAAAGCAGGTAAAAACCAAGTAAGTTTTAAGAGTAACGGCAATCTATTAATGGGGCATCTTTATTTGCCTGCCGACTATGAGCATGGAAAAGAATACCCAGCTATAGTTGTGGGTGGATCTTGGACAACTGTTAAGGAGCAAATGGCTGGTCTTTATGCTCAAAAACTCAGTGAAAACGGCTTTGTAGCTTTAGCATTCGATCATACTAATTACGGTGAGAGTGAAGGTATAAAGAGGTTTTTTGAAGACCCTAAAGTGAAATCGGTAGATTTTGTAAATGCAATGAGCTACTTAAACTCATTACCAATGGTGTCATCATCTAAGACCGGAGGAATGGGAGTTTGTGCAAGTGGAGGCTATATGGCCGAGGCTGTAGGGCAAACAGATCAGTTTAAATCTTTTGCGGCAGTGGTTCCTTGGTTCAATACAGATGAGGTTGTTAATGCTTTTTATGGTGGAGAATCTGGAATTAAAGAACGAATTGAGAAAAGCAGAGCTGCAGTCAATAAATTTCAGGAAACTGGAGAAATGGAGTATCAGCTTACTATTTCAGATAGTGACCCAACAGCAGCAATGTATGGCCCTTTTGAATACTACCTAAACCCAAATATTGGACAGGTAGCGAATTGGTCGCACGATAAGTTTGCGGTAATGAGTTGGGAACCATGGCTAACTTACCGACCAGTTGGAGCAGCAAAATCCATCGATATACCTACACTAATCATTACTTCCGAAGGGGCCGCAACTCCAAAGGCCGATCAAGAGTTTTTCGAACTTTTACAAGGAGAAAAAGAGTTGGTGTGGCTAGAAGGTGGTCAGTTAGATTTCTACTACAAAGATGAGCAAGTGAATGCTTCTGTTGAGAAATTGGTTGAGCATTTTAGAAGAACACTTTAATGAAGAAATTAGCATTGGTCACAGGCTCTTACAGAGGCCTTGGACTTGAAACTGTAAAGCAATTACTCGAACTAGAGTATGAAGTAATTTTAACCAGTAGGTCTAAGGTTAAGGCTAAAGAAGCTTTAGCTTCACTCGAGCATTTTGGTAAGTACTTACACTTTCATGAGTTAGATGTTGCAGATCAAGCTAGTGTTGATGCATGTTTTGCTTGGGTGCAATCGTCTTTTGGAAGGTTAGATGTCCTTGTTAATAATGCGGGTATAAACTATGATACTTGGCATAATGCGATAGATGCCGATTTGCAAGAGGTGGCTCAAACGATGGATGCCAACTTTATGGGGGCTTGGCGAACAGCTAAAGCCGCCATACCTTTAATGAAGGCATACGGCTATGGCAGAATTGTGAATGTATCGAGTGGAGCGGGAGCTATTACAGAAATGGCTGGGGGAACGCCTGGATACAGTGCGTCTAAAGCTGCTATGAACGTGCTGACTATCAAGCTAGCTACCGACTTATCTGGCACGGGTATTTTGGTGAATTCTGTTTGCCCTGGTTGGGTAAGAACAGACATGGGAGGAGATGCAGCACCTAGGTCTGTAGAAGAGGGTGCCCAAGGAATTGTCTGGGCAGCTACGCTGCCTGATAGTAGCCCTTCTGGTGGTTTCTTTAGAGACGGGAATAGAGTAGAATGGTGAAGAATCCTTTTAAGCCAACCTGTCCCCTCTAATCATATATTAGTGGTAGCTGAGTAAATTGTGTCGCTATTATTGAATATGGAAGACTTCAAGATTGTATCGGAAGAGCTAAAGAAAAGGGCAGAGGTAGAAGAAAGTAAAGGAAATAAGACCTTAAGAAAACGCTTAAACTATACTGCCAATATTTATATAGCACTAGACGATAAGGGAGTGAAGCCAGCTGACCTTAACGACCAATTAAAAGAACTGAGAACGCTGCTTGATCGGCCCCTCCTAAAACCATCTGAAGTTACTCGCTATTACACCAAGCTTTTATCGGCAGTACAGAAGCAATTCGGATATGTTCCAGAAAAGTACCATCAGAATCAATGGATGGCCATAGGGATGGCAGCATTCGGAATGCCATTTGGAATTTTGTTTGGCTTCGCGCTAGATAATATGGCTTTTTTAGGAATAGGGCTACCGATAGGAATGCCGATCGGGATGGCAATTGGTATGCAAAAAGATAAGCAAGCCAAGGAGCAAGGGCTCCAGCTTCAGATCAGTTGTGACTTCTAACTAGCTGATAAATGTCAGTTAATATGTTTGGGGCAGTCTGTAAATTGGAACTGATTTCAATTCAGCCATGTCGAGTTTAAGAATAAGACCCAGATTCCGCGAGGAGCTTCCGTTGAGTATTTCTGAATACAAACTTCAATTGAGTAAGGCACTAGATGAAAGCTCGGAGTTCAGTGGTTTGGTTTCGGAACGATATGCAGTTATAAAGATTCCCCCGGCAGAAAGGCATTACTGGTCTCCGCAGTTGGCTTTGACCATTGAGCCCTATGAAGATAAAGAAGGTATCTTCATTAGGGGCTTGTACGGTCCTAAGCCCAGTGTTTGGGCAGTGTTTTTCATGTCATACGCAGCATTGGGGGTGCTGTCTCTCTTTGTGGGTGTTTTTGGCCTGTCGCAATTATTGTTGGAGAAGCCTGCGCCAATTTTATGGTTAATTCCGCTTTTTGCTCTAATAGCACTTTTACTCTACCTTGTTGCTCAGGCTGGTCAGAAAGTAGGCGCTGAACAAATGTTTAGAATACATCACTTTTATGAAGGGCTGTTTAGAGATAAGGTCAGAATTAGTTAGAAAGAAAAAAGCCCCTTGCGGGGCTTCTTACTTACCTTTTCGGTAATGATCCACAAGTATATCTCTCACTGAAACGCGCTGGTGATTGAAACTTTGTGAACTTCTCTCGTGAGATATGCCTGAACTAGTTTTAACCTTTTCATTTTGTGACATATCCACTTGATTAGACTTTAATGTCTCCATCTAGTTTACTTTACTAATAACCAAAATTCGCCTGCTAAGGCTTAACTCCATTTCTGCATCAAAACTATGCAATCGTTTGCACATACCAAAGCAACTCCAAGAAATTTAGAAAATTCAATCAGAAATTCTTGGGTTTATATATTCAGTACTCATAATGTTTGGACTACCCTACCTCTTCATAAGGTTTCTCCTGTTAATGGTGTTCTTGTCCAAAGCTAATTCTGAGGTGTTTAGCTGCTTTTAGGTACAAACTTCTGTTTTGTATTAAATTATCTCTAAATCTCTAACTGATACGCTGTTGCGAGCAATGTTTTAGAAAACGTTTGACGCTTTTTTAATTGCCTTGAGGTAGCTGTCTGAAGTAAGCCATAATAATATCTCTTACGTCATTTTTCACTTCCTTAAAACTGTCTGGGTTTTGAGATTGATTTTGATAATTCTTGAGAAATTCCAAATTCGCTTCACCTCCGCCCATTACAAACTGAGGTAGTGCCATCTTATAAGTTTTACTGGCAGATAGCTTTTCTCCTTTAATGTACCAGCCATCATTTCTCTTTTCTGCGTTGGCTAACTGTAAATAGCCGCCAATACCAATATTCGTAATTGTTCCTGTTTCCAATACTCTTTCAACTACATCTCCTTGCAGGTCTACTAATGAAATTCCACCACCAAACGGGAAAGATCGGAGAATGTCATATTCGGTAATGGTTCCAGTCAGAATATCGTCCAAGCGAATAGATCCTGAATTGAAAATGGCTAAGTCTGCCTCTGGCGCCACAAAAAGGAAAGATTCTGCAGTCATTATTGGGTAGTTGGTTGGCTTGTAGCGAATGCTACTTTCACGGCCGTCCAGAGTGTCTTTAGTAACCATCACTATTTCATCTGGTTGGTAGCCCATATTAGCCATGCTCTCGTTGCTGATGTTTACCCATTTGTCTACTACTTTTTTTACAGTAGGGTCTTCAGCTATGGTCTCATCAATACTTACCAATTCTGATTGGATGGTTGTTTTACCTGTAGCCTTATTGTAGCTCACTCTGTGTACATAAACGGTTTTTGCATTAGCATCGGCTTTGGTCATTATCACATCTCCGTACTGATGCTTCATGTTTACATGGTCATGGCCTCCTAAAATTAGGTCTAGCTCAGGTACGAAATAGGTGGCTAATGAGTCGTCCATGTCTTCCTCTAAATGAGTTATGCCAATGAATACTTCCGCTTCGTCTTTTAGCTTTTCATAAGTGGCTTTTACAGATTCATATTTGTCTGTGTAACTCACATATTCTTTTTTATTGAAGGGAACCGTAGAGCCAAAAAAGGCGATGTCAACACCATCTATTGAATAAATTACATGGTCAGGAAAGGGCTTTCCATTCTGTTCCCAAGGCACAATTTTTCCGTCTACCTTATGAAAGCAGTTTGTTGTAATCCACTGGAAATCTGATTCAGCAATTCTTTTCAGATGTTCATCTTCCTTAATGTCATATTCGTGATTACCAGGAACTACATAGTCTACGCCAAGGGCATTCATTACTTCAACCATCTGCTTTCCTGCAATTTTCTCTCCTTGGTAAGTGAGTGTGCCGATTAACGAAGGGCTTACAAAATCGCCAGAAAGGGTGGTGATTACATGCGGATTTTCTTCGAGAAGCCGATTTCTCAGTGTGGCTACACGTGCCATTCCGCCAGCTTTGCCGCCTTCTACAGGGGCTATTTCATATACATCGTTCATTTGTAGAATAATGAATTCTACGGGTTCATTTTGCTTGCATGAGAAAATGAAAAGAACAAGAAAACTAAGGCTTAATATCTTTTTCATAAGAGAGGTGTTTATGGCTGGAAAGTTAAGAAAGAAGGGCGGAAAAGCACTTCACAATGTCTTAACCATTTCAAAATATACTTGAGACAGTGCCGCATATCTCCATTATCTATCTTCGTAAAGTATTCTCTTTCGATCACTTTTTATTTTTAGAACCATGCCTCTTTCGTTTAGAAAGCTCTTTTTTACTGTTTTGCTAATTGCTCCGCTGTGTGCCTTTGCACAGAAAAAACCAACATTTTTGGTCTATCCGTTTCTACAAGATGCTCAACCAAACAGCATTGTTATCAAATGGGAAACATCGTTTGGTGAAGAGAGTGTGGTGGAATGGGGCGAGACCAACCGTTTAGGAAATAAAGCCAAGGGCAAGGCTGAAAGCATAAATTTTGGCGAGTCGAGAATTCATGAGGTGCAGCTTACTGGGCTTGAAAGGCTGACTACCTATTACTACCGAGTAATTACCGATGGGCTGAGATCAGATATTTATCAGTTCAAAACGCCTCCTTTTCCTAAAGACGATATTTCGTTCAATATGGTGGCTATGAGCGACATGCAAAGAGACCATAATGAGCCAGAAAAGTTTGCTGAAATGGTGAATGAAGGAGTGCTCAAATACATGAAAGATACTTATGGAGGTGAGGTGCCCGAGAATTTAGCCTTAGTTATGATTCCGGGCGATTTAGTGGTTACAGGTTCTGTTTATTCTCAGTGGCAAGAGCATTTTTTTAAACCTGCGAAAGATTTATTTACTCAAGTTCCAGTTTATCCGGTTTTGGGTAATCACGAACAGAACTCACTGTTTTACTTCAAGTATTTCAGCTTACCAGAAAATGGAACTGGGGCCTATGCTGAACATTGGTGGTTTAAAGATTACGGAAACACCAGAATTATTGGTTTAGATTCTAACGATGGTTACCGCGATATTGGTCAGCAATTGAGTTGGCTGAAAAATGTGCTGGCAGAAACAGCTAAGAATGACGACATCGATTTTGTTTTTGCTCAAATGCATCACCCACATAAGTCTGAGTTGTGGATTCCGGGCGAAACTGATTTCTCCGGAAAAATTGTAAAGATGCTAGAAGATTTTTCTACCGCAACAGGTAAGCCGAGTGTGCATTTCTTTGGTCATACTCATGGCTATTCTAGAGGGCAATCTAGAGACCATAAACACCTTTGGATAAATGTTGCTACTGCTGGTGGAGCTATTGATAATTGGGGCGAATTTGAAGGAAGGGACTACGATGAATTTACAGTTACAGAAGATGAATATGGTTTTGTAATGGTAGAGGTTGAAGGAAATGCAGACAATCCAAAATTCACAGTTAAGAGAATTAGCCGAGGTAATCAGGAAAATCCAAAAGACAATGTGCTCACAGATAGTGTAACTGTTTTTAGGTTGAGCGTTAAACCTCAGCAGCCTTCATTAAACTTCCCTTCTGAAAGCTCAAGTGTAAATCCACTTAATTTAACTTTGAAGGCTTCTCAATTCCAAAGCGATATGAGCGAAGCATTCCATGCGGCTAGTAATTGGCAAATTGCTGAGAATACAGGCTTTGAAAGAGTGGTTTTCGATAGTTGGAAGCAGCATGAAAACTGGTACTACAAAGAGAATAGACAAGAAGGGGATGATCTAACCGATGAAAAGGTAACTGAGAGATTAAAACCTAATACTACTTACTACGTGCGAGTTCGATACAGAGATCAAAACTTAAACTGGAGCGACTGGTCTGAAGTGGTGAGTTTTAAGACTTCAGAAACTAGCTCGAAACGCCCATAGTTGCATGCCTGGCTTCGGTGGCAAGCCTTGGGTCGTGAATGTACTGCAGCTTTCGCATGGCTGTAATTTCCATGCTGAGGAAGTCGAATTCTTCCACAATTTTTCCTTTGAGCTCATAAATACCCTTTCCTCTAAAAGGATACTTAGCAGCTATTGGGGGGAAATGAGTGGTGTCTATAAAATGCCCTTCTCGGTCTAGCCAAGTACCAAACTGCATACGCTTGCCGCCAGAAGTGTTGGTGTTTTTAATGTGGATGAGGTAACCAACCATTGTTACTTCCTTGTTTTTATGTAGCCCCATTTCTCGAACCATTACTTCTTCTTCAGGCCGATCTTTAAGCATATCGAAAGGGTTACCAAGCGGAAAACCAAGGAGTTCAATCTGATCGAAAGCGTCTTCTAGGTGGTCATAGCTGAGTTCGGGAATTTGGAAGCGCTTCACCCCAAAGTCGAAAAGCATTTTCTCAGGGCGTGATTTTTTGCCATTCCCCAACCTAAAGTGAGCGTCCCAAAGCAGCTCTTTTTTGCCAATGCCCGTAAAGCGAAAGGCATTGATGCGTATTAGTAGGCTGAGCTGATCTAGAGAAATGGGTACTCGTTTCATAAAGTTATCGAAGCTCATGAATACACCATTTTCAGAACGCTCTTCAAGTATAGCCTCCATGGTGCTGTGCTCTAATTCGCTAATAAAGGCAAAGCCCATAAATATGCTTTTGCCATAAATAGTGCAAAGCTGTTCGCTTTGGTTTACGCAAGGTGCCTGTATGTCGGCTCCATGCATAAAAGCTTCGTGAGCATAGAGTTCTACCCTATAAAATCCACCGCCATTATTAATAGTGGCTACCATATATTCTAGCGGATAATAGGCTTTGAGGTAGAGGCTTTGGTAGCTTTCTACGGCATAGCTGGCTGAGTGCCCCTTGGCAAAAGCATAGCCAGCAAAGCTTTCAATTTGTCGCCAAATGTCTTTTGCTAGCTCAAGTGAGTAGCCTTTTTTCTGGCAGTTGACAAAGTACTTTTCCTGAACCTTTTGAAACTCTGCGCGCGACCTGTATTTGCCAGACATGCCTCTTCTCAATACATCGGCTTCGGCTAGAGTGAGGTCGGCAAACATGTGGGCAACTTTTATTACATCTTCCTGATAAACCATTACGCCATAAGTTTCTGGCATAATTTCGCGCAGCTTAGGGTGAGCTTCGTTTCTTCTTTCAGGTTCGCGAAAGCGGAGAATATATTGGCGCATCATGCCCGATTTTGCTACTCCGGGCCTAATCACCGAACTGGCTGCCACTAAGCCCAAATACTCATCTACTCGGAGTTTTTTCAGCAACATCCGCATGGCGGGCGACTCCACATAAAAACAACCAATGGCTTTCCCTTCTTTAAGCATGGTTTTTACGCGTTCGTCTTTCTTGAATTTGGCGATGTTATGTATATCTATCGCTTCATCTTCAGGGTGGTTTCTAGCGATAATGTCTAGACTGTCTTTGATTTTGCCCAAGCCTCGTTGACTCAGAATATCGAACTTATAAAGGCCAATATCTTCAGCAATAATCATATCGAAATGGGTGGTAGGGAAACCCTTCGGGGGAAGATCTGTGGCGGTGTAATAATGAATGGGTTTCTCGGAAATGAGAATGCCTCCGGCATGAATGCTGAGGTGGCTAGGGAAGCCCTCGATGTACTTTCCGTAGCGAAGCACCAGCTTTTGGGTTTCGTCTAGCTGATTGTAGCTGGTGGCCTGAATATGTTCAATTTCATGGGCGGGTAGGCCAAGTACTTTTCCTAGTTCGCGGATAACTGCCCTAAACTGAAAAGTACTATAGGTAGCAAGGAGCGATACATTTCCGCCTTCTCCATGCTGAAATTCTTTAAAGATGAACTGCGTAATATCTTCTCGGTCTTTCCATGAGAAATCTATGTCGAAATCGGGTGGGTTTTGGCGATAGAGGTTGATGAATCGCTCGAAATACAAATCGAGCTCAATTGGGTCTACATCGGTAATGCGTAATAGGTAGGCGACAATGCTATTAGCGCCACTGCCTCGGCCAACGTAGAAATAGCCTTTCTCTCGAGCATATTTGCAGAGTTTCCAGTTAATGAGAAAGTAAGACATAAAGCCCTGCCGCCTGATTACATCCAACTCCGTTTTAATTCGGGTTCTAATTTTTTCAGATGGATTAGGGTATCGGTAGGGAAGCCCTTCTTCACAGAGCTTCTCCAGTTCTTGGTAGTCTTTCTCTGGCGATTCGGTAAAAGACTTGAGGTTCTTATTTAGGTTCTCTCCTTCAAAGTCGAAGTGAATGTGGCATTGACTAAGTAGCTCTTCCGTATTCTCAAGCATATAGAGGTGGGCGGAATAAACCTCCTTCAACTCCTCAGTCGGGTAGATGAAATCTCCCGGGTCGGCCTCTTCGGTTTTGGGTAGTTTACTCAACAAGGTGTTCTTGTCGATGGCCCTTAGCAGACGATGGGCATTGAAGTCGCGTTTCATAACTACACGTTCTCCTGTCTCCTTATCTATTTTACTGCGAAAAGTAGCAGTGGGCATGGCTACCAATTTCTGTTTATCCATTTGGTGAGGCGGGTAAACCAACTTGGGTAGGTCTTTGGGTTTTACTCCAATGAACTCTAATTTTTTTAGCTCAAAGCCTGTGTACTTGCTAAAAGGATAAACCACAAAAGCATGCTGAAATGCTGGAGCTCTCGGAGGAATTTCTTCCTTGCTGTGCAGATATTTCGACAAGTAATCATTCAGTTCTTTGAAGCCTTCATTGTTCTGCGCAATAGCTACAAAAAGCTGATCTGCCCCATTTCTAAAGTCTATTCCTAAAACCGGCTTAATCCCAAACCTAGGAGCTAGTCGGACAAAGTTGATGCTAGCGGCAGTGCTGTTAATATCGGTAAGGGCAAAAGTATTTACCTCTGCTTGCTGCATAATTTCAAGCAGTGATTTGGTATTTATAGTGCCGTATTTAAAGCTGTAATATGAGTGGGTGTTGAGGTACATAATCAATAAACTACAGCCCAATCTTCATTCTTAAGAGGTAAGTATAAGCTCTCATAATGGGAGTCACCTATTTGACTGTACAGAATGGCAATGTCGTTTACTCTAAATTTTTTAGAATAGACCTGTCTTTCAAATTCATAATATGCTTCCGAAAACTGCCTATGGCTAAGAGTTCTTCCTATAGTCATATGAGGAGAAAAGCGATAGCGACCTAGATATGAAATCGGTTTAATCATCTTAAGCTGTGTTGTGATGAGCCGTTGAAGGTTTGCTAAGTGAGAACTCTCTTCTATAGAGACAAAGAATGTGTTGCTCTCGAAAAAGAAATCATAATTGTTAAGGTGTAAGTCGAACGTGTAATAAGTAGAGAGTTCTTCTTTTAAGCGGTTTATAAATTTCTTGAGTTCTTTACCATCTAAAAACTCACGATTTAAAGTGATGTGAGCTGTTGATCCATAGCCCCCATACTCTCCATGCTTAAGCTTAAAACTTCTTTTAATAGCCTTAATGTCTTGACAAATCTGATTTTCAGGATTAATGACAATCAGGCAATAGTATATGGATGAATTCGAAATCAAAGCGCGTAAATTTTTATCTAAATTACTAATAAAAATAGTAAACTAAAATAATTAGATTTGGGTTCTAATTCTGTAACAACCTAAGCAGTGGAGAATACGATTTTACATCTGGATCTCGACACATTCTTTGTGTCGGTTGAGCGGTTATATGATAACCGTTTGGTAGGGAAGCCTATACTTATTGGTGGAAGTTCCGACAGGGGAGTTGTGGCTTCATGTAGCTATGAAGCACGAGCTTATGGTGTGCATTCTGCAATGCCCATGAAGCGAGCTAAGGAGCTGTGCCCCGATGCTATACAAATTAGAGGGAATTCGGGTGCTTACACTAAGCATTCTGAAGCCGTTACAGAAATTATTAAAGAAACTGTGCCTCTTTATGAAAAGACCTCCATTGATGAGTTTTATGCAGACCTTACGGGTTTAGATAAATTTTTCAGTAGCTATCAGATGGCTAAAGAGCTTAGGGTGCGAATAAAAAAGGAAACGGGTCTTCCTATATCTTTTGGTCTTTCTAGGAATAAAACGGTTTCGAAGGTGGCGACTGGAGAAGCAAAGCCCGATAATGAAATTAGGGTAGACAATGGCTTGGAAAAGCCCTTTTTAGCTCCCCTTTCTATTAGTAAAATTCCTATGGTGGGGCAAAAGACCCAACTGACTCTTTACAGTCTTGGTGTTAAAAAGATACAAACCATTCAGGAGATGCCTGTTGAGCTGATGGAAAAGGTGTTAGGTAAAAATGGTGTGAGCATCTGGAGAAAGGCTAATGGACTAGATAATTCTCCTGTTATACCATACAGCGAGCGTAAATCTATTTCTACAGAAAGAACTTTTGATAAAGATACTATTGATGTTCATAAACTGAAGGGTATTCTGTTGGCTATGGCAGAAAACTTAGCTTTTCAGTTGAGGAGGGGGCTTAAACTTACGGCTTGCGTAACGGTGAAGGTTCGTTATTCCGATTTCAATACTTACACCTTGCAATCGCGCATTCCTTACACTTCTGCAGACCATGTACTGATTCCTAAAACATTGGAACTCTTCAATAAGCTTTATAATAAGCGATTGTTGGTGCGCTTAATTGGGGTGCGCTTTAGTCATTTGGTGGAAGGAGGTTTGCAGATTAACCTTTTCGAAGACAATGAAGAGATTATCAACCTTTACCATGCCATGGATAAAATCCGTGACAAACATGGTGACCGGAGTGTGCTTAGGGCCTATGGTATGGAGGCAAAAACCATCAGCCGATTTAACCCTTTTAATGGAGAGCCGCCACCGTTGTTGGCGAATAGAAGGCGGTAAGATTAATCTACCTCAATGTAATCTTTAAAAACCTCTTGAACGTATTGAATATTAAGGGTAGTATTTTGGGTGTTTAGCAAAAAGTAGCCGCTAATATTTTCATCTGTATAGTGCTCCCAGTCAATAGGGTTATAGTGTCTTGCTGCGTAGAGGAGGTAGACCAGAAACCGCTTGGTTCTGTACCTAGGCTCCCCAATCCTAGGCTCTCCTAGAAAACCAAATGATGCTCGAGGGGATAGATTCAGTATGTGACCAGCAATTGATATGCATGTGTCAAGCACTCTTTTGGCATCAAAATCATTAGCCATTAGTCTAAATCTATTCTTGGAGTGTCTGTGGTTCTTTAAAAAGAATTTGACAATGAACATTTCACTGTCAAATTCATCTGCGTAAACAATATAGGTTCTATTGTATTTAGTTTTGAAACTAAACTGATGCCGGACGAACTGTTTTTCCTTCCGTTTTCCTGTGTGTGTAAATTCGTAAGGGTAAAGCAAGTATTAGAATGTATAAGGATAAGCCGAACTTCTATTGGCCTCTACTTCTCTTTGTGTGAGTTTTTTTAGAGTAAAAGTCTTAGAGTTCTTTGAAGCCTTGCTTGATGGGCTGTTTGTTCTACTAGATTTTTTACTCGTTACTGTTTTCATGGTAAACTGCTGTGCTATTTATAGTTACGCAAAGATAGTGTAATTGTTTGAATAAGGGGATGTTACTACTTCCACTTAATATTGCAGCCCAAGCTTGGGATTTGCGGAGCGGAAACTTCTTTGCCTTCCAATATTTCATCTAAAGCGGCTCGCAGGTCTTTGCCTGTAACTGGCTTGTCATTGCCAGGACGTGAATCATCTAACTGACCACGGTAAGCACATTTTAAATCTTTGTCGAATACGTAGAAATCTGGAGTACAGGCAGCATCATAAGCTTTGGCTACTTCTTGGGTTTCATCGTAAAGGTAAGGGAAGGTATAACCCACTTTTTCCGCTTCTTCCTTCATTAACTCAGGAGAGTCTTGCGGATAGTTCTCCACATCGTTTGAGCTGATGGCAATAACAGAAACTCCCTTGGCTTGATAATCTTTAGTTAGCGATACAATGGCCTCATCTACATGCTTTACAAAAGGGCAGTGATTGCAGATAAACATAATCACCGTTGCTTTGTCAGACTTCAGTTCATCCAGACTCACCGTTTTGCCAGAAACAGTATCAAGAAGAGTGAAATCAGGTGCCAGAGTGCCCAGCGGTAGCATATTAGAAGGAGTACGTGCCATGGGTTAGTTAATTTGGTAGTTGGTTGATTAGTTAATCAGTTAATGATGTGTATGGTTCAAGCGTTTTTAAAAAAAGTGGCTCAGGCAATGGGTTGTACCCATACTGTCAAGGTTCTTCTGAAGAATCGGATATTATTTTAAATATTAGGCAAAATTAATGAAGATGCAGTTGCTTACAACAATTGTATCGGATGGATAAACGCTCTAATCATGAGTACTAGTTTTTAATGATGTATTGAGTATTCATAAAATAGTATATTTGTATACTCATGTAATCATTATTGTTATGAAGACTCCAGTGTTAACACCTAAACTTGAAAGACTATTAGAGGGTGTTGGTGAACAGATAAAACTTGCCAGGCTTAGAAGAAAGCTAAGTAGTGAACAGGTAGCAGAGCGTGCCGGAATTAATAGAGGAACACTTGCTAAAATTGAGAATGGGTATCCTGGGACTTTAATTGGTAATCTTTTGAATGTACTCAAAGCTTTGGGATTAGAAAGTGACATTCTACACTTAGCAAGTGATGATGAATTGGGTAGAAAAATTCAAGATGCTAATCTTAATGTAAAAAACAGAGCCCCAAAACGATAAAAATGCCAGCTTCCACATACCATAGAGAAATTTTGGTTTATGCCGATTGGGAACCCTTGGGAGAGCCTCAATTCATGGGGGTATTGAGCTCTGATCGGGTACGGGGCAATGAAGTATTTTCATTTAGTTATCATCAAAACTGGCTGAGCAACCCGTATGCTCAGGTGATTGATCCTGACCTACAGCTTTTTGCAGGCCGGCAATACCTAGCAGAAGGTACTAAACCCAACTTTGGGGTATTTACAGATTCGTCACCGGATCGTTGGGGGCGCGTATTAATGCGCAGGAAGGAGGCGGCTATCGCCAGACAGGAGAAAAGGCCTTTCCAAACGCTCTTTGAAACGGATTATTTACTAGGGGTGTATGATGAGCATAGGATGGGAGCTTTGCGATTTAAGCTGTTAGATGATGGCCCTTTTTTAAGCGATGATAGAAATCTGGCATCTCCTCCATGGACTTCCATTCGACAATTAGAAGAGATCAGCTTAAAACTGGAAGAGGATGATGCGGTTGATGACCCTGATTATCTTAATTGGTTAAATATGCTGATAGCACCTGGTTCTTCCTTGGGGGGTGCCAGACCTAAGGCTAGTGTAGTCGATCCAAATGGACATTTGTGGATAGCTAAATTCCCCAGTAAATATGATGATGAGAATACGGGTGCATGGGAATGGGTAACCTATCAATTAGCAATTGAATCAGGGATCAACATGGCAGAAGCTCAGGCCAGAACATTTTCATCGCAGCATCATACATTCTTGGCCAAGAGGTTCGACAGAACAGGTCAGGGACAGAGACTGCACTTTGCTTCCGCCATGACTATGTTGGGGTATGCAGACGGGGCATCTCACCAAGAAGGGGTTAGCTACCTTGAATTGGTAGATTTTATTACTGCTTCAGGGGCAAAGGTTAAAGAAGATCTGGCGGAATTATGGAGAAGGATTGTTTTTAGTATTTGTGTTTCCAATACTGACGATCATCTGAGAAATCATGGTTTTATGTTGACAAATTCTGGCTGGATTTTATCTCCGGCCTATGATATCAACCCAGTAGAAACGGGCACCGGACTAAAATTGAACATCACTGAATACGATAATGCCCTAGATCTGGATTTGGCTATGGAAGTGATCCCTTATTTTAGGCTGAAGGAGAATGAGGCCAAGAAAATTATTGATCAAATCAAAGGGGCAGTAAGTAATTGGCGACTAAGGGCTGAAGAAATTGGCATATCGAGAAATGAAATTGAATTAAAGGCTAACGCCTTTAGGTTAGTGAACTAATAAAAATCATTGAGCAATATTTACTAAAGTTTCTGTTCCTTATTTTACTTCCTAAGAAACTCCCTTGGCTTGATAATCTTTAGCTAGTGATACAATGACCTCATCTACATGCTTTACAAAAGGGCAGTGATTGCAGATAAACATAATCACCGTTGCTTTGTCTGACTTCAGTTCGTCTAGACTCACCGTTTTACCGGAAACAGCATCAGGAAGTTTGAAATCGGGTGCCTGAGTGCCCAGCGGTAGCATATTTGAAGGAGTACGTGCCATGGGTTAGTTAATTGGGTAATTGGTTGATTAATTAATGGTCTGTTATACCAAATAGTTCGGATTTATATTCAAACATCAGATAAGACTGGTTCCCTAATTACTCTTATCCAAGTCCAAATCTTCGGGGTAGACAATATATTTTGAGGTTTCATTTTCCTTTTTCCAGACCCTCATTGATAGACCTGCTGACTTACCTTTCGAAGTGATTACTTTATCATCAACTAAGCCTAGTGATTTAATCTTTTGGTCAAAATCAGACTTAGAGATCCCAAGCTTCTTGGAAAGCTTTGTTGCAGATAGCTTGCCAGTAGGTAGGTTGTCTTCAATAATTACCCCATTCTCTTTTTTAAACTCTGGTTTCGAGATTCTAAACAAATGTGGCAACTCTTTGAATGGGTCGACTCCAATTTTAGTTTTACCTAAGAGCTTTCTTGAAATTAAATCTGCAGTATCCGTTGCTATTTCACCTAAACTCTCAATAGGGTTTCCAATGATTCCCTTATTATTATAGCCAATCTTAACTCCAAATTCAATATTATGAAGTATAGAATGAGAGTATAGATTCATGCTAGTTATAAGTATATCGAAATCATTTACATAAACTTTCGCATGAAGATTTTCATTGGATCTAATTTCAATATTGGGTAGTTCACAAAATAATTTCTGACTTTTTAGAGCGAAGTCTTTTTCCTGTACTGACCTACACAAAACCTTAACTTTCCAGTTACTTGAGTCTATTCGCTTTCTTAGGGCGTATTCAAATCTCTGATTAAGGTTTATATATGGTGTAAATAACCACAATTCCTTTTTTGACTCAATAATTAGTTTCTCTAGTTCATTCACTAGTTCATTTTGTGTGAAAAAGAAAACATCATCCCTTGCCATTCTAATACTTTTAGGTTTAAAATAACTCAAGCATAAATTAGCACTTTTGTCAGGTGAATCCTTTTACGTGCTCACTACTAATGTCAATTTAATTCCCTCACACCAAATAGTTCATCGCTGCACCGGCAAATGTTAGGGCTAGGAAGAAGCCTAGCATATCGGTAATAGTGGTTAGAATTGGACCTGAGGCTAAGGCAGGGTCGGTATTCATCTTCTTTAAGAAGAGAGGAATTGTACCCCCAATACTAACTGCGACAACGGTGTTAATTGCTAAAGCTCCTCCAACTACCAGGCCGAGATAAGCATTGCCCATGTAAATGTAAGCCGCTATACCAATCAAAATACCGAGCACGGTTCCGTTAATTAGTCCCACTTTAACTTCTTGCCAGAGTACACGAGCTAGTTCATAAGGCTTTACCAAGCCCAGCGAAAGCTCTCGCAAACTCACTGCTACGGCCTGATTTCCTGAGCAGCCACTCATGTCTGAGATTACTGGAAGGAAAACAGCTAATGCAATTACTTCTTCCAAAGTATCTTGATAAAAGGCGATAACACTGGCAGCTATAATATTGAGTAAGATGTTTACCGAAAGCCACGAAAGTCTCCTTTTCGACCTCAGCAAAACAGGCATAGAACGCAGCTCTTCACCACCAACAATACCTTGGGTTTCTAGTAATTCTAAGTTCGATCTTTCAGATTCGGCCTCTCTTAGATCTTTCCTAAGTACTATTCCTAAAAGCTGATCTTCACCATCTACAATGGGCACGCCAAAAAAGTCGTACTTATCGAAGAAGCTAATGAGGTCTTCCAAGCTTGCTTCAGGAGGCATAGAAAAGGCATTTCTAATCACAATGCTAGAAAGCTTGGTATTAGGGCGAGAGAGCAGTAAATCTCTCATTTGAAGCACACCTGCAAACCTGTTGTTATTAGTTACATAGATGTATTGCACATGATAGTCTTCATATTCTTCGGCTTTTTCTTGCAGGTGCTTAACGGTTTGTCCAACCGTCATGTCAGACTCAAAGGCCAGATACTCAGTGACCATTAACCCACCAGCAGACTCAGGATCATACTGAATCAGTCGCCTTACGTTTTCCGCTTCTGCCGGAAGCATTTCATCCAGGATGGCCTCCGCATCTGTAGAATCTAGCTCGGCAAGAATATCTACTTGGTCGTCACTATAAAGCTCATTTAGGATGGAAGCTGCTGTTTCAACTTCTGCGTTTTCAATGGCTTCAACTGCCTGGTTCTGTGGGATTCTCTCAAGGAGAGTGGCGGCATCTTCAGGGCTCAAAAGGTTGATTAAGGAGGCCTGGTCATCTTTTGAAAACCTATTGTAGGCATACACCAAGTCTTCAGTTTTTAGACGCTCTATTAAGTCGTGTAAGGCTGCTTCATTCTTGTCTTTAATGAGACCTAACAAATCTTCTAAAAGTGTCGCTTCCTTTTCCATCCTTCGTATTATTTTTTTCGCTTCCTGCTTTTTGTCTCGATTCTATGAGTCAAAAAAGCACATCCCTTTCAACCTAATGATTATTTGTTAACTCCTATGTGCATAATAGCATCGCCCTGATGCACAATTGGATTGTTGTTGAGCCCGATGACATAGCCGTTTGCGGGACTCTTAACTTTATGCTTGAACGAACCAAATGGCTCCGCTACGTAGCCGATGATTTGATTCTTTTCTATTAGCTCTCCCGATTTTACTTGAGATAAAAAGATACCTGAGTATTTAGCCCTTACCCAAGAGGAATGATATATAACTTGTGTTTTGTGCAGAGGTTCAGGAGCTCTTTCGCGCATGCCTAAATGTTTCATTACTCGCATAGCACCATTAACTCCTACCTGAATGGCATGTTCATCGAATCGGGTAGATTCACCTCCTTCGTATACCAAAATGTGCTTACCCATTCTAGCGGCTGTTTGCCTTAACGATTTTGATCTAAATGGTGAATTCAGAATAAATGGAGGCTCAAATGCTTCTGCAATCGCTCTGTTCTTAGGGTCCTTCATTACACACCTAATCTGCGGATAGTTAGTCCTTTCAGCACCACCTGTATGAAAATCTATACCCACATCTATTTTAGGAATGATGTTATTAGTGAGGTAATGGGCAACTCTGGCGGCCAAAGAGCCATTCTTGTTTCCAGGAAATGAGCGGTTTACGTCTTTTCCATCGGGCACGTATCGGCTAAAGTTGATGAAGCCAAACATGTTGATGATGGGGATGCAGATTACTGTTCCGATTTTAGGCTTGTGCTGATCTTTTTCAATGATTCGCCTTACAATTTCTACTCCATTTATCTCATCTCCATGAAGCCCACCGCTGAGCAATAAAGTTGGGCCATCTTCTACGGCTCGGGCTACAGTAATTTTCAAATTGATATCTGAATGGGAAGGTAAACGTGCAATATTCACATTGATTACTGCTTCTTCGCCAGGCATAACTGGCTTCCCGCTTATGATAAATGGTGCTCTCAATATTTATGGTAATAGTTCGGGATAAATCTACGCACAAAGCGCGAATGCGCTTAGTCCAATTTAACATTTCCTGCCTTTAGCTACTCGCAAACCATTGCATAGAGCGATTGAACTAGCAAGGAAAGGGGGAGTAGGTCAGATGTTTAATAGCTGTTTTTATCTGCTTGAAAATTTATTTGAAGATGGGGGTGGGGTTATTCCAAGTGAGCCGGATTTAAAGACAAACCCAGCGGTCTTAATGGCTTAATTTCTGTTGATTATGAGGAAAAACCGACCAAAGAAGGAGCGTTTATGCTAATTCTTAGTTACTCAGTTAACAATAATAAATGCGGTAAGATCTGTGGGTTTTAGTCAAAGTAGAACTAAAACTTATGTGGATGAGAAAGAAATGGATAATAATGCTTTTGGCCAGCGCATCAATGTTTGCTTGTCAGCAAGAAGGTGAAGATCTTGATCTAGATAGTGATTTTTCAGAGGTGATCAGCTTACCAGATGAGCCCTACAACTACTCCAATATAGACTTGCCAGCTCATTTTGTAACTAATGAGGTTAGAGCGATTGATAATACTCCTGTCGATAATCTGGTAACAGACGCTGGTGCTACCTTAGGGAGAGTGCTTTTTTATGATAAGGCTTTGAGTGCAAATAATACTGTAAGCTGTGCGTCTTGTCATGTTCAGTCTAGCGGATTTTCGGATAATAGAACCTTAAGTCTAGGCTTTGAAGGTGGAGAAACAGGAAGAAACAGCATGGGCTTAGCCAATGCGAGGTTCTATGATAACGGCCATTTTTTCTGGGACGAAAGAGCTGGTAGTTTGGAAGAACAAGTTTTGATGCCTATTCAAGATGAAGTAGAAATGGGACTGACTTTAGATGAACTGGTTTCGAAAATTCAAGATCAGACATTTTATGAGCCTCTTTTCCTGGAGGCTTTTGGAAGCGAATCGGTAACCACCGGCCGAGTTGCCAATGCGCTCGCTCAATTTGTTCGCTCCATGGTGTCATATCAATCTCAGTTTGACGAAGGTTTGGTCGCTGTAAATGGCAATGAAGAGATTGACTTTCCAAACTTTACGGAATTAGAAAACCTGGGCAAAGACCTTTTCTTTAGTGGGAGAACACAGTGTTCTGCTTGCCATGAAACAGTTACGTTTAGCGGAGATGAAGCACGTAACAACGGCCTAGATGCAATGAATATTGATTTAGGCTTGGGCGCTGTTACTGGCATTGTGCGCGACAATGGAAAGTTTAAAGTTAACTCTCTCAGGAACATTGCACTCACTGCTCCTTATATGCATGATGGAAGGTTTGAAACTTTAGAGGAGGTCCTCGGGTTTTATGACCGTGGAATTCAAGACAATCCCAACCTAGACCAAAGATTAAGGGTCAATAATGGTAATGTAAGGCGAATGAATTTGAACCCTCAAGAAAGAGCTGCTCTTGTAGCGTTTCTTAGAACACTTACTGATGTAGAATTTATCACTGATGTGAAGTTTTCAGATCCATTTAATGAAGAATGAATTTATAGTTAAATACTATATATTTTGGTTGAAGAATGAGGGCTCATAAGGAGTCCTCATCGTTTTTTGAGCATAAAAAAAGCCACGTCCGAAGTACGAACATGGCTCTGTATATCTGTGAAATAGGCTGCTATTCTGCAGAACCTTCTTCCTCTTCTTTCTTCTTAGAAGACTTTCTCTTTTTCTTGATCTTGATAGTCAGCTCTGTGGCATCTTTCGTGTGATCTGCCAAAAGTGTATCGCCTTCATTGATATCTCCTTTCAGAATCTCTTCAGCAATTTGGTCTTCCAAATATTTCTGAATGGCCCTGTTCAAAGGCCTTGCACCATACTGCGGGTCGAAACCTTTGTCTGCCAAGAAGTCTTTTGCAGCTTCAGTCAACTTAATTTCGTAACCCATTGCTTCAATTCTGCTCAATAGCTTCTTCAAAGAGATATCGATAATCTTATGAATATCTTCTCTAGAAAGTGAATTGAAGATGATTACATCATCAAGTCTGTTAAGGAACTCAGGGCTGAAGGTTTTCTTCAAGGCCTTCTGAATGGTGTCCTTAATCATAGCATCCTCATTGTCACGCTTCAGCTGTGTTGAGAACCCGATTCCTGTTCCGAAATCTTTCAGATCTCTTACACCAATATTTGAAGTCATGATAATGATGGTGTTTCTGAAGTCTACTCTTCTTCCAAGGCCATCGGTCAAAATACCATCATCCAAAACTTGGAGAAGTATGTTGAATACATCTGGGTGAGCTTTTTCAATCTCATCAAGAAGCACTACAGAGTAAGGCTTGCGTCTTACTTTTTCAGTAAGCTGACCGCCCTCTTCGTAACCAACATAGCCTGGAGGCGCTCCAACCAATCTCGATACCGAGAATTTCTCCATGTACTCACTCATATCAATTCTCACTAAAGAATCTTCTTTGTCGAATAGATAAGTAGCAAGCACTTTGGCTAATTCAGTTTTACCAACACCAGTCGGTCCAAGGAACACAAATGTTCCAATTGGCTTAGCTGGGTCTTTCAAACCAACTCTAGTTCGTTGAATGGCTTTGGTAAGTTTCTTAATCGCCTCTTCTTGGCCAATCACTTTACCGCTCAATTGCTCAGACATGCCTACCAACTTGGCTTGCTCTTTCTGAGCAACGCGTTTAGTAGGAATACCCGTCATCATAGCAATTACCTCAGCAACATTGTCTTCATCGACAACATATCGCTTCGATTTGCTTTCTTCTTCCCAACGAGCTTTCGCTTTGTCTAGCTGATCGATTAGCTTCTTCTCTTTATCTCTAAGTTGTGCAGCCTCTTCATACTTCTGACTCTTCACAACTCTGTTCTTTTCTTTCTTAATGTCCTCGATAGACTCTTCGAGCTTCACAATTTCTTCAGGAACGTGAATGTTGTTGATGTGAACTCTGGCTCCAGCCTCATCCAGAACATCAATAGCCTTATCTGGTAAGAATCTATCAGATATATATCTGTCAGATAAAGAAACACACGCTTTGATGGCCTCCTCAGTGTAATTTACATGGTGGTGGTCCTCATAACGCTCCTTAATGTTATCGAGAATCTGAATAGTTTCCTCAGGAGTGGTAGGGTCTACCATTACCTGCTGAAACCTTCTGGCCAAAGCACCATCTTTCTCAATGTACTGACGATACTCATCTAGGGTAGTAGCACCAATACATTGAATTTCGCCCCTAGCTAATGCTGGTTTGAACATATTAGAGGCGTCTAAAGAGCCTGATGCTCCGCCTGCTCCAACAATGGTGTGTAGCTCATCAATAAAGAGAATCACTTCTGGAGATTTTTCTAGCTCGTTCATTACGGCCTTCATTCTCTCTTCAAACTGACCTCTGTATTTTGTTCCTGCTACAAGCGAAGCTAAATCAAGAGTTACTACTCTCTTATTGAAGAGAACTCTAGATACCTTCTTCTGAATGATTCTCAGGGCAAGACCTTCAGCAATGGCTGACTTACCTACACCTGGTTCACCGATTAGAATAGGGTTGTTTTTCTTTCTTCTCGAAAGAATTTGGCCCACTCTCTCAATTTCTTTTTCACGACCTACAATTGGGTCGAGTTTATCTTCTTCTGCATACTTGGTAAGGTCTCTACCAAAGTTATCTAGTACAGGAGTTCTAGATTTCTCTGAACCTTTACCAGAAGATCTTTCAGAAGAACCTCCTCCAGAACCACCGCTGCTGAACATTCTTGAAGAATCATCATCAGGGTCTTCTGTATCTGAAGAAGCTATTGGGTTGTCAGTCTGATATTCCAACATTTCTTTCACTACTTCATAATTCACATCGAATTTCTCAAGAATCTGAGTGGCAATATTGTCTTCATCTCTTAAGATTGAAAGCAATAGGTGCTCAGTTCCGATTAATTGACTTTTGAAAATTTTAGCTTCTAGGTAAGTGATTTTCAAGACCTTTTCAGATTGTCTTGTCAGTGGAATGTTGGCCAAGTTTTTAACATTATGATTGGCCGTTCCTTTTGTAGCACGCTCAACTGCTTCTCTCAACTCCTCTAAAGAAGTTCCGAGTTTCTTGAGTATGCTCACTGCTACTCCTTCACCCTCACGTATCATCCCCAAAAGCAAGTGCTCTGTTCCTATATAGTCGTGGCCTAAGCGCAAGGCTTCTTCCCGACTCAAGGAGATCACTTCCTTTACTCTATTAGAAAATTTTGCTTCCATTTAACGCCTTTCTATTGGTCTAATGTTTGGCTATTAAACCTCAAATCAATATAACAAGATAAGCCCGAGATTTAATAGAAAACGCTTTCAAAAACCTATTGTTTCTTAGAATACACCTGATTTCTTTAAAACCACTAGGGAATCGGGTCCCATGCAAAACAATAAATCCAGAATGCTCATGTTAGGTACAAAGTCTTTGCCAAAAACCTGATAGTACGTTTCTGGCCGAAACCATGCCAGCTGTTCAGTTTCCTTTTTAGGATGAATAACCGACCTGTAATCAAAAATGTCTTTTGCTGGAGTTAAATCATACTTTTCAGTAAAATTTAATTTGTTCTGCAGCCCGAGCATTTTAAGACATAATGTCAGAAGCCTCTGATTTAGTTCAAAAATGGTTTCTGAGGGTTTGAATAATTCTTGGTGAATATAATCGGAATAGTAGTCAAAGAAGGGTGCCTTTCCATAGGCCGATTGAATGGACCGCCAATGATTGTTCACCCATTTTTGCCTATGGTCTATTCTCATTTTTTGAATTGGCAACCCACTATTGGCCAAGTAAAGTGGAACCGAAAGACGCTGAATGTTATTCGCTCCCAAAATCTCACACCTATTGCGGTAAGTCTGTTTTTCAAAACTCTCATGTGCCTCAATCCATACCTGTTCGGAATGTACTAAAAGAGTAAAATATGCCACTGATGGCAGGTATTGAGATTCAATCAGAATATCCATTACATGTAGGCTTCAATGTCTCCCAAACCTTCGCGAAGTACTTCAAAGTAATCGCCAGAACAGTCCACGACCGTAGAAGGCACATTACCGCCATATCCACCATCAATGACAATATCCACTAGATTTTCATACTTCTCGTAGATCAATTCAGGATCAGTAGAATATTCGATCACCTCATCTTCATCTCTAATTGAAGTGGTAATAATTGGTTTGCCGAGCCTCCTTACTAACTCTCTGGGGATATTGTTGTCTGGCACCCTAATACCAACGGTTTTTTTCTTAGCGTTCAAGGTTTTAGGAATGTTGCTATTAGCCTCCAAAATAAAAGTAAACGGCCCCGGGAGCGCCTTTTTCATCACCTTAAAAACAGGAGTATTCAGGTGTTTTGTGTATTCTGAGATTTCGCTCAGGTCATAGCAGATAATTGAAAGCGAATTCGGCTTAGTGTTTTTAATCTGGCAAACCCGCTGAACAGCTTTGGAATTACTAAAATCACAACCAATACCATATACAGTATCGGTAGGGTAGATGATTACACCTCCATCTTCCAGAACCTTTACAATTTGGTCTAGTTTATGTGATTCAGGGTTTTCCGGATACAGTCTTATGTACTCTGCAGACATGAATTCTAAATAAAACCGAAGTTAGGACAAATTCACTATTTTTGTGCCCTTATGAAGAAAAGAAAGCGTTTTGTGCTGGGTATGGTCATCTTTTCTGTGTTGTTGACCTCGTTTTCATTTTATTTCTATCAACTCTTTTACGGAGCTAATATTCTTACTGAATCTGAGCCTAGAGAGATTTTGGTAGACTATGATGATAACTTTGATTCGCTAAGAAACTACTTATATAATGAAGGGGTAATTGAAGATGCTCTTTCATTCAGTTTTGTTGCGAAGGTCCTAAAATACCCAGACCTTATTAAGCCCGGTGTTTACCGTTTGGAGTCTCAAATGACAAACCTTGAGGCTATTAGAAAACTTAGATCTGGTGATCAGACTCCGGTAAACATCACTTTCAATAATGTAAGGTTTAAAACCGATTTGACCGAGAAAATCACAACAGGTATCGGCCTTAAATCTGAGGAATTCGAGGCCCTGTTGAACGATGATGATTTTCTGGAAAAGTATGGTTTCAACAGTGACAATGTCATGGCTATGTTCATACCGAACACCTACGAAGTGTATTGGACAGTTTCTGCAGAATCACTTTTCGAAAGAATGAATAAGGAATACACTTCATTTTGGACCCCTGAAAGAAAGGCCAAAGCGGAGGAAATTGGTTTGACACCAGTAGAAGTATCCGCCTTGGCTTCCATTGTTCAAGACGAGAGCATAAAAAGTGAGGAAAAGCCCACAATCGCAGGACTGTACATCAACAGGCTAAATAAGAATATGCTGTTACAGGCAGATCCCACAGTAAAATATGCTCTTGGTGACTTCACAATTCAAAGAATCCTAACTGCAGATACCAAAGTGGATAGCCCTTATAATACATACCGTTACAGAGGGCTGCCTCCTGGGCCAATCAACCTGCCGTCAATAAGTTCTTTGAATGCAGTTCTCAATTATGAAGACCATTCTTATATTTATATGTGCGCCAAAGAGGACTTTTCTGGTTTTCACCGTTTTGCCAAAACTTTGTCAGAACACAACCGAAATGCACGGCTTTTTCAACAAGCCTTGAACAACAGAAGAATTTACAGATAGTATGTATGTAGCCGAAACTCAAGTTCGAGTTAGATATGCTGAAACCGATCAGATGGGGTATGCATATTATGGCAACTATGCTACCTATTATGAGGTAGGTAGGGTTGAAGCGCTGCGTCAGCTGGGTTTTCAGTATAAGGAGATGGAAGAAAATGGCATTATGATGCCTGTTACTGACCTGAAGTGTAAGTTTCTTAAGCCTGCCAGATATGATGAGCTTATAACTATTCGCGTAATCATCAAAGCCCTTCCTTCGGTAAGGATGTATTTCTACTATGAAGTTTTAGATGCTGATGGTAATAAGCTGAATGAAGGCGAGACAACATTAGTGTTTGTCAATATGTCTAGCAATAGACCTTGTAAAGCCCCAGAGTATCTGCTTGAGAAGCTGAGCCCTTATTTTGAATGAAGCATCGAATAATCAAATATGTAACGAGTCACCCTATCTTTTTAAGATTAGTGTCTTTTCTGCAGAAGATTAAGCTGGGAAAAGAAAAGGTAGGGCTATATGATGCAACGGTCATTTTTATTCAAAAGATAGGTGACGATGAAATTCTAGGTAGAGCAAATGCAGTAGCCTTTAGTTTTACAATGGCTATTTTCCCTGCTATAATATTTCTCTTCACTTTGGTGCCATACATTCAGATGTTCTTCCCCGATATCACAAATGAAGAGATAATTGGGTTCATGGAGAATTTGCTGCCTGCCAACCTTTACGCTGCTGCAGATACAACCATTCATGACATCATTAACAAACAAAGAGGGGGCTTACTTTCTTTTGGTTTTATTCTTACGCTCATACTCTCTACCAATGGTATGAGTTCGCTAATGGATGCTTTCAATGCGTGTTATAAGACGAAAGAAACGCGTGGGTTTCTGAAAATGCGTTTTATAGCCACTATGCTCATTGTTATTCTATCGCTCTCAGTGATAGTGTCTATAGCGCTATTGGTGGTGGGGCAGCAATTATTGCAGGATAATAAGGTAAGAGAATTCATTCAGGATGTTATTTCTTTAGATCTAATCATTGTTTTACGGTTTGTAGTACTGTATTTGGTTTTCCAGATAGCAATTTCATTTATTTATTATTTCGCACCAGCAGTTCATGAGCGCTGGCATTTTTTTAGTGCTGGTTCTATTTTTTCTACTCTGGCTTGTTTGGCTGCTTTCTTCGGTTTTTCATTCTATATCAACAATTTCGGCACATATAATAAGCTTTATGGGTCCATCGGGGCGCTAATTGTGCTCATGCTTTTGTTATTCATTCTGTCGCTTATTTTGCTAGTGGGCTTCGAGATGAATGCTGCTTTGGATAAGGCCAAATTCGAAAAATTAAAAACTGAAGATAATATTTGAGCGAACTTGCTTGCAAATAAAAAAGTTACACTTACCTTTGCAATCCCAAACGGGAGATCACATCCAGAGGAGTGGCAGAGTGGTCGAATGCGGCGGTCTTGAAAACCGTTGTACCGCGAGGTACCGGGGGTTCGAATCCCTCCTCCTCTGCAATATCTGGTCCGTTCGTCTAGGGGTTAGGACGCCAGGTTTTCATCCTGGTAACAGGGGTTCGATTCCCCTACGGACTACGAAAAGCTCAGCAGTTTTGCTGGGCTTTTTTCGTTTATAGCTTTTTCAAAGCTTGTCTTTCTTCAATCGATTGCATGTGATTCGGGCTGATTGACTCTGCTACATCTAAGGGAATAGAGTAATTTTGGCTATACTTAACCAACTATGGCAACTGAGATTAAGAAAATTGGAGTCCTAACCAGTGGGGGAGATGCCCCAGGAATGAATGCCGCGGTTAGAGCTGTTGTTAGAGCTTCTATCTATTACGGAATCGATGTTTTTGGAATTTATAAAGGCTATGATGGCCTAATTAACGGAAACATGGAGCAGCTGTATGTAAGGTCAGTTTCAAATATCTTAAGCCGTGGAGGTACTTTCTTGCTTTCGGCTAGAAGCAAGGAGTTTAGAACGAAGGAAGGCCGAGCTAAGGCCTACGAAAACTTCAAAGCTAACGGCTTAGATGCTCTAGTGGTGATTGGTGGAGACGGTTCATTTACTGGTGCAGATATCTTCAGTCAAGAGTTTGATGTGCCGGTTATCGGTATTCCAGGTACAATTGACAACGACCTTTCTGGAACAGATTTTACCATTGGTTACGATACTGCCTGCAATACAGCCAGAGAAGCCATTGATAAAATTAGAGACACTGCTTCTTCACATGAGAGGCTTTTCTTTGTAGAGGTGATGGGCCGAGATGCTGGGTTTATTGCACTCAATTCTGCTATTGGTGGGGGTGCTGTGGCCATGATTGTTCCTGAGCATAACTGGAGTATTGATGCTTTAATTAGTAGGTTGAAGAAAGGTGCGGCCAACCAGAAGGCTTCCAATGTTGTGATAGTTGCTGAAGGCTGTCACTTAGGTAGTTCTTATGATATTGCTGAAAAGGTAAAAGAACATATTCCGCATTATGATATACGAGTAAGTGTTCTTGGGCACTTGCAACGTGGAGGTTCTCCAACTACTCTTGATAGAGTATTGGCCAGTAGAATGGGTGTCGCGGCCGTTGAGGGGCTTCGAGAAGGTCAATCTAAAGTAATGGTTGGGGTAATTAACAATAAGATTTCCTACACTCCGATTGGCGAGGCTATTAAGACTATTAAGCGATTGGATGATGATGAATTTAGAATAGCTAAAATTCTTTCAATCTAAGTTTTTTGGTCAATCTCCAGCGCCTCAAATAGTAGGGCACTCATTTTATCGAACTCTATTTCTTGAGGCTTCTTAAAGATCTTTGTTCTTACATACTTTCTTTTTCCAGTTTCCAAATAACCATCATGAGATAGTAGGTGACCTTGAATAAAACCGAACTGAACACCTTTAAAAGTTCCTCCCCATGGAACTGAACCTGGCCAAATGAAGCAGATGTTCCTTTTCAACCTAAAGAACGGAACATTATAACTTAGTTTTTCCTGAACTTCAGGAATACAATCATAAACTAGATTTCTAAGCACTTTGACTAGTTGCAGTTCTTCGTCTGGTATAAACTCAAAAAGATCGTCTAAGTCCTGAAAACCGATAGGCTGAAAACGGTTCATGGTTTAGCTATTAGCATCGTAGGCCTTTTGTAGCCATTCCTGAACTCCTTCTAGGTCTTCGAGTTGAGTAGCTTTTACTCTATGAGAAACCATTGAGTTCCAACTGCCCGCTGCTTCTACTTTTCCTTCGGGTTCCACACCCTTCAGGTTCAATCCAATATCTACTCTAGTTTTGGTGCTTGGCTGTAATAAAGCGAATTGCTTCCTTGGTGTGCGTAAACTGATATAAGTCTTTTTATAAGAGAATTCAACATCACCATCTATCGCTTCAAACATGGCTTTGGCTTTTTTGAATACCGGCATCATGTCCTCTTTTCCCTTAAGTAATTCATCATCTAAAGAGTCTTCAGATGAAGTCTTTGGAGCCATTAGTTCTGGCTTCAGGTATAGTTGAGCGATAGTGTTGGCGAAACCATGACTTACCCCATGGTCGCCTTTTAACACTTTCATGAGCTCTCCGTGCTTTTTAAAACCGGTAGCTTTTAAAGCAATGTGCCATTCTTCTAAAGACTTTCCAGTTTTTTCTGGCATGTTACTAATCATAGTTTTTAGTATTTCTTCTGGTGTGGCCATAGTGCTCTAATATTTGGATTGAATTTGAAGATAGTGAAGTGGTGTGCAACTCTCCACTTTCAGTGAGAAAATTAACTATCTTTCAAGCGTGAGAGTGCCATACTTAGATTTAAAAATCATACATGAATCGCTTCAAACGGAGCTTCAGACTATTTATTCGCAGGTAATAGATGAGTCTTATTTTGTCTATGGCAAGCAGGTGACTGAGTTTGAAAATCTTTTCTCAAATAAGCTCGGTATAAAATACTGTTACTCCACTGGCAACTGCACCGATGCACTTTTTATAGTGCTAAAGATGCTTGGGGTTGGTCCCGATGACGAGGTGATTGTTCCCGCTATGACATGGATAACAGATGCTGAAGTGGTTTCTAATTTGGGTGCTAAACCAGTTTTTGTAGATGTAGATTCAACAACTTATTGCTTAGATCCGAAGGCATTTGAACAAGCAATAACTCCACGCACAAAGGCTGTAATTCCTGTGCATCTTTATGGCCAATTGGCTGATATGGAGGCTATTTCGGAAATAGCAACTAGGCATAATTTTAAAGTGGTAGAAGATTGTGCTCAGGCACACTTTGCTAGTCATAAAGGAAGGTTTGCCGGTAGCTTTGGTGATGCCGCGGTTTTCAGTTTTTATCCCACCAAGAACTTAGGAGCACTTGGCGATGCTGGTGCTCTTGTTACCGACAATAAGGAACTTTATAAGGCCTGTAGAAAAATGGCCAACCATGGAGCTGCAGATAAGCACACGCATGAATTTCCTGGAATGAATAGCAGAATGGATACGCTTCAGGCAGCTGTACTTTCTTTAAAATTGAATTTCATTGACGAATGGAATGGGCAGAGAAACGAAATTGCTAAGAAGTACTCGGAGTCTTTGTCGGGCTGTGGCGATCTAGTTCTACCGAAAACAGCTGGGGGTAACAATCACGTTTTTCACATTTATAATGTGTTGACTTCAAGAAGAGATGAGTTGAAAAGCTTTCTCAATGAAAATGGCATTCAAACCCAAATTCACTACCCGAAGGCTCTTCCTTTTACTAAGGCTTATTTAGACTTCGGCCTTGAACCAACAGATTTTCCTGTTTCATTTAAACTTCAAGAAGAGGGACTTTCATTACCGATTTTCCCCGGAATGACTGATGATCAGCAGGAGTATGTGATTGATAAGGTAAGAACTTTTTTCGCTCGTTAATGAAATCTGCGAGCTTAACAGAGGTTTCCGTCAAGCTCGCAAAAGTACATTGGCTCCTACAAATCATACATGACTGTAAAAAGCCAGTAACGTTTCTGAATAAAGTATTCATAAGTGCTAATCAGACTTTCAGAAAACGAATCTCTTCTAATGCCTGTGGTGTTGAACAGGTTCATTCCTTCAACTTTGAACTCCCATGCTGAACCCTCTTTTCTATATCTTAACTCTGCATCCATCAAATCGAACTGTTGCGTAGGGTTTGTTTGAGATACATAGCTGTTGTATTCATAGTCTACTTCTAAAGAGAAGCCTTTCAGGAAGTTAAATTCTAGATTGGCAAAAGGTTGATGATTTTCAAATTTGCTGGAAGTGTTATTTCCTTCATAATTACTCAGAGAAACAGAGTAGCCGAAATCTAAGAATAGCTTTTTAAACAAGGTAGTACTGAGTTTGGCTTTGTAACTCTCCACAAAATTGATGTTCTCATTAGGGGTGTCGCTAATGATATTGTTGCTAATGCTTCTGCTCCAATTTGCATTAAGACTTGCTCTAAAGTCGTCAAAGCGCTTTTCTATATTGGCGTAGCCTGTTACGGCTTCGTTGGTAGTGTTAATATTGGTTGGGGTGTTTACTCTTTCTAGGTTATTGAATTCTACAATATTGGTAACATCATCTAGCCTTTTTGCATAGTTCAGCCCTCCATAAATATTGAGGAAGTTGTACATGTTAAAGTTGAAGTAGTTGATGTTTACTGTATGGTAAAGGCTATTCATCACGTTCACGTTTCCTCTAAAAAGTGAGTTGTAACTTCTTACAATAAGACCTTCGGCATAGTTCTGAATGTCGGTAAACTGAGCAGCTACATCGTAATTAAGTGTAAGTGAATGAGAGCTTCTGAAGTTATACTTTGCGTTTAGAGCAGGCAAAAGCATAGTTTTATCGAAGCCACCAATAAAGTTGTTTTGATCTGCATTTACCTGATACCTGTGTAGGTTTAGTGATGGAGTAAGTACAAGATCGTTGAACTTCGTTTTGTATAATAAGCCCACGTAGTAATCTTCAAACGTGTAGTCTACCATATTCATTAAATCAGTCTGATTGAATGTATTGGTAGTTCCATCGGCCAATCTTTCGAACATGCTTGAGGTCAGGCTCTGGCTAGAATATGTGTTTCCGACCTTCAGGTTGATGTGATTGGTCTTATTCAGTACACGATAGTAGTTGAGGGCAGCTTCTTGTTTATTGGTGGTTACCTCTTTTAGTTGAGTAAGGTCATACGGACTATTTCCTGTCATTGGAATAATTGAGGAGAAAGGCTGACCAGAATTAATAAGGTTATAAGTCGGGTCTTGAACCTCTCTCTGGTATGATCCTTCGAATGAAAAAATATTCTTCTCATTCTGTGCCCAAAATGCCCTCAGTTGTTGTTCAATGGAGTAGGGTTCCTGAGTGGTGTTTCCTTCAATGTCATTTGATTGATTGCCGAATGTAGAGTTCTGAGAACTGTAGTTTTGAATGTCTGCTATTCGGCCGAAGGCATTATAATCTACCTGCAAATTGGGGCTTGGAGTGTATTTTACCCCAGCTTTAAAGAGTCCGGAAGAGCTTTTTACTCTTTGCTCTGAGGTTAACACCTCTTGGTTGGCGTTAGGTTGAAGAATATAGGTTCTGTTGGAAATTGACCCCATGGTGTTATCTACACTAGACCCTATAGCAAAGCCAGAAATGTTCCATTTATTGCTTGGGGCGAAATTGTAATTAAGGGCAGCGAGCTCGTTTTTTAAACTTTGTGCATTGTTTCTTTCAGCCATAGGAATGCCTAATGAGTTGCTAGAAACCTGAAATGATGAGCCAGCTCCTCTAGCAAAACTTCCAAAGCCACCAGTAAACCTGAAATAGTCATTCATGGTAAATGCCAGTTGACCAACATTGTTGGCATCGGCAATCAGGTTGATGTTGGTTTTAGCATTATAAAAGAATGAATTAATGTGGCCTAAATACCTTTCTTCTGGGCCAGCGCCAGCTCTTATATCTCCAAAAAGTATGTTTTTCTTGTCTTCTTTAAGTTGAATGTTCAGTGCCAATTGCTCGCTGTTGTTTACACTGCTTAATGGACTGATGTTGTTGTAGTTTTGCAGTACTTGTACCTTGTCTACCACATTGGCTGGGAGGTTTTTAGTGGCTAGTTTTGTATCGCCTTCAAAGAACTCTTTGCCATCTACCAGCACCTTGTTAACTGATTTGCCTTGAATTTTTACACCACCATCTTCATCTACTTCAAAGCCTGGTAAGTCCTCCAAAACATCGCCTAGCTTGCGCTCATTGCCTTGGGTAAAAACCTCTGTTTTGTAAGTAATAGTGTCACCCTGAATGAGTACTGGCATTTCACTGACCACTTCCACATCTCCGAGGTTTTGGCTGTCTGCTGAAAGCTGAATGGAGAAAGGAACGGTATTGGTTTCTTTAGCTTCATAGAGTTGTTCAAAAGGCAGAAAGCCTACAAAGCTGACCTTGATGTTGTAGACTTTTCCCTTTTCTAATGGTATTCTAAAGCCTCCTTGTGGATTAGTTACGCTGAATCCGGCCATTTTTTTACTTAGGGTGTCAATGGCTAAGACATTGGCGTATTCTAAAACTGCGCCTTCTGAATCTCTGACTTCACCGCTAAAAATTACTTTTTCTTGAGCTAAACTCATGGTAGAGAAAGCAAGGCAAAGTGTTAAGAGTAGTATAAACCTTTTCATGTTGTGAGTTTTTGACCTTTGGACTAATTAATTGCCTCCTACTTTAATGCTGATGCCTCCTTTTCCATTGCTGAATTTTTCAGTCATTTCTGCGGTTTTGGCATCAATTTCTTCTCTCAATTCAGTACGGGTTACTTTCTTTCCTTTGGAAGGCCTTTTGATTTTTACCTCTTCTTCTGGGTTTAAAATTACCTTGGTGCAGGCGTAACTCATTTTGCCATCACTAACCTCAAGAATTAAACCTGGAAGTCCCCAGTATTCATCTGGTCCTTGAGAAACAGGAATTTGAGGGGTGTACCAAGCTTCTATTTTTATAGTGTCCATTTTAACCTCTGGCACCACTTCTTCATCGGTTTTCTCACCATCACTTTGGCTGTTGAATGAGATAGTTCGGCTTTCTCTCACATCTGTGAAAACTGCTTTGTAGGCTTGGTAATTGCCTATGGTTTTTTTTTCGTCTGTAAGCTCCCACTCTCTTTTACTTAGTGTGTCGTTTACTAAAAAAGGCTTGCTGAAAACCTCGGTTTCCTTCAGATAGAGATTCTCAGATGTGTTTTTGTAGGTGGTACTTCCTCCCCCTGCCATTCTTATTACTAAACCTCCTGCCGAAGCTGTTGCAGGTCCTCCATCTAGACTCTCAACTTCCGACCAAATAGATTCCTTAAGGTTGAATTTTAACTCATACTCTTTCTGGAATTGCTTTTTCATTTGCTCCTCTATTTGTGCTTGCATGGCGGGAGTCATCTGGTCGCTCTTAATAGAAAAGCCATTCATTTTCCTTGATGATTGATAGGTGGCAATACCCTGAAAGTTTTGGGCTGTTACGGAAATAAGGGTGGCTATCATTATTCCGATAGCTAGAACGAGTTGTCTTTTGAGATTTTTCATTGGAGTGATTTTAATACCCTACAAATCTGAATTGAATAGAGAAAACAATGAGTTAACCAGTGTTAACGTGTGTTAAGCTGCCAATCAACTGATGTTGAAGTCCGTATATTTGAAGCGTGAATGCATTGAAATTCAAGCGAATAATTTATGTGATAGCTGCTACCGCCATAGTTACTATTGGGGCGCAGGTGTACAGAAGTATTCAGAATTACCAGCTGAATAAGGAGCGTTTTGTTAATGATATGCAGCAGTCTTTAGATGTAAGCTTGGAGGCCTATTTTGCTGAAATAACCAAAGATCAACTGGGGCTTAAAGTGCAGAGACTAACTGGTAATACCGGGTCAAATCTTATGATTAGAGGTGCTTGGTCTACCAACAATGGAGCTCAAGATGTAGATAAAGTTGTGCATTATCTTAACAATAGAGATTCTATAAGAGGAGCTGTTCAAAAGATGGTAGACTCTAAATCTGTATTTGCTTTTGATACAGCCTTGAACCCCTCAATGATTGAGTCTATAAGCATTTCTAGTGTGGTGTCAGACTCCAGTTCTTTACCAGAAAACCATACATATTCCAAAAGCATGGAGATTGGCTTTACAGACTCTCTGAAAAGCCTAAAAGGCTTTGCTCAGAAAATAGTACTGTCTTTATCTGGCAAGGATATTAAGCTAGATACGCTAAACAACCTTCTAGAAGAGGAATTAGATAGACGGGATATGAAGGTGAGGCATGTATTGGTGTTGTTTACCAATAAACTCGGGCCGCTGGAGGTGAAGGTAGGGTTTGACGGTAATCAAATTATGGCTTTTAAAGAGGAGAGAGATACCGTCTATTCCGAACCAAACTTTAATAGCTCTGACTATCCGCTTACGGTTGAATCTAACAATACTTTTCTTTCGAAAGATCAGCGGATAGAACTCAGATTTGAGAATGCCTCACTCAATATTCTTAAACGAGGAGGGGTAGATTTACTCATTTCATTAATAATTACCATTGTGGTGATTGGGACCATGATGTATCTGTATGGAATTATAACTGAACAGAAACAATTGGCTGAGATTAAGAATGATTTAATCAGCAACATCACGCATGAATTCAAAACGCCAATAGCCACAATTTCAACGGCTATGGAGGGAATCTCCAACTTCAACCAAATGAATGATCCTGAAAAAACTGCTAAATATGTTGGAATCTCGCAGGGGCAATTGAAAAAGTTGAACGGAATGGTTGAAAAGCTGTTAGAAACAGCTTCACTAGATTCTAACGAGCTAGAAATAGCCAAAGAAGACGTAGAAGTAGTTGGCTTTACGCGTCAGATATTTGAGAAGTTTCATGTGATTAAGGGGAGTAAAAAACTCTCTTTTCAAACCGATTTAACAGAGCATTGGCTTGAGATAGATCCATTTCACATGGAAAATGCCATTGGTAACTTGGTAGATAATGCCATTAAATATGGAGGTGATGAAGTGCTCATTAGCTTGTCTAAAACCAAAGGGCAGTTAGTTTGGCAAGTAAAAGACAGTGGAGGTAAGATTGGTAAGCAGGAGCAGCAGCGCATTTTCGACAAGTTCTATCGAATACCTACCGGTAATGTGCATGATGTGAAAGGTTTTGGCATTGGCCTTTATTACACCAAAACTTTGGTAGAAAAGCACGGTGGTAAAGTTGGGCTTTCTGTGGAGCCTAATTCAACTCTTTTTTCAATTGAATTTAACGATGACAAAGCATAAAATTCTGTTGGCTGAAGATGAATTGGCCTTAGGGACTATTGTTAAGGAAAGTCTGGAGACCCGGGGCTTCGAGGTAGTTTTCTGTGCCGATGGAGAAGAGGCAAAGCTAAAGTACGAAGAGGAAGAACCAGAAATTTTGGTGCTCGATGTAATGATGCCAAAAAAAGATGGGTTCTCCTTGGTTAAAGAGATTAGAAGGAAAGATGATCGTATTCCTATCATCTTTCTGACGGCCAAAAGCCGTACTGAAGACGTTGTAGAAGGGTTCGGCTATGGGGCTAATGATTACCTCAAAAAGCCCTTCTCTATGGAAGAGCTCATTGTTCGTATCAAAGCATTAATTGACCGGAAAGGAACAAACGGAGCTTCTGAAACGGTGGGAATCGGGAAATACTCATTCAATTACTCTAGGCAGGTTTTGAGCTTCAATGGTACTGAAGAGTCTCTTACTCATCGTGAGGCACAATTACTGAATGAGCTTTACCTACATAAAAACGACCTTACAGAACGTACGCTCATTTTAAATACGCTCTGGGGAAGTGACGATTTCTTCAATGCCAGAAGTATGGACGTATTCATTACAAAGCTGAGAAAGAAGCTATCGAAAGATGATGCCATTCAGATACTTAATGTTCGGGGCTATGGCTATAAATTGGTCTGTTAAAAGGGTGCTTTAAATAATTCTTTCCGCAGGTTAAAGCAATAAACCTCCACCTGTCAGAGCAGTTGTAATTTATTGAACAGATGTTTTTACATTCGTAATGTTCCAAGATGAAGCAACGCTCGCGTAAAATATCATCCTTTCTTTTGCTAATGTGTTTTATAGCACCATTGGGGTTTACTTTTACCATTCTAAAAGTGAAACAATGGCAAGTAAGAGAGCAGATAGAGCGCGAAATTCTACAAGGAATGGACAAAGGTGAGCTTGTTCAGTTTACCTTCTCCAAAGCAGAGGCCGAGGCCCTAGACTGGGAGCATGAGCGGGAGTTTATGTACAACGGCCAGAGTTACGATGTTGTGGAGCAAGAAGAGGTTGGAGATTCTGTTACCTATTATGTTTGGTGGGATAAGGTTGAGACAAAAATCAAGAATAAACTGGCAGAGTTAGTAGCTATGGCAATGAACCAAGATGCCGATCAGCAACAAAATCAAAACCAACTCGAAAAACTTTTAAAATCGCTGCATTACAATGGTGGTGCCCCAGAAGAGCAACCTTTTATTTTTATAGAAAATAACTCGTTCAACGAGTATATCAATTCATATACATCTCTTCGTTGGGCTCCTCCAGTTCCTCCTCCATTATTTGTTTAAACATATTCTTACTACGTGTCTCTCAGTTCTTCTGAGTAGGCTCAAACACGTATTTTTTAATGTTTAAATAGATAATCTTAAATGAAGAAATTAATTTTTCTGCTCCTGTTTCTCATGAGTTTTTTCATGGCTCAGGCGCAGGTAATCACTGTTCTTGATCAAGAAAATGAAGCCCCATTAGAGTTGGTCATGATTGTCAGTGATAGAGATAATGTGGTGCTTACCACCAACGCTCGAGGTCAGGCCGATATCTCAGAATTTGGTGGCGCAGACTCCATTCAGATTCGAATGATTGGTTATGCCACCGTTACCATGAGTTACTATGAGCTAGAGAATCAAGGCTTTCAGGTTTACCTAGTGCCAAATTCTTTAGAGCTAGATCAATTTGTGGTTTCGGCTACAAAGTGGAATCAATCTAGTGCTGAGGTTCCGCAGAAAGTGATTTCAATTACTCCGAAAGACGTGGCATTCATGAACCCGCAGACTACCGCAGACTTACTTAGCGTATCCGGTCAGGTATATGTCCAAAAAAGTCAGCAGGGTGGAGGAAGTCCTATGATTCGCGGCTTTGCAACAAACCGGCTGCTTTACACTGTAGATGGTGTGCGCATGAATACCGCCATTTTCAGAGGAGGGAACATCCAAAACGTGATTTCTCTAGATGCTTTTGCTATTGAAAGCACCGAGATATCTTTTGGTCCGGGCTCCGTAATCTATGGAAGTGATGCCATTGGCGGTGTTATGAGTTTTCAAACGTTGAAGCCAAAACTCTCAGTTACCGATCAGTTAGAGGTAACTGGTAAGGCTAATATGCGCTATGCTACAGCCAATAAGGAGAAAACTGTTCATGCAGATTTTAACATTGGGTTAGACAAGTGGGCATTCGTAACCAGTTTTAGCGGGAATATTTTTGACGACTTACGCCAGGGCAGCAATGGCCCAGAAGATTACCTGAAGCCTTACGTAGTACAAAGGGGTGGGGGTGAGGATTTGGTGTTGGAAAATGAAGATCCGCGAGTACAGAATCCTAGTGGCTACACTCAATATAATATTATGCAGAAGGTTCGCTTTAAGCCGAACGAGAATTGGGATTTTCAGTATGGGTTCCACTATTCTCAAACTTCTAGTTACGGTAGGTATGATAGGCATAATAGAATGAGAAATGGACAGCCAAGGTATGGCGAATGGAGTTATGGCCCTCAGATTTGGATGATGAACAACCTTAATGTTTCTCATAACTCCAGTTCGGTCTTATTCGATGAGATGACTATAAGACTAGCTCAGCAACATTTTGAGGAAAGCCGCAGAGATAGAAGCCTTAATAGTACAGAAAGGGCAGTGAGGACAGAAGAGGTAGAGGCCTACTCAGCCAATCTAGATTTTATCAAATCGCTTAGCGCTAGAAGTAAACTGTTCTATGGTTTAGAATGGGTGTTGAACGATGTTACCTCAACAGGGATAGATCAAAACATCAGTACCGGAACATCGCAGCCTGGTCCTTCTAGATATCCGCAAGCAGATTGGGCGTCATACGCAGCCTATGTTACTCAAGAGTATAAAGCTTCTGAGATTTTGACATTGCAGGCTGGGCTCAGGTACAATCAGTTTACGTTAGATGCATCTTTCGACACTAGTTTTTACCCCTTTCCTTTTGAAACGGCAAACCTTAATGAAGGTGCACTAACAGGAAGTTTTGGAGCAGTATTAATGCCTTCTTCTTCGTGGGTGATCAATGCCAATTTAGCTACGGGGTTTAGGTCGCCAAATGTTGATGATGTAGGGAAGGTATTCGATTCTGAACCTGGTTCAGTGGTGGTGCCAAACCCTGACTTGGAAGCTGAAACGGCTTACAATGCAGACTTTGGAATAGCTAAGGTGTTTTCTGATGTGCTAAAGGTTGAGCTGACAGGCTTTTATACCTACTTGAATAACGCAATGGTAAGAAGAGACTTTCAGTTGAATGGCATGGATGAGATAATGTATGATGGTGAGCTCAGTAGAGTTCAGGCTATTCAGAATGCAGCAAATGCCACAGTTTATGGCTTTCAAGTGGGGGCAGAATTGAAATTGCCTGCTGGTTTTAGTTTTTCAACCATGTATAATTATCAACATGGTGAGGAAGAGCTAGACAATGGAGATAAAAGCCCGATGAGGCATGCAGCACCTGCTTTTGGTGTTAGTAGGCTAAATTATTCTGCTTACAAATGGAGGCTTAGCTTATATGCAGATTATCATGCGGAGGTATCTTTTGAAGATTTGCCAGAAGATGAAAAGGGGAAAACCGAGATTTATGCAGCCGATGCCAATGGAAATCCGTATGCTCCTTCGTGGTATACTTTAAACTTTAAAGCCCAATATTTACTGAGTAACACTTTTACGGTAACTACTGGCGTTGAGAATATAACAGATCAAAGGTATAGGCCATATACTTCAGGTATTTCTGGAGCAGGGGTCAATTTTATAATAGCATTAAAGGCTAATTTCTAGTCAATTCTGAGCTCATCTGGACGTTGTTCGGGTGGGCTCTCTTTTTTTCAAAAAAATGCTCTGTTTTACACGTAGTTCAGAGGCATAATTTTGAATCTGACCACAGATTTTGAGTTCAAAATTCTTCGGGTTGTCAAGTTTTTTGACAGCAGCTATGTGTTTTTAAATACATGAATAAGTAAGTTCTTACTAAAAATTGTCCGTTTGCACTTAAAATGCTCGGAATTACAATAAAATCGCCTCTTATCCATTAGGATGTTTTCTTACATTCTATTTATATTTGGATACCTAACACCAGAAGAACTAACTTATTTTGACTACGTGTAGCCCCAGACATAGGAGGTCATTCTCCTTTATGGTTAGCGCTAGCTGTATACTTCTTTGTCTGATATTTGCTCAAGCTAAAATTCAGGCGCAAGAAATTGCAGCGAGTGGGCTCACTCTCCAATTTATCAAATCCCAAACTAGTGGTTCTGTAGATGAGGTTGCCTCCAACGTTCTGAAGGTGGTTAATCGCACAGGTCGCAGATCGGTCTTTAAGATAGAAATAGCTACTCCTCCCAATTGGTCTAGAGTTCGTGCAGAAGATAGAATGTACAATGTGGCCAATAACGATAGCCTCTTTATTCCCATAAGAGTAGTGCCAGAGAAATCGGCAACAGGAAATGTCAATTATTTTATTAATGCTACTGCCTTAACAGGAAATGGAGTTCCGTTGGCTTCAACTCCATGGTCTATGCAAGTGGTTAAGGTGTCTAGGTGGTACGCTTCGCTGGTTAAATCGGAAGTTTATTTTCCGGCAGACAAAAAGGAGGCTCAATTTCAGCTTAAGTTGAGAAATGATGGGAATTCGGCCGAAGACGTTGTGGTTTTGTTCAACCCGAATGTGAAGGTCAAAATTTTAGACAATCAAGGCAATCCATTTGCAGACAATGCATTGCCTCTTAAGCTTCCCGTAGATATAGATACTACGCTAACTTTTACCGCTCAGCTTGACGAAGAGGCTAAGAAGGAAAATTTCTTTACTGCAGGGGCTATTGATTCAGAAGAAACAAATCAATCCGAATACAAAGTAAATATTCAAGTTAAAGATGTAGCTGGACAAAGGGCTAGCTGGGGAGGAAGAGTAGATTTTAAAAGGCTAGAACAAGAGCACAAGTTTAAGTCTGAGTATGGCGAATCTAGCATTCCCATCAACGTAGAGTTTAACACATACAATGTTTTGTCTCAATTTACAAATTTCAGTCTAGATCTCAGCGGGGAGGCCGATCTTGGAGAAGATCGCTTCCTTCGCTATTACTATCAGACTATAATTTCTAGTAATAGCATTGCTGGTACGCAGTTTTTGGGCTCCTATCGCTTTGCAGAATACAGAACACCAAAGTATGCCGTATCGGCAGGAGATATTGGCCAGAATATGGAGTTGTTACTCAATGGTACTGGTGTTAAAGGCTCTTATTACTTCGATAAACTGGGAGTTTCTGCCATCTATGTAACCAGGCCGCAAAATGGCAATGTAAACAATGACTTGAGCAGTATTGGAGGTTCGGTTCGCTATAGAGTTATGCAAGGCCTAAATGCTACAGCAGAGATAGTAAACCAAGACGATGAGTTCAATCAGGTAAATAGAAACTTAGCTACCTTCAGAGCTAATTACAGGTTGCCAAACCAAAGTATTTTAGATGTTAAGCTGGGGTACTCCATGGAAGATCATCAGCCAGTGAGTGGAGATGCCTTTAAGACCCCAGGTTTTGGTGCCACAGCCCGCTATACTGGCAGAATTCAAGGGGTAAGTATTTCTGCTCAAGGCCGATATAATTCGCCAAACTACTCTTCACAGTTTAGAGGTTCAACGGACTTTAACACCAATGCACGATACAATTTAACTGATAGTAAATTCTTAGGATTAAGGGTGAATATGAACAGCCGAAACCCTGAGATATATAGTAAAGGGATACTTTTTCCGAGACGTTATTTTGCCAGAAATTCTTTTGAAGGACAATTTGGTTGGTCTACAGAAAATGGAAATTTTGTGCTTTATCCTCGCTTTCAGTACGATGAAGTATTAGATCTAAGAACCACAACAACAGGTATGGGGCTGAGCTTTGCTACCAATAAAACGCAAGAGGCCAAGCTTTATACTAGGTTCTTTTCGGGCTTTACTAAAGCGCTAGATTATGAGAACAAGCCCTACATGGTGGCGAGATGGGAAAACACTTTACGCTACAAGAACCTGAATCTTTCTGCAAGATATTATTACGGCCCTTTTAATGTATTAGACAATCTGAGGGTGGTAGAAGATGGCATTAATCCTCAATCTTTATTCCTCAGCGCTTTTGCCCAGCTTAATTTCACTAAGGCTCGTGTATCGGTTCGGCCTATGGTAACAATGGCATACGAGTCGGTTCTGGCTAGGTGGAGAATGAATATGTCTCCTCAAGTTACCTACTTCTCTAAGAATGGTCTTGAGTTTAACATGACGGTAGAATACTTCAGTATAAAACAAGGGGAGAGTCCGTTGGCTAGTGTCAATGAGTTTGGTACTCAAGCGTTCAACCCTTTCAACCAGAGCAATGCGTTTCTGCGCTTAGGGCTTAAAAAGCAGTTCAACATTAAAAAGCCTGGTAAGAAGTCGCACGACTTGGAGGTGGTGGTCTTTAAAGACTTGAATGGAAACAATAAGAGAGATCAGGGAGAGGAGTTTGAGAAAAATGTAATTGTTAGAGTGAATGGGCAGGCGCTGATGACAAACGAGGAAGGTGTGGTTTACTTCAGAAACCTTCCGGAAGGCAAGTACTTGGTAGAAAATGAATTGTTAACCAATGCTGAAGGCTGGTTTAAGTCTAAGGGCATTGAGGTTGACATGAACTCTGACCAAGCAGTTTATATCCCGCTGAAGAGAGGCGTGCAGATTGTTGGAAATATACTACTGCAGAAGGCACAATATTCAGCTTTAGGAGAAGGAGGGATGAAGCTGAATGGTATTCGTGTAACGGCTACTGATGGTAGTGGAGAAACTTATACCAGCTTGACAGATCTCTCTGGTCAGTTCAGGCTCTATGTTCCTTTCGGTACTTACACCATAAGAGTAAATGAGCAGGCTATAGATAGTCAGTTTGAGTTTGCCCAGTCGTCTTACACCTTAGATGTAAATAATTTAGGAGGAAACTACCAGTTGGCTTTCTACCTGATTGAAAAGAGAAGGCAGCTGAATATCAAGAAGTTTGATAACAACAACGATAATAAGTAATAACGATCAACATAAGAATGAAAATTAATTATCAACACAATCGAACGAGGGGGGCAGCAGTAATTGTACTGCTGATGTTCCTATCATTTTTTGATGCTTTCGGTCAGAAAATCTCCACTTCGCCAACACGGTTGAACTACAAGGTAAGCCCGGGTGGGTCCTCGACTGGACTGATTACGGTGACGAACAATGCCGAACGTAGACAAACCTTTACGGTAGACTTTGGAGACTTTGATGCTTCACGTGCAGGTAAGAGTAAATTCCTTTCTAAAGGAGAGATGGCTCGATCTTGTGCAGATTGGTTAAGTGCCACACCGGCTTTATTTGAATTAGATCCGGGAGAGTCGCAACAAATTAGAGTTGTGATGGATGTTCCCCAAGATTCTACTGCTTTAATGGCTCGCTGGGCTGTAGCCTATATTAGGCTTAGCGAAGAGAGACAAGGGCAGCAAGAAACTGGTGATGGTCTAATTGTAAATTTAAATCAGGCGTATCGTTTTGGCGTTTATGTTTTCCAAACGCCTCCCAATGCTGTATATGCAAAAGGAGAGTTGATAGACTTCAAGCAAGACGAAGATCAGCTGATACTTAGGCTTAGAAATGTAGGAGAAACATTCTTGAAATGTAATTCTTACGCTGAGTTTACCAATCTGCAAACAGGCGAGATTAGCCGTCTTAAACCGAGAAACTTTACCGTGTTACCTGCTAGTAATCGCGATGTCACCTTTTTAATTCCTAAAGATTATCCACCGGGCAAATATTCTGTTCTGGGTGTGTTGGATTATGGAAATAGGGATGAAGTGGCGGCTGCGGAAATAGAAATAGAAATTAAAGAAAAAAGTAAAGAATAGATGGGCGCACTTGAATTTCTCATATGGCAGTTTTCAATACTACTCACTAAAAAAGGAGACGAAAAAACTGAGAAATTTCTAAGTGATATTTGTATATATGAATATAAGTCCATATATTCACATGTCTAAACTTTTAACCTAAACATTAATACTCATGAAAAGATTACTAAACATTAAGGCGTTTGCCGTAGCGGCAGTTCTTGCCCTAGTTTTATCGAACAGTGCAAACGCACAAGTTTTACCAGACGATAACGAATTCGTTTATGTAGCTATGGATCTTCAAGGTGTGTTGGATCTAACATTGGCTACAGACCCTAACGTTGAATTCACTTTCAACACTATTCCTAGCTATGTAAATGGTATCATTAAGCCAAACGTAACTGAACTAAGAGTAGAGTCTACTGTGCCTTGGGATCTTTACGTTCAGGCTGAGACTGCTAACTGGGCTCAGTTGCAAGCATTCTCAAGTGCTGGTACTTCTACAGTTCCTTCTACTTTGTTAGAAGTAAGAGTAATTGATGGTGCAGGTACTTCTGCTCTTCCAAACTTTACTGCTCTTACTGATACAAGATTGGATATTGTAGGTACTGTTGCTGCTGGTGACGGTGTTGCTGCTGGTTCTTACCTTACAACTCCTGATTCTCACTTCTTCAGAGTAGACTACAGAATTATCCCTACTTTGACTGCACAATATCAGGCTGGTTACTACGGTTTGAACGTGATTTACACGCTAGCTGAAGACCTTTAAGAATTTTAAGAAATACAGATTTACTAAGACGTAGTAAATAAGTTAGTTCGATTTATGTTGATTGGTAAAAGGGATAGCATCAAATGTTATCCCTTTTTATATATTTATATTGCTTAATTTCGCATATGATCAGAAGGTTGCTCCTTCTTACTGTCTTTCACCTTTTTGCCTCTTATTGTTTTGCCCAGTCATTGGACATTTCTATTACAAGAGGTACTGACTTAGACTTTACCTTTACCACAATACGCCAATATACCAATGGTGTTATTAGGCCAAATGCCACAGAGTTTAGAGTTGAGTCTTCTGCTGAGTGGGACCTTTACGTTGGTGCTCAAACTACCACCCCAGGTCAGTGGGATCTACTCACGGCTTATTCAAGCGCAGGTTCTTCAACCGTACCGGTTTCTATTTTGGAAATAAGAGCGGTAAGCCCTGGCGGAACCTCACAACAAAATAACTTCTTTCAACTCAGGGATGTATCTAACCCGGTTTACCTCATTGGTTCTGGAGCCGATGATGCACTGGTTAATTCGGGTGTAGGAACCAATGCCCCTGGTGATGGCTCTAATAATCCTTTCACCCACCGATTTAGAATTGATTACAAACTAACCCCTGGAATGGGCTATCAGCCAGGTGTCTATTCTCTGACTGTAGTCTTCACTATAGCTGAAGATTTGTAGTTCCCTCTTTCAAACACCTTTTACAAGCTTTATATTCGGCCATAAATCTAGAAGGAAGAAAAATCTCTGGATTGTATTTAAACCATAAAGTTGTTTTCATTGCTATAGGTTTCAACCCTAACCCTAAAGGGAAACCCAAGCCTATTGAATTGCCCCCTTTAGGGAATAGAAGGGTTGCTGCTTTCAACTTTATGGTTCGAATTTGTTGAATAGAACTTAATTGCATTAAAACTATGGCCATTAATATCTCTTTGTTAAAACGAATCTGTGAAGTTGCCGGTGCTCCGGGTTATGAAAAACGTGTTCGTGATTTGGTGATTCAGGAAGTGAAAGATCATGTAGATGAACTTCGTGTCGATAATCTGGGTAATGTAATTACCATTAAAAGAGGTAATAACAACCCTGAAGGAAAGAAAGCCATGGTGGCCGCACACATGGATGAGATTGGCTTTATTGTGACCCATATCGATGATAAAGGCTTCGTACGATTCCATACGCTAGGTGGCTTCGACCCGAAAACCCTAACCGCTCAACGAGTGATCATTCACGGTAAAGAAGATGTAATAGGTGTAATGGGTAGTAAGCCCATTCACGTAATGAGCCAAGAAGAGCGCCAAAAGGTAGCGAAGACCTCAGACTACTTCATAGACCTTGGAATGTCTAAAGAAGAGGTAGAGGCTGTTATTTCTATTGGCGATCCAATAACTCGCGAGAGAGAGCTAATTGAAATGGGTAATTGTGTGAACTGTAAGTCTATAGATAATAGGGTTTCTGTCTTCATACTCATTGAGGCACTGAAGAACCTTCAAGATCAGCCTTACGATGTTTATGGTGTATTCACTGTTCAGGAAGAAGTGGGAATAAGAGGGGCAAATGTTTCTGCTCACAGTATTAATCCTGATTTCGGTTTTGGTCTAGATACCACCATTGCTTTCGACTTGCCAGGAGCTCAGCCTCATGAAATGGTGACCAAATTAGGTGAAGGTGTAGCAGTGAAGATCATGGATGCTTCTACTATTTGCGATTACCGCATGGTAGATTTTATGAAGAAGACAGCGGATAAGAGAAATATTCAATGGCAGCCGGAGATTCTTACTGCAGGTGGTACAGACACTGCGGGGGTTCAAAGAATGGGCAAAGATGGAGCCATTTCAGGCGCTATTTCTATTCCAACACGCCACTTGCACCAAGTAATAGAAATGGCCGATAAAGATGATATTCAAGGAGCTATTGATCTACTGATTGCTTGTCTACAGGAGTTGGATGGGTATGATTGGAGTCATTAGTTTTTAATCAACTCAAGAATATCGTCTGTAGTTGAGTTCAAGTAATGTTGGATAGTAAGTAAATTATTCAGGATAAGTTCAGATATATTCTGAGTGGTGAGGTTTCCTGTATTCAGATAAATGACTTTGGGAGGTGTCCCATAAAGAGCATTCAAGTCCACAAAATCCGAATCGAATGTAACTACAGCAAAACCATTTCTTTTTGCATGTTCAAAGATTTTTAAGTCTGATGAATCTTCCAATCCTACAAATCTTACTTGAGTGCATTCCGAGAAATCGTTAGGGAGTTTCTTAAGGATTTTTGGTGATATGTTTTGATCAAAAAGGAGCTTCACTTAACCGAGATCAGTCTTCTTTCTTTATCTGCAGCGTAAGCCAGACATGCATCTATCATTTTGTCACTGATCTCTTCAAAATCAGACTTGATGTCTTCTCGGCTCATTCCATTGGATAACCAGTTGAGTACATCATAAACCGATATTCGAGTGCCCTTTATAGTGGGTTTACCAAATCGCTTATCTGCTCTGATTTCTAAAAACTCTTGATAGTTCATGTTAGTGAAAATACGAAATCTAATCTTAGAAGTTAATATAAAGTATAGATAACCTTGCTGTTAGGTTGCCTGCCTGTAGGAGTTGGATCAGTATAATTGGAGTCATTAAGATTTCCCCAACTTCAAGCCCAAATAAGCTAATCCCATTCCTACCATTACACTTAGTCCGATGTAGAGAATAGCTTGTATTGGTTTTTGCTCAAGTAGTAGGTTGTTGCCTTGCATGGCGAAAGTAGAGAAGGTGGTAAAGCCACCGCAAAAGCCTGAGATAAGGAGTAGATTGGTGCTTTCGGTCAGGTACTTTTCGCCCTGAGCCCAGCCCATAAATAGGCCAATAAGAAAACAGCCAAGCATGTTAACTGCAAAAGTGCCGTAAGGAGAAAAGTTGAGAATTTGCTTATGAAGTGCTTCTTGAACGAGAAACCTTAAAGCGCTGCCAAGTCCACCGCCAAGAGCCACTAAAAGCACATTCTTGATCATTCTTTTACCTCTAATTTAGGCGCTTTCTTCTTAATGTATTTATACACTTTATCGTAATCACTGTTTTCTTGGTTAGTGATTTTCACAAAGCCTTTGTTCTTGAAAACAAGCTTCAACTCTTTGAACTGAGTCTTGTTGGTTTCGATAATTACTTCTTGCCAGGCTCCAAGTTCTTTAATACCCTGAACCGACTTATAGAATCTGAAAGGATAATAAACATGGACCTGATCGTGACTGATCTTTAATACTTTATAGTTGAATAGCAGTTTGTAAAGTAAGACAGATGTACCTAATAGTAGAACGCCAAGCACAATGTACTTCCATGTGGCTGGTTCTTCTAGTACATGACGCATTAAATAAACGGAGCCCATTCCGCAGATAAGTGTGCTGGTTATTAAGGCGAAAATGGTTTGGCGTTTAGGGCGCGAGATAATCATAGCTTCGAAATAATTAAATCTTCCCTGAATTGGGAAATATGCGGCTGAATTTCATCAAAGAACTGCTTAAACTCTGCTTCGAACTCATCGTAGTGAGCCACTAAGTCTTGAATGGCCATTTCAAGGTTAGACTTGAATTTGGTCCTTCTCGATAGTCCAGTAAGCGCTCTGTGAAGACCTTCCTTTTTGGCGTAATTCGTCAACCAGTCTCCCCTAATCATGTAGGGGAGCATGTTCTGGCCACGTGGAGGAATTAAGTCCCAGTGGTTTTGCAGAAGCGCATACTTCTGTTGAGCAAACTCATTCAGCTTAAGAGAGTGATATTTATTGAAGTTGATAGCCAGAAAATGATCGTAGTACATGTCTACAATTACCCCAGCATAATGCCTGTATTTTTCGCGAAGCTTGTCTTTGCTTTTAAGTACTATGGGGTGGCTATCCGTATAGCTATCTATTTCTCTGTGAAGAATCACCCCTTTGGCTACCAATTCAGGTAGATAGTCTAACTGACTGCCTTTAACAAAGTCACCCATAAAGTTGCCTACGGTGAGTTCTTTATGGTTGTCTGATAAATAGAGGTGAGCTAAAAAATTAATATCTGAGTCTTTTGTTGATTAAGATTTTCGGAACACGTTCCTGATCTTAAGATAGTCAACAAAGTACACCATTCTTACAGTTATTGTATCAAAGTTTGATGCTGAAAATGTATTGCTGAAATTATTGAAGAAATCTAAATGAGTGTTTAGGTCGTCTGTGCCAATGGCTCTCTTCCAGATTACTCGAATTTCACTTCCTGGAAGAAACTGCCAATTATACTCCATATCTATATTAAACTGATTGAAGTTTCTGTTGTGCAAAGGATCTCCTGTTGTGGCATCAATTCCAGTATACTCAATGTCTCTAAGTTCATCATCTTCCGTGATTTCTAAGAAGTCGTTATACTCCACTCGGCTCCAATAGTGTCTCAAGCGGAAGGTTAGGCCCATTCTGTTGGTGAAAATATAGCTAGAAGAAAGTGTGTTGGTTAAGTTCCTAACATCTCTTACACCAATGACTACATTTTCAAGATTGCCACTATTATCGTATAAACGAGTTACGTAACCTCTTTCATTAGCACGGTTAGAGAATTCTATGTTGTGGTCTATCTCTGCTCTTGTTCCAATTCTTACTCTGCCTGAAATATTTCCGAATTGATCTGTTTGGTTCCAGTCTGGACGGTTCCAGTATCTATATCTGGTAGAGATCCGTACATTTTTACGACTGTCTGTGCTCAATCTGCCTCCTACTGAAAAGCTCTCTGGTCTTTCAAATACATAGCCCTCTTGTCTTGCTTCAAAGAAATCATAAGAAGTAGTTGGGGTAGTATTAGCATCTAAAGACACGCTCCAGAAGTTTTTAAACGTACCATTGAAACCACTGCTTATTTGGAATTCGGCAAACTGACTTGGGTTATATAGCCTGTTATGTTCAAACCTTAAGCTGTAGCTATAATTATTGAAAGCCCCTTTTGGCTCAAATTGAGTGTAAGAAAGCCTGGCATTATGTTCTAGTCTATTCGCTCTTCTTAAAAAACCTAGGTCATTAATGTCATAATCGTCTGTCTCTAGGTTTCTGCTTATGTTGAATTGAAAGTTGCCTCTTGTCTTTGAGAACTGTAGGTTGTATTTATAGCCAGTTTTGCTGGAGGTTGCACCGGTTTCTAACCCGTAAGAATTAATATGACTATAGGCATAGAAACCTCTAAGCCTCCATGTAAGTGTTTTGTCATTAAGGTTAAGGTTCACGCCAGTTACATTCGCATCATCAGCATTTTTGCCTCTCATTACGTTAGTATTAGTCAGCGTTACACTAGAGTTGTTCTTAAGGTTCTGGTCTAGAACAATCACATTAAAGTTGGTAAGTGGGTCGGCTTCAACTTCTCTAGTTTCGCCAGTCTCATTATTTTCAACCGTAACATAGGTTCTGTCTGAAATGGCATTGAAGAAGCCAATACCTAGTCCACCATTTGTTCGACCTGTAATTTTCGAGGCATTGATTAGTTGTGCTGCTTGAGGACGACTAATAATTGATTCGTTATCGTCAATCTTTTCCGTGATGTTACGAAAGGTACTTCCTATTCTTCTAGAATAGAATAGCCCCGCCTTGTTGAAGAGCTCTACTCCCTCTGTGAAGAACTGGCGGTTTTCATTGAAGCGTACTTCGAAGGGAGAAAGGTTCAGTACTTGGTTGTCTGATCTTACACCGCTAAAGTCTGGAATCAATGTAGCATCTAGAGTGAATGCATCATTAATGCCGTACTTAATATCCATTCCACCATTTAGTTGTGGGTCTACAAAACCTGTTTCAGAAGTTCTGCTGAACACTGTAGATACATATGGATAAAAGAATAGACGAGTTGGAGTTTCTATGTTCTTAAGGTTAGTAACTGAACCAGCTTGATTTAGGTAGCCATCAATCTGAGGGTCGATAGGGTTCCAAAATGAGTCTTCATTTAAGAAGGTAGATTTTCTCATGAAATTAATTCCCCATTGCTGGATTTCATCTGAGTTGAATCGAAGAACTGCATAAGGTATTTTGAACTCAGCTGTCCAGTGGTCGTCATTAATTTGGGTATTCGAAAGCCAAACGGCATTCCAGTCATTATCATTTCCCCAGACTCTTTCATTTCCACCGTTAGAGTAAAGTGCATCATATTGTACACCAGCAACGGTTACAAATAAACCCACACCGTTAAGTCCTGCCTGAAAGGGGTCTATGGTTACCCCAAAATAGTCTGAGTTACCGATGTTGTCTCTATTGGTTAGGAGGTTGAAGACTTGGTCGCGCTCCTCATATATTTTAGCTGCTATGTAAAGAGCTTCATCATCGTAAAGCAATCTTACTTCTGTTTTTCTTTCAGAAGGCTGGCCAGGGTTTGGTCTTCTTTGAATAAAGTCTCCAAGTATCGGAGCTTCGGCCCATGCAGCCTCATCAAATACCCCGTCTATTTTAATGTTGTCGGTCGTTCTTACCGCTTCAAAGGTCTTTTTTACCTGCTGGGCAGTGGCCTCTAAAACACTTAGACAAACAGCAATTAGTATTAGTAGTTTTTTCATTTTTCGTTCAGCGCATCCTATCAAGTAACAGGCAAAAAACGTATTTGTTGATTGCGCACAGAATTACATTTATCCAAATCGGTCAATTTACGGTTTGAATGGTTGCCGTTCATGTAAGTGTCTGTTATACTGATAATTAAGATTTAGCAGATGTGAGTTGCTTAATTCAGTTGAATCGATTGCAAATTGTACTTTTCCTTTTCTTATCACTGGACTCTTTTATTTAGTGCCGAATATTGTTTGGGCTGAAGAGCAAGGAAAAAATCAATACTTTTGCCCAATATTTATGATGGACGTTTACAGCAAAGCTCTGGCAGATTTTTACGCTGGAAAAACAGAAGATGGTTTATGGCTCAATACTTCTTATGGAGACCCAGAAGAAATGCCTTTGTGGTATTTTTTTAGATCTTATGAGGAAATGCCAGACTTAGAAAAAATGGCGCTTTCGGTTTGTGAAGGTAGAATTTTGGATGTTGGGGCTGGTACGGGCTGCCATTCTTTGGTGCTTCAGCATTTTGATAATGAGGTAACAGCTATTGATACAGCTGCTCATGCGGTGTCAGTAATGAAAGAGTCCGGTCTTAAGAATGTATTGCATCAAGATTTTTTTGAACTAGAAAATCAGAAGTTCGATACGTTGCTCTGTTTGATGAATGGACTAGGTTTTATAGGGAAGTTAGATAGGCTTGAGTCTTTCCTAAATAAAGCTGAAGAGCTGCTCTCCGAAGAGGGACAGGTTATTTTAGATAGTAGCGATATTTCTTATCTCTATGAAAATGCTCAAAAACCATCGGATAGATATTATGGTGAGGTAAGCTTTCAGTATGAATATAAAGGAGAAAAGGGAGAGTGGTTTGATTGGCTCTATTTAGACCAAAATACGTTAGTTGATAAAGCCGATAAGTTGGGCTGGCATACCTATATACTTCACCAAGATAACGACCAGTATTTAGCTAGATTAATAAAGAAATAGCGATTTCATTCATTTAGTGAAATCGCTAAATATCTATTTTACAGTGTGTTAAAAATCCTGTGGAGGTGTTCTGCTTAGGCGTTCTCCTCTTGCTTTAACTGTTTTTCGTAAAGCTCTTTGTACACCCCTCCTTTAGCTAATAAGGATTCATTGGTGCCATGCTCAATGATTTTACCTTCATCTAAAACGATAATTTTATCGGCAAGCTTAGCAGAGGAAACACGATGGGAAATAATTACCGTTGTTCTGCCCTTCATTATTCTAGATAAGCTATTCAGAATAGTGTTTTCGGTATTTGTGTCTACTGCAGAAAGTGCATCATCTAGAATAAGCACCTTTGGATTTCTAACAATAGCTCTGGCTATGGAGGCTCGTTGCTTTTGTCCGCCAGAAAGTGTTATCCCTCTTTCTCCCAAAATGGTTTGTAGCCCCTTAGGGAAATCAGTTATGTTGTCATAGAGGTCTGCATCTTTGGCGGCTTGTTCCACATCTGCCAAACTAATGTTGTCACTTCCAAAAGCAATGTTGTTCTGTATAGTGTCTGAGAATAAGAAGACTTCTTGCGGTACATAACCCATCTGACTTCTCATGCTTGAAATATCGAAGGCCTTAATGTCTTCTCCATCTACTGTAATAGAGCCAGATGTTGTGTCATACAGCCTTAACATTAGGTTGGCTATTGTGCTCTTGCCCGACCCAGTAGTTCCAATAATGGCAATTGATTCTCCAGCCTTTACACTAAAGGAGATTCCATCTAATGCTCTAATGCCAGAATCAGGATAGTCGAAAGATACATTGTTGAAGGCTACATCTCCTTTTAAGTCTCTTTCTAAGTTCTGAGTGCTCTCAATGTGATTCTTTTCTTTTAAGAACTGATTGATTCTTTTTTGAGAGGCTGCCGCTCTTTGGTTAATACTGGTTATCCATCCTAGGGCAGTCACAGGCCAAGTGAGCATGTTTACGTAAATCACAAATTCGGCAATGTTTCCATAGGTGATTTCTCCTTTTATCACTTGGCTACCGCCTACATATATGGTTAAGAGAATGCTTAGTCCTATTAGCGCCATTATTAGAGGAAAGAACAGCGAGTTCACAAAGGTGAGCCTTAATGATCTGTATTTGTACTTTTCACTTTCGGTAGTAAACTTTTCGGCAGAGTCTTTTTCACGAACAAAGGCTTTTAATACTCTTATGCCCGAGAATGCTTCCTGAACGTATGTTGAAAGATCAGACAAGCTCTCTTGAATTTTTTCAGATCTTTTGTTGATTACATTATTTACAAAATAGATACTGAGTGAAAGTATAGGCAGTGGAAGTAAAGCATATATGGTTAGCTCTACATTTACCTTCAACATTTCATAAATAACCATGGGGAACAACACCAATAGGTTAATGCCGTACATGATTCCTGGGCCTAAGTACATTCTTACCTGACTTACGTCTTCAGAAATTCTGTTCATCAAGTCGCCCGTATTGTTCTTTCTGTAGAAGCTCAGCGGAAGGTTTTGATATTGTTCGAAAATCTCATTTTTCAGATCATATTCTACCTTTCTACTCATTACAATAATGGTCTGGCGAACTAAAAACAGAAAGAATCCCCTTAAAAATGCCATCAATATCATAATGGCTCCCAGAATGAGAACACCAACTTCTAGCCTTTCAAAGACAGATTCACTTAAGCTTGTGCCTTCGTATAATCGATAAACTCTGTAGCTATCGGTAACATAGTCAATGGCGTAGCGCACCACTTTGGCAGGCCAAACTCCAAAATAGTTGGAGATAACCAGAAAAATAAAGCCCAGAATGAGTAGGTGCTTGTATTTGTAAAGGTACTTATTAAGGTGTCTGAGTTCTTTCACGATATTCTTAACAGCAGTGTTCCGTTAAAGGTTGCCTCGAATCAATATCCTTAGAAGATGTTAATCTTTTGGTTACTTTTGCGGCTGTGGCTAAAAACCGTAGCCGCGGCAAATATAAAGTAAACTATGTTATGAATGTAATGGAAGAAATTAAGGCCGAGGAGCAAGTCCGAAGTGTCTCAATTTTCAAAGAGGCAGCTAGTTTAGGGCACGAACAATTAGTGTTCTGTAACGATGAAGCTACTGGATTGAAGGCTATCATTGGTGTTCACAATACCGTTTTAGGACCAGCTTTGGGAGGAACAAGGTTCTGGAATTACGCATCTGAAGAAGAGGCTGTGATAGATGTATTGAGGCTTTCTAGAGGAATGACTTACAAGGCAGCGGTATCGGGTCTTAACCTTGGAGGAGGTAAGGCTGTGATTATTGGCGACCCTAAGAAGCTTAAGAATGAAGCTTTCTTGAGAAGGTTCGGAAAGTTTGTAAATAACCTGAATGGTAAATACATCACGGCAGAAGACATGAACATGAGTACCAATGACATGGAGTATATTGGTATGGAAACTAAGCATGTTACAGGTTTGCCAGTAGAAATAGGCGGAAGTGGAGACCCTTCTCCTGTTACAGCATATGGTGTTTACATGGGTATGAAGGCCGCAGCTAAAAAGGCATTTGGTTCAGACTCTTTAACAGGTAAGAAAATCTCTGTTCAAGGAGTGGGCCAAGTAGGAATGCACTTGGTAGAATACTTGGCTAAAGAAAATGCTCAGGTGTTCATTACAGATATTAATGAAGAAAGACTAGCCAAAGTGTCTAAAGATCATGGCGCTACAGTAGTAGGTATGGATGAAATCTACGATTTAGATGTAGATATTTATGCGCCATGCGCTATGGGAGCCACCATCAATGATGATACATTGAATAGAATAAAGGCTCAGGTGATTGCAGGAGCTGCCAACAACCAGTTAAAAGATGAAAATATTCATGGAAAAATGTTGGTTGAAAAAGGTATGGTATATGCGCCTGACTTTGTAATCAATGCGGGTGGAATTATTAACATCTCTTCGGAGCTGAAGGGAAGTTACAATAAGCCACAAGCGTATAGTTGGACCGAAAAAATATATGATACAACTCTCAACATCTTCAGAGTTTCTGAAGAAGAGGGAGTTCCAACTCAGCAAGCGGCAATGAAAATTGCAGAAAAACGCATCGCTGATGTCGGAAACGTAAAACTTTCCATTTAAATAACAGTGAGTGGTTGGAAAAACCACTCACTGCTGTTTATTTTAACATTCAGACACCTTGAAATGCTCAACCGGAGATCTCTTAGAGTAAAAGTAATGCAGACCTTGTTCGCACTCAGTCAGTGCAAAGAGGCAAATTTTAATATCGGACTGGCCGAAATTGAAGAGGCTTTTCAGCCCGATCTTAATTCAATGGAGCCACAAGACAAGGTTCAATTAAAGGCAGATAGCAAGCAGGCCAAAAGCATCCTTAATCATAGGGTGAATGGAGCTCCTCTTAAAGATTCAGAAGAGGTTTCTCCTAAAGTGGAGGCCGCTGCAGCACTTGCCTACAAGAATTATATTGAGAATTCTAAAAAAGATCTTGAAAGACTCAAGAAGGACATGTTCCTAGATGCGGAGTCTTTGATAGATTATTTTCTTTGGGTGATTGGCCTTGTTATCACTTGGTCCGACCAAAGCAAAATTGAAGCAGACAAAAAGCAAAAGCTTTCTCCAGAAAGATTGCTAAGCGGAGATTTCAATCTATCCAAAAACAGAGTTATAGACTTCTTCAGAAAAAGCTCCAAGGTTCAAGTAGCCATGGTTAAAAAGAATATTAGCTGGGAAGAGGAAGAAGATAATTATAAAAATTGGTACAAAGAGGTAGTTAAGAAAGACGAGACCTTTAGTGCTTACCGTAGAATTGCTAACCCTTCATTTGAAGAGGATAAGGAGTTGGTAGAGTACTTGGTGAAAGATCTGATTTTCAAGACAGAGGTTATTCTTTCTTTCTTTGAGGAGAAAGACATTCATTGGAAGGAAAACAAACCAATTGTAAGGAGTTTGGCAGCAAGATCTATCAGAGATGTTGAGGCAGACTCTGATCATAAAGATTTTGAGCTTCCAGACTTCTCCAACAACTGGGACGAAGACAAAGACTTCTTCGAAAAGATACTCGACAGCACTGTAGAAAGTGATAAAGAGTTTTCGCAGATGATAGCTGCCAAAACCAAAAACTGGGAAGTAGATAGGTTGGCAAATACCGATCAGATTATACTGAAAATGGCCATTGCAGAGATGTTGAATTTCAGGAATATCCCTGTTAAGGTCACCATTAATGAGTATATTGAGCTCTCAAAGAATTATAGTACCCCAAAGAGTAAACAATTCGTTAATGGTATTCTAGATGTTATTTCGGCAGAGCTGAAAGAGAAAGGGGAACTTAAAAAGACAGGAAGAGGACTCATAGATAATAAGTAATATGAACAGAGGTTCTAGCAATTTATTGGCGTTTGTTCTTGGTGCAGCAACAGGTGCCGTTATAGGTATTTTGTACGCTCCAGACAAAGGGTCGAATACGAGAGATAAGCTTAGCTATCAGTTAGATAAGTATAAAAAACAACTCGAAGATTTATTAGAAGACTTAGTGAATGGTAAAATCGAGGTTTCATCTATGGCAAAAGAAGAAAGCCAAAAGGTGGTAACTGATGCCAGAAAGAAAGCTGAGCAGTTGTTGACTGACGTAGATGACCTAATAGGCCAAATTAAATCAGGTGAAAAAGCATAAACTTTTATAAGATGAAAACTAAAATTTCTATTCTAAGCTTGGTAGCATTTGTATTAATGCTTTCTGGTTGTGGTAATGCAGAAATGGACAAAAGATTGGCTAACCTAGAAAGAAGAGTTAACCAATTGGAAAATGGAAACGTAGCCAGAGGAACTGTTTCTACTCCATCAACTACAGCTTCATCTCAAGCAGTTGAAAGCAACTTAACTTCAAACGCTTCATTTCAGTGGGAATCTACAGTACATAACTTTGGTACTATTGCCCAAGGAGAAGTTGTGAATTACACTTTCAAATTCACAAACAATGGAACTGAAGATTTAAGAATCCAGAGTACTTCTGCTTCATGTGGATGTACCGTTCCTAACCACACTAAAGAGCCTGTACCTCCAGGGGGAACTGGTGAAATTGTTGTTAGGTTCGATAGTAAAGGTAAGTCGGGTCAGCAGAGCCCTGTAATTACTGTAGTGGCCAACACAAATCCTAAGCAAGTAAGGTTAAGCTTAAGAGGTTTTGTTCAAACCAACGCAGTACCTCAACCATAATTTTTAATGATTTATAGCATACTTGTACAGTCACAGACACCACAAGGTGGGGGTTGGGTGCAGCAGTTGGTTTTATTTGGTGGAATTGCTCTTGTATTCTATTTCTTCATGATTCGTCCGCAACAGAAAAAGCAGAAGGATCAGAAGAACTTTATCAATGAGATTAAAAAGGGAGACAGTGTAGTAACCATTGGTGGTATGCACGGAAAAGTGTTTGCTCTTACTGACGATACTGTAACAGTGGAGGTAGATAAAGGAGTGAAGCTTACGTTTGAGAAGTCTTCCATTTCATTAGAAGCTAGTAAAAGGGCCAATGAGAAGGCATAGTCTTGAGCAAGGCTGAAGAAATACTAGAAAAACTTAAAAGGTCTTTCAATACACCAAGTAAGAAAGACGAAAGATTGAAGGTGGTATTGATATGTGTTTTCATATCTACCACCTTTTGGTTTTTTAATGCGCTCAATAAGAGCGACTATGTTACTCGCATTAATTATCCGATATCAATAGAGTTTGATGAGGATAGTTACGTGGCTACAGCACCACTACCTACAAAAATTCCTGTTGAAGTTACAGGCGGAGGTTGGGATCTAATGGCCCGTTATTTTGGGTTAAAAATGAATGCGTTAGAGGTTAGGGTAGAAAGACCAAGCGAGAGCAGTTACGTTTTGGCTTCTAGTATACGTCCTGAAATTGCACCTAACTTGGAGCCTATTGTCATCAATTACTTCCTTCAAGATAGTATCAAATTTCAAATAGAAAGAAAGGTTACCAGAGAAGTTGTACTGGCATATGATACTGCTCAAATCTCGTTAGATGAAGATTTGGTTATGGCATCTAAGGTAGAGCTGTCTCCTCCAACAGTTGAGCTTACTGGGCCAGAATCTATGCTTAATGACTTAGGAGATACTTTATTCATTCAAGAAGAGATAAGCGATGTGTCAGAAGATTTTCAACGTTCTGTGAATTTGCCAGAATTACCAGAGCTAGTGTCTACTTCTTTGAGTTCAGTGGAGGCTAGCTTCTTGGTGGTACAGTTACTTTCTATAGATGTCTCTATTCCTTTAGAAAAGAGAAACTTCCCTAATAACTGGGAGTTATTACCCACTAGAGCTCAGGTTTATTACAAAGTTCCAGAAACTAGTTTCGATGTAGCCGATACCACAGGGGTTCGGGTTTTTGCTAATTTCCGTCAGATGGAAGCAGATTCAACCATTGCAATAGAATTTCAGGTGCTAAATAAAGAGTTTCGAGAGGTTCGTGTATTCCCTAAAACGGTTAAAGTAAAGAAGAATGAGTAAACCTGTTTTAGTAGGGATTACCGGAGGTATTGGCTCAGGGAAATCAATATGCAGCCATTTGTTTCAGTTATTGGGAGTGCCTGTATATAATTCAGATAATCAAGGCAAAAGGCTAATGGTAGAAGATACCCAGCTGATTGACTCTATTAAGGCTGAGTTTGGCTCAGAAAGTTATTTCGATGACGGATCTTTAAATCGAGAGTATTTGGCTGCGGAGGTTTTTCCCAATAAAGAGCGATTAGAAGTGCTGAATGCACTGGTGCACCCTGCTGTAGGGAGAGACTTCGAATATTGGATTAGTCAGAACTTAGGCCATCCTTATTTGCTTAAAGAAGCAGCACTGCTTTATGAAACAGGCATTTATCAGAAGTTGGATAAGAATGTTTGTGTACTAGCTTCAAAAGAAGTTAGGATGGAAAGGGTGCTTCTCCGCGATGAACAGCGAGGTAAAGAGCAGGTAGAGAACATTATGGGAAAGCAGGTTTCAGATAATCAAAGAAAGAAATTGAGCGACTTTTTAATCCAAAACTCTGGCGAGGAACTCTTAATACCCCAAGTACTCAAAATTCATCAGTCTTTATTAGACTTTTCTTCTAAGAGAGCTTAGGCTGATTTGATCTGCATAGAATTTCATTCTTGAATGGCCGTAGTCCAACGGTTGAATGGTCTCTATTTTATCTAGTTTGTGATTGTAGAAGACCTCAATGAGCTGATCTTCCATTAAGTAAAGGTTTACTTTATACCCGTAGTAACGAATGGCCAACTGAAAGGTGCCATTTCTGTAAAGAGTCTGAATCTGTTCAGAGAGTGGTAGTTGGAAGAAATGATTAAGCCCCTTATTCATGCAATCGAAGATAAGGAAAACTGTAGAGGCTTAGAAGTGTAGTGTATGATAAAAGAGGTTTTTAGGAGGGCAAGGTGCTTTGTAAGTGAAAATGTAAGCGCCCTTTCCACAATATTCGTTTAGGGTAGATTTGAATATAAACGGATACTTAGTGAGCTTCATTACTAAACCCATCGAATGCTTGAAGGAATCGGTTCTCCAATACTTGAAGTGTTTGCATTCATAATCGTTTCTAACCTTGCCTGCAACTTTTACTATGTCTTCACTCGTGGCAATTCCTACTTTCCATATGTACTTCTGATCCATCACTAACATATTGGAATCAATCCACTGCTTGATTTCATCCAATAGGTTTTTATCGGTCAGGTTATAATCAAGTACATGTGACAAAGCATGAGTTGTCTTCATTAAGTCAGTCAGATTAAAATGAGTCAAATAAATTTTACAGGCGGCTACTTTAAAAGCAACTCTCACGAAAGAAAGATTTAACGCGCACAAAATCAAGTATATACATGCTTAATTTGAAGAAAGTTTAAACACTTTTACGAGCGGTGAGTTTGCAGTGCTCATGAAATCGGTTGCAATAAATACCAAGTTTTAGGTATTGAGAAAATTTTAATCCGTAACTATCTATGCATTTGTAGTTATAGAGGAGTGATATCAATGCTTAGGTCAACCGGTTATAAACAGCTTATTAGAATATTGAAAGGGGAAGATCTTGAATTCAGGATTACTCAATATGCTATTAAGGTGTCTGGTGTGGTGGTGCTTGAAGATATGGTATTTCCTCATGCGCTGACCTTTCGCAATTGCCAATTCGATCAGGTTGAATTTAGAAACTGTAAGTTCCTTGGTGATATTTCCTTCAAGGGTTCTAGGCTCAACCGTTTAACCTTTTCTGGCTGCCAGTTGAAAGATGTGGATGTAGAGAAGTGTCATACCCAGAAGATTAGCTTGGTAAATTCAGTTCAGGTTCAAAAATTTCATATTGGAGCATCTGATATCAACCATATAGAAATAACAGGTAACCCCGCTTTTGAAGCTTTTGAAGTAGCTTGTGAAAACAATATTCTTACGGCACTGATAGAGAATAATGGTCAATCTTCAAAAAACAGTTTTAAGTCTACTATATATATATGCCCAGAGAGGTTTGATCAGATGACCTTAAAAAACAACAGGTCGGAGATTCTTCATGTTGGTACCATTGGGCAGTTTTCTTCTTTCGAAATTGATGGCTATAACGCCAATCTAGTATTGTTTTCTAATTGCAATGGAAATAATGCCAATGTTCATTTTCAAGGCCTACAGCCGATAGATGTAGATTCGGCCTCTGTGTGCATTGTAAATTCAGATAGGGTTTTGGAGCTAAGGCAGTCAGGTGTTTTCAATAGCTTTAGAAACATTAAGAATTACGAACAGCCACTTCAGCATCGCAATTACGCTCGTATAGCTGGTTAATTACTTTTGTCGCTATACCAATTCCGCTATTCTTTATTAGAGCCTAATCAAGAACTCAAAATGTAGCTTTGCAATCTGCTCGAGTATCTTGCCATTCGGATATTTATCCATGGACTGATGGATAATCATCCTATATTTGATGAATAGCTATTCCAAAATACTGAAACGCGCAACATGTTCTGGATAGGATACGACATTGGTAGCTCCTCTATCAAGGCAGCTCTCGTAGATGCTGGCACGGGTAAAGTTCATAAGACTGTTCAATATCCCGAACAGGAAATGGTTATCCATTCGCCAAAAAATGGTTGGGCAGAACAAGACCCTGAGTCTTGGTGGTTCAACCTATGTCAGGCTACAAAGAAATTACTGAACGAGTCAGAGGTCAGCGGTACATCTATTAAAGGAGTAGGTATTTCTTACCAGATGCATGGTTTGGTTTTGGTAGATAAGCAAATGGAAGTTTTACGGCCTTCAATCATTTGGTGTGATAGTCGGGCGGTTAAAACAGGTCATGAGCTGCTTCAATCCTGTGGGGAAGAAAAGTGCATTAATCGTCTTTTGAATTCTCCCGGAAATTTCACGCTTTCTAAACTGAAGTGGGTTAAAGATAATGAACCAGAGGTATTCGAGCGGGTGCATAAATTCATGTTGCCTGGAGACTTTATAGCATTAAAGTTAACAGGTACTTGTTCTACTACTATTTCAGGGCTGAGTGAAGGTATTGTGTGGGACTTTAAGGAAGAAGTGCCTGCCAATTGGCTATTAGATGTTGCCGGCATTGACAGGAGTTTAATTCCAGAGCTTGTAGATACTTTTTCAGACCAAGGTAAACTTAGCGAACAAGCGGCTAAAGCCACGGGGCTCCCTATGGGTATTCCTGTAATGTATAGAGCTGGTGATCAGCCAAACAATGCAATGGCACTCAATGTAATGCAGCCTGGCGAAATTGCCGCTACGGGAGGCACATCAGGAGTTGTATATGCTATTACTGACCAAGCTACTACCAGGGAAGGCGAAAGAATCAATTGCTTTGCACACGTCAATCATAGCAAAGCTGAAAAGAGAATTGGTAAAATGCTGTGCATTAATGGTACAGGAATTCAGTATAGTTGGATGCGTAAACAAGTTGCGGCAAATAGCTCTTATCAGGAGCTAAACGCAATGGCTGAGTCTATTGGTATTGGCTCAGAAGGCTTAAGAATTCTGCCTTTTGGCAACGGTGCTGAAAGAATGCTTTACAATGAAAACCGAGGAGCAAGAGTGCTTAATCTCAATTTTAATTTGCACACAAAGCAACATTTGCTCAGAGCATCTCTTGAAGGGATAGCCTTTAGCTTTGTGTATGGCCTAGAAATATTGAAAGAAGATGGCGTAGCATTATCTTCTATTAAAGCAGGAAATGATAATCTTTTTCAGTCTAGCTTATTCTCAAATACTATTTCGACACTAACAGGAACTTCTATCAAAATAATGGAAACTACTGGTGCTGTTGGTGCAGCAAGAGCTGCTGCAACAGCGTTTGGTGACTTTTCATCATTAGAAGAATCTGTACAAACAGACAAGCAGTGTGGGGTTTATGAACCTATTGCAAACGAGCAAGAGTATTTAGAAGCTTACCATCTCTGGAAAAGAGACTTAAACGAATATATCAACTAAACTTCTAGAAAATGACTTTGATAGGAAACGCGGAATATTTCAAAGGAATTGACAAGATTCAGTTTGAGGGAAGGGAGTCAGATAATCCTTTGGCCTTCAAATACTATGATGAAAATAAAGTGGTAGCAGGAAAAACCATGAAGGAGCACTTCAGGTTTGCTATTTCTTATTGGCACACATTTACTGGCGTAGGAGGAGACCCTTTCGGAGCACCTACCCAAAACTTTCCATGGCTTCAGAATACAGATCCATTGCAGCAGGCCAAAGATAAAATGGATGCTGCCTTTGAGTTTATCACCAAAATTGGTGCTCCATTCTATTGCTTTCACGACTTTGATCTAATTGCCGAAGGATCAAATTACGCAGAGTCTACTAAGAGACTAGAGTTGATTACTGATTATGCACTAGAAAAACAGAAGGCTTCAGGAGTAAAATTGCTTTGGGGTACAGCTAACTGTTTTAGCCATCCCAGATATATGAATGGTGCGGCCACTAATCCTGATTTTGATGTGGTAGCTATCGCTGGCGCACAAGTAAAGAATGCGCTAGATGCTACTATTAAATTGGACGGAGAAAATTATGTGTTCTGGGGTGGAAGAGAAGGTTATATGTCTCTTTTAAATACTGATATGGGTAGAGAGCAAGACCATATGGCGCGCTTTTTACATATGGCAAAAGATTACGCCAGAAAGCAGGGTTTTAAAGGGACTTTCTTCATTGAGCCTAAGCCTATGGAGCCATCTAAACACCAGTATGACTTTGATGCAGCCACAGTTTTAGGTTTCCTGACTAAATATGATTTGTTGAGCGATTTTAAGTTAAATATTGAGGTGAATCATGCTACGCTTGCTCAGCACACCTTTGAACATGAGCTTCAAGTGGCTGCAGATAATGGACTACTTGGAAGCATTGATGCTAACAGAGGAGATTATCAAAATGGGTGGGATACAGACCAATTTCCTGTAGATGTGTATGAGCTTACACAGGCCATGTTAGTTATTCTTCAAGCCGGAGGCTTTCAAGGAGGAGGTGTCAATTTCGATGCTAAAATCAGAAGAAACTCTACCGAACTAATAGACATTTTTCATGCACATATTGGTGGAATGGATGCTTTTGCCAGAGCCCTGCTCACCGCAGATGCTGTCTTGGAAAAATCACCTTACAAGAAAATGAGAGCTGATCGATATGCTTCGTTCGATTCAGGGACGGGTAAAGATTTTGAAGCAGGAAAGCTTACGCTAGAAGATTTGGTAAGTCATGCTTCGGCCAATCAGAACATTCCTGCCAGAAGTGGTCAGCAGGAGCTATATGAAAATATAATTAATCAATACATTTAAGGGAACGCTCAATAGAAGTGCAGATTTTTGGTGTCTGTGCTCTATAACATATCATAAAAAGATCTTTCGAACTAAACCTCGACTATTTTGAAAACTGAAGAAAAAGTAAATAATCTCTACGTTATCGGACTAACACTGGTAGCCACACTTGGTGGTTTCCTTTTCGGGTTCGATAGTGGAGTAATTAATGGAACGGTAAAAGGGTTGGAGTCAGCCTTTAATGCCGAAGATATTGGCAGTGGGTTCAACGTGGCCTCAATGCTATTAGGTTGTGCTGTAGGTGCCTTTTTTGCGGGGCGCTTGGCCGATTTGTACGGGCGTAGATCCATGCTCATTGTTTCGTCTGTCTTCTTTATTATTTCCGCCTATGGATCTGGAATTGCAGGTTCTTCAGGTGAGTTTATAATTTATAGAATTCTTGGTGGTTTGGCTGTTGGTGCCGCTTCAGTAATGGCTCCTGCATACATTGCAGAGATTGCTCCAGCTAAGTATCGTGGTGCTTTAGCAACTATTCAGCAGGTAGCCATCATTATTGGTTTATTCCTTTCTTTCTTGAGTAATTATCAGCTCGCGAATATTTCTGGCTCGGCCGAAAACCCTCTTTGGTGGGATTTTGAAACTTGGAGATGGATGTTCTGGATGGAAATAATTCCAGCTGCTATCTTCTTCATAAGCTTATTATTCATACCAGAAAGCCCTCGATTCTTAGTGGCTAAACAAAAGCAGACCAAAGCAGAAAAGGTTTTGTCTAAGCTTTATGGAACTGTGGTTGGTAAGCGTAAAGTCACTGAAATTGATGCTTCACTGGCAAAAGATAAGCATAAGCCAAAGTTCTCAGACTTGTACGACAAGGTGAAGGGAAGAGTAAGGCCAATTGTCTGGATTGGAATTGGTTTGGCGGTATTTCAACAGTTTGTAGGCATTAATGTAGTGTTCTACTATGGTGCGGTGCTTTGGCAAGCTGTAGGGTTTGGTGAAAGCGATGCCTTATTAATTAATGTTGTTTCTGGGGCATTAAGTATTGGGGCAGTGGCTGCAGCACTAGTGTTGGTAGATAGAATAGGGAGAAAGCCACTATTGGTTATTGGTTCAATAGGAATGAGTATCACATTGGCCCTTGTGGTTGTTGCTTTTGCTACAGGCTCTTTAGTGGCAGATCCGGTCACTGGAGAGGAGACTCTTCAACTTAGCGATGCCATGGGTATGATGGCCCTAATTGCTGCCAATGCTTATGTGGTGTTTTTTAATGCTTCTTGGGGGCCTGTTATGTGGGTTATGCTAGGAGAAATGTTCCCGAATCAGATTCGTGGTTTAGGCCTTGCAGTAGCTGGTCTAGCACAATGGGGCGCTAACTTCTTGGTTACCTTAACTTTCCCAATCCTCTTGGGTTCAGCTGGTTTGGCATTCGCCTACAGTTTGTACACTATTGGTGCGGTAGTTTCTATCTTCTTTGTAATAAAGTATGTATACGAAACCAAAGGAAAAGAACTAGAAGAGATGACTGCTTAAGCCTAAAGTGGTTAACCGTATAGAGAAGGTCTCCCTGAAAAGGAGGCCTTCTTTTTTGTAATGAACTACCGAAGAGATCAATCTTTTTTAGGCAAGTGTATTTAATGAATGATGAATACCTTAAATCTGTATATTTAGAGTTGACCTTTTTTTACAAAACATGAAACGCAAATGAATTCAGTATTAGAAACAGCTGACTGGGTTGTGCTCGGGCTATACTTCCTCGCATTGATAGGGGTAGCCGTTTGGGTAATAGTCCAGAAGAATAAAAACACGGAAGACTACTTTTTGGCAGGTAGGAACGTTGGGTGGTTTGTTATTGGTGCATCCATTTTTGCCTCCAATATCGGATCTGAACACGTAGTTGGCTTGGCAGGAACTGGGGCCGAGTCCGGAATGCCAATGGCACATTATGAACTGCATGCATGGATTGTGCTCCTGCTTGGCTGGCTATTTTTGCCTTTTTACTTCAGAAGTAATGCCTTTACAATGCCAGAGTTTTTGGAAAAGAGATACGATAGCCGTTCTCGATGGTTCCTTTCTATCTTCTCTCTTGTAGGCTATGTTATCACCAAGGTTTCAGTAACCATTTATGCAGGAGGTATCGTGGTGTCGGAGTTATTGGGTATTCCTTTTTGGTACGGTGCCATTGGAGTGGTGTTGTTCACTGGATTATATACCGTGATTGGCGGAATGAAAGCAGTGATCTATACGGAAACACTACAAACGGTTGTGCTTATTTTAGGCTCTGTAGTAATTACTGTTTTAGGTATGCAAGCCGTGGGTGGCTGGGATGAATTACAAGCAACAGTTCGTGCTACAAGCCCTGATCATTTTAATATGTGGAGGTCAGCTTCTGATCCTGATTTTCCTTGGACGGGTCTGCTCATTGGCGGAACAATAGTTGGGGTGTGGTATTGGTGTACCGATCAGTACATTGTTCAGCGTACGCTGGCTGCCAATAATATTAAAATAGGACGAAGAGGTGCTATTTTCGGAGCTTACCTTAAAATACTTCCAATCTTTATCTTTCTTATCCCAGGTATTATTGCTTATGCTTTAAACCAGAAAGGGTTGATTGAACTAGGTAGAGCAGATGAGGCTTTTCCAACCCTAGTAAAGGCATTGTTACCTGTTGGGTTGAAGGGCTTAGTAGCTGGTGGTTTAATGGCTGCTCTAATGAGTTCGTTGGCGTCTGTTTTTAACTCATGTTCAACCATTTTTACAATAGATATTTACAAGAAACTCAAGCCTCAAGAGTCAGAGAAGAGATTGCTTACAGTAGGTAGGTATGCCACAGGTATAGTGGTTGTTTTAGGTATAGTGTGGATTCCTATTATGGATAAAATTGGCGGTGGGGTTATGTACCAGTACCTTCAAAGTGTACAGTCTTATATAGCTCCACCAATTGCAGCGGTATTTGTTTTAGGTATTCTTTGGAAACGAATGAATTCTAAGGGTGCAATTATTACGCTATTTGCAGGTTTAGTGGTGGCTATATTAAGAATTGCTTCGGAGTTAATTTATTCAGACCAAATAGCTCAGTTCAAAGAAACGGGTGTTCATGTAGCATCTGGAATGCTTTATCATTATGCTCGAATCAATTTTGCGAACATGGCTATTTTTATGTTCTTGTTTTCAGCAATTGTACTTATTGTGTCGAGCTTGGCCACTGCCAGCCCGAATTACGCCAATATTCAGGGGTTAGCTTTTGGCACGCTTTCCGATGAGCAGAAACAGCTCAAAAAGGGGAGTTTTACATGGGTGGATATACTTTTTTCAGTACTTCTTGTTATTGTTGTAATATCGATATTAACCTATTTTACTGGTTGATTACTGTAATTAGTTATAAAGTAAAAGGCTGTCTTCCTCAGACAGCCTTTTTTGTTATAAACAAGTAATTGTTATGCTTCAACTAATTGAATATTCAACTGAAGCTTCACATTATCCCCAACTACAACTCCTCCAGCTTCAGTAACCATGCTCCAAGTGAGTCCGAATTCTTTTCTGTTGATAGAACCTGAGATTTCGAATCCTGCCTTGTTTTGTCCGTAGCCATCTACCATGGTTCCTCCATGTTCTACATTTAACTCAACTTCTTTTGTTGTGTCCTTAATAGTTAAAGGGCCAACTAGCTTATACCCGTCATCCGATACCTTTTTTAGATTACCCTTGAAAGAAATGTTAGGGTGGTTTTCTGAGTCAAAGAAATCTCCGCTCTGTAAGTGAGCATCTCTGTCTTGTTGGTTAGTGTCAACACTAGCTGTTTCAATGGTAAAAGATGCTTCTGCACCATCAAAATCTTCTGAGGTGGACTCTAGTGAGCCATCGAATTTATTGAATGAGCCAGTTACTGTTGAAATAACCAAGTGCTTTACTTTGAATTGAACCTCGCTGTGCGTTGGGTCAACCTTCCATAGTGTTTTAGTTGTTGCTTCCATGTCGATAATTTTTAACTGTTGATTTATTATGCCTGTAAAACTGTATGTATGTACATATAGTTCAGTCGTTGAGGAAATTTTTCTGAATGGAACTACATTATCCTGAGTTAGATGCTTATTTTTCAATGATCTAACTGACTGAACCTTAAAGCGTAGACATAGTTAGAATTACGTATCTTTCAATTTGATCATCAGATACACATGAAAAAACCAGATATTCCACATAATGAAAAAGCAAGACTGAGCGCGTTGAAGAGTTACCAAGTGCTAGACACTTTGCCTGAGTCTGAGTTTGATGATATTACCCAAATAGCATCAGAAATATGTGGAACTCCCATTGCTTTAATCAGCCTGATCGATGAAAAAAGACAATGGTTTAAGTCGAGAGTGGGGCTAGATGCAGTCGAAACACCCAGAGAAATCAGTTTTTGTGGTCACGCTATTAATGAGCCTGATCGCATTTTTGAGATTCAGGACAGCAGAGAAGATGATAGGTTTAAAGACAACCCCTTAGTAGAAGATGAACCTAATGTGATTTTCTATGCGGGGTCTCCACTAGTAGATCCTAGCGGTCATGTGTTAGGAACATTGTGTGTTATCGATCATGAGCCCAATAACCTTAATGATGGTCAGAAGAGAGCACTTAAGTCTTTAGGCAGGCAGGTGGTTAAACAATTGGTTTTAAGAAAAGAGCTTGCTGAAGTTGAGAAGAATAAATCGCTTTTCCAGACCATGATTGAAGATGCTGGAGATTATGTATTCGAAACTAACCACAATGGAGTTTTCACCTATTGTAATCCTTTAATCTCTAGAGATACTGGCTACTCCGAAAAGGAGTTAATGAGCATGAGCTATCTAGACTTGGTTCATCCCGATGATATTGACAGGGTGCGAGGTTTTTATTTGAATGAGATTAAAAGTGGCAAGAGCGAGTCTTACATTGAATTTCGGATTCGCTTGAAGAAAGAATCCGATTTAGGCGGTCTAATTGTTGGTCAAAAATCTCAGATTAAGTATTCAGGCAAAAAAATGGCCAGTGTAAGAGCCATTGCCAGAAACATAACCGAAAAGCGTGAGCTTCAAGAAAAGCTCAACGAGAAGTCTAATTTACTTCAGATTATAACAGATACTTCCCAAGATATTGTTTGTCTACATGACTTGAGGGGACGCTATACTTATGTGTCTCCTTCCATTTATGAAAATTTAGGCTACAGTGCTGATGAAATTATAGGTAAAACGCCTTATGATCTTATGCACCCCGATGATAAAGGGCGAGCCATGGAAGAAGCGCATAGACCATTGTTAAAAGGGGATAGGCGTAATTACTTGGAGTACAGGTTAAGGCATAAGAACGGAGATTATATCTGGTTTGAGTCTATTTCTACAGCTATAGAGAATAGTGAGGGGAAAGTGACAGCCATCCGCTCCGCTACAAGAAACATTCAAATCAGAAAGCAACAAGAAGATATTATTAGCGATCAGAATTCGCAATTACAATCTTTCGTTTTGGCCACACCAGCGCCAGTTGCCATGTTCGATAATGATGTGAAGTACTTGGCCCATAGTAGAGAATGGCTTAAAACTTATGGGCTTGAAGGGCGAAAAGTAATAGGTGTGAGTCATTACGAGATTTTCCCTGAGATAGGAGAAGAATGGAAAAAGATTCATGAGGAGTGTCTTTCAGGGGTGACTCATAAGAAAGATGAGGATCCTTTTGAGAGAGAAGATGGAAGTATTCAATGGCTTAGATGGGAAGTGAAGCCATGGTACTTAGAGAATGGCGGTATTGGAGGGATTATAATGCTTACTGAAGATATTACAGAAAGTAAGCGTCAAGAAATTGAGCTGCGCGATGCCAAGGAGAGGGCAGAAGTGGCTTCACAGGCTAAAGCCAATTTCATGTCTGTAATGTCTCATGAAATTCGCACCCCACTTAACGCGGTAATTGGCATGTCTCATTTGCTAATGCAAGAAAACCCGAGAGAAGATCAGTTGCCTGGGTTAAAGATCATCAGGTTTTCTGGAGAAAATCTATTGAGTTTAGTCAATGACATTCTGGATTACAATAAGATAGAAGCGGGTAAGGTGGAGTTAGAAGAAATCAGCTTCAATCTGGAAGAGCTCATCAATAATATTAAACAGGCTCATTCATTCAGAGCAGAAGAACGGGCAGTAGATCTCAAACTGTTCTTCGATAGCGACTTGCCTAAAGTGGTTATGGGTGACCCTGCAAGACTCTCACAAGTAATTAATAACCTGCTCAGTAACGCAGTGAAGTTTACCAAAGAAGGAAGCGTTAGAATAACCATAGAGCAGACCAAAAGAAGAGATAATAAAGTAGAGGTCTACTTTGAGTTTAAAGATACTGGTATAGGAATTTCTGAGGCTAACCTGCAGAAGATATTCGATCGTTTTGTGCAGGCGGAATCTAACATTACCAGAAATTTTGGTGGCACCGGCTTAGGGTTATCTATTACCAAGAGACTATTAGAAGCAATGGGTGGAGAAATATCTGTGAATAGCAGGCTAAATAAGGGATCAACTTTCTACTTTAGCCTGATTTTTCCCATCAGTGAAGAATCTTCCATAGACTCAGAATTTAATATGCTTGGTGTGAATACCTCTGACTTACCTAAAATTGAAGGCCATGTGTTGCTTGTTGAAGACAATGCGGCTAATCAACTGGTAGCCTCAAAATTCCTCAATAACTGGGGTGTAGAGGTAGATATTGCCGCTAATGGTAATGAAGCCATTGAAGAGGTGACCAAAAAGAAGTACGACCTTATTCTAATGGATTTGCAGATGCCAGAAAAAGATGGGCTTACGGCATGCGGAGAGATTAGAGCCATGGATGGATCATATTACCGAGAAATCCCAATATTGGCTTTAACGGCATCTTCAGATAATAGTACCTTGGCTCGAATTCGTGATTTTGGAATGAATGATGTAATTATTAAGCCATTTAACCCGAGTGAACTCCATGCCAAAATCAAAAAGTTTATTTCCGGAATTCATGAGTTAAAGGCACAAGGTGTGCCTGCTTTAAACGATAGTTTGCCTGATAAAGAGAAGGTAAAGATGAACTTGGTGGCCATTGGTCAAGATGACTACGAGTTTATGGTTAGCTTACTTGATAACCTACTTGAGAATTTCGAAGAATTTATGGAGAAGTTTCCCAAGTTTATTGAGTCAAAAGATCCATCCGCAAGTCATTTGCTGATACACAAAATGAAGGTGACCTTTAGAACCTGTGACGCAGATAGCCTTTTAGATAGTGCAAACTTCTGTGTTCAAACACTAGACCATGAAGAACAAAGCCCAGTTTTGCCGAAGATCATGAGTACGTGTGAAACTTGTGTAAATGTGCTGAAAGAGTTGAGAAGCGACTTTCAGGCAAGTATAAAGAACTAATTATACTCTTGGCGTCTAGGCTCTAAGGCTTGACCTAACCATTCCGCTAAAAACTGGACAAAGTCCTTTTGCTTATCGCTAAACACTTGCTCTCTAGGTGGTACGCTAGAGAAATTAATGGTGCCTTTGATGTCATTTTCGATTCGGTAAACGTCTCCTATGTAAGATTCAATTTTGAAGCTTTTATAACAAGGGTGAAGTTTGTGTTCAGACCTAGACATGTGGTCTATGGTTACTAGCTCACCTTTTTTATAGGTCAAATCGCAATAAGTGTTGCCCAGCTCAAAAACCGTTTCTATTTCTAGCCCAATGTCTATGGGGTGAACAGATTTTACGGTGTAAGTTTCGCCTTTTATATTACTAATAATTCCAACATCGGTTTCGGTAACTTGGCAACCTAGCTTCAAGGCTAAATTCAGTTTGTCTTCTAATGAGCCAGACGACTCTAGTAGACTTTGTTTCAATGAAAAAATATTCTCCATAACAGAGTTAGTACTGGTTGAGGTTGATAAAAAAGTAGGCTCAGAAGCTTGATACTACTCCTGATTAACAGGTAGGCGTACTACAAATTCAGAGCCTTTACCAAGTTCCGAATTTATTTTTACTTTGCCACCTAGGGCGTCCAAACATCTCTTCATAATCGACATGCCAATGCCTGTTCCTTCTATAGAACCAACGTTTTCACCACGATAGAACCGGTAGAATATTTGTTCTATATCACTTTCAGACATCCCAATTCCCTTGTCTTTGAAAGACATAATTAGACTGTCCATTTCTCGGTGTACAGAAATTAAGACTTCATCTTGGGAGTATTTACAAGCATTCGAAACAATGTTTGAGATTATCAGACGGAAGAGCCTAGGGTCCGTTTCAATAAGCTCATCATCCAATTGTATATCAATATCAATTGTTCGCCCTTGGCATACCCCTAGCTTAAGCTCAGAGACTGTTGCTTTGAGAACTTCAGTAACATTTACCTGTTCAATGACCACGTTGTAAACTTCGTTTACGTTTTCTTCAACCATTAATATTCTGGTGAGCAGCTCTGCTAAATGATCTACAGCATCTTCAATACGTTTAGAATGCTTCACGTTCATTTTGTCGAATCGCTCTCTTTCAATTAGCGTTGTAAGGAATTGAGCAGAAGATCTAATGGTGCTCAGTGGGGTTTTAAACTCGTGAGATAGGTTGGAAATTATGCTCGACTTCAGTTTGCCGAACTTCTTCTCTTTGTTTAGCGACTCTTCTAATTGCCGCTGTACTTTCTCACGCTGAGCCATTTCTTTTACCAGCTCGCGAACAGTTTCATTCAGCTCTTTTGTTCTTTCTTTAACCTTTTTGTCTAGGCTACTTAGAAGCTCGTTGAGCTCATTTTCCTTTTTGTTTTTATAGAAAGCTAACTCTAATACAGCCCGAAGTTCTCGTTGTTCAAAAGGCTTCTGAATGTAAGCATCAGGCTTGGCATCCATTATCTTCTGGAGGCTTTCTTCATCTTCAGCAGAAGTAATGAATATGTTTGAGGTTCGCTTTATTTCGGCCAGTGCTAGAGATAGATCTCCCCCATCTAAATCTCCCTGTATATTGAAGTCCATGATGATAACATCTGGCAGCTCCTTCTTGAAAATTTCTATGGCATCGTGCCCATTTTGCACATTGCCAACAACCTCGTAGCCCAAACGTTCTACGGTTCTTTGAAGCACTGTGGCGCTGAAGCGTTCATCTTCAACAATCATTAACCTGCCTTTTGCCATCAAATCAGTATTTTGGGTTAACTTTTTTTATAACTTACTAAAGTATAAGTAGGGTTTAAATTTCAGTATGAAAAAAATACTTGTAATCGAGGATAATGAAGCTCTTAGAGACAATATAGAGGAAATTCTTGAATTGGAGGGTTTCGATGTCATCGCAGCGAGAAATGGAGAGGAGGGAGTACACAAGGCACAGGAGTTTCTTCCCGATTTAATTGTAAGCGATGTTAATATGCCTTTAATGGATGGCTTTGAGGTTTTGGCTGCCCTGAGAGACGATTCGTCACCTAAAACTAAAACCATCCCATTTATATTTCTGACAGTTAAAAAGACGCTTCAAGACATTCGAACTGGGATGAAACTTGGAGCCGATGACTATTTGCCCAAACCGTTTAATAACTCAGAACTAGTAGAAGCAGTAAATAAGCGCTTGAAAATGCGTCATGATATTGTCGCGGAAGAAACGGAGAAATACGATGAGTTGAAGAACGTAGTAGGCCTGCCAATAACCGAGGTTATTGATGAGCCACTAAAAAATATTGAGCGCCTTGCGAACCTGTTGAGCGGAGATACCGCAGAGATTATTCTCTCTGATGTGGCTGAAATTGCCAAGCTCATAGAGAATGATGCTCATAAGCTTAGAAAAAACATAATTAAGATCATTTACTTCTACAGGGTAGAGGCCCTTAAGAAAAATGAAGAAGAGTTGGCAACCCTTCGCGAACTGAAAACTGAAGAGCCAGCCAATCAAATAAAACTCATAAGTGAAGAGTTGGCTACCGATTTTGGGAGAAATACGGATTTGTATGTACATGCTGATAGCTCTACACTTCTTTTTCCGGAAGAGTTTTTAAGGTTCTGTATTAAAGAACTGGTAGAAAATGCCTTTAAGTACTCTGCCAGAAATTGCCCAGTAAAAGTAATGGGTTCAGTAGATAACGGGTTTTACAACATTACCGTGCAAGATCAGGGAATTGGTTTCGCCAGTTCGTCTATGGATCAGATTAGGCCTTATGCCAAGCTTTCTAAAAGTAAGTATGTAAGCGAAGGTCTTGGTTTAGGGTTGTACAATATAAAATGCCTAGTAGAGCTGTTCGATGGTTCCATTGAAATGGAAACTGAAAGTGGTGCTGGTACAGCCATATCCATATTGTTGAAAACAGCTTAAACAAAGCTTTATAGTTTACCGTGTTTCAGGGCTTTGTCAGAAGTTTTGGCAGGGTTCCATGCGTCTTTGTAAGACGAGTAAAAGTACATTTCTTTGATGTACGCCATCAGTCTCACTATCCTCATAAAATAGCCACTATAGATAGATTTAAGCGGAATGTAAAGTAGAAGCTTGGTCTCTTGCTTCCATCGCTCGGAAATGGCCAGTAGTGAGAAGAACTGCAAGAAATTGATGGCTGTATAAATAATGAGCTTAATGATAATGATGAAGACAATGGTTTCCGGAAAATGTATGATAATATCTATCATGTAGAATAGCCATAAGAAGGCAAATACTACATTGAAAAGAACATTTTCTAGAGAGGAGAAGAAGTTGAGCCAAGTGAAACTTTGGGTAGGTAAAAACACATCGATGTGTTTTCTGAGCCTAAACCTAATGATCGACTTACTCCATCTTAACCGTTGTTTTGCCAGCTTACTGAACTTTGTTGGTACGTTAGTCAGGCAAATGGCTCGGTCTTCAAAGACTACTTTATACCCCATTTTCCTGAATTTTTGGGTTACATCTCCGTCTAAACCAGGGCCTATATCCCAGCCTCCAATTCTTTTTAATGCATCGGTTTTAAAAGCACCAAAAGCACCAGAAATTATTCTATAAATACCCAAATAGGAGGTGATGATTCTACCAACAGATATGGACATAAGATACTCTATGGCTTGCATGGTAGCGGCCAAACTTTCATCGCTGTTTCTAACTTTCAGATTGCCACCTACACAGCCTATTTTATCGTCTAAATAAAAACGAGTGATTATTCGTTCGATGGCGTTTCTATCTAAAGAGCTGTCTGCATCTAGGTGTAAGATATACTTACCTTTAGCGTAACGTAGAGCAAGGTTGGCAGCGCTGGCTTTGCCACCTCTTACATGGTTTCTGATGAATAGGTCTATGAGTCCGGCTTTCTCTAGTGACCTGCCAATTATTGGGGTGTCGTCATCAGACCCATCATCCACAATAATAATTTCGTAGTTCTGATAAGTTTGCGCTTCGAGAGACTTTACAAGCTTATAGAGGTTTTTACCTTCGTTTTTTCCAGGGGCGAGTATGCTTACTAAGGGTTGGTCTACCCAAAACCTGTTTTTTGCTTCTCTATATACCTTTCTATCTGAAAACCGCCTCAAATAGAACATTATGAGAATGAAATAATCGAAAAGAAGATACCTCGGTACCTCTATAAAGAAGACATACCAATAAATTCTAATGAATTCATTAACTGATAGTTGGTCGAAATATTGGTAAATCTCTGACCACATTAGAAAATGTTCAGTCGCTCGTTAATCTGTTGTAGCACTGAGCTACCATCCTTGCTGCTATCTAACTCAAAGGTTTCCGAAATAATTTTGTCTTTTTTGCTTCCTTCAAAATTAGACTTCACCCAAATGAGTAAGGCTTGTTTGATCTCATTTATGCGCTGACTTACGGCTTCTTGGCCCTCTTCTGGAGAAATAACTAAGAAGCTATCGTCATTAATGAAGGTTACCACTTCGGTTGGCTTCAATTGAGACTTAAACACCCTTGCAATTTCTCTGCTAAACTCGTTGAAGTTTTCACTGTTCTGTTTTAAGGTAGATGGTGCCAACATTAAGTTTACATAAGTGACGGCACTTGTTTTATTGCTAAGTGACTGTCTCTGGATTTCCATTTGTAGGAAAGTCTTGAATACACTGAGCGACACAAAACCTTCTAGCTCTGTTGGTTCTTTTGTAACCTCTTTGGCTTTACCACTTACCGCAAGATTGGCCCCAGAAGCGGTAAGATTATATTCATTGATGGTGTGGCTTTTAAGTTCGTCTATTGCGCTTACTTGGTGGCAGTTAAAGCAATAGGCTTCCACATTGGGCTCTTGAAATACGTGGCCATTTTCGCACTCGGTAATAAGAGATGGTTTATCATAATCAACTCCTATGTGTCTGAGTTGACGATCGCACTTCGGGCAAGTGAGTTTGTTATTGTCCATAAAGTCCGACTCTGGCCCCACGTAGCCACATACAAAGTGGTGAATGGTGTGCTGAGATTTATGCTTACGCGAGCCGCATTTAGGGCAAACCTCTCTGTAGTTAAGAAAGCCACCATTACAATTTCCGCAAAGGTGAACTTTGTCCATAAAGTCGGCTTTCAACATCCCTTTCTCTTCGCCTACATCTAGAAGGTCAAATATCTCTTGATACTCGAAATACATAATGTTGGCTTCTAAAAATGGGTAAGAGTAACCAGTGTGAGCATTTCTGGTAGCCACTGGAGTTAGTGGTTTGTCTCTAGTGTATAAATAGCGAATGAGTTTAAGTAAAACTTTTCTTCCTGAGAAGTCTGACTTAACTCCTATAATCTCACTAATTCTAGTAAGAATTTGCTCAATCAGAGAAAAGTGAGAAATGACAGAAGGTTCTTTCAGTGCACCGTCAGACAAGGCCAAGTCTCTTGGACGGGCTTCTTTTTCATAGGTGAGTAAAAAACAAGGCATTAAGTACACCTCTTCATAAACGGATGCTCTGATGGCGCTGAGTAACTCAAACGCCCTCTGCTCAGCGTTGTAGTCTATCATAACTACATCGTAGGCAGCTAAGCTCGGTATTTTCACATCCTCATAGTTTTTAACGATGAGGATGTCTAGGCCTTGTTCGCGAAGCACAGCGTTTTGTCTTCTGTCAAAAGCTTTACTTACTTGAAAAACCCCTCCACCAGCTTCAGTGCCCTTCGGTTCAATTGATGTAGAACTATTGTCCATTAGAAAAACCTTCGTTTACGAATTTCAACATTCAGTTTGTCGTTAACCTTCCATTTTTTCTCTTGCTCATTATCTAGAGGTCTAACAATGGCTAGTAATGATCTAACGGAAGCTCGGGTGTCATCTTGATATTCTGGCGGTAGTTTTTCTAATCCGCTGTAAATTTTTTCGATAACTCCTTTGCCTTTTGTTCTGTCTGGGAACACAATAGTGACCAAGTCACCTTCGAAAATGGATCCGTACTCTTTTTGAGGAATATAAGCCCTGATGTAAGTTTCATCTAGTTCAATATTCAGTATGGTTTCGCCCTTATACACCAAATCGTACTTCCTGTAATTAATGTTGGCAATAACTCCAGAAATGGGGGCTTTAAAGGAGGTGAGGCCTCCGCTTTGGCCCATTTGTTCTAATAATGAGCTTTGATACTCCTGTCTGTATTGTGGAAGTTGAGCAAGGTAGCCTCTCCAGTATTTGATTTCTTCACGCAGTACATTGTTTTCGGCTTCTAACCTAATTAGCTCAGATTCATGACTGTCTATTCTACTGGCGTTAGAAACATCGAGAATTACCATGAGCTCTAGTTGCTCAATTTTGCCTCTAATAATCTCTTTTCTTTTCTCGTTTTCTGCTATTTCTATGGTTTTAACCTGAATATTCCGGTTGGCAGTAAAGCGCTCACGGGTTATCCATTCATCAATGGAGCGTGTGGAGTTGGCAAGGGTATTATCAGCTATTCTGAAATCTCTCTCAAAGGTTAATAGAGGTTGTCCTGCTTTTACTTCTTGGTCTTCTTTTACAAAAACATCATCGAGCCTAATGTCATAAGGAAAGAGAACTACATAGCTTTCTTTTACCACCTGGCCAGGGGCTGTTACGAAATAGAAATTTCTAATGAGGTAGAAGACTAGGCTACCCAATACAAAAAAGAGTATTGCCAAGTATACCAGCCTATCCCAGTTGATTCTTTTCTTCCGGATTGGTTCCTCTTCTTGGGCTATGTATTTCTCTTTTTTATTAAAGTCTATCTTTCTCAAAGCGTTGATTATTTACCGAGAATAGTTTTTTGATCTAGTTTAATCAGTGAATTCAAATCATGTACTACTACATTATTTATTCCTGTTCCATTAATTACTTCATTTAAGAAGTCTTCTAATTCCAAACGGTCATTAAACTCTTGGGTTCTTAAGGCTAAGCTTAGTTTTGGCCCAAGAATTTTTACTTCTTCCTGAATTGCATTTACGATTGACTCTAAGTTTTTACGCTCATAAGCCATTAGAACAACTTCATCTACCAGAGGTTCCAATTTGCTAAGAAAGTCTTCTGGGTAGAATACAGGAAGTGAAATTGAAACCTTCAAATACCCGTCTGCGGCTTGTTCGAAGGTCTGTAGAACCTGAATTATATTATTCAAGTAAACGTCTTTTTGACTGTCCCAATCATTGAAAGTGTGTGGTTCAATATCAAATTGGACTCCATCGAAACCTTGGAGAATAATGGTCTCTGCTAGTTCTTTTACACCGTCAGGGTCTGGATTCTCCGCTAGGGAATTTTTGCCAACTAAACGATATACAGAAGCTCCTTCTCTTTGGTAATTCTTGACGGCCTGTAGCACTACTTCATTACTTAATTGACCTTGAGAAAGGAATAGGCGGTCGAATTCATTATTCAACGCATACTTAATCAGAAATTCGGTCTCATAATTCTGCAGGCTTTCCGACCATACATAAACGGCTCTATTGCCGGCCATTTTATCGAATAAATGACTGAATTGAATTGGCTCAGAGATGTCTCTAATATCGGTTGCATCTAAAAGTGAGTATATTTTAAGTAGCTTTAAATAGAGTTTTTGCTTTAAATCTAGTAGCTCGTAATCTATGGCGTAGAGCTCATCTAGATAAGTGACAGTGTTTAATGGGGTGAAGTTGGGGTCGTTTAGGTAGTCTTTGGTGAGCTCTCGCCTCAGTTTTTCTTGTGCTAGCTCCTTTTTTCCTAAAAAGTCAATGTATTGTTTTAGTGTGTATTCGTACTCATAATAATGATTCATTAGCTCATTATTAATAGTAGTCACCTGTTCTTGCATTTCAGATTTAATCACAGCTAGCTCCTTTTCTTGCAGTTCCTCTCTTCTTTTTTCCTTGAATAAAGGAGCGGTAAATGTGGCGCCAACCGAACCGAAAGTTCTTATGGTTGCATCGTCAGAGTCGAATAAGTTATACCTAGCATATGTTCTTAGGTTAAAGTCTTTGTTCTTTCTGTAGTTTAATTCTAGTCTTTGTTGTTCCAGCTCAAGAGTTCTGTCTTGTAGACTATCCATCGATACTCCAGAGAACACCTTGCTAGGGTCAATTTCCATAACAGGTAAGTAATTGGCATTTAAACTTCTGTCGAAGTTGAGCTCTACATAAGCACTATCAAAACCCTGATTGTAGTTGTTCAGGTTCTTCAGCATACTTTCAAGGCTTGCCCTCTTGCTCTTTAGCTCCAGTATTCTTTCCCACGGCATGGCTCTTACTAAATACAGGTCGGAAGCAAGATCTAGAAAGTTATCTATGAGTTGTTTCCTTCGTTCTAAATGGACAATCTGAGCTTTGTTGAAGAGGTAAATAATGTAGTTGAATGTATAAACGTAATTGCTAGATTTGGCATCTTTCTGCTGCAGTAGCTCATTGAGTTCGTTCTCAATTTCAATTTGCTTAACAGCATCCTTATTGGCTCTTAAGCCACTTCCCAAAAGTCTCCAGTCTAAACCAATACTAGCTCTGTTTCTAAAGAATAAGTCTTCGCCATCGAACACCCCAGGCCTAAAGTTGTAAGTGTATGCTGAGTAGAACCCAAGACCTATATCACTTTTCAAGGCAGATGCGCGGCTGTCATTAAACTGCTTAATTAGCTCGTATTTGGAAGTTTTTGTATAGTTCCCTTCAAAAACACGGGCTACACTCTCAAAGCCTGTGGTATCCGTTTTCTTTGGAAGGCGCACAACGGATTCATAGTAAAGTGCTTCTGCATTTTCTACCATTCGCTCTAGTCTCTGAAGGTAATCTGGGACTTTGTTTGGTAGAGGGGTATTCATTTCTTCGTTTAGCTTGTAGCCAACAAAAAGATTTTGTCCCGTACGAATAGCGTTTGAATTGAGGTTATTTAATTCCCTTAGTTTGGAAACTGGTATATCGTATTTTAATGAAATACGGTATAGGTTTTCACCTAGCTCTACTTTGTGAACAAGGCGCACAGAATCTGTCTGCCCCAAAACGAATTGAAATGAGGAGGCAAGTAGCAGTGTTAAAAAAAACGTCTTTCTATTCAATAAAAACTAGGTTTCGGAATATCTGAATAATTATAAATATACGCTTAGTTTTTCAATGTGTTTGAATACACCTTTGTTCAAAAAACTTGAAAATTCTCCCAAGAGTACTTTTTGCAGAAGGCTACATCGCCTCATTTCTGTCCGAAAATATGAAAAGCCAAGCTGTAAAAAGTAAGAAAGCTGTAAAAAGCAAAATTTATGCTCTAACAGAATTCTTCTTTGGTTTGGGTAACGAATAAATGACTTTAAATTGTGTTTGAAGGGGCTTTTTGCCCCAATTACTAAGAAAGAATATACCGCTTTATTGGTTAGATTCACGTCTCACATTTAATACTTTAGTCTCAAATTGGGAGGAGTTGCTGAACTAAACCCTTGATTGCCAGCGTTGGGTGACATGGTGTGATTTATGTACACTTAAAATCATTGAATTAGACATATGAATAAAAAGATTATAGCTGCTGTTTTAGTGTTTGTTGGTATAGTGGGGTGCGATTCGCCTGAAGATGATATCAACGTAGGTGAGGAGATTAAGGTAGGAGAGGCTGTAGAAAGCAATAGAATTGTTTTGCTCAATGAGAAAATCAACATTGCTAACGGAGATGGCGCTTCTGTAGGAGGGTTTGTCAATGGCAATTATGCTTTTGCTAGTGCTGCAAATCAGGATTACGACTGTGATAGAACTATATCATCTAATACTAATGGAACTACTATTGATAAGAATGAAGTAGTTTGTGTTGATGCTGGTGTTACACTCTCTGGTAACATCAATATGAAAGGAGGGACTCTGGTTGTTTATGGTACGGCCAACTTAAGCAATATCAACGGTAATAAAGGAACGTTAGTGATTGCTGAAAGCGGTAGTTTCAGTATAAATAACCTCAATATTAATAATCAATTCTTGGTTATTAATCACAGCCATAATTTTAACACGAGTAATCTGAATGTTTCCGGAGATATGGAGAACTACGGAGATATTCAGCTGAACCAGATAAATATTAATGGGAATGGTTCTTTCTCTAACCATGGTGCACTTATTATCAATAACAGCCTACAGGTAAACAAAGACTTTTACAATTATGCTTCTTTGACTGTAAATGGCGACCTAACTATAAATGGAGGCGCTGAGTTTGTGAATGACTGTAAGGTGATAATCCAAAGGAACTTTACAGTGAATAAGGATATTGAAACTAGCGGTTACATAGAGGTTGGTAACACACTTACCGTAAATGGTGGTGGAGTAATTACAATGGCAGAGTCGGCTTACATTAAAACCACAGACTTAATGCTAAACAATATCATTGAAGGGTCCAATGCAGGTTTCGCTAGAGTAGATGTGGCAAATAGAACTACAATAAACGGTGGAGGACGCCTCAAAAATAGAATAGACTTTAACGATGCTAATGGAATTGAAGTAAATACTGGTCAGATTGAGTCAGCCGTAACATTGAATCAAGATATCTACTTGGCACCAACAGCTTGTAACCCAGGAACCGCTGGTGTACTTGCTGAGCCAGAATATACTTTAGTGGCAGATATCAGTGTGCCGCAAGTAAAGGGAGTTAATTTGAGTGCGACTGATGTTACTTATGCCGATGGTCTAGCATTCATTAGCTATCACTTAAACGGAAATCAGTATGCGGGTGCTATTGATGTGCTCAATTTGGCAAATGTAAATGCTCCTTCGTTCACGGTAAATTATACCAGTGAATCTCGAGAGTTTAATGCCTTAAATATTTATGACGATCAGTTGGTGTTGGCAGGTCAACGCAGTAAAGAAGAGTCTGGTTATACGGCAAATTCTACCAATGGTGCCTTGCTCTATGTAGTAGATGTTGTAAGTGGCGATCAATTAGAAAATTCAATTGATTGGCAAGAAATACCTATGCCAAGTTTCAGCGGCAATAGTGTAGATAAAATTGATAACAATACATTGCTCTTTGCCTCGGGAGCTTCGGGAGGTGGATTCTTCGAAGTGAATTTACAGTCGGGGTCAATTACTGCTTCTGAGGGAGAGAATTACGCCAAGTATGTGGAGGTAGTTGATGGAGTCAAATACAAACTAGTAGGCGGCAATGGAAATGCATCGTTAATTATTGAAGGAAATAGTGGTGTGACTACCATAGACCTTGGAGCTTCAGCAATGCCGGTTGATGGAAAGAATGTAATAGCGGTTTATGACAATAAGGCCTACGTTACTTTAGGTGAAAATGGTCTAGTGATAGTTAGTCTAGCCACTAACGAAGTAGTGGGGACGTACAACTATGATGGTCCAGGGCTTGCCAATGGAGTAGCGGTTGATGAAGATTTCATTTATTTGGCAAATGGTCAGTCAGGTTTAATCTTGTTAAGAAGGAGAAGCTTAAAGTACTACGGTCAATATAAGTATGATGGTAGTGCCAACCTGGTAGACGTTACAGATAATGTAATTCTTATTGCAAACGGTATTGGAGGAGTAAAGCTTTTGCTGAGAAATCAGTAAGCTAAAGTATAAAGATGGTATAAAGCCGGTTGCACTCGTAACTGGCTTTTTTATTCTAGGAGCACTTTAGAGGCAAAACAACTAGCCTCCAAAGGACATAAAAAAAGCCCTTCAAATGAAGAGCTTTTTAAAGGGTGGAAGATGGGACTCGAACCCACGACCTCCTGAACCACAATCAGTATCAGTTGAGTTTCATTGTAATCAATATGGCCTTATTTGCGGTAAATAAGGCTTTTTTCTTTTTATTTGATCCCAGTGAAAGGCGATGAAACTCAAAAAAGCACGCCGAAAGCACGCCGAAAATAGAAAGGAGTATCTATGGCCAAAGTAAAAGTAACCTTGGACAAAAGAGAGGATCATCGTCACAAAGACGGGAGGTGTCCTTTGGTTTTGAGAATATCTCACAAGCGTAAAACAAGAGATATCCCCTTTGATATCTATGTCTTGGAATCCCAGTTTAATCCTGACAAAAGAGAGATAAAAGGTGTAGTCAATGCTGTTCGAAACTCAAAACGTATCCAGAAAGCTTATAGTGATATTGATTTATGGCTCGATGAGAATAAGGCTGAAATAAAGCTTTGGGATATTACTAAGCTCAAAGATCAAATAGAGCGTAAATTCTTCAAGAAGCAATCCGAACTCAATCTATTCGAACATGCGGCTGATCTATTCACACGATTTCGTATGAAGGGAAAATACTCCACCATATCTTCCTATGAAGATGCTCTTAAGATTGTTGTGAAACATGGCATGAAGGCAAAAAGAAAGAAGGATACAGTTATCATCAAAACACTCTTTTCATGGAATGAGAAGGACGAAAAATATGAGGTGTTGAGTGAATACAGTATCTACGACAAACCAATAAAGGCTATTGATAAGAGTTTTGCCAAAAAGTTAGAAGCCTATATGAGCTCTCGGTTTAACTCGAAAAACACTGTGTTTATTCATCTAAGAAGTCTTCAGTCAATCATTAGTGATGCCGTTGATTCCTATGATGAGCTTAAGGGCCACAAGCCTTTTGAAGGTATTAAAAAAGTTAGTGTCCCGAATAAACCTGTGGTCTTGACCAGAAGCGAAATTGATAAGATCAGAAAGCTTAGACATGAGTTTGATAAAGCAAACCCGAAATACCATGTGATCAATTACTTTCTTTTCATGTTCAATAACATGGGTATGAACTTCGCTGATCTGGCACTGGCAAAAGTAAAATCATTCGATGGAGAGCGCTTCAACTACACTAGAAAAAAGACAGAAGAAGAAGGAGATCATTTCTCAATTCTTCAAAATGAAGAAAACCTTGAAATCATCAAGTTCTATAAGGGTAAGAAAAAGGGAGATGAGTATTTATTTCCTATCATCTCATTAGACACAATTGAGGAACGTATTTTTCGAGTAAGAAAGCAAAAAACCAAATGGTTTAATGATCATTTCAATGAAATAGCCTCTAAGCTGGAAATTGAGAAGAATATAACCACATACACCGCAAGAGATACTTGGACGAATATGGGGCTAAGCATGGGTATTGATATTCGTAAAATCTCTAAAGGTCTAGGTCATGCCAATGTAGAGACAACAGAAAAGCACTATCAACAAAGCATGCAGTTTAAACTACTTGATGAGATGAATGCCTGGATAACCGGAGATAAACAGCCCTAGCCTATCTTAAGGTGATAGGTAAATATGGTGGCATGAACCATGTAAGTTCATATCGTAACTTATTCATAATGTCATCTGGGCACTCTGTGTTTAAATCTACGAGGATACTGTAAGGTGCTATAAAACGCTCTTGGGATAAAAGACCAAAATTAGGTTGTGCCTCAGGCACGAATTCCTTAATGAATTTTACAACAAGAGATTTAACATACTCTGGGAAAAACTTAGGATTAGGTTCACCAATCGAAATCTTATCACTATTTGATTTCTCTGCTTCAAATGGGCTCTCAGGCTTTACGGATAGTGCATCCAAATATTCCTGAATTGTGTTTGGAGCACCACCAAGCTCTGAAAACTCTTTATACGCCCATACTGCACCGAAACGGACTGTAGCTTCAGGAGGCTTATTATTGTTGTCGTCAGGTCTTAATATTGCGAGCCCTAGTTCGTTTTCAAAAGCATGATTGATGATTTTTATAAACTCAACCTCTGAAATTGATTGATCATTTTTGGGAAGTAACTCCAAAACTTGATAGTGGTTATTATTGCATCCAAAAATCCTATTAGGATTGAATTTTACTTTCGGCAATGTTTTTAGGAAACTAAATTCCCATGCCGTGTTGCGGCTTTCTTCTGGTATATCAAGTAGTGCATTTAAATGATCTTCTGGTATTTCATGATCTCTTTTGAGTTCAGTGATGAGAGCCTCATCCCTAGAAACTTTGTGATATTTAACTCCTGATTCCTCAACGGACTTTACATCATGGCCACCAATTTGGAGTTTTCCATCCTTGATTGAGAATACCATATGCGCTCATTTCGCTTTTTGTATGAGTTGAATTTCACTCTTTTGGCTCTTTTACATTTAGTTGACGATTTTTCGACCTAAGGGTATGTCCAACCAAGTAGTTCTCCTGTTTTAGGATCAAACCTATATTCTCTCTCATTATACCCTGATGCCCAATAATTTCCATCTTCAAGATACAGGGCATGAAAACCTGAAGCTCTATAACCGCTTATTCTCCATATTACATTCCCATGGGTATCTACTTTAAGAATGTTGTCTTCTTGTAGCTTCATGCCTTTTGCCCATCCAAGTTCCTCAATTTTTCCTTCTCCGTCATAGATGAAAATAAACCCTTCATCATGTTCATGACCATAGATTATTTCTCCAGGTGCTTCGTAGATGACTGAGTTATTTGAGATAATAGAATTTCCATCAATTTTGAACATCTAATTGCCTCCAAAGGCTTTTTCTTTTTTTGGTTTTTCTTTTAGGAGTTCATTCAGTTGTTTTCTGAAGGATAGCCCCAACCTAGTGTTTTTCCCGTTTCAGGATCGAAAATGTGTTTTCTGTCATCGAATCCTGCAGCATAGAATTTTTTGTTCTTAATGTAGATGGCCCAAAATCCATAAGCTTTTTCACAATCGCTTATCTTCCAAATTTCTTTACCAGAACTACTAACTCTTAAAACATTGTGGTTTCTGATTTCAAGTCCAATAGCTTTCTCGTAATTATCGAAAACATCTTTCACATCATAAACCAGAATCAGGTCTTCATTATATAATATGTAATCTAACACTCTTCCAGGAGCTTCGTAGATTATCACACTGTCAAAAAGAACTTGATAGTCATCAATTTGGTACATTGCGTCTCCTATTAGAGGCCGTTGATTTCTAGCTGACTTAAAATAGAATAAGCACTTCTGTTTAGTTTAACAAACCTATTTATTGAGTGTTTCTTAATCGTTGATCTATAAGTAATCATTTTATAGATCAATTAATAATGGTATAATGATTTATATATGGTATATTTATAGATCACTATTAAGCCATTTAGTGATTAATAAAGGTGGAGATATAAATCATGACTTGGAATTGGCAAAATAAGAATTGGCCTCAATTCATTTATAACGAGGATGATTTCAAAGAATATGAACTCAAATTCTTCGAAAATGCAGGAGTGCTATACGGTAGCCTTCAACATGTTGATGAAGGTGAGCAAGAGGCTTTAAAAGTCAATCTAATCAGTGATGAAGCCTATAAGACCTCAGAAATTGAGGGTGAAATTCTGAATAGAGATTCTATTCATTCCTCTATCAGACGGCAATTAGGTTTACAGGTTGATCATCGTAGAGTGCAACCAGCAGAACAAGGTATTGCCGAAATGATGGTTGATCTTTATCGGAATTATAAAACTCCTTTAGATCAAAATGGTCTTTGCCTCTGGCATAAAATGCTCACAAATGGGAGGAGAGACCTGCAAGATATTGGGCGATATCGAACCCATGACGATCCCATGCAAATTGTATCAGGCCCAATAGGTCGGTCGATTATTCATTTTGAAGCCCCACCCTCAAAGGACGTATCTAAACAAATGACGAACTATATCAATTGGTTTAATAGCACCAATAAGGGCAATGCTAATGAATTACCTCTCCTCATTCGTTCTGCTATTGCTCACATATATTTTGAATCTATACATCCTTTTGAAGATGGTAATGGACGTATAGGTAGAGCGATTTCAGAAAAATCACTGTCTCAAAGTTTGGGAAAGCCAACATTGATTGCTCTTTCGCATACCATACAAGATCATAAAAAAGACTATTATGAGGCACTTGAAAAGAACAATAGAGATTTAAAGATATCAGACTGGATTGCTTATTTCTGTGAAATGGTATTGAAAGCTCAAAGCTTCACTCAAAAGACAATTAATTTTGTGATCGAAAAAGGTAAGTTTTATAAACGATTTGAAGATCAAATTAATGAACGCCAAGCCAAAGTCATTGAAAGAATCTTTCAAGAAGGGATCAAAGGGTTTGATGGCGGGTTAAGTGCCAAGAATTACCAAACTATCTCGGGTGCTCCAAGTGCCACAGCCACTCGTGATTTAACACGGTTAGTTGAGATTGGAGCCTTTACTAAAACAGGAGAGCTCAAAGGCACACGTTATCATTTGAACTTCAAGGCGTAAAATAAAGGTGCCAGCTTAATTTCTTTTCTTAAAAGAAGTTCCATTCTTCGATAGCTGAATACGGTATTAATTGAGATTTTTTACGTGTGTATCGATTTCTTGACTATCGTTCTTCAACAAGTCAGCACTTTAAAGTAAGGGTAAGAGATCTATTTTGCACAGCCTGAATTTGAGAACCTAGCCACTGGTAGTATATATAGCTTTCTTTGTTTATTAAGAGTGTTGTTTTTGTTGCAACGACATAGCTATAAGAAATACCCTTCTTCTAAGGCGAATTGATCGAGTATGACTAATATCGCTTTATAATTCTATTAAAGCATGCCCCGAGAGATTCCCTTTTCTTATTATTCCTTATTCACACAGCTTAATATTTCATATACTTATTATAAAACTAAGATCAATTCTTTAAGTTCAATCTCAATAGCTGTGCATTAGCCGCACAGACAATGGTACTTAAGCTCATCAATGCGGCACCGATTGCTGGGTTGATCATGATGCCTTGATAAAACAAGACTCCTGCAGCAAGTGGTATCGCCACAACATTATAACCAGTCGCCCAAACCAGATTTTGCACCATTTTCTTATAAGTTGCTCTTCCGAACAAGATCAAATTGGCTATATCAGATGGGCTACTCTCGGTCAAAATAATATCGGCTGTTTCAGCAGCTACATCCGTTCCTGAACCGACTGCAATTCCAATGTCTGCTTTGGCCAATGCGGGAGCATCATTCACACCGTCTCCAGTCATAGCTACAAACTCTCCCTCACCTTGAAGCTTCTCAATCAGTTCAGACTTCTCATGCGGTAGCACATGGCTGTAGTAACCATCCAGTTTGAGTTCGTCTGCCACCGCTTTGGCGGTTTGTTCATTATCACCAGTGGCCATGAGCACCTTAATTCCTTTATCCTTCAAAGTAGAAATAGCATCCTTACTTTCACCTCTGATTTGATCTGATAAAGCAATGAACCCGATCAATTTGCCTTCCTTCAAAATGAAGACCACCGTTTCAGCTTTGTCAGTATTAGCTCCTTCCGGTGGGTCAATTCCTTCTTCTTTGAGATAACCAGGGCTTACAATCTGATACTGGGAACCATCTACTTTTGCGCTTACTCCTTTACCTTTGGTAGAGCTAAAATCAGAAGCTGAAGGAAATTTAAGATCACGCTTTTTGGCTTCATTCACTATACCCCTCGCAATAGGGTGTTCTGAGCTTTGCTCAACCGCTCCGGCCAAAGCCAATAATTGATCTACCGAACTGTCATCAAGAGATTCGATACGGTTCACACCAAAGTTACCTTCTGTGAGTGTACCTGTTTTATCGAATACAATAGCAGAAATTTTTCGACTGTTTTCAAACGCTGTACGGTTTCTTATGAGCAATCCATTCTTGGCTGACAAGGCAGTTGATATGGCGACAACCAATGGCACGGCTAAACCCAGAGCATGCGGGCAAGTAATAATCATCACCGTTACCATTCGCTCTAGGGCAAAGTCCATCCCCTGAGAACTAAAAAAGGCCCAGGCGATAAATGTGATAAGACCGACTCCAATAGCAATATAAGCCAACCAGCCAGCCGCTTTGTTGGCGAGGTTCTGAGTCTTAGACTTAGTCTGTTGTGCCTCCTCTACCAGCTTGATAACCTTATTGAGATAGCTATCTTCACCAGAAGATTTCACTTCGACTTTTATACTTCCATCACCATTGATCGCCCCTCCAATGACTTCATCACCTTTAGTTTTCTCTACTGGCTTACTCTCACCAGTCAATGCACTTTCATTCAGATCACTATCACCTTCTACAATCTTACCATCTGCAGGTACTTTCTCACCTGGCTTGATAAGGATAATATCGCCTTTCTTAAGCTCACTGATCTTAACGTCATGAATGTCATCACCATCTACTTTGTGCGCCTCAGAAGGCATTAATTCTGCTAATTTCTCTAAGGCCTTTGATGCGCCCATAATGGATCGCATCTCTAGCCAATGGCCTAAGAGCATGATGTCTATTAAAGTCACCAACTCCCAATAGAACACCTTTCCGTCCAGCCCCAATACAACAGCACTGCTATATGCCCAAGCTACTGTTATCGCTATGGCAATCAGTGTCATCATGCCTGGACCACCTTCTGAAAGCTCGTCTTTCAAGCCCTTTAGAAACGGCCAACCCCCATAGATGAAGATGAAAGTGGCTAACGCAGCAGCCACGTATCCTATACCGGGAAAGCTAAATGAAAAGCCGAGGAAGCCTTGGATCATTTCTGAGAAAGCTAATACAGGGATAGAAAACGCAGTATTGATGTAGAAACGCTTTTTAAAATCCTCGATCATGTGGGCATGATGGTCGTGATGACCACCCGAATGATTACTATGATTATGGTGATTTTCTGAATGTTTGTGATGATCCATGAGAATTATAGAATTATGAATTTTAAAATCAAACCAGTTGAGAGCCACAGATAGCAGGCAATCGCTATGTATTTCAATATGGCTTCAAGTAAAGGACTCTTTGGAGCCATTTCACGATGGTGTTTCACATCTTTTCCTTTAAAAAATCCGAAATAGATTAGAATGCCTGAAATGACTATAAAGGCGATATTCAACCAGAAAGTATAATCAATCTTAAAGTGTTCTTTTTGAGTAATACTCACCGAAGAAGCATCAGGTAACATCCCCAATAGGTCTAATCCATAGTGAAGACTTAGTGCCGTACCGATCAGAGAGGTGAAGAGGAGGAACAGTATAAATAATGACATTTTCCATCCATAGTATTTGGCATTTATTCTCAGTACTGGAAACACCACTAAGTCACTAAAAATGAATGCCATGACCCCTGCAAAGCTTACACCTTTGGTAAATAAGAGAGCCGCTAATGGAATATTACCCATAGAACCGATAAAGGTTAAAAAGGCAGCGACAGGCCCCACTATGACATGCTCTAATAGCTCTAAGAAGGTAAAGGATTCTACATCTGTTCCTGAATTGATAAATAGAGTTTGAAAAAAGGAATCTGGGACAAACGCTGATGTAATCCCTGCTATAGTAAAACCAATCGTAACGTCCTTCCATACCATCTTCCATTCCATAGCATATTGCTTACCCACTTTCGCCCAACTTTGATAAGATTTGATTTTATCTGAAAAACTTTCGTCTGATTCCTCATCAGAGCTTGCTTCTCCTAGATTCTTCCTTGCTTGCTCTATAAGTTTTCTAGGTCTAATTATTTTTATGAGTAGCCAGCTAAAGAATATGAGCATTAAGCCCCCAACATATTCACCGACTACAAATTGCCACCCAAGGAAGATAGAAATGATAATTCCCAACTCCACCACCAGATTGGTAGATGCAAGCATGAATGCAATGGATGAAACAAAACTTGCACCTTTTTGAAAAAGAGACTTGGTGGTTGCTAATGCTGAAAAACTGCAAGAACTAGAGATAAATCCAAAAAACGTACCCAGAGAAATGCTTTTCCACCCCTCGTCTCCCATTGTTTGCTGCATTCGTTTCTGGGTCACAAAAATTTGGATCATGCCGCTAACAGCATAACCTAGAATAAAGGCCCATAAGGCCATCCAAAAAAAACCAGTAGAGGTATAAGCAGCTTCGCTCCATTGATTCAAGAATTCAATCATAGCCGTTTCCTTATGCGTTTTTGACAGTAAAAGAGACACTCACATCATCCCATGAAATGACAATTGTTCCTGTTTTAGCATCTTCGGCTATCACTTCATAGGTCAGAGATTCTACTGGTTCTTCGAGTTTTTCAGGAGTGACCTTGAGTCTGACTATATCTTCTGCTTCATTATATTCATCAACTAAGTGTTGATCCCAATTTTTGTTAATAATGACAGTCCATTCGTCCTCTCTAGGAATAGTGAACAATGCGTACTTGCCTTCAGGGATTTCAATTCCACCTATTTCCACATCCTTTGAAAAGCGGATAGATGTAGCATTGTGCGCTCCTGTGACCCATACCTCTCCATAGGCAACTAGTCCGCCAAATATTTGACGGTCTCTTTTGCTTGGCGAATGATATTCTATGTGTACATGGTTTTCACCGATAATGCTCATTGCTTGACTGGCTGGACTTTTTGACTTTGGTTGCTCTTTGCCTTCAGCCATATGAGCGGAATGATCTACTTCGTCTGACTTCTCTTCTGTTTGCTTATCGCCAGAAGCAGAACAAGCGGTCAAAAGCAAGGCTAGCATGATTGCATATATGTATTTCATAGTTTTAATATTAGGTTCTAAGTCTTCTTCTTTTCCTTCTTGTAGTGATAAAGAATAGGGTAAATCCAGATGCTACGGTGAATAACCCGAACAATGAAAATGCCCGTAGTAGAAGGTTATTGAAGTCATCCCTTCCCTGATAATCCATGGTATGAGACATCCATAGGAAATCGAAATAACGCCAAGATTGATGCCTTACGCGTTGGAAGCTACCATCACGTTCTGATATATATGCTATCAGCTTATCAGAACTATCAAATTTTACCGCCCAGGCTGGTAATGGTCTTCCCCTGTATTCATGGTGAGCATTAACTTCAGTGAGCAGTGAGCTTGATACGATTTCAAAATCATCCCTCACAAATTTTCTTGCAATTCGTTCTGCTTCATTTTTTGTAACACCTTGTTTTTGTATTCCAGTCTCTGAGTTGATGAGTAAGGAATCATTTACCCATAAGTAAGCTTTGCCATCAATCATTCGGAGAGCCAGTTCACTCACCATTAGTGAGTCAGGAATGTTGAGTGCTTCTAATTTTACCGACTCACTAACGGGTTCCAAAAAATGATCACCATGGATTTTGTCTATGTCTGTCCAACTAAAGTAAAGTCCACTTATCGTCCAAAACATGAATTGAATGCCAATGATTACACCCAACCATCGATGTGTCTTCCTAATATAGTATTGATTGTTTTTTCTCATTGGAAAATTTAATTCATAGCTCTTGAAGAACTGTGCGTTTTAATGATTTTCCAGTTGCCATCGATCTTTTTTAGCACGGACGTTGCAGTTGCTTTTCTTTCAACTTTTCTAGCTTCTTCCTTTAGGACAATGTTGTAGATATACGATTCAGTGGTGAATGCATACGGCATGTCCACGATAACACTGATCTCATAATCGCTGAATGTAAAGGATTCGAAGTGTCCTAATTCCGGGCCGATGTGATTTGCAATATAATCACGATAGGTACCTTCAATTTTACCTTGCTCTAGTACTTCCGAGTTTTCAGTAAAAAGTGCATAGGACTTGGTTACATCGAGGCTTTCAAGCGTTTCCTTGTAGGTCTTCATCACTTTTTTAACAGCGCTTTCTTCTGCTACCTGATCAACAATTACTTCGTTCTTCGCCTCATCTTTTGTCTCTAAACTTGAAGTTGAACAAGAGGTAAGGGCTATAATGGTTAGTAGGTATAATATCTTTTTCATGGCGTAAGGTTGTTTTAATTATTGGGTATTGAGATTTTCAAAAAAATCAATTAGCCGCGCAGTTTCTGCTAGTGACAATTTGGCCTCAGAATGCATCCAGAGATATTCTTCCAGAGGCATTTTACCATCTCTCAACTGAGATATCACAGAGCGAATTTTCTCTCTCTGCATACGCCCTGAGTATTCCTGAAAGGTTGAAAAATTCAAGTCATCTTTTCCTTCTCGGATGTGCTTTTGGAGAAACCAAACGAATGGACGTACACGACCGTACCATGGATAATTTGTGTTGTTGCTATGACAATCATAGCAAGAGGATTCAACCATCGTCTGGATATTGATCGGAGCCTCAATGTGTTGAAAGAAATCGGTTTTAAGAACTTCATCATTCTGATTAGTGGGTACTGGGACGAATTGAATCCCAATACCCACAACTAAAATGACTAAAAGCGTCTTTTTGAGCATAATTATAACTTAATCACTTCTTCGACCCGTCCACATTTAAGCATTGACGAACCAAAAAGTGGATTTCGGACTTCCTCATTCGCACTAAGCCACATACCACCTTTGTTGCCGTCATACATGGGGCAAAACTGGTGATAAAGCGTACGATCCGTGCCTATAATTCCGGCCAGATCCTTAATATCCTTGCTCAAAGCTTCAAAATGTTCTCTCTGATGTCCGATCTCGCTCTCAGAAATATGCTCACCGTGGTTTTTCGCCACTTCAACAATATCTTTCAGTTCTTTCTGCTGACCAGCCGGAAATGCTGATAAATCAAGTGATCCTAAAGCTACTGCTAATGTTCCACCTGCTTTGGCAGCACCTTCCTGATTATCATTAACCAATGCATCTTTTACATCCAGGTAGGCATCAAGTACTGGGGTTAATGCGTTTCCATTCGGATTTTCAACGGCAGCCGCTTTGCTAGATTTAGCTACTGGTTCAGCCTTCTTTTCGGATGTTGTTTCATCTTTTTTTGTTGATCCACAGCTCACGATTAGGGCCGCAAATCCCATTGCGAATAGTACTCTTTTCATTTTTCTAAAGGTTAAATTTTATGTTTTGTTTAATTAAGGTCTTCGGTTACTTCTCCACATGTAAGCATCGCGTCACCGAAATAGGGGTTCATTATTTTTTCTGAATTGCTCAGCCAAAATGCTCCTTGATTGTTTTTTGCCATTGGGCAGAATTGGCGATACCCTTCAATTTTCACTTTAAATTTCTTTAGTGAATGATAGAGTTGGTCACTCAATGGGGAGAGCATCATTCGAGCCTTTTCAATATCCGATTCACGAACTATGCCTTCTGTAGCTTCCTGGAGCACTTCCAGATCTTTCATCCATTCGATATGTCCTTCTCCTTTGACGAACTTCATATTTACCTTGTCAATTGTGGCTTGGAGATTCTCTGCTTCTTGACTCGCTGTTTTTGCATCACTTTGGATGAGTGCATCTTTTACAGGTAAATAGGCATTGAAGACGGCTTGCAATTGGCCTTGAAACTTCGGATCGCTGGCATAGGTCTGATCAAATTTATTGACCTTTAATTGCTCACTCATTAGAGGTTTAGAGTGATCCATCTGCGATGAACTTTGGTTCAATTCTCCATGATTATGACCTATCATTGCGGCTCCACCTTCGGGAGCCATCATTGAAGGCTTACCAGAAAGCTGAGCAGCCGCATCAATTGAGAATGCTCCACTAACGGCAATCTCTTCTCCTGCCATTAAGCCACTTTCCACGATGTAAGAATCTTCTAAAGATGGACCCAAGACGACCTCTCGCATCTTAAAATGAAGCCCTTTACCTTCTGATGTTTTAACGTAAACCACTGAGCGTTTACCTGTCCATAGCACTGATGATTCAGGTATGATAAGCTGATCTTTGCGCTTTTCTAACTCGGCTTTAATAAGCCCAGATGCAAACATTTCAGGCTTTAGGTTTTTGTCAATATTTTTGACTACTACACGAGCCTGTGCTACTCGGGTTTGAGGATTAATAACAGGGTCGATAAAATCCAGTTTTCCTTCATAGGTTTTTCCAGGAAGTGAGGCCACTGTGAAATAGACAGAATCTCCTTTGCTAACCCAAGGGAGGTCACTTTCGTAAACATCAAATAGTATCCATACCTGAGACAGGTCAGCAATCTCGTAGATGGCCTGCCCAGCCTTCACATGATCTCCGAGGTTGATATTTTTTGCAATGACATACCCTGAATGATCGGCATTAATAGGAAATTCATCCTTGGCCTCGCCAGTATTAATCACTGCATCTATTTGGGCTTCTTCAAGTTTCCAGTTTTTCAGCTTTTCACGAGCAGCCTTATATAGATTGGGTTGTTTCTCTCTGATCTTATAGGCCTCAAAAAGTTCTTCTTGTGCTGTGACCAATTCAGGGGAATAGAGGTAAGCAATAGGTTGGCCTTTTTTCACATATTCTCCTGTAAAATTGACCATCAGTTTTTCAATCCGACCTGGGAAATGAGAGGTTTGAGAATAAACCAGTCGTTCATCTTCTTGAACTTTCCCATTTAATTGGATATTCTTGACAGGCCTTAAACTTCCTGCTTGGGCTGTGGCGACACTGGCAAGCTGCATTGCGGTTGGTGACATCGATATGGCCATTGGATCAATCCCATCACCCTCGTCCTCTTCAAGTGGAATAAGGTCCATCCCACATATTGGGCACTGGCCAGACTCACCCTGTCTTATTTGAGGGTGCATGGAGCATGTCCAAACGGTTTCCCCATTAATAACCTCAGTATGGGAATGATCATCAGCCGAAAGATTTTTAACAGAAGTACTTCCGCTAAAAATAAACCACCCGATTAATAGCCCCGCACTCAGAATCACAAGGCCTATTACTATTAATTTTTGAACAGATATTTTCATGATTAAAACTTCTTTGCTGTTAAGTACTGGAGCTTTGCCAGAGAAATATGATACTTCATAAGTGCTGTAGCTTTCATTTTTTGATATTTTAGAAGCTGCTGTTGCACACGCAGCACTTCTTCGAATTCTTTACCTGAATTACCGTAAGCGGTGAGCAAAAGGTTTAATACTTGCTTGGTTTGATCAATTTGCTCATGGTAAAGAGCTACTAATTGGCTTTGTTGTGATAATTCAAAAATACCCATCTCATATCCAGATGTAAGGGTGTTGATGGTATTTACCCTTTGGAGTGTGTAGGCCTGCTGCTTTAATTGCGCTTCTTTCTTTGCAGCTCTGTATTTTCCTCTGTAAAGAGGGATACTAAATGAGACCATCGGCATTAAGGCGTCCTGACCATCATCGGCTATACTTGTGCCAGAGGCTAGATCATCTCTTGTACCAACGATCATATAGTCCAACCCCAGGCCAAGCTTCGGTAGCCCTTGCTTTTCAGCTAGAATTTCTTGGGCTTTACTAGCATTGATCTTATACTCTAATTCCTGAATAACAGGATTGTTTTTGTAGACTGAATCTTTTGGATAGACTTCAGGATCATCAGGAATCAAAAGTGAATCTGGTGTTTCAACAGGTTCAAATTCATCTCTGTTGAGCAATTGATTAAAGAGACTAAGAAGTGGTAGTTTCTTCTCCTCTAAAATTTCAATATTGGTTTGCGAATCCTTCAACATCAAATCGACACGAAGTGCATCTACCAATGAGCCTTCAGTATTCTTAAATTTTGTGGTAGCTATCCTTTTATAAGACTCCAAAATCTCAGCATTTTCTCGTTCCAGTTCCAGCCATCTGTTTAGCTCATATAGAGGGTAGAAGGCAGCAGCGACCTTATAGTAAAGCTTGTTTCGTTCATCAAGAAACGACTGATATTGTGCATCAGCATTTAATGCAGCAACGTCCCCGCTTGCTTTAAGTGTCCCAAACCACGGAAACATTTGGTTAAATGATAACCTTGCTCGCTGTGGCCCAACACGGGTTTCAACCGGAGATATGAAATATCCAAAAGATAGTGTTGGGTCTGGTAAACTGTTAACCTGAGGTATTTTTTCCAGCAATGCTTCAAATGATTTGTATTTGGCCTGAAGACTAGGATTATTTTTTGCGGCTTGGACAAAATATTCCTCTAGTGTTTGAGCTTGAACTTGCAAACTCAAAAGCATGATAAGGCCTGATAAGCATATGATCTTCTTCATGATTCTTTCCTAAGTTTTCGTTCTTCTCTTAAACAGTATAGCACAGGGACAATGAAATACGTGATTGCTGCTACTAGCATGCCCCCGAAGGCTGGTATGGCCATTGGTATCATTATATCTGATCCTCTACCCGTAGATGTTAGGATCGGGAGCAAGGCAATTACTGTGGTGGCAGAAGTCATTACGGCTGGTCTGATCCTGCGTAAACCTGCCTCAATAACTGCCTCACGTATTTGCGGTACTGTTTTGGTTTTGTTTCTGGCAAAGCTTTGGTCGAGATAGGTGCCCATTAGTACCCCGTCATCAGTGGCAATTCCAAAAAGGGCGATAAAGCCTACCCAGACCGCCACACTTAAATTAATTGTCTTCATTTGGAAGAGATCACGCATGTTTGCTCCTAATAGCTCGAAATTGGCAAACCATCCTTGCCCGTAGAGCCAGATCATGATGAAGCCGCCTGTAAAGGCCATCGCAATTCCAGTGAAGATCATCAATGAGGTACTTACCGATCGGAATTGGAAATAGAGGATCAGAAAAACTATTCCTAGAACAACAGGTACAATGATGGATAACCGCTTTTCGGCTCTCACCTGATTTTCATAGCTACCAGAGAATTTGTAACTAATACCGGCAGGAACATTTAGATTTCCAGCACTTATCTGATCTTTAATAGCGGCTTGAGCGTCATTGACAACATCTACCTCCGCATAACCTTCTCTCTTATCAAACAGTACATAACCTACTAGGAAGGTCTCTTCACTTTTTATGGCTTGTGGCCCTCTTACATATTCTATGTCGACTACTTGTCCGAGTGGAATCTGTGCGCCTGTAGGTGTGGGAAGGAGAATGTTCGATAAAGTATTTGGATTATCCCTTAACTCCCTAGGATAACGTACCCGAACAGGAAAGCGCTCTCTACCTTCCACGGTAGTGGTGATTTTCATGCCACCAACGGCCGTTTCGATAGTCTGCTGTACATCTTCAATTGTAAGGCCATACCTTGATATCTCATCACGATTGATGTTCAAATGCATATAAGGCTTGCCCACGATCCGATCCGCAAAAACGGCTTCTGTCTTAACAGAGGGCACATTTTTCAATATATCTTCTAGTTGAATACCAAAGTCTTGGATGGTTTTCAGATCGGGGCCATACACTTTGATTCCCATAGGTGCTCTCATTCCTGTTTGCAGCATGACCAGCCGTGTTTCTATAGGCTGAAGTTTTGGAGCGGAGGTTACACCGGGGATTTTGGTAACCTTTATAATCTCATTCCAGATGTCGTCTGGCGATTGGACATGAGGCCGCCAGTTTCGGAAGTACGCACCATTGTTGTCTTCTATAAGATCAGATGAAGTTATTCCTTGCAGCAACGCTTCGTCATTAGTGATTTTATCACCTGAAGCAAGAACAAAATGACCATCTTTATCAGTTTTAAAGCGTTGGCGATGACCTTTTTTATTGGTAGCATATTCGGGCTTATAATTGATAACGTTTTCATACATGGAAATAGGAGCAGGATCGAGTGCAGATTCCACTCTACCTAGTTTACCGACTGTAAGGGATACTTCAGGGATGTTGGTGAGCAGCATATCTAGTTGACCAACTACCCTTCGATTATATTCAACACCGGAATGCGGCATAGAAGTCGGCATTAATAAAAAGCTCCCTTCATCAAGTGAGGGCATAAACTCTTTTCCTATCCCAGGAAAGGCATGAGTCAAAGATGACCAGACTTTGTTGGTTTGAATTTCGACACCCACTTTGTCAAAGCCTTTCTCCACAAAACCAAAAACCGCATTGAAACCCAGCCATATATTAATACCGAACAGAATTAGAAAAAATGGGATGATTAAGAATTTCCATTTATTGGCCAAACACCATTTAAGAATAGGACGGTAGTAATGTTCTAGTGCGTTGAATACGATCAGTATTGCCCCAACCAACAAGGCAACAAACAATACATTGGTCAATAGGCTCTCACTAGCACCGAGAGGTAGCCAATATTTGGCCAATAGCCAAACCACACCTAAAACCACAATGATAAGATCAAGGTGAGCTATTATACCTGAATACCATTGCTTAGGCCTATCTTCTTTCTCATACCAACTTTTGAAAAAGGAGCTGAGGGCAAATAGAATGAGCATAATTCCAGCCCACCAAGACGATAGCCACAAAGCCACAATACCTAAACATACAAGCCCTAGATTCGCAAGTTTGACTATGCGTCTGCTCTTAATCTTAAAACCAAAAAACCAGTGTGCCAATGTAGGTAAAATCAAAAGTGAAACAACCAATGCGGCCACTAAGGCGAAGGTCTTAGTAAATGCCAACGGCCCAAAAAGTTTGCCTTCTGCCGCTTGCATAGTAAAAACGGGCACAAAGCTTACAATGGTGGTAGAAACAGCAGTAAGAATTGCATTAGATACCTCAGCCGATCCTTGATATATTGTTTTAATAAGCTTCTGCTCATCAGGAGCTTCTTCTATATGTTTAATGATGTTTTCAGAGAGGATGATCCCTAAATCTACAATGGTACCAATGGCTATCGCTATCCCTGAGAGTGCAACGATATTGGCATCTACCCCAAAATACCGCATGGCAACAAAGACCATTAAGACAGTGATAGGCAATATGCTGGCGATAAGTAGCGAGGCTCTTAGGTTATAAACCATTATCACCACTACCAGTATTGAAATCAGTACTTGCAAGGAGATAGCCTCTTCTAAGGTGCCAAGTGTTTCATAGATCAACTGCGAGCGATCATAAAAAGGTACAATCGTCAACTGGCTAACAGTTCCATTACTTAAGGTTTTCTTGGGTAGTCCTGGAGCGATTTCCTTGATCTTATCCTTTACATTGTTGATCACCTGAAGTGGGTTAGCTCCATAGCGGGCAACCACTACACCACCGACCACTTCAGCACCATCTTTGTCCAACAAGCCTCTTCTGGTGGCAGGACCAAGTGACACTTTTCCAATGTCTTGAATTCTTATTGGTACATTTGCATTGACCGCGACTACTGATTTTTCTATGTCCTCAACCTTCTTAATGTAGCCCAATCCACGCACCAGGTATTCTGCCTGATTGATCTCAATTGTCTTTGCACCAACATCCTTGTTTGATTTTTGGACAGCCTGCATTACGCGGTGTAAGGGAATATTATAGGCTTTTAGGGCGTCAGGGTTAACATCTATTTGGTACTCTTGTACGAAGCCACCAATAGAAGCTACTTCTGAAACGCCTTCAGTCGCATTGAGACCATATTTGACATAGAAATCCTGTACGGTTCTAATTTCATGCAAATCCCAGCCACCAGTAGGATTACCATCAGGATCTCTTCCTTCTATTGTATACCAATACACTTGACCCAGAGCAGTGGCATCTGGACCTAAGGTCGGTTGAACACCACCCGGTAATAACCCCGATGGAATAGAATTGAGTTTTTCCAAAATTCGAGACCGACTCCAGTAAAATTCAATGTCTTCATTGAAGATGATGTAGATACTTGAAAAGCCGAATATGGATGAACTACGGATAGACTTAACCCCAGGAATACCCAGTAGATAAGTTGTTAGCGGATAAGAGATTTGATCTTCAATATCCTGTGGGGAACGTCCTTGCCATTGTGTGAAAACAATCTGCTGATTTTCTCCAATATCAGGGATAGCGTCAACTGGAACAGGATCAGAGGGTAAAGCACCAACCTGCCAGCCAAAAGGAGCTGTCACAATACCCCAGGTTATAAGGCCTAATAGAAGGAGTACAGTAACTAGTTTATTCTCTAAGAAAAATTTTATTATTCGATTTAACATGTATTTCGTTTTGATGACAAATCACACAGAGTGTTGGTGTATGCTTAAAAAAGACACACCTTCTTAGTTCTGGTTTGCGTAAAAGCAACCAGTTCTAGCTTATCATCAAAAGATCAAATGCGAAATACCTGATAGAGCACAGCAATATCCCGTTCTATCGGAGGGGCGGAATAATTTGTGTTATAAGAAGAAAAGTTATTAGAAGAAATCGTCCAGCCTAAAAAGGAGTGAACAAAAGCAACTACAAAGTCTAAATTGATACCACTGACAACAGATCGCTCAAAGTTTTCCTCTAATTCCAGAAACTGGTATTCATTAACACAGCAATCTTGCTTTGCTATTTCCTGAGTGTGGGAAGGTTTTGACTTACACGGTTTCTGATCCATGTCAGACATACCACAGTCTAGCTCACCTTGTTGTAAAGTCAATTTAAAGTCTACAGCCAAGCCGGCACAATAGTGAGTCACTACAGCAAAGCCCATATTGCTTGAGAGCAATAAAAATGCAAGGCATATGGAGACAATTCTCTTCATCAATATTCAAAATAACGAATATTTTTTCAATTAGTTCAATGCGAGTCTTTAAAATTGAGGGAGAGTGGTATCTCACCACACTCCACTCACATTTGCTAGTCTTCTATCAATTGAGCCTTGAAACCCACTTTACCCACAATTTTTTGTACTTCTTCGGCACTTAAATCGTTGGTTTCTACCGTTAAGGTACGGTCGTCATGCTCCAGGTTTACATCCCATTGCTGAATCGCTTTTTCATCGTTCATCACAGGAGTCACTTTAGATAGGCATCCTGTACAATTGATATTGGATTTGAATTTTAATGTATTCATTTTGATCTAATTTATTTGAATTAAAAATTGATTAAAGTTTTGCCGCTCTCAGTCTCAAACTATTCGCCACTACCGATACTGAACTGAAAGCCATTGCAGCTCCGGCAATCATCGGATCGAGCAGGAATCCATTGTAGGCATATAAAACACCAGCAGCGATTGGAATACCGATTACATTATAGATAAATGCCCAGAATAGATTTTGCCTAATGCCCTGAACGGTTCTTCTAGACAGCTTCAACGCCTTTGGAATGGCTTGTAAGTCTGAAGTGATGAGTGTCATCTTAGCCACATCCATTGCTATATCTGAGCCTTTGCCCATAGCTATACTTACATCTGCTTGAGCAAGCGCATGAGAGTCGTTGATCCCATCACCCACCATCGCCACCACTTTGCCTTTCGATTGCAATTCCTTTACGAAATCAGCTTTATCGGACGGCATTACTTCGGCCTTAAAGTGATCGATACCCACCTGGTCAGCCACGGCTTTTGCCGTTTGCTCATTGTCTCCTGTAAGCATGTATACTTCAATGCTTCGACCTTGCAGCGTTTTGATAGCAGCAGCAGAGCTTTGCTTCAGTTCGTCAGCTATCGCTAGTATAGCAAGAGCTTTTGCTTGGTTCGCAAAAAGGATGACGGTTTTACCCTCGTTTCTCCACTGATCGGATTGTGTTATCAATGAGGCCGAAATATTGATGCCTTTGCTGTCCAGTAAGCGCTGATTACCGATATAAAACTTTTCCCCATCCGGTGACTGAGCTCGTGCGCCCATGCCTGTAATGCTTTCAAAGCTGGTAATATCCTCTGGTTTAAAACCTTTTTCTTTCAATCTGGCTACTACGGCATCTGCCAGAGGATGTTCAGATTGTGATTCTATGGCTAATAGCACTTGCTTGTAATAGTCATTATCATTCTCCCATTGCCAGTCCGTAACAGTCGGTTTACCTTTTGTTATCGTTCCAGTTTTGTCCAGTACGATAGCATTTGTTTTGTGACCAAGCTCTAAGCTTTCCGCATCCTTGATAAGAATATTGTTTTCAGCACCTTTGCCAATACCCACCATAATGGCGGTAGGGGTTGCCAGACCGAGAGCACAGGGACAGGCGATAACCAGGACTGCTACCGATGTAAGCAGTGCATGAGTAAAAGCATCATCACCACCGATTAGCATCCAGGTAATGAAAGTTACAATAGCAATTACGATCACTATTGGAACGAAAATCCCTGCAATTTTATCGACCAGTTTCTGCACCGGGGCTTTGCTTCCCTGAGCTTCTTGTACCATTTTAATGATCTGAGAGAGCAAGGTTTCACCACCTACTTTTTTAGCTAAGAATTGGAAGCTTCCTTTTTGATTGACTGTACCAGCAAAGACTTCCGTACCTTTCGTTTTCTCTACAGGCACAGGTTCCCCTGTAATCATGCTTTCATCCACAAAAGAATTTCCTTCAGAGACTTCACCGTCTACAGGTATTTTTTCTCCCGGTCTTACAACAATGGTATATCCTTTTTGAACAGATGAAATAGGCATTTCCACTTCCTCGCCATTTTGGATTACTTTAAGTGTTTTGGGTTGTAATCCCATCAATTTCTTAATGGCTGAAGAAGTATTGGACTTGGCTTTTTCTTCTAATAGCTTACCTAAAGAAATGAAGGTGATAATAACTGTAGCTGCTTCGTAATACACATGTGGGTGGATTCCTCTTGCATGCCAGAAATCAGGAAAGAGGGTATTGAATACACTGAAAATAAAAGCGATACCTGTACTGAGGGCAACCAATGTGTCCATATTAGCTTTGCCATGTTTGGCTTGCTTCCAGGCATTGATGTAAAAGCTTCGGCCAAACCAGAACAGAATAGGAATACTAAGCACCATTGAAATCCACCTGCCGGGAACCCAATCCATGTAGAACATGCCGAGTATGAATACCGGAAGTGTAAGAATAGCTGACCAAATCGTGCGTTGCTTTACATCTTCGTAGTGTTGTTTTTGCAGGGTTTCCTGGGCTTCCGAGGGGTCTTCGGCATCAACGATCAAATCATAACCTACTGATCGCAAGGCATTTTGCAGATCAGAAGGTTCTAAGGCTGTATCATACTCTACCAGTACAGAAGAAGAAGCAAAATTAACATTGGCATTCGTTACTCCCTCTGTATGCGATAGAATAGATTCTACACTACCCGCACAAGCAGCACAGGTCATACCCGTTACTGGAAATGACTGTTTTGTTATTCTCGATTTAATTTTATGTGTTTCTCTATCTGTAGTCTCCATATTCTCCTCCTCATTTTCGGATACTACAAAGAACGGAAGACTACCAGAGCTAAGTTTTACAGAATCTTGGGTAAGATTTACATGATTCTGGTTAGTTATATAGAGTCGATAGATTTGCGGTTAGGTCGTGTCTTTTTGAATAGGCTTGGAGTCATGCCCGTTTCCTTTTTAAACTGAGCAGATAAATGAGCAACACTGCTATAGCCTAACTGATAGGCTATTTGAGACAGGCTCATTTCATTGTAAAAAAGTAGCTCTTTTACTTTTTCTACCTTTTGTTGGAGGATGTATTTCTCAATAGTAACTCCCTCGACTGATGAAAAAAGTTTACTCAAAGAGCTATATTCCTGAGCCAGCTTGTCGCTGATCAAGGTTGAGAAGTTGGTATCAATTGGTTTTACGCTGTGATGAACTTGCTCGACAATAATGGCCTTGATTTGACTGATTTGCTTTGACTTTTGATCTTCTAAAAGCTCAAAGCCTCTGACTTTTAGCTGTTCAGCTAGTTCCTCTTTTTTAGATAAAGTCAAATCAGTATCAAGTATCACCTCACCCAATTCTATTCGCTTAGATTGCAGATCAAGTTGATCAAACACATGCTTAACCATCTCAATACATCGTGGGCAAACCATGTTTTTTATATAAATCATTTGCTGTCCTTTCGAAGGTTCAAGTGGTCAATTTTAATTACATTATAAAATCTATTAGCTTATAAAGCGAAATTAAGAAATGTTTTGATGTCTGCCTTCATGCAGGGCACTCACCTTTGTGCAATAACTGGCTCTATGCCTAGCTTCATTTTAGGTCAACCAATTTCTTCTCCCTTAAGGCAAAGCTAGCCCCGCACAATTGAACATCAAGAGACTACGGCATAAAGCCTGCCCTACAAGCCCTTCTTGTTTATTCCGTTTCCTCTTGCCTTATCACTTGTGCTTAGCAATTAGCGGCCTAAGGAAAGAAAATGGGATGCTGTGATTGATTGGTATTTATATCCGTCACCTACTCTTCCAAAGCTCTTTGAATAATTCAATATGTTCTTTCTTGGCTGTTTTTGCTTTTCCATTCTTGCCGAGGATGCGATAGATGATCCCTGAAGTGAGCCCTATCTCTTTAGCTTTTGTATTGCCTTTCAAGGCTCTTTGAGGCCCTAGACCTGTTCTGTCTATTTCTGATTGAATGAAGTCTCTTAATTCTTGGCTAATGGGTACAAAATCATCATCTGATTGAAGGTCATCATAGATACGGACCTTTTTAGGAGGTTCATAGCTCTCAAGGAATTGCATGACGCCTTTAAAATGGCTTTCCTTGGCTGTTTTTATATCCCCTGATAACCATGTTTTGAGAATACTAACGTTGAAGCCTTCATACCTGGCGAATGATTTCGATATCTCTGCTTTTGGGATATTCTTATCAGCAATAAGCTGTTTGATTTTATCAATTTTTGGTTTGGTTAGTTTAACCCTTTTCTCATTCGGAAAAAGAGCGTATCGAGACATAATAAAGTCATATTCTTCCTGACTGATGTTTTTAATCAAACCATATAGGATGTTAGTGACGCGCGTTTTGCTGAGTCCCTTAGGAAGGCTACTATACTCCAAAATGGACTCAACACCCTTTCCAGTTCGAAGTCTTTCGCTCTTAATATCTTCCAAATAGTCTTGAGATTTAGAGGTCATATGTTCTTTAGCGTTCAATTCTACCGAGAGCTAGTTCTAGACAAGCCGTCATTTATTATGGTAATATCCGATGATGAGCTGGAGATCCTACAAGACATTATTAAAGCCTATTTTTAAGGCTATTTCAAAGCCCGGTATAGGTAATCCACATACGCCTTACGAAGCTGAGCTCATGGCTATTGGAGCAAAGCCGGTGGCAATAATGAGCCCCTCCGATATCACCCCTGATCTTCAACTTGCAATTGATAAAGGAGATGTTGTTAAAACAGGAGAAAAGCTGTTTAGGGAACATTTTCGCATCTACCACAGAAATGATCAAAATGCTGAAGCTGCTCTCATTTCCAATATCCTTTCTCATGCATGGAATAATCATGAGGACTTGAATGAACAACAAGCCGAGCAAGTTGTCGCATTCTTTGCCCTTGATAGCACTAAAGGTAACTCTGATTGGAACGTCCTTTTACATGCTGAAATGAGTGAGCATCTTAACTCACTCAAAAACTCAGATCGTTATTTAAAGGCAGGTTTGTTACTTGAGGGACATATGAAGGGACTTGCGCCTCTCAGAATTGATGAAGGCTACCCGGAAAATAGACGACTAGAAGAATCGGTTCAATCGAGGCGCATTTCTGCTTTAGACTTCAATACAGAAAGCTGCGTTCAAGTCTATGCTCAAGCAGCTAAGGTAGAAGATGGGAGAGAGTTATTTGCTAGATATTATAGTGAAGGAGTAGAAGATTATACAGAATTAGACAATTTCGAGAGCCATAAGCGCGTAGCGCACTTATTAGGATTTACAGAAAATGATTTTGCCTGGTTTTGGGGAACCAAGTATCAAAACCCCGTGATCAAAAGATTGATGTATTCAACTAATCAAATCAGAGCAAAGGCACGTAGGGAGTATATGAAATCAAACATCAGCCATGATCTATCCTGTGAATAGGACAAGGGTCTTTTAATCACCAATGCCCTTGCTCGTTACAATAAAGCTGCCCTTTCCGTCACAGTCTGGGCATTTCACACCAAAAGAAGCCGTACCCGTTCCTGAACAATAGTAACAAGAAACCAGCTTTTCTTTTGAGTTATCAAGCATTTCTGATTTGATTTCAGATTTCTCTCTTTTGGGTTCAAGAGGTATCGGATTTTTTTTACGGTTCTTTCGCTCAATCTTTCTATCTAATGCTGCTTGAATGGCTGGAACTGAAGTAAGATCGGGATGCTTTTTGAGTAGTTTTTCAATTCCCCTAAAAGAATATTCCTCTCCCTTATCCAAAACATGCCATAGTCGCCCTACTTGCTCATACCAAACTTTTTTGCCTTTATATTCGTGGATCTTTTTTCCCCTCATTGCTGCTCATGTGTTCGGTTTTAATATACGAAAATAGGAACAGTTAGCTTTTACCATGTTTGGAACTTTGATCAGTTCTGCTTCACAGATAGACTCCAGATAATCAAGCCATGATTTGGGAATGATGCTTTGATTGCCTGACAATATTTCTAATAAACGCTTTGTGTTAAGTCTCTCTGGTAAATCATCTTGAATATCAGGCAATTTTCTGATTGTCAGGTTCGTAGCACGTATTTTAAGCTTAAGATGCTTTCGTATTTTTCAGGCAATATCAGATTGCCATGAGTATCTTGAGCCATACTATTGTTTCCCGCCCCTACTCCAAAAAATTAGGCATATCTCTACTGCCGTGAAGTACACGGACAACTCTTATGTGATCATCCATAATGTGATAAAAAACAACATGGGCATTCTTCACCATGCTGCGCAGGTCTTGCTTGATTTCGTTGCGCTCCCTTCCCAATTCAGGATTGGCTAAAAGCTGAATGAACAACTCCTCTAACTCGATCAAATACTCAACGGCCTGCTTTTCTCCGAACTCTTGTTTTGTATAATCAAAGATATCTTCCAAGTCTTGATCAGCAGGAACTGATAAGACATAGCGCTTTAAACTCATTGCCTAGTGCCCACTCTTTGCTTTAATTATATCCTGCATAGAGCGGTGGCTATCTGGTGCATTCCAGCCTTTTTCAATTTCTATTTTGAGGTCTTGAATAACTTTATCACGATATAATTGATGCAGGCGCAAAGCATCGCGCACCAACTCACTAGCATTCTGATAGTCTCCAGTTCCTATTTGTGAGGCGATGTATTCCTGTTGTTTGTCTGTAAGGCTAACATTCATAATGACTCCTTTGTCTATACTTCAATATACTAAATATGTCCAAAATTAGCAAATATGGATATGGCTGAAAACTTGAAAATGGATTCATAAGAAAAATCAGAGCCTTGCCTTATGCCTAACTCATGCTGAGGATTAGATAAAATTTTAGACAAATACCTTGGTTTAATAACCTTTTGTAAACCATTGAAAACTATATACAATTTTATCTAAAGTTAAACCCGTATTTACCCTGTTTTGATACTCTTATTGTGTCCTTAATGGACATTTAGGGGGCAATAAGGGGTAAAACCGTGTCAGATCAAGACTATAGAAAGCTCGATAACGATTTAGCTATCAAAACCCAATCAATGGGTGTTGATGCGGCTAAAAAATATGGGCGCATTGGAACTAGCACACAAGAGACCGCCATGGGCGAGGATGCTCTGGATGATGCTGGTAGAAAGAAAAAAGACAAGGAATTTGAAATGCTTCTATTCCTTGACGAGATACAACGCCTGGAAGATGAGGCGCGCAGACACTTGGATCAAATGCGTGAGATTCAAAGCAAGATGGATACCCTCCTCGATGATATCGACCAAGATATTGACCTCGCCAAGGATCAAGCCAATAAGATCACGAATTATTTAGATGCCATGAAGCATAAAGATGTCGACCAAATGACTGAGTTTATGCTGATTTCAGGGCTCTATGAGATGGATGAACTTGATGCGATGAAAGAGAATGGCTCTTTCCTACATGAGTATGAGCAATTCGTTGAAAATGCCATTTCTGAGTATGATCAAATCCTTAATCGGTTAAATGATGGCCAACAGAAGTTTGAACAGCTTCAGGCAGACTATAATAACGAGAAGACTGAGCTACAGGCTAAAATAGAGCTCGCTCAGGCCGCAGGAAATGATGAGTTAGCAAGTAATCTTCAAGAAGAGCTGGATCAATCTACTGATCGCTTTAACGAACAAGCATCACGGCTTGCGGAACAGGCTTTGGATATTAACGGTCTCGGTAATTCCGAAGTATTCAGAAAAGCTCTAGGTGAATTTAGAGAAATGAATAAAAATGATCCTGACTGGGCAAAGTCAATTGAGAAATCTTTGGATACTCTCGATCAGAATAATTTAAGCGGAGATTTAAAGATTAGTGAAATCTATAATGCTGCTTCTTCAGGAATTGATTCTAATAAACCTGAAATTAAGGAAGAGTTAGAAGTAACATCAGTACCATCGGTTGCACCCAATATGGGTGGTCCTGCTTGGTAATTTAAAGCTCGTTGGATGCCACTAAAACAGGATCAACCGTTGCTGGGATAATCTTATCCTTCCCATGCTCTTTCACATAATCGGCCATAACCAAGGGAATAAGCTTCCAAGCATCATTGGGAGTGAATAAATCATGACCCTTATAATCCCACTGCTCACCATCAATAAATATTTTCACATATGTCTGGCTAGCATCCGACTGTTTATAGAAGGATGAAATATAGATCGGGTTTCCGCCTGTTTTATCACTTTGAGTAAAAGCATTGGCAAGCCCTTTGGCATATCGATGACCACTGATCGTATCACTCTTTGCTTGATGTACAATAAGACCAATATTGCCTTCAAAAGAAGCGGAAGCGGCATCATATGAAGATTCAGCTTCTTTAACCACTGGTGCAGTCAGGTTTGACTTTTTAGCAGCAGTCTCAGTTTTTGCACCAGAAGCCGTATTGAATGCCAATTGATTGTCATTCGAAACCTTCTGTGCATTGGCATTAAGGGAGAATATAAGCCCTAATGCGGCTACTCCTGTTGCTATCTTTTTTGCTGTATTCATGGTCTATACCTTTATTAACCTTCTATTTGTACCATTTAAGGGTGCATTGCGCAATGAAATCATTAAATTCCCTTAAAATCTTAACCATTATTGTGTGTGCTATTTAAGAGATGGGGGAGTCACATTTGTGGCTCTCTTTTTCTCCACCTGAACTCTCAAGAACATTGGGGAACAGTAACTACAAGAATCACAATTGCGATAACCCAGCCCCCAGAAATTGCTTTCTTTCTTTTTGCGGTAAACCCTGCCTATCTCTTCACACTTTGTCAGAATCATTAATCTAATTGTAATTGACTGTCTTTGCTTTTCTGACTAAAAGTGTCTGAAAGGTGTTGGTATACAGTGGCTTATGGTAATCTGTCCGAAAATTAGATATAGTAGGTCAGAATAATTTTTTTAGGAAATAAGCTTCCCTCGAAGAACTAAGGTTTATATAAAAGGAGGTAAAAGTTTTATGAAAATATGTCTAAGCCCACTTTTAGCATCAATTCTTGCTCATAAATATGAATGAAGAATTATAGAAATGCTCTAAGTTTTCTCGCTGCAGAGAAAGGTAGACACTTTTCAAAGTTATAAGTAATTCTGGGTAAAAACGCTTTAGGGCATATGGAATAAGCAGATTGGAGGTCGAATTGAAAAGGACTATTCTAAAGTGTGCCAGTACATGAAACTTTAGAAGGTGCTCTAGTCTAGGTAGTATCATTTCGCAAGTTTCAGTATTCTTTTTGCTCCTTGTATCACAAGTGCGAATACAATTATTCCTATAATCAAATCAGGTTTGTTTGAGTTCAACCAGTTCACTAAAACCCCAGCTATAATCACGCCCAAATTGATAATTATGTCATTGGAGGTGAAAATCATTGATGCCTTCATGTGCGCTTCTTCATGGTTCTTCGATTGTTGAAGTAAATACAAACAAACCCCATTCGCAATCAATGCAAAAATGGAAATGATAATCATAGTGGTGAAGTTCGGAAGCTCTCCTGATCCAAAGAATCGTCTAAGGACCTCTATAAAACCAAGAACCGCTAAAGCTATTTGAAAGTATCCTGCAAGCTTGGCAATTCTTTTTTTCCGTGCAAGTGTTCCTCCAACTGCAAAAATACTAACTCCGTATACGAATGAATCTGCGAGCATATCCAAACTATCCGCAATAAGGCCCATTGACTTTGAGATTAATCCAGTTGTCACTTCAATAGCGAAGAAAGCAAAGTTGACACATAAAACTGTCCAAAGTAGTTTCTTCTGGTTAGCGTCGACCTCAAATTGGGTTTTTTCTGTAGGCTCAGTCGATACTTTGGTCCCTCCGAGTTTAAGCTCAAGTATTGATTTTTCAATTTGCTCAGTTTGCCCCTTATGAAAGACAGTTAACTTGCGATTTTGTATGTCGAACTCTAAATGGGCAATTCCGGTTATACCATCCAAATTCGCACGAATAAGGGTTTCCTCAGAAGGGCAATCCATTTTTACGATCTTAAAAACTGTCTTTTCCATTCTTCTTTTGTGAGGCTGTGCTGGTTGATTTGTGATTCAGCTAGCCAGAAATTGATTTAAGAAAATATGTTGTTTAGCGTTTCGATTACGAACGTTTTTTTTCATAAAGGTCTCATTTTTTCTTGATTCTTTGTCCGAGAATATCTAATAATCGGACAACTATATTGCAGGAGTAAGAACCATGCAAGATCATTCAATGACGCTGTACACGAAAAACGGACAGCGAAAATATTTGAATCAGATAGAGAGGCTGAGCTTCTTAGCAGAAGCCAAAAATCAACCTATAGAAGTCAAACTCTTCTGTGAATTATTGTTCTATACTGGAGCTCGAATTGCGGAAATTCACAACCTTACTTTCCAGAATGTTGATTTAGGTAATGGAACAGTCATTATTGAAAGCTTAAAAAAACGAAGGAGGGGTGTTTATAGAGAAATACCTATTCCGGACTTTTTGCTTGAGGATATTGATTTTTTTGCACAAAAAATGCAGCTTAAACCGAGACAACCTCTTTGGTCTTTTTCCCTTCGAACTGCCTCTAGAATTATAAAAAAAGTCATGACCTTAGCCCAAATTCATGGAATTCGCTGTTCAGCGAAAAGTCTACGCCATGGGTTTGCTGTACATGCGGTTACAATTGCTCCACTCACTATGGTGAAGAAGTGGTTAGGTCATAGTAAACTTGAAACAACGGAAATATACTTAAATATAGTAGGTGAGGAAGAGCGTGAAATAATGAGAAGAGTCTGGTAGCACAGTAGTAGAGTTTCTATAGTTTTTGATCCAATTAATTTATTCTTTTTTCAGTCACCCTAAAATATTCTGGCTCAATTAAGTATTTAGACAATATTCTTGCTATGGTATATAAAAAGAACATATCATGAACTTTTTCCTTGACGACTTTTTTATCCTTTGATAAATACCATGACTATACCTGCCTTAGGATTATTTTCCTATTAAGGTATTACTATATAACTCATGTGTGGAAAGGATTTTAAGGATGAGTAATACAAAACTTTATTATGGTGAAATAGTGGCAAGGATTTCTGGAAAGCTCTATTCAGCAATTAACATAACAGACAGTAATATTTTCCTAAAGGAAAATGATCTGACCAATGAAGATATGATTTGCTCAATTAGTGCAGATGCTGGGCGCGTTTTTGATTGCCTGGAAGACCTATCTGGCGAGCATTTTGTTAACTGGAATCATGCCCTTGATAATTACATTAAAGTATTACATGGAGCCATTAGCGATGGTCGGACTCCTAATATGGCAGATATGATGTCCATGGCAACCACAAGCATTGATCAATCTAGAGCAATCAGGCTCAAAGAAGCGATAGACTTGCTTTAGGCCGTTCCCCCTCACGCAGGTAAGGCTTTCACGAGCTGAATAAACCGTATCCCCACTTTTCCGTGCCCTACTCGGGCGTGTGCAAAGTGGGTGATCCCCCTCGGTTCATTCAGGCCTTCCCTTTGTTCACCCCCTGTTCGCCACATGGCAGGGGTTATGGCGAGCCCATAACCCTTTTACCAAAGGGTATTTTTAACCAACTGACATAAAGGAGATAAACATGTCAAAACCACAAACAGAAGCAAAACAAGCACAACCAACGAAATCAGCCGAAGAGCTTTTTTCGGATACCAATGTGACCATGAAAACAGGTCGATTGGTCAAGGATGCTGAAACCATTTCAGATGGGAAATTTGTCCGTATTAGATTAGCTACGAACAAGCAATATTTAGATGCAAAAGGTGAATTACATTCAACAACCAATTATTTCAATGCACTTGTTTCAAGCAATCTAAGTGATGCATTTTCTATTGCTCAAGACCTTAAAAAAGGAGACTGGATTTATTTAAAAGGTGAGGATGGAAGCCAATCTTTTGACACCCCAGAAGGCTACAAGCAAACAGCCGTTACAACATTTGCCTATAAGGTTGTTCTAAAACACAAACAAGAACAATCAGATCAATCTGAGGCAAATACTCAGACTTCAGCCCCTTCCCCTTAAACCTCTAGGGAAGGCGGCTTTCGCCTTCCCTTTTTTTTCGGAGTTGAATCCATGACATATGCGAAGAATAAAATTGATATTCATGAACAAGTGACCAACCAGATCATTGATCTTCTTGATCAAGTTGATCTAGACAACTACCAGCCCCCATTTGCAAGTCTTGCCGCAAAGGGTCTACCACTAAACCCAACAACAAAAAATCATTATCAAGGGGTCAATATCCTCAATCTTTGGTTCAACCAACAAGCCAAGAAATTCAGCTCAAATCACTGGGCGAGCTTTAAACAATGGAAAGATAATGGAGCCAAAATCAAAAAGGGTGAAAAAGGAACACGCATTGTTTTTTATAAGACACTCACCAAGACTGAGGAAAATAGCTCAGGAGAGACTGAAACTCATAAAATACCAATGCTGAGATTATATACAGTCTTCAATGCCAATCAGGTCGAAAATTATAATCAAGATGCTATAAAAGTGCCCGAACAAGATAGAGTTGAACGCATCTCTTTGGTTGAAGAATTTTGCTCAAAAACAGGTGCAGATATTCGACATGGGGGAGATGAAGCATTTTTTGCTCCTGATGAAGACTTTATACAAATGCCGGAGACAAGGCTTTTCCTAGATACTGAAGAAGCTTCGGCCACTGAAAACTACTATTCAACCCTACTCCATGAACTTACACATTGGACGGGATCAAAGCATAGATTGAAGCGCGACTTGGCCCAAAACCAAAAGGAGCGCGAGAAATATGCCTTTGAAGAATTAGTAGCTGAACTTGGTGCAGCCTTCCTCTGTGCACACCATGGTATTGCACAAAATCATCCACCTAATCATGCGCTCTATATCAAAAGCTGGCTCAAGGCTTTACAAGATGACAAAACCTTCATTTTCAAAGCCTCCGCGCAAGCCGCTAAAGCTGTTGATTTTCTTGATCAACTCGTCAGGGGAGAACCCTGATTATGAGAGATTACTTCAATGAACTCACAAAACAGCTCACCCATTTAGGTCGCAGGCATGATCTTTCACGCATCTTCAACGATCTTTTGACAATAGGTGTTTGCTCATTTCACAAAACCAATATCCAAAGCCGATTAAAGGAAAAAGATGAGAGTAATGAGCAGCTCTATTTACAAACAATCAAACCCTATGAAAAACATGAAATCGAAGAATTAGGAAAAGCTTTAGGTACTATTCAGCTCAATATTTTAGATAACCCCTACTCTGATGTCCTTGGCGAGTTCTTCATGCAACATATTAGCAAAGGGCAGAATGGTCAGTATTTCACGCCTGAACCGATCTGCGATTTCATGGCTAAAATCAATCTTGAGGGGCTTAAAGGAGAAGGCAACAGGGTTTATGACCCTGCCTGTGGGAGCGGTCGCATGTTGCTCAGTGCTGCAAAGATTAATCATCGCAATTTCTTTTATGGCGTAGATAGCGCACATAGCTGCGCTCAAATGACTGCGCTTAATTTTTTCTTCAACGGATTAAAGTGTGAGGTTGCTTGGATGAATTCGCTCAGCAATGAATGGTTTGGCGGTTGGAATATCAATATGGATGGTCTCGGCATTCAGCCTATCCAAAAAGATCAATCACAAATTTGGAGAGAGGTTCCCAAAGCCAAAACCGCAGAGTTTGAAACGAGATCTAACAGCACTCCATCAAATCCATCACACCAACTCACACTTTTTTAAACTAAAACCGATAGGGAGATAAATATGAAAACATTCATCGCCAAAGCTGAGATGTGTACTTATTTACAAGTCAGGATAAGAGCCAGAACGCAAGAAGAGGCAGAAGAGAAAGCTCAAAATATGTGTGGAAGTGCATTTTCTGAAATTGACGGAACTGGGAGTTGGGAGGTTTATAATGTCGAAGAAGAATAAAACAGATGTATCAAATCAGTTTGAAGAGGTGAGTTTAGTCTACCGCAACAAAACGAGAGCTATTGATAGGCCTAAAATTGAAAGTGCGGAGTGCGCTTATAGAATATTGAAATCAACATGGGATCAAGATCAAATATCTCTAGTTGAAGAAGCGAAGGTGATGTTTCTCGATAATCAATTAAGGCTCATGTCTATATCAACCGTCTCAAAAGGAGGGATGTCGGGAACAGTTATAGATCCGAGAATTGTCTTTGCTACAGCTCTAAAGAGGCGAAGCTCGACAATCATTCTCTCACACAATCACCCTTCCGGGAATTTAAAGCCCAGCCACGCAGACCTATCTCTTACCAAGAAGTTCTATGATGCTGGAAAGCTTCTAGAGATTACCGTTGCAGATCATTTGATCATCTCAAGTGAGGGGTATTGCTCTCTAGCTAATGAAGGATATATCTAGATCGCACAACTGTAATCGTCGATTTCTAAAAATGAAAGAAACTAAGGGACTAGGTCACTTGAAGATAAGTTGGAAGGTGCAGGCGATTCTTCCTCAAACTTTTCTTCTCCTTGGTAGTATCTTGAGCCAGTAATAGAAAATAGGAAAGAAACGAATCTTTTGTGCTTCTCAAGGTTGGCAAATGATGGCGTTTTACCATCAATAAAATTGACGCCAATTTCAGGGCTATCAATCAGTTCTTTTCGAGCATCTTGCTCTTTCGTTAATTCATCAGTCATTATTACGCTCCTTTTTTTACTTTTTCCTCGAGGTAGAATAAGGTGTTCAATAGATCATAGAATACATCTGAATAGGCTTTAAGGCAATTTAAACAAATCAAGTCAGATAATCCTCCTTTCATATTATCAACAGTAAGGAAGCCTATTGTATTGTTTCCAACCATCCCATCACTTCCTTTAACAGGCTTTTGAATAGGTGTTGATATGACCGCTTTAAAAAACTTATCCCACTCTGGTATTCTATCGTGAAAATGCTTTAAATCGTTACAGTCCTCACATTGAAAACTTGTTAAACCATTTTCATTAGAAGTAATTTCTTTAAATGGGAAAAACTCCTTAGCTAAATATCGTTTTCGTTTTTTATCAATATGTTGCCTTTCTACATATGAAGTCGGATCTCTGAAAAATGTTTCGCAGTATTTATCTTGTGGGTCCGCACTCTCATCAGTCAACATTGTGATATAAATGGCACATTCATCGCCAGTATGCTTATCAAAGAAATTTTTCAAGTTTGCTGTGTAAAAAACTAAAAAGCTTTTTACATCTGTTTTAATGGAATGATAGTCACTCGTATTATCTGAGGCGATTGCAATTAATATCCTGTTTTTCAGAATTTTAAGTTCATGAGTGATTGCCTTATTTGATTTTGTTAAGGCTGTAATTGAGGCTTGCATAAAGTCAATTTGATCCCTTAAATCCTCATTATCATCTTCAAGTATTTTTAACTCAAACTTATGCTCTTTTCGAAGGTTTTCCCCCAGCCTCCTAGCATTGTCATTTCTCTTTATAAGTCTCATCAAGGCGAAAATGAGGCCTAGATTTACCACATTCACAGCAATTACTGTTGAATAAAAAGGAAGTTCACTTCCGTTAAATTCATTGCCATTTTGCATTAAGGTGACAAATACAATTAAGGACTGAATGATGGTTAAGATTGCAGCTATAATGCTTATTTCATCAGCCCTTACTTTTTTATACCACTTCTGAGAAGACAATATCCGTGTGTTTTTTTAAAATAATCGATAAAAATAGCTGTTTTGACTTTTAAACCAAATCTTATTTGTGGCTCCAAATACTCTCTAAGCGAGATTGACTCAAAAATCTACTTCACCTAAACTTAAACTTCCCACCTGTTGAAATTGCCATGGAGAATTATTCTTCATGGCAATTTTTATGGATTACAATAGCACATGATATTTTCATAACACTCAGGATGAGTCTCCTTTTGGATTAAAGATTGACTGAATACATGGCTCAAGATTTTAGGTCCAACCTCCTTAAGTTTTAATGAAATCATGATGCAACTTCGATGAGTTAATTGACGCGTTTTTGCACCTCTTGAAAAGAGATCGGATTCATCAATTTTTCTACAGACATCACGTCAGAGGAGATCAAACCCCTGAATTAAAGCCTGTGTCATGAACTCAAAGTGAACTATTTCTGAAGGAACAAAATAGGAACATACGCTTGACACAAAACTTAATTAGGATTATAGTCCTACGCCAAAAACAAGCGAGGCATTATGTTACCAGAGTTATACACACCAAAAGAAATTGCGCTAAAGTTAAAGCTGTTCAACGGAGGAAGGCCGAATGAGAGCTTTGTTAAGAGACTAGTCAATCACGGAGAGCTTGACTGTATTAAAATCTCAAAGAACAATATTCGAATCACTGAAAAATCACTGGAAGACTTTGTTAGGAGAAAGACGTGTCAAAAAGAAACAAAGGGCCGCATGTTGCCAAAAGAACAGACCGAGGTTGGTGGGGAGTTAGAGAATTTATTAACGGACAAAGACATTGGATCATTGGCGGCTGCCCAAGCGAGCAAGAGGCTCAGGATGAACTTATCGAAATCCTTATCCAAAGAAGGCAAGGAAGAACAAAGCTAAAAGACATTAGGGTCGGAGAAGTTCTTGCTTATTATCTTGATAACCATATTCCACATACAGCCAGGCCACAGCGTGGGCTAACTTATCACGATACACTTACACCCTTCTGGGCAAAATTGATGGTTCAGGAAATTAATAAAGCGAAGTGTCAGAACTACATTCAGATAAGAAGGCAGCAGTTTAAGAGCAAAAGAAATAGGGATATTTCCAATGACTCGCTTAGGGCTGAAATCGAGCATTTGAATGCTGCACTAAATTATGCCCATGACAACAATTATATCGAGGTGCTGCCAAAGCTTTGGAAGCCACCGAAGGCACCAGCAAGAGAACGATGGTTAAATAGAAATGAACTTGCGCTTCTATTAAACGCAGCCAGAAAGAGTAAGGCAAAACACTTATCACTATTCATATTACTGGCCTTATATACGGGCGCTAGGTCAGGAGCTATTCTGGATTTAAAATGGACACAGGTAGATTTGAAGAATGGAATTATAGATTTCAGGCCATCTCAGAAATCTCAAACGAAAGGATATTCTATTGTACCCATTCCGCCCAAACTCAAATTTTTTCTCGAAAGATCCAATAGACAGAGCGAGTATGTTATCCATATTCATGGTCAACCGATAAAGAGCGTGAAAACAAGTTTTGAATACATCAGAAAAGAAGCCCGTTTAGAAGGAAAAGTCACTCCTAATACCCTTCGTCACACCCATGCCTCACTTCTTAAACAAGATGGGATCGCATCTGCCTTTATCGCTGAAAATATGGGGCATTCAACACCGGATATGGTGGACAGAACCTACGGACATATGAGCAAAGTATATTTAGATATAATCAAGCAAGCACGATGGGGGAAAGCGGCTTAACTGTACCCATGACTGTACCAAGGTAGAAACTTTAAAATTGAAAATCTTTGTAAGTCTTAGTGGGTGTGGTGGGCCAGGCCGGACTTGAACCAGCGACCAATCCGTTATGAGCGTATATTATCTATTAAAAACTAAGGGTTTTTGCGAGTTTTCGAACCTCCATTTACCCAGATTTCATTCATTTCAGACCGCTTAACTGTACCATGACTGTACCAAGTAAAAATTACTCAAGGTGTTAAGAGAGCATATGTGAAATACTTTATTCATTGTAATCCTGATCCCATACCCAAGCGGTTTCTTCGAATACTTTCTCTGGCAATTTCTTACCATCAAATATGTACCCATAGGTCATTTTTCCCGTTGTTTTTCTGTAATTTTCAAAGAACTCTTTAGACTCACTAAGACTCCAGCCTCTTGTTTCACGGAGCCATTTGATAGCTGCCAAAGGAAGAGCGGGATATGACCGAATTGTTTCCTCGTCTGGGATTCTATTTTGATATTGTCTATTCATTAAGACTTAAATTTTAATAAATCTTCTTTCGTCACTCTTTCTGTAAATCGCAACGTGATTTGCCCATAATCCTTGGCCATACGTGCATACAAATTAATATCCAAGCGATCAGCGCTTTCATAAAGCACATCATGGTAGACCCCCTGATTTTTGTATCCACGTAAGTCTTCCAATTCTTTAATACTGACATAGCCTAGTTCAGGTCGGTCACCAGCAATCTCAATTAGCCCAAAAGCTTTATCATGATTTAAAGGGTCAACAGACGCCAAAAACCAAGCTGAAGGTGGATTGTTTGGTAGACGTAGTAAAACAATCGGAGGAACAGTTTCGTCAGAACCATTTTCAATTTTCTTCCCATTTTCGATCAGCTTTGCAAGTTGATCCTTCGATAAAAGTGACATTTCAAATTCTAGTTTGATGGATCTAAAATTTAGGAAAATTGGCTTGCAAAACCAATCTGAATGCATTGCTTGTAACTAGATAACAGACGGTATGGAAACCACTTCTCTACTATGGAATTATGGGGCATAAGAAAAGTGGTTCAAAATATGGTCGCGGGCATAAATTGGAAACCAAACTTAGATGGCTAAAAAAAATTGCTTATTGTAGGCATATAACAGATCCAAATGATTATGGACTGGACGAATTTCACTATTTAGTCATTGAAATTAAACTAATCTGAAAATGCCGTTGGCAATATGTTAGCAATTTCATTTAAACCTTTGTCGCTTCAAATAGGTGCTCAGTCTAAGCAGAATTGTTTGCCTGATGGATCAATGCCGTAAAACATTTTTATCACGAATGGTCAATTGTATGACAATCAACTGAACTACATTATCTGATTAATTATTAAATTATATAATTCTCGGATTCAGAGTCGAGCCTTGTTGGTCGTTGTTGTATCATTTAGTAGAACCACACAAATCTTTTCAATGAAAAATTTCGAAGACTTTGTAAAACACATAGTAAGCAAATGGAGAGCTGAGAAAACAGCCCTTTTAACTGAGCATGGTTTGGCGGGGCTGGCTAACAGAACATACGGAGATAAGGCCGAAGAATATATTAAAAGAAAAGTGGAGGCTTTAACTCCCAGCTATACCACTTTTATCTCTCCAGGCAGCCAAACTCCAGCCGATATAATGGCGGTAGCACGCAGAAATAGCTACTGGCATATTATGCTGATCCAGGTTAAGAGTTCAGATTCTGAAAATAGCATCTACCAACTAACCGAGAAAGACCGGAAAGTTCTGAACCAGTTTGCACAATTTGTTAAAAAGGAAACAGGTGTCTTCGAAGGTTTTAAAACCTATGTAGGTAAATCCATTGTAGTTTCCACAGGCTATGCTGCAGTAAGGCGAATTGAGAAACCTTCTTTAAAACATTTTCTAGTCAATACTGAGGCATATAATCACTATCGCCAAAATACTTCCCAATTAGATTTGGAGGGGATGAAAGAAGCTGTGGCCAAGGCGCATCGCTTGGGAAAAGCTTAGATATGATATTTCAAATTTAACTAAGACTGAAAGAAATAGAATGTTCTAATCCGGATACTAAGACGACTCCCCGTTTACAGATAAGAATAGTTGTTAATTATGCAGTCAATTCATTTTACATACTTTGCATCATACCTTAAACAAGTAATCAGCTTAAGCAAGATTAATAAAATGAGAAGAACAGATTATTTGGGCACTATCTTTTTCTCTTTCATCCAATCAATGGCTCTTATAATACGTTTTCGTTCAAATATCTCTTTATGCTTAGACCAAGCATAAATCTTCTCCACGATTATATCATGTGAGAAAGTTTCACATTCTTCTATCAGTTTTAGCCAACAATCATAAATAGTGACAACTAATTCAATTTGTTCAGCATTGAATTTTCCGAATGTTTTGATGATAAACTCAAGCTTGGACTTTTCCTTGCTAAAGTATTTGTCCAATAATGCTTCGTGCTCGCCTAATTTATCCAGGGGGATGTACTTAGGAGTAGAATCTTGATCATATTTGAACCATTTCCTGTTTTCAAATTGGTTGTCAATTGATCGAATCAATTGCGGATCATATGGCCCCATTTGATGTTTTGCAAAGCTTGTATAAATCTGCATTCCTACGAAATGCTTACACAGGTAGATCATCTTTTCTAATTTCAGATGCCCCATTGATCTGTCTTTGCTTAATTGGGAGACAATTTCTGCGGCCAAGACTGTGCGTTTGAAATAATCCGCACCTTTTGGTTTGTTAGCTTTTTTTAACTTAAGTCTTTCAATGATTTTCTCAGGATCGACCTCCTCAACTCGACTTTTGAATTGATAATTTTCAAATAGTCTCTTAAGGCTCACTAATTGATCTTTGTTTTGAGGAAATTCAAAACCTATATAAGCCAAAGTTTCGTTCTGATTCATCAAACTCATTCCGATTCTTTCATTCCTTGAACATAATTTTCAATGGCGGCATCAACAGCATCGGTTACTTCTTTAAGATAGCGATTCACAGTGTTTTGAGTAAGATTAAGCTCTTCTCTCATGCTTTTAAGAAGTTTCCTTGGAAGCGTAAAGCCTTCTTTCTTATAAGTCTTATAAGTCAGGTATATCGTTTTATGATTTTGTGAGAAGGAATTGACTACTTTATAAAGTAATCGAACTTCAATTTTAGACTTGGCGAGTTGTACTTCGCTCATTTTAGGAAGTTCTCGTTGAATAACTTCTGTGCCATCGTAAGGATTATTCTCTTTTCTTTCTTTATTTCTATGAAGATCAATTAATGCATTTCTCGCAATCTTATTCAGATATAGCTCGAACAAGTCGTCAATAGGTACTTCTGAAACTCTATTTGTATTGAAGTTACCTCCCTTTTCATAAAACCTCTCAAAGACTTCATTCGCTAACCACTCTGCCGTTACAAATCCATGTCCATGGTTTTTACAAATAAATTCACAGGTATTTAAGATTGAACCTCTGAATTTCAAAATCAAAATCGACAACGCAGAAAAACGTGTTTCATCTGCCAAACTTTTATTCAGAACTGTCTGAATCAATTGCCCTGTATTGTTTTCACTTTTGTTGTCCTGACCTGAATTCAATGATCTTCAATTGCTATACGCAAAAGCCTTGGTAGGCACTTTGCGTAGTGTGGGTGTGCACAACCTGAAGAGTTACGTGTGCTTAAAATTTAATATTATCAAAAATTAATTAAAAAATGGCAACTAACAAACCATATGGAGATGGGGCAAGAAAAGGAGCTGTGAGAAACAGAGCACAGATTTTTAATCCCAAAATTGAAAGATATGTGAAAAGGAACACTGAAACTGGTCAGTTCATGGATGTGAAGTCTGATGGTGAGAAGTTCAAAGGTGTTAGAAAGGAAAAATGAATAAAGAGTAAGGTCAAATTATATCTTCAACAATGTCTAAGAACAAAACAACTAACAACGAGTCCAATAACAACTGGCTAGCCGCTATTGGGGTCGTAATTGCGGTCCTCTTTTGGTGGCTTATTAAAAGTAATGTCAAAAAGGATCATAAAATTAAATCTTTGCAAAAAGAGAGAGATCATATGAAAGATGAACTTCTTCAAATTTCAATGATTATAGATGAATCCATAGATCTAACTAATGAAGTCAAAGTAAGATTGAACCGCTTGCTCTCTCAGGAACAAGAATTGGGAGATAAAGTAAAATCAGAATTAGCCCAAGCCTTTGTCCTGGTACAACTCAGGCTAATGTCAAAGGCCCTACTTTCAATGGCCAAAATAATAGAAGAATCCTTGAAAAGTGTCTTTTCGAGAGATCAAGAATTCAAAAGGAAATATAAACAACCAAAGTTTGTTTGGCTTTTGGAACATGCGAAAGAAACCGGACTTCTAGACAAATCTGAGTACCATTATGCCAATGGCATTCGTGAACTAAGAAACGAAGAAGCTCATTCGATAATTGAATCAAAAGATAGCTCTTGGGAAGTGACAAGCTTACTGGTTGCAATGAACATAATAGTAAAACTGGAAGCTAAAAAACCCAAGGGACTCGCTGCGATGTTACTTCCGCCATTTCCATCAAAACGAAAAATCAATCATGAATCAAAGAACGTATAAACTAATCACCGTTTTTTCTGGAGTAACAGCAGCGCTAATAGTTCTAATTTCTTTTCTTTTTGAAATGCCTTGGAGCAGATTGTTTAGCCTTGTATCCGTGCCTCCACTTATAGCCACGGCATATTTGTCAAATAAGAAGACAAAAGAGTTTAATAAGGAACTCTATTTGAGCTTTAAGAACAATCTTGAAAGCTTCCGAGACGAGCTTGCTGCATTTATCCTCGGAGACTTAGATAAGGATTTAGAAAGGTTGATAAACCAAATACAAAACTCAAGTCTTTCGGAAAATTCTAAAAGCGAGCTGCTTGCTGAAGCTCATTATTTACTTGCCAGATTTCATTCAGCCACGGGCTCTATTGAAGCAGAAAAGGTATATGAGAACTTTGTTTTGGCTTATGAATATCAGCCCAACAGGATAAAATATCAAGAGAGGGCTTGCACTTCATTAATGGCATTGAAAAAGAAAGAGAAAGCTCTTGATTTGTCAGTCAAAGTTCTAAGAAGCAAGCGTCATAGTGCCAGAGCGTGGTTTGTGAAAGCCTCAATTCAATTCAATAATGACTTTACTCACTCTGAGATTCCTCGATCCTTATTGAAGAACAAGGTTTATTTATATTTGGTATATAATCATCTTTATCAATCCCATCAACTCTATAATGATGAGTATAAGAACCTCGGTCAATTCGACCTTGTAGAACTCCCGGAGGAGATCGACATTGATAATATTCATTATTGGATATTCAAACTTGCCATTGTCTTTAATGCTCAAATGCAAGACTTACCTAGAGTCTCAACTTACGAAAGAGATTTAGCTTTTGCCACGAGTCCAGAGATCAAATGGTGTCATGAGACTGCGCTGAGGATTCGTAATGTATTAGACGATAAAGATGTTTTAAAAGCAACTTTCTTCAACCAAGTATACTACTTCTACCATCACAGTGCATATCTCCTGAATGGAGATACTTCTGATGTTTTTGCCTTGGTATCATGTTGCAGAAACTTCTGGAAGAATGAAGGGTTGAAAGCATTTGTAGAGGCAACCCTTGTATGCCTCAGTCAAATTGAGGAATACAATGAAATCATTGCTCTCTCGGAAGACTTAGCCTCGGCTAAATACGATCTTGATTTTCTGGTAGGATTTGCATATTCAAATCTAGAACAGAATGGAAAGGCATTGGTACATTTGAAAAGACATTTTGAAAACGTACCTGATGTAATTGCTGAAGAATCATCAAACTTTATTGCCTTTTTCCATCTACTTCATCAGTGTGATGAGAGCCCAAGAAAGTATTACCTCGATCATATAGTTAATAAGCAATTTGATTCATCATTAACTCAACTAATACTTGAGTTAAACTCTTTACAGTTCGTCACACAAGAAGTTGATGAGCAACAGGTCACAGATATCAAGAATCAAATCCTCAATGAAAAAGAGAAGCTTTTAAGAAGCCAGTTAATCTCAGTAGCTCAAGTCTTGCTTGCCTTCGAAAGAGGTGTCGAGGCTTTAGAAATCTTGGATGGAATTCCGAGATTGGAAAAGGAACCTATGGGCCTTCATCTCCTAATCGAATGCCTGAATTCACTGAAAACAGATCATGACCGATTGCTTGAGTCACTTGAAACATGGAGAATAAGTTTTCCTGCCAGGTTTAGGTTTTTAATAATGGAACTAGAGATATGTGAAAGACTCAAATGGTATGACCGAATTGAATATATAGCTGAGTTTGGGCTAAAGTCTTTTGAGAATGATCCTGGTTTACTTACATATTTAATTCTTGCACTTTCTTGTCAAGAAGGGAAAGAAGAGAAACTTGATCTATTACTGGATCAAGCTTTGTTGCAAATTGATTTCAAAAACAAGCAATTAGAGTTAATAACGAAAATCCTTTTCAGAGCCAAGAAATTTAACCTGGGACTTGATTTAATATATAATAGAGCCTCTGTTGAAATCAATAATTTCAGCCTTAGAAACACCTATTTTGCTTTATTGAGCTTCTATGATAAGGACATAGATTTCAAGGAAAAGATAAGTGTTGAAAAAGATTGTACTGTGAAATTAACAGGTAACAACGGCCGCTCTCACCTTGTCCATCTCTCAAAGGAAGCTTTGATCAATAATCACGGTTTTCGCAAACTTCTGGGCCATAAGAAAGGGGAAAATGTTACCATAGAGAGCAAGTACAACGACTATAACGATCTATTCAAGATCGATGGAATATTCAACAAATATCATGGCTTACTCTTACAGATTATTGAAGAAGCGACACAGAAAAAGTCTTTGTCTGGTTATGATATGGTATCTGTTGACTGGAAAGGTAAAGACTTTGAAGACATGGAGAGAGCCTTTGTCGAGCAGTTTGGTCTCTCTGGAGATCAATATAAAGAGGCTATTAAGGACTCTTTTAAGAAATATGAGAAAAGACAAATTGGCTTCACTTTCTTGGCAGCAGCATTCGCCCGCGATAAGCTCTATGAACTATTTTCAGATTTAACACATGATAATTCATCAGGTTATTGGAGTCTTCCAAATTCAATATTCAAGTCGAAGAGTCTTGATCAGATTGAGGAGTTTGTTCCAGACTTTGCTAGTATCTGCACATTCTCACTTCTTGATGACCTAATTGATTTCTCAAAGATCACTTTCGTTGTTCCACAGTCTCTCATTGACCTCCTACAAGAAAGAGTGCATTCTCTTGAACATATGCCAAGCGAGTTTACGTCTTTGGATATTTCGGTGACGGGAGGGGTAAAACCTATATTTCACACTGACAAGCATAAAGAAACTCTCCTTAATGGCTACAACCAGATTTTAAACTGGATTAAGAGATATTGCAAAGTAGCGTACCCTACTAATAAGCTGGATATCATTTCTATCAAGCTTGAAGAGTTTCAGGAAAGTAGTCTTTTTTCTGAGTACTTGATAGATACCCTAATGTTGGCCAACCCCGTTCATCGAGGGTTCATAAGTGATGATTTACAATACTTTCAATCCTTTAGTCATGCTCTCTGCCTTTCAAGTCCTGAATACTTTATAAAGTACTATTTCAAGGAAGAGTATGTGAGCTGCCAATTAGAATTGTTGAGGAATAATTTTATCGGTATAACTCCTACGGCTGAGTTGTTACAGACTGCGTTTGAAGATAACCCAATTCTCGAAGCTCCAAATAATGTGTTCAGGAAAGCTCTGCGTTCTCTACCATATAATGCACATCAGGATGAAAGAACTCTTTTTGAGGTGATTGATTTTCTCAAATTCCTATTTGAACAGACTTTAAGCAAGTCATTCAAGATGAGCATTGCCGAGACTCTATTTCGAGAAGTTTTTAGAGGTTACCCTAGGTTCAATATTCAGCCAGAAGAAATAACAGGATATATTAGGAGAAATATGAGCCTTTTGGGGAATGCGTCCACCGAATTATGCCAATGTCTTATAAATGCCCTTAGCTCTCTAAAAAAGAAAGTTGAGGTAGTTGATAATTAGGTAAATACTAATTCTATCGAATTTCAAAAAAAATGTTTTCTAATAAGTTTTACATAGACTTATGAAGTGCTTTCAAGGTTCAATGACAGTAATCATCTCATTAGCAACTACTATTCAAATGATAGATGTTTAAGGTCTGAAACAATGGAACCTATTTTTTCCGAATCTATATCGACAAGTGAGGATTTAGAAAGGCCCAAAATTGAATCAAGCTTTTGATTATCCACCATGGGTTTGCTTGATTTATGGAATTCAGATAAAATCTTGTTCAAATATATCTCATCATTCAAGTCAAACGGAGGTTTTGCTGTTCCTAATTTTATTATCAAGTGTGTAGCTTCCACATCCCAAGAATATTCTTCAAGTAAATCAATCATCTCCACTAGTTCTTGGGTATTTTGTTCTGGGTATTTCTTTTCAAATAATTGAACCAATGAAAGTACCTTTCCCGAAAACTTTTTGCTCATTATTCATCCCCTAATACACTCTATTATTCTTAGTTTTAAATGAATTGACTCAAAGTGTCAATTTCTAATTGACATTTTGTTATGAAAGAATATCAGGCTTAATTCTCTTCATTTTTTCATTCTGAATGAAAGTCTAAACTGTCGTAAAAATAAGTTTATCTCCATTAGTATACTTTTTTATGGCAGACAAGATATTTTCGAAGTCATCCATTAGGTTTCTATAATAAACTATCGATGCACGATCTTGAAGGTTATCGAATTGAGATTGATTTAAACTTGCAAAGTATTCAAAGCTCTTCTTTTCCTTTTCATTGCAGATGATTAGCACTCTTCTACATAATTCAAGGCTTCTACCAAGTAGAATTAGATGTAGTGTGGACTCTTGAGTACCTGTATGGATATGAATAAATGTATAAATTCTTAGTCTTTTTTTAAGCAAATCTTCAATAGTTTTAATTCTAGGAGCTCTACTCTCATAGAAATCCATTTTTATTGCTTCTACTAATGACCGAAGGTTTATCAAATCGTTTCTTTTCCTTAAATCATTTTGTTTGGATAAGGAATTAATAATCGTATCAGTGTTAACGTAAATTTCCTTTTCTTCATGATCAACATATCGATATTGAAAGTTAACTAGGCGATATCCATTATCCATGGATCCAATTCCAATGTTTCTGTAAAGCTTCAGATAGTCAATTTGAGAATCAACGGAAAAGGATAAAAAGTTTCCTGATTTATTACCTACCTCATCTATAATTACATCGTATTCACCAGTTTCTTTTAATCGGCTTATGGTTGAATCTAGTTTGTCTTGATTATCTCTCTTGTTTAAATAAGAGCCTAGAAATCTTCCTCTAATTCTACCGGAGAATAAATTGTCAGATTGAGTGCGCATGTAAATACCTACAACATCATTATAGTCATCACTGAAATAAAGAAAGATTGACATCAGTATCTTGTTTTTATCATAAGGAAAATAGAAAGAATAAAGTCTATCAGTTATCCAACGATAACTACCCTCAATAGTGTTTAACAGGGAACTGCTAAGTTCATCACAGGATTCAAGTTGGCATTTGAAATCTTCTAAGCAATTTAGAGATACAACTGAGAGGATAGGTTTAAGAGAATGCCGTCTATTAGGCTGGTTGTAAAAAAAGAGAATCCATGACTTATTTGTTAAAGTAAAATTCCTTTGTTCTTCAAGTTTACTGTTTTGCTCTTTAAGAGCCTTAGCTTCTGCTTCCTTTATCTCCAAATATTCTTCGGCCTGTTGAATAATATAGTTAAGACCTTTCACATAAGTCCATTCCTCAAATGGAAGACCACTTCTATCATGATGTTCAGGGTTATTATATCTTTCCAGTTCTTCAAAAAATTTCTTTTTGAGCTTTTGATATTTGCCGATTGAACAGTTTGCTCTTCCTTTTGCAAACATTGGATAACCACCCTCAATTCTTTGAAACCTTTCTGAGATTTCCATAATCTTGTTGTTGAGGTCTTCAAGTTTGTCTTTTTCGGACATATCAATCTTATCAATTCTTAGTGAATATAAACCTGCAAAATCAAGTTAGCAAAGAATTTACTCATATCTGATATGTAATAATTCAAGCTGATCTACTTGGTAGGAAGGGCTGCATAATTTAATCGTGAATTCACGAAAAAATGAGTGAACTCACTGATAATCAAAACTTTAAGAAGGGGTGGTTGCGTTAATTTAGTCGACATGACAAATTAATTATTATGAAAAAATCATTCTTTAAAAGGCTCTTCAATCGAGGTAAAAATGCTGCCGAAGACTATGTCTTGCAAGACTTAGTTTATGCTGATGTTATAAAAGATTACGCAAAGCTAGCCGAGCATAACAAGCATACAGGAATTCCTGTCGAGCTCACTGTTGCTCAAGCACTGCTGGATTTGGAAGAGTTTAAAATCTCTTTTGAAAGCAAGCATCTCTATTGGTCAACTGACAAACAAAAGGAGGTTGACCGAACACTAGAGAAACTCACTCACATCAAAGAAAATGCGGAGGCTTTCATTAATTCAGAACTAAAATCCGTGCCCGACTCAATGTTTGAAGCTATTGATAAAGCCAATACACAGTTGGCTGAATTGAAAGCCGAAAAGCAGGAAATTCGAGACCTATCTGATCACTCTAAAACTCAAGATAATGAATAGGAAAAAACAGTATAAAAAATTTATAGCCCTGTTGAAGGACCAGCCTGTCTCTTTGGCACTCATGATTGTTTTGGGGCTTATGCTATGGGCAGGTGACTACTCATTGAGTAATCAAGTCTACCTCTTAATTTTTGAATTACCCTGGCAAGCCAATTTAATGGCGGCATTTATTGGAGCCTTCTTCGCGGCCACACCAAAACTAACAGCCTATCAGTTTGCAAAAGGCAACTATTGGCTTGGAGTTATAGGTCTAATCATTATGACCTTCTTCATATTCATTCTTTTTATTGGTCAGAAGGAGGTTATCGTCCAGAGTTCTCATGATCTACTAAGCGGGCTTTTGGGTGATGCCAATCCAATCAATGAAGTACAAGAAAGTAAGGTTCATTATATCGCTACAGGTCTACTCTCTGTACTTTGCCTCTTCTCCTTATTCATTTCCTTTCAATATTTCTCGGCAAAAAGAGGAAGTCTACCTTTAGATAAGCTACTACTTAAAAGATTCGTCCTCAGAAAACTTCAATCTGAAATTCAACTAGTCGATGGGAATCTTCAAAGGCTCGAGGATAAACCCAGAAACTTTGCTGAATCAAAAGTTCATCAAAACATTCAGGAGTTAGAAGACTCGCTCCACCTGCAACAACAAGAGCTTAATAGACATGATGTTCTAAAGGAGATAGATGAGCGATTTTATGAAAACCTTCGATCCAGAGTAATTCTGGCCATTTACACCACTTACATCATTAACAATAACAGTAAATCTTAGAAATTATGAAACCTTCAAAAAGCTACGTTTACGCACTATTGGCCTTACAAGCAGTACTTGTCCTATCAATAGCTAGTTCTAATTCTCAGAATACTCCTACAAACGTTTCTGCACTAGGTATTATTTATGATGCCAGTTTGGATTCATACAGCGATCAGACTTTCCATGTCGATGCTGTTTTCAAAGGCGTTGTTCAGCGCTTTGGCTTTTCAGATATCCACCAAGCTAGATATTACTATTCAACCATTTGTGGAGAAAATACCATTGCAAGTATCCAGAGCTTAGAGATCAAAAAGAGTAACCCGATATCTGTTTCTACAAGACAAAGAAAGGATTTGGTTGGGAGGTTCTTGCTCGATGTTAAAGATGATATCAGAAAGCTTTCCGAGCAACCAGTAGATCAAGGGCAAACGAATCTCTATAGAACGCTCACCAGACTTGTGGATCAGTTCGAACCTGATGCCACTGGAAAGCATATAGTCATTATAAGTAATCTAGCTGAACATTCGTCTGCATTGCAGATGTCTCCCCGGTATACAAAATCACCATCGAAAATTATGGACGATTATGATGTGTTGGTAAAAGCTCTATCAAACGATACCCCTCTTCCAAATCTTGATGGATTTACTATTGAGTTGATAACGCCCGGCAAAACGGATTATCACCTATGGCTTTCCAGATTCTGGAAGAAGTTTCTATTGGATAGAGGAGCAAAACAGGGGCTAGTCCGATCTAGGTTTTGAGCGCTCTGATATACCCAACTCATTGTTCATACTAAAATGTCATTAACTATGATTACGGATGAATCAAATAGAAATTTACCCTCCAGAAAAGGTGTTAAGATTGGTGATTTTGCAATTATACATTGGGCAGCGAACGGCAGCTTAATTAAGGCTTTCTTTAATAAGACTTGGCTAGGATTCTTACTCCTTTGTGCTAAACAATATGTACGTTTTAGCCGAGCCTTGAGTGCCCTTCAGATGTGGTCTACATTTAGATATAATCCGGGCTATCAAACCCTTGGCCTATTGTCGATCATTGCTTCAATAGGGTTTCAGGTTGGACTTAATAGTACAGCAGTATTGGATATTTTTAAGCCTTTCGGGATGTTTTTTATACCCGTCCTAATCTGCTTCAAGTCACCAGATCAGATTTACGACTTTGTTTGGATCAACGTGGAGTCTCAGTTTTTGCTTGGCTATACAGTCTTATTTACCTGTTTTGGTGTTTTTCATCTGATCACTATATGGACAGGGGGTAATAAATCTCTTACCAAACGAGGCGAAAGCTTAATCATGAAGGCCCTGTCTAAGTCTATCAAACTCGATGAATTTGTCATTTGCGGCTTGATTGAGCCCTTACTCTTTATTGCTATTGGTTTTGCCGCTTGGAAGTTAGCGGATGATGTCCTCTTTTTTGGATTTACATTGTTTACCTCTTTATCGGAATTTTCTCAGCAAGTTCTAGATAGAGCATATAAAGCAGAACGAGACTCAATTGTAAGAGCATAGACAAAAAGTAGGAATTAATTCTCATTTAGCCATTGACCCTGAAAGCATTAGAGGGTAAAACATGTTTTAGAAAGCCCATAATTACGCCTAGAATCAGGCTTCAGGTCTTCGAAATCAATCTTCTCAATAATTTAAACTTTACCGTCATGCTAAGAAATACCATGCTGAACAAAACTGCTCGTGCCAAATCCTATTATAATCCTTCGCTCAGCAAACAAGGAGAGTATTATGGTGAAGGAGAAGATGCTTATTATCATGGTAAGCTCTCAAAATTGCTTGGTGTGAATAAAGTAACGATCGAGAATTTTGGTAAACTTGTTGATGGGGTTAATCCAAATAGCTCCGAAAGACTTACAATTGATACTTCTAATAGGAGAATTGGATGGGATCTCACAATCCTTCCACCAAAGAGTTTTTCACTTGCAAAAACGTTTTCAAATGACTCTGCTGAGTTAGAAAAGGCTTTTAGAGAGAGTAATAGATTGATGATGCTCAAAGCCCAAGAGCTCATCCTTGTACAAAATAACACTTCAACGGAAAGGAGATTTGAGTCGACTTCATCAGGTATTTGGGCCGAATTTCACCATCAAGTCGGGCGACCAGTAAAGCATCAATATAAGAACGAGGAAGTATTTGCTGGACAGCCTTTGGAGCATATTCATAACGTACTGTTCTCTCTTTCATATAGTAACACTAAAGACAAGTTTTTAGCGGTTGAACCACTTCGTCTTTATAAATCAGCACCATTTTTAGAAAGCTATTTTCACAACACGCTCAGCAATAAATTGGCTGAATTGGGTTACGTGATTGAGCGTACGGATGATAATTGGACTATTAAAGGCATATCAAAATCAGTTTTAGATCGCTTTTCAGAGCGAGGAAAAATAGTAGAGAAGATTGCTAAGGAAAAGGCTATCACAGATCCAAAGGCCAAGTCGGAAATTGCGGCAAGAAGTCGTGTCTCAAAAAAGAAGTCAGTTCCAGAAAATCAATTGTATGATGTTTGGAAAGCCCAGTTAAGTAAGGAAGAATTATCAGCGTTCCAATCTCTAAAGTCACAAGAGAAAAGTCAACAGCGCACCCTTAGTGTACGCGAAGCCATAGACCGAAGCCTTGAGCATTTTCTCGAAAGGAATTCAGTTGCAGAAACAAATCGTATCCTTGGACATGCCATGTCGCTTTCATATGGTGCAGGTCATAGCCTACAAGATTTCGAGAATGATCTGGCAGGGCGAGATAATATTCTCTATGGCAGTGATGGTGTAATTCCTATTCTAACGACTAAAGAAATGGTCAGGTCTGAGGATCAGATGATCTCTAAGGTTGTTGATTCTAAGGGAAAAAACAAGCCAATTCATCCAAACTATAAGATCAAAAGGGACTTTCTGAATAATGACCAAACCCGTGCAGTAAAGTCCATTTTAAGTAGTTCTGATCGCATAATAAATATTGAGGGGAATGCAGGAACGGGCAAGTCAACTTTGCTCCAAGAGCTATCTGATGGAATAAATGAAAAAGGGTTAAAGGTCATTCCAATTGCACCCTCCTCCCAAGCTGTTGAGGTTCTTCGTAAAGAAGGGTTCAAGGATGCCCAAACTATCGCTTCATTCTTGGTGAATACCAAGTCACAAAACTCGATAACCGGAAACGTCTTGGTGATCGATGAATCGTCCATGTGTGGGGTTAAGACAATGAATAAGATACTGAGCATTGCTGAAGAGAAAAAAGCCAGACAGGTGGTATTAAGTGGTAATATTCGCCAGCATTCCAGCCCTGGTGAACACGGTGACTCCCTCAGAATTCTCCAACAGCGTGCTCAGATTAGAACCATTCGAGTTAGAGAGAATTTGAGACAAAAACCTGAACTTTATAAGCAGGCTGTTAATCTTATTGCCAATAAGAAAATCATTCAGGGATATAAAGTCTTAGATGAAAAGCTTAAAGCTGTTCAAGAAATTCCAGATAAAGAGGATCGCTTTGATAGGATTACTGATGATTACATCCAGTCAATAAAATCTAAGAGAAGTGCGATCATTATAAGTCCAACGAACTTTGAAAAGGATGCTATATCCGATTTAACCAGAGAAAAACTAAAGGCTGAAGGCATAATTAAACAAGAGGAAAGAGTCTTTGAGACCCTCAAAGATTTATCCCTCACCCAAAGCCAGAAGCGCGATGGACTTCAATATCAGCCTGGTAGAGTTGTGAGAATAATTAAGAACCAAGTTGGAGGGCTACGTGCTGGAAGTCATCTTGAAGTTATTTCTAATGCTCCTAATCAGCCTGTTCGGGTAAAGGATTTGAAAACTGGATCAGGGCATAATTTACCGCTAGATAAGCCTGAATATTTTAATGTCTACACCAAGACTAAAACTCCAATTTCAGTAGGTGAGTTTGTGAAACCGACAGCCAATTTGGTTTCTAAGGAAGGCTCAAAGATCAACAACGGAACACCCCAACGTGTAAAGGCTTTTGTCAAGGATGACATTCTATTGGAGAATGGAAAAACCTTATCTAAGGATAGCTATCACCTTGCTCACAATTACGCTTCAACCAGCCATGCGGCTCAGGGCCGTACATGCCAAGACCTTTATTTAAGCATGAGTGACATGTCTATGGGCGCTATCAATGATCAAACATTTTATGTGGCAGTATCAAGGGGGCGATCCAAAATACAGATCTACACGAATGATAAGGCAGAACTAAAATCTGCGATAAAAAGAAGTGGAGAGCGCACCACAGCTCATGATGTAGCCAAGCAACATCATTACAGGCTCATACAAAGACAACAGCAACTGGATTATAAGAAAAGAATTAAAAACGAACGAGACTATGCGGCACCAAAACAGAGACGGACAACAGCTACGAGGGATATTTCCCAAGGAGTCGAGAGACGATAAAAATAGCTCTAAAAATAATCCTGCTTCATCTCTTGACGGTGCAGGACAATATTACGCCCTAGGTACAAAAGACGAGCCAATCAAGCGTTTTGAGCTTATTCAGAACGCGTCAAGATACAGTTTGTCTTATTCTCTATTGCCAGTGTCGATTTTAGAAAATAGCAGCACTCTTTATTTAAGGGCTTATGAACTGATGGTCACTGTAATGGGCAGGAATCTAGACCCTATTCATGAGCACTTTTGTAATGAGCGCATCCTGTGGGTCAAAGCAAGCCCGTCTGGAAAAGATGATGGTACAGCCTCAACTTTTGTAAGTGAGATTAGAGTAGAAGGAGATGCCGTAAGCACCACAATTTAAGCCTGATTGAGATGAAAGGATTAAAGGATAAAAAGCATAGTGTAAGGATAGAGAAGAATTTAACTGATGCTGAATTACAGCAAAAGCTAGACCTCTACAGCCAAGGTGGAGAGAAACAATTCTTTAAAATTCAAAAGATTAAAAACTCATATCTAGATCAGCTCAAAGAGCAACAAAATGTTCGATCAAAGTCAGATATAAATTTTGCCTTAGGTGTAAGGTCTGGTCTTCCCCACGCACCTTATGAATCGATAAAGAGATACCGAGAAGATCTTGATCAAAAAATTAGAGATCAGGTCATAGAAGAAGCTAAAGGTGAATATAGAAAGCATCAAAATCTTGGTAAGGAATTCAACGGGAACAACAAATCCTATGAAGCCCAAAGCCCGAAAAAGGCTAATAAAGATGAGTTGGCCATAAAGAAACAGCCCTCTCTTTTAAAACAAGAATACAATAAGAACCAAACACCAAAGAAAACAGAACTATCACCTTCAAATAAGAGAAATAAAAATCTTAGAAAATATTTCTCAGGACCAAGTAAAGGGTTGGAAAATTCCAGTCCGCAAAAGGCCAGAGAAAACAGGGGTATGGATAGAAATATATGATGGAAGACTAACTAAAAAAACAACATTCAAAAGCGTGGAGCTATGAAAGTAATACTGATTGAAGAAGAGGCTTTTTTTGAGTTGATTGATCGTGTGGTGGAACGCATGAGCGAGAAACTATCAAAAAAGGAGAACAAGTGGCTCACGCCAGAAGAGGCAATGAAAGAACTTGGTGTTAAGTCTACTTCAACGCTTCAAAGGTATCGTGATGAAGGAAAGATTAGATACTCTCAGCCGAGTAAGAAAATCATTCTCTATGACCCCTCTTCTATTCAGGAATTTTTGGAAAGTAAAGCAAATGACACATTTTGATGATGAAAGATTTAAGAAAAACCGAGGAGTACAAAAAAGCTTATGAGAGAGTGGATCGCCTTTGTAAATATATGCCTCATTTAATTTAGGATATGGTTTCTCCTGAGAATGAACCACAGATTCAAAAGCAAGCCTTTGAAGATCGTATTCAGCTTTTCAAAAAGGAAAATGCAATACCCATTAAGAGTAGAGGATTAAGGAAACTCTCTCGATTTACACCACCAGATGGTCATTCCAGTAAAGCTCCTGAAAAATCTAAAGAAAGAGAGCCATGAAGTTGTTTTCAAAAAAAGAAGAGAAGAACGACCCTCTAGATCAAATTCTCTATAAAGTTCCAGGCACAAATACTGCCATCACATGGGCAGATAGCTTAGAAGGCACTCTAGTGACTGGATCCACCGGAAGTGGTAAGTCCAGTGGCGCTGGTCGCCACATAGGACATGCCATGCTCAAGAGTGGCTATGGCATGTGTATTTTATGTGTGAAAAAAGACGAGAAGAAAAGATGGCTGAGCTATATCGAAGAAGCTGCACCTCATAGAAAAGAAGATGTCGTCATTTTCAATAAATCAAGCGGACTAAAATTCAATATGCTTGAATATGAAATGAAAAGGCAAGGCGAAGGTGCTGGTGACATTCTAAATGCCGTTGAGTCTTTGATGGCCTTAAATGAACAAAACAGAGTCTACCTCTCCGGTGGAGGTGGAGGAAAGGATGAACGCTTTTGGGATATGTCTCTTAGACGTTTTTGTAGCAAAGGCATTAATACCCTCCTCTATGCAGGTGAAGAAGTTAGTATATCTAATCTGAGACGTTTAGCATCAAACTGCCTTAAAGGAGATGAACCGGAACAATATAGGCGCCTAGAGGCAATGGCTTCAGATGAAGGTATTGATCCTGTCAAAAGAGAACAAGCTCGAGACGAGTTAGAAGAGTGGATTGAGACGAGTTATTTCTTGCAGGTATTACTCAATATTTCAAATAAGTCCTTCACAAAAAATGACGAAGAAGATGTCGATATGATCATGAAATACTGGCTGCGAGAATTCCCCAAAATTGGCGAAAAAACATCCAGTATCATCCTTGAAAGCTTTATGGGTATAGTTGAGCCGTTTCTAAATAAAGGCATCTTAAGAGATCAATTCACAAACGGTATTAGTGATGAGCTTCTACCTGAGACCATTTATAAAAAGGGAAAGATCGTGATCATTGATTTCGCGTTAAAAGAATTTGGTATTGCGGGTATATATGCGGCTACAATTTACAAAACCACCTTCCAAGCCGCCATGGAGAGGCGCGATGTCGAAGAAGAAACGAACCCTAGACCTGTTGGATTATGGATTGATGAGTATCAACAGCTATGTACACATAAAACGGATGCTCAGTTTCAAGCAACCGCAAGAAGCTCAATGGTTGCGACCGTTTATATCACTCAAAACATAAACAACATTCAGTTTGTCATGGGGAATGATCAGCCCGATGCAAAAACGAAAAGTCTATTAGGAAATCTTAATCTCAAATTTTTCGCATCCAATGACAATCATGACACAAATATTTGGGCATCAAACATGATTGGAAAGCATATGATTGACATGGAAAATCTTAGCATCAGTCACAAAAATGAAGTGAGTAAAACCAAAAATCAGCAAATGTATTACCGTGTAACACCAGAGCAATTTACGGTCCTAAAAACTGGGCGTAAGAGTAATAATTACATCGTTGAAACGATTGTTTTTAAAGCAGGGAAAGTCTGGGGACACGACAAGCGCAACTTTGCTCTTGTCCAATTCAATCAAAAATCGAGCGTATATTAGGGGTTAGCGTATAGTTCGAAAATAGCGTTTAGAGCATTTGAACGTATATTTCAAAAATAAAAAAGCACGCCGAAAGCACGCCGAAGAGAAATAAAAAAGACAGCTACTTTCGTAACTGTCTCATTATCAAGGGTGGAAGATGGGACTCGAACCCACGACCTCCTGAACCACAATCAGGCGTTCTAACCAACTGAACTACAACCACCGTGTAACACCTTTCGTGTTTGGGTGTGCAAAGGTAAAGCAAGGAAATGAATTTGCAAATACCAAACTTCGATTTATCTAGAAAAAGTAAGTCTCTTACCTAAAGTGCCTTCAATTACTTGCCCTGCATCGTAAACTAAGTTACCATTTACAAAGGTTTTTTCTACGCTAGCTTTAAACTGATGACCTTCAAATGGAGACCAGCCACATTTGTACAGAAGGTTCTCTTTAGTTACTTCCCAGCTCTTATTGAGGTCTACTAAAACTATGTCGGCAAAATATCCCTCTCTTAGATAGCCTCTTTCGCTTACATCGAATAAGTCTGCAACAGCATGGGCAGATTTTTCTACAATTTTTTCTAAGCTAAAAACTCCCTGATGGTATAGGTCTAACAATGCTGGTAGGTTGTGTTGAACCAAAGGCCCGCCAGAAGGTGCCGAGAAGTAAGCATTCTGCTTTTCTTCTAAAGTGTGAGGGGCATGGTCTGTTGCTAAAACATCTATTCTGTTTTCATTTACAGCTTTTCTTATCATTTCACGGTCTTCAGCTGTTTTCACTGCTGGGTTCCATTTTATGAAGCTACCTTTTTCAGCATAGTCTGAGTCGCTAAACCAAAGGTGGTGTACGCATGCCTCCGATGTGATTTTCTTATCCTTCAAAGGAATGCTGTTGTCAAACTGAAGCGTTTCTTTCCCTGTAGAAATATGTAGAATATGAAGTCTAGCTCCAGTGCTCTTCGCTAGTTTTATGGCTTCAGAAGATGAAGCAAAACAAGCTTCTTCACTTCTGATAATTGGATGCATTCCCATAGGGACATTTTCGCCATACTGTTCCTTGGCTTTAGCAGTGTTTGCTCTAATTATTTCTTCCGACTCGCAGTGGGTTGCTATAATAGTAGGCGAGTTTCTAAAAATGTTTTCGAGTGTTTTCTGATTGTCTACTAGCATATTTCCAGTAGATGAACCCATAAATATCTTTACCCCGCACACTTTTTTCGGGTCAGTTTTGAGTACTTCGTCAATGTTGTCATTCGAAGCACCCATAAAGAAGCTGTAATTGGCTATGCTCTTCTGTGCGGCTACATCGTATTTCTGTTGCAACAAATCTTGGGTGAGAGTGTTCGGAACCGTGTTCGGCATTTCCATAAAAGAAGTAATGCCTCCAGCTACTGCAGCTTTAGATTCGGTGTAAATTTCTGCTTTGTGAGTTAGCCCTGGCTCACGGAAATGTACTTGGTCATCAATCAGCCCTGGTAAAATATGTAGTCCCTTGGCGTCTATTACTTTGTCTGCTTTTAACTGTTGTAAGTCTGAGCCAATTTGCTCAATTCGGTCGTTTACAATAAGAATGTCAGCTTCAGTTACTTTGCCTTCATTCACAATGGTGCCGTTCAGAATAAGTGTAGATGCCATAGTGCTTTTTTTTACTTGAGGGTTTAACGTAATTGCAAAGCAAAACAAACAGGAATCCATCTAAAATGGCAGCAGAAGTTCAATTATTTGAAGATTTAAAGTTGAATAGGCAGATTCTGAATGCTATTGACGACTTAGGCTTTGAAAGGCCAACCGAGATACAGGCTAAGGTGGTGCCAGTAGCTACTGCTGGGCACGATTTATTTGGTATTGCACAGACTGGAACCGGTAAAACGCTCGCCTTTGTAGCTCCACTAATTATGAAGATTAAGTATGCTCAGGGTAACGATCCTCGGGCTTTAATCTTGGCGCCAACTCGCGAATTGGTGTTGCAGATAGCGGATAACTTCAAAGCGTTGGCCAAGTATACCGATTTGAGAATGGCTGCTCTGTATGGAGGAGTAGGGCCTAAAGCTCAAATTGAGGAGGTTAAAGCTGGGGTAGATTTGCTCATTAGTACACCGGGTAGGTTTATGGATTTGTATCTGAAAGGCCATATTATGCCTAAGCAAATCAAAACTCTGATTCTGGATGAGGCCGATAAAATGCTGGATATGGGGTTCCTGCCTCAGATTAGAAAGATATTGGAGGTTGTGCCTAGAAAGCGGCAAAACATGCTTTTTTCGGCTACTATGGCAGATAGAGTGGTTACGCTTACCGAAGAATTTCTGGCTTTTCCGCAGCGAATTGAGGTAGCTCCTCAAGCCACAGTAGCAGAAACTATTGAGCAGGTTTTATACGAGGTGCCCAACTTCAAAACTAAAATCAACTTACTCATTCACTTCCTCAATCAGGAAGAGTTTAGCCGGGTTATTGTGTTCGTGAAGACCAAGTCTAATGCCGATGCTATTGCCAAGTATATCGATAGAAAAGAGCTCGGCCCCGTACGTGTTGTACATGCTAATAAAGGGCAAAACAGTAGAATTAATGCTGTAAATGAGTTTCGGGAAGGAGATATCAGGGTGTTGGTATCTACCGATGTAACCGCTAGGGGTATGGATATCTCTATGGTTTCTCACGTTATTAATTTCGATTTGCCTTTGGTGTATGAAGACTATGTACATAGAATTGGTAGAACGGGTCGTGCAGAGAACGAAGGGATGGCAATAACCTTTGCCAATGAGTTGGAGATGCATCATGTGCCACGTATAGAGAAAATCATTCAGCAAGATATTCCAAGGAAAACAATTCCTGCAGACGTTACTATTGAGAAAACTCCCTTTGAGGAACAGCAAGAAATGGCCAAAACCATGGATAATATTCGAAAGAAAATGGATCCAACCTTTAAGGGCGCTTTTCATGAGAAGAAAAAACGGTTCGATAAGCCATCTAATAGCAGCAAGGGTAAGAAGCGAAATAAGAGAGGAAGAAGGTAGTGTTCCTTCTGTTTTCAGAATTTGCTAAATTGGCTAACAACTCAAACTCAAATATTATGCAACAACGAATCTTTTTTAGCGCATTAGCAGCGCTAGTACTCTCATTTTCTCAAGTTCAGGGCCAAGAAGAAGGCGAATTTCACTTAGATGATGCCTACGCCCTAAGTGCCAATGGCATTATTCATTTAAACTCAGAAGACGCAGACGTAAGAATTACAGGGTCCGACCGATCTGATGTTCACGTGAAGATCGATAGAATTGAATATGTCAATGGAATTAGGTCTGGTAGTAGAAACTTCACTGTAAACGTTGAAGAAGTAAACGGAGACTTAGTAATTAAAGAGAGAAGGTCAGGTAGTGTCAGGTTTAGTATTGGTTCTTTCAGAACGGAATACAGCATAACCATTGAAATGCCTAGGTCTGGAGGTCTGAAAATTGAGGGGGAAGACGATGATTACGTGATCAAAAACGTTGATGGGTCAATTTCTATGCGCGTGGAAGATGGAGATATTGAACTTTTGGATACGAAGTCCGAAAGTATAGAGGTAAGAATTGAAGATGGCGACTTAAGGCTCGATGGAGGACTGGGTGAACTCATGATCGAAAACGAGGATGGCGATTTAGATGTTAGAAACGGTGCTTTTACCAGAGTAGACATTGAGACTGAAGATGCTAATGTTTCTATAGAAACAAGTTTGGCCGATGATGGTACTTACGAGATTACCTCAGACGATGCTAGAATTGACTTTGTGGTGCTCAGCGGAGGTGGAAGGTTCTATGTTTCTAAAGACGATGGCCGAGTTTCTTCCGGTAGTGCTTTCAAGATTGAAGAAGAAAGGGATCATAGAGTTACTCTATCATTAGCTGGAGGAAAAGCTGATGTAGATGTTAGGGTGAATGATGGGCGTGTTAGATTTTCTAAGCGCTAGCTGAAGGGATTAGTTCTTCAGAGGTAGGATCAAATTGCCACTCGGCTAATGAGGCTCCTCCTAATATCATATTCCTATCAAGATTTTGAATAGCAGAGCTCAATTCGGGCTCTGTTTTTATTTTGAGCTTCTCGTAATCAGAAAATAACCCTTTCAGAGAATTTAAAGTGTTGAAATACTGAAGGTCTCCGAAGCCATAATACTTCTGCCACCTGAGCATTCGGCCTATAAGTTTATGGTGGTTGTTCACTCCTTCAGTTGCTAGGTCTACTATAGTTTGTTCAATCTCTGAAAGCCCAGAAATGCTGTTCGGGAACCTCCTGAAGTGTGCATTCAGTGCATCAGATAAGTACGGAAACTCATCTGAAGGCATTATGGTGTAAGTAAAAAGGTTGTTCGGATTTGCAGAACAGTAGGCCTGATAAACATCTTTGGCAAATTCAAACTCTCGAGTATTGAGCTTAAGCTTTTGCTGTAGTTGATCTGCTAATTGTTTAGGGCTCAGTTCTCCAAGGCCATAAAGCTTTTCAGAATCATCAATTTTACCAGAGCACACCAGAGATATTTGCTGGCCTGGTTCACGCTTTTCTCCCAAATACTGTATCAGGGCCATCATATTAATCTGGCAGAACAGATCGTATTCAAACCAAAGCACTATTTCGGAATATTGACTCAGTTGGGAGCTAAGCTTCTTAAATGGTAGATAAACGTCTTGGTTGTACTGCTCAACAGTTGTGTCAAATGATTGAGTAATAAAAGCTCTTCTTTGGTTCCAGAAGTCTTCTGAGTTGAAGTCGGAATGAACGGGGCCTTCTGCTAATACCTCTCGCCAAACAAAGGTTTCCCCCTCGATTGTCGTCTGCTTAAAAAGTTGGAGCGTGCTATCTCCGTTGAGTATGTGTAAGCTATCTGCCATAAAAAAGCGTTTAACAAAACGTCATTCCCTTGAAGACGGGAATCTCCAGCTAGTTTAGTAAAGCTATCTGGAGATTCCCAATCAAGTTGGGAATGACGTTTTGTTATTTTAAAAAACTGTTAAAAAACTAGTCTCTAGAGTTGTAGTCCATATCGTCCTGACGGTCTACTGGAGTTCTAGCATCTCTGTTAGCTAAAATCCAAGCAGTATGGAAGATCAACTGGGCTCTTTTGGCCATTACGTCAAACTCAATTTTGTCAACGGTGTCAGTTGGTCTGTGGTAATCGGCATGAGTACCATTAAAGTAGAAGATAATTGGAATACCCTTCTTAGCGAAGTTGTAGTGGTCAGAACGGTAGTAGAATCTGTTTCTATCGTTCGGATCGTCATATCTGTAGTCTAAGTCAATGTTGGTGTAAGTGATGTTCGCGAATTCGGATATCACTTTTAAGTGGCTAGAAAGCTTCTCAGAACCAATTACATAAACATAATCTCTGTTGCCAGACTCTTCGTGCTCTGGGTCAACTCTACCAATCATATCAATGTTAAGGTTGTTAACAGTGTTCTCAATTGGGAACAAAGGATTGTCTGCATAATAAGCTGAACCCAATAGGCCTTTTTCTTCACCAGTTACGTTTAAGAAAAGAATACTTCTTCTAGGTCTGTTACCTTCTTTAGCAGCTTGAGCAAATGCCTCAGCAATTTCCATTACACCAGTAGTTCCAGAACCGTCATCATCGGCACCGTTATTAATCACAGTTCCATCCTCATTCTGACCAATGTGGTCGAAGTGAGAAGAGATAACCAATACTTCATCTTTAAGATCTGTGCCTTCTAAGAAAGCTACCATGTTTTCAGTGTCGATAACATTGATTTTTTCTTTCACCATTAGTCTTACTGAACCTTCTTTAATGTTGTCAGGAGTTTCGGCATTTTCAGCAAGTTTCTCCTTAGAAGACCTGAAAATCTCAGCAGCCATTTCTTGAGTAGTGTAGAAAGTCATGCTTTCGTTTCCACCATTCTCTTTGTCGAATCTTAATCTACCCAAAAGTAGTCTTCTGGCCTGTCTTGGTACAGTTTGCTTGAACTGCTCATCATCAGCAGCCATAATCATTACGCCTTTAACACCAGCTTCAGCAAGCTTGCCCATCAATTCTCTGTCGCCAGAAGAAGAAACAGCTACTTTTCCGTTTAGGTCCATGTCGGCAATGTTGCTACCCTTACCAATGTATACTGCATCTAGCTTCATTTCTTTAGCCATGTTTGCATTACCAGTAAAGATGAAGTCAGTACCATTAATTTTCTTTCCAGATCTAGTCTTGATGTAAACATCTGACCAATCTGACTGATACATGTTGAACTTCTGGCGGTATGTTCCGTCTACTGGGCCTTCTAAGCCTACTCTTTCGTAGAATTCTTCTAAAAATCTAGAAGCTTTTTTCTGACCTTCAGTTCCGGTTTCTCTTCCACCGAATTCATCAGAAGCCAAAATAGAAAGCTTGGCTCTCATGTCTTCTGGAGTGATAGTATTGGCATACTTCACAGCCGTCTTATCTTGTGCATTAACAGCAAGAGCTGTCATCACAAGCCCCATTAGGGACAACTTTAATCTCCTCATTCTTATAACAATTATATGTTTGAATTTTTTAGTGGGCTAAAACTAACGTTTTTTTAAAATCTAGCCTCAAACACTTCTGTTTTCGGTTGGGTTTTTTTGCTATGGATATGTAAGGAAATCAGAGCCTTGTAACTTACATTTGCAGCACAATTGCGAGAAGTAAATCGAACGAGAACTGGAGATATGACAAAAATTGATTTAAGAAAAACTCAAAGGTTTGAAGACCGCCACAATGGTCCTGATCAGCAGGAGATTAGCGAAATGCTAAAGGTGGTTGGTGCATCGAGCCTTGATGCTCTAATTGACGAAACGGTACCTGCCGGAATTCGAATGAAAGAGCCCCTGAATCTTCCGCTTCCTAAATCGGAATTTCAATTTCTGAAAGACCTGAGACACACAGCAGCTCAGAACAAAATATTCAAGTCTTACATTGGTATGGGTTACTACAATACCATTGTACCTGGAGTTATTCAGAGAAATATTCTTGAGAATCCAGGATGGTATACTGCATACACCCCTTACCAGGCAGAAATTGCTCAAGGCCGTTTAGAAGCTTTGATCAATTTCCAGACTATGGTAATGGACCTCACTGCTATGGAAATTGCCAATGCCTCTTTGCTAGATGAAGGTACGGCTGCGGCAGAAGCAATGGCCATGTTTGCTGGTCAAAGAAAAAAAGATAAGAAGAATGCGAATACATTCTTTGTAGATGAAAATACCTTCCCTCAAACCATTGATGTACTCAAAACGCGTGCAACGCCTTTCGGTATTGATCTGGAAATTGGAAATTATGCTGAACTAGATCTTACTAGAGAAGACCTTTATGGTGTATTGGTTCAGTATCCTTCTGGCGATGGAAAAGTAATAGACTATCGTTCGTTTGTAGAAAGCGCACACGAGAACAATGTGTTTGTAACCTTTGCTGCCGATCTAATGGCCTTGGCACTAATAACCCCTCCGGGTGAAATGGGTGCAGATGCCGTTGTAGGTACTACCCAGAGATTTGGTGTGCCTATGGGTTATGGTGGTCCTCACGCAGCATACTTTGCTACAAAAGATCAGTTTAAGCGTCAGATTCCTGGTAGAATCATTGGGGTTTCTATAGATAGAGAAGGCAATAAAGCCTACAGAATGGCTCTCCAAACTCGTGAGCAGCACATTAGAAGAGAGAAAGCAACTTCTAATATCTGTACTGCACAGGTACTTCTTGGAGTAATGGCCGGAATGTACGGTGTATATCACGGTTCAAAAGGTATTAAGCATATTGCCGTTAAAATTCATGGCTTCGCCAAGCTATTGAACAGAGGGTTGAAGTTCTTAGGGTTCAACCAAGTGAACGATATCTACTTCGATACCTTGAGAGTTGAGTGCGACTCTGCTCTCGCTGATAAAATCAAAACTATTGCTGAAGTAAATCAGGCCAACCTCAGATACTTTGAATCTGGAGATTTAGGTATTTCTGTAGATGAAACCACCAGAGTAGAAGATGTTGAGGTATTGCTAAACATTTTTGCTGAAGCTACTGGTCAGGTGATGGGTTTCGACTTAGATGTCGAGGCAGCCAACCTTTCTATAGAGTGGCCTGCTGAGTTGGAAAGAACGTCTGACTTCATGACTCACCCGGTATTCAACCAATACCACTCAGAGCATGAAATGTTGAGATATATCAAGAAGCTTGAGAATAAAGATTTGTCATTGGTTCACTCCATGATCTCTCTGGGTTCTTGTACTATGAAGTTGAATGCTACTTCGGAAATGGTAGCAGTTACATGGCCTGAGTTCGGTGATATTCACCCATTCGCACCAAAATATCAGACTCGTGGTTACCATATGATGTTCAATGACTTGGTAGACTGGTTGAGTGAGATCACTGGTTTCTATGATGTGTCATTGCAGCCTAACTCAGGTGCTCAAGGTGAGTATGCTGGCTTAATGGTAATCAGAGCTTACCATGAAAGCAGAGGAGAGGAGCACAGAAATATTGCCATTATTCCTTCTTCTGCTCACGGTACAAACCCTGCTTCTGCAGTTATGGCTGGTATGAAGGTAGTGATTGTAGCCTGCGATGAGAAAGGGAATATTGACATGGATGACCTAAAGGCAAAGGTTGAGCAGCACAGCGAAAACCTCTCTTGTCTAATGGTGACTTACCCTTCTACTCATGGAGTGTTCGAAGAAAGTATTGTTGATATTTGTAAGCTCGTTCATGATCATGGTGGGCAGGTTTATATGGACGGTGCCAACATGAATGCTCAGGTTGGGTTGACAAGCCCAGGATTGATAGGTGCCGATGTATGTCACCTAAACCTGCATAAAACATTCTGTATTCCTCACGGTGGAGGAGGTCCTGGTATGGGGCCAATTGGTGTGGCAGAGCACTTAGCTCCTTTCTTGCCAAACAGTGCGGTGATGGAAACTACAGGTGGCGACCAGCCAATTAGTTCTATTTCATCAGCTCCATGGGGAAGTGCCAGTATTCTTACTATTTCATATGCTTACATAGCCATGATGGGTGCAGAAGGCTTGACTAATGCAACCAAGATTGCCATCCTTAACGCTAACTACATCAAGGCTAGATTGGAGAAAGAGTTTAAGATTCTTTACTCTGGTAAAAATGGAAGATGTGCTCACGAAATGATTGTAGACTGTCGCGACTTCAAAACTCAGAATATTGAGGTTGAAGATATCGCCAAGCGATTGATGGACTATGGCTTCCACGCTCCTACAGTTTCATTCCCAGTAGCTGGAACAGTTATGATTGAACCAACAGAGTCTGAGTCTAAAGTAGAGTTAGATAGGTTCTGTGATGCTATGTTGAGTATTCGCCAAGAGATCAGGGAAATTGCTGATGGTATAGCTGATGAAGATGACAATGTGGTGAGAAACGCTCCACACACAGCAGCTATGGTGCTTGAAGGTCAGTGGGAGAAGCCTTATTCTAGAGAAAAGGCAGTTTACCCTACAGAGTTTGTAAAAGAGGCTAAGTTCTGGCCTACTGTAGCCAGAATTGATTCTGCCTATGGCGATAGAAACCTAATGTGTAGCTGTATTCCAGTTTCTGATTATCAGGAAGAGGAAGCTATGGCTTAAGTTAGTTTTATATAAGAAGCTAGTTATTAAAAAGGCTGTCTCGAGAGTTCGGGACAGCCTATTTTGTTTTATGCCACTAGTTCTAGTTGGCTCTTTTGGTAGCCATTGTAGAATCGATAGGGAAGGTATGTAAGTGAGAGAATTAGTGCTGATAGGGCCAAAAACGATTGAAATAGCTTTGACTTTCTAATTATATTTAACTGAGAATCTTCCATTTTCGATAGGTAGTCCTTCCATTCGTTATCATACTTTTCACCAATCAAAAGGTTTGCTTTGTTTTGTGTATCTACTAATATTCTATAACTATTGGCGTCTGTTTTTTCTTGGTGAGATAAAACTCCAAATAAGATTGAGATTGTAAGGCAGAGAGCACTCAAGTACCCTCCAATAAATGCTATTTTCTTCATCATGATATTGTGTTTTGGGGTGGTTAAAATTTTTAAATCTCTTTCGAGTTGATAGGGAAAGTCTGGAAGAAGCTTTTGTTTGGCGTTCTCAAAACTCGTTTCAAAATCCAGCTTTTCGCTGTCCATAGAGAACTCAATCTCCGTTGCCAGATGATCGGTCAGGTCATCCATCAGTTCAAAGTCGCTAAAGCCCTGAGATTTCAGGTAGTCTTTAATGTGTTGTACATGGTGTTCAGTCATGACACGGACGTTTTTGATTTACCGAATAACAAAGCCAAAGTGGTCTGAAAGTCCATCACTTCTTCGATAGCTGGATTTACCACAGCCTTACCTTTTTCGGTTAGACTGTAATACTTCCTAAGCCGGTTTCCCACATTGATCGATTCAGTTTGCAGATAACCTTCTTTGGTTAAAGCATGCAAACTCGGGTATAAGGAACCTTCCTTGATGAGTATTTTTCCTTCGGAGCTAGCCTTTACGTGCTGAACAATCTCATAACCATACATCTTTCCGTTGTCCGCTAAGAGTTTTAGAATGATGGGTCTGAGAATACCTTTTAATAATTCACGAGAATACATAGAACAATAATACATCATAATTCTATATATTGCAAATAGACAATAAAAAAGCCGCAAAACGCGGCTCCATAATTGTCTAATGTCTATGTACTCGGTACTAAAATCTAAACATGCACATGTCTTTCGGCATGGTAAGACGATCTTACTAAAGGTCCTGACTCTACGTACTTAATTCCTCTTTTCTCACCTTCTTCTTTGAAGAAAGCAAACTTATCTGGATGTACATACTCTATCACCTCGTGGTGCCTTTTTGTAGGCTGAAGGTATTGGCCTAAAGTTAAAACGTCTAAGCCAACCTCTACCAAGTCATCCATCATTTGGAAAATCTGATCGTCCGTTTCACCTAAGCCAAGCATGGCTCCAGTTTTAGATCTTTTCCCGTATTCTTTAATTCTCCTCAGTTCCTCAATACTACGGTCGTATTTAGCTTGTGGTCTTACTGGGCGATAAAGTTCTTTTACGGTTTCAACATTGTGAGAAACTACTTCTTGTCCACCGTCTATCATTCTATAAAGAGCATCCCAATTGCCTTTAACATCAGGAATAAGAGTCTCTATGGTAGTAGAAGGGCTGAGTTCTTTAGTTTGAACTACAGTTTGATACCAAATTTCGGCACCTCTATCTTTTAGTTCATCTCTGTTTACAGAAGTAATTACTGCGTGCTTTACACCCATTAATTTAATAGCTTCTGCTACGCGTTTAGGCTCTTGCTCGTCATACTCGGGCGGACGGCCAGTGGCCACAGCACAGAATGAACATGATCTGGTACAAACATTTCCCAAAATCATAAATGTAGCTGTTCCTGCTCCCCAGCATTCTCCCATGTTAGGGCAATTTCCACTCTCACAAATTGTATGAAGTTTGTGGTTGTCAACCAGCTTTCTCACTTTGGCATACTCTGGGCCAATAGGAAGTTTAACCCTAAGCCAATCAGGCTTTCGTCTGCCTTTTTTCTCTTCAACTGGTTTGCTTACAACTGGTAATTCAATCATTGATCGTTCCTCCGACTATAAGAACACAAAGGTAAGGCAAAGGTTCCAAATAAACAGGGTGAGTGAGACTAGTTTCTCTTGCCAAAATAAATGGCAAAGAATGCAGCAGAATAAATGCTTTTATTGTCTGCTAAGGGCATTATTTCTATTTCTCTAGTAAAGGCGTCTACCGTAAAGCCTACTTCTACGCCAAATACTCTCCGTTTGGTGGAGTTAGTTTCAAAGGTTAGTGAAGCTTTGGCATGACCGCCCAGTACAAAATTAGTTTCTCCCAATCCTCTAAAAGGACCAGCATTGCCCACTATAAAAGGTCTTGCATGTTGATTATTATTGGGGTCGTACTGCTCTTTTTGGTTTTGAGAAATTTCAATATAGTATGGGATTTCCATACCTATAGCTGGGCCAATGGCTACAAGACCTGTCACCCTAGCGCCTTGTTGAGGAGCTTTTTTGAACAAGATTTTCTCTCTCCCGTAGGTTGGTCTTATGCTTACTAAGTAATTAGACTTTCCAAAAACAAATGAACTGCCAGTAAATGTAGTTTCTTTTGCTTCTCTAGGGTGTCTAATGTTAACCAATTCAATGCCCCAATTAGAAAGGTTGTCGTTGCCTAAGAATTTAGAGTGTCGAAAATATAAGCCACTAATTAGTCCGCCATTGGTGGTTTTAACTATGCCAAAAACATTCTCTGTTAGATAGTCTTCATCTATGTATTGACGTATCTGTTGGCTGTATGCCTGAGAGGTTAAGCCGAAAGCGAGTAAGAGAAAAATAGATTTTTTAAGGAACTGTATCAATTTTGACGCTAGCTTTGAAGTGTTGCTAAAGTAACGAAATTTTATTGTTGATAGTTTATGAAAACCGTAGAGAGCAAATATCTGGGTGGCTTAAGAACCTCTTCTGTTCACCTTAAATCTAAGAATACGTATCAAACAGATGCCCCAATAGATAATAATGGAAAAGGAGAAACCTTTTCCCCTACAGATACGGTGGCTACAGCTTTGGGAGCTTGTATGATGACCGTTATGGCAATAGCAGGTGAGAAGAAAGGCTTCGATATGTCTGGAATGCACTTGGCAACAGAGAAAGTGATGTCTGCTAACCCGAGGAGAATTGCTGCCTTAAAAGTCGACTTTTATTGGGATGATTGTCCTTTGAATGATGAGCAAAAAGAATGGATAAAAGAGATAGGTCTTAACTGTCCTGTTGCTCTAAGCTTGCACCCAGAACTAAAGCAGGAAATCAGTTTTCATTTTTAGAGAGCCAATCCACAATTTGGCATAAGTCTTCCTTTTTCTGAATCCTCAATTTATTTGAGCGAAGAAATTTCTTTAGTCTTTGCCGAACATTTGGAAACAAGTCTATGAGTTCGTTTTTATGTTCTGGTAGTTCAATTATGCGACCCTGAACTTTTATTAAGGTTTTTTCAATTACGTTGACTTTTCCGTTGAACTTTTGAAAGCCGTCAACGCTACCTTCGTATGACTCAAATGATAGCTGGAATTTTGTCTTGATGTTCTTGGAGCAATCCCAGTCTAGGACAAAGCCTCCAAATTTAGATTTTGGATTGAACTCAGTTAGATTCGAAAATCTAGATTCCTTGCTTCCCTCTTCTAAAGTGAAATACCTTACTACATTAAATGGGTATAGTCTTCCAGAGGAAGGGTCCTCTAATATTTCAGTTTTTAAATTATACAGGAAATAACCACTAGTAGTATCGCCCTCATACGTTACAATAGTTATTGGTTTTTCTGTAAGGTATAGGTGCTTGCGATAATGTTCACCGAAACTTTCGGGAGCTTCCCATTCAGGAGCTTCAATAATTTTTAACCTCTGTACAACTGCATTAAGGTTGATTTCTTCTAATACTTGAGCGTTTAATTGAAGTGTCTGGAAACCAATGAACACCATAGTTGCCAGACACTTTCTTAGACTCTTGTTAACTCGGAATGCTCTTGTATTTAATTCTTTTAGGTTCTTTGTTGCCATTGCGTGCTTTGTAATTCTCTTCGTATTCTGAGTAACTACCCTCAAACCAATATACTTGAGAATTACCTTCAAATGCAAGGATGTGGGTACAAATTCTATCAAGGAACCATCTGTCGTGAGAGATAATTACCGCACAGCCACCAAAATTCTCTAAGCCTTCTTCTAGCGCTCTAAGTGTGTTTACATCTAGGTCGTTAGTAGGTTCATCTAGCAGCAACAAGTTGGCTCCTTGTTTAAGAGTTAGTGCTAGGTGTACTCGATTACGCATACCGCCAGAAAGCTCCGAAACCTTCTTGTTTTGATCGCTTCCACCAAAATTAAAGCGGCTAACATAGGCTCTTGAATTAACTTGTTTCCCTCCAAGGGTTATCAGTTCATTACCTTCTGAAATAACTTCCCAAACCGTTTTGTTAGGATCTAGCTTGGTATGTTCCTGATCTACATAAGCGATCTCTACTGTTTCACCAACTTCAAATGTTCCTGCATCTGGCTCTGTTTTTCCGGTAATCATATTAAAAAGAGTGGTTTTACCAGCTCCATTAGGACCAATGATACCAACAATTCCTCCTTGAGGGAGTGAGAATTCCAGATTTTCATACAAGAGTTTATCTCCAAACGCTTTAGAAACGCCTTTAGCATCTATTACCTTACTGCCTAATCTAGGTCCAGCCGGAATGTACAATTCCAGCTTTTCTTCTCTTTCCTTTCCTTCTTGGCTCAAAAGCTTATCGTAGGCGCTCAGTCTGGCTTTAGCTTTAGATTGCCTGCCTTTAGGAGACATTCTTACCCATTCTAGCTCTCGCTGAAGGGTTTTCTGTCTTTTAGATTCTGTTTTCTCTTCATCAGCTAATCTCTTCTGTTTTTGCTCTAGCCATGAACTATAATTTCCTTCCCACGGAATACCCTCTCCACGGTCTAGTTCTAAAATCCAGCCCGCAACATTATCTAAGAAATAACGGTCGTGAGTTACCGCTATTACGGTTCCTTTATATTGTTTAAGGTGTTGTTCTAACCAATGTACAGACTCTGCATCTAGGTGGTTAGTAGGCTCATCTAGTAAAAGAACATCTGGCTCTTGAATTAACAAGCGGCAAAGTGCAACTCTCCTTTTCTCTCCTCCAGAGAGGTTTTGGATTTTAGCATCAGCAGGAGGTGTTCTTAGAGCGTCCATCGCTCTTTCCAGTCTGCTATCTAACTCCCAAGCATTCTTTTGGTCTAGTAGGTCTTGAACTCTCGCTTGGTCTTCAATAAGCTTGTTCATTTTGTCGCCATCGGCAAGCACATCCGGGTCGGCAAACTTTAGGTTTATTTCCTCAAATTCTTTCAATAGGTCAACTACATCTCCCGCGCCTTCTTCAACCACTTCTTTTACTGTTTTCTCTGGGTCTAGATTAGGCTCTTGTTCTAGCATTCCTACAGAGTAGCCTGGCGAAAACACCACTTCGCCCTGATAGTTTTTATCTACCCCTGCAATAATTCTTAAAAGTGAAGACTTACCTGCACCGTTAAGACCTAAGACACCAATTTTGGCACCATAGAAGAATGATAGGTATATATTTTTAAGTACTTGCTTTTGTGGAGGGTAGACTTTATTGACCCCTGCCATTGAAAAGATGATCTTCTGATCGCTCATATTGGAAAATTTAGGTTCAAATATGCTAAAAAATGGGCTCCTTTTGAGTGCCCTAAAATGATTTACTTAATTTCGGCCTCTTAGCTTTTTAGATATAACATCAGTGGAATACGGTTACATAAAAGAAGGGAAAGTATTTAGGAATGCCTTTCTAGATTTTCCTGAAAGGGAAATAGGGGTCGTTAAGGAAAATGACGAGTCAACTTTTCAGTACTTTACAGAGAGGTTTCAGTCTTTGGAAAAGGAAATTGAGGAGATAAAAGAAAAGGTGGAAAACCAATCTAATAAAGGTTCTTATCTAATGAAGGTGACCAACCTGAAAGAAGGTCTCTCAGAGTTAGATGCCTTAGGAGACTTTGAAGCCGCGCATACTACCCTAACGACTATTGAAGGCGAGCTCAATGAATACATCATTCAGAACAGGCATAAAAACCTTCAGATAAAGACAGCTTTATTGGAAGAGTTAAAGGTGGTAGCCAAAAGTCACGAATGGAAGTCTGCCACCGCTGCGGTTAAGGAAATCCAACAAAAATGGATTAAGACTGGCGCAGTAGATGCTGAGCATAGGGATAGGATAGAAGGAGAGTTTAAAGAATTGACAAATTCATTCTTTGAAAGAAAGGCCGAGTTCTATGCTGAGTTAGAAAAGATGATGGAAGAAAAGGAAGCCGATTATGCTCAGTTTGTTGAGAAGGCTTCTAAAACCTTAGCTAATTCAGATGCATCTAAGCTTAGAGATGTTCAAAAGCAATTGATGGAAGAGTGGAAGGCTTTAGGTAAAATAAAGCCAGAAAAGCATTCAGCATTTTGGAACGAGTTTCAAGGTGTGCTAAAAAGCGCATTTAATAAGGCTAAAAAGAGTCAGTCTAATAAAAAGGCATCGGCAGAAGAAAACGAGAAGTCAAAAAGGGAGCTGCTTGGGAGTTTAGAGAAGCTCAATGAGCAAATAGTACCCGAGGTAAACCTGAACCAAGTACGAAAAGACTGGAAAAGCATAGGTTTTACATCGAAAAGTGTAACCCCCGAACTCAATGAATCTTTTATGCGGGTGTCAGGCATGTTGAGTGAAAAAATATTTTTGAACCAGCTTTTGAACAAAAAAGCCAAAAAAGGCATTTCACCAGAAGAAAGAGATAAGTTACGCATTAAGCTGTTATACGATTTGCTTAATCGTGACGTAAATGAACTAAAGACGTTTGAATTGAATGTGGAGAAATTTAATACCGCTAAAGGACTCGATAGTTTGCTCGATCAGAAACTAGAACAGCAAAAGCGCAAAGTTGAGATTAAAAGAGAGTTGTTGAAGCAACTTAAAAGTGCTCAAAATCAAGGATAAGCAAGGTTTTTGATCGACCAGAAATAGCTATAAAAAATTGAGTCTAAGCATTTGAATTTTAAATATTTATTCCATTCTTTTGCACGCCAATAAAAAAGAAGAGAAATGTACTGGACACTTGAATTAGCATCGTATTTAGAAGATGCACCATGGCCGGCCACTAAAGATGAATTGATCGACTTTTCGATCCGTTCTGGAGCTCCGATGGAAGTTGTAGAAAACCTACAGGAGCTAGAGGATGACGGTCAGCCGTACGAAAATATTGAGGAAATTTGGCCGGATTATCCTACTAAAGAAGATTTCTTCTTCAACGAAGACGAATATTAAAAGATCTTAAGCCTCGCATTTGCGGGGCTTTTTTCTTTACCACCCCTCTTGGGCAACCACCGCCCCATAGAATACCCTTCTGTTTTTTTTAAACTTTCTCCTTATATTACTCCTCTATCCACATTCGCGCTGGATTGTAAAAACATTGTTGACATTCAAACGAGTAATTCAAAATGAATTTAAACCTTAAAGCAAAGCAGGAGAGAACCTTCGATGCTATTGTGGTGGGTTCAGGAATTAGTGGGGGCTGGGCAGCTAAAGAGCTGAGTGAAAATGGCCTCAAAACACTTGTTCTTGAGCGTGGTCGCAAAATCGAACACATCAAGGATTATCACACTGCTACTATGGACACCTGGGATTTACCTAATAGAGGTACTACCCCTCCAGATGTCATAAAGGAACATTACCCTAAACAAAACAGAACTGGGTACACCACTGCAGAAGCGCATCGTCATTTCTTCGTAAAAGACAGTGAGCACCCATATCAAGAAGACTCACGTTTCGACTGGATGAGAGGTTATCACCTAGGAGGAAGGTCTATCACTTGGGGGCGTCAGAGCTACAGATGGAGTGATATCGACTTCGAGGCCAATGCTAAAGACGGTTTTGGTGTAGACTGGCCAGTGAGATACGCAGATATTAAACCATGGTACGACTATGTAGAGAAATACATAGGGGTGAGTGGAGAAAACAGAGGTTTCAAGCAATTGCCTGATGGTCAATTTTTGCCTCCAATGGAAATGAACTGCGTTGAGCAGGAATTTCAAAAAGCAGTTGAAAGCAAGTGGAACAACAGGTGGGTAACCATTGGTAGAACAGCTCACTTAACACAACCACTTTCAGTAAATCAGCCAGACCATAAAAATCCTGGTCAAAGGGCTCAGTGTTTGTTTAGAGACAGATGTATGAGAGGTTGCCCTTACGGTGGCTATTTCTCAAGTTTATCTTCTACACTTCCTGCAGCAATGGCCTCGGGTAATGCAACTGTTAAAACAGATGCTATTGTACATGAGGTAATGTACGATGCTAGCACAGGCAAAGCTATTGGTGTACGCGCCATTGATCAGAATACTAAAGAGTCTACAGAGTATTATGCCAAAGTAATTTTCTTATGTGCTTCTGCCATTGCTTCAGCTGGTATTTTGCTTCAATCTAAATCAGATAGATTCCCTAATGGCTTGGGTAATGACAGCGGTGAGCTAGGTCATAATATTATGGACCACCACTTAGGTGTTGGCGCAGGTGCGACTGTAGAAGGTTTCGAAGACAAGTATTATAAAGGAAGAAGAGCTAATGGAATCTATATTCCTAGGTTCAGAAACCTAGGGGGCAGCTCAAACATGAAGAACTTCGTAAGAGGTTACGGTTATCAAGGTTCTGCTTCTAGAGAAGGCTGGGGCCGAAACATAGCCGAAATGAGAGTTGGGCGTGTTGGCGGAAATATCAAAGATGCATTAATGGAGCCAGGAGGATGGACAATGGGCTTTATGGGCTTTGGAGAGGTTCTTCCGCAGCATAAAAACTATATGTATCTAGACGAGAACAACAAAGATCAGTGGGGACTACCTCAAATGAGATTTGATACGGCCAACTTCCATGAGAATGAGTATGAAATGAGAAAAGATATGGCAGCAGCAGGTGCAGAAATGCTAGAAGCAGCCGGTTTTAAAAACGTTTATACTTACGATAACGGTCCTAATATGGGCTTAGGAATTCACGAAATGGGAACTGCAAGAATGGGTAGAGACCCGAGAACTTCTGTAGTGAACAAGTGGAACCAAGTACACGAATGTAAGAATGTGTTCATGACAGATGGAGCATTTATGACTTCTGCTTCTTGTGTGAATCCGTCATTAACTTATATGGCATTTACTGCACGTGCAGCAAATTATGCGGTAGATCAATTGAAAAAAGGAAAACTGTAAACCATGGAAAGAAGAGAAGCACTTAAAAACTTAGGTTTCGGCTCAGCAGCCATATTTTCTTCCAGTATGTTGTTTGGAGCACTGCAAAGTTGTTCTCCTCAACCTACGGTTGATTGGGTTCCTGTAGCTATGACTGCCGAACAAGCAGCTCAGTTAGAAAAGATATGTGAAGGTATTTGCCCTAAAACAACAACTCCAGGGGCTACTGAAGCCGGAGTGGCGAATCACATCGACCAGGCCTTGTCTGCGCTAAGAACAGATAGAGAGGTAGGTTATTTTAAAGATGGTATGGAAATCTTTGTGAAGAATTTCGATGCCAATCAAGAAGTGAAATTCAATAAAGCTACAACCGAACAGGTTACAGCAGCTATCAATGAGTATTTTAAGAAGTATGACGAAAACCCTGAAATTCTTCAGAACCTCAGAAACGGTATGCGCGATGAGGGAGAGAAATCAGGTGAGTTTTTAGAGACTTACTTTGTAACTCAGGTGGTAGACTCAACCTTCCGCAGCTACTTTACCAGCGAATTAGTAGGCGAAACAGTATTGCCATACGACCCTATTCCGGTAAAATATGAAGGATGTCTTCCATACGAACCAGGGCAAAAGCTTTGGTCTAGTGTGTGATCATCATAAATCGAACGAAAAACCCTGACGCTTTTGTCGGGGTTTTTTGTTTAAATTAGCCTGTCATGAGCTGCATTAGGCCATTTTTTAAGAAAGTATTTCTGTTTTTTATACTGATATGTTTAATGCTGCCCATTACAGTGTCAGCACATCATTTTCTTGGCGAATTCGGGTCTTTCGAGTTAGCGTTAGCCCCACAAGATACGGCTGTTGTTGTTACTGGCTCTTCCGGTGAGCCGATGTCTAATTTGGAAGCAACCACCTTTCAGGGTGATACAGACCTAAGGAGCCTATTACTAGGGAGTTTCTACGGACTCATGGTGGTGATGATTCTCTATAACTTCTTCATCTACCTTTCACTAAGAGATCGGGTTTATCTGCTTTACGTACTTTCTACCACCTTTGCTATGCTCACCACGGTTTCTACCAATGGCTTAGGCGAACAATATTTGTGGCCTAAATACGAAGGAATAGATGGGGAGCTTTACGTCATATTTGCAGGTATCAGCATGGCCTTTTCCAGTCGTTTTGCTGCAGAATTTCTCAATGTTTCGAAGTTCAGCCGCAGGCTAGATAGGCTGTTGTGGCTCATTGGTGCTTTGAGCATTCTCATGTCGGTATTATGTGCACTTATTGGTTTAAATCCGATTTATGGTTTTGCCAGGTGGTTAGTGCTCATTTCTTTCCCCACCCTTCTGGCTACGGGTGTCTATATATACAGGAAGGGATTCAGGCCTGCTCTTTTTTATATTATTGCCTGGGTGCCTTATATTCTAGGGGTACTCATTAGAACCATTCATGGGGCGGGGATTTTACCAACCAATTTTTTCACTCTAACTGCTGTGGAGCTGGGGGGGGCTATGGAAGTCACCCTACTTTCACTGGCCTTGGCCGATAGAATCAGGCGTATGCGCCAGGAACTTAGGCAAAAGGAAATGGAAACAGAGCGTTTTAAGAGAAGTCTGTTAGAAGAACAAAAGATGCTTCTTGAAAAGACAGTGGATGAAAGAACAAGTGCTTTACAAGAAGCCAACCAAACAAAAGATAAATTCTTCTCCATTATTGCTCATGATTTGCGAAGCCCTATGATTGCCCTTCAGGGTGTAGGCCAAAAGTTAGAATATTACATTCGAAAGGATAAAAAGGAGAAACTTTTAGACCTAGGTGCTAAAATAGATCACTCTACCGACCATATAAACCATTTGCTCAATAACCTACTCAACTGGGCTAGCACTCAGAAAGGGAATATTCCATATAGGCCTCAGCGGCTTTTGATTTATGACATGATCAAGGAGACTTTTCTTTTGTATCAGTCGCTGGCAGAGAGTAAAGAGATAAAAATGCTTAATCAGGTGTCGGCTCAAGCCACAGTTTATGTAGATGAGGATACCATGGCCACAGTAATCCGAAATCTGCTTAGTAATGCTATTAAGTTCAGTCCAATAGGAGGTAGTATCTATTGTAGCTCTCATGAGCAAGAAGGTATGTTGGTTTTGGAAGTTAGAGATGAAGGAGTGGGTATGTCGAACGAAAAGGTGAATGAGGTTTTAAATGGTAATAGGCTTATTGCCTCAACTGGCAGCCGTGGAGAGAAAGGTTTTGGGTTAGGGCTTCGTCTTAGTAAGGAATTTATTACTTTGAACAAGGGTAGGATGGAGGTGTGCTCCGAAATCTCAAAGGGAACTGCTTTTTCGGTCTATATGCCTTTGTATTAGGGAGGTGCTCATGGTTGGGTTTGAGTTTTAAAACGAGTTTGGGTCTTTCACAAACCTTAAAATGCTACGAATTAGTAACTACAGACTGTATTTAGTCTTTTCTGTCTTTTTTCTGCCATGTCTTTCGGTGGACTTATTTTCACAGAGCTTGCAAGATGAGGCTAGAATGGCAACCTCTAAAGATCAAGTAGCGACAGAGCTTTCAAAGCTGGGGCTATTGCTTAATACCGACCCCCAACTAACCAGAGAGATCAGCGAAATTCTACTCCATAAGGCGCACGATCTAGATAATGATCTGCTAGAAAATGAAGCCAAACTTTGGCTAGGAGCCAGTTTGTCGTCAATAGGTAAGTACGACTCTTCCATTATAGTGTTAGACTCTTGGTCTATGCACAATGTTAAAGAGGGAAATATCAATTACGTAAAGCGGAATTTTCACAAGGCAGTAAGTCATTATTATTTAGGAGAATATTCAACAGCAGTAGATCTGTTTTTAAGTACTGCAAATGCCCATGAGTTGACAGAAGAACCCAAATTTCATGGACGTTACTTTCGAGTTTTAGGAGAGGTATACCGTGCTGCAGACAATCTCAACCCTGCTCTGGAAAACTTAGAGAAGGCTTTAGGGATTTGTGAGGAGGCACAGGACACAATAGGGGTAGCTGCCACACTGAATAGACTGGGGGTGGTCTACTATCAGAAAGAAGAACACGAAATTGCCGAGAAGCTACTTTTACAGTCTTTGGATATCTCCCAGCAAGCTGGTTTAGATGGAGTGGCCGCCAATAACTTCAATGATCTGGGAGAACTTTATTACGCCACCAAGGAGTATGAAAAGTGTCTCGCTTTATATGAGAGAGCCCTTCAAATGGCCCAAGATGAGAGTACACGGATCAATACCCTTAATAATATAGCCCGTTTAGACTGGAATTTGGGTAGGTTTTCAGAGGCTGTTAACAGGGCAAAAGAAGCATTGGCTTTGGCAGAAGAAATGAACATTCTTACTTACAAAGTAGATGCTACAAAGATTATTGCCGATAGCTATGAGGATATGGGCAAATACGTTGATGCCACGCACTTCTATAATATTTATATTAATTACTTGGAAACACTGTTTGAAGAAGAACAGACCAAGCAAATAGTAGAGCTGGAAACTCAATATCAAACGGCACAAAAGGAGCGTGAGATTGAGAATTTACAACTCCAGCAGCTGGCCGAAAAAGAGAGGCAGCAGCTCTATCTCATTGGTTTGATAGTTGTTGCGCTATTTTTGTTGATACTTCTGATGTTGTTCGTACAGATAAGAAGGAATAACCAAAAAATTAGTCTCCAGAACCATAAGCTGGAAGAACTTAATGCTAGCAAAGATAAATTCTTCTCCATTATTGCTCATGATTTGCGAAGCCCTATGATTGCCCTTCAAGGTGTAGGCCAAAAGTTGGAATACTTTATTCGGAAAGAAAAGCAAGAAAAGATACTCGAGATGGGCGGAAAGATAGACCGTTCTATTGATCAGCTTAACCATTTGCTGAACAACCTGCTTCACTGGGCCGCTTCACAAACCCAAAGTGTGCCACATCATCCAGAACATTTTGATGCATCGAAAATTATCGAGGAGAATTTGGCGCTTTATGAAGGGTTACTCGAATCGAAGAAACTGTCGGTGAGAGTGTCTAAGAACGAAGCTTATGTATATGCCGATAAGAATAAGTTTTCGACCATTATCAGAAACCTTTTGAGTAACGCCATCAAGTTTAGTTATGAGGGAGGTGTAATTGAGGTTGATTTTAAAGAAGAGAATGGCACAACAGAGATAAAGGTAACCGACTTCGGAGTTGGTATGGACTCTAAAATGAAGAAGAATCTTTTTACTTCATCCCTAAAAAGTGAGCGAGGTGTAAATCGAGAGGTGGGCTTCGGGTTAGGGCTAAAAATTGTTGATGAATTTGTTCAGCAAAATCATGGTGCCATTCAGGTGCAGAGTGCCAAGGGAGAAGGTACTACCTTCACTATTTCTATACCTGCCGAAGGTCGGGGTAAGGTAATGCAAATGAGCTTAGTAGCCAGGTGAAAGCTTTAGTGGTTTATCAATAATCCTTTGTCTTTTTGTATAATCTGAGACAAATCATGCTTCCTTCCTTTGGCGCATAAATTTGGTTTGCCAATAGTCAGTCCTACAGACTGTTCCTATAAAGAATCTCATGCTCTAATTGCTCAGATTTGTTATTTTTAACCATCAACCAAAGCAGACCATTCAGCAATGAATATTCTCATAGTAGAAGATGAGCCCAACTATGCAGATACACTCGAAATGTTTGTGGATGAATTGGGATACCACATAACTGGCTTGGCCGAAGAGGGGCAAAAAGCACTTAAACTTTTCCGAGAAAATGCCCCTGACCTGGTGCTACTAGATATTAACATTGAGGGTGAAATGTCGGGTATAGATCTTGCCCGTATTTTTCAAGCAGAAAGGCCCACTCCAGTTATTTTTATTACTTCTTATGATGACAAGGAGACTTTTAATAAGGCCAAGGAAACAGTGCCTTGTGACTACCTGATTAAACCTTTCGATCCTGATCAGTTGGAAAGGAGTATGGAGTTGGCCACAGTACGTGCTTATGCCCCGAGTCCTGATGAAGACGTATTTGAAGATAATAGGCACGTGGTTCTGGGTAAGGATTTCTTTTTTGTGAAGGAGAGAAACAAACTGGTCAAACTGATGATTGCCGATATTTTATGGGTATCAGTAGAAGACAAGTACTGTATTCTACATGCTGAAGGTAAAAAGTTCGTTATCCGCCAGTCGTTGAAGGAGTTGGCAGAAAAGCTAAACCCGCAAGAGTTTGTCCAGACTCATCGTTCTCACATCGTAAATATCAAGAAGGTAGAAGATATTGACCTTGCGCAATACACAATTGCTATTGCTGGAGAAGAAATTCCACTTGGAAAGTCTTATAAGGAGAATTTGCTTTACAGGCTACAGACGCTCTAGCCATTCTAATCCCCGTATTAGTCCTTTTGCGCACAGTATCAATGACTTGGCGCACATTTCTAGGTGGTTTGTGCACCTTTAGCCATTTAGTATCCGGGTGTTTTACAATTTTAAACCGTGCTAATCAGTAAACACACACAATATGAATTCAATAAGTATAATTGGTGCTTGCTATGGTGCCTATGGCGAAGCTGCTAAAACTTTTGATGTAACCTCAAAGGTTCAAAAGCTGATTACCCGTTCTGGGGATAGTTTGGAAGTTGATAATCATATGTTTAATGACCCTTGTCCAGGTCACAGTAAACATTTTGGAGCAGTTTACAAGGTCAATGGACAAACGAAAGCGGTAGCCTGTAAAGAAGGTCAACTTGTAACTTTTGCTTGACACCCTTTAAATGCAGATATGAGCAAGGTGAAAATTATATCGGCCGCTTACGGAACAAAAAGTGCAGCTTTGGTAGTAACCGAAAAGGTTCAAAAGTTGGTAGATAAGGGTGAGACAAGGATAGCAGCTTCCAATAAGTTGTTTGGCGACCCGAGCCCTGGTCATACCAAACACCTAGCTATTAATTATTCATTTAACGGAGTGAAATTGGCTGGTGCTTGTAAGGAGCATCAAACTGTTGCAATAGCTAGTTTCCCAAATGCTAATTGGATGTCCAGGATTAACGGAAATAGAAGATTGTCGGAAATTAATATGCCGGGCACTCATGATTCATGTGCTCTTTTCGGAGGTTTTATGACCCAATGCCAGGAGTTCTCGATAGCTGCTCAGCTCATTTTGGGCGTGAGGTTTCTGGATATTCGATGCAGACATCTCAAAGATGTGTTCACCATACATCATGGATCTGTATATCAAAAGATCAACTTCGGAGATGTTGTGCAACAGTGTATAGATTTTCTAATAGAAAACCCGAGTGAGACCATTGTAATGGGTGTTAAAAGAGAGTGTAAGGACGATCCTAAGTTTTGGGAAATCGATGCCTGTAAAGATGAAGGCAACACGCGTAGTTTCGAATCTACTCTTGAACACTACATGCATGGGTCGGGTAACCGTTGGTATGTGTCAGACACTATCCCCAATCTGGAAGAAGTCAGGGGTAAGATTGTGCTTGTTCGTAGGTTCGATGGTAAATTGGGCATACCAGCCTATAATGGGTGGAAAGGAGACAGCACCTTTACTTTGAATGATGATGCGCCTTCAGAAACAGCACTTAATAAAATTAGGGTTCAGGATTGTTACAAAGTGGCGTATTTCAATGGATATGATGAAAAATGGAGGAACATTGAGAAACTGTTGAGTGAAGCAGCCAAAGGAAGTACTAATGTATGGTATTGGAATTTTGCTAGTGGTACTTCACCAGGCGTCCCTGACTTAAATAACCCTAGATCTACTGCTATTGGCAAAGGGGGGATGAACAATCGGCTAAAGGAACATTTGCCTGAATGGGGAAAAAAGAGAGTAGGTACGATTATTTTAGATTTTGTTTCGGATGACGGACTGCTTGATAAGATCATTGCAATGAATTAGGCCACTATAAATCAATATGCTATGCAACCAATGAGTAAAAGTGATTTACAAATAGGAGACATTCTCATTTTTGAGAATTTCGATTTTAGTTTAGATAAATTTTTCAAAACCTGGGAGAAGGAAGGTGCAGAGAAAGCCGCATTCTATTTACTGGTTTACCTTATTCCTTGGTTTGACCCTGGCAAAGAAGGTCAGAATTACAGAAACATATATCATGCAGCTATTTGGGGGCATGTAGATATTAATTTTGGCAAGAATACCTTTCCAAAAGTGATGGATTGTGTTGTTCAGGCCGGAAGTCACGGCATAGGTGCAGCTACTTTGGAATCGACATTGAATGCAGACTCGGTGGCTAAACTCTATGTATACCGAAGGAAAGGTGATTTGGATACTGAAACAATCAACAAAGCCATTAGCGATTTTTACTATGATGGCTCCATTAAATATTCCTATTCAACCGCGTGGATGCTGGCAGTGATTTGCTCCATGCGTTATAAGGATGGAGAAATTCGAAAGGTTATTCTGGATAAAATCCCAAATAGGTTTATTGCTGAGTCGGTCATTGTGGCGATTACTTTACTCATTAACGAATACAGTGAAGGACACCAAAAAGATATGATTGCCTGCTCTACCTTGGTAGCCATGTGTTTAAAAAATGCTGGTTATCCCATTCATGTAGAGCCATTAACTGAATCTCCCGAGCTTATTTTGGATGATCAACTCATGGCAAGTTCCGTTCAACCTGAAATACAGCTTCTGGGGTCAGTTCCAGAGATCAAGCGCACACCAATTGAAGAAACCATTATTACTCCGAGACAGCTTTTTGAATCTCCAGATGTAGAACTTGTGGGGTGCTTTTCCCGGTCGAATTAGGTCTTCATGTGATGTTTAAAAATAAAGCTTAGGAGCCATTTAGGCTATTGAGAATTTGTCTCCGTTCTGTAAGGAATCGTATCTCTGGAGTTTTCATTTTCCAACTATCGGTGACCACTGGTTATTTTCGGCTCCTGACTCCTGACTCCTAACTCCTGACTCTTGGCTTCTGGCTTCCAGCTTCATTCTTCCAACTCCTGGCTTCCGTCTTCCGTCTTCCATCTTCCGTCTCATTCCACCCCTAGCCCCTGAAGGGGCAGCACTTTAGCGGTTCAGTAACGGCCTTCGGCACACCTGCTTCTAGCTCCTGGCTTCATGCTTCCGTCTTCCGTCTTCCGTCTTCCGACTCCCAGCTTCCGTCTTCCCGCTCCAGCTTTCAATAAACCATGAACCACTTTCACGCCCAAAAATCTGCAGTTCGCGCACAATTTTAATTTTTAGGCAATAAATGGCCGCACTTTCATATTGGATTAAACCTCAATCGAAATGTGTGCCTCAACCACTCAAAAGACCATAATACTACACAAAAAGAGAGTTTTAGTGTTAGCATTCTTCTTTATCGCGTCACTACCAAACACCATTTTTTCACAGATTAAGTTCACCATTAGTGCCCCTAGCACAACGTCAACTACCATTACGGTAACTGGGTCTGGTTCTGCTACCACGAATAGTAGTGCCAACTCATGGGTCATCTCTAACGGCTTCAATCAAATATTCGGGAACTCTTCTTTTAATATTGTCACTTCCAGCATCAATTTCAGAACCTTTGGTCTTACAGGTAACCTGCAGCTTACTGATGGTGTAACTCCTGTTAACTTCAGTGCCATTGTATTGGATGATGATACGGGTAGTGACTATGATGACTTTGCACTAAACGTGAGCTCATCAGTTTCAACTTCAGCGAATACTTTATATACCCTTTCGGGAAGTGCCACTTTCGATATTTCCGGTATAGCCACTTTTGCGGACTTTTTCACAGGCACTTTCTCCGGAACTTTCGATGAAACTCAGGCTGGCTTTGCCAATTTTGGTACTTCGGATATTATTATAGAAGTAGTGGAGGGCTCCAATACCCTAAGTTTTCCAACCGATGAGTTTTCTGGTGGTTACGATACGGACGGAGTGGTTCAGAAGTCTACGGTTGACTTTGGTGATGTTACCCTCAAGACAACAGATGATGGTACAGGAACAGCTTTTGCTTCTTTAACAGGCATTACCGGTAATCTCAATAGAGGTTTTGCACATGGAAGTGTTATAGCTGGTAATGCCACTATAGATGGTTTAGGCTATGTATCAAATGCCGGAGATGGCGCGAATGGACAATGGTTTGTATTTGCTACCGACAATGGCACAGAGTTTAAATTGGCCAGTCTGGATATACAAGAAACCTATGATTACATAGCCAACATAGAAATACTGGGCTTTCTAGATGGTAGCGAGGTAGTAAGCGAAGAAGTGTCTATTACAAAATCCAGTACGAATACTGGTATTACATTGACCTCAAGCCTTTTCGAATATGTCGATGAAGTAAGAATACGACAGAAAACAGCGGGCTTTTTTGATGGTGGAGTTCCCGGTATTGAAGGAGCTATATTCGATAATATAGTGCTGGAAGCCCCGGTAGCTCCTAATGTTGCTCCCACAGCTAGCGATGTGAGTATTTCTGGTACTTTCGCTTTAGGGCAGCAATTGACAGGAAATTATACCTATGCAGATGATGACAGCGATGTGGAAAGCGGTTCCACATTCAAATGGTACAGGTCCGATGATGCCTCTGGAACCGGAAAAGCAGTCATTGCAGGAGCCACAGCCCAAACTTATACCCTGGTAGCCGATGACGATGGTAAATACATCAGCTTTGAGGTAACCCCTAATGATGGTACAGAGGCAGGAACTCCGGTTGAGAGTAGTCTGGTTTTCGAAATTGTGGAAGTGTCTTCAATTGTACGTCAAACACCATCGGACGCCACTACAAGCGAAGACGAAGTGACTTTCAGAGTGACCTTCACTGATGATGTGCGCTATGTCAGTACTGATGATTTTGTTTTAAGTGGAACTGCTGCAGCAGATGGAACAGTGTCTTCAGTAACAGCTGTTTCTTCAAGCGTTTACGATATAAAAGTCACGGGCATTACTAACTCTATCGGAACTATCAATCTTGACCTGAAAGGGGTAGATGGCGCAGGAAGTAACGATATTGCTAAAATCCCATCCCAATTAGACGCTAGCTCTACAGCAGATCTCCAGATCACCGACTCTCCGGTTTTCGGTCAGTCTTTCAGGGCCAATAACTCTGGTCTTTTGTTAGATGTGGTATTAAAAAAAGGCACAGGTCATAGTCACAGTGGAGCGGGTACATTAGAGCTAATCTCAGGTGAAGGTTACGGAGGAACAGTGTTAGCCACTGAAAACATACAAATTACTTCCGCACAGACTGAGGTGACCTATTCATTCAGTAGTCCACCAAGTGTAACGGCAGGAAGCACTTATACCTTTAGAGTTAATATTCCAGGAGCTCCATCGAACAGTATAGGGTTTTCGGCCCAGGTAGGGGCTGGTTATTCAGGCGGAATTCTTTATCAGGCATCCGCTCTTTCAAGTGCAGACTTATATTTCAAACTCTTTGTCTCTTCTGGCCCGAGTGAAGCACTTGGTAGCACATTGCCTGCCACTGATGAAACATACACCATCTCTAATCCTCCGGTAGCCAGTAATATTGACATTACCGGGACATTGAACGTAGGTCAGCAATTGACAGGTACCTATGATTTTAGCGACCCTCAATCGGATACCGAAAGTGGGTCTTCTTTTAAATGGTATAGGGCAGACGATGCATCTGGAACCAATAAGGCAGCTATAGCTGGGGCAACAGGTACCACCTATACCCTGACTCTAGCCGATGGAGGTAAGTTCATTAGCTTCGAAGTAACCCCCTCGGATGGAACTGATACCGGAGATGCCGTAGAAAGTGCAGCTTATGAGGTGCCAGCAGCAATTACCGTTCAGTCTATAGCCAGGCAAACACCTGGTACTGCGAATGTGAATGCCGGTACCGAACCTGTTTTCAGGGTCACTTTCAGCGAAAATGTTCGCAATGTCAGTGCCGATGATTTTACCCTCAGCTCAACAGTAGGTGGAGCGGTCTCTTCGGTAAATGCAGTAGATGCCAGCATTTACGATGTAACGGTTAACAATTTAAACAATGTGGATGGCACATTGAGCCTGAAGGTGAAAGGTATCGATGGAACAGCAGGCACCAACAATATTACAGGAATTGGCTATAGTAATGGAGTCGCTACCATTCAGCAGACTGGGGTGAATGATTATCTCAACCAGTCAAAATTAGGGCAGACTTTTACAGCCACCACCAACAATTTCCTAACGGCCTTTACTTTGTTTCCAGAAGCAGGACAACACGGTTTTGCAGGAACGGTAACGCTGGAAATTCACAGTGGTGATGAGAGCGCAGGAGGTTCAACTGTACTTAAAACTGAAACCGTAGAATTCACAGCCAGTACCGATGCGGCAGGACAAACCATACAATTGTCTGATCCACCACAGCTTACTCAAGGCGAGACCTACAGTATAGTTTTGACGAATTTTTCGGGTAGCGGAAGCCATGCATTTTCCTCTTCTACTAGTGGTAATTATGCAGATGGGCATGTGATTTTTACAGGCTATAACTCTGGAAGCCATAGTGCCTTCGATCTTAAGATAGATATCTTTGAGGGTGCTCAAACCGATGGAGAAGCCTTACTCGACTTGGCGCCTGGCACCGAGGAAAGCTATACTGTGCAAGCCGATAATATATCTCCTTCGGTTACTATTACCAGTAATGCATCCAATCCCCAAAGTGGAGCATTCACCGCTACCTTCACCTTCTCTGAGGCCGTAACAGGCTTTGCGATTGACGATATCACAGTTGGTAATGGAGCTGCCAGTAATTTCCAGACCACCAGCGCCAGCGTGTATACAGCAACCATAACACCGGCAGCCGATGGAGAGGTAACCATAAATGTAGCAGCAGACAAAGCAGCCGATGCTGTGGGCAATAACAATACTGCTGCCACGCAATTGAGCTTAACCAATGATGAAACCGCTCCTACCGTAACTATCTCAAGTGACGCCACAAATCCACAAAGTGGAGCATTTACAGCCACTTTTACTTTTTCTGAAGATGTAACCGGTTTTGAAGTGGGCGATATCACTGTCGGTAACGGTGCAGCCAGTAATTTCCAAACTTCGAGTGCCAGCGTTTACACGGCCACCATAACTCCGGCTGCAGATGGTGCAATTACAGTAGATGTTGCCGCCAACAAGGCCATTGATGTAGCGAGTAATAACAATGTTGCTGCCACACAACTCAGCATTACGAATGATGAAACGGCACCATCAAGAGTTTCCGGTTCCATTGTAGGCAAAACTTATGGCCTTAATCAGAACATGGATATTACCGTAGAATTTAATGAAGCAGTGGTGGTTGAAACTTCCGGAGGAACCCCTTCGATCAATATCGCTATGGGTAGCCAAAACAAGACCGCTACCTATTTAAGTGGTTCGGGAACCACTACTTTAACTTTCAGATATACCACTTTAGCTGGTGATACAGATGGCAACGGAGTTACGTTGGCTGCTATTGAATTAAATGGGGGAACCATAGCCGATGCAGCAGGTAACAATGCCTCACTAATAGGCACTTATACCGGCCAGGCCGATGTTAGGGTGGATACAGTTGTTCCTACCGTCAGCATAAGCAGCTCTGCTGATCCCACCAGTGGAGCATTTACAGCTACTTTCACTTTCTCGGAAGATGTAACTGGCTTTACAGTGGACGATATTGCGGTTGGCAATGGAGTGGCTAGTAACCTGGCTTCGACAAGTGCTAGCATATACACAGCTACGATTACCCCAAGTAGTGATGGGGCTGTTACAGTAGATTTAGCGGCAGATAAGGCAGCGGATGCAGGTGGCAATGGCAATACCGTTGCGACACAACTAAGCGTTACTAACGATGAGACCCAACCTACCGTCACCATCACCAGCACCTCTGCTGGGCCTGTTCTAGGTCAGTTTGATGTGACCATTACTTTCAGCGAATCGGTTACGGGCTTTGAAGCGTCTGACCTTCAACTGAGCAATGGCTCCATTGCTACCGGAACATTCAGTGGTTCGGGAACAACCTACACAGCCACCATTAATGGCAGTGACCAGGGAACGGTTACTGTAGATGTTGCAGCCAATGTAGCGACAGATGGCGTAGGCAACGGGAATACTGCAGCTACTCAGTTCAGCATTTTCAATGATATTATTTCACCTTCATTAACCATTTCTACTTCGGCTAATGACCAGACCAATGCTGCTTTCACTGCTACCTTCACTTTTGATGAAGCAGTGACCGGATTTACAGTGGGTGATATTAGTGTAGGTAATGGCGCGGCTAGTAACTTCAGTGGTTCAGGTACCACTTATACCGCCACCATTACGCCCGATAGTGAAGGAGATGTAACCGTAGATGTAGCCCATAGTATTGCAGAAGATGCTGCTGGTAACTTCAATAATTCGGCCACCCAATTGAGCTTGACTTACGATGCAACATTACCAACCTTGGTGAGTGCCACAAAAGATTCTGACACACAAATTACCCTCACTTTCAGTGAGGTGGTAGAAATAGCAGGTGCCGCTAATAGCAACTTTACGATGGCTGCCGAAGACAATAAGAGTTATAGCGTAACGTCCATTTCAGACGGCACAGCGGGTGATAACCAACTCATACTCAGCTTTGATGACCTAAGTACCGCCATTCTGGAACTCGTGATCACTTACGAGGCTACCACTGGTAACATCAGTGACCTGGCTTCCAACCATCTGGCCGATGATCCAACAGGTGTGACCATAACGCTCAACCAGTTGGCGGTAGCCAGCAATGTGGCGTTCAGTGGAGAATTGCAGATTGGTGAAGTGCTTTCAGGAACCTACAATTACACCGATCCTGATAATGACACGGAAAGTGGTACCACTTTTAAATGGTACAGATCGGATGATGCTTCAGGAACAGGCAAGACAGCCATTGCAGGAGCAACGGCTCAAGCCTATACCACTACAACTGATGATACTAACAAATACCTGAGCTTTGAAGTGACACCAAACGATGGCAAGTATGCTGGAGTGGCGGTAGAAAGTGCTCTGCAGGGTCCCATCAACAATGCACCTAATGCTACCAATGTAGCTATTTCAGGAACCATGGAAATAGGTCAGGTAATTACCGGAACTTACGACTTTAATGATGATGAGAACGATGCCGAGGCAGGAAGTACTTTTAAATGGTATCGTGCTGACGATGCAGGAGGTACTGGAAAAGTTGCCATTGCGGGAGCTACAGCCAAGCAATACAGTCTCACCGTTGACGATGCTAACAAGTACATTTCATTTGAAGTTACTCCATCCGATGCTTATCATGCTGGATCGGCAGTAGAGTCTGCTCTGCAACTGGCAAGCTATGGAACCCCTGTGATTACTGCATTTAACCAGGCCCGTGGCATAGAAGGAGGAACCATGACCCTCACAGGTACAGGCTTCACTGGAGTAACTGGGGTCGCTTTTGGTGGAGTGGCTGCCACCAGCTTCAATGTGGTTTCAGATACCGAAATGACCGCAGTAGTCGGTGCCGGTAATTCAGGAAGTATAGCGGTGAGTAACCCAGATCATGCTGGTACTATCGATGGCTTCGTATTCATTAATACCGACACCAATATAGAGGACTTTGAAATTTGCCAGGACTGTTTGCCTGTTACCTGCGATGCACTGGAAGGTGGAGAAAACTGCGAGATCGATTACCAGTTTGTTTCAGGTGGCGCTACGGCCACGGCAGGTTTCGATTTCCAGCCAAGAATTTTCCTTACCAATATGGTCATAGACCCTGCTTATGATTACAGTATGAAAATTCAGATTGAATCGTTGACAATTTTCCCAGGTTCCAAAGGCATTTCTTTAGGATTGGTGCGGGTAAAAGACAACGGAGAGATATATGGTGATCTAGCACACGACATTGGGCAGCAAGCCAATGAATATGGCTATATAAGTACTACAGGGGAGAAATTTTCAGATGGTACCTTAAGTGCATTTGGAAGTGGTTATGCCGTAGGAGATGTTCTCCTACTGGAGTATAAAGCGGCAGATCAGTCTTTAAATTATTCACTGCAAAAATCTGGCGCTGGCTCCTTCGATAAACAAGGTGGGGGAGCTGCTTTCACAGGTGTAGAACCTGGATCAGGAGATGCACTGGCAGTAGCCCTGTCGCTTACCTGTTTCGGCACCTGTAATCTCACTATTATTGAAGCAGAGGACTCCAAAAGTGCTGGAAGCACTGAAATAACGGTTGCTGGAGAAACTACCGATTTTGGAACAGTAGACCCTGAGTCAGGTGATGCTACTAAGACTTTTGCCATAAAGAATGAAGGGACAAAAGTGTTGAATCTGACCAATGATCCAAAAGTGACCATTTCGGGAACAGATGCAGCCGACTTCACCGTAGCCCTTCAACCTGCATCCAGTATCGATGCTGCAGACTACACGTATTTCGATGTTACTTTCGATCCTTCAACTGAAGGCAACAAATCAGCTACGGTTACCATTGCCAATAATGATTTAGATGAAAATCCATTCACCTTTGAAATTACTGGCTCCTCGGTTATTCCAAATGTAGCGCCTACCGTTACAAATCCGGTGGTTACCGGTGATCTTGTCGTAGGCCAAACCCTGACCGGTACATACGCCTTCAGTGATGGGGACAATGATCCGGAAAGCGGTTCAGCTTACCAATGGTATATGGCCGATGATGCAAATGGCAACAATAAAGCAGCCATCAGCGGAGCTACCGGCACCACCTATGTGTTGACGAGCGACCATGTAGGTAAATACTTTAGTTTTGAAGTGACCCCAAGCGATGGACAGGTGTTCGGTACAGCTCAGGAAAGTAGCCTCCAAGGACCTGTGAGCAAAATTGCCCAGAGCATCACTTTCAACGCGCTGGATGCCAAGACCTACGGGGACGATGACTTTGAGCTTACGGCCTCAGCCAGTTCGAACCTTACTGTGACCTACACCAGTTCCAATACCAATGTAGCCACTGTAAGCGGTAGCACAGTAAGTATAGTAGGAGCAGGAGAAACCATCATTACCGCCTCACAGGCAGGCAATGACAGCTATTCAGCGGCCACTGATGTTACCCAAGTACTGACTGTAAACAAGGCTGCCTTGACAGCCACAGCCGATGATGAGAACAAGACCTACGGTGAAGCCAACCCAGCCCTGACCATCAGCTACACAGGTTTTGTGAACGGAGATGATGAAACAGATATCACCGAGCCAATCGCTAGCACAACAGCCGATGCCGGTAGCGATGCGGGTACTTATGCCATCACCCTGAACGGAGGCGCAGCCGACAACTACACGCTGGTAACAGTGAACGGAACACTCACCATCGAGAAAGCCACCCTCACCGCTACGGCCGATGACAAGAGCAAAACTTATGGCGAAGCCAACCCGGCCTTTACCATAACCTATGCAGGCTTTGTTAATGGAGATGATGAAACTGCTGTTGCAACCGAGCCAACAGCTTCAACAACAGCAGATGAGACAAGCAATGTAGGGGTTTATGATATCGTACTATCGGGCGGATCAGCCAATAACTATTCACTCTCAACAGTGAACGGAACCCTGATCATCGAAAAAGCCACTTTAACGGCTACAGCCGATGACAAGTCCAAAACCTATGGCGATGAAAATCCAGCCCTCACCATCAGCTACACAGGCTTTGTGAACGGAGATGATGAAACAGCCATCACCCAACCCATCGCCAGCACAACAGCCGATGCTAGCAGTGATGTAGGTGCCTACGCCATCAGCCTAAGCGGAGGTTCAGCAGACAACTACACGCTGGCAACAGTTAACGGAACCCTGACCATCGAAAAGGCCACCTTGACAGCCACGGCCGATGACAAGTCCAAAACCTATGGCGAGGAAAACCCAGCCCTGAGCATCAGCTATGCAGGCTTTGTGAACGGAGATGATGAAACAGCCATCACCCAGCCCACCGCCAGCACAATAGCCGATGCCGGCAGCGATGCCGGGACCTACGCCATCACCTTGAGCGGAGGCGCAGCCGACAACTATTCACTGACAACAGTCAACGGGACCCTGACCATCGGGAAGGCCACTTTAACGGCCAGGGCAGATGACAAAGAAAGGGCAGTAGGGCAGGAAAACCCCGAATTCACCATCAGCTATACCGGCTTTGTGAATGGCGATCACAAGTCCGAGATCGATACAGAGCCAACCGCTTCGACCACAGCTGATGAGACCACCGCAGCAGGTACAGCCGCCATTGTCCTGAGCGGGGGCAGTGACAACAACTACAGCTTCAACCTGGTGGAAGGTACCCTGACCATTGTACAGGCCTCTTTTGTCACCTCCGTTAGCGTGCCAGATGATGGCATCTACACCATAGGCGATGAGATGATCTTTACGGTAAACTTTGCCCTTCCTGTGACTATTACAGGCGGCCCAAGCCTACAAATCAAAGTTGGAACCGAAACGAAGGCCGCTACACTGGATGGAATAGTAAACGATAGCAATACAGCTACATTTACCTACACCATTGCAGAAGGCGACCTGGATACAGACGGTATTACCGTTGGTTCAGGGATTGACCTGAATGGAGCAACCATTGAGGACGGCTTTGGCAAGGATGCCATCACCAAGCTCAACAACATAGCCAGCACGGCCAATGTGAAAGTGGACGGAATCCGAGCCACACCAACTATTACTTCAGCAGTGAGGGATCTGACCAATGCGGCATTTACGGTAACCGTAACCTACGATGAACCGGTTTCAGGCCTAACAGCCGAAGACTTGGACATCACCAACGGTACAGCGAGCAATGTAGAGGTGGTAACTGCTGGCAGAACCTGGAACGCCACCATCACCCCGACAGCAGACGGTACTACCACCGTATCGGTGGCCAATGCAGCGGTAACCGATGCCGCAGGCAATGCCAGCGTGGCCTCAACGGCCAGTATCAGCACCACCTTCGATGGCACGGCACCAACGGTTACGAGCATTACCAGGGCAGAGGCAGACCAGGTACCGACAGGGACGGCCAGCAGGGACTTCACGGTAGTGTTCAGTGAAAATGTGACCGGTGTGGACGTAACAGACTTTGAGGCAGTGGTTACCGGAACAGCCACCGCCAATGTGAACACGGTGACAGCAGTGGACGGCAAGACCTACACAGTGAACGTGAACGGGATCTCAGGCGAAGGCACGATAGGCCTGAACGCCAAAGATGACGACAGCATCATAGATGCAGCCACCAATGCCCTAGCTTCAGCATTTACAGGAGAGTTGTACACCACCAACTTTGCAGCTACAGATATTGCGCTTTCTACAGCAAGCATTCAAGAAAACAATGCAGTAGGAGCAGAGATTGGAGCATTCAGTACTACAGATGTCGATGCTGGCGACAGCCATACTTACACTTTAGTATCAGGAACAGGAGATACCGACAATGCAAGCTTCACCATAAGTGGGGACCAGCTATTGGCCGCAGAAACCTTCGACTTTGAGACCAAAAACAGCTACAGCATCCGTGTTAAAACAGATGATGGGTTTGGTGCCACTTTCGAGAAGGCACTGGCCATTACCATCACCAACGAAGGAGAGGCGATCATAGAAATCACAGGAGAAGGCGATTTTGCACAAACAGCCTTGGGCCTTGCCGATACCAAAACCTGGACAGTGTCCAATAAGGGAGATGCGGCCACCGAGGTTAGGGTGGTCAGCTCCAGCCAAGGCTTCAGCTTCAACCCGGGCTCAGTACAGGTGAACCCAGGGGAGAGCAAGGAGCTCACCGCGGTCTTCTCGCCCACCGAAGCCAGGCAGTACACAGGAGTGGTGGTGTTCAACTTCGACATCACCAACAACATCCAGGACAACGTGATAGAGGTGAACCTGAGTGGAGAAGGGGTGATAGTGACGGGTGCGGACAACGGACAGATCAGCGAGGAGCAGATTAATGTGTTCCCGAACCCTGCGAGCAACTATGTGACCATAGACTTGAGTGAGCTGAACGGCATGCCGTTGAACATACAGATGATTAATCCAACTGGTGTGAGTAAGCTGGAGAAAGAAGGCTATGACAAGAGAGAGCTGACCATAGATGTAACCAACTTTGAAAGTGGCCTGTACATCATCCAGTTCAGTAACGAAAGGTCGCTGGTGAGGAAGAAAGTCCTAATCAGAAAGTAGTAACCGAAGTAAGTAAAATTAGCCGACCCAATTGTCCACCTTCGGAGGGGGCAGGGGGAGGACAAAACATAAAAAAGACATGAATAATAGAAAAATATACACTTTCGTACTAATGGCTGCGCTAGCCCTGTTCAGTCTTTCTTGCGATCCCGATGATGCTATGGAGCCGAGTTTACAAGAACTCGCTTTTGAGAAATTATCTGGCCAATGGACGCTGGGTCAATTCGGCAGCATTAAAGTAGATGGTTCTAACGTAAGTGCGAACTATCCTGGCTTTGCCCTGTCTTTTGCCAATGGTACTTACACCACAACCAACGCTGGCGACTTGTTTAAAGCAAGTGGTACTTGGGAGTGGGCTGGTGAGTCTGCAGAAGTGGTAAACCTAGACGATGGCAAAGTGGTAAATATTAATTCACTGACTACCTCCAAGTTTGTGTTCAGCTTTACTAAGTCCGATGGGCCAGTAAGAGCTGGCTTGTCCGGTAACTATGTGGTAACGGTAGAGAAGTAATTGGCAGACCATATTTATGTTGATTTTGAGCTCATGGCCAACGTGTCATGAGCTCTTTTTTTGTTTTCAAATATTTTTTAGAAAGTTATTCCAGTGGCCCTGAGAAGTTTCAAATTCATACTTTTTGTATCAAAAAGTATGCTCATGGTTCTCTTAAGACATTATTTGTCTTAAGACTTGATGTCTTCTTTCTTTTTCACAGAGGCAGAGTGTCTTAGCTTTGATGTTATTTCCGATTTATACAATTTTTTGTCTAGTGAAGATGCTTTTTTTGTGTTCTAAGAACCCCTCTTTCAGATGCATACTACCGTCTGTCTGAGACTCAACTAAAACATTAACGAGTTTCCCTGTTACTACTAGATCTATTATAAGCTAATGGCTTAATAATGGCGTCCTTGTTTTAGGGAGCATAACACCTTTCACCACCAAAATATATGATCAACTTTAACAGTCTCAACAAAAGCGTAATGAAAAATATGGGTTCGGCACTGGTCAATATGGCCATGATTGCATTCCCACTTTTCTCCTTTACTGAGTTAAAAGCACCTAGATTTGCTTCTCCCTCTCCTGGTACCATGGGTTTTGGATCGGGCACAGAACTTTTAGCTAGTTCAACCAATCCTAGTGCTGATCAATCGAAGAGTGCATTTTTGAATGGTTTCGATGTCTCTATGACATCATCAGATTCAAGAGTTATTGCTCTTGCTACGAGTGGAAATGGTGCAGGAACTGATGTCACTGGAGGTGGTTCAGATGCTGCTCTGACGTTTACAGGGGGGGGCACAGGAACGACAAACTCTTCAACTCTTTCTACTGATGACGGTTCTGAAGTAGGAATTACAGGGTTTGATTTTGCTTATGAACGAAACATTGGTACAGCAGCAGAAGACTTTACTATAACAGGTAAAAGAGATGGAGTGACAGTAGGTACTTTGGCGCTTTCTGTTGGTCATAAGACTTTGGCATCAGTCGATTTAACCACTCCTACGACTGGCTCGTTCGCTAATATAGATGAATTAGTCATTACTCCAGACGCTGGAATCATTGGAGGCTGGTCAATTGATGATTTGGTAATTGTAGCGGCTGCATCGGCCAACAACGCACCTACAGACATAGCGCTGACTTCAACCTCTATCAACCAAAGTGCGACTGGCATAAATGCAACAGTAGGCACGCTCTCTAGTACAGATGCAGATGGTGGTGATACCCATACCTATTCTTTGGTTTCTGGTTCAGGAAGTACTGATAATGCGAGTTTCAATATAAGTGGTAGTACCTTAAGAACAGGTGGTGCTCTAGCTGCAGGTACATATGATATAAGAATAAACACCAATGACGGTACTGATGATTTTGCCGAAGAGTTTACGATTACCGTGGTAGATAATGTAGCTCCTTCAGCCCCTAGTACCCCAGATTTAGCTACTTCCTCAGACTCTGGTAACGAAGAACATACCGCAGGGTCTACGTCAGATAACCTGACAAATGATACCACACCCGCCTTTGAAGGTACAGCGGAAGCTGGCTCTACCGTAAAAATAATATCGAATGTCGATGGAGAAGTAGGTAGCGGTATTGCTACGGGTGGAACTTATTCAATAACTACGAGCGC